>NZ_KV440953.1:260846-2771440 GCF_001636425.1 Heyndrickxia acidicola
ATCCAATACAGCCCGGACTGTTGCCGGAAGTATCGGTACCGCATTCCTGGTTACGGTTATGACAACCCGGTCTGATTTCCATACGAATAACTTTGGAAACATCATTAACAGTTCAAACGGCTATCTTACCAGCCAGCTTGGAGCACTGGGACAAGGCATTGCACAAACTGCAGGACTGCCTGCTCCATCCGGAAATGCTCTTGCACTTTATACGCTATACGGAAATGTTGTAAAGCAATCAACCATTGAAGGAATTAATGATGCCTTCTTCTATGCTACAGGCATAACAACGATAGCATTAATATTAGCCTTCTTTGTAAAAAGGGCTAAATCACCAATAAAAAAATAGAATTTTTTTAGAGCCAAAGAATATACTGTAATGTTCTTTGGCTTTTTTTATGTTTTTTTTTCAAAAGCTCAGTTAAAAATTAATGTTTTTAACGCAAATACCAACAATGATTAAGAAAAAGTTCAATTAAATTAGAAGGGAACCTTAAACTTGTTTCTTCAGTTATAGGGGGAGCGCCTTACATCCTCTTCTAAGAAAAAAATTAAAAATTTAAAATAGGCATAAAAAGGGGTTTACAATTATGGTATTAATGGATATACTTACCAGTGTAAGAGAAATTCTTTAAAAGGAGGTCGTTTCACATGTTATATCTATCTGCAGTCATCGAACTAAACAATCATTATCAAACACATTCGACCTTTAAAGGATTGGAACTTATTTAAACTTTAAATCCAATGCCGCGGGAGAATGTGGTCCTTTCCTGCGGTTTTTTGCTTGTTTCCATAAAGGAATCATTATGCCGCAGGAGGATATTCTCTCTTGCGGTATTTTTTATGTAAGGAGGTGAGAAATATGACATTGAATTTACTTTTTGTTACTGTGACCATTAAATTGAAGAACAAGACAATTGAGCAATACCAGCACGAAGAAAACGTACATCGTTTGTATGACGAATACAAAAACAAGCAAACTGAAATAGGGATACGCGTATTTTAATAGTGAGTAATGAAACATCCTAATAAGATGAGAGGAGAATGTATAATGACAATTTATCAAATGAAAAGGCTGAATTCTTTATGGGTAGAGAAGGACTCTGCCTAACGACTGCAACGGGAGAGGATAACATGTTTTTAAATATACTGATTTTTACGGTTCATTTTCGTAAACAAAAAAGCTGACTGAAATAAGTCAGCTTTTTTGTTGCATTAGCTTATAGGTTTAAAAAGTTATAAACTGCTTCAACATGCTTTCTTTTGTCATATTGCCTGTAAAGATTACTCGCTAGCCGAACTGGATCACCAAAAAAATATCTTTCATATTGAGTTTGTCTTGTACCGAAGGAACTCATCGTTAGATCCCACGCAAGACGGAATATTTTCACCCGTTCTTCAGCGTTTTTACTGTCCGCTTGTAAATAGAGATCCAAATCTCTTCTGACGTTAGTTTGAAAAGCATTTTCAGTAGGTAATGTAACCATTCCGCTTGCTCCAATTAGCTGGATAATTTCGCAAAAACGAGGATAGATTTTAGGGAATACGTTACTAACGACTTGAAGAGGTATAATACTTGGCCGCATATATCCCCATTCATCAGTCTTAGCATCCTCTTCCGATTTTTCAAGCAATGCTTTCATCGTTTCAAGACCAATAATCATTTCAGAAAGCTTTTCCTGGATATGCTGATATTCACTAACATTAATGGTTTCCACAAGAATCTGAGCAATTCCAAGAATAAATTCTGTTTTAACAATCTGTCTAATAACGACTTGATGGTAGGCAAAGGCATGAAAAGAGCTTTGAGTGATGAAATCAGTAGAGGCATCCACATTATTGTAAAAAAATACACGATCCCATGGTACTAAAACATTATCAAAGACAACGATGGAATCCATTTCTTCATATCTTGAGCTTAATGGGTGATTAAAAAGAGATTCTCCTAATACAAAAGATTCTCTGCAAATGAATCTTAGTCCTTTCGTATTTGAAGAAATGGAAAAGGCAAATGCTTCATCCGGATCAAAAAACAGTCTTGGAGCAGAAAAAACCAATACTTCATCTGTTAATCCTCCTTGGGTAGCAAGGAGGCGGGCCCCTTTAATGACCAGGCCTTTTTCATTTTTTTCCACTACCTTTGCTGAAATAGGTACATCAGAAAACCCCAGATTGATTTGTGAACGATTTACCTGTGGAGTAATAAACGTATGTGTAAAGGAGAGATCTTGCTCCATTGCTCTTTCGTACAAAGATTGAATGTTTTCCGGGAAGCAATTCTCCATTCCATTTAGCAGAGAGGCTGAAGAGGCAAAGCTCATAATGACTGTGTTCATATAATCTGGACTTCTTCCCATTAATCCATGTGTGTGTCGTGCCCAGTGTTCAATCATTTTTCTTCTTTTTTTTAAATCCTCCCTTGTTCGGGGTTGGAGGTAGGAGAGTCCTATTGGATCTTTTTTGCCTTCATGGAAGAATGTCATTTCATCCTTAATATTCGGCGCTATCTGCAAATCATAAAGAGAGGCTTTTGTCTGAAGGAGCCCTTTAAAAGCAGGATGCTCAGAAATATTTCCCTCAATTTTGTTCCCGTCATACCAAATTTCATTTTGAAGCTGATTTAATCGGTCGATAAAATCTTTCCCATTCAGAATTCCCATGATGCCACTCCTTGTTTTTAAACAGTTTAGAAATGGAACTGTATATTACGCTAGTTTCATCTTATTGAGAAATGGGCAAACCTGATACAAATTTTAAGAAGGAGAACCTTTTTTTAAAAAAAATAAGTATAAATCATAATGGCTGAGAACTGCTCTTTTTTAGCTCATTTGTTTGAAACTCCCGTTTGGCACACCTTTTTAGCTCAGCTGAAATAATCAGCCAAAAAACAACAGAGTTCTCAAATAAAGCTATTACTTAATGTATTAATCAATGCATCTCATTTATTGATTGGCGAGAGATAAAAAGCACTAATAATGAAGTGATTGCCATTTTTTGTGTGAATTATGGGATATTTTTCCTTTTGTTTTTCATTACAGTACATGCACAAACAAACCGGCTGATACATAAGCATGAGTATAGGCAAAAGCCTAATGGAGGTGAAAAAATGTCCGGGATCTTAACAGCATTAGGGTACTTTTTTAAGGAAATAGTCTTCCTTGTGTCTTATGTGAAAAACAATGCTTTTCCACAGCCGTTGTCTGCTAGTGAGGAAAGAAAATATCTCAGAGGAATGGCAAATGGGGATGAGGAGGCCCGAAACATATTAATTGAACATAATCTTCGCCTGGTTGCGCACATCGTCAAGAAATTTGAAAACACAGGAGAAGATGTAGAGGACTTAATCTCCATTGGTACGATCGGGTTGATAAAAGCTATCGAAAGCTATTCTGAAGGTAAGGGTACAAAGCTTGCGACTTATGCAGCACGTTGTATTGAGAACGAAATCCTTATGCATTTAAGGGCTTTGAAAAAAACAAAGAAAGACGTTTCATTGCATGATCCTATTGGCCAGGACAAAGAGGGCAATGAAATTTCGTTAATCGATGTTTTAAAATCGGAGGCTGAGGATGTCTTTGATACGATTCAGCTTAATATGGAGCTGGAAAAGGTAAAAGAGTTTATCAGTATATTAGATGAAAGGGAAAAAGAAGTCATTGTGGGACGTTTTGGCCTTGATCTTCAAAAGGAAAAAACACAACGGGAAATTGCAAAGGAACTGGGGATATCAAGAAGCTATGTTTCCAGGATTGAAAAAAGAGCACTAATGAAAATGTTTCATGAATTTTATCGTGCGGAAAAAGAAAAGAAGAAAAAGAGCCAATATGAATAAATGGTTTTTTTTCTGAAGGATTTTTACAAAGCTAATCATACTTAATAAGGTTTGTTAAACAAATATGTTGTTTTTTAGCTCATTCCCTTTCTGCTCCCTTAAAGGGAATGAGCTAAAAATATTTATTGACTAAGAAACGAGAAGCGTTATGGTACAAATGCTTCGGATTTGGTTTTGTTTTAAAAATTGAAAAAATTAAAGAAAGAAGTATATAATGAAATGGGTTTATTACATTTTAGGGGGCTAAATATGAATACCGCTGCTTATTCAGAAACATGGGATCTTGATGTTTTTTTTTCGGGGGGAAGCCACTCTTCGGAATTTCACGAGTATTTAAAACAGTTAAGTCATTCTCTTGCGACATTTAAACAAGAAGTCGATGAATGGAAACCAGCTTCAAAAATAGAGGATGTACAGGAACTGGCTGAGCTGCTGGCTGAAATTAGGGAAAATTCTCAGCATTTAAGACAGGCAGTGGCGTTTGTAGGGTGTCTGCAGGCTCAGGATGTGCTGGATTCGCATGCCAATGAGTTAAGAGGCAGAGTGTCTGTTTTATCAGCTGAATTCAATACAACACTTAGTCATTTTGATGAAAAGCTCAGCAATATAGAAGTAGATCTCTGGTCTGACATTATGGAGAAGGAACCATTTAACGCAATTCAATTTGTTTTAAATGAAAGAAGGCAGAAAGCAAAGGAAAAGCTTTCCAAGGAACAGGAAGCGCTTATTAATGCCTTGAGTGTGGATGGTTACCATGGATGGGGAGAAATGTATGATGCATTAGTAAGCCATGTGAAAATCCCGTTTTCAGATAATGATGAAGAAAAAGAACTTTCTGTAGGGCAGGCATCAAATAAATTTTCTCACCCTAATCGTAAGGTCCGTCAAGAGGTTTTTAAAAGCTGGGAGAATGCCTGGGACCAGCAGGCGGATCTTCTGGCTGCCACATTAAATCATCTTTCCGGCTTTAGGCTTGCGGTTTATAAAGAAAGAAAATGGGACACGGATATCTTAAAGGAAGCATTAAGCTATAACCGGATGGAAAAAGAAACGCTGGATACAATGTGGAAAGTGATTAGTGATCTTAAGGAGCCCTTTAAAGCATTCCTTGAAAGAAAAGCAAAGCTTTTAGGAGTAGAGAATCTTAGTTGGTTTGATTTGGATGCTCCGGTAGGCGATGCAGACCATCGATACTCCTTTCAGGAGGGGGCGGCCTTTATCATTCATCATTTTAGGGAGTTTGGCGACAAGCTGGCAGATTTTACTGAAATAGCATTTGAGGACCGCTGGATTGAAGCGGCGGACAGACCTGGCAAAAGACCTGGAGGATTTTGTACTTCCTTTCCTGTAAGCGGTCAATCGAGAATTTTTATGACCTATTCAGGGACACCTTCGAATGTTTCAACATTAGCCCATGAGCTGGGGCATGCTTTCCATTCCTATGCCTTAAAGGATGTGCATGCCTTAAATCGCAGCTATGCTATGAATGTGGCTGAAACCGCTTCAACATTTGCTGAAATGATTGTAGCGGATGCATCGTTAAAATCAGCAAAAGGAAAGGCAGAACGAATACATTTACTGGAGGATAAAATTCAGCGTTCAGTAGCGCTGTTAATGAATATTCATGCACGCTTTTTGTTTGAAACAAGATTTTACGAGGAACGAAAAAAAGGAGTGGTCAGCAAGGAGAGACTCAACAGTTTGATGCTGGAAGCACAGAAAGAAGCCTATGGAGATTCTTTAGAGGAATATCATCCTTTATTCTGGGCGTCTAAGCTCCATTTCTTTATAACAGGGACACCATTTTACAATTTCCCTTATACTTTCGGGTACCTGTTTTCACTAGGGATTTACGCAAAGGCAATGAATGAAGGAAAAGGGTTTGAAAATCAATACATGGCTCTGCTCCGGGACACTGGCTCGATGAAGGTAGAAGAATTGGCACTCAAGCATCTGAATGCTGATTTGACTCAAAGGAAATTTTGGGAAGATGGAATTAAATTATGTATTGAAGATGTTGAGGAATTTCTTGAATTAACAAAATAGCAGTGAAAGGATGATGACATTGGGACAATATCGCTAATGATGTCATCCTTTTACTAGAGGATAACATTGGAAATTTAGCTCATTGGTGTGAAACTACCGTTTCACGCGCCTTTCAGATCAGCCGAAAGGTTATAGAAAAGAAAGGAAACCAAAGCAAATAAGTTTGCTTTGGTTTCCTTTCTTTTTTGTAGGCTGTTTTGCATATATTGTTGCCTTTTCGCAAAAGTGTTAAATTCGTAATAAGTGAGACATCGTGGCATCTTTTCGTCTATAGTCATTTTGTTTTCAATCCTGAACTTTGTGTATCCTAGATTCATTTTACTTATAGCAACAAAGTTTACGAAAAGAGCCTTTCTGTAAAATGAGCTAAAAAACAAAGTCAAATGTAAGGATGTGACATGAATATGGTTAAAATAAGGATTAAGAGCAGGAAAGATCACTTGGATTGCTTGGTGCCTGAAAACAATCAGAAGGCAGCAAGGCAAAGTGCATATTGGGCAAAAAATGAAAAGAAGGATTACCTTTTTGTCATTTTATTATATAATAATACTTTACTGTGTTATCAGTATGCCTGATGTAGAAAATTTTTTCTATTATGGAGGGAAAATCTTGGAAAAATGGCTTTATCGTTTCTTGATTGAATTAACAAATCACAAGTTTACATCCAATCTTTTGAAAAATTTTTCCCGTTCCAGAATGAGCAGGCTGTTCATTAATTCATATGCAAAAGCGTACAAAATTAATGTGGAAGAAATGATGGATGATATCCAATCCTATCAGACACTCCATGAATTTTTTATAAGAAGGCTAAAATCGGATGCCAGGGTAATTGATCCTGCTGAAGAAACTGTCGCAAGCCCTGTAGATGGTGTTATAGAGGAATTTGGAACGATTCTGCCCTCAAAAGAAATTCTGGTAAAGGGTAAATTGTATTCCATCGAGGAAATGCTCGGTGATCCTGCTCGAATGGAGAAATACATGGATGGATCTTTTGTGATTTTATATTTAAGCCCAAGCCATTATCACCGTATACATAGCCCACTTAATGCCCATTTAGTTGACCAGTACGTTTTAGGGAACAGATCTTATCCGGTCAATAAATACGGATTGAAATACGGAAAATCCACCTTATCCAAAAATTATCGGGTTGTCTCAGAGCTAAAACATCACTCAGCCCATATCGCGATGGTAAAAGTGGGGGCGATGTTTATCAACACAATAGAATGTACCTATAAAAATGAGAATTGGAAAAAAGGAGAGGAAATAGCCTATTTTTCATTTGGATCTACAGTGGTACTGCTATTTGAAAAAGGCACTTTCACATTAAATAATAAAATCAAAACACCTTATCATGTGAAAATGGGTGAAAGCATCGGGAGTATGCATGAATAAATAAAGATTTTCTCTTGTATGCAAATAAAAACCCCTGTTAAATGACAGGGATTTTAATAATCAGGAAGATATCTTTATTTTTTGAGATAAAGAACGACGATGAATTTCTTTTTCGATGAGGCGAATAAAATCCGGGCTTAGATTTAATTCTTTCGCTTTATAATAGGATTCAATTAATAAGTCATCTGATAACTTTCTCATAAGCCTTCACCTCCCAAAAATAAACATAATCCATTTTAAAATAATATGACAAACGGTAAGTTCATCATGTTGTACCATTACTCTATCAGACATATACGAACGGAACAAGCGTTCTTTTATCCACAGTTTCAAGTGGATAACCTGTGATTAAGTTGTTTATAAATGGAAAAAATGCTTGTCAGACAATGTGGGAAATGTGAATAAGCTTATCCACATTTAAGGAGAAGGTAGAATTTTGTCGAAAAGTTTTTGGAATTGTTTATATCCTTTTAAAAGACGCATAGGCTGCGGACAGATATTATTATGAGGACTGCTTTAAATGGGGAAATGAATCTTTTTCAATATCTAAAAGATAACTGCATTTATATATAATTGCGAAAGAAACATGTTATTTACTGAGAAGCATAGCCCTGGTAAGGGGGATATGCATACAGAGGGGAGTGTTCGGTCATTGTTAAATCGTTTTTTGCCTAATGAACATGTGAAAAGTGTATTTCAAATAGATCCTCTTAAGCTTAAAGAAAAGGGAATCAAAGCGATCATCACTGATTTGGATAATACACTTGTAGAATGGGATCGCCCTCATGCGACACCTAAGCTAATTGATTGGTTTGAAAACATGAGAAAACATGCTATTAAAGTAACGATTGTTTCAAATAATAAAGAAATAAGAGTGAAGGATTTCGCAGACCCGCTGGGAATCCCGTATCTATTTCAAGCACGCAAGCCGTTAACCAGAGCATTTAAAAAAGCAGTTGAATTAATGAATGTAAAGAAAGAAGAAACTGTGGTCATTGGAGATCAGCTCCTAACAGATGTACTGGGAGGCAATCGAAGTGGATTTTATACCATACTTGTTGTTCCTGTAGCACAGTCGGACGGGTTTGCTACACGATTTAATCGGAAAATTGAAAGAAGAATCATGAATTACTTTAGAAGAAAAGGATTAATTAATTGGGAGGATTCATTGTGAAAACAACAGAGGTACAATGTGTAGGCTGCGGTGTAGCTATACAAACAGACAAGCCGGGTGAGCTGGGGTATGCACCCGAATCATCCTTGAAAAACGAAACGATTATATGCCAGAGGTGTTTCCGATTAAAGCATTATAATGAAGTTCAGGATGTAGCCTTGACGGATGATGATTTTCTTAAAATCCTCAACCAGCTGGGAACGATGGACGGATTAATTGTTAAAATTGTTGATATTTTTGACTTTAATGGAAGCTGGCTTCCCGGCTTACATCGATTTGTGGGGAAAAACCCTATTTTGCTAATTGGCAATAAGGAAGATGTTCTTCCTAAATCCGCCAAAAGGCCAAGAATGATACAATGGCTGAAAAAACAGGCAAAAGATTTAGGACTGCAGCCAGTTGACGTGCTGCTAGTGAGTGCGTCCAAGGGTACTTATATAGAAGAAGCGATGGAAGCAATTGAAAAGTACCGGGAAGGCAAAGACGTATTTGTTGTCGGTTGTACAAACGTAGGGAAATCCACCTTTATAAATCGGATAATCAAAAATGTAACAGGTGAAGCGGACATTATCACAACCTCCCATTTTCCTGGAACAACTCTTGATATGATTGAGATTCCATTGGATGATGGAAGTGCATTATTTGATACTCCGGGTATTATAAACCATCATCAAATGGCTCATTTTGTAGACAAGAAGGATTTAAAGATTATTACGCCTAAAAAAGAAATTAAGCCTAAGGTTTTTCAACTTAACGAAGAGCAGACATTATTCTTTGGCGGATTAGCGAGATTTGATTACATTAAGGGCGGACGCCGTTCTGTTACATGCTATTTATCAAATGAATTGGGGATACACAGGACAAAATTAGAAAATGCAGATGCATTATACGAGAAGCATGTAGGTGATATGCTGAATCCACCGCGGAAAAACGGAATGGAAGAGTTTCCTGAACTTATTCGCCATGAATTTATAATTAAAGAAAAGAAAACGGACATTGTTTTTTCGGGCCTTGGCTGGGTAACGATTAACGAACCCGGAGCCCAAATAGCTGCTTATGTACCAAAGGGAGTTACAGTTTCACTGAGGCCTTCATTAATTTAAGCTCAAGGTTGATAAGTACAGATTTATGAGAACCTGCAAAAAAACGGGGAGGGAAGAGCCGTTTGAGCGCTCGCTAAAATATGAACGTCTGTACAAAACTAACAGGTAAGTGAGCAGAGTTTTATTTGGGCACAGGGAAAAAATGCAGAAAGAGTGTTGTTAAAATGAAAAAGCTATACGGTGTAATAGGAAATCCGATTGAGCATTCAATGTCACCGCTCATGCAAAATGATGCATTTATGGATAAAGGCATATCTGCTTATTATCATCCATTTAAAATTTTACCAGAATTTCTTGGTACAGCCTTAAAAGGAATGAAGGCATTAGGAGTTTCAGGCTTTAATGTGACCATTCCATATAAGACCGCTGTTATGCCTTTTTTGGATAAGCTTGATCCTCTTGCTGAGGCAATAGGTGCCGTCAATACGGTTGTGCTTGAGGAAGATCAGTGGGTAGGGTATAATTCCGATGGGCCCGGGTTTGTCCGGTCTTTAAAAGAGGACTGGAAAAGCGAGTGGCAAAATGAAAAGACGCTAATCATAGGTGCAGGCGGTGCAGCAAAAGCCATCTACTATTCCATGGCCAAAGAAGGCATGCCGAGGATAGACATTTGCAACCGTACACTCGAAAGGGCGGCTTCAATGAAAGCATCCTGTCCGTTTCCTTGTGAATCAAACATAATGAATATAGAACAGGCTGAAAAACAGCTTTCAGAGTATACATTAATCATCCAGACAACATCAATTGGAATGGATCCTTTGATTAATGACAGCCCGTTGTCATTGGAACATATGAATGATAATGCTTATGCAGCAGATATTATTTATAATCCTTTTGAAACAAAGTTTTTACGGGAAGCAAGAGAAAAAGGGGCAGAAATACAAAATGGAATTGGCATGTTCATTTATCAGGGAGCAATTGCTTTTGAAAAATGGACAGGTGTCAGCCCTGATATGGATAGAATGAGAAAATTGGTTACTGCCCGTTTAGGAGGAAAATAGGAATGTTAACAGGAAAACAAAAAAGATTTTTGCGTTCAAAAGCTCATCATTTAAGTCCAATCTTTCAAGTTGGAAAGGGCGGAGTGAATGAAAATATGCTAAAGCAAATCACAGAGGCACTGGAAGCCAGAGAGCTTATGAAAGTGACAGTCCTGCAAAACTGTGAAGAAGATAAAGATGTGATTGCTGATCAATTAGTAGAAGGCACGAAAGCAGAACTTGTTCAAATCATTGGCAATATTATCGTTTTATATAAAGAGTCTAAAGAAAATAAGCAATTAAGTTTGCCAAGATAGGCCATAATATGAGCAAAAAGCAAATCGGAATAGTAGGCGGAACATTTAATCCGCCTCACTTAGGCCATCTAATCATTGCAAATGAAGTGTTACATGCATTGGATTTAGAGGAAATTCGTTTCATGCCGAACCATGTACCTCCACATAAAGAAAAGCTGAAGAACATAACGGATGAAGAACGGATTAAAATGCTGACACTTTCTATTAAAGATCATCCTCAGTTTAAATTGGAAACGATTGAGATGGAAAGATCCGGCCCATCCTATACGTACGATACAATTATGCTTTTAAAAAATCGCGAGCCTGATGTGGATTTTTATTTTATCATTGGTGCAGATATGATTGAGTATCTCCCCAAATGGCACAAAATCGATGAACTGGTCAAACAGGTTACATTTGTCGGGGTCAACAGGCCCAGCCATTCCAGCGACACAGAATTTCCCATCCTCCATATTGAAATTCCTGAAATTAATTTATCTTCTACCTTAATTCGAGAAAGACTTTCAGAAAATCGTTCCGTTAAGTACCTATTAAAGGATAGCGTACTGGAATATATTAAGGAGACGAGGCTTTATGGAACAAAGTAAGGCACTTTCAATTGTCAAGGCCCAGCTTACAGATAAACGTTATCAGCATACACTTGGAGTTATGGAAACAGCTATTCATTTAGCTAAGAAATACGGGGCTGATGAAAAAAAAGCAGAGCTTGCTGCTATTTTTCACGATTATGCAAAATTTCGGCCTGTTGAGGAAATGAAAAGAATTATTGCAGAGCAGGGCTATGATGAAAGATTGCTGCAGTACAACCCTGAGCTATGGCATGCTCCGGCAGGTGCATATTTAGTGGAGAAAGAAGCCGGGTTACTCGATCAGGAAATCCTCGATGCCATACGGTACCACACTTCAG
The DNA here is from genome assembly GCF_001636425.1 of Heyndrickxia acidicola. Classification (NCBI taxonomy): domain Bacteria; kingdom Bacillati; phylum Bacillota; class Bacilli; order Caryophanales; family Bacillaceae; genus Heyndrickxia; species Heyndrickxia acidicola. The sequence continues at coordinate 272,598 of NZ_KV440953.1, forward strand.
GAAGGGAAAGTATGACCCTTTTGGATAAAGTTATCTATGTGGCAGATTATATAGAACCAGGCAGAACGTTCAAAGGTGTAGAAGAGGCAAGGAAGCTCGCTGAGATTGATTTAAACGAAGCATTAATTTATGCAGTGCGCAATACAATCGCTTTTTTAATGAATAAAAACCAGGCTGTCTATCCTGACACATTTGCAATGTACAATGACTTAATTTTAAGGCATAGTTAAATTTCTATGAAGATAAGTGCTCATTTTTTTAGCACGTTTACAGGAAAGAAAGTATTGAATTTTTTATTAAATGGCTCAGTTAAAAATCAATGTTGATTTTAGATCTATGTTGACTCGAAGATACGCTTAGACTCCTGCTTAGGAAAGCGATTTTAGGAGAGGCCCTTAGAAGGAGCATGCGACGAGGCTGCAGCAGGAATGAGCTAAAAAACAACTGAGTCCTTGAACAAAGCTAATATTAAAGAAAGCAGGAATATATAATGGAAAATCGTGAACTACTGGTAAGTGCAGTAAAGGCTGCCGATGACAAACGTGCAGAAGATATTGTTGTATTGAATATGAAAGGAATTTCCCTCATTGCGGATTATTTTTTAATTTGTCACGGGAACTCAGATAAACAAGTTCAGGCGATTGCACGTGAAATTAAAGAAAAAGCAGAAGAGAATGGATATCACTTAGAAAGAATGGAAGGCTTTGACGAAGGCAAATGGGTATTGATCGATTTGGGAGATGTAGTTGCCCATGTTTTCCATCGCGATGAAAGAAGCTATTATAATCTTGAGAGACTTTGGGGAGACGCTCCTATTGAGGATATCCAAGGCGATCTTGCTCAATGAGTTACGAAGGATTCGCCTATGTGTACGATTTCCTCATGAAGGACGTACCATATGAAAAATGGATGCAATTTCTTAGAGAAAAGAAGGAAGCATACAGAATAAAGGAAAACCATGTACTCGACCTTGGCTGCGGAACTGGGGAGCTCTCTGTCCGGCTTTCTAAAGAAGGATTTGAAGTTACAGGAGTCGATTTATCGGAGGATATGCTGATGGTTGCCCAAGAAAAAGCGATGGAAGAACGCGTCCGGCTATCCTTATTCCAACAGGATATGAGTGAACTGGAAGGTCTTGGAACCTTTGATATTATAACCATTTTTTGTGATTCAATCAATTATCTTCCTTCCCCTACAGAGGTTAAAAAAACTTTTGAAAAGGTACATAACCATCTAAAAGAAGGCGGACTCTTTTTATTTGATACACACTCTTTGTATAAAGTTAAAGAAATTTTTATGAATCAAACCTATGCAGAAAATGAAGATGAGGTCTCTTACATTTGGACTAGCTATCCGGGAGATGAACCGGATTCTGTCGATCATGAGCTGACTTTTTTTGTTAACAATGAGAATGGTCTCTATGAACGACTGGATGAGTGGCATACCCAAAGAACCTATCCAATGAACCAATATACATCATGGCTGGAGGAAATAGGTTTTACGGTAAAAGAAGTAACGGCAGATTTTACAAATGAAGCACCGAACGAAACAAGTGAAAGAATCTTCTTTACCTGCGTAAAAGCCTGATTGTTAGCTTTATAAAGAAAAACCGTGTTTGGATACACGGTTTTTTGTTTTGTTTATTCCATTAAATTATGAAAATTATAGGAGGAAAAGAAGCAATCGTGTCGAATTTATGAGAGTAGGCCAACCTAATTAAATTGTTTTTTTACAGCCTCCAAATCTTCTCTGAATTTTTCATGTGTCGCCTCAAATAAGTGATCAAATACGTCTCCTAATTCCTGTTCCATGACCTTAATCCCTTCACCGGTAATTCCGCCTTTTACACACACCTTTTGCTGCAATGCTGGCAGTGTATAAAATTCTTTCCTCAACAATTCGCCTAATCCAATAAGCATGTTCGCTGAGAGAATGGTAGCAGTATCATGATCAATTCCTGTATTAGAAACGGCAGCCTCTATAAATCGCTGCGTTAAGTAGCTGAAAAACGCAGGTCCGCAGCTAACGATATCAGAAGCGACCCTTGTGATACTATTATCGATTTCAACAGGTGATGAAAAGGTCGAAAGAAGTTCATCCACCTTTTTTCTCCACTCATCTGTACAGCTTTTTCCGTAGGTAACGAGTGAAACACCTGCCAATGCTCTATTTGTAATACTCGGAATTGCTCGGACGCATGAACAGCCTGCAATGGTTTCCAGCTGTTCAACGGAGATGGGGCTTGTAATAGAGACTACGCATTTATCATCCGTAAATAATGCTTGATTATCATTCAGGATAGGAAACAAATCTAAAGGCTTCATGCATAGGAAAATGAGATCTGTGTTTGTTATGACTTCTGAGGCCGTTTGGCAGACATGGATTTGAGGGATTTTTCTTTTAAGCTCTTCTGCTTTACTCAGGGTTCGATTTGTAACGTATAGATTTGAAGGGTAAATTCCTTGACCATCTGCAATGGCTTCTGCCAAAATCCCCCCCATATTACCGGTTCCAATCAATCCTATTTTCATATATAACCCGCTCCTTATACAAGTTTTTGCAAGGAAAGTGCTCTTTTCATAAGGCTCAATTCACTCATTGTGCAAAAAGCAATAATCTCTGTTAAACATCCCTTCTTACACTTTTTACTTTTATAAGATAAATGTTATGCTTCCATATTGAATAGCTAAAGGGGAGAGGAATTCCCAGGAAAAAACACTAATGAAGTAAACAGAAACGACAACAATTTATGCGAAAACAGCCTTCTTAAAACTATATGCTGCCATATTTACTGCTATTCTTTTCGTGAGGTTGATTTCCTTATTTGTTTTTACATACAGAGTTGAAAACGACAGCGTTCTCCAGCATGATATTGCCAATATAAAAATATGAGATATTTTACGTTTTTTTCCAAAAAGAAAATAAGCTTTTAGCGAACTATTGATGGATAAAGGAGGAAATTGAATTTGTACGCGAATGCAAAGGAGCTTATAAAGAAACACAAATGGTTATTCATTATTGGAATTGCCGTTATTGGAATCATTATTTTCATGGTGAATCAGAAACAAGGTACTGAAAAGAACGATCAAGAAATTTTAAGTAATATTCCAACTGCTGCTGCGAAAACCGGAGAGAAACTGAGTTCTATTCCGCACACGAATCAGGCAGACAGCACAGTTTGCTATGTAGATGTAAAGGGAGAAGTCAAACATCCGGGAGTGTATAAAGCAGAACTGAATAACCGGGTGCAGGATGTAGTTGGCCTGGCAGGAGGATTTAAAAGCAGTGCAGATGTAAACCAAATTAATCTTGCAGAGAAGCTGCATGATGAGATGGTTATTTATATTCCTAAAAAAGGAGAGAGGGCTTTAGAGGCTGGCCCTTCAGGCATGCCTTCTGCCGGCAACAGTCAACTTAAACAAACGAATGGCGGAAGCAGCCAGGCTAAAGTCAATATTAATACGGCAACGGCAGAAGAGCTTCAAAAGATTCCCGGGGTAGGGCCTTCCAAGGCAAACGCCATAATTGACTACAGGACACAAAATGGATTGTTTAAGCAGGAGGAAGACTTAAAAAATGTTAAGGGAATAGGAGATAAAACCTATGAAAAGCTCGCTGACTTCATCACGGTGAAATAAACATTGACGGGAAGTTACCAGCATCGATAAACTTAAAATAATAAGCGTCATGGACAAACACCAAGGAAAGGATGAGTTTAATGGAGAGGATTTCCTGGAATCAATATTTCATGGCTCAGAGCCATTTATTATCTTATAGAAGCACTTGCAGGAGATTGACAGTTGGTGCAACTATTGTAAGAGACAAACGCATCATTGCAGGCGGTTATAATGGATCCATTGCCGGCGGGGAGCATTGTATTGATGCTGGTTGCTATGTAATGGACGGTCACTGTATCAGAACGGTTCATGCGGAAATGAATGCCATACTGCAATGTGCAAAGTTTGGGGTTGCAACGAATAATGCAGAAATTTATGTAACCCATTTTCCTTGTCTTCAATGCTGCAAAGCGATTATTCAGGCGGGAATCAAAGCGGTATTTTACGCAGCAGATTATAAAAACCATCCATATGCAATAGAGCTGTTTGAAAAAGCAGGTGTAGTGGTAGAGCGTGTTCCTTTTAACCAATCTGTCTTAGATGTAAAATCAAGAGAAAAACATGAGATGGTAGATAATTTAATTGAAAGGCTGTCTGCAGCGGGTACAGATGATGCTGACTTGGAAGTGCTGCGGGAAAGAGCGGAAGTCTTATTTAAATAGGCTATTTTCTTGCTTTTCGTACATTTGATTTGTCTTCGTGGTATCTTTTTGTATACAAAATTTTACATGTTGAACCTTTGTTTCATTCACTTTTTTGTGCCAATATAGCAACACAGTTTACGAAAAGAGCCTTTTTAAAACATTTATTATGTTCAACTTCTGTTGAAGACCATTGTTGATTTTAAACCTATGTTGATTGGAGCTGATAAACGAGACTCCTGCTTTTAAAAGCGGGTTAGGCGCCTGCAGAAGCATGAGCCGATGAGGCTCCGCTGCCGCCCGCGTAGTGTGAGTGCCTGCAGCAAAAAATCAACAGGCAATATAAAGAGTCTATGTGTAAATAACACAAAGTATATAAAAGGATATGTTTTTTTGGATAAGGCAGGTGATATTCATTCAAGGTCTTTGGCTTTTTATTGCACTTGCATCCCTGAGCGGCTTCTCCGTGATCCTTCCTGTTCCTTGGGGAGCTGTTTTCTTTTTTCATTTAATATGGATCCAGATAGTACGCACCCATAACAGAAAGCTTGTGTTTAAGGCATTAACGGTTTATATATTATCCATTTTGGCAGGCTTATGGAGCCATTCAACCCATATAACCCATTTGAAAGCCAGTGATACCAGCTTCCATATGCTCTTTCAAAATGGCCCTTCCATCGATGGAAACCTCCTTAAAGCAAAAGTATTCCTTCCTGAAAAGAAAGAGCGCCTTGTACTTCAATACACGATTCCCTCCCAAATGAAAAAAGCAGAACTTCAGCGGACGATACGTCCCGGTACTGAATGTATCGCTGAAGGAAAACTAAGTGAACCTGAAAAGAATCGAAATGAAAACTTGTTTAATTATAAATTCTATCTGGAAGAAGAAAACATTCATTGGACTTTTAAAGCGGGCTCACTTGATTTTTGTAAGCAAGGAAAAACCGGAATGGCTGAAAAGATTGAGGCTTTGAGGGAAAAAGGGATGGAGCAAGTTCAGAAAACGTTCATACCTGCAACTGTTCCATATGCTGAAGCACTGCTCTTTGGGGACAGCTCCAATTTTGATGACCAGCAATATGCGATGTTTCAACGATTAGGAGTGGTTCATCTTCTTGCGATTTCCGGTCTGCAAGTGAATATCCTTGCATATGGATTATTTTTTATTTTGATCCGGCTGGGTTTTACAAGGGAGTCATCTAGAGCTGTGCTTCTCCTTATCCTGCCGATTTATGCAATCATCTGCGGAAGTAATCCTCCGGTGGTGAGGGCGGTGTTTATGTCTATGCTGCTTTTAGGATCAAAGAAAAATATGCTTTCGGGGCTTGATGCCTTATCCATAAGCTTTTTAGTATGTATGTTTTACAACCCCTGCCTTCTCTTTAATATAGGTTTCCAGCTGTCATTTTTGGTGAGCCTGTCCATTCTTTTGTCATCCAGAACCATTCTTGCCAGGCAAAGCAATGCCCTGGTGAATATGATGAAAATTTCCCTTGTATCACAGGTCGTTTCGCTTCCTATACTTATGTATTCTTTTTTTCAGATTTCTGTTATCAGCCTTTTAACAAACCTAATTTTTGTTCCTTTCTACTCCTTCCTTTTAACCCCTCTAATCCTTATTAATTTCGTTCTTTCTCTCATTTGTGATGTTAAAGGCTTAACAATGATCCTTCACCCGTTGTTTTTTTTGTTGTCAAACCTTTTAACTATTCTGATTAAGGCAGAAGAAATAATCGCTGAACAATTTAATCAGAAGTGGGCTGTCCTAGTTACAGGAAAGCCATGTGTTTTTTTATTATTGGGACTCTTTGCATGTGTCTTTTTATTCTATATCTTATGGGAAAAAGGATATAAGCTATGGAAGGCAGGCATACCTTTCCTTGTTTTAATGACTGGCTTTATCCTGTTTCAAACATTTAATCCTTTTGGAGAAGTTACGTTTATTGATATCGGGCAAGGAGACAGTATCCTCATTAAACTTCCATTCAATAGAGGGATTTATTTAATTGATACAGGAGGCGAAGTCAGCTTTGAGCAGGAAAATTGGGAAAAAAGGCTGCACCAATTCCATGTAGGAAATGATATTTTAATACCCTATCTTAAAAGCAAGGGAATTCGTAAAATAGACAAGCTAATTCTTACACACAGCGATCAGGATCATATCGGCGCTGCAAGAGAACTTATGAAGGAAATAGGCATTCAAACGCTTTATATTTCTCCGAATGCCTGGAGAAAGCCCTTAATGTACCAGACAGTTAAAGCTGCCGTACATGAACGCATTCCAATTGAGAGAATAAAAGCAGGCTACTCATGGAAAAATGCCTCGGGATTCTTTCTGATTGTCTCTCCTTTGACAGATGTATATGAAGGAAATAACAGCTCTCTAGTGCTATATGCCGCTTTTGGAGGAGAGACATGGTTATTTACTGGAGATTTGGAGAAAAAAGGAGAAGAGAGGCTTTTGAAGGCCTATAATATTCAAGCGAATATCCTGAAAGCTGGCCATCATGGCAGCAGGACAGCTTCGTCGGAAAAATTTATTGAACAGATAAAGCCTAAACTTGCCGTAATATCAGCTGGGAAGAACAATCGATTCGGTCACCCGCATCAGGAAGTCCTTGATACACTTAATAGCCATCATGTGCTCATTTTGAGAACGGATCAAATGGGAGCAGTCCATTATCGATTTTTTCAGAATCACGGAACCTTTTCTGTAGAATTTCCATAGGATACAGTAGTGAAATACAGAAATAAAAAAAGAGTTTGCCGATGCAAACCCCATGATTTTTTAGTTTTTAAGAACCCATCATTTTAATAACAGTGGCAATGACGAACATTATGAAGAAAAATAAAAACGAGACACCAAATCCTACTCCTGAATCAACTGCATCATTCCGTTTGGATTGAACATCTTTTTCAAATTGGTTCACAATTACCCCTCCTATTATGTTCACTTCAGTATAGACGATTTATTCAGAAAAATCTACCACTTTCATTTTGATTTCCTTTACTGACAAGAGTTGTCACCTATACTTTCTCTTTTAAAGGTGATAATAAGAATAAGGACCACCGCTTTAAGGAAAAGAATCCTAGGCCTTTTCCAAAAGCGTTCAAATAAATCCAGGGGATTAACTTCATCAGTCAGAAGGGGTTAATCCTCTCTATGGGTTGTCAAATTGGACAGCATTACTTAGGATAGAAGGAGGAAGGATATTTAAAGGGAGAAGGATACATGAACGTTTTAGATAAAATAAAAAAGAAAAATTTTTCAGCTGTCTATTTATTATATGGAACAGAAAGGTTTTTAATCAATGAAGCAAAACAAATTTTAATACAAAATGCACTGACAGAAGAGGAAATGGATTTTAATTTTTCTTCTTATGATTTAGAAGAAATGCCTGTGGAATTAACTCTTGAGGATGCTGAGACATTTCCTTTTGTTGGAGAGAGAAAACTGGTCTTTTTACATAACCCGACGTTTTTAACCGCTGAAAAAACCAAAGGCAAAATTGAACACAATATTGCAAAGCTGGAGGCCTATTTGGAGGAGCCTGCCCCCTATAGTATACTGGTCATTTCTGCACCATATGAAAAGCTTGATGAACGTAAAAAAATCACTAAACTCTTAAAGAAAAAAGCAGAGGTGCTAGAAGCTAAGAAGCTGACTGAAGCGGAGCTTGGTTCATGGATTCAAGGCAGGGCAGAATTAAATGGTGTAAGAATAACAAAGGATGCAGCTGATATGCTGAGCGGGCTTGCCGGAACCGACTTAATGATGCTGACAAATGAAATTGATAAGATTTCGCTTTATGTTGGTAAAGGCAATGAAATTAATCAGGAAATGGTGGAAAAGCTAACGGCCCGTTCGCTCGAACAAAACATTTTTTCTCTTGTAGATAAGGTAGTGCACAGAAAAATAGACGAAGCACTACGGATTTTTTACGATTTATTAAAACAAAATGAAGAACCCATCAAAATACTATCCATTCTGGCAGGGCAGTTTCGCTTAATTTATCAAACGAAAGAGCTTGCAAGGAGAGGATACGGACAGCAGCAAATTGCCAGTACCTTGAAAGTGCATCCATTCAGAGTGAAATTGGCAGCCGGACAGGCAAAGCTTTTTTCAGAACACGAACTAAAAAAAATTATGGATATGCTGGCCGAAAGCGATTTGCAGATGAAATCAAGCGGATTGGATAAAAAAATGGTTGTTGAAATGTTTTTCTTTCAATTAAATTCACAAAAGACATAAAAAAACGATCCCAATGGGATCGTTTTTTTATGTAACAAACATCCGGCCAGAGACCGGAAGCCTTAATTAAGCATTAGCAGCGTTTAATTTTTTCATTAAGCGTGCTTTTTGTCTGTTCGCAGCGTTTTTATGAATAAGACCTTTAGAAGCAGCTTTATCTAATTGCTTAACAGCATTTGCTAAAAGTGCTTTTGAGTTTTCGTCATTATTTACAACTGCAGCTTCAAATTTCTTAACGGAAGAACGCATAGTAGACTTTACAGAAGAGTTTTGTGCGTTGCTTTCGTTTGCAGTTTTTACACGTTTGATAGCAGATTTAATATTTGGCATTTCTTTCACCTCCTACGAGTATATCCGGGGATTACTCGACTTTCACCTTATCAATAACAACAAGTGATATTTTATCAAATGAACATTGATTATGCAATACTCACCTTAGTAAAAACATAACTTTAGGAATGAATCTCTCGGTTATAGGCGAAAATAGGTTTAAAAGAAGGTTCGGATTTGGAGGAATAGAACATGACAAAAAAGCAAGAACTAGATTTAAGTTTGTATTCTGTCAGAACAGATTTGGCAATAGAAGCACACGAAATGGCAACAGAGATGAGAGAAAAGAAAAGCAGGGATGCTTCGGATACTTCGAGCATAGAAGGAGTGATTATTAAGGAGCGTAAAGTAGATGGTGTCATTATTTCTACGGTCAAAGTAACGGCTGAGGGTGAAAAGGCGATTGGAAAAAAGGCAGGGAACTACTTAACCATTGAGGCACAGGGGATTCGGGAACAGGATTCACAGCTGCAGCAGCAGGTAGAAAAGATTTTTGCTGATGAGTTCAGCCGGTTTATGGATGAATTAAATATATCCAAGGATGCCAGTTGTTTAATTGTTGGCTTAGGCAATTGGAATGTGACGCCAGATGCATTAGGGCCGATGGTTTGTGAAAATGTACTGGTTACCCGCCATTTATTTACCCTTCAGCCCGAGAATGTAGAAAAGGGATATCGTCCTGTCAGTGCTTTAGCTCCTGGTGTAATGGGGCTTACGGGGATAGAAACAAGCGATATCATTTTCGGTGTTGCTGAAAAGAGTAAGCCTGATTTTATCATTGCAGTGGATGCACTGGCATCCCGGTCTTTAACAAGAGTTAATTCTACTATACAAATTTCCGATACGGGTATTCATCCAGGATCTGGAGTTGGGAATAAAAGGAAGGAATTAAGTGAAGAAACGCTTGGCATCCCTGTCATTGCCATCGGTGTGCCAACAGTAGTGGATGCTGTCTCAATAACAAATGATACGATTGACTTTTTATTAAAACATTTTGGCCGTGAGATGAAAGAAGGAAACCGTCCTTCTCATTCGCTTGTTCCTTCGAGCATGGCATTTGGTGAAAAGAAAGAATTAACAGAGGAGGATATGCCCGGTGAACAGCATAGAAAGCTTTTTATGGGGATTGTCGGAAATCTGGAAGAGGAAGAAAAACGGAAACTGATCCATGAGGTTTTGGCACCGATCGGCCACAATTTAATGGTAACGCCAAAAGAAGTGGATATTTTTATTGAGGATACAGCAAACCTTATTGCGAGCGGTTTAAATGCAGCGCTCCACTCTTCAATTAATCAGGAGGATGCAGGCTTTAAGACGAGATAAGGAGAACGGTCTATCAGTAAACAAGGGGTTCTATTTATTCTAGTAAATACATAATGATACTAGAAAGAATAGCAAGAGACATGTTTCTGTATCTTATAAATGTAATTAAAAGGATGAGTTTTATGAGCAGGTTTATGGTGAAAAATATCCTTCTTACTATTGCCTTAATTATTGGGGTACTGATTGGCATGCAGGCGGCCAATTCTAGTATGAAAGAAATGAAGGGCTATACTAATCCTGCTCTTTCTTCTCCTATCCATTTAAAGGCGAAAAACGGCAATATAGAAGCTTCTGTTTTGGGAAAGCAAATATCAGCTGATACCATTGTTCAGAAAAAGCAGAAGCTCCAGGAAATTAAATCCTTTAACCTATTCTCAATGCTCGGAAAGTCACTTGCCGCTGTTGTTTCCTCTGTGGCAAAAACATTTGTGACGCTTTGTTCCTCTTTTTTATAACATCAAAAAAGTAGTAAGCTATATGGTTTTGGCTCATTCGTGTGAAACTACCGTTTCACACGCCTTTCAGCTAGCTGAAAGGTTACAGTACAGGGCAGACCAGTGGAGCAAACTAGTTTGCTCCACTGGTCTGCCCTGTACTGTAAAATGAGCCAAAACCAGCAGGAATCTAAATTAGAAAAATTCCACTTTAACACTATTATTCCATAAGCTTAATGTTATGATTGAATCTTAAAACCCCTGCTGATATAATCAGAAATAGTGTATACGTGTCGATTAACAGGAGTGAAGAAGTATGAATCGTGAAGAAAAACTGGAAAGACAGCGCAGAATCCGCAACTTTTCTATTATTGCACATATCGACCACGGGAAATCCACATTGGCTGACAGAATTTTAGAGAAGACCAATGCCCTTACAGCCCGTGAAATGAAAAATCAGCTGCTAGATTCAATGGACCTTGAGCGTGAACGGGGAATCACCATTAAATTAAATGCAGTACAATTAAAATACAAGGCAAAGGATGGCGAAGTCTATACCTTTCATTTAATAGATACGCCGGGACATGTAGACTTTACCTACGAGGTTTCCCGAAGCCTTGCAGCTTGTGAAGGGGCCATATTAGTTGTAGATGCTGCGCAGGGTATTGAGGCGCAGACACTGGCGAACGTATACTTAGCCCTTGATAACAATCTGGAAATCCTGCCTGTTATTAATAAAATTGACCTGCCTGCCGCAGACCCAGAAAGAGTAAGGCAGGAAGTGGAGGATGTTATCGGTCTTGATGCATCTGAAGCAGTTCTTGCTTCCGCTAAAGCTGGAATTGGAATCGAAGATATACTTGAGCAAATCGTTGAAAAGGTACCTGCTCCTGAAGGGGATCCGGATGGCCCGTTAAAAGCTCTTATCTTTGATTCTTTGTATGATGCCTATCGCGGTGTTATTGCGTATGTCAGAATCGTAGAAGGTTCCGTAAAAGTAGGCGATAAGATCAAAATGATGGCAACAGGAAAAGAATTTGAGGTAACGGAAGTTGGAGTCAGCAATCCAAAGCCTGTTTTATGCGACGAGCTTACGGTCGGGGACGTTGGTTTTATAACAGCCTCTATTAAAAACGTTGGGGACACACGTGTAGGGGACACCATTACAAGTGCGAAAAATCCTGCTGCAGTACCTCTGCCTGGTTATAGAAAACTAAACCCGATGGTTTATTGCGGCCTATATCCGATTGATTCTGCAAAGTTTAATGATCTGAGGGATGCCCTTGAAAAACTGGAATTAAACGATTCCTCCCTGCAATTTGAACCAGAAACATCCCAGGCACTCGGTTTTGGATTCCGCTGCGGATTCCTTGGGCTCTTACATATGGAGATTATCCAGGAGCGCATTGAACGCGAATTTAACATCGATTTAATTACGACTGCGCCAAGTGTTATTTATAAAGTTGAAATGACAGACGGAACAATCGTAGATGTTGACAATCCTTCCAATATGCCTGATCCCCAGAAAATTGCACAAGTAGAAGAGCCGTACGTTAAAGCCTCTATCATGGTTCCAAATGATTATGTTGGGGCGGTCATGGAGCTTTCCCAGGCAAAACGCGGTAATTTTATTGATATGAAGTATTTGGATGATATTCGGGTAAATGTGGTCTATGAAATTCCGTTGTCTGAAATTGTATACGACTTTTTTGACCAGCTGAAATCCAGCACAAAAGGCTATGCTTCTTTTGACTACGAGCTAATAGGCTATAAACCATCAAAACTTGTGAAAATGGACATTCTTTTGAATGCCGAGAAAGTGGATGCTCTCAGCTTCATTGTTCATAAAGATTTTGCATACGAACGCGGGAAGGTTATAGTGGATAAATTAAAAGAGATCATTCCGCGCCAGCAATTTGAAGTGCCGATACAGGCAGCCGTCGGCCAAAAAATTGTTGCAAGGTCTACCATTAAGGCCATGAGGAAAAACGTTCTTGCAAAATGCTATGGCGGAGATATTTCCCGAAAAAGAAAGCTTCTTGAAAAGCAAAAAGAAGGTAAGAAGCGCATGAAGCAAGTAGGGTCGGTCGAAGTTCCGCAAGAAGCATTTATGGCAATCTTAAAAATGGATGATACAGATGCCGGGAAAAAATAATGAAATCTGATAAAGAAAAATCGGGGAGCAGGCTCTAATTTAGGGGGCCCTCCTCTTTCTATTTCCGCAGACAGTGTGAAAAGAAAAGAACCTTTTCGTTGCTAGTTGATATAAAAAATGATTATAAAGCCTAGTTCAGTAGTAAAATTTGTGAATTGCTATCAAAAGATGCAACGAAAACAGCCGAAGTAAAAAAGCTGAAAACAAGATATGGAAAAATTTCAAGGAAGGGGTGATAGAAATGGAAGCAGCCTATATTCATATTCCATTTTGCGAACACATTTGCTACTATTGCGATTTTAATAAAGTATTTCTAAAAGGGCAGCCTGTGGATGAATATCTTGAAATGCTTATTCGTGAAATGAAAATAAAAACAGAGCAGAATCCACCAGGCCAAATACAAACGATTTTTGTGGGAGGAGGGACACCAACCACATTAAATGCCGCCCAGCTGGAGGTTCTGTGCAAAGGAATAAGGGAGTACCTTCCTTTGCAAGAGGGGGAGTTTACCTTTGAAGCCAATCCCTCTGATCTCTCGGATGAACAGCTTCATGTCTTGAAGGATTATGGAGTGAACCGGTTGAGTTTTGGAGTTCAATCCTTTAATGATGAACTATTAAAGAAAATCGGGAGAACACATCGTGCGGCAGACGTGTTTTCAACGCTTAAAAAAGCTGAAAAAGCAGGCTTTGACAATATCAGCATTGATTTGATATACAGCCTTCCCGGGCAGACGGAAGATGATTTTCGTAACACTCTAAAAACAGCCCTTGAGCTCGGCCTTCCGCATTACTCCAGCTATTCCTTGATTGTTGAGCCTAAAACTATCTTCTTTAATTTGCAAAGAAAAGGAAAACTATCTTTGCCAACGGAAGATTCAGAGGCCAATATGTACAGTCTTCTAATGAACGAAATGGAGAAAGCTGGTTATCATCAATACGAAATTAGTAATTTTGCCAAGCCTGGGTTTGAAAGTCGGCATAATTTGGTGTATTGGAATAATGAGGAATATTTCGGTTTTGGAGCAGGCGCCCATGGCTATATTAATGGTGTAAGGGGATCAAACTACGGCCCGTTGAAAAAATACATGGATCCGTTGAAGAACTGGGAGCTTCCGGTTCAAGAAGAGCATCTTTTGACCAAAAAAGAAAAAATGGAAGAAGAGCTGTTTCTTGGCCTGAGAAAAAATGAAGGTGTCAGCATGACCCGTTTCAAAGAAAAATTTAATGAGCAGCTTATTACCATTTTTAACAACCCGATTCAAGATCTGAATGGCAGGGGATTAATTGAAATTAGTGGAGATCGAGTGCGATTGTCAAAAAAAGGCCGTTTTCTGGGAAATGAAGTGTTTGAAGCCTTTTTAATTGTTTAGGCTTCTCTTAAAATAACTTTATTGCGGGTTCAAAGCATCAAGCCGGCCACTACTAATAATTATGACCTTTTCATAATGGGAGAAGACATAATGAGCATCGTGTCTCTGTATAAGATTAATGTAATCCTATGTGGATTTGAGGGGACGGTAGGAGCGTGTGACGAGGAGGCTTCCTGCAGCCTGCGGAAAGCGAGTGCATACAGTGTAAATCAACCAACATGAAGGAAAGAGCGCAAACAGTGTCACAGTAAATTCCTGTGTTGATGTAAAGGCGAAATTGATTGAGCGAATGTTCGAGACTCCTGCGGGAAAAACCGGTAAAGGGGAGACCCCGCAGGAGCAGGCTGCAGGGAAGCTTTCAGACCGCCTGTGGAAAGCGTGCCTGCAGCAGACATCAACTGGTATGATGAACAGAGTCATTGATTATGGAATTGGCTAATTCATATGTAAAATCATTGACATCAACAGCCGATTTTGATAATTTATTAGTATCATTAGCACTCGGCTTTGATGAGTGCTAACAGAGGTGATGAACGTTGTTAACAGATCGCCAGCTTCTTGTATTGAAGGTAATCATTGACGATTTTATCCGATCTGCGCAACCTGTCGGCTCCAGGACCCTTTCTAAAAAAGATGAAATTTCCTTCAGCTCTGCTACCATACGAAATGAAATGGCGGATTTGGAGGATATGGGTTTTATTGAAAAGACTCATACTTCCTCAGGAAGAATACCTTCTGAGAAAGGGTACAGATATTATGTCGATAACATTTTATCTCCGCAAAAGCTCGACAAGCAAATCATTTCACAAATTCATTCTATTTTCATTGACCGGATTTATGAAATGGAAAAGCTGGTGCAAAAATCAGCGCAAATTTTATCGGAATTAACGAATTATACTGCTATCCTATTAGGGCCTGCAGTAAAAGAAAATAAATTAAAAAGGCTGCAAATTGTTCCTTTAAATCAGGAAACAGCGGTGGCCATCATCATTACGGACACCGGTCACGTAGAGAACCGGATGTTTACTCTTCCGCACGGCTTTAATTTAGGAGACTTGGAAAAGCTGGTGAATATATTAAATGCAAAGCTGGCTGATGTCCCTATTAATGAGCTGCGAGATAAAATCTATAAAGAAGTTGTTCAAATCCTGAGGGCTCATATTGAGAATTATGATGCAATGCTTCATTCTTTCTCTGATGCATTGAACGTCCATCAGCACGAAAAGATTTTCTTTGGCGGAAAAAGCAATATTTTAAACCAGCCTGAATTCAATGATATTCACAAGATTCGCTCTTTAATGGAAATGATTGAAGGGGAAAAAGGAGTTTATGAGTTATTTAAGCATACTCCTGCAGGCATTCATGTTAAAATTGGAAAAGAAAATCAATTGTCTGAGATGGAAGACTGCAGTATCATTACTGCGACCTATTCCATCGGACAAGAACCTGTAGGCACAATTGCCTTACTGGGACCGATTAGAATGGAATATTCACGGGTTATCAGCATTGTTGATTTTTTAAGTCATGATATGTCCAGAGCTTTGACAAGATTGTATCAAGGCTAAACATTGTGGACATATTGAGTATAGAAAATTAATACTGGAAACCATTGTGCAGCAATTAATGGTTTCTAGTGTTTTCCCATGCACAAACACATGAACTTTAAAAACAGAGCTGAATGATTCCTTTAAAGGGGGTGAAAACAATGGCAGATGAGCAAAAACAAATGGAAGATCAAGAAACCATTCATCAGGAAACTGAAGAAAAAGAAGCGGCAGAGGCTATTTTTGCTGAAGGGACACCTGAAGCTGAAACAGAGGCTGCTGATGATATAAAGCAATCTGAGCAATTGGCTGAATTACAGGCTAAGCTTGATGAGAGTGAAGACCGCTATATACGTCTTCGTGCTGATTTTGACAATTTCCGCCGCCGGATGCAATTGGACCGTGAAGCGAGTGAAAAATATAGAGCACAAGCCTTAATTACAAATCTTTTACCAGCCATTGATAATTTTGAGCGTGCCATGCAGATTACTCCTGATAACGAGCAGACAAAACAATTGCTCCAGGGAGTAGAAATGGTTTATAAAAGCATTCAGGAAGCTCTTAAACAAGAAGGCATTGAAATAATTGAGTCAGTGGGAAAAGAATTTGATCCTTATTATCACCAGGCCATTATGCAGGTTGAGGATGAGAGCTATGGATCAAATGTAGTAGTGGAAGAATTCCAAAAAGGCTACATTCTGAAAGACCGCGTCATTCGTCCTTCCATGGTGAAGGTAAATCAATAATTCTAGAAAACTACATATTCGTAAGGGAGGCAATTGAACATGAGCAAAATTATCGGGATTGACTTAGGTACAACAAACTCATGTGTATCTGTTCTGGAAGGCGGAGAGCCAAAAGTTATTCCAAATCCAGAAGGCAACAGAACAACACCTTCTGTTGTTGCGTTTAAAAATGGCGAGCGCCAGGTTGGTGAGGTAGCAAAACGTCAGGCAATTACAAATCCTAACACTATCATTTCTATTAAACGTTATATGGGTACAGACCATAAAACTACTGTTGAGGGAAAAGATTATACTCCACAGGAAATTTCTGCAATGATCCTTCAGTATCTAAAGTCTTTTGCAGAAGACTACCTTGGAGAAACAGTTGAAAAAGCTGTTATTACAGTTCCAGCTTACTTCAATGATTCACAGCGCCAGGCTACTAAAGATGCCGGACGTATTGCCGGTTTGGAAGTTGAACGTATTATCAATGAGCCTACTGCAGCAGCATTAGCATACGGTCTTGATAAAATGGATGAAGACCAAACCATTCTTGTTTATGACCTTGGCGGCGGTACATTTGACGTATCTATCCTTGAATTGGGAGACGGCGTATTCGAAGTTCGCGCTACTGCTGGTGACAATAAACTTGGCGGTGACGACTTTGACCAGGTTATTATTGATTATTTAGTACAGGAGTTTAAAAAAGAAAATGGCATTGACCTTTCAAAAGATAAAATGGCATTACAGCGCTTAAAGGATGCAGCAGAAAAGGCGAAAAAGGATCTTTCCGGTGTTACTTCAACACAAGTTTCACTGCCATTCATTACAGCAGGAGAAGCAGGTCCGCTTCATTTAGAAGTAACTCTTTCCCGTGCGAAATTTGAAGAACTTTCTGCAGAACTTGTTGAGCGTACAATGGGGCCGACACGCCAGGCATTAAAGGATGCAGGCTTATCAGCTAATGAAATAGATAAAGTTATCCTTGTTGGGGGTTCTACACGTATCCCTGCTGTTCAGGAAGCCATCCGTAAAGCACTTGGCAAAGAGCCGCACAAAGGTGTAAACCCTGATGAAGTTGTGGCAATGGGTGCTGCAATCCAGGGCGGTGTGTTGACTGGTGATGTGAAAGATGTTGTTCTTCTGGACGTAACACCACTTTCTTTAGGAATTGAAACAATGGGCGGAGTTGCAACAAAGCTTATTGAACGCAATACAACAATTCCAACTTCAAAATCTCAAGTGTTCTCAACAGCCGCTGATAACCAAACAGCAGTGGATATTCATGTATTGCAAGGGGAACGCCCAATGGCTGCTGACAATAAAACACTTGGACGCTTCCAATTATCCGATATTCCGCCGGCACCACGTGGAATACCGCAAATTGAAGTAACATTTGATATTGATAAAAACGGTATCGTAAATGTAAGTGCTAAGGATTTAGGAACTGGCAAGCAACAAAACATTACGATTAAATCAAACACAACTTTATCTGATGAAGAAATTGACCGCATGGTGAAAGAAGCAGAAGAAAATGCTGAAGCAGATAAGGCACGCAAGGAAGAAGTAGAACTTCGCAACGAAGCTGACCAGCTGATCTTTGCAACTGAAAAAACAATCAAAGATCTTGAAGGGAAAGTAGAAGAAGCAGAAGTAAAAAAAGCGGAAGAAGCAAAGGATGCTTTAAAAGCTGCAATTGAGAAGAATGAGCTTAATGAAATTCGCGAAAAGAAAGAAGCTCTTCAAGAAATCGTTCAAAATCTTTCTGTAAAGCTTTATGAAGAAGCAGCTAAACAGCAGCAGGCTCAACAAGGTGCAGAAGGCCAAAGCACAAGCAAAAAGGACGATAATGTTGTAGATGCAGAATTTGAAGAAGTGGACGATAAGAAATAAAAGAAATTCTCAGCAAGCCTTTGCATAGAATGTTAGGCAGGGCATCGATGCTGTACTTATCTTTAAAAGTCAAAGTCAGGTCAATCTTGGCTTTGGCTTTTTCTATGAATTTAAATTTGTACGCCGATGAACAAGGGTCCAGCTCCAGGCACCATCGGCTCGAGGTCATAAGCCCAGCCGTCTAGAAGGTTAAAAGGCAAACCTTCAAGCCGACTTGTCTTATGCTTGTCGCCTAAAGCTGTACACCTTGCGCTTTTCTTGTTGTCCAGCTCCAGCGCCTATCGGCTAGCGGATTTCTACGTCTCCTCCCAGCGATAAGTCAGCATCAGCTCGCGAACTACCTCGCTGTGTTTCCTTTATCTCAGTCGAAGACTCTGAAATCCTTACGCCGATGAACAAGGCGCTTATGCTTTTCTTGTTGATTGTTACATGTGACAATGCTAAAATTACCTTTATGTGAAAGGAATCGGGAGTGTGTTTGAATGGATAAAAGGGATTATTATGAAGTATTAGGCCTGCAAAAAGGTGCTTCGAAAGAAGAAATTAAAAAAGCTTACAGAAAGCTTTCAAAAAAGTATCATCCGGATATTAATAAAGAAGCGGATGCAGCGGATAAATTCAAAGAAGTAAAAGAAGCATATGAAGTATTAAGTGATGATCAAAAACGTGCCCATTATGACCAGTTCGGCCATACGGATCCAAATCAAGGCTTTGGGGGCGCTGGAGACTTCGGAGGTTTTGGCGGCTTTGAAGATATCTTCAGCACTTTCTTTGGAGGCGGGGGAGGAAGGCGCCGTGATCCAAATGCTCCACGCCAAGGAGCTGACCTTCAATATACGATGACTCTTTCTTTTGAGGAAGCTGTCTTTGGCAAGGAAACGGACCTTGAAATTCCTAAAGAAGAAACGTGTGATACCTGCCATGGCTCAGGGGCACAGCCAGGAACAAAGCCGGAAACATGTCCGCATTGTCATGGTAGCGGCCAATTAAATACAGAACAAAACACGCCATTTGGAAAAATTGTGAATAGAAGAGTTTGTCATTATTGTGAAGGAACAGGCAAACTGATTAAAGATAAGTGTAAGACTTGTGGAGGATCCGGTAAAGTGAAAAAACGTCGGAAAATTCACGTGAAAATTCCAGCAGGAATTGACGATGGCCAGCAGCTTCGTGTCTCAGGCCAGGGTGAGCCAGGCATAAATGGCGGGCCTTCAGGAGATTTATACGTAGTCTTCCATGTTCGTGAACACGAATTTTTCGAGAGAGATGGAGACGATATCTATTGTGAAGTACCTATAACATTCTCTCAGGCTGCACTAGGTGATGAAATTGAAGTTCCTACGCTGCATGGAAGAGTGAAACTGAAAATCCCTGCAGGAACTCAAAGCGGCACTAAATTCAGGCTCCGCGGCAAAGGGGTACCAAATGTAAGAGGATATGGCACAGGCGATCAGCATATATTTGCAAAGGTTATGACGCCAACCAAGCTGACAGATAAACAGAAGCAGCTATTAAGAGAGTTTTCGGAAATCAGCGGGCAAATACCAGACGAACACAATGAAAGCTTTTTTGACAAAATGAAAAGAGCTTTTAAAGGGGAATAATCAAAAATGGAGTTGGTAGATAGTGAAATGGTCTGAAATTATGATTCATACAACAAATGAAGCGGTAGAACCGATTTCAAATATCCTGCATGAGGCTGGAGCCAGCGGAGTCGTTATTGAAGATCCGTTTGAACTGGTGAGAGAACGGCAGGATCAATTTGGGGAAATCTACCAACTCAATCCGGATGATTATCCTGAAGAAGGAGTTATTGTGAAAGCTTATTTGCCCGTTAACAGCTTTTTAGGTGAAACAGTTGAGGAAATAAAACTCGCAATAAGTAATTTGACATCCTTTAATATTGATATCGGCCGGAATCATGTAACAATAAGTGAAGTAAACGAAGAAGAGTGGGCCACTGCATGGAAGAAGTACTATAATCCAGTTAAAATTTCTGAGAAGTTTACTATTGTCCCTACATGGGAGGATTATACACCAGTAAGCAGTGACGAATTAATTATCGAGCTTGATCCCGGCATGGCTTTTGGTACAGGAACTCATCCTACTACCGTTATGTGTATACAGGCTTTGGAGCGCACGGTGAAAAAAGGTGATACGGTTATTGATGTCGGTACAGGTTCAGGAGTACTCAGTATTGCAGCAGCTCTTTTGGGGGCAGAAAAAGTGGATGCCCTGGATCTTGACGATGTCGCAGTCCAGTCTGCCAAATTGAATCTTAAGCTGAACAAAGTTCATCATATTGCTGACGTTCGCCAGAATGATCTTCTAAAAGGGATAGAGTCTCAGGCAGATATTGTCGTAGCCAACATATTAGCAGAAGTAATCTTACGTTTTACAGAAGACGTAGGAAGAGTGGTAAAGCCTGGTGGCCATTTCATTGCTTCAGGAATCATTCAGCAAAAGAAAAACCAGGTGAAGGATGCTATTATTGAAGCTGGTTTTACCATAGTAGAAACACTGGTAATGGAAGATTGGGTTGCATTTATAGCGAAGCGCGGGTGAAGAATGTTGCAAAGATATTTTATCGGGCAAAAATATGATGGTAACCATACCATAACGCTGACAGGGGATTCATACCATCATATTTCCCGTGTAATGAGAATGAAAGCCGGCGATTCCATTTATCTTGTCTTCTTAGAGGGAAAAGCGGCTGAAGCGAAAATTACGGAAATTACCAATGAAGAAATATTCGCAGACATTGTAAAATGGGAAGAAACAAATAAAGAAATGCCTGTCCGTGTAACGATTGCGAGCGGACTGCCCAAAGGGGATAAATTAGAGCTGATTATCCAAAAAGGCACTGAACTTGGCGCTTTTCAATTTGTCCCTTTTATCGCGGATCGCTCCATTGTAAAGTGGGATGCCAAAAAAGAAAAGAAAAAAGTGGAGCGCTGGCAAAAGATTGCACAAGAGGCTGCAGAACAATCACATAGGCAGCACTTGCCTGAAGTAATGGCTCCATGTTCATTTAAGGAGCTTCTTCAATTAAGCGATATGTATGAGCATAAATTAGTCGCTTTTGAAGAAAGCGCAAAGCAGGGAGAAGCCTCCCGGTTTGCTGAAGCGATATCCGAGTTCAAGCCTGGTCAGCGTGTGCTTGCTGTATTTGGTCCGGAAGGCGGACTGTCCGACAAAGAAATAGCGTTATTAGAAAACAAGGGATATATGGTATGCGGCCTGGGGCCTCGAATTTTAAGAACGGAGACCGCCCCTTTATACGCACTATCTGCCATTTCCTATCATTTAGAATTAATGAGGTGATTATATGTCCTCAGTGGCATTTCATACATTAGGCTGTAAAGTAAATCATTATGAAACGGAAGCAATCTGGCAAATCTTTAAAAACCAGGGCTATGAACGCACTGATTTTGATTCATCAGCGGATGTGTACGTCATTAATACATGTACGGTAACGAATACAGGAGATAAAAAAAGCCGCCAGGTGATTCGGCGTGCTGTGCGGAAAAATCCGGATGCAGTAATTTGTGTAACTGGCTGCTATGCTCAAACATCTCCAGCTGAAATTATGGCGATTCCTGGTGTAGACATTGTTGTAGGTACACAGGACCGCGTTAAAATGCTTGAATATATCGAGCAATTCAAAAACGAACGCCAGCCGATCAACGGTGTTAGAAATATCATGAAAAACCGTGTATATGAAGAGCTGGATGTACCGGCTTTTACAGACAGAACTCGCGCTTCCTTGAAAATCCAGGAAGGCTGCAATAATTTCTGTACCTTCTGCATTATCCCATGGGCGAGAGGTTTGATGCGATCACGTGATCCTCAGGAGGTTATTCGCCAGGCTCAGCAGCTTGTTGATGCAGGATATAAAGAGATTGTTTTAACAGGCATTCACACTGGCGGCTATGGACAGGATATGAAGGATTATAATCTTGCTATGCTGCTGACAGATCTTGAAAAACAGGTTCACGGCCTGAAACGAATTCGTATATCTTCTATAGAGGCAAGCCAGCTGACAGATGAAGTAATTGAAGTTATCGAGAATTCTAAGCTTATTGTCCGCCATATGCATATTCCTCTTCAATCTGGATCGGACACTGTTTTAAAAAGAATGAGAAGGAAATATACAATGGCTGAATTTGCAGAACGTCTTACCAAGCTGAAAAAAGCATTGCCTGGCCTTGCTGTTACTTCAGATGTCATTGTCGGCTTTCCGGGTGAAACAGAAGAAGAGTTTCAGGAAACCTATGATTTCATAAAAGAGCATCAATTTTCAGAGCTCCATGTGTTTCCTTATTCCAAGCGAACAGGCACACCTGCTGCTAGAATGACAGATCAAATAGAAGAAGACGTGAAGAATAATCGCGTTCATCGCTTAATTGAATTGTCTGACCAGCTTGCAAAAGAATATGCTTCTAAATTTGAAAATGAAGTACTTGAAGTGATTCCTGAAGAAAGATTTAAGGAAGATCCAGAAAGCGGTCTTTATGAGGGATATACAGATAACTACTTAAAGGTAGTATTCCCGGCTAATGAAGATATGGTAGGGAAATTAGTGAAAGTAAAAATAACAAAAGCAGGATATCCATATAACGAAGGGCAGTTTGTCCGCGTTTTGGACAACCTTGCCCCTGAAGCTGAAAAAACAGCCATTTAAACTGCAGAGCCTCTGCAGTTTTTTTGTTGGATAAACGTATAAAATTCTTGTCAAATAAATGAATTAATCTAGCCTCTGTCTAGCTCCAGCGCCTATCGTCTAGCGGATTTCACCGTCTCCTCCCTGCGATAAGTTAACATCAGCTCGTAAACAGCCTCGCTGTGTTTCCTTTATCTCAGTCGCAGACTCCGAAATCCGTACGCCGATGAGCAAGGCGCTTACGCTTTTCTTTATTGTCTAGCTCCAGCGCCTATCGTCTAGCGGATTTCACCGTCTCCTCCCTGCGATAAGTCAACATCAGCTCGTAAACGGCCTCGCTGTGTTTCCTTTATCTTAGTCGCAGACTCCGAAATCCGTACGCCGATGAGCAAGGCGCTTACGCTTTTCTTTTTCCATGGAGCCAAACGATAAAGCTTCCGAATCTTGTAGCAAAAGGCAAGACCAGCAATGAACTAATCAAATTAAATAGGACACTTGCATGGGCAAGCTGGGCTTCGGGATTGATTGTTAAGCTTTTACAAAACAATGCTAGATAATGGATCAGAGGCATGCAGATAAGTGCACCGGTTACATTCAGCCAAACATGTGCATACGCAGTTAATCGTGCTTCCTCTCCTCCGCCCAGACTCGCTAAAAGTGCTGTTATGCATGTGCCAATATTAGCCCCAAGCATAATGGCAATGCCTGTTTCCAAAGGAAATATGCCTGCACTTAAAAAACTCATAGCTATTCCTGTCATAACGGTGCTGGATTGTATGCAGGCAGTCAAGCCTATGCCCAAAAGGAATGAGAGGACGGTATGGCTGCTGACAAGCTGCAGGAGATGCTGAATGAAGCTTAACTGTGTTAAAGGGACTGCAAGTCTTTCAAACGCCCTCATGGACGCTACAATGATCGCAAAGCCTGTTAAAATAAACCCGATGCTTTTCAGGCGTTTCGAAGTGAATAAAAATAAGCAAACACCAATGATAAAAAAAGGTAAGGCAATACGAGATAGATCAAAAGAGAGAAATTCAAGTGTAAAGGTGGTACCGATATTGGTGCCCAGGATAATGCCGATCGTTTCAGGGAAGGCCAATATTTTTGCGGCAACAAGACCAATCGTGATGACCATAACTGCTGCGCTGCTTTGCATAAGCGCTGTCATCAGGATTCCGGCAGCCATCCCCTTTAGAGGGGTGCTGGTAATTTTCTTCATCCAGCTTTCCATTGCTTTTCCCGATAGCATAAAAAGCCCCGTTCGTAGCCATTTAATTCCTATTAAAAAGCTAATAATTAATAGAATAAATAAGATAAAATAAAGCACGTCCATCACCTCCTTTTACATATATGGGCCAAATGTACGGAACATGACAAGCCGTTAAAATTCCTGGGAGTGACCAGGCTGCAGATCTTTTAAAAGCTTTAAAAGACTTTGTTTGCATAGGTTAATTGCTTTATTTCATAAATGTTAAATTTCTATGTTGTTAACTGCTTATTTTTTAGCTTATTCGTGTTAAACTAACGTTTTACAACCTTTGTTCTTACAGCAAATAACTAAAATAAAGATGGATTAATAGAGAAATAATCCATTTTTAGTACTAATAAGTGCAAAGATTGTTGACCTTGCATAAAGGTTATATTATAATGGCAAAGTACATGGTTTTACCATGGCTTGAACATGATGTAACCGTAGTGTGTTCGGTGTTCGGAGGGAGGGAAAGAGAGATGTCAAAAACAGTTGTTCGTAAAAACGAATCGCTTGAAGATGCTCTTCGCCGCTTCAAACGTACAGTTTCTAAAACTGGAACGTTGCAAGAATTTAGAAAGCGCGAATTTTATGAAAAGCCAAGCGTAAAACGTAAGAAGAAGTCTGAAGCTGCTAGAAAACGTAAGTACTAAGAGAGGGTGGAATAATGAGTCTTCTCGAGCGTTTAAATGAAGATATGAAACAAGCGATGAAAAACAAAGAAAAAGAAAAACTCTCTGTCATCCGGCTACTTAAAGCTTCACTTCAGAATGAAGCCATTAAGCAAGGGAATTCAGAATTAACTGAAGAAGAAGAGTTGACTGTCCTTTCTCGCGAAGTGAAGCAACGCAAAGACTCCCTCCTTGAATTTGAAAAAGCGGATCGCGAAGATCTGGCTGAAAAAATTCGCACAGAACTGACTTATGTCGATATATATATGCCAAAGCAGCTTTCGGAAGATGAAGTCACCAAATTAGTGGAAGAAACGATTAATGAGGTTGGCGCTTCTACAAAAGCTGATATGGGCAAAGTCATGAGTGCCATCATGCCTAAGGTTAAAGGTCAAGCTGATGGTTCTACTGTAAACAAGGTCGTTATTCAGCAGTTATCGAATAGGTAAATAAAAAACCGGGAAGTTTATACTTCCTGGTTTTTTATTTTAATCGCATATACATATATATGTAGTATGTATGAACACTTTTAAGGCACAGATTGAAACTTTTTTGAAAATTAATCGTAAATTTAGATGGCAATAATGGATTCAAAAGCAATTTTTACAAAAAGGGGGGACAAAAGTGAAATGGACGGTTTTGATTTTCTTTGTTGTTTTTATGACCGCTTTACTAGGCTTTTCCCGTATCATGTGTATTTCTGCGAATGCTGACAGCAGGTATTCCAATAATCATGCTTTAAGCGCAAAGCATGAATTGAATCAGAAGCAGTTTTATTCAGAGCAGGCTCTGGCAAATGATTTAGGCAATAGCCATACAAGATATGAAAGCGCAACCTTTTCAAGCGGTTTTACTGCATTCCTAAACACCCCGGTTATCGTTACGCTCCTTTTAACGATTGCGTGCTTAGGGTTTGCGCTGGAATTATTTTCTCCTCGATTCGGGATAGCAGGTTCTATTGGCTTGATTGCCGTACTCTTGTATTTTTACGGACATTTTGCTGCAGGTCTGGCAGGCTTCGATGTTATACTTTTATTCATTATAGGCATATTGCTTGTGGCAGCAGAATTCTTCCTCCCTGGCGCGATTGCCGGTATTTTAGGGATTGCCTCTATACTTGCCAGTCTACTGCTTGCGGGTGGGGATATAAAGTATACAGCTATTTCTCTTTTAATTGCACTTTTAGTGACATTACTTGGCGTGATTTTTATGATAAAGGTGCTGAAAAAAAGAATGAAATTATTTAAAAAAATTGTTTTGGATGATTTTGCCAGCACAGAAGGAGGATACGTATCAAATATTAATCGAAAAGATCTTTTGGGAAAAACAGGAAAAACACTTACACCTTTAAGACCTGCAGGAATGATGAATATTGGAGAGGAGCGGCTGGATGTAGTAAGTGAGGGCAGCTTTATTCCGAAGGATGAATGGGTAAGTGTAATAAAGGTGGAAGGTTCACGTATTGTGGTGCGCCCGTTAAAAAAGGATGAAAATGCGTGAAGCGTGTTGTTATTTTCGTTTGAATACAGCTAATGTTTCTGTTCTAGTGATGAATAGATGTCAAGAAGACACACAACGTTCGGAATGACACTTTGGACTTAAAGCAACAATCTATTTGAAAACAGCTTTAATAAATGAGCATACAAGGAGGTATTTTGGATGGTATTAACACCCGGAACGGTTTTGGTGATATTTGCTATCGTCATTGCCATTATTTTGATTGGTATTTTATTAACGTTTGTACCGGTTATGCTATGGATCTCAGCCCTTGCAGCCGGAGTGAAAATTGGCATTTTTACATTAGTGGGAATGAGGCTGCGCCGTGTCATTCCAAGCCGTGTTATTAATCCGCTAATCAAGGCAAGGAAAGCGGGAATTGAAGTAGGAATTAATCAGCTAGAAAGCCATTACCTGGCAGGGGGAAACGTGGATAGAGTGGTCAATGCATTAATTGCTGCCCATAGAGCGAATATTGAATTGAGCTTTGAACGATGTGCAGCGATTGATCTTGCTGGAAGAAATGTACTTGAGGCTGTTCAAATGAGTGTTAATCCTAAAGTAATTGAAACTCCTTTTATACCCGGGGTAGCAATGAATGGTATTGAGGTAAAGGCAAAAGCCAGAATTACCGTGCGTGCGAATATTGAAAGACTGGTAGGGGGAGCTGGTGAAGAAACGGTCATTGCCCGTGTTGGGGAAGGGATTGTTTCAACTATTGGCTCATCTGACAGTCATAAAAAAATTCTGGAAACACCAGATTTAATCTCCCAAACTGTCCTGACAAAAGGCCTGGATGCCGGTACAGCGTTTGAGATTCTTTCGATTGATATTGCGGACGTGGATGTGGGCAAGAATATTGGGGCAGAGCTTCAAACCGAGCAGGCGGAAGCAGATAAAAAAATTGCACAGGCAAAGGCGGAAGAGCGAAGAGCAAGAGCTGTTGCAACGGAGCAGGAAATGAAAGCCAGGGTTCAGGAAATGCGTGCAAAAGTGGTGGAAGCGGAAGCAGAGGTCCCGCTGGCAATGGCTCAGGCGCTGCGTGAAGGGAATATCGGAGTAATGGATTACCTCAACTTAAAAAACATTGAATCAGATACTGAGATGCGCGGTTCAATCGGAAAAATGACCGATGATAAAAAGAACGAAAAATAAATCATGAAGCCTTTTTAAAATCGTCGCTGCCGCTTAGAGACAATTAAGTATACAAGGATTATGGCTATAAAAACACACTGTGCATGAAGCGGCAGAGAAAGAAGGGAAGCTATGAATTCAATCATTTTCTTTCTTCTTATTGCGGGAATTGGGTGGGTAGCGAAAAAGATACGTGACATTGCAGGTGATACCGCGAGAAACGCTAAACCGCCCTTTAAAAAAGCCATTTTGGAGCAAGGGGCACCACAGCATACACAGGGCTCCAAAAAACTCCATTATGAAATGAATTCTAAAGAAGAAAGAGAAAGACCATCCCGGCAATATGACCGGAATTCGGCATCTGCATTTGATATGTCTGCAGAAGAATACTATCAGAAAAAGTCTAAAGCGGCAATGAAACGTGAAATCCAGGAAAACCAAGAGGTTTCTCCTTCACTTACAGAGGGCTCGCTTGAAGGAGAAGATTTTGTGAAAGGAATCATCATGTCTGAAGTCCTGGGCCCGCCAAGGTCAAGGCGTCCCTACAGACAGTAGCTGTAAATGGCTGGATCTTGGGCTGCAAAAGGATTAGAAACATATATGAATGTATTCTTTTAAAAACCAAGATAATTAAGTGCTGAATCCCTATTTTGTTTCATACATATGAGATGAAAGGGGGTTCTTTTTTATGGCAAAAAAATGGGGCCGGTTACTTCGAAGTTGGATGACACAGAAAATGGAGCTTCCGCAAGATGTCATGATGGATCTCCCCCGCATTACAATGATTGGGCAAATTCATATTTACATAGAAAATCACAGAGGACTCCTTACCTTTACCGATCAGGAAGTGAGGCTTCTTTTGAAACAAGGACAGCTACTAATTAAGGGCAGTTCATTTGTGATTAGAACGATTTTGCCAGAAGAGATTTTATTGGAAGGGAAAATAGATGCTGTTATGTATCTAAATGAATAGGGAGTGACATTCTTGAAAAATCATTGGGTTACTTTTTTGGGAGGAACAGTACAGGTTTTGGTAGAGGGGAAAGGTGTAGAACGTTTTATAAATCAGCTGACCCGCTCTGACCTGGTGATTTGGAATGTAAAAAGACAAGGAACATCAGCCATTACATTCTTTATAAGACTGAATGATATCCATCAACTAAGACATCATGTCAAAAAATATGAATGCCGCGTTTCTTTTTTAAGGGGACAAGGTGCACCATTTTTATGGAAAAGGATTTTGAAGAATGGAGGATTTCTAGCAGGATTAATCCTTTTTTTCATTATTATCACCATTCTATCCAATGTGGTTTGGGGCATACAAATAAAAGGGGCAAGCCCTAAGACGGAATACCAGATAAGAAAAGAACTGACACGGATGGGCATCCATGTGGGAGAACTCCAATTTTTTATAAACGATGTTGAGACCATCCAGCATGATTTGACGAACCGAATTTCTAATATTACATGGGTAGGTGTTGAATTAAGAGGGACAACCTTCCATTTTCAGGTGGTTGAAAAAACCACTCCCAAACCCCCTAAGCCTCTTGCTCCCCAACATCTCGTGGCAAATCAAAAGGCTGTTATTACAGATATGTTCGTTCAATCGGGCAAACCTGTAGTAAAACTGCATCAATTTGTTAAAAAAGGACAGCTTCTAGTATCGGGCCTTGTAGGAAGCGAGGATAAGCCGGTCGCCGTTGCTGCAACAGGAGAAGTAATGGGGAAAATCTGGTACCAATCTACTGTTGAAATGCCAATGAAATCAGATTTTCAGGTATATACAGGGAAAGAAGAAAGAAAGCACGCAATCGAAATTGGATCTTTAAGAATTCCTTTTTGGGGATTTGGAAAAATAAAATATGCTAAGTATGATGAAGAGAAAGAAAGCTATCCCGTGAAATTTCTTGGCTGGCAGCTGCCGTTAAAATATGTAGAGATAACAGCGAGAGAAAAGCAAATGGTTGCTCGTGAATATACCAAAGAAGAGGCAGTAAAGGCTGCCGAAAGTCTTGCACGTAATGATTTAAAAGCAAAAATACCAAAAGATGCGAAGATCGTGGATGAATATACTTTGCATGAAAAAGTAGAGAATGGTAAAGTGAAATTAGCATTATATTTCCAAGTCATAGAAAACATTGCACAAGCGAAACCAATCATTCAAGGAGATAAAGAATGACAGAAGAGATTAAAACAACGAACCTCGAATTAGAAAATCCAAATGAGGCTGTTGCATTATTTGGAAATGCAGACATGAATCTTAAAGTACTTGAACAAGAATTTAATGTTTCCATTATCACCAGAGGAGAAAGCATTCACGTCTCTGGTCCGCAAGAGATGGTAGGGAAAGTAAACAGGGTTCTTCATGAGTTAATTCTTTTAATTAGAAAAGGCATTCAAATCAGCCAGCGGGACGTTTTATACGCGATCCAAATGGAAAAGCAGGGCACGCTTGAATATTTATCTGATCTGTATGAAGAAGAAATAACCAGGAATGCAAAGGGTAAATCAATACGGGTGAAAACACTCGGCCAGAGACACTATATATCAGCTATTAAAAAACATGACCTTGTTTTTGGGATAGGCCCTGCAGGAACGGGTAAAACCTATCTGGCAGTGGTTATGGCCGTAAATGCATTAAAGAGTGGCGAAGTAAAAAAAATTATTCTGACCAGGCCTGCAGTGGAAGCTGGAGAAAGCCTTGGATTTTTGCCTGGTGATTTAAAAGAAAAAGTGGATCCCTATCTGAGGCCTTTGTATGACGCCCTTAACGACATTTTAGGCAGCGAACATACCCAAAGGCTTATTGAGAGGGAAACGATTGAAATTGCGCCTCTTGCGTATATGAGAGGACGCACATTGGATGATGCCTTTGTCATCCTGGATGAAGCACAAAATACAACAGAAGCACAAATGAAAATGTTTTTGACAAGGCTGGGTTTTAGTTCGAAAATGGTTATAACAGGTGACAGGACACAAGTAGACCTTCCAAAAGGCGCTCAATCCGGGCTTGTTGCTGCTGAAAAAGTACTCGATCACGTTAAGGGAATATCATTTATTTATCTTGAACAAACAGATGTTGTTCGCCATCCGCTTGTGGCACGAATTATAGAAGCCTATAATCAACAGAAATCTTAAACCGGACAGTCTATACAGTCCGGTTTTTTTCTGAGCATAAGTATAAAATTTTTTATTGAATCATTCTCTGCCCGGTTGGAAGAATGCAAACCCAATCTTCCTGACAATTGGGTAGGTCCATAAGCCCAGCCGTCTAAATGTTATAAGGCAAACCTTGAAGCCGGTTTGTCTTATGCTTGTCTCTTAACTCGGTATGTCTTGCGCTTTTCTTGGTTTGTTTTTAAACATTCTGAATATGGGGTGCATTTTAGCGGGAAAACTGATATCATTTTACATAATTAGGATAGGTTTGCAGACACGATTGAGGAGTGGCGGTTGAACATGAAAATTCAGACTGGATTAAATCGCATTCAAGCTTTTTTAGGCACAAAAGTATTTAATACACTTATTTTTATCCTGCTGGCTCTGCTGTTATTTGGAGTGCTTTATCAGAATATAAAGCCTCAAACCTATAACATGGAGCTTTTTTCTGTTGCGGACAAAACGGTACGCTCTCCAAAAACTATTGAAGATCAGGCAAAGACGGATGAAGAGAAACAAAAAGCTGCTCTAGAAGCAGGACAAGTATATACGTATAATAAAGATATGGTGTACAATCGTGTTTCTCTTATTAATTCGATATTTGATTTTGTTGTAGACATAAATCAGAACAATTCCGCCGTATCCAATAACACGGACCAAAAAAAGAAATCTCCGACTATGAGTGAAAAGCTCTCCCGATTAAAGACTTCGCTGTCTGCAAATGTGAATGAAAATGTCACGAAATCTTTGCCCGATGATATATTTGAGGGATTATTAGAGGCTGACAATAACGAATTGGAGCAAGCGAGAAACATTGTTATCAACCAAATAGAATTTTTTATGAATGATAAAATACGGGAAAATAAGGTTCTTCAGGTAAAGGAAATGATTTCTGATAAAATAGATCATTATAATTTAAATGGATCGTTAAGAAGGTCTGCAGTGGAGCTTGGAAAGTATGCAATCGTTCCAAATGATCTTTATGATGCGGATCTAACGGCAGAGAGAAAGAAGGAAGCAATGGATAATGTAGAACCCATCAAAATTCTTCAGGGACAAGTCATTGTCCAGGAAGGACAGTTGATTGACAGAGAGACCTATCGTCAGCTTGAGCTTTTAGGTTTGTTAACAAGTCACCAAAGTATAAAGCCGTTTGTTGGACTTGCTGTTTTTGTTCTTCTGATCATTGGAGGTTTGTACATATACTTTGCTAAAATGCGGATGCCTGAAGAAAAGAAACAAAACGAACTGCTTATGCTAAGCTTTATTTTTATTATTTCACTAATCCTTATGAAAATCGTCAGTTTAACGGATGATTTAAATCTGCCGGAAGCTGCCTATATATTTCCTGCTGCATTAGCTCCTATGCTGTTAAGGTTTTTGGTAAATGAACGCTTTGCATTTATTGTAACCATATTTCTTGCAGCGTGCGGAAGCATAGTCTTTCATGATGAAATGGCGGGAACCATCAATGTTGAAATGGCCCTTTATATTTTATTTAGCGGTACGGCAGGAATATTATTTCTGACCAATCAAAAGCTGCGCTCTAACATTCTTCAGTCAGGTATTTTTATTTCCTGTGCTAATGTTCTGGTTATATTCTTTTTAATTTTGATTGGGAACGGCCAATATAACAAAATGGAGTATGTATACTATATTATTTTTGCTTTTGGTTCAGGAATCTTGTCATCGATTCTCACGATGGGATTATTGCCGTTTTTTGAGGCTCTTTTT
The DNA here is from genome assembly GCF_001636425.1 of Heyndrickxia acidicola. NCBI lineage: Bacteria > Bacillati > Bacillota > Bacilli > Caryophanales > Bacillaceae > Heyndrickxia > Heyndrickxia acidicola. The sequence goes on from NZ_KV440953.1 coordinate 304,991, forward strand.
GGGATTTTGTCCACAATGCGTTTGATTGAGCTTTCCAATCCCAATCATCCGCTTCTAAAAAGAATTCTGACGGAGGCTCCCGGCACGTATCATCACAGCCTGATGGTTGGCAACCTGGCAGAGGCTGCCTGTGAGGCCATTGGAGCTAATGGCTTGCTCGCAAGGGTGGGCTGCTATTATCATGATATTGGAAAAACAAAAAGGCCGCATTTTTTTATTGAGAATCAGTTAAATATCGAAAACCCTCACGATCATCTTGATCCTGAGACAAGCAAGGAAATCATCATAGCCCATGCAGTAGATGGTGCAGAAATGCTCCGAGAGCACCGTTTGCCAAAGGAGTTGGAAGATATTGCAGAGCAGCATCACGGGACGACATTATTAAAGTACTTCTTCTATAAAGCAAAGGAAAAAGACCCTCATGTGGATGAAGAAAGCTTTCGCTACCCGGGTCCGAAGCCGCAAACAAAAGAGACAGCAGTTATCAGTATTGCCGATAGTGTGGAAGCAGCTGTGCGATCCATGCCCAAACCTAATGCAGACAAAATTAAAAGGCTTGTAAATAATATCGTTCAGGACCGCCTGGAGGATGGACAATTAAATGAATGTGATATAACCTTAAAAGAGCTTGAAGTGATAAAGAAAACCTTCTGTGAAACATTAAACGGGATATTTCATTCTAGAATCGAATATCCTAATGAAAAAAATAAAGGGTGAAAATTAATGGCATTAGTTATTGATTTTATAGATGAAACAGAGGAAGTATTGGATGGGGATTTTCAACTTGTAGAAAACCTGCTCAATTATGCAGCAGAAAGAGAAGAAGTAGAAGCAGAAAGCGAAGTATCCGTAACTTTTGTGACAAATGACCGTATTCAAGAAATTAATCGGGAATACCGTAATAAAGATCGTGCGACAGACGTCATTTCCTTTGCCTTGGAAGAAATGGGGGAGGGGGAAATGGAGATTAAAGGTGAAGGCATGCCCCGAGTCCTTGGTGATATCATTATCTCTGTCTCTAAAGCGCATGAGCAGGCAGAGGAATATGGCCATCCATTTCGGCGGGAGCTGGGATTTTTAGCTGTTCATGGATTTCTTCATCTTCTTGGATACGACCATATGACGGAAGAGGATGAAAAAGAAATGTTCGGAAGACAAAAGGAAATATTGGACGGTTATGGGCTTAAAAGATAAGACATCTAAAGGGTCAAGATGGCGAAAAACCTTTGTGTATGCTTGGCAAGGATTAATGGATGCTCTTGGTAAAGAGAAAAATTTACAATTCCATTTTGTTTTTGCAAGTATTATGGTAGTTTGTTCATTTATCTTTTCCATTTCAAGAACAGAATGGCTTTTTGTTATTCTTTCTATTTTTGGCGTCATTGCATTAGAACTGATGAATACAGCGGTTGAACGTGTGGTCGACCTTGTCACCAAGGAATACCACCCGCTGGCAAAGCAGGCAAAGGATATAGCGGCTGCGTCTGTACTTGTGTATGCTTTTATGTCCGTGATTATCGGTCTTGTTATCTTTTTGCCAAAGGTCATTCAGCTGTTTGAAAAATGGCTAGTTTTTTAACGATATTTTCTTTTGAAATTTGCTGAAACTGCCTCCAAATACAGGAGGCTTTTCTTAAAGGGAAAGCGTAAAAAGTTTTTAAAATAAATTATACTGTCCGGCGCCTATCGGCTAGCGAATTTCTCCGTCTTCTCCCTGCGATAAGTCAACATCAGCTCGTCCCTCGCTGTGTTTTCTTTATCTCAGTCGAAGACTTTGAAATACGTACGCCGATGAGCAAGGTGCTTCCGCTTTTCACTGTCGAGCTCCAGCGCCTATCGGCTAGCGAATTTCTCCGTCTTCTCCCTGCGATAAGTCAACATCAGCTCGTCCCTCGCTGTGTTTTCTTTATCTCAGTCGAAGACTTTGAAATACGTATGCCGATGAGCAAGGCGCTTCCGCTTTTCTTAGGAATTTGTAACCAGATTTTTTTTAGGTTAAAATATGTCTATAAGTTTTCAAGGGCTGTTTGAGATTTTTTTAAATTTTCAAAACAAATTAACTATATTGACTAACTTTAGAATGGATTTGTAGTAAAATATAGTTGAAGGGGATATAAACATGGATTTACAACTCTTGATCGAAGAAGCAAAGCTTGCAAGAACAAAAGCGTATGCTCCTTATTCCAAATTCCCTGTAGGAGCTGCACTCTTAACGAAGGATGGAAAAATTTATCGTGGATGTAACATTGAAAACGCTGCTTATACAGTAGGAAATTGTGCAGAACGCACTGCTTTATACAAGGCAATATCAGAAGGGGACACGGAATTTACCGCTTTAGTTGTTACGGCTGATACAGAACGGCCAGTTCCTCCCTGTGGAGCATGCCGTCAGGTTATTTCTGAATTATGCCCAAAATCGATGCCTATAGTTTTAACCAACCTAAAAGGGGATATTAAAAAGGTAACAGTAGAAGAATTACTGCCAGGAGCATTTACACCGGAGGATTTACATGAATAATAGTACAAATACAGAATATAAATCGGGCTTTATATCCATTATTGGACGTCCTAATGTTGGGAAATCAACTTATTTAAATCGTGTAGTGGGCCAAAAAATTGCCATTATGAGTGATAAGCCCCAGACCACCCGCAACAAAGTACAGGGAGTTTTAACTTCAGATGATGCTCAGATGATTTTTATCGATACTCCCGGTATTCATAAGCCTAAACATAAACTGGGCGATTTTATGATGAAAGTTGCGATGAATACATTAAGAGAAGTCGACATCGTTTTATTTATGATCAACGCAGTGGAGGGTCTAGGGCGAGGAGACGAATTTATCATTGATAAATTGCAATCTGTAAAAACGCCGGTATTTTTAGTTGTAAATAAGATTGATCAGGTCCATCCCGAAGAATTGTTGAAAGTAATAGACCAGTATAAAGATTTATTTGATTTTGCTGAAGTTATACCAATATCTGCGCTCGAAGGGAATAACACCGAAAGACTTTTAGGTGCAATTAAGGAATATTTGCCTGCAGGCCCTCAGTATTATCCTGCAGACCAAATTACCGATCACCCTGAAAGATTTATCATTTCGGAACTCATACGTGAAAAAGTTCTGCACTTAACAAGGGAAGAGGTTCCTCATTCCATTGCTGTTCTGATTGATAAAATTGAAAAGAACGAAAGCTCGGAAACCATTCACGTCATGGCAACCATAATTGTGGAGCGTTCCTCCCAAAAAGGGATTATTATTGGGAAACAAGGAAGCATGTTAAAAGAAGTTGGTAAACGGGCTCGTATCGATATTGAAAACCTTTTGGGTACAAAGGTGTTTTTGGAGCTATGGGTCAAGGTACAGAAAGACTGGCGCAATAGAGCAGTCCAGCTGCGTGACTTTGGCTTTAGGGAAGATGAGTATTAATTTCATATAGGGAAAGCACTATGCAATCTTTTTATTAGCAATATTTACGTTGCATGTTTCTGGGTGTCCCTGGTGAACCTATTTTTAAAGGACTTTACTATTGTTTTCATGATATTGACAACATGGAAGGCGGGGTTTGAAATGTTAGAATTTACCTGGAAAGTCTTTGCTGAAACTGGATGCATTGATACGTATCTGCTATTTAAAGAGCTTGAAAAAGAAGGGCACGATGATCCTATGAATGCGGCACATGATGGTTCCGAGATTGATTTTCCCATCTCATGACCTAAAGAACTGCATCACCTGAATGAAGCTAGGAAATGCTTTGGAGGGTGGAACATGCTAAAAAAATTTGAAGGCATCGTTATAAGATCAACTGACTATAGTGAATCGAATAAAATAGTAACCATATATACAAGAGAATTTGGGAAACTGGGCATGATGGCTAGAGGCGCAAAAAAGCCGAACAGCCGTTTAGCAGCAGTTTCCCAGCTTTTTACCTATGGGTATTATCTTGTGCAGACAGGAAACGGACTCGGTACTTTACAGCAGGGTGAAATGATATCATCTATGAGAGGCATACGTGAGGATATTTTTAAAACCGCCTACGCCTCCTATATTGTTGACCTGCTGGACAAAAGTGTGGACGACAAACAGGCGAATCCGTATCTGTTTGAACTTTTATCCCAAACACTAAATTATATGAATGAAGATACCGATCTTGATATTTTAACCCATATTTTTGAAATGAAAATGCTTCCTGTTTTAGGGTTGTATCCAACCTTAAATCAATGTGCTGTATGCGGCAGCCAGGAAGGGAAATTTGGTTTTTCCATTCGGGAAAATGGGCTCATCTGCCATAGATGCTTTGAAAAAGATCCCTATCATCTCCCTATGTCACAGGCTTCGATTAGGCTCTTGCGCCTTTTTTACTTATTGGATATTAACAGACTGGGTGCTATATCCGTTAAACCGGAAACAAAAAAGGAATTGAGAACAGCCATATCCATGTATTACGATGAATATTCAGGGTTACATCTTAAATCCAAACGCTTTTTGGACCAGCTTGATCGTTTTAAGGACTTATTATAATACTTTTACATTGAATACATTGCTTTTTTTGGTGAAAACTTTTATAATATTTGACATTACAAGTTATAGTGAATATGACTGCTTTGATAAAGAGGAGTACCTATTGAACTCATGTTAAGCGAACCCGGGACAGTGGAAGCCGGGCCATGAAATCAGCAGGGAAGGCGCTTTGGAGCAGATTTTTAAAGTGGCTGCAAGGTGTGCGGCAAATAGGGTGGAACCGCGGGTAACTCTCGTCCCTATGCTTGTTATAAGCATAGGGACGAGAGTTTTTTAGTTTTTCTATAGAAAACAGAGAATCTGCGGCAGTCCTTTCCCAATTTATCGTCTTTTTGCGGAAATTATGATGGAGGTGCAGGATGAATATTCAAAATATGATCGTAACCTTGCAAAAGCATTGGTCTGAACAGGGCTGCCTGCTCATGCAATCATACGATGTTGAAAAAGGTGCAGGGACTATGAGTCCGTATACATTCTTAAGGGCAATCGGGCCTGAGCCATGGAAAGTAGCATATGTAGAGCCATCCAGGAGACCGGCAGACGGCCGTTATGGAGAAAATCCTAACAGGCTTTATCAGCATCATCAATTTCAGGTTATTATTAAGCCGTCTCCCGATAACATTCAAGAGCTTTATTTACAATCATTAGAGAAGCTTGGTATTAATCCGTTAGAACATGATATACGATTTGTTGAAGACAACTGGGAAAATCCTTCTCTGGGCTGTGCAGGACTGGGCTGGGAAGTATGGCTCGATGGAATGGAAATCACTCAATTTACCTATTTTCAGCAAGTAGGGGGATTAGAGTGTAAACCCGTATCGGTTGAAATTACCTACGGAATTGAACGTCTGGCGTCTTACATTCAAGATAAAGAGAATGTTTTCGATCTAGAATGGACCGAAGGCTTTACTTATCGTGATATTTTCTATCAGCCTGAATATGAGCATTCCAAGTATGCGTTTGAAACATCTAATCAAGAAATGCTATTTGATTTGTTTAATGTATATGAAAAAGAAGCGATTGCACAGATGGAAGAAGGATTGGTCCATCCAGCATATGATTATGTTCTAAAGTGCTCTCATGTCTTTAATCTTCTCGATGCAAAAGGAGCCATTTCTGTTACCGAAAGAACGTCTTATATTGGCAGAATGAGAACTTTGGCACGTAAAGTAGCCAAAACCTTTTATGCAGAACGGGAGAAACTTGGATTTCCAATGCTAAAACAGGGGGAGAGTGAAAATCATGAGTAAGCGCGATTTTTTATTGGAAGTTGGTTTAGAAGAAATGCCTGCACGATTTGTGACGGATGCCATGAATCAATTAAACCAAAAACTCGAAAAATGGCTTGAAGAGAATAAAATTTCTTTTTCCGAAGTCATAAGCTTTTCGTCTCCAAGAAGACTAGCGGTTCTTGTCAAAGGAATGGCGGAATCACAAGAAGATATTCATGAAGAAGCAAAGGGACCAGCCAAGAAAATTGCTCAGGATGAAAGCGGCAATTGGTCAAAGGCAGCAATCGGTTTTTGCCGGGGACAGGGAATGTCAACGGACGATATATATTTTAAAGAAATAAAGGGTGTAGAATATGCCCATGTTAAAAAATTTATAAAAGGTCAAAAAACAGCTTCTCTTTTACCGAACGTAGAACAGTTAATTACCAGCTTGAATTTTCCAAAGAATATGAAGTGGGCAGATTATGATCTTCGTTTCATCCGTCCAATCAAATGGCTGGTAGCTTTATTCGGAAAAGATGTGATTCCTTTTGAAATTACAAATGTATCCTCTGACCGCATCACATACGGACATCGATTCCTTGGACATGAAACAGAAATTCATGAGCCTTCTGAATACGAAGCGCTTATGCTGAAGCAATACGTAGTTGTCGATCCAAAAGTAAGGAAAGAATCTATTCTGGAGCAGCTTCATCAGCTGGAGAAACAGAATAATTGGGTTATCCCAGTGGATGAAGATTTGCTGGAAGAGGTAACAAACCTGGTGGAATATCCAACTGCCTTATATGGAACCTTTAATGAGGATTTCCTAAGATTGCCTGAACAAATTCTCATCACTTCCATGAAGGAACATCAAAGGTACTTTCCGGTGAAAGACCACAACGGAAATCTTCTTCCATTCTTTGTAACAGTTCGCAATGGTGACGATCAGCATCTTGATAAAGTAGCGAAAGGCAATGAGAAAGTGCTGCGGGCACGCTTATCGGATGCAGATTTCTTCTTTAATGAAGATCAAAAGCTAAAGATCTCCGATGCCCTTAAAAAGTTGGAAACCATTGTCTATCATGAGAAAATTGGTACACTCTCCGAAAAAGTTGGCCGTATCCGAAGCCTTACTGGGGAAATAGCGTCTTTAGTAGGAGTATCCACTCAGGAAAAATCACTTGCTGACAGAGCAGCTGAAATTTGTAAGTTTGACCTTGTGACGCAAGTAGTTTATGAATTCCCTGAACTGCAAGGGTTTATGGGAGAAAAATACGCCCTTCAAAAAGGAGAAGCAAAAGAAGTTGCTGCGGCTATTAATGAACATTACAAGCCGCGTGATGCAGAAGACACTCCTGCTTCTACAGTGATTGGAGCAATCGTAGGGATAGCTGATAAGCTTGATACGATTGTTTCGAGTTTTGCCATTGATATCATTCCAACGGGTTCTCAGGATCCTTTTGCACTGAGAAGACAGGCTTCTGGTATTGTCCAAACGCTCTTGGAGAAGAATTGGGAGATTTCACTTGAAGAGCTTTTGAAGACAGCTATCCGTGTTGTTACGACTAGCGGCATTGGCAGCAAAAATGAAGCTGTGTTATTTGAAGAATTAAAATCATTCTTTAAGCTGCGTTTAAAATACTTGTTACAAGAAAACCAAATCAGATATGATATTATAGAGGCTATACTAAATAGCCCGCTTGATTCCGTACCTGCCTTCCTTGAGCGTGCTTCCGTATTGAATAAAGAAAAAGACAGGGAAGACTTTAAACAGGAGATTGAGGCTTTAAGCAGGGTTTTAAACATTGCAAGTAAAGCAGAAAATGTGAAAGAAATAGATTCAGGTTTGTTTGAAACTCCCCAGGAGCAGGAGCTGTATAACCGTTATCTTGAGATAGCACACAGTACAGATTCAGAACGAAATATGGAAAAGGTGTTTAAAGATCTGGCCGCCCTGACTCCTGTGATCAATGATTATTTTGACAACACGATGGTAATGGCAAATGATGTGAGGGTAAAAGAAAACAGGCTTTCGCAAATGCGCAGTCTTGCCGACATCATTGAACGCTTTGCATCACTGAATGAAATTATAGTGAAGTAAACAGGGCATCTCCATTATCTTATGGCTCTGTTAATGATCAATGTTGATTTTACATTCATTTGATTGGAGCGGCAGGCTCAGGACTCCGTCCGCCCGCAGCGGAAATCAACAGGAAGATTGACAGAGCCTATCTTATAAATAATAGAAAATGGAGATAGGTCCCCCTTGGACACTTTTTGTAAAAACTGCCTTCGGTGGTATAGGCTAAAAGTTGATGTGAATATTCTTTAGCCGCTAAAAAGGATAGAATAACGATTTTACCCATGTGTTAAAGCAATAATCTATGCAAAAACTGCCTATAAAAAATTAAGGCAAAAAAAGTGTCCAATTTTAAATATCCATTTTAAAGTATGGGCAGGTTCACCTTATCAAGTGCAGTTAGGTGGTGGGGACAATACAATTAAATAGCCGGCAAGAACGAATTTTACAAATTGTAAAAGACAATGGTCCGATAACAGGAGAACATATCGCGGACCAATTGAATCTTACGAGAGCAACACTTCGCCCGGATTTGGCCATTTTGACAATGGCTGGATATCTGGATGCTCGTCCTCGTGTCGGGTACTTTTATACAGGGAAAACGAAAACACAGCTTTTAACAGAGAACCTGAATAATATTTTTGTGAAGGACTTCCAATCCCTTCCTGTTGTGGTGAAAGAAAATGTGTCTGTGTACGACGCAATTGTTACCGTTTTTTTGGAGGATGTAGGAACCCTTTTTGTTGTTGACGAAAATTCCTGCTTAGTCGGTGTTCTTTCCCGTAAGGATTTGTTACGAGCAAGCATTGGGAAGCATGAACTCTCATCCCTTCCAGTGAATATAATTATGACCAGAATGCCAAATATTACGGTTTGCCAGAAGGAAGACCTTTTAATAGAGGTTGCAAAAAATTTAATAGAAAAGCAAATAGATTCTGTACCTGTTGTAAAGGAATCAGAGGCAGGATTTGAAGTGATTGGCCGCGTAACAAAAACCAATATCACAAAAGCTTTTGTTGCCCTTGCGGATGACGATTTATAGTTTTTCATAGGACGGTGAAACATGGATGACAAGACCATTTGTTTATGTCGTGTCAGATTCGGTCGGTGAAACTGCGGAACTAGTAGCAAAAGCAGTAATCAGCCAATTTAACGGGAAAGATGCGGAAATCAAGCGTTTTCCATATATTGAAGATTTCCAGCACATTGATGAAGTCATTTCATTGGCGAATATTAATAATGGAATCATAATATATACATTAGTAAAGCCTGACATTAGAAAGTATATAAATAATCAGGCTGAACGCTATAATATATGGACGTTGGATATTATTGGACCTTTAATGGATAAACTTCAAAACATATATGGGAAAATTCCTTTATATGAGCCGGGGCTTGTCAGAAAACTTGATGAAGATTACTTCAAAAAAGTGGAAGCCATTGAGTTTGCTGTAAAATATGACGATGGCAGGGACCCAAGAGGGATTTTAAAAGCAGACATTATTCTGATTGGTGTTTCCAGAACATCCAAAACGCCGCTGTCACAATATTTGGCCCATAAGCGCTTGAAAGTGGCGAACGTGCCTCTTGTTCCGGAAGTAGACCCGCCAGAGGAATTATTCAAAGTATCGCCTGAAAAATGCTTCGGATTAAGAATCAGTCCGGAAAAACTAAACCATATAAGGAAAGAAAGGCTGATTTCCTTAGGCTTGAATGATGAAGCAAGCTATGCAAATATTGAACGTATTAAAGCTGAAATAGAATATTTTGATAAGATATCCCAAAAAATTGGCTGCCAGGTCATCGATGTAACCAATAAAGCTGTGGAAGAAACGGCTAATATTATTATTAGCGAGGTACAAAACAAACGATAGCACATAATCTGTCCGGTTATGTGTTTGTTTTCTGTTTGTTCTTTCTGTGCGAAGGTTTTTAAAAAATAGCTCAATGTTGACTTTAAACCAATGTTGAATGGAGATGATTAGCGAGATTCCTGCTTAACAGAGCCTAAAATAAAAGGCTCTGATTCATTTCCATGTTGATATTAGCCTTTTTTCAGCTCATTTTCTTTCAGTCATTCTTAAGGAAATGTGAAACGTCTGTTAATATGCTAAAAAGTCCATTAACGAAGTAAAAAAAAGTAGTCAAATGCAATTAAATATACTATAATAAAAAATTGTGATAAAAATGTATAGAAACTAGGTTTAGAGTGAAGATTTAAGGAATAAACTAATTACTGGTATATGTCAAGGGGAAAATAAAAAAAGTATTCGACACAGCCTAAATTACTTTAGAGAGAGTTTGCAAAGAAAGAAGGATTCTGTGGAGTGATGTAGAATAGATACTATTACAGAATTAACTCAGCCCGCCATATTTGTTGACGCTGATTCCTGCCCTGTTAAAAACGAAATTGCTCATATTTCAATGGAATTTCGTTTGCATGTTGTCTTTGTAGCATCCTATGCTCATAAGACTGCAGAATCCCAATATGGAAAATGGATATATGTTGACCCTGATAAGGAATCTGCGGATCTTTATATCCTGAACCATGTAAGGAAATATGATGTTGTGGTCACACAGGATATCGGATTAGCCAGCATGCTTCTTCCAAAAAGGGTTTATTCCATATCTCCCAGGGGAAGGGAATATAAGGAAGATATGATAGCGACAGCGCTTGATCTAAGATATTTGTCCGCAAAAGCAAGGCGGCAAGGCAAATATGACAAAGGGCCAAAAGCGTTTAAGACGGAGGATCGAAAGGCTTTTACAAAAAAGTTCGCTGAGATTTTGTCGAAAATTGTAAGCGGAGAAAGAAACATTTAAGCAATGGGGATGTTTTCGTGGCAGGAATGATTCCTGATGAAAAAATCAATCAGATACGACAAGCAAATGATATTGTAGATGTAATAGGAGATTATATTCATCTAAAAAAACAAGGCCGAAATTATTTTGGCTTATGTCCATTCCATGGTGAGAATACACCTTCCTTTTCTGTTTCAGCAGATAAACAAATTTACCACTGCTTTGGCTGCGGAATGGGAGGAAATGTTTTTTCCTTTATTATGGATATTGACGGTGCAAGCTTTCAAGAAGCCGTTGTTAAACTGGCCGAAAGAGCCGATATCGATATTGGCGTGACTCTCGGTGATCAAGACGCAGGCAGCGCAAGGGTTTCAAGTGAAGCCAGGCAAATGATTGAAGCACATGAGTTGTTACGTAAATTCTACCATCATTTGTTAATAAATACAAAAGAGGGCCAGCACGCACTAGAGTATTTATTAGAAAGAGGTTTTACAAAAGAGAGCATCGATAAATTTCAAATAGGCTATGCATTGCCCACCTGGGATTTTACTGTGAAGCTCTTGCAAAAGCGGGGATATTCCTTATCAGTCTTGGAAAAGGCAGGCTTAATCATTAAGCGTGAAGAGGAAAATTCTTTTTTTGACCGGTTCCGAAATAGGATAATGTTCCCGATATTGGATCCTAAAGGAGTACCGGTGGCATTTGCTGGCCGTGCGATTGAAAAAAATGATCAGCCGAAGTACTTAAATAGTCCTGAAACAGATATATTTAATAAAAGTTCCATCCTTTATAACTGGAACCATGCCCGAAGCTCCATTAAAAAACAGCAGCAGATCATTCTCTTTGAAGGATTTGCAGACGTTATATCTGCTGATAGGGCAGGTATTCATAATGGGGTAGCAACTATGGGTACATCCCTCACGGATCAGCATGTGCAGCTTATCCGCCGTACTACTGATTCCGTTGTTATAAGCTACGATTCCGATAAGGCAGGGACCGATGCAGCATACAGAGCAGCTGAAATGCTGATAAAAAATGGCTGCCAGGTGAAGATTGCCAGGATGCGGGATGGCCTTGATCCTGATGAGTATATTAAAAAATTTGGACCTGAAAAATTCCAGCATGATGTAATTGGCGGGAGCCTTACGTTCATGGCGTTTAAAATGCAGTATTTTCGTATGGGAAAAAATCTTCAAAATGAAGGAGAAAAACTGCAGTATATAGAAGAAATAATTAAAGAAATAGCTAAGCTGGAGAAAGCCATAGAGCGCGAGCATTATATGAAACAGCTTGCAGACGAATTTGATATTTCGCTGGAAGCATTAAGCGCTCAGCAACAGCAGGTTTATTTCAAGGAAAAGAAAAAAAATCCAAACGGATATCAAGAAATAAAGCCTAACCGAATATATATACAGAATGAATCAAAGCTTTTTCCAGCCCATCATAATGCGGAGAGGTGCTTGCTTGCACACATGCTGCGTGATGACCAGCTGGCTTTTAAAATAAATGACATGCTGCAAGGTTCCACGTTTCACTATGATGAGCACCAGGCCGTTTTTACCTATCTTCTTGGATATTATGAAGACGGAAACGAGCCGAGCGCCAGTTCATTTTTGAATTATTTACCAGACGAAAAGCTTCGCAGAGTCGTTACAAATATCGAAATGATGTCTTTAAACCTTGAAATAAGCGAAGGCGAACTTGAAGACTATGTGAAGCAAGTGTTGAAACAACATAAAATGTTAAAGATAAAAGAAAAAGAAAACGACCAAAAAGCAGCCGAGAGGGAAAATGACTTGGCAAGGGCTTTGCATCTGGCAAACGAAATTATTCAGCTTCGCAAGACTTTATAGCTGCCTAAACACGTTTTGAAATAGTTGGAAGGAGGGGAACATATGGCTGAAAAATCAGCTCGTTCCAAAGAAGTAGAATCAGAATTAACAGTAGATCAAGCAAAAGAGCAGTTAATTGAACGCGGTAAACAGCGCGGTACTATAACATACGAGGTCATTTCAGGAAAGTTAAGTCATTTTGAACTGGACTCTGATCAAATGGATGAATTTTATGAACAATTAGGTGAGCAGGGCATTGAAATTCTTGAAGATAATGATGAAGATGATGAGGATGCACCTGACCTTCTTGAATTAGAAAAAGATGATGAAGAAGAATTTGATCTTAATGACTTAAGCGTTCCTCCGGGTGTGAAAATTAATGATCCAGTCCGTATGTACCTAAAAGAAATTGGACGTGTAGATCTTCTTTCAGCTAAAGAAGAAATCGAATTGGCAAAGCGTATTGAGCAAGGAGACGAAGAAGCAAAAAGACGTCTTGCAGAAGCAAACCTGCGTCTTGTTGTCAGTATTGCTAAAAGATACGTTGGACGTGGAATGTTATTCCTTGACTTAATTCAGGAAGGTAACATGGGCCTAATAAAAGCCGTTGAGAAATTTGATTATCAAAAAGGATATAAATTCAGTACGTATGCAACATGGTGGATTCGCCAGGCGATTACTCGTGCTATTGCCGATCAGGCAAGAACCATCCGTATACCGGTTCATATGGTTGAGACAATAAACAAGTTAATACGTGTACAGCGACAGCTGCTTCAGGATCTTGGGAGAGAACCTTCACCTGAAGAAATTGCGGAAGAAATGGATCTGACTCCTGAAAAGGTTCGTGAGATTTTGAAAATCGCACAGGAGCCTGTTTCTCTTGAAACACCAATTGGTGAAGAAGACGATTCCCATCTTGGAGACTTTATTGAAGATCAGGATGCTACATCTCCTTCTGAGCATGCGGCCTATGAGTTGTTGAAAGAGCAGCTGGAGGACGTTCTGGATACTTTAACAGATCGCGAAGAGAATGTGCTTCGTCTCCGTTTTGGACTGGATGATGGCCGTACTAGAACACTTGAGGAAGTAGGCAAGGTGTTTGGTGTAACTCGTGAGCGTATCCGCCAAATTGAGGCAAAAGCACTTCGTAAATTACGCCATCCAAGCAGAAGCAAAAGACTGAAGGACTTTTTAGAGTAAATCCCAACCCTTTGCTGGTGTCTGATTTCTTTCTATAACAGTGCCAGGATAGTTTACTTCATTATTGAAGTAAACTATTTTTTTTGATGTATAAGAAAGTAATGTTGTCTCTATTCAGTTCCAGTCTCTGTCGGGTAGCGGATTTCTATGTCTACTCCCTTCGATAAGTCAACATCTGTTTCCTTTATCTCAGTCGAAGACTCTGAAATCCGTACGCCGATGAGCAAGGCGCTTTTACTTTTCCTTACTTTTATACCTTAAAAAAAGGAATTTTTACCTGTTTTCTCGAATGTTTATATAGGATGTGTTGCATATATGAATGATTCACGAAAAAAAACAATCATAAAAGAAATTTTATTTTGGAAGGAACACAATATGCTCCCAGGAAATTATTGTGACTTTTTATTGGCCATGTATCAGGATGATACCGAATCGCTGATCAAAGAATCAGGGAAAAAACAAAATAAGTTAGTGATATATCTTTCCGTGATTTGCTTAATTTTGTGTATAGCGGTATTTGTCATTTATTTTACTGAATTGGCTTTCATTTTGCAAACAGTGTTTTTGACAGTTTTTGTCGTTTTATTTCTAATTTTAGGGATTTATTATTTTAAAAAAGAATATTGGTATTTCATTTTCTTCCTGGGATCCGCACTGTTATTACTTCTGCTTTCCATTTTTCTAAACGATAAGTTGTTTCATAACGATTCGCGAGTACTTGTCACAACTCTTATATTAAATTGCACAATTTGGATTTTTGCGGGTTGGAAGCTTAAATTAAGGTCCTTTTTATTTGCAGGGATAATTGGCATTATCACTATCGCTATTTCTATTTCAGTATATTAATGGAGTTTTTGAAAGCTTTTAAAAGTTGAGAAAATTATTCTGTTTCCATTATAATAGAAAATGAAAGCGCCTACAAGAGCGACGAATTGAGGGGGATGAACATGAATTTTGATCTTAACGATGAACAAATCATGATACAAAGGACCATACGCGACTTTTCAAATGAAGTGGTGGCTGACGGTGTTATTGAACGTGATATAAACAAGGAATTTCCAAGAGAAATTTTTAGACAACTGGGAGAAATGGGTATGATGGGGCTTCCTTTTCCTGAGGAATATGGAGGGGCTGGAGGAGATACCGTCAGCTTTGCAATCGTGGTAGAAGAGCTTAGCCGTGTTTGCGGCTCGACTGGAATTACCTATTCAGCACATATTTCTCTTGGAGGTGCACCGATTAATCTATTTGGGACAGATGAACAGAAAAAGAAATACCTTGTACCTATCTGTTCAGGGGAATCCTTGGGAGCTTTTGGTCTAACAGAGCCGAATGCGGGGTCAGATGCTGGAGGTACGAAGACTACAGCGGATGCAAGCGGGGATGACTTTATAATTAACGGAAATAAATGCTTCATTACAAATGCAAGCTACGCAAAGCATCTTGCTTTGACCGCTATAACAGGAGTGAATGAGGGGAAAAAAGAAATTAGCGCCATTATTGTCCCTACTGATGCATCCGGTTTTTCTGTAATTGACAATTACGAAAAGATGGGGCTCCATTCTTCCAATACTACCGAACTGGTGTTAGAGGACGTTAGGGTGCCAAAGGAGAATCTACTAGGGAAAAAAGGAAACGGCTTCAAACAATTTCTCGTTACGCTGGACGGAGGAAGAATTGGTATTGGTGCTATGGCTGTAGGCATTGCACAGGGAGCCTATGAAAAGACACTGCAATATGTCAAGGAACGTAAGCAGTTCGGACGTCCATTGGCAAGCTTTCAAATTACACAATTTAAAATTGCAGATATGGCAATGAAAATTGAGCTTGCGAGAAATATGGTTTATAAAGCAGCATGGCTGAAGGATCAAGGAAGGCCGTATTCAAAAGAAGCATCCATGTGCAAGCTCTTTGCGTCAGAGGTCTGTATGGAAATTACCAATCAGGCAGTACAGCTGCATGGTGGCAACGGCTATATGAAGGACTATCATGTTGAAAGAATGATGAGAGATGCAAAACTTTTGGAAATTGGTGAAGGTACATCTGAAGTTCAACGTATGGTTATATCAAGAGAAGTAGGGTGTTATTAAACTTTTTACAATAGTCCTGTTAAAGAACATTGTTGATATGATTGCAGCGGATATCAACAGGCAAGCCTAACTTAGCCATACAATAAAAAAACTTCATCCGAGGGATGGAGTTTTTGTCTAAATTTACAAAAAAATCATAAAATAGGAGTTGAGGGACTTTCCCTTGAGTTGTTTTTCAAGTAAAATAAAGATATTTCAAGGGGATGCTTTTATTTTTGTTTCTACATAAGGAGGTTAATGAATTGAAGCGAAATCCTGTAACTCCCTACATATTAATTTTTATTCTGGGGATCGTACTGGTTTTCTTCCTCTCCATTAAAGGACTTAATGACTCAAAAGAAATAGCGAAGGGGAAAAAAGGCGGAGGAGCAAATACCGAGCAGCAGGCAAGTGCAAAGTTTGATCCAGAAGGAGTAGCAAAATCAACCTGCGCATCATGCCATGGACAGAATTTAGAGGGGAATATCGGTCCAAATCTTCACGGAATCGGAAAGAAACTCAGCTTAGCAGAAATTAAAAATATTGTAGTAAATGGAAAAGGCAATATGCCAAAAGGGATTGTTCAACCTGAAAATGCAGATGCGATGGCTAAATATGTAATGAGCTTAAAATAAATAGCCATTCCAATTATAAGATAGATAAGTTCTCTGATTTCTGCAGAGAACTTTTTTTATATCAAAAAAAAAGATACAATATAATAAAATAATGTATTAAGTGGTGAAAGAATGAATATAGAAAAGCTTTCAAGAAGATTAGAATGTGTTTATAACTACATACCTGAAGGGTCCACAATGGCTGATATTGGTTCAGACCATGCCTACCTTCCGTGCTATGCCATTAATCATAAAAAGGCTTCCTTTGCTATCGCAGGCGAGGTAGTTGAAGGTCCATATCAATCTGCAGTGGACCAAGTAAAAAGAGCAGGGCTTCAATCCAAGGTATCAGTCCGCAAGGGAGACGGACTGGATGTGCTTTCTCCTGGTGAAGTTGATTGCATAACCATTGCAGGAATGGGTGGTGCGCTGATTGCTTCTATATTAGAACGCGGAAAAGAAAAACTGGCAGACTCTAAGCGTTTAGTTTTACAGCCAAATATGGGCTCAGAACATATTCGAAGCTGGTGCTTGCAGAATGGCTGGGATATTATTGCGGAAGAGATTTTGGAGGAGGATGGAAAAATCTACGAAATCATTGTCGTGGAGAGAGCACTTCCTGCGCATGTATCAAAAAGCTTAAATGAAATGGAAATCTTGATGGGCCCTTTTTTACTGGAAGAAAAAAATGAAGCTTTTAAGAAGAAGTGGACACAAGAGCTGGATCAATGGCAAAGCGTGTTAAATCAATTAGACAAAGCTCTGAATTCAGATGAGGTGTTGAATAAGAAAAAAGCCCTTATAGAGCGTATTGAAGCTGTAAAGGAGGCATTATTATGAAAACTGTAAACGGACATGAGATAATCCAGCTTTTCGAAGCCTATTCACCCAAAAAATATGCAGAACCTGGAGATCCTATTGGACTTCAGATAGGAAAATTAAACAAGCCTGTACATAAGATAATGATAGCCTTAGATGTGTTGGAAGAAGTCGTGGATGAAGCTATTGAAAAAGAAGTAGATTTAATTATTGCCCATCATCCTCCGATTTTCCGCCCTTTGAAAAAGCTTGTGACTGATCAGCCTCAGGGGAGAATGCTGGAGAAACTCATTAAGCATGATATCGCTGTTTATGCCGCCCACACGAATTTAGATGTGGCTCCTGGGGGCGTGAATGATTTATTGGCGGAAGCGTTAAAGCTTCAAAATACGAAAGTACTGGCGCCAACCTACCAAGAAGCATTAAAGAAGCTGGCTGTTTTTGTTCCTGAAGAGAATGCGACAGCACTTAGGGCAGTATTGGCAGAGGCAGGTGCTGGTGCGATTGGGGAATACAGTCACTGCTCTTTCTCTACAAACGGAGAAGGACGATTTTTACCAGGTGAAAATACTGACCCGCACATAGGCAAGCCCGGCAAGGTGGAGACAGTTAAAGAAGTAAAGATTGAAACCATTTATCCTGAAAGTCTGGAAAAAAAGATTTTAACAGCGATGTTAAAAGCCCATCCGTATGAAGAAGTAGCTTACGATATTATTCCTCTTGCAAATCAAGCCAAAGCGTTAGGGCTGGGAAGAATAGGGGAACTGAGTGAGGAAATGACACTGGAAGAGTTTGCGATTCATGTAAAGAACAGCCTTGATGTTAAGGGTGTCAGAGTAGTGGGGGCTTTAAAGGAAAAAGTGAAGAAAGTGGCTGTGCTCGGAGGAGACGGAAACAAGTTCTTTTCCCAGGCAAAATTCATGGGTGCAGATGTATTTGTAACAGGGGACTTTTATTATCATAATGCCCATGATGCCATGAACCTTGGCTTGAATATTGTGGACCCCGGTCATAATGTGGAGAAGGTTATGAAAAAAGGAGTAGCGAACAAATTAGCCCAAATGAGTAAGGAAAAAGGATTTAATGTTCAATTTATCGTGTCAGAGCTGAACACAGATCCATTTATTTTCTTATAGAACTAAAAAACCCATTAAGAGGGTTTTTGCTGATAGACAACGGATAGATAAAATCTTTTTTACATTAAAGCACAAAAGGGGTCTGACCCCTTTTGTGCAGTAAAAGGCTAAAGTGAATTCAATAATAAATAAGACAGCCTGTCCGTATATTGGACAGGCTGTCTTATTTGTGCCAAACCGTCATTGTAAATCGAAATTATTGCTTTGCGCTTAATTTCTTGACCTTTGGCAGAATTTTGTTTAATGGCACTTTTTTTTCTCTGACCCATGTTGATTCATCCTCGGGATCAAATTGTTCGAGGAAGGCTGCTACTTCTCTTACGATCGGCGTAGGTGTTGAAGCACCTGCTGTAATCGCTACAGTGCCTGCACCTTTAATCCAGTCGATTTCTATTTCAGATATATCGGCAATACGGTAAGCCTTTGTATGGGCAATTTGCTCGGAAACCTGTGCCAGTCGATTGGAATTGTTGCTTTTCGGATCTCCGACAACGATGAGTACATCTGCCTGCCCGGCCTGTTGTGCTACGGCTTCTTGGCGTACTTGCGTGGCAAGGCAGATTTCTTTATGCTTTTCGGCATGCGGGTATTTCAGCTGTACCTCTTCCATAATCTCTGAAACATCCCATTGGCTCATAGTCGTTTGATTTGTTACGATAATTTTATTATTTTCTATAGAAAGCTCCTGAACGTCTTCCTTTGTTTCAACAAGATGGACAATATCAGGGGCAACACCAACTGCACCCTCAGGCTCAGGATGGCCCTTTTTGCCAATGTAGATGACATCATATCCTGCTGCTTTTTTTTCCCTGATTAAATCATGTGTTTTGGTTACATCCGGGCAGGTTGCATCTATTGTTACTAAGCCTTTTTTGCTGGCAATTTCCCTAACCTCTGGAGAAACGCCATGGGCAGTGAAGATAACGGTGCCTTCTTGAACCTTTTCAAGAATTTCCTTTCTGTTTGCCCCGTCAAGAGTAATAATTCCTTCTTCAGCAAACGCATCTGTAACATGTTTATTATGAACGATCATCCCCAGGATATAGATTGGGCGGGGGAGCGTTTTATCTAAAGCTGCGTTTCTTGCAACTACCATTGCATCGACAACGCCATAACAATAACCACGGGGGGAAATTTTAATAACCTCCATGAAAATCCTCCTGACTAAAGGAACGGTGCCCTTTAAATCTTGTATTATACGACTATTATTATATATAAAAATGCTGTACATTACAAAAGTCTGTATTCGCATCGATTGTTGTTATTCGTAAAAGTGTTAAATCCTTATTCCGTGAGTCATCGCGGCATCTTTTCGTCTTAAGTCAAGTCGTTTGCAAGCTTGAATCTTGTGTATCCTAGGTGTATTTTACACAATTAGCAGTAAAGATTACAGAAAGAGCCTTACAAAATAAAGAAAAAACCGTTTATGATACGTATATATCAACAAACGGCTGCAGGGAAGGGCTATTGAATATGTTTCTGCTTAGGCAGGCCTTAAGCATGTTTGCTGCAACTGCTAATCATACATAGAGCTTTGGCATGGAACTGCCTTTTGTGAAGCTTGAATTTCCAGTGCTTTTTTGCACAGTTGCTTTTTTGGAAGTATTTGTAGAACGTGTTTTTTTCTTAACAGTATTTTTTACTGGAGCTTCTGTCTTATCTGCACTCTCCACTTGTTGCGATTCAGCGGCTGAAACCTCTGATTGTGTGCTGTCATCTGTCTGATCAACCGGGGTTTCGTCATCAGATGAGGTATTTTTAAGGCTTCTATACATCCTCCACATGGAAGGAAGATTCCGTACAAGTGGTCCGTATTGCTGCACCATAGGCCCAAATTGCTGCGCGGTTCTAAGGACATTCTGGGTGTTGCTTAGGAATGAATTAATAGAGCCGGGGTTTGTTAAACCTCTAAGTAACGATCCGCCTCCTGCTGCTCTCTGAAAGCCTGTTGCTGCATTGGCCACATTTCCCGCAGCAGCTGTTCCGCCCCGTTGAAACAGCCTTGACAAGAGCCCGCGGCCGCCGCTTGCTGCTGCATTGGCACCTGTTCCTCCTGCAGACATTCCTGGCCTTAAAGACGACAAACGGCCAATTGCCTGCATAGGATTACCGGACATCCCGCCCATCATTTGCATGGGATTTCTGGCTATACCCGTCATCGTCTGTAATGGATTTCTGCCCATTCCGCCCATCATTTGCATAGGGCCATTGCGCATTTGTCCTGAAAAAGGCGGAAACATTCCTGGCGGCATAGATTTTCCTCCTTTCAAAAACATAATGAATCACTATACCATATGCACATATATGGCAAAACGTCTACTGATGCTGAAAATTTGTCTGATTGACCGGAATTGCCAAACTAAATATGGCCTATGGGGAAACTTGAAAGCTGAAATCATAATCGATACACAAGTTTTCATACTGAAACTGATTATTAATTTTTGGCTGTTTTCGCAGAGATTGTTGCTTTACGTACAAGAAATATATCCGTATTTTGTCCGTCTTCGTGGCATCTTTTCGTAAGTAATTCACAGGTTTACTACAGAGCCCGTGAATTTCATCATTTTTTTGTTAAATAGCAGCAAAGTTTACAAAAAGATCCTAATTATTTCAGGGAGTCAATTAGCAGCAAAAACGAAAAAAGCCTTATCATAAATATCCGAATGGAAAGGAAATATAGACTTAGGTGGAAGTTTTAGTTATTGTCGATTATAATAACAAAATGGACTTTTAAAATAACAACACTTTGTTATAAAGATAGAACGTACATGAAAGCAAGAAAAAAAGGAGTGAAGATATTGTCAACAAATAAATTTGACGTATATCCGTTTAAATCATACATTATCAGCGCAATCGACGAATTAGGTTTTCACGAGCCTACAGAAATCCAAAAGAAAATGATTCCCACTATTATGCGCGGGGAAAGTGCCATCGGACAATCTCAGACCGGAACAGGAAAAACACATGCTTACTTGCTGCCAATCCTTAATGAAATCAATCCTGATCTGGATGAAGTCCAGGCAGTCATTACAGCCCCAACTCGCGAGCTTTCTAACCAAATTTATCAGGAAATTTTAAAGATCGCAAAATTTGCTGATAGCGGCGAGCAGTCCATTAAAGCACGTTGTTATATTGGAGGCACGGATAAACAAAGAACAATTGAAAAGCTGAAAAAGCAGCCTCATATTGTGGTAGGTACTCCGGGCAGAATTAACGACTTAGTAAAAGAACAGGCATTATTTGTACATACTGCTTCAAAGCTTGTAGTGGATGAAGCCGACTTAATGCTTGACATGGGATTCCTTTTTGATGTGGATCAAATAGCTGCAAAAATGCCTAAGGATCTTCAAATTCTAGTATTTTCTGCCACAATTCCTGAAAAATTGAAGCCATTTTTGAAAAAATATATGGAAAATCCTGCATACGAGCATGTGCAGCCAAAACAAATTTCTGCTGAAAATATTGAACATGTCCTGGTTCCATTAAAGAGCAGACAAAAAATAGACCTGCTCCATGATTTATTGATTGTCTATAATCCCTACCTCGCCATCGTGTTTACCAATACGAAAACAATGGCAGACCAGGTGGCAGACCAGTTAATAGAGAAGGGATTAAAGGTAGGCCGCATACATGGAGACCTTTCTCCTCGTGAAAGAACGAAAGTGATGAAACAAATCCGCAATTTAGATTTCCAATATATTGTTGCGACGGACCTGGCTGCTCGAGGAATAGATATAGCAGGCGTCAGCCATGTCATTAACTATGAATTGCCTCAGGATTTGGATTTTTATGTCCATCGTGTAGGAAGAACGGCAAGAGCCGGATATGCAGGGATTGCTGTAACCATTTACGAACCATCTGACGACGATGCACTAGCCCGTCTAGAGAAAATAGGGATTGAATTCCAAACGATGGATTTGCAAAAGGGCGTACTGGAACAGGCGACGGATCGGAACCGAAGAAAAAAGCGGATTAAGCAAACCGATGAAATAGAGGAAAAAGCAAGAAATCTTGTGAAAAAACCGAAAAAGGTTAAGCCGGGATATAAAAGAAAAATTAACTGGAAAGTGGAAGAAATGAAAAAGAGGGAAAGAAGACTTAAAAAACGTTAAGGAAAAGCAAGGGAGATGGCTGATATGTTGAAAATTGGTTCACATGTATCCATGAGCGGAAAGAAGATGCTCTTAGCTGCAGCAGAGGAGGCTGTAAGCTACGGAGCAAATACCTTTATGATCTATACAGGGGCACCTCAGAATACGAGAAGGAAAAAAATTGAGGATTTGAACATTGAAGCAGGACGTGCCTTTATGGAGCAGCATGGTATTACAGACATTGTTGTCCATGCTCCTTATATCATCAATATTGGCAATACCATCAATCCCGCAACCTATGAGCTCGGTGTGAATTTTTTAAGATCTGAAATTGAACGCACAGAGGCCATTGGTGCCAGACAAATTGTTCTTCATCCCGGTGCACACGTTGGTGAGGGGGAGGAAAAAGGGATTGCCCAAATTATTGAAGGCTTAAATGAAGTGCTGACAGCCGAGCAAAACGTCCAGATTGCACTTGAAACAATGGCGGGAAAAGGTTCCGAGTGCGGACGATCCTTCGAAGAACTTGCTAGAATCTTTGATGGTGTACATTTTAATGATAAGCTTTCTGTTTGCTTTGATACCTGCCATACAAACGACGCAGGCTATGATGTAAAGCAAAATTTTGATGGTGTATTAGATGAATTTAATAAAATCATCGGTATCGACAGACTGAAAGTTCTCCATATTAACGACAGTAAAAATGAGAGAGGCATGAGAAAAGATCGGCATGAAAATATCGGTTTTGGCCATATAGGTTTTGAAGCGTTAAATTATATCGTTCATCATCCACAGCTTCAGGATGTTCCGAAAATTCTTGAAACTCCATATGTGGGGGAAGATAAGAATAATAAAAAACCGCCTTATAAGTATGAAATAGATATGCTCAGAAGCGGACAGTTTGATCCAGATTTATTAAAAAAAATTGTAAAATAATTGTTATTGTAAAAGATCTTTTTAAAAGAGCCTAATAAAAAGAAACTGGAGAAATTCCAGTTTCTTTTTACTTAGTGAACTGTATAAACACCTGGTTAATTTGTTTGGCGGTCTCAGGGCTGGTAATTTTGGCTATTTCTTTTATTACTTTGGTCCTTTCCTGATCGTTAAATAAGTCGACACGTTTTCCCCTGAGATACGTAGCGATTTTGTCAGCGTCTCCTTGATTTAATGAGACATTGAATTGTTTGGCGTATTTAAATAACTCATCGCCGGAAATACTGTTTACTTTGAAGTTAATCATATTTTGTATTAGCTTCATCGCTCATCACTCCTCAATGAAACATATGTAAGGGACATGAAAAATGTTCCAGAAAAATGTATGGACAGCGCAATAGTTTACAGAAGAAAAAAATTCAGGTATACTCATTTATGATTTAAATCGTAATGATTCTTATCAAGGGAGTCTGTTTGCAAAATGAGCAATAATGTAATTGACATAAAAAATGTAAGTTTTCGATATGAAAAAGAGAATGTACTGGAACATATTAATATGGAAATACCCAAGGGTACTTTTTTAGGACTGGTAGGCCCAAATGGTTCTGGCAAGTCAACTCTATTAAAGCTGGTGCTGGGTTTACTGAAGCCTCAGAAGGGGGAAATTCTTTTATTTGGACAGCCGTTGTCCAAGTTTAAGGATTGGTCGAGAATTGGTTTTGTATCACAGAAGGCCAATTCTTTTAACACCGGTTTCCCTGCCACTGTCTATGAAGTTGTCGCTAGTGGTCTGGCAAAAAAAACAGGGCTATTTTCCCGAATAGGAAAAAAGCAGGCTGAAGAAATTATGAAGGCGATTGTTTCTCTTGGAATGGAAGATTATGCTGACAGAAATATTGGAGAATTATCAGGGGGGCAGCAGCAGCGCGTATTTATTGCCAGAGCCATTGTAAGCCATCCGGATGTGTTAATTTTGGATGAGCCCACTGTCGGTATTGATGCAAAACATGTGCAGTCGTTTTATGAAATACTGGAAAAGCTGAACCGTGAATTAGGCATTACACTTATCTTAGTCACCCATGATACAGGTACCATTACAAATAAGGTATCACAGGTAGCTTGTTTGAATAAGCATTTACATTTTCATGGAGATAAAGAGGAATTTGAAAAGCTAGATGAGCATGAACTCTCCTCACTTTATCATTTTAATGTCCGTGTATTGTCACGTGACCATGAAAAAGAAGGAGTTTAATCATGCTTTCAGATTTAATACACTACCGATTTTTGCAAGACACATTTTTAACAGGAATCATCATTGGTATCATAGCACCGCTTTTAGGATGTTTTATTGTGGTTAGGAGACTATCGCTTATCGCTGATGCGCTAAGTCATATTACACTTGCAGGTATTGCAGTCAGCTTATTCATCAGTAAAACATGTGCACCGCTTTCAAATCTTAACCCTCTGTACATTGGAACAGGTTTTTCCTTGCTTGCTTCTCTTTTTATCGAAAGACTGAGAAGTATTTATAAGCATTATCAGGAATTGGCGATTCCGATTATTATGTCAGGGGGGATTGGGATCGGTTTGATTTTTATTTCCCTTGCAAATGGTTTTAATACGGACTTATTTAATTACTTATTTGGGAGTGTGAGTGCTGTCAGCCAAACAGATCTTTATTTGATCATTGGCATTAGCATTGTTGTGATTGTAACCATTTTCTTATTATATAAGGAGCTCTTTCTCCTTTCTTTTGATGAGGAATATGCCAGAGCGTCAGGGCTTCCTGCAAAAACGATCCACTTTATTTTTATCGTTCTTGTAGCGCTTGTTATTTCTGTAGCCATGCGAATTGTAGGAATATTACTGGTATCGGCACTTATGACACTTCCAGTAGCTGCGAGCATCCGCATTTCAAGGGGATTTAAACAAACCATATTATTCTCCATTATTTTTGGTGAAATAGCGGTAATTGGCGGACTGACAAGTGCCTATGAATTAAATCTTGCTCCCGGAGGAGCAATCGTAGTCATCTCCATTTTGTTATTGTTTGTTTCCATGATGATTAAACGGTTGAGGGGTGCATCAGCAATAAGTAAATAAGGGGTGCAGTACAATGAAGACGTCAGAAGCCATAAACATCTTAAAAGACAAAGGGTATAAATATACTGGGAAAAGAGAACAGATGCTTGAATTGTTTTCTTCTAATAATAAATATTTAACAGCTAAGGAAGTACTAGAAGGCATGAAGCAGGACTACCCTGGTTTAAGCTTTGATACGATTTACCGTAACCTAAGCTTGTTTGCAGAATTAGGAATACTGGAGACAACCGAGCTTTCTGGGGAGAAGCACTTTCGTTTCAGTTGTTCAATAAAGACACATCATCATCATCTAATTTGTTTAGAATGCGGAAAAACAAAGGAAATAGAAGTTTGTCCGATGAAGCAGATAGAAGAAGGCTTTGATGGCTTTACAGTTTCAGGACATAAATTTGAAATCTATGGCACTTGTGCGGATTGTCATTAAATAGGGATAAGCATAAATAAAAAAGCTTGGATATAAATAACGGGTTCGGTTTTGAGGTAGAAAACATCAAATAACAAGCTAAAAGGGATACTAATTCGCGTATGGATTGGTATCCCTTATATTTGTTGGTATTAAAACGTTTGGGTTATTTTAACACCATAATTCACACACCAATTCACAACAGTCTGCTGATTGGCAGACACCTGCGAATTGACTTGTTAAAACCTCTGCAGATTTTTATGCCGAGGACATTAAAAAGGACCGCTTAAATAATAATCGGTTTATTCTTCATTTAGGTGTTTATATAGCCTTGATATACACCATATACAGTACTTAATTTTGTTCCGAGTACCAGTAACGCGTAAGGTCAGTTGTGACAGATGGGTAACCCATTTGGCGTAACATCGAAGTGATATTTCCCCTGTGATAAGTTGCATGAGTGACAATGTGCATGACCATTTCAGAAAGACTAGTTTCCCTTTTTCCGTCCCATGGAATGTCCAGTACTACTATCTTTTCAAAATCATCTTGCTTGTTTAGAACTTCTTTATATTTTTGTGATAAGTCGTAAAATAACCTATCCATTTCTTCAATATCTTTTCCTTCTCCTGATTGTTTGTCTATTTCCAATGCTTCTGGCATGTTTTTACCAGAAATAATGTGAAACCAAAGTTATCGACGATATACATGTGAGAAACCACTTTGGATATAGTGGGAAAAACGCTTTGAATTTCTAGATGATAAACATCATTAGATAGCTCTTTTAATCGATTAAATAGTGTTTGATTTGCCCAAACATGATAGTCATACATTTTTAGTGCAAGTTGAATCATAATTCACACCTCCGATATAAGTGTAAACCTTTACAAGACTCTCATTTCTAATTTAACATAATTACCCATAAAATATTCAGAAGATTCAAACATACAATTCTGACAGGGTGAAAAACGCCCAGCGAACTAATCACTGTGCGTTTTCTGGTGTGGAATTTATTAAGATTTAGATTGCTAATTAAGGTGCGAATTGATATGTGAATTAAGTTTTTCTACTTCAAAACCGAACCCGTTAGGATATAAATCCATGTTTTTTATTAGGCTATTTAAAAGGATGGCTGTTAAATTTCAATGTTGATAACTGCTTATTTTTTAGCTCATTTTACAGTAAAAAAAGAATGAGCTAAAAAACAACAGTAGCCTTTAACAAAGCCAAAAGGGTAAACGAATTATGCTTTATTGTCCCAGTTTGCAACCCATTCGTTTGCTTCGCTCCAGTTTTTCACCCTAATAACGCCTTCAGGAATAGGATCCCTGTTATAAGGTGTATCAAAGAGGATTACAGGAATTTGAAGCTCTTCATGGATCATAACAGCATTATCATGCTTATCCTCAAAGAACAGATCAACTTCATATTTTTTAGCTGCTTCTACTTTATAATGGGAACCAATTAGTTCAATATGATCATAAAGCAAGTCATTTTTCGTGAACCAGTTCCGGGTAAGTTCCAATAAATGAGAACTGCGCGCACTAATGAAATAAAGATGATATTGATTTTTCCATTTGGTTAAAATTTCTTTTGCGCCAGGAGCAAGAGGGGATTCTGAATAGATTTTGGGCTCTGTATCAATAAACCATTCGTAAAAAGCCTTGGGCTCTAAATTTAACGCAGCGGATAAGTTATATTCTGTAATGTCATCAAGTGTAATGTTTAAATGATATTGGTCGTTTATGTACGGAATTAAGGAAGAGGGATGTGTAACTGTTCCATCTATATCAATGCCAAATCGTTTTTTCATTCTATATTCCCCTTTATCTGCATTAAACAGCGAACTTTGTGAATAGACAGCGCTCTAACCAGGTTCTCTGCCTCTACTGCAGTTTACCATATCAAGGTTTGTTGGAAAAGACATTCGAGTGAGGCCAATCATACCAAAGATTGTTATAGTGAAAAGCGAAGCTTACGTGCAAAATAAATAGTGCTCCAACTATTTGAAAGTGAGGGAATCAAATGGACGAAATCAAGAATAATCGTCAATTGGAACAGGAAAATAGGACGGATGCACCGAGTGAAACGTTTAGAGAAATGAAGGCAGAAGAAACAGGCAATTCAATCAATACTGCTGTTTCCCATGATTATCGTGAAGAGACTGCAGCTGAAATTCATGCACCTGTATCTTTAAAACGGGACTATAACCATGGTGATATAGATAGACAAACTGCACTGGGTACAGGGGCAGGAGCGAGTGTTTTGGGATGGATTGCATTAGCCATCTCCTTAATCTCATTGTTTGTACTGCCTGTCATTTTCGGAGCAGCAGCTGTTGTCTTGGGAATTATGGCTCGCAGAAGAGGGGCTGATTCATTGGGTGCCTGGAGCATTGGGATAGGAGCAGTATCTGTTATAATTGGAATTTTTGTGCTCCCTTTTTTCTAAGGGTTTCATGAGAGTGGGACCCTACTCCGATAAAGGGTGTCCTTTAGAAATAAATAAAGCGGGGCAGCTGCCCCGCTTTATTTATGCATTTTGTTTTTCTTCTTCTTGTTTTTTGAAATATTCCTCTGCTACAAGGTCAATTTCTTTCTTTAGTTCCTCAACCATTGTTTCTTCCGGTACCTTGCGCACAATTTGGCCTTTGCGGAATAATAATCCTTCTCCGCGTGCGCCAGCTATTCCGATATCAGCTTCACGTGCTTCTCCGGGACCATTAACCGCACATCCTAAAACAGAGACTTTTATTGGTGCTTTGATTGTTTGTATATATTCTTCCACTTCATTTGCAATGCTGATAAGGTCAATTTCAATTCGCCCGCAAGTAGGACAGGAAATCAGGGTTGCAGCATTGGAAGAAAGACCAAATATTTTTAACAGTTCTCTGGCAACCTTAATTTCCTCCACTGGATCAGCGCTAAGGGAGACACGAAGTGTGTTTCCGATGCCTTTACTTAAGATAGTGCCAAGGCCGGCAGCACTTTTGATGGTTCCGGAGAAAAGAGTTCCAGACTCGGTAATGCCTAAGTGCAATGGATAATTAAATGCTCTTGCAGCTTTCTCGTATGCTTCAATGGCAAGCTGCACATCAGATGCTTTCATGGATACGATAATATCATGAAAATCAAGATCTTCAAGGATCTTAATGTGATGAAGAGCACTTTCAACCATGCCGTCAGCAGTTGGATAGCCATATTTATTTAGAATATGCTTTTCAAGACTTCCGGCATTTACGCCAATTCGAATAGGAATCCCTTTTTCTTTTGCCGCCTTTACAACTGCTTCAACTTTTTCTCTTTTGCCGATGTTTCCAGGATTAATACGGATTTTATCAATACCGCCTTCAATGGCTTTTAAAGCTAAGCGATAATCAAAATGAATATCCGCTACTAAAGGGATATTAATTTGTCTTTTAATGTCTGGAATGGCGTTGGCTGCACGTTCATCAGGTACTGCAACCCTTACGATCTGGCAGCCTGCTTCTTCCAGGCGGTGGATCTGGGCAACTGTAGCTTCCACATCATGTGTTTTCGTTGTGGTCATGCTTTGTATGATTAGTTCATCATTCCCGCCAATCGTTAAATTACCTACTTTGACAGGGCGGGTTTGTGAACGATGTGTAATTTCACCCAAGGGTAATTCGCTCCTTTTAAAAACAAAATTCATTCATGTTAATTATATAAGAACTATTATCATTGTACCAATATTCCTTTGAAATTGACAAGAATTTGCACAGAATCAGTGTTGTTGATATATGGGAAAACGATAGATTTGGCCAATCTGAATATCTTTAGGCTGGATGCCCGGATTTAATTTTGTGAAATCCTTTATTACCTTTGCTACTTCTATTTTGCTATTGTTTTTCTCAAGTTTTGCTGCTATAGATAATACAGTATCGCCTGGTTTCACTTCTATAATTTTAAAATTTGACTTCTGGGAGGCAGGCTTTGGCTGTGTTTGATTTACATCAGGCTTATTGGCAGCGGAAGCAACTGTGGCGTTAGGGATTGTCCCGAATTTCAAATCAAAGTAGACGCTGTATAAAACGATTAGAACGGCTATGAGTCCAATTAATTTTTTCAAAAAAACGCCCTCCTTTTAATGTGGTATATGTATATGCTTGTCCAGAAAGAAATATGACTATTTTTTAAAAAATCTCTGTTAAATTTTTATGTTAAAAATAACAGAGTCCTATATATTGATTTCTACTGTAAGCCTTTATTTTGGCTTCAATTAACCTTTAAGTGAAATCAAAGCTGGATTTTGCATAGATATAGGCTGTGTTCTGATCATCCTGCTGGTTGATTTGCCCTGCAGACACTCGCTTTCCGGGGGCGGTTGGGGAGCCTCATCATAGCAAGCTCCTGCGGGGCCTACCAGAGGCCACCTGATCCCGCAGGAGTCTCGTGTATCCAATTCAATCAACTTTAGATTCGTTTGTACTCCTGGCTCTAACAGAGATATGGTGGAGTGCCCCATGCTGGTTGATTTGCACTGTTGGCGCTCGCTTTCCACGGGCGGTAGTGGAACCACATTGTTGCATTCTTATGGGAATCCCCCAATAACCTGCATAACTTGAAGGAGTTTTTGCCTTCCATTCTAATAAACGTTGAACCAAACGATCTTTGGGTATTACTAAATATGCTCAGCGCTATTCGCCCTGCCTGTTCTTTTCTTCACAAATGGCTTCTTAAAAGATAGACACCAGGCTATTATTCTCATCAATTGTTCTTCTCCACTTTTACTTTTTTCTGTCCAAAAATAAAAGAGAGGTGACTCAAAAGGCCGCTTATAACCGCCTTTTGAGTCACCTCGAGAGTCTTAAACAGATGTTTTTTTTGGAGATGGGATTTCCCGAATGCTTAGCAGCATGACAATCAAAGTAATAATCCAATCGATGTAAATAGCTCCTGCTACCGTTGTTTTTAATGCAGCCATAATAGTAAAAAAAACGGAAGGCAGCGTAATACTATACGCTGTCAGTCTCCAGCTCTGCCGGTAGTTAACTTTTTTTTCGAGTCTTATGGCCAATAAAAGGCCAAACAGGGCAAAAATCGAGATTTTGATAAAGCCCCCAGCTGCAGTCATTAAATAGTAGAAAATAAATAATACCGGGATGCCTACCCACATTACCCCTTGCAAGGAACGTAGAAAGCTTTGGATGTTCGAGTTGTTTAAATTTTGGTTTTCCAATGTGGAATATGCCATTACTTGCGTTTTACCGTCTGATTTAAAAATAAATGTATGTTTTAGGAGAGCGATGACTGTTCCGCCTTTTTGAACATCATTTTCCTGGATGCTGCCTGTCGAGTCAAATAGTACTGTTAGATCGTTTTTTACAATAATGAGAGGTTTTTTTTCTTTTGAAAAAAGAGTTCCATTATGTATGGAAAAAGAGGGGATGTCATGAGTAATAATTTGCTGGCCTTCATCCAATACGGTATAGGCCAGCTTCGTAATATAAATGACCCCTGGAATAATGGACAGCAGCATAATGAAGAAAACATATAGAATGGTTTTTCCTATTCCTTGAAATCGGAATTTTGCGATATCCTTAGGTGAATAAATGCTTTTAATAAACTGTTTGAAAATATTCATGGGCAATCACATCCTTTGCTGCATGCAATATAAGCAGCGATAATAATTTCATTCTAATCAGTTTTTTATTAAATGTTAAGGAAAAACATTGAAAAGAATTCCTTCAATGAAATGAAGAGTCGTAATTCAGGTGAAAAAGGGTAAAATGAAAAAAATCAGCAAAGAAGGTGGTTATGAATGGAATATCTTTATTGGGCGGTTATCAGCATATTTATCATCATTGCCTTTATTGGCCTCGTCTATCCGATTATTCCGAGTGTTCTATTTCTCGTCGCAGCCTTTGTGCTTTATGGTGTGTTCTTTACTTTTTCTCCTCTCCACTGGATTTTCTGGGCAGTACAAATTTTGTTTGTTGCTCTTCTGTTTTCAGCAGATTATCTGTCCAATCTTATTGGAGTTAAACGATTTGGAGGATCCAAAGCAGGGGTATGGGGGAGTACAATCGGCCTGTTGGCAGGACCGTTTATCATTCCGGTAATTGGCCTTATCATCGGGCCTTTTATTGGTGCTGTGGCAGGGGAGCTGTTGATCAATAGAACCTCATTATCAAAAGCAGTTAAAATTGGTTTTGGGTCTTTAATTGGCTTTTTTAGCAGTATTGCAGCAAAGGGACTCATACAGATTCTTATGGTTTTATACTTTTTAATCAGGGTCCACTAAAAATTTTTTTTAGGAATAAATCAATTTATTTGATTGATTTGTCCGCATTTGGTAATCTAAAATTGAAAACCAATCAAATACATAAGGGAGGAATTTTAAATGGCATTTGAATTACCGCAATTACCATACGCTTATGACGCTCTTGAGCCTCACATTGACAAGGAAACGATGAATATTCATCATACTAAACACCACAACACATACGTAACAAAATTAAATGAAGCCCTTCAAGGACACGATGAATTATTAAATAAATCCGTTGAAGAGATTGTTTCTAATCTGGATGCAGTTCCTGAAAATATCCGTACTGCAGTAAGAAATAATGGCGGCGGCCACGCAAACCATTCTTTATTCTGGAAATTGCTTACTCCTAACGGTGCGGGCAAACCAGCTGGTGATCTTGCACAAGCGATTGAAAGCAAATTTGGAAGCTTTGAAAAATTTAAAGAAGAATTTGCTGCAGCAGCTGCAGGCCGTTTTGGTTCTGGCTGGGCTTGGCTTGTACTAAATAATGGCGAGCTTGAAATTACAAGCACTCCAAACCAGGACAATCCTCTTTCTGAAGGTAAAACACCTTTACTTGGATTGGATGTATGGGAGCATGCTTATTACTTGAACTATCAAAACCGCCGTCCGGATTATATCAATGCATTTTGGAATGTTGTAAATTGGGACGAAGTTTCAAAATTATATTCAGAAGCGAAATAATAAATATTTCTATCCAAAAAAAGAGGCTGAAGCCTCTTTTTTTTTTTTGCATTTTCCTAATCGTATCTTACTTCTTTGCAAGGCTTAAAAACATGAAAACGGGTTTGTTCCTTTTTCAATGAATAAACTCTCCTTTTTATCAAAAAATAGGTGATACAAAGGGGAGTTTATTATGAGCATACTTCAAAAGTGGTTAGGCGATATTCAATTGACTAAAGATCTGGGTTTGTTAATTGTAATCGGGGGACTTTATTCCCTCAGCATTTCTTTATCTAATACGTTTGTTAATATTTATTTGTGGAAGCAATCGGGGCAATTTTTAGATCTTGCAATTTATAATCTTTCGGTAGTTGTAATGCAGCCGATCACATTTATTCTTGCAGGAAGATTTGCCAAAAAAGTAGACAGGGTTATTGTTCTTCGAATTGGAGTGATTTTCCTTGCGTTATTTTATTTGTCCGTCTTGTTTTTTGGTCCTCAGGCTTCACACTATCTCATTGTTTTAGGAGCTATGTTAGGCATTGGGTATGGTTTTTATTGGCTGGCGTTTAATGTGCTTACATTTGAAATTACGGAGCCGGAAACAAGAGATTTTTTCAATGGCTTTCTCGGTACTTTAAATTCAGGAGGAGGGATGATTGGTCCTATTGTCTCGGGGTATATCATTTCTCAGTTTGTATCGAATCTTGGCTATACCATTGTGTTTGGGATATCATTATCCCTGTTTACGCTGGCAGTTATCATGAGTTTTTCTATAGAGAGAAGGCCGGCACACGGTAAATATCTTTTGACGCGGGTATTGGAAGAGAGAAAAACGAATAAAAATTGGCGATATGTAACATATGCACATTTTTGTCAGGGCCTAAGGGATGGGACGTTTGTTTTTATTATTTCGGTATTTGTTTTCATTTCAACAGGCAGTGAACTGGCCCTTGGAACCTTTGGTTTAATCAATTCGGGTATTTCTTTTATCGGGTATTCATTAGTGGCTAAATTGATAAAGAATGAATACCGGAAAAAAGCAATATTATTGGGCGGACTTTTACTGTATGCGGCGATATTTATTATCGTATTTCAAGTGAGCTATCCGAGACTTTTGCTTTATGCTGGAGTCATTGCTCTTGCTTATCCCATCTTATTAGTGCCCTATAATTCAATGACGTATGATGTCATTGGAAAAGCATGGAAGGCTGCAGAAGCGCGCATTGAATATATTGTTGTTAGAGAACTGTATATTAATGGCGGCAGGATTGTTTCCATCCTCTTATTTATTGGTGCCATTACCTTTTTTAATGAAGCAAAAAGCATACCTGTTCTTTTAATGTTCATTGGTGCCGGTCATCTTTGCGCATCCTTGCTTATTCGCAGAGTAAACACACTCTCTGCATAACTGGCAATTGATAGTATTCGATTGCTTACTTATTGGCTCTGTTACTATTGTCTGTTGATTTCCTCTGCAGGCACTCGCTTTCCGAAAGGCGCAAGAGGGGTCTCCCCTAACACGCTTCTTCAGCAGGAGTATTGCTTATCAGACTCAATCTAAAAAGGTTTGAATCAACATTGTTCTTTCATAGAGCTTTATTATTAAATCAATGTTTTATCAATGTAGGTCTAACATCGGTTAGCGTGTTTCTGCACTCCTCTCTACAATAAGTCAACATCAGCTCATGAACTGACTCACTGAGTTTTCTTGTCTCATTCGGAGACTGCGAAATCCGTACCCGATGAGCAAGGCGCTTGCACATTTCTTGCATCTTCATACTAATTGAAAGGATGAAAGTGAGATTGCAGACATTGAAAAAAATACAAAAAAAGAAGAGAACTCATGTACCTTCACGGATGAACATGTTGTTTTTTATTGTCTTTATTTTGTTTTCTGTGTTGATTCTTCGTTTAGGCATTATCCAGATTGTAAATGGTGAGGACTATAAAAAAGAAGTGGAAAGAACAGAGGATGTGACCGTTAATACCTCTGTCCCGCGCGGAGAAATTTTTGATCGAAACGGAACACTTATTGTGGGGAATAAACCGTTGAATGCTATTACATACGCAAGGCCAAAAACGATTGCACAGCGGGATATGTTAAAACTTGCTGAGAAATTGTCGGAGTATGTCGATATGGACAAAAAAGAGATGAATTTGGTCACACTTCGTGACCGGAAGGATTATTGGATACTAAAAAACCCACAAAAAGCAGCCAATCTTGTCACTCGTTCTGAAATGAAAAATCTGGATAATACTGCCTTATATCATAAGCAGCTTTCAAGAATTGCAAAAGAAGACCTATATTCAATTCATGGGAAAGAATTAAAGAACGTAGCTATTTTCCGGGAAATGTTAAACGGTTATCCTCTTTTTCCTCATGTAATAAAAAATCATAATGTTTCACCAAAGGAGTACGCAGAAGTAAGTGAAAATTTATCTTCTTTGCCGGGAATCAATACAACTACAGATTGGGAACGTGTTTATCCGTTTAAAGCTGTTAATGAGAATGGTGTGCTCGAATCAATCCTTGGCACTATCTCTTCTTCTAAAGAAGGGCTCCCAAAAGAACTGCTTGATTATTATCTAGCCCATGAGTACAGCAGAAACGACCGTATAGGAAAAAGCTATCTTGAGTACGAATACGAAGATGTCTTACAAGGGCATAAACAAAAAATGAAAAATATCACAGGAAAAGATGGAGGGGTTCTGCATTCAGAGATTATTCGTCCGGGCAGACGAGGGTACGATTTGATGTTATCGATTGATGTCGAATTGCAGAAAAAAGTCGAAAAAATACTTCAAAATATGTTGATTAAAAAACGGCCAGGCCACCGTTTTCTTGATAGAGCCTTTGTAACAATGATGAATCCCAATACAGGAGAAATACTAGCAATGGCAGGTAAACAATTGATAAGAGGGCAGAATGGACATTTGAAATTAACAGATGCGGCATTCGGAAACCTGACAACCTCTTATTCAATGGGATCTGTCGTAAAAGGGGCGACGCTCCTGGCTGGGTATCAGACTGGGGCATTGAAACCCGGAGAAGTACTAGTGGACCAGCCGCTGAAATTCAGAGGAACCAAAGTGAAGAAATCCTGGGTAGATGAAGGCATGGGACCGATAAACGATCTAATGGCTCTAAAAAGGTCTTCAAACGTCTATATGTTTAGGACAGCGATGAAGCTTGGCGGTCAGATGGATTATATTCCGGATGGCCATTTAAGAATTAACAAAATGGCGGCTATCCGCACGTTACGCAAGCAATTTGCTGAATTTGGTCTTGGTGTAAAAACAGGCATCGATTTGCCTGGTGAACAGGCGGGATTCGGGGGGATGAATCCAGGTGAACCAGGGAAAGTGCTGGATTATGCGATTGGGCAATATGACACATATACGCCCTTACAAATAGCTCAATACATGTCTGTGATTGCAAATGGGGGGTATCGCATTCAGCCGCACATCGCCAAGGAAATTCATTATCCGGGCAGCAGGGAAAACGAGCTGGGTTCTGTAGCCAAAGAAATGGAGACAAAAATATTAAACCGGGTGGAAATGAAACCTAGATGGATTGAAAGGATAAAAGAGGGATTAAGGAAAGTGACAAGCGAGGCAGGAGGTACAGCCTATGGCTACTTTGATTCCAGATTTAAAGTGGCGGGGAAGACAGGTACTGCCCAGGGATTATATGATGGACCGGCTGCAGGTACCTATTGGAAGCGGAATGTACTTCCTCCGATGACATGGAACACAACCTTTGCAGGATACGCTCCTTTTAATCATCCGGAAGTGGTAATCTCTGTTGTCATACCCTGGGCATACGAAGGAGAGCAGAAAGATCCTCATCTAAATCTATTAGTCGGGAATAAAGCCTTAAAGGCCTATTATGATTTGAAGAAACAGAGAGTACAGCAAAAACAGATACATCCGCTATAGATGCTACCGCGGTCTCTTTATAAGGAAGAAACAAAAAATGCCATCACTTATTTTTCGTGATGGCATTTACGATTTGAGAAACAGTCATCTGGCTGGTTAAATCATATTCGCCCGGCTGGACTTTATTTTCATCTTTATGATCAACGAGGTATTGCATAAAAGCACTAGGATCGGAAAGGATTTTACCTGTCTTTAATCTATCCGCAATAATTCCGGGAGTCATCCCGCTGGAAATCGTCAAATGGTAACGTGTTAATTCTTGATTATTTTTAGCCGTTTTTTGCTGAAGAAGCTTTGTGTATTTAGTCTGCCAATAGTAAACATCCTTCTTCAAATTAGCTGTACTCTCTGCACTTAAGTTCCCTTTTGTTTGTGGAGGTTCAGCTTTAATGAACTGATACCCTAAAAACAGTATGGCTGCAAGGAAAAGTCCGGCTGCAAAAGCTCTTAATGTCCGCTTATCCATTTTTATCTCCTTTTTTATGGTTTGCGTATTTCTGATAATACTTCTTTTACCTCTTGCAAGGATAAAGACGACTGCCTGGAAATCTGTTCAAGATCCAGTCCTTGCTGAAATAGGGAAATCACTTGATTTTTTAGTATTTCGTGTACCCCTGTTTTAGGGGAATCAGTATCTTGTGCAAAAGAGAAGCTGCTTCCCATTAGTTCTTCTTCTAAAATGCCCATTCTCTTTCTTAATTGATAAGTTTCCTGGTGGAAGCTCATTGTCAAATCCTCCAGTTCCTTTTCCAATATGGACGTCCGGTCCTTTTGAAAAAAAGAAAGGATAAATAATAATATCGCTGCACTTAATAAAATGATTACAGGTATACTCATTTGTTCCAACCTTTCCTTTGAAAAATATTCCTCTTTCTTTTATATCATAAAATTTTAAGTACGGCAGAAGTAATTCATACGAAGTCCTAAGATATGTAGTGAGAAGGGGAATAAATGTCTTAAAAGAGGTAGTAGGAGAGGCATATGGGACTAAATCCATCAAAATAAAAATCAGACTAGCATTTCCAAAAGAATAATGATATTATAGAAAAGTCGTATGAATAGTTGAAGAATGTAATGAAGTTTGGAGGGAAAGACATGCGTGTAAATTTAACATTAGCTTGCACAGAATGCGGTGAGCGTAACTATATTACAACAAAAAATAAACGTAACAATCCAGACCGTATTGAACTTAAAAAATACTGTCCAAGAGAAAAACGTGTAACAGCACACCGTGAAACAAAGTAAGCAGTAGGAATCTTCCTGCTGCTTTTTTATGTGAGGAAGAGTAAGTAAGAATGTATTTTACCAATATAGTTTCTATCTAGCTCCAGCGCCCATCGTCTAGCGGATATCTACGTTCTCTCACTAAGATAAGTCAACATCAGCTCCAAAACTCCCTCGCTGTGTTTTCTTTACCTCGTCGAAGACTCCGAAATCCGTAAGCCGATGAGCAAGGCGCTTGCACTTTTCTTATCAAGTCATTTTCTTAAGGAGGATACGAGGTTGAATAAAAAAGAATTGCGGAAATATCTGAAACAAAAGCTGGACACAATGAATCCAGAGACGTATCATCGCTATTCCTCTTTTATTGCAAGCCACTTATTCAATCACAATATGTGGGAGAAACATGACACCATTGCTTTAACAATATCCAGGTTCCCGGAAGTCGATACCTGGCCAATCATACGAAAAGCCTGGGAAAAGGGGAAGAAAGTTGTTGTTCCCAAGTGCCTGCCGGAGCAACGACAAATGATTTTTAAGGAAATCACTTCTTTTGACCAGCTAGAGAAGGTTTATTTTGGATTGCTTGAACCTGTTGACAAGCTTACTAAAGAGGTCTTAAAGACTGACATTGACATGATCATTGTACCTGGATTAGGCTATACAGCGAATGGATCACGTTTAGGGTTTGGCGGCGGCTATTATGATCGTTATTTGGAGGATTATAAGGGAGAAACATTATCTCTTGCCTTTTCAGAACAGATGGTAGAGGACTTGCCAACAGAAAAACATGACTGTCGAGTAGGGGCAATCATTACGGAAAAAGGATGGATTTCGTGCATGGAAAGGAAAAAGTAAGCCTAGGAATAATTCATCCCTTCTATTCACAAACTATAGTCAGTATCAATTTTTGGATAGGAGGAGTAAGAATGAACGGATTAATGAAATGGCTGCTGTCTATATTGGCAGTATCTCTATTAATCAGATACCGTTATAAAGTTTTAAACACCTTGCTCGGGAGCTATTGGCTGCGAAAATGGGCTGTGAATTTAGCAATGAATATTCCAGGCATCCGATCCAAATTTATTCAAAGTACGTTCAGATAAAGAATAGGTTTAAAGGCCAGCTTAGAGGAATGGGTATTCCTTTACAGCTGGCCTTGTTTTTCGTTATAGTTAGATCAAATCTTATTGGTAATACATAAAAAGGCGGGGGAAAGCTTGGAGAACAGGCAAGTTGATTTTTTATTCTGGAGGATTGTACATTACTTTATCATAGAGAAGGAATATCGTCTCATTCAAATGAGTGAAGACCAACAAGAGATTTGGCTGGAAAATCAATCAAATCGAAATGCTCAAATGGTTCGTATACTGAGATATGATTTGGATTGGGGAAACTGGATGAAACGGGATATTCAGCAAATCGGTGTACAGGCTGAAAACATACGCAGACACTTTGGCAAGCGTGATTTCCAGATGCTGAATCTTTATGTAAGCATGTACCCTCCAGTGGACGATTTTGAAGATACACTAAAGCAGCCTTTAGAATTAGATAAGGGCAGGACGAGGGTTCACTCCATCTTATTTGCAAGTGACCGGCTGTCCGAAAGTACAAAACGCTTGTCCATATTAATGAAGGACCAGCTGGCCTTTTCTTTGAAGGAGAATTATGAGGACATCGATATTCAAATGATTAAGCGGACTGCTTTATCCCACGCGGCGAATCAGGTGCAGGAAGAGCGGCAGCTGTTTGAGTTTGGAAAACCGCTGTTTACCTACATTTTCTTGTTTATCCAGGTGGTTGTTTATTTTAGTATGACAGTTGCAGGCGGAGACACGACGCAAAATTTGATCCGCTTTGGTGCTAAAGTGAATCCTCTGATAATAGACGGTCAGTGGTGGCGCTTTTTTACTCCGATTTTTTTACATGTAAGTATTATACATCTTCTAATGAACTCTCTTGCTTTGTATTATCTGGGGCCAACAATTGAAAAAATCTTCGGCAGAAGCCGCTTTTTGTGGATTTACCTGTTTGCCGGCTTCACGGGATCTCTTGCAAGCTTTTTATTCAGCAACAGTATTTCGGCTGGTGCCAGCGGGGCTATCTTTGGATGCTTTGGGGCCTTGCTTTACCTTGGAGCCGTCTATCCTAAGCTTTTCTTTAGAACAATGGGAAGAGATGTAATTGTTGTAATCATAATCAATTTAGTATTTGGTTTTACTGCAGGCGGTATCGATAACTTTGGCCATATTGGCGGACTGGCTGGCGGGTTTCTTGCTGCAGCGATTGTTCACTTCCCTAAAAAAAGGAAGTTGTCTACGCAGCTTGCTGCTCTGGTTATCACGGGGGTTATCACGCTTTGGATGCTTTTTATCGGTTATCATGGGGCAGCCAATACATTATAATTGCATCTTAGCAAAAGTGTACTGACCGCCACGATAGGATGGCCTGCAGCCTTTCTCAGCAAGATTCGTTTTATAATAACCAAACAGTCTTAAGGGATCCTTTGCTTTAAGAGAAAGTCTCCATACTGCTCAGTTGGGATCAGAACCAGCAGCTCCCGCAGGGTGGGATTGATTAAGACAAGAGGAACGGCGCTGTTAATGGGACTTATGACAGTGCCATCTTCTTTTTTTATACCGGTAATATATTGTTTATAGAGTCCTTCCCAAAGCCTGCCGATAATCTGGTCGGATTGAGTGCGTGTAAACCCGGGTAATGGCTCACTATTGTATTGGTACAAATCTGTTAAGGGAATGGACGTATAGGAGTCTGCCTTTAGGCTCCATTGCTCCATTCCTTTTTTCCATAATAAATGTAAATATCGCTGGGATTTTTGATTTAATTCCCTTTCCCATTGAACTTGTACAGAGTCCTGCGCTTGTCGAAAAGAATAAAGGCTGTTATTTGCCGTTTGAATGACATATAAGGAGTCATGGGACATTTGCTGGACACTGGTTATTTTTTGTTTTTCGTGTATTTCTCCATAATGAAATGCAATGGCCTGAAACAAATGAGAAGATTTATCGGTAAACGTTCTGGTCTCGTTTATCGTATCAGCAGTTTGTTTCCATTCTGCAGGTCCTATGATTGATTTTAATTTACCATCTTCAAAAAGCAGTCCAGCATCCTGGCGAAGATAGGCTTTGCGATCGAGTAAGGAGGTTACTGACCAATTTATGTTGTAAAAAGGAGAGTTATTTAAGGGTTCTGCAGAAAGTTGCGTTTTTG
Source organism: Heyndrickxia acidicola (assembly GCF_001636425.1). Taxonomy (NCBI): domain Bacteria; kingdom Bacillati; phylum Bacillota; class Bacilli; order Caryophanales; family Bacillaceae; genus Heyndrickxia; species Heyndrickxia acidicola. The sequence continues at coordinate 346,152 of NZ_KV440953.1, forward strand.
CGTTTAAAAAATGGGCTTTTGGATGCAGTGGAAAATAAATAATGGTTTCCTTATCGGGTCTCACAAGGTAGCATCCAATACAAAAAGAAATCATAATCGTTATTAGATAAAGAAAATAAAGATTCCGGTTTCTGTTCATAAGCCACACCCTTACAAAGGTTTTGTCCCAATTTAGAGGTTTCTACTATATATATGCAAATTATCTTTAAAAACATGACTAGCTAATGCAAGATTCCATTTTTATAGGCTATGCCAAGGAATAATGTTGATTTTAAACCGATGTTTATTGAAGCTGATAAAAGAGACTCCTGCGTACAAAAGCGTATTAGGGAGACTTCGCTGGAGTAAGCGACGTGGAGGTTTACCTATCGCCCGCGGAAAGGGAGTGCCTGAAGTGGAAATCAACCAGACAGAAAAATGATGTTGTATCCAAGGTCATCTGCCACGAAGTCAGACAACATACGGAATGATGTCTTGTACGTAAAGCAACAATTTATGCGAAAACAGCCTTTTATAAAGAGGTAAGAAATCAGGCGGGGTTCTTGTTAGGGTGCTAAATTTGGTTTATACTTACTAGGTTAATTGTTTTGAAAGATGGTGCTAAATGAGAACGTTATACGATGTCCAGCAGTTGTTAAAAAGGTTCGGAATCATCATCTATCTGGGTGATCGTATAGCCGATTTAGAACTAATGGAATGGGAATTAAAAGAAATGTACCAATCAAATATGATAGACATTATGGACTATCAGAAAGCACGTTTAATTATAAGAAACGAGATACAAAAAGAAAAAGATAAAAGAAATTGAGGGTGAAGATTTTGGAGAAGAACATCTTAATTGGGGTAGATTTAGGTGGCACAACCACAAAAATGGCACTTATCCATGATGGGGGTGAAATTTTTCATAAATGGGAGATTCCTACTGATGTTTCTGATAACGGAAATAATATCCTTGAGGATATTGCTAAATCCATTGATGAAAAATTAAACTATTTTAAGACATCTAAAGAAAGTGTTGCTGGAATTGGGATGGGAGCACCTGGACCAGTAAATCTTGAAACAGGAGTCATTTATGAAGCAGTAAATCTTGGCTGGAAAGATAATTTTCCTCTTGCTGAAAAGCTTGGCAGCTTAACGGGTTTGCCTGTAGCTGTAGATAATGATGCAAATTGTGCAGCAATAGGGGAAATGTGGAAAGGGGCAGGCCTTGGATCTAAAAATCTCGTTTGCGTGACTTTAGGAACCGGTGTTGGCGGCGGTGTTATCGTTAACGGAGATATTGTTCATGGAATTAGAGGTGCAGCAGGGGAAATCGGTCATATTACTGTAAAGCCGGAAAATGGATACCTTTGTAATTGCGGGAATACTGGATGTCTTGAAACTATTGCATCTGCAACAGGCATCGTACGTGCTGCCTACGATAAAATGAAGGAAACGAAGGCTGAAAGTGTACTAAACAAACTAATCGATGAAAAAGGCGGAATGACATCAAAGCTTATTTTTGATTCTGCACGAGATGGAGATGCATTAGCTAAAGAAATTATTGATGAAATTACTTCTTATTTAGGTCTTGCGCTTGCAAACGTCGGCAATGTATTAAATCCGGAATATATCGTGATCGGCGGAGGAGTATCAGCAGCAGGAGAAACGTTATTAAGGCCGCTTCAATACCATTTTGAGAAGTTTGCTTTTACAACGGTTGCAAAGTCCACAAAGCTGGTTTTGGCTACACTTGGCAATGATGCAGGTGTAATTGGTGCAGCATGGCTTGTGAAAAATAAACTATAGGCATGTAATGTATGAGGGCAATCTGGCGATAAAATTGAGGAAATGTATCTCCAACAAAAAAAGAGCTGCATACCAGCTCTTTTTCCCGTATTAAATGGTAGTTGCCGGATATCCGGAATAAATTACGGTCATGACAGTGAACCAGCCGAAAATTCCCAAAGTGATGAGTCCGAAAGCTGCTCCAAGGAGATTTTTCTTTCTAATAGAACTGACTGTACCAAAAATCGCCAATAGCGTCACTAAAGCAAAAATAATGACTGTCCCCAACGTAACATCCCCTTTGTAAAAATATTAGCAGTTGAAGATAATGTCTTTATGTAATGAGCTATGCACTACTAATTATTTTACAATTCCGAATCCTTTTTGTCGAGTCTAATTTTCATGAAACCTGCTGCGATAAAGCGGTGTTGAGAACATTAAAAAAGGATTGGATTTAAAAGTCGGATTTATTTTTCGAGATTGTTTTTTCTGGCGTTTTATTTAAAATGATTGTTTTATTCCTTTATCAGGAAAACAGCAATCACTTTAAAAATATCCTCTTAGCTTGGATGAATGAGATCATACAACACATTATATGACTGTGCCAAATCAGGGTACAATAGTTTAAAAAAGGAGACCCATTATGCATTGGAGACAGATACCATTAGGAATACTGCAAACAAATTGTTATCTTTTGTATAACGAAAAAAAGGATTGTGTTATTTTTGATCCTGGTGCAGAAGGAAAAAAGCTTCTTTCTTTTTTAAAAAAGGAAAGGTTTAATCCTCTTGCCATCCTCTTAACCCATGCTCATTTTGATCATATAGGAGCTGTAGATGAGATACGGGATGAATATCAAATCCCTGTATATGTACATAAAAAGGAAGCAGGGTGGCTTGGGAATTCTGCGGTTAATGGTTCTGCCCATTTTGTTCCGAATCACCCTGTGACGGCTAAACCAGCTGATAAGTTCATTTCGGAAGAAGGAGTTTTTGAGGTCGGTCCATTTTCACTTGAGGTTTTTGAAACTCCAGGACATTCACCAGGAAGTGTTTCCTACTATTCTAAAGAATTAGAGGTAGTTTTTGCGGGAGATACTCTGTTCAAAGAGGGGATCGGCAGGACAGACCTTGTGGATGGCAATGCGGAGCAGCTGCTCAGAAGCATTCATGACAAACTGCTGTCTCTTCCTGAAGAAACCTATGTTTTACCGGGGCACGGCCCTGTTACGACAGTCCAGGATGAAATGGACGGCAATCCGTTTTTAAATGGGTATTAAACAAAGGAAAAAAGCTCTCACTTTATGAGAGCTTTTTTAATGGATAGGTATTTATTAAAGTAACTAACACTTTCAGTCTCTGTATAGCCCCAGCGTCTACGCTTCTCTCAGTCTATTCCCCTATACTCGGCACAAGTAAAAACGTTGTGTAATATGTAAACCCAGCGAAGAAAATCGTTAAATATGCACCGAAGATGTACAAATACATACGTTCTGACAGTTTTAGATAGCTCAGTAATACAAAAAAGCCTGTTTGGCCAAGAAATATCAAGGCCGTTTCTTTCATGCCCCCAATGTAAAACATGACAGTAAAAATACCGGTCCAAAACCCCAGTACTCTGTACATGCGATCCATAAACAATCCCTCCTTATTATCCCAAATGTCCATCAATATCTAATTATAAGGTAAAGAGAGGCAGGATGTAAATATATCCAAGGGATTACTTTTTAATATTTCTGAATAATCAATCGTATAGTGGTGCTTTTATTTTTGTAAAACCTTTCGCAAGTCGTTAAGTCCAGCTGAAAATGACCTGCTGTCAACAGAACCATATGAGCTTTGCTAAAGTTAATATTTTGACCAATGGAAAATGGAAAAAAGTTTAATCTCTAGGTTTTGTTAAAGTATTCTGTTGTTTTTCAGCTCATTTTCCTTTCTTTACTGTACGCTTTCAGCTGAGCTGAAAGCGTGCGAAACGATAGTTTTACACTAATGAGCTAAAAAAAGCAGTTTTCTAAATAGAATTTTAACAGAGCCAACCTCTAAAATAACAAAAAAAAGATTGACCGAGTCAATCTTTTAAAATACTGGGCTAGCTGGATTCGAACCAACGAATGACGGAGTCAAAGTCCGTTGCCTTACCGCTTGGCTATAGCCCATTGTAAAACTTAGTATGAACAGTAAAAAAATTTTTATACATTTTTGTAAACTGGAAGGAATTTGAAAGGGAGTGTCGAAATTTAAGAATGAACAATTATGAAAGGTGGTGCTATATGTCAAATGTCCATAGAAAAAGTTGCTGATCTCATACTCAGCCAGGCTCTGAAGCATAGTGCAACGGATATTCACATTATTCCAAGAAGCAGTGATTACCTCGTACAATTTCGTTTATATGGACGGCTTTCTCCCCATCGTAATATTCCGGTCCCAATAGGTGAAAGACTGATAGCGCATTTTAAGTTTGTAGCACTGATGGATATCAGCGAAAAAAGAAGGCCTCAAAGCGGCGCATTTCAGCTGGAACTTCATGAGCAGCTTATTGCATTGCGAATTTCAACTCTTCCTACATCCACATCGAAAGAAAGCCTTGTCATTCGAATTCTTCCTCAAAAAAACACACTTACTGTCCAGCAAATCTCTTTATTTCCAACCATCTCAAAAAAGCTGATTTCTCTTTTAAAGCATTCCCATGGAATGATTATTTTTACAGGTCCTACTGGCAGCGGTAAAACTACCACTATGTATACGCTTGTTGAGCACTGTGCTAAAGAATTAAAGAGAAATGTAATTACTTTGGAGGACCCCGTTGAAAAACAAAGCGAGCAGTTTTTGCAGGTTCAAGTAAATGAAAAGGCGGGCATTACGTACAGTTCGGGATTGAAAGCCATCTTACGTCATGATCCCGACATCATACTGGTAGGGGAAATCAGAGATTCAGAAACTGCCAAAATTGCCGTCAGGGCAGCACTTACGGGTCACTTAGTATTGACAACGCTTCATGCCAGAGATGCAAGGGGAGCTGTATATCGTTTATTGGAATTTGGAGTAAAATGGTATGAGATTGAGCAAACGGTTATTGCAGCGAGTGCACAGAGGCTTGTTACAATGCTTTGTCCTTATTGCGGCGAGCACTGCTCTGCCTTCTGCCCAAATAAAAGAAGGATGAAAAGGACAGCGGTTTATGAACTGCTCCATGGAAAGGCGCTGCAAAATGTCATTAAAGAAGCGAATGGTGAAAGCAGTCAATATTATTATCCAACTCTAAAGGAATACTTACGAAAGGGGATAGCACTTGGCTATATTTCTAAAAACGAATTTGATCGCTGGATTCACGAAATGGAAAAAACGGAAACCCCTCAATGAACAGGGAAATTTTTTAACAAGGCTGGGAGAAATGCTTGAAAATGGCTTTTCCATATCAGAAGCGATTGACTTTTATAGCAGGTTGGATGGCCGCAGCCGCCTTGTTACAGAAAATATTGTGGCAGAGCTCCATAATGGAGTGCCAATCCACGAAATATTATTTCGGGAGCATTTTGATCAGAATGCATGCATTCAAATTTTCTTTGCAGATAAGCACGGTTATATGTCAGAAGCTCTCATTGGTGCAGGGGACTATTTAAGAAAAAAGGCCCGGGATCGCAAAACCGTTGTGAAGCTGCTGCAATATCCTCTTATTTTAATCATTATTTTATTTTTTGTCATGATTTTACTGAAAAATTTGCTTCTGCCTCAATTTAATAATCTTTATCAATCCATGGGCTACAATTCTTCCCGCAATATCCACTTCTTAATTGACTTTCTAAAGAACACTCCAATCTATGTACTGCTTTTCACTCTCTTTTTGCTGGTTTGCCTTCTTATTAGCCACCTGTATTTCCGCAAAAAAAGTCCGATTGAAAAAGCTGAGTGGCTTTCAAGAATTCCAATATTTCAATTTTATTACAAGCTGTATATTAGTCAGTTTCTCGCACGGGAGTGGAGTTTCCTCTTAAGAAGCGGATTTTCCATTAACGAAGTGCTCCGCCATATGAAGAATCAAAGCTTCCGCCCTTTATTAAGGGATACGGCAGAAACAGTAATGAATCGTTTGCAGCTCGGGGAACCATTCTCCGTCATTCTCTCTGATGTTCGCTTTATCGAAAAGGAATTTACCATGGTTGTCAAGCACGGAGAAAAAAATGGAAGAATGGATCATGAATTGCTTTATTACAGCCAGTTCAGCTTTGTAAGAATGGAAGAAAAGCTACAAAAAATTTTTCGAAGTCTGCAGCCTGCCATTTTCATTGTGATTGGATTAATGATTGTTGCTGTTTATATTTCGATTCTTTATCCCATGTTTCAAATGATTGATGCAGTCTAAAGGCAAGAAATGAATTTTGAAGGGGAACCATGTATAAATATACCTAAATCCAAATGGAGGAACCATTTTGAAAAATGAAAAAGGTTTTACGTTGATTGAAATGCTTGTTGTTTTAATGATTATTACGGTGTTGCTCTTTTTGGCAATACCCAATATATCAAAACACAGCCAAACTATTAATAAAAAAGGATGCGATGCATTCATTGAGATGGTGCAGGGACAAACCGACACATATGAAATGGATTACCATTCATGGCCGGCAAGTGCAAGTCAATTAAAAGATGAAGGCTATTTGACCAAGACCGTGTGCCCGAATGGGAACAGCGTAAAAATCGATTCAACGGGCCATGTAAGTGAGGATACCTCTAATTGATGACCATTTTAAGGTCCAGAAAAGGCTTTACTCTCATTGAAATGCTTGTCGTTCTCTCGGTAACTGTCATTCTCATTTCCTTGGGGGGACTAAGTTTTAAACCCTTATCGTTTATGATGGATAGAAAAATGTTTATTTCTCAGCTGGAGGCAGATCTATATTATGCCCAGTCGTATGCAATAAACAGGAGGATAGAGGTGTATGTTCAATTCTATGCCGAAGCAGGCAGGTATGTAGCCACGGATTCTAACCATGTCCGAATCATAGACCGTACTTTCTCACCAAGTACCAAAATCTTATCGGGGACCAATTTAACGGCTTTCTCCATTACACCTGACGGAAATATAAGCCGATTTGGGACCATGTATTTTAAAGCTGGAAATGAAAAGATAAAGCTTGTTGTGAACATAGGAAGGGGGAGGTTCAGTGTTTCATAATGAAAAAGGCTTTACGCTGGCAGAAAGCTTGCTGGCTTTTGGATTTCTTCTCATTGTGACTGTTACCCTATTTCCTATCCTGTTTAAAATGATGCTTCAGCTCGAGCAATCAAAAAAGCTGACAACGGCAGAGCGATTTTTATATCAAGCCATTGAAAGAGCGGTCATGTCTGATGATACGAAGGATCAAAGCATTAAAGAGGATAAAACTGAATATACCACTTATTTTATTCAGGACCAAAGAGGGGAAAGGGCATGTGTAAAGTATGAAGATTTTCAAGAATGTATGGAAACAGGTTTCTAATCAAGACGGCTTTACGTTAGTAGAAAGTATCCTTACAATGATGACTGCAGCCATGATATTAAGCTTTTACCCTCTTATTATCCAGGCATTTAAACAAATGGACCGTGCTTTTGCCCCTGAAGAAAATTATGAATGGAATCTTTTTGTGATTGAGATGAGGCAGGAAATAATGTATAGCACGGATTACATTGCGGGCAAATCCCAATTAAAGCTCACAGTAAAGGGTGCGGAGGTATCCTATGAACAATATGCCAATAGCATAAGACGGAGAGTGGAGAATACTGGGCATGAGGTTGTATTGCAAAAGGTAGATACTGTATCTTTCCTTCCGGATTCAGCTGGTTTTAATGTTTTGGTGACGTTTCAGGATGGGCGCGAACGGGAAGCACATATAGCGATTTGTGCTTTTGAACCAAGCAGCAGCCCAATCGGGAAAACAATAGAAAAGGCAGGGAGCAGCATTGAAAAGTGAGAGAGGTTTTATCTTTCCTTTAACACTTATCTTCGTTAGTCTTTCGATTGCCATTGTCCTTTCTGCAGTGCAGATTTATATGGCTGAGAAACGTTTTTCTTATGAGACATTGAGTTATTATCATCAAAACAGCATGGCTCTGTTAACAATCAAGAAGCAAATGGAGGAGGTAGAGAGCAGCAGGATTCCCCCAGGCGGAAGAGTGTCATTTGGACGTGATTCAGTATTTTACTCTACTCAGCAGGAGGGAGGGGATGTATACAAATTTTCTTTAGATATTCATTATGGCCAAAACAATGAAATTTTCACGGATGTACTTTATAATAGAAAACAAAAACGACTTTATAATTGGGTGGTTAAATGAAAGGAGAGGGGATATTTATGGCCCCTATCTATTTAATAGGTTTTATGGGAGCAGGAAAAACAACTGTCGGAAAGGCTCTTTCTCAATCTCTTGGGTACCCTGCAGCTGATTTGGATGAGTTGATTGAAAAAGATGAAAACCAAAAGATATCAGCAATGTTTTCGCTTTTTGGAGAAGAATATTTTCGGAACAAGGAAACAGAAAAACTGATAGAGACGCGAGAATTTAATGGCATTCTTGCCACCGGCGGCGGTATCATTCTGAAAGAAGAGAACAGAAAATGGCTTAAAGAAAATGGTTTGACCGTTTTTTTGAAGTGTCCTCCTGAAGTGGCCATTGATAGAATCATGGGCGATCCTGACAGACCGAATGCCGTAAATCGATCCTTTACGGAGCTTAAGGAGCTTTATCTAGCGAGAGAGCCTTTTTATGAAAATTGTGCACATATCATTATTGATACTTCTTTGGACAGCGTAGAAGATACGGTCGGAAAAATTATGGATCGTTTAAATAAATAAAGTATAGGGCATACTTCCGGTTAAAGGTGGTGTCCTCAAAGTGTCGACAAATGACTATATTAAATATATTACACAAACATTCGTGCAGCATTATAGCGTCCCAAAATCTGAACGAAAACAAAAAAGAATTCAGAAAAAAGAGGAGAAGCCTCCATTTCTGCTCAATTGGTTTGGGCTATTGCCTTACGCTTTTCTAATGTTACTGAAACGAAAGTAGAACCAGCCGGGTACGGCTGGTTCATTTATTTAAGGGGTATCTCATGAACGCAAGCAAAAACTGCCTTGTTTTAATTCTGCTGCGGAATATGGCTGTCTATAAGATAAAATAAACCGCCATTAATAATTTCAATGTGAATTTTAGGCTCATATTGCTCTCTTAAAGCCTGCTTTTCTATTTCGAAGGCTTCCGGCTTTTCATCCATATCCTCGTAAAAATGGTTCAATAATGCCAAATCTTCTTCCCATCTTTGAATGGCGGATTCTGCCCATGAGGCATCTTCATTGGTGATTTCTGTTTGTAAAAATTTTTCTATTCGCATCACACCGCTCTTAGGCATAATAATCGGACTCAAGGTAAAATAAAGATCCGGAATTTTGGGAGATAGTGTTTTCCCTTCAAGGTGTGTTTGGAATTCTTCGACTAAAACACCATTAATCAAATTTAAACCAAAAGAACGGAAAACATCCCGTTTACGGTCACATTGATAGGATACTTTCAAGTTCAATCCAAGCCAGGGAAATAAAGATTTCTGCCTTTCTTTTTGAAGAACGTCTTCCTCGTATAAACGAATATAATGGGCAAATTTTTTGGTTGACTGAAAAATTTGATGAAGACGCGGAGCACCAAAATGAAGTGCCTCCCCCTTTATTGTCTCATCGGCTTTGTTACTGTCCGTTATGAGGGTCAGCTTCATAGGGTTGGGCATTCCTCCTGTCTTTTCAAGATAATGCCAGTAAAAAGGACGGTTCATTAATTCCTTATCTAAATCAATCGTTAATTGAACGGTTAAGTAACCCGCCTTATTCTCGAGAAATTCACATTGATTGGCATGAAAATATTTTTCAAGATATTGATGAATTTCCTCCTGCTGCACGGTAATCTTCCTCCATTCCTTGTTCCAGACTTTCTGCGAATTGAATCATTTCTGTTAAGTTGTCCATTTTAATTTTCATTTCACCCTCTGTTTTCGAGTGCTTGAAAATGTCCAATAAATGGTCTTCTAATTTTCCAAAATCTAATTTTGTTAAAATATCATCCAATTCTCCGATAACACGTTCAAATAAGTGGATCTTTTCATACAACAGCTTAAGGATATGATCCTCCACTGTATGTTTCGTTGCAAAATTATAGATGTGTACATCCTCCGTTTGCCCGAGGCGGTGAACCCTTCCGATTCTTTGCTCTAGTCGCATTGGATTCCAAGGAAGATCAAAATTAATCATATGGTGGCAGAATTGGAGGTTAATTCCTTCTCCTCCAGCCTCAGTTGCAATGAGAACTTGTACATGCTTTTGAAATAGCTCTCTCATCCAGTCTTTTTTCCCTCTTTTAAAGCCTCCGCGAAATGGAACCGAGTTGATGCCATTTTGTCTTAAAAACCATTGCAGGTATAGCTGAGTAGCTCTGTATTCTGTGAAAATAATGACTTTATCATTTATGTTTTTTATTAATTCAAGTGTTTTTTCTGCCTTTGAGTTTTTGGTGATATCTTCAATTTTTTTTATTAAAAAGGCAATTTTCTCTTCATAAGCAGGAGAGGGTGCTTCCTGTTTCTTTAACATATTTTTTAAAGTATAGTAGACAGCTTCTCTGCTTGAGCAGGCTTCTCTTTGGAGGGTCATTAATGAAAAACCTGCATTTGCTGCTGGGCTTTCCGAATCACGGAGGATTTGCAGGGCATCATAAAGCGCCCTTTCCTCTTTAGAAAAGTCAATCAGCACCGTCTGTACATGGCGTTTTGTCCATTCTATCCCGGTATCAGCCCTGCGATTTCGAATCATGACTTTATTTACCAAGTGACGTAAATGTTCATCCTCATTAATCGAACGGTCTCCTTTTTTGTATTTATCCATAAAAAAGGATTCATTTCCAAGGTGGCCGGGTTTTAATAAGGAAACAAGATGGAAAATCTCATCGATACGGTTTTGAATTGGAGTAGCGGTTAACAATAAACAAAATTTCTTTTTAAGATTTTGAACGAATTCGTAGTTTTTAGTTTTATGGTTTTTTAGCTTATGGGCTTCATCAATAATTACAAGATCGTAATTTTGTTCATAAATGATTTCTCGGTGAGGGCTTCTCTTGGCAGTGTCAATAGAGGACACCACACAATCGCACTGTTCCCAGACATAGCTTTTTTTCTGGGCTATTGCGGGAATATAAAATTTTGTATTTAATTCAAATGCCCATTGGGAAACAAGAGAAGCGGGAACTAAAATTAATACTTTTTTAACGAGTCCGCGAATCATATATTCCTTTAAAATTAAGCCAGCTTCAATCGTTTTACCGAGGCCCACCTCATCTGCAAGAATGGCTTTCCCATTCATATTTTCGACTACCTGTTTGGCGACCTCCAGCTGATGGGGAAGGGGTTTGAGGCCGGATAAATGCTTTGGAGCCTGCAATCCCTCGAATTCTGGAATAATATGGTGCTTTTCCATTTCAATGGCCAGTTTATAAAGCTCCCAATTGCCCCATGGACCATCGTTTTGAAAGCGCTGTAATAACTCTTCTCCCCAGGATTGGTCAAAATTAATGCTAATATCCATGCTGAGACTCTCCTTTTTTAAAAATAAACGAATGTTTATGGTTTTTTGATGAAAAACATTCGGTTTTTCGGCGAAAATTAGGTAGAAATTTTATGAAAAGTTTAAAAAAAGATTGCTAAAAATAGATGTTTAATGATAGGATGAAAATAGTTTTAAAGCTTATAAATAAAGGACATATCAAAAGACTTTCTTGCTAGTGTTTTTTATCAGTATGCCCATTATTAAATTAAATATAGGCGAATGATGACATGGGGAGAGACTGCGTATGCAGCGCCGAAGGAGCAAGCAACATGGTTGTGAATCTCTCAGGCAAAAAGACACATGTCGGACGCAGCTCTGGAGAGAGCTTTCTTATGAAAGAAAGCCACCCACGAGGAAAACCTTTTGGTAAACTTTCAGGTGCCAGGACAGAGAACAGAAAACACTTAGGGGTTATTCTGTCTTTTTTTATGTCTAAATTTTAAAACAAATGCAGCTTTAGATGTCAGCTAAACACAGGTTTGATAATTGAACCAAACACAAACAATACGGGATGCGACAGGGGGAAGCTCGGTGGAAGAATTAAAAAGGACACCACTATTTGAAGTCTACAAGGAATATGGCGGAAAAACCATTGACTTTGGAGGATGGGAATTGCCTGTTCAATTTTCAAGCATTAAACAGGAGCATCAGGCAGTAAGGTCAAATGCCGGCTTATTCGATGTATCACACATGGGAGAATTTACGGTAAAGGGTGCAGACAGTCTGTCATTTTTACAGAAGATGCTGACAAATGATGTTTCCAAGCTATCCGATGGCGGGGCGCAATATACGGCGATGTGCTATGAAAACGGCGGAACGGTAGATGATTTACTTGTTTACAAGTGCAAGGACCAGGATTATTTATTAGTTGTAAATGCTTCTAATATTGAAAAAGACTTTGAGTGGTTAAAACAGCATATTGAAGGAGATGTCATCCTGACAAATATCTCAGCTGAAATCTCGCAGTTAGCTATACAGGGTCCAAAGGCTGAGCGTATCCTTCAAAAGCTTGTCAAAGACACGGATTTATCTGAAATCAAGCCCTTTAAATTCAAAGAAAAAGTAAATGTGGATGGAGCTGTTGCCCTGGTTTCCCGGACAGGCTATACCGGAGAAGACGGGTTTGAGATCTATTCCCAGTCAGGTGATGCAGTCCATTTATGGAAGGCACTGCTTGCTGCCGGAGAAGAAGAAGGAATTCTTCCTTGCGGCCTGGGCGCAAGGGATACGCTTCGCTTTGAAGCAACTCTCGCACTTTATGGGCAGGAACTATCCAAAGATATCAGTCCGCTGGAAGCAAAAATTGGCTTTGCTGTGAAATTGGATAAAGACAGTGACTTTATTGGAAAAGAAGCACTTAAAAGCCAGAAAGAAAATGGAGTGCCAAGGAAGCTTGTGGGGATTGAAATGCTGGAACGCGGAATTCCACGACATGGATATAAAGTCTTTGCAAATGGTCAGGAGATCGGCGAGGTGACAACAGGCACCCAGTCTCCAACTCTTGAGAAAAGCATTGGGCTTGCTCTTGTAAAAGCAGAGTATAGTGAAATTGGCAGCCAGCTCGAGGTGGAAATACGCGGGAAACGTCTGAAAGCAGCCGTTATATCAACACCATTTTATAAAATAGTAAAACAGTAGGATGGGAGAGAATTCACGTATGGCAAAGCATCGTTACTTACCAATGACAGAACAAGACCAAAACGAGATGCTAAAAACAATAGGGGTTTCATCTGTTGATGAATTGTTTAGTGATATTCCGGAAAAAGTCCGCTTTAAAGGGCAATACAATATTAAACCGGCAAAATCCGAAACTTCATTATTAAAAGAACTGTCTAAGCTTGCTTCTAAAAATGCAGACCTAAAAAGCCATGCTTCTTTTTTAGGGGCAGGTGTATATGATCATTACATTCCAACGATTGTGGATCACGTTATTTCCAGATCTGAATTCTATACTGCTTATACACCATATCAGCCTGAGATTTCTCAAGGTGAATTGCAGGCCATTTTTGAGTTTCAAACCATGATTTGTGAACTTACCGGGATGGACGTGGCCAATTCCTCCATGTACGACGGCGGAACAGCGTTAGCTGAAGCAGCAATGCTTTCATGCGGCCATACACGCAAAAAAAAGGTGCTTGTATCGAAGACAGTTCATCCTGAATCAAGAGATGTTCTCTTTACATATGCAAAGGGCCAGGGCATTGAAGTAATTGAGATACCCCATCAAAACGGCTTAACGGATATCCATGCATTAAAAGAATTAATGGATGAAAATGTGGCGGCAGTGGTTGTCCAATATCCTAACTTCTTTGGACAAATAGAAAGGTTAAAGGATTTAGAACCGATTGTACATGAAATGAAGTCGCTGATGGTCGTGTCCAGCAATCCTCTTGCATTAGGTGCGCTTACGCCTCCTGGAAAGCTTGGTGCCGACATTGTAGTTGGCGACGCACAGGTTTTTGGTATTCCGGCTGCCTATGGTGGTCCACACTGCGGATATTTCTCAGTTACATCTAAGCTAATGCGAAAGTTACCAGGCAGACTCGTTGGGCAAACGATTGACGAAAATGGTAAAAGAGGCTTTGTTTTAACATTGCAGGCTCGTGAGCAGCATATCCGCCGGGATAAGGCTACTTCAAACATTTGTTCAAATCAGGCATTAAATGCTCTTGCTGCATCTGTAGCAATGACAGCTCTTGGAAAAAAAGGCGTAAAAGAAATGGCTCTACAAAATATTTATAAAACAGAATATGCCAAATCACAGTTCAAGGAAAAGGGAATTGAGGTTGTTTTTGAAAATGGCAATTTCAATGAATTTGTGATTAATACCCGAAGTCCTGTAAAGGAAATAAATCAGCAGCTTCTAGAAAAAGGCATTATTGGGGGCTATGATTTAGGCCGTAATTATAAAGAATTAGAGAATCATATGCTTGTAGCAGTAACAGAAATGCGTACGAAAGAAGAAATTGATGAGTTCGTAAAGGAATTGGGGGATCGCCATGAATAATAACCAAGAAATGCCGCTAATTTTTGAACGATCAACGGAAGGGCGTATTGGATACAGCCTTCCTGAACTGGATGTGCCAAAAGTGAATGTTGACCAGTTGATTCCATCTGATTATATACGTACGGAAGAGCCAGGTCTTCCTGAAATCTCAGAGCTGGATATTATGAGACATTATACACTTCTGTCGAAAAATAATCATGGTGTGGATTCAGGCTTTTATCCGCTTGGTTCTTGTACTATGAAATATAATCCTAAAATCAATGAATCTGTAGCACGCTTTCCTGGTTTCGCTCATATCCACCCCTTGCAGGAGGAAAGCTCTGTACAGGGTGCTCTTGAATTAATGTATGATTTGCAGGAGCACTTAATTGAAATTACCGGAATGGACGAGGTTACACTTCAGCCTGCAGCAGGTGCACATGGGGAATGGACAGGGCTGATGATGATTCGTTCTTTCCATGAGGCTAATGGAGACATGAAAAGAACAAAGGTCATTGTCCCGGATTCAGCACATGGTACCAACCCTGCATCTGCTACAGTAGCAGGTCTTGAGACTGTTACGGTTAAATCAAATGAAGAAGGCTTGGTAGATCTGGAGGATTTGAGGCGCCTTGCCGGACCGGACACAGCTGCGCTTATGCTGACAAACCCAAATACACTCGGTCTCTTTGAAAGGGATATTGTAGAGATAGCTGAAATCATCCACGGTGTAGGCGGAAAGCTTTATTATGATGGAGCCAATTTAAATGCTGTATTATCGAAGGCTCGTCCAGGGGACATGGGATTCGATGTTGTGCATTTAAATCTTCATAAAACTTTTACTGGTCCGCATGGAGGCGGCGGCCCAGGCTCCGGACCAGTTGGCGTGAAAAAGGAACTGATTCCATTTTTGCCAAAACCGGTTGTAACAAAAAAAGACGGACAGTTTATTTTGGATTATGATAGACCCGAGTCTATTGGCCGCGTGAAGCCATACTACGGAAATTTCGGTATCAATGTCCGGGCCTATACGTATATCCGATCTATGGGTCCTGATGGCCTTGAGGCTGTTACGGAAAATGCAGTACTCAATGCAAATTACATGATGAGGAGATTGGCTGAATACTATGATCTTCCTTACGATCAACATTGTAAGCATGAATTTGTATTAAGTGGACGGAGACAAAAGAAATTGGGTGTGCGGACCCTTGATATTGCGAAAAGGCTGCTTGATTTCGGGTTCCATCCGCCAACCGTTTACTTCCCGCTTAATGTTGAAGAATGCATTATGATTGAACCGACAGAAACAGAATCAAAAGAAACGCTTGATTCCTTTATTGATACAATGATTCAGATTGCAAAAGAAGCTGAAGAAAATCCAGAAGTAGTTCAGGATGCCCCTTACAACACGTTTGTAAAGCGCCTTGATGAAGCGCAGGCGGCAAGAAAACCTGTTCTGCGTTATCAGTCTAATCATTAAAAAAACAACCCCTGGTCCTATTACCATGGACAAGGGGTTGTTTTTATTGCTGTTTTTGCATAGATTGTTGCTTTACGTACAAAAGATAAATCAATCCAAACGTTGTCCATCTTCGCCGCATCTAATCTCTGCAATAGGTCAACAACTCGTTTTCTTAACTTCCATTGATGCCCTACAAGTCTGTATGTCCTATGAGGATACACTTTCCTTCCTACAAATACTTAATAAATCTTTCCGGTGCTTCGAGGAATTGCTTTGTAATTTGGACGTGTTCTACGTCGGAATAAGATACTTTTTCAATAGAATGACTGTCAAACGAATAAATTTCTGCACCTGGCAGTGCCATCAGAATAGGGGAATGGGTTACGATAAAAAACTGGGCGCCTTCTTTTACTGCATCCATTACCATACTCATAAAACTTAGCTGGCGCATAGGAGAAAGTGGTGTTTCTGGCTCATCAAGCAGATAAATGCCATTGGACTTAAGCCTTGATTTGAAAAAATCAAGAAAACCTTCTCCGTGAGACCGTGTCTCCAAACCTTCTGAATACAGTTTCTTGAGGTCATGCAATGTCCGCTTATGCGGCATTTCAGCCAGACTCCGGGCATAATCGGATTTATTTTTATAGTCTTCTTGTATGAGACGTAATTCTTCTATTGCTTCCTGCTTCATGCGAGATATTCTTTTTGTAAAGTATAAAAAGTCTTCAGAGCGCAAAAAGAAACCACTCCTGGTTCGATTGTTCCAACTCAATTTCAGAGCAGCAGCAAGCTTTTTTGAATTCATAAAGTCAGTATCGTCTTCGATTTCATAACCGCCTGCTGATGGGATTTGAGCTGCTGCAGCTATTCCCTGAAGGAGAGTAGACTTGCCGGTTCCATTTTCTCCTGCAAATATTATGATAGGGGCATCAAATGACAGTGAGTGGAATGATTGAAATAAAGGCAAAGTAAAAGGGTAGCTATCTTTTTTAAAAGAAGTTTTCAATGAAATGCTTTTCAAATGGATAGGACATTCCCCTTTCATTCATGTAATTGGCGCAAAAAATATTTTGATTCTATTATAACGTTTTCCTTTCTAAAAAGCAGGGCTCTAGAATATCTCATTGCCAAATCGTAGGGGGAGGGGGCTGATTCAGAATACATAGCTAATAAGAATAGCATTTGAAATGGAGGCAGGCAGGCAGGCTAAAGCAAAAAGAACCGCAGACGGACTGCGGTTCTTCTGTATAAGTTTGCAATTGTATTATTATATTGAAGCAATCTGCTGTAGCAGGTTTATTTTTTTGTTTTAATTTTTCCTGTCCATTTTTTAAATCCACCCTGCAAATGATAAAGGTTCCTATACCCTTTACGATAAAGTGTCTGGCCTGCACGTCCGCTTCTCATTCCGGTTTGGCAATATAAATAAACCGGCTGATCAGTCCGAATTTCCTTGCCTCTCATTCTAAGCTGTGAGAGAGGGATGTTTCTAGCACCCAGAATATGTCCTTCTTCAAATTCGTTCGGCTCTCTCACGTCAATTAGCTGAGCCTTTCTGTAACCTACTTTAAATTCCTCTTCTGTTAAGGATTTAACAGTTCTCTTTTGGAAGAAGTAGGTGAATACTGAGTAGGCAATTACAGCCACGATCAGGATAATAAGTACAATATAGTTAGTCAATTTCTTTTCCCCTTTCTAAGATGTTGCACTAAATCTATTATATTCATGATAGGGGAATGAATCAAAATTATTTTATTAAAAGTTTCACTTTCTTTGTTTTACTAGACTTGATTTGATAAACTGAATAAGTGGAAATTTATTCAGTAAAGCAAAGAGCGCCTAATTATCGGCTGCAGGGCTTATGACCTCGAGCCGATGGTAAGGGAAGGTTTGAATTTTAACCTTCATGCTCGCAGCTGGACAATAGAAAAGCTGAGAGCACCTGGGTATCGGCGACCAGCATAAGACTAGACGGCAGAGAGGATCGCACTATAACCTCTCGGACGTCTGGGCTTATGACCTCGAGCCGATGGTGCTCGCAGCTGGACAATAGAGAGGTTATGAAAATGAAAAAAGAGGTATGGCGCTTTATTGATTCAGGGCATTGTTCCCCGTCCTTTAACATGGCTTTGGATGAGGCATTGCTGGATTGGCATAGTGAAGGGAAAATTCCTCCTACCATTCGATTCTATGGGTGGAATCCTGCTACTCTTTCAATAGGGTATTTCCAGAAGGCGGAGAAAGAAATTGATTTCGATGCCGTCCAGCGGCATGGTCTGGGATTTGTTCGACGCCCTACAGGAGGACGCGGCGTCCTGCATGAGCATGAGCTTACATATAGTGTAATCGTTTCCGAAGAGCATCCTGAAATGCCTAAAACGGTTACAGAAGCGTATAGGGTGATATCTGAAGGAATCTTAAAGGGATTTCACGGACTTGGACTTGAAGCTTATTTCGCAGTGCCGAGAACTCAGGAAGAAAAAGAGGGCCTTAAAAATCCCCGATCCTCCGTATGCTTTGACGCACCAAGCTGGTATGAACTTGTGGTGGAAGGCAGAAAAGTAGCTGGAAGTGCACAGACAAGACAGAAGGGTGTCATCTTGCAGCATGGTTCCATCCTTCTTGATCTGGATGAAGATAAATTATTCAGTATCTTTAAATACCCAAGTGACCGCGTTAAAGAAAGAATGCAAAGAGCCTTTAAAAATAAAGCCGTTGCCATGAATGAAATCAGGAATGAGCCCGTTTCATTTGATGAAGCAAAAGCAGCTTTTAAAAAGGGCTTTGAAGAAGGGTTAAATATTGAATTGGAGCCGTATGAACTGGCTGCGTCAGAATTGGAGTATGTCAACAATCTGGCGAAATCCCGTTATGAGTCTCATGAATGGAATTTTAAGAGATAATAAGAACTAATTGCATCAGTCCTAGATTTTAATTCAGGAGCCTTGCCATTAATAGAGATGAACGATTTCTGTGCTTCAGTTAGCAAAGTAAGATATGGGAAGAGAAAAAATTAAAAATATTTTTTTAGGGGAGGAAGCGAGAATACAGCTTTTTCCCTTTTTCTTAGCCTTTGTTCCTGCTCGGGTTTTTCGCAACCCCGATATTGCCCTATTTTCTTCTAAAATAACTACAAATTCTGCCAATCTCTCTAAATTACGCTTAATATTATGTATTTCATTATTTGACAAACGCAGACATCCTTGACCTTATTTTCTATATGTAGTGTTAATTGAAGAAAATAATCCACTATATATTGTGTTAAACGGTTGATTTCTTAGATGAGTACATGATAATTTAAGATATAGTAAATAAAAAATAGAGTAGAAGAAAGATTGAAGGAGTTGGCAATCAGAATGTCTGTTACGTCTGCAAAAATACTGAAAATCAATGTGGAAAGGTTGAATAAGGACATCTCCTTATTTCCGCAGGTACACCCTATCACTCCTGACATGTATATTACTCACAAAGGTGTTTCAAGACTTGTCATGATTGATCGTTATGCTTTTAAAGACACAGAAAAAGTAACTCTTACGGAAGGGGACTTTGTGGTATTAACGATAAAAGAAGATCCGAAATTTCCAGCACGCGGCATGGGGGTAATTCAAAATATAGATTGGGAAAATAACCGAGCTGATATTTTAATTGATGAAGAATACAGAACAGCTTTGGACCAGCCCGGTGAGCTTGAAACAGGAGTGATTACAAGGCCGTTAGATGTGATTGAAAAGCCTCTTGAAATCTTTTATGAGCAAATTGCAAAAAGAAACGCAACAGGCTTGGCTTCCGTCGAAAAAACAGAAGAGAAGCGGAAAGAATGGTTTGAAAAGTTCTATGAGGAGCTTGTAAACCTAAACTTTGTCCCTGCAGGAAGGGTGTTATATGGGGCTGGCGCAGACACTGAAGTAACTTATTTTAACTGTTATGTTATGCCTTTCATCCCGGATTCCCGCGAAGGTATTTCAGAGCACAGAAAACAAGTGATGGAAATAATGAGCCGCGGCGGCGGAGTCGGTACAAACGGTTCAACCCTTCGTCCTAGGAATACTCTTGCAAAAGGCGTAAATGGAAAATCCTCAGGATCCGTATCATGGCTGGATGATATTGCGAAGCTGACACACCTTGTTGAACAGGGCGGATCTCGCCGAGGCGCCCAAATGATTATGCTTTCCTCTTGGCATCCGGATATTGTGGAGTTTATCATCTCAAAAATGCAAAACCCTCGCATTCTTCGATTCCTGATTGAAAACACAAGTGACCCGGTTATTAAGAAACACGCAAGAGAAAAACTTAAATTTACTCCTCTTACACAAATAGAAACAGATATGTATCAGGGCATCCTGAACTATAAGCCGATTTCTGGACAGGGAGGGTTCAGCTCCGACATCATTCTTGAAGCAGAAGAAAAGCTGAACACAGGCGGAACGTATACAGTGCATAATCCTGAATTTTTAACAGGTGCCAATATTTCGGTTTGCCTAACAGCCGATTTTATGGAAGCTGTAGAAAAAGACATGGACTATGAACTTCGCTTCCCAGATGTTGAGAGCTACACCAAGGAAGAAATGGCAAAATATAATGATGAATGGCATGAAGTAGGAGACGTTCGTGAATGGGAAAAACTTGGGCATAAGGTACGTACTTACCGCACAATGAAAGCCCGAGAGCTATGGAATCTGATCAATATCTGTGCTACCTATTCGGCAGAACCCGGCATCTTCTTTATTGATAACGCCAATGACATGACCAATGCCAAAGCTTATGGACAAAAGGTAGTGGCGACAAATCCATGCGGTGAACAGCCACTCGCACCATACAGTGTATGTAACCTTGCTGCAGTAAATCTCGCGCAGATGGCAGATAAAACAACAAAAACAGTTGATTTTGAAAAGCTTAGGAAAACAGTGGAGATTGGTGTCCGTATGCAGGACAATGTCATTGATGCTACACCATATTTCCTGGCTGAAAATAAAAAGCAGGCACTTGGTGAAAGACGAGTTGGACTTGGCGTAATGGGTCTTGCCGATCTTTTAATCTATTGTGAAAAAGAGTATGGTTCCGAAGAAGGAAATGAGCTTGTTGACAAAGTATTTGAAACAATTGCTGTAACGGCATATAATACATCCGTTGAGCTGGCAAAAGAAAAAGGCAGCTTTCCCTTTTTGCAAGGTGAAACAGAGGAAGAAACTGCCCGCCTGAGAAAAGCATTCATTTCTACAGGCTATATGAAAAAAATGCCGGAAGAAATCAGACAATCGATTCTTGAAACAGGCATACGCAACTCCCATTTGTTAACTGTTGCCCCAACAGGCTCAACAGGAACGATGATAGGGTGCTCAACTGGGCTTGAGCCGTACTTCTCCTTTACTTATTATCGCAGCGGCCGTCTTGGTAAATTTATTGAAGTAAAAGCTGACATTGTACAGGAGTACCTGGATGCAAACCCTGCTGCTGAATCTAACCAGCTCCCAGAATGGTTTGTAACGGCAATGGAATTGGCCCCGGAAGCCCATGCAGATGTGCAGTGCGTAATTCAACGCTGGATTGACAGTTCAATCTCCAAAACTGTTAATACGCCAAGCGGCTATACAGTGGAGCAGGTTCAAAAAGTATACGAAAGACTTTACAATGGCGGTGCAAAAGGGGGTACAGTGTATGTAGACGGCAGCCGCGATTCTCAGGTACTGACCCTAAAGGCAGAAGAAAATACAACTGGCCAAGAGGTTGCTTTTAAACCTGAAAAACAGCAGGTCGTCCTGGTGGAAACTATTCAGGCGCTTCAATCAACCAGCGTCACATATGGTTCTGAAATAGGGGATACCTGCCCTGTTTGCCGCACAGGTAAAGTGAAAGAGCATGGTGGATGCAATACATGTGATAATTGCCATGCCCAGCTGAAATGCGGATTGTAAAAAGAAGAGGGAATGCATTCCCTCTTCTTTTTTTTTGAGGTTTAATCAAAGATGCAGCAAACGAGGGACAAATCGCAACTTATCATTAGAAAAATAGGAATTATATGTGTGTGAAAAACCTGAGTAGTTCAATTATTATCAGCTCTATAATTCACTGGCTCCTTATAAATTGTGGGAGCAAAAACCGGATAAAATGAATTATTGATATCGCGGAAGCTGCCATAATTCTTATTCGGAAATGTCAATAAATGTAAATAATAAATGTAAACAATTTCTTATGAAATGCAACTATTCGAAAACAAAATGGAGAGGTGTGATGTATTTGTAGCACGGATCGTAACAAGCTTCAAAAACACAGACTTTGTAAAAAGCTTGCTTTTAAATATAAAGAGGCAGGCTTTTTTTATTGGATAAAACGATATCCCTTTTTTATGCAGAGAGGTTTCTGTTCTAAATCTCTTCTGCCTTACCTAAAAATAGAATAATGGAAATTATCCCTTTTCCGAAATATCCTCATGAGGGCAGGAGCAATGAGTATGACTTGAAACCTCCAACATGAGGAGAGGAAAGCAGAGGCGAGGACGTATGGACATCGATGTTGTGTTTTCCGGCGGGGGAATAAAAGGTCTGGCGCTCATAGGTGCTTATGAAATGCTGGAGAAAAAAGGGTTTCGTTTTAAACGGGTTGCTGGTACAAGTGTAGGGTCGATTCTTGCCGGCTTTGCAGCGGCCGGTTATTCGAGTAATGAGATTGAAATGCTCTTAAATGAAACAGAATTAAAGGAATTCCTGGACTCGAGAAACGTGTTGCTTCCTATGCCGATTGCAAAGTGGCTGCTGCTTTATTGGAGAATGGGTCTTTATAAAGGAAATGTATTTGAAGAATGGCTTGAAAAAAAGCTTGCGGCAAAAGGCGTTTATACGTTTTCTGATTTGCCTCCCAATTCCTTTTACGTGGTAGCATCTGATTTAACAAACGGCCGGCTGCTGGTCCTTCCTGATGATTTAGAAGAGTATGGTATTCCAAAAGAAACCTTCCCTGTTGCCCGGGCAATTAGAATGAGTTCGAGTCTGCCTTATTTTTTTGAACCTATTAAGCTTAGAAGCCTAAGCGGGGTCAATACGATAGTAGATGGAGGCGTGTTAAGCAACTTTCCAATGTGGATTTTTGTAAAGGAGGGGGAACCGAAAATTCGCCCTGTTTTAGGTATCACATTGTCTTCAAGTCAGCGGGAACGGCCTAAGCGTGTCATTAAAAACGCAATTCAGCTTTTCGAAGCTTTATTCATTACGATGAAAGAAGCCCATGATGCCCGTTATATTTCCAGAAAGCATGAAAAGGATATTGTGTTCATCTCTATAAAGGAAGACTTAACGACAGAATTCACTATTACGCCAGAAAAAAAAGACGCCCTAATTGAGATTGGGCGCATGAAAACAAATGAGTTTTTAAAAACCTGGACTTATTAGGAAAAATCTTCGGGCTAAAATACAGCTCGATTTTTCTTTTTCCCTTTTTTTCCTTCAATCACTGTCAATTGGACTTCTGACTTCTTCCGTATCGGCTTTTTGCGTAAGTGGGCTCGAACAGTGCCATCTGCGTGACGTTTTTTCAAACGTTTTCTCGATTTGCGAGCAGCTTTTAAGAAAGCCTGCTGTTCTTTTTTGTTTTCTCCGTTTCCAAAGGCAAATCGGTATAAAAGATAGATGGCCGCTGCAATTAAAATGAAGATCAGCCCTGATTTAAGAAAGGTTCCAATTGAGGATAGGAGACCTATTATAGCAAGTATCGATACAATACCAACGATCCATTTGCTGCTTCTCAATAAAAGCCACCTCCTTATGAGCATCATAAGCATTTTTCCCGCAAATTAAACCTTCTATTCCAATTTTCCATAAAAGAAGAAAAACATTGCATGAAATTATAAAAAGTTCATTCTGTGGAAAGCCTTAACAATTTAATTCCACAGCCTTCCGCTTTTAAAACCCTTTAGATACTAATAGAAGAACTTTCTGGCATCTCTGCGGAAGGCAGTCCTTCCTTTTCAACCCGAAGTAATTCATTAAAAGAAGCAATCGCTACTTCTACCTGATCATTATCAGGTTCTTTTGTTGTTAAAAGCTGCAGCCATAGGCCAGGATAGCCAAGGAAACGCAAAACCGGCACATTCCTAAGTTTGTTTGTAACCTGAAGCACCTCAAAAGAAACGCCAAGTACAACAGGAATTAATAATATACGATCCACAAGACGCAGCCATAAAGGATTTACAGGCACCAGCAGATAAATGAAGACGCCGACAACCACAGTAAATAGAATAAAACTGCTCCCGCATCGATAGTGTAGACGGGTCTGCGCTTGAACATTTTCCACTGTCAGCTCCAGCTGGTTTTCATAAGCGTTAATGACCTTATGTTCGGCGCCGTGATATTGAAATACACGTTTAACAATAGGAGTTAAAGAAACAAAGAAAATATAGCCTATTAGAAGGAGCAGTTTAAATAATCCTTCAATCAGAATCTGGGATACCGGACTCGAGAACACGGGGCTCAGGAGACTGGCAAGAAAAACAGGTACAAGTGTAAAAATAAATTTACCGAATAAAAAGGATAAAACACCTAAGGCAGCCACACTTAAAACCATTGTGGCTTTGGATGGTTTTTCTTCAGAAATCTTATCATCCTCCAAAGGGTCCACATTAAAACGCTCGCTTGAGAAATTTAAATGCTGAGAACCATTGGCGCTAGCCTCTATAATGGCTATAATTCCACGAAGGAAAGGAACCTTTTTCAGTTTCTGCAGGACAGGATAAGATTTTCTGGGCAAATAAAAATAATCAATCGATTGATCTTTTCGTCGGATTGCTGTAACCGTTTGGCTTTTGCCGCCAAACATAACACCCTCGACTACCGCCTGGCCGCCATATGCGGGAACTTGAGATTTTTTCATATATTTAGCACCAACCTAATTAGTTTAAGAATCCTTCTTACCGAGTCGTTTAACATTACGCGGTTTGTAAAAAATTCGATAATTCTATTTTACTAAAAAATAAAAAAAACGACTAGACCTAATATAGATGGTTAGCATAAGGAAAAGAACAATATTTTGAGGTGAAATTCATGGATGAGAATATGATACAAGAGAATGAACATTCCATTTCTTTTATGCAGCTGGTAGTGGTTACAGGTTTTGTGGGCGGAATTATGTGGAGTTTAATTGCTTATTTAGCCTACTTTTTTCAATTTACAAAAATTGAACCTAATATCTTATTAGAACCGTTTACAGTAGGAAACTGGAAAGAAACCTGGATAGGAATTGTGATCACTATTTTTGTTTATGGCATTCTTTCCATTGGAGTTGCATTTCTTTACTTTTTGATTTTGAGAAAGCTGTACTCTATGTGGGTAGGGGTCTTTTATGGAGTTGCTCTGTTTTTAATTGTGTTTTTTATTTTAAATCCAATATTTCCAAGTATGAAGCCCTTTTTCAGGATAGATTCAAATACCATTATTACGAGTGTTTGCATTTATGTTTTATATGGTGTTTTTATCGGGTATTCCATTTCATTCGAACAAAGCAATATAGTCCATCGGAAAAGGCAGAAGGAAAAAAATCGGATGTGAAAGAAGACAGTCTTCATTGAACAAGGTTCTTTATATGGATTTAACACTCTTGAAAAAATAACAATTTATGTGAAAACAGCCTTGAACAAAAGCAGCAATTGCTTAAGTTCATTTAGTCATCTGGATCCCCTTCAGATCTACAACGTATTGGGCACAAATATCAGCAGCACCGTTTATGGAAGTTTTCCAATATATATGATAAGCTTATGAATGAATCTTTTATAAAATAAGGTGTTGCAATGAAAAAATTTCTAGTTTTAAATGGCCCAAATTTAAATATGCTAGGGAAGCGGGAGCCAAAGATATATGGCAAACAATCCCTTGAAGTCCTGGAAGAAAACTTGAAAAAGCTGGAGAACAGCTTCCAGGTTGTAATTGATCCCTTTCAATCCAATCATGAGGGTGTTTTAATTGACAAATTGCATAGCGCAATGAACGAATATGACGGAATTATCCTGAATCCGGGGGCTTTTACCCATTACAGCTATGCAATCAGAGATGCGATAGCAAGCATTGATGTACCTGTCATTGAAGTACATATTTCAAATGTCCACGCCAGGGAAGAGTTTCGTCATAAATCTGTTACTGCACCGGTTACAGCAGGTCAAATAGTTGGGTTTGGCCTTTTTGGATATGAGCTTGCTGTTAAGGCGCTGGCAGAATACATAAATAGGGGAGAATAGTATGGGAAAACTAGCTAAACTGAGAGAGCAATTTTCCAAGAATAGCATTGATGGAATGCTTGTTACAAGTACGTATAACCGCCGTTATATCACAAACTTTACAGGGACGGCAGGAGCTGCTTTAATTTCAGGGGAGAAAGCGCTTTTTATCACAGACTTCCGCTATGCTGAGCAGGCATCAAAGCAGGCAGAAGGATATGAGATTGTTCAGCACCAAGGTATATTGCTTGATGAGATTGCCGCTCAGGCTGAAAAGCTGGGAATCAAGAAGCTGGGGTTTGAAGAAACGGATGTAACCTATTCAGCGTTTACACAGTATCAAAAAGCCATTAAATCCGAATTAATACCGGTGTCCAATCTTATTGAAAGCCTGCGTCTGATTAAAACGGAGTCTGAAATTAAACTGATAAAAACAGCTGCAGATATTGCAGACGCGGCCTACAAGCATATTTTAGGTTTCATAAAGCCGGGGCTGACAGAACTTGAAGTCTCAAATGAGCTTGAGTTTTTTATGAGAAAAAGCGGTGCATCTTCTTCCTCTTTTAACACGATTGTTGCATCAGGAACAAGGTCAGCATTGCCGCATGGAGTGGCCAGTGAAAAGGTGATTGAAAAAGGAGACTTTGTCACATTGGATTATGGAGCCCTTTATAATGGGTATGTCTCAGATATTACACGTACTGTTGCGGTTGGAGAGCCCTCAGCTAAATTGAAAGAAATTTATGATATTGTCCTTGAATCACAGCTGCTGGCTGTAAACACGCTTAAACCTGGCATGTCAGGCATAGAAGCGGATGCCGTTTCACGAAAATATATTTTAGATCATGGGTACGGTGAATACTTCGGTCACTCCCTTGGCCATGGAATCGGATTGGAGGTTCACGAGGGACCAAGTCTTTCCGTCCGCTCTGAATTTGCCCTAGAGCCCAATATGATTGTAACGATAGAACCAGGCATCTATCTCCCAGGTGTTGGCGGAGTCCGGATTGAGGATGATGCTTTAATTACGGATCAGTCGATTGAACTGCTCACACATTCGACAAAAGAATTGATAATATTATAAAATTCCTCTAATTATGAAGGAAATGGAGTGTTTTTTTAGGGAAATATCTCTAGTTAATGATTTTTATATATATCAAAAGAAGACTTTTATAGTAAAATGTAGATTGGAATATGGGCTTATAATCTGATAAAACAGATGGAGCCCGATTACAGGAGGAAAATTAGCATGATTTCAGTAAACGATTTTCGTACAGGGTTAACAATCGGAGTAGACGGCGCAATCTGGCGTGTTCTTGATTTCCAACACGTTAAGCCTGGTAAAGGAGCCGCGTTCGTACGCTCTAAGCTTAGAAACCTCCGCACAGGGGCTATTCAGGAAAAAACCTTCCGTGCAGGTGAAAAAGTGGAGAAAGCACAAATTGATAACCGTAAAATGCAGTATCTATATGCAAACGGCGACCAGCACGTATTCATGGATAACGAAACATATGAACAAATTGAATTGAGTTCAGATGCGATTGAATATGAACTGAAATTTTTAAAAGAGAACATGGAAGTATTTATTATGATGTTCCAGGAAGAAACCCTTGGCTTGGAGTTGCCTAATACAGTTGAATTGACTGTAACTGAAACAGAGCCTGGAATTAAAGGCGATACTGCTTCCGGCGGTACAAAGCCTGCAACAATGGAAACGGGTCTTACTGTTCAAGTTCCTTTCTTTGTGAACCAGGGAGATAAATTAATCATTAACACTACAGACAGCTCATACGTTTCCAGAGCATAATGCTGTAACCTTTTGAAAAACTGATTGGAGAATCCAATCAGTTTTTTTATTTGATTTTAATTTCCTTTGCAGGTACTTGCTTTACACAGGCAGTTGTGAAGCCTGCTGTCGCAAGCTTTCGAGGGTCTCCCCAACACGCTGTACCCCCGGCAGGAGTCTCGTGCTTTCCGATCAATCAACTTTGGTTTCAAATCAACATGGGATGTAACAGAGACAATGGTGAGTGCCCTGGTCATCCTGCAAGTTGATTACCGCTGCAGGCACTCGCTTTCCGAGGGGCGGCCGGGAGCCTCCTCGTCGCAAGCTCCTGTGGGGTCTCCCTAAGCCTGCTTTCCCCGCAGGAGTCTCGTGCCTTCCGCTCCACAACTATGACTTCAGTTCAACATAGGTGTTTACGAGAGACACGGAGAGTGCCCTGGTTATCCTGCAGGTTGAATTCCTCTCCAATCTCAACAAGAGCCTTTTGTTCTGTTGAGGCTTGTGCTGCCTTCATAGTTAACCATACTCCGAATCTTTACCTTATTAAAAGCCACAGCCATGTCAAATATTATTTATAATCCTTTACGCATAAATCGTTATGGTTTGAATACATTTTACTAACGAGCTTGTACTTATTTGGTTAAGGGACAACCCAAAGATGCTGAAACAGACGATTGCAGCTAATTCGTACCAGGTGAAGGAGGAGTGTATGTGGATAATATTCTTGCTATATTGCCGCATTCCATTTCAGAAATGATACATCGGCTTCCGGATAACAATTTAGAAAAACTTGAAGAAGTCAGGCTGCGCATTAACCGGCCTATTGAACTGATGGCAGGAGGAAATTCTTTTTTTCTGCCATATAGGTTGCAGGAGAAAGATGCAGAGCAATTTCTCGACAAATTGGCGAACTACTCTTTTTATACACTTGAAGAAGAACTGAAAAAGGGATATATCACTGTAGAAGGCGGCCATCGAGTTGGCCTTGCAGGAAAAGTAATACTAGAAGAAGGGCATGTTAAAGCAATCCGGAATGTTTCTTCATTTAATATTCGAATTGCCCGTGAAAAAATAGGGGCAGCCTTGCCTCTTGTTCCGCAGCTGTTTAAAAGCAGGTGGCGCCACACAATGATTATCGGGGCTCCGCAAACCGGAAAGACGACCGTTCTTAGAGATTTAGCCCGTATCGTTTCCTCCGGGATCCCTGAAAAAAAAATACCTCCTTTGAAGGTTGGAATAGTTGATGAACGATCAGAAATTGCGGGCTGTGTCCGGGGTGTCCCACAGCTTCATTTTGGCCCAAGGCTGGATGTATTGGATGCTTGTCCAAAAGCTGAAGGAATGATGATGCTGATCAGATCAATGAGTCCCGATGTTCTCATTGTAGATGAAATTGGCAGGGAGGAAGATAGTCAAGCCATTATGGAAGCTGTCAATGCAGGAGTCACTTTGATTATGACTACACATGGTCATTCATATGAAGATCTTCATAAACGCCCGATTCTAAGAAAAATTATTCAGGAGTCTGTTTTTGAAAGGTTTATAGAATTGACCAGGAGCAATGGTCCTGGAACCATACACCGAATCTATGACGAAAAAGGGAACGGAATTCCTTTAAATGCAGGTGTTCAGCAGTGTTGAAAATAATAGGCGCAATCCTTATTCTTTTTTCAACAACCTGGGCAGGATTTGAAGTTTCAAGGAGGCTTAGTGACAGGCCGAAACAGCTGCGAATGTTTCGCTATGGCCTCCAATCATTGGAGACCGAGATTATGTACGGACATACACCGCTGCATGAAGCAGCCCGGAAGCTCTCATCCCAGCTCCCAAAACCGCTTTCAACTTTCTTTGCTTCCTTTTCAAATAAGCTGACAACAATGAACACCACTGTAAAAGAAGCATGGGAAACAAGCCTCAAAGAAATTTGGAAAACGACTGCTTTAAAACAGGGGGAATATGAAATCCTTCAACAGTTAGGCGAGAATCTTGGAAAGCATGATAAATATACCGAACAAAAACAAATCATTCTTGCTCTTACCCATCTTGAGAGAGAGGAAGAAGAGGCCAGAGACCGTCAGCATCGCTATGAAAAAATGGCAAAAAGCATAGGGGTTCTTACAGGGTTATTTATTATTATTCTATTATTTTAACCTTATTGCACATATCATGCCTGATTGAAGCTGAGCGGTTTCCGTGCATGTAAGGATGAATGAAAATGTGATATTTAGCAGTTTTAGCGGTTGGACATTTGGGAGGGACTTACAATGGGAATTGATGTAGACGTCATATTCAAAATTGCTGGTGTCGGAATCGTAGTCGCTTTTTTACACACCATTTTAGATCAGGTAGGCAAGAAGGAATACGCCCAGTGGGTCACGTTATTCGGTTTTATTTATATTCTTTTTATGGTGGCATCAATCGTGGCGGATCTTTTCGATAAAATCAAGTCAGTTTTTCTCTTCCAATAAATAATAGTAGAATAAGCAGGCTCCAAACAGCGAAGGAGGTATAGAATGGAGATTTTACAGATAGTTGGAGTATCGCTGATTGCTACATTTCTATCGCTGGTTATTAAAGAGCAAAAGCCTAATTTTGCTTTCCTGCTGGTTTTATTTGCCGGTTCTGCTATTTTTCTTTTTTTAGTGGACAAGGTATATGAAATTATCCAGCTCATTGAAAAAATTGCGGAAAATGCCAATGTCAATATGGTGTATGTCCAAACTATTTTAAAAATAATCGGCATTGCTTATATCGCTGAATTCGCTTCCCATCTCACCAGAGACGCCGGTCAAAGTGCATTGGCAGCAAAAGTGGAGCTTGCAGGAAAAATTTTAATTCTCGCTATGGCCGTTCCCATTCTAACGGTCCTCATAGAAACAGTCTTAAATCTAATCCCTAAGGGGTAGTTGTCCGAGGTGAAAAAATGCGGCAATGGATGCAGATTTTAATAATTGGAACGATCCTCCTTTTCTTTGGACAAATAAGCGTACAGGCAGCAACAAACAATGGGATTGCAGGAAAAGTAGAAGACAGCATAGTGGAAAATCAAATGAACCAGCTGGGACTTGATGACTTACAGACATTTTGGAAAAACATTGAATCACAATACGGAGGATATCTCCCAGACAGCCAGAAAGGCAGCCTTATGGATTTTATCAAAGGAGATAAAAAATTTTCCTTGAATGAATGGTTTCAAGGACTGTTGAAATTTACCTTTCAACAATTAATGATGAACGGAAAGCTTCTCGGATCGTTAATCGTTCTTACCATTTTTAGTATGTTTCTTCAATCACTACAGACTTCTTTTGAAAATGGAGCCATCAGCAAAGTGGCCAATGCAATCGTTTTTATGGTTTTGATAATCATTGCACTTAACAGTTTTCACGTAGCCATTGATTATACTGAAGAAGCGGTAAATAAAATGATGGGTTTTATTCTTGCGCTAATACCCTTGCTGCTGGCATTGATATCCTCTTCAGGAGGAATTACATCTGCGGCATTTTTCCATCCCGTCATCATATTCCTCATGAATACCAGCGGCATGCTTATCAAATATTTTGTTCTTCCTCTTCTTCTCTTATCGACTCTTCTCAGTATAGTCAGCTCACTTTCAGAGCATCACAAAGCCACACAGCTGGCCAAGCTTCTCAGAAATGCAGGTGTAGGCATTCTTGGTATTTTTATGACAATCTTCCTGGGAGTCATTTCTGTACAAGGGACAGCAACCGCAGTAACAGATGGTATTACCATAAAAACCGCAAAATTTGTAACCGGAAACTTCATTCCAGTCATTGGAAGAATGTTTACAGATGCTGCTGATACCGTTATAACGGCTTCTTCTCTATTAAAAAACACACTTGGAATTGCCGGGGTAGCCATAGTACTACTTATAGCGGCCTTTCCGGCAATCAAAATTCTGGCAGTATCCTTCATGTTTAAATTTGCAGCAGCTCTATTGCAGCCTTTGGGCAACAGCCCGATCATTAATTGTCTGGATGTGATCAGCAAGAACATGGTCTATGTTTTTGCATCCCTTGCCATTGTGGCCTTTATGTTTTTTTTAAGCATTACGATCATTATAACCGCTGGAAACATTACGATGATGATGAGATGAAAAATCTATTATTCAATAACAGGAGGATAAACCCATGCATTATTTAACACAATGGGTTTCAAATATTATTGTCTTCATTCTGTTAGCTATGATTGTGGACATGCTTATGCCGGATTCCTCTATGAAAAAATACACCAAAATGGTAACAGGTCTTTTACTTATTGCGATCATTCTTACGCCTATTGTAAAACTGACTTCTGAAAATATGGATAATATGTTTGCAGCGCTGTCTTCTGCAAACGGAATAAATGATGGCGAAATGAAAAGTTCAATAGAAATGAAAAAAGTAGAAATAGAAAAGACACAGCATGCATATATATTAGAACAAATGGCTGTCCAATTAAAAAAAGAGGCAAATGGGGAGTTGGTGGACCAATATCAAAAAAGTATACAGACCATTAAGGTAGAAATGAAAAGTGGAGCAGAAACATCCATGGATCCCAACAACATTGAAAAAGTGATTGTAAGCTTAAAAGATGCTGATGACCAAAAGGTGATTCCAGCAGTAAAGCCAATCGTGATCAATCCTGAAAAACCAGTTCAAACTCAGACAAACACAGAAGATAAAAATATTATTTCATTGCTGTCCAATTGTTGGAATATTAGCCGTAATCAGATACAACTTCAATCTGAAGGGGGGGTTCCCGCATCAAATGAATGATAAAAAGGGCCCGTTCGACTGGATCAAGGATAAGCTTTTTCAATCAGGGGAACAAAAGGTGAATGAAAAAAAAGGAGGTAAACTACAGTATTTTTTTATTCTTTTATTAGCTGGAGTTGCCTTTATGCTCATAACAAATATATGGCAAAGCAGCTCGAAGAAAAGCAGCGCTGTCTCACTGAATACATCTGCGCCGCCAAAGTCCGTTGCTGCCTTTGGCACTACTTCAAAGAAGCAAAGCAATGCATTAACCGGCAAAGACTATGAGGTGCGATATGAAAATGAGTTAAAGGATGCTCTCAGTCAAATTGCCGGGGTTGGTTCTGTAGACGTCGTTGTAAATGTGGATGCATCCGAGAGTAAAGTGTATGAAAAAGATTCAACCATCCACAATCAAACTACTACTGAGAGCGACCAAAAAGGCGGACAAAGAAAAATAGAGGATTTATCAAAAGATGAAAAGCTTGCCATCGTTCGAGAAGGTGATAAAGAAGTGCCATTAGTTACAGAAACGAAAAAGCCGAAAATAACAGGTGTACTCGTTGTTGCTGAGGGAGCTGGAGATATAGCTATAAAGGCACTGATAAAAGAGGCTGTTTCCACCGCTTTGGATGTGCCATCCTATCGAGTATCTGTTATGCCTAAAAAAAATTAAGGGGGAATTTTACATGTTACTTAAAAAGCAAACAGTTTGGTTATTGACAATGCTAAGTCTAGTTGTGGTGTTATCTGTCTATTATGTTACTTCAGAACCCAAATCAAGTGATTTGTCAGCGATGGACAAGGTATCCCAAAATACTAAAAGTCAAAACAAAACTCAAACAACTGCCGATAATAAGAAGAATATTAAAGTCGATACTACAAATGCTACTGATGAAGTATTTGAAACCATTCGGATGGACCGCCAGGATAAATTCAGCAAGCAAAAAGAAGAACTGACAAATAAATTAGCCTCTACGTCCCTATCAGCAGAGGAAAGAAGCAAAGCAGCAGATGAAATGCAGCAGCTGACGGCCAATGCCCAAAAGGAACAGGTTTTAGAGAGCATGATTAAGTCTCAGGGCTATTCAGATGCTTTAGTAGAAGTAGATCCTGGAAATGAAGTTCATGTAACAGTAAAATCAAACAGCCATAGCAAAACAGCTGCAAATAATATCGTACGGCTGGTATCGGAAGAAATGAATGCTGCACAAAATATAGCAGTAGTATTTCAAAAATAGGACTGGGGAAGTTTTCCTCAGTTTTTTTATTGTTTAGCTCTGTTAATTTTCTATGTTGAAAACTGCTCGTTTTTTTGCTCATTTTACAGTACAGAAAGAAAACAACAAATTCCTTTAACAAAGCCAACTGTTTAAAAGTGTATAGCTAGGCTGAATTTAAGTTTTTACCTTGAAGATTGAAGCGGATAAACGATACTCCTGCGGGATGAGCAGACTAAGGGAGACCCCAAAGGAGCAGGTTTCACCGGCAATCAATTTATTAGAAAAAACTAATTTTAATTTATATAGAAATGATGATAACTGATTCAAATATTGAATTTAGGTTCACTCTTATCGTATGATATTAGTAGTTCGTCTTTTTAAAGAGAACTGGTGCCATACATAAAAAAAAGTTTGGTATAATATAAAATGAAAGCTCACGGTAATTGAATCTGTGACGGTAAATACTTCATAAGACAAGAAAAACAAGAGCTTGTTCTTACAAATTTAATGAAGAGGTGTAATTATGTTGAAAGTGCAAGAAATTCGTGAATTAATCAAGCTTATTGACCAATCAAGCATTGATGAATTTGAATACGAACATGAGGGTGCATCCATTAAGATGAAAAAAAATACGGGTGTGACGGTTGTAGAACCTCAGTATGCAGTACAAGCCCCTCCTGCAGCTGTTATTCCTGCACAGCCAATCCATCATGAGAGTATTGCAGCTTCCCCTGCTCCGGCTATTTCTGAGGTTCAGAAACAAGAATCTGTTTCAGCAGTGAATGATGCAAATCTACATAAAATTGTTTCTCCTATGGTAGGAACATTTTATGTATCTCCATCACCGGACAGTGATCCTTATGTACAAGAAGGCTCCAAAGTCCAAGCAAACACAGTTGTTTGTATTGTTGAAGCGATGAAGCTATTTAATGAAATTGAAGCAGAGGTAGATGGCGAAATCGTTGAAGTCCTTGTTAAAGATGGACAGCTTGTAGAATATGGACAGCCATTGTTCCTAGTAAAGTCCAAGTAAGGAGCGAACTGATATGATTAAAAAAGTACTAATCGCCAATCGCGGTGAAATCGCGGTCCGTATTATCAGAGCATGCAGGGATATGGATATTGAAACTGTAGCAGTGTATTCCGAGGCAGATAAAGAGGCTCTCCATGTCCAGCTTGCTGATGAAGCATACTGTATTGGACCAAAGGCATCAAAAGACAGTTATTTAAACTTTACCAACATTATTAGTGTTGCAACACTTACTGGATGTGATGCTATTCATCCAGGATACGGCTTTTTAGCCGAAAATGCGGATTTTGCTGAACTATGCCGTGAGTGCAATGTAACATTTATTGGTCCAAGCCCTGAAGCAATTTCGAAAATGGGGACTAAGGATGTTGCCCGTGAAACGATGAAAGCGGCTGGAGTTCCGATTGTTCCAGGTTCACAAGGGGTAATAAAAGATATTGAAGATGCAATTCAAATTGCGAATAAGATTGAATATCCAGTCATTATTAAAGCAACAGCCGGCGGTGGCGGAAAAGGTATCCGTGTTGCAAGAAATGAAGAAGAGCTGATCAAGGGAATCAATATTACCCAGCAGGAAGCGGCTACTGCATTCGGTAACCCGGGTGTCTATCTTGAAAAATATATTGAAGATTTTCGCCATGTGGAGATTCAGGTTATGGCTGATCAATACGGCAATGTCATTCACCTTGGCGAACGCGATTGCTCTATTCAAAGAAGGCTTCAAAAACTTCTGGAGGAGTCGCCTTCCCCTGCGCTGAACAGTGAAATCAGGGAACAGATGGGACAAGCAGCTGTCAAGGCTGCCCAAGCGGTTGACTATACAGGAGCAGGTACTGTTGAATTTATTTATGATTACAACAATGCAAAATTTTACTTTATGGAAATGAACACAAGGATACAAGTGGAACACCCAGTTACAGAAATGGTAACGGGAACGGACCTTATTAAACAG
Organism: Heyndrickxia acidicola; assembly: GCF_001636425.1. Classification (NCBI taxonomy): domain Bacteria; kingdom Bacillati; phylum Bacillota; class Bacilli; order Caryophanales; family Bacillaceae; genus Heyndrickxia; species Heyndrickxia acidicola. The sequence goes on from NZ_KV440953.1 coordinate 381,927, forward strand.
CAAATCCTGGTGGCTTCCGGTGAAAAATTAACTCTCGCTCAGGAAGACGTGACATTTAACGGCTGGGCCATTGAATGCCGTATTAATGCTGAAAATCCTGAGAAAAATTTCATGCCTTCACCTGGTAAAATCAATATGTATCTTCCGCCGGGAGGGATAGGCATCCGCATTGATTCAGCTGCATATCCTGAATACAGTATTCCGCCGTATTATGACTCTATGATTGCAAAGGTTATTTCTTATGGTGCAACAAGAGAAGAAGCCATTGCCAGAATGAAACGTGCTTTAAGTGAATTTGTTGTTGAAGGCATTCACACAACTATCCCTTTTCATTTAAGACTATTGGAACACGAAACATTTGTTAAAGGTGATTTTAATACGAAATTCCTTGAGAAATACGATGTGATGAAATAATTTTAATAGTGGAGGGGTCTTTGTATGGCTGAAATGAATCAAATGCTAGAAATGGAACAAGAAGGCGACGACTACGGTAAAGTAGAAATTGCACCGGAAGTGATTGAAGTAATAGCAGGCATAGCTGCTTCCGAAGTCGAAGGTGTTGGGCAAATGCGAGGCAATTTTGCAAGCGGTGTTGCAGAGCGCCTTGGCAAAAAAAACCATGGGAAGGGCGTAAAAGTCGAGCTTACTGAGGAAGGCATTAAAGTGGATGTTTACTGCAGCATGAACTTCGGTGTATCCATTCCTGCCGTTGCCCAGGAAGTACAGGACAATATTCGCCAGGCCTTATTGAATATGACGGCGCTCGAAGCCGATGAAATCAACGTCCACATTGTTGGCATCCAATTTGAGAACCAAAAAGCAGAAAATGACTTGCAAATGGAAATGTAAGCCTCAAAAAGGCCAAAGGGTAAACCTTTGGCTTTTTTAATGGTCTCAGTGTTTTAGCGCGTTAAAGCAAAAAAGGGGCCAGACCCCTTTTGTACACTAAAGCACCAAAGGGTGAATGGATCCTCCTGCTGCTAAAAATAGCTGTTGTGCTTATTTTCTGTTCCTTTCCTCAAAGCAAGTCTTCCCGTATGGATCCCTTCATAGAAAAACGCTGGAATTTCATCCGTTCGCTACGATTTTTTGTTTAAACAGTGCGTAACATGCTCTTTATATGCTAAAATCATTTTGGTAAAATAAATAAACGTATGGAAAAAACATTCCGCTTAGTTATGTCCGGTATTTCATTTTTAAACATGATTTATCTTCCATTTGGCATATTAAAAGTAGAATAAAAAGAAGAATTCAATGACCAAAGGAGCCATTTAAATAATGAAGAGAAGAATCGCACGTGAAAAAGCTCTCCAGGCTTTATTTCAAATAGACATTAATGAGGCAGAAACGAACGAAGCAATTGAAAATGTGTTAGGAGAATCCGCCTCGGATCCTTATTTGAATCAACTGGTTGAAGGAACGGTTGAACACTTGGAGCAAATCGATAAAGCCATTTCAGAGCATTTGGAAAAATGGACATTAAACCGTTTAGCAAAGGTAGATTTAAATATCCTGCGTCTTGGGGTATATGAACTGCTTTTTGTCGAAGATGTACCAGCAAATGTAGCGATAAATGAAGCGCTGGAAGTTTCCAAACGCTTCGGTGACGAAAGATCGAGTAAATTTATCAACGGCATTCTTTCAAAAGTGAAGGAATCAAGCGGAAAATAATGTTGCAAGGGGTGGTTGTATGAAAGCCAGACGGATTGATGGGAAGAAAATTGCAGCAGACTTAAGGGAAAATATAAGGAAAGAAGTCCATGAGCTTTCTGAAAAGGCGCTTGTACCTGGATTAGCGGTTGTTTTAATCGGAAATGACCCTGCTTCCCGTACGTATGTAAACAATAAGCAAAAAGCCTGCAAGGAGGCAGGCATTCATTCTGTTCTGATAGAATACCCCTCTTCCATCTCTGAAGATGTGCTGCTAGATAAAATACAAGAGCTGAATAGTGATAACTCTATTCATGGCATTCTGGTCCAACTTCCACTGCCAGAACACATTGCAGAATCAAAAGTCATAGAAGCCATTGACCCCAAAAAAGATGTGGATGGGTTCCATCCTATCAATATCGGAAGAATGATGACAGGGCAGGATGCTTTTTTGCCATGTACGCCTTTTGGCATTATGCAGATGATTCGATATGAAGGAATTGAAGTCGAGGGAAAACATGTTGTGGTTATTGGAAGAAGCAATATCGTCGGCAAACCAGTGGGGCAATTATTTTTAAATGAAAATGCCACGGTAACATACTGTCATTCAAAAACGAAAGAGCTTGCATCCTATACCAGAGAAGCAGATATTCTCATTTCGGCAGTGGGCTTGGCCAAGTTCGTCAAAGAGTCTTTTATTAAACCAGGAGCGGTAGTGATTGATGTAGGGATGAACCGTGATGAAAACGGGAAATTATGCGGGGATGTAGATTTTGAAGAAGCAGAAAAAAAAGCCGCCTATATTACTCCTGTTCCAGGCGGGGTAGGACCTATGACGATAACGATGCTTCTTTACAATACTCTTATATCAGCCAAAAACAGTTAATTTGTCGTAAAATCATGTCAGTCGTTGTATAATAAGAAAAAAAGCTGTCTTCCATTGTCAGGAAGCAGCTTTTCTTCTACTAAATGATAAATTGGCGGCAACAGGAACGAAGCATGGCTGTTTCCCATGAATGAGTTGAAAAACAACAGAGTTTTTAAATAATGTCTTTTATATAATTGCTCTTTGCCATTTGACGCAAAAAATTGATTACGAAAAGGTGCTATGAATACGTGCAAAACATCGATTTATCCTTTGTACGTAAAGAAAAAAACCATGCGAAAACAGCCTATATAAAAGTAAAGGGTGTTACCATGTCTAATCCACAATATTTAACTGTACATGCATTAACCAAATACATAAAAAGAAAATTTGATGCCGATCCCCATCTAGCCGACGTCTATGTCAAAGGGGAAATATCAAACTTTAAGCAGCATTCGAGCGGACACATGTACTTTACTCTTAAGGATAATAAAGCGCGAATTCTTGCTGTAATGTTTGCTGCTGCAAACCGGAAGCTAAAATTCACTCCTGAAAACGGAATGAATGTAATGCTGCGTGGATCCATATCTGTTTTCGAAGGAAGCGGCCAATACCAAATATACGCCAAAGACATGCAGCCTGATGGAGTCGGTGCATTATACCTTGCCTATGAACAACTAAAAGAAAAGCTTTCTGAGGAGGGCTTATTCGCTCCTGAAAGGAAACGGCCGCTTCCTGCCTATCCAAATGTGATCGGCGTAATTACCTCTCCAACTGGCGCAGCTGTAAGGGATATTATCACCACCATTAAAAGGCGGTACCCAATTGGAAAAATCATTCTCCATCCCGCGCTTGTCCAGGGAGAAAAAGCTGCAGAGTCCATTGCTGCAGCTATCCAAAAAGCAAATGACATGAGACAGGCAGATGTATTAATTGTGGGCAGAGGCGGAGGATCCATAGAAGAATTATGGGCTTTTAATGAAGAAATCGTTGCCCGTGCCATTCATCATTCTGAAATCCCAATTATATCAGCAGTTGGCCATGAAACTGATTCTACCATTGCTGATTTCGCAGCTGACCTTAGGGCACCAACCCCGACTGGTGCAGCAGAACTGGCTGTTCCGCATATTGATGAATTGATGGAGAGAGTCTTGAATCGAAAAGCCCGTTTAATCCGGAGTGTATCGGATATACTTCGCCACCAGCGAAAGAGGCTCGAATTTATTGAGCGGTCCTATATATTTCGAAATCCATACCGCTTGTATGAACCAAAGCTGCAGCAGCTTGACCGTTTAAATGAAAGGTTAACGAGGGATACAAAGCAAATTGTTGACCATAAATCTAGAACATTAAGTTCACTCCAGCAGCGGCTGGTATTTAAAAGCCCGTCTTTGCAGATTAAACAGCAGAGTGACCGCTTTAACAGGACGAAAAAAGAGCTGCTTCTAAACACTCAAAGAATATTGAAAGAAAAACAGCAGGAGTTTTCCAGGAAGCTGACTGTGCTTGAAGCATTAAGTCCATTAAAAGTTATGGAACGGGGTTACAGCCTGGCGTACAGTGAAAATGAAAATCTTTTAAAAAGTGTTGACCAAACGAAAACAGGAGATCAAATCCAAGTTATGCTGTCTGACGGTACACTATCTTGTACAGTAGACCAGATTGAGAGGAGAAAAAATCATGACGGATAAAATTTCATTTGAAGAAGCGATGGACCAGCTGGAAACGATTGTGGGGCGTTTGGAAGAAGGGGATGTTCCTCTCGAAGAAGCTATTTCCATTTATAAAAAAGGGATGGAGCTTTCAAAGGTTTGCCATGATAAGCTGAAAACAATTGAAGAACAGCTGACAAAAGTTATTACCGAGGACGGAGAAGAGGATTTTATTATTCAAGAGGAAGGGTAAGGGTTTCTGATGGAAGCATTAAATTCTTTTATGGAAAAAAATATTAAGATCGTTGAAACGGAGCTTGGAAAATACATTTCCAGGCTGGAAGGTCCTGATGTGATTAAAAGTGCAATGGATTACTCTCTTCAAGCAGGAGGGAAAAGAATTCGTCCTATTTTGCTTTTAGCAACCATTGCTGCCTTTCAAGAGGAAATTGAGAAAGGACTGGCAGCTGCTTGTTCTCTGGAAATGGTTCACACCTATTCTTTAATCCATGATGACCTTCCGGCAATGGACAATGATGATCTTAGACGCGGAAAGCCTACTAATCACAAGGTATATGGAGAGGCAATGGCCATTTTGGCTGGAGACGGGCTTTTGACGTACAGTTTTCAGGTTATCACTGAGGATACAAGGCTTACAAATGAGCAAAAAGTGCAATTGGTTTCTCTTTTAGCAAAAATGTCGGGACCTGAAGGAATGGTTGGGGGTCAGGTAGCAGACATGGAGGGAGAAAACCGTAAGCTGACTTTGCAGGACCTTGAATATATCCACCTTAATAAAACTGGTAAGCTATTGACCTACAGTGTATTAGCAGGAGCCATTATTGGCGGTGCCTCCCGTTCCCAGTTAGAGCAATTCGATATTTTTGCAAGGAATCTTGGGATTGCCTTTCAAATCCGTGATGATATTCTTGATATTGAAGGGGACCAGGCAAAAATGGGCAAGCCGATTGGCAGTGATGTGACGAATCACAAAAGTACTTATCCTTCATTATTGAATATGCAGGGTGCCAAGGATAAGCTAATGGCCCATATTCAACATGCAAAGACTGCATTAAACAATATTGAGGTAAATACCCATCTGCTCGAACAAATGACAGATTTAATCGCTGTAAGAGATAATTGATCCTTCATTGAGCAGTTGTCAGCTCTATGCTATAATACTAATAAAATTCCAAGTATGAATAGGATTATAAAAAACATTGTCCATATATAACTGGTGCAAAGAGGCAGTAAAACTCCATAATACGAGTACTGGCATGCCGTTATCACATTGTGTTAGCGGTTTTTTCATGAAAGGTTCTTTTCCAATGGTTTTTATCTTTTTATCTACTTAACATAAAGTGCCTTAGTAGAAAAAGTTGTTTAAATAGGAAATTAGCCCCGGTGAAAAGGTTAACATCACATTTAGAGGGAATTCTAATGGTATCGTTAAAATTTGTCAGGAAAGAAAATAATATGAGAAAATATACCAAATGCACTGCTGTATGGAAATATATTAGATGAACGAAGCATTAGTACTGCTTATACTCAGAAACGAAAGCGAGTGATCCATTATGGATCTTTTATCAATTAAGGACCCGTCTTTTCTTAAGAAAATGGATATTGAAGACCTCAAAGAGTTAAGTGATGATATTCGCCAATTCTTAATAGAAAAGCTATCTAGAACGGGCGGCCATATCGGGCCAAATTTAGGTGTTGTAGAGCTAACCATTGCTCTCCATAAATGCTTTAACAGCCCGCAGGACAAAATTTTATGGGATGTCGGGCATCAATCCTATGTCCATAAAATTTTAACGGGGCGTGCAGGCGAATTTGACTCATTGAGGCAGTTTAAGGGGCTATGCGGCTTTCCTAAAAGATGTGAGAGTGAACATGATGTCTGGGAAACAGGCCATAGCTCAACATCCTTGTCTGCTGCCATGGGCATGGCAATTGCAAGGGATTTAAAAGGAGAAAAATCCTTTGTTATCCCTGTAATTGGCGACGGAGCATTAACAGGCGGCATGGCGCTTGAGGCATTGAACCATATTGGGCATGAACAAAAGGATTTGATTGTCGTTCTGAATGATAATGAAATGTCTATTGCACCAAATGTGGGTGCCCTTCACAACGTGTTAGGAAAACTAAGGACAGCAGGTAAATATAAGCGGGCAAAGGATGAATTGGAGCTTCTTTTGAAGAAGGTCCCTGCGATCGGCGGTAAGCTAGCCGCAACGGCTGAGAGGGTAAAAGACAGCCTAAAGTACCTTTTGGTTTCCGGCGTGTTTTTTGAAGAGCTTGGATTTACGTATTTAGGCCCTGTTGATGGTCATAACTATGAGGCTCTGTTTGAAAACATCCAATACGCTAAAAAAACAAAGGGTCCGATTCTTTTACATGTGATTACGAAAAAAGGCAAAGGGTATGAACCTGCTGAAAACGACAAAAAAGGAACCTGGCACGGTACGGGTCAATATAAAATTGAAACCGGTGACTTAATTAAGCCGGTTAATGCTCCACCTGCATGGAGCGCACTTGTCAGTGATACCGTGTTAAGACTAGCCAAAAAGGATCCGAGAATTGTTGCAATCACACCAGCTATGCCTGTTGGCTCAAAGTTGGAAAAATTTGCACAGGAGCTGCCAAACCGCATGTATGACGTAGGGATTGCCGAACAGCATGCAGCTACTCTGGCAGCAGGATTGGCTACCCAGGATATGAAGCCATTTTTGGCCATCTATTCGACATTTCTTCAGCGTGCTTATGATCAGGTCGTACATGATATTTGCCGCCAGAATTTAAACGTATTTATCGGAATTGACCGTGCAGGGCTGGTCGGAGCGGATGGTGAAACGCACCAGGGAGTATTTGATATTGCCTTTTTACGCCACGTTCCGAATCTGGTGATAATGATGCCAAAGGACGAAAATGAAGGCCAGCACATGGTCCAGACCGCTATAGAATATAACAGCGGACCAATCGCCATGAGATTTCCCCGCGGTAATGGATATGGTGTACCGATGGATGAAGAGCTTAAAGCCATTCCAATCGGGACGTGGGAGGTTTTAAGAAATGGAACAGATGCTGCCATCTTAACGTTTGGCACTACGATTCCTATGGCATTGGAAGCCGCAAATCTTTTACAGAAAAAAGGATTGTCTATAAAAGTCATTAATGCTCGCTTCATTAAGCCTCTGGATGAAAAAATGATGGCTGAGCTGCTAAACAGCAGTATGCCGATTTTAACCATTGAAGAAGCCGTCCTTCAAGGCGGATTTGGAAGCGCAGTATTAGAGTACGCCCATGATAAGGGGTATTATCACAATGTAATTGAGCGCATGGGAATTCCTGACCAATTTATTGAGCACGGAGGCGTGAACGAGCTTCTCCAGGAAATAGGCATGACGACCGAGGATACGGTGAATCGTCTGCTTACTATGCTATCTAAAAATCAAAAAAGGGCATCGGTATGAAAACAAAAAAGCAACGAGTAGATATACTTCTAGTGGAACGCGGTTTAATTGAAACAAGAGAAAAAGCAAAACGGGCTATTATGGCAGGTCTGGTGTATTCAAATGAGACTCGGCTGGATAAGCCCGGTGAAAAAGTGGACGAGGATGCAGAACTCACTGTAAAGGGCAATGTGATGCCATATGTGAGCAGAGGCGGATTTAAGCTCGAAAAAGCGTTAAATGTTTTTGATGTAGACATTAAAGGGAAAGTACTGCTGGATATTGGATCTTCCACGGGAGGCTTTACGGATTGTGCACTTCAAAATGGTGCAAAAATGTCCTATGCCCTGGATGTTGGGTATAACCAGCTGGCATGGAAGCTTCGGCAGGATGATCGGGTAGTCGTAATGGAAAGGACAAATTTCCGTTATGTAACTCCTGCAGACTTAGTAAGGGACATGCCTGATTTTTCAAGTATTGATGTTTCGTTTATTTCTCTTTCTCTAATCCTCCCTGTCTTAAGGACGTTATTAGTCCCTGGCGGGGACGTGGTTGCGCTAATTAAGCCGCAATTTGAGGCTGGAAAAGAGCAGGTTGGGAAAAAGGGAATTGTCAGGGATAAAAAAGTACACGAAGGGGTAATTGAAAAAATTGTTCACTTGTCTTTAGCTGAGGGCTATCATGTCGAAAATCTATCCTTCTCCCCAATTACGGGAGGCGAGGGAAATATCGAGTTTTTAATTCATTTAAAATGGCCTGGTGAAAATATCGGAGGGCAGAATCATCTATCCCAATCGATTCAGGATGTTGTCGCTGAAGCACATGCCACTTTAGCGGAAAAGAGCAGGGAATAGCTGCTCTTTTTCCATTTCTTATAAAAATAAGGCTTTCTAAAAGCTGTTATTTTAGGTCCTGTGGTCAATGGAGAGAAAAGCAATGCCTTTTGAAAAATTTGTTTAAGGCATTCCGATTAGCAGGTGCAAAGCATCAAACCGATTCACGGACCTGCATGCCACAAAAAAAGTGAACGGCTGAATGGGAAACAGTAGGAAATATGTCCAGAGTATATAAGGGAAATATTTTTTACCTCATTTTCTTAATGATAGAGGATTGACGTTGTAAGGAAGAGGATAGTATACAATTAGCTGAAAATAAGCTAACATATACATGAATATTTATCCATGTTGTAGAAAGGTGAAGCGGATGAACAAAGGGCAAAGATTAATTAAAATTCGAGAAATTATTGCAAATAATGAAGTCGAAACACAGGATGAACTGGTGGATTTCTTGAAAAGCTACGGGTTTCCTGTAACTCAGGCTACCATTTCTCGTGATATTAAAGAACTGCATTTAGTTAAGGTTCCAATGAATGACGGAAGATATAAATATAGTTTGCCTGCTGATCAGCGGTTTAACCCTATGCAAAAATTGAAGAGAGCGTTAACAGACTCATTTGTGAGTGTGGATACAGCGGGGCATTTGATTGTCATGAAGACCCTGCCAGGAAATGCCCATGCTGTCGGCGCGTTGGTTGATATTTTAGATTGGGATGAAATTATAGGCACTTTATGCGGGGATGACACATGTCTTATAATTTGTAAATTACCTGAACAAGCCGGGGTCATTTCTCAGCGATTTATAGATATGCTTTAATGGAGAGGTGAGTGTTCTGTGCTACAAGAACTTTCGATACGCAATTTTGCAATTATAGATGAGTTATTCCTTTCTTTTGAAAAAGGCCTGACAGTGCTTACCGGGGAAACAGGTGCAGGAAAATCCATTATTATTGATGCCATTAACTTATTGGTCGGAGGAAGAGGCTCAGTTGAATTTGTCCGCCATGGTGAAAAGAAGGCTGAGATAGAAGGTCTTTTTGTACTGGATAATGATCATCACCCATGCGTAGAAAGAGCCCGTGAATTTGGCATTGATGTTGAGGAGGGCATGGTTGTCCTGCACAGGGATATATCTAGTTCCGGGAAAAGTGTCTGCAGAGTGAATGGAAAGCTTGTGACGATTGCCACACTTAGAGAAATAGGCGGCACCCTTATGGATATTCACGGCCAGCATGAGCATCAGGAGCTAATGAATGAAGCATTCCATCTACCATTACTGGACCAATATGGCTCGTCTGAAATTGAACAAGCTGCGGCGAATTATCGAGAAGTCTATAAGGAATACGAGCAGACGCTAGTACGATTAAAAGGTCTAAGTGAAAATGAACAACAAATGGCACATCGTCTGGATCTTATCCAATTTCAGCTTCAAGAGATACAAAATGCAAATCTTCAGATTCACGAAGATCAGGAGCTTACAGAAGAAAAAAGAAAATTGATGAATTTTGAAAAACTGTACGAAGGTCTCCATACCAGCTATGAAGCCCTTAGTGGTGAAGGCCGCGGTCTTGATTGGATAGGACATGTTATGGATCAGCTTGAAACAGCTGCTGAGCTGGACAACAATTATCAGTCTCTTTTAGAATCGGTTTCAAATTCTTTCTATATCCTTGAAGATGCTGCCCATACGATACGTAATGATCTTGATAATCTTGAGTTTGATCCAGAGCGTTTAAATATAATTGAAAGCCGGTTAAACGAAATTAATCAGTTAAAAAGAAAATATGGCGACGACATAGAAGGGATATTAGAATACAGTGCAAAGATTGAAGAAGAAATTGAAACCATCACAAACAGAGAAAGCCATATTGAACAGCTTCAATTAAAGCTCCAAATGCTGCAAAAAGATTTACATCTTGAAGCCAAACAGCTGACAGACATTCGGGAAAAATGGGCCCATAAATTAACCGCCGCAATTCACCGCGAATTGAAAGAGCTTTATATGGCTAAAACCATTTTTGAGGTACACTTCCATTCGTCTGCTGATGATTTTGCAAATACAGCTAATCCGCCTTTTCGAAAGGATGGACTTGACCAGCTTGAGTTTTATATTTCCACGAATCCTGGAGAGCCTTTAAAAGCATTGTCTAAGGTAGCATCAGGTGGAGAGCTTTCCCGAATGATGCTTGCTTTAAAAACCATTTTCTCAAAACATCAAGGTATAACATCCATTATATTTGATGAAGTGGATACAGGTGTAAGTGGACGTGTGGCACAAGCGATTGCAGAGAAGATTCATTCTGTATCAGTAAATTCCCAGGTTTTATGCATTTCTCACCTGCCTCAGGTTGCGGCAATGGCTGACACTCACTTGTTTATTATGAAAGAAACGAAAAAAGGGAGAACAAGCACTGCTGTAAAGGTGTTGGGAGAAAACGATAAGATTAAAGAAATTGGCCGTATGATATCCGGTGTGGAAATAACAGACCTGACAAAAGAGCATGCAAGAGAATTATTAGGCCTGGCATATTCCATTAAACATAAATAGCAATAGATAAAGGAATAATAAAATGAATCTTTAGGGTATAAAGAGAGTGCAGAAATCCTCCTGTATTTAAACCTGAAGCATTTTTATTATTCCTTTTTTGCATAGTAATATTATAATGCTTAATTGGCATCACTATCCATTTCGTGCAGGTTTTTTTCTTGACCTCATGTTATATTTCTCAGCTTTCAAGGCTAATCTAAGACTGTAGCCAATTATCTAATCGGAATGAAATAATCCTGAGAAGATCCTTTCCTCATTTGTGAGGATGCACGTATATAAAGAAAAAGGTGTAGGCCAAAGAAAAGTGTGGACTAGAAGCGAGGAGAGTGAAGAGTTTGAGTTGGGAATTCCTTAGGAAAATGATAGGTGGATTTCTCCTTGTTTCATTATGTTTTATCGGGTTTTCAAAACCTTTTCAAGAATATCTCCACATTCCAAATACAATCACCATGTTGCAGGGTGATAAGTTTCAATTTAGCAAGTCATCTGCAGTCACAGCTGCTGTTATGACAACAGGAAAAAATATAAATGTACACGAGAGTCCTGATTCAGTCTCCATTAAAGGAAAAGCAATTGGACAAGACCAGGTGTTTCTTGAATTTGCAGGATTGCCAATCAAGAAGGTAGATGTAAATGTTTTGCGCAGCGTGAAAGTGATTCCCGGTGGACAATCAATTGGTGTCAAGCTTAATACTCTCGGTGTTTTGGTTGTCGGCCATCATCTCGTTGAAACAAAAAAAGGCAATGTCTCTCCAGGCGAAAAGGCAGGCATACAAGTGGGAGATATTATCACGATGATAAATGGGCAGAAAATTGAAGACATGTCAGATGTCGCTCCTTTTGTCCAGAAAGCAGGCCAGGATAACAAGCCGCTCAATATTACCATTCAAAGAGAACAGGGGACCTTTAAAACGCATTTAATGCCATTAAAGGATGTTTCAGAGGACACATATAAATTAGGTCTTTATATCAGAGATTCTGCAGCAGGAATCGGAACTATGACCTTTATAGATCCCCAATCAAAAAAATATGGCGCATTGGGCCATGTAATATCGGACATGGATACAAAAAAACCGATTGTTGTAAAAGACGGTGAAATTGTTCGATCAACTGTGACTTCCATTGAAAAAGGGAAGGATGGAAATCCAGGAGAAAAGCTTGCACGTTTTTCAGCGGATAACAAGACGATTGGCAATATCAACCGAAACAGCCCTTTTGGCATCTTTGGAAAGCTCAATACTACTTTAACAAACGGACAGTATGATAAACCGATGCCCATTGCATTATCCAATCAGGTGAAGGATGGTCCAGCAAAAATCCTTACAGTTGTGAATGGCGATAAAGTTGAAGCATACGATATACGAATTGTCAGTACCGTTCCGCAAAAGTTTCCAGCTACAAAAGGGATGGTTATTAAGGTAACAGACCCTAAGCTTCTAAAGAAAACGGGCGGTATTGTACAGGGAATGAGCGGAAGCCCAATCATTCAAGATGGGAAAATCATTGGTGCAGTAACTCATGTATTCGTCAATGATCCGACTTCAGGTTATGGAGTCCATATTGAATGGATGCTGCACGAAGCAGGAATCAACATATACAAAAACCAAACCGAGCAAGCAAGCTAATCGATTTTAGCTTGCTTTTCTTTTGTTAATCCTAAAAGCTGTTTAAGAGGTACAAAATCTTTACATATGAGAAAATGATCTGGATCTCATTGTTTTGGCGTCACATCGTCCAACAATACATGAAGTCACTGTTCATAAATCTTCTTTTATTTTTTTGAATATTTAAACATAGATTCCCATAGGGATGTATGCTATGATAAGCTTAAAGATTTTTCGACAATCACTCAATATGTAGCGAATATAGTCGAAATCACGAGTATTTTAAAGAAAATCAAAGAAAACTTTATATTTTTGAATTAAATTAAAGAAATAGAAGGATTTTAACTTCACTTGTCGAAAATGTTCTTTAGATAAAAAAGAGCTTTATCATTGTGATATATTGTTGAGGAGGAACTGTAGTGAAGAAAATAAAAGTCTTTGTCGTGGATGATAATCGCGAACTTGTGGGTTTATTGGAGGAATATATATCATCTCAGGAGGATATGGAGATCACAGGAATCGCTCATAATGGACAAGAATGTTTGGAGCTTTTAGAAGAAACCATTCCGGATGTATTAATATTAGATATTATTATGCCACATTTAGACGGATTGGGAGTATTACAAAAGATTCGCGAATCCAGCCTTCCGACACTACCAAATGTTATTATGCTTACTGCCTTTGGCCAGGAAGACGTGACAAAGAAAGCGGTTGAATTAGGGGCTTCCTATTTTGTATTAAAACCATTTGATATGGACAACCTTGTAAATCAAATCAGACAAGTCAGCGGCAAATCCAGTTCAATGATTAAAAAATCCACTCCACTGCGTTCCAGCGAGCAAAAACCTAAAAATCTTGATGCCAGCATCACAAGCATTATCCATGAAATTGGCGTCCCTGCCCATATCAAAGGCTATATGTATCTAAGGGAAGCCATTTCAATGGTTTATAACGACATCGAACTGCTGGGATCTATTACTAAGGTCCTTTATCCTGATATTGCCAAAAAGTTCAATACAACTGCCAGCCGTGTGGAAAGGGCTATCCGCCATGCTATTGAAGTTGCCTGGAGCCGTGGAAATATTGAATCCATTTCCTCTTTATTTGGCTATACGGTCAGCATGACAAAGGCGAAGCCGACCAATTCTGAGTTTATTGCCATGGTTGCAGATAAGCTGAGATTGGAGCATAAGGCGAGTTAAAGGGAATCCGCTTTAAACACCTGCATTTTTCGAATCTGAAGCCATTCGAAAAATACAGGTGTTTTTTATTAAAGGCTGACCTCGCATAGATTGTTTCTTTATGTACAAGGCAACATTCCGTATGTTATCAGTCATCGTGCCATTTTTTTGTAAGTTATTCACATCTTTTAATAGTAAATCATGATTTTAAAACATTTTTTTATGTCAATTAGCAACAAAGTTTACGAAAAGAGCCTTATTAAAGGTTGTAAAAATCCTTTTTATAAGTATTTAACCAATCTCTTTCTAACTCCAGCACAATTAGCCAGCGAATTTCTAGGTCTCTCCTCCCTACAATAAATTAACTTCAGCTCGTGAACGACCTCTCTGTTTTTCCTTTATCCCAGTCAAAAACTCTGAAATTCGTACGTGGATGAGCAAGGCGCTTACGCCTTTCTTATGCGTAAATAACAAAATTTTTAGAATATAGATAGTTTACATAAACTGACAGCGATGATATTTTTTAAATACCAATCGTTCTTTAAAAAATACGACAATATATGATTTGATAGAATAAATATCGCATAATTAGTATGAAGGTACTTAATGGGATGACTTTAATAAGGACCAATGCAGATTTCAAACCTATTTTGATTGGAGAGGAAGGCATAAGGCTCCTGCTTAGAACAGCGTGTTAGGGGAGACCCGCTGGAGCATGCTACGTGAATGCTCCCAACAGGCAAGAATAACAGAGCCAATGAGAATGAGAATATGCATATATTCGGAATAATCTATACTATTTATTGTTGACTTGTTCTTTATAAAGAACTATTATTAATTTAAGATATATATAATGCTTCTTTTAGTGATTTTGCTGTCTTCAAAAGAAATTTATTAACTTCTATTTGAGGGGTGCCTGTCATGAAAAATGTTGACCTTAGGGATCAAACCTACCATTTAAAAACAAAGGAAATCAATTTAAAGGAGTTATATGCTGTACTAAAAAGAAGAATGTGGGTTGTTTTTGCCATGGCAGTAATAGGAGCACTAGCGGGAGGGTTTTATAGCTACACAACTCATATTCCTCTTTATCAAACTTCCTCCAGAATTATCATCAGTGCAGATCCTGATTACAGGACAACTTTGCAAGTAATTATTAAGGACCCTACTGTGCTGGAAAAAGTCGTTGAACAGTTGGGACTTCAAACCACTCCTGAAGCATTGGCCAATAAAATTGATGTTGAAAGTATCGACAGTTCCCAGGTAGTAAGTATTGTGGTAACGGATAATAATCCTAATCGTGCAGCTCAAATTGCTAACACAACGGCAACTATATTTAAAAATGAGATTCCAAATATTGTGGGGTTTAACAAAGTTGCCTTGTTATCGCCTGCTAAAGTAAATCCATCGCCGATTAATCAAAATCAATACCGGATCATTTTGATTGCTTTGGCAGCAGGAATTTTTCTAGGTGTTGGCTTAGTCTTTCTTTTAGAGTCACTTGACGAAACAGTTAAGGCAGAAACGGAAATTGAACTTGTACTTGGTCTTCCTATATTGGGGGAAATATCCAGAATGAGCAAAAAAAACATTAAGAAGAAAATTATCAAGCCTATGTATTCAAGGGGTGGAACAATTGGGTTATAGCAGGAGAATCAAACCGCAAAAAAATAACGTTCTTATTACCTATACACATCCTGATTCTATTATTTCAGAACAGTATCGAATGATTGAGGCAAACATAAAATTTTCTATGGATACAATGAAAAGCAGAGCATTTTTAATAACTTCGCCAAGCAGCGGAGAAGGTAAATCGACTAGTGCTGCAAATTTGGCGGTAACAATGGCCCTGAATAATGAGAAAGTCCTTCTAATCGATGCAAACTTTAGTAATCCAGTAATGCATACCGTATTTAATGTTCCCAATTCTCCAGGGTTGACTGATATATTAAATAATAAATCTGCCTTTTATGAAGCAGTACACCACACTGGTATTGCAGGACTTGATATTTTGGCTTCAGGTCGTATGTATTCCAATATAGGAACGCAATTGGATTCCAATAGGATGCAGTCCATATTAAATTCCACCCTACATGCTTATGATGTCATTCTTATCGATTCACATTCAATTTTAGATCTAACGGATACTAAGCTTTTGGCAAGTCAATGTGACGGAGTCGTATTAGTTTTAAAAAAGGGAAAAACTTCGTTGTCAAAAGCAGCTCAAACCAGAAAGGTTTTGGAATTTGCAAAAGCTAATCTTGTAGGTGTCATTTTCAATGAGTAGGCACTGAAGGATCCCAATTTTTATATCCCTAGGGTTAAAGAAAGAGACAGATACATCAGGTGCAAAGCGCAAGGAATGCTGTTGAACTCTTCGTTCCATATAATGAACAAAAAAGTTCGTTTTAAAATATTTCGGTGATGCCTTCTTGCCGCTATTACATGAAGGCACTCGGACATGCTGTGGGTATAAAAACCTTAGACGCCGGTCGTCGATAGTGTGTTGTGAGGGGGGGTTAGATGCCCCAATTCATTATAGAAGGCTGTTTCCCCACTGATTATGGTTTTGACGAACAAATGATAAATCCTTATTTTGTCCATCTTCAGGGCATCTTTTCTTAATCTAATTCTAATTATTATAGAACCTGGCATTTCAATTTTTTTTTGCATGTCAATAGTAAAGTTTACGATAAGAGCCTCATAAAAAAACAAATTATGTTCTCTTCCATACGTGAGAATGTAATTTGTTTTTTTATCTTTTGACGATATCCAATTAAGAAATAATAACAAACTTGTTGCATTTTGTTTTTTCTTAACTGGAGGCTGTTTTCGCATTGATTGTTGTTTTTCGCAAAAGTTAAATCCGTATTAAGTGAGTCATCGTGGCGTCCTCAAGCTTGAAGGTTGTGTATCCTAGATTTATTTACACAAATAGCAATAACGTTTTCAAAAAAGAGCCTAACTGTAAAATGAGTGGTTATCATCAAAGGAATTTAACGAAGTCAAGAAAAAAGTAATTGAAAAGGGTGATGACAGTGACGTATAAACAAAGAATATCATTATTCATGCTTATTGATACGTTTATCATTATTATAGCTTTTTTTTTCAGTCATTTATTAGTTTCTAATGCCTTATTAAAATTAACGTTTCCAGTCATGAATAGTTTTTTCGTTATATTGATTTGCTATCATGTGATGTCATTTCATTTAAAGTTATATAAAAAAGCCTGGGAGTATGCCAGTGCAGGAGAAATCCTTAGTATTTGCAAAGCGGTAAGTTTATCAATCCTTGCAGGCGGTTCAGTTCAGACATTGATCACACAGAGTCTCTATCTTCGGGAGATTGTTGTAGCATGGCTAGTTACAATTATGCTGATTGGAGCTTCTAGATATTGCGTTAGAATTTTTCGTGAGACCATTCTTAATAGACCAGGCAGTATAAAAAGGACATTAATTATTGGTGCAGGTTCAGCAGGTGTGATGGTCGCAAGACAGCTGAAAAAAAGAAACGATGCTGATTTAATGCCAATTGGTTTTATAGATGATGACAGCAAAAAACAAAAACTGGACATTTTAGGAATTCCAGTGTTGGGCGGAGTGGATAAAATAGGTGAAATTGTACGTTTGTTTGAAATAGATCATATTATCATAGCTATTCCTTCCTTACATAAGAAGGAATTAAATACTATTTTCAATGAATGTGCTAAAACAACTGCAAAAACACAAATACTGCCTATGTTAGAGGATTTACTCATAGGAAAAGTTTCATTAAGCCATTTTCGTGATGTCAGGGTAGAAGACTTATTAGGCAGACAACCCGTCGAATTAAATATCGGGAGTATTTCAGAAAACATTAGCAATAAAGTGGTATTAGTAACTGGTGCTGGCGGGTCGATAGGATCAGAGATTTGCCGGCAGGTGTCAAAGTTTCATCCGAAAAAAATAATACTATTGGGTCATGGAGAAAACAGTATTTATTCCATACATTATGAGCTTAAAGATGCATATGCTGAAAGCGACATTCAATTTATTCCTGTTATTGCAGATATTCAGGATATTAAAAAAATGATGGCAGTCATGAGAGAATACAAACCGGATGTTGTGTATCACGCTGCTGCTCATAAGCATGTTCCTCTAATGGAGGAAAATCCAGAGGAAGCAATAAAAAATAACATTATAGGAACATGGAATGCAGCAGAAGCTGCCCAAATGAATGATGTAACGACCTTTGTTATGATTTCTACAGATAAAGCTGTGAATCCAACCAGTGTGATGGGTGCAACAAAAAGGTTAGCAGAAATGGTTATACAACATATGGATAAAGAAAGCCCGACTAAATTTGTTGCTGTACGTTTTGGAAATGTTCTGGGCAGCAGGGGATCTGTGATTCCGCTTTTTAAAAAGCAAATTGAAAATGGAGGTCCTGTAACGGTTACCCATCCGGAAATGGTTCGATATTTTATGACTATACCAGAAGCATCACAATTAGTAATTCAGGCCGGGGCTCTTGCAAAAGGCGGAGAGATATTTGTCTTAGATATGGGAGAACCAGTTAGAATTGTTGACCTTGCAAAAAACTTAATAAAGCTATCAGGAAATTCGCTGGATGATATAGGTATTTTATTCACTGGAATGAGGAGGGGAGAAAAGTTATTTGAAGAGCTGCTGAATAATGAAGAAGTCCATGAAAAACAAATTCACCCTAATATTTATATAGGAAAAGCAGCAAGTTTATATATGCAAGAAATTGAAGAGATGATATCTATCTATGGACAACTCGATGAGGAAGAGTTAAGACATAGATTGATAATGCTTGCTAATAAGAAAGAATCTGAGGCTGCCTTATATTCAATGTCTGTTTCCTAGTAAATTTAAGTTTTAGTGAAATGAATACTGGCTTTGTTCAAGAAGTTTGGTGTTTTAAGTTCAAATAAAAACTGAGACAAAAGAGTAAATACTGTATGAATGGATGTTGAGAATATGAAAAGAGTTTTATTCACTGCAACGGTTGATCTGCATTTTAAAGCCTTTCATCTACCCTATTTAAAATGGTTCAAGGATCAGGGCTGGGAAGTTCATGTTGCTGCATGTGGAGAGATGGAGCTTCCGTTCGTAGATAAAAAGTACCATATTCCCATTGAACGATCGCCATTGAGCAAGAATAA
This sequence comes from Heyndrickxia acidicola, assembly GCF_001636425.1. Classification (NCBI taxonomy): domain Bacteria; kingdom Bacillati; phylum Bacillota; class Bacilli; order Caryophanales; family Bacillaceae; genus Heyndrickxia; species Heyndrickxia acidicola. Next base: position 400,882 of record NZ_KV440953.1, read on the forward strand.
TGTGAAAGCCTATAAAGAACTCAAGGGAATTATCGAAAAAAATCAATATCAAATCATTCATTGCCATACCCCCATGGGCGGTGTGATCACCCGTTTGGCAGCACGTCAAAACAGGAAACTGGGAACAAAGATACTTTACACAGCCCATGGATTCCACTTTAGTAAGGGGGCACCTCTTAAAAACTGGTTCATTTATTATCCAATTGAAATCTATCTCTCATCTTTTACAGACTGTTTAATTACTATTAATAAGGAAGATTATGAACTGGCTAAAAAGCATCCTTTTACTGCATGTCAGATCAAACATGTCCATGGAGTGGGAGTAGATACTCGCATCTATCGTCCTGCAGAAAGGAATGAGAAGGAATTACTCCGTTCAGAGTATGGGTATAAGCCTCATGACTTTTTAATGATTTACACTGCGGAATTCAACAAAAATAAAAATCAGCAGCTCCTAATAAAATTGATGGGTCAAATAAAAAGAGATATACCGCATGTCAAGCTGCTTCTTGCAGGGCATGGACCATTAGTAGAGACGTGCAAAAATTTGGCAGCTGAATTGGGACTTCAACACCATATTGATTTCCTTGGTTACAGGAATGATGTGGAAAAGCTATTAAAAATGTCTGATGCTGCTTTAGGATCGAGTTTTCGCGAAGGCCTTCCAGTCAATATCATGGAGGCAATGTCATGCGGGCTCCCCGTTATTGCCAGTGAAAATAGAGGACATAACGAATTAATACAAAATGGTATAAATGGCTGGACAGTGAAGCAAAAGGATCTGGTGAATTTTGCTGAAAAGATAAAGCTGCTTTATGATCATGAGGAATTGAGAATGCAATTTGGAAAAAATGGGCGAAAGAGGATTTTAAATAAATACGCTGTGGATAAAGTGCTAGTAGAACAATCATTAATATATGACCAGTACTGGAAGGAATGGGGGGAGTTCCAATGGGCAGCCCATTAAGAGTTCTCCACGCCGTAGTTAATATGAACAGGGGCGGGGCTGAGATGCTCATTATGAATGCATACAGAAATATCGACCGTTCAAAGGTGCAATTTGATTTTCTTACCAGTAAAGAAGGTGAGTTTGATCAAGAAATTAGGAGTTTAGGCGGAACAATTTATAAAATTCCCTACATATCAGAGAGCGGCCATATTAAGTATTTAAGGGACTTACACACTTTTTTTAAGAAACATAACAACTATAAAGTTGTACATTCCCATATGGATCGCATGAGCGGCCTTGTTCTAAGAGTGGCAAAGGCTGAGGGTGTTGCAGTCAGAATTGCCCATAGCCATAATACCAGAAGCGAGGGAAATGGTGCAGTGAGGCTGTATAAATGGTATGCTGGCCATTTTATTAAACAAAATGCAACCCATTTAATGGCATGTTCTACTGATGCTGCAAAATGGCTTTTTAAAAAATCCGGGACTGCTGAAATACTGAAAAATGCAATTGAAACTGAAAGATTTGTGTTTTCTATAAAAACGAAAAAACAGATCCGTACGGAACTAAATATCAGAGATGAAGCGTTTGTTTTAGGACATGTCGGTCGTTTTAACAAGCAAAAGAACCATTCATTCTTAATTGATTTATTTGCTCAATTTCAAAAAGAAGATAAAAATTCAATTCTAATATTAGTGGGAGAAGGTCCTTTACGTAATGGCATTGAGAAGAAAGTAAGGGATTTCCAGCTTGAAGAACGTGTCATCATTTTGGGACCTAGAAGTGATATTCATTTATTGTTGCAGGCATTTGATATCTTTCTTTTTCCTTCATTGCATGAGGGTATCCCCGTCTCTTTGATTGAAGCACAGGCCGCGGGTTTACCTTGTGTAATATCTGACGTTATTTCTAAAGAAGCAGATTTACATTTAGGTTTAGTCGAGTTTGCGGCTTTGAATGATCATGCAGATTGGGCAGAAAAATTGAAAAAGATAAAAGAAACAAATTTGAATCGGGTTTCAGACGCGGAGACGATTGCAGGCCAAGGCTACGATATCCAAAAAACCGCCAGCCGACTGGAACAATTTTACTTGGATAAAATCGGAGGTGACAGCGGTTGAAAGCCCTAACAATATTTACTCCTACTTATAATCGGGGATATTGTTTGGAAAACTGTTATAACAGTCTTTTAAAACAAACAAATCAAAATTTTATATGGTTAATTATTGATGATGGTTCAACAGATAATACAAAAGAGTTAATTAGCCGATGGATGAGGGAGAGCAGGCTGGAAATTCATTATATATGGCAGGAAAACCAGGGCATGCACGGGGCACATAATACTGCTTATGAAGCCATTGATACAGAATTAAACGTATGCATAGATTCAGATGATTTTATGCCTGAGCAAGCAGTTGAAAAAATTTTGGCTTTCTGGGAACAACACGGGTCAAAAAATATCAGTGGAATCATTGGACTGGATGCCTTTAAGGACCATACAATTATTGGAACAGAGCTGCCTGCTGATGTAAGGACATCCACTTTATTTGACCTATATTATAAACATAAAGTCACAGGAGATAAAAAGCTTGTTTATCGAACAGAGCTGACTAAAAAATACCCCTATCCCATTTTTAAAGGAGAGAAGTATGTTGGATTAGCGTATAAGTATTACATGCTGGACAAGGATTTTGATATGCTTCTCATGAATGAGGTCCTGTGTTATGTCGAATACTTAGAGGATGGATCCTCCCGTAATATGCTGAATCAGTACCGTAAAAATCCTAAAGGCTTTGCCTTTTACCGATGTGAGTTAATGAAACTTCCTTTTACCGATTTTTTATTTATTTTCAGGCAGGCCGTACATTATGTATCAAGCAGTATTCTTTCCAGAAACAAAAAATTCATTTCGGAATCGCCTAGAAAAGCCGTAACTGTGTTAGCCATTCCTTGTGGTTTTTTACTGTATGTATATATCCAACAATTGTCGAGGCTTTTATCGTAAGTTTTAATTCTAATGGAACACCAGGAAAATCCTGCATATTAGCGATACTTCTCTTATGAGACAAAATGCACTGCGATGATGGAATGTATTTTTTTGAAAGGAAAAGATAAGATGACGATTCTATGGATAAATTTAGCCATAGTATTTTTTTTGGCATTTTTAGCCAGATACTTTGCTATTGCAGTACCAAGCCAAGGAACAATAGAATTCATAAAACCCAATAAACTTCTGGTGGCAGGCGCATTATTTTCACTAGTGATCGTGTCAGGGCTGAGAGAAGGGATTGGCGATACCGGGGCTTACCGGCATGCTTATACCATAAATAATTTTACTTGGGGATACATTACATCACAAAAAGATATTGGCTTTGGAATTTTTCAAGCAATATTAAAGCACTTTACAAATAATGCTCAGGTTTTAATATTTCTTACGGCTTTGATAACCAATGTTCTGATCATAATTGTTTTATACAAATATTCTAGGCTATTTGAATTAAGTTTATATGTTTATATTACGAATGGCTGGTTTCTAACCTCCATGAATGGCATGAGGCAATGTTTGGCAGCTGCCATTATTTTTGCTGCTACAAAATTTTTATTTGATGGCAGCTGGAAAAAATATTTTATTGTTGTGCTTCTGGCATCAACTATTCATGAAACTGCCTTCATTCTTTTGCCTCTTTATTTCATAGTCAGAAGAAAAGCATGGACATGGACGACACTTGTCATTATTATGATGGCGATCGTGATTGTATTAGGTTTTAACCAGTTTTCTGAAGTCTTATACTCTGTAATAAAGGATACCCAGTATGGAGGCTATAATAATTTTTCAGAGGGCGGCGCAAATATTTTAAGGGTAGCAGTTGACGCAGCCCCACTATTAATTGCATTTTTGGGCAGGCACCGTCTCAGACAAATTCTACCCAATAGTGATTGTATTGTAAATCTATCAATTATCGGAATCGTTTTTATGATTGTATCGACACAAGATTGGATTTTTGCGAGATTTTCTATTTATTTCAGTTTATATCAGCTTATATTAATTTCCTGGATTATTAAATTGTTTAAATCAAATAATCAAAGATTCATATACTATTTAATTATTTTCTTTTACTTTATCTACCATTACTACGAAAATGTCATTACCCTAAATATTCAATATTCCAGTTCCTTTATCAATTTATTAGTAAATTAAGAAATAAAAAAGGGGGTGAATCTATGAGTGAAAAAGCTGCACAGCCAAAGCGCATTCTCCATGTTGTAAGCAAAATGGACCGAGGTGGAGCGGAAACGCTGTTAATGAATGTCTATCGAAATCTGGATAAAACTAAGCATCAATTTGATTTTATTGCACATACCAATGCTGCCGGAGACTTTGATGAGGAAATTCAATCGCTTGGCGGATATGTCCACAAAATAAAGAGTCTTGGATCTCAGGGACCTGTCAAGTATATAAAAGCTTTAATGGATATTATGAAGAATAACCGTTACATTGCTGTTCATTCACATACTGACTACCAAAACGGATTTCCTGCACTTGCTGCATGGTTAAGCGGTATAAATAATAGAATTAGCCATTCTCATAGCAGTAATTGGCCGGAGAGCAGCGGATTTCAATATCCTCTGACATTAAAGGTTTTACAAGTGATGATCAAATTATCAGCCACCAAGCTTTGCAGCTGCAGCAATGAAGCTGGAGTATTTTTATACGGAGAAAAAGCAGTGAATCGATCCAAAGTCGAAATTATCGAAAATGGGATCAATATAGAAGATTTTCTTAGCGTGGAAAACAAGCGGCAAGAGCTTATTCAGGAATGCAATTTACCTGAAAATGCAAAAATAATTGGTCATGTGGGCAGGCTTTCTCCTTCCAAAAATCATATTTTTATTTTGAAAGTATTAAAACACTTAGTGAAACAGGATTCATCCTTTGTAGGACTGTTGGTAGGGGATGGTCCATTAAGAGCAAAAATTGAGAAAGAAGCAAAATTATTAGGGCTTACAGAGAATATTCGATTTCTGGGAGTAAGATCAGATATCCCCAGGCTAATGAAAGCATTTGATGTTTTGTTGTTTCCTTCTCTCTTTGAAGGATTTGGAATGGTTACTATAGAGGCTCAATGTGCCGGCACTCCTTGTGTTGCATCCAAAGAGGTGCCTGCCAAAACCGATATTGGATTGGGATTAATGACATTTTTGGATCTCTCAGATGATGTTTCAGTATGGGCTTTCCAGATCAAAAAGGCAATGAAGGTTACGGAGCCGACCATTCAAACCATCCAGAGTTATTTTCAGAAAAGCAACTACTGCATTCAGGACAACATGACAAAATGGCTTTCACTCTATTAAAGATTGTTTTCGCATAGATTGTTGCTTACGTACAAAGGACGTTTTGTATGTTGCCTGCCTTTATGGCATCTTTTTGTAAGCTATTATAAGTTTTTATGCTAAATCTGCAGTCTTAATCAATTTTTAAGTCAAATAGCATCAGACATTACAAAAAGAGCCTTATTAAATGAAGCATGTAAAAAGAAGGAGAATTCCAGAGTGAAAAAACAATTGCTTTTTGTAACCCAGTATTTGCATACAGGAGGAATAGAAAAAAGTTTATTAACCCTTCTTTCAGATCTTAACTATGAACAATATGATGTAGATCTCCTGCTATTTGATTACAGTGGTTTACTTTTAAAGGAGGTTCCGAGAGAAGTTAACATTTTGCCTCCGTTATTTGAAACTTTTTCTACCCCTCTTATAAAGGCAGTACCAACATTAATCAGATCCAAAAACTATCGTCTGCTGATTGGAAAGCTTTTGGCTGGTGTTTTATCAAAGCTTGCACCAGGAGTTGGGACAGGAATCAGATGGAAAGTATATCGCAGAATATTAGAATGCCAAAGAAAAAGATATGATGTTGCCATAAGTTATATTGATTTTTTCTGCAATTACTATGTAACAGAAATGGTGAGTGCGACAAAAAAAGTTGTGTATAACCATTTGGATTATGCCTATAGCAAAGAAAAGGGGTGGCCATCGCCTTCCCTTGATCGAAAATGCTTTGCTGCCAGCGACCATATTGTGAGCGTAGCAGAATCATCAAAGAAAACTCTTGAAAAATTTTTTCCGGAGTGTTCACAGAAAATCCGTGTGATTCATAATAGGGTTTCGAAAAAAACGGTACAAGAAATGGCAAAGCAATCCAACGATACGCATTTAATGAAAGATCCTCATAAAATCAAAATCGTAACAGTTGCCAGGCTCGTTGATGAAAAAGGAGTCTTTTGGGCATTAGAAGCCTGCCAGATACTTGTGAAACAAAATTATCCTATTATCTGGTATCTTATCGGCAAGGGACCGCTTTTGGATGAATTAAGCTTCAAAGCAGTGGAATTGGGAATTGAACACCATTTTGTCCTGCTGGGAGAGAAAGAGAATCCCTATCCTTTTATGGCGATGGCTGATATTTATGTGCAGCCGTCCAAAACGGAAGCTCATTGTGTGGCGGTGGAAGAAGCCATTGCACTTTTCCGTCCAATAGTAGTAACGAATATTCCTTCTTTTCAAAGTCAGATACAGAATAATAAAACTGGCATTATTGCAGAGGGAAGCTCCAGAGGCATTGCGGAAGGAGTTAGGAGACTTATTGATTCAAAGGAGCTAAGGTGGGAGTTTACGGAAAATCTGCAAAGAAACAGTGAAAGAAACCAGGAAGAATTAAATAAATTTTACCAAATTTTATCCATTTAATAGAGGGTTGACTTATAGATGTCGAACTAAAGGAGCACGAATATGGGATTGCTGACCATTTATCAGCCAGAGATCTTAGAAAGTAAAAACGGATTCAGATTGCAGGCCTCTTTCAAAATAAATGGCAAAGAAGATACTCTATGGTATGAAGTTGATAAACAGTATAAACATTGCCTTACGTATGAAAGGGCGGATGCATTTCTTGTCGCCTTGTTTTTATTAGCTTTTAAAAATCAATGTGATATTCGTGTGGAAGCACCGCTGTCTGAAAGGCTTATGTATACATTTAATACATACTTGCTTCCATTGACAGCGGACGTCCGCAACTTAAAACCAATCAAAATTTTTTGTGATTTCGCGATAAATAAACCGTTGGATAATTTAGAAGCTGTAGGAACGGGGCTTTCTTGCGGCATTGATTCATTTAGTACGATTTGCAATCATTTAACGGAGCAATGTCCCCCCAACTACAAAATTACACATTTTACTTTTTTTAATGCTGGATCAAATGGAAGTCTTGGAGGAGAAAAAGCGAGAAGGCTATTTAAGAAGAGGGTGGAAATGGTAAAACCATGTGCGCAGGAGCTTGGGTTAGAGCTTATCACGGTAGATAGCAACATAAGTGAAGTATTAGAACTGGGTTTTTATGAAACCCATACATACAGAAATCTATCTGCCAGTCTAGCATTGCAAAAGCTTTTCAAAACATATTATTATTCCTCTTCCTACTCGCTTAAACATTTTGAATTAAAACCCAACAGTTGTGGACACTATGATTTTTTCAATATGAATATGCTGTCAACAGAGGGCATGAGTTTCTTTTCAGCATGCCCATATCATACAAGGGTTGAAAAAACAAAAATGGTATCAAAATTTAAACTGGCCTATAAATATCTAAATGTCTGCATTCGTGATGGGCAAAACTGCGGCGGCTGTGAAAAATGTGTAAGGACTCTTTTTACACTGGAGCTTTTCGGAAAGTTAAATGAGTTTTCTCGAATATTTAATCTTCAAAACTATTATCGGGAAAGGCAGAAGTATATAGCAAAGATATTAGCACGCCACCGTTCAGATGAATACATGCAAGAGATATTAGAAGAAATGATAAAGATGAATTTTAAAATCCCTATCTATTCCAGGTTAGCCTCCAAATATTTGAAAGTAAAGAGTGTTGTCTGAAGCTGCAGAGATTTCTTGTTTACATCTTTAAAGAGTTGCTCATTGAAAATGTTCTACAACCACCGTATCGACGTATGGTGCTTTTATCACACCCTAAAAATAAACCAAGGATGAAGTCATGGAGCCTATAACGAGAAAGCTGACACAAGAAAGATTATTAAAATTACTTAAAGATTGTTATGAAAAGGGAACAGAATCAAAGAAAATCAATGCAATAGAGCTGGTAGAAGTGATTAAGCAGGAAGTATTAAGCTTAACCAAGGATGAGAGCTGATAAAGCTTTATTAAATATCCTGAAAAAGGCAGGTAGAATTTCTTTATGAAGCGATTATTCGACTTAACAATCTCTCTCCTTATATTCATGTTTTTTTCTCCAATCATGATTATTATTGCTCTACTTATAAGAATTAATTTAGGTTCACCGATCATTTTTAAACAAAAGCGTCCAGGTCTTAATGAGAAACCCTTTTATATTTATAAGTTCCGCACCATGACAAACGAAAGGGGGAGCGACGGTGAGCTTTTGCCGGATCATGTAAGACTGACTGCCTTGGGGATATTCTTAAGGAAGTACAGTCTCGATGAACTTGTACAACTGATTAATGTCATAAAAGGAGATGTAAGTCTTGTAGGGCCAAGGCCTTTACTAATGGAATACCTTCCCCTATATAGTCCTGAACAGTCCAAACGGCATAAGGTAAAGCCTGGAATAACCGGATGGGCTCAGGTTAATGGACGCAATTCCATATCATGGGATGAAAAATTCAAACTTGATGTTTGGTATGTAGAGAACAGGAGCTTCTTTTTAGATTTAAAAATAATAGCTATTACCCTGTTAAAAGTACTGAGGTCTGACGGTATTCAAAGCAGTGAACAGGTTACCATGCCTTTATTTACAGGCAGCCTGAAACAAAAGGAAAAAAGCGAAACAAATCTGTTGTAATCTGAGAAAGGATAATTAAATGAGAACATTCAAGATCATTGAAGATCATACAGAGTGGAAAAAAATCCTGGAGTTTTTCCCTTCAATTGATTGTTACTATTCTTTTGAATACGGTCAATTATTTGCTGAAATGGAGGATGGAGTCCTATTAGGCGCCTATTTTGAAGAAGAACAAAGCAAAATCTTTTATCCTGTGATCAAAAGAAAAATTAGTTCAGCCAAGGAGGAAATTTTTGATATTGTCACTCCTTACGGATATGGAGGGCCCTTTATCCAGGGGCAAAAAGGCTCTGTAACACGGTTTTGTCAAATGTTTAATGAATACTGCAAAAAAAATAACATTATTACAGAAACAATCCGGTTCCATCCTTTATATCAAAATTATCAATATTTTGTTCATGATATGGAAGTAGATTATATACGGCAGACTACAGCAGTGGATTTATCCCGTTCAATTGAGGAGATAAGATCAAATTATTCAACCATGAATAAACGAAATATTCATAAAGCAAGCGAGCATCATCTTACTTGCAGTGTTGTTGAAAAGAGCAATGACAACATTCGTGTTTTTATGGACCTATATAAAGAGACAATGGATCGTAATGGTGCAAACAGTTTTTACTATTTTAATGAATCGTATTTCAACAATCAATTGAAAGACAATGAGTTTTGTAAGACCTATTTACTTTTTGCAAAAAAAGATAGGGATGTCCTTGCAGGTGTTTTGGTCTTTATAGGAAAAGAATATGCTCATTATCATTTAGGAGCTTCTAAAACAGAGTACTTACATTTAAAGCCCAACAATCTCCTCTTTGATTTTATGATAGAGTTTTGTAAACAAAAAAACACGAAGCTTCTTCATTTGGGCGGGGGATATAAGGAATTAGATGGACTATTTAAATTTAAAACATCTTTTACAAATAATAATTGTTTTCTTTACTTTATGGGAAAAAAAATACATGATCAAAGCCGTTACAGATCGTTGATTGAAAGTATCCAAGAGGATTTTATATTGAATCATGATTATTTCCCTTTGTATCGAGGAATCCAGGAACGAAAATTAAATGCCCTTAGGTAGATGGGAGGAAAAGATATGACCAAAGAAAGGATATTTTTATCACCTCCTCATATGAGCGGCAATGAGGAAAAATATGTCCAAAAAGCGTTCGAGCTGAACTGGATTGCCCCGCTTGGCTTTAATGTGGATGCTTTTGAAAAAGAGATGTGTCAATACGTTGGAGTAAAGGAAGCAGCTGCTGTTACTTCAGGTACTGCAGCCATTCACTTGGCACTGATTTTATTGGGGGTAGGCAAGGGAGACGTGGTTTTCTGTTCAAGCCTAACTTTTATTGCAAGCGCCAATCCCGTTTTATATCAGGGAGCTGAGCCCGTTTTTATTGATTCAGAACCCGATACTTGGAACATGTCTCCACAAGCACTTGAACTTGCTTTTCAGGATAGTTTAAAAAATGGAGTGCTTCCCAAAGCTGTTATAGTGGTGAACTTATACGGTCAAAGTGCTAAATGGGATGAAATTAGACGGACTTGTGAGAAGTATGATGTTCCAATAATTGAAGATGCTGCAGAATCGCTAGGATCTGTCTATAAGGGGAAAGCAAGTGGAACATTAGGAACATTTGGAGTCTATTCTTTTAATGGAAATAAAATCATTACTACATCCGGGGGCGGAATGCTTCTCTCAAATAATTACTCAGCAATCAGAGAGGCACGCTTTTTATCCACTCAGGCAAGAGATCCGGCTCCGCACTATCAACATAGCTCAGTCGGTTACAATTATCGGATGTCCAACATTTTAGCGGGTATTGGAAGAGGCCAATTGGAAGTGATTGAAGACCGTGTGTTTGCAAGAAGATCTGTATTTGAATTCTATAAGGAGCATCTAGGGCATTTGCCAGGTATTCAGTTTATGCCCGAATTAGAGGGTACCTTTTCAAACCGATGGCTAACAGCACTGACCATTGATGAAAAAGTATGCGGTGTATCTGCAGCTGAAATGCTGAAGATATTAGAGTCTGAAAATATAGAAGCAAGACCCATTTGGAAACCACTTCACATGCAGCCCCTTTTTAAAGAGAACAAGTATTATCGGCACAGTGATTCAGAAAGTATTAGTGAAGAACTATTTATTACAGGAATATGTTTGCCATCCGGTTCCAATTTGCAAAAAGAAGATCAAGTACGAATCATCCATTGTATTCAAAACAGGATAAATATAGAAACGAAAGAAGAGATGTATCTATAAATAAAAAAATATGATAAATGAGGGTAAATGTATGATAGGAAAAAATATTTATGAGATAAGAAAGAGAAAGAAATTGTCACTTTCAAGTCTTGCCGAGCGGGCAGGAATTTCAAAATCCTATTTAAGTAATATTGAGAGAAATGTGCATCAAAATCCATCCATTCAGGTTTTGAATAAAATTGCTAAGATCTTGGAAGTGGATCTCGTAACATTGGTTGGAAATGATGTGAACAGCCGGCCAAAAAAAGAAGATATTCCTGACAATGAATGGATGGAAATTGTAAATAAGATGAAGGAAACAGGAATCGAGAAGGAGCAGATTGAAGAATATAAAACGCTGATCGAATTTATTAAATGGAAAAATGAGAAATAGGGGTTTAAAAATGGATCAAAAAGTCAGTATTGTGGTTCCAATCTATAACGTTGAAGATTATGTAAACAGATGCATTACATCAATTTTACACCAGACATATTCTAATTTGGAAATCATATTGGTAAATGACGGTTCAACTGATAACAGTGGACGGATCGCAGAGAATTTTGCTAAAGCTGATAGCAGAATTAAAGTACTGCATCAAAAGAACGGAGGATTATCAGATGCTAGAAATACGGGGATAAAACAGGTGACAGGAGCATTTACCTGTTTTATTGATAGTGATGATTGGATAAAACCTGACATGATACAAGTAATGCTTTATACAGCGAATAAATGGAACGCAGATGTTGTCCAGTCTGCTTTTTATTATGCCTATAATCATTATACTCTTTTTGATAATAGGAATTTCAGACAGGAGCTTCCGCCTATTCTATTAGATAATCATCAATTAATGAAAGAACTGGTGATAAATGAAAGAGTTAAAGATTTTGCCTGGGGAAAGCTGTATAAAACGGAATTAATTCGGGATCTTCCATTTAAAAAAGGCGTATTATTTGAAGATGTCTTTTGGTCACATCAAGTGCTGCATCGGGTTGGCACATATGCCATGGTGCAGCAGCCCTATTATTATTATCTCCAAAGAAACAGCAGTATTGTTGCAACATATAGCTTGAAGCATCTGGACATGATTAAAGGGTTGCAGGAAAGGCAGAAATTTATTGAAAAGCATTACAAGGATTTATCACTGGAGGCGTACAAAGTTCTTTTAAAAGCTTTGCTCATTCATTATAACCTTCTCGTCATGAATAAGAAAAAAGATAAAGATGGAAGATATCGAAAGGAAATACAAACGGCTATATTAAAGGATTATGAAACCTTTTTGCTTGCTTCTTATAATGAGAAACACCTTGAAAATCAGCTTAAGTTATTTGCACAGCATCCCTATATTAATATTTTTTATTTAGCCTTATGCAAATTTACAAATAAGCTGAGGTATCGTTCTAAAGAAATAGGGATGGAAAAAGCGAATCTGTAAAGAAAATGCAATGTAAAGGGAGTTATTCTGGTATGTCAAGATTACAGGCTATAAAAATGAAAAAATATATTTTACTAATATGTATATGGCTTTTTAATCTGCTGCCAATTAAGAAAAATAAAATTTTCTTCTTAAGTTATTATGGCAGCCAATACGGCTGCAATCCAAAATATATATCACAGTATATACAGAAACATAAGAAAAACGATTTTGATATTGTTTGGGGGTTTAATGATCTATCTGGCAAGGAACACTTATCAGGTATCCGCATGGTTAAAATGATGTCGATTAAATACTTATTTGAATTAAGTACATCAAAAGTCATTATTACAAATTTTAGAACAACAGAATTCTTTATCAAAAGAAAACATCAATTTTATATTCAAACCTGGCATAGTTCCTTACGATTAAAGCAAATTGAAAAAGATGCAGAAGCAAATCTGCCATCAAGCTATATCAAAATGGCAAAGAAAGATTCACAAAAAATTGATCTGTTAATCTCAGGCTGCCAATTGAGTACAAGTATTTTTAGAAGATCTTTTTGGTATGATGGTGAAATTCTTGAGCAAGGAACTCCAAGAAATGATGCATTCTTTCTTAATACTGAAGATACAAAGGCAAACGTCCAAAATGAATTAAATATTTCCAGTGATACAAGAATCGTGCTCTATGCTCCCACATTTAGGAAGAATCATAGTTTACAAGCTTATAATATCGATTACCAGGCTGTTTTAGATAAACTAAATGAAAAGTTTGGAGGTGAATGGATCTTTCTTGTAAAGCTGCACCCGCATTTACATGAACTATCGCAACAACTTCTTGGAAATTCCCATGTTAAAAATGTAACTGGCTATCATGATACTCAAGAATTATTAATGGCTTCTGATATCCTGATTTCAGATTATTCTTCCCTTATTTTTGATTATGCCATTACTCGGCGTCCGTGTTTTCTTTATATTCCCGATCAGGAGGAGTACACAGCTAATGATAGAAAGCTGTATTTTTCTTTAAATGATTTACCATTTGTAACAGCGCTCAATAATGAAGAAATGCTCAATCGAATTCACTTTTTTGACGAAAAGACCTATCAAGAGACACTGGCAGCCTTTATGGAATGGACCGGAACTTTTGAGGATGGAAGAGCGTGTGAATCTCTTGTGAACATTATAACTAAAGTTTGTGGGAGTTAAGATGGGAGGAAGCAAAATGAAGCAGTTTAAAACGGGTTATACAACTGGAGTTTTTGATTTATTTCATGTCGGTCATTTAAATATTTTACAAAAAGCAAAAGAGCTATGCGAGACGTTAATTGTCGGGGTCAGTACTGATGAACTAGTTGTAGAATATAAAGGGAAAAAACCAGTTATTTCACACGCGGATCGAATGGCAATCGTTGATGGTGTTAGATATGTAGATCGAGTTGTTCCGCAAATAAACAGGGATAAATGGTCAGCTTGGAATGAGCTTAGATTTGACGCCATGTTTGTTGGCGATGATTGGAAAGGCACCCCCCTTTTTAACCAATTGGATAAAGAATTTAGTGAAGGAGGTATAGCGCTTGTCTATCTGCCCTATACAAAAGGAGTTTCATCGACAATTCTTCGCGAACGAGTTTTGTTGAAATGAACAATGCTAGAAAAGAAAGGGGAATTAAATAAAGGGGAAATGAAGCCAACTATAAGCATTATTGTTCCTGTTTTTAACGTTTGCCGCTATCTTGAAGATTGTATTAAGAGTATATTGAATCAAAGTTTTACATCATTTGAAATAATCCTTGTGAATGATGGTTCTGAAGATGCAAGCGGCCAAATCTGTGAAAAATATAAAGCCATCGATAAAAGAGTCAAAGTCCTGCATCAGAAGTATGGCGGAGTAAGTGTGGCTAGAAATGCAGGACTAGATCGAGCAGAAGGGGAATATATCGGCTTTGTAGATGGGGATGACCGTATCGAAAAAGATATGTTTCACGAGCTATATAGGCTTTCTGTTAACACAGCAAGTGACATTGCTATTTGCGGGCTGAAGAGAGAACAAAATGGGATTGTGGATAATGCTCCAAAAGAAGTGATTATGAAAGAGCTAAGCCATGAGGAAGCTATTAGGGAGCTTTTTAAGGGAACGCTTTACAGGTTCTCTTTATGCAATAAACTATTTAAAAAAAGCTGCTTTAAAAATGTGCGTTTCCCAAACGGACATATTCATGAGGACTTAGCCACTACCTACAAGCTTTTTGCAAACTCTAAAAAGGCTGTATTTACAAGTATGAAGGGATACATTTACATTAAACGTCCAAACAGCATCTTGACTTCTAATTATAATGCAAAACGGCTCGATGCCTTTTTTGCCTGGGATGAAATATTACCATTTATAGAGAAAAAATATCCAGCCTTGTATGGAGAGGCTGTCTCTTGTTTTGCTTATTGGGCAGTCGATAATATCTATTATGTTTTAAATCAAGTGAGAGAAAAAAAAGAAATCTATTATCATTTAAAGCAAATACAAAAATGTCTTAGGAAGTACTATAGGCCAATTATCAAAAATCCTTCGCTTTCTATGACGTACAAAAATGTAATCACATTATTTTATTTTGATTACAGGCTTATAATCGTCTCTCGTCAACTAAAATATTTTCATAATAAGATAAAAAGAAAAGGATTGCATAAATCAAATGAATCCCAAAATAAGCATTATTGTCCCCGTCTATAAAGTGGAAAATTATATAAATAAGTGTATTGATTCAATATTGAGCCAAGCCTTCAGTGACTTTGAATTGATTCTTATAGATGACGGCTCTCCGGATAATTGCGGACACATTTGTGATCAATACGCAAAACAGGACAAACGGATAAGGGTTATTCACCAGGAAAATAAAGGGTTATCCAGTGCGAGAAATACTGGCCTTGCGGCATCGAAGGGCGACTATATTGGATTTGTGGACAGTGATGACTATATACATGAAGATATGTACCGTATTCTTTATCATCAAGCTGAAGAGTATAAAGCAGATATCGCAATCTGTAATTTTTTAAAAGTAGAAGACCAGGGACCTTCCATAGTGTCAGAGTCAGAGGGGAATAGTCCAGTCAAGTATTTTACAAATATAGAAGCTTTACAGCAATTATTTAGCAAGAATGATTTATCATATGTTACCGGTGCAGGTAATAATATAACCTGGATTATTGTTTGTAATAAATTGTTTAGGAGAAAGCTCTTTGAACATGTTCGCTTTGAAGAAGGAAGGATTTGTGAAGATGAATTTATCATACACAAACTTTTGTATTCCAGTAAAAAAATCATCTTCATTTCTTCTAAACTGTATTTTTATGTTCAAAGAAGCTCCAGCATTATTCATTCTCATTTTACCATTCAAAGATTGGACAAAGTGGATGCATTAAGGGAACGAGCAGAGTTTTTCAAGTGTATTAATCATATGGAACTTTATTATCAAGCAATAACGTCTTATATGAATGCATTTTTTTGGAATTATTTTAAGGCTAAGCATGAATTGTCAGGTGTTCGCGCGGAATTGATATACATAAAAAAATCATTTAACAAAACCCTTCCTGGTTTAATTAGAAATCCTTTCATAGGGTGGAGACAAAAAATTGCAATTCTTGTATTTGTCTTCCACCCTTCTCTAATGGAGAAGATAAAGAAATAGAATAAAAATGGCTCCTATAGAGGGTAACCGATAAGACAATCCGAGTGGCCGGAGGTAATGGAGTGAAAAAACGAATACTTGTATGGGCATATTTTTCGGTCAATATAGGGGATGACTTGTTTTTAAAAACATTATTCGACAGATATCCAGAAGTGAAATGGGACTTATTAACGGCAAATAGGAATTATAAAAAGGTTTTTCGAAATTATAAAAATGTAAATATTCTTTACTCATACCGAGGAGTTTTTTGGGGAGAACGGGAAGTAAATCTATTTATAAAAATGAATGATGTTTTACTGAAGTATAAAAAGTATGAAGCATTAGTTCTTATTGGCGGCTCAATATTTAAACAAAATAAAGGCTGGGAAAACAGATATAAGGAGCGCAGGAATATATTACATTCTTTTTCAAAATTGAATAAAAAGGTGTTTATCATAAGTGCCAATTTTGGTCCATATGAGGATTATTGTTTTATGAAAAAATATGACCTTCTTTTTTCACAATGTTATGATATATGCTTTCGAGACAGCTATTCCTATACGCTATTTAAACATTTAAAAAATGTCAGACTTGCTCCCGATGCCGTATTAAGTTTAGAGGTAAAAAAGGCTCAGGTGAAAGAAAAATGTGTAGGACTATCCTTGATTAATTTGGAAAAGAGAGAGGAATTAAAAGCATACAATCATGCTTACAACAAAAAAATGGTTGACTTAATGAATGAGTACATAGCCGAAGGATATAAAATTAAACTATTTTCATTTTGCCAATATGAAGGTGATTTGAAAGCATGCCAGCAGATATTGGCGAAATTTCCCCAAGAAGATCAAAACATGATCAGGATTATCAATTACGATGGCCAGATAGACCCTTTTTTAGAGGAATATAAAACGTGTGAACTGATCATAGGAGCCAGATTTCATTCTATTATTTTAGCTTTTTTATTCAATCAGAATGTATATCCAATCATATACAGTGATAAGACCTATCATACGCTAGTGGATTTGAAAATGGATAAAAATTGTATTTTTATAAAAGACATTCATAAATTGGAAAGTAAAAAAGTTTTTCAGGCTGCATGCTTAAATAAAGTGGACCAGAACATTCTTTTACAGGCGCATAGGCATTTCGAAGAATTGGATCAGTTTTTATTTCTTTTTAAATCTTCTTCGATAAATAAATAGATATATGATGTGAAAGCCGAGATAAGTGCAGAAATGGAGATAAAAGAGATTATCGGCTACTGAATATATTTTTAATAAGGCTGTTTTCTCATAGATTGTTGCTTTACGTACAAAGGGTTGTTCCGTATGTTGTCTGTCTTCGTGGCATCTTTTCGTGTGCTATTCCGAAGTTTTAATACTGAATATATATTAAATGATATTACTGTGTCCAATAGCAACAAAGTTTTTGAGCAGTTTTCAAAAAAAGAAATTTAACGTGCCAAAATTTTAAAAGAAGGTTGGAAAATATGAGGACACAAAATTCAATTAAAAATATATCAATAGCCATCTGCTCTCAATTAATAATCACTTTGCTCGGTTTCATATCACGTAAAGTATTTTTAGATAATTTAGGCGCAAATTATCTCGGTATAAATGGCTTATTTGATAATGTTTTATCAATGATATCATTAATAGAAGGGGGAATCGGTGCCAGCATTATCTTTAACCTTTACAAACCATTGGCCGAAAACGATAGGCCCAAAATCATTGCCTTAATTCATATTTTCAAAAAAGCGTATGCAGTCATTGCCATTTTATTATTAGTCCTCTCTCTTTGTCTGTATCCATTTCTTGGGTTTTTGATGAAGGGAACCCAAAATATTTCATTTTTGAACCTGATGTATTTCATCTTTGTCATAAAAAACCTGCCATATTATTTTAATGCCCATAAGGTTGCGTTGATCAATGCAGATCAAAAAGGATATATATTGGCAAGAATAAATTTTGTTTTCCAATTATTGACAACCGTTCTGAAAATAATTATTTTGGTTACAACCAAAAACTATATTCTGTTTTTATTGCTGGAACTCATGATATTTGTTATTCAGTATTCGCTTAATGGTTTTATAGTGAATAAGCAGTATAGCTATATTAAAACAAAGGCAAGATTTCAGATTGATGAGAAAGAAAAAAAGATCATTATTCAGAATGTTAAAGCGATCTTTTTATATAATGTGGGCACTTATTGTATCTTTGGAACAGACAATTTATTGATTTCCTCCTTTATTGGAGTGGTAGCGGTTGGTTTATATTCAAATTATTCTATGATTATGGGGCAGTTAGCTTCCTTATTATCATCTGTGGTAAATGGAATAGGTGCAAGTGTAGGCAATCTAATAGCCGTTGAAAGCAAGGATAAAAGTTATTTAGTTTTTAACGTCATTTACTTCTTGAATTTTTGCACTTATTCGATTTCATTAATCTTTTTGTACAATATTCTGGAGGAATTCATCACATGGTGGCTGGGAACCGATTATCTATTAAGTTCAGCTACTTTTCTCATATTATTATTCAATTTTTATCTTTCTGGTTTAAGATCATCTATTGCAACATTTAAAACGAAAGCCGGGATTTTTATCCAGGATAAATATATGCCTCTGGTGGAGGCATTTATTAATTTAGGGGCTGCCTTTATTTTAGCTCATTATTTAGGAATAACCGGTATCTTTCTTGGAACTACCATAAGTACTCTCAGCATTGGATTTTGGAACGTTCCGCGCTTGGTTTATAAATATTTATTCAAGGTTCCTTTGAGTGCCTATTTTAAAAAATATGTATATTATTTTCTGATTACCCTATTCACCTGTTTTTTTACAACTTTTATTTGTAAGGGGGTAAGGGTTGATAATGAACTTGTGAATTTGTCATTAAAAGGAGTTATATGCATATTGATACCTTCATTTTTCTATATTATTTCTTTCTATAGAACGGAGGAATTCCAATATTTGAAAAATGCTGCATTGAATTATCTCAAACTGCGAAGTAATACGATTGCTTCCAAGTCTTATGAAAGCTGATGTAAAAAGATTTAGGGAAAATTGTTAGAAAGGGTGATTTTTTGGTTTTTTTTTACAGCATTCTTCTAATTGTATTGGCTGTTTTTTTTATGAAGCTTATAAGTAAAGAGATCGAGTTGGGGATATGGTCCATTAAGGTATTTCACTCTCCTTCGATTATATCCGATCCCCCGGATTCAAATCACTTTCAAATGCCTACAATTCAAGCTGCCAATGTTACAGATGTTCATGCTGAATTTATTGCAGATCCCTTTATCATCGAAAATGAAAATACGTATTTCATGTTTTTCGAAGTATTTGACAAAGCGAGAGGAAAGGGAATTATAAGTGTAGCAAAAAGTATGAATGGAGAACAATGGACATATGACAAAATTGTATTAAAAGAGAATTATCATCTATCATACCCTTATGTTTTTAAACATAATGGGGATTTTTACATGATACCTGAGTCAAGTGAAGCTTCGGGTGTTTTTTTGTATAAATCAAAAAATTTTCCCTATGATTGGGAAAAAACAAGTGAACTGCTAACAGGTAAATATGTTGATTCCAGTCTCTTTCGATATATGGATAAATGGTGGATGTTCTCAGGGGAAAATGGCAAGCTGCATTTATTTCTTTCCGACCATCTTGAAAGTGGTTGGAAAGAACACCCAAAAAGCCCCATTATTACCGATGATTTTACTATTACCAGGCCTGGTGGAAGAGTTATTGAGGAGGGGAAAAGAATTTATAGATACACACAAGATGGCACCCCAGCCTATGGAAGTGCTGTAAGAGCATTTGAGATTACCCTTCTCAGCGAAAAAGAATATGAAGAAAAAGAAGTCAATTTAATATTAAAAGGTACTGAGAAGGAATTAGATTGGCGAAAGGACGGCATGCACTCTATCGATCAATTAAAAATTGATGAAAACAAATGGTTAATTGCAGTGGATGGACACAAATTGGAATATAAGAATTATCTATTATGGAAATTGGATAGTGTTGTAACAAAATTAGCCGAGATATTTCGGGCATAATAAGAAATATGGGGGAATAAGCCATGAAAATAAAACTTGCCCATCCTTTTACAAGCCTAAGGAAATCATATTTTCGATGGAGGTATTGGCATTGCATTTATAAAAATATGGTGATGTATACGGAGAAGGAAACTGAAAAACGAAAAAAAGAGGAGCTAATACCCTACATAAATAAACCAGGTATTGCTTTTTCTTTTGATGATAGTTATCGCGTGAAGGACTGGACCGTATTTGGAAAAGAATTATTTGGTTATTACGATGTGAAGGTAACGTTTAATATAAATGGTATTCACCCATTTGAGGAAAGAAGAAAGCATACGCAAAATGAAATAGATATGTTGATAGAATTGCAATCCAACGGTCATGAAATCGCCCACCACGGATTTAATCATAGAAAAGCAACAACTTATTCTCGGGAATTTGGAATTGATAAATGGCTGGAAGATGAAGTCGAATCATTATTCCATTGGATGAAAGATCAGATGCATTCTACAACAAAAGAAAGATTCAGGAAGCCCGTTACTTTTGCCTTTCCAAATTTTATGTACGCCAAAAAACACGTAAATGCTCTTGTTCCTTCCTATTTTAAACTAGTAAGGGGACATTTGGAAAATGACAATCTATGTAATTTTAACAGTTCTGGATTAACGCCATCTATTAGTTTAGACGGTTACTATTCCTGTAACCTTTTTTATTTGAAAAAAATAATGAAATTCGCGAAAAAATCAGGGAAAAATATCATGTTTACTTGTCATTCTATTCTTCCCGAAGAGGTGAAATGGGATAAATTTGGATGGGGAGAAACAGCAGCAAAATCAGGGAAATGGCGAATATCTCCCCGTGTTCTCAAGACCATAATAAAGGAAGCCAAAAAAAATGACTTAGAGTTTTATACAGCATCTGAAATCGCCGGGATCGCCAATTTTATTGATGTAAATTTTGAAAAAGCAGTGCGGGAGTTACTGCCTGATCCAAATAAAAAGTGGATCGAAATATCGGAACTATTGGAGATTAAGAAGCTGAATTTATTTGATAAAAATATTTCAAACCTGGATGGGGTTCAATATTTCCTGAATCTAGAGGAAATTAATATAGAAAAAAATCAAATTAGTGACTTAAGATTGTTAATGCAATTGCCAAAACTAAAAAAAATAATGACGGTTCAGAATGTGGGTACAAGTAAAAAGCTGCAAAAAAGAAACCTGGGACTGCTAAGTCAGCTTTTATTTTTAGTCCTTATCAGACTGGTTTGTATTTGGGAATATTCATTATAAAAATGGCTGTGTTAAGTGATATTGTTGTTTTTTAGCTTATTCCTTTCTTTTCTGTAAAATAAGCTAAAAAACGAGCAGTTATTAACATTGAAATTTAACACAACTTAAACAATAAAGAAGGAGAAGATATTGATGGGCCCGCATGCTAAGACTAAGACTGCGTACATTTTAGCTATTCATAAGAATCCAGAGCAAGTAAATAAGTTCATTATGCAAATGGTGTCTGAAAATCAGGGGGATGTCTATATTCATATAGATAAAAAAAGTTTTGATGAAATAAAGGATCGAATTATTAAACATCCTAATGTATTCATTTTAAGAAAGAGTATTGAGGTGATTTGGGGAGATATTACACAGGTAGATGCAACGCTTTTATTAATGAAGGAAGTTATGAAGAAGGGAATTCCCTATAATCAGATATGCTTTAGAAGCGGTCAGGATTTACTAGTTAAAAATGGATTTAGTGAGTTTTTATTTCAAAATAGCGATAAGATTTTTATGAATGCATATCCTGTTGATAAAAAAGAACCGCACGCTGCTTTTGCGAATGTTAAATGGCCAAGATTTGCAAGAAAACTGTATATTAACCCGCTTCATCCAAAGCGTTTATTTAGAAGGTCAATTATGGTGCTGTATGGCTATGGGGTTAATTTATTGCCGAATAGGTACATATTACCAAAGGTGTTTGAGCTTTTTAATGGTTCCAACTGGTTTTGTATGCCTTTGGAGGCAGTGAAATATATTATTGAATTTATAGAGAAAAACGACTGGTATTACAAGGCTTTTATCGATAGCTTGTGTCCAGATGAATTCTTTTTTCAAACGCTTATTATGAATTCACACTTTAAGTCCCAGGTAGTGAATGATAATTTAATGTATATTCAGTTTGGCGTTTCATTAAAATCAAGGAATAATCCAGTTACCTTAAGGATGGAACATATTAGTACGATCCAAAGCTCCAATCAGTTTTTTGCCAGAAAATTTGACCAGCAGGTTGATAGTCCGGTCATTGAGTTTTTCTCAGAAAAAGTCAAAGTTTGAAATAGTCTTATTTTAATAGCCTGAGAACGGCAAATAAAAGTATAGTCTGATTGAAAATGGCATAACGGCTGGAAAGATTGCCGCATTCATCGACATTCTGAAAAAAGAGTTTATTAATTTTTTAGGGCCCTGTTTTACGTTGGAATATTGATTTTGCCTCCATAGTTTTTTGAGAGTAAGGGGTTCCCGCTAAAAAAAGCCGCCTCCATAAACTCAAGAGATTAGAGTGGAAGTCATCTGTAATAAGAACAGCGCATTCAACTAAAAAGGTGGGAGAGGTAGTATAAAAATGCGATATGATCAATTGGACTCAGTTCGCGGTATAGCTGCAATACTAGTCTTTTTTAACCATATTTCCATGGTGACTGTTACACCGCTTATAGCTTTATTTTTTTCTTTTTATTTTCCCCTCAATATGCTGTTCCAGGGAGATGCCGCTATCAATGTATTCTTTATTTTAAGTGGATTCGTTCTTTTTTTGCCTTATACATATGGAGATGCTCCTCCTTATGGAATATACTTAGTCAAAAGATTTTTCAGAGTATATTTGCCTTATTTACTTGCTATAGTGATTTCTATGATTCTATATGTTTGTTTTTCTAAAGGAGGAATTCCGCAATTAAGCAGCTGGTTTAACGCGATGTGGACACATCCTTTAACCCTGCACAATTTTTTTGAACATATCATACTGATTGGCAACTTTAATTCGGATTTGTTTAATAATGCTATTTGGTACTTGGTACAAGATATGAGAATATCAATTGTATATCCTTTCATCGCAATTATAATTTTTCGTTATAATTGGAAGCTCGTCTTTTTTATAGGCTTTTCTCTGTCTATAATAAGCGGGCTGAATAACTTGTTTCATTGGGAAAAAAGCTTTGGCTACCATACTACTTTCTTTTTTACCTTGCAGTATATAAATATGGTTATTGTGGGAAGTATAGTCGCAAAACACTTACATGATTTGGAGAAATTTTATCGTGCTTTAACAAAGTATGCGAAAATGATTTTACTGATCATAAGCTTTATCTCTATTAACTACAATCAATTCGCCACCATTCTTTCCAACTATGCAAGGATTTATTATTTTGGAGAAGCAGCGAGTGATTATTCTGTTGCACTGGGTACAGGTATTTTGATTATAATTGCACTATTTTCTCCTACTGCTAAAATGCTATTGCTTTTTAAACCTCTTTGTCATTTAGGAAAAATATCATATAGTCTATACCTGTATCATTTGCCTGTTCTATTTACATTAATTTATAGTTTATACAATCGGCTGCCGCTTTGGCTCATTTTTTCAATTTCTATACCTGTCACTTTATTTATAGCTTATTATGCATGGCTGTTTATTGAAACTCCTTCACTCAAAATGGGCAAAAATGCTGTGATTAAGTTACAGGGAAAGATAAGAAAGAATAGAGTAATAAGAAAAAGAAAGATTAACGATCTGTTTTACTAGGGTAAGTGCAGATTTCTTTCGTTTATTTGCCGGCTTTAATATCTGAGTCATATTGTAATAAAGGTTCTTTTCGTAAACTTTGTTGCTATTTGACACTAAAAACGAGCAAATATTACCATTAAAATTTAACACTAATAAATAAAAAAGTATTTAAAACTAATAGATGATTCGAAAGACTAAAAACCTAAGAAGGTGTTGGAAATGAGATTGGCATTCCTCTCTGATATTCATGGGAATTCGATAGCGCTTGAAGCTGCTTTAGAAGATTTACGCAAAAGAAGGACTGACCATATTTTTGTATTAGGAGACATTTGTTTTCGCGGTCCAAATCCACAAAAATGTTTGCAGCTAGTACAATCTCTTAATGCCACTGTAATTAAAGGGAATGCTGATGAGTGGATTATTCGCGGTATAAAAGAGGGGGAGGTTCCAAATTGTGACTTTGCTATGATGCAGCAAGAGAGAGAATGGGCATGTTCACGCCTGGATGAAGAAAGTATCCATTATCTTAAACACTTGCCTGCTGAAATTGAACAATCCTATGATGGAATGAAACTTCATGCTTTTCACGCTGCACCTGATAATTTATTTGATGTCATTCAATCAAATGAAGAAGAAAAAATCATAAGCACACTGATGAAAAAAGAAGCAGATGTATATGTGTACGGTCATATTCACCGATCATATATAAAATATTTAAACGGCAAATGTGTTGTGAACATTGGAAGTATTGGCTTGCCGTTTGATGGCTTAAATAAAGCATCGTATGCATTACTCGATATAGAAGATGCAGCTGTTCAAGCTTCAATTATCCGTGTCCGTTATGATATTAATAAAGTAATCGAACAATGGGCACAATCAGACTACCCTAATAAAGAAAAAATGATAAACATAGTACAGAATGGCCGGCTATAGAATGCCGGCTTAATTAATGAAAAGCAGAAGTTAATGTGATCATTGTAATCTCCGGGCGGCAATCGAATCTAAAGGGAAGATAGGTGGTTCCAATTCCTCTATTTACATAAAGCAGAAAGTTTGATGAGTTGATAGAATAAAGGCCCTTTACATATTTTTGTGCTCCAGCTGGAGTGAAAAGAGGACCTGCAATTGGCAGCCGGATTTGACCGCCGTGACTGTGTCCAGAAAGCTGTAAGTGGACAGGATGTTTGGAAGCTGTATCAGCTACATCAGGTTCATGAGCTAGTAAAATAGTAAACTGATTTTTAGGGATTCCTTGAAGAGCTTCTGGAATATTGGGATCTCCGCCGAACATATCGTCCACTCCGGCAATGAAAACCGTGCCACCCATCCTTGTAATGGAAGTATGACTATTTTTTAAAAAAATAAAACCGCTGGATGTCAGGCATTTAATTATCTCTCTTTCCTTTCCAATTCTGTAATCGTGGTTTCCTAAAATGGAAATTTTACCTAAGGGTGCAGTCAATTCTTTGAGAAGTGGAATACAATCTTTTAACATATCAATTTTGTCCTCTACTAAATCCCCTGTAAAGCAAATTAAATCAGGTTTAAGCTGATTAACCTTTTCAACCACTGTTTTCAAATGATTGGTGTGGTAAAAATTCCCCATGTGCAAATCGCTGATATGTACAATGCGCATTCCAGAAAAAGCCTTTGGAAGCCCATTAAATGTGATGTGGACTGAAGTGATATCAAGCCAGAATCTTTCTAAAAAAAAGGAGTAGACTGGTAAGGATGCACAGACTGCCATAAAGGCTGCCCCCGCTTTTTTTAAAAAGCTCCTACGGCTTATTGTTTCCAATTCCGTTTGTATGCTCATCGCTATTTCATCAATCCTTTTCCATCTATTATTCATTATTTTCCTTTACTTTTCCACAAGTGAATTCAGGATATTAGATGATTCATTATGGAAATCTGACAATTTTAAGGAAAGGCCTGGCGCATCCGCCAGACCTTTCCCGTGCATACATATAGATTTTTTGTAATAACATTACACAAAAAATAATAATGCATCATTGTTAAATCCTTCTTTGAACATGGTTAAAAAATGATGAAAAGGGTAGATTTTTTAAAAAGTGAATCAATCATTTCTGAATGAGAAAGAGGAGATTTGGAATGAAGGAGCTATTTCCTTTATTAAAAAAGGGGAGCCGTTCAGCTTTTCTGGCATCAGTAGTGAATGCTGCGGTAGCTATAATTAAATTAATTGCGTATTTATATACCGGAAATATTGCCATGTTTGCGGAAACCATGCATAGTCTTGGGGATACAGCCAATCAACTTTTTGTTTTTGTCGGATCGGCTTTAAGTAAAAAGCCGCCCACAAACCGTTTTCCGGATGGATTTGGCCGACTGGTTAATCTTGTTCTTTTAGGTGCCGTTTTAATAGTAGGAATTATGTCATTTGAAACGGTAAAAGAAGGCTTCCAGCATATTTTTCATCCGACACAGTCAGCAGGATTCTATATTAATATCTCAGTGCTGGCTGCAGCTACTTTGCTTGAGTCATTTGTTTTGTCAAAAGCGATGAGAGAAATCATACACGAAGCAGGAGTGGAAACGAAGGGAATGAGGATCTTTATTGAAAGCATCAAGAATATTAAAGTGGCAAAGCCTGCAACCAAGCTGGTCTTTTTAGAGGATACAGTATCAACATCAGGAGGTTTGCTTGCTATTATTTCGATTATTATTTCTCATTTTACGGCTTTTCATCAGGCTGAAGGAATTGCTTCTGCATTAATCGGGTTCATGATGTTTGTCGTGGTGGGGAAAGTGTTCATGGATAATGCAGCAGGCGTACTGGGGGAATCACATGAGGAGATGGAAGAAAAAATTGGCGGACTTCTGATTGATGATCCTGATGTGAGTGATATTCAAGAGCTCCGTGTTTTTAAGGAAGGGGAAGCTCTTCATGTTGAGCTGGAGATTGAAGTGGATCCTAAACTAACAATAGAGGAAGCAGATGACATACGGGATCGCCTGGAAGATAAAATCATGAAGGAGCGCAGTGTCACAGATGTTATCATTGAATTCGATGAGGATGACGGTGTACAGAAATGGAAAGTGGATAAAGCAGATAAAACACAAAAAACATTGACTGCTGCAAAAAAATAATAAAATGGAATTTTTTTCACTTGCATTCTGGGGTATCGGGTAGTAATATTAATCTACAAGCTGCGTTGTACGTATTGATAATAAAGTTTTAACCTTTAAGCTGTAATAGGGAGTTTTACATCGAAACCGGAATGTTAGGCCTCTGTCTATCAGACATGGAGGTAAACAAGAACGTTTCTGCGAACACCCACTTTGAGGAGTGGTGGTTTAAAACTTTCTTACTGTTCATACGGCAACATGCAGCCTTACATAACTAATTAAAATGTCTTATCCAAAAGGGATAAGACATTTTTTTATGTGGTTTTTTCTTGTTTTTTTCATCTATATTTGTTGAACTTAAAAATATAAATATTTCTGGTTTCTGCTCTGTTAATTGGAGCGAATAAACGAGACTCCAACAAGACTTACAGGCAAAGGGAGACTCAACAGGCGCGTTTAGTGCCTGAAACAGAAATCAATAGCCAATTTATAAGAAAACTCTAAGTTCAATCATTATAGTGAAGTCTACAGCTATCTTTTTGGACGGAGTATGAAGATAGTGTATGGCGTAAAAATAAGAAGCTCCATAAAATTGAAGAATAAATCTTTAAGGCTTAAAGCTGATCTTCTTCATCTCTTAATACAAATCAAGCGGTTAATTATTCCATTTTTAGAAACAAAGTTTGAGCAGGCAGATAAACGGATAAAAAAGAGTATTCCACTTACAAAGGAGAATGATGGCGATGACTGAAACCAATCAAAATGTGAATGCTGAAGAAAAAGTAGATAACAAATTAAATGACCTTGGACAAGACCAAAAAGACCAAATTTTATCAAGCTTTGATTCCTTCAAGGATTATCTAGGAAAAAAAGTCGAAGCTGGACAAAGATTGGGCATGGATGAAGAAAAGCTTGCGCAAACAGCTCAAAAAGTTGCCAATTTCCTGGCTGAGCATGAAGAACCGCGCAATAGGGAAGAAAAGCTGCTTCAAGAACTATGGAAATCAGGAACAGAAGAGGAGCAGCATAAGCTTTCCCATATGTTAGTTAAGATGGTTCAATAAACTATTGAGCAACAGTGAAGGCGGGGAAAAGATCTTTCCTGTCCTTTACTGTTTGCTTCGAATGTCTATCAATTGTGAACCCTTATAATAAATGTAAACTTTTTGGCCAATCCGATAATCCAAATAATCCTCACACTTTAATGTGAAAATTTTTCCGTTGCTAAACTCCATCCCGCACGCTTCTTTTTCCCCTTTAATGATTGTAAGCTTAATCTCTTTTCCTGATATAACCCCCCTAGCTGCGCCATTCGTATGCTGGGAATAATATTTTTCTGTAATCGTTACATAATGGTAGTTATTTTTTGAATAATGGAGTTTAAATAGCAGGAAAACAAGTAAGAACACTAGGCAAATAAGTACAACTGCTTTAACAATAATCGTTTTCATACAATGCCCCTTTATTCACTCATTCTATTTTGACAATATGAATGAACAGGCAGAAATATTCCTTCAGAAATCCTTTCTTTAATTTTGTTAAAAGCGAGCACCTGAATCTGAAATCAATAGCAAGAACAGAGCCTGAATTTAAAGAAAAGATTAAGAAGTTGTAAATAATATTTAAAAAGACAGATAATAATTTCTAATTTGATAAAATAAGGTATCGATAAGTTTTATTTGTAAGGAGGACTAATTTCAGCTTTGCCTTTTCAAGTATGATACTTATCTAAAAAAGAGGCAGTTGAAAAAGGATGGTTTAGGACAAAGGAGATTCAAAATATCCTATAATGAGTGAAATCATTCAAAGGACGTGACAGCATGACACTTATTTTTGCCCACCGCGGGTCATCAGGGACTTTTCCCGAAAATACGATGGATGCTTTTTTCGCTGCAGAAAAAAGCAGGGCTGATGGCATTGAGCTGGATGTACAGCTGACAAAGGATGGAGAGGTAGTCGTCATTCATGATGAAACGGTCGATCGAACGACGAATGGCAAAGGGTTTGTAAAGGATTATTCCTTTAGTGAATTAAAAAAGCTGAATGCCCATTCTTTATTTACTTCTATAGAACATACGGAGATCCCGTCTCTTAGGGAGGTATTCGAATGGATGAGCGGAAACCGCCTTTTATGCAATGTGGAACTAAAAACAGGCATTATCGCTTATCCCATGCTGGAGGAAAAAGTCATTCAATTAATTCATGAATATGGTTTTCAGGATCGCATTATAATCTCTTCTTTTAACCATTATTCCATTATACATAGCTATCGTCTTGATCCTGAGATAGAAATTGCACCATTATATTCAAATGGCTTGTATATGCCATGGGTATATGCAAAGTCCTTGCACGCTAAAGGGATTCATCCCCATATAAGAATAACTCCGGATTCAATCATTATTGCCGCGATGAAGGAAGGGATTGCCGTACGCCCCTATACCATAAATAAAGAAGAAATGATGAAGAGGCTTTTTTCAGTTGGATGCTCTGCGTTAATAACAGACTTTCCTGAAAAAGCCTATGAGCTTAGAATCAGAATTTAGACGATATGATATCCATACAGGAAAAAGTCCCTTTAATGGGGCTTTTCTGTTTGAACCTAATTCATTGGCGGGTGAATGATTAACAAGCATGATGAATAGACCATCTGAATAAAAAACACACTTTCCGGCTGAAAGTGTGCTTGTGAACATGGAGTGATCTCCTAATTTATATCAGGCGCCCCTTTTAAATCGTTTTTGTACCTTATTTCTCTTTCTGTCCCGATAAAAAATAAATCCCCCTACAAAGAATAAACCGCCTGCAAACAGCAAAAAGCCTGTTAAAAACTGCGTCCACAAATAAATAAATGGAGGCTGCAGGATACCAAACATCATATCCCGCATAAGCTTAATCCCTAATGCTGCACAAAAACCAGGGATGACTAAAATAAGAAGAGCGATTATCCGAATCATCTGAATTCTCCTCACGCAGATAGGTTACCTTCTTTTCCAAAATCATATAGATTCTGGTATTGGTTTGTCAAGAGGCCGCTTTTCCCCTAAAATAAGTATGAAAAGGTTTGCATGGTAAGGGGGAATTATTTTGCAGAGCGTTTTAATCGTGGGCGGGGGCAAGGGCGGGAAGGCTCTTGTGAAAATATTAAAGGAAAGTACGGTCCTGACTATTAAGGCGGTGTTGGATAAAAAAGAAACAGCAGAAGGAATTCTTTTTGCAAAGGAACTGGGCATTGCAACCGGCACCTGTTGGCAGGACTATATAAATGATTCAGTTGATATCATTATAGATGTAACAGGGGATGAGGATGTTTTTCGAGAGATGCTTTCTGCTACTGATAAAAATACGCTGATTATTCCTGGCAGCGTAGCCTATATGGTAGCAAGGCTGATAGAGGAAAAAGAAGAACTGATAAAACAGCTTCAAAATGAAACGTATAAGCATCATTTAATCCTGAATTCGACGGATGAAGGAATGATTGTAATAGATAAGGAAGGGAAGGTCATTTTTCTAAATAAAAGTGCAGAGCGGATGAATGATGTACCTTCCCATGAAGCGGTAGGAAGACCCATTCTTGAAATCATTCCCAACAGTCAGCTTCCAAGAGTCATCCGCACAAAAAAAATAGAATCTCATCAGGAAGTAATCCTCAAAAATGGATTGAAAATCATTGCCACTAGAATGCCGATGATCAATGATAAAGGAGAACTTCTCGGGGCCATTGCGGTTTTTAGGGATATTACGGAAGTAGTAGAGCTGGCCGAAGAAATTACCAACTTAAAAGAAATTCAAACGATGCTTCAAGCTATTATCCAGTCAAGTGATGATGCAATATCGGTTGTCGATGAAAAGGGGAAAGGAATATTAATTAATCCTGCCTATACCAGAATTACTGGAATGACACAGGAAGGTGTAATCGGTCAGCCTGCGACTGCTGATATTTCTGAAGGAGAAAGTGTACACTTAAAAGTTCTCCAAACAAAGAAGCCTGTTCGCGGTGTGAAAATGAGATTAGGGCCGGCAAAAAAAGAAGTAATCGTAAATGTGGCTCCTGTTATTGTAAATGGGAAGTTAAAAGGCAGTGTCGGTGTTGTCCATGATGTATCTGAAATCCAGCGTCTAACAAATGAATTGGACCGGGCAAGGCAGATTATCCGAAAGCTGGAAGCTAAGTATACCTTTGAAGATATTATCAGCGGTTCTTCAGAAATGAACATTGCCGTTGAACAGGCAAAGCTTGCGGCAAGAACCCCTGTTACCATTTTACTGAGGGGGGAATCTGGTACGGGAAAAGAACTTTTTGCGCATGCCATCCATAATGCAAGTGAGAGAAAATACAATGCCTTTATCCGGGTTAATTGTGCAGCAATCTCGGATTCGCTGCTGGAAAGCGAACTGTTTGGTTATGAAGAAGGAGCTTTTACCGGAGCCAAAAGAGGCGGGAAAAAAGGGTTGTTTGAAGAGGCCCATAATGGCAGCATTTTTCTGGATGAAATAGGTGAGCTTAATGCCAATACCCAGGCTAAATTATTAAGAGTGCTACAGGAAAATGAGATTGTCCGGGTTGGAGGGACCAAACCCATTCCGATCAATGTACGAATTATAGCGGCGACCCATGTAAATTTAGAAAAAGGTATAGCAGACGGCACCTTTCGTGAAGACTTATATTATCGGTTGAACAGAATGCCCATCTATATTCCGCCGCTAAATAGAAGAAAGTCGGATATTCCAGCTTTGTGTGAAAGGCTGATTCAAAAAATTAATCAGGATTACGGCAGGAATGTGGAAGGGTTGAAGGCAAGTGCTATTCAAAAGCTGATGGAGTATGAATGGCCGGGCAATGTGCGTGAGCTTGAAAATATATTGGGCAGAGCCATTATTTTTATGAATTTCAGTGAAACATTCATTGATTCAAGACATCTATTCATCATGACGGCTAATCGCCACGGTAGAATCGGAATAGAGGAGCCTCATAATATAATAGAAAATCAGGATCTTGCTTCCATTATGGAAAAACATGAGAAAAAAGTAATTCAACAAGTACTTCGCCATCAAAAAGGAAATAAAACAGCAACTGCCAGGCAGTTAAACATTTCTGTAAGAAATCTTTATTATAAGCTGGAGAAGTTCAATCTTGAAAATAACAGCATGCAATAAATTGCACACTATGCAAAAAAATGCACACTATTTAGTGAGAATTATTACGGAATCCGTACGCCGATGACCAAGGCACTTCCGCTTTTCTTGTTGGCATGATTCTTGCTTTTATTATGGATGAAGCATTTTAAAGTTAGTCTTTTCGAAAATGTAGAAAGTTTTTATATGGATGCGGATAGCTGTATTTATATCTGAATTTATTGGTGCTTCTCTAAATTGGTATTGTTCTAAATGGAAATGAAAACATTAAATAGGGGAGATTTCCTTACGTAAAACGTGCAAGCATAGTAAATCTTATATAAAATACTAAAGGGGAGATAGTCCTTAAGGCAGACGCTTCCATATCCTGTCTTCCGAAATATCTGTGCTTATAGTAAAATCATTTACACACAGATAAATTGTAACACCGCAACTTTAGACTATTAAGGGGGATCAACAAATGAAAATTTTTGAATACATGGGTAAATACGATTATGAACAATTGCTTTTTTGCCAGGACGAACAGTCAGGATTAAAAGCCATTATCGCTATCCACGATACAACTCTTGGACCAGCGCTTGGCGGAACAAGAATGTGGACTTACGCTTCTGAAGATGCAGCCATTGAGGATGCTCTTCGTCTGGCTAAAGGCATGACATATAAAAATGCAGCAGCTGGCCTTAACCTTGGCGGCGGGAAAACGGTTATTATCGGAGATCCGCGCAAGGATAAAAATGAAGAAATGTTCCGTGCTTTTGGCCGCTTTATTCAAGGGCTGAACGGCCGTTACATAACAGCTGAGGATGTAGGTACAACGGTTGAAGACATGGATTTAATCCATGAAGAAACAAACTTTGTAACCGGTATTTCTCCGGCATTCGGCTCATCAGGAAACCCATCTCCAGTAACAGCTTATGGATGCTATGTGGGGATGAAGGCAGCAGCGAAAGAAGCCTTCGGAACAGACTCTCTTGAAGGAATTACCGTAGCAGTACAGGGAGTGGGAAATGTTGCATATGCAATGTGCCGTTATCTTCATGAAGAAGGGGCACAATTGATTGTAACGGATATCAACAAGGAAGCAGTTCAAAGAGCAGTTGAAGAATTCGGTGCAAAAGCCGTAGATCCGGATGAAATTTATGGAGTAGACTGTGACATTTTTGCTCCTTGTGCTCTTGGTGCCATTATTAATGATGAAACCATTCCGCAACTAAAAGCTAAAGTGATTGCAGGATCTGCAAATAACCAATTAAAAGAAACACGTCACGGCGACCAAATCCATGAAATGGGTATTGTCTACGCACCTGATTATGTTATTAACGCAGGCGGTGTTATTAATGTCGCGGACGAGCTGTATGGCTATAACCGTGACCGCGCTATGAAGAAAGTTGAACAAATTTATAACAGCATAGAAAAGATTATCGGCATTTCCAAACGCGACGGTATTCCAACTTATGTGGCTGCAGACCGCATGGCTGAAGAAAGAATAGCGAAGGTTTCAAAATCTAGAAGCCAGTTTTTATTAAACAGCAAGCATACTCTTTCTAATAGAATTTAATGCTGCATTAGGGCGCTTTGCTTCTAAATGAGTCTTACTCATATGCATGGAAGAGGCTTATTGACCGCTCATGCGTAGAAGCTAAGCGCCCTCTTTTTAAATTGTGAAGGCTCTTTTTGTAAACTTTGTTGCCATATGCACAAATAACCAAGTAAAACAAAAGGTTCAGCCTGTATACTTTTGAAAAGTGGACGAAAAGATGTCACGATGACTAACTAAATACGGGTTTAGATATCTGTACGAAAAAACAACAATCTTTGAGAAAACAGCCATTGTAAATGTGCTAAGGATAAATACATAGAGCTTTAGGATGCTCCTTTAAAAGACATTTAAGCAAAATAAGAATTGTAAAACCTATTTGAAAAGGAGGAAACAAATTGGCAACCGAATATGATTTAGTCATTTTGGGCGGTGGTACCGGCGGTTATGTAGCAGCCATTCGTGCATCTCAGCTTGGATTAAAAACGGCCATCGTTGAAAAAGGAAAGCTTGGCGGAACATGCCTTCACCGCGGCTGTATTCCGAGTAAAGCCCTGCTTAGAAGCGCTGAAGTGTTTGCAACCTCTAAACGCGGCGAGGAATACGGGGTAATCGCATCTGATGTCACTCTTAACTTTGAACGTGTGCAGGAAAGAAAACAAGGTATTGTTGATCAGCTTCACAGAGGGGTCCAGCATTTAATGAAGCAAGGGAAAATTGATGTCTATGAGGGCTTTGGAAGAATTCTGGGGCCATCTATTTTTTCTCCTATGCCTGGAACCATTTCAGTGGAGTTCGAGTCAGGGGAAGAAAACGAAATGCTCATTCCAAAGAATGTGATCATCGCCACTGGCTCAAGACCGAGATCGTTGCCTGGAATGGAGTTTGACGGGGAATTTGTTCTTTCTTCTGATGATGCACTTTCCATGAAGGAGCTGCCGAATTCCATTATCATTGTTGGCGGAGGTGTAATTGGTATTGAGTGGGCCTCTATGCTTTCTGATTTTGGGGTTAATGTAACGGTTGTAGAGTATGCAGATCGAATTGTTCCTACTGAAGACAAAGATATTTCAAAAGAAATGCAGCGTCTTCTTAAAAAGAAGGGCGTAACGATTGTAACAAATGCCAAAGTTCTCTCTGAAACGCTGAATATTGAGAATGGCACAGTATCCATTAGCGCTGAAGTAAAGGGAGAACAAAGAATCTTTACAGCTGACAAACTGCTTGTTTCTGTAGGAAGAATGGCCAATACAGAAAACATCGGCCTGCAAAACACAGACATTGTGGTCGATAGAGGGGTCATTCAGGTCAACCCTTACTATCAAACAAAAGAATCTCACATTTATGCGATTGGGGATGTTATTGGGGGCCTTCAATTAGCCCATGTAGCTTCTCATGAGGGAATTATGGCTGTTGAGCACATAGCTGGAAAAAATCCTGAAACGATCGATTATTTTATGATATCAAAATGTATTTACAGCAATCCGGAGATGGCAAGCGTTGGTTATACAGAGGAAGAAGCTTTAGCTCGGGGCTTAAATCTTAAAGTGGGAAAATTTCCATTTAAGGCAATTGGAAAAGCACTTGTCCATGGTGAATCAGATGGGTTTGTTAAAATCATTGCTGATAAGGACACGGATGATATCCTTGGAGTTCACATGATAGGTCCACATGTTACGGATATGATTTCCGAAGCAGGACTTGCAAGAGTGCTGGACGCAACTCCATGGGAAGTCGCTCATACAATTCACCCTCATCCGACATTAAGTGAGGCAATTGGGGAAGCGGCATTGGCTGTTGACGGCAAAGCAATTCATGCATGATTATTATGTAAAATGCTAATTGGATGATGACGATAAATTTACTATTTGGAGGTAAAAAAATGGTTGAGAATCGCCATAAAGCTTTAGGTTTAAGCGATGAACAAGTAATTCAAATGTATGAAACCATGTTGATGGCCCGCCGTATTGATGAAAGAATGTGGCTGTTGAACCGCTCTGGGAAAATTCCATTTGTTATTTCCTGCCAGGGACAAGAAGCAGCACAGGTTGGAGCAGCCTTTGGGCTTGACCGAGAAAAAGACTATGCCCTCCCTTACTATCGTGATCTGGGAGTGGTTTTAGCATTCGGTATGACTCCACAGGAATTAATGCTCTCAGGATTTGCTAAAGCTGAAGATCCAAACTCCGGAGGACGCCAGATGCCAGGCCACTTTGGCCAGAAAAAGAACCGCATTGTAACAGGGTCATCTCCGGTTACGACCCAGGTTCCTCATGCTGTAGGGATTGCGCTTGCAGGCAAAATGGAGAAGAAGGATCTTGTTACCTTTGTTACTTTTGGAGAAGGATCTTCCAATCAGGGAGACTTCCATGAAGGAGCGAACTTTGCAGGTGTCCACAAACTTCCTGTTATTTTTATGTGTGAAAATAATAAATATGCCATTTCCGTACCGATTGAAAAGCAGCTTGCGTGTGAAAAGGTATCGGACCGTGCGATTGGTTATGGAATGCCTGGCGTAACGGTAGACGGCAATGATCCGTTAGAGGTATATAAAGCGGTTAAAGAAGCAGCAGACCGCGGACGCCGAGGTGAAGGCCCGACATTAATTGAAGCTGTTTCTTATCGTCTAACTGCCCATTCTTCTGACGACGATGACCGTACGTACCGTTCACCTGATGAAGTAGCAGAAGCCAAAACAAAGGATTCGATCATTACGTTCGGCGCTTATTTAAAGGAAGTGGGCGTAATGGATGACCAGCTTGAAAAAGAAATCAACGACAGGGTCATGAAGGAAGTTAACGAAGCAACAGATTATGCGGAAAATGCTCCATATGCAGATGCAGAGCATGCGTTAAAATATGTGTACGCTGAGAAGTAAGGGGGAAAAAGCATGCCAGTAATATCTTATATTGATGCAGTAACATTGGCCATCCGCGAAGAAATGGAACGCGATTCTAAAGTATTTGTGTTAGGTGAAGATGTTGGGAAAAAAGGCGGAGTTTTTAAAGCGACTCATGGCCTGTATGAACAATTTGGAGAAGAGAGAGTCATTGATACACCGCTGGCGGAGTCTGCGATTGCCGGAGTGGGAATCGGAGCTGCCATGTATGGCTTAAGGCCGATTGCTGAAATGCAATTTGCTGATTTTATTATGCCTGCTGTAAACCAGATTATTTCAGAAGCTTCACGTATCCGTTACCGGTCGAACAATGACTGGAGCTGCCCGATTGTCATTCGTGCGCCTTATGGCGGCGGTGTCCATGGCGCCCTTTATCATTCACAATCCGTTGAAGCCGTGTTTGCCAACCAGCCAGGCCTGAAAATTGTCATGCCTTCTACTCCTTATGATGTGAAGGGCTTGTTAAAGGCAGCCATTCGTGACGAAGATCCCGTGTTGTTCTTTGAGCATAAAAGAGCGTATCGCTTAATCAAGGGAGAAGTGCCTGAGGATGACTATGTATTGCCAATTGGCAAGGCGGATGTTAAACGAAAAGGCGATGATGTAACGGTTATTACATATGGCTTATGTGTCCATTTTGCACTTCAGGCAGCCGAAAGATTGGCCCAGGATGGAATTGAGACGCATATTCTTGACCTTCGTACAGTATATCCGCTTGACAAGGAAGCCATCATGGAAGCTGCATCGAAAACAGGAAAAGTCCTGCTTTTAACAGAAGACAATAAAGAAGGAAGCATCATGGGAGAAGTAGCTGCCATTATTGCTGAAAACTGTTTTTTTGACATGGATGCACCGATAATGCGCCTAGCCGGTCCTGATATCCCTGCTATGCCTTATGCACCGACAATGGAGAAGTACTTTATGGTAAACCCTGACAAAGTCGAAAAAGCTATTCGTGAGCTTGCTGAATTTTAAGTATAGGCAAGAATTAGAGGATTGATGATCGGATAAGGATGGTTTAAGGAGGAATCAATAGTGGCAATTGAAAAGATTACTATGCCTCAATTGGGTGAAAGTGTAACAGAGGGAACGATCAGCAAATGGCTGGTGTCCCCTGGAGATAAAGTAAATAAATATGATCCGCTCGCAGAAGTCATGACTGATAAAGTAAATGCGGAAGTACCATCTTCTTTTTCGGGCGTGATAAAAGAACTGATTGCTGAAGAAGGAGACACTTTGGCGGTGGGGGAAGTAATTTGCTCGATTGAAGTGGAAGGAAGCGAGCCTGCGGGCACAACTGCACATGAAGAAACCAAGGCTGCAGCATCACCTGCTCCTGCTCCGGCAGCAAGCAGTGCTCAGGCTGGGATTCAAGAAGCTGCTAATCCAGCTCCTCCTTCTGAACAACAGGGCAAGGTACGTTATTCCCCTGCTGTACTGAAACTTTCCCAAGAGCACAATATCGATCTTCAACAGGTGAAAGGTTCAGGCAGAGAAGGTCGCATTACACGTAAAGACTTATTAAAAATAATTGAAACGGGAGCTATTCCGGCACCTGCTGCGCATACAGAAGAAAAGCCGTCTGTGCCTGCTGCAGAACCTGCAGAATCTTCTGCAGCTGCTTCTCAGCCAAAAGCAGCACCGTCTGCACCTGCTCCGGTCGTTCCGACGATGCCTGGCGATATCGAAATTCCCGTTACGGGCGTGAGAAAAGCCATTGCAGCCAATATGCTAAAAAGCAAACATGAAGCTCCGCATGCATGGATGATGATGGAAGTAGATGTCACCAATTTGGTTTCCTATCGTGATAGTCTTAAAAACGAATTCAAGCAAAAAGAAGGATTTAATCTTACCTATTTTGCGTTCTTCGTGAAAGCTGTCGCCCAAGCCTTAAAGGAATTCCCGCAGATTAATTCCATGTGGGCAGGCGATAAAATCATCCAGAAGAAAGAAATTAACCTTTCCATTGCTGTAGCAACAGATGATGCCTTGTTCGTTCCCGTTATTAAAAATGCGGATGAAAAAACGATTAAGGGCATTGGCAGGGAAATTACAGAGCTGGCCCAAAAAGTCCGCACTGGAAAATTAAAAGCCGATGAAATGCAAGGCGGTACGTTTACAGTCAATAACACAGGTTCTTTTGGCTCTGTGCAATCCATGGGAATCATCAATCATCCTCAGGCGGCAATTCTGCAAATTGAATCTATTGTTAAACGCCCTGTGGTGATGAATAATGGCATGATTGCTGTTCGTGATATGGTCAACCTCTGTATGTCTCTTGACCATCGCATATTGGACGGCTTAATTTGCGGCAAGTTCCTTAAGCGAGTGAAAGAAATTCTTGAAGCAACATCTAAAGAAACAACATCCATTTATTAATCTCAAATAGCCTGGTAAAGGGTACATCCTTTATCAGGCGTTTTTTATAGTTTATGAAATAATAAAATTAAGCCTTGCAGCCTAGAAGATTTGCCTCTTAACCTTCTAGGCTGCTTGTCGCCTATAACTGCATGCCAACCACGCGCGGAAAGCGAGTTCCTGAAAGTGAAATCAACAGGCAAGATTAACAGTGCCTTTTTAAAAGAAATTGTTTTTCCATCCTCCGCAACAACCACATAAATTCTTTCTTTACTGATGTTTTTTATAAGCACATTTTCTGCCAAAAGACTATTTAAAACTCTAGCTTCCACTCTTTATTTATACTAAAATAATATTGAATAATTAAAACAAAAATTTTTTTCAAAAAACTGCAATCGTTTACATATGGAAAGGAGGAGCATTATGACATCACCTATTCAGCCGGTTAGAGGGCATGCCTTTAAAGAGGCTTCAAAAAGTACGTGGAAAGAAACTGTTGAAGCAGCTTTAAAAGGAAAGCCATTTGAATCTCTCAGCCGTTCTACCTATGAAGGCATCAAACTGCAGCCTTTATACACACATGAGGATATTAATTTAGAGGAAATGGAACAGCTTCCCGGTGGAGATACGAATCTAAGAGGATTTTCAACCGGCCAAAAAACATGGGCTATCGCACAAGAAATATGGATAAACAATGAAGACGAGCTTATGAAGAACATTACAGCAGCTCTTGAAAATGGGCAGGATGCAA
This sequence comes from Heyndrickxia acidicola, assembly GCF_001636425.1. Lineage (NCBI taxonomy): Bacteria > Bacillati > Bacillota > Bacilli > Caryophanales > Bacillaceae > Heyndrickxia > Heyndrickxia acidicola. The sequence goes on from NZ_KV440953.1 coordinate 440,605, forward strand.
TATCTTTTAAGACTGAGAGTCTGCAAGCAGAGAAAATTGACTCCCAAGAACTGATAAAGCTTGCTAATGAAAAGAATGTTCCAATCTTTCTAAGAATCCATGAAAACTTCAGTAAATGGCTCAAGGAGCTGGGAGAGAAGAGGGAAGCCCTTGTTCTGAGAGGTACAGCAGCCTCTGATTTAATCTCATATGAACTTTCTAAGGGGCATATTGTCCGTGCCGGCAGTAAAGAAATAGCCGATTGGAGGCAAGTGATTGAAAGGGCGCATCAATTATTACCGAATGTATGTACCATCTTAATTGATACGGTACCTTATCATAATGCCGGTGCAAATGCAGTTCAAGAACTGGGAATCTCCCTTGCGGCTGCGGTCACATATATGGAAGCTATGAAGGAATCGAATTGGGAGCCAGCGAAAACGGTTCAAAAAATGGTGTTTCATTTTGGAATGGGAAGCCAGTTTTTTATGGAAGCAGCTAAGCTGAGAGCCTTTCGCAGGCTTTGGACAACAGCAGCGTCTGCATATGGTTTAACACAAAAAGAATCCAAGGTAACAGTTAGCTGCGAAACCTCTTCTTTTACCAAATCTGCCCTTGACCCCCATGTCAATATTCTGAGGTCTGCAAACGAGGCTTTTGCGGCGATTATCGGCGGTGTCGACTATCTGCATGTAGCTCCTTTTGATGGAGTATACAAAAATCCTGGCAGTCTATCAGAACGCCTTGGCCGCAATACGCAGCTTATTTTACGTGAAGAAGCTCATTTAGGTTTCGTAACGGATCCTTCCGGAGGTTCCTATTATGTGGAAGCCTTAACCTCTGAGCTAGTCGAAAAAGCATGGGATTATTTTTTAAAGATTGAGAAGCAAGGGGGCCTGCTGGAGTCGTTGATGTCTGGGGGGATCCAGGCGGATATTAAACAAACGCTAAATGTAAGAATGGAAGATTCTTACACTCGGAAGTCCTCCATTATTGGTACAAATGTTTATGCAAATCTCCAGGATACATTCATACAGGATCATCCTTCCGAGCACTTTAGTGAGCAAAACAATCCGCTCGCTCTTTCGAAAACAAGGCGCTCTGAGGCGTTTGAGCAGCTGAGGCGCCGTTCCTTGAAGCTTAGGGAAAACGGCAAAAACCCAAAAGCCGGCATCATTTGTTTGGGAGCACTAAAGGATCATAAGGCAAGATTGGATTATGTCAGCGGATTTCTTGCTGTAGGAGGAATCGAAGCAGACTGCAGCGGTCCATGCTTATCGATGCAGGATATCACTTCGTTTATTGAACAGCACTCTTACCCTTATTACTGCCTTTGCGGCCAGAATGAAAGCTATGCACAATTTGCGCAGCAGTCAGCTGAGTGGCTGAAGTCGAACAAGCAGGGAGTGTTACTTGATATTGCGGGTCTGTTTCCTACAGATGAATGGGAAGACCTTCAGGAAGCCGGGTTTAACGGCTCTATTTATATAAGGCAAAACATGATTGAAAAACTGGATTCACTTTTAGGTATATGGGAGGGGCAAGTACATGAATAAAAAACCGAATTTCCATGCTATTAAGCCTCTAGTGGAGAAAAAAACTGAATGGAATGCGTCCAATGTCAATCCGAAAGTCATCCAAACGCATGAATCCATTGCAATAAAATCCATCTATACGAAAGCAGATATTGAAAAGGCTGAGCATCTAAAGGATTTGCCTGGTATTCCTCCATATACCAGAGGGCCTTATTCAACCATGTATGTGAACCGTCCCTGGACAGTTCGCCAATATGCAGGCTTTTCCACTGCAGAAGAAAGCAATGCCTTTTACAGGCGAAATCTTGCCATGGGACAAAAAGGGCTTTCCGTCGCATTTGATTTAGCCACTCACCGTGGATACGATTCCGATCATCCCCGAGTTGTCGGAGATGTTGGGAAAGCGGGTGTTGCAATTGACTCGATTTTGGATATGAAAATTCTCTTTGACGGCATTCCGCTGGACAAAATGTCTGTCTCCATGACAATGAATGGTGCTGTACTGCCTATTTTGGCTTTTTATATTGTTACGGCCGAGGAGCAGGGAGTAGAGAAGCGCCAGCTGTCAGGTACCATACAAAATGATATTTTAAAAGAATATATGGTTCGGAATACATATATTTACCCTCCTGAAATTTCAATGAAAATCATTGCGGACATTTTTGAATATACATCCAGGCATATGCCAAAGTTTAACAGTATTTCGATTTCAGGGTATCACATGCAGGAAGCAGGAGCCCCTGCTGACATTGAGCTTGCTTATACGCTTGCAGATGGGCTGGAGTATGTGAGGACTGGTTTAAAAGCAGGCATAGATATTGATTCCTTTGCACCGCGCTTGTCGTTTTTTTGGGCAATAGGGATGAATTATTTTATGGAAGTGGCTAAAATGAGGGCTGCCAGAAGAATCTGGGCACAGCTGATTCAGACATTCGAGCCCAAGAACCCAAAATCATTGGCTTTAAGAACACACTCCCAAACCTCTGGCTGGAGTTTAACAGAGCAGGATCCTTTTAATAATGTCATTCGAACTCTTATAGAAGCCCATGCGGCTGCTATGGGCCATACACAATCCCTGCATACAAATGCTTTGGATGAAGCCATTGCACTGCCGACCGATTTTTCGGCCAGGATTGCCCGCAATACACAACTTTATTTGCAGGAGGAAACGGGTATCGTTGATGTGATAGATCCATGGGGAGGCTCTTACTATGTAGAGTCCTTGACAAATGAACTCATGGAGAGAGCATGGGGGCATATTGAGGAAATTGAAGGGCTGGGAGGAATGACAAAGGCCATAGAAACAGGGCTTCCGAAAATGAGAATTGAAGAAGCGGCTGCACGCAGGCAGGCTTTCATTGATTCCCGTAAGGAAACCATTATTGGGGTAAATCGATATAGGCTTGACGAGGAAGAGCCTATTGATATTCTTGATATCGACAACACCCTTGTCCGAACAAAGCAAATTGAGCGTTTGGATGAGCTGAAAAAGACACGGAATCCTGCTATGTTGAGCCGTACATTGGCTGATTTGACAGAAGCGGCCTCTACAGGGAAAGGCAATCTTTTAGAGCTTGCAGTGGAAGCTGCACGCGCCAGAGCCACGCTTGGAGAAATATCGGAAGCTATTGAAAAGATTTCCGGAAGACATAAGGCGGTGATCCGGTCTGTGAGCGGTGTATACAGTTCAAGCTTTTCGAATGAGGAAGAGATTGAAGAAGTGAAAGAGATGGCGGAGGAGTTCTTAAAAAACGAAGGCAGAAGGCCGCGCATCCTGATTGCAAAAATGGGTCAGGACGGCCATGACCGGGGAGCTAAAATTATTGCGACTGCTTTTGCCGATCTTGGATTTGATGTGGACATCGGCCCTTTATTCCAGACACCCGAAGAAACAGCGATGCAGGCAGCGGAAAACGACGTCCATGTAATAGGGTTCAGTTCTTTAGCGGCTGGCCACAAGACGCTCCTTCCCCAGCTGATAAAGGAATTAAACGAAATTGGCCGTGAAGATATTGTCGTTGTCATTGGCGGTGTAATACCTGCACAGGATTACGCTTATTTGCTGGATAGTGGTGCAGCTGCTATTTTTGGCCCCGGTACTGTCATTCCAGTTGCTGCGCAAAGGGTGATTGAAGAAATTTATCGCCGCTTGGGATATGAGGAAGTGGATGGGAATGGGTGACCAGAACCGTCCTGAATGGACAGACCCAGAAAAAGAAGAGAATTTTACCACAACGTACATGCCAGGATTAAAGTCTAAGCACGATGGAATGGAACAAACCAATCGGAAAAGATTTCAAAAAAAAGATAATGCAGAGCTGGACATTCAAGAAATTGCAGCTAAACTTGTGGGTGGAAACCGAATAGCCCTTTCTAAGGCGATTACTCTTATAGAAAGTAATGCCAAAGACCATTATCAAAAAGCCCAGGAGCTTTTAACCTATCTGCTTCCACTGGCTGTCCCATCCATCCGGATTGGAATTACAGGAGTGCCTGGTGCTGGTAAAAGCACGTTTATTGAAGCTTTTGGTATTCTCTTATGTGAAATGGGCTATAAAGTTGCTGTTTTAGCTGTGGATCCCAGCTCAACGGTGACAGGCGGAAGTATACTCGGCGATAAGACGAGAATGGAAAATCTCGCGAGACATCCAAATGCTTTTATCCGTCCTTCTCCATCGGGGGGCACACTTGGAGGAGTGCATCGGAAAACTCGCGAAACGGTGATTGCATGCGAAGCAGCAGGATATGATGTTTTACTGATTGAAACTGTTGGTGTTGGGCAAAGCGAAGTAATGGTCAGAGGAATGGTTGACTTTTTTATGCTGCTTGCTCTGACTGGAGCTGGAGATGAACTGCAAGGGATGAAAAAGGGAATTATGGAGCTGGCTGATGCCATTGTTATTAATAAAGCAGATGGTGAAAATGTAACATTGGCCAGAAAAACCTGCCGCGAATATAATCAAATTCTCCATTTTCTGCTGCCGGCAACTAAAGGCTGGCAAACAAGAGCTTTTACCTGTTCTGCACTCCATGGAACAGGATTAGAAGCGCTCTGGTCTGTTATTCAGAAATTTAAGGAAAAAGGGGAAGAATCGGGTGTATTTACAGAAAGGCGCCATCTCCAAGAAAAAGAATGGCTTTATTCGATGATTAGAGAAAAGCTTGAAAATGCCTTTTTTGATCATCCCGGTGTTAAACGCATTCTTCCATCTCTGCAAGCATCTGTCATCAAGGGGGATGTTCCTGTTTCTAAAGCGGTGGATTCATTGTTTCAGGAGTTTCAGCAGAATAAACCGGAAGTTTGAGACAGTGATTCCAGGCAACATAATGCTCCAGTTTCTATGAATATAGCTCATTTTAGTAAAGGAAGGAACAAAAGAGGGTGACTCAAAAGGCGGTTATAAGCTGCTTTGAGTCACCTCATTTTTATTATTGGACAGAAAAAGGAGAAAGGGGGAAGAACAATTGGTGCGAATATTAGCAAGGTGTCTCTATGGCTTTGAGCAGAAATGAACAGGCAGGACGAATAGCGCCGAACATACCTAGTAATACCCAATGATCGTTTGGATTCAACGTTAATTAGAGTGGAAGGTAAAAGACTCCTGCGGGATTAGCTGGCTATAGGGAGACCTCCTCAGGAGCTTACTATGATAAGGCTCCCCGCCGCCCGCGGAAAGCGAGCGCCTGCAGCGGAAATCAACCCAGCAGAGGATGATAAGAATGCTGCCTTTATCTATGTACAATCCCAATTTGGAATTAACTCAAAGGTTAATTGAAGTGAAAAGAAGTGCTTGCAGTGGAAAGCAACAAGCAAATAAAGTTGCTATAGCCAAGGTCACTTGATATCATCGCACCATTTTGGACAGCCTCTTTGGTTTACATTCATTTCTAGCCTTTTCACTTTTTAAAAGGCGTGTTTAAAGATGCCTTTTACACATCAATAAACGAAAACATAAACAGAACGAAAAAAAACAGCCTCTAACAAAAGGCTGCCTCAATAAGCAAGCGGCAATAAAAAAGGACAGCGTACCACAAAACGCTATCCAAAACATCTAGGGAGTTTAGGGGTATGGATCTAGATGTAATACCAGTTTACCCAGTTCAATATTTTTATAAACGTTTCGGGTTAAAAATTTGTCATTTGTGTTTTTCTCCTGTTATGATTAAATAGTATTATATTGAACTGGAAAGGAAGATAGAAGATGAACATGGACTTCAATCTTTTTATGAATGATGTCGTTAGCCAGGCGCGCGAAGAAGCTGTAAATGCTGGCTATCAGGAATTGAAAACCGCTGAAGAAGTGGATAATGCACTTAATCAAAAAGGGACAACCCTTGTGCTTGTAAACTCCGTTTGCGGCTGTGCAGGCGGAATCGCCCGCCCTGCTGCGGCACATGCCATTCATACAGACAAACGCCCTGACCATTTAGTAACCGTTTTTGCAGGACAGGATAAAGAAGCAACAGCAAAAGCACGCAGTTATTTTACTGGCTTCCCTCCATCTTCTCCTTCATTTGCTTTATTAAAAGACGGCAAGCTTGTTACAATGGTTGAGCGCCATGAAATTGAAGGGCATGATCCAATGTCTGTTGTGAACAAGCTTCAAGACAGTTTTGATAAATATTGTGAAGAAATATAAAAAGTAAATGCTTACAAAGAAGATCCGGTCCATTCAGCCGGATTTTTTTTGTTCTTTATGCCTTTCATTATGGTATAGTAGTCACCAAAAGCTTTATTTACAGGAGAGATTTATGTTCAGAATTGGATACCGAACGTTAAAAACATCGCTGGGAACACCTATTGCGATTTTTATTTCAGAGCTTTTCCATCTTCAAAATTTCCTCTCAGCAGGAATTCTTACAATACTTTGTATACAGAATACGAAAAAGAAATCTATTCATGCTGCATGGACGCGCTTTGTAGCTTGTATTACAGCTATGATATTCTCCACTGTGTTCTTTGAAATATTGGGTTATAACCCCATTGCCATTGGGATAGAGCTTCTTCTATTTATACCGACAACAGTCCTGTTAAAAGCAAAAGAGGGGGTTGTCTCAAGCAGTGTCATTATTTTGCATTTTTTTGCAAAAGGAAGCATTTCACTGCACTTTATCATCAATGAAATCTCTATTGTGGTTATTGGGCTCAGTGTAGCACTAATTGTAAACTTGTATATGCCAAGTATTGAGGCTAAGCTAAAACAGTATCAGGAGAAAATTGAAGACGATTTTCGCAAGATTTTTGAGGAAATCATCTGTTACCTGCGAACCAACAGTATGTCGTGGGACGGCCGTGAAATAACAGAAACGGGCGATTTGCTTGAAAAGGGCATTCAGCTAGCTTTTCGGGATGTAGAAAATCATTTAATGACAAATGAATCCTATTACTATACTTATTTTAAAATGCGGCAGCAGCAATTTGAAATTATTGAGCGTAATTTAAGGCTGATCACATCTATTTCACACATGGTGGAGCAGCGCCAAATGGTTGCTGACTTTATTGAAGAGCTAAAAGAGAATATAAAACCCCGCAATACTGCTTTAAAGAGGCTTGAAAAATTGGAACAGCTGCAGGAATCCATTCAGGATATGGAGCTGCCAAAAACGCGGGAGGAATTTGAAGCGAGGGCAGCTTTGTTTCAATTTCTGCGGGAAATGGAAGATTATCTAATTATTAAAAGCACCTTTAAGGAAAAACAAAAAAGGAATGAAATTCGCCTGGGGAAAGCAAACTAAACAAAAATTGTTTTTCAGGTGATCATAATGAAACTATTTTTAGCCATCCTTTTTTTGATTGGATCACCAACCTGGCCATTAGGTGACAGGGCCCTGCTGGGAGATCCGTATATCATTGTCAATAAAAAAACAAATGAGCTTGCCTGGATTCGCGATGGGAAAATCGCTGTTCAAACGAGAATTGCGACAGGGAGAACAGACGACCTGACGCCTGAAGGATTTTTCACGATTATCGTGAAAGCGAAGAACCCTTATTTCCGAAAGGAGAATATTCCAGGCGGAGATCCCAGAAACCCTCTTGGTTCAAGGTGGATTGGTTTTGATGCACGCGGCACGGATGGGAGAATTTATGGTCTTCATGGTACGAATAAGCCTTGGTCTATTGGTAAGTATATTTCAAATGGCTGTATTCGGCTCCCCAAAAAAGAACTGGAAACCATTTATGATGAAGTTCCCCTTGGGACTAAGATTTTCATTACCCGTTCATCCAAAACATTGGAGCAGCTAGGAAAGGAACTAGGAGTTATTAAATGAACAAAACCCCCGTATGTACGGGGGTTTTTCATGTTTCAGTATTTATTTGTCCTAGGGGGTTTCAGCCTTTATAGCCACATGGCAATGCCTGATAATATGGTTGTGGCAAGCATAGCAAAAAGCATAATAAATACCACTATTCTTGTGGTTTTTTTAGACATAGAGACCACTCCTTGTCCATTTTATTCTTTCTATATATTGTATCGGGAATGCGTTTTTCTAACAAGTGATGATTTTGTGAAGGAAATGGATTTCTTTGTCTAAAAAGAAGGATTTCTGTCCTTCTATAGAGAATACATATATGTTTTATCTATCGGCTTTATTCTGCTTAAGGTTGATTTGGCGCAATAGTGATGGAAGCAGATACCAGGGCTTTATTACCGTCTGTCTAAAGCTGCAATCAACGGGATGAATAAATAGAGCCTTCTTTTGTCAGCAAGTACACTCCAAGGGGGACGCGGGATGAAAAAAGTGGATCATATTGGTGTAGCAGTTCAATCCATCCAGGAAGTATTGCCTTTTTATACAGAAGTACTGGGTTTTTCATGTATAGGGCTCGAAGAAGTTGCTTCTGAGAAGGTTAGGGTTGCTTTTATTGATGCAGGAAATGTGAAAATTGAATTGCTTGAGCCTTTATCTGAAGAAAGCGCTGTCGCGGGCTTTTTGGCTAAAAGGGGACAAGGAATCCACCATATTGCACTTGCAGTGGAGTCCATTGAGGAAAGAATTGAGGAATTAAAGACAAAGGGCATTAAAATGCTTCAGGATAAACCAAAAACGGGTGCAGGCGGAGCATTAGTTGCTTTTATGCATCCCGTATCAGGCCATCGAGTCCTGTATGAGCTTTGTGAGAAACAAAACAAAAGCCACTGAATGGAAAAAGATACTTAATTTAAAGGCTCTGTTAAATTTCTATGTTGATAGCGGCTTTTTGCACATAATCTTTCAGTTTATCTGAAAGGCGGATGAAAAGGCCGTTCCACTCCTTTAACAAAGTCAATTTAAAAAGCAGGTGATGGAAATGACGGACATTTATGAAAAACTAAATGAGCTTTATGATAAACGGCGTGAAGTAGAGCTTGGCGGCGGCGATGAAAAAATTGAAAAACAGCATGAAAAGGGGAAGCTTACTGCGCGTGAACGCATTGAATTACTTGTCGATCCAGGTTCATTCATTGAATTAAACCCTTTTTTGGAGCATAGGAGCCACGATTTTGGCCTTGATCAGGTCAAAGGACCGGGTGATGGTGTTGTAACAGGCTATGCTAAGGTCTATGGACGCCCTATTTATTTGTTTTCGCAGGATTTTACCGTTTTTGGCGGAGCGCTTGGTGAAATGCATGCCCAAAAAATTGCCAATGTGATGGATCTTGCAGCAAAGAATGGTGCACCCTTTATTGGTCTAAACGATTCAGGAGGAGCGCGCATCCAAGAAGGTGTTGTTTCTCTGGACGGATACGGGCAGATTTTTTACCGAAATTCGATTTATTCAGGAGTTATTCCTCAAATCTCCGTCATCTTGGGACCATGCGCAGGGGGAGCAGTGTACTCACCTGCTATTACGGATTTTGTGTTCATGGTGGACAAAACCAGCCAAATGTTTATTACAGGACCAAAGGTGATTGAGACCGTAACAGGTGAGAAGATTTCGTCTGAAGACCTCGGCGGCTCACGGGTCCATAACACGATAAGCGGAAATGCCCATTTTCGTGAAGAAACCGAAGAAGAAGTACTGAAAAAGGTTCGCAGGCTTTTAGGATATCTGCCGCAAAACAATAAGGAAAAGCCTCTTATAGAGAAGTTTCCTGGGGAAGATGATTACCGGGCAAATTTAACAGATGTCATCCCATTTGATGCGATTCGGCCATATGATGTCCGAAAAGTTATTGAACAGGTGGTGGACGAGCAATCATTTATGGAAATCCAGGAGGAGTTTGCAAGGAATGTGGTCATTGGATTGGCCAGAATCCGCGGTGAAGTCGTTGGTCTTGTCTGCAATCAGCCTAAGGTGATGGCGGGAGGGCTTGACATCGATTCGTCAGACAAGGCATCTCGGTTTATCCGTTTCTGTGATTCTTTTAATATCCCAATCATAACCTTTGAGGATGTTACAGGATTTTTCCCAGGCATCAAGCAGGAGCACGGAGGCATTATCCGCCATGGAGCTAAAATTCTATATGCATACTCTGAAGCTACCGTTCCTAAAATTACTGTGATTCTGAGAAAAGCATTTGGAGGGGCATATGTGGCGCTGAACAGCAAGTCCATCGGGGCTGACCTGGTCTTTGCATGGCCAAATGCAGAAATTGCCGTTATGGGTCCTGAAGGTGCAGCCAATATTATCTTTGCCAAAGAAATTCAAAAAAGTGAGGATCCGGAAACCACAAGGGCACAAAAAATTGAAGAATACAGGGAAAAATTCGCCAACCCGTATGTTGCAGCAGCACGCGGCATGGTAGATGACATCATTGATCCTAGGGATACAAGGATTAAACTCATCCAGGCTTTGGAAATGCTTCGCAATAAACAGGAAGAGCGCCCATGGAAAAAGCATGGGAATATCCCGTTGTAATATGGTTTGCAGAATTTAACCACATATAAATAGCTCGAAAAACCGCCATCAAATACGAATATTTGTCCATTGAAAAAATTAGCAGTATACTAGTATGGTTAATACATACAATCTGGAGGTCCTATAGATGGTTAACCAAGAACGATTACTTAATGAATTTTTAGAACTTGTTCAAATTGATTCCGAAACAGGAAATGAAGGAGAAATTTCAAAAGTACTGAAGAAAAAATTTGAGGACCTGGGCGTCGAGGTTTATGAGGACGATACAACTGCTCAAACCGGACATGGTGCCGGCAACCTGATCTGTACCCTAAAAGGAACAAAAGAAGAGGCGGATGTCATTTATTTTACGTCCCACATGGATACAGTTGTACCTGGCAAAGGGGTAAAGCCATCTGTTAAAGACGGCTACGTTGTAACAGATGGAACAACAATCCTGGGTGCCGATGATAAAGCAGGCCTTGCGGCAATGTTTGAATCCCTTCGTGTACTGAAAGAAGAAAACATCGAGCATGGAACCATCCAGTTCATTATTACAGTAGGGGAAGAGTCAGGTCTGGTCGGCGCAAAAGCACTTGATCCTTCTCTTGTAAAAGCAAAATACGGTTTTGCCCTTGATAGTGACGGAAAGGTTGGAACTATTGTAGTTGCGGCTCCTACTCAAGCAAAAGTTAAAGCTGCTATTTATGGGAAAACAGCACATGCAGGCGTAGCTCCTGAAAAAGGTGTTTCTGCTATTACCATTGCTTCCAAAGCTATCGCTAAAATGCCGCTTGGCCGTATCGATTCTGAGACAACTGCCAATATTGGCCGTTTTGAAGGCGGGAAGGCAACGAATATTGTGGCAGACCGTGCAGATATCCTGGCAGAAGCACGTTCGCTTGTCCCTGAAAAAATGGAAGCACAGGTAGAAAAAATGAAAAAAGCATTCCATGAAGCAGCAGATGAAATGGGCGGCAAAGTGGAAGTGGATGTGCAAGTAATGTATCCAGGCTTTAAATTTGCAGATGGTGACCAGGTAGTGGAAATCGCTAAAAAAGCTGCGGCTAAGATTGGCCGAGAAAGCAAGCTGGAACAAAGCGGAGGCGGAAGTGATGCTAACGTGATTGCCGGATTCAACATCCCGACTGTCAATCTGGCTGTCGGCTATGAAGAAATTCATACAACGAACGAGCGTATGCCGGTTGAAGAGCTTGTAAAGCTTTCAGAAATGGTTGTAGCCATCATTAAGGAAGTTGCAGAACAATAAGTATTTACAAACAGACCGTTTAGGCGGTCTGTTTCCTTATTCAAAAGGAAAGAATGAAGGAGGAAAGTGTGTGGAGGGTTTAAGCAAAGCACTTGTTTTTACAGCGGGGAATGAAGAATATGGCATCCCTATCCCGAATGTGATTTCTATAGAAAAATTTGAAAATATTACTCCCATTCCGCAGCTTCCTGGTTTTGTGAAGGGCGTTGCAAAGGTGAGGGATGAGTTGATACCGGCTATTGACTTTGAAAATGTGCTGTATGGCCATCAATTGGATATCGGGGGTTCTTCCCGAATAATTGTATTGGATATCCAATCCTTCGTTTATGGCCTACTTGTAAAGGATGCAAAGGAGATTATTGACATTTCCGAACATCAGCTTAAGCAGATCGGATTGATTGCCTATCAGAAAACAAGCTACTTATCAGGCATTGCCAATTTAGACAGCCGTCTTATCACCATGGTGGATACAGAAAAATTCATAGAAGCTTTGGATGGAATTAAGGAAATCAAACATTACATGAGCGAATATCGGGCAGAACAAGAAGTATAATTGCGAAGAAAAATGCATGTAGGGATACATGCATTTTTGATTACTTTTACACGGTAGTTCATTAAAGGGGTCTGACCCCTTTAGTCGAGTAAAGTAAATAGGGTGGTGTGTTGTGTGTGTGCATAGGTATTTGTGCCTGATTCGCCCAAAAAGTGTTGTTTTTCGCCCGTAAACCCAATATTTTCGCCCGTAAAATCATTTTCCAAGTGCAAAATGAAGGCTATATGTGAATATCAGATGGTCATAGTGCATGAAATCAATGATTAGTTATCTCCATCCCCATTTTTTGAAGTGCCTCTTAAAAAGAATCGACCCAAACGTTTGTTTCTAAAATATTTTCCTTTTTTTCTATCCCTGATATAATAAAGAGAGATTATACAGGAAGTGAGAACCTTGAAAGAATACTATCCCAAAAATGGGCGGGTCATTTTGCATGTTGATATGAACAGTTTTTTTGCTTCTGTCGAAATGGCATATGATCCATCGTTAAAAGGGAAGCCGCTTGCCATTGCCGGCAACCCGGAGGAACGAAAAGGGATTATTGTGACATGTAGCTATGAGGCCAGGAAATTCGGCATAAAAACTACCATGCCTCTTTGGGAAGCTAAGAAGCTTTGCCCACAGCTGATTATACGGACGCCAACATTTGAGAGGTACCGTAATGCATCGCATGCATTGTTTGAAGTCCTGCGTGAATTTACTACATTAGTGGAGCCTGTATCCATTGATGAAGGCTATGTAGACATCACAGATTGCTTTGAGCTGGGTACGCCTATAGAGATTGCAAAAACGATTCAGGAGCAGCTGCTTTCAGAACTCGATCTTCCTTCAAGCATTGGGATTGCGCCTAACAAATTTCTTGCAAAAATGGCATCGGACATGAAGAAACCGATGGGGATTACAATCCTGAGAAAAAGGGACATTCAAGAGGTCCTCTGGCCGCTCCCGCTTATCGAAATGCATGGTGTGGGGAAAAAAACAGCTGAAAAACTTGAATTGGCTGGTATTAAAACCATTCGTGATCTGGCAGAAGTCCATGATATTCAGATTCGAAAGCTTTTGGGAATTAGGGGAGCATTTTTAAAGGAACGGGCAAGAGGCATTGATAATCGTCATGTTGATCCTGATTCTGCCAGTGAGTTTAAAAGTGTTGGCAGCTCCCGCACCTTGCCCAGAGATATGACCAATCAAGCAGAACTCCTGCAGCAGCTTGAAAAATTGTCTGAAGAAACTTTTCAGCGCTTAAAAAGGAAAGGCTACTTAACTGCGAATGTTTCGGTTGCCATTCGATACAAAGACAGAAAGACAATTACAAGAAGCCGAAAATTAGAAAATCCGATTCAAAGCAAAGAGGCTATTTTTCAATCAGCAAGGGCTTTGTTTCTTAAGCATTGGAACGGGAATCCCGTCCGTCTGTTAGGTGTGACAGGACAGGATTTGGTTGAGAAACAGGATGCAGTGGAACAGCTTGATCTCTTTTCCTACGAAGAAGCGGCCAAAAAAGAACCGCTCTACCGCGCTATAGATGATATTAGGCAAAGGTTTGGCGTAAAAGCCCTTCAAAATGGTGTAACAGAAAGACAGAAACCTTCATCTGAAAAGCCTTTTAAGTAGTTTTTTTGGGTTTTTTTATCATTTTTTTTAAGGAGGAGAGCACTCCTCCTTTTTTGATGGGTGCCGTGCTGGCTGCCTGATTTTTTTTCGTAAGGTATATCTCCTCCTGATCGATGGCATAGTTGTATGCAAGCACCAGGCCTATATTGGTATCGCCTGTATGCTTGGAAACAATGGAGAAGGGGATACTGTGTTTTTTTGCTATGGCAATATATTTTGATAAATAATTATAGTTTACATCTCCATTGAGATAGAGGGTTGCCTGTTTATGTTTTTTCATATTTTCTTCAATTTCAGGATATGTTCCATTTTCGTAGATCTGGTTTTTTAAAAGGGCGATGACAATTCGTTCACGCAGAGTCCCTAAAAATTTCTTGCGTTCTTCCGGCTTCGTTTCCTTTGTTCCATACATCCCTTTTTGCAGGTAATCTTCTATATCGGGCTTTTGAGCCATGTTTTTCACCCCTTAATCACTCTGTTACAACATAAGCGAAATACGTTGAATGTGTTCCAAATAAGAAAAGCGAAAGCGCCTTGCTCATCGGCGTACGGATTTCAGAGTCTCCGACTGAGATAAAGGAAACACAGCGAGGAACGAGCTGATGTAGACTTATCGCAGGGAGGAGACGGAGAAATACGCAAGCCGATAGGCGCTGTAGCTGGACATCATTGAATAATTCGTAGTAAACAACGTGAAAAGCTCATGCCGTTTTGGCACGAGCTTTCGCATTTTACTTTAAAGGAAAACACATGTTTTAGCAAGCTCAGTAATCCTTCACATCCAGGCTGGTTACCGGCCACCAGAAGAAACCGTCTTTTTCAAGCAATTCATCTGACGCCTTTGGTCCCATAGTGCCTGATGCATAATTTGGATAATCATCGGCTTTTTTAGTTTCCCATACAGCAGAGATATTATCAATGAACTTCCAGGAAAGGGAGACCTCGTCCCAGTGGGTAAAATTGGTTGCGTCTCCTTTCATGCAATCATACATCAGCTTTTCGTAAGCCTCAGGTGTATTCATACCATGTAGTCCTTTATTGGAGAAGTTCAATTTCACAGGTGTTGTTTCCATTTCCTGGCCAATGCGTTTTGCATTTAAATGGAGGGTGATGCCTTCATCAGGCTGTATATGGATGACCAATAGGTTGGGAGCAAGCTCGTTTTTCGCTTTATAATAAAGGTTCATGGGAATATCTTTAAATTGAACAACAATTTTAGTGTCCTTTGAACTCATCCTTTTTCCTGTACGGATATAGAAAGGAACGCCGGCCCATCGGAAGTTGTCAAATAAAAGCTTCCCGGCAACAAAGGTTTCAGTATTGGACGCTGGATCCACATTGGCTTCTTCCCGGTAGCCGGGCAATTCTTTTCCGTCGATTGTCCCCTTGCCGTATTGTCCCCTTACAAAATTCTTCTCTACTTCATCACCCTCTACAGGCCGGAGGGATTTGAGAGCCCGTCCCTTTTCACTTCTGACTTCTTCAGTAGAAAGATTAATAGGAGGCTCCATGGCTAAAAGGGCAGCCATTTGAATCATATGGTTCTGTACCATATCCCTTAAAGCACCGCTTTTTTCATAATATCCGCCTCGTTCTTCTACACCAAGCACTTCGCTTGAAGTAATTTGGATATTGGAAATATAACGATTGTTCCATAAAGGCTCAAATAAAGCATTGGCAAAGCGGATAACTTGAATATTCTGCACCATGGCTTTTCCTAAGTAATGGTCAATTCGATAAATTTCCTCCTCAGAGAAGGAATGGCGGAGCTGGTCATTTAATTCTTTTGCAGAAGGATAGTTATGGCCAAAAGGTTTTTCGATGATTAACCGTTTATATCCCTTTGTGTCGGTCAAACCATCTGTTTTTAAATGGCTGGCGATGGTTCCAAAAAACTCGGGCGCCATGGATAGGTAAAATATCCGGTTGCCTTCAAGCTCATATTTTTTATCAAGCTGGTCTGCCAGTTTTTTCAGTCCGAGATAAGAATCAGAATCGGTTACATCATGGGCCTGGTAATAAAAATGGGAAGCAAATTGATCAATGCCTTCATTTTCGCCCCCAGCACTTTTAATTGAATCATAGACATGGGATTGAAATGTTTCATGGGACCATTCTCTTCTTGCTGTCCCGATCACGGCAAAGTTTTCAGAAAGCTTGCCTTTTTGATACAAATTATACAAAGAGGGAAACAGCTTCCTTTTAGCTAAATCGCCTGTTGCACCGAAAATCATAATCAATGAGGCTGGAGTTTCACTAGTTTTCATCATGTTTAAAAGACCTCTCTTTTTTTAAGATGTAATCCTTGGATACCAATCTAGTCATTGCATTATCTTCTTTGAAACCCTGTGCTTGTTAAAAATGATAAAATGAATCCATCTAGATTTTCATTCTATCGATTCATATTTGAATTAGCAAATATTTTGACAAAAATGATATGATAGTATTAAAAATGTATACATAATGGTTTGGGTTTGTACATATTGGAAAAAATGCATGCTGTCCTGGTTATCCGTCCTATTCCACTGCATACCCTATTAAGAGAGATTTCATGTTGTTCATGGACATTTCATCAGTTTTGGAGGACATACAATGACATTTGCGTATGCATTTAAGTTAGCGAAAGGGAGCATATCCCTTTTTACTATAGGAGGAATCACATTTGGAACTATTATTTTTAGGTACAGGGGCAGGAATTCCGGCAAAATTAAGAAACGTGACCTCCATTGCGTTAAAGCTGCTGGAAGAAAGAAAAGCGATCTGGCTGTTCGATTGCGGTGAAGCCACCCAGCACCAGATTTTGCATACATCAATTAAGCCTCGGCGAATTGAAAAAATTTTTATTACTCATTTGCATGGCGACCATATTTTCGGGCTGCCTGGACTTCTCGGAAGCAGATCCTTCCAGTCGGGTGATACTGAACTGACAGTATACGGACCAAAGGGGATCAAATCCTTTATTGAAGTATCTCTTCAGGTAAGCGAAACCCATCTTCAATACCCGCTCACCATCGTGGAAATCTCACCTGGTGTTATTTTTGAGGATAGCCAGTTTATCGTGGAGGCAAGACTTTTGCAACACGCGCTGCCAACCTTTGGCTTTCGTGTAGTGGAGAAGGACAAACCGGGAACATTGGATGCTGAGAAGCTTAGGAAAGACGGAATTCCTCCAGGCCCTGTATACTCGCTTTTGAAAGAAGGCAAAGAGGTACAGCTTGCAGATGGCAGGGTTGTTTTTGGAAAGGATTATGTGGGACCTGATAAAAAAGGGAGAGTCGTTACTATTCTTGGCGATACTCGCCCATGTGAAAATTCTGTTCTTCTTGCTAATGAGGCTGACTGCCTTGTACATGAGGCAACTTTTTCAGGGGATAGCGAAAAAATGGCGTATGATTATTTTCATTCCACTACGGTTCAAGCAGCTGAGATTGCCGTCAGGGCGAATGTAAAGCAGCTTTGTTTAACACATATCAGCTCGCGTTATGGAAAAGAAGAATGGGCGCAGCTAGAACAGGAAGCCAAAAACGTTTTCCTCCATTCAATGATTGTGCATGATTTTATAGAGATTCCTATTGGCTGATTTTACTAAAAGTCTTTGTTAGAATTTTATACTGTAATGACTCGTTTTTCAGCTCATTTTTAAGTGATTATGAAAGGTGAGTGAAACGGATATTTCATACACGAAGGAGCTAAAAACAAGCCTGTTAAAAAAGATAGTTAAGGGGCGGGGAAATGAAGACGATTTATTTTATACGGCATGCGCAAGCAGAAGGGCAGCCAAGAGAAGCCCGGCTGACAAAAAAAGGCGAAGAGCAGGCGCAGCAGCTCGCAGAGTTTTTAAATGATAAACAGATCGATTGCATTTATTCCAGCCCTTTTGAACGGGCTCTTTCAACAATCCAGCCGTTCGCAGCATTACAGGGACTGGAGGTCAAAAAAGATAAACGCCTGGAGGAAAGGGTGCTTTCTTCTAATATGCATCCTGATTGGAAAGAAATGCTGCGTTTAAGCTTTGAAGACTTTACTCTTGTATATGATGGAGGAGAATCCTGCGGAAGCGGATTTGAGCGTGCAGGGTCCATTTTGGATGAGGCGATAACAGGGAAATCCGAGAACATTGTATTTGTTACACATGGGAATTTGATGACCCTGCTTTTACGGCATATAGATAGCTGTTTCGGTGTAACTGAATTGTTTTCCTTAACCAATCCTGATGTATATGAAATTAATATAGACGAAACTGGCCGTCAATGGAAACGGATTTGGCTGCAGTAAAAAACAAGAAACCCGCCTGCTAAATATGCATGGAGGGTTTCTTGTGTTATTTATTTCCAGCCGCGCTCATACTGGACAGGAGATTTAATCTCTTCACCAAGTTCTTTTGCTGCCGTACGCGGCCAGTACGGATCTCTTAATAATTCACGTGCTAATAAAACCAAATCAGCCCGCCCGTTTTGCAATATTTCTTCGGCTTGCTTTGGTTCGGTAATGAGTCCCACAACACCTGTTGGAATTTCTGCTCCGTTTTTGATCACTTCAGAAAATGGAACCTGGTAGCCAGGAAAAACAGGAATCCGGGCAGGGACATTAGCACCGGAGCTTACATCAATCAAATCTACGCCTTGTTCCTTCATCCACTTAGCATATGGAATGTAATCCTCTGGGCGAAGGCCCTCAGGATGATAGTCATTAGCCGAAACCCGTACAAATAATGGTCCATCCCATACTGTTTTTACGGCTTCAATCACTTCGGATAAAAAGCGATAACGATTTTCAACTGATCCCCCATATTCGTCTGTACGCTGATTGGAAACAGGAGAGAGAAACTCATTAATTAAGTAGCCATGAGCCCCGTGGAGTTCA
This sequence comes from Heyndrickxia acidicola, assembly GCF_001636425.1. Taxonomy (NCBI): domain Bacteria; kingdom Bacillati; phylum Bacillota; class Bacilli; order Caryophanales; family Bacillaceae; genus Heyndrickxia; species Heyndrickxia acidicola. The sequence goes on from NZ_KV440953.1 coordinate 459,240, forward strand.
ATTAATTCAAATCCAGCCTTTTTGGCGCGGTCTGCCCCCAGTTTAAAAGCTTCAATGGTTTCACGAATGTCTTCTTTGCTCATTTCTTTTGGTGTTTTTCTTTTTTCATTAAAAGCAAGAGCAGTAGGGGCAAGGATTTCTCCTTCCAATTCTGCTTTTCTGCCAGCATGGGAAAGTTGAATTCCAGCCGCAGCTCCATGGGATTTAATCATACCGGTAAGCTTTGAAAGCCCCTCAATGTGATCATCGCTCCAGATACCGAGGTCATTCGGAGAAATTCGCCCCTGTTCGGTTACAGCTGTTGCTTCCAAGATAATTAAGCCAACTTGGCCGACAGCCCGGCTTGTATAGTGGGTATAATGCCAATCCTGTACTTTTCCGTCTTCATCAGGGCAAGAATACATGCACATTGGCGCCATGACGATCCGGTTTTTTAATGTAAGGCCCTTGATGGTATAGGGTTCAAATAATTTAACTGTCAACTTGTTATCCTCCCTTATGTATCCATGCATTGCTTTTAACACGAGTGGTTAAAGATAAGTACCTTTTAGGATAGGCAATGCATGGAATAAATATGCTTCATTATACAATTGGTGTTATGAGAATAAAAGAAACTTGCTTAGGGAGAAGAAAATCGGATACTTTGTATTTTGTTTACTTTATACCAATATAATGACATTTGGCTGATTAATCGTTAAAATGTACAGTAGCACATGATGAGGAAAAAACGTATTTCATAGAGTAAAGGGGATGGAGAAATGTCAGGCTGGAATGGTAATATAGCAAAAATTTCTTTGCCTACTCCCTTTGCAGTAGGGGATGTAAATGTTTATATTGTGAAGGGGGACGCACTCACTTTAATAGACGCTGGAGTAAAAACTAAAGAGGCATGGGAGGTCTTTCAATTTCAATTGGCACAATTGGGAATGGCTGTAGAGGATATTGACCAGGTCGTCTTAACTCACCATCATCCGGACCATGTGGGATTTCTTGAATGGCTGCCAGATCAACTTCACATTCTTGGCCATGCCTATTGTGTACCCTGGCTAAAACGTGACACGGAGTTTTTCAAGCGGCACGATCAATTTTATTTTGACAGATTCCAAGAGTCTGGCGTGGAAGGAGATGTGCAGCGGTATCTAGACAATATGAAATCCGCCTTGAAGTTTGCTTCGCATAGACCGCTGACTCAGACTTTAAAGGAAGGCGAGTTTATTCCTGGATTGAATGAGTGGAAAGTCCTTGAAACTCCAGGACATGCGCAAAGCCATTTGTCTTTTTACAGAGAATCGGATGCATGCCTGATTGCAGGAGATCATATTTTGGCCACCATCTCCTCCAATCCGCTGCTGGAGCCCCCTCTTGGTGAGAAAGAGCCTAGGCCAAAGCCGCAGCTTCAATACAATCATTCTCTGAAAAAGCTTCTGGAATATCCAATTCAGCTCGCCTACACGGGACATGGGAATGAGGTGTTTAAAGTACATGATCTTGTTAACAGAAGAATTGAGAGGCAGCATTCAAGGGCTTTGCAGGTAAAAAGAATGATTGCAGAAAAGCCGATGACGACATTTGAAATCTGCCGGACGCTCTTCCCGGCTGTCTATCAAAAAGAAATAGGATTAACTATATCTGAAACAACGGCCCAGTTGGATTATCTTCTTTCCATTGAACAGGCGGAATGCCAGGTCAATGATCAGGTTATGTACTTCTCTGCAAAATAAAGAAAAGGGGCGGCAAAATGGCAAATGACCGAATTAAAGGCAAAAATATTGTCATCACAGGTGCTTCAGGAGGGCTGGGCGAGCAAATTGCCTATAGCTGTGCCAGAAGCGGGGCCAATCTTGCCTTGCTAGCACGAAATACGGAGAGGCTAAACGCAATTAAAGATCATATTGAAAAAAAATATTCTGTTCGATGTATTGCCATTAGCCTGGATGTTTCAAAGTACGAATCCATCCCTGGATACTTTAAACAAATCGAGAAAGAACTGGGGTTGATAGATGTTCTTGTCAATAACGCCGGGTATGGCATTTTTGATGAGGTGGAAAAGGCATCCATGGAGGATATTACAGGCATGTTCAATGTAAATGTCCTTGGTCTTATTGCTTGTACGAAGGCCGTTATTCCAGATATGCAAGCGAAAAAATCAGGACATGTCATTAATATCGCTTCTCAGGCAGGCAAAATTGCTACACCAAAATCCGGTATATATTCCGCAACGAAGCATGCAGTATTAGGTTTTACCAACAGCCTCAGAATGGAAGTGTCGGTGCATGGGGTGTATGTCACTTCTGTAAATCCCGGGCCGATTGCTACCAACTTTTTTACTATTGCTGATAAATCGGGGGAGTATATAAAAAATATTGATCGCTTTATGCTTCAGCCAGATAAGCTGGCTGATAAAATTGTCGACAGCATGCTGACAAACCGCAGGGAAATCAATGCACCAGGATGGATGAATGCGGGGAGCATTTTTTATACCTTGTTTCCTAAGCTGGTGGAAAAAGTGGGGAAAAGGGCTTTTTTTAAAAAATAGGCTAAGTTCAGCTCGTTTTTCAGGCTGGACTAATAGTCGTATGAAACTAGCGTAGCGCACAAATTTGCTAAAAAACAAAAGGGCTCTTTAATAAAGTAAAAGGTTTACTATATAAATTGAAGCCTGTTTGTCCCGCAGGAGTCTCGTGCCTTCCGCTCCAATATAACTTAAATTCAACATTTATAGAATAGAAAAAGGAAGATAAAATCTATCCGTTATACTGTGTAAATTAACGGCGGCTATAGTGAACATGGGCCTATTCGCCAAAAGCGAACGGCCTATTTTTATAGGAATTAAAAACGAGTTCATTATTCCTATAAAAAGAAAGCCATCCATTCTCTTGGAATTAATCAATTTGAAATACAATAAACAACGAGAAAAAATCTTCCTAGCAAAGGAAGGTTTTTTACATTTTTATTTCTGTTCCTGAACGTGGAATTAAAATACGACCAAATCCTTAGCGTTATTTGTTAATAACCGACAAAATTCTGCTTCTTTGGTCAAGTATAACCAATTATTTTATGGTTTTTTCTAGGTTTTTAGACCTATTATTTAAATTTTTAACACAATTGTAATATTTCTGTTATGAAGCTGTTATACGCTTTCATTATGATAGGTTTATCAAAAGCCATCAGGGGGTATACAACTTTGTTAAAGAAAATTTTTGCCGCTTTAGCACTAGCTGCTATGCTTGGTTCTGTTGCACCAGTCTTGTCGCAGGCTTCAACTTCCACTTACACAAGATCAAAGGCTATATCGGTTGCTGAAAGTAATCTTGGAGTTCCATATGTTTGGGGCGGAATGAGCCCAAGAGGATTTGACTGCTCTGGTCTTGTAAAATATTCTTACAATGTAGCAGGTAAGTACTTGCCGCGTACAGCTGGCGATATGTTTTATGTAGGCTATCGTACTCACTCGCTGACAAGAGGAGATCTTGTCTTCTTTGCAACAATCCGTGCCGAAAAGCCGACACATGTAGGGATATACATAGGAAACAATGAATTTATCAATGCTGCCTCATCAAGAGGCGTTTCCATTGCATCCTTGAGCAATCCTTATTGGAAACCGCGTTTTGTTGGAGCAAACCATATATAATGATAAAGGGCTAAGAAAAGAGTCCTTCACGATATGAATGTCTGGATTAAAAATGTCCAGGCTTTTTTTATGCCTTTTTCTGTCTAGCTCCAGCGCCTATCGGCTAGCCGATTTCTATGTCTCCTCCCGGCGATAAGTTAACACCTAGTTACTTTTATCCCAGTCGAAGGCTCTGAAATCCGTACGCCGATGAGCAAGGCGTTTTAGCTTTTCTTAAATCCTGCCTCCGCTATCTCCCGCGGAAAGCGAGTGCCTGAAGTGGAAATCAACCAGCAGGAAAAAAGATGCTGTATCCAAGGTCATCTGACATCAGTTGACCTTTTGGGACAGCTTCATTGAACTGTAATTGAATCAAAAAAATAACAAAACGATAAAACCTTTTTTAGCTCGTGAGCGTCTAATAGAAAAGGAACATTAGAGGAGGAAACATATGGATGAGGTTTCCCTAGTAGAGAAAGCAAAAAAGGGGGATGAGACAGCATTTTATCAGGCTATGCTGCTGCATAAAGAACAGCTGTACCGAATTGCGATCTCGTATTTGAAAACAGAGGAAGGGGCAATAGAAGCCATTCAAGAAATCACATACCGCTGTTATAAATCTCTAAAAAAGCTTAAGAAAGCAGAGTATTTTTCTACATGGCTTATCCGGATTTTATTAAATTACTGCCACGATGAACTCCGGAAACAAAAGAGGATAGTACTGAGCAGCGAAATGGCAGAATTAGCCGGTGCTAAAGAAGATACCTCTTTTATTGAATTGTATGAAGCTGTGGAGGCGTTACATCCAAAATATCGGGATGTCATCATGCTGAAATATTACCATGATTTAAAAATAGCTGACATAGCCCGGATATTGGAATGCCCTGAAGGCACCATCAAAACTTGGCTTAAAAAAGGACTGCAGTTAATAAGAAAGCAATGGACAGAGGAAGGGGGAGATACAATTGCCTAATTTGGATGAAAATTCATTTCTCGGGTTCAAGCAGTACCTATATAGCAAGACGGTTCCGAATGATCAACTGGACGCTGCGATTATGGCAGGAATTCACAAAGCCAAGCAGGAAAAGAAAAAGCATACCTTTTGGATGAAGTTATCTGTCTCGACGGCGGCACTATTGCTTTTGTTCTTTGTTGTGCTCCGAACATCTGATACGTTTGCCGACTATGTAAGTGCTATTCCAGGTCTGGAAAAAGTAGTAGAGCTTGTTCGTGGTGATAAAGGATTGGTGTCTGTTATCCAAAATGATTATGCTCAGAAAATAAATGTATCTGACAGCCATAAGGGAATCAAGGTGACATTGGATTCTATTATTCTAGACCAGGAACAGCTTGTGCTGTTTTATTCCTTTCAGTCGGATAAAAAGGAGTCAGGCGAAGTATCCGTTAAAAATTTGGCGCTGGAAAGGCCGAACGGTCAAAAGGTTGAACTTGGTTCTTGGACGGTCGGTGGGGAAAACGCCAGTTTAAAAGGAAAATCTCGCCTTTATTCGAATCCAATTGGTCTTATGTCTCCCATTAAAGATAAGAATCTAACTCTGGTCATGACGCTTGAAGGGCCGAAATCTCTTGATTTAAACAAGACAGTATGGAGAATTCCCTTTAAGATAAATCAGCAGAAAATCGGCAGCAAAAGAACGGTCGCCATTCATAAAACTGTGACAGTCGATCAGCAAAGAATAACGGTGAAAAGCATTACAACGTCACCCACTCAGATAGGAGTGACGGTAAATTTTTCTAAGGGAAACTCAAAACAAATTTTTGACCTGGAAGATTTGAGGCTGGTGGATGAACATAACCAGATATGGGGGCGGAGAAAGGAAGGGGTTGTTTCTGCGGGAGGGGATCAAGAAAAGACCTTTTATTTACAAAGCAACTATTTTGAAAAGCCTAAAAAGCTTTATTTAGAGTTTAATCTTATTCGTGCTCTCGATAAAGATGAACTGCTGGTCAGGGTGGATCCTTTACACCAAAAGATACTTAAGTCTCCCCGTGACGGCCGCATCTTGAACGTTGTAATGAATCCGGTTGATTTACCCGGATACCTTCAGCTTAATGTTAAACATCAGGGATGGCATCGCCAATTATTCAATCAGTATACGGATGGCGCGGGGAAAGTTCATGCCATTCAATCCTTTATGGACACAAATGACTCTGTAGCCTTCCCTTATTCATTAACGGAACCGGATGCAAAGAAACCTATTACGCTGAAATTGTTGGATTACCCTTCCTATATAAGTGGGAATGTGAAAATTAGAATAAAATAATGGAGAAAGCACATTCTGTTTCGAATGTGCTTTCTCTGCTTTCATTTCCAAAGTTCATCACTAGCGCAGCTGCTTTTTAGAATACATAAGATTCTTTCTTTACTGTAACCTTTCAGCTGTGCTAAAAGGAGTGTGAAACTTACGTTTCACACGAATGATCTAAAAAACGAGCAGTTTTCAATATAGAATTTTAACAGGCTGCCTAAAAATAAAAAATTATGAAAAATAGGTAAAATACCGAGACTTGGGCAGATTTTCGTGATAAAATAAATTTGTAAATGAGAAAGTTTATCATTCTCAAGTAGAGTATATTTATATAGATAACATTATGGAACGGGGAAGCAAAGATGGCGACTTTATTAGAATTAACAGAAGGAAAAACTGCATGCATTGCCGATCTTTCTCACTTAAATGATTCGTTAAAGCAACGTCTGTTGCATTTTGGGGTTTGTGAAGGTTGTCCAATTCAATTGAAAAACCGGATGCCATTTGGCGGTCCATGTATGGTAGAGTGCCAGGGTCAATTAATTGGTATACGCCAAAAAGACGCAAAAATGATTAGGATTGAAAGTGAACAATGAATACTGCTTTAGTGGGGAATCCCAACACAGGGAAAACCTCTTTATTTAATCATTTAACCGGTTCTTATGAATATGTAGGGAATTGGAGCGGCGTAACCGTAGAAAAAAAGGTAGGCAAATTTAGAGGAATGAGCGGAAGACTTATTGATTTGCCGGGGGTTTATTCCCTTTATCCTTTTTCAAAGGACGAAGCAGTTGTCATCCAGTTTCTTTTGAATGACTCTTTTACAAACCTTATTAATATTGTTGATGCATCACAGCTGGAAAGAAACCTTCACTTAACCATTCAGCTTTTGGAATTCGGAAAACCTATGCTGATTGGACTGAACATGATAGATGTCGCAGAAAGGCGCGGATTACGTATCGATCCTGCTGCACTTTCTCAGCAGTTAAGTGTGCCTGTTGTACCCATTACCGCCCGGAATGGAAAGGGCTGCAGCGAGCTCATCAAAGAGCTGACGGCAAACCAAGTGCCTCATTCCCAGGTCCCGCCCATTCAATACGGACCGGATATTACAAATGGAATTATGAGAATTACTCAGCTGCTGATTGGGAAAAAGCTGGATGTTCCAATACGCTGGCTTGCACTGCAGGTGCTGGAAGGAAATCCTGCTGCCCGGACGTATCTGGAGGATTTTGCAGATCACGGCAAGATCGATGAAATACTGGAAGCTGTAAACAACAGCATAAAAAATAACACGGATTTCCCGTCTGCTTCCCGTTTTATTTTCGAACAGCGAAAAAGATGGATTGAGCAGGTTATTGAAGAAAGCAAGGTCGAATACACCAACTTAAAGCAAAATTGGACAGAGAAAATTGATAAAGTCGTGACAAACCGCTGGCTGGGGATACCCATTTTCCTGCTGTTTATGTATCTCATGTTCACGGCAACCTTTAACTGGATTGGAACCCCTTTGTCTGATACACTTGATGCATTTATATCCGGTCCTGTAAGCGGCTGGATTGAGGCTGGTCTCAAAGCGGTCGGCACAAGCCATTTTATTCGCGATCTGGTGGTGAATGGAGTAGTTGCAGGAGTAGGCGGTGTACTGGTTTTTGTTCCACAGATTTTTATCCTTTTTCTCTTTATATCGTTTTTGGAAGACTCCGGATATATGGCAAGGGTTGCTCTTGTTATGGACCGCGTAATGGAACGTGTAGGACTAAACGGCAAAGCTTTCATTCCCATGATTATCGGGTTTGGCTGTAATGTACCAGGAGTTATGGCTGCACGGACGATTGAACAGCCGAAAGAACGGCTGCTGACGATTCTTTTGACTCCTTTGATGTCATGCTCAGCACGTTTATCCATCTATGCTTTATTTGTAGGCGCCTTTTTCCATAAAAATCAGGCAATCATTGTCCTTTCACTATATGTGCTGGGGATTATAGTTGCGCTTGTATTGGCAAAATTATTTTCGAAAGTCCTGATGAAAAATGATCCTTCCATGTTTGTGATTGAATTGCCTCCATACCGGATTCCTCATGCGGGAACTCTTTGGAGAAGCACATGGGATAAAGGAAAAGGGTTTGTACGCAAAGCAGGAACCTTTATTTTTGGAGGGTCTGTTGCGATATGGCTGCTCTCTTATACGGGACCGGGCGGTTTTGGAGTCGATATGGATCACAGTTTTTTGGCTTTCATTGGCGGAATCCTTGCTCCTGTTCTGGCTCCGCTTGGATTTGGTTTTTGGCAGGCAGGTGCCGCTTTAATACCGGGATTTCTTGCTAAAGAAGTAGTCGTTTCCACTATGAGCATTATTTATCACATGCCGGATACAGCTGCTCTGCAGGGAGCTTTGGGGCATTATTTTACACCGCTTTCAGCCTACAGCTTTCTGGTGTTTGTACTTCTGTATATTCCCTGTGTTGCGACAGTTGCAGCAATACGCAATGAATCGGGTTCGAGGAAATGGACCTGGTTTGGGGTCGGATATTCTCTCGTTATTGCCTATGGTCTTTCTTTGGTGATTTATCAAGGAGGAAAATGGCTATTGGGTTTATAAGTTTTTGCTGCTTGAAAGAAAACGCTGAAAAGGAGCGATAAGATGGCTGCAAGCATTATTCTTGGATTACTTATTTTTGGCTATGCCGCTTTTACTTTATTTAAGTTCTTTAAAAAGAGCAAACAGGGCGCCTGTGCCCATTGCTCCTTACAGGACAATTGCCAGACAGCCTGCAGCACCGTTTTGGACAGCGGGCAGTCTTTACCAAAAAAACATTCATAGGTTTCATATAGTAAAATCCATGCCGGTATTATCCGTGCATGGATTTTTTATTGTACGCTCCAAGCTCATTGAAGCTGCAGATTGTCTGTCTTTTTTATCAATGGCTTTGTAAAGGGTTCTGTTGTTTTTTAGCTCATTCGTGTGAAACTTCCGTTTCACACGCCTTTCAGCTCAGCTGAATAATGAGCTAAAAAACGAGCAGTTTTCAATATAGAATTTTAACAGTTCGGACCATATACATGACGTAATTTATGAGTATCTTACACAGTAGCAGTGCTCAAAAAAAGGAAACGTAAGAAAGCAAAAGCGCCTTGCTCATAGGCGCTGGAGTTATACAGAGATTACATTGGCTAAATACTTTAGTTGCTTGTATCGGGATCTTCCTGTAATGAAGCCAATGCCCGCTTTGAGAGAGTTTCGTATTCTTCTTTGCTTAAAGGGGGCACCTCAAATTCATATTGATATTGCTCAAAGCACTTCCGAATCATTTTTACCGTAAATTGTGTCTGCATTATTTCTTGCTCCGTTCAAAAGTAGCATTCATCCTAACTCCTTTTTATTATACAGGTTTTACTAACGATGGAAAGGAGTAACGGATTTGCAAAAAAAATATGATTGATACAGAACGTATATTCGAATAAAATGAGGAATATAATAAGAACAAAAGTTCGTATCGAGAGGAGTGGATAGTATGGCTGTAGATTATACGGCTATGCCGCAGCACAAAATATTATGTGTGGATATGAAAAGCTTTTATGCGAGCTGCTCTGCAGTCATGCTCGGCTTGGATCCATTGGATTGCTATTTGGCTGTTGTAGGGAATTTGGAGCAGAAAGGAAGCGTAGTGCTGGCGGCATCACCCCGGTTGAAAAAAGATTTTGGAATAAAAACAGGCTCCAGATTATTTGAAATTCCGGATGATCCGAGAATTCATCTGGAGGAAGCAAAAATGGCCTCTTATTTGCGGATTTCCACTGAGATTACGCGTTTATTTAACCGGTATGTACCAAAAGAAGCGATTCACGTATACAGTGTGGATGAAAGCTTTATAAAGGTGGATAAGGCAGACCTTCTGTGGGGCAGTGCAAAAGAAATCGCAGCTCAGATTAAAAACGATTTGGAGCGTGAATTTCAGCTGCCGTGTGCTATAGGTATTGGCCCCAACATGCTTCTTTCAAAGCTGTGTCTTGATCTTGAAGCCAAAAAAGAAGGAATTGCCGAATGGACGTATGCTGATATTCCCGAAAAGCTTTGGCCTATTTCTCCATTAAGAGAAATGTGGGGCATTGGAAGGAGAATAGAGAAAAGGCTGAACCGTATGGGGATTTTTTCAGTCCGTCAGCTTGCCCATTATGATCTAGAAAAACTGGAGGCTGCATTTGGTGTCATGGGCAATCAGCTTTATTACCATGCATGGGGCGTGGATTTATCAGATATAGGAGCTCCTATTATGGAAGGGCAGATCAGCTTTGGAAAAAGCCAAATTTTATTGAGGGATTACAAGAAGGAATATGAAATCAAGCATGTCATTCTTGAAATGTGCGAGGAAGTGGCAAGAAGAGCACGCGCTCATGGCAAGGCCGGAAGAACCATTAGCTTTGGGCTCGGCTACAGTGAATCGGATTTCGGAGGGGGGTTTTACCGCTCCCACACGATTCAGGAGTCAACAAATGTGACAATGGAACTGTATCGCACATGCTTAAAGCTGTTCCGGAAGCATTATACAGGAAGGCATGTCCGGCAAATTTCGATTGCCTTATCCAATATTCAAGATGACAACCTTATACAGCTCAGTTTGTTTGATCCAAACAGGATAAAAGAGCATGAACTCGGTTATGTGGTAGACGGTATTCGGAATCGTTTTGGTTCTGCTTCCTTACTAAGAGCGGTCTCTTATACGGAGGCTGGAACGGCAAGGAAGCGAGCAGCGCTAGTCGGAGGACATAAAGCCTAAGGTACTTTTCGTGGGCTTTGCAGTTATTTGAACTAAAAAATAAGAAAATAAATGATTTTGTATGCAAATTTTGAAGCGTGAAAAGGTACCGTAAAGACGGACAAAAATACTCACCCATTGTACGAAAAACAGCAATCTATGTGAAAACTTAAAAAATCTGAACGCAATTGGAGGAAAAGACGTATGATCCGGGATCGCGGACGAATAAAATGGAATTCATTAATGCTTCCTGAGCATGTTAAAATGCTGCGGAACTGGGCAAAGGAGGACAGCTATGAACAGCCGAAGCAGCTGGATGAACAGCAGCTCGAATGGATGAATGAAATTGCAGCAGAGGCAATGGAAAAAAATAAAGAGGTAGCTATCACTCATTTCAATGGCTTTCAGCATGAATTGGTAATTGGTACGATTCATTATGCTGATCCATACAAGCAGGAATTGAGAGTAACAGACAAATTTGATGAGGTCCATTCTATTTTATTGAAAAGGGTTGCTGACATTCGCTTAGCCGACGGCAGCTGAAGCTTGCAGTCACCCTCTTCAGAGGGCAGGCTGCAGCGTCGCTTATTAAAAAAAGAGGGTTTTTAAAGCTTTTTTTCAGTGAGCAAATTGCTCTCTTGCATAACCCAGTTTTGAGGAAAGGGATAGCCCAGCACCCAATAGCTGCCGCCTCGTAGACCGTACTGCTTCATCACATTAAATTTTGCCTGAACACTTCTGGCATCTTCGAACCAAACCTCATGCTGCTGTCCAGTTTTCTCAGTGTATTGAAAATAAGGGGCCAGGTAAGTAGGGTGATATTGAATAGCTGCATTGTATTCCAGTGCAAGCGAAAGGGCTGTTTGCGGGCTGATCGTCCGGGCGGTTGTTCCTTGCTTCCAGGGAATTTCCCAATCTCGTCCATACAACGGCATGCCCATTAAAATTTTATTGGGAGGAATGACCGTGACCGCGTAGTCCAATACTCTCTTCACTTCGTTCACCGGGGCGACAGCCAAAGGTGGCCCTCCAGCCCAGCCCCATTCGTAGGTCATCAGGATAACAAAATCGGCAATTTCTCCGTGAACCTGGTAATCATGCGCTTCGTATAAGATGCCTTTCTGGGTGCCGGAGACTTTGGGGGCAAGAGCGGTAGAAACAACATAGCCTTCCGGACGAAGGCGCGAAACCACCAGCTTTAGAAAATTGTTGTAATTTAATTTATCCTCAGGATAAATATACTCAAAATCAAAATTGACGCCCGAATAGCCTTTTTGCTTTAAAACGGCCAATATGCTGGTAATTAAGCGATTTTGGAGAGCTGAACTCCGCAAAACAGTGGCAGCAAGATCGGAACTAAAATCATCATTATCCCCAATGTTGGCAAGCACCATCAAGGCTGCTGTTCTGCTGGAACGAGCTGCAGCCAAAATAGGTTCTTCCCTTAATTGAGAAAGGCTGGCATCTTTTGAAAATGAATATCGGAAGGGAGAAAGGTAAGTAAGGTCACGTCCGAGTTTTAGGGTTTCAGCTGCTCCTGATTGATTAAAATTCACAATATAGGCATTCATTTCTTTTGTAGGCCGGGCGTAATCGGGAATTCTGATTGATTGCCCGATAGCAAGTGCAGAAGGGTTGGAAATGTGGTTGAGTTCTATGAGCGCATTCACTGTGGCCCCGTATTGCTGGGCAATTTTCACCAGAGTATCTCCGGAACGCACAATATGGTAAGAAATCGGAATGATGAGAAGCTGTCCTGGATAAAGACTATCCTGGGGACGAAGCTGGTTTGCGGCAGCAAGGGCGGGGGCTGACACGTGAAATTTCTGAGCGATTGTTCCAAGATTATCGCCAGGCTGAACAATGTACTCTCTATGCGGGGCAGGGATCATGATAGCCTGGCCGATGGTAAGTTTATGGGGATCAGCCAGCTGATTAGCTGCAATAACCTGGCTGAGATCTCCACCGTAGTCTCTGGATATGCTGCTCAATGTTTCACCCTTTACAACACTATGTATTTGCATCTCGATCTCCTCCTAAATGATTTCTAAAGATATTCTATTCAGAGGTAGGGCAAATGTTTAGAAAAAAACGTAACAAGAGTTATTTTGCAGTTTTTTCCTTTTTGTTAGAAAAGGGCAAAAAGCTGAATAAGCTCAGTACAAGAACGTCTGCCTTACATTATTATTCTTTAAGATGGCTGATCCTTAAAGACAAGCGAAATTAAAAATTCATCAATGATCTGTTCATATTCTTCACGGTTCTCATTCAGTGATTCTGCATGGACACCATTCTTTGCTATAAACAGCATTTTAGGTCCTTGTTTTCGCTCGTATAAAGATTTTGACATCGAGGGAAGGATGTAGTCATCTTTCTCAGAGTGAATGAAGAGAACAGGCTCTGTAATATTTTCGATAACATCGATGGGGGATACCGCTTTTAGAGAAAAACCGGCCCGGAGCCGGACAAAAAAATTTGCAAGGGGAACAAAGTATTTACCAGGCAGCCGTATTTCCTTCGTAAATCGATAAGCTAATTGCTCACTGAAGTCGGAGAATGGACAATCAGCAATATAAAAATCAGCACGTGAACCAGGTGATCCTCCATACAAAAGGCATGTAGCTGCACCCATCGACTCACCATGCACACCAATAAAGAGAGATTTTCCTTCCAAATCAACCAAGTAATCAATGACCGCTTTCAAATCATCCTTTTCATAATATCCGTAGCTGATCATTGTACCGCCGGTTTCTCCATGATGGCGATGGTCATAAATAATCGCATTAAACCCTCTTTTAATAAAGATATTCATATATTTAATAGAGTTTAACTTGTTTTCTGTCACACCGTGACAAAAAACCATATATTTATTAGAAGAAGGATGCGGCCGAAAAACAATCGCTTTTAAAGAATACCCATGAGGGGACGGAATCCATAATTCTGACTTTGGAAGTGATTCCAAGGCCAGAGGATCCAGGCGCATAGCATCTACTTCCCGCTGATAAATGAAATCAACATCTTTTTTTCTCATATAAAGCAGACGCTGGGACATGTACAAGCCTAAGCCTGCAGCAGCAAGCGCAGCCCCGCCGAACACTGAAAGAATTTTCTTCAAGCAGCTATCCCTCCAACCTCTTTTTGATTATTTTATCATATAAAAAAAGGGAAAACCGTATGGAACTTGGCAAGAAAAATATTCACGTCAATAAATTTGCACTAACAATAAAAAAAGATGCGGCCTTGAGAGGCGCATCTTGAAAAATCTGTCAAAAAAAATAGAATTAAGATTCACTGTTGCTGCGTTTAGTCGGGTGAATGGCTTTTTTTAATTCTTCCGCAGCTATTACAGGATGGACGCTGTCAGAATGATTTTTTCCCTTTTGACTGTATCCTTTATCCCGTTTCTGGCTCATTTAAAGACCTCCTTTAAAGTAAGATCATTTTAATATGAGCTAAACCGGAAAATTTATACGGCTGAAGTCAACTTTTTTAATAGTGTATAGTAGCCTGTATCGATAGTGCGGGAAAGGGAAGAAGCCACAACATCAATGGCTTCAACCAGCCCAGGCAGGTCAATGCCGGTTTTGATTCCCATTCTCTCCAGCATAAAAACAACGTCTTCGGTTGCGACGTTTCCTGTTGCTCCGGGAGCAAATGGGCAGCCGCCAAGACCGCCGGCAGAAGAGTCAAAGCGATCAATGCCGGCTTGGAGAGCCGCATAGATATTGGCGAGAGCCATTTTCCTCGTATCATGGAAGTGGGCAGTTAACAGAACATCCGGAAGCCGGTCTTTTAACTGAGAAAAAAGGGAATAGGCTTCAGTTGGTGCTGCAAGTCCAATCGTATCTGCAACGCTTAATTCATCCACTCCCGCTGCTGCAAACTCCTCGCATAATTGCAATGTAGCCTGTTCAGAAATTTTCCCTTCAAACGGACAGTAAAAAGCTGTGGAGATACAGGCACGGACAAAAATACGGCGCTGTTTCAATTCCTTTATAATTGGGAGTATTTCTTTCATACTTTCCCTGGTCGTTTTATTAATGTTTTTTTGATTAAAGCGGTTGCTTACCCCGACAAAAAGAGCGATGGCTTTTGCACCCTGTTCAATCGCAAGGTCTACGCCTTTTCGGTTTGGTGCTAAAACAATTGTATGGCCGTTATGGATATGGGCTGCTGCAATATCAGCTGCATCCTTCATTTGAGGCACCCACTTGGGTGAAACAAAGGATGTGATTTCCATTTCATGTATTCCGGCATTCTTAAGTTTCTGGATAAAAAGCTGCTTTACTTCCGTTGGCACAAAATTTTTTTCATTCTGAAGTCCATCACGCGGGCCTACCTCAACCATGGTCACTTTTTCTGGTAAATTCATTATTCTCCCTCCCCGTATTCTATTGTAGAAAGAGAAGAGAAAGAAATGCAAGACTTATGTGACTTTTCTAACAAGAAAAGGTTTTTTAGCTCATTTTACAGTAAAAAAAGGAACCTTTCAGCTGTGCTGAAAGGCGTGTGAAACTTCTTTTTCACACGAATGAGCTAAATAACAATATAGTATCTTAACAAAGCCATTCGCCGAAAAGCAAGGCGTTTGCAATTTTCATAAAGACCCGCTGCATTTCATTATTCCCTGCTTTTCAGGTTTAAGAGCTTTTGCTTCAATTCGTTTTCCATTGTGGCAAGCTCTTGTTCTGCCTGGTAGCGTTTTGCACGGCCTTCCTGCTGAATGCGCAGGGTTTCTTCCAAGGTCGTAACCAGATTTTCCTGCGTTTTCTTTAACGTTTCTATATCTACAAGTCCCCGTTCGTTTTCTTTTGCCGTTTCAATCGTATTTACCTTTAACATCTCTGCATTTTTTAAAAGAAGGTCATTGGTTGTTTTGGAGACCAGCTTTTGAGCTTCAACCGCACTGCGCTGGCGGATCAGCGTTAAGGCGATTGCCACCTGGTTTTTCCAGAGAGGAATCGCCGTCATGATGGAAGATTGGATTTTTTCCGCCAGTGTTTGGTTGGTATTTTGGATTAATCGGATTTGTGGTGCACTTTGTATCGTGATTTGGCGGCTGAGTTTGAGGTCGTGCAGACGTTTCTCTAAACGGTCTGCAAATTGGACCATATCATTTACCTCTTGGAAAGCCATTTGGTCGCCAGTGGCATGTGCGCTCTCTTTTAATTGAGGAATGATTTTTTCATGCAGTTCTTCAAGCTTTATTTCCCCTGCAGCAATATAAATGTTCAAAGCATGGAAATAATCTTTGTTTTTTTCATACAGCTGTTCCAGCATTTTAATGTCTTCCATTAATGCCCGTTTGGAATGAGCAAGCTTCACACTGATCCGGTCAATTTGAGCGCCTGTTTTCTGATATTTAGAAAGAATTTCTTGAACCGAATGCGAAATCTTCCCAAACATCCGTGAAAATAAGTTTTTCTTTTCAGGAAGAAGTTCATCGGGGTTTACATTTTGAAGCTTGCCCATCAAGTCATTTAATATAGAGCCTATTTCGCCAATGTCCTTTTGCTGAACATGGTCCAGCATTGCGTGGGAAAAATTCAAAAGCTTGGACTGAGCCTGAGTTCCGTACAGAATAATAGCCTGCTGGTTTTTGGGATCTATTTGTTCAGCAAGCTCTATAGCTTTTTTACGATTTTCCTCCGGAAGGACATCAATTAGTTTTGAAGGCTTAGACTCAGTTGTTTGGAGAGGTGTATCATGAATCATCATCTCTTTTTCCCCAAAGGGATTGGAGAGCAGATCGTCCAACTCATTACCGGTATCTTCCTGCCATAAAGAATGCTTGGCTTCACTCATTTTATCGGACTCCTTTTATCCTCAAGATGTGGATGTGTCATTGTTTTTAAAGAATGCTTCGCAACGTCGAGTTCAAATTCTAAATGACCTATATCATCTGAAAGAATATGGTAAAGATCATTTTCAAGGGACTCTGTTAATTCCTCCAGTGTATCGCGTGTTTCGTATAGATTATGGTAGAGTTTATCATTTTTGACTGGCTGGGCCAGAAGAAAGGTGTATTTTTCGGATAGCTCTACAATAGAATCTAAGTGATAAAAGAAAAATTTCTCAGCTTGAAAGAAACGCTTAGGATCTTTTTTTACGATGCTATAAATTTTAGAAACAAGGCGGTTTAAATCAAAAATTTGTTTAAACGCTTTGATATTACGAACCCGGAAGAAAAGCTTTTGAAGCCGTTTGATCTTTTTTCTGGATTCTTTAAGGTTTCTATAAATATAAGCATAATCCTTGCGGGTCAGTCCATGCTTCTTCACCCATTTTCTAACAGTTACCCATTTTGCTATATAGGAAACAGCAATACCGGCTATGGCTGCAATCAAGGAAGCAAGCATTGCCCCTTGGCTGTAGAGGAAAAAACATATCATCCAAACTATGGCCATTACGGGTACGGCTGCAGCGGCACGTATAAAAAAAGAAAGGAAAGGATTTATCATTATTTTCATGGCTCCTATCTAAAGAATTGATGATAAAAAAGCTCGACAATTCCATTGATCATTAGTACATACGAATAAGCTCTTAAAGAGTTTCTCCTTTTATTATAAAAAACCAAAACAAATAATGGAAGCCAAATAAAGACAGGGAGGTCATCTATAAACGATAAATTTTGCAAAGCGCTTTCAAAATCTGTGAAAAAAAGAGGGAAAAGAAGGTCTCTTGACGAAAAAGGTAGATAAAGGGACTGTGGATATAGCTTATTCGCGGGACTAAATACAGCAGGGGGGAAATCAGATGGTTAATCAGGAAGCAGTCATCGTGAGTGCTGTGCGAACAGCAATCGGTACTTTTAATGGCGCATTAAAAAATGTAACAGCTGTTGAACTGGGAGCTGTGGTAATTAAAGAAACATTGAAAAGAGCCGGCATTGAGGCAGGTAAAGTAGATGAGGTCATTATGGGCAATGTGCTGCAGGCAGGACTTGGGCAAAACCCGGCACGCCAGGCAGCCATAAAAGCGGGTGTTCCTGAAAGCGTTTCCTCGACAACGATAAATAAAGTATGCGGTTCTGGGCTGAAGGCGGTTCATTTGGCAACCCAGGCCATTTTGGCAGGAGATGCAGAAATCATTGTAGCAGGCGGCATGGAAAATATGAGTATGGCCCCGTATCTGCTTATGAATGCCCGTGACGGATTTAAGATGGGAGATCAAAAACTGGTTGACAGTATGATCCGGGACGGCTTATGGTGTGCTTTTAATGATTATCACATGGGAATCACCGCAGAAAATCTTTGTGACCGTTATGAGATCAGCCGTGAAGAACAGGATGAGTTTGCAGCAGTCAGCCAAGAGAGGGCTGCAAGGGCGATCGAAAGCGGGAGGTTTAAAGATGAGATTGTTCCGGTAACCATTCCTCAGCGAAAGGGAGACGATATTGTTTTTGACCGGGATGAGCATCCAAGAAATGGGACAACAGCAGAGTCTCTTTCCAAGCTGCGTCCTGCATTTAAAAAAGATGGCTCCGTAACAGCGGGGAATGCATCCGGCATCAATGACGGAGCAGCTGCAGTTGTGGTGATGTCAAGGGCGAAAGCAGAAGAGTTGGGCATTAAACCAATGGTTGCGGTTAAGGCAAATGCAAGTGCAGGAGTGGACCCGAGCATCATGGGGATTGGTCCGGTTCCAGCTGTAAAAAAAGCGCTGGCAAAAGCTCAGTTGTCACTGGATGATATTCAGTTGATAGAAGCGAATGAAGCCTTTGCAGCTCAATCCTTAGCGGTCGATCGTGAACTGAAATTGAACCGCGATATTTTAAACGTAAATGGAGGTGCCATTGCACTTGGACATCCAATTGGTGCAAGCGGTGCAAGAATCTTTGTGACGTTGATTCATGAAATGGTGAAACGTCAAGCGCAAAATGGGTTAGCTGCTTTGTGTATTGGCGGAGGCCAGGGAGTTGCGACAGTAGTAGAGTTAGCCTGATGCCAGGATCGTGTCAGGTAAAAAGGCAATAAATAAATTCATTAATGAAAAGGCGGTTCTTATGGAGCTTTTAGCTTCCATAACAGCCTTTCTTTTTCAAATGCAAGAAAAGGAGGAGACAAATTGAAAACAGTTTATACATCCTTTCAAGAGGCAGTCAAGGATATATTTGATGGTGCTGTGTTAATGGTAGGGGGCTTTGGCCTTTGCGGAATTCCCGAAAACCTTATACAGGCGCTAGTTGAAAAAGGTGTAAAAAATTTAACCATTATTTCTAATAATTGCGGAATTGATGATTGGGGACTTGGTCCATTACTGCAAAATAAGCAAATAAAAAAGATGATTGGCTCTTATGTTGGGGAGAATAAGGAATTTGAACGCCAGGTACTAGCTGGCGAGCTTGAGGTAGAGCTTACTCCGCAAGGGACACTGGCAGAGAAAATCCGGGCGGGGGGCGCTGGCATTCCGGCTTTTTACACCCCTGCAGGCGTTGGAACTCCCATTGCTGAAGGCAAAGAAATAAGATCATTTAATGGAAAAGACTACGTCCTCGAAGAAGCGCTTACGGCTGACTTTAGCTTAGTCAGGGCATGGAAGGGCGATAAAATGGGGAACCTGGTTTATAACAAAACAGCACGAAATTTTAATCCCATGATTGCTGCAGCAGGAAAAACCACCATTGCAGAAGTTGAAGAGTTATATGAGATTGGCGAGCTGGATGCAAATTTTATCCATACACCAAGCATTTATATACAAGGTATTATTGTGGGAAACCAGGAAAAAAGAATTGAAAGAAGAACCGTTCAAAAACAGGTAAATATATAGAGAAGGAAGGGCTGACATGATGGCAGAAACGAAAGCGGCAGTCCGTGAAAAGATTGCCATAAGAGCAGAAAAGGAAATTGAAGACGGCTTTTATGTAAACCTGGGGATTGGAATGCCGACTCTAGTAGCGAATTATATATCTGAAAATAAGCAGGTAGTCCTTCAATCGGAGAATGGACTGCTTGGAATCGGTCCGTATCCGGCTGAGGAAGAAGTAGATGCCGACTTAATTAATGCAGGAAAAGAAACGGTAACGGCAATACCGGGAGCTTCTTATTTTGACAGTGCTGAATCCTTTGCCATGATCAGGGGAGGTCATATTGATATTGCTATTCTTGGAGGCATGGAGGTTTCAGAAGGCGGAGATTTGGCAAACTGGATGATTCCAGGTAAGATGATCAAAGGAATGGGCGGAGCAATGGACCTTGTTCATGGTGCCCGCAAAATCATTGTGATAATGGACCATGTGAATAAAAACGGCGAGTCAAAAATCCTTCGAAAGTGCACCCTTCCTTTGACAGGGAAAGGTGTTGTAAATCGCATTATTACAGAGAGAGCCGTCATTGATGTGACAAAAGAAGGGCTTATGCTTAGAGAGGTAGCAAAAGGATACACAGTAGAAGAGATTATCGCCTCGACAGAGCCGAGATTAACAATCCAGGAAGATGTAAAACTAGAAGCCTACTAAGGAAGTATAGTAGAATGAAAGGAGAATCCCTCAGAGAGAGCGGGTTCTCCTTCTTTACATTTTAAAAAGGAGAAAGAATAATGGCGAAAAAAAAGCAAGTAGTGAAAAAAAATAAACCGGAAGAAAAATTAACGCTAAAGGATGCGCTGGATCAAAACATTGTTGAAAAGCTAAAGCAAGCCCAGAATCAACTAAAAGAAGCAGAAGAGAAAAAGAAGATTCAAGAAGAAGAAAGAAAAAGACTGGAAAGGAAACAACGGGAGAAAAACAAATCCTTTGAGGAGCTTCTGGCTGAAAGCAGTATGGACTGGAAAAGCTTTAAATAAGTTTTATTGTTATCAAACAGTAACATTAGGATTAGAAATGATTGCGCCTTTAAATAGGCTTCACTATACAATAACAAAGGTGTGGAAATGATATATTTCCACACCTTTGTTATTGTATAGCACATTGAACTTGCCAAATACTTTTTCATCCTTGAACTAAGGCACCAAGTATTTACCGGGATTCTTTTCATATAATAATAAAAGCAATGCCTGTTTTGAAAAAGTTGACATTCAGTTGTGAATTTTAAAAAAATGTAAGGGGAGCTAGTCTTAAAACAAAGGAGAGAGGGGAAGATAGTAAGAGTGCAGGGGGTGATTACGTTGAAATGGATTATTCATTATTTGGCTTTTCTAAATATCATCGATGCGCTTGCCACGTATTTTGGGCTTAATCATTCTTATATAAGAGAAATGAATCCTTTAATGGAAAGTTTGTACAATATTCAACCGCTGTTTTTCTTAGCTGCAAAGTTATTGCTATCAGTGATTTTATATTCCTTACTCTATTTTGAAAAAATCCCTGTAAAAAATATGTTTAAAGCCATTACGGTGGGAGCTGCAACCATTTATACGTTTGTAGTCATTTTACATAGTATTTGGCTGCTTTCATTAACGTAAAAAAGCGTTCCTGATGACAGGGTCACCTGGTAAACGCTTTTATTTGTTTTTTAATTTCCACTTATTAAATTCAAGAAATTCACGAAATTCTTCTTTAGAGATGCCGGAATTCATCGCTTCCACGACAAGTCCTTCCCAATCAGAGTCAAGTTGCTGAGTTTCTTGTTCAGCTTCATCATTTAAAAGGATTTTAACAGAAACACCGAGAACAGACGAAACTTTTTCAAGAAATTGAATAGATGGGTTGGATTGCAAATTTCGCTCAATGGAGCTAAGATATGACTTCGCTACTCCGGCTCTTTCAGCAAGTTCAGATAAAGAGAGCTCTCTTTGTAAACGATGTTTTTTAATTCGTTGGCCAATCATCCAAGTGTCAACTCCTTCGTCTCATTATAGCACAGAACGAAAGTGTTGTTTTTTATATTAATAAAAATTTTAAAGTAATTCATGTCCACCTTATTCATTTGAAATTATTGAGAACATGTAGAGGCCTAAATGATCTGTTTATTATCTTTTCTTTGTTCATGAGTCTCAATGCTGAGGAAATCTTTAATTTCTTGGATGCTTAAGCCGAGCTGTTTTGCAGATAAAATTAATTCCAACCAATCTTTGTCCAATACTCTCTGGTTTCCTTTTTTCATGTCCTTTCTTTTCTCCCCTTATAAAAATATGATCCGACCAATATAAACAGGTGACTCATCCACCAGTCTAATTCCTTTGTACTAAAAGTATAAGGAAAACAGCCGTATGAATCTCGTATAATTTGTCGAGGAGATAAAAGGATTATCGACATAAACATTAAATACCACTGGTAAGCGTATCTGTGTTTAGCGATGATCTTCGTACTTGTTGGCTGTGAACAAGGCCATTAACATTTCCTGTTCCTGCTCCGTTAATCTGCTTGCATTTGCGGCCCTGGCATTTTCTTTTACCTGTTCAACAGAGCTTGCTCCCGCAATAACAGATGCGACTGGATCTGTGAAAAGGTTGAAGCCGATAGCCAGTTCCGTCATGGATCTGTCCCGAGTTAGCAGCTTTTGCTGTATGATTTGAAGCAAATCTTTCAACTCTTCATAGGAATAATTTAAGTAGCCTTGTACCGATGCCTTTTCCAGCATCTTATCACTTAAAATTCCTCTGGCAAGAGGTCCTCTTGTTACAACACTAATGTTATGTTCTGAAAGCAAAGGGAAAACCGTTTCTTCCGGGCGGCGGTCAAGAAGGCTGTACTGCATCATCACGCTGACAATGGAAGACTTCTTGACATATTCCCGAATAACATTCGGACGAATGGATGAAATTCCGTAATATCGAATGAGGCCCTCTTCTTTTAATTCCTCGAAGGCTTCAATGGTCTCGTCGATAGGATCCTCAATCGTTCCGCCATG
This sequence comes from Heyndrickxia acidicola, assembly GCF_001636425.1. NCBI lineage: Bacteria > Bacillati > Bacillota > Bacilli > Caryophanales > Bacillaceae > Heyndrickxia > Heyndrickxia acidicola. The sequence continues at coordinate 481,666 of NZ_KV440953.1, forward strand.
AAGCTGGTAGAGGTCGATATAATCGGTGCCAAGTCTGTGCAGGCTTGATTTAACTGCTTCTTTTATATAATTCTTAGATGGATCCCAGTGCCAGCCCTTACCATCCTCATTCCAGCGATTGCCTGCTTTCGTAGCGATAACAACCTTTTCTCTTACGAATTTTAAGCTTTTTCCCACAATTTTTTCATTAATGCCCTGATCATAAAGATCTGCTGTATCGAAATAATTAATGCCCTCCTCCAATGCAGCAGAAATAATTGCTTTCCCTTTTGTTTCATCCGTTCCAATGGACATGCAGCCTAAACCCAGCTCAGAAACATATAGGTCCGAGTTTCCCAGTTTTCTTTTTTCCAAATGAGCTCCCGCCTTTCATTTAATCTCTCGTCTATTTTATTAAAAGCAAGAGCCAAAGGACAAGAAAAAGGCTAGGAGTTTGAAGAATTAATCCAATCCTTTACATAGGTAAAATGCTTTCCGTAGGCTTTTAATTGTTCTCTTACTTCCCAGGCTTTTCCTGCTAAAACGATTTTCTTATCGTAAACGTAGACTTTCATAAAATTCCTCCATTTTACTTCAAGATTGAATAGACGGGCAAAATGCAGCTTTCTGAAACACTTGTGTTAAAATGTGTATGAAAAGTGATATGTGGATTAGAACAAGGAGTGTGAAACCATGCATAAATTTGAAGAAATAACGGTTAAGTCTGAAACAATTTTTAAAGGAAAAATGATTAGTCTTCAGGTAGACGAAGTCCAACTTCCAAATGGAAAATATTCAAAGCGCGAAATGATTAAGCATCCAGGTGCAGTAGCTATTCTGGCAATAACAGATGATAAAAAGATTGTTTTGGTAGAGCAGTATCGGAAGCCGGCGAATCAAGCGTTAATAGAAATTCCAGCAGGTAAGCTTGAGCCAGGGGAGAAGCCTGAGCTTACAGCAGTAAGAGAGCTTGAGGAAGAGACTGGCTATAGATGTGAAAAGCTTGAGTTTATTACTTCCTTTTATACGGCTCCCGGATTTGCAGATGAAATTTTGCACATCTATAAAGCGACGGGGCTGAAAAAGCTGGAAGAGCCAAAAACAGCTGACGAGGACGAATTTGTAGAGTTAATGGAAGTTACCTTGGAGAAAGCGGTACAGCTGGTAACAGAGAATAAAATTTGTGATGCCAAAACAACCTTTGCTATCCAGTATGCTCAATTACAAGAGGTTTTAAATGCAAAATGAAAGACTATTTTGTAGACCTTCATATTCATATTGGGCGTACAAAATCGGGTAAACCTGTCAAAATAACAGGATCTAAATCCCTTACATTGTCCAATATTTTAAAAGCGGCGAAGTTTCCAAAGGGCCTTGACATTGTAGGGGTTATAGATTGCCATTCACCGGAAGTAATAATGGAGATGGAAGAGTTATTAGAAAAAAGCCTTCTTGAAGAGCTTTCAGAGGGGGGATTTCGGTTTGAAGAATCAGTTACGCTGATTCCAGGTGTTGAAATTGAAGTAAAGGATGAGAACTGCAAAGGGCCCATTCATGTTCTCGGTTATTTTCCGAATCTCGAGTCATTAAAGCATTTTTCAAAATGGTATGGAGATAAAGTCACCAATGTACATTTAAGCACCCAACGAATACGTGAAAATGCACGTACTCTTCAGGAGAAGATCATCTCACTTGGCGGTATTTTTATACCAGCACATGTATTCACTCCTTTTAAAAGCGTTTATGGAAAAGGTGTGAAAACCTCTCTAACAGAGATTTTCAATCCTTCATTAGTAGACGCAGTAGAGCTGGGGTTAAGTTCGGACTCTGCCATGGCAGATCACATCAGCGAGCTTCATGACTTCACTTTTGTGACTAATTCAGATGCCCATTCACTAGGGAAAATGGCTCGTGAGTACCAAATAATGCATTTAAACGCTCCTGACTTTAATGCCGTTAAGGAGGCCCTGCATAGGCAAAAGGGTCATAAAGTAGTTGCAAACTATGGACTTAATCCTCTATTAGGTAAATATTATAAAACGGTTTGCTCAAAATGCCTTACCCCTAAAGAAGGAGATATATGTCCGCGTTGTGGGTCAAAGCAATTTACAAAAGGGGTTTCCGAAAGGATTTCGGAGCTTTCAGATTCTGAAAATGGGCCTGTGAGACCTCCGTACATTCATCAAGTACCACTTGATTTTCTGCCTGGACTAGGCAAAAAAACAATGGATGAGCTGTTAAATCACTTTGGGACAGAAATGCATATCCTCCACTGTGTTCCGAAAGAAGAATTGAAAAAAATCATTAAGCCTGAGCTGGCAGCGCTGATTATAATGGCGAGAGAGGGAAGACTTCATGTATTATCCGGCGGTGGTGGACGCTACGGCAGGATTTCACCGCTTTAAAGAGATTGAATGGAGCGGGTTTTAATTCTGCCGTTTTCTGCATGTGAGGAATTTGTATACTTACAGAAAAAATTCAAAATCAACCCAAAACGGCTGTATAGATATAATTTATTGCCACAAACTATACCGACGACTGTTTTGGGAGGGTAATAAATGGATGTAAACCGCGTAAAACAAATCATCTCTTCTCCGGCGGATATTAAGGTTTCCTACCAAGGGACTTCCGTCTGGATAGATAAATTAGAGGCAGATGGTAAAACAGCTACGGTTCATTTGAGAGGTCCGCTTGAAGAAAGATCACAGGTTTCCATTGACGAGCTGGTAGAAGAATAGACCCTAAGGACTCGGGTACTTTGCAATGATTTGCAGTACCCGATTCCTTTTTCCTTTTTCTTTGCAGCAGCCATTTCTCTATAAAGAGTTTGCTAGAATTAGAATAACCTCTCTTTTTTTGGCATAGAGTTTAGTACAGCATTCTTAATGTCAGGATATGTACTTGAAAAGCGGGAGGAAGTCAAAAATGAGGAAAAAATGGTCGTTGTCTAATCCTATCAATCGTCACTTACTAGAATACTCCTCGATTTATTGGTTCATAATGGTGTTGTTTTTAATGGGGGTCATATTTGGTGCGGTAATCGTAAATAGTTTATCAGTCTCTCAAAAGGATGATCTTTTTTACTATTTGAATCAATTTTTTGGACAAATTTCTGCAGGGAAAATGGCTTCCTCTGAGGATCTTTTTAAGTTAAGTTTTCTTCATAATGCAAAATTTCTCGGGTTTATGTGGATTCTGGGAATATCCATTATTGGTCTTCCTTTAATATTGATTTTGCTTTTTTTAAAGGGTGTAGTAGTAGGATTCTCTGTCGGATTCTTGGTTAACCAAATGGGCTGGGGAGGCTTTCTCCTTTCATTTGTCTCTGTACTCCCTCAAAACATGTTTATCATTCCTATGTTTGTCTTCATTGCTGTTGTATCGGTTGGCTTTTCTTTAAAGCTAATTCGTAAAGTGTTTATAAAGCAAACAGCCAGCTTCCATATTCTCCCGGCATTTTGGGGGTATGCAGCAGCATTGTGCATTGCAATGGGAGTTGTCTGTGTAGCTGCAGGAGTAGAAGCTTATCTTTCTCCTTCCTTAATGAAGACGGTGATGGCACATGTTAAATAGGCGTTTTCGCATAGATTGCTGTTTTACGTACAAAGAATCAATACGATGTGTCTGTCTTCGCGGCATCTTTTCTTAAGCCAGGTTTTTCTCCTAAATTTCAATCATTATTTTTGTGTCCATTAACAAAGTTTACAAAAAAATCCTAATTAAAACACAGTACAATTTAAAGAGTAAAACGTAAATTAATTATAATAATTATTAAAAGGTATTTAATTTAAAAATATAATCATTCTATTTAGTAGTTTAAAATAATTTTAGTTTGAATAATATATTCCTTCTGCTATAATAGGACAGAGAGTGGCGAGGGAGGAACATATATGGAAGATCGTATTGAAAGAATAAAAAAACAATTGCACTCAGCAAGCTACAAGCTGACTCCCCAGCGAGAAGCAACGGTTCGGGTCTTACTTGAAAATGAAGAGGATCATTTGAGCGCAGAAGATGTATACCTCCTTGTAAAAGAAAAATCGCCGGAGATTGGACTTGCAACGGTATATCGTACGCTTGAACTTTTAACGGAATTAAAGGTAGTAGATAAAATAAATTTTGGCGATGGCGTGTCCCGCTATGATTTGCGTCAGGAGGGTGCTGCACATTTCCATCATCATCTTGTTTGCATTGAGTGCGGTGCAGTCGATGAAATTCAGGAAGACTTGCTTGAAGATGTTGAGAAAATTGTAGAAGACCGCTGGAACTTTAAAATAAAAGATCACCGTCTAACCTTTCATGGGATATGTTTTCGTTGCCAGGAGAAAAAACATTCCGATGACAGGGGAGAAGAGTAACCAGAAACCTTTTCGAAACCAGAAAAGGTTTTTTATTATGGCTTTGCCCCTAATGCTGGCCGCCGATAAGCAGTGTCCCTTCGCTTTTCTATTTGTCTAGCTCCAGGTCCCATCGGCTCGAGGTCATAAGCCAATCCGTCAAGAAGGTTAAAATAACAAACCTTCATGCCGGCTCGTCTTATGCTGGTCACCGATAAGCAGGGACCCTCCGCTTTTCTATTGTGTCTAGCTCCAGGCTCCAGCGGCTAGCAGACTTTCCGTCTTCTCCATGCGATAATTCTACATCGAAAAACTATCGTTTTTCGTGTATCCTTTATCTCAGTCGAAGCCTAAAAAGTCTGTACGCCGCTAAACGTCGCCCTCCGCTTTTCTTCTTTAAGGTATAAATTTCTGATTCTCTGTCATAGCTTGTATTAATGATATTTTTTCAAAGATTTGATAAGGGGACGGTTTAGATGGCAGGGATAAGGATCATTTTTGGAATTATTAAGGTATTTATATTGTTTACAGGCTGCACGCTCCTTTTTTATTATGGTATCATGTGGGTAAACCAGGAGTATGAAGGCTATCACCAGTATGATAAGCCGAGCGGCGCTGCTGTAAAAGTCAGTACGGAACCGCAGGAAAATCAAAATTGGTTTAACCGGCTGCTTTTGTACTATTCAGATGGGGAGTAATAGGAATGGAAGAAAGGCTAAAAGATTTTATCCACTTTATGGTGGTTGAAAAAGGACTGTCTAAAAATACGATTGTATCATATGAAAGAGATTTGAATCATTATTTAACGTATAGTAAAAATGTAGAACAAATATCTTCTTTAAATGACATTACTCGTTTTCATATTTTACATTTTCTCAATCATTTAAAACAGCAGGGGAAATCTGCAAAAACAATGGCAAGGCATGTAGCTTCCATACGGTCCTTTCATCAATTCCTTTTAAGGGAAAAAGCGGTAGAACAGGATCCTACTGTACATATAGAAACTCCACAAACAGAAAGAAGCCTTCCGAAGGTACTCAGTCTATCAGAAGTGGAAGCCTTGCTGGAAGCTCCAAAGGGCACAGATCCTTTTGCCTTGAGAGACCGTGCCATGCTAGAGCTTTTATATGCTACGGGAATCAGGGTAAGCGAGCTGATCCAGCTTAATATGGATGACCTGCATCTTATGATGGGATTTATACGCTGCATTGGTAAAGGGAACAAGGAAAGAATTATACCGATTGGAAAAACAGCTGCAGCTGTTCTCGAAACATATCTTAGTGAAGGAAGGCTCAAATTAAGATCTAAAAATCATTCAACAGATGCTCTGTTTTTGAATCATCATGGAAATCGCCTAACAAGGCAGGGTTTTTGGAAAATATTAAAGGGGCTTGCCAAAAAGGCTAATATCGAAAAAGAAATCACACCCCATACTTTGAGGCATTCCTTTGCTACACATCTATTGGAAAACGGGGCTGACTTAAGGGCAGTACAGGAAATGCTGGGACATGCTGATATTTCGACCACTCAAATCTATACGCATGTTTCGAGAACAAGGCTGAAGGATGTCTATTCAAAGCATCATCCGCGGGCTTAAAAAGAAAACCGCTTTAATGGGAGCGGTTTTTTCTTGTCTTCTTATGGTTTAATTTAGTAAACTATAGATGTCAGACCTCTTACAAATCGATTTAGCTATTAAACCTTCTAAAATAGGGTATGATAGCTAAGAAAATTCGTTTACTTTAATAGGAGCGGTTTGTAAACGCTTCATCATATTTTCCTTTAATGACGGGAATTTTTATCAAATAGGAGGATTAGAAATGGATCGTAATACATATAAGAGAATTCATTTAATTGTTATGGACTCAGTTGGAATAGGGGAAGCTCCGGATGCTGAGAAATTTGGTGATAAAGGCTCGGATACCTTTGGACATATTGCAGAGGAAATGAATGGCTTAAACATGCCGAATATGGGGAAGCTTGGCCTATCAAATATCCGGGAATTAAAAGGAATTGAAAAAGCGGAAAAACCCTTGGCTTATTATACGAAGATGCAGGAAGCTTCAAATGGAAAAGACACGATGACAGGACATTGGGAAATAATGGGACTGAATATCAAAACTCCATTTAAAGTATTTCCTGAAGGATTTCCATCCGAATTGATACATAAGCTGGAAGAAAAATCGGGGCGTAAGGTAATTGGAAACAAACCAGCAAGTGGAACCGAGATTTTGGATGAACTGGGGAAAGAGCATATGGAAACAGGAGCTCTTATTGTGTATACCTCTGCGGATTCAGTGCTGCAAATTGCCGCTCATGAGGAAATTGTACCGCTTGAGGAGCTTTACAAGATTTGCAAAATTGCTCGTGAGCTGACACTGGATGAAAAATACATGGTTGGCAGAGTCATTGCGCGCCCATTCATTGGAAAACCTGGAGAATTTACAAGAACCCCTAATCGCCATGATTACGCTTTAAAGCCATTTGGCAGAACAGTCATGAATGAATTAAAAGACCAAAATTTTGACGTGATTGCACTTGGGAAAATTTCCGATATCTACGACGGGGAAGGTGTAACACAGGCAATCCGTACAAAGTCCAACATGGATGGCATGGATAAGTTTATTGAAACCTTTGATCAAACATTTACTGGATTAAGCTTTTTAAACCTGGTGGATTTTGATGCGCTGTATGGACATCGCCGCGATCCAATTGGATATGGAAAGGCTCTCGAGGAGTACGATGCACGCCTTTCTGAAGTATTCAAGAAGATGACAGAGGATGATCTCCTTATTATTACAGCTGACCATGGAAATGACCCGGTTCATGCAGGCACTGATCATACAAGGGAATATGTGCCCCTTCTTGTATATTCAAAACGCTTTAATGGCGGCAGTGAGCTTCCTTTAAGAAAAACATTTGCAGATATCGGGGCGACTGTAGCGGAAAATTTCCATGTTAAAATGCCTGAATACGGAACCAGCTTTTTGAATGAATTGAAATAAAAGGGGATTAAAGTCATGGATTATACAAAAATAGAAGATGCAGCGCATTTTTTGAAAAATAAATATACTGGCAGGCCGAATATTGGTCTGATTTTAGGTTCTGGCCTTGGGGTTTTGGCAGATGAAATTAAAAATCCTGTTAGAATTCCTTATAAAGAGATTCCCGGCTTTCCGGTTTCCACTGTAGAAGGCCATGCAGGCCAGCTGGTATTTGGGCGCCTTGGCGATAAGGAAGTTGTCGCTATGCAGGGACGCTTCCATTATTATGAAGGCTATCATTTTGATCAGGTAACTTTCCCGGTTCGGGTTATGAAGGAGCTGGGAATTGAAGTGCTGATTGTTACGAATGCTGCTGGTGGTGTAAATGAGCAGTTTCAAGCGGGAGACCTAATGATCATTAGTGACCATATTAATAACATGGGGACAAATCCATTAATTGGACCAAATGATTCAAGGATGGGAGCCAGGTTCCCAGATATGTCGGAGGCATATGACAAAGAATTAAGGCAGCTGGCAAAAGAAGTAGCAGAAAATCTTCAAATAAAAGTACAAAACGGCGTTTACGCAGGGAATACAGGCCCTTCTTATGAAACTCCTGCAGAAGTAAGGATGCTGAGAGTACTCGGTGCTGATGCAGTGGGGATGTCAACGGTACCTGAAGTCATTGTAGCAAGGCATTCTTCTATTAAAGTTCTGGGCATTTCCTGCATCTCCAATATGGCTGCAGGCATTTTGGATCAGCCGTTAACTCATCAGGAAGTAATGGAAACGACCGAAAAGGTTCGGGAAAATTTCCTTACCTATGTTAAGGAATTGGTAAACTCTATTAAAGCAGGTGATATACAATGAGAATGGTAGACCTGATTGAAAAGAAACGAGATGGAGAGTCTCTTACCACGGAAGAAATTCAATTTATCATTAAAGGCTATACAGATGGCTCGATTCCAGATTATCAAATGAGTGCACTCACAATGGCTGTCTATTTTCAGGATATGGATGACCGGGAACGGGCAGATATGACTATGGCAATGGTGAACTCAGGTGATACAATTGATCTAACAAAAATTGAAGGAATAAAAGTAGATAAACACTCAACCGGTGGAGTCGGCGATACAACGACATTGGTTTTAGGGCCGCTTGTTGCTTCTGTTGGAGTACCCGTAGCAAAGATGAGCGGGCGGGGGCTTGGCCATACAGGCGGTACGATTGACAAATTGGAATCTGTACCTGGCTTCCATGTAGAAATAGAAAATGATGAATTTATTAAGCTTGTAAATGAAAACAAAATTGCGGTAATTGGACAGAGTGGTAATCTTACTCCTGCAGATAAAAAGCTGTATGCCCTTCGAGATGTGACAGGAACCGTAAACAGTATTCCTTTAATTGCCAGCTCCATAATGAGCAAAAAGATTGCGGCTGGGGCAGATGCCATTTGTCTGGATGTTAAAACCGGCGCTGGTGCGTTTATGAAAACATTAGAGGATTCCAAAAGCCTGGCTAAAGCAATGGTTGAAATTGGGAATAATGTAGGCAGAAAAACAATGGCAGTCATATCTGATATGAGCCAGCCTCTGGGCTATGCAATCGGAAATGCATTGGAAGTGAAAGAAGCCATTGATACTTTGAGGGGAAATGGGCCGGAAGATCTCACAGAACTTTGCCTGGCACTTGGAAGCCATATGGTTTATCTTGCAGAAAAAGCTTCGACTTTAGAAGAAGCGCGAAATATGCTGCAGGATTCAATAAAGAGCGGAAAAGCACTTGAGACTTTTAAAACCTTTTTACGCTCACAGGGTGGAGATGCATCCGTTGTGGATGATACGAATAAACTTCCCCAGGCTGCTTATGCTTTTGAGCTTGAGGCTAAGGAAGATGGTTACGTGGCGGAAATTGTGGCAGATGAGATTGGTACTGCTGCCATGATGCTGGGTGCTGGAAGAGCAACAAAAGAATCCTCCATAGACCTGGCTGTCGGATTGGTTCTTCGTAAGAAAATAGGGGACGAGGTAAAAAAAGGAGAATCTCTTTTAACTATCTTCTCCAATACGGAAAACATTGAAGAAGTAAAACAAAAATTGTATGAAAACCTTAAAATAACAAAAGAAAAAGTTCCTGCACCTGTACTGATTCACGGAGAAATTACAGTTTAATAAACAGTTAATCCAGAGGATGACTCAAATGGCGATGATAAACAGCCTTTTGAGTCACCTCTTTTTTATTTTAGGACAGAAAAAGGAAAAGGAGAGAAGAACATTTGGAGCGAACAGTAGCATGGATCTCTGTTGTAATTTTATTTGAGCAGAAAAGAACAGGTAGAACGAATAGCGCGGAGCAGACATACTAATACCCAATGTGGTTCCGCTACTCCCAAAGGAAAGCGAGCGCCTGCAGCAGAAATCAACCTAGCAGGATTATCAGAACGCTGCCTATATCTATGTATAATCCCAATTTTAATGTAACTTAAAGAAATGCTTGCAGTGGAAACCAACAACCAAAATAATTTGCTGTAGCAAAACTTGATATCATTTCACCATTTCAGACAGCCTTTTTTTATGTTACCAGAAAACTGGTATTACCGAAGAAACAGCAATGACAGCAGGGGCACGATAATATTTATCAAATTCGAGGTGCATCTGTATAAAAAAATCTCACTTGGAAAAAATGGTGCTAGGTAAAAAGTATGCAATCCAGACAAAGTACATACTTCCCTTTAGATACTTTTTTTGAAAGAACGATTCCGGTGTTAATTGGGGAGAATAGGAACATAGCATCAACGTATACATCATTTTAAATTTGGAGGGGTTAAATTGAAAAAGTTTCTTGCTTTACTAACTTGCCTAATGATTTTCGCATCACTTCTCTCACCAAGGGCGTCCGCTTCTGAAACCAAAACAGACCTTGCATCAGAAGCTAAGTCCGCCATTTTAATTGAACGTGATACTGGGACAGTTCTTTATGAAAAAAACAGCCATCAAAAATTGCCTCCGGCTTCAATGACGAAAATAATGACGATGCTTTTAATTATGGAGGCACTTGATAAAGGGTCCATTAAAATGACGGATAAAGTGCGTACAAGCGAGTATGCTGCATCTATGGGAGGATCCCAGATTTTTCTTGAGCCAGGAGAAGAAATGACGGTAAGAGATATGCTTAAGGGTATTGCAGTCGGCTCTGCAAATGATGCAGCTGTTGCCATGGCAGAAAAAATAGGTGGCAGTGAAAAAGGCTTTGTACAAATGATGAACGAGAAAGCTAAGGAATTAGGCTTAAAAGATACCCATTTTGAAAATGTTACAGGACTTCCTGTCGCAAACCATTACAGTTCTGCTTATGATATGGCCATTATGGCAAAAGAATTATTGAAACATGAAGAAATCACTCAATTCACAGGACTTTATGAAGCTTATCTTCGTGAAAACTCAGGTAAAAAATTCTGGCTGGTTAATACAAATAAACTGGTGCGTTTTTATCCTGGAGTAGATGGATTGAAAACAGGATTCACTAATGAGGCTAAATTTTGCTTAACCGCTACTGCTAAGAAGGATAATATGAGAGTAATCGCTGTCGTATTTGGTGCACCTTCAACAAAAGTCCGCAATGCTCAGGTAACGAGTATGCTTGATTATGCATTTTCACAATATGCAGCACATCCTGTCTATAAGAAGGGGCAAGTGCTTGGCGAAGCCAAAATCAGCAAAGGTGACAGTAAATATGTTCAGGCTGTTACAAATGAGCCAGTTTCCATCCTGACCAAAAAAGGAGAGGGAGCAAACAAAGTAAAAAAAGTGATTACGATAAAGCAAAATTTACAGGCTCCTATTAAAAAAGGGCAGGAAATAGGCATGCTGACCATATCGAAGGATGGAAATGAGATTGTTAAAACAGAGCTTGTGGCAAAGAAGGATGTAAAAGTTGCAAGCTGGTGGCAGCTCTTCAAACGGTCATTTGGGTTATTTACCAAAACCAACTAAGAAGCAAATAAAATCGAAAGAAGAATTTTTTTGGCGATAAACATCTAGTTTTGTCACAAGGCAGGATAAAGGGGATAAAAAGGCGAATTGACTCATTATAACACTTAAGGAGGCTGTAAATAGTGGGTCTTGGAATTGAAATGGAAATCAAAAAAGATGTCTTGTGCATCCGCCTGAATGGAGAACTTGATCACCATACTGCCGATAATCTTCGTAACAAGGTAACAAAGGCTATTGACCAATACGATATTCAGCATATTGTGTTAAATTTAGAGCAATTATCTTTTATGGACAGTTCCGGTCTGGGTGTTATTCTTGGAAGATATAAACAAATAAAACAGAAAAACGGAGAGATGGTTGTCTGTGCTATTTCACCGGCAGTGAAGAGATTGTTTGAAATGTCGGGATTGTTTAAGATAATCCGTTTAGACGAGTCGGAACAATTTGCTTTAAGTCGATTGGGGGTAGCCTAATGAGAAATGAAATGCATATTCAATTCTCTGCACTCAGCCAAAATGAATCATTTGCGAGGGTAACAGTTGCCAGCTTTATTGCTCAGCTGGACCCAACTTTAGATGAATTAACGGAAATTAAGACAGTGGTATCAGAAGCTGTAACCAATGCCATTATTCACGGTTATGACGAAAATCCGGATGGCATGGTTTTTATATCTGTAACCATCGAGGAAGGCACGGTTGAGGTTATTATACGTGATGAAGGAATGGGAATCACCGATATTGAGGAAGCACGGCAGCCGCTGTTTACGACGAAGCCTGAATTAGAGCGGTCAGGAATGGGCTTTACAATTATGGAAAATTTCATGGATGATATTGACGTAGAATCACAACCAGGACTGGGCACCATCATTCGTTTGAAAAAGCATTTGGCGCTAAAAAAAGCCTTATGTAATTGAGGAGATGTGCCTATGGATGTGGAACTGAAAAAAGAGAATAAACAGGTTTACTTAAAAGATCATGAAGTCAAGGATTTAATAAAAAGAAGCCAGGATGGGAACCAGGAAGCCAGGGATAAAATTGTAGAAAAAAATATGAGGCTTGTCTGGTCAGTGGTGCAACGGTTTTTAAACCGAGGATATGAACCGGATGATTTATTTCAAATTGGCTGTATTGGGCTTTTAAAATCCGTCGATAAGTTTGATCTTTCCTATGATGTTAAGTTTTCTACTTATGCAGTTCCAATGATCATTGGAGAAATTCAGAGGTTTATTCGGGATGATGGAACCGTTAAGGTATCACGGTCCCTGAAAGAGATTGGAAATCGTATCCGCAAAGCGAAGGATGAACTGTCCAAAAAAAATGGGAAAGTTCCCACCGTAAATGAAATAGCGGCTTTTCTGGAAATCTCTCCTGAGGATGTGATTATGGCACAAGAGGCCAGTCGTTCTCCTTCATCTATTCACGAAACCGTCTATGAAAATGATGGAGATCCTATCACTTTGCTGGACCAGATTTCTGATCAAAATGATCAAAAGTGGTTTGATAAGATTGCCCTAAAGGAGGCAATCAGAGGCTTGGATGACAGGGAAAGGCTAATCGTTTATTTGAGATATTATAAGGATCAGACCCAATCAGAAGTAGCCGATCGTCTGGGAATATCACAGGTGCAGGTATCCCGGCTTGAGAAGAAAATACTTGAACAAATGAAAGACCGCATGGAATTGTGAATTCCATGCGGTCTTTTTTAGGGGGATAAGTTCGATGGTGAAAATTGTTCCTGCTCGTTTTTCCAGAGTTGCTTGAATAAACACCCGTCATATCCACATACTACAGGGTAAAGAGTATATTGCTGCTTTAGGGGTTGAAAAGCAATGGAGGAATCAATTTATCTGCGTATGTTTAACCGGATTCAGGTTAAACCGGAAAGTGCCATTACAATTGGAGAACTCGCCCAGATTATCGCACCTGAACCTGTGCTTACAAGAATTAAAAAGAAGGAAATTTATAAGATTACAGAGCAGGATAAAAGCAATGTGGTCATCGATGTGATGAAAGTGGTATCAGCTATTAAAGATGTATATCACAATACGGATATTCAAATTATAGGTCCTGCACAAACCATAATAGAAATTGTTTATAAAAAGAAAGAAGTCAGTATACCAGTATTCCTGCTTATCTGGATTCTTCTGTTTATAGGTTCAGCTCTCGCCATTATGAATTTTCATGAAGATGTCAGCATGGGTGCTGTTCATCAAAAAATCTACAAGATTATAACAGGCCATGCCGTGAAAAAACCTCTTTTGCTCCAAATCCCTTATTCCATTGGATTAGGAATTGGAATGATTATGTTTTTTAACCATCTTTTTAGAAAACGGTTTAATGAAGAACCAAGCCCATTGGAGGTAGAAGTGTTTAATTATCAGCAGGACTTGGACCAATATGTCATTATGAACGAGAATAAGGAGAATTTGAAGCGCCTTGATGATGACCGTTAGTATTTTATTTATACTCATTTTTGGACTGTCAGGAGGTTTAATTGTGGGATGCGGATATGTTGCTTTCTTAACAGTTTTAGGACTAATCCCGCGGTTAACCCAACTATCCAAAACGAAACACTTAATCCATGCCTATGAAGGGGCCATCATAATGGGGACGCTCTCGGGAACGTGGGGTGCATTATATGACATTAAGCTTTACCTGCCTTCGTTTCTTTTGGTGCCGATCGGCCTTGCTTGCGGCATATTTGTAGGCATGATAGCAGCAGCGCTGACCGAAGTTGTTAACGTTATTCCCATTCTTACAAAAAGAATAGGGATGGAAGGACAACTAATCGTTGTGCTGATGGCAATTGTTATTGGCAAAGTCATTGGATCTTTGTTTGATTGGATTTATTTTGTAGACCAGTAGCAATTAGAACAGGCAATAATTATTTTGGAAAGGAAATTCCGCATGAATAAGCTTCGTCAGGTGATATTAATTACAGATGGAGATGAATATGCCAGAAAAGCAATTGAACATATAGCAGTGGAAATAGGAGGACGGTGTATTTCACAATCTGCCGGCAACCCTACTGCGTTAACTGGACCAGCCATATTAAAGCTAATCAAAAAAGCTCCCTATGATCCGGTCTTTGTAATGTTTGACGACAGCGGATTTTTAGGAGAAGGCAAAGGGGAGCAGGCACTGAAATATATTGCAAATCACAAAGAAATAAACGTGCTGGGAGCGATAGCCGTAGCATCTAAAACACACAAAGCGGAATGGACAAAGGTGGATGTGTGTTTCGACAAAGAAGGAAATATTACTCCTTATGGGGTGGACAAATTTGGTGTTCCGGAAATGGAAATGAAGCAGGTTAATGGAGATACCGTATATTGTCTTGATCAGTTGGATTTGCCTATCATCGTAGGAATTGGTGACATCGGAAAAATGGGGAAGGTTGATCACTATACCAATGGAGCTCCAGTGACGAAGAAAGCAGTTGAATGGATATTAGAAAGGAGCGGGTTCTATGGAGAAAAATGATTTGAGTACAAAAAAGCCAATTCCGGAAAGGGTGGACGAATTAGAAGCTTACTTCAAAAGCCGGGTTGGCCTAGGAGTCAGCTTTGACTTAGGTGTACGCAAAATCAAAGTTCTGAAAAAGGATATCCATTTTTACTATATAAGTGGTTTAGTGGATACATCCTACATCGTTCAGATTATGGAATATCTGATTACTTTAAATGACACAGAGCGGCTTTCAAGTAAAGTATTTGATATCGTTGAAAACAGAATCGTGCATCAGCAGGTCATGAAGGTAAAAACAATCGATGAAATGGTCGATATGGTTTTGTCAGGCCTAATTGGCATTGTGGTGGATGGAGAACCGATAGCCCTAATAGTGGACGTCCGAAGCTATCCGGGGCGTCAGCCGGCTGAACCGGACACAGAAAAGGTCGTTCGCGGCTCAAGGGATGGGTATGTAGAGAATATTATTTTTAATACAGCACTTACCAGGAGAAGAATAAGGGATGAACGTCTTCGCTTTGAAATGTTAAAAGTCGGAGAAAGAGGGAAAACCGACATTGCTCTCGCTTATATTGAAGGGCTCGCAAATCCGGGATTAGTGGACACGATCCGGCAGGAGATCCAATCGATTGAAGTAGATGGTATTACGATGTCAGACAAAACAGTAGAAGAATATCTTCTGCACCAGGGCTACAATCCATATCCTCTTGTCAGGTTTACAGAGCGTGTCGATACCGGGGCCATTCATTTGCTTGAAGGGCATGTCCTAATTATTGTTGATACATCACCCAGTGTCATCATTACACCGACAACCTTTTTCCATCATACACAGCATGCAGAGGAATACAGGCAGGCACCTTTGGTTGGAACATTTTTAAGGTCAGTCCGTTTCCTTGGGATAATGTCATCATTGTTTTTGCTGCCATTATGGTATTTATATGTATTGGAGCCTCATCTGCTCCCGCATAATCTTGAGTTTATTGGTCCGAATAAACATACACATATTCCAATGCTTGTGCAAATTATATTAGCTGACTTAGGTATCGAATTCTTAAGGATAGCAGCGATTCATACTCCTACCCCGTTGGCGACGGCAATGGGTTTAATTGCTGCAGTCATGATCGGCCAGATAGCGGTCAGTGTAGGTCTTTTTACGGCAGAGGTTATTCTGTATGTTGCGATAGCAGCTGTAGGAACCTTTGCTACGCCAAGCTACGAATTAAGTGTAGCTAACAAGCTGGTGAGATGGGCATTGCTAATAATAGTAGCTATCTTTAAATTGCCGGGTCTAGTCATAGGGTGCACAGTATTTTTACTGTTTTTAATTTCAAATCGTTCATTGAATACTCCTTACATGTGGCCGTTTATACCGTTTAATCCGCCTGCATTCGTCCATATTCTCATCCGGCGCCCTATTCCGGGCTCTATATACCGTCCGAGCATTGTACATCCAAGGGATCGATTTAGACAGCCTCCAAAGGAGTAAGACCATTGTCAAAATGGTTGTTCTATGATAAAGTTTATCTAATTTCCGTTAAGATTTTAAATAGACAGTTTGTCCTATGACAGCTGTCTATTTTACATCAGTTTTCGGTTGTAAAAGCTAAGGCATGGAGATGAAGAGAATGCATTTATATGGAACCCAAAAGGTCAACGAAAATGGCCATCTGCAAATAGGCGGAGTAGATACGATGGAATTGGTTAAAAATTATGGTACGCCTTTGTATGTCTATGATGTACAGCTCATTAGAGAAAGGGCAAGGTCATTTAAACATACATTTGAAAAGCTGGGAGTGCGTTCGCAAGTAGCCTATGCAAGCAAGGCCTTTTCATCCATCGCCATGCTTAATCTTGCTGAAGAAGAGGGTTTGTCTTTGGATGTGGTCTCAGGAGGAGAATTATATACGGCTCTTGCTGCACAATTCCCGACTAAGAAGATTCACTTTCATGGGAATAACAAAAGCAGAGAAGAACTGTTAATGGCTATAGAACACAAAATTGGCTGTGTGGTAGTCGACAATTTTTATGAGCTGGACCTATTAACGGGGTTATGCAGTGAAAAGGACTGCAAGATGGATATTCTATTAAGGATAACTCCGGGAATAGAAGCCCATACACATGACTATATCCTGACAGGCCAGGAGGATTCTAAATTTGGCTTTGACCTGCAGAATGGACAGGCGGAAGAAGCCTTAAAGCTTTCTTTGGAGTCTGATCATGTAAATCTGCTTGGTGTTCATTGCCATATTGGTTCACAAATATTTGAAACGACTGGTTTCGTGCTTGCTGCTCACAAAATCATTGATAAATTGCATGACTGGGAGAAGAAGTATTCCTATTTTCCATCTGTTTTAAACTTGGGGGGAGGATTCGGAATCAGGTATACAGAAGAAGATGTTCCGCTGGCTCCATCTGATTATGTCGAAAAAATTGTAATCGAAGTAAAGCGTCATACAGAAAGTCTTGATTTGCCAATGCCTGAAATTTGGATTGAACCAGGCAGGTCGCTAGTCGGCGAAGCAGGAACTACTCTTTATTCCATTGGTTCAAGCAAACAGGTACCGGATGTAAGGAAATATTTAGCTGTAGATGGCGGCATGAGTGATAATATTCGTCCTGCGCTCTATGAAGCAAAATATGAAGCTGCTTTAGCGAACCGTCCAAACGACGCTGTGGAAGAATATGTATCCATCGCAGGGAAGTGCTGTGAATCAGGAGATATGCTCATCTGGGACTTGCCGCTTCCAAAAACAAATAACGACGATATTTTGGCTGTTTTCTGTACAGGAGCATATGGATACTCAATGTCAAATAATTATAATCGTATTCCACGCCCTCCGGTTGTCTTTGTTGAAAATGGAGAAGCTCAATTGGTGATAAGACGTGAAACATATGAAGATATTATTCGTCATGATCTTCCTTATAATGTCAATGTTCAATCTTAATAGATTCAAAGGATTGCGAAAAAAAAAGAAAATAGGTACAATAACGAGTAAGAACAAATTTTGTTACGGAGCTTATACTGGTATTGGGAGATAAAAATGCGTAAAAAAATGTCTGGTTATTTATTCTGTTAATCATGGCTGCACTCATTTGGGGTGTGTACGATTGTTTTTTTCTTCTACCTGGTAAGTAAAGCAGACACCGTCCTATCCAAAAATGGCAATGTACAGGTAGAATACTGTTTATTCTAAGAAGGCATGGTCTATACTGTAAGGAAAAAGGTAAAAAACGGAAAAAGATAACGAGGGATATGTTATGTTAATTCGATATAAAAAAGCCTTTGAAAAGATTGCAATGGGGCTATTATCATTTATGCCCAACGAAAAGGATCTTAAAAGGCTGCAGCAGACCATAAAGCAATATGAAACAGAAGATGATTGGCAGCTCTTTTTTTGGAAAGAGGAAGATTTGATTGGTCTTATTGGAGTGACAATCAATGGTCAAATAGTAGAAATTCAACATATATCCGTAAATCCTTCTCACAGGCAACAAGGTGTCGGAAAAAATATGATGAAATCATTAAAACAGATATATGAGGATAAACAGCTTATACCCAATCCGCATACTGTAGCATTTTTTGATAAATGTGACCTTGAAGAAGCAGACGCAAAGGAATAATGCGTCTGCTTTTTGTTTTAGAGGAAAGTATAAAATTTTTTATTACTTTATAGATTGAAACGCTCTACATACTTTAATAATTTATAATAGGCTTTGTTAAAGGACGCCGTTGTTTTTTAGCTCATTCGTGTGAAACAGAAGTTTCACACGACTTTCAGCTCAGCTAAAAAACGAGCAGTTTTCAAAATAAAAATTTAAGATTTATTATTGAACTTGAAAATTGGAATTTTTGTGGTTTTTGCTCTATAGATTAGAGCGGAAATAAATAGCCAATTTATGTGAAACCTTATGGCTTACGCTTTTCTTAGCCAAGCGATGCCTTTGCATTTTTTTCACTTTTGACTTAACGCAACTAATCTCATTTTCTCAATTTCAGAACGGTCTCTGACTAAATGTCTGTTAACAATAAAGTGATTTTGCAGATCACTTGGCATATTCCATTGGAAGTCGTTCTTTTTACACTCTGTCAAGCACAGCTGTAAAAGCTTAGAGTCAAGAATGGGAAGGTCAATGCTTTTATAAGGTTGACCTGAGCTAAGTTTTGCAATAGAGACATCTAAAATATTCAGGAGTTTAGGGTAGTCCAATCCGAGGTGATGGATATCCTGTTCTTTTTTACTTAATAGATTCCTAGATCTGGTTAATAACCGGGAGGCACCTTTTAGGTTCCTGCGGCGGTAATGATAGAATGCAACGGCCACCTGGATGAGACCTACCCACACTGAATCCCTGTTGAAATCATTGGACTCTTTCCAATATTCCTCTAAAATTTCATGGCACTCAAAGTAATCCCGATCCCCATGAAAATGAATTAAATAAGATATATATTCGGAAGGATAATGCAATGTTTATAAACTCCTCTCCATAAAGCTTTCCTTGATACTTAGCGGTAGCACGAAATAGATTGTAGATGATGCACCGTTCTAGCTTATCATATGTATCCTCAAGAACTCCAAGGTTTCAATTTTTTAACATCTATAAAAATAAACCAATAAAGGGAAAAGAAATCGGCAGCTAGACCGACTTCTTTTCGAGGATTTATCCTTGTGTTCTTGTTTTTAGTAAATATATGCAGCGCCAACGATAATCAATAAAATAAATAATACTACGATTAACGCAAAGCCTCCGCCATATCCAACTCCGTCTCCCATGTAAATCCCTCCTGTTTTTTCATTCGATGTATTGTATGTAGAACGGAATAAAGGTGTATGGGCCAGAGCCCAAAGGGGGAAATTTCTATTTGTAAAGTCCGGGGATTAGGAAGACTGTGAAAAAATTTTTATTGGAGGATGCCTTATAATCATCTATACTATTAATAGCCCTTTAGGCTTGAATATTAGAATTGGTGATTGTATGGAGTATAATGTAAAAATCGAAGCTTTTGAAGGACCTTTGGATCTTTTGCTTCACTTGATAAATCGTCTTGAAATTGATATATATGATATCCCTATGTCTGAAATTACCGAACAATATCTACTATATGTCCATGCAATGAAGGAACTGGAGTTAGATATTGCGAGTGAGTATTTAGTCATGGCTGCTACCCTGCTTGCAATAAAAAGCAAAATGCTGCTTCCTCAGCAGGAAGAAGAATTTTTTGAGGATGAGCTCGAACCCGATATGGAAGATCCACGGGACAATCTTGTTGAACAGCTGGTTGTTTACAGAAAATACAAAGAGGCTGCCCAGCAGTTGAAGAACCTGGAAATGGACCGCGGCCAAATGTTTACAAAGCCCCCAAGTGATTTGACAGAATTGATGACTGAAACTCAGATGGATAAACAGGAAGTCGAAGTATCGCTCTATGATATGATTGGCGCATTAAATAAGCTGTTAAGAAGAAAGAAGCTTCAAAAGCCGTTATCAACTAAAATAGCCCGGCAGGAAATATCAATTGAAACGAGAATGGATGAAATAACAAAAGAATTGAATTCAATTCGGGGAAAAAAAAGTTTCTATTCACTCTTCCCTTATCAGGACAAAGAGCATATTGTTATTACCTTTTTAGCAGTATTGGAATTAATGAAAAGGAATGAAATTTTTGTGGACCAGGAAGGAAATTTTGAAGAAATTTATGTTGCCCGGAAAGGAGCGAGCGTAGTTGGAAACAACTAATTGGAAAGGGATCCTAGAAAGCTTGCTTTTCGCTGCGGGTGACGAAGGACTATCCATTAAACAAATGATGGCTGTACTTGAAGTAGAGGAAGAAAAAACGATTGAACTTATTCATACGCTCAAAGAAGAGTATGAAAATGATCCAGATAGAGGTATTACCCTGGTCGAGATAGCGAATACATATCAACTGGCAACCAAAAAGGAGAACGCGGATTATCTAAAGCGATTGGTTGAAGCTCCTGGTTCTTCTACACTTTCACAGGCTGCACTTGAGACACTCGCCATTGTTTCCTATAAACAGCCGATCACAAGGCTGGAAATAGAAGAAATACGGGGTGTAAAAACAGAACGGCCATTGCAAACTTTAATGGCAAAAGGACTGATCAAGGAAGCTGGCCGTGCAGGAGGAGCAGGCAGGGCCATTTTATATGGTACTACGAAAGAATTCCTTGATTATTTTGGGTTAAAGGACTTAAGTGAACTTCCGCCGCTATCCCAGGATATTGATGAAGAAAATGATCTCGACGAAGCGGATTTATTTTTTGAGAAATTCAAAGAGTCGATGGAAACTAATGAATAATAGAAGACAAGAGGCTGTTTGCTTAGCAAATGGCCTCTTTTTTATTCATATCAACCTTGGTTCTGCATAAACTTGTACAAAGATGGGGTGAAGTTGGGTGAGAGAAAAGATCGTGACGGCTGCCATGTGATTCTCTCCGGAAATACTGCAGATAATGAAAAGGAAGAGGAGCACTTATATGAAACATTTCCTTGCACGTTTATTCATCGTGATGATGCTTTTAGCACTCATGCCTTCTAAGCCGGCCTCTGCAAGCATTTCTGTCGGAGCGGCCAGCGCAATATTAATGGATCAGGATACCGGGCGGATTCTATATGAAAAAAATGCTAACCAGCCTAGGAGAATTGCATCCATAACAAAAATAATGACGGCTATTCTTGCGATAGAATCGGGTAAACTGAATGATACATTTATGATAAGTGAAACTGCAGTCCGAACGGAAGGCTCTTCCCTTTATTTAAAGGCAGGAGAAAAAAGAAAGCTGGTGGATTTGGTTTACGGTCTGATGCTTCGTTCCGGGAATGATGCAGCTAATGCCATTGCTGAACATGTAGGAGGGAGTATACAGGGATTTGTTTTCTTAATGAATCAAAAAGCCAAAGAAATAGGCATGCTTAATACCCATTTTTCCAATCCAAGCGGACTGGATGACAGTTCAGACCACTTTTCAACAGCCTACGATATGGCTGTCCTTACGCGTTATGCCATGCAAAATAAAACATACGAAAAAATTGCAGGAACTAAAATGTATAAGGGCTGGAAAAATAAGAACAGGCTTTTAACCGAAAAATATAAATATTGTACAGGGGGGAAAACAGGTTTTACCAAGCTGGCTAGAAGGACTCTCGTTACAACGGCTTCAAAGGATGGTGAAAATTTGATTTCTGTTACTCTGAATGATTCTGACGATTGGAATGATCATATTTCCATGTATGAATATGGATTCAAGAACTTCCATCCTACTATAATTCTAGAAAAGGGTTTGGTGAATGCCATAACGACGAAGTATCTAAAAAACCATGTATATATTAAAAACGATGTTGTATATCCCTTGAAAAAACAGGAGGAATCGGATATTCATGTGGACTATCAGCTTGTAAAACCAAGTGAAAAATGGAAGAGTCCCAAAAAAATACCGCATATCGTGGGAAAAGCTATTATTTATATGGACAATAAACAAATCCGGCGTATCCCGGTCTACTATAGCACGGAAAAACAAACTGAAAAAACCAGCTGGCTTGGGATCTTCAAGCAGGTACTGTTTATTCAGTTAGGTGTAATGAACAATGGTTAATTATATTTGGATCGGGATGACCATTGTCGGGCTTATTTTTGCTGCAGTAAATGGAAGAATGAAACAAGTAAATGAAGCCATTTTTCATTCTGCAAATGAAGCTGTTACACTATGTATTGGATTAATCAGTATACTGGTTTTCTGGCTGGGCATCATGAAAATTGCAGAAGAATCGGGACTGCTTTATAAATTTTCCAGGCTCTGCCATCCGTTAATAAAACGGCTATTCCCTGAAGTGCCAGGAGACCATCCTGCGATGGGGTATATCGTTTCCAATATTATGGCGAATATGTTTGGTTTAGGCAATGCAGCTACACCACTGGGCATAAAGGCGATGGAGCAATTGAAAGAATTGAATGGAGGAAAGCCGGTTGCGAGCCGTTCTATGATTACCTTTTTGGCATTAAACACATCTGGTCTTACATTGATACCTACAACCGTTATTGCAATAAGAATGAATTATCATTCTGCATCGCCGACAGAAATTGTCGGTCCTACTTTGCTCGCTACAGCAATTGCAACTATTGTAGCCATTTTAATAGACCGGTATTTTTATTTCAGAAGAAAGCGGAAAGGGGGAGAATAGATGCAAGTTATTTCCATGATCTCCATCTGGATCATCCCCATTATGATCGGTTTTATATTGTTATACAGTGTTTGGAAAAAGATACCTGCCTATGAGATGTTTGTAGAAGGCGGAAAGGAAGGAATTAAAATTGCTGTATCCATCATTCCTTATCTGGTAGGAATGCTTGTAGCGATTACTATTTTCAGGGCATCAGGAGCGCTTGATTATTTTGTGAGTTTTCTCAAACCCTTTTTAAATTGGGCTGGAATACCTGCGGATGTTGTCCCTCTTGCCCTGATAAGGCCAATATCAGGGAACGCGGCTCTCGGCCTCATGAGTAATATCCTTGCCGTCCACGGGCCTGATTCTTTTATTGGAAGGATGGCCTCCACTATACAGGGAAGTACAGATACGACCCTTTATGTATTAACGGTCTATTTCGGGGCTGTGGGAATAAAAAAAATGGGGGATGCTTTGAAGGTAGGGCTTCTAGCTGACTTGGCAGGTATACTGGCAGCAATCTTTATAGTGTCCTGGATATTTGGCTAAGGCTCTTTTCGTAAACTTTGTTGCTATTTGACACAAAAAGGAGTATAAACCCAGATTCAGTATTAAAACTTTTAATAGCTTACGAAAAGATGCCACGAAGACAGACAACATAGGGAATAATCCTTTATACGTGAATCAACAATTTATGTGAAACCAGCCTTGGCTAAAGCAATCCGCTTGTATTTTTCCATATCAATAGGCGCTGTAAAAGATCTATGTTGATTTTGAACCTATGTTAATTGGAGCAGATACGCGAGATTCCTGCTTAAAAAACGTCTTAGGTGAGAATCCTGCGGAGAATGTGACGACTTATTCCCTGCCGCCCAGGGAAAGCGAGTGCCTGCAGCGTAAATCAACAGGAAGAATAACAAAGCTTAAAAATAATATGGAGAGTGGGCTGCAGTTAAATGTGAACAGGGAGGATAGAAACTCAGCAATTACGCAAATATTGCCTGAGCTTCTTTGCTTTTTACTCTACATGTGTAATAATTCTTAAGGTAAGACTAGAAATACCTAAAATAGAGGTGGAATTTGAAATGGAAAGACTACAGAAAGTAATTGCTCACGCAGGAGCAGCTTCTCGCCGCAAAGCGGAGGAATTAATTATAGAAGGGAAAGTAAAGGTTAACGGAAAGGTTGTTAAAGAGCTTGGAACAAAAGTTTCATCCTCTGACCGTGTGGAGGTAAACGGCATCCCGTTGGAAAGCGAAGAAAAGGTTTATTTCTTATTCTATAAACCAAGAGGAGTTATTTCAGCAGTCAGTGATGATAAAGACAGGAAAGTAGTAACAGATTACTTTCCGCTAATCAAGCAGCGCATTTATCCGATTGGCCGTCTTGATTATGATACATCCGGCATTCTTCTTTTAACAAACGATGGAGATTTTGCCAATCTCTTAATGCACCCTCGTTATGAAATTGATAAAACCTACGTTGCACGGCTGCAGGGCATTCCGACAAAGCAGTCCCTTAGACAGCTGGAAAAAGGCGTAAAGCTGGAAGATGGAGTGACAGCACCTGCAAAAACGAAAGTCCTTTCTGCAGAAAAGCAAAAGCAGAGATCTATTGTAGAAATCACCATCCATGAAGGAAAGAATCGCCAGGTCAGAAGGATGTTTGAAGCAGTGGGCCATCCAGTTCAAAAATTAAAGCGAGAACGCTTTGCTTTTTTAACCTTAAACGGACTGAACGCCGGAGAAAGCAGAGAATTAACGCCGCATGAAGTAAAACAACTGAGAGCATTGGCGGAAACTGGCAGCCATTAATGTTGTTGGAAGAGTGCGGGCAAAGGGAGAAGAAAAAAGAAAGTTGTAAAAATTCACATAACCTTCAAAGAATTCTTAAATTTACAGGTTTAAAATGCTATAATAGATTAAAACTGTGACCGTTTTCATAAAGGGGTGTGGCGCTATGACTCAAATAAAGCAAAAAAGGCTGGTCATTCGCAGCTTAATTCTGCTGGTTCTGCTGGGGGCAGTCGGTTATACTCTATATTCCAATTTAACGAAAGCAAGCCAGGGAGAAATCCATGTGGGGCAAACAGCTCCTGATTTTGTTTTAAAAGATATGAACGGAAAAACGCATCAGCTGTCACATTACAGAGGCAAGGGTGTATTTTTGAATTTTTGGGGAACTTGGTGCGATCCCTGCAAGAGGGAAATGCCATATATGAATGATTTGTATGAGGAATACCATAAAAAAGGTGTAGAAATATTAGCTGTACATGTAAAGGATACTAGATATCTTGTAGAAAACTTCATTAAGCAATATGGACTTCAATTTCCAGTTATGATAGACAAAGACGGAGACGTTCAGAATGAGTATGGGATTGATCCTTTGCCTGAATCGCTGTTAATCGGCCCCGATGGAAGGGTGAAAAAAATCATTATTGGAAATCAGAATTTAAAAGAAAAAGATTTTAGAAGTTTATTTGACAGCATTAAGCCGTAATAAAGGGGTTTTTTCTATGAGGGAAATGAAATGCGAGTGCGGTCATGTCAATCCAATTGGCACCATTCTCTGTGAATCATGCGGGAGGGCCATGACAGAAGAAGCGATAAAAGAATCCTTGCATGACATGAGGTATGAGGGCAGTGCCAGACGCTCTCAAACCTATAACAAGACCATTGTCGATAAAGTATGGAATTTTTTCTCCTCTGTAAAGGTAGGCGTTTGGCTGATTGTCATTACCCTGATCGCATCTGCTTTAGGAACCATACTTCCGCAGGAGCAATACATCCCCTCCGGTTCTGACCCCGCCCAATATTATAAAGATGAATACGGCTGGTTTGGGGATCTTTGGTATACAATTGGTTTCCAAGATTTATATAATTCGTGGTGGTACCTATTATTAATTGCTTCAATTGGAGTATCTCTTGTTATCTGCAGTTTGGACCGGTATATTCCTCTTAGAAGGGCTTTGAAAAATCAGAAGGTAACGAGGCATGAAGGCTTTCTTATGCGGCAGCGCATCTTTGGGAATTCGGAAGGACACGGGCGAGAGGAAGCGTTTGAGCAAGTAAAGTCCAAATTAAAAGAAAAAAGATATCGCCTGAGGGAAGAAAACGGAAATATACTGGCTGAAAAAAACCGTTTTAGCCGCTGGGGACCATACATAAATCATATAGGGTTAATTATCTTTTTAATCGGCTCTATGCTTCGTTTTATTCCTGGTATGTACGTAGATGAATTGCTTTGGATTCGAGAAGGAGAGAAAAAAATTGTCCCGGGAACAAATTCTCAGTTTGTCATTGAGAATAAGAAATTCATCCTGCAGACCTATGATAAAAAGAAAGATAATCAAAATTTTGATCAGGCTATTGACCGTGTTGGCAGTGTGCCGAAAAATTTCCAGTCCAATGTGGTACTGTATAAAAGAGAAGGCGGAAAAATTGCCGGTGAGCCTGCTAAACTAAAAAAATTAGAATCTTACCAAATTAAAGTCAATCAACCATTGAAATTTGACCATTATGCTGTCTATCAAATGGATTATAAATTAAATGAATTTCATGATATGTGGTTCCGACTTGAAAACAAAAAAACAGGAAAGTTCTATGGTCTGATGAAGATTGATTTATTCAATCCAAAGGATGTATATAACCTGGGCAACGGATACAAAGTCCAATTACTTGGTTTCTATCCGAATTTTACAGGTTTTGCAAAAAATGGAGAACCTCAATCGAGTTCTCCCATTCCCGATAATCCCGCTTTTTTATTCAACATGATTACCCCAGAGCATCCAAAGGGTGAAAAAAGCTTTGCTGCAATTCGAGAAACAATTGAGCCTCTCGGAAATAATGAGTATAAAATGGCTTTTGCCGGTATCGACACTAGGAATGTATCTGCGCTTACAGTGCATAAGGATTTAACCTTATGGGTATTGGCTTTTGGCGGCTTCATTTTTATGATTGGTGTCGTACAAGGCGCCTATTGGAACCATCGCAGGATTTGGCTGCAAAATAAAGATGGAAAGGTGCTTATAGCCGGGCATACCAACAAAAATTGGTATGGACTGAAACGAGAAATAGCTTTCGTTTTAGAAGGGACAGGGATTCCGGAGCCCATCGATCAGCAGGAAAAGAAAAAAGAAGGGGAGCAGGAGGGATAATATGACCGGCATTACCGGACTCAGCAGTGACTTTTTGTTTATGGCATTTATTTTATATCTGATTGGTACACTTTTGTTTGGAGGGGCCATTCGCTCGAATAAGGCCGTTTCTCAAACTCCAAAACAAAATCGCTGGGGAAAATCAGGGATTGTTGTCACCATCATTGGTTTTGCTTCCCAAGTCGTCTATTTCATTCTTCGCTGGATTGCATCCGGCCATGCGCCCGTCAGTAACTTATTCGAATTTACTACTTTTTTTGGCATGATGCTGGTGGGAGCCTTTATTGTCATTTACTTTATCTATCGAACAGCCGTCCTTGGATTATTTGCTTTGCCCATTGCACTATTGATCATCGCCTATGCCAGCATGTTTCCGAGGGATATTAATCCTTTGGTGCCATCACTCAGGAGCTATTGGCTGCAAATACATGTGACGACAGCTGCAACAGGCGAAGCGATACTCTCAATAAGTTTTGCTGCTGGTTTAATCTATTTAGTAAAAATGACAGATCAGAATAAAAGAGGCAAGCAAACTTTTTGGCTTGAAGCGGTCATGTTTGGATTAATCAGCTTCCTTGGATTTGTTATCGTTACCTCTATTTTTGCCGCCATGCACTACAATGCTGCATTTAATTGGGTAGATAAAAATGGAACGGATTTAACGGGGAATGACGGATTGATGTATCACCTGCCTGCTGTATTCGGTCCAAATGAGGGCACCCTTCAGACACATGGCGTAATGAAGCCGTGGGTTTTACTGCCTGCATATATAAATGCAGAAAAATTTAATAGTTTTATTTGGTCTATTGCTGCAGGAGTGGTAATCTATATAGTGACAAGGTTAATAATAAGAAAAAGAATAGGCGAACTCCTTAAACCATTGACTAAGAATATACGGGATGATCTGGTAGATGAAATTAGTTACCGCTCTGTTTTAATAGGCTTCCCTGTTTTCACATTAGGCGCTTTAATATTTGCTATGATATGGGCCCAAATTGCGTGGAGCAAATTTTGGAGCTGGGATCCCAAAGAGGTTTGGGCTCTTGTAACCTGGTTATTTTATGCAGCATTTCTCCATTTGCGGCTCTCAAAAGGCTGGCATGGTGAAAAGTCTGCTTGGCTGGCCGTAATAGGATTTGGCATCATTATGTTTAATCTGATTGCGGTAAACCTTATCATAGCAGGCCTGCATTCCTACGCAGGTGTATAAGGGAATTCAACATGTTTATGGGGTCTGTCTCTAGATGGTTTTCGTGTATGAAGCCATCTTGAGTTCGGCCCTGTTTTTATGGAGGCTGATTGAGAAACAATTATAGCATCCTTTCACATTGATGAAAGCTATTGCTAATGGATTTTTATTATGCTTTTCTATAACGCCAAGTAGCATGGCGCTTTCACTTTCTTATATCTTCCTTTCAGCTTAGCATAAGGCACCCTTTGAAAAAATAAACAGTTATCATCTAAGAAATATTACAGATCACTTGTAAGGAGGAATGATTGATGGAACAACCATTGGGAAAAATTTTGGTAGTGGATGATGAAGAAAGAATTAGACGTCTGCTCAAAATATATCTCGAGAGAGAGAACTACATAATTGAAGAAGCTGAAGATGGCAAAGAGGCATTGGAAAAGGCAATAGAAACGAACTATGATTGTATTCTGTTAGATTTAATGATGCCTGGTATGGATGGAATTGAGGTCTGTCAGGAGCTTCGAACAAAAAAATCAACTCCCGTTATCATGCTGACTGCTAAAGGTGAAGAAACCAATCGGGTTGAGGGGTTTGAAGCTGGGACGGACGATTATATTGTAAAGCCGTTCAGTCCAAGGGAAGTGGTGCTTCGGGTTAAGGCGTTGCTGCGCAGAAGCACTCCATCAAGCTTTATGAACACAGAAACGAAATCCAAAGATTTAATCGTATATCCGCATTTAACGATTGATAATGATGCCCACCGTGTAACAGCGGATGGAGTGGAAGTGAATCTTACACCAAAAGAATATGAATTGCTCTACTTCCTGGCAAAAGCGCCGGATAAGGTGTTTGATCGTGAGCATCTTTTAAAAGAAGTATGGCATTATGAATTTTTTGGTGATTTAAGAACTGTTGATACCCATGTAAAACGCTTAAGGGAAAAATTGAACCGGGTATCAGAGCAGGCTGCAAAAATGATTTTAACCGTATGGGGAGTCGGGTATAAATTTGAGGTTACGGAAGAATGAGAATTTGGAGAAGTGTAGTCGGCAAGCTTTGGATGACTATACTTCTGCTCGTTTCGTTTGTCCTTATTATCCTTACTATGTTGCTGCTGGAGTTTTTCCAGTCCTATAATGTTGGTCAAATTGAGCAAAATCTTAAAGGGACGGCAACAAAAATCGCCCGAATTGTCGAAGTTCACCCGAATGATGGAATGGGAAAAGAAATCGCTATTCAGCTGGCAGATAAAAATGCACAAGTGATTATTGCATATAATGTAAGCAAGATTGTTTATCCCACAACAGATTCCAAAACTCTTCCGTTAAGTCCAGAAACTCTTGTAAAGGATGCAGATCTATCTAAAGTTTTCAGCTCCAATAAAGTGTTTGAAAAAGAAATGACGCCGCCAGGAAATCATGAGCAAAACCGTTACAATCACATTATTGTTGCTGCTGCACCTCTGCATATCAATAAGGAAAATGGGGCTGTTTTTATCTATCAGTCTCTTGATGTCCTAAAAGAAACGACTGATAAGACAACAAAGCTAATTTTATTAGCTGCAGGAATTGCGATCATATTAACAACTTTTTTTGCTTTTTTCTTATCTACGAGGATTACAGCACCGCTTAGGAAAATGAGAGAGGCGGCTTTCCAAGTGGCGAAGGGTAAATTTGATACAAAGGTTCCTGTGGCTTCTCATGATGAAATTGGTGAATTGGCAACCGCCTTCAACCAAATGGGAAAACAGCTGAAATTTAATATCAATGCGCTTAATCAAGAAAAAGAGCAGCTGAGAAGTATATTAAGCAGTATGGCCGATGGAGTACTAACGTTTAATCGAGATGGGACTATTCTGATAACCAATCCTCCTGCAGAACTTTTTTTGCAGCACTGGTTTTATGAACAAGGCAAGGACAGTCAGCTGCCAGCTCCAAAGGAAATGCTGGATCTATTGGATCAGGTGATTAAAACGGATAAAGAGCAGACAAGTGAGTTGACCATTCAAGGAAGAACGTATGTGGTGATTATCAGCCCTCTTTACAATCGTGATAATGTCAGGGGAGCAGTGGTTGTGATCAGAGATATGACAGAAGAGAGGCGGCTTGATACTTTAAGAGATGATTTTATTGCCAATGTTTCTCATGAACTGCGTACGCCGATCGCAATGCTGCAGGGATACAGCGAAGCTATTATTGACGATATTGCGGTTACCGATGAAGAAAAGAAGGAGTTCGCAAAAATTATCTATGACGAAACCCTGCGGATTGGCCGTCTTGTAAATGAACTTCTAGATCTAGCTAGAATGGAAGCAGGGCATATTAGCCTTAACCTTGATATGACCCCGATTCAATCATTTATACAAAGGGTAACATATAAATTCCAAGGAGTAGCCAGGGAGTCAAATGTGCTGCTTTCTTCTGAAGTAGAACAGGAAGCAGCTATGATTGAAATGGACCCTGACCGCATTGAACAGGTTTTGACAAATTTAATTGACAATGCCATCCGGTATACTCCGGAAAATGGTACTGTAAAAGTAACACAAGAAGAATTTGAAGATGGTGTCCTTATAAGTGTTACAGATAGCGGGACTGGGATACAGGATGAAGATCTTCCATTTGTATTTGAAAGATTTTATAAGGCGGATAAGGCCCGCACACGAGGTAAATCCGGGACTGGTTTAGGTCTTGCTATTGCAAAGAATATTATCGAGGCACACCATGGCCGTATTTCGGTAAAAAGCAAAGTTGGACAAGGCACGACATTTTCTTTCTATCTTCCGCGAATACAAAGCACAAAGTGAAGAAAAAAGCCGATAAATCTTGTTTCATGAGAAACTGTTTGGTGAATTCACCAAAAAGCGCCATTTCAAAATGGCGCTTTTTTGTACAATTAAATAATTAACTAATGGAGTCTTTGGATATCGATGTCTTCTCCATACGATAAGTCAGCATCGCAAGGTTTTGCTAAATGCCCATATTGATCACTGGTTATTTTTTAGCTCATTTGTATGGAAAAGCCGTTTCTGACGAATGGGAAGCCAGAATGTGATAGATTTATTTAACAATTAAAGAATATTTTACCTTATTTAGACCTTGTATGGATAAATGGTAACTTGTGCTTTTTCTATTCTTCCCTTTAAAATAGATGAAAGAAGAAAGAGTATTAAAATTTTACGAAATGCTGTAACTTTTTAGTTTTTCATTCGACTACTAGTTAACGGGGGAGGGATAGAAATGGACTCCGTTTTTCAAGAAATATACCAAAAATACCATCAAGACCTTTATCAGTTTATTTTTTACATGGTAAAGGATAGAGACCTTGCTGAAGATCTTGTGCAGGAGGTTTACTTAAGAGTTTTAAAATCCTATAGATTCTTCGAAGGAAAAAGTTCAGAGAAGACATGGCTTTTCTCCATTGCAAAAAATGTTTCAATTGATTACTTCAGAAAGCAAAAGCGATGGCGACTAAGAATTGCCGAAGAATTGGACTGGAAAGGAAGAGACTATAGCGATCCCAAACCACTTCCTGAGGAACTAACTGTCTTAAAAGAAGAAATACAGCAGCTTTACAGATGTTTAGATGAATGCAGCCAAGACCAGAAAATGGTGGTAATCATGCGCTATTTGAATCATTTAAACATACAGGAAACGGCTGAAGCGCTGGAATGGACGGAAAGCAAGGTCAAAACAACTCAGCATAGGGCTCTATTGGTATTGAAACGATTAATGAATCAAAAAGAAAGGAAAGGAGAAGTCAATTATGGCTAACTTTGATCAAGATGAACACCAAATAGAAGAGCTTCTCCGCAAAATGCCCATTATAAGAGATCGACAAAACCAAGAAGAGGTGTATCGTAAAGTGCAAAGCAGAAAAGAGCATAAACACAAGCAAAAAAGAGCTCTATGGATACCGGCAGCCACAACAGCAGCAATTGCTATTATAATGGTTTTAGCTGTTTCAATGGTGAATAAAGAACAAACAAAGTCCGCCAGAGGGGCTGAATTATCACAAAAAAATGTTCATTTAACAGCGGCGAATGTGCCTCAGCACCAAGTATCAAAAAAACAGCCGGTTATTCATCAAACTGCAGGACAAATTTCCGATTCTGTAAAAAGAAATCAATCGGCTTTGTCATCAAACAAAATGGAATCAGCAAAAAATCAGGAAAGCGAAGATCGAAGTGCCGTTTATTCCAGTGATCTTAAAAGTCATGATGTATATACTTACGGGGTGCTGACCCATGATGCTATTCCTGTTCCAGTAAGTGTAGTCGTGCCGAAATCTTCTGAGAATTGGTTTGATAAATATAAACAAATTGCCAGCCAAACACCCAAACCGGAATGGGGGTTTGATCAATTTTTTCCTTTAAAAAGCGTTTTAGCATATGATTCCGCGAATCAAATTATCCGCATTACGGTCTATCAAAATCAGGCAGGATTTATTCCTGAGTCTCTTCAGCTTAATCTGGATAAATTGGTCAATGACAGCTTCAGATACTTGCCTGTTAAAGAGGCTGAATTCAAGAATGAAAAAGGGGAGCCATTAAGCATTGGAGAGATTGGTGAAGTGAACAATGTTCAAATTAATAAAGTACCTAAAAGCGGATATTATTCGTATACCATAGGAAATAAAAGCTATCTCGTACCTTCTGACCAAACCTTTAAGCAACTGTCGGATGCTTTAGCTGCCATGAAAAAGTCTCCAAACGATTTATATCATTCCGTTTTCACCGGCGGCATAGGAGTGACGGAGTTGAACCAAGATGGGAAAAATGTGACCGTTAGATTTGATAGAAAGGTAGATTTAACAAAGGAATCACCAAAGAATGCTATGAATATGATTGAAGCGATTCTGCTTACCGGGAAAGACTTCGGTTATTCCACTGTAACCTTTCAAAATATTGAACCTGCCAGCTGGAATGGTTTTCATTTTTCAAAAGCAATTGAAGTGCCAGTAGCACCGAACCGCCTTGAGCAATAGCAAACAAGATAAAACTCGAAAGAAGCAATCAGGATGAGACCTGATTGCTTTTTTAAAGGCTGTGTTAAATTTCAATGTTGATACAACTGCTCGTTTTTTAGCTCATTTTACAGTAAAGAAAGAAATGAGCTAAAAAAGATCAACTATCAATCGGCCCCTTAATAAAAGGATCAAAGTATAATATTTCGCTTTTGGTCTACAATAGAAGATGCTCTTGTTAACTTCAATGTGGAAGTATGGCCAATTTATGTATGGCAGAGGATTCATTCAAACAAGGGCCAAATTAAGGAGGCTAATATGGGTTCAGCAGGGAAAAGATTTTTATACATCATGATACTATTGGCAGTAGGAAGCGGTTTGGCACCAAACAATAAGATTCAGGCATCCGATAGAAGCGTTATGAACCAAACATCAGACTGGTTTTTTCCTGCAGAAGGAACTATTTCGGATGTTTTTGATTCAAGAGGAGGGCTTCACAAAGGGATAGATATAGCAGGAAGTTACCATACACCTATCTTTGCTGTGGGTAATGGAATAGTGACAAAATCTTATCGTTCTTCCAGTTATGGAAACGTTGTTTTTATTCATCATTTAAATGGATTTGAAACCGTATATGCTCATCTTGACGAAAGACTGGTTACAAAGGGTGAAAAAGTCATAAAGGGTGAAGAGATTGGGTTGATGGGAAGTACAGGGAATTCCACTGGGAATCACCTTCATTTTGAAGTACATAATGGCAAATGGACAATCAGCAAGGTAAACGCAATAGATCCTTTTGACGTATTTGGAAAAGGAAAAATAGGACAGTCTGTCGTGGCGTTGGAGCACCACCCATATCCAGCGATTGAAGTATCGGGTGGAGTAACTTCTCATTTGATTGACAACCGCAAAAACATAAGTATATACATCGTGGCAAAAAATGAAACCTTATGGGAAATAGCGAAAAAACACAATACAACAGTTAAGAAACTTATTACAATAAATCATCTTAAGGATAAAGGAAGCCAAATCTTTCCTAACCAAAAAATTGCTATTCCAAAATAAAAGCGAACTAAGTATTGAATATTCTTTATGAGCATTTTGAAGGAAATCAGAAGGAATATTCACTTTCAAGAGGAATTACAACCAATACACTTCAATAACGAAAACAAAATTCTTTCCAAAAAGATTTCTTTATAATATAATAAAAAATGTAAAATAATACGGTTCATCTTCGGGGCTGGGTGAAATTCCCGACCGGCGGTAATGAAGCTAAAGCTTATAAGCCCGCGAGCCTTTTAGGCAGGATCTGGTGTGATTCCAGAGCCGACAGTAAAGTCTGGATGGGAGAAGATGAAGGTTAGCCGATGTTTTTGAATTTTTTTAAAAAAATTTAAAACATTTATTTGTGCATGCCTTTACTCCCCTAAAGATACTATTCTTTGGGGTTTTATATTTTTAGGGGATGTCCAAATAATGGCGAGCTTTTCTTCTGCTTGAGGTGAATCTCATAAGGAGAGAGGAAAATGAGGAAAGTAAATCTTAGATCGACCGTGGGAATAGCGGCGTTAAGCAGTCTGGCATGTCTGCTGATGCTGATTAAATTCCCCATACCGCCATTCCCTTCCTATTTGACAGTTGATTTTAGCGATATTCCCGCTTTAATAGCTGCTTTGGTGTTTGGACCGATTGGCGCAGTACTTGTTGAATTGATAAAAAATATCATAAATTATCTGATGGTAAGCAGTGATGTAGGCATACCGATTGGAAATGCTGCAAATTTTGTGTCAGGACTTCTTTTTGTATTGCCGACTTACTATATCTATAGGCATTTAAAAACCAAAAAAGGAATGACAATCGGATTAATAGCAGGAACTGTTTCACTGGCAGTGTTAATGAGTGTACTAAACTATTTTGTAATCCTGCCAGCCTATTTTGTTCTTGCGAATTTGCATATTCCGAACGTTAAAAGCTACATTATTGCTGGTATTTTACCGTTTAATATCATAAAAGGATTTATTGTTACACTTGTTTTCATGCTTATTTTTACACGTTTGCAGGGATGGATTGAAAAGCGATCCGTTATCTAATAAAAAAAATCAGGTGTTGAACCACCTGGTTTTTTTGTTTTTTTTAGGCTTTGTTAAAGGGACACTGTTGTTTTTTTGCTTATTCCTGTGAAACGGCTGTTTCACACGCCTTTCAGCAAAGCTGAAAATCGAGCAGTTATCAACATTGAAATTTAACACAGTCTTTTTTAAATATAAGTATAAAATTCTTAAATCAATGCAGTCTCTGTCAACCTCCAGCACCTGGCGCCGGGGAGGTTGCGTTTTTTTGCTATAAGTCAAAATCAACTGTTTACTAACTCGCTTTTGTTTCCTTTATCATAGTCGTAAACCACGAAATCCGTACGCTGATAAACAGGAACTCTCCGCTTTTCTAAAATGTCCAGCTCGGGGTTAAAAGACATGCCGATGAGCAGGCGCTCTCCGCTTTTCTATGATGTCCAGCTCCATGCGCCATCGGCTCGAGGTCAAAAGACTGGCCGGCCAAAAGGTAAAAAAACAATCTTTCAGCCGGCCAGTCTTTTGCAGATCGCCGATAAACGGGCGCTCTGCTTTTATAGTACTATTCAAATTTTAATGGGTCACCATCAAAGGTTTCATCTGCCATTTTGATAGATTCAGTCGGGCAGCCTTCAAACGCATCAAGAAGGTCTTCCTCGAGTATTTCCGGAACTTCCGCTATCCCTTTGTTATCGTCTAAAATAACATAGGCAAGACCTTCATCATCGTAATCATAAATATCTGGAGCTGCGGCACCGCAAGCACCGCAAGCGATACAAGTATCTTTATCAACGATTGTAAATTTAGCCATCCTATAACCTCCTGGTAGTTCTGCTTAACGTACAAAGCATTAAGCGAGTGTTTATCTATATCATTCTACACCCTTTGCTTTTATGACAAGGATGATGTCAGGAAAATGAGAATTCCCCTCATTATTCTAAAGCTGATTTCCAAAGAATTCAATAGATAATCCTTAGGAAATGCAAATCAAACGTTGGTTTCTTCACTCCATGTTCATATTTGTTGGAAAATATATATGACAAAAATTGAGATTTTTATGATAAAATAAGACATAAAAAGACATGAAATAAGGGGTTCTGCCTATGACTTTTTTGGATGCTGTCATTCTTTGGTCCTTAAATAAAGTCAAAAACGAAAGGACCATTTATTCAATTTACCACTTATTAAAAGGGAAAAAATCCTCCCAAACCATCCAGGATGCTCATATCTTTCAATTGGGGCACCTTTTTCAAACCTATCCTTTTCTTTCAAGAGAAGCCTATGCCGCAATAATTAAAAACTTGCGTAAACAAATGTTACTTGAAGAAAATGATTCGCATGCCTTGCTAACTCAAAAAGGACTTGATCAAATAAAGGTTTTTTTTCTTCACCATCCTTTCCCAAAGCAGATAAATGGCTTGAAATATCAGGATACGGCTAATTTACTTTGGAAAAGATTAAGTTTAACCATACAGGTTATGTCTAATCTGGTTAATAACGAAAACCATTATTATCCTATTCAAAGAGACGAAGCATTACTTCGTTGGATGAAGGGCTTTTTGCAGAACAAGGCTCTTCCAAAAGAAGAGCTTTCTGGACAATTGTATAAGGAACTAACGAATTTTTTATCTGAGAATCCCCCTGAGGATCCGGAAATTTTAGTAATTCGTTTGACAGGCTATCAACATATTGGCAAAACGATGAAACAGGCTTCAGAATATTTGAATATGGAGGAATCCGAGTATTGGTATCGTTTTTTGCATCTGCTCCATTCGCTTATTCAAAAAGTAACAGAAACACCTGATCAGTATCTGATTCTTCATAAGGTGATAGCAGATTCATATCAGGAAATCGCTTGGACACGTTCCACACAAAAAACATATGACTTATTAAAAAAACAATACACAGTCAGTGAAATTGCGGAAATGAGAAACCTTAAAACCAGTACAATTGAAGACCATATCATAGAAATTGCATTAAATGAACCGGAATTTCAAATTGATATGTATTTGGATAAAAAAATGGAACAAAATATTTTTCTTGCCTCGCAGACTCTGGGCCTTAAAAGATTAAAGCCGATTAAAGAAGCCGTTAAAAATGCTTCCTATTTTCAGATCAGGCTGGCTTTGGCAAAAAGGGGACAGATACATGAACATGCAACAAGCACTTAAACAGCATTTTGGATACGAAAGCTTCCGTGAAGGACAGAAAGAAGTTGTTACTTCCGTTTTAAATGGACATCATACTCTTGCGTTACTTCCTACAGGTACAGGGAAGTCATTGTGCTACCAGCTTCCAGGATATATGTTAAAGGGTTCTGTTCTAATTGTATCGCCGCTGCTCTCATTGATGCAGGATCAGGTGGAGCAGCTAAGAGTACAGGGGGAGAAAAAAGCGGTGGCTTTAAATTCATTTTTATCGCCTGCTGAAAGGAAAAATGTGTTAGATTCTTTAGAGAATTACCGTTTTATTTATATATCTCCTGAGATGCTCTCAAATCCCTATGTAATTGAAAAATGCAGCAGGCTAATGATTTCTTTGTTTGTTATTGATGAAGCACATTGTATCTCTCAATGGGGATACGACTTTCGTACGGATTATTTAAAACTTGGGCAAATCAGAAAGCAGCTTAATAATCCTGTCACTCTTGCTTTAACAGCAACGGCAACTGAACAAGTGCGAGAGGATATTATCAGGCTTTTAGAGCTGGATCCTGTTGATGAATGGGTATTTTCAGTGGACAGACCCAATATTGCTATCCAAGTGGAGGAGCTTGACCATTTTGAAGCGAAGACAGAGAAATTAATGAATCTTGTTAACAGTTTAAAAAAACCGAGAATTGTTTATTTTACAAGTAAAAAAATGGCCGAAGAAATGGCACTGCTCCTTAAACAGCAAGGAATTAAGGCGGATGCCTATCATGGAGGAATGGAGCAGGAGCAAAGACTTTTAATTCAACAGCAATTTCTATATGGGCAGTTAGATGTTATTTGCGCCACAAGCGCTTTTGGAATGGGAATCAATAAAGGGGATATTCGTTTTGTCATTCATTTTCATTTGCCTCAGCAGATGGAATCCTACCTCCAGGAAATTGGACGCGCAGGAAGGGATGGGAAACCGAGTGTTGCGATTCTGTTATATAGCCCCGGAGACGATTCCTTGCCTTTATCCATGATTGAAAATGAACTTCCTGAAGAATATCAAATTGAAGCGTATTATCTCAATCCTGAGAGAAGTCTTGAAATAGGCCTGACAGATGTTCAGGAACGTTTTTTACGTTTTTATCAAATACTTTCTTCTCATACTGCTGAAACAGTGAGGCAGGTAAAAAAGATAAGGTCTGAGAGAATAGCGTATAAGATAGGAAAGTTCAAAGAAGTGAAGGCATGGTTAAATTCCAACAGCTGCCGGCGTAAGGGGATATTAAGCTATTTCAATGAGAAAGCTCCTTTACGTATATTGAACTGCTGCGATCAATGCGGTGTAAATTTGGATCACTACAGTGCCAATGAAGGGGAAGATAGTGAAATTCCGATTGAGTCTTGGGAAATGACGCTTAGAAGGCTATTGTTAAGAAAGTGAGCAGAGATGAAAAAAAAGAAAAGCCAATCTGAAATAATACAGCAGTTAACAGATAGAGAACTGAATTTTCACTTAATTTATACTCAATTTGCACTATTAACGATTTCGGTAATTTCAGGTATATTTTTATTTAAAGATTTATCGACATTTTTTGAACTTATTCGGTTTGATTCTTCTATTTACAGTATGGGCATTTCCAGCGGTGCTGCAGTAGTGCTGCTTGACATGTTATTAATGAAATGGGTTCCAGGGCATTACTATCACGATGGAGGGATTAATGAGAGAATCTTTAAAAGGAGAAGCTTTAGTGGTATCTTTTTTCTGACATTGCTCATTGCCTTTTCTGAGGAAATATTATTCCGAGGCATCATCCAGACACATTTTGGCTGGATTGCAGCAAGCTTAATCTTTGCAATCGTCCATATCCGCTATTGGGGGCACTGGTTTTTAATTGTCAATATTTTGATCTTAAGCTTTTGGATAGGCGGTATCTATGAATATTCTCATCATAATCTTTTGACGGTTATAGTCATGCATTTTGTCATTGATTTTTTTTCTGGACTATTAATTAAATACAAAAGAGACAGATAGATGATAGGGAGGGATAGTGAATGGAGTATGATCCTTATCAAGAGCGAATGGAGAAGATGCGGCAAAAAGCCGATAACAATGTCAAATTCGTAAAACTGGAAGACCAGACTTTGCCGACTCGCAGGGAATACCATCAAATGAAAAAACAAAAACTGATTAAACAGGATTCCCTACAAGAGGACGGTCCTAAAGAGGAAAATGAGCAAAAACAAGAGCAAAAACCATCACTTGGCTTTCCTCTTTTAAGAGGTTTATTAGTATTTTTTATATTGCTGCCCATTACGGTTTTCTTTGCTTATACATACTTTTCCTCACACCCAAAGCTGGTAAATGCGCAGAAGGACAACGGGGTAGGGGTGGAAATTTCCTATGATAACCATATTGGCGGCGGTAATACTTCTTCAACAGCAACAGCCAGTTCCACAGCAGCAGATTCTCAAAAAAAGAAAAATCAAGTATTAGTAAAAAAGTCCGATGAAAGCTCAAAACCGTCAGAAAAGTCCACACAGCCTGTGAAAAAGCCTGAGGAAAAACTGCAGCCTGTTAAGATAGCAAAACCCATAAATAGAAGCCCTAATAAGGCTTCAGCTCCTTCTAAGGGAAGTAAGGATTCGAAGGCTCTGGTTTTATATCACCAAGTAAAACCGAAAGAAACTTTATTTAGTATTGCCATGAAGTATTATCACTCCCAGGCAGGTATTGCAACAATAGAAAAATGGAACAAAATAGGACCGAACGGGATACAGTCTGGACAGACACTTAAAATTGTTATTGGTTCATAATACGTAACGCTAAGAGAGATTACCAGGTGAAACTGTGAATCTCTTTTTTTGTTTAGTTTTTGGCTACCCTAAAAATAACTTTGTTACGAGTTCGAAACGTCAGGCCAAATTGACCACTGGTATAATCATTGCCTTATCGTTATGAAAAAAGAACACATTTTAATGCTCCATAATGCGAATTTGATTAGTATAGTGGTCTTTGTTAAAGAAAAAGTCTCTTTGCGTAAACTTTGTTGTTATTTGTATAAATTAATCTAAGTTACACAGAGTTCAGGCTTCTAAACTAAATAACTTCAGC
This sequence comes from Heyndrickxia acidicola, assembly GCF_001636425.1. Taxonomy (NCBI): domain Bacteria; kingdom Bacillati; phylum Bacillota; class Bacilli; order Caryophanales; family Bacillaceae; genus Heyndrickxia; species Heyndrickxia acidicola. The sequence continues at coordinate 522,235 of NZ_KV440953.1, forward strand.
CGAAATAATGCCACGATGACTCACTTAATTCTGATTGAACATTTCTGCGAAAAGCAACAATCTATGCGAAAACAGCCAAAAACAATGGAATGTGATTTTAAACCTATGTTGATTGGAGCAGTTGCGCGAGAATCCTGCTTAGAAAAGTGTGTTAAGGTAGAAACTTTAAGAATAATAAAAATATCAATCATAGTTTAAGGGGACTATTCATAATTTTTAGTAAGGGGGATGGGGGATGGAACAGAACATTGCAATGCTGAACCAATATACTGATCAAACCACAAAACAAATGCTGCAGAATCTTGTTAGCAGAAAAAAAAAATTTGAACGGTATAAAAAGCGTCACTTGCTTTTATTATGGACAAGCGTATTTTATAGCTTTGCCTGTCTTTATCTTTTGTATCACACAGTCTTAGAGCCTTATTCATATTCGTTTGGGGAGATTTTTATGGTGTTTGCAGGACAATTTAAGCATGCATTGTTTTTATTGTCTGCTGCAGGATTATGGGGCGCTACGAAAATTCTTTATGATAAAAAACAAAAGACGGAAAGCGAGTATCATGCTCTCCGTTGTGAGATTATTGATAAGAGTAAGGATTTATGGAAAAACGAAGCATGGAAAGAAAGACATTTGGTTTTTGAAATGATGAAGAAAAAATATGATATAAATTTATTTCATCAAAGTAAGTAAAAAGGAGTTATCCGTTGTAGAAAAGAGATCTTAAAAAATTTTCTTTCTGTCACGCTCTTCCTTCAAAATTTCCACAGCTTCCCTAAAACGCTGGGAATGGATGATTTCCCGTTCTCTCAAGAAGCGGAGGCTGTCGTTTAGATCAGGATCATCGCTTAAATTGATAATCCATTGATAGGTAGCCCTTGCTTTTTCCTCAGCAGCAATATCCTCATATAAATCGGCAATTGGATCTCCTTTTGCTTGAATATAGGTAGCAGTAAAGGGGACACCGGCAGTATTATGATAGAAAAGGGCATTATCATGGTTTGTATAATGCCCTTCCAGACCGGCTTCTTTCATTTGATCAGGTGTGGCGTCCTTTGTAAGCTTATAAACCATTGCGGCGATCATTTCTAAATGGGCAAATTCCTCTGTACCGATATCGGTTAATAATCCAATGACTTTGTCAGGAATAGTATAACGCTGATTTAAATAGCGAAGTGCTGCCGCCAATTCACCATCGGCTCCTCCATACTGTTCAATAAGGAATTTGGCTAGCTTTGGGTTGCACGTGGAAACTTTAACAGGATATTGGAGTTTTTTTTCATAAACCCACATAAATAATCTTCACTTCCTTTTCAATAAAATCGAAACATATTGAACTATACTTGCCATGGCCATGGAGCTTCTTTCCATTCGAAGGGAAAAGGGGAATAGCTTCCTCCAAAGCTAGTCAAGGGACCGAATTGCAGTTCATATTGCTTTTTGATCCGCTTCCTCTGTTTAATCATGCTGTTATATTGCTGGATGGCTTCCTGGTCTTCCGGATGTGTATCGAGATATAGGGCAAGATCTACGATCACAAAATCGACTGTCTGCAGCTCTTCCAATATTTCATAATACTCAGGAGGGAGCTGTTTCATATTTCCGATCTCTCCCTTGCGCTTTCATATGGACTGTAATAGGGGTCGTAGAAGGGTTTCCAAAGAGTGCCTCTTTTTAAAGCTTCCTTGGGAGAAAACTGTGGAAGGCTTGAGGGCTGAAACCCCATATAAAGATTTGGCGGTGTTGAATATGTTTTCACCTTAATGGGCGGACAAGGATCAAAAGGACTGGCATACGGCTCGTAGCTTTTATAATTTGTACTCATAATTTCCTCCTTTTGTATGTCATTATTTCATTGTATGGCCAGGTGATGTTATTCATGTCTTTTAAATTTAGGCTTTGTTAAAGGTCTCTGTTGTTTTTTAGCTCATGAAAATGAGCTGAAAAACGAGCAGTTTTCAACATAGAAATGTAACACGGCATAAATTTAAGTCTGTGTAAACGCATTGTTCATTTTGGCTCAGATCTTATGGGGAAAAGGCGGAAAACACTGCAGGAAAAAAGGTTAAAGGAGCCACCGCAGGTTTAATGAGGAGATCTGGTTCCCAAACCGGCATCGGAGTGCAGGCGCCAGGAGAGGGAAATCAGAAGGAAAGATTGAACTGGGGTAATTTTAATAGAAAATCAAAATAATATTTTATGGCTTTAAAAGGAGAAGAGGAATTATCCCAATTTTGTCGAAGTATAATGAAACTGAAAATAATTTTGCTTTATTGAAGGGCGGTAGTAATATGTTTATTAAAAGTGTAATGATTCCAAAGCACAATTGCTTTGTTGTGGATGTAAATGATTCCCTTGAAAAGACTTTAGAGGTATTGAAGGAAAAAGCTGTGGATGGACTTCCGGTGTTAAATGGTGAGGAATATGTGGGCATGATTACCCATTACCATATTTATAAAGCATTTTTCAAAACGGGTCTTTCAAAAGAAGAATTCTTGCTTTCCACTAAAGCAAAAGATATAGTGACTCATGAAAACGATTTTTTTCAAGGGAACGAAATTTTTGAAGAAACACTTGTCAGTCTTAAAGATTTCCCTCTTTTAGCTGTGGTAGATTCAAACAGACAGTTTAAAGGTGTGGTTACACGCTTTAATGTACTTGAGCAATTTCAAAGTGCTTTTGGCATGAACCGTCCGGGAGTTCGGATAGCGTTAAGCTCGGTGGAAGTGGAAGGGCGAATTTCAAGGCTTTCAGAGATTATTAAACAATTCCATGAATCAGTTATTTCTTTAGTGACGTTCGACGAAAATGATATGCTTGTAAGAAGAATTGTATTAAAGGTTGAAAAAAAGGATAATCTCGATAGGTTTGTGAAGAAATTGGAAAATGCAGGTTTCCGTATTTTAAGTATTTTTGAGGACTGATAAACTGAGGATTGAATGCGGGAGAATGATGCACAAGAGGGAGCTGCTGTAATGGTAAGTCTCCTTTTTTGTATGGCATTCCATAATTGCAAAAGCTGTTCATGTACTGTTTCACACTTTTATCTGAAATGCTATGCTACAGTTCAATGTTGATATTGATCGAACTTTGATTGGAACGGATATGCTGTAGTCCTTAGGGAATAGCGAGTAAAGGAAGAACTCACAGGCGATAAGCAGCGCTTGGAGTGGAAATCAACAAACAGGATTAACAGAGCCTACTGGAAAATTTGCCTGATGGCTGTTTTGTGTAACAGCGGCAGCTTGATTGATGTTTAAAACAGCTGCCTGTAGTGGTATCATACTAAAATGAACAGATTAGGAGGCAAAAATGGTATACATCATCGGCATTGGCTTACTGGTCATTATGGGGCTTGCGCTCCTGATTTTTATGGTAAAAGAAGCTTTTGAGAATAATGTGCTAAGTCACACATTTTCTTTTTCCTCGTTCCCGCATGATCGTGAACCGCTTAAAATCTTTTTTATTTCTGATATACATAAAAGGATCATTCATCCATCTATCATTGAAAAGGGAAAAGGCAATGCAGATCTTGTCATTATTGGCGGCGATCTTCTCGAAAAGAAAGTTCCTATGGAAAGAGTAACCCAAAATTTGCAGCGGCTTAAGGAGATAGGTCCCGTCTTTTTTGTATGGGGCAATAATGATTATGATGTGAAGGAAGAACAGCTCATTTCGTTATTGAAGAATACCAATGTCAGGATGATCCGTAATGAAAGCCTTTTGCTTGGATCGTCTGAAAAAAGCATAGCACTGATTGGAATTGATGATATTGCAATGGAGAAAGATGATCTGGAAGCCGCATTAGTAAATACAGAAAATGCAAAATTTAAAATTTTATTATCTCATAATCCATCAATCATGGACCAGTTAAACAAGAATACCTTCATCCCGTTTATTTTAAGCGGCCATACACATGGGGGACAAATTCATATCTTAGGCTATAGTCCATATAAAAGAGGGGGAATACGGACAAAAGAAGGGATGATTCAATTGATCAGCAATGGCTATGGCACCTCTCATCTGCCTCTTAGGCTTGGTGCAAAACCGGAAGTGCATGTAATTACATTAAAAAAAGGATGAAATATAGTCAGATAAAAGAACCATCTTCCCCTGATAACATAGTATGGTGTTAAGAGCCATATCAGGGGGCGGAATACATGAAACTTGAACGACTTTCTCCAAACAAAATTAAATACTCCATTACGTTTGAAGAATTGCAGAAACGAGGGTTTCTTGCAGAAGAATTAGAATCCTTTATTTGGTATGACTTGTTTGACGAAATGGTGGAAGTGGCACGGGAAGAATATCAGCTCGAAGCTTCCGATACGATTTCTGTTGAAATATACTCTTTAAATGCGAAAGAAATTGTGCTTATTCTAACGATGGATGAAGTTTATGACGATAATGAAGAAATATTAGAAACTCTTTCCGAGGCCGAAGAAATATTGGGGAAGGCCTTCTTATATGCTTTTGAAACGATCGATGATTTAATTGAGCTGGCATTTTGCATGGATAATCACAAAATCCATTTAAATAGTAAGCTATATCAATTTGAAGAAAAATATTATGCGGTGATACAATCCGAATCAGTGTACGTTCATTCTTTATTTGAGGAGTTTGGTACACCTGCTCATACCTTTATCCACATGGTTGAGGAGTATGGCAGCTGTCTAATAGAAGAAAAGGCCATTGATACACTATTAGTGCACTTTAAAAAATAATGACCTGCAAATGACATAATAAATTAGAATCTAAAAATGGATATAAAATGAGGGCGCCTTGGGTGTCCTTTTTGCTTTTTTGGAAGGAAAAATTGCAGGGAGGGGTTCGGAGTATTTTATTGTCTAATTTTTATCTTTTTCTAAACAAGGGATGTGTAAAATGTTGATAACTGCTCATTTTTTAGCTCAGTGAAACTGATGTTTCACTGAGCTAAAAACACCATTGTCCTTTAACAAACCTTTACGAAAAAAAGGGGAATTTAAGTGAGATGCCGCATGCTGATTTTAGCAGAAAATGTATCTCTTTTAACGACATTTGTAAAAGGAAGGTGAAGGAACATATCATTTGGTAGCGGTTTCAATTCTTTGAAAAATCATATTGCATAAATATAGTAAAAGTGTATACTATTTTCTGAAGGACGAAACTTATCGTTCATGAAAGTGATATTTTAGGAGGTTACCAACAATGGCAGCCGAACAGGGTGCAGATAAACACACACTTGAAGAAAAGCATGATGTATTAAAATCAACACAGACCGTAATTCGCAAAGCTTTGGACAGACTGGGCTACCCTGAGGAAGTATATGAATTGCTTAAAGAGCCGATTCGTATGCTTACTGTTAAAATTCCAGTCCGTATGGATGATGGATCCGTTAAAATTTTTACTGGGTACCGTGCACAGCATAATGATGCTGTCGGTCCGACTAAAGGAGGAGTACGCTTTCATCCAAATGTGTCGGAAAAGGAAGTAAAGGCATTGTCCATTTGGATGACGTTGAAATGCGGAATTGTAAACCTTCCATATGGAGGGGGAAAAGGCGGCATCATTTGCGATCCTCGCGATATGTCATTCCGCGAGCTTGAGAACCTAAGCCGCGGCTATGTCCGGGCGATCAGCCAGATTGTAGGACCTACAAAGGATATTCCAGCTCCGGATGTCTTTACAAATTCACAAATTATGGCGTGGATGATGGATGAATACAGCCGTTTAAAGGAAAATGATTCTCCAGGCTTTATTACTGGTAAACCTCTTGTCTTAGGCGGATCTCATGGCCGTGAATCAGCAACAGCCCAGGGGGTAACCATTTGTATCCGTGAGGCTGCAAAAAGACGAAATATCAAAATTGAAGGCGCGAGAGTCGTCATTCAAGGCTTTGGAAATGCAGGCAGTTTCCTAGCTAAATTCATGCACGATGCTGGAGCAAAGGTAATTGGAATTTCTGATGCTTATGGCGCCCTCCATGATCCTGAAGGCTTGGACATTGATTACTTGCTTGATCGAAGAGACAGCTTTGGTACAGTAACAAAGCTTTTTAATAATACGATATCGAATAAGGAATTGCTTGAACTTGACTGTGATATTTTAGTTCCGGCTGCAATTGAAAATCAAATTACCGAAGATAACGCACATAATATTAAAGCGCAAATTGTAGTAGAGGCAGCGAACGGCCCAACGACTCTTGAAGCAACTAAAATTCTGTCTGAACGCGGTATACTTTTGGTTCCGGATGTCCTTGCTTCTGCCGGCGGCGTAACCGTTTCTTACTTTGAATGGGTTCAAAATAATCAGGGGTATTACTGGACTGAAGAGGAAATTGAAGAAAAGCTTGAAAAAGTATTGGTCAGCTCCTTTGAAAATGTATACAATACTGCTGAAACCAGGCGGGTCGATATGCGGTTGGCTGCTTATATGGTTGGTGTACGGAAATCAGCTGAAGCTTCCCGTTTCAGAGGCTGGATTTAATTTTTGTTCTAAAAGTAAACAGCAATAATTTTATTTTATCCGGGCAAGATCATTGCAGGAAGACAAAAAATCTCCTATCATAATCGATGGGAGATTTTTTATTTTTGGGTCTATTTATTTTCTATGTTGATAACTGCTCGTTTTTTAGCTAGCTTAAAGGTGTGTAAAACGGCTGTTTTCCACTAATGAGCTAAAATCAACAGAGCTCTTTAATAAAACCATCTATATAGAATGGTTGTAGCCTTATTAGCTAAGGCTGTTTTCGGATTGATTGTTGCATTTCATACAATAGATCAATTCCGTTTTCGGTTGCGCTTTCGTGTATATTTTTTGTAATCTAATCACAAGTTTTAATACAGAACCTGTTGTTTTTTTATTTTCATATGTTCAATTACAACAGAGTTTACGAATAGAGCCTTAGTAAGAACAAGGCTCTATTAAAGAGCAATGATAATTTTATCCCTTTGTTGATTAGAGCAAAAGGCGAAAGACTCCTGCTTAGAAAAGTCAGTTAGGGGAGACCCTGCAGGAGCATGCCGCGAGCAGTCCCCTGCCGCCACGAAAAGCGAGTGCCTTCAGCAGAAATCAACAGGCAAGATTAACAGAAACAAATACAAAAAGAACGGATTTCTTCTAATTATTAATTGTTGCTTCGTATTATTTCGAACTAAGTTTGCAGTCTGGTATGTAAATTACGAATAGCGATTATAGAATAAAGCTGTTATGACAGAGGTGAAAGTAATGCAAAAAGAAGATTGTGTAATTATTGGCGGCGGGCCATGCGGGCTTGCTGCTGCCATTGCTTTAAAGGATGCAGGTAAAATTCCTTTAATTATTGAAAAAGGAAATATCGTTAATTCAATTTTTAACTATCCAACGCATCAAACATTTTTTAGCTCAAGTGAAAAGCTTGAAATTGGTTCTGTTCCATTTGTCAATGAAGAATTAAAACCAAAACGGAATCAGGCTCTTGTTTACTACCGGGAAGTAACAAAGAGAAAGAACCTGAGGGTAAATCGTTTTGAAAGGGTAGAAAAAGTAGAAAAGCAGGAAAACGGTTTATTTAAAGTGGTATCAGAAAAACAAGTATATGAGACACCTTATGTCATTGTGGCTACAGGGTATTATGACCACCCCAACTATTTAAATATACCGGGGGAAAGCCTTGACAAGGTTTTCCATTATTTTAAAGAGGCACATCCATTTTTTGATACGGATGTGGTAGTAATCGGGGGTAAAAATTCAGCTGTGGATGCAGCAATTGAATTAAATAAAGCAGGTGCCCGTGTTACCGCTTTATACAGAGGCACCAAATACTCTGAAAGTGTTAAACCGTGGATCTTGCCTGAATACGATGCCTTAATTCGAAATGAACACATTAAATTGGAATTTGGTGCACATTTGACCGAAGTTACAGAAACACAAGTTGTCTATCAAAAAGGAAATGAGCTAAAAAAGATAAAAAATGATTTTGTATTCGCGATGACAGGCTATCATCCTGACCATTCCTTTATTAAAAATATGGGAGTTGAACTGGATGCCGTTACAGGAAGACCCGTTCACAATCCCGAAACAATGGAAACAAACATTGAAGGGATTTTTATTTCAGGGGTTATTGCTGCAGGAAATAATGCGAATGAAATTTTTATTGAAAATGGGCGTTTTCATGGCGGCCTGATTGCTGCTTCTATTGCAGACAGAGAATAAGAACCGTGCTGCCCCCTGCTCATTGGTGTACCGATTTTATAATCTTGACTGAGATAAAGAAAACTAGATGTTGACTTTTCGCAGGGAGGAAACGCAGAAAATCAATGGGCGCTGGAACTAGACAGAGACTATATTGGTTAAATGATTTAACGAATAAATCTTAAATAAAAATCGGTGAAAGCCGATTTTTTATTTTTAGCAGGAAATTACAAAATGCTAAAATCTGTAGATATTTTTCTTGTCCTACTACAGGCGGCACCAAACAAGCGCAAATTGCGCCGAGGAGGCTCTCTGACTGCCCTGCGGAAAGCGAGTGTCTGCAGCGGAATAACAAAGGCGTTTGAAAAGCAGATTAAGTGAAAATATGCTGGTGAACATGCATAATTAAGCTCATACTCTACAGTAAAACAACCATTGTAAGAATCCGTTGAATAAGGGAATAAACACAGGATAATTTAATAAGTATATGTTTTCCAAGATATGAAAAAAGGGAAGTTGAAACGAATTAAATGAAAAACTAATCTTTTCTAATGTCACGCAATCCTTCTTTTTTAGTGTAAAATATTGAGTAGAAAGGGTGAAGGAATTGAAAAAGAAAGTATCGCTCATTACAACGGGGGGAACCATTGCAAGTAAAACAATTGAAAATGGCTTACTTTCATCTGGCGCCTTAACGGGGGATGAATTAGCTGCTCTTTGTCAATTACCGGATGATATTGAAATAAGAGTCATTAACTTGCTTCAGCTTCCGTCAATGCATATTGATTTTGGAAAAATGGATTACATAAGAAAAGCGATTGAGAAAGAACTGCTGGATGAAACGGTTTCGGGCATCGTAGTGACACATGGTACTGACTCTTTAGAGGAGACTGCCTATTTTCTTGATTTAACAATTAATGATCCAAGACCAATTGTGATTACAGGTTCACAGCGTTCACCTCATGATGTTGGTACAGATGTATATTCAAATTTGAGAAATTCTATTTTTGTTGCCACAGATACGATTCTGTCAGATGTAGGTGTAGTAGTTGTTTTCAATGAAAGAATTTACTCAGCCAGGTATGTAAAGAAAGTTCACGCTTCAAATTTACAAGGCTTCGAGTCGTTTGGCTATGGCTATTTAGGCATAATTGATAATGATGTGGTAAGTGTTTATCAAAAACCAATAATTCATGAGACACATCAATTAATAAAGGAAATTCCAAGGGTAGAAATCATTAAGTGCTACAGTGGTGCAACAGGAATGTTTATTGATGCTGCCACTCAGCATCAAGTAGAAGGGATTGTGCTTGAAGGGGTTGGTAGAGGCCAGGCTGCACCAAGCATGGTTGATTCAATTCAAAATGCGTTAAACAAAGGAATGAAAATTGTTGTAACTACCAGTGCAGAAGAAGGGAAAGTATATCCAGCCTACAGCTACTTGGGAAGTGCTCACGACCTGCTGGAGCGCGGAGTTATTCTTGGAGAAGATTATGACAGCAAAAAGGCAAGGATAAAGTTAGCTGTCCTATTGGCAAGCTATGAGGATATTGACCCGGAATATTTTAAAAAGTAGAAGATAAATCTTTTTGTTTTGCCGCTAATTAAAATGCAATAACTTAACGGATAAATGCATCAAAAATTTTAACCATGTTAAAGGCAATAATCTATGAATAATCTATGAGGAAATAGCCTTAAGTAAAGAAAGGGAATGAAAAGAGGGTATACTATGCTGATGGTTTTGTCAGCTGGAATTGCTCCGGGCCTTGCACTGTTAAGCTACTTTTATTTAAAAGACCAGTTTAATCCTGAGCCAATCCGCCTGGTGGTCAAAACGTTTCTATTGGGTTCTGTCATCACTTTTCCTATAATGTTTATCCAGCATGTTTTAACAACAGAGAATATTTTTATGGGGCATATTGCCAATGCCTTTTTAGCTTCCAGTCTTCCGGAAGAATTTTTTAAATGGTTCATTGTTTATTTTGTAATCTTTCATCACGACCAATTTAATGAGCCATATGATGGAATCGTTTATTGTGTCAGCGTATCTCTTGGTTTTGCAACGGTTGAGAACATTTTGTATATTCTGGCGAATGGTCTTCAAGTTGCACTTGGAAGAGCGCTGATGCCAGTTTCAAGCCATGCCTTGTTTGGTGTAATTATGGGCTATTATTTTGGGAAAGGGAAATTTACCATCGATAATAAAAAGGCCAGCTGGCTCTTTATGGCACTCATAATCCCTTATCTGCTACACGGATTATATGATTATATTTTTCTCATTGAAAAGCGATGGGTAACGTATATTATTCCCTTTATGCTTTTTTTGTGGTGGCTGGGTATGAGGAAAGTGAAGCATGCCAGACATTTAACCAGAAAAATGCATGAAAAAGTGCAATTGGCCGGAAATCAGAATTTTGATTGATCACTGTCTGTATTTTTCTTTTAAATAGGCTCTATTAAAGGACTCTGTTGTTTTTTAACTTATTTTTCAGATCAGCTGAAAAATGATCTGAAAACGAGCAGTTATCAACATAGGAATTTAACAAAGCCTTTAAAGAAATAGGTATAATAGCCTGACTAGAAAGAAATATACCAAATAGATATTTTCTAGGGTTTTTTTTGCATAGATTGTTGCTTTTCGTATAATGGATAAATCGCTAAGTTGCCTGTCTTCACGGCATCTTTTCGTAAGCTATTCACAAATTTTAATTCATAACCTGTTATTTAAATCATTAATTATGTCAAACAGGAACAAAGTAGACAAAAAGAGCCTTTATTAAACAATTGGACAATTAAACGTTCAATTGTTTTTTTATTGAATAAAATCCCTCTGTCAACAAAAACTAGGCGTAAATATGTGATGGGGGGTTGAAAGATTGAAGGACAGTAATGTTAAAAAGGGGCTTGCAGCCTTCTTTTTAGGCTTCATGGTATTAACTTTGCGTAATGAACCAGCGCATGCTTTTACCAATCAGGTAATCCAGCGGGGAGCAGTTGGCGATGATGTAATAGAATTACAGGCACGCCTTCAATATATCGGGTATTTTAAAGGGCAGATTGATGGTGTTTTCAGCTGGGGTACATATTGGGCATTGCGTAATTTTCAGCAAGCGTATGGTCTACCTGTTGACGGGCTGGCGGGGGATTCGGTGAAAAATAAATTAGTGGATGTCTCTAAATATGATAAGGGGTATGTAAAATCACAGATTAATTCAATGCGTCCATTTACCTATTATGGGGGGGCTCCTCGCAATCAAAATCCAGGCACCAAACCGCCTGCAAGCTCCTCTTCATCTGCCGGACAAACGACAACGAATACAGGTGCTTTAAATGTTCCAAATGGTTTCTCCCAAAATGATATCAAGCTTCTGGCAAATGCCGTTTATGGAGAATCGAGAGGTGAGCCGTTTATCGGACAGGTTGGCGTTGCAGCAGTAATCTTAAACCGTGTGCAAAGCCCTTCTTTTCCTAATACTGTTTCGGGAGTTATTTTTGAACCTGGAGCTTTTACAGCTGTTTCCGACGGTCAAATTTGGCTGACTCCAAATGAAACAGCCAAAAGGGCCGTGATTGATGCTATAAACGGATGGGATCCAACTGGACATGCGCTTTATTATTTTAATCCTGATACTGCCACGAGCAAGTGGATATGGTCGCGGCCGCAAATTAAAAAAATTGGGAAACACATTTTCTGTAAGTAAGGGGGGGAATTGAATGTATAAAAGTATTATCATTGTAGTATTAGTATTGGCAGTAGTAGGAACAGGAGCGTGGGGCTACCAGCAGCACCGCCAAAAGCAAGCCGCTTTAGTAAACGCAGAAAATAATTATCAAAGGTCTTTTCACGAACTAAGTTATAGAATGGATTTGCTTCACGACAAAATCGGGTCAACGCTTGCCATGAATTCGCGCAAGTCTCTTTCACCATCTCTGGCAGAAGTATGGAGGATAACTTCAGAAGCCCATAACGATGTGGGACAACTGCCGTTATCTCTTATGCCTTTTAATAAAACCGAAGAATTTTTAAATAATGTTGGGAATTTCAGCTACCGTACTGCCGTGCGAGATCTTGATAAAGAGCCTTTAACAGATAAGGAGTATGGAACGCTTCAAAAGTTATATGGCCAAAGTGGGAATATCCAGGATGGGTTAAGGCAGGTTCAATATTTGGTTCTAAAAAACAATCTACACTGGATGGATGTGCAGACAGCACTTGCAAACGGAAAGCAAAGTTCTGACAATACCATTATAGATGGTTTTAAGACCGTAGATAAAACGGCAAGCAGCTATTCAGACGCACCTACGGAAAATCCTAATTTTGTCAATATTCAAAAGAAGGATGAGAACTTTAGAAATTTAAAGGGAAAATCCATTTCCAAGCAAGAGGCCATTCGTATTGCCGAGAAGTATTCCAATATGAAAAAACCGTTAAAAGTAAAAGTGACACAAAATAGAAAGGGCTCTAAATATGGTTTTTACAGCATTTCTATTGTAGATAAGAATCATAATGAAGGATACTTGGACATCACCAAAAAAGGCGGTTTCCCCATTTGGTATATCGAAAGGCGTAATATCGGTAAACAAAAGCTCAGTTTAAATGAAGCGGCGAACAAGGCAGCAGCATTTTTAACGAAAAATCATTATCAGCATATGGATTTGTTCGAAAGCTCACAATATGACACAATTGGAGTCTTCTCCTTTGTTACTAGTCAAAATGGTGTTTTTATTTACCCTGAAACAATTAGAATGAAGGTGGCTTTGGATAATGGACAAATCATTGGATTTACCGCAGATGATTATTTGAAAGCGCACCATGATAGAAAGCTCCCAAAACCAGTTCTTTCACTAAAAAAAGCTCGCACGTATGTGAATCCAAAAATAAAAATTATGGAAGAAAGATTAGCAGTAGTAGTAAATGACTTGGGAAAAGAAGTGCTTTGTTATGAATTTCTAGGTACAATGGGAAATGATACGTACAGAATATATATTAATGCAAAAGATGGAGCCGAAGAAAAGGTCGATAAACTGCAAAATGCAGAGAAGATTTATAAAAATACACTATAAAACAGGCAGCACTTCTCCTTCGTTAAGAAGAGAAGTGCTTTTTCTTGTAAAAAATAATAATATTTTCCTTAAAAGATAAAGTCTAGAAAAATCAGTCTATTTATGTCATAATTATAAGGAGGGATAGAATAGAAAGGGCTTGCTGTTATGTTAAATATTGGAGCATCTTTAACGATGGAACCCGCCAACTCAAAACATGAAAAATTTAGATGCAAAGTTGCGGATATAGAGGAAAACCGAATCTATATAGATTATCCGATAGATATTCGAACCAATCGGACTGTTTTTCTTTTGAATTCCCAATCACTTGATATTATCTTTATAGACGAAAAACAAAACGCATATAAATTCAGAACGCAGGTAGTAGGAAGAATTAAAAAGGAAATTCCGCTCGTTATATTGGAGCTTCCTGAAGAAGATAAGATAGAAAAAATCCAAAGGCGTCAATTCGTTAGGGTTGAAACGGCTGTAGACACCGCCTTGCATTTCCGCGAATCAAATATGCACATTCCAACGGTAACAACCGATCTCAGCGCAGGAGGCTGTGCTGTAATATTGCCATTAGATTCCATCCCGAATGACCAAGAAGAAGGAGAAGGGATTTTTGTATTTCCGATGTCATCGGGCGAATATCATTATCTTCAGCTGGAATTTAAAGTCATACGCACATGGGAAGAAGCAGGCAGCAGGAAAGTCTCTCTTCAATTCAGGCAGTTGCAAGAAAAAGAGCAGCAGCTGTTGATTCGTTTTTGCTTTATCCGCCAATTACATCTAAGGAAGAAAGGCTTAGTAATCAACTGACAGCCGAGTTCAAAGGTTTGTTAAACAGCCGATTTATCCGAATGTCTGAAAAACAACAGACTCATTATACATAGCCTATGAATAATGCAGGATGAACAAAAGCATAATAGAAAGTAGTATACATGCCTTTCCAGGAGTGAAAACAATGAAGTTTATTGAAAGGTGGCTTTTAAAGCTAGTCATCCTGCACTTTATTTTGCTGATTACTGTACAAATGATATTTCATCAGTTTCATTTTCTTGGCCAGCTTCAAAAAATTACTCTTTACGAGGGTGTAAATAGCAATACCGAAACCCCGATAATGGAAACATGGAATAGAAGATAAGAAGACATTAAGTCTTCTTTTTTTTTGTGGAATTCTTATTTTGAAGGAATTGGAAATACTCAGTATTTAACATTTGGCTGTGTTAAAGAACGCTGTTGTTTTTTAGCTCATTCCTTTCTTTACTGTAAAATGAACAAAAAAACGAGCAGTTATCAACATTGAATTTAACACAGCCTAAAATTTATGAAGAGATTTTTTTTATTGGAAACTCTTATGGTAAAATAAGAAGGATTACTTAAAATCATGTAGAAATGAAATAGAATGGGTGAAGCTGTAATGAAGAAAAAAATCCGAATTGCGATTGACGGACCGGCAGCGGCAGGAAAGAGCACGGTAGCGAAAATAATAGCTGAAAATCTTTCGTTTATTTATATTGACACGGGTGCTATGTACAGATCCTTAACATATAAAGCACTTCAAAAACAAGTGGATCTTCAGGATGAAGATGCACTTGCTGACCTTCTTTATAATACGACTATTGAACTAAAACCCGGAAGCGAAGGCCAAATTGTTTTGGTAGACGGGCAGAATGTTACAAGCCTGATTAGAGAATCTAATGTAACAAACTCTGTATCCCAAGTTTCAAAATATCGCCTGGTGCGTGAAGAGATGGTTAGAAGACAGAAGGTGCTTGCCAAGGACGGCGGAGTTGTAATGGACGGCCGGGATATAGGCACACAGGTGATTCCGGATGCAGAGCTAAAAATATTCCTATTGGCCAGCGTTGAAGAGCGGGCCGAGCGACGTCATTCTGAAAACCTGGCAAAGGGCTATCCCTCTGAGCTTGAACAGCTAAAGCTGGAAATTGAGCAAAGGGATAAACTGGATTCTGAAAGAGAAGTATCTCCATTAAGAAAAGCAGAAGATGCTGTGACCATTGACACTACTTCGTTATCTATTATGGATGTAGTAGATAAAATCATGACACTAGCTTTGGAAAGGAAAGAGTGAATGTGACATTCTATATGTTCGCAAAAAGGGCAGTCTGGCAGCTTTTAAACCCGATTTATCGATTTGAAATCATTGGGCTTGAGCATTTCCCTAAAGATGGGGGTGTACTTCTGTGCTCAAATCATATTAACAACCTGGATCCGCCGGTTGTAGGGATTACTGCCCCGAGACCCATTATTTTTATGGCCAAGGAAGAACTGTTTAAATCCCCTTTTATGAAAAAGCTTATGATAAAGCTCAACGTTTTCCCTGTAAAGAGAGGGAAGAATGACAGAGAAGCGCTAAGAATGGCATTAAGTGTTTTAAAGGAGAATCAGGTTTTAGGTGTGTTCCCAGAGGGTACTCGAAGTAAAACAGGAGAGCTGGGGAAGGGCATGGCAGGAGCCGGTTTCTTTGCCTTAAGGACAAAAGCAAATGTTGTTCCCTGTGCCATTATTGGCCCATACAAACCATTTAAAAGGCTGAAAGTAGTATATGGCCAGCCAATTGATATGGATCCTTTAAGGCAAAATAAAAAAAGTGCAGAGGAAGCAACAGAAGTGATTATGAATGAAATCCGTAAACTTATGGAAAAACATCGGTCTTGAGTGTCTTTGCTTGACAAAAAGCCTTAATTGTTAGAAGTTTATATTAGTAGTTTTTTTTGATTAGTATGAATTTAAATGAGAGCTTCGGTCTTTTGAAATGGGCGAATAAAAAGTTTTGTTTAATAACCGATGCCAGAGGAAATCTTTGACATTAAAGCCCCGAAGCCGTAGCTGACTAATATGATTCAGCAGTCGGATAAAGGAGGAATACATAATGACAGAAGATATGAATCAAGTAGAGGTAAGGTCTTTTTCAGAAAATGATAAAGTTAAAGGAACTGTAACAAAGGTGGAAGAGAAACAAGTTCTAGTTTCCATCGAGGGCAGCAAGCTTGACGGAATTATTCCGATCAGTGAGTTATCGAGCCTCCATATTGAACAGGCTTCAGATGTTGTGAATGAAGGCGATGTACTTGATCTGGTTGTAACGAAAATTGAAGAAGAAGCATTAATTGTTTCCAAACGAAAAGTGGATGCTGAAAAAGCCTGGGAGGAAATGCAGCGCCGTTTTGAAGACAATGAAATTTTCGAAGCGGAAGTCAGCGATGTAGTCAAAGGCGGTCTTGTCATTGACTTAGGTGTAAGGGGATTTGTTCCTGCATCTCTTGTTGAAGACCGTTATGTTGAAGATTTTTCTGATTATAAAGGAAAAACACTTACCTTTAAAATTGTGGAGCTTGATCGTGAAAAAAACCGCTTAATTTTATCACACCGTGCCGTTCTTGAATCTCAAAAAGCTAATCGTAAAAAACAAGTACTTGAGTCGATTGAAGTTGGACAAGTCCTTGAAGGTACAGTACAGCGCTTGACAGATTTTGGTGCTTTTGTAGATATTGGCGGTGTAGATGGGCTTGTCCATATTTCACAGCTTTCATATGAACATGTTGCGATGCCTTCTGATGTTGTGAAAGAGGGAGACAAAGTGAAGGTAAAGGTCCTTTCGGTTGATCGTGACAATGAAAGAGTCTCACTTTCCATTAAAGAAACACTGCCTGGCCCTTGGTCTAATATTGATGAGAAAGCTCCTCTCGGTTCTATTCATACAGGCACAGTGAAAAGAATTGTTTCTTTTGGAGTATTTGTCGAAGTATTTCCTGGAGTGGAAGGGCTTGTCCACATTTCACAAATTTCACACAAGCATATCGGGACACCTCATGAAGTGTTGAAGGAAGGCCAGGAAGTAAAAGTGAAGGTATTGGATGTAAATGCAAGTGAGCAAAGATTATCCTTAAGCATTAAGGAACTTGAAGAAGCTCCAGCCTCTGAAAACCATGATTTTGAGCTTCCTGAAGAAACAAAAGGATTCTCTCTTGGTGATATGATCGGAGATAAATTAAAAAGCCTAAAAAAAGATTAATATTTATAAAAAAGAGTTCTCAATAAGGGAGCTCTTTTTCTATTTTAGAGGCTGTTGTTTATTAGTGTTTATTCCTATAGCAGTTCAAGAATGGGAAATGGAATTTTTAGTCCCAGTTGAAAGGATTAAAAACCAATTTTCGTCACCATCGGCTCAAGGTCATAAGCCAAGCCAGACATAAGGGTAAAGATCAACCCTAATGTCTGGCTCGTCTTATGCTGGTCGCCGATAAGCGGGCAGCTTCCGCTTTTCTAAGATGTCCAGTTCCGGGCTCCAGCGGCTAGCAGACTTTCGGTCTTCTCCCTATGATAAGTCAACATCGAAAAGCTTTCGCTTTTCGTGTTTCCTTTATCTCAGTCGAAGCCCTAAAAAGTCTGTACGCCGCTAAACGTCGCCCTCCACTTTTCAATATGTCCAGCTTCAGCTGCCATCGGCTCGAGGTCATAAGCCAAGCCAGACATAAGGGTAAAGATCGACCCTAATGTCTGGCTCGTCTTATGCTGGTCGCCGATAAGCGGGCAGCTTCCGCTTTTCTTGCTACCTCTGATTTTTTCTTGCTTCTTCTGGGCTTTCCATTCTTGTGGCTCCGTCATAATGAAGGGCTTGGTCTCGGTTCGACTCCACGGTGCGGCTTGCTTTTAATTTCTTTTCCTGACGATCTTTTCCCATATTAAACACCTCCTATTATAAGGTTTTCACTATAAATTTTTGTTATTCATGGTTAGAGTTCATTATCTTTTCCCATAATGGGAGTGAGGTGATGTAGAAATGGATGGAGAGATGTTTTTAGGTTTCTTATGGGCTGTGTGGCTAATTGCAACATTTTTTTTGAATAAGCAAAATTCAATGAGAATTCCGGCTGCAGCCTTGTCGTTAATTTTGATTATTTCTTATCCTTATAGTATTCCGATTTTTTCATTTTCCATTAAATTACCCGCATTATTATTGCTTGCTATAGGGTATTACTATCTTAATTCCCTTTCATTTACAAGGAAATTATATATGATATTGTCGGTTATGATAATCACTTCCGGTTTTACTGGTGCTATGTTAATGGAATTGTATGATCCCATCTGGATGTTCATGGATAGAAGGCTTATGCTTGGTGGCATGGTCTTTCTTTTGGGACAGTTTTTATACCCTCAATCTTTATATAAGTGTCTTTCTAGTATGGTGATCGCTGCTATACATGGTGAGATTCTCTTTTCCATCTTTTTGTCAAAATGGGGAATTCACTATCCCATAGCATCTGACCCATTTTTAGATATTTGTTCCGTTTATTTATCGTTTACAATTATCTGGCATCTTATAAATCAACTCTCAACTTTTATGTCTGTACGGCAATCTGTGAAAAATGAAAGACAGTATTAGGCAGGCCAGGAACTGTTTTAAAAGTGGATTGCCTGCTTAGGATATTATTGTTAAACTATTAAAGTTAAGTTTGAAATGATATTCCGAAGAGCAGCTTCTAAATATATATCATTATGACAGAACAGATATAAATGAGTACGATTAAAAGGGTAAATAGAAAGGGTGATTAAAATGACAAAACCAGTTGTCGCCATAGTAGGACGTCCGAATGTAGGGAAATCAACGATTTTCAACCGTATTGCGGGGGAAAGGATTTCAATTGTTGAAGACATTCCAGGTGTTACCAGAGATCGTATCTACAGCTCAGCCGAGTGGTTAACTCATGAATTTAATCTTATTGATACAGGCGGGATTGACATTGGAGATGAGCCATTTCTTGAGCAAATCAGGCAGCAGGCGGAAATAGCTATTGATGAAGCGGATGTCATAATATTTTTAACAAGCGGCCGCGAAGGCGTCACATCTGCAGATGAAACGGTAGCGAAAATATTATATAAAACAAAAAAACCGGTTGTCTTAGGGGTAAATAAAATTGATAATCCTGAAATGAGGGACCAGCTTTACGATTTTTATGCATTAGGATTTGGGGAACCATTTCCGGTTTCTGGTTCACATGGTATTGGACTTGGGGATCTTCTGGATGAGGTTGCCAAGCATTTTCCTAAGGATGAAGATGCAGAATATGATGAAAACACTATAAAGTTTTCTTTTATTGGACGTCCGAATGTAGGAAAGTCGTCATTAGTGAATGCAATTCTGGGCGAAGAACGTGTTATTGTAAGTGATATTGAAGGGACTACAAGAGATGCAGTTGATTCTATGTATACATATGAAGACCAGGATTATGTCATCATAGATACGGCTGGTATCAGAAAAAAAGGGAAAGTATACGAAAGCACAGAAAAATATAGTGTATTGCGCGCTTTAAGAGCAATTGAACGTTCCGATGTTGTTTGTGTTGTTTTAAATGGGGAAGAGGGCATAAGGGAACAGGATAAAAAAATTGCCGGCTACGCACATGAAGCAGGAAGAGCTGTCATTATTGTGGTGAATAAATGGGATGCGGTCGAAAAAGACGAGAAAACCATGAAAGTTTTTGAACAAACTATCAGGGAGCACTTCTTATTCTTAAGCTATGCACCCATTGTCTTTTTATCAGCCAAAACAAAGAAAAGAGTCTTTTCTTTGTTGCCAGTTATTCAAAGAGTCAGTGAAAATCATGCAATGCGTGTACAATCCAGTATTTTAAATGACATCATATCAGATGCCGTTGCGATGAATCCGACCCCGACGGATAATGGGCGCAGATTACGAATTTATTATACTACCCAAGTGGCGGTAAAGCCGCCTACCTTTGTTGTTTTTGTTAATGAGCCTGAACTTATGCATTTTTCTTATCAGCGTTTCCTTGAAAACCGTATCAGAGATTCATTTGATTTTGAAGGTACGCCAATCCGAATTATACCTCGTCATAGAAAATAATATGGCAGGGTAAATTTTAAATAATAAGCAGGTGAAGAAGTTGAGCGGTGTTAAAGAAAAAGTGGCTGTATTGGGAGCAGGAAGCTGGGGAACTGCTTTGGCCATGGTACTGGCGGACAATGGTCATGAAGTACGTCTTTGGGGACACAAAAAAGAGCTTATTGATGAAATAAATAAAACGCATATGAATCATAAATATCTTCCCAATATTAGCTTGCCGGAAGGTATAAAAGGCTTTGATTCTTTACAGGATGCTTTAAAGGACCTTGATTTGATTATTCTGGCTGTTCCTACAAAAGCAATTAGGGAAGTACTAAAGAACATCATTGAATTTCAGAAAGAGCCTTTAACGATTGTCCATGTAAGTAAAGGGATAGAGCCTGATTCATTGTTAAGAATTACTGAAATGATTGCGCATGAGGTGCCAAAGAAGCTGCAAAAGGATATCGTTGTCCTTTCTGGTCCAAGTCATGCCGAAGAGGTAAGTCTTCGCCACCCTACTACAGTGACGGTTACTTCGTCAAATATGGAGGCAGCTAATCGTATCCAGGATCTGTTTATGAACCAAAACTTCCGTGTTTATACAAACGCGGACGTTATTGGTGTCGAAATCGGCGGTGCATTGAAGAATATTATTGCTCTTGCTGCAGGTATTTCAGATGGACTAGGCTACGGGGACAATGCAAAAGCTGCTCTTATTACACGTGGTCTGGCTGAAATCGCCAGGCTTGGAGTGAAAATGGGAGCAAATCCATTAACCTTTTCAGGGCTTACCGGCATTGGTGACCTAATTGTCACTTGTACAAGTGTCCATTCCCGGAACTGGAGAGCAGGAAATATGCTTGGAAAGGGTAAAACGCTTCAAGAAGTCCTGGAAAGTATGGGAATGGTTGTTGAGGGAGTACGTACAACAAAGGCAGCTTATCAGCTTGCCAAGGAGTACAATGTCAGTATGCCAATAACAGAAGCCTTATACAATGTATTGTTCAATGGAGATAAACCCAAGGAAGCAGTTGACCGCTTGATGGGGAGATTGAAAACGAATGAAATGGAGGATCTGACAGATATTCTAGAGGATCAGTTCAGAGAATAAGTGGACTAGCAGTCTAACAGAGAAAGAAACACTATAAGATTTAGGCCATTTCAAGATGCCATTATGGAGCAGGAAGCATACTATGCTATGAAGTAAAAAGCTTTAAGCTAATGGTATGGGTAATTGTCTCTAGTGTTGAACTGAAGTTAAGGGAACCCCTTGCTTCAGTTTTTTTATGCAAACAGTGTGGACCAGCTAAACTAACATTTTTATTCCTTTAGTGCATTAAAGGAATAAAAATGAATTTGGTTGAATCGTGCTCCAGGGTGCTTCAAATATTTTTGGAATAATGAAAAATTTCATCGATTTCTTATTTTTAGAGTCTGCTATTATGATATAATATTTTCCGTAGTTTACTTTTATTACATAATTCTTGGCTAATGGAACAATAGAATGAAAGCGGAAAGGGGTAGTAAAAGATGTCTCTGGCTATGCTTAAAATGTGGATTTCGATTTTAGCGATGGGCTTGATGGCAGTTGCAATGGTTACTATATACCTGAGCAGATATAGGATAAAAATTCAATTTTTAAAAATTCTAACCGCTTTCATTGCGTATATTTGCCTTTTTGTCGGCGCCTTAATTATGATCTTTGTCGTAATCAGCGGACCGTCTGCCTGATTGAAAGACTAAAAGAGAGAGGATGATCCGAAGATTGAAAAGATTAGGATTCCTTATATTATGTTTATTGCCGGCATTATTGCTTGGCGGCTGTTTATACCCTCAGGATCAAAAGGCAGAAAGCGAGATACCAAATGACCAGCAGCTAGAAATAGTCCAGACAGCCATTAATGAATACCAGAAAAAGAATGATGGAATTCTCCCAATAAAAACGGAAAATCAGGATACACCTATATATCAAAAATATCCAATCGATTTTACTAAATTAACCCCCATTTATCTAAGCGAGCCACCCGGAGATGCTTATGAAAATGGAGGGGACTATCAATATGTATTAATAAACGCGGAAAAGAAGCCACTGGTCAAAATTTTTAATCTTGAAATTGCGGAAAAGATTCGGGAGCTGCATATACGGATTGATATACAAGGCTATCCCCCTTTTAAAGCCGAAATTGCTAGAGATGTATATACGCTGGATTATAAAAAGCTTGGCTATAAACAAGAGCCTTATGTCATATCCCCCTATACCGGTCATACTCTTCCATTCGTTATTACTGGAACCGGCGACATCTATGTTGATTATCAAAGTGACTTATACCAGGCACTAAAACAAAAGGGACAACGAAAATTTAAAAAGGGAATGGATATTAGGTCGATACTAACGGATCACTCTCCGTTCGTTCCAGCTTATTCACTTCCTTACACTGTAAATGAAAAAAATGAGCCTATATTTATGGCAAAATAGTCATAACCCTTCCTTTTATCAATATATTCTAAAGGAAGGGTTTTTCGATGGAACTCTTCGCATATTATGTTGATTTCAGCCCCGAATAGAAGTATCATTGCTTACTTGAATGTTTGCTTGGCTGATGAAAGAATACCCTGTGTTTTATTAGCAGGTTAATGAAAAAGAAAAATTTTATTTTTGAGTCATATCATAATAGGACAACATCATACACATATATTGTCCATTATCATTTTAAGGATGTTATGTCCCGGGAACTTAATGTGGGGAGGGAATTTCTTGGAAAAGTTTGATATTTTTAATGATATCGCAGAGAGAACTGGCGGTGATATCTATTTAGGGGTAGTAGGGGCGGTAAGGACTGGGAAATCAACGTTTATTAAAAAATTCATGGAATTAGTTGTTCTGCCAAATATTTCAAACGAAGCAGAACGAAGCAGGGCACAGGATGAGCTGCCGCAAAGTGCAGCCGGAAAAACCATCATGACGACAGAGCCTAAATTCGTGCCTAATCAAGCTGTTTCAGTTCAAGTAGAAACTGGACTTGATGTCAACATTCGGCTTGTAGATTGTGTCGGTTATACAGTGCCTGGGGCAAAGGGGTTGGAGGATGAAAATGGGCCCCGCATGATTCATACACCATGGTATGAAGAGCCAATCTCCTTCCAGGAAGCAGCTGAGATTGGCACAAGAAAAGTTATTCAGGAGCATTCTGTTATCGGCATCGTCATTACAACTGATGGAACGATTGGAGAAATACCTAGACCGAATTACGTAGAAGCTGAGGAAAGAGTTATTTCAGAATTAAAAGAAGTGGGTAAGCCGTTTATTATGGTTGTGAACTCGGCAAAGCCACACCATCCAGAAACAGAAAATTTACGCTCTTCACTTGCGGAAAAATATGATATTCCAGTTGTGGCCATGTCGGTTGAGAGTATGCGTGAAGCAGATGTTTTAAATGTTTTAAGAGAGGCCCTGTTCGAATTTCCGGTCCTCGAAGTAAATGTAAACCTGCCAAGCTGGGTTATGGTACTTAAAGAAAACCACTGGCTGCGTGAGAATTATCAATCGGCAGTAAAAGAAACAGTGAAAGATATAAAACGTTTGAGGGATGTAGACAGGGTTGTTCAATACTTTAATGAGTATGAATTTATTGAAAGCGCAGGATTAGCAGGAATTGAAATGGGGCAGGGAATTGCAGAGATTGACTTGTATGCGCCGGATGAGTTATATGATCAGGTCTTAAAAGAAATTGTAGGTGTTGAAATCCGCGGGAAAGACCACTTACTGGAGCTTATGCAGGATTTTGCCCATGCAAAAACGGAATACGATCAAATCTCTGAAGCGTTAAAAATGGTGAAGCAAACCGGTTATGGCATAGCTTCTCCTTCGCTTGAGGATATGAGCCTCGATGAACCTGAAATCATTCGGCAGGGATCCCGATTCGGTGTACGCTTAAAAGCGGTTGCTCCATCCATTCACATGATTAAAGTAGACGTCGAATCGGAATTTGCACCAATCATTGGAACGGAGAAACAAAGTGAAGAACTGGTCCGTTATCTCATGCAGGACTTTGAAGATGATCCCCTCTCCATTTGGAATTCAGATATTTTTGGACGCAATTTAAGTTCGATAGTACGGGAAGGAATACAAGCGAAGCTATCTTTAATGCCAGAAAATGCGAGATATAAGTTAAAAGAAACACTTGAAAGGATTATCAACGAGGGATCTGGCGGATTAATTGCCATTATTCTGTAGAAATTCAACAAAGAGCTGCCAATTAAATCTGGCAGCTCTTTGTTTATGGATAATAAGCATAAAACTTTTTATTAGGCTTTTTATGGGACTTTGTTGTTTTTTAGTTCCTTTCTTTACTGTAACCTTTCAGCTGAGCTGAAAGGTTACAGTAAAGAAAGTTTCACACGAATGAGCCAAAAAAACAGTTTTCGGATATATAGTCTCCTCCCTTCGATTAGACAACATCTAGTTTCTTTTTTATCGTGGAAGGCTGCGGGATCTATCATTTCATGGAAGTTAATTCTGAAGTGGAAATTGGTTCGAAATAGGACAAAAAAGCGGAGAAACCTTTGGAATAGGGCATTTTAACTGAAAAGTTTCCCATATTTTCGCGAATTATTCTTGCTAACCAATTTTTAATGTGATAATCTTTTATCAGAATTATTGTTGGAGACAGTTACGACAAGGTTCTAGCGGTTTTTTTATTAATAAGATGTATATAAACCGTAAAATTGTTTACAAATGTAATAAGCGAAAAAAAACAATTTGTTTTTTTAATTTTTTGGGAGGAGGTGAACGGCATGAACAAAACTGAACTTATTAATGCTGTTGCTGAAGCGGCTGAAATATCTAAGAAGGATGCTACAAAAGCAGTTGATGCTATTTTCGATACAATCCAGAATGCGTTAGCAAATGGAGATAAAGTCCAACTAATTGGTTTTGGTAACTTTGAAGTACGCGAGCGTGCTGCCCGTAAAGGACGCAACCCGCAAACTGGTGAAGAGATTGAAATCGCTGCTAGCAAAGTGCCTGCATTCAAACCAGGCAAGGCGCTTAAAGATGCTGTAAAATAATTACATATATTAGCTTTGAGCGAATGAATGGGACTGCTTAACAAGCAGTCCTTTTTCTATTTTCAATTCTTTTTTAGGAATGTTTTAAATCTCAATATTACTAAATACGAGGGTGTTTGAGAGGAGGGCGGGAGGGAGACTCCTGATCAATAAATAGATTAAGGGAGATCCGGAAGTCTTAAAAATGATGATGAGGTTTCAAAACTGCCCCTCCAAGAAACGAGCGCTTAGAGTAAGAAAAAAAAGGCAAGATTAACAGAGTCTATCTTAAAGAATGCAGGTTTGAGTTTTGCTGATAGAAAAGGTCTATGCTAATATTATAAAGATTACCATGCCTAATTTTTGTCCTGCAGGGAAAACATCATGCAAAGAGCCGCGTCAATATAGAACATATATGACTGCCGTATAATCTGATCAAAATCTTTTAATGTACGAATAGATTATTGCAGGAATAACGAGTTATACATAACGATTACTGAAATGAAAAGAAGGCAGTTTTCGCATGAATGGTTGCTAAACATGATCTTGCAAGCAAATCAAAATACTGAAGCTATTATTATAAACAATTTTTTATTTCAAACAGCAACTATGTTTCCGAAAATGAGCCTTACAACATGATGATGAGCAGAAGGATTTTTTTAAAAAGTCGTTAATAAGTCCATAGAAGGGAAGAGAATTAATGAAAAATCAAGCTAATTCAAGTGACTATATTGTCATTAAAGCTATAGATGATGGTGTAAGTGTTATTGGGCTGACAAGGGGTTCAGATACTAGATTTCACCATACTGAAAAGCTGGACAGCGGCGAGGTCATGATTGCCCAGTTTACAGAGCATACCTCTGCGATTAAAGTCAGAGGAAATGCTAAAATTTTCACAAGTATTGCTGAAATTGAAAGTGAATCTGCAAAGAAATAGTGCAATATTCTTGAATGAGCGCAGGCAATTGTGAAAAAATAGACGATATCACACTTGCTATTTTGATTTATGGTATACTATATATTGTTTACAAAATGATAGTTCGTTTGAAACGTGATAATTTGAGGATGAAATGGGGATTAAGGGACATGACCTTGCAAGAACGGATACAACAAGTTACTTCAATAAAAGAAATGGTGCAGAATAAAATCTCTCACTATTACTTAAAACAATTTATTGAGGTCCCTCACATAGACGAAGATCGAATTTTGCTAATGATCAACAGTTTAGCGGGACAAGATCTTTCGTGTCAAAACTTTGAGAAATTTGTGACAACTGCTATGCTTGTGCAAATTGCCCTTGATACCCACGATAAAATTTCTAATCTCCAGGAACCGCTGAAACAAAGACAATTAACCATATTAGCGGGGGATTATTTTAGCGGATTATATTATAAAATTTTAGCTGACATTGAACATGTGCCATTAATTCGCGTATTAGCTGAAGGCATTAAAACGGTTAATGAATATAAAATCTTAGTGTATCAAAATGAAAATTCCCATATTGATGAATTTTTAGTTCACCTGAAAAAGGCAGAGTCGACGATTGTTTCGAAATTTAGCCAGTTTTTTGATTCACAGTCAATTGCAGCCCTGGCTGAAGAAGTATTATTGCTAAATAGGCTGCTGAAAGAAAAAGAAAATGCCGTTAAAGGCGAGGCTTCTGTTTTATTTGAAGCCTTAATGAGGACTTTTTTGCCTTCAAAGCAGCATGCTCCTTTTCAGGAGCTTCCAAATGAGAAGAAAGCTATATTATTTCACGAATGTGAAAAATACATAGAACAATCAATAGGTTTTATCAGCAGTATGATGATGAAGATTCCAAAGCTGAATCAGCTGCTGCAGCAACGCCTTGATGCTATAATGAGCCGCTATCCAGCGCCATCGAATTTATATGCGGAAGAAGGGTAAGTAAGCGATGCAATCAAAAGAAGAAAGAGTACATAAAGTTTTTGAAAATATATATGGCAGCTATGATAAGATGAACTCTATTATCAGTTTTCAACAGCATAAAAAATGGCGGAACGATGTTATGAAGAAAATGGCTGTTGAAAAAGGAAAAAAAGCGCTCGATTTGTGCTGCGGTACAGGAGACTGGACAATCTCCCTTGCAGATGCAGTCGGAAAAGAAGGACAAGTGTACGGTCTTGATTTCAGTAAAAATATGCTTGAAATTGCTAAAGAGAAAGCTGGTAAATTACACTTGGATCAGGTAACACTCCTGCACGGGAACGCCATGGAGCTTCCGTTTGACGACAATACTTTTGATTATGTCACGATTGGTTTTGGCCTAAGGAATGTTCCAGATTATATGCAGGTTCTGAAAGAGATGCTAAGAGTGTTAAAGCCTGGAGGTATGGCTGCGTGCTTAGAAACCTCACAGCCTACTATGATTGGTTATCGCCAGCTTTATTATCTTTATTTTCAATTTATCATGCCGTTAATCGGAAAGGTTTTTGCGAAAAGCTATAAGGAATATTCCTGGCTGCAGGAGTCTGCCAGAGATTTTCCTGGTTTTGAGGAACTTGCTAATATGTTTGTAAAGGCCGGGTTTATGGAAGTGAAATACAAGCCATACAGTGGAGGCGCGGCAGCTGCACATATAGGCTTTAAAGAGAAACAGTAAGCTGGGTGGATACAATATGAAATTACAAATGATGTATTCGTACTTAAAGGCGGATATTGCACTAATAGAAAAAGAGCTGGAAACGGCGATTAAATCAAATTCCCTGCTTTTGCAGGAAGCATCCACCAGCTTATTGCATGCTGGTGGGAAGCGTCTTCGTCCTGTATTTGTTCTATTGGGTGCAAAATATGGCGACTACGATATTGAGGCGGTAAAAAACGTTGCTGTGGCTCTGGAATTAATTCACATGGCGTCGCTTGTCCATGATGATGTGATTGATGATGCCGAGCTCCGTAGGGGAAAGCCTACTGTTAAGGCTAAATGGGATAATCGAATAGCGATGTATACTGGTGACTATATTCTTGCCTGTTCACTTGAGTACATGACGAACATTGAAAACGCGGAAGCCCATCGCATTTTGGCTAACACCATTGTAGAGGTATGTCTGGGTGAAATTGAACAAATAAAGGATAAGTATCGTTTTGACCAGAACTTAAGAGATTACCTTAGAAGAATAAAAAGAAAGACTGCATTGTTAATAGCTGCAAGCTGTGAATTAGGAGCTGTTGCGGCAGGAGCAGAGGAGCAAATTCATCGCAAACTGTTTCGATTTGGCTATTACGTAGGAATGTCATATCAAATTATTGATGATATTTTGGATTTTACTTCAACCGAAAAGGAATTAGGAAAACCATCAGGTGATGACTTGCGTCAGGGGAATATCACACTGCCTGTTTTGTTTGCCATGAGGGATAGCAGCATTATTTCCGAAATCCAAAAGGTAAATGAGCAGACCTCAAGGGAAGAAATGAAGCGTATTATTACCAGAATTAAAGAAACGGGTGCCATTGAAGAATCCTATGCCATTAGCAAGAGATATCTGGATAAAGCCATTTCTATCCTTCATGAACTTCCATCCAACAGAGTTAAAAAGTCCTTGCTTGATATCGCCCACTATATTGGAAAAAGAAAGTTTTAGGGTGAAAATTATGCCAAAAAGTATTTTAAAAAGAAAAAAAACTTTTTGGCATCCTATAATAAAGGCGTAGCAAGCGCTTGCAGTTTTTGTTGCCAAATGAGTATAATAATGTTACTATTTTTCGTGGGTCATATAATCATGATCCATATACATAATAGGGGTGGTAACAGTGGAAAAAACGTTCTTAATGGTAAAGCCCGATGGCGTACAAAGACAATTAATCGGAGATATCGTATCCCGCTTTGAGAAAAAAGGTTTTCAGCTTGTAGGAGCAAAATTAATGCAAATATCAACTGAATTAGCTGAAAAGCACTATGGAGAGCATAAAGAGCGTCCATTCTTTGGTGAACTGGTTAGCTTTATTACTTCCGGCCCGGTATTTGCTATGGTTTGGCAAGGTGAAAATGTAATCGCTACTGCACGCCAAATGATGGGCGCTACAAATCCTAAGGATTCTGCTCCAGGAACGATTCGTGGAGAGTATGCGGCAACTGTTAGCAAAAACATTATTCATGGCTCTGACTCACCTGAAAGTGCAGAAAGAGAAATCGGTTTATTTTTCTCACAGGAAGAATTAATCGAATATACAAGACTGATTAACGAGTGGATCTATTAAAAAACAAAAAGAACTGGCTTTGTGCCAGTTCTTTTTGTTTTTTAAAAGTATGGCTGTACTGAAAGGAGTGTGAAACGGCTATTTCAGACGAATGAGTTAAAAACAACGATGTCCATTAACAAAGCCAAAAGTATAAAGTTCTTTATTAAAAAAGTTATTAAGCCAATGTAGTCTCTGTTTAGCTCTTAGCGCCTTTCGGCTAGCGCATTTCTCGTTCTCCTTCCTGAGATACCTAAACATTTTTTTCTTTTATCAACCGAAGACTTTACCTTTTCTCAGTTTGGCTAGTAATTTTTTTCTCCTTTGATTTATTTTCTACCATTGGAACAAACTGTCCTGTATACTTGAAATATTCAAATTATAAATGATTGAGGTAGAAATAATGGATCAAGATTATCAGCAATTTAGTGTCCAAGTCTTGAAGAAAACGGGAATTGATTTATCCCTATATAAGGAAGGACAAATGAAAAGAAGGCTGGCAACTCTCTATGAAAAAAGAGGATTTGATTCTTTTCAAGAGTATTTTAAAGAAATGAATAGCAGTACGCTGCTTTTAAATGAATTTTTAGATAGAATCACAATTAATGTGACGGAATTTTTTCGGAATGCCCAGCGCTGGAGTGTATTGGAAAACAAAATACTGCCCCGGCTAATAGCTGAAAATAAACCATTGAAAATATGGAGCGCAGCATCTTCCACGGGGGAAGAACCTTATACACTCGCAATGATTTTATCCAACTATCTTCCGGGTTCCCAATTTTCCATTTTGGCCACGGATATTGACAACTTGGCCATCCAGCGAGCGAGGGAAGGTGTTTATCAAGAACGTTCTTTATCGGAGGTCCCCGTAGGAATGAAAAAAAAATATTTTCAACAGGATGGTTCCTTGTACCGAATTTCTCCAGAAATTAAAAGACTTGTAACTTTCAAACAGCATAACTTGCTTGCGGAGCCATTTGATTATCCTTTCGATTTAATTATTTGCCGAAATGTACTGATTTATTTTACAGAAGAAGCAAAGACGCTATTGTATCGTAAATTTAGCGAGTCTCTTCGTCCTGGCGGCTCTTTGTTTGTAGGAAGTACCGAACAGATTTTCACACCAAGGGAATACAATTTAGAGATAGAAGATACCTTTTTTTATAAAAGGCTTTGTTAATCCTGTGATTTCTGCTGCAGGCACTCACTTCTGTGGGCGGGCTCCCCTAACAGACTTAGCTATAAAGGAGTCTCGCGTATCAGCGCCAATCAACATAGGTTAAAATCAACATTGTTCTTTAATAGAGACCACCATGGTAATCAAATTCGCACCATAGCGAATGAAAATGTTCCTTTCTCCCATAACGAGAAGGTTAGATGCTTCGACCTCGCAGAAATGATCATTTTAGAATAGCCTTATAAAAAATCTAATAAGAATATTTTTTTGAGAAGGATGAAAAGCTGCAAATAGTAGCTTTCAATTAGCAGAACTTAAAAAGTACGTTATTCTTATTTCATTATTAGGCTGCAAGTTGATCATGTCCCCTGGTAATTGGAACGGATATGTGAGATTCATGATAATAAAAGGGCTGCCCAGCACGAGCACAGCAGAAAGGATCCTTCACATCCTCTTGCGAAAAACTCGCACCTCAGCTAAATTAACAGCCAGGATTAACAGGTCCTTTTTTAGAAGGCTATTATATGTTGATTTTTTATGTAAAAAAGCTGCTATTATGATATAGTGATACATACATACTTTAAAGTGATAAAGGAGTGGGGAGTTTGTGAGATATTTAACAGCAGGTGAGTCACATGGTCCGCAGTTAACAGCCATTATTGAAGGGCTGCCAAGCGGATTGACTCTGACAGAAGAGAATATTAATGCTGATCTGGCACGTCGTCAAAAAGGCTATGGACGCGGAAGAAGAATGCAAATTGAAAAGGATCGCGTTCAAATTACAGGCGGAGTCCGGCATGGCTATACACTTGGTTCACCCGTTGCCCTTATAGTTGAAAATAAAGATTGGACCCATTGGACAAATATCATGGGGATTGAGCCCCTTGAGGAAGAGCAATCGGAAATTAAACGTAAAGTGACCAGACCACGTCCTGGACATGCCGATTTAATTGGAGGTATAAAATATGGGCATCGTGATTTAAGAAATGTCCTGGAGAGATCATCAGCAAGGGAAACAACGGTTAGAGTGGCAGCTGGCGCCGTTGCAAAAACATTGTTAAAGGAACTGGGCATAGAAGTTGCTTCACACGTTTTAGAGATTGGAGGAGTTAGAGCAAATACTCCAAACTATTCTACACTTAAGGAATTAAAGGAAAGGACAGAACAATCTCCTGTGAGATGTTTTGATGAAACAGCAGAAAAAGCAATGATGGAAGCCATTGACCAGGCAAAGGAAAATGGGGACTCCATAGGTGGAATTGTGGAAGTTATAGTAGAAGGTATGCCTCCAGGCGTAGGGAGCTATGTCCACTATGATCGGAAACTCGATGCGAAAATTGCTGCTGCCATTATGAGTATTAATGCATTTAAAGGTGTAGAATTCGGTCTTGGATTTGAAATGGCCCGAATCCCAGGAAGCCGTGTTCATGATGAGATTGTATGGTCGGAGGAAGAAGGCTATTCTAGGAAAACCAACCGTCTTGGCGGATTTGAAGGCGGGATGACAACAGGAATGCCCATTATTGTCCGTGGTGTAATGAAACCTATTCCGACCCTTTATAAACCGCTTCAAAGTGTTGATATCGACACGAAAGAACCATTTACTGCAAGCATAGAACGCTCCGACAGCTGTGCAGTTCCTGCGGCAAGCGTAGTGGCGGAAGCTGCAGTAGCATGGGAACTGGCAGCTGCTCTTGTTGATCAATTTAACGGAGATCGATTAGGTACTTTAGTTCAAGCTGTCAAAGAACAAAAAGAGTACGGAAGGTTATTCTAATGCAAATAATAGATATTAAGGTACCGGGAAAAAAATATCCAGCTTTTGTGGGAGAAAATGCTCTGCAGGAATTGAGAGCAATATTATCGGAAAGAACATATTCCAAAATAATGATTGTTACAGATGAAACGGTAGGCAAATTACATTTACAAACATTACTCAATAGCTTGCCGGAAAGTACTTCTCCAGTCGTTTATTCAGCACCAAGCGGTGAGAAAGCCAAGACATTTTCTGTTTATGAAAAGTGCTTATCATTTGCAATAGAAGCTGGACTGGACCGTAAAGCCTGTATTCTTGCGCTTGGAGGCGGTGCGGTAGGAGATCTTTCCGGGTTTGTAGCCGCCACGTTTATGAGAGGGATTCACTATATCCAAATTCCAACCACTATTCTTGCACACGATAGTGCCGTGGGTGGAAAAGTCGCTATAAATCATCCTCTGGGAAAAAATCTGGTGGGGGTGTTTCACCATCCTGAAGCAGTTATTTACTATACTCCTTTTTTGTCCACTTTGCCTCCCCGCCAGATACGAAGCGGATTTGCTGAAGTGGTAAAAGAAGCCTTGATTGCGGATCCTCTGTTTTTAAAACAGCTAATGAAAGAAGCAGTTGATTTAACCTCTATGCCTAATTTACCTTTTTACTTAAAAAAAGGAATGGAAGTAAAAGCAGCAGTGGTTCAGGAGGATGAAAAAGAAATGGGGATCCGTGCCTTTTTGAACTTTGGGCACACACTTGGCCATGCTCTTGAGGCAAATGCAGGCTATGGTGTTTTGACGCATGGAGAAGCTGTCATGACAGGGATGATCTTTGCACTTAGTATAAGCCGGAAGCAATTAGGGTTACAATTTCCTTTGGATGAATTTATTCAATGGATTGAAAAGCTTGGTTATGAATGGAGAATTCCTAAGGAAGCGGGCTTTGAAGAACTCCTTCAATGGATGAAGCGGGACAAAAAAGCGATTGCCCAGAAGCCAATGTTTGTTTTATTGAAGGAAATTGGCAAACCAGTAATGGAAGAGGCAGATGAAAAGCTTTTAAGAGAATGCTTTTATCAATTGATGTAGAAAACAAATAGAGAAAAATATCTTTACAAAAGGCAAAAGGCTCTGTTAATCATTCTTGTTGATATAGCTGCAGGCACTCGCTTTCAGCGCGAGATAGTCGAGCACCTCGTCGCAAGCTCCTGCGGGGTTTCCTCTTACATGCTTTTCTAAGCAGGAGTCTCTCGTGCCTTCCGCTGCAATCCTACGCTGAATTCAAATGAATATTGGGTAATATTCTGATATGCATAGCGCTGTTGGTCCTGACTGTTAATTTCAGCTTAATCGATCTTGGTTTAATATCAACCTAGATTTTTAACAGAGCCTTACAAAAAATAGTCATAATTGAATGGGAGTGGAATGGAGATGAAATGGAAGAGCCAAGTGATTGGATTGCCCGCATATCAGCCGGGTAAATCTACAGAAGAAGTGAAAAAAATGTTTGGTCTTGAATCCATTGTTAAAATGGCTTCAAATGAAAATCCTTTTGGGCATTCAAAATATGTCACTGAAATTCTTGAAAAACCACAAAAATCTTATACGATCTATCCGGATGGTTATGCGACAGAGTTAAGAAAGGCAACAGCTTCCGCCCTAGGCGTTTCAGAAGATCAATTGATTTTTACGAATGGAACAGATGAATTAATTCAAATAATATCAAGGGCTCTGTTAGAACCAGGAAAGAATACAGTTATGGCTACTCCAACCTTTTCACAATACCGACACAATGCAATATTGGATGGGGCAGAAGTGAGGGAAGTCCCGCTGGTCAATGGTGAACATGATCTTATGGCAATGCTCGACCAGGTTGATGAGCAAACAACGGTCGTTTGGATATGCAATCCGAATAATCCAACTGGAACGTATACACCTGAAAAGAAATTACGAAATTTCCTCGAACAAATAAGCAAAGATATACTGGTTGTTTTGGATGAAGCTTATTTTGAATATGTCGTGGCAGAGGATTTCTATGGATCCATTGACTTGGTGAAAGACTATAACAATGTCATTGTTACGAGAACATTTTCTAAGATATACGGACTTGCGAGCTTCCGGGTAGGATACGGTATTGCATCTCCCGACATTATTAATGCATTAGAGCCTGCAAGGCCTCCGTTTAATACAAATGTACTTGGACAAATAGCAGCAGCTGCCGCCATTCAGGATCAAGCTTTTGTAGAAGAGTGCCGTACTAAAACGAGAGAAGCCCTAGAGAAATTTTATGCTTTTTGTGAGGAAAAGGGCCTCAATTACTATCCTTCTCAAACGAACTTCATTTTAATTGATTTTGAACGGGATGGGGATGAAGTCTTTCAGTACCTTTTAACAAAAGGTTTTATTGTCCGCTCTGGTAAAGCTTTGGGAGCACCGACAAGCGTGCGGATTACGGTGGGTACTGAACAGCAAAATGACGATTTAATTGCTGCAATGACGGAATTTATAGAGAAACAGTGAGTACAGGGGGAGTATTGATGCAAGGAAATGTTTTTATTGTTGGTCTTGGATTAATAGGCGGATCGTTAGCTCTGACAATTAAAAGGCAGCATCCAAAAGCCACCATTATCGGATATGATGTAAAAAAAAATGAAATGGAGCTGGCAAAAATACTGGGAGTGATCGATGAGTGCTCGGAAAACTTTCAGTCTGATGCGGAAAGAGCTGACTTGGTGATATTGGCAGCGCCGATAATAGAAACAGAAAAATGGATCGAAAGACTTGCCCTTATGAATTTAAAGAAGGATGTCTTAATCACTGATACAGGAAGCACTAAAAAAAGTGTAGTGGATCAGGCAGCTCTTTTAGTGGAAAAAGACATTTGTTTTATTGGCGGACACCCGATGGCTGGTTCCCATAAAAGCGGGGTGGCTGCTGCAAAAGAAAGGTTATTTGAAAATGCTTTTTATATTCTTACCCCTCTTCACAGTGAGCAATCAGTTGAAGTTGACAAATTGAAGAAATGGCTAAGCGGTACACACGCTAAGTTTATTACGCTTTCTGCAAAAGAACACGATGGCATAACCGGAATTATCAGCCATTTCCCTCATCTTATTGCTGCTTCTTTAGTTGGCCAGGCAAAAGAGAATCAAGACAAATTTCCTTTGCTTCAAAGAATGGCTGCAGGCGGTTTTCGCGATATTACAAGAATTGCATCTTCGAGCCCAGTGATGTGGTCTGATATCAGCCTGAGGAATAAAGAAGTCCTATTAGAATTAATGGACAAATGGATGGAGGAAATGGAAAAAATAACAGCGCTTCTTCATTCAGAGGACTATAATGGTCTGCATACCTTTTTTTCTCTGGCCAAAGAGTACCGAGATCAGTTGCCATCGAGTGAGCCTGGCGCTATTCGCTCCTTTTATGATTTATTTATTGATGTTCCGGATTATCCGGGTGTCATTTCGGAAATAACGGGGCATTTTGCAGACGAAAAAATCAGCATTACGAATATTAGAATCCTTGAAACCAGGGAAGATATCTACGGAGTTCTCAGGGTAAGCTTTCAAACGGAAGAAGACCGTGAGCGGGCCTTTCATTGCCTAAAGCAAAAAACCACTTACGAACTTTACAGAGATTGAAAAAATGCAAATGGTTTGATAATGGAGGTAAATCAATGAACACCATTCAGCTTGATGCAAAGCAGCCATCCATTAGAGGGAGGCTTCGAGTACCTGGCGATAAATCCATCTCTCATCGGGCTATTATGTTCGGAGCCATTGGAAATGGAAAAACGGTTATTCGGAATTTCCTTAAGGGTGCAGATTGTTTGAGCACAATTTCTTGTTTCAAAAAGCTTGGAGTTGAAATTGAAGAAAAGAAGGAAGAAATTATTGTAAACGGGAAGGGATGGGACGGTTTAAAAGAGCCAGCTTCCATCCTAGATGTAGGGAACTCTGGAACAACAACAAGATTGCTGCTGGGGGTTCTCGCAGGAAGGCCGTTTCATTCTATCCTTATTGGTGACAGTTCAATTGCCAAGAGGCCTATGAGCAGGGTAGCAGATCCTTTAAGGAACATGGGGGCAATTATTGATGGCAGAGAAAATGGACAATATACCCCTTTATCAATTCGGGGAGGGAAGCTGCAAGCGATAGATTTCACTATGAAAGTAGCGAGTGCACAGGTAAAATCAGCGTTGTTATTTGCGGGTTTGCAAACCGATGGCATAACGACCATAATGGAGCCTGTACCAACACGTGATCATACAGAGAGAATGATACGCCAATTTGAGGGTGAAGTAGATAGAAATGAAAGTGCAATTCTACTAAGAGGCAGGCAAAATCTCTCAAATGCGTCCGTCGATGTCCCTGGCGATATCTCATCAGCTGCTTTTTTTATGGTTGCCGCAGCGATTACACCGAATAGTGAGGTAACTATTGAAAGTGTTGGCTTAAATCCTACCAGGACAGGTATCATTGAAGTTCTTGAAAGGATGGGCGCTTACATACAGGTTGAACCTGATAATACAGGAGAAAGCGAGCAAAAGGGATCGATTGTAGTTAAATCCTCCGATCTTAAGGGGATTGAAATATCGGGCTCGCTTATTCCAAGGCTGATTGACGAACTCCCCATTATCGCCTTGCTTGCTACCCAAGCATCAGGAACCACCATTATTAAAGATGCTGCAGAGTTAAAGGTAAAAGAAACAAACCGAATTGACGCAGTGGTAAATGAGCTTACCTCTTTGGGAGCTGATATTGAAGCAACGGAGGATGGCATGATCATTCACGGTAAATCTACCATTCTTGGCGGAAAGGTTAAAAGCTACGGTGACCATCGAATGGGAATGATGTTAGTTATTGCTTCGCTGATCAGCAGTGATACCATTTATTTGGAAGGACCGGAAGCCATTAAGGTGTCCTATCCGGAATTTTTTCAAGATCTGGAGACATTAACTAAGTAACAGCTCAATTCCTTTGGCATTTTTCCAGCCTTCCCCTCATAGCTTGTTAAAAAAGTAAACAGGCTTTAGGAGGGGTAAGGTTTGTATATTATTGAAGAAGCAGATATTATAGTAGAAGAACATTTGAAAAAATCTTCTATATTTATCAAGGAAAATATGATTTACGGAATGAGGCCTCATTATAGAAGGGACAAACATATGAGAATGGATGTTTCTTCTTTTATAATCGGCCCCACGCTTGTTATGCTTGATATGAACACACCAGGCGGTACATTTCAACAGTTCAAGCAGCACTTTGCAGAAAATTTTATGCTTAAAGGATGCTCAACAGTAGTATCTGTAGTAGAAATGAATAGTGAGACACAATTCGAAGAAGCATTAGCCCAAAAAAGACAATCCTTATTAAATTGCCCCATAGATTATGTTCTCGGTGTAAAAATTCCTCTAAAAAGAATTTCGACAACTTTCATCCGTAAATGTAAAAAGTTTAAAATACCTTGTATTTTTTTGCGACTTGAAGATGGGGCCGACCTTCATCTGATACCCTGGGGATGGATAAAGGAATCTATGTTTCCTTATAATCCAGTTCTTGTCCCTTTTGTCTCTAAAGTGAACGAGATCCATAAGCAAAGAATTATCAAAGAGTGGAAAAAAGTGATGGATGCCGAAAAGCTTCCTTCGTGTTTTGACGAAATTCCTGACAGTTCGCCAATACCCCTACATAATTTGAAGAAATTTGGGCTGTATCCAAAAAGAGGAGATTTGCATATAGGAGGAGAAATTAATTATAACTTATATCTAAAAGACGAACATTCAGGGGGGTTAGGAGAAATGCAGCCTGACGAATTAAGCCTTGCAGTGATGGTTCATAAAGGACAGGTAGCAGCAGCAGGAAAACAGACGTTTTTCAGGCCTGGATATGGGGAAGAAATTGTCATTCATAAGCCAGCATTATTTATCTAGTATAGGGAAGGGAACATCTTATGGAACAGCTAGAACGTGTGATAGAGCATTTAGAGAGCGGTAACTTAACCGAGGCAGAAAAAGAATACAAAAAAATCAAAACATATGGTTCTGATGAAGAGAAATATATGTTAGCAGAAGAGCTCGTCAGGCTCGGGTTTATGCCGGAAGCAAGAGAACTTTACGAACTATTGCTTGAAAGCTATCCTGATGAAGGTGAAATTCTCATTGCTCTTGCAGAAATATATATTGATATGGATAAGGAAGAGGAGTCTATTCTTTTACTTGACTCTATTGCGGAGACGGATCCTGAATATCCCCGTGCGCTTCTTCTTTTAGCAGATCTTTATCAAATGCAGGGACTATTTGAAGTAAGCGAAAAAAAACTGTTGGAAGCAAAGGAACTAATGCCCGAAGAGCCTGTCATTGATTTTGCTCTTGGAGAACTATATGCATCTATAGCCCGTTACTATGAAGCGGCAAAATGCTACGAGGCAGTGAAACAAGCCAAAGAAGAGGAAATTCAAGGAGTAAATATTAATAGCCGCCTGGCAGAGGTATATAGTGCCGCAGGATCTTTTGAAGAAGCGCTTGCTTATTACGAACAAGCTATAGAGGACCAGGTGGAAATAAATACTTTATTCGGCTATGCATTAACAGCTTACCAGGCAGGCTTCTATGCAAAGGCCATTCAATTGTTTAACCAGTTAAAGGAGCTCGACCCGGACTATCATTCCTTGTACTTGTATTTGGGAAAAGCATATGAACAAGAGGAAAACCTTGATCATGCGCTTTCTGCTGTTAAGGAAGGAATTAAACTGGACGACTTTAATAAGGAGTTGTACCAATTTGGTGGAAAACTTGCCTTAAAGGCAGGGGATGAGGAACAGGCAGAAGAATATTTCAGGACAGCTTTAACATTAGATCCAGGCTATTTGGATGCAGCATTAGCCTTGAATAAGCTATTATTGCATCAGGAAAGATATGAAGACGTTCAGGAAATTATACAACTAATGGAGCAAGAAGGGGATCTGGATCCCGAACTTCATTGGGATTGCGCAGTCGCAAATCAGAAATCAGAAAATTATTCAAATGCATTAAAACATTATGAGTTAGCATATAATGATTTAAAGAACAACCAAGAGTTTATGTCGGATTATGGATACTTCCTGATTGAGGAAGGGGATAGAAAAAAAGCAGCTCAGATCTTTGGCAAACTGCTTCAAGAACAACCTGCAAATGAAGAATGGTCTCTTATTCTGGAGCGTCTTAACGATTAGGGAATCCAAATACTTCCCTGTAATAACCAAACAAGTCATAATAGTATTTTAATGGATGAAGGAAGAAAGCCTTTTTTTATTAATGGTTGATCATTTATCAAAAAAGGAAGGCATGCAAGTCTTTCAAAATGTGGGCTGAGGAGGGATTTACATTGGCTGCCACCCCTGTTTCTGTCAACGAGAAAAAGGAATTTATTCGCTGGTTTTTAAATCACTATCAGTTAAAAAGAAGAGAATCTGTGTGGATTTTAAACTATCTTATGAGCCATGACCAATTAATGGGGAAAGTTCACTTCGTTGAAGAAGCTCATTATTGTCCAAGAGGGCTGATCATGTCGACACATTGTGTGGAAAATGTACCGTTCCGTTTTTATAAAGAAAACATAATGACAACCGATGCAGAAAAATCGTTTCATGATATTCGATTGAATCGGGAAGAGGATATATATATTCAATTAAACTTTAAGTCATCAAATTTATCGTATCAATATGCGGCTGTACTTGAGGAAAATCCATTTATGCCGGAAGATTTATATATGAATGATAAAGACAGGCTGACCGTTGAAAAATTTCTAAAACACAGCATAGATACCTTTCAGCGAGAAAAGCTTTTAAAAGCAATTGATGATGCCTTGGACAGACAGGATCAAAAAACATTTCAACTGCTGACTGACCAACTAAATAGTCTGAATTAAGAACACCTCTTTAAGGTGTTTTTTCTTTCAAAATGCGGCACCTATTTGTTAGTGCCGACATAGACAAACGTATTTTTTCGTATAGGTTGCTTCTTTATTTACAATGGATTTATCCGGATGCGTTCTTCGCGGTATCATTTCGTAAGCAAATCATAAATATTCATATAAGACCTGCTGTATGAATCATTCTTTATGGCGGGTACGAAAAGAGCCTAAGTAAACAGACAACAAGGAGGACTGCAGTTCATTGTTAAAGTCTGTTACCAATTTAGTTGTTTTTACATCCATATTGGATTGGCGAGAAAATTACCAGGCAGGGCAAACACAGTTATGCATATCGTAGTAATACCCTATGTTGATTTGAAATCAACAAGAAAGATTATCAGAGCCAAAGGGAAGTTTAAAATAGTTTATTAGATAAAGTACAGCGGCTAGCGGATATCTGGTCTCCTCGCTGCGATAAGTCAACATCTAGTTCCCTTATCTCGAGTTGAAGACTGCAAAATCCTTACGCCGATGAGCAAGGCGCTTGCAGTTCTCTAAAAAAAGGTTGCTATATAAAAGTCGCAGTCAGGAGTTTTAAGGAAATTACAAGAGTTCACTCATAACCCGTTATTTGGTAGGATGGCTGTGCTTTCGTTAACATGATAAGATAAAATAAAAAGTATGAAGGTGTGACAAAATGCGTTGGACTGCAAAAGATGCTGATGTTTTTTTAAAACAAAAGAAGTATATCGATACGATTATCGTCCCCCTGGTGCCGGTTTCGGTTGGAACAAACATCAAACTCTTGGCATCCCAGGGAGAGTTTATTCAGTTGTTAACAAACATGCTCGAAACACAGTTCAGAGGCAGAATGTTTTTGCTCCCGCCCTATACATATTTAGCACAGCAGGATGAGCAAAGGAAACAATTGAATTTGCTTGACTGGGAAAAAGAAATATTGGAGAGTGATGCTGCACATTTGTTTTATCTAACTTCTGATCATTATTGGAAAACATGTGAACATATGTATAAAGGAGATGTATTTTGGCTTCCGTCCATTCCATTGGAGCATATGGAAGAGAATTACAAGTTTTCGATAATGGAAGACCAGGTGAAGCAGCTAATAAATATTATTGCGAAAAAATGGCAGAGAGGTGTTTAGGATTTTCATAGTAAAAACACAGTAAAGTACAGGAAAAGGAAGATATTGACCTAATTGGAAGATTGATATATTATTGAAATGTCCTAGTCTGTTTTTTGTGAATATTTTGTCCATTTAAGGTGGGTAACTGCCATAGGGGGGAATGGAATGAGCAAAGATCCTGTAACAAGAAGACAATTTCTTAGCTATACGCTGACGGGTGTTGGTGGATTTATGGCTGCCGGAATTCTTATGCCGATGCTGCGGTTTGCGGTTGATCCTGCTTTAAAGGTCGAGGCATCCGGCCAATTTCATGCGACACAGCAAGAAGCTTCAAAATTAACGAATGATCCAGTGCGCGTAAACTTTACCTATGAAGAGGCCGATGGCTGGTACAAATCCAATGTGACACAAACTGCATGGGTTTACAAAGATGACAAAGGGGAGATTGTAGCACTTTCACCAACATGCAAGCACTTAGGATGTACAGTCGGCTGGAATGACAACAAGAGTTTCCCTAATCAGTTTTATTGTCCTTGTCACGGAGGCCGTTATCAGAAAAATGGAAAAAATATTCCGGGCACACCGCCTCCTAAACCTTTGGATGCCTATCCAACCAAGATTAAAGACGGTTTCGTGTATTTAGGCAAGCCGATTCCAAATCCATACGTAAAGTAAAGGGGGCGTAAGTATGCTTAATAAACTATATGATTGGGTTGATGAGCGTT
The DNA here is from genome assembly GCF_001636425.1 of Heyndrickxia acidicola. NCBI lineage: Bacteria > Bacillati > Bacillota > Bacilli > Caryophanales > Bacillaceae > Heyndrickxia > Heyndrickxia acidicola. The sequence goes on from NZ_KV440953.1 coordinate 564,237, forward strand.
TGGATATTACGCCTTTGTGGCGGGATATTGCTGATCATGAAGTACCGGAACATGTAAACCCTGCACATCATTTTTCAGCTTTTGTTTACTGTTTTGGAGGATTGACGTTTTTCATTACAGTCATCCAAATTTTATCGGGTATGTTTTTGACTATGTACTATGTGCCTGATATTAAAAATGCCTGGGAGTCGGTATATTATCTCCAAAATGAAGTTGCGTTTGGCCAAATCGTCCGCGGCATGCACCATTGGGGGGCAAGTTTAGTCATTGTAATGTTATTTTTACATACATTGCGTGTTTTCTTCCAGGGCGCCTATAAAAAACCACGTGAATTAAACTGGATTGTTGGAGTTCTCATTTTCTTTGTTATGCTTGGTCTTGGCTTGACAGGCTACTTGCTGCCATGGGATATGAAAGCGCTATTTGCTACAAAAGTAAGTCTTCAGATTGCTGATTCTGTTCCATTAATTGGACCTTATGTAAAAACATTGTTGGCTGGAAGCCCTGATATTGTAGGGGCACAGACATTAGCGAGATTTTTTGCTATCCATGTATTTTTCCTTCCGGCTGTATTGCTCGCCTTAATGGCAGCTCACTTCTTAATGATTCGTAAACAGGGGATTTCCGGTCCGCTATAATGTTTTAGCTGAGGAAATGATGACGAATTTAACCAAAAGGAGGGGACGACATGCATCGTGGCAAGGGAATGAAATTTGTTGGGGACTCACGTGTTCCAGCCAATCGAAAGCCAAATATTCCAAAAGATTACTCGGAATATCCCGGCAAAACAGAAGCGTTCTGGCCAAACTTTCTGCTAAAAGAATGGATGGTGGGTGCGGTCTTTCTAGTAGGTTTTCTTTGCTTAACTATTGCACATCCATCACCGTTGGAAAGGATCGCGGATCCGACTGATACAGGGTATATCCCAATGCCGGACTGGTACTTTCTGTTCTTATATGAAATGTTAAAGTATTCATATGCCTCTGGACCTTATAATTTAATCGGCCTTGTTATTCCGGGTATCGCTTTCGTAGGCTTGCTTCTGGCTCCTTTTATTGATCGCGGTCCGGAACGCCGCCCGTTAAAAAGGCCGCTCGCAACGGGCTTTATGCTGTTGGCTGTAAGTGCAGTATTTTATTTAACATGGGAGGCGGCAGCGCACCATGACTGGAAGAAAGCAGCAGAGCAAGGAGCAATCAGGCCCCAGGTTACGATCGACAAAAATTCGGATGGCTATAAAATTTTCTCGAAGCAAACCTGTATAACTTGTCATGGAGATAATCTTCAGGGAGGTGCAGTTGCTCCAGCCCTCACAAATGTACCATTTAATGCGGCAAAAATTGAGGATATTGCTCAGCATGGATATCAAAAAATGCCTCCTAACCAATTTAAAGGGTCCAAGGCCGATCTTAAAAAGCTGGCAGACTTTATTGCAGGTTTAAAAAGTAATAAATAATAAAAGCTTTTATTATTTTCTATTTCCGCTATTTTTGCCATGCATGATAGCCCTGTTAGGTATATACCTGCTTCAATATATGTAAATAAAGACGTTCTCAATAAAGCTGGCCATGGTGCCAGTTTTTTTTCGCTTTGGGGCTTTCTAGGATTCAGTGTGAAGTTTTACCCCCCTAATGATTTGAGGGGAAGGGCAAAGACATCTGAGGGAAAAACGTCTCGAGGAAGCTGCATTAAGAAGGAAAACAGCATGGAAAACCCCCACCGTTCCCTTCCGTAAAGAGAACAACTGTAGTGGAAAACAACCGAAAGGAAGAATAGAGAAAATATCGATCTCTCGGTAAAGTCCCAAGTTAATTAAAAATAAAAATTGGTTGGAACGGATATGCACATAAAAAGCTTTACTCATATGTTTGATTTTATGGGAAAAGAGGCAATCCTTACTAATGAGGTTAATCCATTGCATACTTAGGTTTGAGGTGAAAGGTATTTATGAACTATTTATATTATCTGCTTTCCAATCGCTTAGTCATCTTAGTTTTATTAATCGTTAATATATTGGGAACAGCCTATGGGTTTTACTGGTACGGCTGGCAGCTGGCAGACACTCCTGTCCAATTTCTGGCTTTTGTACCAGACAGTCCAACAGCAAGTTTGTTTTTTGTAATTGTTCTTGTTTCTTTTCTTCTGAAAAAAAACGTGCCATATATTGAAGCTCTGGCTATTGTGACTTTATTTAAATATGGGGTATGGGCGGTTGCAATGAATATATTGACACGTATAGTTGACGGCAGCTTAGCCTGGCAGGGTTATATGCTTATCTTTTCGCATGCCTGTATGTCTTTAGAAGGTCTGCTCTATTCTCCTTTTTATAGGTTGAGATTAAGACATTTAGCAGTAGCTGCTGTTTGGACTTTACATAATGATATTATTGACTATGTTTATATGCAGTTTCCAAGATATGAAAGTCTGTATTTGTACATAAGGGAGATAGGATATTTTACCTTCTGGCTAAGTATTGCTTCTATTGGAATTACGTATTATTTGACTATCAGAAAAGGACGCCTAAAATGGTCCTTATTACCTTAAAAAGGGGTTCTTTTTGATTAGACAAAAGTGGTCTACTCTTGTCCTACTTATCATACACTTTACTAGTAGTTTGAGGGGGGACAAGAATGAAAGTAAAGGTCGTTTTTCTTCTGTGTGCCATTTTCTTGCTGGCGTTCGGAAATGTATATGCTGCGAATACAAGTGTTCAGTCGCCGCCGCTTACAAAGCTTGATGATGTAGCTGATGAAGCACTGCAAATGACAAAGCTGGGAAGGTACGACGAAGCAAAACAGCTTCTGGATTACTTTTCTTCCATTTTTACAAGTGAAACGATTAAGGCGCGCCAGTTTTCAATGGATGAATTGCGTGTTTTGACTCTTTCGCACGATTCGGCTTTACGATCTGTAACGAGTATGCAGTCTTCCCCTGAGGATAAGCTCAATAAAGTCACTACTTTCCGTCTCGTTACAGATGCCTTAAACTCCAGATATCAGCCTCTCTGGACGGATATGGAATCACCGGTCATGTCCGCTTTTGATGAAGCGAAGGCTGCGGCTAAAAAAGGAGATATAGAGGCATACTATTTTCGGCTAAATCAATTTCTGGTTCAATACAATATTATTGAACCATCCTTGAAAGTGGATATTCCGTTTGAAACTGTTCAAAGGCTGGATGCGGAAGTTAACTATCTTGACAACTATAGAACTAGTGAAGGTACGGACAGACAGCTGAAACAAATGAATCAGCTTGGGACTGATCTTAAAGATGTGTTTAACCAGATGTCGCAAGATCAAACGGATCCTTCTTTATGGTGGGTAATTTTCACCACTGGAGGAATCATCATTCTGACTTTATCTTATGTCGGATGGAGAAAATATTTAGGACAAAAACTAGATCGCCATCAGAAGAATCGAAATGATTGACCATTTTCGATCTTTCTAATAAAATGGTTGTATTAACATGAACACGGAGGCTGAAATGGGAGCATATTTGATTTACTATATTATCATATTAATCATACCAATTTGGGCTCAGTTTAAAGTTAAAAACACGTTTAATAAGTATACAAAGGTGCAATCTACCTCAGGGATGACCGGCGCAGAAGTGGCGAGAAGAATCCTTGACGAGAACGGATTATATGATGTCAGAGTATTAGAACATAATGGATTTTTAAGTGATCACTATAACCCGGCAAATAAAACGGTAAATCTGTCAACAGATAACTACTTTGGAGGTTCAATATCAGGAACAGCGGTTGCTGCTCATGAGGTTGGCCATGCAATACAGGATAAACAAGGCTATGCCGCTCTTCGTTTTCGCCATTCTCTAGTGCCTGTTGCCAATATAGGGACAAATGCTTCTTGGATCTTCATTATGATTGGCCTGTTCTCCCATTTGTCGGGAATGCTCCTCCTGGGAATCATTCTTATGTCTCTGGGAGTGCTCTTTCAGCTTATTACACTGCCAGTAGAATTCAATGCTTCATCCAGAGCTATGGACCAAATTGTGACACTTGGGATTATTAATAACCGCGAAGAGCATGAGGCGCGGAAAGTATTAAATGCAGCTGCCCTGACATATGTTGCTGCTGCTGCAGTTGCTGTATTAGAGCTTTTAAGGCTGCTTTTCATATTCTCAAATATGTCCAATAATAATAGACAATAGTTCTGGAAAAGGGATGATTTTAGAATCATCCCTTCCTTTTTGAATCGGACCTTTTTTCTCGCTTTGTTGCCATAAATAAATGATTAAAGTATTAGTATAAAAGCAAGTGATTTGTTTACGAAAAAATGCAGCGCAGACTGAAAAAAGGAAGGATTTTATTAAATAGTTCATAAGCAGCAATGAATCTGAAAGCAGACTGTGCATCGGAATACCAGCCATTGAACTAGGTTAAGAATGGGTAAATTATTTTTAGTATTTATATCATAAACAAAAAGGGAATGTTATGTTTATACATAGTGATGGAGGGATTTATATATGTACACGCTTTTTACACACAATGATTTAGACGGTATAGGATGCGGTATTCTTGCTAAACTGGCCTTTGGGGAACAGATTCATGTCTATTATTGTTCTATTTCCAATCTGAATTCCCGCGTGGAGATGTTCTTGGAACAGGAAAATCAAGAGAACACGTTAATCGTGACAGATTTATCTGTAAGCGAAAAAAATGAAGAAAAAATTTCTGCTTTTGTCCAGGCTGGAGGAAACGCAGTATTGATTGATCATCATAAAACGGCTGAGCACCTTAACCGCCATGATTGGGCGCATGTTCAGACACAGGAGGAAGAGGGAAAACTCGCTTCTGCCACTTCTTTATTTTTACATTATTTAAAAGAAAAGCATAATATACATTTCACATCTGCACTGTTCCAATTTGTTGAATTGGTCAGGTTATATGATACGTGGGAATGGGAAAAGAATCAAAACCTGGAAGCCAAAAGACTGAATGACTTATTTTATATGTTTTCAATAGAGGAATTCGAAGAAAAAATGCTGAATAAGCTTCGTATGCAGGGAGAGTTTTGTTTTGATGAATTGGAAACAAAACTTCTGGATATTGAGGAAAATAGAGTTGAGCGCTACATAAGAGGGAAGAAAAGAGAAGTGTACCAGGCTCTAATCCACAATTATAATGCCGGAGTCGTACATGCTGAATCCTATCATTCGGAACTGGGGAATGAGCTTTCGAAGGAATTTCCTCATCTGGATTATATCGCCATTATTATGGCTGGAAGGAAAAAGATAAGCTTTAGGACAATTCATGACCACGTAGACGTCTCTGAGATTGCAGGGGAATATGGAGGCGGGGGCCATAAAAAGGCATCAGGCTGCCAATTAACACCGGAAGCATTTGTTTCTTTCGTGGATAAGACCTTTCATTCAGAGCCTTTAAGACAAGATGCGCATAAAAATCGGTTTAATATAAAAGAAAATGAATCAGGAAGCCTGTACAGCAATCCTTCAGGTGAATCCTTTTTTATTTTTTATCAGGAAGAAAAGGGTTGGGGAATTGAAAAGAAACATAAGGAAATCTCTTGGTATACATCCTTTTATGAAGCGGAAAAGGATATAAAGCTTCATCATGCTGCTTTCCTGGTTACAGATGATAAGTTTGTAAGCTACTTGCTTGGGATTAAAGCAAAGATAGGGATCCATGAATAAGAATTAATTATAAAGACATTTTCTTCATAAATATAGGTTTCCGTTCATCAACCAATGAAGTCTTCGTCTAACTCCAGAAAATAGGCACTGCAATTTATGCAGTGCCTATTTTTAGTCGGCTGAACCATGGTATGACTAATTATACCTCAATCGGTTTTTTATTCTCATCAAGGGTAAAGCCTTCACCCAGTACGTCATGAACTTCAGTAACGGAAACGAAAGCATGCGGATCAATTGAACTGATGATGCCTTTTAAACGGACAATTTCGTTTTTGCCGACTACACAATAAAGAACATCTCTGTCTTGTTTGCTGAAAGAGCCATGACCTCTTAAAATGGTTACGCCTCTGTCCATAATCTGATGTATTTGGGTAGCAATTTCATCATGTTTTTCAGAAATGATAAAGGCTCCTCTAGCGGTATAGGCCCCTTCCTGCATAAAATCAATTACACGGGCTCCAACAAAAACAGCAACCAGTGTGTACATTGCTTGTCTATAATTTAAGTAAGTCAGAAGGGAAAGGATAATTACACATGCATCAAACATAAACATTGTTCTGCCCATTGCCCATCCTTTATATTTAAAGGCTACCCTCGCAATGATGTCTACTCCACCTGAAGTACCTCCAAATCGAAAGATAATTCCGAGTCCAATACCGATAAAAACCCCTGCAAATAAAGCGGCCAGGAACATATCGTCACTTAAAGGAATATGAAAATGATAGCGTTCAAAGATCCATAAGAAAAGAGAAGTTCCTACTGTTCCAATGATTGTATAAAGAAATGACTTTCTGCCAAGAAGCTTCCAGCCAATTATAAAGACAGGAATATTGAGTACAAGATTGGAGTATGAAGGATCTATATGAAATAAATTCAAAAGAAGAAGTGTGATACCGGTAAAACCGCCTTCTGCTAATTTATTTTGAATATTAAAGTGAACAACACCAAATGCAAAGATTGCTGCCCCCAATAAAATAAAAAAGATGTTTTTCAATTTTAATCCTGATAACATATGTTGTCCCCCTGTGTGAATTTCTTTATCTGTTGTATAAAACATTCTCTTCATTAAATGTGTATATTTAAGTCCTCTCATTTAAAGGATATCAGATTTCACTCTTTTGTGGTACTTAGTATATACTTAACTCGTGTTAATATTGCGGTGTTTATCACAGGGTCCTATTATATAAGAAGAAAAGAGCAGTGGCAATAAGGAGGATTCCTGTTTTTTGAAGGACCAGAAAGTATACTCGCTGTGTTTCCTTTATCATACTCGAAGATTCTGAAATCCGACGCCGATGAGCAAGGCACTTGTGCTTTTCTTCTGTCTAGCTCCAGCGCCTATCGGCTAGCGGATTTCTACGTCTTCTCCCTGCGATAAGTCAACATCAGCTCGTGAGTGACCTCGCTGTGTCGTCCTTTATCTCAGTCGAAGACTCTGAAATCCGTACGCCGATGAGCAAGGCGCTTGTGCTTTTCTTCTGTCTAGCTCCAGCGCCTATCGGCTAGCGGATTTCTACGTCTTCTCCCTGCGATAAGTCAACATCAGCTCGTGAGTGACCTCGCTGTGTCGTCCTTTATCTCAGTCGAAGACTCTGAAATCCGTACGCCGATGAGCAAGGCGCTTGTGCTTTTCTTCTGTCTAGCTCCAGCGCCTATCGGCTAGCGGATTTCTACGTCTTCTCCCTGCGATAAGTCAACATCAGCTCGTGAGTGACCTCGCTGTGTCGTCCTTTATCTCAGTCGAAGACTCTGAAATCCGTACGCCGATGAGCAAGGCGCTTGTGCTTTTCTTCTGTCTAGCTCCAGCGCCTATCGGCTAGCGGATTTCTACGTCTTCTCCCTGCGATAAGTCAACATCAGCTCGTGAGTGACCTCGCTGTGTATCCTTTATCTCAGTCGAAGACTCTGAAATCCGTACGCCGATGAGCAAGGCACTTGTGCTTTTCTTAAGAGCTACCATTTGTTTTTCCTGTAGTATTTAGCTAACATTAGTGTGAGGTGTATGACATGGAAGAGAATAAATCCATCCGGCAAATGCAATTGGAAGTGGATCAATACATAGGTCAATTTAAAGAAGGCTACTTTAGCCCGCTTGCCATGATGGCAAGACTGACTGAAGAATTGGGCGAGCTTGCCAGGGAAATTAACCATTACTATGGAGAAAAAACCAAAAAATCAACTGAAAAAGAAAAAACGATTGAAGAAGAACTTGGTGATGTCCAATTTGTTCTAATGTGCCTGGCGAATTCGCTGGATATTGACATGCAAAAGGCCCACGACCGGGTTATGCACAAATTTAGCACAAGAGATAAGGATAGATGGACGAAAAAAGATACACAGTTATAATGGAGCAGGAGGAATTGAAATGAATCTTACGAAGGTAATTATTGCAGGGCCGCGTGGAAGAATGGGAAAAGAAGCTGTAAAAATGGTCATGGCAGCAGAAGGGTTTGAATTAATAAGCGTACTTGATCACAAGCATGAAGGCAAGCTTCTTTCTGAGGTAGACGAAAATGCATACGCAAATGTACCTATTTATACCAATTTAGAAGAATGTCTGCAAAAAAGCAATGCAGATGTACTGATTGATCTTACTACTCCTGAAGTGGGTTATTTACATACAAAAACAGCATTACAATATGGCGTTCGTCCTGTCGTCGGAACAACCGGTTTTACTGGCCACCAACTAAATGAGCTGAAAGAAATAGCGGAAGAGAAGAAAATTGGCTGCATCATAGCCCCTAATTTCGCCATTGGTGCCGTCTTAATGATGAAATTTTCAAAAATGGCGGCAAAGTATTTCCAAGATATAGAAATTATTGAACTTCATCATGATCAAAAATTAGATGCTCCATCAGGAACCGCAGTGAAGACGGCTGAAATGATCTCAGAAGCACGCCGAAATAAGGAGCAGGGCCATCCTAATGAAAAAGAAACGATAAAAGGAGCAAGAGGAGCAAATGTCGATGGCATGCATATTCACAGTGTAAGGCTGCCGGGATTAATCGCCCATCAACAGGTGTTGTTTGGCGCTGATGGACAGACGTTAACCATTCGCCATGATTCATATAATCGCGATTCCTTTATGTCAGGCGTTAGCGTATGTGTTGAAACAGTAATGAAATTGGATACTTTAGTGTATGGATTAGAGAATATATTAGATTAAAACGCAGGACCAAAAGAAATTAAAGGAGTGATCCACTTGAATATTGCACTAATTGCCCACGATAAAAAAAAGGATGATATAATCCGTTTTTCGACAGCATATAAACAAATCTTCAGCAAACATACGCTTTTTGCAACTGGCACAACCGGTAAAAAAATAATGGATGCAACAGGTCTTCAAGTTCATCGTTTTCAATCCGGCCCTTATGGGGGAGACCAGGAAATTGGGGCGTTAATTGCTAAAAATGAAATGGATCTGATTATCTTTCTGAGAGATCCGCTTACAGCACAGCCGCATGAACCTGATGTATCCGCTCTTCTTCGTTTATGTGACGTATATAGTGTTCCTCTCGCAACTAATTTGGGTACAGCAGAAGTACTGATAAGAGGACTTGAAAAAGGTGATTTGGATTGGCGCAAGGTGGCAAGAGGTGAAAAAAAGGAATGAAGCCTTCAATTGATATTTTGGCTTTTGGAGCCCATGCTGATGACGTCGAAATCGGCATGGGCGGTTCCATTGCTAAATGGGCAGCAATGGGGAAAGAGGTGGTGATCTGTGATTTAACAGAGGCAGAGTTATCCTCAAACGGCACAGTCGATTCAAGGAAAGACGAGGCGAAGAAAGCAGCCGAACTGCTTGGCGTCAAAGAACGCATTGGCCTTACCATTCCGGATCGAGGTCTTTTTCTGAGGGATGAGTACATAAGAGAGATTGTTGAAATAATAAGAAAGTACAGACCTTTAACGGTGTTTGCCCCTTTTTTTGAAGACAGGCACCCTGATCACGGCCATTGCGGCCGGTTAGTAGAAGAAGCCTTTTTCTCAAGTGGGATCCGCAAATATGCTCCCGAACAAAATTATGAATATTACAGACCGCAAAGCCTTTATTACTATATGATAAATGGCTTTCACCATCCTGATTTTGTTGTGGACGTAACAAATTATATGGATATAAAAATTAATAGCCTGAACGCTTATGAAAGCCAATTTCAACTCGCTGAAAATGGGGTGAAAACGCCGCTTACAGATGGGTATATAGAATCGGTCAAAGCACGCGAAAGGTTATTTGGAAAAGAAGTGAATGTAAAATACGCAGAAGGCTTTCTTTCTAAAAAGCCATTATTAGTCGATCTGGATGTGATTAACGAATGGAAAAGAAACTAAGAATCGGGATTACCTGCTATCCAACAGTCGGAGGTTCAGGGGTAATCGCGACAGAACTCGGAAAGATTCTGGCTGAAAGAGGACATGAAATTCATTTTATTACTTCCAGTATGCCATTTAGACTGAACCGAATGTATCATAATATTTACTATCATCAAGTAGAAGTCAATCACTATTCTGTTTTTCAATATCCTCCATATGACATTGCACTTGCAAGTAAAATGGCAGAAGTTGTCAAAAGGGAAAAACTGGATATTTTGCATGTTCACTATGCAATCCCGCATGCCATATGTGCCATACTGGGCAAACAAATGGCCGGAACAGATCTTAAAATTGTGACGACGCTTCACGGAACGGATATTACCGTACTTGGCTATGATCCATCTTTAACCGAATCAATCCGTTTTGGGATTGAGAAATCGGATGCAGTAACAGCTGTTTCAAATGCCCTGATTGAACAGACACGTGAATTGATTAATCCTGATAAGGATATTGAAACGGTCTATAACTTTATTGACGAGCGGGTATTCAAAAAGGTGGACTCCGAGCATTTGCGTGAGGAATATGGAATCCTGCCTCATGAAAAAGTATTGATTCATGTTTCAAATTTTAGAGCTGTGAAAAGAGTACAGGATGTTGTAAAAACGTTTGCGAAAGTTATACAAAAGGTTCCTTCAAAGCTTCTTCTTGTTGGGGACGGACCGGAAATGACGGTGGTCTGCCGCCTGGTGAAAGAGCTCAATCTTGAACCATATGTATTGCTTTTAGGAAAGCAGGACAAACTGGAAGAATTATATTCTATGAGTGATCTTATGCTTCTGTTATCTCAAAAGGAAAGCTTTGGACTGGTGGCACTTGAAGCCATGGCATGCGGAGTACCCTGCATTGGTACGAATATTGGGGGAATACCTGAAGTTATTGAGAATGGAAAAAATGGCTTTGTTTGTGACCTGGGAGATATTGATCATTTTTATGAAAAGGCACTTTACCTCTTACAGGATGACGCTATCCATAAACAGTTCTCGCAAAACGCTATGGAAATGGTTCACCAACGATTCCGCTCAGATAAAATAATCAATCAGTATGAAGATATTTATAATCGTTTATTAAAAAGTGAACCAAAGGTGAGGCATCCTTATGCATGAACAGTTTAAAAAAGCAATTCCTATTTTAAAAAAAGTGGAAGAGGCAGGCTATGAAGCCTTTTTTGTAGGAGGTTCCATTCGGGATTATCTTTTAGATAGGCCCATAGCAGATGTGGATATCGCTACGTCTGCAACTCCAGTTGAAATAAAGTCCATTTTTCCGAAAACCATCGATGTGGGGATAGAGCATGGGACCATCATGATACAGGAAAATGGAGAAACCTATGAAGTGACAACATTCCGCTCTGAATCTGATTATCAGGATTTTAGACACCCTGGTGAGGTTCGATTTATCCGCTCTTTGGAAGAGGATTTAAGACGCAGGGATTTTACCATGAATGCCATCGCCATGAATCGTTTTGGCGAAATACAAGATCCATTTAATGGACAGGCAGATCTTGAAAAAAGGCGTATTCAAACAGTGGGACCTGCTGATGAACGGTTTAACGAGGACGCCTTACGAATGATGAGAGCAGTCCGATTCGTAAGCCAGCTGGGCTTTATACTCGATCCTCAAACGGAAGCGGCACTTTGCAAAAATGCCTGGCTATTAAAGAACATATCAATAGAACGGATTACTGCAGAATTTCAAAAGCTTCTTAAAGGCCCCCATAAAAAGCAGGCATATGAAATCTTGGCAAAAACTGGATTGTCCACAATGCTTCCTGGTATGGAAGAGGGCAAAACAGCTCTGGAAACATGTACTGCCTATCAAATGGATCTATTAAATGAAAACCAGCTTTGGCTGCTGCTGCTTTTTGAAATGAATCCCAAGGATCCAATGGATTTTTTAAAGAAGTGGAAGCTTCCGTCTAAGAAGATAAAGTATCTTTCCAGTTTGGCAAGAGGGTTAAAACTGCGCATGAAAAAAGAGTGGACGATACCAGCGTTGTTTGAAGTTAAAAGGGAAGCCGCAATGGATATTGAGGCTGTCTATGCAATCCTTCAGAAAAAATCTCCTGAAGAATTGCTGCCCAGTATTGAGAAATTGTTTAATCAAATGGTCATTAAGGATAAAAGTGAAATTACAGTAACTGGGACTGATTTGATGGATTGGTACAATAAGCCTGCAGGTCCTTGGATAAAAAAAGCGTTACATGAAATTCAAAGGAGCATTCTTTTGAAAAAAGTAAAAAACGATAAAGGTGCAATAAAGGAGTGGCTTCAAACATGCAGTCAACCACCAGAAAGCGATTATTAGAGGCTTTCTCTGCGGCAGATGGCGAATTTTTGTCTGGACAGGCCTTGGCAGAAATTATCGGATGTTCAAGAACAGCGATTTGGAAGCATATCGAAGAGTTAAGAAAAGATGGTTTTGAACTCGAAGCCGTTCGTAGGAAGGGATACAGAATTATTACAACACCTGAAAAAGTAAATGAAAATGAAATCAGGCTTGGCCTGCAAACAAAAGTTCTTGGACAGTCTATTCACTATTTGGAGTCCACAGAATCCACCCAAAAAATTGCCCATCAGCTTGCAATGGAAGGGTGCCCGGAAGGAACGCTTGTCATTGCAGAGGAACAAGTGAACGGAAGGGGCAGATTAACCAGGACATGGTATTCTCCAAAGTACACAGGAATATGGATGAGCCTTGTGCTGCGGCCCAAACTTCCTCCCATTATGGCTCCTCAGTTCACACTTATTGCAGCAGTAGCGGTGGTGCAGGCTATTGAAGAAGTATGCGGACTTTATCCTGGTATCAAATGGCCGAATGACATCCTTATGGGCGGCCGAAAGGTAACCGGTATTCTTACAGAGCTTCAGGCAGATTCTGACCGCATTAACGCAATCATCATTGGGATCGGCATCAACGTAAATCAGGAAAAAGAAGATTTTCCAGAAGAGCTTCGCCACATTGCGACTTCTTTATTTGTAGAAAAAGGAGAGAAAATCTCAAGAGCCGGACTTGTCCAGTGCATCTTATTAAAGCTTGAAAAATATTATCAAATATATATGGATAGAGGCTTTGCTCCTTTAAAAATACTTTGGGAAAGCTACGCACTAAGCTTAGGGAAAAACATTATTGCCCACACTCTGACTGGAAAAATATCTGGGCGTGCTGTAGGTATATCTGATGAAGGCGTCCTTAAAGTAGAGGATGGGAACGGACAAATACATGATATTTATTCTGCGGATATTGAAATGATGCCCTAAAAAAAATATGAAGAGTTTTTCAATCTTGATTTGCAGGATGTTTTCGCCATTAAAGCGATTTTCCCAATGAGCAGCATCACACATTTTTCGGACTCATTTTTAATAAATAGGCTAATGTTAAAGAACTCTGTTGTATTTTTCTCATTCGTGTGAAACCTACGTTTCACACGCCTTTTTAGCGCAGGTAAAAGAATGAGCTAAAAAACGAGCAGTTTTCAACATAGAAAATTAACAGAGCTAATAAATAATAATGGCGGGATATATGAATATTTGTTATACTCTCTTTGGGTAGTATCCACATGGAACTGCACCTTGCAATGTATGAAATTAATTAAATAGTTCTGCCTTGATCCGCTAAGGACGGGGACAGAGGGTCGAAACAAAATGTGCAACTATTCAGGAGCCTTCTGCCTTTGTGGAAGTGCTCCTTTTCTGTATGAGTTTTTGTTTCGGTTTCCTCTGAAATTATGAATCTTGGAAAAACGAAAAATATTTTTTCTAAGAGGAAAGAATGGAGGATAAACGAATTGAAACAAACGACAGATTTTTTGAAAATGAAATTGTCCGGTGAAAAAATTGCTATGATTACTGCTTATGATTTTCCTTCTGCTAAGCTTGCAGAACAAGCAGGCGTGGATATGATTCTTGTTGGCGATTCACTCGGAATGGTGGTATTGGGTTACGAATCCACTGTCCCAGTTACAATTGAAGACATGGTACACCATACAAAAGCTGTAAAAAGAGGCAGCCAAAATACGTTTATCGTAACAGATATGCCTTTTATGACTTACAACCTGAATCGTGAGGAAACCCTGAAATCTGCAGCGAAGCTTGTCCAGGATGGCGGAGCCCATGCTGTAAAAGTGGAAGGTGCTGGAGAAGTGGTAGACATGATAAGGGCCTTAACTTCATCAGGTATTCCCGTTATGGCTCATCTTGGATTAACACCTCAAAAGGCAGGTGTCTTGGGCGGGTATAAGGTTCAGGGAAAGACAGCTGAGGCAGCCAATCAATTGCTAGATGATGCTATATTATGCCAGGAGGCTGGAGCATTTGCAGTGGTTTTGGAATGCGTGCCAAGACAGCTGGCTGAAAGAATAACGAACCAACTCGACATTCCAACAATTGGAATTGGCGCAGGAAGCAGTGTAGACGGCCAGGTTCTCGTCTATCATGATTTTCTGGCATATGGTGTGGACAGGGTTGCCAAATTTGTGAAGCAGTACAGCAATGCAAATGAAATAATGCTTGCCGGAATTGAACAATATGTAATGGAAGTAAAAGCTTGCCTTTTTCCGGAACAACAACATACCTACACAATGAAAGAAGAAGAATTGACTGCTTTGTATGGAGGGAAATAACATGAACGTTGTTACATCTCGAAGGGAATTGGCATCTCTTGTATTTGAAAATAAGAAACAGGGAAAAAGCATTGGATTTGTACCTACAATGGGATATTTGCATGAAGGACATTTGACACTCGCAAAAGCAGCGCGTGAGCAAAATGACCTTGTTGTCATGAGTATATTTGTGAATCCTCTGCAATTTGGTCCAGGAGAAGATTTTGAATCCTATCCCCGTGATACAGAGAGGGATACAGCTTTAGCGGAATCAGCAGGTGTAGATTGTTTATTTATTCCAAGCGTTGAAGAAATGTATCCGAATCCCTTATCTCTTGATATAAAAGTGATAGAACGAGTGGATGTACTTTGCGGGAAAAAAAGGCCAGGACATTTTGATGGCGTGGCAGCTGTCCTAATCAAACTTTTCAATCTGGTTATGCCAAACCGTGCTTACTTTGGTTTAAAGGACGCTCAACAGGTTGCAGTGATACATGGAATTGTTGATGATTTATTCTTTCCTATTGAAATTGTAGAAATCCCGACTGTCCGTGAAGAGGATGGATTAGCCAAAAGCTCAAGAAATGTACGTTTAAGCGAAAAGGAAAGGAAAGATGCATCTGAGCTTTACCAGGCTCTTAAAAAGGCACAGGAAGCCGTAGCCGAAGGGGAAAAGTCTACAGCGAAGATTGAAGAACTCGTGAAAAGTCATATTTCCATGTCGACTAACGGAAAAATCGATTACGTTGAAATATATGCATATCCATCACTTAAACCCATTGACTTTTTTGATATAAGAGGAAAAGCCATTATAGCAATAGCTGTTCAATTTGAAAAAGCAAGATTAATCGATAATTTGATTTTAAATATGGACTTTTAGGAGGACACACCAATGTTTCGCACAATGATGAATGGAAAAATTCATAGAGCTACTGTTACGGAAGCAAATTTAAATTATATCGGCAGCATTACGATCGATCAGGATATTTTAGATGCTGTTGGAATGGTTGCTAATGAAAAAGTGCAAATTGTAAATAATAATAATGGAGCGAGATTAGAGACCTATATCATTTCTGGTGAACGTGGAAGCGGAGTCATTTGCCTGAACGGTGCTGCAGCAAGGTTGGTTCAGGTTGGTGATACAGTGATAATCATTTCATATGCACTCGTACCAGAAGAAAAAGTTAGTGAACATAAACCACGGATTGCCTTATTGGATCAGAACAACTCGATTAAAGAAATGATATCATACGAGCCTGAATCCACTGTTTTGGTGTAAATATGATGATGTGCAGCTCCTAATAAATGGTTAGGAGCTGTTTTTACAGTTTTTATAAAGGGTTAAACAGCTTAATACTACGATAAGTTCATTGAATAAAAATATTTCAGCACGCAGTACTTTTGAAAAATGATTTTTCGGCATTATACTTCTGTGTGGTAAAGTAGATGTTAATGTATAGTGTGTGATAAACTAAATAAATATAAAAAGGCAGAGTACCTTAAATCAAAAATTTCTATAGATCAATGACATAACGTTCACCCTCATTCACCTGATTTCATAGAAAAAACTTTTTGGGAATGGTTCGCCTGCAAATAAAGCGGTTATTTTAAAAAATTGCCAAGGATACATATGATTTAAACGAAAACAGCCTTAATTAAAAAACGAAAACAGCCTTAATTAAAACAGGTGATAGAGATGACACATCAATTTGCAGTAGTAGACTTAGAAACAACAGGGAATTCCCCAAAAAGCGGAGAAAGAATTATACAATTCTCGGCAGTCATTATTGATGAGGGAAAAATTATAGACCAATATTCTACATTTATAAATCCGGAAATACCCATACCAGCTTTTATTGAGGAATTAACGGGGATTCATGATGAAATGGTTAACGATGCTCCTACTTTCAAGGAAGTAGCTGCTGAAATATACTCATTATTACATGACAGGATCTTTGTGGCACATAATGTGCTGTTTGATCTCAATTTCCTAAAAGGTGAGTTTGAAAATGCAGGATATCCGGCTTTCCATGTTTCCGCGCTTGATACAGTTGAAATGGCTAAAATACTTCTCCCAACTGCTTATAGTTACAAACTGATAGACCTGGCAGAGTACTTTTCTTTTGTTCATGACAGACCTCACCAAGCCGACAGCGACGCTTATGTGACAGCAGAAATTTTGCTGAAGTTTACAGAATTAGCCCGCTCTCTTCCGTTAGTTACACTTGAAAAGCTTACTGAACTTTCTCCTGCATTAAAAAGCAATGTTGACATGTTTTTTCGGGAAATATTGAAGGAAAAAAGGCATCAAATATCTGACCTTCCGCTTGATTTGGAGGTTTTCCGGGGTATAGCAATACGTAAAGACTCATTAAAAGCTGCTCCCCACGAATACCGTGTTAACTCTTCTTATCCTTACACACCTGAAGATAAGGAAAAAGTCATTTCAAAGTACATAAAAAATTACCAGAAACGTAATGGACAGTTTGAAATGATGGATGCTGTACATGATTCATTTGAGAAATCCACGCATTCAGTAATAGAGGCAGGAACAGGAGTAGGAAAGTCTTTGGCATATTTGATTCCCTGCATCTTTTTTGCTGTCCAAAGGCAGAAAAAAGTCATTATAAGCACCTATACGACTCAACTGCAGGAGCAGCTGCTTCAAAATGAAATAAATGCAGTGAAAAAGATGGTTTCTCTCCCCTTTGAAGCGGCTTTGTTAAAAGGGAGAAACCATTATCCCAATATGTTTAAGTTCGAACAATCTTTGAAGGAGGAAGATCTGCAGTATGATTCTGTATTGACCAAGATGCAACTTTTGGTATGGTTTACCAAAACCAATACGGGCGATATGGATGAACTGAATTTGTCCAGCGGTGGAAAAATATATTGGAATCGCATTAAACAAGATGGCTGGCACCTTTCTCATACGCGTGATCCTTGGGCGCATAAGGATTTTTATCTCCAGGCAAGACAAAATGCAGAACAAGCCAATATCATCATAACCAATCACTCCATGCTTCTTGCAGATATCGAAAAGGATAATAGAATCCTTCCTGATTATGAGTATGCGGTAATTGATGAGGCACATCATTTTGAAAGGTCAGCCAGGCAGTATTTTGGATTGTCTTTAAAGTATGTGGCATGCAAATTTTTATTATCAAAAGCAAAATCATCTGATAACCAATCATTGCTTCCAAGATTGTACTCCTTATTGAGTAAAAGTGAAAGCATAGAGGAGGTTGAAGCGGCTCACCTGAATTCAATTCTAATTTCCCTTGAAGAGGATTTGGATGTTTTATTCCAGTTGCTTTCACAGCTGTTTCTAAAATCAACTAAAGCAAAACAAAAACAATTTCAAAAGCTTCAGATTCGCCTTGATTCCATCAGACAGCAGGAACCGCGTTGGAAGGCAGTACAAATGTGTGCTGAAAGAGTGGTGTCTTCACTAAAATCTTCACGGGGTGTCATTTACGAAAGGATAAAGAAGGCCGAGAAAAATAACAAAACGTTAAGCGAGAAGCATCAGTCGCTCATTGAAGAAGCATACACGTTTATGGAGGAATGGACAAAGCTTGAGGAGAATGTACGCCACCTATTTGTAATGCCGGAAAAAGGGACCGTGATATGGCTGGAAGGAGATACGCGTTCTCTTCCCAATAGTCTTTATATTCGATCACAGCCGGTTACAGTCCAAGATACTTTGGCAGAAAAATTTTTCGGTAAAATGAAAAGTACCGTATTAACTTCGGCTACATTGACTATCAACCATTCTTTTCGTTACTTTATGGACGAAATAGGCCTGGCTTCTTTTCAAAATGTTATAATCAAACAAATTGACTCACCATTTAATTATAAAAAAAATGCCAAGCTGATCATACCGAATGATATTCCTGAAATCAGGAAGGTATCGACCTTAGAATATGCGGAAGCAATGGCCAGTCATTTAATCCCGATTGCTCAGGCAACAAAAGGCAGAATGCTTGTTTTATTTACTGCGTATGACCTTTTGAGGCTGACGTATGATTTGATGAAGCAAAGCGGCCTTTTGGATGATTATTTGTTGATTGCACAGGGAATCTCTGCAGGAAGCAGAACGAAATTGACTAAAAACTTTCAGCGATTTGAAAAGTCCATTCTTTTTGGGATGAACAGTTTTTGGGAGGGGATTGATATTCCAGGAGAAGATTTATCCTGCCTTGTTATGGTACGGCTGCCGTTTTCCCCTCCGGATGAACCTCTTACTGAAGCTAAAAATGAATATATGAAGCAATTGGGGAAAAATCCATTTTCGGCATACGCTTTGCCTGAGGCGGTCCTAAGGTTTAAACAGGGCTTCGGCCGACTTATTAGAACTGAATCAGATAAAGGCCTAGTGATTGTTTTTGACAGAAGAATTGAAACCACTGCATATGGAAAGGAATTTATTCGCTCCATTCCTCCTGTTTCCATACATCATTCGTCATTAAATGAAATTCTGGAAATTGTCGATACCTGGCTTTAATTCACCAGGTTCAGTATTAGAACTAAAGAGAGTCTTACGAAAAGATGCCGCGAAGGACAGACAACATAAGGAGTTATCCTTTGTATAGAATGCAACAACTGACAACAGTCTTTCTAAAAAATGCGCTCTTAAAAAGAGCGCAAAGAAGTGTGGACTAGAAATCGTTGATTTTTGTATGCCATAGCACATATTGAATGGTATTTTTACTGTTATAATGAAAAAGAATGTTTCTTTAATAATAGTGTAGCCTTCAAATTAGGCTATATTAGTAACAAAATTTGTTTATAAAGGGGGATAAACATGGAAAGTGATATCGAAATTTTATCGACTATTACAGTGGATTACCAAGAAAACCTGTATAAAGTTGTCGATGTACTAAACAGGACTCTGAAGCGGAACAATCTTATGTTTGGATTGGCACTGGATCAACAGGATAAAACAAAAGCTATCTTTACAATTTATCGTACATAATGAGGTATAGTGATGAAAAAATGGATTTTGAGTCTAATTGTGGTGTTTTTAATTATTTTGGGATTTTTCATTAATGTTTATATCCAGGCGAGAAAACCTTACAATGCCGCTGAGAAAAAGGCAGAAGAAATAGCAAAATCCAAAGCGGATTTAAAAGACATCGAACAATTTTATTTATATAATGGTACTAATTCTTATTTAACCGTTGTTGGTAAACAAAAAAGCGGGCAGAAAGTGGCGGTCATGATTCCAAGACAGCAGCCTTCCAATCCTGTCGTTTATAAATGGTCAGATGGGATATCAGAGAAGGCTGCTTTACAGGCATTGCAGTCACAAAAACACCCTAAAAAAATAATGGGAGTAAGCCTTGGTTTGGATAATAATGAACCAGTATGGGAAATCTCCTTTTTGGATAGCTCCTCACAGTTAAATTATTTTTATATAAGCTTTTTGAAAACCGGCAACTATACAAAATTAATTGAGAACATTTAAAAACTCCAAGCATAATGAAAGGATGATTTAAGTGGCGATTAAACTGGCAAAGAGGGTAAGCACTTTAACACCCTCCACAACATTGGCTATTACTGCTAAAGCAAAAGCAATGAAGGCATCTGGTATTGATGTGATTGGTCTTGGTGCAGGTGAACCTGATTTTAATACTCCATCCCACATTATTGAGGCATCTTATATAAGCATGAAACAGGGACAAACGAAATATACGCCTGCTGGTGGATTGGATTCTCTAAAGGAAGCTGTTATTGCAAAATTTAAACATGACCAGGGAATCGATTATACTAAGCCCGAAGTAATCATTACAAATGGAGCCAAGCATGCATTATACACTCTTTTTCAGGTATTGTTGAATGAAGGAGACGAAGTCATTATTCCTACTCCTTACTGGGTAAGCTATCCGGAACAAGTAAAGCTGGCTGGTGGAGTACCGGTTTTTGTAGAGGGTAAAGAGGACAATAACTTTAAAATCACGCCTGAACAATTGAAAGAAGCATGTTCTGAAAAAACAAAGGCCATTATCATTAATTCTCCTAGCAATCCTACGGGCATGATTTATTCCGAAGATGAACTTGCAGCGATTGGAGCAATTTGTGTTGAGAAGGAATTATTAATCGTTTCAGATGAAATTTATGAAAAATTAATCTATGGGGAAAACAAGCATATTTCCATAGCTCAACTATCTGATAAACTGAAAGAACTCACCATTATTATTAATGGGGTTTCCAAGTCCCATTCCATGACTGGCTGGAGAATAGGATATGCAGCTGGAAATAAAGATATTATTAAAGCAATGACGGATTTAGCCAGTCATTCTACGTCTAATCCAACTACGTCCTCTCAGTATGCGGCTTTGGCTGCTTATAATGGATCACAAGAGCCTGTTGAAGAGATGAGAAGAGCTTTTGAAGACCGGTTGAATACTATTTACAATAAGCTCATCAGCATTCCCGGCTTTACTTGTATAAAGCCTCAGGGAGCATTTTATTTGTTCCCGAATGTTAAGGAGGCAGCTGTAACATTGGGGTATGATTCAGTTGATGATTTTTCAGCTGCACTATTAGAGGAAGCAAAAGTAGCAGTCGTACCAGGATCCGGCTTTGGTGCATCTGACTACATTCGTTTATCCTATGCAACATCGCTTGAGCTTTTAGAAAAAGCAATTGACCGGATGGCTGTATTTGTAAGCGGACGTTAAAAAAAGAGAAGCTGCGAATACTAATCTATTCCCGAATGATTACTTTTAAAATTTTAGCGTAAAGCCTTTTATATGCATAAACCCAATAACAAAGAGCTTGAAACTCAAATTTCAAGCTCTTTGTTTAATGAAATATCTGTTTAGGGGACTTTGAGAGAGAAAAAGAATGTTGATATATGGAAATCAAATTTCGTTCCTTTTTGGAGTTTTAAAATGGTATACTGAGTACGAGGTGTCCAATATGGTGAAAGAAAAAGAAATTATGATGACATGGATAGAGGAAGGAACGATACAGGTTCCTCAGTTGCTTATGTCAAAATATAAACAGATAGGGCTTGATGAGACTGAACTGGTTCTGCTGCTTCATGTCCATTCCTTTATGGAAAAAGGAGTCTTTTTTCCAACTCCTGAACAACTTGCAGAGCGAATGACCGTTTCAGGCAATACTTGTGTATCCATACTTAAAAAATTAGTACAGAATCAATTTATTGGTATAGATGAGGGGGTACAGCAGGATTCGATAGGCTTTGAGAAATATACACTTAAACCTCTCTGGTTAAAACTTGTAGACGAGCTGATCTACGAAAGCAAACAGGATGAGCTGGAAAAAAGTCTTACACAGGAATCTAATCTGTACACAACATTTGAGCAAGAATTTGGACGGCCATTATCACCGCTTGAATGTGAAACATTGTCAATGTGGCTTGATCAAGACCAACATGATTCGTCCATTATTAAAGCAGCGTTAAAAGAAGCTGTTATTTCTGGTAAACTGAATTTTCGTTATATAGATCGAATCCTATTTGAATGGAAAAAGAACGGGATCAAAACACTGGACCAAGCCCGTAATTACGGAGAAAACTTTAGGCAAAAACGGTCAAAATCAAATCAAGCTCAAAGAAGCTCTGCAACTGTGCCGTTCTACAATTGGCTGGAACAATAGGCACTTTTTTTATTTTTAGCTTTACTTGTTCTTGAACCTGTTTCAAGAACATTTTTCTTACTTTTATGGTTTGAATTTGCAATAGTCGTGGTGTATGCTCTGGTGATGGCAACGGGTAAACGAGACTCCTGCGGGACAAGCAGGTATTGGGAGACCTCACAGGCGCAATTTGCTTCAAGGAGGCTTCCCGTTTGCCCCGCGCAAAGCAAGTGCCTGAATCCATTTATAAGAAAAACGCAAGTTCCATCTATATAGCTTAATTAATTTTTCCTAAGAAACTGGTAAAAATCTTCAATAAGGAGGGGCCGCATGCTAAATCAAAAGCAAGTACAATACTGTCTGGGAAAAATGGGAGAAATGTTCCCAGATGCACATTGTGAACTTAATCATTCCAACCCATTTGAATTGGTTATAGCTGTTTTGCTATCTGCACAATGCACGGATGCGCTCGTTAACAAAGTGACAGTCAGTCTATTTCAGAAATATAAAAAACCTGAGGATTATCTTGCAGTCCCATTGGAAGAGCTGCAAAATGATATTCGGTCCATTGGACTGTTTAGAAATAAAGCGAAGAATATACAAAAATTGAGTGCTATGATTCTTGATAAATATGGCGGTCACGTACCTGCGGACAGAGATGAACTCATAAACCTTCCCGGGGTAGGCAGGAAGACAGCCAATGTAGTAGTATCTGTTGCATATGGTGAACCGGCGATAGCAGTAGATACCCATGTAGAACGTGTAAGTAAGCGTCTTGGGATATGCAGGTGGAAAGATAGTGTTTTGGAGGTAGAGAATGCTCTGATGAAAAAGCTTCCCAAGGAAGAGTGGGCTGTATCGCATCATCGGCTTATTTTTTTTGGACGTTATCATTGCAAGGCGCAATCTCCTCAATGTCCGTCTTGTCCTCTTTTAGACCTTTGCAGGGAAGGTAAAAAACGGATGAAGAAAGGAATATAGGAGATGAAGGCAAAAGTACCAAGCCAACTTCAGAATTCCTTTTTCTTTCCTAATGATTATGTGGATATTCAAATTCAAGGAAAAGGACTGAAGGAAAGAGGATATTTTCCTCATGAGTTGATGTTTTTTCATAACATGAAATTTTCTCAGCCCTGGAAAGATGAAGAGCCTTGGATCGAACCTCTTATAAATGAGTGGAATGCTATAAGAGAAGAGCTTAAGGTATCCTTTCGATCCCGTCGGCAGGATACATATGAAGGAATGAGATGCGGAATGGCTTTCCTTTTGACCATTTTGTTTTGGTATAATGCTGAACCGGTAACTCCATTAAGCTGGAGAGAAAAAATAAAAGGATTTCAGTGGAAGGCAGTAAATATGGAGGAAAGGCTGGGTTTTATCTTTGAGAATGCCCAATCATTTACAGCGTTTATTCAATTAAATGAATTAATTGTAGAACAATTAAAGCAATGTGCCAAAAAGAAAGTAATGAGAAAAAGAAACTTAACCAAGTAAAAAGACATCTTCTTTCAAGAAGATGTCTTTTTATTTGGTTTTCTAATAAATATCAGCCGTTTTGACCATTAACATTTGCAGGCTGGTCTGGCTGGCTTGTTTTGCCGTCATTTTTAGGAGGTTTTGGAGTTTTGCCATCTCCTTGACCGCTGCCACTGCCAGGGCCAGTGGCAGGGCCGCTGCCATTGCCTTGACCGCTGCCATTGCCTTGACCGCTGCCAGTGCCAGGGCCGTTGCCAGTGCCGTTGCCAGTGCCAGTGCCGTTGCCAGTGCCGTTGCCAGTGCCAGGGCCGTTGCCAGTGCCGTTGCCACTGCCTTGACCGCTGCCATTGCCTTGACCGCTGCCATTGCCTTGACCGCTGCCATTGCCTTGACCGCTGCCATTGCCTTGACCATTGCCATTGCCTTGACCATTGCCATTGCCCTGACCGCTGTTATTGCCTTGACCATTGCCATTGCCCTGACCGCTGTTATTGCCTTGACCGCTGTTATTGCCTTGACCGCTGTTATTGCCTTGGCTATTATTTTTAGTTGCATTTGGATCTGGTACTTTTACCGTTACGCTCCCTGGTTTGCTTTCGCTGCCATTTACATCCGCTGTGACGGAAATGGTATAGGTAGAACCAGGCTTAGGATTTGGTATGGTAAAGGATGTATTGCTAGTTGTGCCAAACGATTGGCTCGAACCATCAATGCTTCCAGATAAATTGAATTGTGCACCCGATTTCGAGTAGCTCCATTTTACATCTATTTCATTTTTATTCTTATCATATTGTCCACTGATTTGAGGGGCATCCGGCTGAGAATATTGTTGAGATACTTGAGTTGGTTCCTGCCCCCTTACAAATAATTCATTGACAATTTTGTCTTTTGGGGTATTAGGGCCTGCTAATTGAGCCGGGTTGGATCCATCTACAATCGGTTCACTTACCACGCTGCTTGGCATTTTAAAGTCAGGTGTATCTTTGCCTTCAGAAACATAGGACATCAAATTTCTAAATAGTACCTGTGATATCTTTTGTTCACTTCCTGCTGGTATATAATGGTTATCTGGATATCCGGTCCAGACGGATATCGTATAATTTGTTGTATATCCTGTAAACCAGGAGTCTTCTACAGCTCCCTCAGGAATATTGTATTTTTGTACATCAGCATCAGAGAAATTGGTTGTCCCTGTTTTACCTGCAATGTGAAGGCCAGGAACATTGGCTTGTATCCCAGTTCCTTTCGTAAGCACATCTTTAAGCATATCGGTAATCATGTAGGCAGTATAGTCTTTCATGGCAATTTTAGGATCCGGATTGTTTTTCACAACGGTATCGCCATCCCGAAGGACAATTTTTCTGACTGCATGTGGTGTATTATAAATTCCATTATTGCCAAAAGCAGCATAAGCTCCTGCCATTTGAAGTGGTGAGACACCAAGTCCTCCGCCGATAGCAGATGATTCATATTGCAGCGTATTAAAATTGAAACCAAGATTACTTGAAAACTCCTTGGCATGATCAGCTCCAACTTCTTGGTAAGTTCGTACAGCCGGAATATTTCTTGATAAATACAATGCTTTACGAATTGACATTTGCCCCATGAACTGTTTATTCCAGTCATTAAGCTTTTGTCCTGTCGAATAGCTCATAGGTGTATCCTGTGTCTGTTGGTACGTAGACCATTTTAAGTATTCAATGGCTGGACCATAATCTAGAATCGGTTTGATTGTGGATCCAGGAGAACGCTGAATATCTGATGCGTAACTAAATCCTCTTTGAACCTGGGCATTACGTCCGCCCCCCACAGCTTTGATTTCCCCCGTTTTAGTGTCTAAAAGGGTTATACCAGCCTGGAATTTTTTATCCGGGAAATCGACCACATCATTGGTATCGAGCATTTTTTCTGTGTAAGCCTGAGCTTTTGGATCCAGCGTTGTGTAAATTTTCAAACCGTCAGAATAAACGTTGTAATCTCCCATTTTTTCCACTTCATTTATGACAAGATTAATAAATGCATCGTACTTATTATGAGGTGTTTGACGCTGATCTTTGCTTACAAGTCCGTGAGTAATAGGAACAGCTTGCGCCTTAAGCATTTGTTCTTTGGTAATCTTTTTATTGCGAAGCATTAGGGATAAGACAATGTCCCTTCTTTTCTTTGCATAGTCCGGATGCAGGAATGGATTGTAATTGTTAGGGCTCTGCGGCATACCTGCAAGTAAAGCTGCTTCAGGCAAATCAATCTGATTTAAGGTTTTACCGAAATAGTGTTCAGAAGCTGTTTCCATGCCATTAACTCCATCAGACATATACACCTTGTTTACATACATTTCAAAGATTTCGTGCTTGGTATAATGCTTTTCAAGCTGAAGGGAAAGCCAAGCTTCCTGTGCCTTACGTTTAAGGGTCTTTTCACTGGATTTAGTGGACATTTTTATGACCTGCTGGGTAAGCGTACTTGCGCCCTCTGATCCAAAACCGCTTCTGAAATTGGCCAGGATTGCACCTCCAAGACGGATAGGGTCTATTCCATGGTGCTCATAAAAACGTGCATCCTCTGTTGAAAGAACAGCATTTTCCAATAATTTAGGGATATGATTATAGGTTATATACTTGCGATTCACTGATCCAATGGTTGTGATCAGTTTATCGTTTTCATCATATACCTGGGACGGAATGGGATCCTTTAATACAATGGAGCTCAATTTTGGAGTGCTGCTCACATAATAGGCAAAAGTCGAAATGCCTGCAATTAATCCTATAAGTCCTAGGAGAAACACTGCAAGGACCAAACGCTTGAAGAATGTCCATTTTTTGCGTTTAGCCTTTGGTTTTTTATTCGCCGATTGATGATTTTGTTTTCGGCGCTCCTCACGTGTTTGATATTTTTCTGGCATATAATACTTCCTTTCTTACCTAATCAGGAGTTTAAGAGGAAAAACAAAGAAAAGATTACCATTCGTTTTTTTGCAGGTCAAATGCATAAGCATGTTAATGCTTATGCATTTGTTTTATCTTAACTCAGAGAGAGAAAAATCTCTATTGTTTCCTATGTGATTAGGTAATTTCTATTAGAGGTAACAAATAACCATTTATAATATTGTAAATCTTTTTCTCTTATACGTCTAAAATGAGCACTAATTTTTCTGTTAAAAGGCTGTTACCGCATTGATAGCTGCCTTTTTAATAGTCAGTGGTCAGATCCTATTTGCCGGTCATCGTGGACGAAAAGAGACTTTAATAAGATTTAAATAGTATAATGATTGCAGTGAAAAAGTCCTTTCTTTACACACGTCTGTAGTTTCTGCCTGACCCGGACATATGTCTTTTAAGAAACCGGAAGCAATCAGCTATATTTTAAAAAATAGCTGATCAACAATATAAAGATAAGGAATTCTGGGGTTCAATCCGATTGAAATGGCATGCCCCAATTGTTCAATTTCTTTTCTGGTAATGGACTTTCTGCCTCCTGCCGTCATTCTTTCCCAAAAGGTAAATAAATGATGGCATTCAAGGAGGAAAAGATCATCCGTTTTAGAAAAGCGGAGAATGACGAAGCTGATTCCCTTTTGCGCTGCTACTTGCCTCATATGAGTTATTTGATGCTCATGAAAGTTCTTCAGGGGAAATGAGGTTGAGTTTTGCGTTTCCTTTGCTTCAAAATCAATATATCTCCCTTTATAAACTCCATTATAATCCGTTGTAGAGGGCTGTTTAAAATAGGCTTCCTTAATAACAGCTGTGCTTCGTGACTGGTAATCCACATTAACTATTTGAACAGGTGTAGGCTTTTTATGTATAACGGCTATACCATTTTCTAAATAGTATTGATTGGTAATATTCAAATCGGATTCCAACGTCATCCCTCTATTGCTGTATGAAATACTTTTCGTGCTTTCAGCCTTCTTTATGACGGTTTCCTTTAGGTCGAATTGCTTGCCATTCGGATAACGTAAGTACATTTATCTCACCCCAAACTAAATTATATCATAGCAGAAAAAGACAAAGGATGAGTGAATAAAAAGTTTGATTTCCCGTCAAGATAAACCTACAACAAGAAATGGAGCTCAATTTATGAAGGAAAACCCTCTTTTTCAAACTATTTTTCCGAATATCTCGTTTAATTTGTCAGATCAGCAAATTATTCAAAAAATAAGGAAGCAGACCTATAAGGCTAATCTTGATAATATATCACGAACAAAAGAGTATCAAAACTTTTATTTACTTCATCCTGAAATTAAGTGGTCTTTTCTAGCTTCAATGGTATCCCGCAATGCTGGATGGAATATGGGGGATTTAGAAGGGGATTTCCTGCCTTCTCTAATTAGCAAAAAATGCAGAACCGACTTGTTTTTAACCTATGAACGAGCAAATTGGCTTATTTTTCACGATGCATATCCTCAGCTTCTTCTTTATCATTATTCAAAGCTCCTGAAACGTCCATTGCTTCATTTATTAAAAGATTTTTTTGTGTCTGATTTTATGGTGGAGGAATGGAAGTCATTCCTATGCTCCAAAGATGAGGACAAACTGATGACAGCGTTGATTATAAATGAACAAAATATCATTCACTTACCTGTTATCAACCATTCTACTTTTAAAAAGAGGGTATTCAGTACGAAATTGTTCAAATTACAAGAATTATTTCATTTTAGCTGTGTTTTGTTTCCTACAAGAAACGGCTGTTTATATGGCGCAAGTGTGGATAAATTCAGGAAGTTAGAAGAAAGAATTCACCTTGGACGAAGACTGGCTTCCATTTTATTTCATCCAGATCTCTATCCTTATTTTTATGATTTTGCGTTCCACACTGAACATACAGGCTCCCGCTTTGATTATGAAAAGTATATGGAAATAAAGAAAAGGGACACACCCTATTTGCGCACGGTTTATCCAATTATCGAACATCACCTGCATGAGCAGATGGATTGGTCATTAAAGAAAAACACTGAAGAACAAAAACTGCCTCCCATATCTGTATTGCATCCGATTCAGGTAACAGACTGGTTTTTAGAAAAACAAAAGAAAATGAGAAGAATGGTTTTGTTAAAGAGAGGAATATTAGGGGATTGTTAAGGGACTATTATAAAGGCTCTGTTTATGTTCTATGCTGATAATCATTCGTTTTTAGATCATTTTTCAGCTGTGCTAATAGGCTTTTGAAACAGCCGATTCAAAAGAATTAGCTTAAGGCTTTTTTCGTAAACTTTGTTGCTATTGTAAACAAAAATATATTATAAATATATATTCAGTATTAAAACTTGTGAATAGCACACGAAAAGATGTCACGAAGACAGACAACATAAGGAATAATCTTTTGTACGTAAAGCACAATCTATGCGAAAACAGCCTAGCTTAAAAACAACAGAGTTTTAACAAAGCCATAATACATGCATAAAAAAACGTGTGAAGTAATTCTTCAATCTTCACACGAAGGAATTTAAAAAGGGTTAGATGGAGGGGCGGTTAGGCCCAGATATTTTAGGGTTGCCCTGACCTGCTTGATTTTCTTTATTTTTCCCTTTGTTCTCTTGTTCCTGATGTTTTTTTTCTTTGCTGTCCATTCTCTTCGCCTCCTACTGGAACAATTAGCTTGCAGGAATGAAATGGTCAAATCCAGCCGCTTATCATAGTATTTACAAAGCAATGTATCTCATTCATTCTGTCGAAAATGAGCAGGTTGCAGGATAAGGATTGTTACTTTGCCGAATTTCTTCTAGTTTTGTCATATGAGAAGGAAGTAGCAATCAACCAAAGAATATACTAGTAAGCAAAATGGCGGGAGGATGATGTGGATGTATGGAAAAAGTGATGTTTTATTGAAGTTGATGGAAATGGAAAGGAAATTGGAAAAACTTGATTCAACTCTGGCCAGTCGAATAAATGCAGAAATACAAAGCGGAGAAAAACAAGCAATTAAACATCATTTATTAGTCGATGCCAAACTTAGCATGCTGGAAATGAAAGTAAAGGAAATCCAGAGAATTTCTTCGCAAGAAAATTTAAATCCAAGATTACCAGCTTTTTCAAGCTTAACACTTGAATTGAACTAAAGGACTACTTAAAATGAATTTATATACATTAAAGTATAACTTCCGCCAAGGAGGTTTTTTCTTTTTTGTACTCCTGGAAGATCAATTTTCATAAAAAGACACTAACAAATATGGAGGCTTATGTCTTTGGAATATACTAATGTAATTGACACAACCGAAAAACTGCTTGCATGTAATGATTTTGCTATTGAAACGTATCAAAAAGCAAGAGAGCAAGGAAATTCATCTGACTTTTTTGCAGATGTAAAACCATTTGCGGATAGAGTACAAAAACTGTGCAAAGAGTGGCTTCCCGCAGCCATTAGCTGGGTTGATTCTGTAAGACCCAAGCATTTGCATACAATACAATTGAAAAATACGGCGGAAAATATTCAAATGGTCTCTATACGCTGTTTCTATGCAGAAACTAGTTTAAAACAATTCAACAGCCATACAGGGTCCATTCGCTATGTCTTAACAAGGTTTCTTGAAGAGGTGAAGGCTTATTCAAAACAGTAAAAGAGTAAATCGGCAGCGTTATGCAGGCTTCAGAATGTTCATTACCACAACAAAAGGGAGCTTAAAGAGCCAAAAGTACTTTCCTATAGCCAAGAATATAATTTTTTATTAGGAAGGCTACTCTGGAAATAACTCTGTTATGAGCTTGAAACATCAGGCAAAACGACCTCTGATAATAATTATTGATTTATCGTAATGGGTGAAAGAACACTTTTTCATGCACTCTGTGAGAAATTGATTAGCATGGTGGTCTTGGTTAAGCGGGAAATCTGGCCAAAGGTAGACCCCACAGGAGCTTGCGCCGAGAAGGCTCCCGGCCGCCCGCGGAAAGCGAGTGCCTGAAGAGGAAATCAAGCAGCAGGAGGATCAGGATACTATCCATACCTCATATAAAGCCTAAAGCAGAAATGAATCCAAGTTAATTGAAGCGAAAGGCACAAGACTCTGCAAGTGTTTCAATAGGCAAGATCAACTGAACATAAAAAAATATTTAATCAATGGAGTTTACTAAGTGATGCTAGACATTTCACCATTTTTTAAATAGAACATAATGTATAAGTAATGATGACTTGTTTAGATGGAGGAAATGAGTATGAGAGGACAAAATCATACTAATAATACACAAATAAATCATAATGGTTACTCTCTTCGAGGCGAACAAACCGGCTATCATCGATATCCACAGCCACCATATCAGCCGTATCAGCAGCCCATGCCCCCAAACCCCTATTCGCATCCTTCCATGCAGCAGCCTTATCAAATGATGCCTGGTAATCAGGCGGGACATGGACAGTTTCCTTATTATCAGCAGACACCGGATCAGGGGTTTAACAATCAATACATGCCGCCTATTTTTGACAATCCTTTGCACCCAATAGCCGATAGCAATCCAAGCTCTGGCTATGTAAGCCAATCAGCCAATCCCTATCCAAAAGGGAATTATAGTCCGCGGCCTCCTCAAGGAGGATTTAGCAATGTCATGAACTCTTTTAAGTCTCAGGATGGTTCACTTGATTTTAATAAAATGATGAACACTGCAGGACAGATGATGAATGCCGTCAATCAGTTTTCATCCATGTTCAAAGGGCTCGGAGGTCTGTTTAAAACATAGGCTTTCGGGCCTGTTTTTATGGAACGATATCCACATGTGTTCCCATACTCTAGCATCATTTTTTTCCATTCTTTGCTACTATAGAAATAAATAAACATCAAAAGCGCAGGTTTATCCTGTATACTTTT
The DNA here is from genome assembly GCF_001636425.1 of Heyndrickxia acidicola. Taxonomy (NCBI): domain Bacteria; kingdom Bacillati; phylum Bacillota; class Bacilli; order Caryophanales; family Bacillaceae; genus Heyndrickxia; species Heyndrickxia acidicola. The sequence goes on from NZ_KV440953.1 coordinate 595,757, forward strand.
TATTAAGAATCTTTTCGTAAACTCTTTGCTTTTATTTGCAAAAAAAGGTGAGAGGAGCAGTATTAATAAAAAAGCATGCAGCTTGATCTTCAAGTGATATTAATGGATAAATAACATCCTTAGCAAAATGATGGGTGGAGGGAGAGCAGTGGTCAGCTATGTTCCGCGCTTAGGCGATTTAATTGTTGTAAAGGGATTGACGTGGATAGGAATAGAAATTGAAAGTATTACAAAAAGCGAATACTCCCACGTTGCAGGGGTAGTTAAACCCAATGAACTCATTGAAGCAGCAGGCTTTAGGAAAACAGGATATCAGGGGTTGGATTATTATCAGGGGATGGCGGATATTTTTATCTGTCCTTCTATAACAGATGAACAGCGCGGAATCATAGTGGACTACGCCATACAACAAGTGGGCGGCCGTTATGACTACTTATTGATACTGTGGGAAGCTGTTCGTTATGTGACTCATGTTTTATTGCCGTATAAAGAAATGAAAAGCCGTATTTGTTCCACGCTCTGGTCGGATGCTTATTTAGCAGCAGGGATTGATTTATGTCCAGGAATAAAGTACCCGTCACCTGCCGATCTGGCTGTATCTAAAAGCTTGATTAAAATTGCTCCTTTATGATTATTGTTCTACTGAACTGAATAAATTTAAGGTAAAAAAATATAGGACAGCAGCCTTTCGTTATATAAAAAGAGGGCATGAATGGTTATGCCCTCTTCTTAATAAGACATGGGATTATATGCATTCTGGAGCAGTTTAACCTCTTTGTCCAAGACGAAATTAAGAATTTATTCTATACGCAATCGTTTCCCTTTTTCTTTTCCTACGCGAATGGTTAATAAACCATCTTCATAGTGAGCCTTTACCTTTTGTTCGTCAATGGGTTTGGCTAACGTAATGGTCCTCGATGTTTTTTGTAAAGAGTTTTTCTTGAAAATAAATTTTTCTTCAGTATCCTCGTTTACCTCGGTTTCAGTATTTTGAACGGTAATAGTAATATATTGCTGGAATACATCAATATCTATATGATCTTTTTTTACCCCGCTCAATTTAGCTGAAATAATGTATTCTTTCTCATTTTCATCCATCTGAATAGGGAAACCATTGAAAGGATAAGGGGAAGAAAAAAAATCGTCCATGTTTTGAAATAATCCCTTTACAGGTTTTTCTTGAAATAAATAATTCATACTGCGTATAAAATCCTGAAAAGGCTGCTGTATAGAAGATTTCTTTTGCTCATCAGGCAATTTATCTGTCACATTTAATTCTCCTCTCCGTTTGGGCATTTACACTCTATTCTATGAGGAAATAGGCGGAAAGGTGTTTTTACAGATTCCAATATTTTCTCTTTAACAACGAACGTTTATTCGTTAAAATGGATGATATGAGGTGAAGGAATGATGAAGAAAAAAAACCTTCAGGAAATGCTGCGTTTTCTTAAAGAAGATTCAGCTTTTAAAAATAAAATTCGGCATTGGCAAACGATTGAAGAGAGACCTTCTCAAACAGTTAAATTGCCAGATTTTATCCATGATAAAATAAAAAATGCCCTGATGCACCGAGGCATCGACAGTCTTTATACCCATCAGGAAACGGCCTTTCGTTATGCAATGGAAGGGAAGAGTTTTGTAGCCGTTACTCCAACCGCTTCTGGAAAAACACTTTGCTACAATTTACCGGTCCTTCAATCCATTATGGAAGATCCCTACGCCCGTGCCTTATATATGTTTCCAACAAAGGCTCTGGCACAGGATCAAAAAAGTGAAGTGAATGAAATCATTGAAGAAGCGGGAGTCCCAATCAACAGCTATACATACGATGGAGACACAGCTTCAAACATCCGGCAAAAAGTCCGGAAATCAGGCCAAATTGTTATTACAAACCCGGACATGCTTCATTCGGCAATTTTACCGCATCATACCAAATGGGTGGCTTTTTTTGAAAATCTAAAATATGTCATTATAGATGAACTCCATATATACAGAGGAGTGTTTGGGAGCCATGTATCGAATGTAATTCGGCGTCTAAAAAGAATTTGCCATTATTATGGAAGCAATCCCATTTTTATTTGTACTTCCGCAACAATAGCGAATCCACTGGAGCTCGCGGAAAAACTGACCGGAAAGCCTATGTTATTGGTCGATAATAATGGGGCTCCGAGCGGGCGTAAGCATTTTGTTTTTTATAATCCTCCTGTAGTCAATAAGCCTTTAAACATCCGGCGAAGTGCAACTTTAGAGGTAAGGGACCTTGCAGGAGAACTTTTAAAAAATAAAATACAGACCATTGTATTCGCAAGAAGCAGAGTGAGAGTGGAAATTATCCTGACATATCTTCAGGAATTAATTAAAAATAAACTGGGCGCAAAGTCCATCATGGGATACCGCGGCGGATACCTTCCTACCCAAAGGAGGAGAATAGAAGAAGGCTTAAGAAACGGGGATATTTACGGAGTAGTCAGCACGAATGCACTGGAGCTCGGAGTGGATATTGGCCAGCTTCAGGTATGTATCATGACGGGTTATCCCGGAACAATTGCGAGCGCCTGGCAGCAGGCAGGAAGAGCGGGACGGCGCCACGGTGAATCACTTGTTTTAATGGTCGCAAGCTCTTCTCCTCTTGATCAGTATATTATTGACCATCCTGAATTCTTCTTTGAACAAACACCTGAAACGGCCAGAATCAACCCTGATAATCTTGTCATCTTAGTGGATCATGTAAAGTGTGCGGCATATGAATTGCCTTTTAAGGAAGGGGACCGTTTTGGTGATGTGGAATTGGAGGATATACTGGAGTTTTTAACAGAGGAAAGAGTGCTTCATCGAAATGGTACTAAATGGCATTGGATGAATGATGCCTTCCCCGCACACAACATCAGTTTGCGTTCTGCCTCACAGGAAAATGTTGTGATTGTGGATATTTCTGAAACAGCCAATGTGAAAGTAATAGGAGAAATGGATCAATTCAGCGCGATGACTCTGCTTCATGATGAAGCCATCTATCTTCATCAGGGAATACAATATCAGGTTGAAGAGCTTGATTGGGAAGAAAAAAAAGCATTTGTCAGGGAAATCGATACGGATTATTATACCGATGCCAATCTTGCGGTGAATCTAAGTGTACTGGAAATTGATAAACAAGCAAGCTCCTCCTTCTCTGATATTGGGTATGGAGACGTAATGGTACGGGCTATGGCAACCATTTTTAAAAAAATTAAATTTAATACCCACGAAAATATCGGATCCGGTCCCATTCATCTTCCTGAACAAGAGCTTCATACCAATGGAACATGGTTCTCACTGAAAAAGGAGATGCCAAAGGAGCATCTTGAACAGGGTTTGATGGGAGCAGCACATGCATTAAAGGCGATTGTTCCTCTTTTTGTTATGTGTGATCCTCACGACATTCATGTCGTTCCGCAAGTAAAGGCGACACATAACGAAGCGCCTACGATTTTTCTGTATGACCGCTACCCGGGAGGAATAGGCTTAAGCCAAAAAGTATATGAAAATTTATCTGAAATTGGGTCTAGGGCAAAGGAAATGATTGATAGCTGTCCATGTACAGATGGCTGTCCATCCTGTATTGGCCTGGAAGCAAACGGAAATCAGGCAAAGGTGGCTGCATCTGAGCTTCTGGAATGGATGAAAGATGCTGCAAAGGAGTAAAGGTGATAAAAATTGTCATTAAAGAATAAACTAAGTCGTTTAAAGCCGCACATAGCCAGGGGAAAAATGGATTCACTGCCTGAGGGGGAAGTATCTTTAATACCAGCCAATCAAAAAAAAGAGATTCCTTTTTTAAGTGTTTGGGAAAAGGAAGGTGTCCAGCCATATTATTTTGATGATAATTTTTGCCTGGTCAGAGAAGTACACTATCCTATTACTCATCAGCATGGAAGATATTCGTTTAAGGCTTTTTTGGAAGCTATGAGTCATTGGCAGGCCTTTTCCGGCAGCCATCCACTATCTGCAAAAGGCTTTAAACCCTCTGATTTGTTTTTCTTTGATACAGAGACAACAGGATTAGGGGGCGGAGCCGGAAATACTATTTTTCTACTCGGATACGCTTTTTTTAGGCAGGACAAAATTATTTTGAAACAGCATATTCTCTACGAGCCGGGTTCGGAGGTGCCATTGTACCAAAGCTTTCTTGAGAACATAAACTACACCACGCTTGTGACCTATAATGGCAAAGCGTTTGACTGGCCTCAGGTTAAAACCAGGCACACCCTTGTAAGAGAGCATGTACCCAGACTCCCTCAGTTTGGTCATTTTGATTTATTTCACGCTTCCAGAAGGCTCTGGAAAGACCGCATGAAGTCGGTAAAACTCTCCAATGTGGAAAAGGAAATTTTGAAGTTTGAAAGGGATGGAGATATTCCCGGTTTTTTGGCTCCCATTATCTATTTTGACTTCGTCGAACGGAAGGATCCTGAGGGTTTATTGGGAGTTATAAAGCATAATGAGCATGATATTCTTTCCCTCATTACTTTATATACTCATTTGACTTTTCAAATTTTGCAAAAAGACCCCGGACAAACAACGGTGGAAAAAAGACTGATAGGCAAATGGTTTCATTACATTGGGGAAGAAGAAACCGCGGTTGCCGCATTAAAGGAAGCAGCAGATGAACAGGATCTACCTGCAAAGCATGATCTTGCTTTCCATTTAAAAAGAGCGGGGCAGTATGAAGAAGCAGGAAAGCTTTGGCTGGAAGTCTCAGAAAGCGGCGAAAGACCAATCCAAAAAGAAGCCTGCATTGAGCTTGCGAAGCTATATGAGCACCAATTTAAAGAGTTAAAAAAAGCCCTTGATTACACGAGCCTGGCATTGGCCATAAACGATGCAGAAATCAATGAACCTCTAAAACCAAGGCTGCGCTTTAAAAAAGACGCTGAAAAGAGGAAGGCAAGGCTTCAAAGAAAGGGGAAATGATCTTTGTATTTCCTGGGTAAGCGCAGTATTCGACTTTCGCAAAACAAAATACTGTTAATTTTTCACTGAATTGTCATTAAAAATTAATATTTATTTTCAAATTGGCAATTGTTTAAGTATGATTTAATCTGTAGTAATATGAAGGAATCAGTAATGTTTGTAAAGGTCGCTTTGAAAAATTAGCTGAAAAGTCTTTGGTTTCTCGTTTAAAAAGTTAAAAAATACTAAATCTGGATATTTTCTTGTCCAGCTCGGGTTGGAAAGATAAAAAAATCAATTCTTCCTTCTCCGCTGCCTAGTAGACTTCCGGTCTTCTCCCTGAGATAAGTCTCCATCAAAATATATCGCTTTTCGTGTATCCTTTATCTCAGTCGAAGCCCTAAAAAGTCTGTACGCCGTTAAACGTCGCCCTGCGCTTTTCGCGGTCACGATCATTTTACAACCAATTTTCTGAAATATATTATTTTATTTGGGTGGGCTGAGTAAATGTACCGTGCGTTATTTTTTCTCTTCTTTTTATTAATTGGATTGACTGCCATTATTTTTACAAGTTTACGTACTAGTGTCACTACTATGTTTTAAAAGAAACAAGAATCTCTGCAAAAATAGGTATTTTAATTAGTACATGTTCCCTCCTTTTCACATAGGTTATTAGTGTAGAAAGACAAAAGACTATTAACTTGAAAGGAGCTTGTTTCATGTTCCCTCATCATTGCGGAGCAAAAGTATTGCCGGCGGTTGTTCATCCTACAAAGTGCTGTGTGACGCACTCTCAAGAGACTTTTATCCAGCCTCATATTTATCCATCTCACACAACACATGTGAACCATCAAGTCATTCAGCATCAAAACTATTTTCCTCATACAGATTCTTTTGTAAATGAGGTAAATCAAGTAGCGGCGCCTCCTATGGCAGGTCCTGGATTTTTCCCTGGCGGTTATCCAGGTGGATTTCCAGGAGGATTTCCAAGAGGATAGTAAAGTTTAGCAAGGATGGGTCTCCATCCTTGTATTTTATTGGAATGAATAAATTTTTTTATTAGGCTTTGAAAAGTTTACGAAAAGAGCCTTTATAAAACATCTTTTAAAATAACGAGAGAAGCCAGAAAAAGTGTTTTAATGCTTTTTTAATGAAAAGGCTATAATATAGAAGAGAAAACAGAAACTGTTTTAATTAAAGTTACAGCATTAGCAGGATAAAAAAGATGTCTCTAAGAAACATTAATATATAACTGGCATGGGAGAGTATAAAAGTTGGCAAAGGTAACAGCGATTTCTGGTTACAAGCCCTTTGAACTGGGAATTTATAAAAACGACCATCCTGCAGTGAAATATATCAAAACAGCGATTAAACGCCATTTGTTGAATTTGCTTGACGAGGGCTTAGAATGGGTATTAATATCGGGGCAATTAGGTGTAGAGTGCTGGTCTGCCGAGGTAGTGCTTGAGCTTCAGGATGAATATCCCGATTTAAAACTGGCTATATTAACTCCATTTTTAGAGCAGGAGGAAAAATGGAGCGATCAAAACAAGGAGTATTATGAAATGATTTCAGCCCAGGCTGATTTCTATGAATCCATTTCAAGGCAGCCTTATCAAAGTCCCAGTCAATTTCAAGTGAAAAACAGGCTGTTTCTACATAAAAGCGATTGCCTAATTATGATGTATGATGAACAGCAGGAGGGATCCCCAAAATATTTCTTGGAGGAAGCAAGAAAGTATAAGGATACTATCCAATATGATATTAGGATAATTGACTTTTATGAATTACAGGTCATAATGGAAGAAGACCAATGGAATATGTAAACTATACATATTGACAAACAAATTTATTTTATGGAAAAATAAAGAATGATGTCTTGTGAAGTTGAGGTGAACTGAATATGTTATCGGATAAAGTGAAGCTGACAGCAAAGGACATTTTGGAAAAAGAGTTTAAAACGGCTGTCCGCGGTTATAGGCAGGAAGATGTAGACAAATTTTTGGATTTAGTAATTAAAGATTATGAAACATTTCATCAACTGATTGAGGATTTGCAGCAAGAGAATATGCGTTTGAAAAAACAAGCTGATGAACCGATGAGAAGACAGCCATCACAGCCAATGACAGGCACAACCAATTTTGATATTTTAAAAAGGTTGTCCAATCTTGAAAAACATGTTTTCGGCAGCAAATTAAATGACTGATATTTGAATGGAAATGGTTGAAAAAATTTCAAGTTGAAATTAAAAGGAAAGTTATATATAATATATAAGCGGTTAAGTTAATTAATAACGTTCGGGTAATCGCTGCAGCTTCGCGCTGTAGAGGAAAGTCCATGCTCACACGGTGCTGAGATGCCCGTAGTGTTCGTGCCTAGCGAATTCATAAGCTAGGGCATTCTGGTTTGAATAGATTGACTCTATTTCTACTGGATTGACGGCAGGGAAAACACCTAAGTCATTTTGATATGGTGTGACTACCTTTAAAGTGCCACAGTGACGTAGCTTTATGAGAAATCATAAAGGTGGAACGAGGTAAACCCCGCGAGTGAGCAACCCAAATAATGGTAGGGGCATCCTCTTGATGGAATTTGAACGGAGAGAGGGACAAGCCTTTGGCTTGTAGATAGATGGTTACCACCGGAGTATGAGACCGTACCTGGTCGTTTGTAATACAATGGAACAAAACATGGCTTACAGAACGTTATTTTGGGTACAAGTATACAAATCGAAAATGCTCTCCTTCCTTTTAGGGGGGCATTTATTATTGTCTTTAATTTAGTTTCAATTATATATGTTGAATGTAAGTTTTTGCTCTGGTGATTGGAGCAACAGGTAAAATTAACAGAGCTATTCGTTAAAAAACGCTATGTTTATAAAGTATACACCCTTAAAAACTGGGTGATGATAAAAAATAGTTGAATGGTATACGCATTGAATCAGGACAAAGTTAGGGTGGAAAACATGTCTACATATACATTAATTGCTACAGCTGCAATGGGTTTGGAGTCTCTTGTTGCCAAGGAAGTAAAGGCACTGGGATATGAATGCCAGGTTGAGAATGGGAAGGTTATCTACCAAGGTGACCACGCAGCGATAGCCCGCAGCAATCTGTGGCTCAGAACGGCTGACCGAGTAAAAATTAAGGTCGGTGAATTTAGGGTTTCGACATTTGATGAGCTATTTGAAAAAACAAAAGCATTGAATTGGGAACAGTTTTTACCCGAAAATGCGGAGTTCCCTGTTCAGGGGAAGTCAGTTAAGTCAAAGCTTTACAGTGTCCCGGACTGCCAGGCCATTGTTAAAAAGGCAGTTGTAGAAAGGCTGAAATCTCATTATAAAAGAGTTTCCTGGTTTGAAGAGTCTGGACCATTATTTAAGATAGAAGTATCCATTTTAAAGGATATTGCTACGATTACGTTAGATACAAGCGGGACAGGTTTGCATAAGCGCGGATACCGTGTCGGTCAGGGGGAGGCACCTTTAAAAGAAACTCTTGCCGCAGCGCTTGTTCAGCTGACTAATTGGCATCCTGACCGTCCTTTTTTCGATCCTTTTTGCGGTTCAGGAACCATTCCGATTGAGGCAGCATTAATTGGCCAAAACATTGCCCCAGGCTTTAATCGTGATTTTGTCTCTGAAGCCTGGAACTGGATTGACAATTCAGTTTGGAATCGTGCCCGGCAGGAAGTGGAAGACCTTGCGAAATATGATCAGCCCTTAAATATCGTTGGAACAGATATTGATCACAGAATGGTTGAAACGGCAAAAGGAAATGCTGTAGAAGCTGGTTTTGGAGACATGATTGAATTTAAGCAAATGCAGGTGACCGATTTTACAACGAAAGACGAATATGGCGTTCTTGTTGGAAATCCGCCCTACGGAGAAAGGCTCGGTGACCGAATGCAAGTCGAAAAAATGTATCAAGCAATGGGAAAAGCTTTTGAACCATTCGATACCTGGTCCTTCTATATTCTAACTTCAAATGAAAAATTTGAAGAATTGTATGGAAAAAAGGCTACTAAGAAACGAAAATTATTTAATGGCTTTATTCGTACAGATTTATATCAATATTGGGGAAAAAGACCGCCTAAACTTCAATAGCGCTGCATAATTAATTATGCTCCTGAGTATACTATGACATATTTGAAAATGTCAGGAGTGTTTAACGTGGAAACGTATTTTGATTACAACAGAATATCAAAAGCTCTGCAGTCCGCTTATGAAATTCTCAGTGAGGATGAAACGGTATCAGCTGAAGCCAGAGCATCCATTCTTGAAGCGGAACAGAGCTTGAGGGCTGCAATAAAATATGTGAGTATAAGAAACTAAGCTGCTTCCTCTAAAAACGCAAGTGATGAATCCACACTTGCGTTTTTATGTTGATTGTCAGGATTGCTTTTAACATGTTAGAGGATCAAATAAAGGTTACACAATAACAAAGTATGAGTATAGAATGATGTGGCAATAAACATATGAACTAAAGATTGTGGGTTAATGAAACATTCATAATGAGTATAGATTGAACTTATGGTTTTTTTATAAACTGGCTATTGATATCCGTTCTAATCAATAGAACAAAAACCACAAACCATCCAATTTTAAGTTCAACATATATAGTTTTGGAATGTTTCCATTATCACCAGTTTATATAATGCCATGAGTAATTTGTTGGGGGAACATCATGAATCGGAATTTACCATTTACTATATCAAAAAATGAATCATTTTATGAACGTTTAGGAGATTGGATTGGGGATGTATTTTACGACATCCTTCCAGAAAAAGGTTTTGAACTTAGAGATGAACAGGTCTATATGGCCTTTCAATTAGAAAAAGCGTTTAAAGAGAAAAAAGTTATTTTCGCTGAAGCAGGTGTAGGGACAGGAAAAACCATATCTTATCTCTTATATGCTTATTGTTATGCCAGATATAAAGGAATGCCTGCAGTAATTGCCTGTGCTGATGAAACGCTGATAGAACAGCTTGTTAAAAAAGAAGGGGACATTGAAAAGCTTGAGAGAGCGCTTGACATTAAAATGGATGTCCGTCTGGCAAAATCAAGAGATCAATACTTGTGCTTGAAAAAATTGGAGCATGCAGCGGGAAAATCTCAAGAAGAAAAATTCAAGGATATACAGCGCGGCTTGCCTAAATTTGTTTATGGACAGGCGTCAATGCTGTCATTTGATCGTTACGGGGATCGCAGAGATTATCCTGAGCTTACCGAAAATGATTGGAACGCTGTCGCATGGGATCCGCTGCAGGATTGTTTCTCCTGTGAACTAAGACATCGTTGCGGCCAAACACTTCACCGGGAACATTATCGTAAATCTGCGGATATTATAGTATGCTCTCATGATTTTTATATGGAGAATGTTTGGACAAAAGAGGCCAGAAAACGGGAGGGCCAGCTTCCGTTATTGCCTGAGGCCAGCTGTGTGGTCTTTGATGAAGGACATTTGTTGGAAATTGCCAGCCAAAAAGCACTCACATATCGAATATCTTCTGAAATGCTGGACAGGCTTTTAAATCGATTGACAGGAAATGAAGTACGGGATGAAACATTGTACTTAATTGAAGACGCCCTGCAGCTAAACGAGGATTTTTTCCGGCAAATGTCATACGAAGCGAAAGAAATTAAGGGATCCGACCGGTTTGAACTGGGCAAATCGAAGCACCTTTTAGAAGTCGCTAATTCATTGCGCAAAACAATTGATTCTCTTACAAATCAATTGGTGTATGAAAGTGAATTATTTGTCTTAAACGAATACGATCTCAAAATTGTAGATGAGTATCTTGATCAAATTTTATACTCTTTAAAGCTTTTCATTGAGGATAATAAGGGAATTGTTTGGTATGAACAAAACTCTTCAAGCCAGACGCTAGTGATCATGCCAAGACTCGTGGCAGATATTTTGAGAGAAGAGGTCTTTACTAAAAACATTCCATTTGTTTTTTCTTCTGCCACTTTATCAAATAAGGGAGATTTCTCTTATATAAGCAAAAGCTTGGGCATTGATAATTATGTCTCATTTACGGTTGATTCCCCATTTGATTATGAGGAGAATATGTCAATCTTTATCCATGAAAAAGCTAATTTGGAAGAAAAATGGAATGCGATACTAAGTCAATTAAATTCTGCTGGTGGCAAAAGTCTTATTCTGTTCCATACTAAACAAGCCATGCAGCAATTCAAGGAATATGTAGCTGCTGCAGGGAATCTGCCTTTTAGCGTTTTATTTGAAGGAGATTCGGAGATCAGCCGATTAGTAGAAAAGTTTCAACGGGAGAAAGAGACGGTTTTGTGCTCTTATCATTTATGGGAAGGGCTCGATATACCAGGTGAATCTTTGTCTAATGTTCTGATATATAGTCTTCCATTTCCTCCCCATGATCCTGTTTTCGAAGCAAGGAGGAAGAACAGTGTTTCCCCTTTTGAAGAAGTGGACATTCCATACATGCTTTTGAGACTCAAACAGGGGATTGGAAGATTAATCCGCACTTCAGCCGACAGGGGGGAAGTCCATATTTGGACTGAAAAAAATCAGCCTATAGAAGTTTCAAATGCTGTTCTAGACAGTTTTCCTGTTCAACCAACTTTTGTAAAGTAGGTTTAGTTAAAGGACACAAGCGAATTACTATTCAATCATAATGCACTATCAGTTTTAGTGTAAAAAGCGTAAAATACTGTACAACTCGGATATTTTTAAGGAAAGAAGGCCATTCTCTGGGATTGGCCTTTCTTCATGTATAAGAAAGCATAAAATGTTTTATTAAATAAATTAGGGGACTAAGGTTCTGTCTAGTTCCAGCACCTATTGGCTATCGGTTTTTTTAGTCTCCTCACTAAAATAAGTCAACATCAGTTCGAGAAATACCTCTCGCTATGTTTCCTTTATCTCAGTCGAAGACAATAAAATCCTTACGCCGATGAGCAAGGAGCTTATGCTTTTCTTCACTTTTTTCAGAACAGTATGATAAAATGAAGCATAGTGACTAATTTAGGGGGGCGAAGCGATGACAGCACAAATACAAGAGATAGAACGGGAGTTCCTTAGTTATGTAAAAAAAATACAGGCTTATACCGAAGCGCTTGGTTTGATTTATTGGGATCTGCGTACTGGTGCTCCTAAAAATGGTGTAGAGCAAAGAGCTGAAGTGATCGGCATTTTATCTTCTGAGGTTTTCCATATGTCAACTTCAGAGGAAATGGCAGCATACATAGCAAGTCTTTCAACTGAGCAACAGCAACTATCAGAAATTACTCAGAAGACATTGGAAGAATGCCAGAAAAACTATGAACGCAATAAAAAAATACCTGTAAATGAATTTAAGGAATATGTCATTCTTCAATCTAAAGCAGAAAGTGTATGGGAAGAGGCAAAATCAAAAGCAGATTTTTCATTGTTTGAGCCTTACCTTGAGAAAATAATCGATTATAAGAAAAAATTTATTGGATACTGGGGGAGCGGTGAAAATAAATATGACACCCTTTTGGATATGTACGAACCGGGTATGACAGTTACCATACTGGATCAGGTTTTTGATGATTTGAGAAAGTCCATTGTTGCGTTATTAAATCAAATTGAGCAATCTCCAAATAAGCCGGATACAGAGTTCCTTTACAGCCACTTTCCTAAGGACAACCAACGCGATTTCAGTTTGGAAATTCTGAGTCAAATGGGTTACGACTTTGCTTCGGGCAGGTTGGATGAAACTATACATCCTTTTGCAACAGGATTGAATCCAGGGGATGTAAGGGTTACAACACGTTATGATGAAAACGATTTTAGAACAGCTGTTTTTGGTACGATTCATGAAGGCGGCCACGCACTTTATGAACAAAATATATCAAAAGAGCTCATAGGGTCTCCTCTATGCGGCGGTACATCAATGGGTATCCATGAATCCCAGTCCTTGTTTTATGAAAATCTGGTTGGAAGGGATTACTCATTCTGGAAGAAGAATTATTCTAAACTGAAGGAATATGCAAACGGCCAGTTTGACTCGGTATCTCTTGAAGAATTTTATCATGCAATAAACGAATCACGGCCGTCATTCATTCGAATAGAAGCCGATATGCTGACGTATCCCCTGCATATTATCATTCGCTATGAAATTGAAAAAGGAATTTTTAACGATGAAATTCAAGTAAAAGATCTGCCTAAGATTTGGGATGATAAATATGAAGAATATTTAGGAATCAGGCCGTCTAATGATGCTGAAGGAATCTTGCAGGATGTCCATTGGGCAGGCGGAGATTTTGGTTATTTTCCTTCCTATGCACTTGGCTATATGTATGCAGCGCAGCTTAAACACGCGATGCTGAAGGATGTTCCTGGCTTTGATGAGCATCTGGCCAATGGCAACTTGGAACCGATCCGAGAGTGGTTGACTGCAAAAGTTCACCAATATGGAAAACTGAAAAAGCCGCTTGAAATCCTAAAGGATGTGACCGGTGAAGGACTAAACGCAAAATACTTAATCGAGTATCTGCAGGAAAAATATACAAATGTTTATCAACTGCAAGAATAATCTTTTTCCAATATTCTCTTTACAAAATCGCTGAACGCATGATAACATCGATGATACAACAAGATAGCATTCACTCATATAATCGCGGGGATATGGCCTGCAAGTATCTACCAGACTGCCGTAAATAGTCTGACTATGAGTGAGCAATGGCGAATTGGTTCATCCCATTTCATTATTCCTTTATGCATAAAGCCTAAAGGCATTGCTTCACTCATTTTTTTAATGATGAATGCAATGACCTGAGGGCTTATTTATTTTTCCTTTCAGGTCTCACCAAGGAATTAGAGGAGGAAATAGGAATGAAACTGCTGCAAAAAAAAATTGAAGAAGAAGGAATTGTATTATCATCGAATGTTTTAAAGGTTGATGCCTTTTTAAATCATCAGATAGATCCGCAATTAATGAAAGAGATTGGCAAGGAATTTGCATACAGATTTGCCAATGAAGGGATTACAAAAATCTTAACCATTGAATCGTCTGGGATTTCACCTGCGTTAATGGCAGGATTATATTTGGAGACTCCTGTTATATTTGCCCGTAAGAAAACCTCTTTAACACTAATCAATGACTTATGGACTGCAGAAGTTCATTCTTTTACAAAAAATGAAACAAATAAGATAGCTGTATCAAAGCACTATCTTACTGAAAGAGACCGGGTGTTGGTGATTGATGACTTTCTTGCAAACGGACAGGCTGTATTGGGGCTGATCAATATTGTTCAGCAGGCTGGCTCTTCACTTTCTGGTATTGGTATTGTCATTGAGAAATCTTTCCAAAACGGTAGAATGCTCTTGGAAGAAATGAATATTCGTGTAGAATCACTCGCTCGAGTAAAGTCTCTTGAAAATGGGAAAGTCGTTTTTCTTGAAGAGGAGGCTGTCGGTATATGAAAAAGTCATTTCAGTCCGTTGCACTGGGGTTTCAGCATGTACTGGCGATGTATGCGGGTGCTGTAGTCGTTCCCCTAGTTGTAGGCGGCGGAATTGGACTTTCGCCCATGCAGTTAACCTATCTTGTATCTATTGATATTTTTATGTGCGGTATCGCAACTATTTTACAGGTCTGGAAAAATCGATTTTTTGGAGTGGGGCTGCCGGTTGTTTTGGGTTGTACTTTCACTGCTGTAGGTCCAATGATCGCCATTGGTCATGAGTATGGTATTTCTTCCATCTATGGTTCCATTCTGGCTTCAGGACTGTTTGTCATATTAATCAGCAAGTATTTTGGTAAATTGGTCCGGTTTTTCCCTCCTGTTGTAACAGGCTCTGTTGTGACGATAATTGGCATTACATTAATCCCTGTGGCCATGAGTAATATGGCTGGGGGACAAGGAAGCAAGGATTTCGGTTCCGTATCCAACATCTCCCTTGCATTCGGGACATTGATTGTTATCATTCTTATTCAACGGTTTTCCACTGGTTTTATTCGAGCCGTTTCAATATTACTTGGGCTCATTGCAGGAACTGCTGCTGCAGAATTATTAGGAAAAGTTAATTTTTCTCCGGTAGCAAGTGCCAGTTGGTTCCATATTCCGGTGCCTCTATTTCTTGCAGTACCTTCGTTTCAATGGACAGGAATTTTAACAATGATCCTCGTTGCGATGGTCAGCCTTGTTGAATCCACTGGCGTTTACTTTGCTTTAAGCGACATTACAGGCAAGAGGTTAAGCGAAGAAGATATCATAAGGGGCTATAGAGCGGAAGGGCTTGCCATTATTCTGGGAGGACTTTTTAATGCCTTCCCTTACACGGCTTTTTCTCAAAATGTCGGGCTTGTTCAATTATCCGGCATTAAGAAAAACCAAATTATTTATTTGGTTGGCGGCTTTTTGCTCATATTAGGCCTGATCCCGAAAATAGGTGCTATGACTACCATCATTCCTTCAGCCGTTCTGGGCGGAGCCATGATTGCCATGTTTGGAATGGTTATTGCATCCGGGATCAAGATGCTAAGCAGGGTCGATTTTACTTCAAATGAAAATTTACTGATTATAGCTTGTTCAGTAGGGATGGGACTTGGTGTGACGGTCGTGCCAAATCTTTTTGCCCACCTTCCTCAAAGCGTTCAAATCTTGACGAGCAACGGAATCGTAATAGGAAGCTTAACAGCAATCCTATTAAATCTGGTATTTAATGCTGCAGCTAAACAAAAAGAAAAAGCCAGCTCATTAACCAGCAAGGCATCTTAGTGTTTAAAACTTTTAAGTAATACAACTCCCACATTTTAATTGAATAAGAATGTAAGAATGTCATCAGCATTTTCATGCAATTTTTGAAGATGGTGGTGACTTTTTTTATGAAGAAAAAAAGAATAACACTCAGAAATACAGGTACTAATGAGGATGAAAATTTACAGTATAATTTTACACTTGAACAGGCATTTGACTATTTTGTATCAGCTAAAAAAGCAGAGGGTACAAGAAAAAATACGGTTCGAATATATTATGAAAACTTTGGGATATTTAGCAAGTGGTTTAGAAATGAATATCCTGATTATACAAAAGCAAATGATTTAACGACTCCAATCATTCGTGAATATCTAAATTACTTAAAAGAAGAAAGGTTTAACCTAAAAACTAAAGAATATGGATTGTCTGATCAAACCCTGAATGCTAGGTTAAGATTTTTAAAAACATTTTATAACTTTCTTCACAAAGAGGATATCGTTTCTGAAAATCCAGCGGAAAAAATCAAATTAATTAGAATGGATGAGCGAAAGTTCACGCCCTTAACAGAAGAAGAAATGGTTCGTTTAATGAGTATTCCTGACAAAAAACAATATCCTCAATTTCGAGATTTCGTTTTGATGAATCTTTTATACGATACAGCGATGAGGATTTTTGAGGCAGTTCACATAACTGTTGATGATCTCGATTTAAAAGGCAGAAGAATTCTTTTGCCTGCTGAAATAACTAAGGGAAGGAAGACAAGAATTATTCCTCTTTCGAACCATGTAATCAAACTGTTAATTGAACTGATAAGTGAAAATGAAGCTAACTTTGAAAATAAGAGTATCTTTTTGAACTGGTACGGTGAGCAATTGAATGAAGATACCTTTAGAAGAAATTTGAAGAGGTATTTAAATAAGGCTAATATCGATAAACAATTCTCCTGTCATGACTTTAGAAGACAGTCGATAACTGAAATGTTAAAGAATGGAGCTTCGATATGGGCTGTTCAATCTATTTGTGGCCATAGCCAGATTACTACAACCAAGAAATACGTACATTTCGATGAACAGACAATCAAGAACCAGCATGAACTATATAGTCCAGTGGTTAAAATGCGTATTAACAACAAAAGGAAATAACAAGGGGAGAGATGAAGGTGTACTTAAACAACTTAGACAAGCTTACCAGGAAATCCATTGCTTTGAGTAAGGTAATTAAACATTGTCAGTCGGTAATAAGTCTTAAAGGGTGTCCCGATGACTCAGAGATTGAATTAAGTAGAGCTTTATTAAACATCGTTTATAAGGAGATTCATAAAACAAGAAAATAAAAAAGAGGCCTGTGCTGTAACACAGAACCTCTCTTTGTATAAACCTATAGAAGGCCCATACAACCCTAAACATAGTCTAACACATTTTTTAGAAATTTCAAGTGATAGGCTTATTTGAGTATGGCCTTCTACAGGAAAAATTGTAGGAGGTTTTCTTATGTCTAAAAAAGCAATAAAAGTAATAGCAGATACCAGTAGTTATGAAAATTTGTCATCTTTCGATTGTATAGAGGATCTTAATAAGACTGTTAGAAAATATCGTGATCTCATTAAAGCTTCTGTAAAGCGTTCTGATTTAAAGGGTAGACTCATAATCTTACTGGAACTTTTAAAACGCCACAGTTGTAAGCAAATTGGTGTGAGCTATATGTGTAAGAACACAATAGCAAACATAATGGAACTGTCTTATAAAACTGTACAACGGTTAATGAAGAAGCTTGAAGAACTTGGCATTATCCGTCAAATAGCTATGAAACGGAAAAAAAGTATGCTGCAAACGTCTAACGCAATCATCATTCAACCTATCCAAGAAGAAGTGTCCAACAAGGATACTGTTGAAAAGGGAGATAAGTGTCCTACCTTATTTAAAACAAAAACTACTACTCTAAAACAAAAGATTAATAGATTACGTACATACGAAACTGTTATACAACATAACGATAAAAATTCATTCAATGATCTACCTGTAGAATTTTGTTCTGATCGAATACCAAAAGAGTTTGTAAAATTGATGAGCTATTATTTCAATAAGGCTTTTCAGATTGATGAATTCTACAAATGTTACATGCTGGTCTGTGATAAATACAATCAACAAGAAAGTTACTGTATCAATATTGCATTGGATTCATTTAGGCAGCTCATCCGTAAAATGAAGAGGTCCACTATAAATAATCCTTTTGGATTCTATACAAGAATTTTGCAGAAGAAAATGAAGGGGATATATATTCGTAGTCAGTTGCTAAATAATTAATAAAAAATGACCGCAGCTTTGTGCAGTCATTCTCCTCCATCAACCAGCACCAGTAATTCACTTAATTCAATATTAAGTGTTTCGCAAACTTTACCAAGTGTACTTCTCTCATATCTAATTGTAGTGTCGTTATATAATCTTCTTAGCGTTTCGAACGGTATTTCTGTCTGAGCAGACAAAGCTCTTATCGACATGCCTTTTTCATCTAAGAGCCTTTTTAATTCTGATTTCACACGTTTCCCCATTAAAATCCACCCTTATTTCCAAGATAAAATAATAATACCATAAATATTTCAAAAAGTTATTGACTACGTTATTTAGTCATCGTATTATTGAATTAGGAAGTAAAAGGTAAAGTGTTATTAAATAGAAATAGTGTTACAAGCATTGCTAGAGCCTTAATTGGAACATAAAAAGGAAAGTCTGCAACTTCAGGTACATACAACATCCAGCCTTTAATTGACCGTCCTACACAATAGGAGGCTGATTTAAAATTTATATTTTAAAATACGGAAACGGAATAGGGGAGAATATAAAATGAATACTCAAACAGCAACTAATGGTGTAGTTTATGGTCAATTAAAGTTGGATGTTAAATCAGTATCGAATTTATCTTTTATAGATGATTACTTCTTGTCAGTGGAACCTAATATGTTAATCTCGAATACTTCAAAGCAATCATTTATGGTAAATGTTGAAGACTTGTTCATAGAGGCCAAAGCGAATGTGAGTGAGGCAGAGGTAAGTTTATCAATATCATTACCAGTGGAAAGCTTAGATGAGAGTGCGGCATTATTTGAGGCAAATTCAAAACTAAATGATTTGAATATAAGATTACCTTATATTGTACTAACTGATATCATTGGAAATCTAACACTATGCGAAGTTCCTGATCAAGCTAAAATTGAATGGGAATCATTCTTTATCTAAATAAAAAATGGTGATTTTTATAAGCATTGCTTTGGCGGGCGGATGCTCATAAAAATCACCATGTTATAAATATAATTATGTAAAATTAACAAATAAATGTCAAAAAAACATTGACTATCTTTGACATAACGGATAATATGGAAATAAGAAACAAATTTACAAATCACAAAACAGGCATTATCTATGCCTTATTTTTAAAAACTATGTTATTTTACAATTTATGACTGCTTATCTAGTATCTAATTTCGGTTAGATAACAGTTAATCTATGTCCCTATTATACTTAGTGGATATTTAAAAATCAAGTACTAATTTATAAATTTTTGAAGGGAGGTGAAACAAATGGAAATTAGTACTTGATTTAGCATTTATATACGATGTCACCCTACATAGAAAACTTCAGAGTTTAAACTTGCCACTACTCACAGAAGCCGTAAGCCTACAAAATAAAAAGTTCTGGCTTTACCAACGTACACCACAAGTCCAACAGATCATGAGTAATCATAAATAGTATCCAAATATGCAAATATACAGAAGGGAGTAATAATGAAGAAAAAAAGTTATACCTACAGTGAATTGGTTGATTACCTAAAGTTTAATGACGAAGAAACCAATCTGTATATGCCGAATGAAATATTTGATGATTTAAAGAGTCTCAACATAAAGCCAACTCCACACCTGGCATTTACCTATACATATTATTACTTCATTACTTGGTTATACAGATACACTAAGTTTGAGCATACCAAAATACTTACTCGAAACATAAAAGAAGTACTGGGTTATAAGCCTGATTATGAAAAAATTGATTACATAATAAAGAAAAATGGGCTCCTTGACAATGCTAGTTATACAGAGACAACAACAAACTACCCAGCTTATTGGGAATTTGATGAATGGGAGAATTTAAAGTTTGTTCTCCTTAGTGAATTAGACGCAGAAGTCAAATCACTTGGAGAATGTCTGGGAGCTAATTATAAAGTTAAGATACCAGTCAAACACGTACATAGAAGCGTTGAATCAAATGAGGATGGTTATGAAGATGGAGTGTTTTATGATGTTTCTAATACCCATCACATACCATTTGAAGTGTTCTTATTTAGCATGACGAATCAGGATATAGGCTGCACAGGATTTTATTTATATGGATACTTAAAATGCAAAAATCAACTATTTAGCAATGGATATGATGTTTCTTTACCTAAATTAGCAGCAGAAACAGGAATTAAACCTAGAACACTTGATAACTATTTAGATGCCCTCAGAAGACACAGAATGATTAAAGGAATAGTTAACCAAGAGTTCATTATTGATTTTGAAGGTGAAGGAAAGGCTAACACATACATAACGAATAAATTTACATCTTTCTCTGATATAGAGATTACATACGAAAAACGAAAAGTAACAAATATGGCAGCTATACAACTTAAAAAGGAAAAGGAACTTGAGTTAGAGCAACAAGTTGAAGATGCCCTGGATAACTTAGATGAACTATTTGCGTAAGATTTAAAGACATAAAACCCCCAAAAATTGCGGTACATATAACATATAATATAAAACTTTAAATGTAACGTCTAAGTATTATATAAGTAATAACTAATCTATATATCTATGTTATATATACCGCAAAAAAAGGGGGTTTTGGATAATCAAATTTATCATATACAGAAATGGAGTAGATATAATGACGAATTATTCAGTATATATTAAAAGTTTACAAGCAAGTGATATTTGGGAAGCTAATCATAGAAAAAACCGTCCTATTAGAGAAACGGAATTTAAGGGAATGATACCTTACAGTTTAGAATCAATTAAACTTAAGCAGACTGGAATGCATGTGTTACCTTTAAATGAAAATAGAAAAATCAGTTATGATGTTGTCAATGTTAAATTTGAAAGTAAGGTAAGGCCTGGTGAGGAAATAAAAAATAATGTTGACACATGGATTGCAAATAAAGAGAACAGCATTAAAGCAATTGAATTAAAACTAAATAAAGAGAAGAAAGTTAAAACAAGAG
Organism: Heyndrickxia acidicola; assembly: GCF_001636425.1. Classification (NCBI taxonomy): domain Bacteria; kingdom Bacillati; phylum Bacillota; class Bacilli; order Caryophanales; family Bacillaceae; genus Heyndrickxia; species Heyndrickxia acidicola. The sequence goes on from NZ_KV440953.1 coordinate 616,638, forward strand.
TTAATTTGAAAAATAAATTAGTAGATCTAAAAAATGAATTGTCTTCATTGATTCAACTAAAAGAAGAATTAAAGAAACCTAATTTATCTGAAGAGTGGAATGAAGTGAAATTAGATACTCTAAGATATGATTTATATGAGAATGGTTTTAACCTTGAAATATTTGATAAGAAGACTAAAGCAAATAAATTAGTACACTTTAAATTTTATAAAAGAAGCACCTCTAAAAGTCGCAAAGGTGAAGCATGGTTTATCCGAGAAGAATTATTTGAAGAAATGTCTACTTGGTCAAATATGAGATTAGATTTTGATAAAGAAAATCTTGATTTAAGTGGTTTAATGGCCTATGAAAGCTTAGTCACCAGTAGTTTGATTGATACGATTGAGATTGATCCAGATTCAATTTTAATTATTGATAAAGTGGTTAGTAAATTTGAGAAAAAGGTAAATGTTATTGGTCTTAAAGATGGAATGCTACATAGTGAACCGAAACGACATACAATTGAAAATGAATTATTTGACGGCAGCTCATTAATGGATTCCAGCCTATTTGAAGGTGAATTTGTAGATAAAGGGTTCTTATTATTGAGAAATGCGTTTTTCAAAACTGCAGCTTTTAATACGGACTTACAAGGTTTCTTTAAGGAGTATTATGGTGATGATGCGTATGAAACCGCAACAGTTAAAGATATGTGGAATAACGATGTACCAGTTAAATCAATTAAGTTAGTAATAAATCCAAGTGATTTAAAATGTCTTAAGTTTGACTATGCCACTGGCGGGAAAGAAGCTATGTGGGGGTGTTGGAAGAAGTTTGTTAAAGATGAAATGCGCAGTTTGTTTGGTGTATGTAAATATGAGAAGGAATCAAAACGTATGGATGAAGATGATAAGAAAAATGGAATTAAATATCAGCAACTTTCATACCAGATGATTAACTCATTACCAGCGTCTTTTAAGCAAATAGAAAAGTTAACTACATTCGAGAAGGATTATATAAGTCAACTTAAAAATAATCCTGAAAAGTTAATGCAATACCTAGAAAGAACTCAAAATAACACAAATTCAAATAAAATGTTTGTTGATATTTATAATATAGAACCAAACATTGTTGACACCATGATTTTCCGTAACTTCAAAAAAGAAGTTATTCGTAAATATCGTGAACAATTACAATCAGGAAAAATTAGAGTTCCTGGTGATTACTGTGTGATGGGCGGTAACTTAGTTGAGTACCTACTTGCGACAGTTGGGGAAGTTAAAGGAGAAATTAATGATCCTCTTGCATTGAAAGATAATGAAATATTCACTACATTATTACCTGCTGGGGATGTAATTGGATTCCGTAACCCGCACGTATCTCCTGCAAACTGCTTACATGTTGTTAATGTTCGTCCTGACTTAGAAGAAAATCCTGATGAAAGATTTAAATACATAAAGTTTTTCAGAGTTACAGATAACATAGCAATTGTTAATTCAATTGCATTTGCAATAAATGATACGTTAAATGGTTGTGATTATGACTCGGATACCTGTCTTTTCACAAACGATAAAGTATTAACAGAAATAATTATGAAAAATAAAAATAAATACCTTGTTCCAGTTAACAATATTCCATTAAAACCAAATAGCCCTGAAGTGAAGTATCGTTTAAATAATAAAGATAAAGCAAGAATTGATTGTAAACTAAGCCTTAGTCAAAGGAGAATAGGGAAAATTACTAACAATGGGCAATTAGCTGCTTCGATTATGTGGAATGAAAAACATAAAAAAGACGGAAAAAAAGTAAATAGGTTATTGAATATCGTTAATGCATTGGCTGTTTGTTCTGGGCTTGCTATTGATGGAGCAAAACGTGAGTATGATTTGGATTTGGATAAACAAATAAGACATTTTAATAAAATTTTAAATGGCATGTTGCTTACTTATGAAATGGAACAAGAAGGAGAGGTTAAAGATAAAAAAGACAAAACTAAAACTGTTAAGGAAATTAAAAAGAGAGTAATCAAATTTAAACCGAAGTTTTGGAAGTTTGTTAAGGAAGAAGACAAGAAGAAAAAGAAAAAAGAAGTGGATGGAGTAGTTTGGAGAGATCCATCTAAAGAGGAATACTACAACACTCCGATGGATTGGTTAGTTTTTCAAATGTCTAAAATCAAACGAGGAAATGGTGTAGATGAGCCGAAACAGTTGATTGCTTTACTCGTTGATGGTCGGATTAAAGACGGAGATAGAAGAAAACAGCATATCATTGAGGAATTAGCATCTGAATCTCAACAAGAAAAAAATCAACTTTATGTACTGAGTCTTGAGGAAGAAGAACAAGTTAGAGAAGCTGAATTCATTATGGAAAAGTACGATAGAAAAATAAGTAAAATTAAGATGGATAGAAATACAATGTATGCCTTATTAGCTAAAATAAGCAAACGTACGGAAGGGGAAGAAAGTAACGTTCGTAAAGATGGAACAACATATCCTAACCTACGCATCATGTTACACCTTTATAAGGCATATCCAGACTTATTCTTGTCAACTTTTAAAAGTAATACAAAAAACGTACACCAAGCAGTCTAGAAAGCTAGTAATATCAAGGTTTTGTTAGGATTTTACAAGTGGCTATATGAGGGGGAACTGGAACACGAAGCATGCATAGTCGTGGCACTGAACACATAGGTGAAGTAAGTGACTTTTTCCCTTTTTTCATTATTATTCTCTCCTATTTTATAAGAGTAAGAGATCGGGTACTCAAGCCTGGTCTCTTATTTTTGTTTTTTATTCTAAAAAAAGACCATCAAGTGACCTCCACTATCCTACTTAACATAAGTATAACTAGTGTTGTTTAATTTTGCAAGTTTAAATTTGCATAAAGCGTAAAAATTTTGGTTTATGTTTTCTGGAGATTTAAACAGCAACGTTGTGAAATGTAGCGTCCAATTTATAAAAAATACAGAGGTTAAGCTTCCCGAAAAAGCGAAGGAGACTATATGGAAACAATACAATTAACTGAGGAATTAGGGTTATTACCAATCCTTGAACCAGACAAGAAAGAAAGAAGGCAAATATTTAAACAGCAAGCTATCGAGCGTACAGGGCAAGTTAGAATGAATAACATGGGAAGTTTGATGGTAGTTGACGAATATAACAGTTCTACTGATGTATGGATAAGATTCCCACAAGGAAATTTGGTTAAGTCAACTTGGCAACAGTTTTTATCAGGGAATGTAAAGAATGTATGGGATAAGAGTGTTTTTAATGTTGGATTTATCGGGGGAGGAAAATATAAGATCTCCGAAAATGGAAAGCCTACATCTACCTATATAACTTGGCATGCAATGATGACTAGATGCTATAGTGAGAGAGTCAAAGAAAAACAACCTACATATAAAGATTGTAGAGTTACTGATGAGTGGCATAATTTTCAAAACTTCGCGGCTTGGTACGATGAGAATTATTACGCTATTGAAGGTCAAAAAAGAATGGATTTAGACAAAGATATTCTACATAAACATAATAGAATATATAGCCCAGATACATGTGTTTTTGTTCCGCATGACATAAATTTACTTTTCGTTAGACGTGAATCTTTAAGGGGTTCGTTACCAATTGGAGTAAAAAGAAAAGGTAATAAATTTGAAGCGCAATGTAGAGAAGGGAATAATAAAAGAGGGTATATAGGTCTTTTTGAAACTCCTGCAGAAGCATTTAAAGCATATAAATCATACAAAGAAAAGCGTATTAAAGAAGTAGCCGAGGCTTACAGGAGTCGGATTCCTGAAAACCTCTATCGTGCAATGATTTCATACAAAATTTCAATAAACGACTAATCCTACGCCAATAGATATTAGTCCTAATTCAAATACATAATAACACGTATAAATATCAAAGACAAGTATAAGTAAGAAAACAAATGAAGAGTTGGAAACGCCTACATAACTTGAAAATTACTTTATTACAAAACGATGGTTCACAATGAACTTCTGTTTGTAGGGTTTAGGGTGAACCTAGCAAAATAAATTAGTATCTGTATTCAGAAAATCCTCTCTGTTAAATCAAAATTATTCCAATTTATTGTATAATTAGAGTATACAATAAATTGGAGATGGTGTTTATGAACATAGGAGAAGAAATTAGATATATTTTAAATAAAATTAAAAAGAGTGAAGGCCAAAGGATTCATATGAAAATTAGATTATTGGGTGTTAGTTTATATACTTTTAATAAGAATGGTGCTGAATTGTTGGCGATATTAAATCGATTTGAAAAAGATACAGCCTTTGCGATGGAGTTAATGTCCGCTCCAAAGAGGGATGGCAAATTTGAGACTACTTTAGATGAAGTTTCTAGGCTTTTTCATAACTATCTTGCTGCATCTATGACTCTTGTTGATCATACAAGAAAATTTTATCAAGATGAATACCAGGGTGAGCATTTTGATGAAGAGTATAATGAAATGAAAAACAAGACATTTGTTGAAAATTCTTTAGCCGGTTTTATAAAAGATATTAGGAATTATAGTGTTCACAGAGCACTACCTATTACAGGAGCTACTTTGACATATAGCCGAGACAAAAATCCGTCACATACTATTTACTTACTTAAAAGTACTCTTCTAGATTGGGATGGCTGGAAAAGTGGGGGTAAAGAATTTTTACAAAAACAAGATGATAAAATTAGTCTAATAACACTTGTAGATGATTATTCAAGACTTGTACAAGATTTTCATAATTGGTTTAAAAAACGACAAATGGATATTCATAAAGATGCTCTGATTGAGTTGGAAATATTAAATCAAAAGAAGAGTGAGTTAACTTTTAAAGTCCAAGAACGATTTAACAATTAAAGGACTTTTGCCTTCCTTGAAGAATATTGTAAATGGTAAATATTTGGATAGGAGTGATTTTGATGAATAACATTGATAACAGCATACTCAAAAATATAGAATTAATGAATGAACAAGAAGTACGAGATTTACTTTTTGAATTGTTTTCTAACATAGCACATGTGGGTATAGGTGGAAAAAGTGAAAGTGACCAGTTCAAACAACTGCGTTCAATTTATAAGCAGAAAATTGTTTCTCCTCAAAAGAAAGAAATTGAGGAGGGGATTAAATGAGTTTTGAAAAAGAAGTAATAAAATATGTAAATCAAATGGATAATATGGAGGCAAAAGAGGCTTTAGGTGCAGTCTTCACAAAATTTTTGAAAATTGGTAAGAATGGATATACAAAAGAAGATTGCTTCAAAGAAATTGAAGTGATTTATCGTGATTTTACTATGAAAGTATTTATTAAATAAATTAATCGCTGCGCCCAGTAAAAGGGTGCTTTCTTGTTTGTCAAATAGTAAAATAGTTGCAGATTATAGAAGGTTATATATAATTATCCTCTGGAGGGATAATATGAAATATAATCGCTTAAGTCAACTTAGCAATAAAATTATCCGTATAGTAAAAATATGCAGAATTTTATTAGTTTTTCTAGTTTTGAGTTGGATTGTAACCGTTCCAGTCTTTATAAGATCATTAATACCACCTATAAAAATAAGTGCTTTTTTATTAATACTTTTAGGAATTACAATATTGTTACATATTATAATTCGCTTGTTTAAAACTCATATTAAATCATTAAGATTAGAGTATAAGTCATTAAACCAGCAAAGTCAAAAATCATTTTATAACTATAGAAGAAAATAATTGGTATCATTTACTAAAAAATCTCCAGATTTTGCCGATAAACTAGGTGAATACATCTAGGAGGTTAAAGGGATGAAAAAGAGAAAAGTAGCATTAGGGTTAACAGGAGCAATTATTGCAGGTTCATTATTTTCTGCTGTAGGTGCTGGAGCAAGTGTGTCCGTAAAGTCTTTGGAACAACAAATTAAAACTTTACAAGCTTCAAATGCATCGAAAGATAAGCAAATTAGCAGCTATAAGAAGCAAATTAATGATTATAAAAATCAAATTGCTTCAAAGGATAAGGATGTTAATTATTATAAGTCCTATGCTGTTACACCTTTAAAAACAAAGGTTGCTTATCAAGGAAATGTATTAAGCGGTAATTATCAAGTAGGGAATTCATCTGTACCTGCATTATTCAGCTATAATGGAGTTCGCTATGCACCGGTCAATCTAGTAGGGAATTTACTGGGAGATAGTGCAAGTTATAATGGATCAAGTGATACAGTATTCTTTGGAGCTGTTCCAAGTGGAAGTTATTTGTCTGACCTAATAAGTCCTTATGAGTCTTGGAACACAATGGCTGTAAATCAAAAAATGACAATGGGTGGTCAAAATTATACTAAGGGATATAGTATGTATTTTGGTGGAGATGATACCGGATATTCGCTCAATTTAAATAATAAATACTCACATCTTACTGGAACATTAGGATTTGAAGACAATGCAGAAAATTATGATACAAAAATTAGTATTTATGGTGACGACAAATTACTGGGGACATTCGATTTAAATAAAGATGAATTACCTGTTGGAATTGATTTAAATATAGCAGGGGTAAAAAACCTAAAAATTACATCTGTTGATGCTGGGCAAATTGACTTTGCAAATATAATTGTTAATTAAGTTGTTTCTTATAAGAGTAGCAGATAAATTATAGTTTTAAACCAAAAAAAGATAATAATTATTTATAAAGTACCTCTTTATGGGGTGCTTTTTTATTTTTCTTTTTTATCAAAAATAAAAACATCATAAGGGGATGTCTAAGATGAAATGGTTAAAGTTATTTACTAAGTCATTAGTACAGTTGGTAGTCCAATTATTTTTTATAATCTTATTGGCAACAATATTTATATTGGCATTAAAGATAAGTATATATCTGTCATTAACATTCTTTGTGTTAATACTTTTCGGTTCATTTGTTTTGGAGAATTACGTTAAGGAAAAGAAATATGGAGGCAATGAATAAAGGAATTATCACTCATATTATCGAATTGTGTAGATGAATGTGAGGTGATAAGAATGGATCTTAAAGAGTATCGTCCTAAATCTGAAAAACGTCCAGATGGCATTTATGGAGTAATCAGACATAGAATTACAAATGAAAAATTGTTTGAACAAAAATGTGATAACCATGAAATTGCTTTAAATGTCTCAGAAGAAGAATATAGAAGGTTATTAAATAATTGAATTGAAATTAAGCATCCATTATTGGGTGCTTTTTTCATTCCATAAAAAGACGGGAATGAATCGTGACACTTATAAGCGTAGGTATGGAACTGTGAGAAGGAAATAAAAAAAGCCCTAAATCATTAGGACTAAATACTTTTTGTCATACCACATTTACGACACTTACGAAGAAATCCTTCAGGGCCAACTTTACTTTGAAAGTGGGCATTTCCGCAATTATCACAACGTCCAGGAGATACATCTGGATATTCTTTAAAGTCATAAACAATAGTTGTGTCATAACCATTGAATTCTTCTTTAGTTTCTTCTGCCAATGTTGTTCACCTCTTTTGATTCAACTTTTATATTTTAACAGAATGGAATCGAAATAGGGAGAAGCGAAGGAAATGAACGATCCATTAGTTGAGCGACATGCAAAACTGATTGAGTATCATATCTAAACGAAGCAGCATGATCTACCTGACGAAATCAAGTATGTACTTATCTATATATAAGATAAAGCAATATATATAATGTAAATAACAAATTAAATAAATAAAATATATTAAATCATTTAAGGTGATTCATAATGGCAAGAGAACGTGATGAATTAGATAAGATATATAATACTGCAAGATGGAAAAAAGCACGTAAGACTGCATTGGTTAGGGATAACTACTTGTGTCAGGAATGTCTAAGAAGAGGATTGATTACTCAAGGTAATACAGTTCATCATATCATTCCATTGCGTGAGGACTTCAGTAAAGCATTTGAATTGGATAACTTAGAAACAATCTGTATGGAATGTCATAACAGGGAACATCCTGAGAAGTCTGGTGGAAAGAAGAAAGTTAAAAATTCTCCAGAAGTTTACAAATTTTATGGGAATAACGATGAATTTTGAAAAATATACCGCCCCTACCTTTAAAATATCTAAAACTATTCGTTTGAAAAACGGTGGGGACATTCCTTTATAATAATACCGCCGATCAATATTTTTGACATCTTGAAAATAAAAAAAACACCACGGCTTAAAGTCTTGGTGCTGTAAGGTTTATCCTACACTGGAGTTATCAGTTTGTAAAGGATGAAAAACTCTTTGAAGATTTAAATCACCGGAAAAATTTTTTGTATTATTTTCTTTTTCAAAAAGGCTCAGAAAAACATCTACGATTTCAGGATCAAATTGAGTTCCTTTATTATTACGTATCTCGTTTAAAGCATCTTGTAAGTCTAGATCATTTCTATAAACACGTTTAGAAGTCATAGCATCAAAAGTATCTGCAACTGCAACAATTCTTGCTGCTAACGGTATTTGATCTCCCTTTATTTGTAATGGGTATCCTTTGCCATCATACCTTTCATGATGGAATAAAATAATATCCAGAATTCCATTATCTTTAAAACTTGATACATGTTTAAGCATTTCAAAACCAATAGTTGGATGAGACTTTATATAATTGTATTCCTCATTAGTTAATTGATCGGGCTTTGTTAAAATTCGTTCCGAAATCCCAATTTTGCCAATGTCATGTAATAATGCACCTATTTGAATATTGTTACAAATGGCTTTTGGTAGTCTCATTTTATTTGCTGTTTCAACCGCATATTTAGCAACATTTTCTGAATGATTCATTGTGTATGAGTCTCTAGAATCCAAAGCATTAGAAAGAGCAGTAACTAACTCTAAATTATCTTGTTTAACTTTTTGAATATTAGTGACTAGACCAACAGTTATAAAGGTAATTAATAGATAAGTTAATAAAAAAATAAAAAAAGTTACTAAGCTATAAGAGGAATCTAGTAGAGGATAAAATCTGCATATAACAATAATTAATGTGAAAAAAATTAAAAACCAAGTAGGTTTCTTGTAGAAGCCAATACCTAAAAATATTGTTGACAAAACATAGAGTATAAAGAAATTTTCGTGTTGCAGAAAAAAATTGTTCAATAAAATACTTCCTAATAAAATTATAAAAAATCCGTAGCGATAGTATAAGGGGTTACTTAACCATTGGTATGAAATATTCACCATATCCTCTCTCAATTTTGTATATATGGTAATTACAGTGAAAATAGCACCTTATTGTAAATTACCATAATTACTGTGAGCAGGAAATAAACATCTAAAAAGTAATATATTTAAAATTATTAGGAAATATCAATCTAGAAATATTATTCTAAAAAATCTATTTTTTTAGGGTGGTGATAATATGCCAACGCCAGCAAAGCCGGCTAAACTTCAACTTATACAAGGTAATCCAGCAAAGAAAAATGTAGAAGAGCTTGAAAAACGCGCTGCAAATGAAGAAAAGCTAAAAATGAGTGCTGAAAATGTTGTTCCTCCAAGTTGGCTAGATGCAACAGCTAAAAAGGAATTCAATCGACTAGCTAAATTGTTAATCGGAATTGAATTGATCAATGAAGCAGACATAAATACACTTGCTTTATATTGCGATGCTTTATCAGAATATCTTGCTTGTAAACGTGAAATTAAAGCTAAAGGAAAATGGATCGACAATAAGCCAAGTCCTTTTTATTTACGGAAGAAAGATGCTGCAGCTCAAATGAGGGTATTATCTGCTGATTTAGGACTTTCACCTTCTGCAAGAGCTAGATTAGCAATCAACTTGAGCACAGAAGAAGATGATGAAATTGACATCTAAACCAATCTTAGAAATGAATTTTACCGAATTAACTCAATGGTGGGAGGATTATAAGAAAGAACAAAAATCTTGGGGCGGAATATTAGTTGAACCTTATCCTGAATTACTGACAACTTGGTATGCAGAAAGGTTAATTGATGGTACTATTCCAGCTTCTAAAGAAAACATTCAAGCTGCTAAACGGCACATGTTTAACCTATCTAGACAAGGTACAGAAGCCTTTCCTTGGGTATTTGATGAGGAATTAGGACATAGACCTATTAGATTTATAGAAACTTACTGTAAACCACCTGAAGGCGAATATGACACGATTGTACTTCAACCTTGGCAGCACTTTATCATTGGTTCACTGTTTGGATGGATCAATCCAACTACAAAAGAAAGGTTATATCGTCAAGCAGTAGAAATTGTAGGCAGGAAGAATGGTAAGACAACAATGCAATCTGGATTATCTATATACATGGCTGGATTTGATGGTGAAAAAGGTGCAAATGTATATATTTTAGCAAATGCAAAGGATCAGGCAAACTTACTATTTAATAAAGCTGGTGAAATGTTAAAGTCATCACCAAAAGTATTAAAGCAGTTTAAGAACAAAAGGTCAGCTATTGAGCATCCAGCAACCTTTTCAAAGATTGAATCACGTGCATCAGATTCTAGAAAACTTGATGGATTGAATACACACTTTGCAATCTTCGATGAAATAAATGAGTTTAGAGATTACAAACTAATTGAAGTAATAAAGAAATCACGTGGTACAAGAAAACAGCCTTTAATCATGTATATAACAACGTGTGGTTACGTTTTAGATGGGCCTCTTATGCAATACTTAGAAAACGCTAAAGAATGCTTAGATAATATTGAAGAAGATACAGATGAACGTACATTTTATTATGTAGCAAAATTGGATGACCCTAAAGAAGCTGATGATCCTGAGATGTGGATTAAAGCAAATCCTAATATTGGTTTGATGCAATTTGTATCACTGGTAATGGATTGGAAGCAAGATAAAAAAGTACCTCAATCTAAAGCGGATTGGTTAACAAAACAGTTCAATATTATGAGTGATATTAGTGAAATGTCCTTTGTAGACATAGCAACAATTAATAAGAACAACCGTGTTATTGATATTGAAACATTAGTTGGACGAGAAGCAGTAGGGGGCTACGATCTTGGAGAAACCGAGGACTTCAGTAGCGCATGTTTAGAGTTTCCACTTGATGATGGCTCTATTTTTATATTGTCTCATTCGTGGATACCACAGGCACGTTATGACCGTGATAATAACCAACAAAGATTAGATGAGTGGATACAAGATGGATATTTAACTGTTCTTCCAGGCGCTTATGTTGATTATGAGCCAATTCTTGAATGGTTTAAAGAGAAATCAAAGATATATAACATTAGAAAAATTGCATATGACAGAGCTAAAGCCTTATTCCTAAATGGTCATCTTGAAAAACATGGATTTGTAACTGAACAAGTCGTTCAGGGATTTGTTACTTTAGGGGGAGCGGTTCAAAATTTTAAGGAATTGATGCTTGATGGAAAGGTTGTTTTTAACAATAACAAGATGTTCAGATGGTATTTGAACAATGTAAAGCTTGTTGAAGATAGAAATCGTAACTGGTTGCCTAAAAAACAAGGTAAAAACAGGAAAATTGATGGTTTTGCAGCTAGTTTAAACAGTCATGTTTTCGTTATTCCTATGCTCATTAAACCTCTTGGAAAACCAAAAGTAACCTTTATATCTGTATCAGATTTAAGAAATATGCGATGAAAAGGAGGTGATTAAATGAGTATGTGGAGCAAAATGAAGCAAAGAATCTTTAAGAATTTTATAAAAAGTCCTGTAAATAGGTTGGATTTCACTAATTTACAAGGGAGTTACTTTTTCGGTTCGGCTGCAGAAATGCATGAATCAATATTTAGTGCTGTAAATAAAATGTCAAATATGTTAGCGAGTCTTCCAATAGAACTTTATGACGGTAACTATAATAAGCCTACTGATTGCCCTGAATATAATTTACTTAGTAATGGATTTCGTTATTTTACTCAATTTGATTGGCTAAAAGATGTAGAAACTATGAGGAATCTAACTGGAAATGCATACATGATGAAATTTAGAAATGTTAATGGACAAGTCGTGGATTGGGGGGTAATTCGCTCAGATGCATGTGAGCCATTAATAGATTTAAATAGTGGTGAATTATGGTACTCAATTTCTGCTGTTGATAATCGTTTATTTCAACAAACTATGTATGTACATTGTAGCGAAATTCTTCACTTTAAACACATGCGTTTTAATGGAGTGAAGGGTATTAATCCAATTAAACTATTACAGGGTACATTAGATTATGACCAACAAATACGTAAAATCTCTTTGGATCAGCTTATTGGTAATAATGAAGGATTTATTGTTAACTTTGAAACCCAAATGGATGATGATGCAAAGAAAGCATTAGTTCAGAATATAGCAAGCTTTTATAAAGAAAATGGTGGAATTCTCATTGAAGAGAATGGTACTACAATTAAACGTATTGAACGTGAATTAGTTGATACTAACTTAATTAACGTGGATAAGGTTACTAGATCTAAAGTCGCCATGGTCTATAATCTTCCGGAACATTTCTTAGGTGATGCTAATTCAAATTATGCTTCTCTTGAACAATTAAACTTGGAATTTCTAACTGGAAACCTTAGACCTACCCTTACACAATACGAACAAGAGCTTAGTAGGAAATGTCTAACAGATGCACAAAGGGCAAAAGGGTATCATTTTAGGGTTAATTATCGTAGTCTGCTGAAAGCTGATCTTGCAACAAGCACAGCGTACTATCAGGCGGCTATAAGAAATGGATGGATGACTCAAAATGAAGTTAGGATGTTAGAAGGAAACACACCATTTCCAAGTCCAATTGCCAATACATTGCTTATGAGTGGGGATTTATATCCTATAGATACTCCTATTGCAGACCGTAAAGGAGGTGAGAAACAGAGTGAAAGCACAACACAAAACACCAACTAAATTTTGGAACATGCAACTTACAAGTAATAATGAAGCCGATGTTTACATTTTCGGTGAAGTTGTATCAAGTGGCTATGAATATGCAGATTCAGATGTATCAGCAATGACTTTTAAGAATGATTTAGATGCTTTAGGTAGTGTCAGTACAATCAATTTACATTTGAACAGTCCAGGTGGAAGCGTATTTGATGGAATGGCTATTGGAGCAATGTTAAAACAAAATAGTGCTCAAGTTAACGTCTATATTGATGGACTTGCAGCTTCAATTGCCAGTGTGATCGCTATGAGCGGTGACACTATTTTTATGCCTTCAAACGCAATGATGATGGTGCACCAGCCGTGGTCGATGGTAATCGGAAGTGCAGAAGAAATGAGAAAACAAGCAGATACACTGGATAAAATTAGTGCATCTATGAAGCAAACTTACTTATTTAAAGCTGGTGACAAGTTGAATGAAGAAACATTAGACACGCTACTAAACAATGAAACTTGGTTATCTGCTCAGGATTGTATTAATTACGGTTTAGCAGATGAAATTTTACCAGCAAATCAAGTAGCAGCAAGCATTTCTGAAGATTTGTTTGCCAGATACAGTAATGTACCTAAGTCATTACTACATAAAGAAGAACCTGTTATTACACATAACGAAGTTAGCAACAAAAAGCAAGAAGAAAAACCAAATCTAATACAACAAAAACTAAAACTTTTGAAGGAGTTAAACTAATTATGAATATCGAAACAATGAAAAACGCATGGATTTCTGCAGGACAAAAAGTATCTGACGTACAAAATGAACTTTCTATGGCTGTTATGAATGACGAAGTAACTGCAGAGGAAGTTAAAGCACTACAATCTAAATTGGAATCTGCAAAACTTAAACGTGATGTTGCTAAAGAACAAATGGAAGAAGCTCAATTAAATGCACAAGCAACTTTGGTAATGAACACTGAAGTTAAACCGTTAACAAATAAAGAACAAGATCAAAAAGCTAAATTTATCGCTGATTTCAAAGGTCTAATTAAAGGTGATCCTGCTGTTAAAGCATTAGTTAGCTCTGAACTTGATTCTAACGGAAATGGTATTGGCTTAACTATTCCACAAGATATCCAAACTGCTATTCGTAACTTAAAGCGTCAATATGATGCTCTTGAGCAGTATGTACGGGTAGAACCAGTAACTACACTTTCGGGATCTAGGGTTATAGAAAAATGGACAGACGTAACAGCATTACAAAACTTGGATAATGAAGATGAAGTTCTTGGAAACAATGATGATCCTCAACTAACTGTTATCAAATACCTTATTTCTCGTTATGGTGGACTTTCCACTATCACAAACAGCTTATTGAAAGATACTGCTGAAAATATCGTTGCTTATATCACACAATGGATTGCTAAGAAATCCACTGTAACAAGAAACGCTAAAATTCTTAGTGTAATTAATTCATTACCAGCAGCACAAAAGAAACCTATTACGTCTGTAGATGACATTAAAGATATCTACAATGTTCAATTAGACCCTGCTATTCAAGTAAGCTCTATCTTCATCACTTCTCAATCTGGATTCAACATTTTAGATAAAGTTAAAGATGCATACGGAAGATATTTGCTTCAACCAGATCCATCTGCACCAACTCAAAAATTATTGTTTGGTAAACCTGTAAAAGTAATTTCTGACAAATGGTTAGCACCTGCTGGAACAGCACAAGCTCCATTGTATCCACTTTTCATTGGTGACTTGAATGAAGCTGTTACTCTATTTGACAGAGAACAAATGTCTCTTGCAACAACTATGGAAGGTGCAGGTGCATTTGAAAAGGATCAAACTATTGTCCGTGTTATTGACCGTTTTGATGTTGCACTTGCTGATTCAGAAGCTGTTGTATTTGCTCAATTTGGTGCTATCGCTGATGAAAAACCATCTGCATAATAAGGAATGATGAGGTATGACCTTACAATTAAATGATATTAAAACAGCATTGCGTATTAATACTTCTGTAGATGATTTTATGCTTCTTACATTTATGCAAGCTGCATCTGATTATGTAAAAGGTGCTGTAGGAAGTGAAGACAATCTTCCAGGGTTCTATGATGAGAATCCTAGATTTGACACTGTAGTAATCATGCTGACAGACCATTATTACAAATATCGTACTGCTGTAACTGATGCATCTAATAAGATGCAAGTTGTGGAAATTCCCTTTGGGGTAAAATCCCTTATTCTTCAGTTAAAGGGGAGTTATGCATGGCAATTACAAACACAGGCCAACTCAACGAGTTAATTAACTTTAATAAGAAAGTATCAACAAAAATCAATGGTGTTGCTAAGACAAATTATGTTCCAGTTGCTTCAGGTATATATGCTGCAGTTTGGACACAAAGCGTTAAAGATAGAATTACGAATATAGGTAACGGTACAGCACATGCCGTTACTTTTATTATTCGTGAAGATCAGGACTTTGATGTTACAAACGATATGACAATTTCTTATAACGGCTTAACTTACGAAATAAAAGATGTTAACCATGATGTACATAAAAAGTGGATGACCATCATTTGTGAGGTGAGTAAGCTATGAGTGTAGAAGTGGACATGAGTGGTTTAGATGCTATGTTTAGAAAACTAGCTTACCAGACTGAAAGCGGAGGTAAAAAAGCTTCTAGTGTTGGTGCAGCTATTGTAGCTGAAAAACTCAAAGAAAATACACCAATTGAGTATACATCAGACCGTAAATGGAAAGCCCAACGTAAATGGGAAACTGAAAACGGTGTAACCCATGAGTTTAAACACATGAAGGATGATATTACCCTTTCTGCTCCTAATGAATTGGGTGAGATTGAAGTTAAATATGGTAAAGATACTGCATGGCGTTCTAGGTTCGTAAATGATGGAACAATTAAGCAGGATGGACAACATTTTGCTGAAAAAACGGTTACTGAAACACATGAACCAGTGAGAGTTGCCATGCAAGAGATTATTAATAAGGAAGTGAATGGGTTATGAGTATTTTAACGGATGCTTATAACCTTATTTGTGCTCCAAATAATCCAATGGGTTTCCAAGAAAACTTTGTCTTTTTACATTCTGTTCCTGAAATCATGGAAGATGATACAAAAAGTGAGGATGCTCCAATCTTGGTAAAAATAACACATCTTCAAAATGCACGTAGCAATTTTGCAAGTAACCATAGTAATTCCCTTTCAACACAAGTTCAGATACAGGTTTGGTATAACGTTGATGATGCATTAGCAGATTCTTATGATAACCTTCTTAACGACTATATGGAAAACAATAGTTTTTACTCTACAGATGCAAGCTACATAGCTAAAGATCCAGATGTTGAAAAATTATATTTAACCGCAAAGTTTAGGAAAACAAAATTTTAATTTAAAAAGAAAAGGATGATTATAAAATGGCAACAGTAGGTTTTGATAAAGTAATTCTAACAGTTTTAGATGAAAATGAAAAAGCAGTTCCAGCAAAACAATTTACTTTAGATGGTAAGAACAGCAAGAATGGTGTTGTTGAAGCAGCTATTACAGGTCTAGCTCCAACCATGACTAAATCTTATGCTTCAAACATGGCTATTGACGTTTCTGCAAAAGGTACTGGTGACGTTAAAGTTGATTTATCAGTTTTCAACTTGCCTGATGATTGTATGGCAGCTATTACTGGAATGCAAAAAGTAAATGGAATTTATCAAATGGGTAAAGATAACCAAGCACCTTATGTATCTGCTGAATTCATTACTTCAGATGTAGATGGTAACGTACTTCACATTGCACTTCTTAAAGGAATGTTTGGTGCTCCTGATTCAGATTTGAAATCAAATGATGCTAACGTTCAAACTGCTCAAGATAAAATTTCAGGTGAATTTATTTCTCGTTTCTCAGATGGTAATGTATATGGTAAAGCTAATGAAGCAGATACAGACTTCAAAGCTGAAATTTGGGAAACCTTTGTACGTCCAGTTGCGGGTGCATAATAACTAATAACTCATAAGGCTAGGGGAATAATCTCCTAGTCTTTTTTTATGATTTTTACAAAAAAACAACTAAAACTTAAATCGAAGGAGATATGACAAA
Organism: Heyndrickxia acidicola; assembly: GCF_001636425.1. Taxonomy (NCBI): domain Bacteria; kingdom Bacillati; phylum Bacillota; class Bacilli; order Caryophanales; family Bacillaceae; genus Heyndrickxia; species Heyndrickxia acidicola. Next base: position 633,537 of record NZ_KV440953.1, read on the forward strand.
TGTTAAGAATTGAATTATTTAATGAAAAAGGCGAAAAAGTAGTACATGAACAACCGTTTATTTCAGGGAGAAGAGTACGTGAAGCCCTTAAAATGCAGGATGAATTTGAAAGAAATATTGAAATAACACAAACTGAAACACTTGATAAAATGTTAGAATTTGTTGCTGGTTGTTTTGGAGAAAAAGTAACAACTGACGCTATTTTAGACGGTATTGCTGCGCCTGAACTTATGGATACATTAGCAAAAGTAGTAGCTCAAGTAATGGGAAACGAGGAACAGGGCTTGAAGGAAGTGGCAAAGAAAGCCCAAAAATAACTGCTGGTCAGGCTTTAAAGGACTTGAATAAAATGTATATGGATTTAATTGAGTCAGGTACTATGTCGTTTAACGATATTGATGAAGCCGACTATTATGGTCTTATTGATTTATTATCATCAAATGAAAAACAAGACGTTATGACAGGTGCAGAGTTCTTCAAAACTATCTAAGAAAGGAGGAATATAGCATATGTCAGAAGGCGTAATTATTCGAGTTGGCTTAGATGGTTCTAAGGTAACTCAAAGTTTAAAAGCCCTAAAAGCAACAGTGGCAGCTAGTACTAGCCAGATGAAAGCAGAAATGCAGATATTTAAAAATGCTGGCGATGAGCTAGGTAGTCTATCTGCTAAACATGAAGGATTAACACGTACCATTAAAGCTCAGGATATACAAATTGAAAAATTAGTTGAATCATATAAAAAAGCCAAAGAACAGGCAAATGGTAATACTGAAGCTACAATGAAATATGCAAACCAGATTAACAGTGCCAGAGCAAAGCAGGAATCATTTAAAAAGCAACTACAAGATACTGAAATTGCGATGAATGATTTTAAACGTGGTACTAATGGAATCAGAGACAGTTTATCTCTTGCTACACGGGAAACTAATGCAATGATTGATAAGTTAACTGCACAAGGTAAGTCATTAAGAGCCAATAAGCAGGAGTATATTGGTCTTAGTGCTCAGATGAAAGAACGTACTCGACTTATTGATGCAGAAAAATTGAAGCTTCAAGAGTTGATTGATAAAAAAGGTGCAGATAGCCTTGCAACAAAAAATCAACGTGTGGCTATTTTGGAGTTAGAAGCGGCACAATCAAGCGCACTTTCACGTTATAACACACTTAAACGTGAAGTAGGATCATCTTCAGATTTGAGTCTAGCCTTTAGACAGAATATAAATAAACTTCAATCCTCTATATCTAGCATGGGTGATAAAATAACTAATGCTGGACACTCTATGACAATGGCTACATTGGGTATCGGTGCTGGATTTGTGTATGGTACTAAACAAGCTGTTGAATTTGAAAAGAAATTGAATGATATTAAGTCTTTAATGATTTCGGATGGTGAATCCACTAAGGAAGCTACAAAAATCACTAAAGATATGACAACTCAAGCCAAAGAATTATCAAATAAATATGGTGTATCTATACAATCTATTGGTGATGCCTATGAAACAATGGTGCGTAAAGGCGATACAGGTAGACAAGCAATGGCAGCAGTTGAAAAGATGATTAAAGCATCTACTGCTGCAGGATCTGACTTTAAAGAAACTACAACAGTATCAATGAACGTCATGGAACAATTCTTTGACAAAACTAAATCAGCTTCTAAAACTGCTGAAAATACAACAAAAGTTACAAACGCAATGGCTTATGCTGCTGATCATGGTTCAGCTAAGTTTGTTGAATTAGGTTATTCCATGAACTATGTTGGTGACTATGCAAAAGCTGTTGGTTACTCCATGGAAGATATGTCTGCTTATTTAGAAGTTATGTCTAGGCGTGGAGTTGAAGGTACTAGTGCAGGTGAAGGTTTAAGGGGAGTAATGGCAAGTCTAGTTAAACCATCTAAACAATCTGCAGAAGCAATGGCTGATATTGGATTAAAAACAAAAGACTCAACTGGTCATCTTATGAAGCTATCGGGTATTGTTGAACAATTAAGGGAAAAGCTTAAATTCACTAAAGATAAAAATGGAAATATATCTTTAGATGCAGATAGTGCCAAACTGGTTTCAAAAATGTTTGGACGTACATCTCTTCCTACGATAACAGCTTTAATGACACAATCTGGTAAGCAGTTGGATGAATTTTCAGCAAAGATTAAAAAGGCTGAATCAACGGATTATGCAGGTACTGTTACTAAACGTATGATGCAATCTGGACAAAACCAATTGAACAAATTCAGAGAATCGTTAAAGAACTTTTCCATGGATATATCAGCAACTATGCTTCCAACACTTACAGGTGTAGTTCAAAAGTTAAATTCATTAATGGTTAAGTTTGATAAATTAAGTCCTACAACGAAAAAGGTATTTGCAGGATTTGCACTAGGAGCAGCAGCATTTGCCCCACTTGCAATAGGTGTAGGTTCGGTGTTTAAAGCAGTTAACCTCACTATCTCAGGGGTTAGGGCATTAAGCAGTGGAATAATAAGGCTTGCTACTTCTGAAAAATTAGTTGCTGCAGCTACAAAAGTATGGACAGGAGTTCAATGGCTATTTAATGCTGCGATGGATGCAAATCCAATTGGAATTGCTGTAGTAGCTCTAGGAGCATTAGTAACAGCTATTGTTATTGCCTACAATCATTCTAAGACATTCCGTAATATAGTGAATGAGGTATGGGGTGGTATTAAAAAGGCATTTTCAGTTGCTGTTGAATACTGCACAAAAGCATTAAAAGAGTTAGGTAACTACTTTAGCAATGTATGGAATGACATGAAGAATGTTTTCAAGAATGTCTTAGGCTTTTTCGGAAGTGAATTTAATTTTTGGAAAGATCTTTTCACTGGAAAATGGAGTAAATTGTTTGGGGATATTAAAACAATCTTCTCGAATGGTTGGAAACTTATTAAATCCATCTTTAAAACTGAATTTGACTACCTCAATGATTTAACTGGTGGAACATTAGGTAAAATGTGGAATAGTGTTTCTGGTATTGGTGGGAAAGTTATTAACTATTTCAAAACTCTACCTGGAAAAATGGCAGATGGAATTAGAGCAGGAGCTAAAGATTTAGGTAATGCAGGAATATTTATAGGAAATAAACTCATTGATGGTGTTCAGGGTGTTTCAAATGGTGTAATCAGTGGAGTCAACTGGATACTGAAAAAAGTGGATATGCCTACAATTCCAAGTGTTAATATGCCACATATTCCCTACTTTGCAAAAGGTACATGGGCAGGAGATCCATATGCGTTTACAGGTGGATTGGCTCATGTTGGAGATGGTGGAAAACATGAATTAATTAGATTCCCTAATGGACAATATGCTGTATCTCCAAATAAAGACACTTTAGTTAATTTGCCTCATGGTACATCTATATTAGGTGGAGATAAAACAGAACAATTGTTTAAATCTGGTTCAGTTCCTAAGTTTTCTTTAGGTACTTGGCTAGGTTCTGCAAAAGATTTTATTGCAGGTGGTATTAATAAAATTAAGGATATTGGTTCTTATTTAGTAGACCCAACTAAACTTTTGAATACAGTTGTTGCAAAGTTTGCAGGAAGTTCAATTGCTAAATTAAGTGGAACATTCCTAGATATGGCTAAAGGAGTTACAAAATTAGTCATCAATGGTGCTAAAAAGGGTATAACTGGTTTATTTCAAGGTAGTGTAAATGTACCTGGGAATGTAAAATCATGGATTGCAAACGGTATGAGCATTGCTGGTGTTAGTGGTTCAAATTGGGCTAATGGATTAAGTACTATTGCTATGAAAGAAAGTGGTGGTAATCCAAACGCTATAAATTTATGGGATTCTAATGCAAAAGCAGGACATCCTTCTGCTGGTTTAATGCAGATGATTAAATCTACATTCATGTCTTATGCTGTAAAAGGTCATACAAGTTGGATGAATCCAATTGACCAAGTAGCTTCTGATATTGGTTACATTAAATCACGCTATGGTTCTATAAATAATGTTCCTGGTCTTAAATCTCTATCTAAGGGTGGAAAGTATGTTGGTTACGCAACTGGAACTCCATATCATACAGGTGGAGATGCAATTCTAGGTGATGGTGGACAATATGAGCCTTATTTAACTCCACAAGGAAAGTTTGGTATCAGTCCTAATGTACCAACATTATTCAAAAACTTACCTGCTGGAACAAAAGTATGGTCATCACTTACAAAAATGAAAGAGGATATTCCTTTCTTTGCAAATGGTACATCTTCAGATGCGTTAAAGAAAGCACAGGAAGAACGTAAGAAAGAAGAAGAAGCAAGTAAAAAGGCAGAGGCTGCACGTAAGAAAGCAGCAAATGATGCAACTACCGCACTTAAACAACGTATTGCAGATTTAAAGACAGATTACCGTATAGGTGCTATTAGTCTAAAAAGTTATGTATCTCAATTAAATTCACTTAGAAATGCACACGGTTCTACTGATACAACTCGAAATACGATTAAGAATAATATCTATTCTGCTGAAAAAGGTTCATCATCTGCACAAGCTACAGCAGAACGTAAGAAAGCGGCTGCAGAAAGTAAGAAAGTATCAGATATGATTGCAACTGTTATCACGGATTACAGAGCAGGGAAAATTAATGCTAAAACGGAAAAGGCAAGATTGGATGCTATTCAAAAGAATCATAACCTTTCCACACAACAAAGGAATAGTATTGTTTCAGCAATTGGAGTTGCTTCAAGAGCTACACAAGCTAAACTTAACCATTTTAATAATGGAATCAAGAGTGCAGCTACCACATATTACAACAGCATTAAATCCATATCTGATAATTTAAAATCAACAATTGCAAGTAATAAATCCAGTGTATATGGTACATACGGTTTATTTGATTCTGTTCAAGCTAATCCTATGGCATCTGGAACTAACCTTACTGACAACCTTATGCAACAGGATCAACAATTGAGCCAATTTAACTCTGTTATTGCTAAGTTAAGAAAAAGAAAAGGTATGTCATCTGCACTTGTTGATGAAATTGAACAAATGGGTGCTCAAAATTTACCTCAAGCTTCTGCTATTGCTGGAATGAATCAATCAGCATTAAGTAATTATGTTAGCTTGTGGAAGAAAAAGAATGATGTATCCAACACAATTGCAACTGATATGTCACATGCTGATATTGCTTCTGCAAAGTCTCAAATGGATACAGCAACAGCAACATTTAAAGCTAATTTAAAGGCTGATGCATCTAAGTATTATCAAAGTGGTTTTTCCATTGGTAAATACACTGTTTCAGGGATTGTAAGTGGTTTTGATGCTATGGGTGGAGCTTTACAGTCTGCTACTACAAGCATAGGACATACATTGATAAATACCATAAAGAAAACGCTAGGAATCCATTCACCTTCAAGAGTAATGAAAACTTTAGCTGGATTTACTATTGATGGAATAACTACTGGTTTAATAGATAATGCACACCGGGTTGTTACAGCCTCTAAAATCATTGCTGGGCATATTACAAGGAATATTGTTCCAGTGACAAATACGGATGCTATAAATGGCTTATATAAAGTTGTATCAACTCCTAATAGTGGTGCTAATCATGTTCAGCCAAAAAGTACTAATACTGATAACAATGCAATACAACAACAACAGTTAGAAGCTCAACTTCAACAAAATCAATTACTTATGACTCTTGTTAATCAATGGGGGAATGCACAGATTATAATGGATAAAATTCCAGTCGGTAAAATGATTACACCTGTAGTAACACAAGAGCAAGCAAAGAATACTTCACGCAGTAACATGGTTATGGGAGTGAGAACAACTTGATAATACCTAATAATTTTACCTTTGCGGGTCTGGATGCTTATTCAGACCTTCATTTGGTTGTTAATGAAGTAAAAATGTACGTTGCTCCAACTTCAGAGCAAGTTACACAAGAAATACCTGCTATGGTTGGACGTTACAAATTACAAAACAAAATGACTTATAGACAAATAGATTTAGATGTTACGTTAATGTCTACAACGGATGCTGAACGTTATGATTTTAGAAGTATTGTTGCAGATGCTTTATTTACCCCTTCGGACGGTGACGGTGAACTAGTCTTTGATGATGACCCTGAAGTTACTTATTATGGACAATTTACAACTCCACCACAATGGGCACGTATAGACGCAAGAGCTACCTTCACACTAACTTTCATTGCCAATGATCCTTACGCTTATTTACCACAGGTTGACATGCCATTGACAGCTACCAGTACAAATATTGATGTTCAAGGTACTCAACCTACAGAACCAGTTATTTCTGCTGTTGTTAATCAGGATATTACGTTTTTAGGTGTTTCTACTGCTGACCGTTATGTTTATCTAGGTCAGAATATAGATTTGGATGCAGCTCAAACTCCATTTGCAGCAGAAACAGTTTTAATTAATGATGCTATGAACAATTTAGCACTATGGGATGTTATTACTGAAAATGATAAAACTTTTGTTACCATTAATGGAACTATTGATGGGGGATTTAGTCAAACCACAGATGTTATCTATGTAGATAAAAACGCAACAGGTTCTGTAGGTTATGGTTCAGGTTCACGTTGGCATGGCCCATGTATTAGACGAATGTTAAGCCAATCTGTAGATGATTGGAGTATTGAAGCACGAATAAACTTTGTTCCATCTGCAGCAACTGAACAAGGAAAAATGAGTTTGATATTACTTGGGGAGAATGCTCAAGCTATTGGTTTACTTGAAATTAAAGATGCTGATATGAGGGAAGATGTTAATCTTGCCATTAGTATTGGTGGCTCAAATGGTCAAGGACAAATAATTTACTCAGGTGGTTCTTCAGATGCTCAGTATACTCATCAAGTATTAAAGTATAGAAAAGTAGCTAAAACAGAAAAAGTAAAGCATACAACCTATGTTAAAAAGAAAGTACGTGGGAAGTGGGAAACTGTTCCAGACGTTTATTACACAACGGATACTTATTATGTCAATGATCCTTACTATGAAATAGTAACCGATAACAATCCACAAGGCGGTAACTTAATACCTGCTGTCTCTTCATACGCTAATGTTTACGGAGTTATGAAACTTCAAAAAGTAGGTACAAAATTTACAGCAGGATTTGTATGGCTTAATCAAGATTTAACAGAACAGAAGTCTTATAGATGGGTATTTAATGACACAAATAATCAATACACCAGTAAATTAGCAGGTGTAGCAATATGGACTGCAGCGAATGCTACAATTCCACCAACCAATTGGATGAAATGGACAGATTTAAAAGTGTATAGAGAGAACTCAGGAAACACGAATAACAATCCACCTGTTATCGCTCATGCAGGGGATGAAATTCAAATTGATTGTGAAAGTGGAGTAGTGTTTAAAAATGGAGCACGTTTTATGACTCCATTATCTCTAAACTCACAATGGTTGAAGCTTCAAGGTGGAGATACATCCACAGTTAGTGTAACACCATTTGATAGTGCTTCTTGGAATTTATCTTATCGACCTAAAATGTTATAAAAAAGGAGGTGAGGACTATTGAATATATGGATACTTAATCCTAAGAAAGAAGTTATCGGTTCATTATCTAACGACTCAACATTAAGTTGTCCATTTTGGAATGATTTACAAATACAAAAGTTAACTGACTTTGACAGTAGTTACACATTTACAGTTCCTTGTAATCATGAAGAAAGCAACCTACTTATAGCAGGTAACATGATCGTTATTCCTGATTTAGATGATGACTTAATTCTTTACCGAATTACACAAGTTGAAGATGGGATATTAGACTCGACTAGTGGGGCACATACAAAAATAGTAACCTGTCTTGACCAGTATATTTTTGACCTAGTTAATACCTTTGTCAGTCCACAGACTTTCACTAATGGACTAGGTAGAGATATTTTTAACCATATCCTTGAAGGTACAGGATGGGTTGTAAATAGAGAAGAGTATATTGGGGCTATAAGTACTTTTACCATTGAGGAAAATACAACTGCACAGGCTGCTATGCAAGCTTTTGTAAGAAGTTCCACAGCATCAGACCCGAATAGTGGTTTAGATGCTACAGACATAACAAACTTTGTGTGTGAGCCTAAGTTCTACATTAAAATGGCTGGTGGACAAATCACAGATTATTGTGTTGATTTATTTGTTCAACGCGGTGAAGATACAGGAAAGCGATTTGAATATACAAAAGACATTGCGGGTGTAACTCGAACAGAAGATATTAGCAATCTTTATACAGCTCTCAAACTTGTTGGTGGTACTGATATTGATAAAAAATATACTGACACAGATGTTTTAGATGCAGACGGAAACCCAACTACAATTACAGTACGTTCAGTTAACAATCATCTTGATTATGTTTATGATGATGTGGCAAATGAGCTTTATAATCCTGGTGGTACTGGTTATCTAATGGGAATTGCAACAAACAGTACAATTACTGAACCTCAAGCTTTATTGAATTGGGGAAATAACAAATTAAAGCAATTTAACCATCCACAATATACCTATACTGTAGATGTTGTTATGTTAGAAGATTATGGATTTACTGCTGAACAAGTAAGACTTGGAGACAATGTAAGGGTATTAGACTTGTCTATGAATCCACCTCTTGTATTAGAAGCCAGAGTTATTGAAATGGATATCAGTTATAGTGACCCTTCACAAAACAAGGTTGTATTAGGTGATTATATTGAACTTTCTCTTGGTGATACACCTTCTCAAATTGACGGTTTAATAGGCAGGATAGACCAAGCGCAGTCCACTGCAGATGGTGCTGCAAGTACGGCAAGTAGTGCTCAAAGTACGGCTAATCAAGCTGCTTCAGATGCAAGTGATGCTAAACAAAAGGCTACTGATGCACTTACTTCTGCTAATGGAAAAAACACTAACTTTTATGGTGCTGATACCCCTGAAAATCCAATATCTGGTGACTTATGGTTTCAACCGACTAGTGGTGGAGGAGTAACCATCTTACAATATGATGGTACAGAGTGGAAGAGTAATATAGACCAAGGCATATTAGATGCACAAAAGGCAGCTTCAGATGCTAGTAAGACAGCAAGTGATGCACAAACAAGTGCGAATGGGAAAAATACAGTATATCGTCAATCCAATCAACCTACAGGAACATTTACAACAGGAGATATATGGTTTGATACATCTAATGGAAATCGTGCAAGCGTGTGGGATGGTTCAACTTGGCAATTATCACAATTCCAAGGTCTTGCAGTTGGTAATATTGATGCTGGTTCTATAACAACTGGATACCTGTCAGCATCAAGATTTTTAGCAAATAGTATTGATGCAAGTGTATTAAAAACTGGTTCAATAACTGCATATAACGGAATCATTGGAAGTTTGAATGCAAACAGTCTTATTACAGGAACAATAGATGCTAATTATGTAACAGTAAAAAACCTTACTGCAAGTTCCATTAGTTCATTGAATGGGGTTACGGCATCTGGTTCTTTTACAAGTCAATCTTCAAATGGAATGATAAGTACATTGAATGCGGGTTCTGTCAATGTTTCGATGACTTCTTGGGGTGCGAATAAAGGAATGACGATTAGCGCACAAGGTATTTCTTATGCTGACCCTTCAAATTATCACTCAAACTTTAATTTGAACATGAATGGCACTTCTGGAATTTCAATGTATTGTGATTATGGAATGATTTTCGGGGCTTCACTGGGCCCGATTGACTTTCAAGGTGCAAATGGTCACTTTTTCAGTTCTCAGGTTGGAATTGGAAATGTAAACATAAACAACAATACTATTACAAATACATCTACCAAACTATATGCAAATGGTTATGGTGGTGTTCAAATAACGGATACCAGTGGTAGTGCCGTTTTAAATGTAGGCGGTTCAAATACGGCTATAACTGGAAGTTTAACCACTACAAGCACTATTAGTTCTAACAGTACTGTATATGGTAGTAGTTTTTCAACTGGTGGCAATACTTCTACTGGTAGTTTATCAGTCAGTGGAACAAGTAGTTTTAGTGGTGTAATGAATAGTACTGGAACAGTCAACAATACCACAACATCAAGCGCAAACATGTACATAACTGTATCTGGTAACTTTGCTAAATCAACATCAGCTAGGAAATATAAATTAGATGAGCAACCAGTTGACAATTCAATAGCTTATAAAATATTAGATGTTGTTCCAAAAACTTGGTTTGATCGAAATGCATCAGAACAATATACTGCTTTGTTGAACAAAGAAATGGGCGTAAATCCTGATGGAACAACTACTACACCTGAAACTGTAACACAAGAAGAGTGGGATAATGTTCCATTCATCGAAAGAATACCAGGAGTTGTAGCGGAAGATGTAGAAGCAGCAGGACTTTCTCAGTATGTTGTTTATAATGATCCTGATGCAAATGGCAATCGTGAAATTGAAGGTGTACAGTATGACCGTTTATGGACATTGTTAATTCCTATTGTGAAAGAACTTAAACAAAATATGGACAATGTTTTAGAGCAAAATAACTCATTAATTACAAAAAATGCTAATCTAGAAAATAGAATAGCTACTTTAGAACAAACTTCAGGAGGTGCTTAAAGTGGGAAATGAATTTTATGAATTAGTTATTACTGATTTAAAAGAACAACTAGCCCTATTGTCAGATCAAAAAGCCGTACAAGTGGCTTTGAATATCATGAAACAAAATGAGATTACTAAGCTTCAAGAGCGAATAAAGGAACTGGAAGGTAATAAGAAAGGGGAAAATAAAGAATGAATATTATTTTAACAGGTATTAATTTTAATTACGCTAATGGCTTGAACGCTGCTTATACAGGAGTAAATCTTAATTTCAATAGCTCGGGTACAACTTACAATTTAAATGGTTACATTACTGTTACGAATGATCAATACGCAACTGCAGACGGAGATTCCGCAAAACTTACGGATTTAATTAAGCAACAAATTATTACTAACTTGAACAGCACAACACCTACAGCATAAGGTGTTTTTTTTATGCTTAAAAACACTGGAAAAATATAAAACATTAATGGCGATCTATAAGGTCGCTTTTTTAAATAAAAGGAGTGAATCATTCATGGCATTACAAATATCAACGGATAAAAACAATTTATCAACAACAAAAGTCAGTTCCACCAATCCAATATCAACAACACATCCAGTATCTGGTTCTACAGTCCCTCTCACGCTTTATCTATGGAATGATGATGCTACAAAGAAATACACTGGAATTACAATTGATCCAGTTGACACAACAGGTTCAGATGAAAGTTCATGGATTGCGCTTGCTCCTGACAATGCTGGTAATGCAGGTACTTATTTAGCTGGAAGTGCTGCTTTATCAATGGCAGATATTAATGATTCAAATGTAGCGCATGCTTTCTGGTATCAATGTACCACGCCTACTCTTACAGACTCACAGAATAAAACTGATATTCAATTAAATGTATCCTTTACAGAATTTGCGGTTTAATGCCTATGTTTTATTATCTTGTTTCTAAAATCGGCAGTGGAACGGATACTGATCCATTCAGGCCGAATTATATCGGTTCCTATGTTTGGAATCCTGATGACGGATATATGGGATTATTTTTAATGGCTATTCCTGTTTTTTCCTCATCTTTAACTCCTGTTCCAGACTTACAACAAGCCTGTAATGAGCGAAATCTAAATATAGAAGATGTTCAATCTTGGCATTGTAGCGGGTAGGTGGTAGCTAGTGACAGTAGTGTTTAAAGACTCATTCACAGATAATAACACAGACTTAAATAACCATACTCCGGATATAGGCAGTAAATGGTTGATTGGACAAAATGGCGGAGGAAAGAATATAACGCCATCATCTTCCCTTAGTAATAACTCTTTGGATGTTTTTTATATCAAAGGAAATACGTTAGTAGCGAACAATCCTAGAGCATCAGCTATTCAATACCTGAGTGGAAATTCTGATGGTACGGTAAAGTTAACATTTGTTACTTTGCAAGGGTATGATCGTCTTTATTTCCGATATCAAGATAATTCTAATTACTGGATGATAGTCAATTATTCGGGACAATGGCAACTTTGGAAAGTAGCAAATGGAGCATCTTCAACTATCGCCAGTGGCGGAATTACAGCTAATGGAGATATAGCTTCTGTTAGCCTAAATGGCAATTCAATCACCTGGTCTGTTAATGGAGTTTCACAAGGTACTGTTACAGATACATTTAACCAAACGGCTACAGGTTATGGAGTAATGGGGTACTATGCAAATACAGCCTTTGAGGATTTTCAAGTTGAATCGCTAACCACCGGAACACCTGGAACTAAAACATATAATACTAAACAAAGTATCTATAAACAGGGAACGATCTCAAATATTGCAAAACAGACTATTTTTAGATTGAGTACACTCCTTGAAAACACAAAACAAGCAATCTATAGTAGCAAACAATCCTGTTTCAATACAAAGCAAGTACTATACCGTTTTGGGATTAAAAATGAATATACGAAGCAGATAATTCATAAATCTAACTCATTTGCAGTGAGTACAAAACAGGTTATTTATAAAGAGGGATTATTATTCTGTAGTACAAAACAGTCCGTTTTCAAACAAACAAATTATTTCTTTACCACAAAGCAAAATATTATTTCTGGAAAGGTGCTTTTATTCAATACAAAGCAAATAGTCTATAAGACTAATAAAATCCCTATAAATACCCTTCAAATCACTTATAAAACATTTTCTATTAATAATCAGACAAAGCAGTCTGTTTTCAAATTGGATGTAGCCAGTTTTAACACATTGCAAAACATTTCTGCTGATTATCTTATCTTTAAGAAGATCATTAAAATACCATTGTCCATTACTAAAAAAATATCTGTACCATTATCTATTACTAAAAAAGTATCTGTACCATTGAAGGTATAAAGAAGGTGATATTCTATGTCTGAAATTAAAGCTGGTAGTAACGGAGTTATACTCGAACATCCAATTACCTGTGATGGAGAAATTGTACTTCTTACTGGATCTACGGTTACAGTAGTATTTAAAACTAGCAAAAGAAGGTTTGAAAAACAAGCTCAAATAACAGATGATGTGAACGGAATTTGCCAGGTAACGTTAACTTCCGATGATCTTTCAGAAGAAGGAGTATATGAGTTGCAAGGAACAGTTTATGAAGCATCAGGAAGCCTATTTATCAGCGATATTGTTTATATAAAAATTGGTGAAAAGATTTAAATTTGGACTCGGACTCTATTTCCGAGTCTTTTTAATTTCTGAAGGAGGTGAGCACGTGGAACCAAAGGATACAGAGCGTATTGCAGTATTAGAAAGCAAGTTAGATACGCTTACTCGAATTGAATCAAAATTAGACAACTTGACTGGTACATTTTTACCGAGAAATGAGGCAGAACTTAGGTTTAAATCAATTGAAAAAGACATGAGTGACGCAAAGGACAATAAGCGTGCTAATGGAGCTTTAATTATGAGCATTATAACAATTTTAGTAACAATCGGATTAACAATACTTAAATTAAGATAAATTGACGGGAGTGTTAAAAATGATGAAATATTTATCAGATACAAATTGGTGGAAACAAACTAGTCTAAAAGTTGGTGGCTTTTTAACTTCAGTATTGGGTGCTTTAAGTTTATTGAATATTCATTTCGAATGGCTCACTGCAAATTCAATAAATGCTGTAGTTTCAATTATCGGTGCTTTCGGTGTCTTCTTTGTAGGATGTTTGGCGACTCTTATCAATACATACTTGACTGATCGTAGTAAACAAGAAGCAAAAGCTATTGCTGATGACTATGTATCTAAACAACTAGCAGCAGAACAAGCGGAAATTGACAAAATCAAAGAAGCAGTAGCACAAATACAAGCTGAAAAAGAAGCTAAAGTGGAAAATCCACAAGCATAATAAAGGAGGTATTATAAATGAGTTATCCAATTACACAAAGTTTTATTCCAGGATTGCCTAAAAATCCATATAGAAATGGTGTAGGAGCTTATGAAGGGGTAGTAGCTCATTCTACAGATGATTTAAATGCTACAGCACAAAATATCCATGATTTTGAAGCGAGAACATATAACAATGCTTTTGTTCAATTTGCTGTAGATTGGACATGTATAATACAATTTGCAGACACGAATTACGGAGCGTATGGCGCAGGTTATAATGCAAATCAGCGCTTTGTTCATGTGGAATTATGTGAAACGAATGATCCTGACAAATTCAAAGAATCATACAGCCGTTATGTATGGATTCTTGCTAAAATTCTTCATGATAGGAAATTAGGAGTATCAGAAAAAGCATCATTTTGGACTCATGCAGATGTACACGCCACATGGCCACAAGATACAACACATACTGATCCAGTTGAATATCTACAAAGTCATGGTGTTTCAGTTAGCCAATTAGTCTCTGATGTTAAGGCACAATATAATGCTATGGATGTTAGCATAGCTACAGTTCCACAGAAAGCACCTTCAAGTAATTCTAACTCATCAGCATCTGGTTTGGTTACAGTATTAGCTTCTTCGCTTTATTATTATAATAAGCCAGATTGGAACGCAAAAGCAGGTACTGTAACAAAAGGAGAAGCCTTTACAGTTGTTGATACAGTGACAGTAAATGGCAGCAAAATGTATAAATTAAAATCAGGCAATTACATAACTGCAAATCCACAATACGTAAAATATACAAATTAGAAATAAAGAGAGTTTACTAGGAAAAATTTACATGGTAATATAATGGTAACTCTGTTCTTTACTTTATTACTCATTTTTTACAAGATGTAAAGCCCTTCTCTAATGAGAGGGGCTATTTTTTATTTCTTCATGTATTTTATTCCACTTCTGCAAGGATTCTTCAGGAAGTGTCTTTCTGGCAACCTCATTCGAGTAATGATTATAAAACTGCATTTTATTATCATGCTCATACTTAGCTGCTTCTTTATAATGGTCTTCACAGAAATAAAGAATCTCATCTTTATTCCACTTTTTAACAGGGTATGTTCCTTCTTTACGAGCACAGTACAGACATTTAACCATTAAAATAACCTTATTTATTTCATGTATTTATTCATTTTTTGTGCTTTACGTGCTGCAGCTTTAGCTTCTCTTTCTTCTTTAGCGTCACCAAGTTTCTTCATTAACCAGAACCAAAAAGGTAATGTTATTAAACCTACCCAAAAAATCCACCATTCACCAGAAAACCATCCCATAAACATTAAGAAGAATGGCAATAAGACAATTGCAATTCCTATGGAATACACTGCAAATGCTATCCCAATTCCAATTAAGACAATTAATAATAGCGTTCCCAATTAATCCTCTCCTTTGATTTACCTGGATAATTTGGTGAATACTACATTAGGCTGAATACATTACGTTATCAAGTGTTTTCTGACCACTCATATAAATCATCTACTTTGACTTCTAATAATTCAGCTAAATCCCATAACTCAGGAGGAGAAGGATAAGATTTACCTGTACACCAATTAGATATTGTATTGGCAGTCTTATTATACCTCTTTCTTAAATACTCCCTATTGTAATCTGATTTATGGACAAGCCATCCAATATTACTCTTCAATTTTCTCATATCATCACCTGATATTAATATTCTAGATAAACATAATTATTCCCTTTCACAATT
Organism: Heyndrickxia acidicola; assembly: GCF_001636425.1. NCBI lineage: Bacteria > Bacillati > Bacillota > Bacilli > Caryophanales > Bacillaceae > Heyndrickxia > Heyndrickxia acidicola. The sequence goes on from NZ_KV440953.1 coordinate 649,162, forward strand.
TAATTTGGAAATATCACATAAAAATGTTATAAGACAATCATACCTGTTAGTATGCTATATCAAATACCAAATCACTTGCTAACCTAGTAGCTTGTTCGGGAATATGCCAGATCCTTTCCTATCAATAGATGTTTAAGCTGTTTTCAAATGCTAATTTACAGAGATAACTTATTCTATAAGTTCTAATGAGGTGGCGTTGAAGGGAGGAGAATTTGCATTATGATTTTTGAAGCATTGACTAGTGCTATTTTTGGGGGCTTGGCTTTGAAAGCTCATTTGAAGAAAGAGGGGATAGGAGGAAATGACTCACAAAAAATTCAAAAATTATTTTCTGTTTCTGGATTGAATGTAAAAGACGGAAACCAAACCTACACATCACAATTGATAAGGAAGATAAATCATGATTGGGGAACAGAGTACAAATATCGAATACCAAGAGGAAGAAGTTTTGAGGACTATGAAGCAAAGATAAACGTGCTTAAAGCAGGATTAAACACTAAAGGGTATAAATTCAATCTTAAGCAGTTAAAGGATTTGAAGTTTGATAAGAACATAATTGAAAATATTAAGGATCTATACGTCAAAGAAATGACTGATAATAAGGAAATTGAATTGTCTTGGGATGGTATGTTGAATATTCGTGTATACAATGAGCCATTACCAACAGAAATTCCATTTATTAAAGGTACTGGATGGAAAGTAGCCTTTGGAATGACAAGGGAGAAAAATAAAATAATATATCACGATTTTGAAGAGTTTCCTAACTTTGTAGAAGGTGGCACTGCAAGATATGGTAAGTCTAATCTTATCAACGTCATAATTACATCTTTAATTCAACAGAAGCGAAACAGCGTTAAATTGCATCTAATTGATTTAAAAGGTGGGATTGAACTTTGTGATTATGCAAATATAAAACAGTGTGTAAACATTGCCTATGAGCCAGAAGAAGCTTATAAAGTGTTATCAAATGCTTATGATGAAATGAAAAAAATGCAAACTAGGATAAGAAAGCTTGGTAAAAAGAAAATACAGGATACTAATATTCAGGAAAGGCATTTTATTATTATTGATGAAGTGGGAGAGTTAAATCCTGAGGAAGCTGTTGATAAAAAAGATGAGAAAGATACTGCTGGAAACATAATTAAAATGAGTGAAAAGACTCTTAAACTTGAATGTAAAAAGTTAATGAGTCAAATTGCAAGGTTAGGTTCAGGGTTAGGTTTTAGGCTTATACTTGCTACTCAATATCCAACTGGTGATATTGTCCCACGGCAATGTAAACAAAATAGCGATGCAAAATTATGTTTCCGTGTTCAATCTGGAACAGCTTCAAAAGTTGTTTTAGATGAAACAGGAGCAGAAGACCTTCCACCAATTAGAGGTAGGGCTATTTATCAAATGGCTGAAAAAAGAGTTATTATTCAAGTTCCAAAAATTGATGATAAGACAATTCAAGATACAATCAAACCTCACATTGTAAAGAAAGGGGTTAATAAGATTGCAAACAATAAGACTGACGGAGAGAGAAGAAAAAATATTGCTGTCCTTGAAAGAACTCGACTTTCTTAGTAGGGATCAAATAGCCACAATTCACAATTTAGGCAAAGTAAGAAATACTAACAGAATCCTCAAAGACTTATCCATCTTCCTATCATCCTACAGAGAAGAATATTCCACAGTTTATTATCTCAATGCTCTTGGTCGTGATTATGTTGGTTCAGAAAAAGTAAGAAGGAAGAATCAATTTGTTAACCATGTATTAATGAGGAATGACTTTTACATTTACATGAAGTGTCCTGTACATTGGGAAAATGAAATTAAAGTAAAAGATGAGGAACATTCAGTTATTTGTGATTCCTTATTTACAAAGCTTAACCGTAAATATTTTCTTGAAGTTGATTCTACACAGAAGATGAAAATTAACCGTGAAAAGGTAAAGCAGTATTTAGGGCTTTACAGAAGTGATTCATTAAAGAATTTATTTAGTCATAATCCAGGCTTAATTTGGATTACAACTACAGAATTAAGAAGACAACAACTAAGAGAACTATGTAAGGACTTTCCTATAAAAGTTAGTGTGTATACAATCAATGACATTAAATAGGGGGAATTACAATGACGGCGCATACAATTAAATTTCATGATTTTATGAGTGGAGATTATAAGGCCAAAAAGAAAGCACGTAGAAATAAAATCATTAAAAATACAGTTAGCATTGCAAGTTCAGTCACAATTCCCCTTCTGCTTACTGGTGGAGTTGGTGCAGTTGGATTAGTAATGGCTGGAGTAAAAACAGTCGCTGCTACAACAAACTCAGTAACTGTAAATGGAGCTGTAGCTGTTCCAGTTGGTGTCAATGAATACTTAGGTGAAAATACAATCAGAACGTTAGCACACGCTTTAGATCCTCTTATTGATATCCTTGTTGCAATATCCCTTCCAGTTGCATCAGTTGTAATGATTGGTGGTTGTTTTTACTTCTTATTAGGTAAACCAGAGAAGGCATGGCAGGCAATTCAGAATGCAGGATTAGGTTATGTATTGATTCAGTTGAGTCCGTTGTTTATCAAGGTACTGGAACAAGTAGGGAAAGCAGTATAATCCGTGTGGTAAATGCAAGAAGTGGAGAAATAAAAAAAGCGCTTATTATAGCGCTCTAGGTATACGTTCAAAAAGGTAAAAGGTGACACGTACGGATTTTTAGGCGGTCTATTGATTAATGGCGGATAATCAACAGAAATACGTTTACTAACGGTCAGTTAAAAGCAAATTGTTGCACCAATAATAATCAACAGAATGAAAAGAACGATGATTAAAGCGAACCATTGGCCACCACCACCGTAGCCGCCGCCGTAGCCATAACCGCCGCCACAGCCACAGCCACCATAGCCGCCGAAGCCTCCACCAAACATACATTTCACCACCTTTTGGTTGGGATAGTGTACATTATGCTGAATTGACTGAAATGGTATGGGCTCCGTATTAATCCAGCTATCTCCCATGTTTATTAAGATGGTGGAGCAGGTAGGGAAAACAGTATAAAAGGTATAGCTGAATCATATTCAAATCATTCCGATAATATACTTATATAGATATTGGAGGGATTTAAATTGTTATCTAAAATAAAGGGTGTAAAGTACTTACCAGAATATACCTATCCAAGGTACAAAGTAAAACTTGAAAGTCCTGAAGGGAAATATCTAATAATATTGTTTGATTATACACAAACTTCTCCAATGAAAAGCTACAAGCCATTAAAAGTATATTATGACGGAGAGTTTAAGGAAGCAAAACTTTCATGGTATACACAGGAAGTGGAGAAAATGACTGTCTCGGAATTTTTAAGTATTATTGCAGATAAAATTGATAAGAAATACAATGTTAATTCACAAGGATAAGGTTATATAAACGTAAGGTATAGGGTATTCCCTGTATCTTTTTCTATTTATTAAACAAATTATATTGAAAAAAGCTTATACTAACTTATTTAATATAATTAATCTGAATTATTTGACAAATAAAGATATATAGATATAATTAGTGCTTAGAGTTAAATGTGAACGGGAGGTTAGTTATGCTTGATATTGAATTGAAAGTTGATGAAAAAGAAATAAGAAGATTATATCTTGAAAAACTAGACGAGCATATTGAGAAAATCGATAAAGAACGCACCTTTTGGGATACAAAGGAACTGCAACGACAAACAATGTTAAGTTGGAGCACTATTCAGAATGAATTTTTTTATGATGAGCGTTTTCCTAAATATAAGTTGGGACGTAAATGGATGTTTCCAGCTAAGAAGACAAGAGAGTTTTTATTGATGTGGATTGAGGAACAGAAGAGAAGATGATATAGAAAAAATACGATACAGAGTACGTTTTTAAAGGTTAATAAAGTTTAAATATACATTATATGTTGTAAATTTTAGAAATAGCCCTTATAATTCAAAGTAAGTTCATAAAATGTTGATGACTAATTAATATGTGGGAGTATTAATTGTATCAAAACGTGATAATACCAAGCTTCTTAGATAATTGAATTTCTTCGGCTTTTTCTCAAAATGTCGGGCTTGTTCAATTATCCGGCATTAAGAAAAACCAAATTATTTATTTGGTTGGCGGCTTTTTGCTCATATTAGGCCTGATCCCGAAAATAGGTGCTATGACTACCATCATTCCTTCAGCCGTTCTGGGCGGAGCCATGATTGCCATGTTTGGAATGGTTATTGCATCCGGGATCAAGATGCTAAGCAGGGTCGATTTTACTTCAAATGAAAATTTACTGATTATAGCTTGTTCAGTAGGGATGGGACTTGGTGTGACGGTCGTGCCAAATCTTTTTGCCCACCTTCCTCAAAGCGTTCAAATCTTGACGAGCAACGGAATCGTAATAGGAAGCTTAACAGCAATCCTATTAAATCTGGTATTTAATGCTGCAGCTAAACAAAAAGAAAAAGCCAGCTCATTAACCAGCAAGGCATCTTAGTGTTTAAAACAACAATGGATTAGGCTGCTTACGTAAACTTTGTTGCTATTGGACACTAAGATATCATTGTAAATATATGTTTAGTATTAAAACTTGCGAAAAGCTTACGAAAAGATGCCACGAAGACAGCCAACTCACGAAATAATCCTTTGTACGTAAAGTAACAATCTATGCGAAAACACCCAAGGATAAAATAAAGGCTATGTTAAAATTCTATGTTGAAAAACAAATGAGTCCTTTAACAAAGCCAAAATAAATAAAATAAATGGAGCCTGCTTTGTTTCAGTGAGAAATAATGCAGGCTTTTTATTGCATCTATCCTGCCCTTTTTGCTTTAGAAAAGTCAGCTAGATGCTAACGATTTTTAATAATAGGCTGCTGCAAATCCGCAGTATCTATTAATGGATTTTCACTTTTAATTGTATTTGCAGTCACAAATGCACCAACGTTTATTCCTCCGGCACCGTAAGAGAATTTAAACACCTCTTTAGGTGAAAGGAAAGATGAATTACCAAAATGAACCCCCGCAGTTCCGCTTGCCTGCAATATTTGTACGGATTTAATAAATGACGGCATCCTTATCAGCCTCCCAATCAGTCATACGCTAATGTATGTTTATAATAATGAAATGTGAAGGGCAAAAAAGCCTGTTAAAATAGATTGTTGCTATTCATTAATGTTAAATAGCAACAATTTTGACAAAAAGAGATTTATAAAAAACAATTGTTTCCTTAATAAAAAAAATAGAAGCTTATGGTATCTTTTTTTAGGTGCATAGCTGAGGTGTTTTTAAGCCTGTTGAGGATCTGAAGGCTGAAAATTGCCCTTAAAGGTATGCATGAATTATGCTTTTAAATCCTTTTGATCTACGTTGAGTTCTATTAAATTGCCATCGGGATCAGCACAGTATATTTGAGCGAACCCACTGATACTGTTAGGCTTTTCCAATGTTTCAATTCCATGCATTTTAAGCCACTCTAGGGTCTTATGATAATCTTTTACCCGCAGCGCAAAGTGGCCTTCATCACTGTTAAGGCTTTTGTCTTCACGAAATGTTTCTGCGTTAGGATAGACAATAAGGTGAAGCTGCTGATTAGGGGTAACCTCGTACCAAGCCCCAGAAATGTCAAAATTGGGCCGCTTAATTTCTTTTAAACAGAGAATGCTGCTATAAAATTGTTTTGCTTTCTCAAGATTTCTTACCGTCAAGCTTACATGATGCAATGACTCTATTTCTATCATTTTTAACAACTCCTTAATTGAAAACTATTTGAAGTATACTAATTTTACCATAAAGCAGGCATAATGCTATTAAGCATAATCTGTGTTTTATAACTACTAAAAGTGAATAATGAAATATTTCCATGAAATAACTAGCACAAATTAGAATATCATTCATAGACTATTAGAAAGCATATACGAAAAGAGTGAAAAAATATGGAAAAATTTTATTGCGAACACTGCAGAACTTTAACGGATAAAGCTGGAAAATGTGAGCATTGCGGCCATCACGTTGAACGGAAGATTCTTATTCAGGTTCAATATCAAGTAAACAATGGAACAACTTCCGAGGAGGATTGATCCGCTTTTTTATAAAGGGAACTATAAATTTTTTTTATTAATTAATGTTGTCTCTGCTCAACTCCAGCGCCTATCGGCTAGCGGATTTCTGCGTCCCCTCACTAAGATAAGTCAGCATCAGCTCGTGCCTCGCTGTGTTTCCTTTACCTCAGGCGAAGACTCTAAAATCTGTACGCCGATGAGTAAGGCGCTTTCTCTTTTCTTACTATATTAATCCAATGTGATAAAATAATAATGAATATTTAGACGAAGGAGGAGTAATGGTGTATTTACCTTCATTTAGTTTAGACGGAAAGATCGCCATAGTAACAGGTGCAGGAAGAGGAATTGGACAGGCAATTGCCATTGGATTTGCTGAAGCCGGCGCAGACGTGGCATTGCTTTCTAGAACGGAAGTGGATCTGAAAAAAACAGCCGCTGAAGTGGAACGCTTTGGGAGAAAAGCATACATAATTCCTTGTGATGTAACCAAAAGAGATGAAGTGAAAAATGCCATAGCTCTTGTTGCAGAAGAGGCAGGCAAGATTGATATTCTTGTGAATAATGCTGGGATGAATATCCGGTCAAGAGCTTTGGAAGCAACAGATGAAGAATGGCAAACCATAATGGATACCAATTTAAAATCAGCTTTTATGGCATCACAGGAAGCAGGAATGTATTTCAAAGAACAGAGTGGCGGCAGGATCATCAACATTACATCAGTAGGAGGACATGTTGCCTTAAGAACCGGTGTTGTATACGCGGCAACAAAGGCTGCACTGATTCAAATGACAAAAGTGCTTGCCCTGGAATGGGGGCAGTATAATGTGAATATTAATGCAATCGGACCATGGTATTTTAGGACTCCTTTAACAAAAGCATTATTAGAGGATGAAGAGTATGTAAATGATATTCTAGCGGTTACCCCTTTAAAAAGAATTGGAGAATTGGAAGAATTAGTAGGACCTGCAGTATTTTTTGCGTCAGATGCTTCCAAATATATCACCGGCCAGACCTTATTCGTGGATGGCGGGATGACCATTCATGGATTTTAAAGCTTTTAAGCAAATTAATTCGGAAAGTATAAAATTTTTTATTAAATAGGCTGTGTTAACGGACACAATTGTTTTTTAGTGAAACGTCTGTTTCACACCCCTTTTCAGCAAAGCTGAAAGGTTACAGTAAAGAAAGGAACCAAAAGCAAACAAGATTGCTTTTGGTTCCTTTTGTATAATTATTGTTGGGATGACACATAGTAATTCTCTAGCCGATCGCTGGAGCTAGACAGAAATTACATCATTTAAAATACTTTATTTAATGTGTTAAATTTTATTGCTGGTAACTGCTTGTTTTTTAGCTCATGTTACAGTAAAGAAAGGCTTTGGGCTTTCTTATTACTGTTCGGCTGCCAGTATGATGGATAGCCTTCCAGTTTCGTGCAGCTCTACGGGAAGGGATACGACATGAGCAAAGGCAGAATAGACAGGTGCGTTCTCAAAAACTGTAGGGGTAGATATATCAATTATAAAAGCTTTTCTTGAACAATTGGTTGAAAGGTTTCCTGCTATCATATTCCCTATTTCACCTGCAAAGGATGCAAGCATTTCATCAGGAAGAGGCATTCCAAACATAGACATTCCTAATTTCGAGAATACATCTTTGTCAGATTCAATGAGCATTTTTCCTGTAAAGTCGCCAGTTATGGTAATTTGAACTCCGAAGCATTGATAAGAACTGGATGGATTTTTTAGAACGGGAGTTTTTATAACGGTTTTAAGTGGTATGACAGATGTAATGGCTTCCATGGTACTATCCAAAAGTGTATTGATGGAAGAGTTAAAAGTCATGGTTCGTTCCTCCTGGAAGTATATAAATTTATATTAGCATAAAGATTCCTTCTGTCATCCTTTTATTAAGAAATATATGAATCTTATCTGAATTCCGATAGAAAAGGCCGATGTATGAATATGATTCAATGTTATTCTTTGTTTAGAAAAGGGTTTGAAAGATTAATTGCCTGCAGAATCTGGTGCGGATGCCTCCTTTAATGTAAGGGATAAACAAAATGGTAATAATTGATATCCAAACTTTTGATTAAACTCGTTATAATAAAGAAGCACAGCAACACCTTCAAAACGTTACTTGCTCCAAAATATTTTTGGAGCTTTTTTCTTTTCTCCGTAAGCAAAAAGACGAACAAAGACGGGTTTGTCCATTCTACGAAAAGCAGCAATTTATGCGAAACCACCTAAAATAGTAGAAACGTCATTGAGAAGGATATGTAAGCATTTGAATAGTATATGAGCCACTTTTTAAACAAAAGTGTTAATAGTAAATTTAAAAGGGTTTTTATAGTTTTTTAACCTCATGTTGATTGTAAGAGACGATACTCCTTCTTAGAAATTGATGTTGAAGCAGACAAATCCCAGGATGGACAGAACAATACCAATGTACTAGTTAAACCTAAGGTTAATTTGAATCCAAAGCTGATTGGAGCATAAGGTACGAGACTTCTGCGGTAAAATCAGGCAATAGGAGAATCCCGCAGGAGTACAGCGACAAGGAGGCACCCAGCGGCACGCGAAAAAGCGAGTGCCTGTGCTTGGAAATTAACAGGCAGGATGACGGGAACGTTTTAAAAAGAATTTATGATAGCGCTCTTATACATCGATCATAAAGAGTATGAAAAAATGAAAAAATCCGTTACAATGAGTAAAAATGATAAAAATTAGGGAGCTAGTTCACCATGGCTGACATGATTAAGGAATCAACAACTCAAAAAGAAACAATCAGTTATGTTTTACAATTAGTACAGCACTTTAAAGAAAATGGAGATACAGAACGGGCAGAAAAAGCTGAAAGTCTATTAAAAAAACTGCATCATGGAGAGTTTATTGTGGCTTTTTGCGGACACTTTTCAGCCGGCAAGTCAACAATGATTAACAAGCTTTTGGGAGAAAATGTACTTCCATCCAGTCCTATTCCAACAAGTGCAAATCTTGTAAAGGTCACAAAATCTAATAATAATTATGCGGTGATCCGTTATGATAAGGAGCAGCTTTTGTTTAAGGCTCCCTATGATTTTAAAACGGTAAAAGACTTTTGTAAAAATGGAAATGTAAAGGAAATTGAAATTGGCAAAAGTCAAACGGATTTGCCTGAAGGCGTTACCGTTATGGATACACCTGGGGTAGATTCTACAGATGACGCTCACCGGATTGCAACAGAATCTGCTATCCATTTAGCGGATATCGTCTTTTATGTAATGGATTACAACCACGTCCAGTCTGAATTGAATTTCATGTATACAAAGGACCTACTTCAGCACGGTGTGGAACTGTATTTAATCATTAACCAAATAGATAAACACAAAGAAGAGGAGCTATCCTTTGAGGATTTCGAATCTTCTGTTTCTGAATCCTTCGCATCCTGGAATGTTTATCCAAAAGGGATTTACTATACAAGCCTGAAGAACCCGGTTCATCACAGCAATCAATTTGATGCCGTAAAGAAGCTTATGCTGACTGCTTTAATGGAGAAGGAAGAGCGAATAATTGAGTCTGCACGGGCTGCTGGCAATCTATTATTAAAGGAACATCTAAAATGGTTGGATGAACAGCTTGAAATGGACTCCATTCCATTCGAAGAAGTGCTATCTGGTTATAATGAGGAAGAAATAGCCGAGATTACAGAAAAAGAAGAACAGATAAAGCTGCAATTAGATAAAATTGATATACGGGAAGAGAAATGGACAAAACAATTTACGGATGAGCTGGATAAATTGGTCGAAAGTGCTTATCTTATGCCTTATCAGACTAGGGAACTGGCAGAGGCCTTTCTACAATCTGTACAGCCTGAATTTAAAGTGGGGCTGTTGTTTGGCAAAAAGAAAACAGAGCTGGAGAGAAAAGAACGTCTGGATGCTTTTTATCATAATGTAAAAACACTGGTGGAGTCACAGCTGGACTGGCATTTACGAGAATTTGCGCAAAAAGCACTGCGTACCGCAAATAATACAAACAGCCAGCTTCTTAAAGAGGCACAAACGCTTTCAGTGCCTTTTAATCGTGAGATGGTTACATCAACTGTAAAGCAGAATGCCATGGTAACTGGGGAATACATTTTACATTATTGCGATGAAATAGCAAATCAATTGAAATTCTCAGCTAAAAAAGCTTGCGAAGAAATAAAGCAGGCGGCAGCTAATCAAATAAAAGCAAGGGACAGTAAGGAAAAGCAGGAGCTTGAACGTGAACTTAAATTGGTTAGTGAGGGGTCTAAAGCTTTACGCGAATTGGACCATATTCGTTTAATCAGGGAAAAGAAAGAAGAGAATCTGCATGATCCTTTAATGGACTCTCATAATCTAATGCAAAAGTACATAGATAAATGGCAGGATCAAGAAGAAAATCGCGTGATTTATTCAGAATCGATGTCGGCCCAATTGTCTGAAGACAAGAATGAGAGCCCTCTTGCACCTGGTGAAAAAAGAGATCAGGTTTTTAATTTAATTCCGCCAGACAAAATGGCTGCTAATCTTCAATCAGCAGTACAATTATTAAAGGATAAGCATGGTTTTCAGCGTTTTGCTGCAAACCTCTTGGAAAAGGCTGCACGATTAGAAAGCAGAGACTTTACTATCGCCTTGTTCGGGGCGTTTAGCGCAGGAAAGTCTTCCTTTGCTAATGCGCTTATGGGAGAAAAAGTCCTGCCAGTCTCACCTAATCCTACAACTGCTGCAATTAATCGAATCTGTCCTCCCAACAGTGTTCATAAACATAGGACAGCGGTAGTTCATTTGAAATCCAGAGAACAGATGATGGCCGATGTAAAGCATTCATTAAAAGTATTTGGCAAGGAATGCGGAGATCTTGCATCTTCTCTTCCACTTATTCAAGAACTGGCTGGAAGCGAGGAGGGAGACGGGAGGTCAAAAGTCCATTTATCCTTCTTAAATGCATTTGCGAAAGGATTTTCTGTTTTTGAATCTGTGATGGGAACCAATGTAGAAACGGATATTCAGGGGTTTCAGGAATTTGTTGCAAATGAGTCCAAGTCTTGTTTTGTAGAATCGATTGACCTCTATTTTGATTCATTGCTGGCAAGACAGGGCATTACGCTTGTTGACACTCCTGGTGCAGATTCCATTAATGCCAGGCATACCGGCGTAGCATTTGAATATATTAAAAACTCGGACGCCATTCTTTTTGTAACCTATTATAATCATGCTTTTTCAAAGGCTGACCGTGAATTTTTAATACAGCTTGGCAGGGTAAAGGATGCCTTTGAACTGGATAAAATGTTTTTTCTTGTAAATGCAGTGGATTTGGCGGAATCAGAGGAAGAATTGAACGATGTTCTATCCTACGTTCGTGCACAATTATCGCAGTACGGCATTCGCTTTCCGAGACTTTTTGGCGTTTCAAGCTTACTGGCACTCGAGCATCCTGATAGGGCTCCTGGAATGAAGGACTTTAAAGAGGCATTTCATGATTTTCTTGAACAGGACTTAACTCAAATGGCAGTAAAGTCAGCTGAGGTGGAGCTGCAAAGGGCATTACAGATGGTAACGGCCATTATTGAATCGGGAAAAGAAAGCCGGGAGGAAAAGGAAAGAAAGGCTTCCTTGCTGGAATCACAGCAAATGGAAATGCAAAAAATACTTCATAAGGCAGAACCTGAATGGTTAGCTGCAGGTTTTCAACAGGAATTAAAGGAGCTTTTATTCTATGTGAAGCAGCGTGTGTTTTATCGATTCTCTGACTTTTTTAAAGAGGCATTTAATCCTGCAACATTGCAAAAAAATGATAAAAGCAGCTTGAAACAAGCATTGGAGGAGCTTCTTGACAGCCTCGGCTTTGATTTTTCCCAGGAGCTGAGAGCGACGACTGTCAGACTTGAAAATCATGTGAATAAGCTTTTTCAGGAGTCTTTCAATCAATTGAGCGGAGAATTCTCTAAACTGAACGAGGATATTACGTTATCTGAATTTAAAACAGCAGCACTGGCAACGCCGGACTTTCCAAAGGCATTTGAAAATCAACCAAGGGGAAATCTTGAAAGTACGTTTAAGTACTTTAAAAACGCACGGGCCTTTTTCGAAAAAAATGAAAAGCAATTGATGCAGAATGAATTGGAATCATTGCTGAAGCCGATGTCAGATAAGTATCTTGAAGAACAGACATTCGTGCTTTCAAATCACTTTGAAACATTTATTCATCAGGAGTTTTCTAGAATGCTAGGAGAAATGGAAGCGGACATTTATGACCAATTCCAAGGCTGGCTAAGTGCGCTGACCCAAACCATAGATCTTAATGCCTGGACAGAAATCAAAGCTCAATTGGGAAATTCTTTAAATCAAGGAGGATGAAAATGAACGAAAATCGTTTTCAAGCCTGCGCTTCCTGTATTCATTTCTTTACAGAAAAAACCGATGCAGGAATGCTGTATAAGTGCACCCGCCTTGGATATGAAACACGGCCGGAATATAAATTTAACTGCTGGGAGCCCAAGGAGAAAGTAAAGAAATTAATGGAAAAAGAAAAGGGGAGATGAACATGAAGTTTGTGAAGCAGGCGGAATGGCTGAATAATCAGTTATATAACGATAACATTCGTATTGCTGATTGCCGTTTTGCATTAAGTGATTCATTGCTCGGACAAAAACTTTATAATGAAGTACATATTCCAGGTGCCATTCATTTTGACCTGGAAAGAGATCTCTCGGGAAAAGTAACGGAGCATGGAGGCCGGCACCCGCTGCCGGATACGGAGATAATAAAGGAAAAACTTGAACGAGCGGGAATTAATAATAAATCCACCGTCATTGCGTATGACTCAGGAGAAGGTTCATTTGCGGCCAGGCTTTGGTGGATCCTAAGATATCTGGGACATGATAAGGTTTATGTATTGGACGGTGGTTTTAAAGAATGGCAAAATAAAAATTTTGCTGTAACAAAAGACCTTCCTGAATTTAAAACGGAATCCTATACGTTAAACCTTCAGCCTGATTTAGCAGCTACTTATGAAGAAGTAAAAAAAGCAGTGGTAGCAGGGGAAGCAGTGCTTGTGGATTCACGTGAATCTGCCAGGTTTATGGGCCTAACAGAACCGATTGATAAAAAACCCGGACATATACCCGGGGCTATTAATAAAGTATGGACTGAGAACCTGAGAAATGGATACTGGAAAAGTATTGAGGAACAAAAAGAACGGTTTAGGGATTTAAAGCCTTCGGATACCATTATTGTATACTGCGGGTCAGGGGTTACAGCAACTCCCAATGTTTTAACCCTTACTGAATTAGGATATGATCATGTAAAGCTGTATCCCGGCAGTTACTCTGATTGGATTTCCTACCATGAAAACCCTGTTGAAAGCAGTGAATCATAGAATAACGAACATAAACCCATCTATCATGGTATAATAGATGATATAAATGACCTAATCCTTCTTTCTATTGGATTAGGCAAAATCTTTTGGGGTGATTGTGTGCAATCTGCAAATCAGCGTTTATTATTGATAGATGGAATGGCTTTATTGTTTCGTGCCTTTTATGCGACTGCTGTTACCGGCCAATTCATGGTGAATACAAAAGGAATGCCGACAAATGCGGTCCAGGGCTTTATGAAGCACCTTTTTCTGGCAATCGAAGATACAGAGCCTACACATGTAATGGTGTGCTGGGATATGGGCAGCAAAACCTTCAGAAATGAATTGTTTGAAGGGTATAAGTCGAATAGGGAAGCCCCTCCAATCGAGCTGATTCCACAATTTGACTTTGTAAAAGAAGTCGTCGATGCATGTGAAATTCAAAATATTGGTATCGCTGGTTTTGAGGCAGATGATTGTATCGGAACGATTGCCAAAGCGGTACATCGCGACATAAATGTTATTATTGTTACAGGTGACAGGGATTTATTGCAGCTATTGGATGAACAAATTGAAGTGCGAATTCTTCAAAAGGGGTTTGGCAACTACAAGTCTTATACTCATGATCTCTTTATAGAAGAGCTTGGCGTAACACCTAAGCAATTTATAGATGTAAAAGCACTGATGGGGGATACAAGCGACGGATATCCAGGTGTAAAAGGAATTGGAGAAAAGACCGCTTTAAAGCTCATTCAACAATATGAGCATATAGATGGCTTGCTTTTGAATCTTACTGGTTTATCCCCTTCCCAGCGTAAGAAAATAGAAGATGATATGGACATGCTTCATTTGTCAAGGAAATTGGCAGAAATCAATTGTGAGGTTCCGCTTGTGTATTCACTTGAACATGCTGTTTGGTCGAATGTACCAGATACATTTGATGATTATCTTCATGATATGGAATTAAGGAGTATACGCAGGCACATGATTCAATCCAATTATTTTCTTACCATGGGACGGGCATAAAGAAAAGCGCAAGCGCATTGCTCATCGGCGTACGGATTGCGGAGTCTTCGACTGAGATAAAGAAAACAAGATGTTGACTTATTGCAGAGAGGAGACATAGAAATCCGTTTACCGAGAGGCGCTGGAGATGATCACAAACTGCATTGGTTAACAAAATTTATTTGTTTATGCAGTAGAGAAAAGCAATCGGCGAGGCCGATTGCTTTTTTGAGTGAAAAATATGACTTTTATTTTTCTAGTGGTTCCTCAGGAGCTGCGGACGATTCCGAATCATTTTTAATTGCTTCATATAATTCAGCAAACTCAGTATCTTGCCCCCATCCTTCCGGGTGGGCACCAGGCGAAATGCTGCCGTAGGTTCGGCGTTTTCCTATAGCCATATTTTTCACCTCCATTATCCTTACTATATTCCCCATTTGCAAAAATTAATAGCCCTTATTTTAAGAAATGTTATTTAATGGCTGGTTTAAGAAAATTGTAAAAAGCAGTTTGAAATAGTTGCTGCTTTACGTACAAAGAATTTTTCGGATATTGTCTGTCTTCGCGGCATTATTTCGTAAACAATTCACAGGTTTTAATACTGAACATGAATTTTTTAACATTTTTAGTGCCAAATAGCACCCAAGTTTATTAAAAGAGCCAATTTAAAATACCGGCTGTAGTTTCAACTATTTGGCAATAAGACTGATACTAGTGTAAAATAAAATTGAGTTCAAGGGAGCGGAGGAATGTAATTGAGCAACGGGGAATTGTCACTGGATGATTATTTACTCTATCTTCGTGAAAAAGGCTTTAAATTTCAAGAGGATGTCATCGGATTTATTTATTTTGGGAAACAGTATACTCAGGCTCAGGATTCACTGATTAAGGCAGCAATTGAGATTACGCTAAAGACCCAGAAGACCTTTGACGGAAGCTTTTATATGTCGCTTTTAGAATTTTTTCAGCAGAATCATGTCGAAAATAAAAAACAGGCATACCGCTTTGTTCGTGAAAAAGGGTTATTGCCTGCTTAGTTAGGAAGGAAACGAGCATTCAAAAGTAGAATCTCTTTGTTTTACTTTTTGCTCTGTTAAAATTCTATATTGAAAACTGCTCGTTTTTAGCTCATTCGAGTGAAACATTAGTTTCACTCGCCTATCAGCTCAGCTGATAGGTTTCAGTAAAGAAAGGAAAACAACGCAAACTTGTTTGCGTTGTTTTCCTTTCTTTACTGTAAAATGAGCAAAAAACAACAGAGTCCTATATCAAAGTCTTATTTTTAGAATTATTCTGATAGGATCTTTTCGTTACCCTTGTTGCTATTGTATATAAGATTAAACATAAGCTATGTAAATAACATACCGAAATATGTCATGAAAACGGATCATTATAAATTTATCCACTTTACGAAAAACACGGACGTTTATACAGCTTTCTTCTCATTTATTGCCTTCTTCCTGCTCTTTTTAATAAAGCCTTGTAATTCTGAAATCATCATTCCCAGGAATATCATGATACAGCCCAGTAATCCTGACAGCGTCAATGTCTCCCCGATACAAAGGTAGGAAGTAATAGCAGCAAATACAGGCTCCATTGTTAAAATAATTCCGACTCTGGTGGGTGAAGTATGCCGTTGAGAAATGGTTTGAATGAGAAAAGCAGCTGCTGTTCCGATGAAGGCAGTGGTTGCAAATGCAAATAGTACTTCCAATGTACTAATATTTTCATAATGAAAAGCATGCTGCCATTTTTCAAAAGAGATGGCTCCAATCCCGCATAAAAACGAAACGGTAAATATTTGTACTGTTGTGATAAAATATACGTTATTATTCTTTGCGGCGCGATCCGTTAATGCAATATGAAAGGCAAACCCAATGGCACATATTAGCATCAGAAAATTCCCCAGAGAGAACAGAGATACATTGGCTGCGGTTAGTAAATAAAGTCCACCGGCAGCAAGGATTGATCCCAAAACGGCTATGCCCGATGGACGCCTTTTAAATAAAAGGAAGCTGATTAATGGGACCATGACAACACTCAGACCTGTAATAAAGCCAGCTTTGGCTGGAGTTGTATACAAAAGTCCGATGGTTTGAAAAGAATATCCTATAAATAAGCAAAAGCCAAGAATGATACCTGATAACAGAGATTTCCAGGAAAATGGCGGTTTGTTTTTTTCATAGAGTGAATAAATTAGAAGCATAGCAAGCCCGGCAAGAAAAAATCTGATTGAATTAAAGGTGAGCGGGGGAATGGCTGCCACAACCTTTTGAACAATCACAAAGGTAGCGCCCCAAACGAATGCAATAAATAGTAATAAGCATTCATAAATCTTTCCTTTATTCATGCCCCACCTCATTCATTCGGACAGCTTTTTTAGCCAGCTCGTCGGCTGTTTTATTTTCTTTTCCTGGAATCCATTTAATGAAAAACAATTCGAACGCTTCAGTTAAATGCAATGTGCGTTCAAGTAAGGCTCGATATTTTTCTTTTTTTGCAAATCCCTTTTCAACCGCATTTACAACAGCTGATGAATCAGAGCGGACAGAAACAAAAGTAAAGTTTTGTTCCAGGCAAATTTCAAGCCCCTTTATCAATGCCGTAAATTCAGCTTCATGATTTTCCATCAAACCAAGTGGAATGGAGTATCGCTGAACCTGCCCATTGTTCTTTATAAATATTCCAGCACCGCTTGGACCCGGATCACCCGCGCTTGCCCCGTCAATATAAAGTTCTGCCAAAGCTGACAACTCCTTAGAATGTTATATGAAGAGTTTACCACATGGAATTGATATATTTTTAAAAAATGCGTTTCTTCAACAATTGTGTTCTTTGAAAAGGCTCTTTTTATGTTGATCACAGTTCAATTACAGCACATTGTTGTGAAAAGCTAAAAAACGGAGCTCCTTAATAAAGTGTTGATTGGAGCTGAGTTCAACACGATATTCAGAAGAAAAACACAGTGCAAAAATATGAAGGAAGCAAGCTTATAAAAAGCCAAGAAGTGGAATGATAAATAATAAACGGACAATGAACTGACAGGTCTGCATAAGCTTAGCTGTTTTTGACTACGCAAACAAAAATGCTGGAAATAGAAAGAGAAGGAGGAAAGTGTATGAGAGTTAAGCTTAAATGGATCTATAAAGGCCCTAAAACAGAGGCATTGGTTTTTGAATCGGAATGGACGTCACAAAATGCAATGGAACGCATTTTGGAGGATCTCTTGCGTACCGGAAGAGCTGCAAATTTGACGGTAATAGATGAAATGGGGAATGAGTGGAATCGAAAAGAATTTTTAAAATTAAAGGTAGTTCTTGAAGAAGAGCCTCATGATATTGTCGTTTTTTTTGATGGCGGTTATGATCTTGAACAAGGAAAAGCAGGGCTTGGAATGGTAATATACTATCAAAAAGGTCAAAAAACATATAGAATTAGAAGCAATTCCATCCTGCAAGAACTGGATTCAAATAACGAAGCAGAATATGCAGCTCTGTACAATGCCATCTTGTTGCTGGAGGAACTTGGTGTTAAACATACTCCTTGTTCGATTAAAGGAGATTCACTTGGTGTGTTAAAACAGCTTGAGGGAGAATGGCCGTGTCTTGAGGAGAATTTAAACCGCTGGCTGGACCGAATTGAGAAAAAAATAAAGGAGCTGGGGTTAAAGGCCTCCTATACACCCATTTCAAGAAAAGAAAATAAAGAAGCGGATCAATTGGCCTCTCAGGCATTAAATAATAAAATCATTCATAGTCATGCTACTATAACCGAATAACCGTGTTAAAGATGAAAGGTCTGATTAAATGAATCGAAAAGAAATAATAAAAGAATTGGATGAGGTACTTACAACATATTGTGAAGACTGTCTGTTAAAAGCTCATTTTCGCAAGGAGAATGGGAAGAAATTTGCACACCGTTTTTGCATTTCGCAATGTACAGTGGGATCTAAATTAAAGGATTATGGAGAAAAATTAAAATCATAAAGGCTGTTTTCATAGATTTTTGCTGACAGACATTTTTCTTTATTTTGCATCTCAACGATAAAAATTTAATGCCCCAGAAGGTTATGGCTATTTTCAAAAAACGAGCATTTATCAACATTGAAATTTAACACAGCCTAATAAAAAAAGGCTGACATCAAAGTCAGCCTTGTTCATATTATCATTGCGGAAGTTTTGTTACATTAGCTGCTTGAGGTCCGCGATTTCCTTCGACAATTTCAAAAGAAACCTCCTGGCCTTCTTCTAAGGTTTTGAAGCCTTCTCCCTGAATAGCTGAGAAATGAACAAATACATCGTCTCCACCCTCAACTTCAATAAAGCCATAGCCTTTTTCGTTGTTAAACCATTTTACTTTACCGTTTTGCATGTTTCTTAATCCTCCTAAATCAAAAGGACAAATTGTCCGTCTAAATTGACATTAATCGTGAATGTTTTCTGGTTGATCTGTTATTTTAGTAAGGCCATCCTAAATCGGGTTTTTTAAAGAAATAAGAAAACAATTCAGATAGATTAATGTTAGAAATAGCATACAATATCCCATACGGTGAGTCAAGAATTCAGCATCAATATTTTTTAATTTTTAGAATTAAATAATAATTTAAATTGAGTGAAAGGTGTGCAGTTTGGCATAAGAGTGTTTCCGCAAGAATTTGCTGCTTTATCTTTATAAGATGCTGTGTTAACGTTTAATGTTGATAACTGCTCGTTTTTTAGCTCATTCGTGTGAAACGGCGTTTCACACGAATGAGCTAAAAAACAACAGCGTCCTATAACAGAGCCTATAAGATAAAACTTTATGTTGTCAGTCATCGCATCATCTTTTCCTAAGATGTACAAATTCTAATACAAAATCTATTGTTGTAAAATAGAGACTATAGGTTTAAAATTCACCCTGTTTTCGAGTATTCTTGTACAAATCGGGCAATTATAGTAAACTTTACTATGATGATTGTATGTAAGGGGTTCAGTTACATAACCAGCTTAGGTACTTTTTGTTATAAAGCATTTATTTACACATGAATACTGAAAAGTTTTTTGGCTAGAAAGCCGGTACTTATTAATGTTTTAAGGTTTAATGGGGGTTAAGGGATGCCAACACCAAGTATGGAAGATTATATTGAACAAATTTATTTATTAATTGAGAATAAAGGATATGCGCGGGTTTCAGATATAGCTGAAGCGCTGTCTGTCCATCCCTCTTCCGTTACAAAAATGGTACAGAAACTGGATAAAGATGATTATCTTGTTTATGAAAAGTATAGAGGATTGGTGCTGACGTCAAAAGGGAAAAAGGTTGGTAAGCGTTTAGTGGACCGCCATGATTTATTGGAGCAATTTCTCAATATGATTGGGGTTGCTGAAGAAAATATCTATCAGGATGTTGAAGGAATTGAGCATCACTTAAGCTGGAATTCTATTGACCGCATCGGTGATTTATTGCAATTTTTCGAGGAAAATCCAGATCAAATTAAAACATTGAAGCTGATACAGCAAAGAAATGAAGAAGGAATATAGAAAGAACCGTTATGAAACGGTTCTTTTTTGAAGGAAAAAGTATAAAATTTTTTATTATATGTTACTTATCGTTGTAGGCTCTGTCTAGCTCCAGCGAGTATCGGCTAAAGGATTTTTTTTCATGTTAGTTCATTCCTTTGAAACGGCCGTTTCACACCCTTTCAAAAAGGAAATGAACTAAAAAAAGCAGTTATTACTATATATTTTGACAAAGACAATCTAAAAAATTGGAGGATATTCCAAAAAGTCCTCATCTCCATCCTGCGCATTAGCCAGATGCACGGCACCGTTGGAATCTTTCTCTATTGTTATTCCGCTTAATAGTCTGTTTTCTGCTTCAATTAAGGCTTTTTGGTAAGAGATGATTCGTCCCTGTGACGTCTGGAAGCTAACAATATCTCCATGAAGGTTTCTTTGTACTTTTTCAATGCTTTCCATTCTTTTATTCTCCTTTTTCTCAGACTTAATTCCACTCCAATCAAAATCATGGAGGTTTAGCAGATCCTTTTTTAAAAAATAGCTCTGTTAAAAAGCAATGCGAGTTTTAAACCTATGTTGATTTGAGCAGATACGCAAAACTTCTGCTAAGTATAGTGGGAGTGACCCCGCAGGAGCATGCGGCGAGGAGGCTCCCCTGCCACCCGATGAAAGCGAGTGCCTGCAGCAGAAATCAACACACAAGATTAACAAAGCCAAAAAATAATATTTCATTAGTTTTCTACATCTGAGTAAAAAACAAACATGTAATGTTAAATTTTTGCTCTGTTGCCGTGAAGGCAGACAACACACGGAATAATCCTTTGAAAGTAGGTAGCCAAAATCATAAGGCAGATAAACAGTGCCATTTTTCAAGAGTTACAGTAAGAAACAAAAATTGAATTGGGAGGATATGTATGAATCGTTTTTCCTGGAGTGAAGCAGCAAAAACACAATGGGATGAAAAGGCAGATGACTGGCATGCAGCAAGCAAAAACAATTGGACAAAGGGCAGCCGAAAAGAAATTGTCCCTTTTATAAAACAGTACATTCCAGTGGGGTCTGTAGCAGATATGGGGTGTGGTGATGGCTACGGTTCACTTTTGCTTAGCCGGGAAGGATATAAGGTTACCGGAATAGATCTCTCAAAGGAAATGATTGACAAAGCAAGGCTGTACGAAAAACAAATGCAGTCAAACCATCCAATGTTTTTAGAAGGCTCTTTCACAAATACGTCCTTTCCTGAAGAGTCATTTGACGCTGTAATGGCGATAAATTCATTAGAGTGGATTGAATTTCCTTTAGATGGGCTTAATGAAATGAAAAGAATTGTAAGGAAAGGAGGATTTGGGTGCTTTGCCATACTGGGACCTACAGCTATGCCAAGGATCAATAGCTATAAAAGATTAGTGGGCACCGATGTTATCTGCAATACCATGATGCCATGGGAATTTGAAAGACTGGCAACGGAGACAGGATGGGAGAAAACAGCGGAAAAGCATGTTTTTAAAAGAGGGGTTGATCCTCAGATGCTGAAGGACCTCTCGAATGAATTAAAGCAGGCCCTAACTTTTTTGACGATTTTTATGTTTAAAAGAATATAACTGATACAACAGTTTATTGGCATATTTCTTCATAGGATATGCTTTTTCCTCATTCATAAGGGGTGTTATTTTCGAATTTTCGTGTAGGAATCACGTAGTGAAGGATACCCTTTTGCACTTTTTTTGTATATAATGAAATCATTTATATAGTTAGCATGGCGGTCATTTTTGGAGGGAAGAAAATGTCAAATGAAAAAGTAATATCGGATATTGAAATTGCCCAAAAGGCTGCATTGCTGCCAGTTGGTGCAATTGCTGCAAAGCTTGGTTTAAGCGAAGACGATATTGAGTTTTACGGAAAATATAAAGCAAAGATATCATTCGAAAAAATGAAAGAGGTTGAATCTCAGCCTGAAGGAAAACTTATTCTTGTTACTTCAATTAATCCTACTCCCGCCGGTGAAGGGAAGTCAACAGTCACCATCGGATTAGGAGATGCACTTCAGCAACTTGGAAAAAAAACGATGATTGCTCTAAGGGAGCCTTCTCTTGGACCAACCATGGGAATGAAGGGCGGAGCAGCTGGCGGAGGGTACTCCCAGGTCGTACCTATGGAAGAAATAAATCTGCATTTTACAGGTGACATTCATGCGATCACAACTGCTAACAATGCATTATCTGCTTTATTAGATAACCATATTCATCAGGGGAATGAGCTGCAAGTGGATCAGCGCAGAATATTGTGGAAACGGGCAGTGGATTTAAACGACCGTGCCCTTCGCCAAATTGTGGTAGGACTTGGAGGACCAGGCCAGGGAGTCCCACGTGAAGACGGATTTGATATCACTGTTGCTTCTGAAATAATGGCAGTTTTATGCTTAGCGGCTGATTTACAGGATTTAAAAAAGAGATTGTCAAGAATGGTCATTGCCTATAACATACATAAACAACCTATTACGGTTAAAGATCTGGGAGTGGAAGGTGCTCTTACGCTCCTTTTGAAAGATGCGCTTAAACCTAATCTTGTCCAATCGATTGAACATACTCCAGCTTTTGTGCATGGCGGCCCATTTGCCAACATCGCTCATGGCTGCAACAGTGTTATCGCTACTAAGACCGCTTTAAAGCTTGCCGATTATGTTGTAACAGAGGCGGGTTTCGGAGCAGATTTAGGTGCCGAGAAGTTTTTAGACATTAAGTCAAGGGCCGCGGGGCTTTCTCCTTCAGCCGTAGTCATTGTGGCAACGATTCGTGCATTAAAAATGCATGGGGGAGTTGCTAAAGACGAGCTTCAAAAAGAGAATGTATCCGCGTTGGAAAAAGGCCTGGAGAAT
This sequence comes from Heyndrickxia acidicola, assembly GCF_001636425.1. NCBI lineage: Bacteria > Bacillati > Bacillota > Bacilli > Caryophanales > Bacillaceae > Heyndrickxia > Heyndrickxia acidicola. The sequence goes on from NZ_KV440953.1 coordinate 671,955, forward strand.
CTTAAGAAGCATACTGAAACAATCGGCCACTTCAATCTGCCTTTTGTAGTTGCAATCAACCGCTTCTCTAGTGACAAGGATTCGGAAATTACTTTGTTAAAGGAATGGTGCCAAAAGCATTCCATTTCTGTTTCTCTCACAGAAGTATGGGGAAAAGGCGGAAAAGGGGGATTGGATTTGGGGGAAAAGGTTCTTGAGGCAATTCAAAATAATTCAGGCACGTTTTCCTTCTTATACGATGAAGATCTACCTTTGGATGAAAAAATAAGAACAATTGTACAAAAGGTATACGGAGGCAGGCATGTTGAATTTTCTGTAAAGGCCTCACAGCAGCTGAAACAATTTAACGATATAGGGTGGAGCCATTTACCAGTTTGTATGGCGAAAACCCAATATTCCCTTTCTGATGATCCTGTAAAGCTGGGGCGGCCTTGTGATTTTACAATTCACGTAAGGGAAATGAAACCCAAGCTTGGAGCAGGGTTTATTGTGGTTCTAACCGGCGAAGTTATGACAATGCCTGGCTTGCCGAAAAAACCTGCAGCATATCAAATGGATGTGTCAGAAGAAGGTAAAGCAATAGGTTTATTTTAAGGTCATATGCATTGATTGGAAAGATACGAGAAAACAGGGGGCTGCATCATTCTCCCTGTTTTCTTGATTATTAGAATGAAGACCAAAAAAGAGACAGGAGGTAAATATGGATGTATGATCCTACTGCGTTCGATAATATGAAAGTCGTTTTGGATGGAGCTGCGTATGATTTGGATATGAGCGGTGAAGCGGTTGTAAAGGGCAGGAAAGATCTGATTGATCTTGCCACGATGTCAAGGAATTTTAGCATAAGAATCGCCCTCACTCACTTTTCCAATGTTTCGGCAGAGATTCGGGTCGATTCAACTCTGGAACATATTGCTGCAGAGCTTCTCCCTGCAGTTGGTCATTTGGACCAAGGGGCTTATGTTACAATTGAATTCTCCTGGCATGTAAATCAAAATCAGTCCCTCTCATACAGCCAATTAATAAAACAGCTGTGGGGACCGGAGAGAATCTATGAAGAAATTGAAAGAGTATCTTCTCACAATGGAGAAAGCAAGGCTCTCATTGTTTCTTTTAACCGATTATTTACAGAAGCTATGATGGATGACCTGCTGGATGTGCTTCATCATGTAGTCAAAACCCTTCAAAAGTTGGATTACCGATTTTTTGACTGAAAGATAATAGACCCTTATGATAAATATACATGTCCAAACTTTCCCACGAGGATTCATGTTAAAATGAAAGGGAGGGGGAGACTCTTATGGAATTATTGATTCAGAAAGCAGAGGAATTTGTACATAACGAGCTTGGAAAGGATTCAAGCGGTCATGATTGGTTCCACATTGACCGTGTCAGAAAGCTGGCGAATTACATACGTCAAAAAGAAGATGCTGGTGACGCTTTTATCATTGAAATGGCTGCTCTCCTCCATGATATCACAGATGAAAAGCTGAATGACACAAGGGAAATAGGGGAACAAAAGCTTCATGATTTCCTGTTGTCAATACCGCTTACGGAAATTCAACGGAAGCATATTGAAGAGATTATCCAGACAATCTCCTTTAAGGGAGGCAATGAATCAGAGCTTCAGTCGATTGAGGCAAGAATTGTTCGAGACGCAGATCGGCTTGATGCTATTGGTGCAATAGGGATTGCAAGAACCTTTGCTTATGGAGGGAAAGCAGGAAGCCCCGTATATAATCCGGAAGCTGGTGTAAGAGTACGGATGAGTGTTGAGGAATATCGAAATGGAAAATCCTCTTCCATTCACCACTTTTATGAAAAACTGCTTTTGTTAAAAGACCGCATGCATACCAAAACGGCAAAGGAGCTTGCTGAGCAGCGGCATCAATTTATGGGAGATTTTTTATCGCAATTTTATAAAGAATGGAATGGTCAATATGAGGTCTCTGACAGTTGAAGATGTAACAAAATCATACGGTGAAAAACAACTGTTTAAAGGAATTTCATTTCACATAGAAGAAAAAGAACGAATTGGTTTAATCGGTGTGAATGGAACCGGAAAATCCAGCCTGTTAAAAATCATTGCCAAGATCGATGACCCGGACTCCGGTCAAATGATTCACCCTAATGATTATGCAATTGCTTATTTATCACAAAATCCAAATCTGAATTTGGATTTAACCATATTAGAACAGGTATTCCAAAGTAAAGCACCTGTCATTACATTATTAAAGCAATATGAAGAGGCTCTCATACAGCTAGAAAAGGACCCTTCAAACACCGGTCTTCAGGAAAACTATTTTAACATACAACGGCAAATGGATGCTGCAAATGCATGGGATGCCAGCTCTAATGCCAAAACGATTTTGTCGAAGCTGGGAATTCAGGAATTCTCCAAAAGAATAGCTGAATTATCAGGAGGGCAAAAGAAACGTGTGGCATTAGCCCAGGTGTTGATTGAGACACCAGAGCTTTTAATACTGGATGAACCTACTAACCACCTTGATTATGAAACCATTAAGTGGCTTGAGGATTACCTTGGAAAATATGCTGGTGCAGTACTTCTTGTAACGCATGACCGGTATTTCTTGGATCATGTGACAAACAGGATATTTGAATTGGATCATGGAAGGCTTTATTCCTATAAGGGGAATTATCAAGCTTTTATGGAAGGAAAGGCTCTTAGAATAGAAGAGGAAACGAAGGCTGAAGCAAAGCGGGAAAATTTGTACAGGCGTGAGCTTGCCTGGATACGCAGAGGAGCGAAAGCAAGGTCGACAAAACAAAAAGCAAGAATTCAGCGATTTAATAATTTAGAATCAAATCTGGGTAATCTTGCACAAAGAGAAAATGTGGATATTTCGCTTCAAGGCAGCCGCCTCGGGAAACAGGTTTTTGAATTTAAGCACGCTTATAAGTCATTCGATGAACGACCGATACTCTCTGATTTTAACTGGCTCATCAAGCCTGGAGACAGAATTGGAATTGTAGGGAAAAACGGCAGCGGAAAATCTACGCTTATGAATTTATTAGCAGGTAATTTAACTCTTGACCAAGGAGAGCTGATTATTGGACAAACGGTTAAAATTGCTTATTATAAACAAGAGAATGAAGAACTGGATGAAAACAAACGAATGATTGAGTATATTCGTGAATTCGGGGAAGTAGTGACTACGAAGGAAGGGGAAACCATTTCTGCCACCCAGATGCTGGAGCGTTTTTTATTTGAAGCATCAGCACACGGCACCCCGATCCGCAAGCTTTCAGGCGGCGAGAAGAGAAGACTTTATTTATTGAAGCTTTTAATGGGTAAGCCAAATGTTCTGCTATTGGATGAACCAACCAATGATTTGGATACAGAAACATTAACCGTTCTTGAGGATTATTTAGAAACATTTCCGGGAGTCGTCATTTCGGTATCTCACGATCGTTACTTTTTGGATAAATCCACTGAGCAGCTGATCATTTTTAAAGGAAACAGCATCATTGACCATTACTACGGTTCATATAGTGATTATTTAACGGAAACAGCTCTTCAGCAGGAACCGAAAAAAGAAAAAATCAAGCCTGCTGATTCTCTTTCCAAACAGGAAGAACCTAAGAAGAAAAGAATGACGTATAAGGAAAAGCTTGAGTGGGAAAGCATTGATGACAAAATTCTGGAAACGGAAGAGAAGATTGAGGCCCTTCAAAATGAGTTGAATTCGATTGGCAGTGACTTTGAAAGGGCTCAATCCATAATGGAAGAAATGAATCAGCAAAATGAACTTTTAGAAGAGTTAATAGAGAGGTGGAGCTATCTTTCTGAAGTAGCAGAGGGATAAGCTAATCAGCCAGACCTTAGAGAAAGGTGGATAAAATGTGAATATAAAGGCAATTGAACCTACTCCAAGTCCCAATACAATGAAAGTAATTTTGACGGAGGAATTGCCTCCGGGAAAAAGCTCCAATTATAAAAAAGAGACAGCATCTGGTGCACCCGGCATTATTCAGGCAATATTGCAGATTGAAGGTGTAAAAGGAGTATACCATGTAGCTGATTTTCTTGCGGTTGAACGGAACGGAAAATTTGACTGGCAGGAAATTCTGCCCAAAGTTCGAAGTGCATTTGGCGAAGAGGAACAAGACGACAGGAATGCTCACAAAGTAAATGAGCACTTTGGTGAGGTAAACGTTTTTGTACAGCTGTTCAAAGGTATTCCTTTACAAATTAAGCTATCAGATGGAGAGCAAGAACGCCGATTCGGGCTCCCCGTGTATTTTACAGCAGCCATGCAGGACGCCCAGCTGGAAGGTGACAATTATGTTTTACTAAGAAAATGGAAAGAACTCGGGGTAAGATACGGTGATTTAGATCAAATTGGCAAGGAGGTTACAGAGGAGCTTATTGCCGCTTATCCTGAAAAGCGTCTGGCTGCAATCATTGACACAGCAAAACATTCCAATGCCAGTATGACTAGAAAGAAATTGCTGAAGGTTACTCCTGAAATGCTAGAGGAAGAGGATTGGAGAAAGAGATATCAGCTTCTTGAACAAATGGAGGATCCTTCTATTGAAGATCTGCCTGTACTGGAAAAGGCCATCACGGATCAAAAGTCATCCATCCGCAGATTGGCTGTTGTCTATCTTGGAATGATAAAAGATAAAAGAGTGCTCCCATTATTATATTACGGACTGAAGGACAAAGTGGTAACAGTCCGGAGAACAGCTGGTGATGCTCTTTCTGACCTTGGTTTTAAAGAAGCGATGGAACCGATGGCAGACGCATTAAAAGATAAAAGCAAAATTGTCAGGTGGAGAGCTGCCATGTTTCTCTACGAAGAAGGCGATGAATCTGTTTTGCCTGCGTTAGAAGCTGCTGAAAGCGATTCTGAGTTTGAAGTACAGCTTCAAGTCAAAATGGCTATAGAAAGAATTAAAGGAGGAGAAGAAGCAAAAGGATCTGTTTGGAAACAAATGACACAGGCTCGAAATAAATTGTCAGAAGAGAAAATTTAAACTACTGAAATAGCCTGTTGAAATGGAGCTTTGCCAATACTCAATCATGCCAAATGTGCATGATATCAAATGTAATGAGCAAAGCCAAAATAATAAAATGAACTGGAGGAAAATAAAATGTCAATGGCATATGAAGAGTATATGAAACAAATAGTCAAACCAATGAGAGAGGAGCTTGCTCAATCAGGCTTTAAAGAACTGCTTACACCGGATGAAGTAGAATCCTTCATGGAGTCTACTGAAGGTATTACCTTTGTTGTGGTGAATTCTGTATGCGGGTGTGCAGCCGGCCTTGCTAGACCTGCTGCCGTAATGGCTGCGACTGAAAATGAGAAAAAACCGGATCATTTAGTGACTGTATTTGCAGGTCAGGATAAAGAAGCGACGGCTAAAATGAGAGAATATTTTACGGGTTATGAACCTTCATCGCCCTCTATGGCAATGGTGAGAGGAAAAGAAGTGCTGCATTTTATTCCAAGAGATGAAATTGAAGGCCATGATGTTGAGGAAATTGTTGAGAATATAACAGGTGCATTAAATAAATATTGTAAATAATAACAACCACTGGCTGGCAGCCCGAAAGCTTTAAAAGGGTGTCAGCCTATATTTTAAGGTGATGAAATAGGATGTTTGTTACGACTGCAGGCAGGTTTAACACCCGCCTAATTAATGAAGCAATAAAGGCAGCTGGTGAGTTAGGCATTCCTTTTCAGCCTAGGAACGGCATTTCTATTGAGAAGTTGATGGTAAAAGCATCTTCCAGTTCAAGTATGGTGGTAGGAAAGGAAAGGATAGAGCTTTATTTTAAAAATAAAGAATATCCTTTCTTTTTTCACCCCAACTCAGCCAGTTTTAGAATTAAAAGGCTCTTAATGGGGGAAAAGGACCCATTTATTGAGGCAGCAGGATTGACGAACGGGATGAGTCTGCTCGACTGTACAATGGGACTTGCCTCTGATAGTATTGTAGCTTCATTTATTGTTGGGGAAAAAGGAAGAATTCTAGCAGCAGAAGGAAATAAGTATCTCCACTTTATTGTGAAAAAGGGACTGCAGAGCTGGAATTCAGATTTAATGGAAATGAATGAGGCCATGAAAAGGATAGAACCACTTCACATTACCTATCAGGAGTTGTTAAAAACGCTGCCGGAAAATTCAGTGGATGTTGTTTATCTTGATCCTATGTTTGAAGAGACCATCACAGAATCAAAAGGGATCGAGGGGATAAGGGAGCTCGCTTTATATGGCGGGCTAACGAATGATGTTATTATGGAAGCCAAGAGGGTTGCTAAAAAACGAATTGTACTTAAGGATCATTTTAAATCTGAACGATTTGCTGAACTCGGTTTTCATGTTATGAAAAGGAAAAGCTCTAAGTTCCATTTTGGATATATGGATGTATAGCAGGAGGAATGCAATGTGCTTCCTCCTTTTTTGGTGAAGACTGTTTTCGCATAAATTGAAAAAGAGCCTTGGTGAAAGAAGCAGAAAGATAGATTTTGGTTTTTGGTCATCGAATGCCATAATGCTTGGCTTTCTAATTAATCAGTGATTGTTAAATAGGTGAAATATCCCAGTAATATAACTATTCCTATGAGAATAAGAATGGATACCATTTGGAACCTCCTGTTATACTTCTTTAACTTTCTTTTTTTATGCCTACAACAAAAATCAAAGTTAATGTTGTTCCCCCAAGTTAATTTCCGCTGCTGGCAGGCTTAAAGAACTATTTTATACAAAATTTCACCCTGTATAATAAGTATTCCATCTTGAATGATTTTTTATGATATTGTAGCAATTCTATTACTTTTTTACCTTATTTATAGATTATGAAACCTTTTAATTTAAAATTCATAAAGACAAGTGTACAATTAATAAAAATATATATTGATTTAAAAAATGGTTATTTGTGGTTTTCGCTCTAATTATTGGAGGGGAAGGCACTAGACTCCGGCAGGACAAGCAGGAAAAAGGAGACCCCGCAAATGATTTATGCAGTGGTGGCTCCCTGTTTGCACCTCGGAAAGTGAGTGCCTGGAGCGGGAATGAATAGCCAATTTATAAAAAGCTTATATCCAATCTATATTGTAAATTTTTTTGGGGATAAAAGAAATTTTTAATTTCGGAAAAGTTGGAAGTATTCAAGGGATTTGAGGGGATTCACATGAAAAAATGGGCAAAAAAATCGCTGGTTGTATTAGTTTCCATTTTATCTTTTGGAATAGTGACACCTTCACATGCGATATGGAACCAAAAACATGAACAAGCAGACCAGCAAAACTATAATCGTTACTTTAATAATGATCAGTATAGTGCCATTCAAACGGCGAAGGAAAACACATTAGACCATCGAGAATTATTGGACAAAATGATGACCGCTGCTGAAAAACAATCATATGATAAATTTGGCCCGAAGATTAAACCTGTTATAGAAGATGAGTTCAGGGAAATGATTTTACCTAATATTCAGAAGGCGATTAACCAAACCATAAAGCAATATCCGACAGAAAAGCTGGCTTCTCTTGAGATAACAGAACATCCAAGCGGCGGAAATGGAGAAAAAATCTTTCATATTTATGATCGTGAAAATGGGAATGATGTCATTCGTTTTCATGTGAGAAGGGATCATCCTCCGTTAGATGGGTACTATTTTAATTTTCACTACCATACTAAATTCGATCAGTATCAAGCCCATAATCATTTAGGGTCGATATATTGGGATAAAAATACACCTCCAAAGTGGATGAGCGTATAAAATTTAATTTTGCATATGGGCAATTGGAGGGCAATACAACAGGTAAGAGTTAAAGAGCAAAAAACAAGTGCGGCAAAGGGGTGAGCATGAAGCAGTATCTTTTGCTGTGCTTTTTTTAGTTCATTCCCTTTTTTCTGCTCACCTTAAAAGTAATGAGCTAAAAAGCAGCAGAGACTTTTAACAAAACCTATTTCTTTCTCCTAAGGAAAAAGTCAAATCTAAGATTTTTTCGCACAGTCTTCTTCTTATTATCCAATTTTTTATGTAAATGAAAATGAAACGAGAAAACATATATAAAGCTTGATATGTTAAAATAACGTATATGCTTTATATTTACACATAAGAAAAATAAGGGGGATAGAAGGTGAAACAATATTTAGACCTTTGTCATCATGTGCTAGAAAACGGAATAAAGAAAGGAGATCGGACAGGAACTGGAACGATCAGTGTATTTGGATATCAAATGAGGTTTGATTTACAAAAGGGTTTTCCACTGGTAACGACAAAAAAACTTCACTTGAAATCCATTATTCATGAATTGCTTTGGATGCTGAAGGGGGACACAAATGTCCGTTACCTTCAGGAAAACGGTGTACGTATTTGGAATGAGTGGGCTGACGATAAAGGTGAACTGGGGCCAGTTTATGGACATCAGTGGAGATCATGGTCTGTATCTGATGGAAGCAATGTTGACCAAATTAAGGATGTCGTGGAGCAGATAAAGAGTAATCCTGATTCCAGACGTTTAATAGTAAGCTCATGGAATGTCGGTGAAATTGATCAAATGGCTCTGCCTCCATGTCATTGCTTTTTTCAGTTTTACGTTGCAGATGGAAAGCTTTCCTGCCAATTGTATCAAAGATCTGCAGACATTTTTCTTGGAGTTCCCTTTAATATTGCTTCTTACGCCCTTTTAACAATGATGATGGCACAGGCGTGCGGTCTTCAGCCTGGAGAATTTATACATACTTTAGGTGATGCCCATATTTATTTGAATCATTTGGAGCAAGTAAAGGAGCAGCTAACAAGAGAACCAAGGAAGCTTCCTAAGATGAAAATAAATGAGGATATTAAAAACATACTTGAATTTAACTTTGAGGATTTCCAACTTGAGAACTATGATCCTCATCCGCATATTAAGGGGGTCGTAAGTGTATGATATCGTTTTTATGGGCTCAGGACAAAAAGGGAGTAATTGGATTGAACAATCACCTTCCATGGAGACTGCCTGAAGATTTGAAGTATTTTAAAAACACTACAATGGGCCATGCGGTTGTAATGGGAAGGAAGACATATGAATCGATCGGCAGACCTCTCCCTGGAAGAAAAAATATTATTTTAACGAGAGACCTTGATTTTCATGCAGAAGAATGCCTTGTCTTACATACAAAAAATGATTTGTTAGCATGGGCAGAAGAAACTCGGCAAGAAGTTTTTATAACAGGCGGAGCTGAGATATTTGGTCTTTTTATTTCTGAAGCAGACCGCTTGTATGTGACAAAAATTGAAGAAACATTTGAAGGAGATACTTATTTCCCAATTCTTGATTGGACAGATTGGACGTTGATTTCAAATGAAAAAGGAACGCGCAATGCAGAAAATCCATATGATTACTTTTTTCAAGTATATGAACGAGTTTCTAACCCGTAAACGGATCTTTTAGATCCGTTTTTTTTTTACGCTGTTTTCGCATAGAAGGTTGTTTTACGTACAACACATCATTTCTTATGTTGTCTGTCTTCGTGGGATTTTTTCCAAAGCTATTCACATCTTTTAATCCTATCTTGATAATACATCATTTTAGTTGTGTCAATTAACAACGAAAAGAGACTTTTTTATTAAGGCAGCATTCAGGAGAAATTAGTATGATTGAACCGCTTCATTATAGAGAATCACTATTCATCATTACTGCATTTTTTAAAAAATTATTCATATTTATTAGGGTATAGGAATTTATTTCCAAGGATGTTCTCTATTTTAAAACCCTATTATTTGAATTCGGAAGGATTGAGCGGTTTGGGCAAAAAAAAGCTGCTATTCTTTAGTGATTTTGGAGTTGATGATATATTAGCCGTTCTATATGCGTTTTTCAGCACCAAAATTGACATGGTGGGCATTGTGGTAGATTATGGGAATATCTCAAAGGAAAATGCTCTCCGCAATGTGCGGTTTCTAAAAAAATTGACTGGGAAAGAGAATATTCCTGCCTTTGGAGGTGCAGCGGTTCCTTTGACAGGTAAGAGTCCTACTTATTATCCTGATATTCACGGACCTGCAGGATTAGGCCCCATTGTGCCTAGCCCTGATATGTTCACCTTTGACTTTGAAAATTTTTATGAGATTAATTCTCTTATTAAAAAGTATGAAAATGAGATCATCCTTTTTTGTTCTGGCAGGCTGTCATCCCTTGCTACCATGTTTATACTGTATCCGGAAATGATGAAAAAGGTTAAAGATATCTACATAATGGGAGGTGCGTTTCACTCCCCAGGGAATGTAACACCTAAGGCTGAAGCAAATTTTTATAGTGATCCTTATGCAGTAAATCTGATACTGGAACAATCTCCAATTAAAACCCATATCGTGCCTCTCGATGTAACCAGTCATGCCATTTTGACTCCGCAAATGGTAAATGATTTAGATCGTTATTATAGGCTTACAAATAATCAGGTTGGGATGATTATTAAGCCAATGGTTGACTTTTATTATCGGTTTTATAAAAGCAGGTCACCTCAAATAGAAGGCAGTCCGATGCACGATTTACTAGCACTATGGTCACTCGAGAATCGCGAGAAAATTGTATTTGAACCTGTGCCCGTACGTATTTTGGTTGAAGAAGGGGAAGGGTTTGGCCAAAGCCTGGGGGATTTTCGGAATATATTAATGAAAGCGTCTTGGCCTGTTCACTATGTTGCCAAAGAGTTTGATTATTCTCAGTTTATTTCTCAAGTGATTCAAACATTTAAATCGATTCCTATAAATCATGAACATTAAATATGTCTATAAATCTTAAAAAATCACAAAATTTTTTAGTTGCTTTATAACATGATATAATAAAAGGAATTGTAAAGCGGGGTGACTACTTTGAAAAAAATCGTCCCCTTACTTTTAGCTTGTATCCTAATAATATGCGAATCCGGATGTTCTCAAGTGATAAAACAATTTTCTCAAAGCAGGATTCAGGTTGAGAAAAAACCGCATCCTCCAAGTGATTTTATTCCTAAAAATATTACCATTACGGCTGCAGGGGATTCACTTACGCAGGGAGTGGGTGACAGTACTAAAAGCGGAGGGTATATACCCTATTTGAAAAAGGACTTGCAAAGCCTGAAAGGTGTGGGTACAGCATCTTTTTCAAATTACGGAATACAGGGGAATAGAACGGATCAGCTGCTGTCAAGACTCCAAAGTCAATCGAGCTTGAGAAAAAGTATTTCTCATTCTGACGCGGTCATCATTACAATAGGCGGAAATGATGTGATGAAGGTGTTCGAAGACCATATTAGTGATCTTAAGGTTGGTGAATTTCAAACAGCCATATTCGGGTATGAACACCGCCTTCAGGAGTTAATGAAGACAATTCGTACACTGAACCCGCATGCCAGTATCATTCTCATTGGAATTTATAATCCTTTTATGGAGTGGTTTTCCAATGTTCAGGAGCTTGATGAAATTGTAGCTAACTGGAATAATGTCAGCATGCAGGTAGTTGCCGGATACAAAAATGCAGAGTTTGTTCCGGTATATGACATTTTCAATCATCATGAGAAAGATCTTCTATACACTGATTATTTTCATCCAAACGATAAAGGGTATAAGCTAATAGCTAACAGGGTTTTTCGATATATGCAGAATAAACAAATTGATGTTCTGACAAAATAAATTTTCCAGCGGTCTATCAGAAACGCTCATATCCTGCCAACGATATGCAGCTTTGATGCTCTAGGGAACGTAAAAGGAAAGTGATAAAATGACTATAAAAAATGGTTGGAAGCGTGCTTTTTTTGTACTTGTGATTGTGGAATTATGCGTGGCAGCAGGATTAATCGGATTCGTTTTATTCCCTTCTTCTCAAAAATCTATACCCAAATTGCCGACAAATAATGGAGAGTATGTTCCATTCCATGTGCATACTAATAAAGAAGATTTAAACCAGGTCATTGCACATTATTTAAAGCAAAAAGGCCAAAAAGGACCTGTTCATTATAATGTGGTTTTAAATCATGATGTGGAATTGTATGGTACTGTCCATGTGTTTACCGAAAATATTCAACTGAAAATGACCTTTGAACCAAAATCACTCAGAAACGGCGACTTAATTCTGAAAGAAAAGTCCTTATCCTTTGGGAATATGAATCTGCCTGCATCCTATATTTTGAAATTTGTCAGCAGTTCCTATGATTTACCGGACTGGGTAAGTGTTAATCCAAATGCGGAATCCATTTATGTTGCTTTAACACGTATGAAGCTTTCAAACAATGCCAGAGTAAAAGTTGATGAGTTTAATTTAAATGATGATAAGATAGCTTTTACTTTGCTCTTTCCAGGAAAATAAAGCAAAAATCCCAAACAGCGGCAATCTATGAGCCGCTGATTTTTTAAATGAATAACTTTAATAAATTAATGCACTAAAGGGGTCTGACCCCTTTAGTGAGCTAAAGCAAAATCGGCGGTTTCAAAGCATTTTAAGATCATTCTCTACCCATGCGATGGTATGGGATTGATCAGGCTTAAAAGTAATATTGGGAAAAGCGGATATTAATCGCTTTGTATTTGACTCTCTCAATTCCAATGTGGCGGTCATGGGGACAAAGCTGAGAAAATTCGAGGCATTTTGGTAAGAGATTCTGTTAAATAAGGTGACTCCTCCTTTAATGTTTACATCGATGGCAGGGGAGCCCTTTGAGAGATGAAGAAAGCGAATAACGCTGATGGGAAGAATGAATTGAGCCTGATCGACATAGGAATTCAGCTGTATTTCCTCTTTTATGCCCGATAAAGCCACGGTAATGTAGGCTCCATTTTGCAGCCGTATTTCTTTTATAATCAGAGGGAACTCTTGTGTTCCTGCAGGGTATATTTCAATTCGGTAGAGTCCAGCTGCAAATGTTAAATATGGACTTAACTGTTTGAAGGAGAAAGCCTTAAATATCATTTTTCCATTTATATATATATCTACATTTTCATGCCCTGAAGCTGCATGAAAGAATCGTACATAATAAAACAATGGCTGTTTAGATGATTGTCGCCTTTCTTTTTGCATCTGATTTACAAAGAATGCATGCTGCAGGTAATCATACGGATATTCATAGGAGCTTATATAGGGATAATGTCGCGACCAACTATTAAATACAGCAGTGGTATCAAGCGGCAATTTATCAGGGAACATCTTTCTCCTCCTCATCAGTTAGTTTTATAAAATATGCCCATGTTACATAGGAGGTGATGGTTGAGAATGTTTTAGCATAAATGGTTGATTTTGCAATGACCAGTTCACATAGGGACAGCATTTTTAGAGGGAATTACAGCAATTAAAGGGAATGCTTGAATTCTGGCTGTTCATTTCCTCTGCAGGCTTTCGCTTTCGGCGGGCAATAGGGGAGTCTGCTCGCCTAAACTAAGACTCACACTATCCACCCCACGTTTGATTGCCTCATAGGTGAAGCCGTTTAGTATACATCCAGAATAAAAAGAGTTAAAATGCTTTAAAGGGATTATGAAAATGAATTTTAGGAGGCTGTAATGGACCATAATCATTTTGAGAAAGCTACTTTCGCAGGCGGTTGTTTCTGGTGTATGGTGAAGCCGTTCGATGAGCTTCCCGGGATTAAAAGCATTATATCAGGCTACACAGGCGGAATAACCAAGAACCCAACCTATGAGGAGGTTTGCGGGGGAGGAACCGGCCATACGGAGGCTGTTCAAATAACCTTTGATCCCGCTGTTTTTCCATATAAAAAGCTTGTAGAAATTTTTTGGCAGCAAATTGATCCGACAGATGCAGGAGGTCAGTTTTTTGACAGAGGGAGATCCTACCGTCCAGCCATTTTTTATCATAATAATGAGCAAAAAAAGATTGCTTTAGAATCTAAGGAAAACCTTCAAGCAAGCAGACGTTTTAAAAAACCCATTGTTGTCGAAATTGAACCGGCAAGCGAATTTTACGCTGCTGAAGATTACCATCAGGATTACTATAAAAAGAATACTCTTCGTTATCACGCCTACCAGGAAGGATCCGGCCGAAATGCTTTTAAGCAGAATCATTGGGGAGATGAGAGCAGATGACTAAAGTAAATATTGAAGAGGCTAAGAAAAAATTAAATCCAATGCAATATGAAGTGACCCAAAAGAACGGAACAGAACCTCCTTTCCGAAATGAATTTTGGAATTATACGGAAGAGGGACTGTATGTAGATATCGTTTCCGGAAAGCCTTTATTCAGTTCGAAAGATAAATTTGATGCTGGGTGCGGCTGGCCAAGTTTCACCAAACCTTTAATTGAAGACGAAGTAATTGAAAAAACAGATACAAGTTATGGAATGCTGCGGACTGAGGTTAGAAGCAAGAAAGCAGATTCTCATTTGGGACATGTCTTTGATGATGGACCAGGCCCAACAAGGCTGCGCTATTGTATCAATTCAGCAGCCTTGCGATTTATTCCGAAAGAAAAATTAGCATCTGAAGGCTACGAGGACTGGGTTAAACATTTTGAAGGTTAAAGCACATCTCTCAAGATAGAGCTGGGCAGCTGCGGAAAAAATTATCTGAAATTTGGGCTAATGCACATACAGCCTATTAGACGTTTACATATCTTATGCTGTAAAGATAAAACAACTTTGAGGAGTGAAAGGTATGTACTACGGAGGATATGATGGCTGCGGCTGTTACCCAACATACAATTATGGAGGCTGTGGTTACGGCGGCTTTGTCGGCGGAAACAGGAACTGCTTTGCTTTAATTGTTGTCCTGTTTATTTTGCTTATTATTATAGGTGCTTGTTGGATTAACTAAATATGAATACAAAAAAGAGGATCCAATAAATGGATCCTCTTTTTTGCGGGTACACAAAGTAAAACATTTTTTAAAATGGCTTTGTTTAAGGACTTTGTTGTTTTGACCGAGAATGATAAAAAAGCCTATTAAAAAAAGTATTTGAACAATGTATTATCTTCCAAGGCCGAGCACCTAACTGCTTGAGCTATTCTTAATGTCTGGGGTCTTAAAAAGCCGATTAAATTTTAAAATTACTGATAAGAGCTCTTAATTTTTCAGCCTGCTGTGACAATTCGGAAGCTGCAGCTGTAACTTCTTCCATGGCAGCTGACCCTTGCTCTGAAGCGGCAGCCGTGGTTTCCGTATGAGAAGCAGTATTCTCAGATATTCCATTGACATGGCTGAAGGCTTGAGTGACATCCTTGCTCAATACAAAGGTATGGTTAATCTGATCAGCCATTCCTTCAATTACAGTTGTGGTTTCATTCGTGTGTTCCATAATTTTTTGAAGGGAAGCATTGGTTTTATTCGATATTTCCACTCCTGTAATGACTTCTTCTGCTCCTTGTCGATTTTGACTGATAATAGCTGAAACTTCACTTTGGATAGCATGAATAATATGCGTGACTTCTTTTGCAGCCACTCGTGATTGCTCTGCCAATTTACGTACTTCATCTGCTACAACAGCGAATCCACGGCCTTGTTCTCCTGCTCTTGCTGCTTCAATGGCAGCATTTAAAGCCAATAGATTGGTCTGTTCAGAAATAGCGGTAATGGTATTAATAATGTTTGTGATTTCACTGGATTTTTGGCCTAATGAAGCGATTGTGTCAGTGGTGCGTGCCATAATATCCTTGATATTCAAAACTTTGTTGGAGGAAAGTTTGACAGATCGGCTTCCTTCCTCTGCAGCTGCTTTCATAGCTATGGCTGAAGATTTAACTGTCTCTGCCTGTGAGTGTAATTGGATAATAACGTTCTCCAATAAACTCATTTTTTTCATGGAGCTGTCCATCTGAATGGACGCCTCTTCGCTCCCTGAAGCTATTTCACTTGTTGTTTCAGCTATGGACATAATGGTTTTGCTTGTTTCCTCAGCGGATGCCAGGAGCTCTTCACTGCTGATGGATACATTTTCAGCCATCAAAGAAATTTCTTTGATTAAATTGGCAATTCCTTCAATAAGCATGTTGGTATCCTTTGCCAGACTTCCAAGCTCATCGTGGCTTTTTATCTTAATTCGCTTTGTCAAATCACCGCCTGCACTTGCAATCTCTAGAATGGAACGGCTTATTCTTCTAACATTGGATTTAATGCTTCTTGAAAGCATCAAGCTTAATACGATTGATAATACCAATGCCAGTGTAGAGAGGGAAATTGTTGCCACTTTTGAAATCATCACTTGTGTATGCAGATTTTCAATCCTTTTATTTGTGACGGATGTTTCAGCCGCCAAAAGCTGTTGCAGATTTTCTTGGACCTGACTCATATATTTTTTTCCCTGCGCAGATTTTACTGCATCCGCAGCTTCCTGAAAAGAAGAATATTCTCTTGATTGAACAACATTTTCAATATAGCCATTCCAAAAATTGTAGGCTGACTCCACATTATCCATTTGTTTTTGTTCTGTTGGTTCAGATGCAAGCATTTTCTTTAAATTAGCTATGTAAGCTTCAACTTTTCCTTTGCTGGAGTTATATTCATTAAGTGAATCGGTATCATTTGAAATTACATAACCACGTTCTGCATTTTCCAGGCTGACAGAAGCTGTGAGGAGCTGCTGAACATTGTCATGGATAACCAGATCGTGGCTGGTGATATGAGTAATCTCATTTTCCAGGCTGTTCATATTCACATAATAGGTAATCGTGAGACCCATTAACAGAATTGTCAGCAGACCAAAGGATATAGTAATTTTCCCTCTTATTGTTCTTGAGTAGCCGATCACAATCTTTTGCTTGCTCATCACATTGTTTTTTGATTTTTTCTCCTTTTTCTTAAAGAATGGCTTTCTGGTTTCTTTGTATTTTGTTTTTTTTGTCATAATCCGACCCCCTGGTACATAATTCGACCTACTCTAATAGTAATAAATTTAGACTGAATTATCTAGTTTTTCCTAAAATTTTAATCTTTTTAGTGAGAAAAAAGTCACATGCAGCTGTTCATAATAATTCTTTTTTGTTTGGAGAGTTAAGATAGATTTAAAGGGTAATAGTTAAGAAAAGATTCATTTGTTTAGGAGGGAATTATTGGATGAAGCAATTATTATGGGTTGATGGTGAATGGGTGGAGGGAGCAGGCTATACGGATTTGTTTTCTCCTTATAAACATACAAAGATTGCGGAGGTGGCAAGGGCTGATGTAAAACAGGTTCATGCAGCGATTGAATCTGCAAGCCGGGCATTTGAAATCACAAGGAAAATGCCTGCCCATCAACGTGCTGATATATTGGAAAAAGTTGCTGATTTCATTAAACAAGATCGAAAAGAATGTGCAGAATTGATAGCAAAAGAAGCCGGCAAGCCGCTAAAATATGCCTTAGCCGAAGTGGACCGAACCATCATGACGTATAAATTTGCATCAGAAGAGGCTAGGAGGCTGTATGGTGAGACAGTGCCCCTTGATGCAGCTCCTGGAGGCGAGGGAAGAGTTTCCTATACTGTCAAGGAACCTCTCGGTGTTATAACAGGTATTACTCCTTTTAATTTCCCAATGAATTTAGTCGCTCATAAGATTGGACCTGCTATTGCAAGTGGAAATACCATTGTCATTAAGCCCGCCAGCCAGACGCCCCTTTCCTCCTTTAAAATAGCAGAATACTTTCATATGGCGGGATTGCCTGCTGGGGCATTGAATGTCATTTCTGGAAGCGGAAGCGAAATAGGGGAAATCCTTACAAAGGATGACAGAGTAAAAATGATTACTTTTACAGGAAGCCCATCTGTGGGTGAATCGATAAGAAATCATGCCGGATTAAAACGAGTTACCCTTGAGCTTGGCTCTAACTCGGCCGTTATTGTGGACAAGGATTCTGACTTAGAATCTGTTGTACCTAGAGTCATAACTGGAGCTTTTTCATACCAGGGTCAAGTTTGTATTTCCATTCAAAGAATATTTGTCCAAGAATCTATTTTTCATGCCTTTGTGAAAGCGATGGTTGAAGAAACCAAAAAACTAACCATTGGAGACCCTTTTTCCATGGATACAGATGTTTCCCCAATGATATCTGAAAAAGATACAAAAAGGGCCCTTTCATGGATTAACAAGGCAATTGAAAATGGATCTGCTTTGGCTGTGGGCGGAAAAGTAAAGGAAGGTGCGCTAGAGCCCTCCATATTGTTACATACCCCCTTAAATCAAGAGGTTTCGTGCGAGGAGGTTTTTGCTCCTGTCGTTCACGTAAATCCATTCGGAGAATTTTCCGAGGCGATCAGCATGGTAAACCAATCTAAGTATGGATTACAGGCAGGAATCTTTACAAAAGACGTGAATAAAGCATTTAAAGCAGCACAGGAGCTCCATGTCGGAGGGGTTATGATAAATGAAATACCTACATTCAGAGTTGACAATATGCCATATGGCGGTGTTAAAATGAGCGGAATGGGACGGGAAGGAATTAAGTATGCGGTGGACGAAATGACAGAGTTGAAATTTATCAGCTTTAAACTTGAGCAGTAATCCGATGAACTGCCGCAGCTTCTGCTTGCAGAGAGTCCTGGCCATTAGTCTAAATGTAAAGAAAGGCGAAGTATATGGAAAAATCTTTTTATCATTATTTAATGAAATATCGTGATCCAAAGCTGAAAGACGATTTAACTTTTTTTGCAAATGCAGCCTATGATGATCACAGCTTTCCAAAAATGTCTTCAGAGTATCACGAAATCAGCAATTACCTTGAATTAAACGGACCTTATCTGCCCTCAATGGCTATTTTTGATCAGGCGTGGGATTTATATATTTCTGAGAAAAATCAAAAATAATAAGGCTCTTTTCGTAAACTTTGTTGCTACTTGATACAAAAAAGGGGTATAAACCAAGGCTCAGTATTAAAACTTTTAATAACTTACGTAAAGATGCCACGAAGACAGACAACATACGGAATAATCCTTTATACGTAAAGCAACAATTTATGCGAAAACAGCCAATAATAAAGATCCGTCTTTTACCCTCTGGACAAGCGTTTGCTTGCTGAGGGTTTTTTATTTTCATACCATAAGTTTTTGCTCGTTTTTGGTAAATATTAGTTCAAACTTTTTACTTTGATGGTTGGAATGGATAAAGGAAAGTTCTGCTGGCAAAGGAAGATCCTACATGCGCGATTTGCGAAGAGGAGGCTTCCTGTTTGTAGCGCGGAAAGTGAGTGCCTGGAGCGGGAATCAAAAGCCAATTTATAAGAAAACCTCAAATACAATCTATATGAAAAAATCTCAAATTGTGCAAATGCTACCATGGTGTATGAAAAACCGCTTGATAAAATACCAGCTGCCTGCAGGATATCAATATGAAAACCACCAAAGTAAACAACTGCCTTTATTCGATACCTTTAAAAATGTTTTGCATATACTAAAAGAAAACAACTCTTATATTTCAAGGAGACGGGAGGAAATGAAGTATAACGATAAACCAAAGTTTAACATTGGAGATACCGTTGTCATTACTTTGTATGGCACAGTTGGGAAAATTACTAAAATTAAGCATATAGATGAACAATATTTATACGAAGTAAATGAAAGCCACGGTTTATATAATGAGAATTGTTTGGTATTGCTGGCAGAATATCGGGGGGAAATGCCGGACAAGGAACAAATTGATATAGAATACAAGTTCTTTTTCGGTGATCTAGTCCAAGTAAATGGATACAAAGGAGAATTGTTTAAAGTGGTGGGTTTTCGTACTGAAATATGGAGATATCAGGATGATGCCTGGGAAGATATCATTTATGAACTGACAAGGGTTACCGATGGAGAGTGGCTGGAGGCTGATGAAGAAGAGCTTCTCCTCATTGCAGATGCAGACCAGGCTGATGTTTTTTTGAAAAAATATGGATATTCTTTTTCAAAACATCAACAACCTTCACTTTCACTGCCCCCTCCAAGGGATAACCTGTCTTTAAAAATTGACCGTCTTCTTGATGCATATAATGATTATAAAATTCTGTATGAAACCTTTAAGGATGAATTTTACGTTTCAACCCTTCAAACCATCACAAAACAGCTTGTAGATTTATCAAATTCTAGAAAAGAAAGATTAGAAAAATAAGTTAGTTATGATCAGCACAATAGCGAAAAATGAAAATAAACCGAACACACATTTTAAAGTAATTTGCATAAACCGAAGAAACGCTTCTTCAAAAGGCGATTGCTCTATTGCTGTATCTTGATCTTCAAATTGTACAGAATTCAATTTTTCATCACCTCATTCAACGTATATTTCATGCTTATGCTTGTCTTTTAAAAAAATGCCAGCTGGATAAAAGAACTTGCATATCTTACGGTTCCAAACATACATTTTTTAAAAAAAGGAGGCGATTTTAAATGAGAGAAATTGAAGTCTATATTGACACTGAAGAAATTGCTGAATTTTTCTATCAGGAGTTAATTAAACGCGGGTACGTCCCCGGTGAAGAAGAACTTGAGGAAATCGCCGACATTACATTTGATTATTTAATAGCGAAATGTATAATCGATGAAGAGTGGGAGGAGGACTCCTATTAAGGGTATATAAGTATAGGCAGATACTAATCAACATAAATGGAAGCTATCCGAGACGGACGGCTTCTTTTTTATGGCCAATTATACAAATAGGCTGCTAACGAAAGATATGGAGCCTGAACTTTTGTTAAAGCTCTTTTCGTAAACTTTGTTGCTAATTGACACAAAGAAATGATTTAATATCAAGATTTAGTATTAAAATATGTGAATTACTTACGTAAAGATGCCACGAAGACAGACAACATACGGAATGATGCCTTGTACGTAAAGCATCAATCTATGCGAAAACAGCCTTTGTTACAAGGCTAATGTACGCTTATGTCAAATAAATACAGTTATGGTAAGACGCAAATCTGCAAGGAATATACCAAATACATTTTTATTTGTTAGTTGAACGGGAGCTTAACAAAAACAAACCCATATAAAATGAAAAATTAGTGGCCTATTTAAGAAGGATTTGTCAATTTTGTCATGAAATATATAATAAGAGCTTTGTAAGGAGTGATGTATCATGCAGTTTATGCAGCTAATAAAGCATATAAAAAAGGAATACAACATATATGACGCAACGCTTTTCCAGACACCCGCCTACGGTGGCAAGAGGGGGTTTGAGAAGGTCTATAGGCTGGATGTACCGGCCAAAAACCATATGGAAGCCTTGAATGAGCTTTTTGTTTTATTCAATCATCCTGACAGCATGCCTAAGGATTGTAAAGCACGGTTTGTGTCTACAGGAGACATTATTTTTATTGACGAAGGAAGGAAAGGGCATTTTTATTACCAATTAAAGTCAGGAGGATGGAAAAGCATCAACAGGATTTTGCTCCATTAAAATACCAGGTACCGGGGGCAATCCCCTGATGCCTGGCTATACAGCAAGCTGCAAATTATTTTCGATTTTGTGCAGAGTTTTCTTTTGCGTGTGCTTCATGCTCCGCGACAATTTGTTCTGCAGGAATATGGTTATTTTTCTTTTGTCCCTTTACTCTATTTCGGTGCTTTTTACCCATAAGCT
Organism: Heyndrickxia acidicola; assembly: GCF_001636425.1. Lineage (NCBI taxonomy): Bacteria > Bacillati > Bacillota > Bacilli > Caryophanales > Bacillaceae > Heyndrickxia > Heyndrickxia acidicola. Next base: position 693,429 of record NZ_KV440953.1, read on the forward strand.
CCTTCTCCTTTCAAGTGAATAGTATCGCTCATAGATAGTATTTCCGAAAAGAAAAAGAACATGTTAGTGATTGCATCTTGTCCTGATAAGCATTAAAATGGACATGCTAAGAAAATCTGGCAATATTCCGGAAATGCGGCAAAATGGCTGCATTCTTAACACTAACAAGCAATAGGAGGCTTTTTATGAGTATACATATTAATGCAAAAGAAAATGACATTGCTGAAACAGTGCTCCTTCCCGGTGATCCGTTAAGAGCCAAATACATAGCAGAAACATTTCTTGATGATGTCACCTGTTATAATGAAGTCCGTAACATGTTTGGCTATACAGGGACTTATAAAGGCAAGAGAGTTTCCGTACAAGGAACGGGTATGGGAGTCCCATCAATTTCTATATACATCAACGAACTAATGCAAAGCTATAATGTCCAAAACCTTATCCGGGTGGGAACATGCGGTGCCATCCAAAAAGATGTTAAAGTCCGTGACGTTATTTTGGCTATGACAGCTTCAACTGATTCCCAAATGAACCGCCTTACTTTTAATGGGATTGATTATGCCCCGACAGCCAATTTCGAGTTGCTTAAAAAAGCCTATGACAGTGGAATTGAAAAGGGATTGAATTTAAAAGTAGGAAATGTCTTCACAGCCGATATGTTTTATAATGACAATGCGGATCATAAAAAATGGGCTGACTATGGTATATTGGCCATTGAAATGGAAACAGCCGCTCTTTATACATTAGCAGCTAAATTTAATCGCAATGCTCTTTCAGTGTTAACAGTAAGCGATCATATTTTAACGGGTGAAGAAACTACATCTGAAGAACGTCAAACGACATTTAATGATATGATTGAAGTAGCCCTTTCTGCTTCTGTACAATAAAGCTAATGTCCCGTCATGAACGGGACTTTTTATATGACTAAAATGGGTATTTTTTTTCCCCTGTATGACATATTTTTTCATTACCATAAGTTTCATTGGAAATTCATCTTTTCACTATCGTATTGCGTCGGTTTTTGGTAAACTTGCAAAGGTGCAGACAATACAAAGGTTAGCATTTTACCCTTGCATCGCCATGCTCTAACGTGATTTTGATTAAAGAAAGGTGAGACCATGAAAAAGGTTCTATCAATATCAGCCATTGCTTTTTTATTAGGCGGCTGCAGCTTTGCCCAACACCACAATCAGACTGAGAAGCCTAAAACCGGGAATCAGTCGAATACAATTCAATCAACAGCAAATAATGGTGATAACGGACTAACCCTACAGTCCCAATATTTTAATAAAGTTCAGAAAGGGAAAGGCCATAACACCATCGAAAATCCAGCAAACATCCTTGCCCTGGTTAATAAAGATAATTATTTGCCTAGTGATTATGCTCCAAAAGATCTTGTTAGGCCAAATGTAGCCTTTTCTTTTGGGAATGCGGATGTTGAAAAAGCCCATATGAGAAAAGAAGCAGCGGTTGCTTTGGCTAAAATGTTTAACGATGCAAAAAAGGATGGAATCATTCTTTATGCTGCCTCAGGCTACCGCTCTTATACCCGCCAAATGTCTGTATTTAAAGATGAGGTTGACAACTCAGGCCAAAAACAAGCAGATCAGGCCGTTGCCATTCCGGGCTCAAGTGAACATCAGACAGGATTAGCAATGGACATTACCTGCCAATCAGAACAATTTTTGCTGACAGACCACTTTGGTGAAGATAAAGAAGGCAAGTGGCTAATGGACAACGCTCACAAGTATGGCTTTATTCTTAGGTATCCAAAGAATAAAATAAATATTACCCATTATGAGTACGAGCCATGGCACTATCGTTATGTGGGAACGAAAGCAGCTAATGTAATGTACCAGCATGATTGGACGCTTGAAGAATATTTTGAGCATGTTAAGAAAATCTAATGAACCAAAAAGGCTTGTTACAGAAAACAAGCCTTTTTAGGTTGAACCTTTTTATACCTAATATAATAATTCGCTGATAATTGAAGTGTAAGGCACAGTCAAAGGAAACCTCCCTCAGGATGCGACGATGAAATTTCCCAAGATCCACGGAAAGCGAGTGTCACAATTGCAGATCCACCAACAGTAAGGCCAGAGCTCAGCTAAAGTCAAAGGTAAAGACCATTATGCAAAAGGGGACTTCACTGAAGAAAAGCGATTTTAATGACAAGATTAAGCATAAATATCACAGCCTAAAAATCAAAGGAAGCCTGGCTCATTACTACAATTTGTATGAGGCTGAAGACATCCATAAAAGGCAATGATTGTCAAAATGATTAGATTTTGATTAGAAAAATCAATATATTATGAGAAAAGCTTTTCTTTCTAATTTCGAAAAAAACTGATAGAATAGAGAAGTTACATGCGAGAATAGAGAGAGAACAAGAAAGTTTATAGGGAACGAAAGTGGTGAGCGCCTTGGATAATGATGATCAAAAGAAGCTTGAAGAAAATGATCTCGATCACGAGACGAATGGATATATAAAAATTAAAAAATTCCGGTTTATCATGTTGATATTCTTTTTAATATTCGCTTCAGCCGGCATTACAACACTTGTAATGGCTTTTGGTGATGACAAAGCTGCCAATGTAGCAGGTGTACCCCAAAGAAAAGAATTTACTAAATTGTTTAATACGTATGATGATCTAAAGCAAAACTATTATGAGAAAATTGACACAAATAAGCTGGTAAATGGAGCCATTGATGGAATGGTGCAAGCACTTGGAGATCCATATTCAGTATATATGCCTCCGGATGAAGCCTCAAAATTTAACCAAACGATTTCTTCTTCTTTTGAAGGGATAGGGGCAGAAGTGCAGGAGAAAAATGGATACATAACAATCGTATCCCCAATAAAGGGATCTCCTGCTGATAAAGCAGGGCTGAAGCCAAATGATAAGGTACTGGCTGTTAATGGAAAAAGCGTTCATGGAATGAGTGCGAATGATGTCGTACTGTTAATTCGAGGCAAAAAAGGAACGAGTGTTACCTTATCGATTTTAAGTCCTGGATCGACCAACCCAAGAGATGTGAAAATTCAGCGTGATACGATTCCAGTCGATACTGTATATGCAAAAATGCTAAAAAATGGTGTAGCAGATTTTCAAATCACTACTTTTTCAACCAATACCTCAAAAGAATTGGTTGCTGCTATTAATAATATGAAAAAGCAGGGCATGAAATCGATGATTCTTGATTTAAGGCAAAACCCGGGCGGTCTCCTTGACCAGGCAATCGCTATAGCTAATTTATTTGTTCCAGAAGGAAAAATGATTGTTCAGGTAGAGGACCGGAATGGCAAGCGTGACCAGATTACTGCGGATGGGGGAAACAAACTCCACATACCTGCTGCAGTATTAATCGATGATGGCAGTGCCAGTGCATCTGAAATTCTTTCAGCAGCATTAAGTGAATCAGATGATGTGCCTCTAATTGGGGAAAAATCATTCGGAAAAGGTACCGTACAAACGTCAACGACCTTTGATGATGGCTCTGACTTAAAATTTACAACAGATAAATGGCTCACGCCTAAAGGCGAATGGATTCATAAGAAAGGAATTCAGCCAGAATATAAGGTTGATTTGCCAGCCTACGCAAATCTGCCTGTCATTGATCCATCCGAAGCATTAAAGCTTTATTCCATCTCTTCAGACGTAAAGACAGCAGAGGAAATGCTAAAAGCGCTTGGCTATAACCCCGGTCATGTAGACGGTTATTTTGATCAAGCTACAGAAAATGCGGTTATAAAATTCCAAAGGGATCAAAAGCAAAAACCTACAGGTGTCTTAGAGGGGCAGACAACACTTCTCTTGATGAGTAAATTGCAGAATCTGATTGCGAACAATGATACTCAATTGAATAAAGCTGTAGAAGTATTGAAAAATGATCAAAGATAAAAATCATTAAAAAAATCCTCCTTTTATGGAGGTTTTTTTAATATCATTCTCCCATCGTGAAGGACTCTACTGATTTTTCCTTCTCGAACTTGCTTCAATACTCTACTGAAGGACGTTTCCCTGGATATAGCAGCACAAATTGTCCTTCATCACGCTCATGAAGGACGTTTCCCTGGATATAGCAGCACGAATTGTCCTTCATTGCTCTCATGAAGGATGTTCCACTGAATATTTCAGCTCAAATTGTCCTTCATTGCTCTCATGAAGGATGTTCCACTGAATATTACAGCTCAAATTGTCTTTCATTGCTTTCATGAAGGACGTATCCCTGGATATAGCAGCACGAATTGTCCTTCATCACGCTCATGGAGGACTTTTTACTGGATATAACAGCTCGAAAAGTCTTTCAACACGCTGATGAAGGACGTATCCCTGGATATAGCAGCTCAAATTGTTCTTCATTGCTCTCATGAAGGACTTTTTACTGGATATAACAGCTCGAAAAGTCCTTCAACACGCTGATGAAGGACGTATCCCCGGATATAGCAGCACGAATTGTCCTTCATCACGCTCATGAAGGACGTTTCCCTGGATGTAGCAGCACGATTTCTTCTTCACTCATCCACAACAATATTTTCCCCAGTGATAACTCTTGGAAAACACTATCACATTAATAAAAACTCCAACAATTTTCGTGCTATAATAGTAATAATGTCATTAGTGACTGGAAAGGTTTGAAAGGGCTGATAGAAGTGGATGTACAAGAATTATCAGAGCTAGAAATGGTATTTCGCCAGGTGTATAGGAAACTAAAAGACAAAGTACAAAAATCAATGAGGAGCCATGTGTCTCCCAATGAATTTATCGTTTTAAAATATTTATTAGAGGGACCAATGAGGGCATCAGAACTTTCAAAAAAGCTGCAAGTATCTGCAAGCCATATCACTACCGTTACCGATTCATTGGTAGAAAAAGAACTGATTGAAAGAAGCAGGTCAACACAGGACAGAAGGGTAGTTGACTTGATGATTAATGAAAAGGGAAAAGCTTTAGTACATGACCTGATAAAGGTGAAATCAGATCTTTTTAAAGAAACGTTCAAAGTATTTTCCCATGATGAAATTCAAATTTTAATCGATTTATTTAAAAAGCTGGATAACGAATTAACCAAATAAGAGGGAGGAGACTGAAGCTATGCATAGTCTGCGGGGAAGCTTCTTTCTCCTCCATATGCCAAGAAGTTTCAATAATCGTTTTCTCCAAATTTCAGGAAAGTCTTTTCCTCTTCAATTAAACCGCATGTTGCACATTGGATTCGGTATTCTGGACCTTTGTATAGGATGTGAAACGGGTCGGGGGTTGAATTTGTATATGATTCAACAACATCGCCCGTTTTTGGATCCAGCTTAACTGCCTCAGGCTGTTGGAGAATTCGATTAAAGCGTGTTCGGTTCGTTTTGCAATTGGGGCATCGGTAAGGACCGGTCATTTTTTTTCCTCCTTATATACTGCTTGTTATGCATATATAGTGTTTCCAATTGCCGGCGAAAAATTATTACTATGGGGTTTATTTATGAACAAAACTCAGTTATTAGAAGCTTATCTTTCCATATGGAATAATCGTTCAATGAATGCAGGAACAAATGATGAAAATGGTGATCAGCTTACTCAATTAATTATGAAAGAGCTCCTCGATAAGCTTACTCATCCAAGGTTAAGGGTTGTCCCAGAGACCAAATTTTATCAAGCTGTCAAAAGAATAATAAACACAGACTTATCCCAAATAGAAAAACTGGAGCTTATTCATGAGTTTGTAAAAATAATGGAAGAATTAAAAAAACCTGAGGCAAATTAGCAGCCTCAGGTTTTTTGATTTGTAATATTTTTTTATATTGAAATGTGCTCGTTTTTTAGCTCATTCGTGTGAAATTACTCGTTTTACACAAATGAGCTAACCTTTTACGATGAGTAAGGCACTTGTACTTTTATAAAAAATTCTTCTTCATATATTTTCACAATTGTAATATTGGAGCAAAAAATGTCAAAGTAAATGGATTTCAAAAACCTGTCAATGAATTTTTAACTGAAAAAGCTGGAAATCAAGCATTGAAATGGAACTGATAAATGAATAGATATGGAAACTGAATAAAAAAATGGTCGAAATTTAAGCGATTCTTTTCCAGTAACATGAAATTTATGGATTAAATATCTAAATAACTTGAACTGGATTATTAATCCACAAATATGACAAAAAAACGTATGTTACTATGAGTTTGCAAGACACAACAGCGAACGTTATGTCAGTTTAATAGATAAAAGGAGGACGAAATTCATGAAAAAAACTATTATCACAACAGCAACAGCATTCGCATTAATGGCAGTCCCAATGCTTCATGGCGCTAAGGCAGATACTGTGCAAAATACTCCTCAAAATTCTGATGTAAAATATTATCAGTTTAATAATATGCAAGACTTACAATCATTCATAAATCAATTTTCTTCAAAATATCACATTTCCTTGAACAACCCTGCTGCTGGAAATGAACAAGCTAAAGCTCCAGTTCAATCAGCGCCAAAACAGCAAACTGCAACAGCCAATAAAGATGCCAGTAAGACATCTTCTGCATCTAACCAAACTAGCTCTCAATTAAATGCTGCAGAAAAAAAAGTAGTAGCATTAGTTAATGAGGAACGCGCAAAAAATGGTCTTCCAGCTTTAAAAATTGATCCTCAGCTTAGCAAAATGGCAAGAACAAAATCAGAAGATATGCAAAAAAATCACTATTTTGACCACACCAGCCCAACGTACGGTTCACCATTTGATATGATGAAGAAATTTGGCATAACTTATTCTTCTGCTGGTGAAAATATTGCAATGGGCCAAACTTCACCAGAACAAGTAATGAATGCATGGATGAATAGCCCTGGACACCGTGCAAACATCTTAAATAAGAGCTATACAAGCATTGGAGTAGGCTACGATGCAACAGGCAACTACTGGACTCAAGAATTTATTGGAAAATAAATAGCCCTAAAAACCCGGACAAAGGCAGAGGCCTGTCCGGGTTTTTGGTTAGGAAATGATAAAATGCTAAACCTGTGGAATATTTTTCTTGTCTAGCTTCAGCCCTTTACTAATTTGCAGGATTTTGGTGATACGCTACGCTGGATATAAATTCCAATTTCATTATACGTCCACGGGCAAAATGCAGCGCACTATATACTTTTTTGTAAAGTACGGTTTTGAATGATATATAGCCTGCTGCTGAGGGTAATTGCCCCTGCAGCGAGACCGGTAATTAGGCCGATCCAATAGCCGTATGCTCCGAGAGATGTTTCATTCGCAAGCAAACAGCCAAGGGGAAGGCCAATAGCCCAGTACGAAATTAAAGCCATTAAAAAGGTTACATTCACATCCTTGTACCCCCTTAGTGCTCCCTGTACAGGAGCCTGAATAGCATCGGATAATTGAAAGAAAACAGCAAAAAGGAGAAACCGGGCAGTTAGTTTTATTACCTGATGGTCAGTACTGTACATACCCGCCACCTGAATTCGAAAAAGAAACAGCATGAATCCTGCAAAAGCAGAAAGAAGCAGGGCAAAAGCAATCCCGATTTTGCTGTAATCTTTGGCATCTTTAAAACGGGATGCACCTGTTTCAAAGCCGACTACAATGGTCATTGCCATTGACATACTAAGTGGCAGCATATATAAAAAAGAAGCAAAGTTCATAGCAGCCTGATGAGCAGCAATGACAACTGTTCCAAAGCTGCTCATTAACAAGGTAACAGCAGAAAAAATACTGGTTTCAAAGAAGATCGATAACCCCATTGGAATACCGAGTGAAAAGATCTCTTTCCACTTTGTGTAGGATGGCGCAGTCCATTTTGTAAATATCCTGTATGCTGAAAAAGGATGGCGAAAGTGGATCACAACTGCTGCAAATATGGTGATGAGCCAATAGGTAATAGCCGTTGCCAGTCCAGAACCTGCACCTCCGAAAGCAGGGCATCCCAGATGGCCGAAGATGAAAATATAATTTAAAAAAACATTAACAGGGAGGGAGCTAAGGGTTATGACCATGGATATCCTCGTCATACCAAGAGAATCAATGAAGGATCTTAATACATTATAAATAAACAATGGAATTATACCGATAGCAAGAAAATAAAGGTAATGTTTTGCAACCAATTCGACATGGTGTTCCAGGTTCATATGATTCAATATCGTATTTAACAACAGTTTCCCTGCAGCCATGACAATAATTGCCATGGTTATGGCCACGTAGATTCCCTGAATTACGGAGAATGGAACCTCGTCTTTCTTTTTTGCTCCTATTAAGTGGGCCGTTATAGGGGTAAGGGCGATGAGTATTCCCGCCAGTCCTGTGGAGACAGGCACCCATAATGAAGATCCGATAGCCACACCTGCTAAATCTGCACGTGCATAATTACCAGACATCATAGTGTCAAAAAAATTCATTGAATACATAGCCAGCTGTGTAATAAGAATCGGGATCAATATTACGAACAACTGGCGTAATTTTTGTTTCATAGTTTCTGTTTTTCTCATTTTTTTACCCCATATCCAATCTGAAAGCTCCTGAAATTATACCATATGGTTTATTGATTTGCATTTTTAGCTGCTTTTATTTTAGCCTCTGTTAGTAAACTTTGTTGCTATGAATATAAAAAATGATAAAATACCAGATTCACCAATCTATTTGAAACAGACTATATTTAGACAAACTTAATATTCGTTTGAAAATATTATGAAATAGCATATATGAACTTGCAGATGAATACATTAATATAAGCCGTATTGTTATGTATAGCTTCTTGCTAATTCGTCTTAATCACTATGAAAAAACAGAAAACACGAAAGAATTTCTGTGTAAGCCTAAGCTTAAGGTTTTTATGGTAAAGAAAACGACGAACGGATAAAATAAAAAAACTCGCCAAAATGGCGAGTTTTTATGCTTCAAGAGCTTGAGCACTATCTTCAGCATTTTGCTGTCTCAGGTAATGCAAGGAATATAAGTCCTTTGAAACTTCATATAAATCGTATATATATTCGGTTGAATTAATTTTTTTGAAGAGTTCTTTTCGGGTGTCGTTCGCTTTAATAACGTATGGTAATTTTTCTGCGGCTTTTTGTGAACGGAGATTGACTCTTCTAATTCTCATGAAGACTGTCTCAATATTAAGTTCAAAAAATAATTCCTGAAAGAAAGCTTCTTTTGCAATGCTGTTATAGCCTTTGCCATGATATGGCTTCCCAAGCCAGGTACCCAAAAATCCTGCACCGTTTTCAATATCATAAAGATTTATTGTGCCAATAGGGTTTCCCCATTCATCCAATATTGTTCTTGATATTAGCTCGTTCCGTTCCTCTGCTTCAATCGTCTGCTTAGTTAAAAACAAATACTCATCCGCAGAGTAGGCTTTATGGCGCACGAAAGGGAAGACATCCGGGTGTACCATAAGATCATATAAAACATGGCTTTCTTGCCCTGTTAGATCACGTTTCTTGAGCATTTCTCATCCCTCCATGAGGGTAATGATTCCATAAGAAATAGAACCTGCCACCCTCGAAATTTTTTAAAGTTGCGTAAAAAATTCCGGGGTGGGAATCGAACCCACTAGGACCAGTCAAGAAACGAGCTGGTGGCGCACCATTTGCCTTCCCTAAATTGCTTTTTTATAAAGTTTAAACAAACGTTTCTTTTTGTATCTTACAATAAAAAAGTAAAAAAGAAAATAGGATTTATACGAATATTTTATGACTCAATTCTTGCCAATTCGACAAATTTCTTTATCGTTTTTTGTTTAAAAAGTGTTTGTACAGGACATAAATCAGCAAAGCTGTACAGGCAATGATTATAATAGGCTTTATATAGGGTCCGGAAACCTGGCCAATGCGGTTCCAGTGTTGATTTAACTGAATACCAATTAATAGAAATAGAAGGGACCAAGGCAATATTGCTGCAGAAGTGTAAACAATAAAAGGTACAAACGGCATTTTTACAATTCCTGCAGGTACAGAGATGGCATGTCTTACTATAGGAATAAATCGGGCAGTAAATAACGTAGCAGGACCATAACTTTGAAACCATTTATCCGCTTTATTTAAGTGTTTTGGATGAATGAGTATATACTTTCCATAATTTTCAAAAAAAGTTCTTCCAGCATATTTACCAAGTAAATAAAGAAATACCTGGGCAAGTGTTCCGCCTATCACACCTGCAGTTAAGGCGGAAAAGAAAGAGATCCTGCCGGATGCGACAAGAAAACCGGCATACGCAAGGACAATTTCACTTGGAATGACTTCTATCATTAGGGCAATAGCAATGCCAATGAAACCGTAATGACCGAGGAATTCTAAAATATTCAAAATCGTATTAGCTTCCATTATTTTGACCATCCTTAAAAACGGCCTGTAAGCTGTAATGCCAGTATGGAGGCTCCCAATATCCAAACATAGTAGGCAAAAATTTTCAGGGATTTTCTTTTTAAGAAATTAATCATTCCTACAATAGCAAAATACCCAAAAAGAGCTGAAGCAATTGTGCCGAATAGCAGGCTTGTTAACGTAACAGCTTCTGTATGCCCTGTAAAAAGGTCCTTACCCTGAAGAATAATTCCACCTAACATGGCAGGAGTGGAAAGAAGAAATGAAAAATACGCAGCTGTTTCCCGATCAATTTTTCGAAAAAGTGCCGCCGCAATGGTCAATCCAGAACGTGAAAGTGCCGGAAAGATGGCTGCAGCCTGAAATGTCCCTATTATAAGAGCGTCGGTATAGGTTATATCCTCTATTTTCTTCGCACCTTTTTTAACGCTTTCCGCAAACCATAAAATAAAGCCAGTTGCAAGAAACTCCCAGCCAATTGTTATACCTGTTTTTGAAATTTCATCAAAGAAGTCTTTAAATAGGAGGCCAGCTGCAACAGCAGGAATGGTCCCGATAATCATCAGAAGGGTTCTTTTACCAAAGGGTTTGATGATCATTCCAAGCAGTTCATCTTTATAGACGACAAGCACCGCTAAAAATGTTCCAACATGGAGCATGGTATCCAGAAATAGTCCAGCCTCGTCTAATCCAAATAAATGTCTTCCTATATATAGGTGTCCAGTGCTGGAAATGGGCAGAAATTCAGTAAGCCCCTGAATGATGCCAAGTATGAACGCCTGTAAGTTGGATAACATGATACTCACCTTCTATTCTTATGTTTAAGAAAACTGCCAATAAAGGATCAGTTTATACAAGCATATGCGAAGAAAAGGAAAGGCTTGACTAAAATAAATAAATTATGAATCACCTTGAATTTATGTTCATTTCTTTTAATAGTGTTGTGTCTAATCGAAGAATTGTGGTTCTATTTGAACGTAGTAAAGGACAGTTTAGAAATCTCTTTTTTTATTATTAATATTTTTCTCTATTCTTGCATTTAGAATCATGAAATCTATTTATTCTCATATATTGTAGTGAAACTGCTAGAATAGGGTGAAGTGAAATGAACATAAGAGAGTATTATGATGAAATGTCTGCAGTCTATCTTCAGCAGCTAATTTGGATCTGCCTCTTTTTGTCCGTGTTTTTGACTGTGCTTTCGGCCATAGGACGTCTTTTTTATATGATATGGGTTCTTCTTGCAGTCTTCGTTATTGTATTGTATTTTTTATCCAGATATTTGTATTATCATTATCGAAAGAATCAATCATCCTATAAAATGCCGTATAAAAGTGATTATAAGGAACCTCACTCCTTTATGGTAATGGCAATGCCTTCAGAAGAGGATCGAATTCAGCTTTTTATGAGTAATGGGATCAGTGAATGGTCAATTCATCGTGTACAATCCAAACAAAAAAACAATGCTGTGAAATCTGATATCTACACCATCAGCAATCAAAACCGTCCCATTCAAGCAGAAGCAGCTTTTTGCAGTAATGCTGCATCTAATTATGCGGTTGTTCAAACGGGCCAAAAAGAATTGGCACGTATAGAACTCCAATCGATGGAAAAGAGTAAAAGCTGTTTTTTTTGCGGAAAGGATGAATTTACGGTTATGCGAAGCGGGAAATCTACCAGAATTTACAAAAACAGTATCGAGCTTGCTTGCTATGAAAAAGGTTGGATGCCCTTTAGCTGGCAGCAAAATTTTTCGCCAAATACTCCCATACTACATGTAAATACAAGCCAGCTAAAAGATCTGCTTGTAATTTTCACACTGCTTATTGGGAAACTTAAGCAAGAAGGATAATGTATGGCTGCTCACTCCAATACAAACACTATTAATACATTACAAAATAAAAGCATCTGGAGCTGAAGCGGAGGTATGAGAGATGAATGCTGATTTTAAAAGCAGTATCCAAAAAGGCTTATTATGTATGGAAGCGTGTAATATTTGTTATCATGCATGCCTGAAAGAAGAACATTCAGAAAAGCTGACGAAGTGCATTGAACTAGTTAGAGAATGTGCTGATACGTGCAGTTTCGCCATTCAAATGATACAAAGAAGCAGCCAATTTTCAAAAAAAATCCTGGAGCTTTGCAGAAAGATTTGTGATCATTGCGCTGCCGAGTGTACCAAACATGGATATACTCATTGTAAAAAATGTGCAGATGCCTGCCTTCGTTTTGCAGAAGAATGTGGAAAGGTGTCCTGTTAATCTCTGTATTTTAACTCGCTTCATAAAATTGCCAGCCAGGTAATTATTAGTTATAATATGATTTTGTGGCTTACTTGTTTTAACATTGTCCATTCTAAATTGGGCATCTAAAACAGGGAGAAGCGGGTAGGGAGAGGGACATTTAAAAACAAGGGTTAACATGAATATTTTTAAGGTTTTTAAACTTCAAGAGCATGGTACCACCGTACAGAGAGAGTTTGTGTCAGGGATGGTTGGCTTCCTGACGGTTATCTACATTATAGCCGTTAACTCCTCTATTTTATCGGAGGCAGGGATACCAATTGAAGGTGCCGTCATTGCAACAGTACTTACATCCTTTGCGGGCTGCCTTTTAATGGGTTTATGGGCAAATGCACCCATTTTATTAGTGCCTGGAATGGGAATCAATGCATTATTTACGTATACATTGGTCCATTCAATGAAATTGTCATGGCAGGATGCCTTGGCTGTCGTTTTTATTTCGGGAATAATATTATCCATAATTGCTTTTACTAAACTGTCGGAGGCAATAAATAAGGCCATTCCTCATTCTTTAAAAGACGCCATTACAGTTGGCTTAGGTTTTTTCCTTTTGCTGATTGGCCTTGAAAAGGGAGGGCTTGTTGTAAAAGGTTCAGCATCCTTAATGACTTTAGGCGATTTAAGCGATCCCAAGATGTTAGCCACCATTCTCACCCTTCTGATTACGATAGGGCTGTTTATAAAAAATGTTCCTGGGAACTTTTTATGGAGCATTCTTTTGGGGACAGGAATAGGGGCTTTAATGGGAGTGCTGCCAAAAGGAAGCAGTCCGAATTTTTCGTTTCATTCCTATACTTCTGTTTTTAGTGGTTTACGTTTTGGGAAAATGACGGAAGTTCCTTTTTGGATGGCAGTTTTTTCTGTGACGATGGTCATTGTATTTGAAAATATTGGATTAGTACATGGTCATACTGCGTTATTAAAGCAGCCGGAAAAATTTAGGCGTTCCCTGCAGGCAAACAGCCTTTCCGCTTGTTTATCCGGATTGTTCGGTTCGAGTCCAACGGTATCGACGGTTGAGACTACTGCTGCAATTGCTGCAGGAGGAAGAACAGGGCTTACTGCTTGTTTTACAGGCTGTCTATTTTTGGTGTCACTTATTTTTATTCCTTATATTCAGTACATTCCCGATAATGCCATTGCACCTATTTTGATACTGATTGGCGGACTTATGATTCAGAACATGGCAAAGATGGACCTTAGCGATCTGACTGAGGCGCTTCCTGCTATTATAATTATTGGAATGATTCCCTTTACATTTAGTATTGCGGATGGGATGGCAATGGGGTTTATTCTTTATCCGATATTAAAAGCATTCACAGGAAGGCTGAAGGAAGTTTCAGCTTTATTATATTTGATTGCTTTATTGTTTTTACTGTACTTTTTGCTTTAAAATGGCGGCATTCGTGCCGTCATTTTTTATACCGATTTTAAAGCAACATTGTGGTTTTTTAGCTCATTCGTTAAAATGAGCTAAAAACCAGCAGCAAAGAAGCTCAATAGTGCAGAATTTTAAATAAAGGACAATAAAAGAGGAAATAATTCCGAATGATTCTCGGATATGCCAAATACCTCCATCCATGCGCCATTCCATGTCAAAATAATGAATTTGCTTTCATAATATGGTAGACTTTTAACTTTACAGTTTGGTATTGTTAAGGAAGGATAGAAAAAAGGGAAATCATGGAGGTGAAAGGAATGGAGGTTTTTGTAGCCCGCCAGCCAATTTTTAATCGAAGGGAAGAAGTGGCAGCATATGAACTGCTTTATCGAGAGAAGAGCATAAGTACATACAGCCAGTTTAATGGCGACCAAGCAACTGTAGATGTGCTCATCAACAGTTTTTTAAACATAGGTATAGAAGAATTGTCTAGCGGGCATCCCTGTTTCATAAATTTCACCTTCAGCTTATTGCAAAAAAAAATTCCCGGTTATTTTCATCCCGGCGAAATTGTTGTAGAGATTTTGGAAACAATTGAACCCTCCAGCGAACTGGTAGCTATATGCAAGGAATTGAAACGTCAGGGTTACAAAATGGCATTGGATGATTTTGACTTCCAGGAACATAATCCATATTCTTATGAACTTTTTAAATATGTTGATATGATTAAAGTGGACTTTGTTAATACAAGTGCACTCAATAGGAAACGCATTGAAACCATATCAAAAGAGTTTAATCTTACGCTTGTTGCTGAAAAAATTGAAACAAGAGAAGAATATTTAGAAGCAAGAAAGCTTGGCTATTCTCTATTTCAAGGATTCTTCTTTAGTCAGCCCGTCACGATAGCGTCTGAGGATGTTCCGTCTTTTTTTATTTCCTATTATCAAATTTTAAGGGCGCTTTTTGAAAAAGAACCAAACTTTAGATTAATATCAGAGCGTATAGAAAACGATTTGTCACTTTCCTACAAATTACTTAAGTTGATCAATTCACCAGCATTCAGGCCGAAACGCAAGATACAATCTATTCGGCAGGCAATTATTCTGTTAGGATTGAAAGAAATACAAAAATGGATATATATATTATCATTAAGAGAAAATACAGGACCTGTTTATCGTATCAAGGATGAAGTAATTAAATTAACTTTAATTCGTGCAAAAATGGCGGAATCTCTTGGAGAAAAACTGACAGGCGGTCCAGCTCCTAATTACTTTTTAGCCGGCATGTTTTCTCTGATGGAAACCATACTTTCTGTGCCAATGGAAAAGATATTGAATAAACTTTCATTAGAGGATGATATTTGTGATGCTCTATGCGGCAAAGAGAGTATCATGCATTCTGTTCTTCTTTTAATCATATCGGTTGAAAGAGCAGATTGGGATAAGACAGATGCGCTGATGCTTAAGCTGGGCCTTCCATTGAACAGTCTTCATAGGATTTATTATGATGCCTGCAGCTGGTCTGAAAAAATTCTATCAGAGGAAGTAGAGTTAATTCAGGGCTGAAAGCAAACTGTTTTTACCGGTCTAACATAAGAACGGAACCCCTTTTAAGACTTCAGCTAAAGTAGATGTGCCAATAGATATACAGCAAGGAGTGGATTACATGAATATAGATGTGACAAAATGCCATGGTTCAGGCAACGACTTTTTAATTATAGATGAGATTTCCAATTCATATAACTTTAGCGAAACAGAAAGAAAAGCGTTGGCAATCGCTTTATGTGACCGTTCTACCCAGCTGGGGGCAGACGGCATTCTATTTGTAATGTCAAGCGAACATTCAGATGCAAAAATGCGTGTATTTAACGCGGATGGTTCAGAAGCTTCAATGTGTGGAAATGGACTGAGATGTGTTGCAAGATATGTAAACGAGTTAACGGGAAAAGATAATATGATTATCGAAACCATGAAAGCCAATCTTTATGCGAAAAAAACAGAGTCTATTTATGATAATATCCCCACTTACCGAGTTGAAATCTCTCCTGTTATTTTCATGGCAGATAAATTGCCAATGTATATCGGAAAAGAAACCCTGGTTAATGAGAAAATTGAGGAGTTATCAAGTGAGTTGAATTTTACAGCTCTTGCAGTGCCAAATCCGCATCTAATCACACTGGTAAGCCCTGAGCAAATTCAATCCAATGAACAGGAACGAATTTCGGAATATGTGAACGGTGAAAATCCTCTTTTTCCAGATGGGGTCAATGTAAGTTTTGTCCATATATTAGAGGATCGGGCCATATATGTTCGAACGTATGAGCGTGGAGTTGGATTTACCAATGCTTGCGGGACTGCCATGTCAGCCTCGAGCCTTGTCACTTGTTTGCTGGATATTAATGAAATTGAAAAACCGATTGATGTTTTCAATAACGGCGGGAAAGTCCGGTGCATCGTTCATCAGCATGCAGAACAACACTATACTATTGATTTAATAGGTAATGCCACTTATTTATACAATGCGTCTATTAATGTCAACGTTGATCGACCTCAAGAGTTCATTATTAAATCAAAGCATGATTTAGAGGAGCAAGAATTGTATAAAAAGCTGGAAGAACATTCAAAAGAAGTTGTGACAAAAGTGTTTTCTTAATTCATGTTTATGAGCTGCTTAAACAACATGCTAATATCATTACCTTTTTTGGGTTGAAGAACCGGTCAAGATACCGGTTCTTTATTACGTTTTTATCGTAAAGATTATTGCTTTCAGGCAATTTTTAAATAAGGGACGAAAAGATGCAAAGATATCTGTCTATATTGATTTATTAACGATACGAAAAGCAGCTCTTCATCCAAAAACAGCCATGATCAAGTAACATCATTAATTAAAATTCTTTCATTAAAAACGATAAAACGGGTGCAAATGGCTGAATATTTTTGGAGTCAAAATAAAAAGCAAAAGGACAACCCATAACGTTTAACCGATCTTTAACAACCGATATAGTAAATTTCTCTGGATGTAAGCTTTCCGTTACTTCCTCCCAAAATAAAGGTGTGGCAATTAACGCTTCATCATTTCCTCTCATCGAGTAGGGGGCAATAATTGTTTTTCCTTCGGCATGCTGAACAATGTCTATATATAATCTGCCTTCCCGATTCTTTTTTAACCTTTCAACCGTAAATTTATCAGGCTCCTTTGTAATCAAATAGTCAGCGACAAATTCAGTAAATAATCTTGTCTCTTCCCATGTAAATGTTTCTTCCGGCAGAGGAATATAGACTTGAAGCCCTTTATTTCCTGATGTTTTTATAAAGCTTATTAAATTTAACTGATCAAAAACTTCCTTCATTATCAATGAGGCCTCTATAGCTAAATAAAATTCCTGCCGTGAAGGAGGATCTAAATCGAACACAATTTCACTGGCATACTGGCTCTTGCTGGTAATGGTGTGAAAGGGGATGTGAAACTCTACAGCCAATTGATTCGCCAGCCATATATAGGTATTTAAATCATTACAAACGATATAATCTATATTATCTTTTCGTACTGTCTGTACATAATCAGGTGCATATTCAGGACAATTTTTTTGATAAAAAGGATCGCCAAATGTACCATGGGGAAAACGAATGACGGTCAAGGTGCGATTTTCTAAAAATGAATGCATGAATGGAAAAACCTTGCGCATATACAAAATAAAATCCAGCTTCTCTATAGGGGGGCGTTCCCATAATGGCTTATTCGGATGAGTAATATCTATTTCTGTTGGTATATCTGCCTGATTTAACAGAAATTGCACATATGTACAGTCTTCTGGAGAAAGATCAAACCGGAAGGAATGGAAATGTGCCTCTCGCATCTTATCTTCGTACCATTCTAAATAATCGATTTCTACACAGATAGATGGCTTAATATAGAGCTTGTTTTTATCGGTACGATAAGAGTTGTCTTTAATTACCTTCGTTAATGCCTGCTTTTGTTCTGCCTGAATACTAAAAAGAAAAAGTCCTATAGAAAAGATACTGTCCCCTCTGTACACACCTACATCATAATAACCATTTTCAGAATCAAAAGCGGTAATAAAGCAAAAAGCCTTTTTCCAGTTTTTTGTTTTTAACCAGCTTTCTGTCCTTCTCCCGGTTTCCCATTTGCTTTGAACTTGTTTTGCTACGATACCTTCACTTTCAAAGTCTTCAATATTTCTCCATAGCTTTGAGCATTCTCGGCTGAAGGGGATATATTGAAGAAGCTCATTTGTTCCTATTTTCGGTGACAAAGGCAGTCCCGCGGATTGAAAAAGCTGATGCAAGTCTTTTTTCCTTTTTATATAGGGCTGGTTTCTTACATCTTGTCCAGTTTTTTCCAAAAGATCGAAGACCAGATAGCGGCATGGCCTTGCAGCTGAAGCCTCTTTAATACGGGAAGCGGATTTCATTCGCCCTCTTATTTGCAGCTGGCCAAAATTAGCTTTCAAAGGATTTTCAAGCAGAACAAGCTCACCGTCTAATGTTAAAGGAAGATACGGACCAATTTTCTCTCTAATAGAAAGTAAAAAGGATTCAATTTCGGGAAATTGCGGCAATAAGTCCTTTTCATTACGGCTCCATAGGTGAAGCGAATTCTGTTTCCATTCAAGCAAGGCTCTAAATCCGTCATACTTTACTTCATATGCCCACTCTTTATTAGGTGGGATTGCTGATTTTAATGTAGGAAGCATAGGCTTCATCTGAATATCCACCACACTTTGCCCTTTGCAATGATGAACAGCTTTACCGAAGAGGGTTAACTCTAGATCCTTTTTGAAGGCTTCAGTAAAAGCTATTGGTTGGAATAGTGTTTTTCAAACACATTCTCTATTTTATTATGGCCAATCCTGCTGTTAATTTTCCATAACTTTAATTGCATGAAAGTCCATCTTTATTCGAAACATGAATAGTAAGAAAGGGTGATTGAAATGCATACAATATGGAAAGGCAGTATAAGCTTTGGTTTAGTCAACATACCAATAAAGCTCCATGCAGCAACTGAAGACAAGGATATAAAGCTGCGTTCGCTTCACAAGGAATGTCATACCCCAATTAAATATGAAAAGATATGTCCAATTTGCGAAAAGGAACTGGCTATGGATGAGATTGTAAAGGGGTATGAGATAGCTAAAGGGAAATTCGTCATACTTGAGGATTCCGAACTTGAAGAGCTTAAAAAAGCATCAGAGGAAAAAGCAGTAGAAATCATAGATTTCATTAAAATGGAAGAAATAGATCCGATTTACTTTAATCGGAGCTACTATATGTCTCCTAATGAGGGCGGCTTAAAAGCATACGGTTTACTTAGAAAAGCCTTATTGGAGTCAAACAAGGTCGGCCTTGCTAAAATCGTTATGCGTTCAAAGGAACAGCTGGCAGTCCTTCGTGTTTTTGAGAACACACTTGTTATGGAAACCATCCATTATCCTGACGAAGTTCGAAAGGCAGCGGATGTTCCGAATGTCCCGCTTGAAAATGAAGTGACTCAGAAAGAAATTGATACGGCCATCATGTTGATAGACCAACTCACCACGGATTTTAAACCCGAAAAGTATACAGATGACTACCGTACTCAATTAATGAATCTTATCGAATCAAAGCGCACAGGAAAAGAACTAGTTACTCCTAAAGCGAAAGACCGCACAGTGAATGTTACGGATCTTATGGCCGCGCTTCAGGCTTCGATTGACCGCACCAAACCGGTACAAGACAAAAAACCCCCAGCTAAAAGAAAAAGATCTACTGCAGCTAAAAAGGCACAGTAAAGGCAAACCTTATAATTTGAATGTAAGAAAGACATTTCTTTTGGAATTGTCTTTTTCTTTTTCTGTGTTAGCATAAAGAGAGGGGAGGGATGGAAAAATTGGAAAAACGTTCTTTATGGTACTCAATACTGCTTTTAATCATCATTATTATTTGTACGTGGGGATTTTTTGATATTGCCGATAATTTTAATTCAAGCCAAATTCATCATTTTGATAATGTAATCATTGGCTATGTACAGGGATACATATCGGCTCCAATTACAACAGTGATGCTGTGGATTACGTTTTTGGGCTCTACAAAATGGGTTGCTATTATTACATTGCTGATGGTTATCCTTTTATTTATTATGCGCCACAAGCTTCTCAGTATTTATTTAGCGCTTACGGTTGCTATAGGTGCCGGATTATTTAATCAGGTCTTGAAATATATTTTTAAGCGTGCCAGACCAGATATACATCGTGTCATTCAAGAGCAGGGCTACAGCTTTCCAAGCGGGCATTCCATGGGTTCGATGATATTATACGGTAGCCTGGCTTTTATCCTGTTTAAGCTGTACAAACATCTCTGGGCAAAAATCTTAGGAGCAGTAATAGCTCTCCTACTTATAATTTGTATTGGAATAAGCAGAATTTATTTAGGGGTTCATTACCCAAGTGATGTTGTTGGGGGTTATTCTGCAGGTGCCGTTTGGGTTATCATATCAATTGTCGCTTTCATCTTTTTTGAAAAAAGGCAGAACCATAGATGAAAATTTTTTTTAGGATAGGCCGGTTAGTCTTGCGTTAATTTTTCATATCTTTAAGTCATTCGATTAATATCCTCGAGAGAGGAATTAGAGAATGATTGATGATCAAAGGAAGAGTCAGTTTATACTTGGCTCATCTTTTTTCTTGTTGGGATTGTTAATGGACACTATTGCTTTTTAGTTCATTTTACAGTAAAGAAAGGAACCCTCCAGCTATGTTGAAAGGCGTGTGAAACGACCGTTTCACACGAATGAGCTAAAAAACGAGCAGTTAACAACATTAAATTTAACACAGCCCTGTTTTTTACTGTTCCTGTATTTATTTAACTATTTTCATTCTTGTCATAATTGTGTAGACAATATTAGTCAAAAACCTTGATTTTTTTCCTTAATTTAATTAAAATACAGATAAAGCAATATAAAGCGTTTGCAATAACTTGATAAATGAAAAAATGAGTTATGCAATCTACTATATTTATTTCTTCCTGAGTGACAGGAAAAGGAGGAATCGTTCACATATTATAAAGAGTCTCTACTCCTATGTGGATGCTCTCTATAATATGTGAATTTTTATTTACTCAGTAGATATTAGTTCCATATTAAAAAATTTTTGGAGGTTGTCTATTCATGACTCAAGGTACAGTTAAATGGTTTAACAGCGAAAAAGGCTTTGGCTTTATTGAAGTCGAAGGTGGAAATGATGTGTTTGTACACTATAGCTCCATTACTGGAGAAGGGTACAAAACACTTGAAGAAGGCCAACGCGTGGAATTTAATATTGTTGAAGGCCAACGCGGACCTCAAGCGGACAATGTAGTAAAACTTTAATTATTTGATGTAAAGCTGCCCTTTAAAAAGGCAGCTTTTTTGTGCATAATTTAAACAAGTTTTAATGGATCTATGGTAATATTAAATAGGTTCTCTAACTGGTAAACATTTCTGGACTGTCCGATTTATATTTTTTTCTTAATCGTATTTAATCGTATTATAATTAGGATATGTGGAAACATAAAATTATATTTCTTCTGTTTTATGGATATAATGGTTTAAAGCTAAAACCTGTTCGGGGAGATAAGGATAGTCGCTTGGAGTTATCTTGAGGAGATACATAGCAGGCAGGAATATACATATTATGCAAGGACGGGTTGACAACCTGAGTCTTTCGTGTGAAACTTGATTTTTCACCGTAAAGTATTAAAATGGTTCAGTATGTATCAGATCTTCGAATTTATTTATAACTAGAAGCGAACAACTTGAAACCTTAGCGTCTTTTATGACGAATAGGAGGCAGTACTATGAAAGACATTTTTTTTAAGATTCAAAGTTTGCTAAATAAGAAGCTGTCGTTCTTCTTTTTAGCAGTTATACTGTTTTGGCTAAAGACCTATGCCGTCTATTTGGCAGAATTTAATCTTGGCATTACGGATATTGTACAGACTTTTCTCTTATTCGTAAATCCAATCAGCTCGGCATTATTCTTTCTGGGGATTGCGCTTCTATTTAAAGGGAGAAAGCGTACGGTTGCTATTATAGTCATTAATTTATTTTTATCCATTATTCTTTACGCAAATGTATGTTATTATCGTTTTTTTAACGATTTTATTACATTGCCGGTTCTTGCACAATCCAAGAACTATGGAGATGTTGGCGGCAGTGCAGTAGCATTAATGAAACCATACGACATATTATACTTTTTAGATACCATTATCCTTTTGGTTTTATTGATATTTAAAAAAGTTGAAAATTATACTGGGAAACTGAATCGTCGTATGATTACTGGAGTTTTTGCTGCAGCTATTTCTATTTTTATCGTTAATTTAGGCATTGCCGAAATTAATCGTCCAGAGCTTTTATCAAGAACGTTTGACCGTAACTACATTGTAAAGTATCTAGGGCTGTACAACTATACAATTTATGATGCTGCTCAGACGACAATGACGTCCGCTCAAAGGGCTTTTGCGGACAGCAGCGATATTGTAGATGTGCAAAATTATTTGAAAGCAAATAAGACCGATCCAAATCCCAAATTGTTCGGAAAAGCAAAAGGAATGAATGTGATTTTTGTATCAATGGAATCCTTTCAAAACTTTGTGATAAACCAAAAAATAGGGGGACAAGAGGTAACTCCTTTTTTAAATAAATTGACTCATGACCCAAATACATTTTATTTTGATAACTTTTTCCATCAGACCGGACAGGGTAAAACATCTGATGCTGAATTCATGATGGAAAATGGCTTGTTTCCATTATCAAACGGTGCTGTTTTCACTTTGAAAGCGATGAATACGTACCAGGCGACTCCTGCCATACTCAATACAAAGGGATATTCCTCTGCTGTATTTCATGGGAATTATAAAACATTCTGGAATCGGGATGAAATGTACAAATCGCTTGGATACGACCGTTTCTTTGATGCAAGCTACTTTGATATGAGCACAAAAAATACGATTAATTATGGCATGGAAGATAAGCCATTCTTCAAAGAGGCTATGCCTTATTTAAAAAACTTCCCTCAGCCATTCTATACAAAATTCATTACACTTTCGAATCATTTTCCGTTTGAATTAAGGGATAAATCATCTTTCCCTTCTGCCAATACAGGTGATTCAATTGTTGATAATTATTTCAAAACTGCCAACTATATGGATCAGTCTTTGGAACAATTCTTTACGTATTTAAAGCAATCAGGCTTGTATGACCATACCGTCATTGTCATGTATGGTGACCATTATGGTTTATCTGACAGCCATGATGCTGCTTTGGCAAAGGTATTGGGCAAGAAAACCATTAGTCCTTTTGATAGTGCACAGCTCCAGCGTGTACCATTATTCATTCATGTTCCTGGAGTAAAGGGAAAAATTGAACATACCTATGGCGGAGAAGTGGACGTACGTTCTACAATCTTACATTTACTTGGAATAGATACGAAGAATTACATCGACTTTGGCTCCGATTTATTATCAAAAGATCATGACCAGGTTGTACCTTTTAGGAATGGTGACTATGTTTCACCGAATTATACACAGGTAAAAGGAATTTGCTATAGTAATTCGACCGGAGCCAGTGTGGATCCGAATCAATGTTTGAAAAATGACAACATTATCAAAACAAAGCTTAATATGTCTGATAAAGTTGTAAACGATGACTTGCTTCGTTTTTATACGCCGCCGGGATTCACTCCGATAAACCGGGAAGATTATGATTACACTTCTGATCAAAGGATAAATCCTGTGCCAGGACAAATAAATTCTAAAAAAACAATAGTTCCTAATAAAAACAATTCGCCACATTCGACTACAAAAAAATAAGTTAAAGCAGCTGCACTGGCAGCTGCTTTTTTGAATTTAGTACATGAATAAAAATATATAAATCGAATCCCTTTTCCCAAGATTTTAGAGGGTAATGGGAGGTTCGAGAGTTTAAGGATAAACCATAAAGCAAAACATAGGACAAGAAAGGGGGGATCCATCGTGGGTAAAAACAAACGAAAGATAAGGCAGGAAAGTTTAAACAGTTTATGGAATCCAACTCAGGAAGGGCACTTCATGGATGATTTGGAGGAAGTTGAAAGGCTTGGTCATCAAGGTGAAAAGTCAAACCATTCATTATCTAGCAATACACAGCAAAAGACTGAACGATAAAAGTTCAGTCTTTTAGGTTAAAAGCTGGTGGTAGATAACGACTTGGACTAGTAACGAGTAAGCATGGAAATAAATTTATTGTGCTGCATTTATTTATTCTTATAAACGTATAATTAACTGAATTAGGCAAAAATGAAGATAATACAAATTTATTATTGACTGAATTGACAGAAGGATATAAAATATCAACAAGTTGAATAAAATATATACCTTATCTAGAGAGGTGGAGGGATAGGCCCTGCGAAACCTCGGCAACAGATTCTTGTTGAAAACTGTGCCAATTCCTACAGGTTTTCCTGAGAGATAAGCGGATGAAAATCACTGTTAAAATGTGGATGACGTCTTCTTACTGTTGGGTGAGAAGACGTTTTTATTTATCAAAATCCTAGTAAACAAATATGAAAGAGAGGTTAAAATGCATTGAGAAATGAACAAGCGTTAACTTATGACAGGTTTCTTGAAGACCCCTTCCAAGAGTTGGAACCGACAGATGCTACAAAAGGAGCCTTAAGGGTTTTAAACTGGGCTTATAAGGAATTTGGTGAATCCATTATTTATTCATGCAGTTTTGGTGCTGAAGGGATGGTTCTGATTGATCTTATTTCAAAGGTAAAGAAAGATGCCAAAATTGTATTCCTGGATACAGATGTACATTTTTCAGAAACCTATGCCCTAATTGAAAAGGTGAAAGGAAAGTACCCAGAGCTCAATATCCAGTTAAAAAAACCTCATTTGACTCTCGATCAGCAAGCCCAGCAGTATGGTTCTGCTTTATGGCTTAGGGATCCTGATCAATGCTGTAACATTCGTAAGATTAAACCGTTGGAAGAAACCCTGCAGGGCGCTGCCGCTTGGATTTCGGGACTAAGAAGAGATCAATCCGTTAGCAGAGGCAAAACGAATTTTGTAAATAAGGATGAACGTTTTCACTCTATCAAGGTATGTCCTTTGATTCATTGGTCATGGGGTGATGTATGGAAATATATCCGAGAAAACAACTTGCCTTACAATGAATTGCATGATAACGGCTATCCAAGTATCGGCTGTTTTCCATGCACTCGTGCAGTGAGTTCCGGTGAAAATACCCGTGAAGGAAGATGGGCTGGGATTGGCAAAACGGAATGCGGCTTACATACAGCACCTATTGAGGGACAATAAAATGCTTGTGGTGATATTGTCTTTCGTGATGGCTTACTTCTTTGCTTATAACATTGGAGCAAGCGGCTCTGCAGCCTCTATGAGTGTATCCTATGGTTCTGGGGTGATTAAGCGGAAGATGATTGCTCTGCTTGTATGTTCTCTTGCACTGTTTGCGGGAGCGATTTTTGGCAGCGGTGCGGTTGTAAAAACGCTGAGCAAGTCTATCATTCCGGAGAAAGTTATTACACCGGAAGTTGTTTTAATCATCTTAATTTCTTCAGCTGGAACCCTATTTATCGCAAACCTGTTAAGTATCCCTCTGTCAACCAGTGAAGTAACAGTAGGGGCAATTGTGGGTGCGGGACTGGCGTTTCAATCTCTTCACGCAGAAAAGCTATTGACGATTGTTTTTTTCTGGATTGCAGTACCTGTTTCAGCAATGCTTGTCACATACTTACTTGTAAAAGGCGGGAGGTTTATAAATATCCCAAAGGAAGTCAATCCAAAGTGGAGAAGAGCTGGTTCTATTCTTTTAATACTGGCTGGGAGCCTTGAAGCATATGCAGCAGGAATGAATAATGTCGGAAATGCGATTGGTCCTTTAGTTGGGGCAGGCCTTGTACCGATTAAAACAGGGATTTTTACAGGAGCCATCTTTATGGTCTTAGGAGTATTATCTCTTGGAGGTCGTGTGATTGAAACCAGCGCCAAAAAAATTGTCAAGATATCAGTCCCTAATGGAATTGCCATTTCAGGTGTTTCAGGCATTATGGTCACATTTGCTTCACTCTATGGTTTGCCTATTCCGATTACACAGGTCACCACATCAGCTATAGCAGGAGTAAGTGCTGCTAAAAATGGAAAGGAGATTTGGAAGCAGCCCATTGTGTTTTTAATTGTAAGAATCTGGGTCGTATCTCCAGTATTATCGATGGTTACTGCATATTTTCTGATACAGCTTTGTTTACGGCATAATTTTTATACAACAGTTGTTGTCCTATCCGTTATCCTGGCTACTCTATTCACAGCAAGCCTTGCAAAAACCGGTTCAAAGCAATTGAAAAGCGATATGAAAAAAAGGGAGGCATTATAAATGACATTTATCAAACCACATGGCGGAAAATTAGTTAACCAGATTGCAGAGGAAAGCTACAGTCCATTCGCACAGCATGACATTGAGCTTGATTCAATGGCTTTAAGTGACTTGGAGCTAATTTCAAATGGAGCCTACAGCCCATTAAAGGGATTTATGAACAAGGATGACTACGAGGCTGTAGTTGAGTCGATGCACTTAGCATCAGGGCTTGCTTGGAGTATTCCTGTCACCCTTCCTGTTGCAGAAGGAAAAGCCAGGGCTTTAAAGCCGGGTGATACCGCTGTTTTGAAAAAGGATGGAATTATCTATGGCTATATCGAAATAAATGAGGTGTATAAACCGGATAAAGAAAAAGAGGCAGCCAACGTTTATTTAACTTCAGATATAGCCCATCCAGGCGTAAGAAAACTATTCAGCAGGCATGAATATTATGCAGGCGGCGAAGTGAAGCTTGTAAGGCGTCCTGAGAGGGACCATAGCAATGAATTTTTTCTTGATCCCAAAGAAACAAGGGCCAAATTTGCAGAAAAGGGATGGAAAACGGTTGTAGGATTTCAAACAAGGAATCCCGTACATCGTGCTCACGAATATATCCAAAAATCAGCACTTGAGATTGTTGATGGACTATTTTTAAATCCTCTTGTTGGCGAAACCAAAAGTGATGACATTTCGGGTGATGTCCGAATGGAAAGCTACCAGGTTCTGCTTAAAAACTATTATCCCGAAGACAGAGTATTCTTATCGGTATTTAATGCAGCTATGCGCTATGCCGGCCCTCGGGAAGCCATTTTCCATGCTCTTGTACGCAAAAATTTTGGATGCACTCATTTTATAGTAGGCCGGGACCATGCGGGTGTTGGAAGCTATTATGGCACGTATGATGCCCAAAAAATCTTTAGCCGTTTTAAAGAAAGTGAATTGGAAATTAAGCCACTGTTCTTTGAACACAGCTTTTATTGTGAAGCATGCGGAGGGATGGCATCTCACAAAACATGTCCTCACAGCAGTGAACACCATGTTATTCTTTCGGGTACAAAGGTGCGTGAGTTGTTAAGAAGCGGAAAAAGGCCTCCGGCTACCTTTAGCAGACCAGAGGTGGTCGATGTATTAATCTCAGGGCTTAAGAAACATGAAGAGGAATTATTAAAAAAATAATAGGATGCAATTTGGAGTATTGGAGGAATAAAACTTGACAGCAAATATTGTTTGGCATGATATGACAATTACAAAACAGAACTATCGCCTTCAAGCAGGGCATTCAAGTGGAGTTATCTGGTTTACGGGCCTTTCAGGTGCCGGGAAATCCACGATTGCAAACATATTAAATAAAAAACTATATCATCAACAAGTTCGAAATTATCTTTTAGATGGCGATAATCTTCGACATGGATTAAATAAAGGTCTTGGCTTTAGCGAAGACGACAGAAAAGAGAATATCCGCAGAACTGGTGAAGTTGCAAAGCTTTTTGTCGACAGCGGAACGATTGTGCTTGTTGCACTTATATCACCATTCAAGGCAGACAGAGATCTTGTTCGGGAGTCGCTTGAAACAAACGAATTTTTAGAGATATATGTTGAATGTCCAATCTCTGAATGTGAAGCAAGAGATCCTAAGGGATTATACGAAAAAGCACGCAAAGGTGAAATACAGTCTTTTACTGGGATTGATTCACCATATGAAGAACCGGTTTCACCGGAGTTAGTTTTACATTCCGGGCAGTATACTGCTGAGCAATGTGCAGATCAGATTATTGAGTTATTATTAGAAAGGAAGTGGATATAAAACTTAATCATGATAATTTAGTGTTTACCAGGGCGTTATGTATAAAGCTTGATATAGAAAATAAATGGGTTCAAAGAAAAGACATAGTATAATAGAACAGTAAAAAGGCTAGGAGATGGCAGCTGTGGTAAATCAGAACTCCAAAATGAGGTGGGATAATGAGTAAAGTATACCTTGTGGGTGCAGGGCCCGGTGATCCTGAACTAATCACAGTAAAAGGGTTAAAAGCAATTAAACATTCAGATGTGATACTATATGACCGTCTAGTGAATCCTGAAATTTTAGAATACGCAAAAAAAGATGCGGAAATGATTTATTGTGGTAAAAGCCCTCAGCACCATGCCTATACTCAGGAAAAGATCAATCAATTAATCTGCAAGTATGCAATTCAGGGGAAAGTAGTGACAAGATTAAAAGGCGGAGATCCTTTCATTTTTGGAAGGGGCGGCGAAGAAGCAAAAGAGCTGGGTGCCAGGATGATTCCATTTGAGATTATCCCAGGTATTACGTCAGGTGCAGCAGCTCCTGCCTATGCGGGAATTCCGCTGACATACAGGGAATACAGCTCGAATGTTGCCTTTATTGCGGGGATGACACAAAGTGAGGATGATATTGATCAGTACTGGTCACGCTTTAAAGGAATAGACACCTTATGCATTTATATGGGCGTAAAGAACCTACCTGTTATTTGCAGCCAATTGATGAAGCATGGAAAAAGTCCTGAAACGCCTGTTGCTTTAATTCATTGGGGAACAACTGTAAATCAAATGACTGTCACAGGCACATTGGAAACGATTTGCAATGTGGCTGAAGGAATAAAAAACCCAGCGATGATCATAGTAGGTGAAGTAGTCCGGTTAAGAAGTCAATTAAAATGGTTTGAAGATGTTCAAAAAAATGAAGTAGCTCATGTTGTGCATGTTTAAAGGGAGGGTTCACACATGGAAAGACAGGGAGTTTTATATATCAGCCATGGAAGCCGTGTCCCGGAAGCGACAAAGGAAGCGATGGAATGCATCCAGCTAGCAATGAAGAAAATAGATATTCCGTTACAGGAGATTGTGTACATAGAAATCTCAAAGCCATCTATTGAAGAAGGAATTGAATTGCTGGTAAGCCAGGGGGCTTTGAGAATAGCGGTTGTGCCTGTCCTTCTTTTAAGTGCAGGGCATTATTACAAAGACATACCATATGAATTGGAAAAGGCGAAGGAGCGCTTTCCTAATATATATTTTTGCTTAGGCAAACCAATCGGTGTACAGGATCAATTGATTGATATATTGGCAGAAAGAATACATGAAAAGCAAACAACGGTTTCTCCAGATATAAGGATTTTGTTGGTTGGACGAGGCAGCAGGAATGACGAAACACGAAGAGATATTGAAAGTATTGCTGATAAACTGAAAAGAAAGCTCCAGGTGCAGTCTATTGATACAGGGTATTTGGCGGCACTTGAGCCGCGTTTTGAACAAGCATTGCATAAACTTTTAAGTGAAACTAATTCGCCTGTCATTGTCGTACCTTATCTTTGGTTTACTGGTATTTTAATGCAGTCAATGCAGAAAAAAATTGATTCGTTGAATAGTGATGGGAAAGAGGTCATTCTATGCCGCCAAATTGGTAATCATCCTGCCATTGTGGCTGCACTGATCAATCGTGTCATGGAAACGGCAGAATTCAACGTAAATGAATATTTTTACCAAGGAGTATAAGAAAGGGAAGACAATTTATGGGGTCAATTCCAATCATGATGGATTTTCAAAATAAAGAAATAGTTATAGTCGGAGGAGGAGAGATTGCGAAAAGGAGACTGAAGCTTTTTACAAACACAGGTGCACAGATTACGATTGTAAGCCCTAAACTGCTTCCGGAGCTTCAAGAAATGCAACAGCGCAAACTCTTCAACTGGAAAAAGAAAAAGTACCAGGCCGAGGATGCAGTGAATGCACAATTCATCATTATTGCCACGAATAATCCCTTTGTTAATCAATACGTTAGGGAATCGGCACCAAAATCAGCTTTTGTAAATCATACAGAAAGTGCAGAGCGGGGAAACTTTCATTTTCCCGCTTCTTTTCAACGAGGAAGACTTACTGTAAGTGTATCGACAGGAGGAGCAAGCCCTTATCTTGCCGCAAAAATAAAGAATCAAGTTGAAAAAACGTTTGATGAGCAATATGGTGTGTATGTTGATTTTTTATATGAGTGCAGGCAATTATTGAAGAAAACGACTATTTCTTCTGCTGAAAAGACAATTTTATTAAAAGAAATTCTTAAGGACGATTATAAAAGCATTGAAAAACAGAAGGAAATACTTGCGAAGATACTAACTTTACAAAAGGAGCCATGAGATGAAAGGTCTTTTAAATAAAAAAATTGCTATTGCTGCAGACCGCCAATCAGAAGCGATTTCCGTGCTGGTATCGAAACAGGGCGGCTCTCCACTCATATATCCCATACAAGGAAAATGGCAATTAAACAAGGTTATTTGCAAAGAAAATGTGCTTGCCTTAATCAAGGGGGCTTTCGATTGGGTGGTGCTTACTACAGGAATAGGGGCCAAAAGTCTGGAAGAGGCATCAATAGAATTGGATATGAGAAATGAATTTTTTGCAGCATTGAGTAAAACTAAAATTGCGGTAAGAGGGAGCAAGACGTTAAACTGGCTTAAAGAGTCTGGGTTAATACCCGAACTAATATCCGATGACGGAACGATGGAATCTTTAATCTATCTGCTTGCCAAACAATCTTATCCACAAGGGAAGACTCTTTTCATGCAGCTTTTTGACCAGGATGATCTTCTTCTGGAAAGCTCACTGGCAAATGCAGGGTTTAATGTTTATCTATCAAAGCCTTATTGGTATGAAGAGCCAAAGCAAGGCATACTAAATGAATTGATTGAAAAAATAAAATCGGAAAAAGTGGACGCAGTAGTGTTTACCAGCAAAACGCAGGTTAAAAATTTGTTTCAGAAGCAAGAGCACGCACTTTCGCTGACTTCAGCGTTTAATGGGAGGGTAGTAGCCGCAGCCATCGGGAAAATCACAGCATACGAGGTAGAGAAAAACGGTGTTAAAACCTGCCTGCAGCCACAAAATGCAAAGATGGGAGAAATGATTGTAAGGCTTAGTGAGCATTATAATACATTATGTACTGAATAAACCATGACTTAGTTGAAAAATCGTCCGAAATAGACTTTTGGATGGTTTTTTTGTTTTATTTTATCATTAGAGCATGTTTTTTTTCTTTTCCAATTGCTTAGCCGTTTCACTTTTTTCAACAAGTGTAACATCTTTAAAGGTTCCCAGTGTTTTGTCCATCACGGATGTAGTTACGCCATACCAATAATTTTCGTTTTTGTAATGGTGCCAGAGATGAATTTTTTTCATTTTTTTACCTAATTTCGTTTTTGGCTGTATTGGACGGTGGGCTCTAAAATGTTTCCATTCATAAAAAAGATGATAACCTAACACACCTGTGAAAAAGGCAGCGGAAAGTTTTAAACTTCCAAATATCAAAAAATAAATCAAAGTGACAACCAGAAAATTGGGAATGCTGTACCAAAGAGGCAGAAACAAAAGATGAAGATCATTCGGGTATGTATGGTGGTCATAGTGAAGCCGTTTCATCAGTTTTAACAGAAAAGGATTCTTTGGAGGCTTCTGATGGAAAACGAAGCGGTGAGTCATATATTCGCTTATGATAAAAACAATCATCCCAATGAATACTGAAAGAATGGTCCAGTAGCCGGAAAAAGATATGAAAGTATAGCCTAATGCACAAAAAAATATGACCAATGTAATTTGAATATCAGGAAAACGATAAAATTCATTCATCGAGGTTTTCTTCATCCATATACCTCCACATTCGTTTATACCATATATACATTGCTATGAGGAAAATATGACGAGTAAAAGTACTCTTCTGGACATAGTATGACTTTCGATTACCCTCATTTCTAAACAGCCTTTAATAAATAATGTCTCTGTTAAGCTTAAAGTTGATTGACTCTACTATAGAGAGGATTGTCTCTGTAGGAAAAGAGTGCAGGGCAAATTCCAGGAAGCTCCCGGAGGCCCGCGGAAAGCGAGCTTCTTGAGAGTAAAATCAACCGGAAGGATGTCCAAGACGCTGCCAATATTTTCTTAAAGCAAAGGTTCATATGGACACACGGTTGATAGAAGAGTAAAGTGTGGGACACTTGTCAAGAAAAGCGGGTTAAGGGAGGAACGCAGGCTTAGAACGGCAAAGGATTTTTCGAACCGCCCGTTAAAAAGCCTGCTGCGTTTATAAAAAGGCAGAATGAACAGGCCCAAAAATAGTTCAGGGCTGTTTAATAATTAAGTAATGTTTTACCTTTCAGGATCCCGTTTTTATACATACAAGATTGTTAGGCAAATGTATGCTAAAAGTGGTTAGTTCCTCCAAGGATTGGCAAGTTATGTAACCGCCTTGTTTTTCAATAATTTTTTTGCAAACAAAAAGTCCTATTCCAGTGCCAAGCTCTTTTGTCGTAAAAAACGGCTCAAAAATGGTTTTAAGAAATTCAGCTGCAATGGCAGGTCCGTTATTGGAAATATTGATGAAAATTCCTTTCTGTGAACAAAATGATTCTATAATCATATTTCTCGGTTTATCTTTTTCTTTCAAGGCATCAATTGAATTAATGAGCAAATTAAGGAGAACCTGTTTTATTTCATCTTTATTCGATGAGATGATCAGATCGTCATCTATTTTAGATGTTAAATTAACATCAATATCAACAATACTTGGATATATGAGGGGCTGTAATTCATGAAATAAGCTCTTGATAGAAAATTCTTCATTTTGTTTTAGATTGATTTCTGCTTTAGAGGTATGAAGAAATTGAGTAATCCTGAAATTCAGTTGTTGAAGCTCATGCTCGATTATATCAATATATTTAAGGTCAGGGTATTCATTTCTCAATAATTTATTAAAACCAATGACAGCAGTTAATGGGTTTCTAAACTCATGAACAAAGCTTGAAGAGATTTGTCCCAAAATAGCTAACTTATCTTTGTGATTCTCGCTGATAAACAATTTTTGATCTTCAAGCTCCTGATTTTTTAAATTAGTATATTGGGATACAGCATGAAAACAAAACTGGTCAAAGTGATTATTTATATCCTCTATTATGACCTGAAGGTTCTTTAATGGGAGCTCAGACTGCAGCACATGTTTCACTAAAATACTGCGCCCTAAGTTTACGTTGTATACAAAATCTCCAATATTAATGTCCGCCTCTAAACGTTCTTTTGCAATTTTATAAGCCAGCTGCTGGAGCTCTAATTCGGATAATGATCCAACTATTGCTTTTTCTATTAAAGAATACATAAGACCGCCATTCACGAAGATTCTCTCATTATATACATCTATCCCATTTACAATAATGGATTTAAGCCATTCGTTTAAAAACTTTGATTTATGGAGATCTAAAAATTCAATTAAAGCAGCTTTATTTGAATCAATTTGGGACGAGATATCCACTTTCCTTTTGCACCTCTTTCATGTTGATTAAAACACAGGATAATTAATGGTATTATTCGACATTATGCCTCAATATCCCTTTGAAAGTGTTTGGAAAAATCCTAAATGTAATATTTTCTTTGTAAATAGGATGAAAAAGCAATCTATTTTTTATAAAAAATTAATTTTTATTCTAAACATAGTAGAAATAAGAAAATTTTATTTTACTTTTCAGATTTTTATGATAATCTATACTTAGTGTCATAATATTATAATTTTTTAGAAAAGAAAGGGGATAGAATATGGGACGACCTGGAGGTTTTAAAAAGTCTTTGAATTTGCTGGATCTTACATTTTTGGGGCTTGGATCGATTATCGGGTCAGGCTGGCTTTTTGCAGCAGCCAATGCAGCGGCCTTTGCCGGCAGCTACGCCTGGGTTTCCTGGCTTATCGGTGCATTTGCTTTCATTTTAATCGGTCTTGTGTATGCGGAGTTAGGTTCCATGATGCCGCGTTCTGGAGGGTTTGTTCGTTATCCGCAATACACACATGGATCTCTGGTAGGTTATCTGATTGGGTTTATCGCAATGCTTGCTTACTCAAGTGTAGCAGGTATTGAAGTAGAAGCAGTTCGCGGCTATGCTGCAACGTGGTGGACAGCACTTGGCACCAAGACGGCAGGGCCTACTTTCATTGGCTATGTGTTTGAAATTGCACTTTTAGTACTCTTCCTTTTATTGAACTATTGGAGTGTTAATGTTTTCGGCAAGTTTAATACAGTTATCACAACGATTAAATTCCTGGTACCGATTATTGCTGTTATTGTTTTATTTACTCATTTTCATCCTGCAAACCTATCTGTTAAAGGGGCAAATCCAGGCGGAGCATCCGGAATCTTTGAGGCAGTGTCGTTATCCGGTATTGCATTTGCATTCCTGGGCTTTCGGCAGGCAGTTGATTTTGGGGCCGAAGCAAAACGTCCGCAAAGGGATATTCCTCTTGCCATTATTTTTGCTATTCTGCTTGGAACTGTTATGTACCTGTTGCTGCAGTTTGCGTTCCTTGGTGCGGTTCCTGCAGCTGCACTGGCAAAAGGCTGGGCGAATCTGTCATTCGTACAGGCGCCATATGCTGACTTGGCAAAATCACTTGGCATTTTATGGTTAATGAATATCATCTTTGTTGATGCAGTTATTTCTCCATCTGGAACAGGAAATATTTATCTATCTGGAACGACTCGTGTACTATTTGCCTGGGCAAAGACAGGACTTTTCTACTCATGGTTCCAAAAGGTTGATGCCCGTACAGGTATTCCTAGAGGCGCGCTATGGCTATCACTTGTGTTGTCGGTTATTTGGATCCTTCCTGCACACTTAAGCTTTTGGCAGGGACTTGTTGGAAATGTTACTTCGGCTACAGTTTTAACCTATATGATCGGTCCTATTTCACTTGCATCCTTGCGAAAAACATCTCCTGAATTGGAGAGGCCATTCCGTTTAAAAGCGATGAGCTTTTTATCACCGTTGGCGTTTATCGCAGCTTCACTAATTATTTTCTGGAGCGGTTGGACAACAAACCTTGAAATTTTAGGTATGACATTAGTTTCCTTAGTTCTTTATTTTGCCTTTATGGATAAGGATGGCTTGCGTCAACGTCTTCGTTCTGATTGGAAAACTGGAAGCTGGCTGGTAGTATATTTCGTCTTTATGCTGATTGTATCCCGTTTGGGCAACTATCAGCTTCCTGCAGGAGCCAAGCCGATTATTGCTTCTCCTTGGGACAGTGTAATAGTGGCTGTTGGAGCTCTCATTTTCTACTACTGGGGTGTGAACAGTGCAATGGCACAGCCTGAAATTGATGCAGACGACGAGTCGGATGAAGAATTGAAAGCAGCAAATCTTTAATTAAGGAAAGAAGACCTTTGCGAAATGTTTTGCAGAGGTCTTTTTTTAGTGTTTACTAGTAAAATATAAAAGGCTTAACTTGTGAATTATTTTTTTCCTGCTACTGGCCATTTCGCTTTTCTTGTGTCAATTATTCCAAACTGGAAGCGTGATACTTAATTTTGAGCCCACTTTATGATGGACATTCACCCATTAATAAAAAAGGTGAATATAGTATAGAAGTCATGAGGAGGGGATGAAGATTAAATCATTGTATACGGATAGTCCACACAATCGAAAATGTCTTCACGCATGGAAAAGGAATGTGCTGGAAAAATTTGAAGCAATAATGAATGACAAAGTAAAACCATTCCCATGCATACCAGCTACAATAGGATTCAATTTGAATCAATTTCGCTATGGATTTACAGGTGATCCCAGTGAGATTACAACGCAAGAGGAAGTAAATGAAATGCTGAGGGAGTTTACAATTCATTGCAGAGAGTTTGGTCCTTATACTTCTCTCATAATTTTTTATCAGCTGCCTGATTCTGTAATGGACACTTATACTGTGGAAAATTTTGAAGGGATGTTTTGGCAGCAATTAAGAGTACTCGCAAAAATGGACGAAAGAGAATGGCCGTATAATATTCCGGGAGATCCGCATAGTCCTGCCTGGGAATTTTGCTTTAATGGAGAACCTTATTTTATGTACTGTGCTACCCCTTCCCATTTAAATAGAAAAAGCAGGCACTTTGATTGTTTTATGCTTGCTGTGACACCACGCTGGGTATTAAACGAATTTAATCGTTCCCAAAGTCATGCAGCGAGGATAAAATCTCAGGTTCGCAGGAGATTAAGCAATTATGATGCAATACCGATCCATCCTGATTTAAACAGCTATGGAAATGATGATAATTTTGAGTGGAGGCAATACTTCTTACGGGATGATGATTCTACTTTATCCAAGTGCCCTTTCTATAGCCTTGAAAAATAGTTGAATGACAACAAAGTATTAAGCGCATGACTGGGTCATGCGTTTTATGTTATTATCATTGACTTCTTAAGTATGTTAAAGTTCTTACTAGCTGTTCCATGCGAGTATTGTGACTGTTTAAATAAGCTTGCTACTATCTATTATGAGATGATGATTCCCATTTTGTCTATCCTCATTTATACTTAGTAAGTATGCAGAAATCTTTATTTATTGAATTGAGAATTCTAAATCCATTTAAAGGGATTTGTATAAAGAAGTAGTTAAGTTGTTGAAGGAGGAACAAGAATTGACAAATACAACAGGAGAAATGTTTACCGCTGAGATAGATTTTCTTGATGAAAAAGGATCAGGTCAGGCTGCAGTTTGGAGAGATAATGAACTGGGTAACCCCAAAAAATTAAAACTTACCATTCCACAGACATTAAAAGGAGAAAAGGTAAGAGTAATAGTTGACCGGCCAGAACGTAAAAGAAGAAAAGCAATGCCAGAAGAAATAGTGGAAGCTCATCCTGAGAGAGTGGAGGCTCTATGTCCACATTTTGACCGGTGTGGAGGATGTGTATGGCAGCATTGGCAATACGAAGGCCAATTAAGTGAAAAGACGGACCACGTGAAAAAAGCTATAAAAGAACAAGGATTTAGCCCAGATCTGGTTCAGGATACAATCGGAATGGAAAATCCCTGGCATTACAGAAATAAAATGGAGTTTACTTTTTCACCTGATGGCTCCCTTGGTCTGCATGAACAAGGGAATTTCCGTAAAATCATTTCATTGGAAACCTGCCTTATTGCAGGAAAAGAAATGGTTGAAGCTGCCATGGAAGTAGCACGCTGGGTGAGTGATTATCAGTTACGCGGTTATGACAAGGATACTCATGAAGGATTACTAAGACATTTAATGGTAAGGCAGTCATTTGCTACCGGTGAAATGATGCTGGGGATTTTTGCTACTGAAGCACCTGTTGGTGAGCTTGAAAAAGCAGTGCAGGATTTAATAAAGAGGATTGAACAGAATTTTGTCAATGTTAAAAGCTTGCTGTGGCTTGAAAATACAGATTGGGCAGATCGGGCTCAATCAGAAAAAAAACATGTTCTTTCAGGCCGTGATTATATCTATGATGAAATGTCCGGTTATCGTTTCCGCCTATGGTTTGATACCTTTTTCCAGACAAATCCGATACAGGCACAAAAGCTTGTTGATATTGCTATAGAAATGGCCAAGCCTAAGGAAACAGAAAGTATGATTGATCTATTTTGCGGTGTAGGAACGTTTTCGCTTCCATTTGCAAATAAAGTAGGAAGGCTTGCGGGTATTGAAATAGTTGAAACCTCGATAGAATCGGCAAAACGAAATGCGAAAGATAACGGAATTACCAACACTTATTTCCTGGCGAAAGATGCCAGGAAAGGGATTGATGAGGTTTTGGAAAGCTTCGGAAAGCCAGAGTTGCTTTTGCTTGATCCGCCTCGATCAGGAGCTGGAGGGAAAGTGATGAGAAGAATCGGGCGTTCAAAGCCTGAACGTATCATCTACGTTTCCTGTAATCCAGATACATTTGCGACGGATGTAAAAGAGCTTGAAGCATTTGGCTATTCCTTGAATGTTGTACAGCCAGTAGACTTATTCCCTCACACGGTTCATGTGGAGTGTGTAGCCCAGCTAACGTTAAAAGAAAATAATTAAAAGCTTACGCTATTGTGTAAAAGTATGAAGTTATAGGCAATTAAAGAAAGCCTGAGTCCAATAAAGAGGGACTCAGGTTATTTATTATGCGGAAATTCTTATTTAAAAAAAGATTTACGTACTACAACGTTATAAATAAAATGATAATAAGAGGCTCCTAGTCAAAGTAATAATGTAAATTTAAAAACCAGCGAGCAGCTTATTTTATTTTAATCTAATGGAAGATGAAACATTGGCGATTTACTAAAATGATTGGTAACAGAAGTGGTTTGAAAAAGAGGGAGGCAAGGGTGGTTGGAAATAAAAATTGATGATTTAACAAGCTCTGAAGTGGCAGAGTTAGTAAAAGAGCATCTTCATGGCATGGCAGTTCATTCACCGCCGGAAAGTATTCATGCATTAAACACTAAAGAACTGCAAAATCCTGACATCACTTTCTGGAGTGCATGGGAGGGAAAGGAATTAGTTGGGTGCGGAGCACTTAAAGAGCTTGATTGCCAGCACGGAGAAGTTAAATCCATGCGTACATCAAAGAAGCACCTAAGAAAAGGTGTAGCAGGCAGGATCCTTCGTCATATTTTGAATGAAGCTAAGCAAAGGGGATATAAAAGCCTGAGTTTGGAAACGGGCTCGATGAAGGCTTTTGAGCCTGCCAGAAGGCTGTATGAAAGCTTTGGTTTTCAATATTGCGGGCCTTTTTCAGATTACAAACTAGATCCAAATAGTGTCTTTATGAAAAAAGATTTGTAAAGGGGCGTTTGTATCGATAGCAACATGGGAAAAGAAGCGATTAAAAATGGCGCTTCTTTTCTCATGCTTACTGCAGAGTAATCGTTTGAAATTCAATAATTAGCTTGTCTAAATCCTGACTATACTTTATTGTTTCCGGGTGTGTGAATCCCTTCTTTTTACCAACCTTTATTAGCTTCTGCCTTAATTGGTTAATTTGACTGTTTAGTTTGATTGCTTCGAATAAAATAGCCATGTAAAATTCTCCTAATTACAAAAAGTTATTAGATGTTCATTATTGCATGTCATACTTTAAGAAAAATAAAAAAGGATTAAAGTTCACAGTTTTGTCAATTTTCACTTGAAAAATTTTCGAATAAATCTTAGCAACCGACAAAAAACAAAAATGCTTTAATGCATTATACTTGATTTTGAACAACTCATTAAAAGGTTTTTTAAAGGACTGTATTGTTTTGCAGCTCATTATTTCAGTACAGCTGAAGTAATGAGCTGCAAAACGAGCAGTTAACAACACAGAATGATTAACAGAGTCTAAAAAAGATATTCATCTGCATATAGAATAGACAGATAAAAAAATATAGAATCTCGTTATCCTTAGATAGCAAATGAGGGGAAAATAGGGTATAGGTATCAAAAGCGCACACTAACTGTTTTCAGGGAGGAATAATTGTTTTGCGGAATGTTCACATAGGAGCAAAGAAAAAAATGCATGTTCCCAGGGGAGCATCAATCCTTACTTTGATTATTATAGGAGTTTTACTGAGTATTTTATCGGACAAGTTAACAGTTGGACCAAGATGGACCATTCTTTTTGCCATTGCAATTTTGCTTGTGCCAATGGAGATAAGTGTGGTAAGGGGCAATCACGATAGGACTCGGATATTGTCTCTTAGCTTAGCAGGTGTGGTTACAGCAGGCCTTATCACAAGTGTGGCATTTCTCATTCATGCATTATTCCATCATTCTGCGAGTGCTGCCAGCTTATTCCGTAGTGCCTGTTTGCTTTGGATTATCAATATAGGAGTATTTGCTGTGTGGTACTGGGAAATGGATCGGGGAGGTCCATTAAAAAGGCATAGTGGAAAAGGTGAAGCACCTGATTTTTTATTTCCTCAAATGACGTTTGACATAAAAGAGATTGAAGAATGGACCCCTGTTTTTCTGGATTATTTTTATTTGGCTTACAATACAAATACAGCCTTCAGCCCTACGGATACGCTGGTACTGTCCAAAAAGGCGAAAATTTTTATGATGGTACAGTCCTCTATCTCTCTTCTTATTGTAGCTGTGGTCGCTGCACGGGCGGTTAATATTGCTTAATTAGGCATTCCTTAATATATGGTTTCTTATTGGAATAAGCGAAAAAGAAGGCTTGAATGAAAAACGAAAAGCATTCATGGATACAACCTGAATGCTTTTCGCTTTTCATTCTGCTATTTTGGATATATTTTCTGTACACGGCCGATTTGTCCGTCAGTTAATCTGACCTTGATTCCATGCGGATGTGTAGCTGAGTTGGTAAGGATATCTTTCACGATTCCCTTGGTCAGATTGCCCGTTTTTTGATCAGCTTTCAAAACAATTTCTACAGATATCCCGGGAGTTATGTCTTTCCGATTATTTCCGTTCATTAGACTCCCATTTTTCTTCGCGTATTACTTGCTTTTTTCGTTTGCTGACTTTTCATTTTCTTGGCGGAATGAGTAGGATCCGCTTTTCCTTTAGGAGAAGAAGCTTGTTTCTTTTTATTTTCGAGGTGCAGTTTCATTGCCTCTTGAAGGCTCATTTTCTTTTTTTGTGCTTCAGACTCATTATTTACAGTCATTAATAGGGCTCCTTTATTATTTTAATCGTTAACTTAGTATAATCTATTTACGTGATTTATAAAAGAACTATATATGTTGAATTTAAGTTTTCACCTGATGATTGGAGCGGAAAGAGAGTGCATGCAACGTAAATCAATAGCCATTTTTAAGAATTGTAATTTATATAATTGGAAATCAAAAGGGAATAATCCTGTTTTTTTCTCAATTCGAATAATGAATGGAGAAGCTGAACTTTTGTGAAAAGGAAGTAAGAAGGTAATCTAGATGAGTATATCGAAATGAATAAAAAAGCATTTTAGACATGTTTATGAAAAAGGGGAGGAAGTTTTAAAAAATGAAAGTAGTTGTTGGAGCGGGGGAATACAATAATAATCCAGGCTGGATACACACACAGGAAGAGGATTTGAATCTATTGGATCTGAATACCTGGAAAACAAATTTGAGCCTAATTCTTTAACTGCTATTTTAGCAGAACACGTCTGGGAACACCTTACTTATCAAGAAGGATTAAAAGCTGCAAAGTTATGCTACAAGTATTTAAAACCAAATGGATACGTTCGCTGTGCTGTTCCTGATGGTTATTTTCCGGATTTAGACTATCAAAACAATGTTAAAATAGGGGGGCCGGGCCCGAAAGACCATCCTGCTTCGGATCATAAAATCGTGTTTACCTATAAAATATTATCAGACATGTTCGAAGCTGCCGGATTTCAAATCCGATTAATCGAGTTTTGTGATGAAAAAGGGATTTTTCACTTTAATGACTGGGATATTGATGATGGAGTTATCTATCGTTCTAAAAAAATCGATCCAAGAAATCAAGGTGAGAAACCGTTATTCCCGTCATTAATGATCGATGCGATTAAAGGTTAGAATTATATTTACATAGGGACAGCTGAATTTTGGGAAAGAGAAGTTAAACAGATTTAGGTGGCGCTTACATAATATTTTTTTGATTAACTCATTTCCGGATGTAAAGGTATGGAAATATTTATCCTGCTTTTTTAAAAGCAGCAGCATCAAGGAAGCGAGATTATTATTAAACTTAGTATAAGGGAGTCGTTATATGCAATTTAATCTGAAGGAAGCTATAGAGATTCTTGAACGGACACCACAAACGTTGGATTATTTTTTATCTGGACTATCAGAAGATTGGCTTCTTTGCAATGAGGGGCAGGGCACCTGGAATGTGACAGAAGTTATTGGGCACCTGATAGACGCAGAAAAATACAACTGGATTCCAAGGCTGGAAATTATTCTTCAGAAAGGTGAAAATACACCATTTCCACCTTTTAACCGGTTTTCTCACTTAAATGATGATCTGAAAATGTCCATGCAGCAAAAATTATTTGTTTTTAAATCGGTTAGAAAACAAAACCTTATAAAGCTGAAGGAACTAATTACAGATGAAGTGCAGCTTAAGTTAACAGGGCAGCATCCTGAATTTGGTTCTGTTAGTGCAAGGGAGCTCCTTTCAACTTGGGTAGTACATGATTTAACCCACATGGCTCAAATTGTAAGGGTCATGGCTGAAAGATATCGGGAAGACGTTGGGGAATGGAGCAACTATTTGGGAATCTTGAAAAAAATTTGAAGGGAACATTTCTTACATCCACAGCTAAAACAGCTTTGGATTTTTTTGTAACTCTAAAATAAATAAAAATAACATGTTTCTGTTCCCTAATCATATAGAAAAGTGCAAGAAAGAGATGGCCAATCAAAATGGAAATGAGTTCATTTTTTGTGTTTGTGCCACATGAGATCGTAAGAAGAATGGATAACAAATGCAATTGGTATGGTATAGTATAGTTAAATTCAACTATTAATTTATTTTGCCGTAAGGCTTTTATCTGCATATATGAGGAGTTTGTAATGATGCTAGCGATTGTTTTTGATTTAGAAACCATTAGGACACATCAAAAGGGACAAGAAAGACATATTATTGAAATTGGCGCAGTAAAAGTAGACTTAAATGATGAAAAACCAAGTGTAATTGATACTTTTCAACAATATATTATTCCTCCAACTAAATATATTCCTAAAAGCTCCCGAAAAATGATTGGGATGGAAAAGGAAGATATGTATAAATCTATCCCTTTACAGCAAGCAATTAAAAAATTCATAAAATGGCTGGAGAATGATGACTACTATTTGTGTACATGGAGCAGGTCAGATTTAGATATCATTCAGCATAATTATGATGTTAACAGATTTAACGTGAGCTGGATTAAGAATTATAATGATATTCAATTGCCTATTTCTAAAGCATTGACAGGAATGGATGGTGTCTTAGGGCTGAAAAAAGCAATAGAATTAGGGGGAATTCCAATAGAAGGGAAATGGCACAGCGGATTATCAGACGCAATTAATACGGCAAGACTGCTTATTAAATACAAAGAGAATGTTC
Organism: Heyndrickxia acidicola; assembly: GCF_001636425.1. Classification (NCBI taxonomy): domain Bacteria; kingdom Bacillati; phylum Bacillota; class Bacilli; order Caryophanales; family Bacillaceae; genus Heyndrickxia; species Heyndrickxia acidicola. The sequence goes on from NZ_KV440953.1 coordinate 736,654, forward strand.
TGCTGCAGCAGAAGTCTATTTTTGAGGTTTTTTCCATCTTCCATTGTCCGCTATTTAAAACCTGCAGAGTATGTGGAGAAACGAAATATCATAATCAATTTAATAGTAAAATGAATATTTGCATTCCATGTGAAACGGAAAAGAAACTACATTCTGAAAGGAAGCAGCTTTTGCTAAGCAAGAAGTCTGAATCCAAGATTTGAAGTATTAAGCCTTTATCCTTCGATGGGTGTTGAACGGATTATACAACCATTACACCTTTTTATAACAATTCGAATGGCAGATAAAATCACGTATAGGTAAATTATGGAAATTGCAAATGCAAAGCTCTGTTAATCTTGCTTGTTGATTTCCTATCCAGGCGCTCATTTTCCATGTCCGGTTAATGAGCTTTCCCTCGGCGCTTTGAGTCTGGTAGGTTTAAAGCACATTTTCCCCTCGGAGTCTCCTTTCTTCCACTCCAATCCTCATTTGTTCAATATCAACAATAAGGTTATCAAAGCAAATAAAAAAAGACACTCCTTGAAGGCAGTAGTCTGTATCCATTCAAAACTGGCAGCTTATTATTACATCGCAGTTTATTTTGGTCCAATATGATTAAGTGCATGTATAACCCATGCGGTAAATCCTGCAAAACAGAGCAAACAAACAAATGATAGGGTCATTGTAAAAATACTTAGCTTTGCCCTTCGGCATAAGGAAGGTAATAATGGGGCTGCCAGGAATAAAATAATGTCTAGGAAGTATAGTGTAGGTCCAAGCCTATGCGTGCGCAAAAACATGTAACTGAAGTCAGCAAGCCCGGCAACAAGAAAAAAATGGTCATATCCTTTCTTATCATCAAATTACCTCCATTTAATTAATCAATTGCTGATTTATCGAAAAATAAACACAATAAGTATCATCTCTTATATTTCTATATAAGTGATATTATGAAGGATATCGTTTGCCGTTCAGTATGATTTTTATTAACATGGGGTAAATTTAGGGGCTTTGTTCACAATGATCTCATTATCATATAAATTCTTTCTCAAAGATAGGACCAGCATATAAAGCAAGAAAGCTTGATCAATCAAATTTTATCCTTTCGATTGAATGCACTGACTGAAGTGCTTTGATAATGTCATTTTGCTACAAGGAACCATTTGCTTGAAGCTGAAAATCCAGTTTATAGAACGAAACTTCATCGCTAGTTTTTAGTTTCACTTGATAGGTGATGACATTAAGTTGATGTATGGTTAATATGTCTATGATTTCTGAAATAATTTGATTTGAAGGAACATGAACGGATAATTTATGATATTTGCTAAAGACCGGTTTAAATAATCGGCTTAGTGCTTCCAGACATAAAAGGACAAGGGCTGTGCCGCAAATGCTGATTATATACATACCTGTTCAAATTGCAAGCCCAATACAAGCAGTAGCCCAAAGGCCAGCAGCAGTCGTTAGTCCTCGCACAGACTGTCTTTGGACAAGGATTGTACCGGCTCCTAAAAAGCCAATTCCGCTTACAACACCTGCAGCAATTCGGCTGGGATCCAATTCAATCGTACGATTATTCACAACATCATCGAATGCATACTTAGATACGACCATCGCAAGGGCACTGCCGACAGCAACTAAAAAATGTGTACGAAGGCCAGCTTCTTTAAAACGTTTTTCCCTCTCAAAACCGACTAATGCTCCTAGAATGCCAGCAATTAAAAATCTTGCAATAAGTTCCATTTCTATCATTTAGACACCCCCTTATTCTATATTTTCTTTACTAAAAGCTCAATTTTAATATTGATTGCTAAATGATTGAAGCGGAAAGCACGGGAACCCTGAGGGAAACCCAGCAGGAGCTCAAGGAAGAAGAGACTCTCAGGCACCGGGAGGAAATCAATCAGTAGGAAGGCCAGAATACGCGCCATGTCTCAGTTAATTCCATACATAGTTATTTGAAATGGGAGGCATGTGACTCCTTCATGGTAGGCACAAAAAGGGGAGACACCACACTTAAAGGGATCTGTTGAGAATCCTTAGTAAAACAGCTTTTAATAAATGGTCTTAATTTTTTTGCAGTAAAGCTTATTACATTAGTTTAAGTTTTCTATAGGCGTATAATTACAACAACATCAATATTTTCTCGAATTTCTCCTTTAATACCGAGAATTTTGAGCATTATTTACTATTTCCCTTTTTTCTTTTAATTGAGCATCAGTTCCTATTACATAATGCAGATGCAGAAAAAAAGGAGGGAGAACCAATATCGTATTGGCAAATAAACTGAGAAGAAGTAAACCGTAAAGACAATTAATCGAAGCGATAAATGAAAAATAATTAGCCATTATAACAAAGCACCCTAGGCCAATACGGACCAGGGTGCAACAAAATTCAATGTGTATTCTTAAGGAAGGATATTTCCTGCTGCCCGGTAAATAGCATACCACTCTTCGCGATCGAGCTGAACTTGGCTGGCTTTTATACAATCTTTTAACCGCTCTTCATTCATTGTCCCGATAACTGGCTGCATCTTTGCAGGATGGCGCAAAAGCCAGGCAATGGCGATTGTTGTGCTTGTTACACCATATTTTTCAGCGATTTCTTCTAATTTTTGATTAAGCTCAGGGAATTTATCAGAACCTATAAATACTCCTTCGAAGAATCCGTATTGGAATGGTGACCAGGGCTGAATGGTGATATCATTTAGTCTGCAATAATCCAGGATGCTCCCATCTCTGTTTACGGCAGAGTCATTTTCCATATTCACATTGATACCATTTGATATCATGGTGGAATTTGTAATGCTTAATTGAAGCTGATTGGCAACTATTTCTTGCTTTACTGATTTCTTTAAAAGCTCAATCTGCATGGGATTTTGATTTGATACACCAAAATGTAAAACTTTACCTGAGCTTTCAAGAATGTCAAACGCCTCTGCGACTTCTTCAGGTTCGACCAATGTATCGGGACGATGCAAGAGAAGAACATCCAGATAATCAGTATTTAAACGCTTTAGTATGCCATCGACTGAATTCAAAATATGCTCTTTAGAAAAGTCAAACATCCCTTGCCGAATACCGCATTTCGATTGCAAAACAATGTTTTCTCGAACGGAATCAGTCATATGGATAGCATCCGCAAAAATCTTCTCACATTCACCGCGGCCATAAATGTCTGCATGGTCAAAGAAATTTGCACCATGTTCCAGTGCGGTCTGTACAAATTTTTCAGCCGCGTTTTTTTCCAATGAATTAATACGCATGCAGCCGACAGCAACGACGGGTACTTCTAAATTACTTTTTCCAAGTTTCATAGTTCTCATGTGTTGTTTCCTCCCCTTGCATTCTTGATTACCTTTTTTCTTGGATGCAATCAACTGGCGAATAGCTTTACAGGATTTAATATGTATCCACTTTCATTGTGACACATAACCAATTAAATCTTCAACTTTTTTGAACCATTCTCCTAATCGTTCTACATAGATAACCATTCATCATTCAACTGGGATTATATGTACAAGAATAACATGCAGGACAAATAGTGGTGCTCATATAAGTTAACATTACTATTTATTAGGTTTAACATTCTTTGCACCGATAAGCATGAGACTCCTGATGAGAAAAGTGGCAGGGCGGATCCCCACAGGTACCTTAATGAGTGTTTGTCAATCAAAGAATTCAAGAGGTATTTACATAATATCATTACACAGTAACTCTACTTTTTATCTTCACCCATTGCTATAAATATTTTGGTTGTGCTAAATTTAAATGTTGATAACTGCTCTTTCTTTACTGTAACCTTTCAGCTTTGCTGAAAGGCGTGTGAAACCGCCGTTTCACATGAGGGAGCTAAAAAACAACAGTGTTCTTTAACCTTCGGTAAAAAAATCCATTTGTTTAAAAGGGGAAAAGCGGGAAAGCAAGAGGAAATAAAAGTAGTTGTTGGAGAAGGGACATACAATAATACATCCAGGCTGGATACATACAGATAAAGGAACTAAATTTGCCTCTGTTTCCTGAATCGATCTTTTTCGAACGAAAAATCAATGAATTAAAGTAATGAATGTGTACACTCAGATCGATTATACGGATGATTCTGAGTTATGGCTTAATAGTTTCAGTAATGAAAGAGAAACCGGTTTTTCACGTAATACTCTCAAAGGCGAAGGAGTCCTTTAAGATATTTACTCATTCATTTGTTAAAACTTTGGTAAATTCTTTCCGGACGTCCTACATCACCATAAGAAAGGGTGGCTTCTACTTCACCTTGCGAAACTAAGTACTCTAAATAACGACGGGCAGTTGTGCGGCTTATTCCTATTTTACTGCCAATTTGTTCTGCAGAGGAACCGTAATTCATTTCCTGAGCGGCAGCTTTAACTTTTTCTAATGTCAGCTGATCAATTCCCTTAGGAAAATGATAGTTGTCCTTTCGTTTAAAGGCCGAGGCATCAGTGTTAATAAACAGTTCGTCAATTTCATGTTGATTAATCTTCTGGTTTTCCTGTGCCAACTTATTTAATCTATTTCGAAATTTTTTATAATTTAATAGTGTAGTTTGAAATCTTTCAAAAATTACTGGCTTCACGATAAAATCATACACACCGCTTCTAATGGCATTCTTTACAGCTCTAACTTCCTTAGCCGCTGTTATCATGATTACATCTGTATCAGGTTGGACTTCCTTAATAAAACGAAGAAAATCCAATCCGCTCATGTCAGGAAAATAAATATCTAAAAGGACAAGGTCAGGACAAAGAACTTCTAGCTGTTCCTTTGCTTCCTGTTTATTTGTGGCAATTCCTATTACTGTATAACCTTCGATTTTTTCAACAAATCTGCGGTTAATCTCAGAAATTCGCACATCGTCATCTATGATTAGTACTTGTATATTTTCTAATGGATTAAACTTTTTGCTCAATTACTCCAAACTCCTTTCTTTTAGGAATCATCACAGTGAAAATAGTGCCTCCCGAAGGCTTGATTGTAAATGTGAGGTACCCATGTAATTCTTTTATTGAGTATTTGACTAATGAAAGACCAATCCCATGGGATTTTTCCAGTTTTGTAGAGAATCCCAAATCAAATATTTTATCAGAAATTTCATCTGGAATTCCCATTCCGTAATCCTCAATTTCGATAATTAAATCCTTTCCTAAGTCAATTAAAGACACTTGTACCAATTTTCTAGTGACAAAAGAAGGGAGTACGGCCTCAATGCCATTATCAATTAAATTTCCAATTATAGTAATTAATTCGTTACGATCGATGGATTCGGGTACATCAGAAAAACTGCTTTCCCGATCAATTTCCAAATCTACCTTCAATTCTCTAGCTCTATTGAATTTACCTATCAGTAGGCCCCCAATCATGGGATCGGGAATTTGTTCCATAATGAAATGGATAAGATTTTGATGGACATCAGATTCACGTGTAATAAAATCAATGGCTTCCTGATAAGATTCTAATTGCAATAAGCCGGAAATCATGTACAGTTTGTTTGAATATTCATGAGTTTGTGCCCGGAGTGCTTCTGCATATTGTTTTACATGAGATAATTCCTCAATCAGATGATACAATTCTGACTTATTACGAAAACTGGATACTGCACCTAATATTTTGCCTTGATAATTAAAGACGGGGAGGGAATTTATGATAATAACTTGATCCTCTACTCTCGATTGCTGATCGAATTCAGGTATACCGGTTTGTAGCACCTTCAACAAACTGGAATTTGGATAGACTATTTGTATGGCTTTTCCTAATAATTCCTTTTCACTCAAATACCCAAACATTTTGCAGGCTGTTTGATTTGCCATTGTAATCAGCCCTTTTGAATCAATTGAAACAATTCCTTCCCGAATGGATTCAAGTATAGCTTTTTTCTCTTGATACAAACGCCCAATCTCTTCCGGTTCAAGTCCGAGAATTGCATTCTTCACTCTGCTCGAAATGAACAGGGTGCCTAAAACACCTATGATAAAAGCCACGATCCCTAAATAAATAATTCGCTTTAGGTAAGTAGAAATTGTTGTATCTATTTCTTTTGTCAAAAATCCAACTGAAACAATGCCAATTACCTTGCCTTCTTGATCAATAATCGGTGCTTTTCCTCTTAAAGAAAGCCCGAGGGTACCGACAGCTTCTTCGAGAATAGTATGACCTTTTAAAACAGCTTGGTTGTTGCCGCCCTCCATTTCTTCCCCAATACGGTCAGGATCTGGATGAGAATATCGAATACCTTGCCGGTTTCCCACAACCACAAATTGTGCACCTGTCTTCTTGCGAATGTCTTCGGCTATGGGCTGAATTGTTTTGGCAGGATCCTGCTGCTGAAAACCTTCAATAATATCTGGACTAATGGCAACGGTTTCTGCAATATTTAAAGCCCTTTCACCGATTTGTTGTTTTAAGGTAGAAGCAGCCATATATTGAAATGACAAAACCAAAATAGCAATAACAGAAAGGAGCAGGATGCCGATAAATACGATTAATTTAAATTGAAAGCGCATGATTATCCCTCAGATGACTCTGTTTTTAAATGTTTTAATAACAGTTTATAGCAAACTACATAATATCAGCAATTAATAAATCAAAAAATCAAAAGGGGAGTATTGCATGTTTCGTGAACAAAATGCACAAAATAAACTTTATGTATTTTATATAGTTTATTTACACAAAGTATACGTGTGGTGAAAACCACGTTAAAATGAAAGCGTTAACAAAAAACATAATTGTATTAAAAGGGGAGGTTCATCCATGGGAAGTTATGAAACTAGCGAAAAGGGGATACTGCCTTTATCTAATGCATCCATCACGGATAGATTAAATAGGCTGCCCGTGACAAGTCTTCACAAAAAGGTAATCCTTATAATCGGATTTGCTCTATTCTTTGAATTTTTTGATGTGTTTCTTTCGGGTGTTTTAGGTACGGTGCTGACGCAGCAATTCCACGTTTCAAGCGCGGTGCAGCCTTTACTGTTAGGATCGGCATTTCTTGGGATGTTTTTGGGTGCCTTAATAATCGGGAATCTGGCGGATCGCATCGGAAGAAAGAAAGCATTCATTGTAAACCTCATCATTTATTCAGTCTTCACACTGCTTGGAGCCTTTAGTAATAACATAACAACACTTATTATTTTCAGATTTTTAGCAGGTGTTGGTATTGGTTCTCAACCGGCGTTATGTGATACGTATTTAAGCGAGCTATTGCCTAACAGCAAACGCGGCCGGCTTACAGCTTGGGCGTATACTATTCAGGTTTGTGCTGTACCGGTTGAGGGTTTTCTGGCACGCTGGCTTGTACCGTTACATCCAGGAATGGCAGGGTGGAGATGGGTATTTATTATCGGTGCGGTTGGAGGTTTTACAGCTTTATTTTTGCAAAAATATTTGCCTGAGTCTCCCCGTTGGCTGATGAGTATAGGAAAAGTAAAGGAATCGGAACAAGTGGTTCAAATGTTCGAAAAACAGGCGGGACATCCTTCTGCCGGTAAGCCCAATTCCAACACAAAAGTGCTGCCAAATTCGAATCCGGCAAAATTACCCTCAGTAGCATTATTTAGAAAAGAATTTATTGGGCGGACTGCAATGTTATGGGTATTTCAAATATTGCAAACAATTGGATATTATGGTTTTGGGACATTAATTCCTATTGTGTTAGCTGCAAAGGGGATAACTGTTATTCATTCGCTTGAATATACAACCATTTCTTTTCTTGGTTATCCTATAGGATCTTTAATTTCTATTCCGATTATTGAACGTGTGCACCGAAAATGGCTGATTGTTGGCGCTGCTTTTGGTATGGCTGTATTTGGTATTCTTTTTGGATTATCGGTATCTCCTGCATCCATTCTCATTCTTGGTTTTCTATATACTCTAGTCAGTAACATTTTCTCAAATGCTTACCATGTATTCCAAGCAGAAATTTTTCCAACGTCTATTCGTGCAACAGCAACGGGAAGTGCGTATAGTCTAAGCCGACTTATGAGTGGGTTAATGCCATTTATTCTGCTTCCGGTTTTGAAGCTGCATGGAGCAGCTGAAATGTTTGAGATAGTTGCGTGTGCAATGGTTCTTATCATGATTGATATTGGTTTCTTTGGTCCAAAAACGACGGGCTTAGCTCTTGAAAATGTTAATGAAACAACGATTCATGATCACCCTTGATGTGTGTTGAACCTTTCAAAAAGCAGATAACCAGTTTAATAATTTAGTATTAACCAGAAGAAGGCTCTGTATCTTTTGCTGTGATTGGTAAATTAATATTTTAATAATGATAAAAATAAAGATTGTTTCATCTAATAATAAAACACATCTCCCAAAATACTGGAAGATGTGTTTTATTTTATGGCAGTTTTCGCATAAGTTAAGCCTTCTTTATTTTGGAATAACAACCCATCCATTTGGCAAGTATCGCATGCCGACTGCAGTATTGGTTGCAGGTTTTAATTGAAGCTGACCGTCTTTGATCATAGTCGTAGAACCACCGCCATCCATTGCAATGGCATTTGTAACATGGTAGGATTCAAATAATTTTGCCATGTCCGACATTGAGGCGCCACGATGGGTCTTATTCCAGTAAAAGCGTCCATCAGTAATAATCATGACAACACTGCCGTCTTTCTCTTGCCCGATGGCAGTCCGAGGAGCCCAGCCCCACGCACCATCAATTTCAGGTGTTACCCGGTTTACGCCGTTTACAATCAACTGCGGCCCAAAGCTTACAGCTTCTGTTACACCCAAATTGAGTAATTCATTAACTGAATAGCGTCCTGTAATAAACTGGCCGTCATTTAAAAAACCTCCTACCAACTGCTTGGAGTTTCTGCCTGCACTTGGAACTGACAAGAGCCGGCCATTGCTGATAACAATACCAATTACCTGGCCTCCTGAACCGTCTCCTCCTTTATCCACAAAGCCGCCCGCATTAATACCGGCAACTCCATTATTTTCTTTTATTAAATCGGATAAAGCCTGTCCCTTTGTTGTGAATTGTGATGCAACTAGATGAACCGTTGTTGGATCAGGAATTACCATAATTTTTGCCGTATAATTCTGTGTCTCAACTGTATCTACACGAATCCCTTCGCTCGACTTTGTGTGGGCCAATAATTGGGGATTAATAGTAGTTTGGACAGTTGGAGGATGCTTCCATGCAGCATACAATGCATTAATTTCGGATTGAGGAAGCAAAAACCCCATATATTTAACATATTGCGGGTGCTGTGAGGAAAGTACGGAACCAACCATCATCTTCCGGAACTGCAGCCCCATATTCGTACCATATAGAAAACTTCCGCCGCCTAGGAATAAAAGCAAAAGGGAAACCAAGAATATTCTACTGGATTTTCTGCGCTTTGATTTCTTATGGAATTTTTTGTTATTCATTCGGGACATATTGGCGGAGTCTTTTGTGTGTAAATTCATATGAATGCTCCTTATTTACTAGTTTTATATAAACTGAATTAATTTTACAGTGAAAGTAAATTGATTGACAAGATATTTTTTTATTTTCTTACAAGTGTATTGTTATATTTATAAAAGGCTGTGTTTACTCATAGATTGTGCTTTTAGACAAGGGACAAAAAGCTTATTTTGTCTGTTGCCGTGGTATCTTTTCGTCTATTACTAAAAAGTCAGCCTGGAACCTGGTGCTTTATCTCTTTTTTTACGAAAAGAGCATGATAAATTTAGTCAGATGATTTTTTAATTGTTTAGTATCTACTTAAAAAGAAAGGAGAGTTTTTTAAAAGGTGAATTAAAGCTGCAGCTGCTGTAAAATATGAGTTTTGTTTAAGCTAATGCTGAGATTAACCTAATAGGCATTTGAACGAGGGGCTCATGATCTTCCTAAAAAATGATTGTAAAGTGTGTAGGACGCTAGAAATTTTAGAACCGAGTACAAATTTTTTACATCTCTTCATGGTTCTAATGATATCTGTATAAAATACTTTTTATTATAGGCAGTGCTAAATTTACCCTGTTGTCAGCCCATCAGCTAAGTTTGTTTATGAAAATGAGCTAAAAAAATCAGATATCAACATAGAAATCTAACAGACCTTTAGTTTAAACAGATATTCGAATTATTTCAATGTGAAAATGTCGGTATTTGAAGAATTGTTTAGCTTAATTATACATATTTTTACATTTGGTTGGATAGTTATCAGTTTTTTACAACAAATGCAATGAATAGAAGCGGAAATAGAAAACTGCATTTTGGGAAATTATTGCCGAAGAACTAAAAACAGTTACAGTGTGTCTTTTTATTATAGTGATTCCAGAAATAATCTTAGACTAAGGCTATTATTGCATTGATTGTTGCTTTACGCATGATGAATAATTCCGTAAATTGTCTATATCTCGGCATCTTTTTCGTAAACTATCCACAAGTATTAATACTGAATTTAATTTAAACATTTTTTCGTGTCACAAATATCAACAAAGTTTACGGAAAGAAATTAGACTATAAATAATTTGCTTTTTACGGTACAAAAAATGAGGGTTATCAACACAAATATAAATTTTCTATTAGCTACAAAAGAATTTTATTTAAGTGCATACTATAATTGTTTCCGGGCGGGTGTATTGGATTAATTTTTTATCTATCTGGGAATTAAATAATGACTTCTGAACGATCATGGAGGAATTAGTATGAAATCACAACTGGCTATATGGGCTGGAAAGACAGCGGGAAAACTAAGCCGTATGCTAGGCTACGGCGGAAGTACAATTCCGGGGGTTGTAGCAAGAAATATGGATTCCCAATTTTTACAGCATCTAAGGCGAATTTCCAAGACCATAATATATATTACCGGTACAAATGGGAAAACTACACTAACAAACTTGATATCATGTTTATTAGAAACTGCCGGGTCGAAGGTGATCGCCAATCGGGAGGGTTCTAACCTGGTCACTGGCATAACGGCTACTTTGGTTCAAAGCACCCCTATGGTGGGATGGAACGAATATGATACAGCCGTAATTGAAGTAGACGAAGCCAGCCTTCCAAAAGTAGTAGCAGAGTGTCAGCCTGATTACCTTATTATAACTAATTTTTTTCGCGATCAATTGGACAGGTATGGAGAATTGGATGTACTCATTGAAAAAATGAAGAACAGTTTAAAAACAATAGAGGCTAAATTAATTTTAAATGCGGATGATCCTTTTGTTCATCGTTTCTCAGATCTTCCAACAGAAATGATTTATGCTGGTTTAGATGAAAAAGCAGGCAGATTTCCGACTTACAGGATGAATGAATCTAAATATTGTCCAATCTGCCAGCAAGAATTCACATATAAAGCTGTCCATTTTGGTCATTTAGGCCATTACGAATGCACCTGTGGGTTTACCCGGCCGATTACAAACATTTCAGTCCAAAACATTTACCAGGAGGAAAAAGGAATTCGTCTTACTGTAAATGGAGAGAACTACTCTACGAATTTAAAAGGGATGTATAATGCTTATAATGCAGTATTAGCCATTTCTATATGTAAAGAATTAGGTCTTAATACAAATCAGATTCGACAGGGCTTGTTGTCCTTTCAAAAAACGGATGGAAGAATGCAGGATTTTCTTATTGGAGAAGAGGTTTGGAAACTCAATTTGGTAAAAAATCCAGCTGGAGCAAATGTAACATTATCGGAGTTTTTGCAGACCGATGAAAAAAAACAGCTGATCTTTTGCTTAAATGATTGTCTTGCGGATGGTGAAGATGTTTCATGGATATGGGATATCGATATGGAAGCAGCCAATCGAGAAGAAATAGAGTCTTTTATTGCAAGTGGAAAAAGGGCCCATGATGCAGCACTAAGATTAAAGTATGCAGGGATCCCAGAAGAAAAAATCACTATTTTGGATGATTTGAAAGAAGCGTTTCTCTTCGCCAAACAGAAGGGATATCCTTCTTATATAATGGCTACCTACACTTGTCTTTCACCTATGATCAGCATCCTTTCAAGGGAAACAAAAAAATAAAAGGAAGGAGGCGGAATATGGAACTCTTAATTTACCATTTTTGTCCAGATACCCTTAATCTTTATGGGGACAGCGGTAATATCATTTGCTTAAAAAATCGCTGCGAAAGGAGAGGGATTCCAGTTCGAATAGAAGAGATTAAAAAACAGGATGATGCCATCAGTTCGGGCTGTGATATGTTCATGATCGGGGGAGGGAGCGATCGGGAGCAATTTATCGCCACAGAAAGGCTTAGCCCGATGATCCCGGAAATTAAAGCATGGATTGAAGATGGGGTATCCGCTCTGACGATTTGCGGGGGTTATCAATTTTTAGGAGATTATTATGAATTGAAAAATGGTGATAAACTAAAAGGAATGGGTATTTTTCCGTTTTACACAAAAGCCGGGAAAGACAGGCTTATGACGAATCTTCTTGTTCAATCAGAGCAATTTGGGAATATTGTTGGCTTTGAAAACCATAGCGGACAAACCTATCATGACAATAATACCCTAGGAAAGGTAATTAATGGTTTTGGGAACAATAGTGAGAGCGGAGAAGAGGGACTTCATTACAATAACCTGATTGGAACGTATTTACACGGTCCTATACTTCCTAAAAATCCCCGCATTGCTGATTATCTAATTGAAAAGGCGTATGAACGAAAAACTGGAAGAAAACTGGATCCGCTTGATGATACAATGGAAATGGAAGCGAACCGGACGGTTTGGGATAGGTTTATAAGCAGTAAAAGAAAAAAATATAAAAATGAAGCTGAATATTCCATACATGCTAAATAAAGCTTTTTTTGGCAACAAATAAAATGAAGCTTTTATGAGCAGCTTAAATACCAACTATTTTAAAGAGCCAATAATTTCTTCGAGTTCCTCCTTTTTTCCTCAAATTCGATCTGTCATTTAAATTCTTTCCAGTATGTTATCCTGCTTTGAAAAAACACTTAGAAAGAAAAAGTCCCAAGAGGAGAATTCTCTGCTGGGACTTTTTTGCTTAGATTAAATTAATTTAATTCTATGATTTAAGCCAATCTGTTTCTATTTCTTCGAGTGTCTTTCCTTTTGTTTCTCTCACAACTGTTAGGGAGAAAATAAATGCCACTACTCCGAGAATGGCGAAAATATAAAATGTCATCGAAGCTCCTGTTTTTCCAAGAAGAACAGGGAAAAATTGAGAAACAACGTAATCTGCCAGCCAAAGGGCAACAGATGCAATGGCAGTAGCACGCCCGCGAATACTTGTTGGGAAGATTTCTGCAATGACAAGCCATACAATAGGGCCAAAAGAAACGGCAAATGCTGCTACGAAAAGTAAAATGAAAATCAAAATTAATGTTCCATTCGGATGGGCGGCGTTAAATTCAAAGCCTACTACAGCAAGACTGACAGTCATAACCGCAGCTCCGATGACTAGCAGGGTCTTTCTTCCTGCCTTATCAATCAGCCATAGCGAAACGATTGTAAAAACAAAGTTCACTAGCCCCACGATAATAGTTTCCGTAAAAGAAGCATTTGTTCCGACGCCAACCTTTTTAAATATTTCAGGTGCATAATACATGATGGCATTAATACCTGTTACCTGTTGCAGGATGGCAAGAACAACACCGATAAGAAGAGCAGTACGGTAACCTGATTTAAATAATAGACTAAGAGAACCAGAAGTTTCTTTTTGAATGGATTTTTTCATATCTTCTAATTCTTTTTTGGCTTGCTGAGTACCGTTGATTTTTTCTAGAATGGTAAAGGATTTTTTTTCTAAACCTTTTTTATGTAGCCATCTTGGACTTTCAGGTACTAGAAAAAGCAAAATGACAAAGAGGATTCCAGGGATTAAACCACAGCCAAACATCCATCTCCATGAATAATTTATATCCCAAGTCTGGCTGCCAGCGTTAACAATCGCTCTATTCACGAAGTAAATAGCTGAAATACCAATGACCACTGCTAATTGGTTTAATGAAACTAAACGCCCTCTATGCTTAGAAGGGGCTATTTCTGCAATGTAAAGCGGGACAAGGGTGGAAGACACACCAATTCCGATCCCACCAATAATACGAGCGGTTACAAAAATAGTTATGTTTGATGCAACAGCTGAGGAAATTGAACCTATTGTAAATAATAATCCAGCTGCAATCAGCATTTTTTTCCTTCCCAAGCGGTCGCTTAAGAATCCAGCGAAAGCAGCTCCAATAATTGCACCGATCATTAAGCATGATACAACCCATCCTTGCATGGCGTTACCGAATCCAAATTTGGTTTGAATAAAACCGATAGCGCCGGAAATCACAGATGTATCATAACCAAATAATAAACCGCCGACTGCGGCAACAATGGAAACTAATGTTACAAATCCAACGTTTCCATTTGAAGATTTCTCCATTGCGTTTTCTCCTTTCAATAAAAAAGCCATAAAAAAACAAGACAAATTTTAATATATCAGTTTAGCGGAGGTTTTCCAAATTTAAATTACGATTTTTTTGTTTTAAGTTTATATTGAAAATTAAATAAAAATAGATAATTTAATAGTGAAAGTTCAGTAGTGGATCTGTTTATGAGTTGATCCTGTAAGGTCCGTCATTTTTTATGCTGAAATGGAATATTTATTTTAGATATCGGGGCATTATTCTGATTTTTCTATAGGTTACTTATCATCCTGCCAGTTGTTTTCCGCTGCAGGCACTCGCTTTCCGCGGGCGGTAGTGGAGTCTCATCATAGCAAGCTCCTGCTAGGTCATCCCAAACTCGCTTACCCCGCACGAGTATCGCTCCTTTCGCTGCAATCAACGTTGGATTTAAATCAGCATAGGGCTATAACGCCGACCTGTGCAGCCTTGTTCTACCTACCTTTTGTTTTTCGCACAAATCACCATCAGCCAGAAGCTTTAAATATAATTTAAAAAGCAGCTATTTTGTTTATTATGGGTTAAAAACTCAGTTACATTCATTGTTCACATGCTTAATTAATATAAATAAGAATCAAGTATTTTTTAATCAGATTAATTTGATAAAAGGGGATGCGAACATGTCCAAAAAAAGATGGCTTACTTTTACTGCTTTTCTGATACTAGCAATCACTCCTATAGTTTTCAATATAGTTGTAAATAATGGAAGGAGTTCAAGCACTACATCAGATCTTAAGGTCATTGGGAAAGGTCACTCAAAGGACTATAAGGAGTATTATATAAAAGCATATGACCCTAATGAACAGACTCAAAGTATGGCGTTCAAAATTGATATTGATGATTTGAATGCGTGGAATTTAATTGAGGTAAATAGAAATTATATAGCCGTGTATGATAAAACAGGGCAAAATAAATGGCTGTTGAAAGAGGTAGAACATTTTCAAGAATAAAGAAGCATTGTTACATCTCTGACAAGCTATTGTAAAAATTGAACATTAAATTTCCTCCTGGTGTTAAAATTGGAAATGATATGATATTTACATTTTTTAACTAAATCGCTTTATCCGCTATTATTATAGGATTCTATGCCGCTCTATACGTTTTCCAGGTATTGGACAATGAAAAGAAATATTACATCTGGTAGCTTATCAGTAGGGCATACAAGTAGAATAAAGGAGTTTTATAAGTATGAAAAAACTAAAAAAATTAATCATTGCAGGCGGACTGCTTATATCAATGTCAGCCTTAACTTTAAATACAAAGTCTGAAGCAGCCGCCTTTACTCATAAAGTGTCAAATGGGCAAAACTATTGGAGTATTGCCAAAAATTTCGGGGTCCCATTAAAGAGCCTTGAAGCAGTAAATCATTGGTCACATGTTTATCCAGGTAAGAATATTGTGATTCCCAATTCTCCTATTTCTTCTGCTGATAAATCATTAATGGCCCGGCTTGTTCATGCAGAAGCAGGCGGTGAACCATACGCAGGCAAAGTGGCAGTAGCAGCGGTGGTTTTAAACCGAATGAGCAGTTCACAATTTCCTCATTCAGTACCTGGTGTCATCTTCCAGAATACGGATGGCCATTATGCCTTCCAGCCTGTACAAAATGGCCGAATTAATCAGCCGGCAGATTCAGATTCCAAGAAGGCTGTAAATGAAGCTCTTGCTTTAATGGGGAAGGGGAATGGATCATTATATTTTTTTAATCCTAAAACTTCAACTAGCTCCTGGATTTTTTCAAGAACTGTATTAAAAAGAATTGGAAATCATGTATTTGCTAAATAAGGAATTTTACAGCACCGTTCATTTAATAATGAAGGTGTTTTTTATATGAACGCTAATATAGCGTTTTTACAACCTTACTTTATCATTCTTTACAGGAAAGGAAGCAATTTTCAAACCACACATGTCTTTGATAGGTAATAAGTGAAATGCTCCTTCCCTTTTGTTTTTTGAATCAAATATTCATCTAAAGTAATTGAATGAATTTTGGTATGAAAAATGGTTTGAGAAGGCTCTTTTTAAAATCTTTATTACTATTTTATTTTGTTTTATAAAATTTCTATGTTGAATACTGCTCGTTATTTAGTTCATTTTCAGTTGATCTGAAAGGCGTGTGAAACTCCCATTTCACACGTATGAGATAAAAAACAACAGAGTCATTTAACAAAGCGGAAAAGCGACAGGCACGTATATATTGTATGAAAAATGAACGAAAGGATGTCTCGAAGAAAGACAATATACGGAATGCCTCTTTGTTTGTAAAGCAACAGCCTATGCGAATCCAGCATTTCAAAAGATTCGTTGCAGCCCCCTGTTCATAATGTATAGTCACTTTGGGATTTTTCTGAAACTTGTTTTTTCAATTCCTTCGTCCGCAAATACGCAAGCCAGTATATAATGCCTGCGATAATCACTACACCCGTCTTAATAATATCTCCTGCAGCTTGTTGAGTTAGAGCAATGATTACTCCAATGATGGCGATGATGGGAGGAAGAGGCCAAATAGGCATTGTAAATGGCCGATTGGCTTCACTCCGAAACCGACTTACGATGGCCGAGATGGCGATCAGCAGATAAATGGTTACGATAATAACACCTGTAAACGTAATGAGGCTGTTAAGAGAGGTGAAGTAGCAAAAAAACGCATTTCCAATGCCAAGGAACACAAATCCCCATTTTGGTACGTTGTGTTGATTCATACTTTTGAAGAACTTATTGATGGGAGAAGGCCAGCTGTCATTACGCGCTGCATCTAAATATATACGTGCATACGCAAGATTTCCGCTTAACCCTGTATCAAACATAGCAATAATGACACCGATAATTAAAATGGATGCTCCAACATTTCCCGCTGCTGATTGAATAATATAGGTCAGCGGTGCACTTGATTTCATTGCTGTACCGAAATCTGGAATCGCAAGGGTAGCAGAAACAACTGCAAGCACTTCCACTACGACGGCTGTAAATACTGAAATCATAACGGCCTTAGGCAAGACACGGCGCGGATCACGTGTTTCCTCTGAAAAATAGAGTGGCCAATCATACCCATTAAATGCAAACAAAGCGGGTACGACGGCCGCCATCATGGCACTCCAATTAATCCCACTCATTACGCTGTGCGAATGGATATTTACCGGTTGAAGGATAAAACGAATAGGGTGGCTCATGTTTGTAAAAGAGATAACGATAAATAAAAGAATGACGGCAAGCTCAATGATGAGCATAGCAATGGCGATCCAACTTGCAGTTCCAATTCGTTCAAGAGAGAACCAGGTGATCAATGCCATCATGGCTACAGCCGCCAAATTTACGGGAATTTGTGGAACAAGTGAATTCAAATAAGTGGCAGATGAAACGAGAATACTTGCTGTCACAACAATCCCCAGCAATAGAAATAACAGAACAGCAATAAACCCTGTTGGTTTTCCTAAACTTTTTCGAATAATGGTATAGGCACCGCCCGCCCCAGGATACATAGAACCTAATTCCGCATAGCAGAATGCCATGGAGATGGCAATACAAGCCCCGATGATAAATGCCCAAAACACACCTGTTCCAGCAGCATGTAAACCATCGCCATAAACAAGAAAAACTGAAGTTGTAGGGGAAATCGCAGCAATGGATATTCCCAGCACTTGGCGCAGACCTATTACAGGTTTAAATGTGCCTTTTTCGTTGCTTTTAGCCATGAATAATCTCCTCGCTTTTTTGTTTTTAATATACCGAATTTTCGATATACATTAAAGGTTTAATTTTAAAAAAATTTTGCGACTCAAAAGTTTTAAAGTATTTTTCAGTTGATGTAAAAAGAGAAACTAAAAGATATAAGTGTTCTGAAAAATGTACAAAAGGCCATGTGGAAAAATAATGGGGATCAAAGGTTTCCGACCGACCGCGGAAAGCGAGAATCTTGACTGGAAATCAACAGAGCCTAAAGTTAAAAAAGGGGCAACAACACTGAATAGGGTGGAAGGTCCCTTTTTTACCCTTAATGACTATGGCAGTTGGAGTTAGTAAAGGAATGATCAGCATTAAAAATCCTTGGAAAATAATATAGAGAGTCCAGCGCTCTTCTGCATGTTTGGTGTAAGTCGGGTTCCAAGGATATGATTTGGAAGTGGCAGTTTATCTATATATCATTCGTTATGTTGTATCACTTTCTTCCTTAAATTTTAATAATAATTCCCCTTTTTTAAACGAGGGTAATGGAATACATAATCTTTAAAATTCACTGCCTTTTTTGCTGATTTAAAGATAAGTACCCATACGTTCATCATCCTCAAGCCATAGTATATTAAGCGCATTAGACGAACATTCAAAGATTGTGTGAATTGGATCCTTCTATTAAAGGGGGATGAAATAACGAAAGCGATAGGGAAGAAACTTGTTATTCATGTAAATAGTGAATTAGAAAAAGCTAGTGATTGCTAGAGTTGATTTTTTTGAAGTTCAGGATTGCCAATCTTTGAGACCGGAATGAAAAGAATGGACGCAGAAAAATCGAGCACGATACTTGCATGTTAATTTTAACAGAAAGGTGTTGTTTGATTTGAATAGAAAGTCTTTATTTATTATATCCTCTGCGGTGTACATTACCTCCAACCCCTTGAGCTACACTGCCACACGTTCTGCCTTTAATGATGATGAGCGGGCTCGTCAAACCTTAAAAACCATCCAATCGATTAAAACATCCATGCCGGAAGCCCAAATTCTTTTGATAGAAATGGGGCTGAAAAAAGATCTTCCTTATGACATAGAAAAAATGGCAGATAAATATTTGTACTTGGGCAACAAAAGAATGATAAGAGAGGCTGCAGATGGACCCTTTAAAGGGTTTGGGGAAGCTCTTGGACTTTACTTAGCTAATCGTGCCATTCAATCCTTTGAAGCAGATTACTTTTACAAGTTAAGCGGTAGGTATTATCTAAACGAACACTTTAATGAAAATGAGTGGACTGCGGACGGTTACACCGGAAGAGATTATTATGGAGGATTGTTCACTGTTTTGTATGGTTTTCCCAAAAGATTATATAGTAATTGGAGAGATTCATTGAAAACAAGCTTTCCTGTCCTTAAACAAGGAGAATCACTTGAGATTATCCAGCCAACCACAATGGAAAAGCCTTTATACTATAAAGATCAAATTGGGGTCAGCGGCTGGGAGTCCCATTCCGGCAGCTTTATTTCATTATAACAATATAAAAAAAGGTGATTAAAGTGAAAAGAGCTATCGTTGTTTACTTGGACTACACTCGTGGATTACTTCAGCAATTTGCATGCTTATATACATCCTTTAAATATGTTGACTGCAGTGATAACACGGACTTGGTTGTTTTTGGACCAAAAGCATCTTTAGATCTGGTCCCCAATGATTGTATTAAGGTCGAACTGAATCCACTTGAAGGTATATGGAAAAGCTACCGGTTTATCAATTCTTTGCATTGCATTAGCAGTGATAAATCAGAATTCCTTGCTGAGTATGATTACTTATTAAGGACTGACGTTGATACATTCCTAACACCAGCATGGAATCCGTACTTGCCAAATTTTTATACAGTGGGAATAGGAGCGTATTGCAACACAGAAAATGTATTAAAGAATATTAAACGTGTATCGGAGAAATTTGGGTTAAGACATCAGGGCCTTCATAATATTGGCTCTACTCATTATGGTGGTGCCATTAAAGTGATGGAGGTTTGTAAGCTAAGTGAACAAATTGCTTATTATTTACTAACTGAGGAATTTGCACAGGATGGAGGGGACTGGCCGGATTGGTTTTGTGGGGTTACTTCGATGTATAGTACTGAAATAGCTGTCAATCACTTGGTGGATAGGTTGAATATAGAACCAGATATCCTTGATTTTCCGAGTACCTCGACGAATTCTTTTTATCATCATCCCCATATCCATTGCTGGCACACTGATAACTTATTTTCAAAGTTTCAATACGGAGATGGAAAATATGACTCCATGCTGGACGATATCCATTCCATTGAGGTCAGGCAGTATTGCCTTAGAATGGCCCTTAAGGCAAAGAGAAGTTTACCTGGTTTGTATATCTAGCAAAGACAATATAGCTGTTCGTTATGGATGACTATTTATTCCGGAAGGAGAAATTTGAATCCCGTATATCCTCCATTCAATGTTATGATTGAATAATTATAAGAACAGTACGCCTCTTATTTTTAGGGCCTACTCCAAAGAGCTCCGTAAAAAAATTCGGATGAAAATGAATAATTTGATCAAGCCATTAAGCCCCCTGTCTTACCATTTTTTCAGTAGGGGTTTTTTCCTTTGGCTGTTTTCGTATAGATTGTTGTTTTTCGCAAAAGTGTTAAATTAGTGTGATGTGAGTCTTCGTGGCATCTCTTCGTAAGCAATTCACAGATTTACAACAAAGCTTGTGAATTTCCTTATTTTTTGTATTAAATTGCAACCAAGTTTACGAAAAGAGCCTTTCCTTTTAAAAATTGGAGTGCAGTTTCCAGTACCCTTTTATAACTACATAGAACAACACAACTCTATTAGCTCTTGTTAGTCAACCAGATAAAATAAAATAACTTGCCCTGGTTGTGTTTCGGATTAATCTTGTTTGTATAAGCTGTTTTTGCATAGAAGTTAATTATAGAAATAGGGGTAAACAACAAACATTTAATCAGAATTAAATTTAAAAAGGTTGAACTTTGGAGTTTAATGGTAATGTTTAAGATCCTTTATAATATCTAACTACTTACGGTGATAGTTTTTAAAGGAGAGGTAACCCGAATCATGAGGCAAAAGAAGGTAGTTTTTGATGTGAAAATTGGATTTCTTAATAAAATTCACCGACGTTATCATTGGTGTATAAAGTTTGTTTTGCATTTCAAAATAAATTCTAATTTTTCTTTTTTATAATGGCATTATTAAAGGACTCTATTGTTTATAGGTTCATCATGTGAGCAGATAGTAATAAAGAAATCTTTAGGGCCTTTATCATAAAAAGATGCAGCAAAATAATCATCAATGATCTTGACATTAAAGGAGAATGTAGTTATGGCAGATTGGAATGAAGTAAAATGATGAATCCAAAAGAAATCTATGACAAAAACAAATACTCAGCGATTGATAGAAATGAGAAAATGACAGCGTGGGCCGGCGCAGTCCTTTTTGTTTTTATCATAGCAGAGCTGCTGATTACGGCCAGCTTGCATGGACTGATTACAGAACATATTTTTGTTGGTATTCTTTTATCAGGGCCCCTTCTTATTAAGATCTACAGCACAGGCTATCGTTTTTTTCGGTATTATACAAAATCAAATGAGTTTGTACAAAATGGTCCGCCAAATTTTATCCTAAGGATATTAGCACCTTTTCTTGTATTATCAACCATATTGGTCTTTATCAGTGGGTTTGGGCTGGCTTTTGGACATGATGATCGTTTGTTCGGTAAAATTCACTCGGTTAGTGTGACGTTATGGATTCCACTGACAGCTATCCATGCATATGTATATATTCGCAGAGTTCCGCGTCTCATCGCATCCGATTGGAGAAATCAAACGAAAAACCAAAACAATGGAAATAAAGGACGTATTATAGTCAATCTAACTGCTCTAGCAGCAGGAACAATTGCTGCCATTGTATTGCTTCCACTATATGCAGAAGGCTGGGGACATTTTAGACTCCATCTTCCAGGGCCGCTTTTATTGGGTATCGTGGGTGCCGTAGTCGGGATATTTGCTGCTGTGCCGTTAATACGGTTAACCAATAAAGCCAAAACATTAGGATAATAATT
The DNA here is from genome assembly GCF_001636425.1 of Heyndrickxia acidicola. Classification (NCBI taxonomy): domain Bacteria; kingdom Bacillati; phylum Bacillota; class Bacilli; order Caryophanales; family Bacillaceae; genus Heyndrickxia; species Heyndrickxia acidicola. The sequence continues at coordinate 758,783 of NZ_KV440953.1, forward strand.
GGCGGACAATCCCTTAAAGGCAGACTTGTAAACGAACTTAAATGGCAAAACTATCAGAAGAAAAGACACGAATTTATTTTGTGTCTTTTCTTTTTTATTGCACAAACTAACTGTTAAAGAAGAAGGAACATGAAAATAGGGATATGCCAATGGTGTCACTTTCTAGTTCCACAATCCAAAAATAAGAAAGGGGTAAGGTATATGAACAAAGACACTTCTAAATCCATTCTTATTGTGTTTGCCCTAACAGCATTACTTTCAACCTCATCAGCTCCAAAAGTATCTCCAAAGATATTTGAATTAAATGTAAAAGCCTCGGAAGCCACGGTAAAATCCCTGCCACTTGGAAAATTGGACCTTAATGGAAAAATAGTGAAAAAAAGGATTGCGAAGGGACTGATTTATACTCACATTGTGCACGGGAAACAATCAGACAAAGCAGTTTACATAGTGGATATTGCATTTCGATCTGAAAGAAGCGAAGCCGACGCCATTGCTAGACGTTTGAAATCTGATGGATTTAATCCAACAATAGAAACTATAACGAAAAGAGCAAATGATGACCCGGATCGAAGGCCGCTGGGATATCTTGTCCGTATGGGAGCTTTTCCGTTAGAAAAGGACGCAGAAACACTTCGGAAAAAGCTTTCTACTAAAGGATATAAAAATTTAATTGTTGTAAATTCTGAAGAGGATGGAGGAAACACTACCGGGCCATGGATTGTAAATGTTCTCGAAGTAACCCCTAAAATATTCAAAGGTAAAATTGTCCCAATACTGGGTACAGGAATTGTGCCTGGGCGGGAAAGAGTGAGCAGTATAGCAGCACGATCGAAGGCCATTGCAGCAATTAATGGCGGCTATTTTGTAATGGGAGCCTCGGCAGGGACGGTTGGAGACCTAGCAGGCGTTTCTATGATAAAGGGAAATTTAATCAGCGAGGCGTTTAAGGGCAGAACAAGCGTTATTTTGAAAGGGTTAGGAAGAAATGTTCAAATTTCAGGTGTTAAGACGGAGTTAACTGTCGTTTCTTCAGATGGATCAAAAACGTGTATTGATGGTTTAAACAGAAAACTACGCCATAGACGCAGCGGAAATGATGGGAATACAATAAGTTCAAATCTGGGTTATCAACATATCCCTTGTACAAATACCAATGAACTCATACAGTTTACTCCTGTGTTTGGACAATTCACAGAAGCTGGAGAAGGAACAGAGGCAGTACTGAATTCTAAAGGAATGGTAACGGAATTAAGGAATCGCCGCGGTGGAGCTATTCCAAGAAACGGGACAGTCCTTTCAGGGACAAAGGATGCATCTGATTGGCTGAAGTCTCATGCAAAGGCTGGAATGAAACTGGCTGTAAACACGACCATTTTAGCCGACGGAAAGGAGCTTCCAATTGACCAAACCACAGGAATTATTAATGGAGGTCCTCGTTTGCTTCGAAATGGTTCAATTGATATCCCTGCATTTGCTGAAGGATTCTTTTGGCGAAAGAATCCAGAGTCCTATTACCGGTTTGGAATCCGCCGGCATCCTCGCACCATGATGGGAGTGAAAGCGGATGGAAGTATCCTTCTCGTTACGGTTGACGGCCGCTATCCTGGAAATAGTATCGGGACAACATTAGAGGAAAGTGCAGAAATAATGAAATTCTTGGGTGCTGTTGATGCGGTTAATCTTGACGGCGGGGGCTCAACTACCATGACAATCGGTTCAAAGCTCGTCATGCATCCATCCGATCCAAAGGGGGAACGCCCGGTCGGAGATGCCATATTAATTATGCCATAATGGAAAAAAGCTGCCTGAATTTTTAGCAATCAGGCAGCTTTTTTGATTTTTTCTATCACATAATTTTCACACATTAGCTTGATAATTCCTTGTAAATTCCTTTCTATAATCAAATCAACATTAAAGCTATAACATTTGGATTACAAAAATCATGAAAACGTATTTCATTTCAAGGTAGTGATAAACGAAAGATATTGCTGCCAACCGACTATTTTATTGCAGCACATTCATTCTATTTTCGGAAAAAAAGGGGGACAAGGGTATGACGTCTTATGCTGCAGAATTTATGAACACTCAATTTTATATAGAGGTTTCCGATCAAACCGGTGAAGATTGGAAGAAGCACGTAAAAGAATGGTTTTATTATGTGGATTCTCAATGGTCAAGATTTCAAAAAAGGAATGAACTTAATCAAATTAATCAAGCACCGAAAGGAACAGAACTTATCCTTTCGCCGCCTTTATATGATGTGTTGCTGGCAGTCGACCAATACCGAATTCTTACTAATGACAGGTTTTCTCCGTATTTAAAAAATCATTGGAGCAGCAGGGCTAGAACCGAATCTTCCTCTTTACTCCATCTAAAGAAGCCTTAATATAAATATTATGAAACACCAGAAAAACTCCAGATACATATTATGAAAAAAGACACGCTGAGTTAATGATGTGCATTTTCATAAAGATATCTCATTTTGTTATCTCCAAATATTAGTGACAATTCCATTGCTTGCGGGTTAATTTTACATCATAGATGAAAGGATATACACCTATGCAAAATAAGAATGGGTTTAAAAATAGTGGAATAGAAATAGGTCTATATACACTGGGGGAGATAGCGGAAGATCCACATACGGGAAAAAAGATTAGTGCTGCACAAAGAATAAAGGAGATCATTGAAGCAGCTAAACTTGCTGATGATGCTGGACTTGATGTGTTTGGAATAGGCGAACATCACCGATTAGATTATGCTACTTCTGCACCGCCAGTTGTTTTGGCTTCCATTGCCCAAGCTACCAAACGAATAAAATTGACAAGTACCACCACAGTGTTAAGCACGGTAGATCCCGTTAGGCTTTTCGAAGATTTCGCTACCCTGGATTTGCTTTCCGATGGCCGGGCAGAAATAATGGCAGGCCGTGGTGCGTTCCTTGAATCCTTTCCCCTTTTTGGATATGACTTAAACGATTATGACGAATTATTCATGGAAAACATGGAATTATTCTTAAAACTAAACAAAAACGAGCGATTGACCTGGGATGGACAATTTCGCCCTTCATTAATAAATGCCGAAATAGCACCCCGCCCCCTGCAAAAGGAGCTGCCATTATGGATCGGTGTGGGAGGCACGTCAGAAAGTGCAATCCGTGCAGGAAGGCTGGGGGTTGGGATGGCCATAGCTATTCTCAGTGGTGATCCCGTAAAATATAAGCCGTTGGTTGATCTATACCTTAGAGCCGGTATGGAAGCTGGGCACGATTTAAAGGATTTAAAAGTTGGAGTTACGGGACATGGTTTTTTCTCAAGGACAACCCAACAAGCGAGAGATGAATTCTATCCCTATTATTCAAATTATTGGGCATATGTTAAACGGCAACATGGTATGAGCTTTCACTTAACAAGATCAGAATTCGACCAAATGACCGGCCCGGAAACCGCTTTATTCGTAGGCAGTCCGCAGCAGATTGTTGAGAAAATTCTCCAGCAGCATGAGCTCTTTGGGCACCAGCGTTTCCTGGCTCAGATAGACATAGGCGGTGTACCATTTAAGAAAGTAGCCGAGTGCATTGAACTCTTGGGGGCTGAAATTGCTCCAATTGTTCGGAAAGAAACAAGTAAGTGATTATTACTCCAAAGTTATGTTTTCAATAGAAGAAATGTGAATAGCATTAGAAAACGCGGAAGGTTTTTTGATAAGCTTTTTTCGGTAAACTGTGTTGCTGTTAGTGTAAAAGAAATATAGGAAACACAAGGTTTAAGCATGCAAACTTAGTGAATTAAGACGTAAAGATGCCACGATGACTTACTATATACAGATTTAACATTTTTATTTTAAAAAACAATCTATCGAAAACAGCCTTGTTATACAGCGGAAATCTTCTCTGTGAAGGACAGGTCACTCGCTTTTCTCTGTGGGTTGACCTTCATCGCCTCTAAAAGATACTTAACTTTTACCTTGATTCTCAATCCTCAAATCTCTATAACTTTTTCCTTCCTTCCTACAATCCAAACATGAACGTATTTTGCATGTGGTTTTTAAATTTTGATGTAGACACATACTATTGAGTGGTTTCTTTTTTTAAAAGTATAAAAATTAACAAAAAGATCGTGTTTCATGAAATAAGGTAAGTATATGCCAACAATAATAGACCCAATAGATTAACCTCAATCTCCCTATCTTCTCCCACATGCCAATAATCCTATTAAATACTGTAAAGTTGAGACTGGATCAAAATAGAGATTAACTAAAAACAAAAATATTAATATACTATGATTGGTGGTTTTAATCTTCAGAGGATGGGGGAGTAAGCAAAGGAATATGATTTGGGAACATAACCGTTTGTTCCAGCTGCTTTTAAAATTCAAGCTCACCCTGAGTAGAAAGAAAATAATCTATTTAAAAAAAAGGATCTAATTCGAATCCGTGGATTTTGTGTTTAAAATTCACAACAAGGACAAGCTCCAGCGTTTCATCCAGGATTCGACCACGCACGGCAATAAGAATTATCGGAGATATCTAACTGTTAACGATTTCCGCCAGCAATATGGAGCTAATGATGAAAGCATTAATAAGCTAACCCAGTATCTGCAGAGCTTTTGAATTACCACAAGCAAAGCATCAAATAATCTCATCGTAACAGCAAACGGAACAGCGGATGCGTTCAACAAAGCCTTTAATGTGACCTTGAAAAAAGAAAGCTACAAGGGAAAGGTATTTCATGGAACCAAAGATAATCAGACCCTTCCGGCATCCATCGGAAATGAACTGCTCTGTATCTTGGGGCTTTCCGATTATTCCAGTTTCACTGCTCATTCTGTGAAACAGCCCTTAACGGACAGCAGCGTTCCAAACGGGCCGCTTAGCCTCGGAACCAAGGATCTCGTGAACCAATACCACGTACAGCCTCTTTATGACAAAGGGGCAGCGGGTGCAGGACAGACGATCGGTATCGTGACGCTTGCGGACTTTAACACAGATGATGCCTACACTTACTGGCAAAAGGCAGGTATAAATGTGAAAAAAAACCGTATTACCAAAACGAATGTTGATGGTGGTTCTGGATGGGATGGATACGATGAAACAAGCTTAGACGTGGAGCAGTCTGGTGCTCTGGCGCCTCAGGCAGATATCCATGTGTTTATAGGCCGAACACGGATACAGGATTTGCCGATGCATTTGCAACGGCAATCGATGAAAACCAGGCAAAGCAGATCTCGGTTAGCTGGGTGAAAGCGAGACTGAGGTGAATTATTTTAGCCAATTGAAGGAAGAAGCTCCTCAGTATGCGGAAGTGTTCAATCAGCTGTTCATGCAGGCGGTTTCTCAAGGAATCAGCATGTTTGCCGAAGGGGCCTATGATGCGGCCCGTGCGTTTGGAGAATCATCTGGTGTTCCAGGAGAGACGTCATTATCCCCTTAAACATTTCGAACACGACGAGTAGAGAAAGACACCAATTTTGAATGGGATTTTTCACCGGACACCTGATATAAAGAAAAGTTCACGTACATCTTTGGAAGCAAAAGTAGCAACATCAGTAATGTCTGTTTCCACCACCAACCGGGACAAATGTAGTTTTAGGTGATACATATAATGTACTAATGAGTGGGACTTACGTTCTAGGCTCGTTTTAATGCTGAGTAATTTAGTTCTACTCTTCGCGGGAATCCCTATTGTTTGTTACTTTCTACCTCCTTGTCGCCAAGCGCGCCACCAGTAATTGCATCTGTAACCATACCGATTGGACCAAAAATAGAACCAAGTGTACCACCACCTATATCAGTACCGACTCCGTTTCCTACCGCTTCAATAGTGTCTTTTTGATCATCAATATCTTTTTGTCATCAGTCCAGTATTTCATTTATGTAAGCGTTGACATTTTACAGAATTTTAGTTAAATTTAAATTAATTAGGAACTGTCCAGACCACCTGGATACCAGGATAATAATCGGAAAGGCTTTTTTCTCATGAATTTTAATGAAATCAAAAAAAATCGTGTTTATGAACAAGTTATTGAGCAGGTTAAATATCTTTTGGAAATTGGGCAATTAAGGGCAGGAGATAAACTCCCTTCAGAGCGGGAATTGGCTGTATTGTTCAATGTTTCCCGTAGTGTAATCCGAGAAGCTATGACAGTGTTAAAAGCAAGTGGTGTTCTTAATATAAGGCCTGGAATTGGCGTCTTTATTGCTGCCGATGACGAGTCAAGCTTAGTTCGAAGGATGGATCGAGCGCTTAAAAAGGATGTGGCTAGTTTACAAGAGTTATTAGAAGTCAGACCTAGAGTGCCAAGCGGCGTATCTAGCTGCTCTTAGGTCTACACCGACCGATATTAAAAAAATAGAAGATGCATTCACATCCCTTGCGGAAGCTGTAAGTGAAGAAAGAGTAGCTGCACAAGAAGATTTTTCCTTTCATGAAGCTATTTTTCAGGCAAGTAAAAATGAAACACTTATGGAATTAATCCGTTTATTGTCAGATCGGTTACTAGTTGGTATTCAAGAAAGTAGAAGTAAATCCTTAAGACAACCAAGACGAGCTAAACTGGTTCTTGTAGAACATAGAGAAATTATGAAAGCAATCATCGATAAAAATGCAGATCTGGCCAGTAAATTAATGTTTGAACACCTTGAAAATGTAAAGATTCAAAATAAATAAAATAATAAGAAGGCGAAAAAAGTGTCAATAGATTATGAAAATATCTCCTTATATCGTATTAGAGTGCACAGAAAAGCTACTTTTATCAATAAATATGATATTCCATCAAAAGCAAAGTCTGCGCTTACTCAATTGACCGATGGTAAACGGTTTCGAAACCTGAGGCGTGGGGCCTCTATTGCCGTCACGGCAGGAAGCAGAGGTATGGCAAATAATGTTACTTTATTGAAATCAATTATTGCAGCTTTACGAGATCTGGGGTTTCAGCCATTCCTCTTCTCGGCAATGGGGAGTCACGGAGGAGGAACCGGAGAGGGTCAAGAGAAAATATTACAAAGCCTAGGGATTACTCCAAGTACAATGGGTTGTCCTGTATCTTGTTCAGGTGAGGTAAGGTTGTTGGAGGAATTTGATAGATTGGGTAAGAAAATTCCAGTCTACTGTGCAAAGGAAGCAATGGAAGCAGATGGAATCCTTGTTGTTAACCGGATTAAGCCCCATACATCTTTTCATGGCGACTATGAGAGTGGGTTATTGAAGATGATGACCGTGGGTATGGGCCGTGCTAAAGGAGCTGACGTTTTTCATAGTTTAGGAGCTGAATACCTTGCTGAAGCTGTTCCTCTTATTGGCAGCCGTATTTTAAAACTAGCTCCGGTTATCGGGGGAATTGGTATCGTAGAAAATGCCAATGAACAAACGGCTATCATTAGTGGAATACCAATTGAACGGATTTTTGAAGAGGAAAAGCAACTGTTAATTGAGGCAAAAAAACAAATGCCAAAACTACCCATAGAAAAAGCTGATATATGTATAGTTTGTGAGATGGGTAAAAATTTTAGTGGAACGGGTATGGATACAAATATTATCGGCCGCCTAAGGATTCAAGGAATACCTGAACCAACAGCACCACATTTTACATATCTAGGAGTCCTCAGACTTTCGGAACCTTCACATGGAAACGCAACAGGAATTGGGCTGGCCGATTTCACAACCAAAAAACTGGCTAAAGCAATCGATTCGAAATCTACTTATCTGAACTGTTTAACTAGTGGATTTGTAATCCGGGCATCTGTACCAATGAACTTTGAAACTGATCGGGAATTGGTGCAAGGTGCCTTGCAAGCATTAAAGTACGATGGGGTTATCAGTCTAAGGTTAATTATTATAAAAAATACTTTGAATATAGATGAGTTGTGGGTAACAAAGGCAATCTTTGATGAACTAAAAGTGGATGAAACAATAGAGTTTGTAGAGGAATTACCCTCTATCCCGTTTGATTCAGAGGGTAACTTGGTTTTGATGGAATAGAAAAGAGGCGTACAGTGAAATGGAAAAACGGCAGATCCAAGAAATAAAGAAGATAATTGCAAAGGGAAGAGTTTTAACGGATTCCAGTGATCTTTATAGTTACTCTTTTGATGGTTCTTTTGGTACATATATTCCAGATGTCGTTGTTCAAGCAAAAGATGTGCAGGAGATAGCACAGTTAGTTAAATTTGCAAATCATGAACTTATTCCGATTACTCCAAGGGGGCAAGCAACATGTCTAAGTGGTGGCCCTTTACCTGTAAGAGGAGGGATTGTTCTAGATATGTCAACGATGAAGGATCTCTTGGAAATTGATGCTGAAGATTTAGTGGCAATTGTTTCACCAGGAGTTCTTACTTCAAACATTCATAAGGCTGCTGAGAAATTTGGATTGATGTACCCACCGGACCCTAGTAGTTCACATGTGTCAACAATTGGGGGTAACCTCGCCGAGAACTCTGGCGGTCCCCGTGGATTAAAATACGGTGTCACAAAAGATTATGTAATTGGCTTAGAGGTTGTTACACCCCAAGGAGCAATTATTAAAACTGGGGGTAGAACTGTCAAAAACGTGACTGGATATGATTTAACAAAACTCATTGTAGGATCTGAAGGCACTCTTGGCATTATTACGAAAGCCATATTACGCTTAATTCCCAAACCACCTGCATCAGAAACAGTAATGGCTATCTTTGATAGTCTAGTTGATGCTGGAGCAGCTATTTCAAAGATTTTAATATCGGGGATTTTGCCCTCAAAATTGGAGTTAATGGACCAAGCATCCATGCAAGCAGTAGAAGATTATGAACCATTAGGCTTACCAATTAATGCTGAAGCGATGATATTAATTGAGTTGGACGGACATCCTGTAGCTGTTCGTGATGAAGCTAAACATGTATCCAAAGTTTGCATGGATGTAGGTGCAAGAGAAGTAAAAATTCCGCAGTCACAAAGTGAAAAGGATGAAGTATGGAAAGCGAGAAAGCTGGTTTCCCCAGCTATTGTACGAATCAAACCGACCAAAATATCCGAGGATGCAACCGTTCCTCGCAGTAAGATTCCAGAGATGTGTCGGCGTCTCCAAGAGATTAAGAAAAAATATAATATACATCTAGTCATTTTTGGCCATGCGGGTGACGGTAATTTACATCCAAATATTATAGCTAATAAATCAGATAAAGAAGAAATGAAACGGGTTGAACAGGCAGTAACGGAAATTTTTCAATCTGCAATAGACCTCGGGGGGACACTATCTGGCGAGCATGGTATTGGGACAATGAAATCCCCTTTTATGAAGATGGAATTAGGTGAAATCGGTTTAGAAATGATGAAGCGGATTAAGGAAGCTTGGGATCCAAATAATATACTTAATCCTGGGGAAATTTTCCCTGAACCGGGGCAAAAGCTGGTGTTAAGTGAATGATAAAAGACCTGGAACAACTTAAAAAAGAAATGAAATATGAAAAAACATTGAATTGTGTCCAATGTGGTTACTGTCTGCCTGTTTGTCCAACATATGTCACAATAAGTAAGGAAACTCACTCCCCAAGAGGAAGAATTAATTTGGTCAAGATGGTCGGCGAAGGAAGGATTACAGATTTGTCTGTTCTTGAAGAACCAATGAATTTGTGCCTTGCTTGCCGAGCATGTGAAACGGCATGTCCAACTGGAGTTGAGTACGGACAAATTCTGGAAGCTGCCCGTGCAGTACTCGCTAAGACAAGAAAGGACTCTTTCTCTACCAAAATTTTAAAAAATACCCTTTTGAAAAGGGTTATACCAAGCCATAATATCATGAACCAGATTGGAAATGCTCTGTGGATATATGAGAAAAGCGGATTACAGAAAATGATTCGAAAGTCTGGAATCCTGAAAAAACTTCCTGCTCACCTTGGTACCTTTGAATCTATTATCCCATCAGCAGTATCACCTAGGGAACGTGCAAAGCTGCCTAAGCGGGTAAAGGTAAAGGGGACCTTTGACAACGAGAGGGATAGAACCCCTAAACATAACAGCGAGGAGAGTCTGAAACTATGACTAAAAAGTATACAGTTGCCTTTTTTACGGGCTGCATTATGGATGTAATGTTTCGGCGCATTAACCAATTGAGTATAAAACTCCTAACTGAAGTAGGGTGTGAGATAGTGGTGGCAGATAATCAGACATGTTGTGGAGCACTTCATGCTCATACCGGGGATCCTGTTCAAAGCAAAGTCCTTGCAAAGCAAAATATTGATGCCTTTGAAAAGGAGAATGTGGACTTTATTGTAAATAATGCGGGTGGGTGCGGTGCTATGCTCAAGGAGTATGACCACCTTCTTGAGGATGAACCTGAGTGGGCAGAACGTGCAAAAAGATTTGTAAAAAAATCGAAGGATATATCAGAAATTTTAGTGTTATGCGGCGGTATTCGCGGTATGAACCATTCACCTGAGCGGGTCACGTATCAACCGTCGTGTCATATGACCAATGTTCAAAAAGTAACTAAAGAACCAGTACAAATTATTCGAAGTATCCCAAATGTGGAATTAATTGAAATGAATGAAGCGGGAATGTGTTGTGGCTCCGCTGGAGTTTACAACATTGTCCATTATGATGTTTCAATGGCAATTCTGGATCGAAAGATGGAAAATGTAAAAGAAACAAAGGCAACCACGATCATTACTACAAATCCAGGATGTCTTCTTCAGATGAAATTAGGTATTGAAAGGGAAGGGCTATCCGACAAAGTGAGAACACTCCATCTTGTTGAATATCTGGCTGAAGCGGCTGGTATTTCATAGATATTTTCAAATAAATGGTCTGGTAAAAGGGGTAGTTACAATCATTACATTTTTATGTTAAGGAGGTGGGACTTATAAAAGAAAAGGAGAACAAATGGTAATCTTATTTCCCAAACCATGTGGTTTTATCCAAGACTGACAAGAATAAATATTGTCAGGTGGATTTAGTAGGGTATATAAGGCTTTAATGGGTGCATACAGCAGCGGATAAATTTTTTCTCCTAGAACAGATTCCTAGATATCACCCTATTTAATAGTAAAATCTTAAGTTTGATAAATTACTGGAATTAAACGGAACTAGAAAGAATCTGGGTAATTTAAAATGGACTAATTTAGAGGTTGATTCACCGATTATTAAAAAGGTTGTTATAAAATATTTTTCTAATCATATTAATCATGTTTGTGATTTTTGGCATTTTTAGTCTAAGAAATATTTTGGGATTTTCATTTCAAAACAATGGGGTGGCTGAATTGAATGCTATAAACAAGAAAGAAAGTAATCAATATAATGTGAAACTTGATACAGGTACCAAGACAAACTTTCGTTGGTGGTTTGCTGTCGTATTGTGGTTCTTATTACTTGTCTCGTACATCGATAGAACTAACATTTCTATTGCGGGACCTTTTATGATTAAATCGGGTGTTGTAACCCCAGCGATGTTAGCGCTTGCAAATAGTTTGTTTCTTTTCATGTACGGTTTATCTAACATCTTTGGTGGATATTTAAGTGATAAATTTGGGGCAAAAAAAATAGCGATTTTTGCTTTAACCTGGTGGTCTGTTATGACGTTATTTACTGGTATAATCTGGAGTTCGCTTGCCCTAGTATTTTCACGAGTTCTACTTGGGTTAGGAGAGGGAATGCATTGGCCGCTAAATTCAAAATGGGTGAAAGCATGGTTTCCACAGCATGAACGGGCTAGGGCCAATATGTTCTGGGAGTTTGGATTAACGATGGGTCCAATTATTGCCGGACCATTTATAACTTATTTAATTGTTTCTTCTGGTACTTGGAAAACTCCTTTTATTGTTATGGCTTTAGTTGGTTTAATCGTAATGATTCCTATTATACTCTTTTTTATAAAAGACCGTCCTGAACAAAGCAAATATGTGTCATCAGCCGAACTTGAATATATTAATGCTGATAAAGAAAAAGATGACGATAATAATCCAGAGAAAGTCACCGTTGGAAGTATACTTAAAAAAGGTGACTTTTGGCTGTTGTTATTAAACTGGTCTGGTATGGCAACAATCTTTTACGGTATATTATTCTGGCTTCCTTCATATCTTCAAGAAGTTCGACATCTTTCAGTTAAAATGACTGGAATTTGGTATATGCTTCCTTATATAATGATGACAGTGTGTATTATCTTAACGGCCTTTGCTAGTGACCGATTTATGAAAAGATCGATCTTTGCATCTATAGGAACGTTTGTCGCTGGAATTGGTTTATTATTAGGAACGCATACGAATAATTTGGTAATAGCCATGATCTTAATCTCTATTTCAAGTGCAATGAATGGAGTCGTTCTACCAACTGTTTGGAGCTCCCTTCAAAAAATGTTCCCAAGCCGAAATGTTGGGGCAGGTGCTGGTTTATTAAATGGTCTTGAAAATATTATCGCCGCAGTTGGAACTTATATTTTAGGTATTTCCTTTAACATTGGATTCCCTTACCTAATTATTTTTGCCTTTGTTGGCGGGATTAGCGGGTTAATTCTTGCTAAAAAGGGATATTGATTTTTGTAAAAACATTGGGGTAGTGAACATGTGAGAGTTAAATATGTTTACTTCCCCTTTACCACGGTTCTACAAAAGCAAAATATTTTGAGTTAATTAATTGTGTTGTACTGGCAATTATGGAAAGATAACGCACCACCTTTAGATTGGTATTCTGGACTCAATTAAAGATTTAAAAAATAGAAAAAAGGTTGAGCCCTTTCATTGTCTTTGTAAAATACATCTTATAAACCCTTGATTTCAAGGGTTTTTGAATGTTTGAGAATGAAATTCATGTGAGTTGTGAATTTTAAAAAAGTGGTTAATAAGGAAGAAGGTACTAACTTTGATTTTTATTTTAAATTTAATTCTGGGAAGGAAATCTTTTTTGAAATTAAATATATGGAAGATAAATTTGGAAAAGTAAAGTAACGGATAGTGAAACCTAACGAGAAAAGTATACAAAAATATATAAAAATCGCTTTTTAGGAATGGTCGCGTGTATTGCTCTTTGCCGCTAAGAAACAAATTCAAATGGCAAAGTACGATAGAAAATTAACAAGTGAAATGGTGAAATTTGCCCTTGAAATATCGTCTTTTACATATTGATAAGTTATTGGGTAAAAAAGAAAGACAATGATTTGAACTTTACAGTTGATAGAGAGCTTTTTGACTGTGTAGATCAAAAACGCAAAGAGCATTTTTGACTTTTTATGGATAAAATTCGGGATTATGACATAGAAGAAGATTTTGAGTAATAGTTGTAAGAAAATAACAAACAGAACTGATTTCAAATTTTGACCCTAATTTATTTAGTGTCTTTTTCTTTTTTAGGGTAAACTTATCCATATCACAAACTATAACTAAAAGTAGGTGATCCAATGCCAACGAACAATAAAGCCAATCGATTAATCGATGAAAAATCCCCATATTTATTACAACACGCACACAATCCAGTTGACTGGTTTCCTTGGGGAGAAGAAGCCTTTGAAAAAGCAAGACAGGAAAACAGGCCCGTTTTTGTGAGTATCGGGTACTCAACTTGCCACTGATGGCACGTAACCTAGGGACACTTTAATTAAACCATTTAAAAAAAGGGACCATTCAACAAGATCCCTTTAAAAATAAAATTAATTAGTGGCTTGAAAACCTTTTAATACTACTTTTTCTTTGTGTTTGCCAGATGATATTGATGTGGCTCCTTCTATTCCGCCTATTATTGTACCAGCACCTGCTATACCATTAAGAACTGCGTGCCCAGCAGCCATACCACTACCGCACCTATGTGCTAACAAGTATTTGATTTGACACAAATCCTTGAGAAAGAGCAGCTGCCTAGAACACAGGAGATTGCTTAAGTTACTTAATGCTAAGTCATGGGACTAATCAATCCTTAAGAAATTTAAAAGAAAAGAGACAGGAGGAAGACAATATGTATCTTACACACAGAGATGAAGAAATACTTGATATGTTTTATGGTATCATTCATAATAGCTAGCTCCTTTCGTAATGTAGCTCTGATTTGGTTTGTTTTTTCCAGTAAACAGTGTAACCAAATAAACCTACGGTGTTACGAGTAAGGAGCTAGTTTCGTTCATGATAACTTTAGGACTCTGTTGACAAATCAGAGTTTGAGAAGGGACATTGACAGGTTTTCTTAGGCAAAGAGTACAGATCCTTTGTCCCCATTCATTTTATATAATATCCAAAGGTATTTTTCTTGTTGGTTTTGGAAATACCTCGTCAAGCCTGTTCAGATCTTCTATGGTCAATTGAATAGTAGCAGCTTGAGCATTGGCTAAAACATGTTCTTCCTTAACAGCTTTTGGGATAGCAATTACGTTGTTTGAACGAATGACCCATGCAAGAGCAATTTGTAATGGCTCCACATTGTATTTTTCTGCAATCTCAATGATGATTGGATCGCTTAGTAATTGTCTTCTTAAGCTCCCTCCCTGAGCCAGGGGACTATAGGCCATAATTGGCATGTTATGTTCATGATGCCATGGTAGGAGATCATAATCAATTCCTCTAGAGCCTAGATGATATAACACTTGATTTGCCACACACTTTTTTCCGTTAGCGGTATCCCACAACTCTAACATATCATCCGTATCAAAATTAGAAACTCCCCATCTTACAATTTTACCATCCTTGCGCAGTCTCTCCATTCCTTCAATCGTTTCTGCCAAAGGAACACGACCTCTCCAGTGTAAAAGATACAAATCAAGATGATCTGTTCCTAGTCGTTTTAGACTATTTTCACATGCGCTTTCAATCAAATTTAACCCGGAATGATGAGGATATACTTTCGATACTATAAAAACTTTATCTCTACGCCCCTTGATTGCCTCACCAACTAAACGTTCGGAATCGCCATTTCCGTACATTTCAGCCGTATCGATCAGCTTCATGCCTAGTTCTATTCCAAGTTGCAAAGCTTTGATTTCTTTGTTTTTCGATTGAGGATTTTCACCCATGTACCATGTTCCTTGGCCAATACTTGGAAGAAAGGTTCCATCAGGTAAAGTTACTACACGTTTTTCAATTGAATGCTTAATTCTCAATATTTTTTCATGGTCACGTAAACTCATTTTCATCATTCCTTTCATATCTCAGCTTGTTTTTCATGCACTGCAATTCTTCAATTATTAACATTTATTGAAAAATTGGATTGTTATTTAAAAAATAAATGTGGCTATACATTGTTGTAGTATAGCCACAAAAATAACATTATAATGCTCACTTACACCAAGTGAGCCCCGCCATCAATAAGAAGAACAGTACCAGTTGTAAAACCATTTTTCACTAAGTACACGTAGGCCTCAGCAATGTCTTCAGGCTGTGCCACGCGATTAACAGGTAACTGCTGTGCAATGTTGCTGTATAAATTTGTCTTTGCTCGTCAGGCAATCCTCCATAGAGTGGAGTGTCTACGATACCAGGTCTACTGAAAGCCCTCTAACCAATCCATGGATCGCTGAATTGATCGAAGCAAGTGTTGTTGCCTCCTGTGGTGGACGGACTCCATAAACACCAGAGGTCAATGTGATAGAACTGGTATCATTTAAGTACGAAATAGCAGCACGAACCGCTAGTACTGCCCCAAAAACTTACTATCAAACGCTTCTCTAACATCCGCAACAGGTAAGTCACTAAAATGACCCATTGCACCTTCCCCTGCAATAATAAAAATATTATCAGAAACTGTTGGTATAGAGACCCTTACGGGAATAAGTGTGAAAATAAAGGGATTTCAGAAAGTAAAATTATTGATAGTATACTTAATGAGATTAGAATGTATAGAAATGAATTAGCTGCTTTGATTAATAAGGAAGTGGGGAATGATAAGAAGAAGATTGCACTTCAGAAAAGTATAACATTATTAGAGAAAGAACTAAAAGGGATTCATATCAAGTTTGATAGGATATTCGACCTTTTAGAAGACGGAGTATACTCTAGAGAGGAGTATATTGAAAGGAAAGAAAAGCTAAAAAACAAACAAAAAGATATTGAAAGTGAGTTGCTAATTTTACGGAAGCAATTCAAAAATCAAGATTCTATCGCTGATAAAGACAAAGTTAAAATATTGGATTTGGTTTTAAATAACTTTAATAAAATTGTGGAAGAGCAGGATATAAACAAACTGTTCAAATCTATAATAAGTCATGTGGAACTGTCGAGAGTGTCAAATGAAGATGAAGGACAAAATTTTCTTTAAGCCCTATTGAAGCCAATAAAAATCAACCTAAAAAATTCAATTGAAAGAAGGTGATGCCACCATGACTAAGAATAATAAAATAGCCAATAGACTTATACATGAATAATCTCCATATCTCTTACAACATGCATACAACCCGGTAAATTGGTTCCCTTGGGGAACTGAGGCTTTTGAATTGGATTCGCTGATGGAGGAAAAAGAGAAACAAATCAAGTCAAAAATTCAGGTGATTTAACCTCTATTTACGTTCTTGAAGAATACCAAGGACAAGGAATAGGGAAAAAACTTGTAGATAAATTAGTTGCTCATTTTCAGGAGAGAGGATTCCAAAAAGTTTTTGTAGAGATATTAGAGGATAATAAATCCCGGTTCTTTTATGAAAAAATGAATGCAATTTTTTCGGGAAAAACAACTGTTGTTATACAGGGGGAAGAACTGAATTTAATTATCTATGAGTGGGAAAATCCAAATTTGTTCTAATACATATTTAGATAACCATTATTCAATGCCAAGAGTAAATCGGCTGCCACAACTGGGAGCTTTTTTTCTTATGTCGCTAACGGAGCAGTTTAGTGAAAGAGGGGAAGTGACAGATTGTCTAGAATTATTTTTATAAAGGGAATGTAAAAGAGGGAATAAAATGAAAGTAAAAATTTGGAAATATTTCTGCACAACTTTTATTTTATGGATTTTTATTGCATGGTTTAATATTTACATGCACCGTCAAGGAACTGAGTTTTCTATGGTTCTAAACGAAGCATTTTTTCCATTATTGTCAGGATTAGGTTTAACTGTCACTTGCAGTATTTTTATTTTTCTTTTTGTTAAAATTAAAAAGAAAGTTGCAGTTATACTGTTGGTACTAGCATTAGTAATATCTATATGTTTAACAATTTTCTGTGCTATTTCGGGTTGGAATGAATATAGTCATTACAACGAAAAAAACATTGAAGTGGTGCATGCTACGATTACAATGAAACATAAAGACACAGCAGGAAAAGGGGTTGATTATTATATTTATCTAAACAACGATAAAAAAGGATATTTAATCGATTCCTACATATATGACCAGATTAAAGAGGGGGACAAAATATATGTACGTTTTCTAAAAGTTAGTAAGAACGATAAAAGATTGATTAATCTTACAGATGAAAATGGTTACTATTTTTTCAAAATAAAATAAAAAACCTATTGCGTTAATAGTTTTCAGTATTGCCCCTTATTTTTACGGGCTATAATTTCACAAAAACGGGGCTGTTTTTCGGCAGTCCTTTTTTCATTATCGTTCTTCAACTAAAGGGTGCAAGAGCTCAATTAAGCGTTGCTGAGGCAGCGTTTTTTCTTTTTGAACTAAAGGGGCAGCATTCCTGTAATGAAGGAAAATGGAGTTTGAACAAAAAAATAACCTCTTGGTAGAATGAGAGAGTCCTGACGCCGGCAAGCAAAAAGGACAATTTCTCAAACACCAGGAGGCTTTAAGATGAATTATAACCAGAATAAGAAGATTGCTCAAATCACTTCTCAAACTCTTATTATAGGAGTCGATATTGCGAAGTTCAAGCACGTAGCACGTGCCCAGGACTTCAGGGGAATAGAGTTTGGATCTCCTTTTCAATTTGAAAATACAAAGGAAGGTTTTGAGTGTTTTCTAAAATGGATTATGGAAATCAAAAAAGAACAGCGAATGGAAAAAGTTATGGTTGGCATGGAGCCAACGGGTCACTACTGGTTTAATCTCGCTCATATGTTAAAAGAAAACAGGATTAAATTCGTCGCTGTAAACCCCTTGCACGTCAAGAAAAGCAAGGAGTTGGATGATAACTCACCTACCAAGAATGATGTGAAAGATGCAAGGGTCATAGCCCAGTTGGTCAAGGACGGAAGATACGCCGAACCTACGATACCGCAAGGGTTTTTGCAGAACTCCGTGTGGCAAAGAAAATACGCGATCTTTTAACTGAAGACCTTCAAACGGTCCAAGGACAGGTACACAACTGGATTGACAGGTACTTTCCGGAGTTTCTGAAGGTGTTCAAGAAGTGGGAAGGCAAGGCCGCGTTACAATTCTTAAAGCTTTATGCCTTACCACATGAAATAGTTGAATTTACCGAAGATGAATTGCTCGTTCATTTAAGAAAATCCGTATCCCGTAGTGTTGGATTAAACAAGATCCGGGAGTTAAAGCAGGCAGCCAGTAAGTCCATCGGACTTCGACAAGGTGCTGAAATGGCCAGGCTTGAGCTAAAAACCATTTTGGCTAAGTACGAATTAATCCAATCTCAATTCGAAGAATTGGATGCAAAAATAGATGGTCTGCTTGATGAAATACTAGGCGTACAACAAATGTTGGCGATAAAAGGTGTGGGCAGGGATACAATTGCCGGCTTCTTAGCTGAAGTAGGGGATTTAGGCGAATACAATCATCCCCGGCAAATTATCAAGCTGGCCGGCTTAAGCCTAAAAGAAAATACATCCGGTAAGCACAAAGGAAAAACGACCATCACAAAAAGAGGCCGGAAGAAACTGAGGGCCCTGTTATTCAGGGTTTGTATGATTCTCGTTGCCAAAAATTCCGCATTCAAGGCATTACATGCGTACTATACTCAACGTCCAGATAATCCATTAAAGAAGATGCAGTCCCTGATCGCTTTGTGTAACAAACTAATCCGGATTCTCTTCAGTATTGGTAAAAAGCAATTTGAATTTAATGAAGATAAGATGTTAAAGGACATTCCTCATTTGGCATTACCCGGGAAGACGGAAATGGCAGCATGACTCTGGTTTAGTGTAGAAAACTAATAGTTCTTGTTTTATAGATTTTGGAGACATTTGAAGCACGGATTAGTCGGCAAAGCAACTAAATTACGGGCTTGGACCCTGTGGGGCAGCATGGCTGACATCCACCTCATGGAAAGGTTGGACGAAGGAATTTGAGAGCGAAGACTCTGTGAGGCATGGGAGGGTTGACCTCCATGAGTAAATGTGGACATCCACCAGTGCAGTTATTTTTTCACTCATCCACCATTTTCTGTAATGGATTGGTTAATGGATTATAGCTCTTTTTTCTCACTCTGTCCAAAAATATCCTTTCAAGTGAAGATCCTCCAGCTATAAAGGCATTTACCGTTTGGTAAACAACTATGAAATTCTAAGAAAACATGAGTAAATCGGCGTTTTCGCTTCTTTTATTGAGGGAGGTTAGTTCAACATCAAAAAAGTATGTCAGAAGATTGACCTAACTCCTAATGGAAGAACTTTAACGGAAATTACACTTTTAACAAGTAAATAAAGATCGAATAAGAAGCACAAGGGGGTTATTGCGGGTGCTTGAAGCCAAGAAGGGGTCGGGCAGATTGCGCTTGAAGTGTATAAAAAAAGACCTACCCCTTAGGCAAGTCAAGTGCTTGGTATGCTAACTGATATTTTCCTCCCTCAGCAACTTCTGCATGGTACAAAGCCTTAAGGGCAAAGTTTTTCTCAAGGTCGAGTTGTTCCATCATTTCTTTTAAACGGTTTTGCAATTCTTTATTTTCTTTGATGAGCTGTTTCATTTGCGATTTAATGTACTTCAAGTGATATTTAACTCCTTTCAATCCCATATATGCTATCAAGTATAGCATTAACATTATCAGGTAATCTAAATTTAGTCCTGTTTCTCCGGCAAACTACACATCTTCTTCAACCATGAAAATAGTTTTTCCTCTATATTGGAAAAAAGGCAATGACTAAGAAGACTCTGCTCAATCTTCAAAAAATAGAGGAGAGCGTTAATTTAATAATCCTATGGATTGGGTGGACTGTATTAAGGTCAGTATCAGTATTGACACGCCTAACCATTTTCATTCTCTGTGGTGAATCGCTGATTTGTGTGGTTCATAGGTGGCTAACAGGTGCTTAGTACAATATCTCCTGAGATTGTGAAATATTGTACTTAAACTATAGGGTGGTAATCCCCCCTCTCTATAGGAGAGTTTTACAATTATGTAGTTGAAGTTTTTAATAGTAGAACAAACTTTGTAATGTGGCGGTGGGAATCGAACCCACATAAGGGCTTTTGCCCGAAACTTATACTGCTACCTGCAGGAAAAGGACTCGAACCTTTATATTGCACCAAGCACCACAAGATGTATATTACTATACGAATTGCACTTGTAGAACATTTTTTGTCTTTAAAAAAACTGCTAAATTAAAATAGCAGTCAATGTTAATGAGCATCAAGGAGTAGAAGAATATCTTGATGAATGTTGTGCTTGACCAGGATATCGCTACAAAATACTTATCTCTTGCAATGAGTAAATATTCCCATTTACTCATCATAGTGCTGTAGCCTACTTCAGATAGGACTAAACACTCATGCAGGTTAAGGGTAATACTATTGGTGAGAATAACAAATCAATTAAAAGATGTTTTTGAATTGGGAACTACGTATTTGTCTCTACTTCGTATCCAGCCTATAAGCAGTAACGAGGTAGGTTAGCACAAGAAGAGGTATTTTTTTCAGTATAATGAAATATTGTCCTGAGGATATGTATTAGTGTTAAAAGTAGAACTCGGTGTGGATGAATATACTTGTTAACCTCCTGATTTTGATGATTTAGAGGACTTAGAAAAGGCAGACAAATAACCTGTGAGAGTAATTTTATTAGATATCAAAGAAATAAAGTGTTGAATTCCTCTCACTATATGGTACAACTCCAATTAAGCAGAGATGGACACTTAGGGCTTGGAAACGAATAATAAGATTAGCTCATAAATACCATAGTGGACTTCATTATCATTTAATTCGATCCATCATTCAACCATTTTCACAAACATTTGAATTGTATTAACGCCAGATAGTTGTAAAACGAACGTTGAATGTGCCGATCTTGATACGACTGATAAATATAAAAAATTATAAATTAGAGTATCTAGCTTCAGGCTTCTTTTTATTTATCTCACTAAAGGGCATTAAGTTTGTGGGACTATGTACTTTAGTAGGACCAAAAACTAAGAATTCCACTATCATTGTTGGCAGCTTTTTTCTTACGAACGGGTGTAAGAGCCAAAGATACGGATGAATATTTGGAGGCTTATGACAAAAGTAAGTTTAATTGCACAAAAAAGTATAATAAGCTCAAAAGTTCTGTATGGCTTTAATGTGAATATTATTGAAGTAAGGCTAAGATTGCATTCATCTTTGCCAGTGTTCATCAAGTAAAGCAATTTAAAAAACAGGGGGAACTTATGAATAATGTAATAAGAGTATCATCAAAATCAAACCCGAATTCTATTGCAGGTGCAATTGCAGGCGTAATAAGAGAAAACGGAAATACAGAAATTCAAGTTATCGGAGCAGGTGCTTTAAATCAAGCGATTAAAGCCATTGCGATTGCAAGAGGATTCCTAGCTCCTAGTGGTCTGAATCTGGTACTAATTCCTGCATTTACAGACGTAGTAATCAATTATGAAAATAGAACAGGAATCAAATTATTGATTGGTCCTAGAAAAAAAGATAGTTATGCGATGAAACCATATAAACGATAATTCGGAAATTCCTCTAAATTTGTTAGCTTGTTGTACAACGGGTGTAAAGTAAAAAGCAATGGTACGATGCTTTGCTTTAAAAATATATCTTTATGCTTCCTGTCTATATTTCCTGTCTAAGCAAACGACTCAACTTTGCATAAACTCAGTAATCCCACTTTTTTATGTTCCATTATGCTGTGGTAAATATATTCAACCATCTTCATGGAATTTGTTGTCATTTTTTCTCTTTTTATACCCTATTTAATTCTTCTTCAAAGAAAAAGGTATTTGGATATTCTTTCACAATGTAAGAGTACCTTTTCATATTTTTAACATACTGGCATTTATAGATTGTTACTGCTTCGCCGGACGATTTAATTTTCACTTCTTCCCCAATAGTAAAACCACTTTCCCTCATTCTCTCACCCTCTCTTTAATCCATACTTTATAATATAATTTTGGCAGTGCTTTTCAATATTATCCAGTTATTTAGGTTGAATTAGCTGTTTTTGATCAATATAAGTGATAAAAGCTCAATATCTTGGACACAAAAGTTAAATTTTACTGTTACTTCTGCACAATCTTTCTACTTCATCCGTGATCAAGTAGTTGAACGCTCACGTATTGGTTTGCGAATGTACCACTGTTCATCACGTGGCAGGGATATGTAAAGCAGGAATTAAAAAAATTGCTCATGACCCTGAAACCATTACCAGGCAGTGTTTTGAAGGAAAATAAATTGCTAATGTTCATGACACATGGAATAGTTTTTAGTATAGAGGTCATTAGTACTTTTAATTATTACTTTGTTGACTCTAATATAGAAACAAAAAACCAAATATTTAGTTTTACAACTTTTTTGTACAACCATGCATCTGTTTGTTCCATTTTCATGGGAAAGAGATGGACTTTTCTTGGAATAGTATGCGGCTATAAGAAATGGTGCGATTTGCAAATG
Organism: Heyndrickxia acidicola; assembly: GCF_001636425.1. NCBI lineage: Bacteria > Bacillati > Bacillota > Bacilli > Caryophanales > Bacillaceae > Heyndrickxia > Heyndrickxia acidicola. The sequence goes on from NZ_KV440953.1 coordinate 781,450, forward strand.
CCAGTATTTATTAAATTCCCACCCTTGTTTAGCTGTAATAATGGTAAACATAACCCTTTTAAAAGTAAGTGTTAGATTGACGTATTTCTCTATTTTGTCTTTTTGAGGGAATAAAGTTTTTTTGATATAAATTCGAGGTATAAAATGCACTATCAGCTAAATCAATGATTTCTACAAAAGGTGCAGAATCAGCTGCGAAGGTTGTATTCAAAGTAATTACAATATTAGTTAGAGTAGATTCTATTTCACTTTTAGGATTTAGTGTGAATTTTGTGAACGGGAAGCTCTTACTCGTATCGACCTTTAAATGGAGGGGAATCATAATTAAAGCTTGCAGAGTCCCTGTTTTCCGTGTGAGTATGTCACAAATGCAGTTAACTTAAGTTTAAGGTAATCCCTTCCACTTGATACAAAAATCAGAATTCGGGGCAAACCCGATCAAAGCCCAATGTTAAAACCCGAATTCATTATAATGGAGATTAATTTACGAGTACGTGGAAATGGGGAGCCGCGAATGGAGGATTAAGCCCCAAGCGGTTGCCTTGAACGTTCTCTTACCTATTGCTTATTTACTGGTAGACATCCAAACGTTAACAATAATTCATCACTTGCAAAATAAATGGGGATTGCATCATTTCAAAATTAACTTATAAAAAATTTTATAATCTATGCATTTCATCAAGGATTTTGTCCAATATAAAAAATTATAATCAAATAAGGGAGATATGATTATGACAACATTTCATGAAATGGGCATAAGTGAACCCATTCAAAGAGCAATAACCGATATGGGATTTGAAGAGGCATCCCCGATACAAGAGAAAGCCATACCTGTAGCTCTAACGGGGAAGGACATAATCGGTCAAGCACAAACAGGTACAGGAAAGACGGCTGCTTTTGCCATACCGATCTTGGAGAAAGTGGATACGAGCAAAAAATATGTTCAGGCTATCGCAATTGCACCGACAAGAGAATTAGCTATTCAGGTCTCAGAAGAGATCAATCGGCTGTCGAAATACATGGGTATAACATCTCTTCCGATTTATGGGGGGCAGTCTATAGATCGTCAAATCAAGGCCTTGAAAAAGGGCCCTCACATCATTACGGGAACACCTGGAAGACTTTTGGACCACATTCAAAGAAAAACGCTTAAGTTAAATCACATTTCAGTGGTGGTTTTGGATGAAGCTGATGAAATGTTAGATATGGGCTTTGTGGAGGATATCGAACGAATTCTCAAAGAGACCCCTGAGGAAAAACAAACCTTGTTGTTCTCTGCAACCATGCCTAAACCGATCCAAAATCTTGCGGAAAGGTTTATGCATGATCCAGAGTTAGTAAAGATGAAAGCGAAGGAAGTTACCTCACCAACAGTAAAACAAATTTATTATGAGGTTAAAGAACGAGATAAATTTGAAGTACTTTGCCGTTTGCTGGATGTGGATAATCCAGAATTAGCTGTGATCTTTGGAAGAACCAAAAGACGAGTGGATGAATTAAGTGATGCCTTGAATAAAAGAGGGTATCTTGCTGATGGGTTGCACGGTGATTTAAATCAACGACAGCGAGATATTGTGATGAATAAATTTCGTGAGGGAAATACTGATATTTTGGTTGCGACCGATGTAGCTGCAAGAGGAATTGATGTTTCAGGAGTTACCCACGTCTACAATTTTGACATTCCTCAAGACCCGGAAAGCTATGTTCACCGAATCGGCAGAACGGGGCGGGCGGGGAAAACGGGGTTAGCTATTACATTTGTTACACCGAGAGAAACCGGACAGATTCACAGTATTGAAAGAGCCTCGAAAGGAAAGATCCAGCGCAAATCAATTCCAACTATAGCAGAAGCAATGGAGTCTATACAGAGAGCAGCACTAGAAAAGATGATTCAATTGGTTGAAGGGGAGGAGCACATACAATTTAAACAAGCAGCAATCGAATTGCTCGATCAATACGATTCCGTAGCATTAGTATCCGTTGCCTTGAAATTGTTATCAAAGGAACAGAAGGGAATTCCCGTTCAGTTAACTTCTGAGACACCGCAACATGCCAAACCTAAAAAAAGGATACAAGAGAAATCGAAGAGAAACTATAAAGGGAATGAACGAAAGGGAGGAAATGGTAAATCTAAATCAACTTCCAGGTCCTCTCGAAAAAAGAAATCATGATGATACAATGATGGAGTTAATAAAGGAAGTAAACAGTCGCAGATATAATTAATGCTTCGTATTATAGGGTTAACCAATCTACTGGTTGCCCTTTTTATATAGGCCCTATTATTTTTAATAGCCAGGGTCACATAAGGAGAAATGGAGGCTCACTGTTCCAAAAAACTCCATCTGCTACTCCACTTGCTGCTTTATTTTAATGTTAATATTTAGTTCACTGCCAGGATCGATAGTTGTTGTCTTATTCGTAGGATTTCAAATATGCTGCTAGAGACTGGGAAATGGGTGCTTATACTCTAGACACCTATGTAGAAGGGGAAAAACAAGGCATTTTTTACGAGTATATTTATAGAAAATGTAATAAGAGCGTTTAAAAATTTTATATGCTTTATACGCTAAAATCCCTAACCCTCTCCCACCCGAAAACAAAAAAAGGTAAAGGACCTTATAACGATTTTTTACTTAGATTAATTTTCTCGTATAAGGCTATGATAGATGTTTTTTCTCTTTTTTCTTCTTCAGTTAAGCTTGAAAATTGGTATCTCCTTTCTATTTCTGCTATTAGAGTAGATAATTTGAGAAACTTTACATGAGCGGACATATCAGAACTAATAATTTTTTCATAAACGAACGGGTGCTATAGTTAAATAAGAAAGTTACAATTGGCAACGTACTTTAGTGTCACTGTTCTAACTGTATTAGCTCTGGATACTATAACAGACCACCTGCTCACCAATTTGCTAACACGTTTGCTCACATAATTATTTTCCTGAGCTTATTTTATTTAACTAAGTTGGTTTTCTCACCCCTGAAAAACCTTATTAAATCAAGCTTTCTTACTCTCATTTAATTTAACTGAACTAGTTTGATTCTGTGACACAAAATTGACAGGGTGGGGGTCGCTGGTTCGAGCCCAGTCAGAATCATGCCGAATGAAAGGCCTGTAGTGCTTGAGTATCAAGGGGTGCAGGCTTTTTTTATTTTTTTTGTGATTTACTCCATTGATCGCTTAAAAGATGGTTTGCTCACATTTGCTCACAAATTTTTCGATGGCTTCCTACTTTACGTTTAGGCAAACGAATAAAGAATTATTTATGTAAAATGTGGTAAGGTAAAAAAGTATGGAGTTATTCTCTTATATAATGAAAAACTATATGAAAAAGGAAGAAGGTGATGAAATGCCAACTAACAATAAACCCAATAGATTAATCGCTGAAAAATCTCCTTACTTACTTCAACACGCACATAATCCCGTTGACTGGTATCCGTGGGGAGAAGAGGCTTTTGATAAAGCTAAACGCGAGAACAAGCCAGTTTTCGTATCTATTGGGTATTCCTAGTTTGGTATCACAAAGCTACATGTCATTGGTGCCATGTGATGGAAAAGGAGTCCTTCGAGGACCAGGAAGTAGCAGATGTATTAAATGAACATTATATTTCGATAAAGGTAGACAGAGAGGAACGTCCGGATGTTGATTCGATATACATGAACGTTTGCCAGATGTTGACCGGGCAGGGAGGATGGCCGTTAAATGTATTTCTGACACCCGATCAGAAGCCTTTTTATGCCGGGACTTATTTTCCAAAGGAAAGCAAATATGGCCGTCCCGGATTAATGGATGTCCTACCTCAATTATCGGAAAGGTACCAAAATGATCTACTGGACATTGTCCGAATTGCTGATAAGATTACGAATGCTTTAAATGAGCGCTCTATGCTCCAGCCAGGGACAGATGTTGCAGAGGAGACAATTCATCAGGCCTATCAGCAAATAGCTCAAAGCTTTGATACAATATACGGCGGATTTGGGCCAGCACCTAAATTCCCAATGCCCCATCAACTGATGTTTTTGCTTCGCTATTTTAAATGGACAGGGACGGAGCTTGCATTGACTATGGTAGAAAGGACGCTTGACTCGATGATGAATGGCGGCATTTATGATCAAATCGGAGGCGGGTTTTCACGTTATTCGACGGATATGATGTGGCTAGTTCCTCATTTTGAAAAAATGCTCTATGACAATGCATTGCTACTTTATACTCTTTCAGAAACGTACCAGATTACAAGGGATCCCCGCTTGAAAAAAACGGCTACTGAACTGGTCGCTTTTATTGAGAGAGAGATGACATCTCCAAACGGTTCCTTTTACTCTGCACTTGATGCCGATAGTGAAGGAATAGAGGGCAAGTATTATGTGTGGGATGAACACGATATTTTTGCTATTTTGGATAATACTTTGGCTGAGTTATTTTGTGAGGTTTATGATATTTCACCAGAAGGAAACTTTGAAGGCAAGAGCATCCCAAATAAAATCAGCTCGAGGATAGAAAAAATAGCGGCAGCTAGAAATGAACCGATTCAGCAACTAGAAGAAAAATTGGAAAATGCCAAAAAGCAGCTATTAAAGGAAAGAGAAAAGCGTGTTTACCCGCATTTGGATGATAAAGTGTTAACCTCCTGGAATGGTCTCATGATGGCTGCTTTGGCAAAGGCCGGTGCGGTTTTTCAGGAAAAATCCTATATTCTCAAAGCAAGCAAAGCAGCTGCATTTATTGAATCAAATTTGTGGACAGGAACACAATTATATGCCCGTTTCCGGGATGGGGAGGTCAAGTATGCAGCCTATCTGGATGATCATGCTTACTTATTGTGGGGGTATCTTGATCTTTATGAGGCAGCTGGTGATGCCTGTTTTCTGGAAAAAGCGATACAGCTGAAGGAAATAATGTTCGATCGTTTCTGGGATGCAAAAGAAGGCGGTTTTTATTTTACAGATGATACCTCGGAAACACTCATATCCCGAGAAAAACAGGGATATGACGGAGCTTTGCCTTCAGGCAACAGCGTAGCTGCATTGCAGCTGTGGAAGCTTTCGAAGCTGATAGGGGATGAAGATCTGCTCAGAAAAGTAGAAAATCTGCTCTCAGCTTTCCAAAAGGAAATGGAAAGCTATCCTGGCGGAATGGTCTATATGCTGCAAGCACCACTTTCCATGTTTGGGGGCGGCAAAGAGATTTTTGTGTCAGGCAATGATCCTGTTAAAAGGGAGCAATTCTTGAATGAATTCAAATCCTTTTTTTTTCCTTTTGACAGTTGCGTTGAAGTAGATCCAAAAGCAAATATTGTTATTAGTGCTTGGAAAGATAAAATGAATCCAAAAGAAGAATTTGCATTATATATTTGTGAAAATTATGCTTGTCAGTTTCCTCTCACTTCTTTAGAAGAAGGCCTTAAAACACTGGCACCTTAATAAAAATGAATGAAAAGTGCATCCTAGGAAAAGCGAAGCTGGAAGCTTCGCTTTTTTAAAGGAGTGAAACGGATGCCTTATGTACAGCATGATGACCGGCGGCTATTTTATGAAATAATGGGAAGCGGAGTCCCTATACTGTTTATTCACCCGCCTGGCATGGGAAGGAAAACCTTTCAAAAACAAGAAAGCCTGCAAGCGTTTTATCGGTTGATTTTTATGGATTTGAGCGGGCATGGGGAAAGCTCGTGTCCTCAACGGCTGACTTTGCAAACCTTTATTGATGATGTTGAAGCAATAAGGAGCCACCTAAATATAGAGAACTTTTATTTGTTTGCATATTCTGCCGGAGGAATAGTAGCTCAGGAATATGCAATTCAATTTAGGAATAGAGTCAAGGGGCTGATGTTATCAGGAGGTTATCCAAAAGTCATGTCAAAACGTCTGGAAGCAGAGCATCATATCGGAATTTGGATGGCCGAAAAGCATCCTGTATGGCTATCACGACTGTTATCATACAGCCATTTTAGTGAAAAGGAACGGCAAAAAGAAATCTTTCAGCAAATGCTGAAAACCGATCCGCAAGTATGGATGCAATTTTATCAAATTTCGCTTCAGTATGATTGCCTTGACAGAATCAGCAGCATCAAGGCACGAATGATGCTTTTATATGGCACACAAGCAGACTCCGTTAATTATCATGCTCGATTCTATCCGAATATCATCGATACGGAAATCATTTTTATTCCACATGCAGAACATCAGCTGCCAACAAGAAAATCATTGCAGGTCAACCAGTTTATTGACCAGTTTATTAAAAACCAAGAATTATTTAACGATAAAAATATTATGTAAACCAAATGAACAAAATGAAAAACAGTGTATGCAGGATACACTGTTTTTTTATGGCAGCTAAAGCATTCAACTGGAAGTAGCAGTTGTTTTTTTGTTAGGATCTGTTTCCGGTCTTACCGCTTTGAAGGTTAGGCCGCCCGCAATTAAGCATAGTACAGCAAAGATGATAAACAAAAGGGTGGGGTTATGATTCATGAAATAAGCCATTAAAGGAGGGCCTGCTGCTACACCGATATATCTCATCGAGCTGTAAAGGGAGGATATGGTTCCCCTGACTTCCTTTTCAATGGCTTGATTAATTAAGGCATCCAGGCATGGCAGGCTTGCCCCTATGCCTATCCCGCATATTAAAAAGACAATTAAAAGATAAATGAATTGGTCTGAAAAACTGACAGCCAGTGTAGAAATTCCAGTCAGTATAATGCTTGAAAACGTAATCCATTTCATTACAACCATGTTGTCGTTTATGACTTTTCCGGCGATAAACGAGGCAAGGCATAATGCAGCAAGAGGGATGGCTAACAAAAAGCCTTTTTTCACCCCGTGGAAATGATAATTGTCCTCAAGAACATTGGACAAATAGAAAAGGACGGCAAATAAAATAAGCATTAAAATCGCTCCAATGGCAAATACCGATAAAAGCCACTTGCTTTCAACATGAAAAACTTCCTTTGTATTCTTTAAAAATTCTTTAAAGGTTGTACCTTTTTCTTCTTTCGAAGGTTTTTTGACCAAAAAAATAATTGACAAAACGGAGATAAGGCAAAATACAGGAAACCCGAAGAAGGGTAGGAACCAAATAAATCCTGCCAAAAAAGATCCCAATATCGGACTTAGGACTTTTCCGAAGGTGTTAGAGGTTTCAATAATTCCGAGTGTAGAACTAACATCTTTATCTTTTTTGAACATATCGCCTACTAACGGAAGAACAATCGGTGCCCCTCCAGCGGCGCCAATTCCCTGTAAAATTCGTCCAGTCAAAATCAAACCATACGGGCTATCCATCTTCCATGACGCCCATCCGGAAAGAAGGCCTCCCAATCCTGCGATAATTAATGAAGGAATGATGACAATTTTTCTTCCGAACCTATCGGAAAGATAACCCGCAACTGGAATAAGGAATATGGCAACGACAGAAAAAACAGTTATAATATAGCTTGATTGCAGTCTGGAAATATCAAGCTTTTTTTCCATTAGGGGCAGGACGGGAATGAGCATGGAATTCCCCAATGTCATAATTAATGGAATGGAGGATAAAGCAACAATTGCCCAGCGCTTTTGATGGATTTCTGATTCTCCGCTGCCGTTTGTCTCTATCTGGGAGTCATTTTGTTTCATTGTCCTTTTTCCTTTCTGTGTTGTGTCTACATTTTAATATTTGCTGGTTTTAATTTTTTATTAAAAAATTTATTTTTTTGGAGGCTATGGAATGGAAATTATAAGCTTAAGTATTGGAATGCCAAAAGAAGTTGACTATAACGGCCTTATGGTAACTACAGGGATTCAAAAGAAGACTGTTCAAGAAGCAGTTCTAACAGTGGATGGATTTAATGAGGACGGGGTAGCGAATACAAATTTTCATGGTGGGCCCGATCGAGCTGTGTGCTTTTATCCGTTTGAACACTATAAACAGTGGGAGAGAGAATTCAATGTTCCATTTCATCCACCTGCTTTTGGCGAAAATCTGACGGTTACAGGCATGGTGGAACAGGATCTTTATATTGGTGACATTCTTCAGGTGGGAGAAACCATATTGCAAATTACACAGCCTCGTGTGCCATGCTCCACAATATCCTGGCAAAATAAAAATACTCTTTTATTAAAAAGATTGGTTCATACCTGTTTTACTGGATATTTTACAAGGGTGTTGCAGGAAGGAATCATTTTTTCGGATTCTAAGGTTGTTAAACTGGAAGAATCACCTAAGAAAATCACTGTTTTTAATGTCCTCCATACGTATATGCATGATGCAAGAAACAAGGAAGCCGTTGACTCGATCCTCGAGGTAGATACGCTTGCACCTGCAATGCGGCAAATGCTAGAAAAAAAACGTACTCCATCCAGCTAATTACAAAATGTTTACTCATCATTATTGTTTCATTGGCACTAGCGGGAATGCTCATTTAAAAGCAAATACAAAATTTAATGAATCACACAAAGTATGTAAGCATTTCTTTTTTACTCTGTTAAAGGACTCTATTATTTTTAAAAAGACGTATACGAGTGCCAATTTTTCAACAAAAGGCTTATTCGTAAACTTTGTTGCTAACGACACAAAGATGCATTGTAATAAAACTTGTGTATTATTTTGTGAACACATATTATATAGGTATCTTTTTGTACATACAGTATATTCTATTCAAAAACAACCTTAAACATGGCGGAAGATCTTGAAAATTGAGAAATTTTTCATTTTTAATGGAATTCTCATCTTATTTTCATGAGGATTTAGGAAACCTGAAGTAATATGGAAATGGCTGGTAAGAACGATTTTATCGTTGGCCCCAACCTTTACCCCCTTTTTATATTACTCATTATAAAGTTCCTTTTTTAAATCGGCCATGGAGCCGGTTTTTTTTTAGCCTGTTTTTATAGGTTTTTAATCCAATTCTCATTTGCCGTTGATATCATTTTGAAAATGCAATTGTAAACCATGCTATAAAAACTCCATTTTCTGTTTAAAATATAATGCCATAAAATTTTTAAAATGTCTCATTAACCCTTAAAATAAAAATAACTGAAGGGGATGATTCCCGATTTTAGTTAAACTTGGTTCTAAGCAGGTGATAGATAATGAAAAAGATACTTTTAGTTGAGGATGAAAAAAATCTGGCAAGATTTATTGAATTGGAATTAAAGCATGAGGGTTACGAAATCAAAGTGGCCTACGATGGACGTGAAGGATTAGAAGCTGGTATTAATGAACAATGGGATGTTATCCTATTGGACTTAATGCTTCCAAGCCTTAATGGACTTGAAGTATGCAGAAGGATAAGGGCTGAAAAAGAAACTCCTATTATTATGCTTACAGCCAGAGACAGCGTAATGGACAGGGTATCCGGACTTGACCACGGTGCAGATGATTATATCGTTAAGCCTTTTGCTATAGAGGAATTATTGGCGAGGCTGAGAGCGATTTTCAGAAGGATTGAAAGCAAGGATGTAAAGACAAGCTTCACCACTTTTACTTTCCGTGATCTTGTAGTTGAAAAAGAAAGCAGGGTTGTGAGAAAAGGAAATGAGATTATAGAAGTAACAAAAAGGGAATACGATCTTTTGCTCACATTGCTTGAAAACAAAAATATCGTGATGACGAGGGAAGCATTGTTGAATAAAGTGTGGGGTTATGAGACCGAAGTTGAAACAAATGTAGTAGATGTGTATATAAGGTATTTGCGGAATAAGATTGATACACAGGGTGAAGACAGCTATATTCAAACGGTTCGCGGAACCGGGTACGTGATGCGCGAATGAGTCATATACAAAAATGGGTTAAAAGAAGTTCTTTAAAAGTTAAATGGTCCATTGGTGCAAGTTCTGCCATCTTTATCACATTCTTCTTATTTAGCTGCCTTCAATACAATTTTATCAGTAAATGGCTTCTTCATGAGGAACAAACCAGTGTGAATGAAGTACTGGATGAATTGGAAAACAGGGGACCATTTATCACAATGGATGATTTATTGGACAGCAAGGATATCATTAAGCAGGTAATGGAGAAGGACCAAACCATTCGAATTCTGGATAAATCTGGAAAGGAGCTTCTGTCTGTAAAAAGCAAGGATTCTTCCCCATTTTATATCCCATTTCAGCCTGTTTCAAAGAATACCACCGTTTTAATTAAAACCGATAAAGATGAGATTTATGTAGGACGTGGACCTATTCATACGAGGAAATTCAGCGGTTATGTAGAAGTGGTCTATCCTTTATATACCTACCACCGCCTCATGCGCAATTTATTAGTTGTCATGGCATTTTTTGGTGCCATCTCTCTTGTATTGAGCGGCCTTTTTGGATTTATCATGGCTAAAAATTTTTTAAAGCCTTTGCAGAAGCTTGCTTCTGCCATGCAAAGCATACGGAAAAAAGGGTTTCAAGCCAGAATGGAGCCAAACGGTTCAAACGATGAGCTGGGGGACTTAACGAATATCTTTAATGAAATGATGGATAAAATCGAACTGTCCTTTATCCAGCAGAAACAATTCGTTGAAGATGCATCACATGAATTGCGTACACCCGTTCAGATTATGGAAGGGCATTTGAACCTATTGAATCGATGGGGCAAAAATAATCCAGATATACTGGAAGAATCCTTATCCGCCTCCTTGCAGGAATTGGATCGTATGAAAAAACTTGTACAGGAGCTATTGGACTTATCGAGGGCAGAGCAGCCGAACCAGATTATAAGGGATCAAAATACTAATGCATTGCACAAATTGCAGCAAATCATAAAAAACTTTGAACTTATTCATGAAGATTTTATTTTTAATTTGCATTGTGATCCCAAAATGGATACGGATGTAAAAATAAATGAAAACCATTTTGAACAAATTATGATTATCGTTCTGGATAATGCCGTTAAATATTCAGATGATGTTCAGAAGGTTAATATAACGCTTAAAGAGGAAAATCAATTCCTTCATATTGATATTCAAGATTATGGAGTCGGTATTCCTAGTGTGGATTTACCTAATATTTTCCATCGTTTCTACAGGGTTGATAAAGCTAGAAGCAGGGAAAAAGGAGGGAATGGACTGGGCCTTGCCATTGCCAAGCAAATTATTGAGAGTTATTCAGGCAAGGTTTACGCTAGGAGCAAGGTAGGGGAAGGAACCACAATTACCTTTATATTGCCGAAAATACGATAAAGCCGATGATGAACAATCATCGGCTTTTTTGTGCATCTTAAAAGGTAAGTAAGTCAGGCCATGGCTGAAAAAAAGGGATTTTTGTGCTTTAAAGCAAAAAATGGGTCAGGCCCCTAAATATTGGTTTGTCTGTTATCGTCTTTCCGATACATCTACTTCTGTGTATTGCATATCTGTATTTTTAGGCATTTTGATTTCCAATATACCATCCCTAAATTGTGCAGTGGTACCTTTTTTCTTTACAAGGCACGGCAAAGTAATAATTTGCCGTTCACCCTGGGAAGGTATATTTTCAAGAATTGCCTGATTTGAAGTGTGGAAGATTCGAATCTGTTTTGCCCATTCTTCCTCTTTTAATGGAACACGGACAAAAATATCATCAAACGTTTCAAAAACAGCGGCTTGAATTGTTTGCTGCTGAACTCCTCTAGTGTCCTCCATTTGCTGTTCACCTTGAGGCTGCTGTTGAAACATGGACGAGGCATTTTTCATTAGACCATCCTGATTAAAAAGGCCCTGCCATTGATCAGGCATCACTTGGGAGAGCATGTTTTGCACATGTTTTTCAATATCTTGAGGTTTGATTTGACCCATCCAGTTGGATGATTCCTTATTAAACGGGAACATATTCCAAGGAAACATGTGAATCCTCCCTTCTTAATGCATATAAACATTTAAAATAGTGTTAGAAAATTCCGATTCAATAAATGCGCAATTTAGAATTGCCGCTATTAATCATTTCAGTATATGCTTCATGAAAACGGAGTGTTCAATTAGACCGGGCTATAGAAAGAAAAGAGCACAGTTGATAAGGGAAAGTAACAAATAACAGCATGTGGAATATCATAACGGTAAAGTTGTAAGACGGGAAAAGATGATATGATGAGAACGGCTCAGTTAAATTTCTTTGTTGAAATCAACAGGTTATTTTAACAAAGACCACCATCATAATAAAATCCGCACCATTACTCATGAAAATTTGTCCTTACTCCCATAACGAGAAGGTAATTATTATTAACAGAGGTCAGTTTGGCTTGATGTTTCAAACTCGCAGAAATGATTATTTTAGGGTAGCCATTAGAAAAAAGAGAAATTTATCAGCAAAAGATTTTGATTTTGCTGGAATAAGTAGTAAGATAAATATGGAAATTTTTAATGATCTAAGAAGGCAGAGAGTAAGCGGTTCATTTTTCGACTATTTTGTCCAAATATATTCTCATGGATGTGGAAATAAGGGAAATGAGCAGCTGTTCATTCATTTTTTAAAAAAATAAGTTTTACACCTTTAACTTATTACATTACAGTGATAAAATTGTCATTGTAAGCGTTATAGCTTATCCTTTTTATTATCATTACATAATTTTCTTTTCTGCAATCGCTAATCTTTTTTCGACAATTATATTGCAGAAAAATATTAAGGCTTAATGGCTGGAGGTTTTTCAAGATGAATCAACAAGCATCAAGAGGATTCTGGGACCGATTTTCAGGCCCCAACCTTGGGTATGTCATGGAGGTTTACGAAAATTATTTAAATAGTCCTGATAGTGTAGATCCTGAAATGAGGGCGCTTTTTGAACAATGGGGAGCACCAGTAGTTTCAAACTCGTCTGAATCGACACACGGGCAAGCAGATGTATCTTTCCAACTGCCTGCAAATCCAACGATGACCAGCAAAATTGTTGCTGCAGTCAAGCTGGCCGACAATATCCGTGCATACGGTCATTTAGCCGCGGATATTTATCCTTTGAATGATCGTGAAAAGGATACCAGGCGGATTGAATTAAGTGAATTTGACCTGACTGAAGATGATTTAAAACAAATATCTCCTTCCTTTATCTGTCCAGATGCACCTGCTGAAGTGACAAATGGATTGGATGCGATTAATTACTTGAAAGAAATCTATACAAAGAAGCTCGCGTTTGAATTCGACCATGTTCATAACATTGAAGAAAAACACTGGCTTCTTCGTACTGTTGAATCTGGAAAAGTAAGCCCTTCCTTTAACAAAGACCAGAAGCTGAAGATTTTAAAAAGGCTGGCACAAGTGGAAGGTTTTGAGAAGTTTGTCCACCGGACGTTTGTAGGGCAAAAACGTTTCTCCATTGAAGGTCTTGATACTCTCGTTCCTTTAATGGAAGAATTAGTGAGCTCTGCTGTGCAAGCGGGTACAAAAACAGTGAATATCGGCATGGCACACAGAGGACGTCTGAATGTGCTTGCACATATCCTGGAAAAACCTTATGAACTCATTTTTGCTGAATTCCAGCATGCACCAAATAAAGATTTGATTCCTTCAGAGGGTTCGATTGGCATTACGTATGGCTGGACAGGCGATGTAAAATACCACTTAGGTGCTGATAGGCGTTCAAATCAGGAAAGCACTTTGAATGCTAGAATCGTATTGGCTAATAATCCTAGTCATTTGGAGGTTGCCAGCCCTATTGTCGAAGGTTATACTCGCGCTGCCCAGGATGATCGTACAAAAGCTGGTTACCCTGAACAGGATACAGAAAAGGCTTTTTCAATCAGTGTGCATGGAGATGCTGCTTTTCCTGGAGAGGGAGTAGTCGCTGAAACCCTTAACCTTGATCAGTTGGAAGGCTATAGCACTGGTGGTTCTGTTCATATCATTTCCAATAATATGATTGGATTTACTACAGAAAGCTATGATTCACGATCTACCAAATATGCTTCTGATACGGCAAAAGGATTTGAAATTCCAATAGTTCATGTAAACGCGGATGATCCCGAGGCTTGTATATCAGCTGCCATGTTTGCCTATGAGTACCGTAAGAGATTTAATAAGCATTTTATGATTGACTTAATAGGTTACCGCCGTTTTGGCCATAACGAAACAGATGAACCGATGACGACAAATCCAACCATGTATAACCGTATTCATAAGCATTTAACGGTTAAATCTCTCTATGCTGAGAAACTGATCAGCGAGGGAGTTATAAGCCAGGATGTGTTGAAACAGATTGACCAGGATATTGTCGATTCATTGCAAAAAGCGTATGATTTGGTACCTGGTAAGGAAGAAGATCCAGATATCACCATGAATCCTCCAGAATATGTCGTGAATGGCTTCCCTGAAATGAAAACATCCATTTCGGAAGAAGAATTGCGTCAGTTAAATTCAGAATTGGTCAATTGGCCAGAGGACTTTAATGTATTTAAAAAGTTGGGAAGAATCTTAAAACGCAGAGAAAACATCTTTAACGGAGAAATGAAGATTGAATGGGCACACGCAGAAGCACTAGCTTTTGGAGCTATTCTGCAGAGCGGCACCCCAATCCGTTTTACAGGACAGGATACGCAGCGTGGAACTTTTGCTCAGCGCAACCTCGTTCTTCATGATGAGAAAACAGGGGAAGAATATATTCCGCTACATCATATTAAAGATGCATGTGCTTCTTTTGCCATTTATAACAGTCCATTGACTGAGACTGCAGTTGTAGGTTTTGAGTATGGATACAATGTTTTTTCGCCTGAAACATTGGTCCTTTGGGAAGCGCAATTCGGAGACTTTGCCAACGTGGCTCAAGTAATGTTCGATCAGTTCATTTCTGCCGGCCGTGCAAAATGGGGGCAAAAATCAGGTCTTGTTATGCTGCTTCCACACGGATACGAAGGACAGGGACCAGAACATTCAAGTGCAAGGCTGGAAAGGTTCCTACAATTATCTGCTGAAAACAACTGGACAGTTGCAAATGTTTCAACTGCAGGACAGTATTTCCATATCCTGCGCAGGCAGGCTTCCATGCTTAAGGAAGAAGGAATTCGTCCGCTCGTAATCATGACACCAAAAAGCCTTCTGCGCCATCGCTTAGCATCTGTTGAACCAGAAGCCTTAACAGAAGGAAAATTCTTGCCGGTGGTTGAAGAATCGGGCTTAGGCTTGAAGAAGAATAAGGTAGAGAAAATTGTCCTTTGCAGTGGAAAGGTAGCCATTGATCTTGAAGAAAAAATTCAAGATCAAAAAGCTGAATTGGATTGGCTTCATGTATTAAGGGTAGAAGAATTATATCCATTCCCAGAGGAAGAAATTAAAGGCATTCTTTCACAATATCCAAACCTCAAGGAGCTTGTTTGGATGCAGGAAGAACCGCAAAATATGGGTGCTTGGACATTTGTGGATCCTTATCTTCGTGATATGGCTCCATCAGGTGTGACCCTCAATTATGCCGGACGTCCAAGAAGATCAAGCCCTTCTGTAGGAGATCCGCTTGTCCATAAGAAAGAGCAAGCTAAACTGTTGAATGATGCATTGGCGAGGTAACACTCATTGTAAAATAAATTGATAAATATAAAGGCTTTTGAATTAAGGGAGGATATCATCGTGGCTCAAATAAAAGTGCCTGAACTAGCAGAATCTATTACAGAAGGTACCATTGCTCAATGGTTAAAACAACCAGGCGATCAAGTCGAAAAAGGGGAATACATTGTCGAGCTAGAAACCGACAAGGTAAATGTTGAAGTGATTTCTGAAGAAGCAGGGGTAGTGCAAGAGCTTAAGTTTGAAGAAGGCGATACTGTTCAGGTAGGAGATGTAATTGCTGTTGTTTCCGAGGGGGGAGCTGCACCAGCACCTGTGGCTCAGGAGCCAAAATCGGAAGAACCAAAACAAGAAAGCCGGCCTGTGGAAGTGAAACAGGATGCTAAGTTTGACAAGGAAGAAATAGCTCCCGAAACAGACAAAAAGAATCGTCCGGTTGCTTCTCCGGCAGCACGCAAGCTTGCTAGAGAAAAAGGCATTGATTTAGGACAAGTTCCAACTATAGATCCTTTAGGCCGTGTAAGAAAACAAGATGTAGATGCTTATCAAAATCAGCCAAAACAAGAATCCAAATCTGCTGGCCAGTCAAAAGCTCCAGTTGCGGCTTCAGTGGAAGATGGTAAGCCTGTTGAACGTATCCGCATGTCTCGCAGACGCCAAACAATTGCAAAGCGTTTAGTTGAAGTGCAGCACAATACAGCGATGCTGACAACATTTAATGAAATTGATATGACCAACGTTATGGCTCTGCGTAAACGCAAAAAAGATAAATTCTACGAAGATCATGATGTTCGGTTAGGATTTATGTCCTTCTTTACAAAAGCAGTCGTAGCTGCATTGAAGAAGTATCCTTATGTAAACTCAGAAATTCAGGATAACGAATTAATCCTTAAAAAGTATTATGATATCGGTGTTGCTGTCTCAACTGAGGAAGGATTAATCGTACCAGTTGTCCGTGATTGCGATCGCAAAAATTTCGCTGAAATTGAAGGTGAAATCGGAGAACTTGCTAAGAAAGCACGTGATAATAAACTGGCTTTGAGCGATCTTCAAGGCGGAACTTTCACGATCACGAACGGTGGAGTATTTGGATCATTATTTTCTACTCCAATCATAAATGGCACGCAAGTAGGAATTTTAGGTATGCATACCATTCAAACACGTCCTGTTGCAATAGATGCAGAGCGTATGGAAAATCGCCCAATGATGTATGTTGCCTTGTCCTATGACCACCGAGTGATTGATGGAAAAGATGCTGTTGGTTTCTTAGTCACGGTTAAAAAGCTACTTGAAAATCCAGAAGATCTATTGTTGGAATCTTAAGGATTAGAAAGATAAAAGCAGTTTCTGGTTTCAGAGACTGCTTTTTTCCTGCCTTTTACATAAGGGAAAGAATTCTTCCCTTTGATCTATGAGCAAGACTGCTAACTTCAAAAAAAAACGTGTACTTTTGGAAGTACACGTTTTTTCTATTTACTTTAATTCAACTCATCATCGAATAACAATAGGATTTAAACCGCGCTTCCGAATTTCAGATTTTAACACTTCAATCCACTCATGATCTTGACCTTTATTTTTCGCGTCTCGATAGGCTGCTACCAACATTTCATTACTCATAATTTTCATGTTACAACCTCCTAGTGGAATTAATATTTTCTATATTTTTAAATAATAATACATTGTTTATTGAAAAAAGAAAAGGGTTTTTTGCAAAAAAATCAAAAAAATATTAATATTGTCGAAAAAAATAGAAAAAACGTAATGAAATTGTATTTGAATATTCGGAAATATATGTTAACTTAATTCTAGGGTATGCTGTTGTTTGAGACAGTGAGTAATGTTGAAAAGGAGATTTACATATGCCGGTACTATTAAATAAAACAATTGGGCAGCTTCTGGAGGAGAGGGCTGAACAACACGGTGATCGCGAAGCGGTAGTTTATGCAGATCGGAATCTTAGATGGAGCTATAAAGAATTCAATCAAATTTGCCGTACGGTGGCAAAAGGGTTAATGGGATTAGGGATAAAAAAAGGTGAGCATATTGCAATATGGTCTTCAAATAAACCCGAATGGCTCGAATGCCAATTCGGAACAGGCAAGATGGGAGCTGTTTTAGTCACAGTTAATACGGATTACCGTACAGCTGAATTAGAGTACCTCCTACGGCAATCTGATGCGACTACCATTATATTAATGGAGCAGTTTCGGAACGTGTCATATATTGAAATGCTCTATGAAATTTGTCCGGAAATAAGGACAAGTAAACCAGGGGAATTATCGTCTGAGAGACTGCCTTTATTAAAAAATATCATTATACTTGGTGAGCATGCATATCCAGGAACATATTGCTGGAACGATATTATTCATCTTGGTCAATTAGTAGAAGATAGCGAGCTGGATAAAAGACTTAATGACTTAAAACCTGAAGATGTGATCAATATGCAATATACCTCCGGAACCACAGGATTTCCTAAAGGAGTCATGCTCACTCATTATAACATTGTAAACAACGGCTTTAACATAGCAGAGTGCATGAAGTTAACGGAAATCGACCGACTTTGTATACCGGTCCCATTTTTCCACTGTTTTGGCTGTGTTCTCGGAACGATGGCCTGTGTATCTGTCGGAGCTGCCATGGTACCTATTCAAGAGTTCAGCCCTAAAGAAGTGCTGCAGGTGATACAGGATGAAAAATGTACAGCATTGCACGGTGTTCCTACTATGTTTATTGCAGAGCTTAATCTGCCAGATTTTAATAGCTATAATCTTTCTTCCCTCAGAACGGGCATAATGGCAGGTTCTAATTGTCCAATAGAAGTAATGAAAGATGTAATGAATAAAATGGGGGCAAATGAAATAACTATTGTATATGGTCAAACGGAATCTTCTCCCGGCATTACCCAAACACGGACGGATGATTCTATTGAAATAAAAGTGGAAACAGTGGGGCGTGCCTTGCCGTTGGTAGAAGTAAAAATTTGTGAACCCGGCACCAATAGAGAAGTGCTTTATGGCGTACAAGGAGAGCTCTGTACGAGAGGGTACCATGTGATGAAAGGTTATTATAATAACCCCCAAGCCACAAAAGAGGCAATTGACGAGGAAGGCTGGCTTCATACGGGAGATCTTGCGGTCATGGATGAAAACGGTTACTGCAGAATTACCGGAAGATTAAAAGATATGATTATTCGAGGGGGTGAGAATATTTATCCGCGTGAAATAGAGGAGTTTATCTATCAGCATCCAAAGGTACTCGATGTACAGGTAATTGGTGTTCCGGATGAAGTGTATGGAGAAGAGGTAATGGCTTGGATTATTCCGAAGCAGGGTGAAATTCTTTCGGTCCAGGATATTCGGGAGTATTGTGCTGGAAGAATTTCTAGACATAAGATTCCACGATTCATAGAATTTATAGATTCTTATCCTATGACAGCTTCTGGGAAAGTTCAAAAGTTTAAATTAAGAGTGGAATCAAAAAAGGTTTTGGCAAGATAATAGGTTTAATAACCAGCAGAAATATTAATTTAAGGATGGAAGATGCCAACAAGGACTGCCGGAGTGGATTACAAAAAAACTGATGAAGAGTACCTATTTAAAGTGATATAAATTTGGAAATTCCATTTCCAGTTGGTATTTAGAAGAAAACAATTTACTGACATTAAAGAGAATAATAAAAAATAGTCTGGTATTTTAACCAGACTATTTTTTGTTGTTTTTATTTCATAGAAATCCAGACACTCTTTACTTCTGTATAATTGTCTAATGCATACGAGCCCATTTCACGTCCAATACCAGATTGCTTATAACCGCCAAATGGAGAACCGGCATCAAAGACATTATAGCAGTTTACCCAAACTGTACCGGCACGAAGGCGGTTAGCAATATAGTGAGCGTTAGCAACATCTCTGGTCCACAGACCCGCAGCTAATCCGTATTCACTGTTGTTAGCACGGTCAATGACCTCATTTATATCATCATATGGAAGGGCAGCTATTACGGGCCCAAAAATTTCTTCTTTTGCAATCGTCATTTCATCCCGAACATCAGCAAAAATAGTCGGTTCTACGAAATACCCTTCTTCTCTAGGTCTCTTTCCGCCTGCTAGTAGCTCAGCCCCTTCACTTAACCCTTTTTCAATATAATGAAGTACACGGTTTTGCTGTTCGCTCGAAACAAGCGGCCCCATTTCGGTACCAGAGTCCAGGCCGGTACCCTGCTTTATGTTTTTAGCATGAGATGCCATGTCCGCAACAACATTATCAAAATGCTTTTTCTGGATAAAGACACGAGACCCTGCACAGCATACTTGGCCTTGGTTGAACATAACACCATTTAATGCTCCAGGAATGGCTTTCGTTAAATCAGCATCTGGCAAAATAATATTTGGTGATTTTCCCCCTAATTCCAAGGTAACCCTTTTCAGTGTTTTGGAAGAACGTTCCATAATCAGTTTTCCTACTTCAGTTGAGCCGGTAAAGGCAATTTTATCTACAAGAGGATGGTCAACCAGCGGCTGGCCGGCTGATTCTCCAAATCCAGGAACGATGTTGATGACCCCAGGAGGGAATCCCACTTCGTTTACTAATTCTGCTAAGTATAAAACGGAAAGAGGGGTTTGTTCGGCAGGCTTTAAGACGATTGTGCAGCCTGTTGCAAGAGCGGCACCCATCTTCCACATAGCCATTAATAATGGAAAATTCCATGGTATAATTTGACCAACAACTCCCACCGCTTCATGGCGTGTGTAGTTAAAAAATGGTCCGCTTACAGGAATGGTTTGACCGGTGATTTTTGTAGTCCAGCCTGCATAATACCTCATATGTTCGATAGCCAGAGGAATATCTGCATTGGCTGTTTCACGAATTGGCTTTCCGTTATCCAGCGTTTCCAACTGTGCGAGTGCTTCCTTATGTTCTTCCATAAGGTCTGCCAGCTTATACATCAATCTGCTCCGTGAGGCAGCACTCATTTTTGACCATTTTCCTTCATCGAATGCTTTCCGTGCTGCTTTAACCGCAAGGTCAATATCTTCTTTGCCAGCTTCGTAGAGGGTGGCTAAAACTTCTCCAGTTGCCGGATTAGGTGTTTGAAAGGTTTTTCCGGAGACACTTTCGACAAATTCACCATTAATAAAGAGTTTTTTCGTTCCCTGTAAAAACTTTTCTACTTTCTCGTTGATTTGAGCAGTTGCTTGATTCATCAAATATCCCCCTTAAGAAAAAGTAATGGAACAAAAGCAGCATTAACAGGATATGTAACAATCCTGTATTGATAACGCTTACAACAATATCCTACAGGTTAATGTTCTTGAATTCAACATAATTGTCTTAAATATTATGAAAATTTTTCGGGGAATTTTTTGTTTCTTCGACATAGTTTTATTCTTTAATTATTTTCAATAGGTAAAAAGAAGTGCTTTTTAGCTTTTTATTTTTTTTCTGGCATATTATAATGTAGGTGGATAGGTATAGTTCTGATATAAAAAGGGAAAAAACGAGGGGAATTAGATGATTAATGAGAGAATGGCCTTGAAAATGAGATTAGAACAATTAAATGGTGCAGAGATTCAAGTCATTAAAGAATTTCACCTGGAAAGGCAAAGCATATTTAAGAGATTGCGTGAACTTGATGAAACGAATTCAGATTTTGTTATCAAATTAGAGGATCTGACAAAAGAAAAAGAGGCTGCTAAAGAAGAAACAAAAACGGAAGATAGCCAGCTAAGAGAAAGAAAGTTGCGCATTGGACGGCCATCACGAAGAAGTAAATCCAGTAAGATGAGAGAAGCTGCTATCCGTATTTTAAAAGAACATCGCGAACCGTTAAAAGGCTCTCAGCTGCAAAAAATGATCGAAGAAACAACAGGTTTAAAAATCGCTAATATGACTACTTTTATGAAAACCGTGGAAAAGGCAGATGCAAATATTCAAAAGCCTTACCGTGGGTTGTATCAGTACATGGCGCAAAGATAAAAAGACAAAAAAAATCCGGAATCATTATCCGGATTTTTTTGTCTTTTTAATTCAAACTTCCTACTTATTTTTCGAACCTTTTACTTGGGCAGCAGGTTGTGTCTGGTAGAATTTTTTTGAAATGTAGGTTTGGATAACCAGAAATCCTCCACTTACAGTCCAGTAAAGCGGCAGGGCAGCAGGGGCACTAAATGAAACAAATAAAATCATAATTGGAGATAATAAACCAATAAATTTCATTTGTTTTTGCTGTTCTTCAGGCATTCCAAGCAATGAAATTCTGAATTGGAAGAAGTAGATGATTCCGGCAATAATCGCCATAGCAATGTCTGCTTTTCCAAGACTGAACCATAGGAAGGAATGGCTTGCAATTTCACTCGAACCACGAATAGCATAATAAAATCCCATTAAAATCGGCATTTGAATGACAACAGGAAGACATCCCATGTTAAGAGGATTTACACCGTGTTTACGATATAAGCCCATCATTTCTTGTTGAAGTTTCATTTGCTCTTCTTTGGATTTTGCTTTTTTGATTTTTGCTTGAATAGCATCCATTTCCGGTTTTACTTTGTCCATCTTTTCTTTCATTTGCTGCTGATTTTTAAATGTTTTTAATGTAAGCGGCATTAAAATCAAACGGATAATCAGCGTAACAACCACAATTGCAAAACCATAATTCCCGCCAAGGACATGGGCTGTATAATGGATAGCAGAAGCAAATGGGTTTACAAAGTAATGGTGAAAGAATCCATTGTTGTTGGAAGTGCTAGTCGGTTTACTTTGCGTGCAAGCAGAAAGAAGCAGCAGGACTACTGCTAACAAAAAAGATAATCGTGTAAAACGTTTCATCAAATATCCCCCTTAGAATGATAAATAGTTTAGATGATAATGGATACAAGATGGGCTGGATCTTCCTGAGGGCAATCCTTACGCCTTACACACTGTATAATCCACAGAATAATGGGATGGTGATTTGGACTTTTCTGCAGATCTTTTTTCTTTTCGCCATTAATCATTAACGAGCTGGGATTTGTATACAGATAGGATGATGGCTTGAAAATAAATCGATTGCAAATATAAGCAAGTCCAATTGCCAGAATAATACTGACATAAAAGGAACAAATCAGCGGATCATTTGTGAAATCAAGAATATATTGCATTGAATTACTTCACACACCTTATGTACACATTAGAAAAGAAGTATACCGTATTTTCTTACATTTTACAATGCATTGTTACTATTTTATCATATACTTATGAAGCAATCCATGGTTTCAGATTTCTTTATATTATTTGACGCATCACAATGATACAGAATATAAACAATTTAGTATAATAAACCAATACTTCAGAATTAACTGCAAGGAAGGGAAGAGAATATTCATTTATGGAAGATCTTAAAATTGATTTATCTCCAGCAATAAAAGAACTGATATTTAAACGCACTTCAAAAGAAAATGTTACGAAGGAAGACAAGAGCTTAATAGGCAAGGGTGGCTACATTCCTTCTGATGATTCTATATTTAGTGATGCATTGACAGCGCTTCTTTTAGGAAAGAATGTGCTGCTAAAAGGGCCGACGGGATCCGGTAAAACAAAGCTTGCTGAAACACTTTCTGCAACTCTTGACCAGCCTATGCACAGCATTAATTGTTCAGTGGATTTAGACGCTGAAGGGCTTTTAGGGTTCAAAACAATCCATCAGTCAGATGGCAAGAGTGCCATTGAATTTGTTCCTGGTCCAGTTGTGAAAGCAATGGATAATGGACATCTCCTATATATAGATGAAATTAATATGGCGAAACCAGAAACATTGCCTATATTAAATGGTGTTTTGGACTATAGAAGAATGATTACAAATCCTTTTACAGGTGAAGTTGTCCATGCAGATCCCAATTTTGGTGTCATTGCAGCAGTAAATGAAGGCTACGTGGGGACAGTGCCGTTGAATGAAGCGTTGAAAAATAGATTTGTAGTCATTGAAGTTCCATATATTCAAGGCCCTACATTAAAAACGGTTTTACAAACACAAAGTGCATTAAAGGATGATTCATTACTTGATACATTCCTCTTGCTATCACATGATTTAATTACACAGGTGCAAAATGGACAAATATCGGAGGAAGCGGCTTCTATAAGGGCATTGCTTGATACATGTGATCTTGCAGTCTACTTGCCGCCTCTTCGAGCAATCCAAAGGGGAATTATTGACAAGCTTGAAGATAACCGTGAAAAAGCCGCCGTAAAAAACATTGCTGAAACGCTGTTTGAGTAGGAGGCTAGGGATTTATATGGAGCGATTTATACAATTTAATGATGATAAAATTGACTCCATGCTGCTCATGGAGCTCGAGGACTTGGCTAAAACCTTAACCCGTGACAAGGAATATGAAGTCCGTTTTAGTGTTCATTCGTATTTGGACAAAAAGGAAAAGAATATCTATATCAGCCACTTCTGGAATCATAGGCCAGAAGAAATTATGAGAGCAGGCTTGAAAAGCGATGTGTTTCTAAGAGCAATAGGGAATTTCGGTTATTCCGATACCGAGGAATCCAAACGCTATTTACATCAAATAGAAAAAACGCATTTAAAGCGCTTTGCAAAACAGCTGTTTATGATGATGGAAGATGCCCGTGTGGAAGAACTGAGCAAAAAGGAAAGACCCGGAATCAAGAAAAGCTTCAGCATCCGCCGGACGGTTTACCGAAACTATTTTGCATCACAACGAAATACAAACCTAGTAAAAAGTATTCATACAGACGCCCTTTTTAATACGATTTATTTGATGTTATTTTCTGAGTCTCCACTTGAGGAAGTGCCATCCATCCTGCCTTCTGTTGACATGGCTATGCCTTATATTAAAAGCCAGGTATACAAATATTACGATGCGAAATCAACAAACAGCATCGCAAAAATCTGCTTAGAGCTTGTTGAAGTGCTTTCAGATATCATAAGCCCTGATATGCTGAATGAATATTTTCATTTTCCAGATTTAACAGCGGAGGATAAGGAGAATGGATTGGATTTTGATGATTTAAAAAGAAAGGATCCGCTGCAAAATAAGGATGTTTCATCTAAAGAAAAAAGCGGTGAAGAAGAAATTTTTGAAGAGGAAATGAGAACCTGGCATAGAGAAACCAGTGATATGAGCAAAAGCTTTCTTCAGTTTGATCTCGACCAGGGGACTCAGACCGATTTGCTGGGAGAAGGAGTACGAGAGGGGGAAGCGGGAGACCAGGCGCTTGCCATCGTTCAGGGTTCTATGCAAAAAACCGCCAAAAATGATTATTCTAAAATGGAGGCGCAAAAGCAAAAGAAGGACGATACCGGAACGGACAGAACAGAATATGGAAAAGAAAATAAATATGCTGTTTCTATTCAATTAAAGCCTGCTTCTCCACTTGCAGATGAGATCAAGAAATATTCACTTTACCGCTCTGAAATTGAGGCCCTTCAGAGAAAGCTGACAAAGCTTATTGAGAAAACACTTGAACACAAGAGAAATGCACCACGGACAAATATTCAATTTGGAAGACTGAATAAAAGGTTAATACCTTTTTTTACTGAGGAAAATCCAAGATTGTTTCATAAAAAACAGGAGCCTTCAAAAGAAATCAACGCGGTTTTTTCATTACTGGTTGATTGTTCTGCTTCTATGTACGATAAAATGGATGAAACGAAACGAGGAATTACGTTATTCCATGAATCGCTTAAATCCGTCAAGGTAGCTCACGAAGTGGTAGGGTTTTGGGAGGATACCAGTGAGGCGACCAAAGTAAGGCAGCCAAATTATTTTAAAACGGTCATCGACTTTCATTCTTCATTAAAAAAACAGACAGGTCCTGAAATTTTGCAGCTTGAACCGGAAGAGGACAATCGAGATGGGTTTGCCATTAGGCACATGGCTGAACGATTAAAAGCGCGGCAGGAGACGCAGAAATTTTTGCTCGTTTTTTCGGATGGTGAGCCTGCGGCTTTTGGTTACAACCAAAATGGAATCGTGGATACCCATGAGGCTGTACTTGAAGCAAGGAAAAATGGAATTGAAGTCATCAATATTTTTCTTTCAAATAGCCATATCGAGGAAAGCCAAAGGAATACCTTAAAGAATATATATGGTCATTTCAGCATGCTGGTACCTGAAATTGAAGAACTTCCGGAGATATTGTTTCCTTTATTAAAAAGGCTTCTTTATAGAAGTATTTAAATCGTTGCCTACAGCCGATAGGATAACCGATTGTAACGTATGCCATTTAAACCAGTTTGTTTTGTATATTTAGAAAATAGGTTTAAAATATGATTAATAGGATATGGAAAAGGAGAGTGTAACACTCTCCTTTTCCAATAAAATTGTGAACTAATACATATGAAAAAGGTAATAATGCGGGATAATCTAATTTACTTTGAACATTTTTTATTAGTGTATGTCTTCTGTTTTTCTTGCCTGTTGAATTCTTGCACAATCAATATGAGTTAAATCAACCTGATTTTTGACAGAGACCACCATTCTAATAAAATTTGCATTATGGCACTTGAAAAGGTGTTCTTTCTCCCATAACGATAAGGCAATCGTTATCACCAGAGCTTGGTGTTGACTTGATGCTTTGCACTCGTAATAAAGTTATTTTCAGGTCAGCCTATATGCATAAAATGAGAGCTAGAGTAAGGAGAAAGGGGATGAGATTGTGGCTGATAGAGTAGTTGACCAGTTAAAAAGGCCATTGCAGGATTTAAGAATTTCTGTTACCGATCGATGTAATTTCCGTTGTGCGTATTGTATGCCAGCAGAAATTTTTGGACCTGATTTTCAATTTCTTCCTAAGGACAAGGTCCTTTCTTTTGAAGAGATTGAGATGGTAGCCAGTGTATTTGCGGACTTGGGTGTCAGAAAGCTGCGTTTAACAGGAGGAGAACCACTTTTAAGGAGAGATTTACCTGTTTTAATAGGCAGATTAACCGCGATAGATGGAATAGAGGATATTGGGCTTACGACAAATGGAGTGCTGTTAACAAAACAGGCGCCTTTATTATATGAAGCGGGGCTAAGGCGATTAAATATTAGTCTGGATGCTTTAAATGATGAAGTCTTTAAAAAATTGAATGGAAAAGGAATCAGTTCGAAAACGGTGCTAAAGGGAATTGACACTGCTCTTGAAACGGGATTTGAAATAAAGGTAAATATGGTTGTCCAAAAGGGTGTAAATGAACAGGAAATCCTGCCCATGGCAGAGTATTTTAAAGAGCTTGGGGTTCCGCTGCGATTTATAGAATTTATGGATGTAGGAAATTCGAATGGATGGAATTGGGAAAGGGTGCTGACCAAGAAACAAATGTTTGGCATGTTAACCGAACATTTTGATTTGGAGCCTATAGATGCTGCTTATTATGGGGAGGTAGCAAAACGATATCGCTATAAAGGAAGCAATGCAGAAATCGGATTTATAACGTCTGTATCAGAATCCTTCTGTTCCAGCTGCACAAGAGCCAGGATTTCTGCCGATGGGAAATTCTATACCTGCTTATTCGCAAGCCAGGGATTTGATGTGAAATCCCTTTTGCGTGCAAATCTAACCTATGATGAATGTAAACAGGCACTAAAGCAGGTTTGGGAAAACAGAAATGACCGTTATTCAGATGAAAGAGCCGTAAAGGGGTCTCCAAGACGCAATAAAATTGAAATGTCTTATATTGGAGGCTGACTTCAATCAGCAATGTTTGGAATCCAAAAAGGAAAGCGAGTAAAAAAGAGATGGGGTTATGAAAATGGTAGAACGCCGTCAGCCGATATGGGTGAAGGATGCAGTTGATAAAGTAATGCAGTGGAAGAAAAGAGGGGAGGTTGAATGGATTTCAATTGATGACTGTGAAGGCTTGTTTTTGGCTGAGCCGCTAAACGCAGATCATGATGTACCTCCATTTAACCGTTCTCCTTATGATGGCTTTGCCATTCGATCTGAGGATACTCAAACAGCATCCAGAGAGCAGCCTTTGAAATTGAGCGTGATTGATGAAATAGGAGCCGGCCAGGTGAGCCGCAAGATTGTGGGCGAAAACCAGGCTGTCCGCATTATGACAGGAGCAGCTTTGCCAGCTGGAACGGATGCTGTTATCATGCTTGAATTGGTAAAGGAAGAAAGATTAGAGAATCACAATTTTATTTGGATTAAAAGAAGAGTGGATAAAGATGAAAATGTATCTTTTCAGGGGGAAGATGCTCAAAAAGGGGAGGTCCTTTTAAAAAAAGGTACGTACATAAACCCTGGAGTTAAAGCCCTTCTTGCCACCTTTGGCTATCATCGTGTACCCGTCTCTAAAAAGCCTGTTATTGGCATTATCGCGACAGGGAGCGAGCTTTTGAAAATAGATGAACCTCTGCTTCCCGGAAAAATACGGAACAGTAATGGTTATATGATTGAAGCGCAGATCAAGCGTGCCGGAGGAAGCGTAATAAAATACCAAAACTGTGCAGATGATCTGGAATCTCTACATACAGCCGTACAAAAAGCAATGGACGAATGTGATGCTGTAATTACAACAGGAGGGGTATCAGTAGGTGATTTTGATTATCTTCCTGAGGTCTATAGACGGTTAAAGGCAGATATCCTTTTCAACAAGATAGCGATGAGACCGGGCAGCGTGACCTCAGTTGCTGTATCAAATGAAAAGCTGCTTTTTGGTCTTTCTGGAAATCCCTCTGCCTGTTATGTCGGATTTGAGCTGTACGTTCGGCCTGTAATTCGGTACTGGCTTCATAGCTCAAGGCCGTTTTTAAGGGCCGGACAAGCATTTCTAAAAAGTGATTTTCCGAAATCTAACCCTTTTAACCGCTTTGTCCGCAGTAAAACAACCTTTGAAGGAGGTACAATACACGTACATCCAGTTGGGTTGGACAAATCGAGTGTTGTTACTTCGCTTTCTCTTGCGGACTGTTTAATGGTACTCCCTGGGGGAACACGGGGTTACAGAAAAGGGGATTTAGTGGATGTCCTCTTTTTAGATGACCAGACAGGAAGTGAGGAACCGTGGAAGGAAAAACCAAGATCCTCCAGATTGTAGGCTACCAAAATAGCGGAAAAACTACCTTAATTCAAAAAATCCTTCAAATGGGCAGCCGGATCGGCTTTCAAATGGGCACTATCAAACACCATGGACATGGAGGAGCTCCTGATACCGCAGTTTCAAAAAAAGATACACAAAGGCATCAGGAGGCAGGAGCTATGCTAACAGCAGTCGAAGGAAATGGAGATCTTATGCTTTCATGGGGAAAAGATAACTGGACAATAGATAAAATTCTGGA
Organism: Heyndrickxia acidicola; assembly: GCF_001636425.1. Lineage (NCBI taxonomy): Bacteria > Bacillati > Bacillota > Bacilli > Caryophanales > Bacillaceae > Heyndrickxia > Heyndrickxia acidicola. The sequence continues at coordinate 810,148 of NZ_KV440953.1, forward strand.
TGTTTATGCCCAATTTAATCTTGATATTATTTTAATTGAAGGGTATAAAAATGCAGCGCTTCCTAAAGTGGTACTGATTCGGGAGCATGAGGATGAGGTGCTTCTGTCGGCATTGAACAATATAAAGGCTGTTATTTCATGGTATCCGCTTATATCTAAAGGGGCATATCCTATTTTCTTCATAAAAGAAGAGGAAAAGATTTTGAACTGGTTTTATGAGGATATGCTGGAAAGTTTATAATACAAATGATAATGAAAAGGCTAGAGGAAATTTTTCCTCTAGCCTTTTGCGTATTAGTGCTGCAATTTGCTTTCGACCTGATGGCAGATTTCCTCTGCAGAAAGACCGCTTGCATCAATGACTGAGCCTTCGGTAGTAATTGTTTGAATACCCATGACATTCTCGTCTCCGCCTGTCACGACACAGCAATCACAGCCTTTTGCATCATTTTCATTTTTTAATTCTTTAATTTCGTATCCTTTTTCACGAAGTACTTCCTGGACATTTGTTAAAGATTGTTCTACACCAATTTTTGCCATTCTTTAACACCTCCTCTTCATTATCATGCCTTAATCGCTTAATAATATGCCCTTATCTTCCGTGTTTTTGTCTGGATGCATCCGCTTCAATGGTACCCGTTTCTTTTGTTGTTGTACCTTGTCCTTTTACTTTAGAAGCACTTAAACCAGTTTTGGATGGATCTTTTTTTACTTTTGCCATTTAGGGGCCTCCTTTTACTTGACTATTTAAAAGAAAGTGTTGCACTGGAGAAACTTAAAAAGCTAATCTTATCTTTTTGTTTTTACCTTGAAAGTATGTATCTTTGAGTAAATTGCTTTTATCTTTAGTTTGTATAAGCCATTTAAGCACAAATGAATACTAGGGAATCTTATGTTATATTTAACATATGGAAATTGGAAAGGATGTTTTACGTATGGCAAAAAGTGTAGTAATTGCTGAAAAACCTTCAGTAGCACGTGATATAGCGCGTGTACTGAATTGCAATAAAAATGGAAATGGATATTTTGAAGGAGATAAGTATATTGTAACATGGGCGCTTGGGCACTTAGTCACATTAGCGGACCCTGAAAGTTACGATATCAAATATAAAACGTGGAAATTAGAAGATCTGCCTATGATGCCGGAGCATTTGAAATTAACCGTAATCAAGCAGACAGGAAAACAATTCAATACGGTTAAAAGCCAGTTGTCAAGAAAGGACGTACATGAAATTATTGTGGCTACTGATGCCGGGAGAGAGGGAGAATTAGTCGCACGCTGGATTATAGATAAAGCGAAAGTCCAAAAGCCGATGAAAAGGCTGTGGATTTCTTCTGTTACAGATAAAGCGATTAAAGAAGGCTTCTCACAATTAAAAAACGGAAAAGCTTATGAAAACTTGTATGCCTCCGCTGTAGCTCGTTCAGAAGCGGATTGGTATATCGGTCTTAATGCAACGCGCGCCCTCACAACTCGATTTAATGCACAGCTTAACTGTGGACGTGTACAGACACCTACCGTTGCAATTATTGCTTCGAGAGAAGACGAAATTAAGCATTTCAAACCGCAAACCTATTATGGAATTGAGGCTAAAACAACAAATAACCTAACCTTGGCCTGGATTGATTCTAACGGCAATAGACGAAGTTTTAATAAAGACAAGATCGAAGCTATCATAAAGAAATTGGGAACACAAAATGCAGCCGTTGAAGAAATTGAGAAAAAAACAAAGAAAACCGTTTCTCCGGGTCTTTATGATTTAACAGAGCTTCAACGTGATGCCAATAACATTTTTGGCTATTCTGCGAAAGAAACGTTGAACATCATGCAAAAGCTTTACGAACAGCATAAAGTTTTAACGTATCCGCGTACCGATTCAAGGTTCATTTCCTCAGATATCGTTGGTACGTTACAAGAGCGCTTAAAAGCGTGCGGAGCGGGTGAATATCGATCTTTGGTAAATAAGATTTTGAAAAAGCCTCTTAAAATCACAAAAGGGTTCGTTGATGATACAAAAGTTTCTGACCATCACGCTATCATTCCAACAGAAAGCTATGTGAATGTATCTGCATTTACTGATAGGGAAAGGAAAATATATGATTTGGTGGTAAAACGGTTCCTATCCGTATTATTCCCTGCATTCGAATATGATCAATTGACCCTTCATGCGAAAATTGGGGAGGAAACCTTTGTTGCCAGAGGAAAAAATATTTTGTCTATGGGCTGGAAGGAAGTTTATGAAAATCGATTTGACGATGACGATACAGCAGATGATCTAAAAGAACAAATTCTGCCCCGAATTGAAAAAGGAGATAGCTTACAGGTAAAGCTCATTGCGCAAACAACCGGTCAAACAAATCCTCCTGCTCGATTTAATGAAGCCACATTGCTTTCTGCAATGGAAAATCCAACGAAGTATATGAATACACAAAATAAACAGCTTGCAGATACATTAAAATCTACAGGGGGGCTGGGCACTGTAGCAACGCGTGCAGACATCATTGATAAGCTGTTTAATTCTTTTTTGATCGAAAAACGAGGAAAAGACATTCATATTACGTCAAAAGGCAGACAATTGCTTGATTTAGTACCAGAAGAGTTGAAATCCCCTATGCTCACAGCCGAATGGGAACAGAAGCTTGAATTGATAGCAAAAGGGAAGCTTAAAAAAGAAGTATTTATCAATGAAATAAAGCAGTATACAATAGAAATTGTTTCCGAAATAAAATCAAGCGATAAAAAGTATAAGCATGATAACCTGTCAACAAAGTGTTGTCCTGAATGCGGAAAACCAATGCTTGAGGTAAACGGAAAAAAAGGCAAGATGCTTGTTTGTCAAGATCGTGAATGCGGTTATCGAAAAAATGTGGCCCGCCTTACCAATGCCCGCTGTCCTCAATGCATGAAAAAGCTGGAGCTCCGTGGAGAAGGGGAAGGCCAAATTTTTGCCTGTAAGTGCGGGTATCGCGAGAAGCTGTCTGCCTTTGAAAAACGCCGAAAAAGCGAATCAAATGGAAAAGTATCGAAACGAGAGGTTCAAAAGTATTTAAATAAGCAGCAAAATAAGGAAGAACCATTAAATAATGCATTTGCTGAAGCATTTAAAAATTTAAAATTAGACTAATGTAAAAAGGAGCCGAACAGGCTCCTTTTGTGTGAAAAAATAAGGCATAAAAGCTTAAGCGATAGCTTTTATTCGTAATACTATCAGGAGAATGGAACATTCTTGCTTTTTGGGTAATATGTTTTCTTATGCTGCGGCTTCCTCATTGGTTTTTTTGATAACATTTCAAGCAAATAAGGAGAACCGTCAGGATTATGCTTTTGCAATAACTCAAAGGTGGATCTTGTATCACTGTCTGCTCTATGGGCGTGTACATTGTGTATACCATGGCCATGAAGCAAAGTATTTAGTTTTTTATTAGCATATCCGTACTCCTTCCATTTAATATTCCGCATAGAACAATACCATTTTCTTTCTGTGAGCTCGGGCATCAGTTCAATTAAAAAGCTGCGGTCAAAAGAAGCGTTGTGGGCTATGAAATAATCAATATCAAAACAGTATGTACGAAGTTCTGTCAGGTCAAACGTTTTATTCTTCAGCATGCCGTCTGTTATCCCAGTGAGATTTGCAATAAAAGATGGGAGTGGAAAAGACGGCTCGTTGAAAGCATGGTATTCTCCCAGTTCCTCAATTACCCTTCCTGAATCTTGATGAAATAAAAATTTTATTATGGATATCTCGATGATTTCATGGGTTGCAGGTGATAAGCCGGTTGTCTCGATATCAACTACGGCACCTGTAGCGATGGTCATTTTGTTAAAAACCTCCTAAATGCTTTTATAAACAGTATAGCGAATTAAGTGTGAATTCCCTAGTGGAATGATTTTATTGTTATTTGAGTATGACTATTATTGCATGGATTGCTGCTTTTTTCCCAAAATGGATCCGTATTCCCGGTACTTTTCGTAACCTTTTCACAAGTTTCTATTATTATTTTTTATGGTCTAAATATGTTTTATTTAAGTTTTTTTGATGACAGGAGCGGAAGGGCCGAGGCTCATGCGGGACAAGCCGGCAAAGGGAGACCCTGCAGGCGGAATTTGCGCCGATAAAATTCCCTTAACCCCGCGGAAAGCGCGTGCCTGGAGCAGAAATCAAAATCCAATTTATAAGAAATTTATATAGCGTCAAAATTTACAGAAAGAGCCCTTTGTAAAGATTTATACTTGATTTTTTTCCTTAAAGTTTGTAAAATATTTGTTTGTAAGAGAAAAAGTGTATCACATATACTTCCTTCGTACATTTATATCTTGCAAATATAAATTGATAGGTGGTAAACAATATGGAAGAAACAAAACCATTCAGAGTATTATTGTATTATAATTATGTAACGATTGATAATCCAGAGGAATTTGCAGCGCAACACCTTGCTTTTTGTAAAGAAATTGGATTAAAGGGCCGTATTTTAGTGGCAAAAGAAGGAATTAACGGTACTGTTTCTGGCACGGAAGAGCAAACGCAAATGTACATGGATACAATGAAAAGTGATCCTAAATTTGCCGATATGGTATTTAAAATAGATGAATCAGATGCTCATGCTTTTAAAAAGATGCATGTCAGACCTAGAAATGAACTCGTTACTTTGCGCTTGGAAGATGATATTAATCCGCATGAAGTAACAGGAAAGTATTTAAGTCCAAAAGAGTTTTTTGAGGCAATGCAGAAAGAAGATACAGTTATTATAGATGCACGAAATGATTACGAATATGACTTAGGTCATTTCCGCAATGCGGTAAGACCTGACATAAAAACCTTCCGGGATCTTCCTGATTGGATTAGAGAAAACAAAGAAGAATTTCAAGGAAAGAAAATTCTAACCTATTGCACAGGCGGCATCCGTTGTGAAAAATTTTCAGGCTGGCTTTTAGAAGAAGGCTTTGAGGATGTTTCTCAGCTTCACGGCGGTATTGTAACTTATGGCAAGGATGCCGAAGTGCAGGGTGAGCTTTGGGACGGACAGTGTTATGTATTTGATTCCAGAATTGCTGTCCCAATTAATCGCAAGGATCACGTGATTGTAGGGAAGGATTACTTCACTGGCGAGCCTTGTGAAAGATATGTTAATTGCGCTAATCCAGAGTGTAATAAGCAAATATTATGTTCTGAAGATAATGAACATAAATATATGAGAAGCTGTACAGACGAATGCCGTGTTCATCCAAGAAACATGTATGTGAAAGAACATGGTTTAACTGAACAAGAAATTGCAGATCGAATCAGCAAATTAGAAGAAGAGAGACTCGTTCAGCAATAAAAAAAAGGTAGCCTCAGGCTATCTTTTTTTGTTAAATTGGATAAAATATACACCATAAGGGGTAATGAGAAAGAGATGTATGGTTTTATCAAGAAATAGCTTTGTTCATTCCTAAGCAGCCTTTATTCATTATCTATGCCAAGGAATAATAACTACTCGGCAGCAAAAAATGATGTTAAGTCTATTTTAAATTTGTTATGCTTATAGAAAGGAGGAATTTTATGGACATTCAAAAAATCATATTATACCTTCACATCCTGGGCATTTGTTTTACCTTCACTCTCACCTACATTATGGGAGCCAATTTGATTCTGCACGTACCCATCAAGCCAGTGTCTATTGTTATCCTTGCATTTGGCTGGGCGTACACAATTAAGCTAAATCCAGTTTTCCACCAGTTGTGGAATAAATGGTTCTCTAGAGACTAAGTGTAAATCTAAATGTAATTAATTAGAACTTCAGCCAAAATGGAAAGTTCTTTTAAGAGAGGGCAGGACTAAAGGACCTTTGCGATGAGCTTTAGAAAGACGGTGCAAAAAGTGAAGTTTAAGCTGAACAAAAAATATCTATCCTATTTAAAAATTGTGATTCCCATTGCATTACTTATATTTATTTATTTTGAATCCAAAAGTGTTGTAAAGGATTTTAATTTTCATTTATTAAAAAAGCATTTGGACGAGCTAAACTGGCGTAACAGCACCTTTATAATTGCAGCTGGAGTTCTTGCTACCTCCCCAATGGTGTTTTATGATATCGTTTTAGATCGTATATTAAATATAAAGATGAAATACAAGGATATTATTCTGTACTCCATTACAACGAATACATACTCAAATTTCATTGGTTTTGGCGGCGTTGCAGGTCTAAGCCTGAGAACCTTTTTTTTAAAGGATTTATACAGAGATAAAGGACAGTTAATAAAAAATATAGCTAAAGTATCTGTCTTTTACTTAGCGGGTTTATCGGTATTAAGCTGGCTGGTTTCGTTCGGATTATTCAGGACGGATTTTCTTTCAGGACTTGTATGGCTGCGCTTTGCTGTGTGGGGACTTTCCCTGTATATCCCTTTTCTCTTGATCAGCTTTTATATAAGCAAAAAAAAGAAAAAAGATTCCCTGCATTTTGGCTCTAAGCATTTATTGTCACTAGTGGTCATTTCTATCTTTGAATGGACGTTTGCGTCAATCTTGTTCTATATTATTTGCCATTTGCTTCATTTACATATTACCTATTTGCATTTATTCCCGATATTCATAGTAGGGGCCTGTGCAGGAATTATCAGCATGATACCGGGAGGCTTGGGCTCTTTTGACCTGGTCTTGATTATGGGTTTGGAATACTATCACCATTCATCAGAGAAAATTCTCCTGGTTCTTCTACTATACAGAATTAGCTACTATCTTATCCCTTTTCTCTTGGGAACAGTGATACTATTAAAGACTTTGTGGACAAAAATCGGCAGGAAATACCAGCAGATTATCTTTGATTTAGCGACAACTGTCAGCCACTGGATCTTAACCATCTTAGTCTTTTCGGCAGGGTTTATTCTACTTGTGTCGGCTGCTCTGCCTGGTGTCCTTGACAGACTTAAATTTCTGAAAGGATTTCTGTCACTGCCCATCATGCAGTTATCCCTACAGCTATCGATTACAGCAGGACTTTTGCTGATCTTATTATCAAGAGGAATAGAGTACAAGGTAAAATGGGCTTATCATGCCACCATTTTTGTCCTTATTCTAGCGGGAATATTGTCGCTTGCAAAGGGACTGGATTATGAAGAAGCCATTTTCCTGTTTTTTGTAGCGGTCATGCTATGGCTCTCCAAGAAGAGATTTTACAGGGTGAATTTTGTCATTACATGGGGGAAGGCAGCTTTTGACATAACGGTTATTCTTCTTTTCGTGATCATCTATTTAGTCATCGGTTATGCAAATTTACCAATGGCAAATGTTAAAATACCGAGTTTTTTCCGCCAGTATATGATTTATGAATCCCACGATTTGTTTAGAAGTGCGTTTATCGGACTCATATTGGCATTGGTTGTCATGCTGTTTGTCTATTTAATGAGAAGGCCATACTCCATTCGGTTTCAGTCGTCCTACACTCAGGTAAAAGATATAAAGCAGCACCTGGAGCGCTACGGAGGAACAGTTTTATCCCATCTTGTTTTCCTTCATGATAAGCATGTTTATTGGGGGCAGGAAAGACAAGTTTTATTTATTTTTGAAAAATATGCGGATAAGCTGGTTGTGCTGGGAGACCCGATAGGCAATGAAGAACTTTTTGGAAAGGCTTTTGAAGAGTTTCAAAATCTTGCTGACCGTTATGGATACACTCCGGTTTATTATCAGGTGAATGGGAACCTGCTGCCTATTTTGCATGAGAACGGCTATGACTTTTTTAAATTAGGGGAGGAAGGATTTGTTCATCTAAAAGAATTTTCTCTTTTTGGCAAAAGAATGAACAACTCCAGGGAACTCAATAGCCAAATGAAGAAATCAGGGTATGATTTTTCCCTGCATCAGCCGCCTTTTTCCAAAGGTCTTATGGATCAGCTGCGCGAAATTTCTGACCAATGGCTTGAAGGGAAGAGTGAAAAAGGTTTTTCTCTTGGTTTTTTTAATGAACATTATTTGAATTTATCTCCTCTTAGTCTTGTGAGAGATCATAATGGAAAAATAATAGCCTTTGCCAGCCTAATGCCTAAATATGATCAGAATAAAACGATATCGGTTGATTTACTGAGGTTTTCTCCGGAGTCACCGGAGGGTGTAACGGACTTTTTGCTATTACAGCTTTTTGAGGCAGCAAATAAAAAAGGGTACGAATATTTCAATCTTGGAATGGCACCGCTGGCCAATGTAGGGTTATCGAAATATTCGTTCTTAGGAGAAAAAATAGCTTCTCAAATTTTTACACATGGAGACTATCTGAATCAATTCCAAGGCTTGAAGAAATTCATGGAAAAATATGCAGATTCCTGGGAGGCCAAATTTTTAGCATACAGGAAGAAAACTTCCTTGCCGATCACAATGATTCAAATATTATTGCTTATTTCAAAGAAACGCCCCAATTCCTGAAAGGGAATTATGAAATGCACCCCAATTGTTAGACACCAGTCTAACAATTGGAGGTGCTTTTCTTATGACTAAATTTACAGACATAGATAAAATAAACGCAGTAAAACGCTATCTAAGTGGAAAAGAAAGTCTACAGACTATCGCTGATTCTATTAGGGTTAATAAATCGGTTTTTCTAAACTGGGCTCAACAATACCGATATCATGGAGAAAAAGCTTTTGAAAAAGTCTATGCAACCTACACTTGGGAGTATAAACTAGACGTACTTAATTATATGAATGAGCACGGGACGTCTATAAGAGAAACAGCTGCGATTTTTAACATTCCAGCTCCTTCTACACTTACCAATTGGAGAAAGCAATTAGAAATGGAAGGATTAGATGGCCTGAAAATGAAGAAAAAGGGGCGTTCATCCATGGAAAAAGACAATCGAAAGAAGCCAGTTGACGGATCAGTTGAAGCTTTGAAAGAAGAGGTAGAGCGTCTGCGAATGGAGAATGCTTACTTAAAAAAGTTGAATACCTTAGTTCAAAACAGGGAAAAATCACCAAACAAGATAAAACGAAAGTAGTCTATGAACTAAGGACAGAATTCCCGGTGATCGCACTTCTTCAACTCGCAAATATCCCGCGCAGTACCTATTATTATTGGGTGAAAAACCGCAATCGTCCTGATCGAGATATTGAGTTTAAAAAGTTAATTCAATCAATTTATGACGAACATGAAGGTCGGTATGGCTATCGCCGTATTCGTGATGAACTCACAAATCGCGGACATAAAGTGAATCATAAAAAAGTGCAGCGTTTAATGGAAGAACTTGGATTAAAATCCTTAGTCCGTATGAAAAAATACCGTTCGTATAAAGGAACTATGGGGAAAATTGTCCCTAATATTTTAAATCGTAACTTTAAGGCTCAAAAACCAAATGAGAAATGGATAACTGATATTACGGAGTTTAAATTGTTTGGAGAGAAATTGTATTTATCGCCAATTTTAGATTTATATAATGGTGAAATCATTACATACACAATTGGTTCAAGGCCTGTTTATTCACTTGTTTCTACAATGCTTGATCAAGCAATTGAAAAAGTAACAGATAAAGCTAAGCTTCTAATTCACTCTGATCAAGGTTGGCACTATCAAATGAAACAGTATAGACATGCCCTGAAACAACATGGGATTACGCAAAGTATGTCTCGCAAGGGTAACTGTTACGATAACGCTGTAATAGAAAAATTCTTTGGCATTAAGAAATCAGAATTTCTTTATCTAAAAGAATTCGACAGTGTGGGACACTTAAAGCTAGAACTAGATAAGTATATAAATTACTACAATAACAAACGGATTAAGACAAAACTAAAAGGCATGAGCCCGGTACAATACCGAGTTCATGCCCAACAAGTTGCCTAAGGGAATAACCGTGTCTAACTTTATGGGGTCACTTCATTACGGGCGTTTTTTACTTTCTTAAAGGTGGCTTAATGTTTAAAAACTTGTAATAAAGTTATTTTTAGGGCAGCCAAAGAATAAGAAAGTAAAGTATAAATGGATGAACAAGGCGCTTGCGCTTTTCTTAAGATTCGTAGCTTCTTTCAAGTTCATCTATGAGTTCTCCAACGTAAGCAACTGCCGTGTGAATGGCATCAGGTTTGGACATATCAAGTCCGGCTTTCTTAATTAATTCAAGAGGTGTTAAAGTACCGCCTGCTTTTAGCACATCAAGCCAGCGGTCCACAGCTGGCTGTCCTTCATCCAAAATCATGCGGGAAACCGCAGTAGAGACCGTAAGTCCAGCTGAATACGTATATGGATAAAGACCCATATAATAATGAGGCTGGCGCATCCACGTTAATCCGGCACCTTCATCAATCTCCACGGCATCACCCCAGAAGTCTTTTAAAATCTCCAGCTTTTGTTCACAGAGAATTAAAGCTGTTATCGGTGTGCCCTTTTCAGCAAGATTATACACTCTTCTTTGAAGCTCACCTTCGAGCAAATGAGTAACAAAGTTATGATAATAAGTACCAAGGAGCTGGGAAATGACCCATCTTCTTATCCTCTTGTCTGAATTCGTTTTCAGTACATGATTTGCAAGCAAAAGTTCATTTAATGTTGAGGGAGCCTCAACAAAGTAAGTGGACGGACGAGTATTGAGCACGGTTTGGTGCTTATTGGCGAGATAGAAATGGCCGGCATGCCCAAGCTCATGCGCAAGAACAAAAGCTCCTCGCATTGTATCTGTCCATGTGATCAAAATATAGGGATGTACACCATAAGGGCTTGAACAAAAAGCACCAGTGGATTTTCCAACATTGTCTGCCATATCAACCCAGCGTTCTGATAAAGCGGTTTTTATCATTTGGCTGTATTCCGGCCCCATAATTTCCAATGAATCTATAATGAGTTTACATGCATCTTCATAGGTTGTTTTGGGGTTGAAATCAGCATCAAGGGGAGCTTTTAAATCACAGAATAGCATTTTATCAAGACCAAGCTCACGTTTCTTTAATTTAGCGAATCTCTGCATATGAGGGGCTAATTCCTTTTGAATAACATCCAGCTGATTGATATACATATCCGTAGTCACCTGCTGGGGTTTAAGAAGCATTTCAGTTATAGAAGAATAATTTCTTAGCTTAGAGAGTGCTGCCTGCTTGGAGATTTCTGTAGAATAAGCAGCAGCAAATGTATTTTTATATTGTTTCAGCCCGTTGGTAAAGGATGAATAGGCTTTTCTCCGGATTTCTGTATCAGAAGAAAATTCATACCGGTCTTCAAAAAGAGCGAATGACAAAGGGAGCTCGTTTCCATCAGAATCCTCTATTGCTGAAAACTCCATGTCTGATGACTTGCTTCGCTGATAAATCATATAAGGAGCGTCATGGATATGTCCAAGTGATGCCAGAGCCGCTTCTGCTTCAGGAGACAGGATGTGAGCTTTTTTATCTAGCAGAACTTTTAATTCCTTTTGGTAGGTTTTGAGACCTTTCTCCTCTTGTATGTATTGTTCAATTGTTCCTTCTGGCAGCCCGAGTACTTCAGATTCGAAAAAAGACAGGGATGCTTCAATGGCAGCAAGAGAAGCTCCAACTTTTGATGAATCAGCCTGGTTTTGTGGATTAGTGCCATCCTCGGAGGAACGCAAAGATGCATAGGTTGCGACACGGATGATTCGTGTATAGTATGCTTCCAAGGCGTTAAAGCATTCTAATAAGACCTTTGGGCCATTGCCAAGCTTTCCCTTGAAAGAAGTAACAGTCCCTAAATCCTTGTCCAAAGCATACAGCTCAGATTCCCATTCTTCCGGTGTATGAAATAAGTCTTCAAGCTTCCAGGTTTGTTCAGCGGGCACTTCAGAACGAGCAAAGCGTTTTTCAATAATTTTCTCCAATACTTTTCACTCCCAGTCATTTATTTAGCAACCCGAACAAAGCAATTATATAAGATTTTCTTTTCTTTTGAAACCAAAATTCTTAATTTTTAATATATTTTGGAGGAGTTGACGGTTTTCATCGTTTAGCTCTTCAGGGAATAACCTTTTAGCTAGCAAGATATGAAAAGACGCAAAAAACTGAGTGCAGAGGTTGGTATTAAATTATATGATGAAGCTATAGTGGAATTTCTAAAAGTAGAATGGTTTTGGATGAGAGAAGCTTTTTGTGAATTAGCTTTTTTTACCACCTATAATTCATTTTATACTTCATAAAATAAACTCGTTCATTAAATGAACTTACTTACACGAAGCGGAGGGTTTCTTATGACAGTTATTAACAATATAAAGCAAACAGTTGCAGGTTTGAAAAGTGCTCAAGCAAGCTTAGAAGGCTTTGCTTTAGCAACGGATAATAAACAAGCAAAACAGTTATACCAGGATGCTGCTCAGCAGACTCAAGCAATCGTTAACACCTTAACACCAAGAATGAATGAAGTTGAGCAAGAAGAGCCACAATATACTCAACAATAGTTATATCCAGGGAGAAGGATGATATATTTCATATCATCCTTCCCCTATAGAGTAAAGAGTAAGGAGCTGGAAAAATGACCATTGCATCAGATGTGAAAACCTGTATAGCCAGCCTTAAAGGGGCTCAGCAAAATTTTAGCCGTTTTGCTCTTATGTCAAGGGATGATAGTGCTCAAAAAGTGTTTCATGAATGCATGATGGAAACAGAAGAAATTATTAGTGAGCTTCAGAAGAGATTGGCGGTTTTAGAAAGAGAAGAGCCGCAATATAAAGGGTAGAAAGGAATAGAAACAATGAACTTGCCTTCCTGGATGGACATTATTATTCGATCGTTTGCAATGTTAATTATTTTATTTTTCTTAGCCAAACTATTGGGAAAGAAGCAGGTTTCACAGCTTACACTATTTGAATATGTTGTAGGAATTACTTTTGGCAGTATTGCAGCGGAAATTTCTACAGGTCTTGAACGTAATTTAGTTCAGGGGCTTCTTAGTTTGTTCGTATGGACTCTTGTTCCCTTTGGAATTACAATGATTTCGTTAAAAAATAAAAAATTCAGGGATTTTATTGAAGGAAAACCGACTGTTGTGATTAAAGATGGGAAAATTCAGGAGGATAACCTGACAAAGGAAAAATATTCTGCAGATGATTTAATGGAGCTTCTCAGGCAAAAAAATGCTTTTAATATTGCGGATGTGGAATTTGCCATCTTGGAAGCAAGCGGAGATTTAAACGTTATGATGAAAAGAGAAAAACAGCCGCTTACCCCAAAGGATATTCATTTAAGGGTAGCTCCAGAAAAGGAGCCCCATACAGTCATTCTTGAAGGAAAAATTTTGGATGAACCACTCGGGCTGACCGGTTATAACCGGGCTTGGCTATTGACAGAGCTGGAAAAACTGAATGTATCATTGGCAAATGTGTTTATTGGACAAGTGGATTCTTTTGGCAAGCTGGCAATCGATATTTATGATGATAAAATACAGCTGCCTCAGCCGCAAGAGAAATCTCTTCTTTTAGCAACCCTAAAAAAGTGTCAGGCTGATCTTGAACTGTATTCATTAGCAACGCGGTCGGCTGATGCCAAACCAATGTATGAACGCAATGCAAAAAAGGTTGCACAAATGATAAGAAAAGCAGGTCCTTTTTTGCAGGAATAATATAAAAAGGTGGAGGGAGGAAGAAAGCGAATAAAGCTCTAAGACGATGTCTCATCTTAGCCATTCCAAGCCTTTTAAGCCAATATATATTAAAATAAGAGACTTTCCACTTGCTTTAAAAACTCCTCCTTAGGGTAAGAATTATAAAGGCTCATGGATAAACGAACCGGATCTCCGAAAAAGAACCTTTCATATTGTGTCTGCCGTGTGCCGAAAGGGCTCATTGTTAAATCCCAAGCCAATCTAAATAATTGTACTCGGTCTTTTGCTTCAATATTTGCTCCCTGAAGATATGAATCCAAATATCCTCTAATCGATGACGAGAAATCCTCGCTTGAAGGCAGTGTAATAAGACCGCTGCCTGAAATCAACTGAAGGATTTCCACGAAGCGGGGATACATTTTAGGGAAAAATAGAATTGCAGAATTTAAAGCTTTCGTATCCGGAATCATAGTACCCCATTTATTGGGTTTTGCATTATGACGCGACAAAAGCTGCAGCCCTTTTAAGATCTCCAATGACACAATGATTTCGCTGACTTTGTCTTTAACATGCTGATAATCTCCAATTTGAATAGCATCCACTATTTTTTCTGCCAGGCCTAGAATAAATTCTGTTTTTACAATCATACGGGAGACGGCCTGATACAAGAGGAGGGAATTGAGATTGGTTTCTCCAAACATTTTGACGGCAATATTCATATCCTTATAAAGAAAAACTCTTTCCCAAGGAACAAGTACGTGATCAAAAACGACAATGGTATCCATTTCTTCAAATCGTGAACTAAGAGGATAATCAAAGGATGAATCACCCAGGACAAAGGATTCTCGGCAAATAAATTTTATACCTGGTGTATTAGAGGCAATAGTAAAAGCGTAAATATAGGAGTCGTCTATGAAATTTCCTCCTGCAGGCAGGACTAATACTTCATCTGTTATTCCGCCCTGTGTAGCTAGAAGCCTTGCTCCATGAATAATAATCCCTTCTTTTTTCTCTTCAATTATCTTGGCAGCAATTACTTTTTTGCTGGAATCTTCAAAATATGTAATAGATCGGTTGACTTGAGGATTAATCAAGGTGTGCGTAAAAGATATATCCTTTAATTTTGCCGATTCATAAATGGCAGCCATTTGATTTCCGTATTTCGATTCTGTTTCTCCAAATAAGGCACTGGCCGTACCAAGTGCCATTATTCCTGTATTGACATAATCAGGTGAACGGCCCAATAAGCCAGCATTCGTTCTAGCCCAGATTTTAGTGGCTTTTTCTCTTATTTCAAGTCCGTTTAAATCAACAGGCTGCTGAAAGGAAAATCCGATCCGGGAATTGGTTTCAGTGCAAGGATATGTAAGAATATCCTCGTATTCAGGCTGGAGCTGCAGGTCATATAAGGCTGCTTTGCTTTTTAAAACCCCTTTAAAGGCATCGTGTCTGGAGATCTTGCCTTGAATTTTTTTACCATTTATCCAGACTTCATTCTTTAATTGGTCTATCCGGTCAATATAGTCCTTTCCCGAAATGGTCATCTTCCTCACACCTTTGTATTTTTTCTATTCCTTTCATTTTATGCAAATATAGGCGAACATTTACTTGATTTTTGTCTTTGATAAATTTCTATGTTGGGCTGCTCGTTTTTTAGCTAATTTTCAGGTTAGCCAAAATAAGCTAAAAACAACAGGTTCCTTTTATAAGCCTAATTTTTAAAAACTGCAATTTAAACGAGAAAGAAAAAGGAGCTAAAACTTATTGTTTTAGCTCCTTTACCATTATGCATACATTTCGTTTACTTGTTTTTGGATGGATTCATTTTCTAGATATTCATCATAAGACATTTGCTTATCAATTAAACCTTTAGGTGTAATTTCAATAATACGGTTGGCAATCGTTTCGATAAATTGATGGTCATGTGATGCAAAGATCATAGAACCTTTAAAGCGGATTAATCCATTGTTCAGAGCAGTAATGGATTCAAGATCCAAGTGGTTGGTTGGTTCGTCCAGAAGTAATATATTTGAACCGCTGAGCATCATTTTCGATAACATACAGCGTACCTTCTCACCGCCGGAGAGTACATTCGCTTTTTTCATAACCTCTTCTCCAGAGAAAAGCATTCTTCCCAAAAAGCCTCGTAAGAAGCTTTCGCTCTGATCAACAGGGGAATACTGGCGGAGCCAGTCTACAAGAGTAAGATCGCCATTTTCAAAGTAGCTTGAGTTATCTTTTGGGAAATATGCCTGGCTTGTGGTTATTCCCCATTTAATCGTTCCGCTGTCTGGTTCTATTTCACCAGCTAACAGGCGGAAAAGGATGGTTTTAGCTAGCTCATCATGCCCCACTAATGCGATTTTATCATCTTTATTCATTATGAAACTTATATTGTCCAAAACTTTGACACCATCAATGGTTTTCGTCAAACCTTCTACTCTTAATAGATCATTTCCTATCTCTCTTTCCGGAGTAAAATGAACATACGGATATTTTCTTGATGATGGTTTAATGTCATCCAATGTGATTTTATCAAGAAGTTTTTTTCTTGAGGTAGCTTGTTTGGATTTGGAAGCATTCGCACTAAAGCGGGCAATAAATCCTTGCAGCTCCTTGATTTTTTCTTCTTTTTTCTTGTTTGCTTCCTGTGCCAATTTTTGAGCCAACTGACTGGATTCATACCAGAAATCATAGTTTCCTACAAAAAGCTGGATTCTGCTGAAGTCAAGATCGGCAATATGTGTACAAACTTTATTTAAAAAATGCCTGTCATGGGATACGACGATAACAGTATTCTCAAAATTGATTAAGAATTCTTCCAGCCATTGTATTGCTTTTAAGTCCAAGTGGTTAGTAGGCTCATCCAATAAAAGAATATCCGGTTTTCCGAATAGAGCCTGTGCGAGAAGAACCTTCACTTTTTCTGAACCAGTTAATTCAGCCATTTTTTTGGTGTGAAGCTCTTCGCCAATTCCAAGACCCTTTAACAATATAGCTGCTTCAGGCTCTGCTTCCCAGCCATTCAGCTCTGCAAATTCACCTTCCAACTCAGCCGCTTTAATGCCATCCTCATCACTGAAATTTTCCTTCATATATATAGCATCTTTTTCAAGCATTACTTCATAAAGGCGAGCATGTCCTCTAATAACGACTTTTAATACTTCTTCTTCTTCATATTCAAAATGGTTTTGTTTAAGGACGGCCAATCGTTCACCGGGGGTGATATGGATATCTCCTGTTTGTGCTTCTATTTCACCGGAAAGGATTTTGAGGAAGGTGGATTTTCCTGCTCCGTTTGCACCAATCAGGCCGTAGCAATTTCCAGGTGTAAATTTAATATTAATATCTTCAAATAGCTTACGTTCACCATATCGTAAACCTACATTATTTACTGTAATCAATGATATAGATACCTCCAAACAATAATATGCAATAAATTATATCATGTAATAACAAAAAAGGGCGAATTTCCATGTACAAGAATTTTTTTTACAGACGTTACATTGTTCGTTCATGTTGATATGATCTTATTGACTATCGATAGTTCTCCCTCATCATGGCATCAGAAGACCTCATACCTATAATTTTAAAGCAGCATAGATTGTACAAGGACTAAGGAAAAAAGGTCGTAAATTAAAAGAAAGGTTATAAAAGAAACCAAAAAAGACCGGTCAAAATAATGGCTGATATTATCCCCTTTAAGTAGACAGTGTTAAAAAGCCCAATTGAGATAATTGGATGGTACACTTTACTTGGAGGGGATTTTCTATGGTTAAAAAAGGGGATACATTTCAATCTTATTCAGAAGAATTTAAGTTAAAAGCAATCAATATGTACCTGAATAAAGAGGGCAGTTATAAAAAGATTTCTGACAAGCCTGTCATACGAAGTTCAACTCAGTTAAAGAACTGGGTGAAAAAATATGAAGAAAACCAGACGCTTGTTGATCAAAGAGGAAGAACCTCTTCACCTCATAATAGTCCTCTGCAGAGCCGACCAAGGACAAGATTTCAAAGTGCTGAGGAAGAGAGAGATTATTATAAAGCGCAGATAGAATACTTAAAAAAGCGTTATCCAAATCTACACGGGGAGGTGAAATCAAAAAAGAAATAAGGTTTGAGATCATTCATGAAATGAAAGGGTCATACCCTGTTACCTGGCTGACCGAAATAGCAGAGGTGCAACGCTCAGGTTATTACAAATGGATAACAGCAATCAGAGTTCGTGAGCAGAGAAAGAAACAGGATAAAGGGTTAATGGATCAGATTCTTTCCATTCACACCCAGCATAAAGAGTATGGCTATCCAAGAATGGTGGTGGCTCTGAAAGAAGAAGGGTTTGTAGTGAACCATAAAAAAGTTTACAGATTAATGAAGGCAATGGAAATCCAGTCGGTTATCAGAAAGAAGTGGAGATACTTTGGCAAGAAGGGTTCCAAAGTATTTCCGAATCTGGTCAATAGGGAGTTTAAAGAGAGAAAGAAAAACGAAGTCCTGGTAACAGATATTACTTACATACCCTTCCAGAATCAATTTTATTCCTGTCAGTTATTCAGGACCTCTATAATAACGAGATCGTTTCTTGGAAAGTCTCAGACAGAAACAACATGAAATTGGTTCTCGATACCATTGAAGATTTAAATCATAAAAGAAACGTGCATGGAACCATCCTCCATTCGGATCAAGGGTTCCAGTACACGTCCAAAAAATACAACAAACGACTTAACAAATACGGTATACTAGGCAGCCACTCTCGCAAAGGAAACTGCCTAGATAATGCTTGCGTGGAGTCGTTCTTTTCCCACTTTAAAACGGAAATGTTGTATCAATCCGATTGTAAAACAGAAGAAGAACTAATACAAGCCATCGAAACTTACATGTATACATATAACTACAAAAGGTTCCAAAAAAGACTTAACCATCGTGCACCAGTAGAATTCCGAATCACGATGGCTGCATAGGCTTTTTTAAGTCTGTCTACTTGACAGGGGTAAGTCCAGGCCCAGTCTTTTTCCAATTATAATACCTTAGAGTCGTTAATCCCTCGGCGCCGTTTGCTTTAATCCAGCCGAAAGCCGTGAAATGTTTACACAATGAGAGTGCGACAAAGGTGCTTTTATAAATTATTATTTTGCTGCTTAATTTCTTCACCTGTAATAAAATGGTTCACTTCTTCCAATTCTTTATGTCCATCGACAGAATCACCCGGGAAGGGCTTTTTCTCATTTAACGCTGATTCGATGACGATGTTTTTTTGGATTGGTGCATTTGTCAGCACTTCTTTTCTCGGTTTCATTGTAATCTCCTTTACAATTTATGGTTTATTTTTTAATGAAAGAGGGGAGTAGTAATACATCCTAAAATCCCGATTAGCATTTCTCACTCCGCAGATATTATACATTCGAGATGGCAAGGCATATAGAAGGATGGGAATGAGATACTAAAGAATAAAACCGTTGAAAGAAGGGATAAAATGAAAAATTCAATGGAAGATAAATTCATTCCCATAACGTCTATTACCAGCGGAATTGGAAAGGCTTGTTTGCAAGATGTTTATTACTTGCCCATACAAATAGTCAATGTATGTTTTGTGGGAAATCCCGAAAAAAATTTGATTGGGTACTAGTCAATGCCGGGATGCCTCATTATGCGAACCATACTTTCTCATACAGAAGAACGTTATTGCACTGGATGCACCCCAAGGCTATCCACCTTACACATGCCCATTTTGAGCATATTGGGTCGTTGCGATGCTTTTATAAAGGTAAGGCAGGATTCCTTCTTTAAAGTGCTTTCCCAAACACAGGAGGTAAATGGACCGCCTTGTTATTTAAAAACGGATTGGGAGGCAGCGAAAGTTTCTGTAGAGAAACTGGCTTCTTTAAATTCTGCTCTTGCTGTCTGTGGCCAAGGAATACCCATTTCCGGAGATGCTTTATCAAAGGGCCCGCTCTTTAAGAAATGCATTCCTAAATGGTGAAAAGGTGCGGGGAAAACCACAAAACAGGACAAGGGATGTCCAACGATAGACATTACGAGGCATTAAAAACCTATGCAGAAGAAACCTTGTGGGTTAAAAAATACCTTTATCAATGGTCTGCTCAGGATCTGTCAACATTAGATAAAGTGCCTTATGTGAGCTGGATTACAAGCGCGCATCCAAACGTATTCGTTGCAACGGGCTTTAAGAAATGGGGGGGGAATGACAAATGGGACTCAAGCCGCCATGCTTGCTAAAGGACCTCATTTTAACCGGAGAGAGCCCGTATGAGAGCGTGTATTCACCATCAAGGTTTGAAAGTGATCTTATGGTTAAAAATTTTATTATGGAAAATATGAATGTAGCCAAACATTTTTTAAGGGAAAATTACAAAAACCCGACAAATCCTCGGAAGATCTACGAAACGATGAAGGGGCAGTGTTTACCTTGAAAGGGAAACGGGCAGGTGCTTATAAGGATACGGATGGTATATTACACATCGCAGACATAACCTGTACTCATTTAGGCTATGAAATGGAATTCAGGGGAGAAAACATGGGATTGCGCATGTCATGGATCACGTTTCTCCTATTAAGAAGAAGTTGTCGATGGGCCGGCTGTAAAGCCTTTAAAAAGAATGAAAAGGGGGTTTTGAGTAAATAAATAAAAATAGGTCAGGGTCTTTTTTAAAAGGCCCTATTTTTGTGGACGGATATAATTGTTATCAAACTGAAATGAAATTTTCGGTGCAATTAGAGAAATGAACGAGGCAAGAAAGCCTTGTTTTAAAGATTCCGTATTCAAGAGTTTTGGGAATATTCCTTCAACACAAATTATTACAATGTAACGGAATGTTACAATCCGAATAGGTACATTGTAACGAAACCAACATGTTTTAGTTATATGGCTGTTATTTTTATATGTTACTATTTGTTTTGTTAGCAAAAAGAGCTAACCAAAGGAGGTATTTACTGATGAAAAAAGTAGTAACAGCAATGGCAACCGCAGTAACATTATCGACGGTCATGACTGGAAATGCTTTCGCAGCAGAAAAATACGAGGTTAAGCAAGGGGATACACTTTGGAAAATCTCACATGACAATAAGACCACTGTCAATAACTTAAAACAATGGAACCATTTATATTCCGATATGATATTCCCAAATGAAAAATTGGTCGTATCGCCTAAAGATACATATACAGTACAGGATAATGATACTCTTTGGGGTATTGCTAAGAACTATCATGTTACTGTTGACCAATTAAAACAATGGAATCATCTTCAGACAGATCTTATCCAAAAAGGCGACAAATTAGATATCTACTCTTCTGTATCTAAAGTGGATGATAGAGATGAACACGCTGCAGCTCAAGTAACAAGTGCATCCATTTCAGATAAAGCTGGAGAAGAAAAGGCTGCTGCACCAGCAACTCAGCCTGAGCAAAAAGCAGCTCCTGAACAACAATCCGTTTCTGGCAAAGAGATTTCCGTTAAAGCCACTGCTTATACAGCCGATTGTGCCGGCTGCTCTGGCACCACTGCGACTGGAATGGACGTAAAAGATAACAGTAATGCAAAAGTCATTGCTGTAGATCCGAAGGTTATTCCTCTTGGATCAAAAGTTTATGTTGAGGGCTATGGATATGCGATTGCTGGCGACACTGGCGGTGCTATCAAAGGAAACCGCATTGACGTATTAGTTTCAAGCAATGATAAAGCAATGCAATGGGGCGTACGCCATATTAAAGTAACCATTATAAATTAATAGAGACAAGGCCTGGACTTTTAATAGCTCCAGGCTTTTTGTTTGTAGCTTGGATGAGCATCCCTGCCATATAAAGTGAGTTCAGCTATTTAAATCAATTATTTTCATATTACTCCAGCGCTGCTTTTAATTTGTTTGATCATCTCCTCAGCAGACCTGCTCAAATAACGATCCTTCAGCCAAATGACTGCAGATTCAGCCTTTACATGAAAGTCTGTGATCTCCATCATTTTTACATTTGATATTTTAAGAGAGCGCAAGGTAGACTGAGGAACAATAGCTGCACCTATGCCAATGGATGCTAGTGAAAGCAGTATATTTACATCAGGACATTCACAGGCGATGATAGGATCAACACCCTGTTTTTTAAATTCCTCAACAATCATTTCGAATTGTCCAACTCCAGACAGCCTGTGCAGCAATAGCAGCGGCATTGACTGAAGCTCATTTAATGGAATAGAAGACTTATTCAACTTGTTTGAAATCCAGCTTTCCGGTATTACGGCTACGAATGGCTCCGATTGTAAGTGTATGGAAGAAAAATGATTCATATCTATCGGCAAGCGGATGACCGCAAATTCAATTTCTCTATTTTTTAAATATTCCCCCAATAGAAAAGAGTCTCCTTCCCTTATTTGAAAAGATACAGCGGGATGTTGTTTTTTATACAATCGGATGGGTTCCAGCAAATTCGCAAAACACGATTTAACAGCTCCAAATGTAAGTGCTCCTCTTAGACCATCGTGTGTTTCTTTTACTTCTGTCAGCACATCTTCAAGTGATTGGAGAAGAGGAATTGTCCGATCATATAAAACTTTACCCGGTTTTGTCAGTTCTAATCGTTTTCCTTTTCTTTCAATTAATGGTACACCCAGCTCTTGTTCCATTAATTTCAACTGCTGGCTTAAAGGCGGTTGAGCCATATGCAATTTTTTGGCTGCCCTCGTAATTTGGCCTTCCTGTACAATCGCTGTAAAGTAACGGAGCTGTTTAATATCCACAAAAACCCTCCAGAATTCAATGTAGTAACATAAAAATCCATATTAAATTTGTATGGATAACCAATTTTAATAATATTTTTCCTATATGTTACCACATGGTATATTTTTATTGAAAGGGTTTTCATAATTTTTAAAATGTTTAAGTGGAGGAGTTTTAAATATGGAATATTTAAACAGTCTTAAAAAAAAGCTTCGCGGTTCCATCGCTCCCATTGTTACACCATTTAATGAAGATGAATCGATTGATTTTCCTGCACTTGGCCAGCTGATTAACTGGCACATTGAGAGCGGTACCCATGGAATTTCCGTTACAGGTACAACGGGTGAACCCAGTTCTTTAACAATTGAAGAAAGAATTAAGGTAATGGAGTTTGCAGCTAAGACGGTCAATAAAAGGGTACCGTTTGTTCCTGGAACAGGTTCAGCCAACCATAATGAAACCCTTTTGCTCACAAAGAAAGCAGAGGAGATAGGGGCTGATGCAGCACTTGTCATAGTCCCTTATTACAACAAGCCTTCTCAGCATGCCCTGTATAAACATTTCAGCATTTTGGCTGAGTCAGTGAATATTCCTATTATTGTTTACAACATACCCGGCAGAACAGCTGTAAATTTAGAGGTTGAAACCCTTGCAAAACTCCACAGGGATTATCCAACAATTATCGGAGTTAAAGAATCAAATAAGGACTTTGAACACGTAAACCGTGTTCTGTTAAAGTGCGGAAGAGATTTTCTTCTTTATTCAGGGATTGAATTGCTTTGCTATCCCATGCTGGCGATTGGCGGGGCAGGCTATATTAGTGCAACGGCAAATATAGCTCCCAAAAAAGTGGCTCAGATTTACGATGAGTGGAGTAAAGGGGACTACTTAAAGGCTCAAAATCTTCATTACGAACTTATGGAATTGAATGATGTCTTGTTTAAAGATACAAATCCTGCGCCTTTAAAAGCGGCATTGGGGATGATGGGGAAAATAAAGCCAGTTTTAAGGCTTCCAATGGATTTGCCCAAAGCCGAGCTTCAGAATGAGATCAGAGAAGTAATAAGCAAATATGTGCCTCTTCCTGAACAAATGCAAACCAGTTCAAATTAACAGGTTAACATTTTTCCTGAAAACTGTTCAACATTAGATAAAACCAGTAAAGGAGGAGTAGCGGGTGGAGAAACAGAAAGATATACAGCTGTATATAAACGGAGAGTTCGTGAATGCTGCAGAGGGAAAAACCTTTGAAAATGTTAATCCTTTTTCGGGTAAAACCATCAATCTGGTAGCGGAAGGAACAAAAGAGGATATTGATAGGGCAGTTTCTGCTGCAAAGCGTGCCTTTAAGGAAGAATGGGCAGGAATCAAGGTAAGTGAACGATTAAGATATATTTATAAAATTGCAGAACTAATTGATGAACATATTGATGAAATTGCGCCTTTGGAATCTCTTGATACAGGACTTCCAATCAGTCAAACCAAAAATATGGTGGCGAGGGCAGCAGAAAATTTCCGCTTCTATGCAAGGATGGTGGAGACACGCCTTATTGGCGAAGCATATCAGGCAGATGGTGATTTTTTAAATTATACCATTCATAAGCCGGTAGGGATTGCTGGCTTAATTACTCCGTGGAACGCTCCTTTTATGCTGGAAACCTGGAAAATTGCTCCTGCACTGGCTACTGGGAACGCTGTGATTTTAAAGCCGGCGGAATGGTCACCCATCACAGCGAATAAACTTGCTGAAATCATTCATAAGGCAGGGCTCCCCAATGGAGTCTTTAATGTAGTGCACGGCTATGGTGAAACAGCTGGTGCTTCACTCGTTGCACATCCTGATGTCCAACTGATTTCCTTTACAGGGGAAACCACGACAGGCTCAGAAATTATGAGAAATGGAGCTGCTTCTTTGAAACGGGTTTCCATGGAGCTTGGGGGAAAAAGCCCGATCATTGTATTTGAGGATGCAGAGATGGAACGTGCTCTTGACGCATGCATTTGGGGGATTTTTTCTTTTAATGGGGAACGCTGTACCGCGAATTCAAGATTATTTCTTCATGAAAATATTTATGATCAATTTGTCGAAGCTCTTAAAAAAAGAGTCAGCCAAATTGTCGTTGGAAACCCGCTTGATAAAAAGACGGAAGTCGGGCCGCTTATTCATTTGAAACATTATGAAAATGTGAAACGCTACATAAAAATCGCGAAGGAAGAAGGTGCCGAAGTATTTAGTGCCGCCTTGCCGGATGAATGTAAAGATGGACATTATATTTCGCCGACCCTGCTTCTTTCAGCCAGAAATCATATGAGGATTGCCCAGGAAGAAATTTTTGGCCCTGTCCTGACAGTCATGAAATTTAAAACGGAAGAAGAGGTTATCGAAAAGGCAAATGATTGCAGATACGGACTAGCTGGATATGTATGGACGAATAATATTCAGCGCGGACACCGGGTTGCACAAGCGCTGGAGAGCGGCATGCTTTGGATTAACTCCCAAAATGTCAGGGATTTGCGCATTCCGTTTGGCGGATCCAAACAAAGCGGAATAGGCAGGGAGGGCGGCCACTATGCGTTTGAATTTTATACAGAAACACAAGTCATACATCTTGCGCTGAATCAGCATCCGATCCCACAGTTTGGAAAAGCCGGTATGAAAGAAAAGGAGGAATAATAGATGCCCGCAAAAACAGGAGAGCAATACATGCAAAGACTGAAAAAAGCACACAACAATGTTTATATTGATGGAAGCAAAGTGGATGATGTGACTTCACATCCCGCGTTTAAAAATGTGGTTCAATCCATGGCCATGCTCTATGACCGGCAGCATGAGATTCCAGACAAAATGCTTTATTCCTCCCCTTCAACGGGAGATAAAGTCGGTATGACCTTTCTGCAGCCTAAAACAATAGACGATTTAATAAAAAGGCGCGAGGCTATTACGGAATGGGCGAAGCTTTCAGGCGGTTTAATGGGAAGATCTCCGGATTACTTAAATGCTGAGGTAATGGCCATGGGGGTATCCAATGAATTATTTGCAGAAGCGGATCCCATGTTTGCTGAAAATGCCAGAAAATATTATGAATATGCCCGGGAAAATGATATCAGCCTAACACATACCCTCATTCATCCACAGGTGAATCGGGCAAAGGCACAGAGTGAGCAAAAGGATGCCAATGTAGCTCTTCATCTGGTAGAGAAAAACAAAGACGGAATCATTGTTGACGGAGTAAGGCTGCTGGCAACACAGGGAGGAATAACCGATGAAATTCTGGTATTTCCTTCTACCGTTAAAAAAGCTGGAGAACTTGATGATCCATATTCTATAGCCTTTGCATTGCCAAACAATACAGAAGGATTAAAATTTATCAGCAGAGAATCCTTCGATTACGGGAAAAATCATTGGGATCATCCATTGTCTTCCCGATTTGAGGAAGGGGACGCCATTGTTTCTTTTGAAAATGTGTTTGTTCCATGGGAACGAGTTTTTGTTTGCGGAAACTCCTCTATCTGTAACAGAACCTTTAGAGAAACCAATGCAGTGGTTCATATGTCCCATCAAGTAGTAGCAAAAAATATTGTCAAAACTGAATTCTTGCTCGGGATTGCTCTCTGTATAATGGACTCCATTGGAATTGATCAGTTTCAGCATGTACAGGAAAAAGGAGCGGAAATCATGCTTGCTCTTGAAACGATGCGTTCCCATCTTTTCCGTGCAGAGCATAATGCAAAAACGGATAAATGGGGGACAATGACCCCTGATTTCAAAGCACTGGATGCTGCGCGAAATTGGTATCCTAGAATTTATCCAAGAATGGTGGAGATTTTAAGAATACTGGGAGCATCAGGCCTGATGGGGATTCCCACTGAAGCCGATTTCCACCATCAAGAGCTGGGACCCATTCTTCACCGGGCACTTCAAGGGAAAAATCTGCATGGTTATGAGAGAGTCCAGTTGTTCCGCCTTGCATGGGACATGACCATGAGTTCCTTTGGGAGCAGACAAATGCATTATGAATATTATTTCTTTGGTGATCCAATTCGCATGGGAATGGCCTATTTTGATTCCTATGAAAAAGATACGTATAAAGAATTTGTAAAAGATTTTTTAGGTAAATCAAGCAAGGGGAACCCTGCATATTTAAATGTTTAGGAGGATAATAGCATGGATTTCAATATTATTCGATCTGCCCGTGCGGTTTTGCATGTTACTAGCCTGGAAGCGTCAAGGCGTTTTTATGTCGATGCGCTTGGTTTTATTGAAACATATTCAGATAGTGAATCCATCTATTTGCGGGGACTGGAAGAACATTGCCATCATAGTCTTGTATTAAAAAAGAGTGAGAAGCCCGCTTTGGAAGTCATTAGCTACAAAGTTCAATCCGAAAAGGATCTTGAGGGATTGGAAAAGCTTTTCCAAAGCAGGGGGCTTAAAACGAAATGGATGGAGGCGGGTACGCAATTAGCGCTGGGCCGGGCTCTCCGTGTACAGGATCCTGCCGGGTTTCCAATAGAGTTTTTCTTTAAAATGGATAAGGTGGAAAGGTATCTTCAGCGCTATGATTTATACAGAGGCGCAGCCATTCAGCGCATAGACCATTTTAATTGTGCCGTATCTGATACAGAAAAAACCTTTGAATTTTATAAAAAAGAGCTTGGATTTCGGTGTTCTGAATATACCACAACAGAAAACGGAAAGGTTTGGGCAGCGTGGATTCACCGAAAAGGAAACGTTCACGATGTTGCCTTTATGAATAGCGAAGGCCCAAGGCTGCATCATGTGGCGTTCTGGCTCAGTGATCCTATGAGCGTCATTCATACGTGCGATGTTCTGGCATCCCTCGGCTATGCATCAAGTATCGAGAGAGGGCCCGGGCGCCATGGACTATCCAATGCTTTTTTCCTTTATTTAAGGGATCCGGACGGACATAGAATTGAGCTTTATAACGGGGATTATTTAACATGCGACCCTGATTTTGAACCGATACGCTGGGATCTTGATGATCCAAGAAGGCAGACGTTTTGGGGAAATGCTGCACCAGACCGCTGGTTTAACGAGGCGTCAAGTGTATTGGATATTCAAACAGGAGAGGTAGTTGTTTCTGCTTCACCCGTACTTGAAAAGAGAAAACCTACTTTTATTATCTAGTATATCTGCTTTTGAATCTGATTGTTAATGGATTTTAAAATATCTGATATTGATGGCTTCAATATATACAAAGTGAGGCTCTTTTCGTAAACTTTGTTTCTATGAGTATTAAAACTTGTAATGAGTTTACGAAAAGATGCTGCGAAAATGGAATTTATCTATTCTACGAAAAGCCACAATGTATATAAAAACAGAGTCATATACAAATTGCTTTTTGGTAAAAGGAGTGGGAAATGTGTACATGGGTGGTTTAAAGCTTAATGGCAGTTCCAACATGCTAAATGTCTCAGTAAATCCAGAGGACCAAACAATTTTATCATTGGGCAAGGTGAGACCTGTAAAGGAGCTGGATTTAGCCGCCCCTGTGAAAGGAACCGTCTACGGTGTCCTTTTAAATAATAACGAAGATTTGGATGCCTATAAAATCTCCTTTAATGAGAAGCCGTACGATGCTCCACCCAAGGCACCAGTCCTGTATATTAAACCTCGAAATACTTATAGCGGACATCTCTTTGGCATCCCTGTGCCTGAAAAGGCAGAGGAACTGTCAATGGGCGGGGCACTTGGAGTGGTCATATCTAAGAAAGCATCCAATGTTGCAGAAGTGCAGGCGATGAATTATGTTGCGGGATATACCATTGTAAATGATGTAAGTATTCCTCATAAAGATTTTTACCGGCCTGCAGTAAACAAAAAAGCCAGGGATGGGTTTTGTCCAATGGGGCCATGGATTCTTGAAAAGGATGCTGTTAATGATGTTCATTCATTAACGGTTTCCGTCTTTATTAATAATGAACTCAAGCAAAAGACATATCTTAATCAAATGGTTCGTTCGGTGAGCGGACTGATAGCTGAAATAAGTGAATTTATGACCTTGAATGAAGGGGACGTAGTACTTGTGGGTGTATCGTCAAATCCGCCTCTCGCAAAAATTGGCGATACTGTTACGATAAAAATAGAAGAAATTGGAGAGCTGGAAAACAAGCTTGTTCCAGAGCTTGAGTGGATGGCAGGTGTAAAAGGATGAAAAAAGCGAGGGTTGCCTATAAGGGGGCAGTTCATGAAGCGCATGAAGAGGATGGATACTTAAGACTGACGGATGGCCGACGGATAAAGGAAGAAGATGCAGTGTGGCTTCCTCCAGTGGAAGCAGGTACCATATTTGCCTTAGGATTAAATTACGCTGATCATGCGGAGGAATTATCTTTTAAAGCACCAGAAGAGCCTCTTGTTTTTTTAAAAGGCCCTAATACACTGATTGGCCACCGTGCAGAAACAAGAAGACCAAAAGATATTACCTTTATGCATTATGAATGTGAATTGGCTGTTGTAATTGGCAAACAGGCGAAAAAGGTGAAATCGCAAGACGCATACCATTATATCAGCGGTTATACCATTGCCAATGATTATGCCTTTCGAGACTATTTGGAAAATTATTATCGCCCGAATTTGCGCGTAAAGAACCGCGATGGCAGTACACCAATTGGACCATGGCTTGCAGATATATCCGAAATACCAGATCCTTCGGATTTGGTACTCAGAACCTATATTAATGGAGAAAAAAAGCAAGAAGGAACGACAAGGGATATGATATTCAGCGTTCCTTTTCTCATTGAGTACTTAAGCAGCTTTATGACTCTTCAGCCCGGTGACTTGATTCTAACAGGAACTCCAAAAGGTGCGGTTGATACAAAACCGGGAGATGTTGTGACAACAGAGATTGTAGGAATTGGAAAGCTTGTGAATACAATAATAGACGATGCCTGTTTTTATCGGACAGTATAAAAGCGTGTAATAAAGTGATTGAAATAGCACAGTGGTCTGGAGGTTTCAATGCATGCCCCACGTTATTATTGAGTACACGGATAATCTGAAAGATGAATTTAATTTACAGGAGCTAATGGAGAAAATCCATTCTTGTCTTATTCGTCACTCTGAAATTTTTCCTGTAGGTGGAATCCGGTCCAGAGCGATCGAACTGAATCATTACCGGGTTGCAGACGGAAAGGAAAATGATGCCTTCGTCCATACAACATTGAAAATTGGGGCGGGGCGTTCTGAAGAAATAAAAAAGGAAATAACAGAGGAAATCTTTAAAACTATTAGCGTCGTCTTTGAGCCCTTATTTCAAAGCAGGTATCTGGCATTATCGCTTGAGCTATATGAGTTTCCCGAAAAATACAGTCTTAAACATAATAATATTCATGCACGTTTTAAGCAGGAATAATGATATGGTCTGTCTGTTAAGTGAAATAAGGAGGAATAATGAAAATGGAAGATCATCTATTTCGCAAAGCGATGGCAAAGTTTCCAACCGGGGTCACTGTGATCACAACTTCGGTGGATGGAAACCCTTATGGAATGACGGCTAACGCCTTTATGTCACTCTCGCTAAATCCACATTTAATTCTAATATCAGTGGCAAATAAAGCACATATGAATCAATATATTAAGCAAGCCGGTGCCTTTGCTGTCAACATTTTATCTAAATCCCAAAAAGAAATGTCCATGCATTTTGCCGGTCAATTAAAGGAAAAAAAGAACATTGATTTTCATTGGTATGATGGCATACCTGTTCTTGAGAATTCTCTCGTTCATCTTTCGTGTAGTGTAGATTCAGTCTCTGAGGCAGGAGATCATACATTATTCATTGGAAAAGTTAATAACCTGCAAATAGCAGAAGGGACTCCACTGACCTATTATAATGGAAAGTACGTTGATATTTGTTGAACATTATGATAAAAAAACACCCAAATACGGGTGATTTTTTTTTTTTAAAACTTTAACGCAATAAAGGGGTCTGACCCCTTTATTGCGTTAAAGTTGGAATGAATTGAATAAACCAGCAATTAAGGCGGTATTCTTTATTTTCGAAAACGGTGTAATTCATATACTATGTTCCAAATCTTCAACAATAAATAATAACCTAACCAGTTATAACCAACTGTACACAAAATCAATTTTTTCATCTAAAACTATGTTCCAAATCTGCAATAGCAAAATATATATGCAGTTAGGACGCATTATGATAAATGCAATGAAGGAAATCAAGCATTACTTTAACACTGTAATAGATTTTAGGAGGAAAGGAGGGAGTGTGCCGGAATTAAGTAAAATCGGTTAAAACATCCTGCATCTAACGTTATAATAGTTTATAAGCCAGTTTTTTAGATAAGGAGCATAGTACATGAAAGTGATTATTGCCGAAAAGCCATCTGTAGCTAAAAATATTGCGGATGCTCTGAAAATAAAAGGAAAGAAAGATGGATATTTTGAAGGGAACGGTTATCTTATCACCTGGGCTTTCGGCCATCTGCTGCAACTTTTTGATGCAAAGGATTACGATGATAAAATGGCAAAATGGAATATGGAAAATTTCCCTTTTATACCACACCAGTTTCGATACAAAGTTAAAAGTGACCCGCGCAAGAAGGGGAAGGAAGATCTGGGGGCAAAAAAACAATTAAAGATTATATACACTTTATTAAAAAGGCAGGATGTGGATGCCATTATATCTGCCTGTGATTATGATCGTGAAGGTCAGCTTATTGGCGACACGATCATCTATAATTTGAAAACTGGAAAAAAGGTGTACAGATTATTGCTAAATGAGTGGACACCAGAAGAAGTTTTAAAGGGTCTTGATAATATAAAGCCTAATACTGAAATGAAGCCTCTCCAGGATGCGGGTATAGGCAGGCAGTGGGCTGATTGGGTAATAGGCATAAATTTAACTTCCGTCGCAACGCTAAAATATCAAAAGGGGAAAGGACAGGCTTTAAATATTGGAAGAGTTTTGCTTCCTACTTTAAAAATTATTTATGACCGGGATAAGGAAATTGAAAGGTTTGTGCCTGAAGATTATTTTAAATTAGCTGCTCAATTCAAAACACAGGATGGAAATGAATATGAAGGAATGTATTCGGAAAACGGTGAGTCTCAATTTAAAGATAAAGCCTGCCTTGAACAAATTGAACAGGAATTAAAAGAAAAACATGCAAGCATATTAGATAAGCAGGTTGAAAGAAAAAGAGAGTACCCTCCCTATTTGTTTAACCTTTCAAACCTTCAGGGATATATCACTAGCAAATATAAAGGATGGACATCTGATAAAGTTTTAAAGATCGCTCAGTCCATATATGAAAAGAAGTATATTACCTACCCAAGAACAGCCAGCAGTGTATTGGAAGAAAGTCTTGCAGGCAAAGCGGCAAATGTTCTGGAAAAAATCAAGAAAGGGCTGCCTTACGAAAGTGAAATAAGGTTTACAAAATCTAAAAGAGTGTTTGATAATTCAAAAGTTGAAAGCCATAGTGCTATTATTCCAACCTATTTAATTCCCAAATCTCTGACGCCTGATGAACAATTGGTTTATACTGCTATAAAAAACCGATTTATCATGCAATTTATGCCGGTTGCTGAGCATGAAGAAACCAAGATATTAACCAAAATATCAAGTTCAGAAATTAAAGGACTATTTGTTTCTAAAGGTAAAGTGCAATTAGTAGAGGGCTGGAAAAAGGTTGAAAAGCAGGAATCCAAAGATACTCTGCTGCCCTTCGTAAATATAAGTGATCCTGTACAAATTGTCAGCTGCAGTCTGACTTCACATGTAACAAAGCCTCCAAAGCACCATACCGAAAAAACGTTATTAAAAGTAATGGAGACAGCGGGAAAGGGCATTGAGAAAGAAGAGGGAGAAGAGATGATGGAGGCTGTACTGAGCGGGTACAGTATTGGTACACCTGCTACAAGGGCAGAGACGATTAAAAAGTTAAAGATGGTTGGATACATCACCACTCAAAATAAATATTTACTTTGCACGGACCTTGGGAGAAGACTGGTTGAGACCTTTCCGGTAAAGGAATTATTTGACTTGGAATTTACGGGACGGCTGGAAAAAACACTTGCAGATATTGAAAAGCAAAAATATACGAAGGAAGGCTTTCTTAATTTGATTTTTGAGTTTACTGCAAAATCTGTCACTACAATAAAAAGTGAAAAAGACATTACCATTCACGAAGTAACAAGGGGAAAAAAATCGAATGAGGTCTTAGGAAAATGTCCTGTATGCGGTCATGATGTTATAGAAGGGCAGAAGGGATTTGGCTGCAGCAACTGGAAAAGCGGATGCAAGTTTGTCGTATGGAAAAATGATAAGTTCCTGAGTGCTCTTAAGAAAAAACCTACAAAAACAATGGTGAAAGCATTGTTGAAAAATGGAGTAGCATTGGTCAAAGGACTTACGAGCAAAAAGGGCAATAAATTTGAGGCTTATTTACGGTACGAAAAAAATCCTGATAATGAATTTTTTAGTTGGAAAATGGAATTTGCCCCTAATCAAAAGCAGAAAGCAGCACATTCAGCGGATCATTTAAATTGAAGAAACAAACATCATAGATACTTTAAGATATCCTAAATAATCCATTAAAGCTTAATGCCAAGGAAATCTTCTTCAGAGGAAGGGCTGCCGAAAGGAATATGGAATAGCATATAAAGCTATTTTTCCATACTTTAATTGTTTCATCGTGAAAGCTTTTTCTAATTTCTTCTCTGCCGCCATACAAAATGAGAATGACTCCTTTAAAAAGCAGGAAAAAAGATGCTGTATCCAAGGTTACCTGATATCATTGGCCCTTTTTGGTACAGCATCTTTTGACTATAAAATTAAACCTTAATTCAATTGGCCTACCGTAAATTGTATAAAGTTTTGCATATTCTCTAGTGAAGGAAAGGCAGCCTGAGCGCTTAAACCGTTTCCTCCACCTTTGCCATAATACTTTTTCAAATGTTCCTTGAAGAACCCACCACAATCAAATGGAGAATTCCCTTTATGGGTAAGGATTATGCGTTTTTCTATTTCAGTCGCAGCTAAAATTACCTGATTGGTTATGGCTGCCGCCTCTTTGGCAATACGTTCACATTCTTTATAATTTTTATCCTGAAATACAAAAGCGACAAGCGTTTCCGGGCTATTCTCTAGCAATTGCTTTGCATGAAACCTCGCATTCAATACCTCTATTTCTTCCAATTGTTTTTGTAAATCCTTCTTTTCTTTTTCAAGTCTTGCTACGCGGGATTCCACTTCTGAATAGGACGTTGATAATGCAGCAGACAGTTTCGTGAGAGTGTCGTGCTTTTCTTTGTAATCCGCAAGAGCCCGCCTCCCGCATGTAAAATAAAGACGGATATTTCCTTTGTGTTTTTCTGTTTTTAAAAGCTTTATGAGACCTATCCCGCCAATGCTTTTCACATGTGTACCGCAGCAGGCAGAAAAATCAATTCCTTGAATTTCAACAATCCTTATATTGCTTTCTGCTTTTGGCCATTTTTTTAAAGGAATGGCATGGAGCTTCTCTTTATCTACAAAATAGGTCTTAACCTTGTTATCTTGATAAATGAGGTAATTTACACGCTGTTCAATTCTGTTTAATTGTTCCTCGTGAAGAAAAGGCACAGTCAAGTCAATGGAACAATACTCGCTGCCAAGATGGAAGCTCGCAGTCTCGACATCGTATAATTCGCTGCAAACAGCAGAAAGTAAATGCTGACCTGTATGATGCTGGGTGTGTTCTAGCCTTCTAAAGGAATCAATTTGGCATTTTACAGAAGTCTGTAATGGCTTCTTGGCGATTTTATGGAAAACTTCTTCATCCGCTTCAAAAACCTCCAGGACATCAATCCCATCAATTGTTCCCAAATCCCATGGCTGTCCTCCGCCTTCTGGGTAAAAAGCCGTTTCTTTTAAAGTAACGAGTATAGTACTATCCTGTTCGATAATTTTGGTAATGTCTGTTCTCCATTCGGATATGTCAGGAGAAGTATAATATAATTTCTCAGTCACCATCATTCCACCTTTTTTGAGTCAATAGTTAAATTATAGTGAATGCGGGATGGAGATAAAAGAAATATATATACCCTGTTATAAAAAAGGCTTTGTTAAAGGAGTCTGTTGTTTTTTAGCCTATTCGTGTGCAAGGGCTGTTTCACACGCCCTTCAGCACATCTAAATAATGAGATGTTATCAACATGGAAATTTAACAGACACATAAAAAAGATGGAAAAATAGACTTTGACTGTAAAGGCTAAAAGCAGGACAGAGAAAGCCAGATCTTGTTAAATCATTCATACCTTTTAGATAAACATCGGTCACATTCCAAAAGGTAAGATTCTGCCTGATCTTCAATACATTCTCCACACTCTGGGCAAATTTTTTCTGGCATATTTCTAAAAAACTCGACTGGGCTTTGCAGCATGATGAACATCTCCCTTTACTTTTTTTGTAATACAGTTAATACAATTGTATTCTGTTATGGTACAGTATATGAGTTGAAATAATTTATGTGTTAATAAAAACCATCCTATTCTTGAATATAGGCATTCCTTTTTTAAGTTGAGTTGAGGGCGTTGAACCGGACTTTTTCATGAATAAACTAAAATATCAATGTCCTTTTGCAAAACAAATTTTTAAATGGCCCGTAACTTTCTAAAGCGCTAATTCGTTTAATAAGTAGAGGTTCAAAAGGAGTGATCACTTTGAAAACCAAGCTTGGTATTGAATCTGAATACAGTAGAAAAAAGGGGATGGAAGCAGTCCTCGGATTATATCCTGGGTTAAAAAGCTATTGCTGCTATCTAACTCGGAGCCAATGGGATGGAGAGGATCTTGCACAGGAGATCGTTGCAAAAGTGTTTCGGCATTATTTAAAACCAGGGTACAAACAACAAGAGATTAGTATGGCGCTTTTGTATAGAATGGCCAAAAATCAATGGTTAGACCATGTAAGAAAGATGAAGAGGGAAAAGGAAGAAAGTAAGAAAAGTCCCTCTTATGAACCGTTTAAGCATTTTGCTGAGACTTCAGCAATGATTGAAACGCTTCTTGCTCATTTAACAATAAATCAGGCAGCTATTTTTCTCCTGAAGGATATTTTTTTCTTTAGTCTTTCGGAAATATCCGAGGAATTGGGAATATCAGAGGGAGCAGTAAAATCCTCATTGTTTCGCACTCGCAATCGGCTGAGGGACATTCTCGCGATGGAAGAAGAAGGGAAGAAAAATAATTTAAATGATTCCTCTATTCTTCATTCCTTTATAGAATCATTGCAATTGGATGAACCGCTAATTTTATTAAAAGTGCTGAAGAGCCACAGACTTAAAGGTCAATCTTCTCCATTCCAGGCTCCAATGATGAACATGCAGGCAAAAGCAGCGTAGAATTCAAATTGTTGAAAGAAGGGATTTAATAATGACAACAGTTCCGTATGTTATTGAACAAACTCCAAAAGGGGAAAGGTCCTATGATATATATTCAAGATTATTAAAGGACCGAATTATCATGCTTTGTGATGAGATAAATGATCAAATTGCAAGCAGTGTAGTGGCACAGCTTTTATTTCTGGCTGCTGAAGATCCGGAAAAGGATATTTCTCTTTATATAAACAGTCCAGGTGGCTCAACAACAGCAGGCTTTGCCATTATAGATACAATGCAGCATATTAAGCCAGATGTCCAAACCATTTGCATTGGAATGGCAGCTTCCATGGGGGCTATGCTGCTATTATCAGGACAAAAAGGCAAACGGTTTGCCCTTCCGAACAGTGAAATAATGATTCATCAGCCTTTGGGGGGCGCTAAGGGGCAGGCAACTGATATTGATATCTCGGCAAAAAGGATCTTAAAGCTTAGAGAAGATATAAACCGCATTATTTCTGAAAAGACAGGGCAGCCACTTGAAAAGGTAGCTCGTGATACGGAAAGAGACTATTTTATGTCCGCAAGTGAAGCAAAAGAATACGGTATTATTGACAAACTTTTTGCCTAAAACATTCAGGTAGTTTCACCTAGGCTGTTATCGCATAGATTGTTGCTTTACGTACAATGGATTATTCCGGTGTTTCTGTCTTCGTGGCATCTTTTCGAATGCTATTCACAAGTTTTAATACTGAACGCATATTTAAAATGCTATTTTTGTTACCAATGGCAATAAAGTTTACGAAAAG
Organism: Heyndrickxia acidicola; assembly: GCF_001636425.1. NCBI lineage: Bacteria > Bacillati > Bacillota > Bacilli > Caryophanales > Bacillaceae > Heyndrickxia > Heyndrickxia acidicola. The sequence goes on from NZ_KV440953.1 coordinate 846,533, forward strand.
AGCCTACACCTATTACCTTCAATAAGTCTTTCTCTTTAGTTAAAGGGAAGGACTTATTTATTGTTTGATAAGGCTGTTTTCGCATAGATTGTTACTTTACGTACAAAGGACTATTCCGTGAGTTGTCTGTCTTCGTGGCATCTTTTCGTAAGCTCTTCACTAGTTTTAATACTGAACACATATTTATAAAGATAATACTGTGCCCAATAGCAAAAGTATACGAAAAGAGCCTTTGTTAAAGAACAATATTGATTTTCTCCATGTTGATTAGAGCGTATACGAGTTTTCTGCTTAGAAAAGCGGTCAGTAGAAATCTTGCAGAAACTGCCTAGAGGGGGCTTTCCTGCTGACCGCGGAAAGTGAGTCGCTACTGTGGAAGTCAACAGGCTGGATGAACAGACCATTTTTATATGATAACTTTCCATATAGATTAAAATTAAAAAACTAAGGCAATTTATTCGTTCTTAATTGGTTCTTCCAACGTACTCGTGACCAAATGTATTGGATGATAATTGCAACGGCTACACCGACGATTGTATCTCTCATTCTATCGGTCGCATAGTGGCTGGTCTTATGTTCGAAAGCAAAAACAAATAGGATAGTAAGGGCAACCTGGTGAAGGACGATTCTGTCAAAACGGAACCATTTTGTGATGTAGCAGCCAATTAGAATTAGGAGTCCAAGCTCCCACCCATTAAAGGTTAAATAGCTTGCAATTAAAACGGAGACCAAAATGCCAATTACCGTTCCAATAATACGTTTAAGGGAGAGTAAAAAAGTTTTAGAAAACGTTGATTGAAGACATAGTATGACCGAAAGGGGAGCCAGGTAAGGATGAGCAGAGCCTAATCCATTTGAGACATACCAGGCTAAAGCAGATCCAGCAGCCATATTCCAAATTAAAATGGCAATGTTATTATTTAATTCTTTTTGTTCTAAAGTTTTCATATAGTACCTCTGCATAAATAAGATTGTAAATATGGTTGTCTTTGCGTTTCGAGAATGGTTTCAGTGGTCACCTGTCAGAACTCAGCTTCAAAAGTTTTTTCTTGTTGCCTATATTATTGCCAGCTTTTCTTTTTCTTTTCATGTGTCCTTTAAAGATGCATCACTTATTAACAGCAATTCAGATAATGGAATCAAACTTATTATTTCGGAGTATGTATGTATAGGAACTGTCTCTTTTTCCGAGGATTCAGTTTTATAGGAAAGTATAAAATTCTTCATTAAAAAATTATTTAACCACTGTTTCTCTGTCTAGCTCCAGCACTTATCGGCTAGTGGAGTTCTTTGTCTCCTCCATGCGATAAGTCAACGTCTAGTTTCCTTTATCTCAGTCTAAGACTACGAAATCTATAAGCCGTTGAGCAAGGCACTTTGAATTTTTCTTACTATTTCCTTAAGGGAGGCCAGAGTTTAATGGAAGATATTATTCCGATCCTTAAGGCCATCGAAACAACGAGAGGCACGAAAGTATTGGCTACAATTATCAATGTGGAAGGTTCTGCCTATAAAAAAGAAGGATCCTGCATGCTATTTTTAGAAGACGGAGAACAAATAGGTCTTTTAAGCGGTGGCTGCTTAGAAGAAGATCTTCGAGCGCGTGTAGAGGAGATTTGCCAAAAAAACGAATCTCTCTTGCTCCATTACAATATGGGGGATGAAGAAGATGATCCCTTTGGCATGGAGAATGGCTGTACAGGCACTATCACCATTCTTTTAGAGCCTGTTTCTGAGGAACAAGAAAAAGATCTGCATGCATTAAAAGAGCTCTTGGAAAATGGTCAATCTGTTTTAATTTTAAAACATCTTTCTTCTCATTGTTCTAGCACTCCTTACATTTTTTTATCTGAAGATGAAAAAAGATTTGGCACGTGGATAGAGGGACGGCAATTAACGTATCATCACATGTTAGAAGAAGTTTCACCTTCGACAAGGAAACCAGGGCTATACATACTAAAGAACGTTCAGGAGCCAGTTTTTGCACAACTCATTTCTCCAAAGCCCAGGCTGGTAATCTTTGGAGCCGGTGAGGATGCGAAGCCGCTGGTTTCACTCGCCGCCAATGTGGGTTTTACTATAATACTTTTAGATTGGAGACCTGCTCTTTGTAATATGCACCTGTTTCCAGAAGTATCACAATGTATTTTGACAGCTCCAGGTGAATGGTTCGGGAAACTCCAATTGAATTCATCCGATTTTGTGGTCATTATGTCTCATCATTTTCAAAAAGATAAAGAAATTTTGAATGCCATCCTGACACTAAAAATCAAGTATCTCGGTATTTTGGGATCAAGGAAGAGAACCAGGCAACTTTTTGAAGAAAAAGAAATACCGGATTGGGTACATTCTCCCGTTGGACTTTCCATTGGAGCAAAAGGGCCTCAAGAGATTGCTGTCAGTATAGTTGCAGAGCTAATTAAACAAATTCGAGAAGAAGTCTAGAGAATGGAGCTGGATATGAATAGAAATAAAGTATTAGGTATTTACCTGGCTGCTGGAAATAGTAAGCGGATGGGAATGGAGAAACTCAACTTGCCCTTTAAAGGCAGTACAGTAGGCAATATGGGTCTTACAGCAGCTGTAGAATCAGAGCTTGATAGTACGATTGTAGTTACAAAGGAGGCAGACTGTCCAAAATGGATTTCCGAATTGCTAAAAAAGGATTATGCCCATAGATGGGAGCTGGTTACATGCGGGGATGCTTATAAAGGACAAAGCTGCTCTTTGAAATCAGGTTTAAGAAAAGCCATTCATCTTGGCTATGAAGCAGTTCTTATCCTTCTTGCAGACCAGCCATTTGTCACTTCAGAAATGATTAATCGATTTATTGAAAAGTATTTGTCCAGTACTGAAGATGGATTTATTTCAGCCGTTTTTAAAGAGATTCCCAGGCCCCCAGTTCTCTTCACGAAGTCAACATTTGACCGATTATTAGATTTGGAGGGGGACGAAGGTGCAAGGAAACTGATTAGAAAAGGAGCCGGTATTAAAGGGAACTTAATTTATTTTAATGATTTTTCTTTATTTGTTGATATTGATACCATGGAAGATTATATGCAATTCAAATAATTGCCTGTAATCTGCCGGCACCATGATACCGGTCAATCTTTTCAGGAATGGAGCGGAGGAAGATGGGGACCATTGGAAAAAGCGTCATAAGAAAAGAAGCATACAGCAAGGTAACAGGGGCTGCTAAATACACGGCAGATTTTCAAGCTCCAGGTATGCTTCACGCTGCTATATTAACGAGTCCTTATGCTCATGCAAGAATACTTGATTTTGATGTATCAGCTGCCTGGAAAATAAAAGGAGTTAGAGCTATTCTGGCAGGAGAGGAATTTCCTCTAGTCGGAGAGGAAATTAGAGACCGGCCTCCTATCGCCGTAGAAAGGGTAAGGCATTATGGAGAGGTTGTGGCATTAGTTGTAGCAGATACCCCAGTAACAGCAAAAAAAGCAGCTAATCAAATAAAGATTCAATATGAACCTCTCCCTGTTGTGAATTCAGCTTTTGACGCTTTTCAGGATGGATCTGTATTAGTACATGAAAAATTGGATTCTTATCAAAGGAAAGAAAGAATTTATCCGATTCCGGGAACAAATGTCGCTCACCGATCAAAAATTCGCAAGGGCAGCATGGAAGAAGGTTGGAAAGCGAGTGAGGTAACGGCAGAAGCCAGCTTTTCTTTTGGACCGTCTGATCATGCCGCAATGGAAACTAGATGTGCAATTGCTGAGATACGTCCTAATGGCGAGATTGTTATTATAACTTCTTCCCAGGCGCCCTATATGGTGAAAAATCTGATCAATGAGTATTTTGGAGAGCCGCTCGGCAATATCATTGTGGAAACGCCCCTAGTTGGAGGAGGATATGGCGGAAAAGCTTCTGTACAGCAGGAGATCCTTGCTTATCTTGCTTCGAAAGCTGTTGGCGGGAAACCTGTAAAACTTTTGTATTCACGAGAAGAGGATTTGGTAACGGCTTCCTGCCACATTGGATTGCATGCAAATGTAAAATTTGGCTGTACCCGTGATGGCAAGCTTAGAGCTGCAGAAATTTTATTTCTTTTTGATGGCGGAGCCTACTCAGATAAATCGGTCGACCTTAGCCGTGCAGCAGCAGTAGATTGTACTGGTCCATATCAGATCGACCATGTATGGTGCGATTCCTATTGTATGTATACAAACCATCCTTATGCTGGGCCCTTTCGAGGGTTTTCCCATTCAGAGCTTTCTTTTGCCATCGAACGGACACTTGATATTCTAGCTCAGAAACTAAAAATGGATCCTCTCGAACTCCGGTATCGAAATGCAATATTGCCTGGCCATACCTCACCTACCCAAGTAGTATTTAATCAAAGTAATTTAGGAAATCTTAGAGAATGCATCAATAAGCTTAAAGCTCTTATCCAATGGGATGAAGGCCAGATTGTGAAAGTAGATGAGAGAAAAGTGAGAGTGAAGGGTGTTAGCTGCAGCTGGAAGACATCCACAATCGAAACAGATGCCTCATCAGGGGTTATTTTGACCTTTAATTCAGACGGCAGCATTAATCTCATGTCTGGTGTAATTGAAATTGGCACAGGGACCAAAACTGTCCTTGCCCAAATTCTCGCTGAAAGATTGCAAATGGATATCGAAAAAATCCATGTCAGGATGCAGATAGATACTCAAACCACACCGGAACATTGGAAAACGGTGGCTTCTAGGGGAACCTTTATGGCTGGCAATGCTGTTCTTCAGGCTGCAGAAGATGTAATTACACAGCTAAAGGACATTGCTGCTGTTGTTCTAAAAGCACCAACATCTGATTTAGAAGTGGCAGATAGCAGAGTTTATCTAAGAGATGACCCTGCTATTGGAATTGGCTTTGAAAGAATAGTATACGGATATCAGTATCCCAATGGAAATTCAATCGGGGGACAAATAATTGGCAAGGGCCATTATATTTTAAGAGGGCTTACCCACTTGGACCCTGAAACAGGAGCAGGCAAACCTGGCCCAGAATGGACAGTCAGTGCACATGCCATAGAAATTGAGTTTGATAGGAGAGATTATACCTATAGGATTATTAAGGCTGCTTCAGTTATAGATATCGGAAGAATTCTAAATGAAAAAGCCGCAAGAGGCCAAGTTATGGGAGCTATGAGCATGGGCCTTGCATATGCAGGACGTGAGTCGTTTATCTTTGACCAGCAGGGAAGAGTATTAAATCCACAGCTTCGAACCTATCGTCCCATTCATTATGGAGAAAACCCGCACTATTTGATTGATTTTGTGGAAACACCTCAGAAAGATGCCCCTTATGGTGCCAGGGGAGTGGGAGAACATGGGATTCTCGGGATGCCTGCAGCACTAGGCAATGGTTTATCCATTGCTGCAGAAGTCTCTCTCCATCATTTGCCGCTAACACCTGAACTCATTTGGCGAACGAAGGGAGGAATGGGATGATTCCTTTCGATTTTGATTACTATATGCCGTCCTTACTTCCTGAGGCTGTCATGCTATACCGGAAACTCATACACCAGGGAAAAAGGCCCGCCATATATTCTGGGGGTACTGAAATTATAACTATGGGAAGATTGAATATTGAAAAACCTGGAGCTGTAATTGATATCAAAGCAATTCCTGAGTGCAATATAATGGAATTTCAAGAAGAACAGCTTGTCCTTGGATCTGCTCTTACTTTGACAACTATAGAAGAGGCTAATTTGTTTCCGCTTCTGACTAAAACGGCCAGTCAAATTGCGGATCATACTGCCCGCAATAAAATTACTCTTGGCGGTAATATTTGCGGGAAAATCTATTACAGGGAAGCCGTTTTGCCCTTTTTGCTGGCTGAAACCACTGCTGCTTTGGCTGGACCCCATGGATATCGAACGGTTCCACTCAATCAAATATTCAACAAACAGCTTCAAATGCATGAGGGTGAATTTCTTTATCAAATGATAACGCCCAAGAAATTTTTATCTGCTCCTCACCAAACTGTCAAAAAAAGAAGACAATGGAAGACGGGATATCCACTTGCAACAATCGCTATGTTAGTGGATAACCAAAAGATCAGGGCTGCTTTTAGCGGCGTCTGTCCATTTCCTTTCAGGCTTCTGGAAATTGAATATGAACTGAATAAGCGAAATGTCCCTGCTGAAGAGAGAATTGAAAATGCCATAAAGAAACTTCCACGTCCAATCTTAGATGATACTGAAGGCAGTTCTGATTATCGAATTTTTGTATTAAAAAATACATTGCTGGATATGGTGGGAAAACTAGAAGGTAAGGGTGGATAATGTGAAAAAAATGATAACCCTAAAGGTGAATGATGAGATTCACGAACTGGCAGCGAGGCCGGCAGATACGTTACTGGGTATTCTGCGACAATTTGGATTGACAGGAGCCAAACCCGGCTGCTTGAACGGTGATTGTGGTGCCTGTACAGTCATTATGAACAAGATTCCTATAAAATCTTGTTTAATATTGGCAGTAGAAGCAATGAATAAAGAAATCACAACAATCGAAGGGCTCAATAATGCACCCATCCAACAGGCGTTTGTTGAAAAGTTTGCTTTTCAGTGTGGATACTGCACACCTGGGTTTATTATGAATTGCCATTCGTTAATCTCGCATCATCCGCAAGCTTCAGATTATAAGATAGAAGAATGGCTTGAATCCAATATTTGCAGATGTACAGGATATGAGGAAATAAAAGCTGCCGTAAAATCAGTACTAGCTCAATATCAGGAAAATCGATAAAAAAGTCTGCCAGCGAAGCCCCTTTCATAGTATAAAAGCAGTGAGTTGACAAACACTAAAAAAAATTATGAAGGGAATACACTATGAATCATAACAAGAGTAAATATACCATTGCCGGAACAAATATTGATGATGTGAAAATGAAAAATGCACAATCAGGTATGTCTTATAATGAAGTAAAAGAATGGCTTGCTCAAACAACTGGCGGCAGGGGAACCTCTGTTTACAGCGATACGAACAAATCCAGATTAAAAAATCATGATTAAAAATTTATCAGAGCTCAAATATGAAAGAGGCTGACTCAAAAGGTGGTTATAAGCGGCCTTTTGAGTCACCTTTTTTATATTTTTGGACAAAAAAGGGACTCCTGCGGGATCAACTGACCTTAGAGAGACCCCGCAGGAGCTTGCTATGATGAGGCTCCCGGCCGGCCGCGGAAAGCGAGCGCCTGTAACGGAAATCAACCCAGCAGGATGAACAGAACGCTGCCTATATCTATGTACAAACTCCAATTTGATTTAACTTAAAGGTTAATTGAAGCGGTAAGAAATATTTGCACTTTCAGCCTAGCACCAGCGCCTCTCGGCTAGCGGATAGGCGCTGGTGCTTTTCTATAGCGGCTTGCTGTACGTGAGATTAGCAGGCAGAAGGCCGAAGCCCTTTGCAATATCATTTGCAGCATGACTGTCAGAACCAGGTATTAAGGGAATATCCAGACTGGCGGCCTTTTCGAGGATAGAGGGCGGAGGATAGCATATCCCGCAGTATTCCTTAAAAAAACCGGCAGTATTGGCATCCAATGAATAATTATTTTCTTTTATTAACGATAAGATTTCATTTATATCACTTGAGTAATCATAATTTGATTTAAATAGGGCAGAAAACTTATCAATCAGGGTAATATGTCCAATTCTTTTCGGTTTATAAGGGCCTAGATCCATTTGAATGGCTCGTTTTAATGTTTGAAAATATTCTTCATACACTTTTTCAACAGAACCAAATAACTGAATAATTCTTGAAAACTCTTCAGGACTGTAATCTATACATACATACTCACCTCCAGGTGCTCTAAGCATATGTACAGATAAAATTGAATAAACAGGATTTGCCTTAAGCAGCTTCAGCAATTTTATTGTTTCATTTTCGTAACCCAAGACATAATCTACCTCGTATCCGGTATTTACCTCGATCTCTTTTTTATATTTTTTACGCAAAAGGTTTGCCTCAGCTAAATAGGCTGGAACATCTTCCCATTGCATAGTGCTGTCATTATTGGGAACCGGGTCTCTAAAGCCGGAAGGAAGCGGCGCATGTTCGGTAAAAGAAAGACAATTGAGCTCCTTTTTTAAGGCTGCTTGCACATATAACTCCATTGCATCCTTTGAACCATGTGGACAGTATTGTGTATGGACATGAAAGTCACCATTAACCAACATTAGTGTTTGCTCCTTTTTATAAGATTCATCTCGTCAGGACATCTCACTTTAAAAATTACAAAGTTGACGGATTCTTTTCGGTTATGTTATTGTATTATCAATTCAAAATACTTTAGTTTAGTAGAGTATTAATATACTAAAGGATAGAAAAGATAGGATGTGAAGTCAAGTGTTTTTACCATCAGGAAGCCAGGATGATATCGGCAGAGTGGTCAGCAGCAGAAATACAGTGTATGAGATTTTTCGCAATGTGGCCACAATGCGTGGATATAAAGAAATTTCAACACCGGTAGTGGAATATGCAAATACTTTTACCAATCCTTACGTCGGAATGAAGCTTCAAGAAATGCTGAAATGGTTTAATGGAGACGGCGAAATAGAAGTTCTTAGGCCAGATTGGACTACTGCTATATCTAGAGCCTTGAGAAATCATAAAGGCGATCAGCAAAAATGGGCCTACCAGGGATCGGTTTTTCGGAGAGAAAAGCCTGGAATAGAAAGCAGGCAGGTAGGTATTGAATTAATCCGTACTTCATCTTTATTAGGAGAAAGTGAATGCCTGCTGATGGCCAATCATTTTCTTAGCAGGCTTAAAGCAAAAGATTTTATTATAGAGCTTGGGCATACAGAGATTTTTGAAGAGTTATCCCGCTCTTTAGTATTATCTGAGGAAAAAGCTGAGAGTCTTCGATTGGCGATGCATGATAAACGCAGGGATGAAGTATACAGGATTGTAATGGAAAATAACTCCAAGGAAGCAGCTGAAGAGCTCTCAGAACTTGTCCACGCATATGGACCTTTTGAAATGATTAATCAGTATGAAAAACGATGGAAAGACCGGCCATTACTGCTCAATGTAATTCAGCATTTAAAGAAACTGGCTCATATTCTAAAAGAATCGGGTATTAACGATTTATTAATTGATTTAGGAAGAGTGAAAAATCTGCCGTATTATTCAGGAACCATGTTTAGAGGGTATTTTAAGGAGAGCGGTGCGATATGTTTTTCCGGAGGACGTTATGATCACCTGTATGATCAATTTCAAAAAAATGTGTCTGCTGTGGGCTTAGCCTTTGATGTTGATATTCTGGCTGAACAGCTGGAGTTTAAAGATTCCCCAAAAAAGCTTCTGGTCATTGCTTCAGATGACAGTCTGGCGTATGCAGAGAAACTGAGAAAACAATATGGAGATTACATTGTAGATGTGCGATATGAACAGAATTCGGAAGCAGTCTACGACAAAGTAATAATAATCCAAAAGACATCGGAAGACTACGAGGTGATTGAACAATGACAGTATGCATTGCATTAACAAAAGGGAGGCTTGAAAAGCAGTTCCTGGATTTTTTCCACTCACTTTCCTTTGATATAGAACCATTGGTCAATAAAGGAAGAAAGCTAACCGTGCAATCCGGCCCTTTTGAATTCATTTTCGCAAAGGGTGTAGATGTTGCTACATACGTGGAATATGGAATTGCAGATCTCGGAATTATTGGGGAAGATATTCTTCTGGAATATCAGCCGGACGTATTTGATTTGCTCCCTCTTCCATTCGGATACTGCCGTTTTGCTTTAGCAGCTGAAAAAAATCAACAACCGGCAGATAAGAAAAGAAGAATTGCGTCCAAATATCCGAACATTACAACAGCTTATTTTCGGAAAAAAGGCGAATCCGTTGATGTGGTTAAACTAGAAGGTTCTGTGGAGCTTGCTCCTATTTTAGGCTTGGCAGATGCAATCGTCGATTTAGTGGAAACCGGAACCACACTAAAAGAAAACGGCCTTGTTATCTATGAAGAACTTCATCGGATTTCTGCCCGTTGTATTGCAAATCGTTCTGCCTTAAAGATAAAAAGAAATGAATTGATGCCTATAATACAAGCTTTTCAGTCTAAGGAGGAAATAAAATGATCCGATCTTTCTCATCAAGAGAATTTATCAATACTTTTCTAAATGGGACGAAGAAAGGAAAAGCCCTGGATGAAAGCATAGTAAAGGCAGCAAACGAAGTGATAGATTCCATTAGGGTCAGAGGAGAAGAAGCACTAAAAGAATATGTGGAGAAATTTGACGGAGTTGTACCGGAGGAATGGGAAGTAACTAGTAAAGAACGTGAAGAGGCATGGAATCAGGTACCGGAATCATTAATCCTTTCTCTTAAAAAGGCTGCTGACAATATCAAAGGTTTTCACTCTAAACAGCTGCAGCAATCAAGAATGATGGAAGTGTCTTCTGATATCATGACAGGCCAGCTTTTCCGTCCTTTAAAGAGTGTAGGGATTTATGTACCTGGTGGGACAGCCTGCTATCCTTCTACTGTGTTAATGAATGCGATACCTGCTGTATTGGCCGGAGTAGAAGAGGTTGTCATGGTAACCCCCGCAAGAAATGCTGTTCAAATTGCACCCATCCTGTCGGTTGCAGCTGATATTGCCGGAGTTCATAAAATCCTTAAAATTGGGGGGATTCAGGCTATCGCCGCACTTGCATATGGTACCGAAAAAATTAATGCTGTGCATAAGATTGTGGGACCAGGAAATGCATATGTTGCAGCAGCAAAGTCCATTGTTTATGGCGATGTTGGAATAGATATGATTGCAGGACCTTCTGAGGTTGTCATCATTGCAGATGATTCGGCAAATCCGTGCTTCATTGCTGCTGATTTAATTGCTCAGGCAGAGCATGATACAAATGCCCGGACTTTTTTATTTTCTATATCAGAAAATATCATTCAAGAGACCAGGCTGGAACTTGAAAAGCAATGTGCCGTACTTCCCCGCAGAGAAATAGCAGAAAAGTCGTTAAAACTTCAAAGTGCTGCAGTGAAAGTGGCTACGATTGATGAAGCATTTTACCTTTCCAATCAATTAGCTCCTGAGCACTTAGAGATTCAGCTGGATCATCCGTTAGAATACTTGGGGAAGGTCCAAAATGCGGGGTCAGTTTTCTTAGGTCATCATACACCGGAGGCTTTGGGAGACTATTTTGCCGGACCTAACCACGTACTGCCGACAAACAATACAGCCAGATTTTCATCTGGATTATCTGTTGATGATTTTGTGAAAAAAACAACCTATATCTATTATTCTAAGCAAGCATTGGAAAAGGCAGCACCACATGTTATGAATCTCGCTGAGTCAGAACAGTTGGACGGGCATGCACGAGCAGTTGGAATCAGAATGAAGCAGCATACAGAAAGGGGAATGTAGACCATGAGAAGTGCCTCAAAAACAAGAAAAACAAATGAAACGTTTATTGCTATTACCTGCGATTTAGACGATCCATCTCAAGTCAGTATTGATACTGGAGTAGGTTTTTTTGATCACATGCTGGAGTTGTTTGCCCGACACGGACGGATTGGGCTGACGGTAAAAACAGAAGGAGATTTGCATATCGACAGCCATCACACTGTAGAAGATACAGGGATTGTTTTAGGTCAATTAGTGAAGGAGGCTCTAGGCGATAAGCAGGGAATAACACGGTACGGCTCTGCCTATGTTCCAATGGACGAATCCCTTGGCTTTGTGGCAGTGGATATTAGCGGTCGTCCATTTCTGCATTTTGATGCGGCTTTTGATAACCCTTCGTTAGGAAATTTTGATACTGAGCTTGTGAGGGAATTTTTCACTGCATTTGCCTTCCAGGCGGGATTAACGCTTCATGCACGAGTTCTATACGGGCAGAACACACATCACAAAATTGAAGCTCTCTTTAAAGCATTGGGACGTGCTCTTGCACAGGCCGTCACTATTGATCCTGCTATTAAAGGTGTAAACTCCACAAAGGGGCTGCTGGAATGATTGCAATTGTAGATTACGGAATGGGGAATATTGCGAGTGTTTCTAATGCACTTACATCACTGGGGTATGAAAACTGTATAACTGATCAGGCTTCAGTGCTCGAAGAGGCTACACATATTATTTTACCCGGTGTCGGATCCTTTCAGGCAGCTGTAGAAGAAATCGACACGAGAGGGCTAAGGCCAATACTGAGCAGATTATCAAAAGATAAACCGTTTCTCGGTATTTGTTTAGGAATGCAGTTGTTATTTGAAAAAGGAAACGAGGGAGGAAACAGCAGCGGGCTGTCCCTCATTCCAGGTTCAGTTGAAAAAATAGAGACAGATTTAATATTGCCCCATATTGGATGGAACACGCTGGAAATAATGGGTGAACAGAATGTGTTTAAAGGCTTTCAATCTAAGCATGTATATTTTGTGCATTCCTATAGAGCGAATACTCCAAAAGAATATATAGTGGCTTCCACTGAGTATGGATCAGATATTCCTGCCGTGGTGCAGAATGGTAAAGTAGTAGGCATGCAGTTTCATCCAGAAAAAAGCGGGGATACAGGGCTTGGATTAATACAAACGTTTATCCAGCAGTTCAAATAGCAGTTATGGAGGAATAAAAATGAGAATTGTACCGGCAATTGATTTAATAGATGGAAAATGCGTTAGGCTATATCAGGGAGATTTCAAACAGTCGACTCAGGTGGGGGAAGATCCTGAATCCCAATTAAAAAGGTTTATTCAAGACGGAGCAGAGCTTATTCATATCGTGGACCTTGATGGTGCAAGGATTGGAGAGCCGGTCCAGTACGAGTTAATCAGCCGGCTGTGCTCCCAATCCAGTATCCCTGTTGAAGTTGGAGGGGGAATTCGAAATATCAATTCAGTTGAAAAGTATGTAAATGCTGGAGTGTCAAGAATTGTACTGGGTACCGCTGCGCTTGAGAATATGAATTTTGTAGAAGAAGCTCTTTCAAGATACCCTGAACATATTGTGATTGGCATTGATGCAAAGGATGGTAAAGTAGCTGTACGGGGCTGGGAAACTGTTTCAAAAATTGATTTCTTGGAATTCGCAAAACAATTAGCAGATAAGGGGGCAAAAACGATTGTTTTTACAGATATTTCAAGAGACGGAACCATGTCCGGTCCAAATGTTGAACAATTGGTGCAGCTTTTGAAAAAAGTTGACTGCCATATTGTTGCATCTGGAGGAATAAGCAGCAACGAGGATATTAAAACCTTAGAGAATATAGGAATAACGGAAGCCATTGTAGGAAAGGCCATTTACGAGGGAAGAGTATCTCTGCAGGAGGATAACCGATGATTGCAAAAAGAATTATTCCCTGTCTGGATGTCAAAAATGGGGAGGTTGTAAAGGGGACTAATTTTGTTGGTTTACGAAGCATGGGGAATCCTGTAGAGATGGCGACTCTTTATTCACAAAATGGTGCTGATGAACTCGTATTTTTGGATATTTCGGCAACAAATGAAGGAAGAAATACCGTTGTAGAAATGGTCGAGAATACAGCCAAGCATGTTTTTGTTCCATTTACCGTTGGAGGCGGTGTCAGCACTATTGATGATGTAACACGGCTATTGAAAGCAGGTGCAGATAAAGTGGCAATGAATTCTGCAGCAGTAAGAAATCCTTCCTTAATTACAGAGTCTGCCTCACGTTTTGGCTCACAATGTATTGTCGTTGCCATCGATGCTAAAAAGTCGGAGGATAGTACCTGGCATGTCATGACACATGGCGGACGAAAGGACACTCAGATAAATGCGGTAGAATGGGCAAAAAAGGCCGAAAAATTAGGTGCCGGGGAAATTCTCCTTACAAGTGTGGACACGGACGGCTGTAAGGACGGATTCGACCTTGCATTGACGAAAGCAATAGTGGACGTTGTTGACATTCCAGTAATTGCTTCTGGCGGCTGTGGAAAGCCAGAGCATTTTGCAGATGTATTCAAAGAAACAGGAGTCTCGGCAGGATTGGCTGCATCTATTTTTCATGAAGGAGCCTTTACCATTAAAGAGGTAAAAGCAGACTGTTTAAATCGGGGAGTGAACATTCGTGAATGTTAATTTTACAAAGGGCTTGGTCCCTGCAATTGTGGTAGACGATCAAACGAATGAGGTATTAATGCTTGCCTATATGAACGAAGAAGCATATCAAAGAACCATTGAAACAAAAGAAACATGGTTTTACTCACGCTCAAGAAAAGAGTTGTGGAATAAAGGAGCAACATCAGGCAATAAACAAATGGTAGTGTCCATACAGGTCGACTGTGATGAAGACAGTCTTCTTATTCGGGTAAATCCGAATGGGCCTGCGTGTCATACTGGAGAAAAATCCTGTTTCTATCGCTCCATTGAGTTCGCTGATTCTCAACCAATAAAGAGAAATTTAAATATAAAAAAGGACTATGTTCTTTATGAGCTCATAGAAGAAATAGAAGAAAGGAAATTAAAGCCTCAAGAGAATTCATATACCAATTATTTATTTGAAAAAGGAATAGATAAAATAGCGAAAAAGGTTATAGAAGAAGCAGGAGAAGTGATTATTGCTGCTAAGAACCAAAATAAAGATGAAATTGTAAGTGAACTAAGCGATCTTGTATATCATTGCTTAGTGCTCCTATCAGAACAAAATATTCCACTGCAGGAAGTGGAAAAAGAATTAAGAAAGCGTTCAATAAAAAAGGGAAATAACAAGGGTGACCGTCCAACTATTGAAGAGTGGTGACGGCCACCTTTTTTGATGAAGATATAAAATTTTATTAGATTAAATACATTAACCAATGTAGTCTCTGTCTTGCTCCAGCACCTTTCGGCTAGCGGCTAGCGGCTTTGGGACTGTAATTTCTATACAAGATACCCCCTCATTAGCCTGCTGTATATATGGCTTATAGATGAAAAGGATGTTTTACCCGTCCAGAAAAAATGATTTCACGATTCAAGAAAAGAGCGTTGTGCGAATCGGGTTATTCATTCGTTATATCTTTTAAAAATAGTGTTGCAGATAAATAGCGCCGTGCAAGCATTTGAAAATAGGCCGTAAACACAGATAATGTGGCAATGACTATGGCATTTCGAATGGCTTCGCGCTTTTGGACAGGCAGGGAAGGATACCGATCAATAATACCTTCTGCCCGTTCTCTAATCATTTGTTCAACAAGCTCGATGGAAGGCAATTCTTTGTATGAAGCCGTAAAACCGATGCCTTTTTTATTAAGGTCTTCAAATAATGTGGAATAAGCTGCGTATAAATAAACAGGATTGATTAGATCATCATCTGCATCTTCCGGATCATTAATAATAAGTTTGAGTAATTTGCGGATGGATTCAAAATCCAAGGCTGTTTTTAAATCCTCTACTAAAAAGAGCAATGCAGTTTGTTCAAGAGAATACTTTTTTCCCTGATGCGGCGAAACCACTATATCTTTAATATCACGTTTCACCCAATTTTGAATAGCGCTTAATGAGAAGTTTGTGTTCTCAATTTGCATCCCAAGCTGTACGATTTCATTTAATGAAAAACCATTCTCTTTTTTTGTGGTTTTCATTATTTTTATAAAAATAGGTGGCAAAGAAGTAGTGATGAGAGCACTTAACTGCTTTTCCATCCCTTCTGCGTCCGGGTTGCGCATCATCCATGCTTCCTGAAGTATCTGAACGGGTAGCTTGGATTCCCACCCTTTTAATGCAAGGAGAATTTCCGACATTTCTTTCCTGGTTAATTGAAATATTTTCATTAATATGGCCTCATTCTAAACAATTTATATGACCTAATCTTATGAAGAGCCTGACGGATTGTCAAATCATTTTTAAAGGCTGTTTTCGCATAGATCGTTGCTTTACGTACAAAGAATGATTCCGTGAGTTGTCTGTCTTCGTGGCATCTTTTCGTAAGCTCTTCACAAGTTTTAATACCGAACATATATTTAAAATGATTTTTTGTGTCCAATAGCAACAAATTTTACGTAAAGAGCCTTTTTAAAAGAGTGTATTCCGGTAAATTGCTGCTGTCCGTACAAAAAATAAATCTACATGTTGAATGTCTTTATGGTAGCTTTTTGTACGGAGTTTACAAGGCTTATTAAAAATTAAGCTATTTTTAATATTTTTCTGTATCCATTAACAGCAAAGATTACGAAAAAACACTTGATAAAATTGTTTCAGGTTCATATAATAGGTTCATAAGAACTTGAAATAATAAAAATATAAAAGGAGATTCGTAAATGATTAAAAAAATCACGTCAGCTATCATTGCTGTAATGCTGGTGTTCATTGCAATGGGAAATGGTACAGCAGAAAATGTCTCTGCTAAATCCTATAGATCTACACCGCGTTCTTTTACGCCTCACTATCAGCAAAAATCCAATTACAATCAACATTCGACTATGAATAATCCAACTAATTCCAAATCACTATTTGGAAATAAAAATATTCAACGAAACAATGGCGGATTTTTGAAAGGACTGTTTCTTGGAGGATTAGGAGGTATGCTTTTTAGCCACTTATTCGGCGGCGCAGGCTATGGATTCGGATTCTTGAGCATCATTTTTTCACTGTTCATTAATCTACTTGTTATTGCAGTGATCATAGCCATTATCAGCAGAATTTTCCGTTTTAGAAGAAGGTACTAGAAAGGAGAAAAAATGACTACTGTTAAGCTTTTTGAACAAGAAGTTATAAATGCGCTTTGTGTTTATATCAGCCGAAAGGAGAGTATATCTCCTGAGGAAGTCATGGTAGAGCTATTATTCGATGATGATACAGGCTTTAGTGTGGAGGCAGAGTTCCGGCAGCAGCGCCAATTTTTAAAAGAGCCTGTTATGATACAGGCTTTAAGAAAATGGGTGCAATTCCAGCATGGCCTTGATCCTTTTTCGGCGGGTTTACAACTGGAACTGGACGATCAGGAAGGTATCGTTGCATATGTAAAATAATGATTGCTAATGCCTCAGGGTAGTTAATCTACTCTGAGATTTTTCGATATTTTTTATTAGGCAATCTCCCTTATAAATCAAGGAACGATTGTAAAAACTGTTATCATGGTTGTTTCTTGGATTCAAGAGGCAGGAAATGAGTGGCTTGGGAGATGATGGTTTGTACATACATTTAGGTGGAATAATGGAAACAGTTTTTCGAACGGCACTTTCCTTCTCTTTGTTAATGGTAATTACCTATACCCTTGGCAAGCTTATTAACTCTAAAATGACACACTCCCATTTTGCAGTTGCCATTACCTTAGGCTCGGTTATTGCTAATATGAGCTTTGATTTAAATATAAACTTTTTCTCTATGCTTTCCTCCTTAATAACGTTGGTTGCCATTGCCTTAGTTACCTCTTATGTTTCTTTAAAAAATAGACGTATCAGGAAATGGGTGGCAGGAAAACCTGTAAAGCTGGTTGAAAAAGGTAAAATATTGGAGGGGAATCTTGCGAAGGCTTTTTTAACAACGGAGATGCTGAACCAATTTCTGAGAGAGAATGGCATCTTTGATATAGAGGAGGTTGAGTATGCCTTTCTCGAGAATGACGGAAAATTGTCAGCCTTAAAAAAATTTCCCTATCGAATTCCAGTCAACCACCAATTTGGTTACATATCGCCAGAAAGCTTTCAGATGCCAATTGAAATTATTGTGGATGGGGAAATTCTATTATCTAACCTGGGTAGGATAAATAACGGAGAAGAATGGATCACAGGACAATTAAAGGATAGAGGACTTAAAGTAAAAGATGTCAACTATGCTGTTTTAAATTCAAAAGGAAAGCTTTTTATTGATACATACAAGGATTTTTAACGAAGGATGTTATAAAGACCTTTAAAAATGTCAAACAAAAAACAGAGCAAATTTTGCTCTGTTTACCACGTATTTTTAATAAATTCGTCGCGACCTGACTTTTCCCTATCTTCTTTGTATTCAACAGGACTTTTCTTGTAGAAGTCTTGATGGTAATTCTCTGCTTCATAAAAAGGAGCTTCCGGCAAAATTTTAGTAACGATCGGTTTTTTAAATTTGCCACTTTCAGCAAGAGCTTTTTTTGCAGCTTCAGCTTTTTCTCGTTGTTCATCGGAATGATAAAAGACAGCAGTCCTGTATTGATCACCGCGGTCCTGGAACTGCCCGCCTTCATCCGTAGGATCAATTTGTCTCCAGTATATTTCCAATAAATCCTCATATTTAAATATTTCAGAATCAAATGTTATTTGAACGACTTCGTAGTGGCCAGTTTTTCCTGTCTTAACCTGCTCATAGGTTGGATTCTCAATGTGGCCTCCAGCGTATCCTGAAACAACCTTATGAATACCTTCCCACTGATCAAAGGGTTTTACCATGCACCAAAAGCATCCACCCGCAAAGGTAGCTTTTTCTAATTTTCCTGCCATTTTGTAATCCTCCATTTATTTAAATGATATATTCGATAGTAACATGTGATTATCAATTCGACAATTTTCACGTTTCTGCTTTACTATAATTATATAGTGTAAATTAGCTATTCGTATTGTGCCAAACATATTTGAAGATTATGTGAATATCCTTAAACCTATAAATTTATCCTAATAAGCCAATTGTTTTTTAATTCAAATTTTTGATGAGGAAAATGTATATTTTTTTAATTATGTTAGTAAGGGGGAATTGCACAGATGGCAGACAGCATAACCCAAATTGAAGTTGAGGCACCTATAGATACAATTTGGAGGTTTATTGAATCAATGGATAATTGGGCTCCTTTAGTTCCCGGATATATTGCACACGAAGTTGTGAGCGAGAAAGAGTCCAGGTGGCTCTTTACAGGGGAATTTGGACTTATACGAAAAAAAATAGATTTGAATGTCTTTATTACGAGCCTTTCGGCACCTAACACAGTCCGGTTTTCATTAAAGGATAAAAGTGAAAAGCTGATGGGGACGGGTTTTTTTGAAGCATACGATGCAGAACCGAACAAGACAATTATGACAGGGTGCTTGGAAATGAATGCTAAAGGTGCAAAAGGCCCTATGATAAATGCATTTTTACATTCCAGGCTTCCTATAATCTCTAAAGAATTTACTGAAGCTGTAGCCAATAAAATTCTGGAGCTCACTCGAACATAAAATTTGTGCCGAATCTTTCATGTAGGGAGTTTTAAAGATAATTTTCTATTTTGCGCATGTTAAATTGAATTCTTAGCAACCTAACAGTATAAATGAAAATTTATGAGCAAGGATGGTGCAGCAATGGATTATACGTTAGGTTACTTAAGAGAGTCTCTTTCCAATCATCTTGAAGACCAATACGGTAAAAGCATCTACAAAAAAATGCTGGTCAATCATTATGAAAACGAAGAAGAATTTGTGAGAGATTTGGATGAATTAGAAATTACCTTTTTAAATAAAGTTCTTAAAAAGGAAATCCGTTATGCGATGGAAGAGCAGGATGAAAAACGAACAAAAGAGCTAAATGAAGTATATGAGCTTTTATTTTAGCCAGAGGAGGAAGTGAGATGGGAGCCATTGAAAGGGACGGAAAGGTTTTTGAACCTGAATTCAGTGCTATAAGTCAAAAAGGGGCTATTCATGTGTATACAGATGGTGTTTTTCTGGAAGAAATCCCATTTGAGTTTCGTGGCCCTTTTCCAGAACATAATTTGATCGAAGAATTAGTCAATCATTATTGCAATGGACATTCCTTTAAAACTGAATGATACTATAAAAATATTATGTAAACTATAATTTGGGGATTAACTTCTCGGGTTATTCAACTATTGAAAGACAACAAAAGTGAGCTTTTAAGAGCTCACTTTTGTTTGCTTTTTGAAGGGTCCTGCATTCATCATTACACTGATAATGCTAACGCCTATCAAGATAGAACCAAGTATTTGAAGATGTCCGGAGGTGATTTCCTTGCCGAATACCAATCCAAGTACTACAGAAGACAAAATTGAGCCCAGGTAACGGCAGGTTTGAAACAGACCTGATGTGGTTCCTGCGATTTCTGGCGGAGAAGCATCAAGCATAGCTGCCTGCAAGGCAACATTGCCAATCCCATAGCTTACGCCTAATAATGATAAAATTAAGCCCATTAATAAAATAGGAACGTGCACGAAGAATATGGTTAAGAAAACAGCTCCTAAAAGCATGAACACAGAACCCCAGACAATCGGCTGTTTCGGACCGTATTTATCTACCCATTTACCGGTAATGGGAGAGATGATAATACTTACACCTGACATAAATAACATAAGAAGCCCGCTCATTTTTACGCTCAGATGCATTTCGTCCTGAAAGTAGGTAGGAAGTCCAAAAAACAAGCAATAATTAAAAAGGTTTAAAACAATAAATTGCAGGTAAACCCTTGTCAAAATTGGTTCAGATTTAAAGAGACGAACATCTATAAACGGGATGGCTGCCTTTAGTTCTCTCCAAATAAAAAGCCCGATAAATACAATACCAAGTATTCCTGATAAATAATGTACAGATGTTTTAAATGATAGTAAAAACCAAAGCAACAAGACCATCCCCGTGCCAAAGAGAAGTATTCCTAATAAATCAAGCTGTTTTAGAAGCATTTTAAACTCTGTCCGTTTTTCATTCGAATCCTTCGGAAACATGAACCATCCAAGCAAAAAGCTTAAAAGGATGAAAGGAAAGTTAACAGTAAAGATTGATGTCCAGCCGCCCCAAACAATTAAAACTCCTCCGAGTGTCGGCCCTAAAGCCGTCATAGCTGAAGCAAAAATGGAGAGCACGGCAAGCGCTCCAGCTTGTTTTTCGTGTATATGTGTGCGGACAAGAGCAATTCCAGATGGGTAAATGGCGCTGCTTCCAATTGACTGAAACAGTCTCATTATCAATAAAACGAAAAAAGTAGGAGAAAGTGGGGCTCCCACTGCGGAAACAGCAACTAAAATTAAGCCGATGAGAAACATGCTTTTGCGGCCAAGCAAATCACCCAACTTTCCAGTAACAGGCTGTCCTATTGCACTTGCCAGGTAAAAGGAAGAAATGAGCCAGGATACCGTTGTAAAAGACAGATGAAAATCCCTTTGAATACTGTGGAGGGCAAGAGAAATCATGGATGAATTCAGCGGGTTAAGCATCGTTCCAGTTGCAACTGCTGTTAAGAATAGCCCCCGGTTTTTTCTCCAATCCTTCATTATTTCACCTGTTCAAGAAATTCTTCTGTTGTGCGTAATTTACCGATCCTCGGAAATATAAAGCGCAATGTCATTTCATGTTCTTGCTTGCTGAAGGTTGTCATTGCATCTGTAATAAAAATTTGGTTATACCCGTGCTGGAACGCTTCCCTGGCAGTGCTTTCAACACCGATATTTGTTGCAATACCGCAAAGCACAATGGTATCAATTCCGCGTCTTCTAAGCTGAATGTCCAAATCCGTACCAAAGAAAGCCCCCCATTGCCGTTTTGTTACAACATAATCATTTTCCTGAACCTTTAAACGGGGATCCAATACTGCCCAATCCTTTGGTCGTTCTGCTGAGCTGCTTCCTGCCTGATCATCCAGGCTTGGCTTCAAGGCATCTTTTCCATCAAGAAAATCTACCTTAACAAAGCTGATAAAGGCGTTGTTTTCTCTAAATAGAGTAACAAGTTTTTCTGCTTTTTCCACAACTTCATTTCCGCCAGGCATGGCCACAATTCCTTTTTGCAAATCAATTAATACAAGAGCTGTTTTGTTAAAATTAATATTTAAATCTGTCATATTAATTCCTCCTCAAATATTTGATAAATCTTTTTATTTCTGCAATTTCTGCTAAAAATAATGCATTAAAATGACCAGAAAACAATCTCATAATCAGCTTTTAAAAAATCGCTGGAACTGAAAACGAAAAATTTTCTACGCTGCTCAAAATAGCAAACTAAGATAGGGGAATCCTAGATAAATTAACTTTTTATTGAAGTTTTCTGCGTTTTTCAATAGCTCTGTTTAAGCGGGTTAATAGATCCGCAAAAATTCCCTTCTCATCATTTGTCCAGCCTTCAAGTATATTTTCATAGCTTTCTATTCGATATTTTTTAGAAGCGTTTAAAGCAGTTTGGCCTTTTTCGGAAATGTAAATTAAACTTACCCTGGCATCCAGTTCATCTTCTTTTCTTTGGATAAGGCCGTTCACTTCAAGGGCATGTACTTGTCTGGAAATGGTGGACATATTAAGCTGAAACCGATCAGCCATAACTCGGATCGATAGCGGGCCTTCATTTGCAAGTAACGTTAAAAGAAGATAACCAGAACGGTCAAGACTGTTTTTATTTCCATCAAGTGTTTTTTTAAAGTCAGCTCTTCTCAGAAGCATCACAATTTCAAGCTCTATTGTCTCAATGCTATCTTTTTCATTCTTGGCCATTTTATCCATCCTTTTCTGCGATCCTTCATACATCATAAATCTTGCTGTTTTTTTATCTTCTGGACACTGTTAAAACTCTAAGTAGATTTTTCACGCATATTGATTGAGCAGAACTTATCGGGCAGGACAAACAAACAGGGCTGCGTATATTTGAGTAATACCCAATGTCTTTTGAATTCAACGTTGATTGCAGTAAATGAACAAGCAAAACTAACAGAGCCATCTTATAAAAAGACGTGTTGCTTATTTTCAATGCTTTTGCGATTAAAGAATCCTCTGTAAAGAAATAACATTTATGCTTCCTGCTTCGTTCATCGAGCCTTAACAGATTTGAAACATAGAAAAGCAAAATCATTATACAAATATTTAATTGCATAATGCAAGTATTAAGCAGAAGTCTTAGCTGAAGCCATTTTACAGCATAAGAAATGCGAAGCGCCTGTCACATCTGGGAACGAATTTCGTAGTCTCCGACATGGATAAAAGAAACTAGATGTTGACTAATCGCAGGGAGGAGACGCAGAAGCCGATAGGCGCTAAACACAGACAATGATTAACTAGCTAAATAAATATTTAATAAAAAGTTTATACTTATCCTTTAAAAAAAGCAGCCAAAGCTGCCATTAATGAAAAAAAGATATTAGATATAACTAGAAAACCAGACAATATAGTAGGCTGCAGGTACAAACAAGAGCTGGGCCAATAGCGTGCCGAGAAATTTTGAGCTTACCATAGCAACAGAATAATTCTTCAAGTAAACATAGCTTATTTGTTTTTTTGCTACAGAATCTGCTAAAACCGAGGCTTTCGGATCTACAAACAAAGACAAAAGTATCGTAGCTACTCCATTTATAATTCCGGATGACATAATGGCTGCAGCTTCGTTCTCCGGAGAAAGAACGGAGGCATACAAGGAAGACAACACGCCAACTGTATAGATTGCTGTGATCAAAACATTAAAAATAAACAGCCTTCTTGGAAAGAGTTTCAATTTCAAGCCCTTCAGATAATGGAAGCGAGGAAATCGGAAATAGAAAACAGCTCTTTTTAAGCCTTTTACGTTTCCCCACTTTTTCGTTAGGTTCAGAACGGAGCCTTTTTCAGCGGATAATTGAATGATGGCCCGGGAAAACAAAGCAATAAAGGTTGGAAGAAGCAGTATCCCAATTAATGTTCCGATGGAAGAGGTTCCAATTAAAATACGGTATTGATCTGCTAAAAAGTGGAGCTTGTCATGATGTGGAGCTTCCTGAATGAGCTTCCCCGTCATTGGCTGCTGAAACATTGTGGAGAATCTGGAAACAAGAACGATGGTATTGAAGAGGGATAATGCGGAAGCAATTAAGCCTACTCTCACACCTGAAAGCCTCGTGGCATAAGCAAGAGTTTCAATAGTGCTGATCAGCAAAAGAAAAAGAGATATAACTATAAGTTTATCTGTTATAAAATGCATCATTTTTCACCCGATTTGTTTAAAAGTACAGGCATCCTGTTCACCTGCTTGTGACTATTATTATTCAGCCATCACTGCTAGTCAATCTTTTACCTGTATTTTTCATAAATGAATGACATTAGAAAACAGAATGATTGCATAAAACACTTTTATAGGGTAACATAGTGAATAAATTGAATATTCCTTCGGGGGCGGGTGAAATTCCCTACCGGCGGTGATGAAGCAGAGGCTTCTTAGTCCGTGACCCGTTTAGCAATAGATGTGCTAAACGGTGGATCTGGTGCAAATCCAGAGCCGACAGTGAAAGTCTGGATGGGAGAAGGAAGAGTATTTTTTTGAAAGAATGGGTTGATTTAAAGGGATTACTATGCCTTTTTTGACCTTTTATTTGCATTGCCATTTTTTGCCCCTGAGTGCTTTTACATTCAGGGGCTTTTTGTATTCTTGCCAGAATCATTTATTAGAATTGTGATATATTATTTAAATGTCTAGCAGAGGGTAAGGCTAATTAGTGAAATTTGCTGGTATTCATACTCATTTATGACTTTAATTTTAAAGCTCTGTTATCGTTCAATGTTGATACCAACCAGATGGGGATTGCTGCGGATATGCGGGACTCCAGAAAAGCGGGGTTAAGGGACCTGCAGCCTTAAAAGCGACGAAAAGGCTCCCGTAATTGTTCGAAATACGAACCCCTGGAGAGGATATTAACAGGCAGGATTATCAGAACTAAAATTAAAAAATAAATCCCCCCGATCAATTCCTTTTTTCCATCCAGGTCTAACTATACAGCTGCAGGAGGTGCAAAATTGTTTACTGGAATCGTTGAAGAGATAGGATCTATACAAAGTATTCAGACGTCGGGTGCTTCTCAACTCCTAACCATTCAGGCAAAAAAAATATTGGAGGATATTAAACTCGGTGACAGTATTGCAGTAAATGGTATTTGTTTAACTGTTACAAGCTTTACTTCCAAATCTTTTACGGTGGATGTGATGCCTGAAACCTTTCGTTCTACAGGACTGAGACGGTTAGCTCCTTCGTCCCGGGTGAATTTGGAAAGGGCGATGGCAGCAGGAGGCAGATATGGCGGTCATTATGTAACGGGCCATGTTGATGATGTAGGAATTATTAAAAGTAAAAAAGCTGTAGAAAATGCCATATATTATGAAATCGAGACTTCCAGGAAAGTTCTTTCATATGTATTGCTAAAAGGCTCAGTAGCGGTTGATGGAACAAGCCTGACTGTATTCGGAGTTACTCCCAGCCGTTTTACTATTTCGTTGATTCCTCATACAGCTTCCCAAACGATTTTAGGTGAAAAAGGGACTGGTGACATTGTGTCCATTGAATGTGACATGATTGGAAAGTACGTTGAACATTTTGTAAAGCAGCAAAAGAATGAAGGCGGCATTTCCAAAGGTTTATTGGAAAATGCGGGATTTTTATAAGGGAGGACGTACACATGTTTCAAGAAATAGAGGAAGCTTTACTTGAGCTGCAGCAAGGTAGAATCATTATTGTTTGCGATGATGAAGACCGGGAGAATGAAGGTGATTTTATCTTATTAGCAGAGAAGGCCGAGCCTGAAAGTATTAATTTTATGATTACATACGGCAGGGGATTAGTCTGTGTTCCTCTTGAGGCTGAACTGGCAAAGAAATTAGGATTGACTCCAATGGTTGCAAAGAATACAGATCAATTAGGTACTGCATTCACTGTCAGTGTTGATCATCAAAGCACTACTACGGGAATTTCCGCATATGAACGGTCAGAAACCATCAAAAAACTGGCTGACCCCCAATCAAAGGAGGAAGATTTTAAAAGACCGGGACATATTTTTCCATTGATTGCCCGGGAAGGCGGTGTACTGGAGCGACCAGGACATACGGAAGCTGCTGTAGATCTTGCAAAATTATGCGGCGTTCAGCCAGCTGGAGTGATATGTGAAATTCTTAAAGAAGACGGTACCATGGCACGGCTTCCAGAACTTGAGGAGCTGGCAAAAAAGTTCTCATTAAAAATGGTAACAATAAAAGATTTGCAAATGTACCGAAAACAAAGACAGAGCTTGCAAACTGCCAATAAGTAAAGTTCTATTTTTTGATAAAATTCGGTTTTTTCTATTAGGCTGTTCCTCTTTTGAAAAGAAGAAACAGGTGACTAGATAGGTTGAACTTATGTTTTTACTCTGATGATTGGAGTGGAAAGCGAGTACCTAGAGCGGAAATCAATAGCCAATTTATATAAAAAGAAAACAATAAATTTCGTGGGAGTGAAGGGCAATGACAAAAACATTTGAAGGTAATTTAGTTGGAACTGGTTTGAAAATTGGAATGGTTGTTGGAAGGTTTAATGAATTTATAACAGGAAAACTTTTAAGCGGAGCAGAAGATGCATTGATAAGACATGGCGTGAACGAAAATGATATAGATGTTGCATGGGTGCCTGGAGCATTTGAAATTCCTTTAATTGCTCAAAAGATGGCTGATAGCGGCAAATATGATGCTGTTATTACATTGGGTACTGTCATAAGAGGGGCAACACCGCATTTTGATTATGTATGTAATGAAGCAGCAAAAGGAGTTGCTTCCATAGGACTGAAAACGGGTGTTCCCGCCATTTTCGGCGTTTTGACAACAGATTCGATCGAACAGGCAATTGAACGTGCAGGGACGAAGGCAGGAAATAAAGGGTATGAAGCAGCTGTATCAGCTATTGAAATGGCTAACCTATGCAGAGAAATTTCCCGATAAACCAAAAGTGAAATTTGATATAGGGTCAATATACAGTAAAGAAAGGACATGTGTTTATTAGCACACGTTCTTTCTTTTTGTTTATAAATTTTAAACGCCTAAATAGTAGCAAGAATCTTAACAAAATTTTCTAAGAAACGAACAATAAATATTGTACAATTAAGAAAAGTGTTAAATCACAAACTTTATAACGAGTGCTTAATCAATGTGATGTTTAGTTTATGAATGAAGTCTGTGTGCTGCAAATAAAGGAAGAGGAGATACCGATGAATATTCGTATTTTAAATGAGTCTGATGCAATTCTATACCAGGAATTAAGATTAAGAGCTTTAAAAATTAATCCGGAAGCATTTGGTTCTACGTATGAAAGAGAAGCGAGCTTTACACCAGAAGCCGTAAAAGACCGTATTAAGCCATCTGAAGATAAATTTGTTCTAGGGGCTTTTGAGGAGGGAAAACGATTAATTGGGATGGCTGTTTTTGTACGCGAAAGAAGTCTTAAAACTGCTCATAAAGGGAATGTTTACGGGATGTTTATCGCTCCTGAGGCGCGCAGCAAAGGTGTGGGAAAATTACTGTTAATTGAACTAATAAGAATGGCAAAAAAATGCCCAGGCTTGGAGCAAATAAATTTAACAGTTGTGTCTATCAATGAAACAGCAAAGAAACTTTACAAATCCGTTGGCTTTCAGGTATATGGCTTAGAGAGAAATGCTCTAAAATTTAACGGGCAGTACTTCGATGAAGACCTAATGGTTTTAAACATTGACTGTTTTTCATAGATTGTTGCTTTTCGCAAAAGTGATAATCCGTTATAAGTAAGGCATCGGGGCAGTTTTTCGTCCTCAGTCATTTTGTTACAAGCCTGAACCCTATGTATCCTAGATTCCTTTATACAAATACTAACAATCTATGGGTAAACAGCCTTCTTGAAAGTTTCAATCGTATTAGAATTATAGGCCTAAAGGGGATTCTTAAAGGAATAGTGAATATTAATGAATGATACTATTAGGTTTAAGCAGGGATTAAAAAAAGGCATGCTTTAATAAGGAACGTGCATACCTTGTTGGAGGTGGTAAATTTGAGAATCATAGGTTTAATTGGAGATTTTAAAGAAAAGGCTGCAGCACATAGAGCTATCCCACAAGCTATAAAATTAGCTTCGGCTGAGCTAAATGTTAATGTCGATATTGAGTGGGTTCCTACATCTTCCTTAGAGTTAGAATTCGAGCAAAAGCTGGCAAAATTTCATGCTCTATGGGCAGTGCCAGCCAGTCCATATACAAGTATGCAGGGTGCCTTAAATGGAATCCGATTTGCTCGAGAACATGGTGTTCCTTTTTTAGGAACTTGTGGAGGATTCCAGCACATGATTATTGAATTTTCCAGAAATGTTCTGGGAATTTCAAATGCAGACCATGCAGAAGAAAACCCGGCTTCCTCCAAGCTTCTGGTAACTCCGCTTAGATGTTCAGTCAGTGAAATGACACATGTTTTTACTCTTAAACAAGGATCCAAAGCTGCGGAAATATACAACGATATTGAAATTACCGAACAGTATGGTATTTGTAATTATGGTTTAAATACAAAATTTGCAACTTTGCTGCAAAAAAATGGTATGAGAATTTCAGGAACTGATACAAATGGTGAACCACGAATATTGGAACTTACCAGCCACCCATTTTTCATTGGTACACTTTTTCAACCTGAGCGTTCTGCCTTTAAAAAAAGTGTACACCCATTAATTAGGGCATTATTAATTAGTGAATGAATTGAATAAATATTAGATAAGATTAAAGAAAGGCTCAGATAAGCCCATTGTAAATATTGACTACATAAAATTTTGAATATTCCGCTTTTCTTTTATAAATATTTAAGGCTATACACTTAATTACACAAATATCGACAGAAGTGCGAAAGGGTTGAATCGAATTAGTATGGAATTCAGAGGGGCAAGTGCTTATGATCATGAGGATTTTCTTACACAGTATAATGAGAGAAGGAACAGAAAAGATAGTCCAAATAATGCAATCGAAAATCCAATCATAGATGAACTGATTGGTGATTTTCAAAATAAGATTATTTTGGATTTAGGTTGTGGTGATGCTTCATTTGGAAAGGAATTACTAAATCGAGGTGCAGGATTTTATAGTGGTATAGAAGGCTCAAAACAAATGGCAGCAGCAGCACAGCATAATATTAAAAGCGAAAATGGGAAAATTAGTAATGTGACCATAGAATCTTATCATTATCCAATAGAGAATTTTGATATTGTTACTTCACGTTTTGCAATACATTATGTATCTGATATTCAATTATTGTTTAAGAATGTGTATAATACCTTAAAAGAACAAGGTAAGTTTGTGTTCAGCGTTCAACACCCCCTTACAACATCCTCTTTTATTAGCAAAAAAACAGGAGATAAGCGCGGGAACTGGATAGTTGATGACTATTTTTTTGAGGGAGAAAGAAAGGAACCTTGGATTGAACAAATCGTAGTAAAATATCATCGAACAATAGAACATTACTTTCATGCGCTTACTGGATCTGGTTTTTCAGTTACAGATTTACGGGAAGGAGCACCACAACGAGAACATTTCACCAGTGAGGAAGAATTCTTAAGAAGACAAAGAATTCCGCTCGTCCTAGCTTTCTCATGTAAGAAATGAATAGATGAACTTAGAGATAAAAAACAACAAAGCCTTTTTAAATAGATAAGTATAGTATCTTGAACCTTGATACTTTAGAAGGAATCCAGCTTATCTATTTTGATCAAGGCTAACAACAAAAAATCAAGTCAAAAAGAAAAGGCAAGAATTCCGGTCTATTGCATGAATTCTTGCCTTTATTCAGCTTTGTGCTTGAATGACTTCATTCAGGTTTATATATCGGACTATTGCCTCAAGAACCCTTGACTTCATTTGCAGGTGTTTGCTTTTCTTCGCTTAAAAGAGTGTAAATATCATCCTTAATTTGTTTAATATTCATGGCATTTTGGTAGTTGGAAAGAAGGATCACATATTCATCATTTTTAGGTGAATAACTGTTAATTCCGTTCCAGCCAGGAACTACCCCGTGGGAGAAAACGAATTGATCTGTAACATACCATCCCATTCCATAAGAATTGAATTTAGGCGTAAAAATCATAGCACGGCTTTTGGAAGAAACCAGTTTTCCATCCTTCATTGCTTCATCAAATTTCATCATATCTTCTGCTGTTACGTAAATATCTCCACAGCCATAAAATTGAGTAAAGCTTGGCAATCCCGGCTTTTTCCATATACCTTTGCTATTTTGCTTGTAACCAACAGAATGATCAGGGCTTTGATAAAAGCTATCGCCGAATCCAGCACCAGTCATGTTAGCTGGATTGAAGATGTGTTCCTGAATATATTGATGAAGCGGCTGTCCTGATACTTTTTCAACAATATATCCTACGAGAGCGTAATTCACATCATTATAAAACCATCCGGTGCCCGGCTTAAACATCAAGTGCTTCGTGTTTTTTTCAATAGCTTTCACGAGCTGGTTAGGTGTCATGTTGACAGACGTTTCATCCCTTAAAGGAATACCGGAGGAATGTGTCAGCAAATCATCTATTGTTATCTTTTTGCCAAAAGGAAAAGAAGGGATATATTTTGAAACGGGATCGTTTACCTTAACAAGACCTTTTTCCTCCAGCTGCATAAAGGCAGTGGAAACAAACGACTTAGTAATGGAACCAATAAAGTATTGCGTGTTCACTGAATTAGGAATGTATTCATTGCGATTTTGCAACCCAAATCCCTGATTAATCAAGGATTTTCCGTTTTTCATAATAAGCGCTGTACCGCTAAAGCCGCTTGTTTTTAAATATTGCTCCAGCCTTGAGTCCACTTGTGTTGGAGTAAATTGGTCACTCATAGCTAAGGTTTTAACTGATGCTTGCTTACTAACGTTTGGAACCTGATCAAGATAGGTATAGATATCATCTTTCATTTTTCTGGTATCAATGCTTCTGGAATAAAAGTTGGACATTAAAATGACATATTCTTTCTTCTTAGGAGCCATACTGTTCAGTGTATCGAAACCGGCCAGAACGCCGTGAGAATACACTCCTTTTGATGTTTGGTACCAGCCCATTCCGTAGTAATGAAGGAATGGTTTAAATACGATCTGACGATTTTTTGCTGACATTAGCTTTCCTTCCATCAGCGCTCGATCAAATTTGTACATATCCTCGGTTGTCATGTAGATATCCCCACAGCCTAAAAGCTGTGAAAAGCTTGGATGAGAGGCTGCATAAATGTTGCCGTTGTTTGATGGCTTATAACCTATAGAATGGTAGACATTTTTATAGAAGCTGGCGCCAAATCCGGCTCCCGTCATGCCTGCAGGTTTAAAGATGTGCTTTTGGATATATTTTGAAAGGGGCTCTTTCGTTTCTTTCTCAATAATATAACCAAGTACACAGTAGTTTGCATCATTATATAGCCAATTTGTTCCCGGCTGAAAAGCAAGGGTCTTCGAATTTTTTTCAATTTCACGAATGAGTTGTTCAGGAGTTAATTTTGCTTTTGTCTCAACTCTAACTGGTATTCCGGAAGTATGCGTCAGTAAGTTGTATAAAGTAATTTCGTGCCCATGAGGAAACGATGGTATATACTTTGAAACTGGATCATTGAGGTGCACAACACCTTTTTCTTCCAGCTGCATAAAGGCTGTTGACGTAAATATTTTGGTAATGGAGCCAATTAAATATTTTGAGTTAACAGTGTTGTTGATTTTGTTATTTCTGTTTGCATATCCATAGCCGTTATTCAAGAGGACTTTTCCATCTTTAACAATTAAAGCCGTCCCTTTAAAACCAGATTGTTTTAAATATTGGTCCAGCCAATTGGTAGTCCCTACCTTTCTCAGAGACACACTCCCATTGTGAGCATCTGCTTCTGCAGAATGGGTGTTGGAAAGGAAATTTGGATTAAACAATTTATAAATAAATACAGCTGCTATTGCCAACATGATAAAACTAATGGTAAACAATGGCGATAATCGTTTTTTAGGTGTATGTTGTGGTTGTTTTTTATTCATCATATCGACAGTCCTTTACGTTTTTATCTGACCTTAATTATATAGGTAAAATCATAACCAAGTATTAAACAATGATTAAAAACAATTAATTTTTTATTAATTTTCTTATGGTAATGCGTCCAGTTAAATAAAAAAGCATTGATTTATTGGGTAAAAGAACTTGTAAGAGGACATACATTTATAATGAGCAACTAATAATAAGTCTGGCGTTCAAATAAATAGCAGGTTGGCAGCCCAATGCATTTTTAGTATATTATATTGGTTATTTTCGCATAGATTGTTGCTTTACGTACAAAGGATTATTCCGTGAGTTGTCTGTCTTTGTGGGATCTTTTCATATATGTTCACATGATATAATACTGAACATATATGTAAAATGATATTTTTGTGTCCAATAGCAACAAAGTTTACGAAAAGAGCCATTATATTCATTAAACAGAGTAAGGGAAGATATGGTTTGA
Source organism: Heyndrickxia acidicola (assembly GCF_001636425.1). NCBI lineage: Bacteria > Bacillati > Bacillota > Bacilli > Caryophanales > Bacillaceae > Heyndrickxia > Heyndrickxia acidicola. The sequence continues at coordinate 878,608 of NZ_KV440953.1, forward strand.
GACATTTTGACATATTTGCTGATGTGAACAGCTATAGAATGCTATGATAGTTTAAGTAAAAGAAGGAATAAGTATACAGCAACACCCCACATAATTACGGCAGAAATCTTATTTAGTAATCGAAGAAAACTCTCTGAATTACCTACTCTTCCCAATGACCTTCCCAAAAAAGCTAAAAGAAAAAACCAGCTCCATGAGATGAAAATACAGCTTAAAGTAAAAATATATTTTAAAATTCCTATGTGTTCAATGGAATTTGTACGAATTACTCCTGCTGTATCCAATAGTGCATGCGGATTTAATATTGATACTGATGCAGCATAAAGGATTTGTTTTTTATAAGAATATTTTTTCATAACATCTTGTTGTTTTCCGGTATTGGCTCTCCAGGCTAAAGCACCCATATAAATAAGAAACAAAACACCTGTTGACATAAGTAAGAACATAATCCAATGAGAAGCAAGTACAAGGACAGAAAAACCAGTAACGGAAATAATAATAAGAAGTGTATCGGAAAGAGAAGCTGTTAAAATAGCAGGCAGTATATCTTTGAATCTTTTTTGACAGATTCCCTGTTGAAAAATAAAAGTATTTTGCGCTCCCAAGGGGAGTATTAGACCAATGGATAAAATAACCCCATGAATGATTACCGATAATATCAAGCTGATACCCCCGATTGTAATGAATGTTAATTTACTATCCATAAATTATATAGGAGAGATAGAACTTTTATTAGGTTTGCATTTGATTACTTTATAAAAAGAAGGGTTACTAAAAAGATATCAGGAAAAAATAGTTAAGGTAAGTTTGTTTAAAGGCTGTTTTCGCATAGATTGGTCCTTTACGTACAAAGGATTATTCCGTGTATTGTCTGTGTTAGTGGCATCTTTTCGTATGCCCTTCACAAGTTTTAATACTGTATATATATAAAATGATATTTCTGTGTCCCATTACAAGAAAGTTTACGAAAAGAGCCTATTTAAAAAACCATTTTAATCATACAGAACACGTATATTGATAGATTGTGATTGCTATTTGAATTTTTAAAAAATAAAACTATAAATCTGGGAGTGTTTTGATTGGATATTAACCAACAAATGAAAAAACTTAGCAAAAGAAAACCGGATATTCTAGGGATTGAAGACTTTTCAAAGTTTGGCATTCTAATTCCTCTAATAAATAAAAACGGGGAGGATCATGTTTTGTTTGAAGTCAGATCCTCCCATCTGAGAAGGCAGCCGGGTGAAATATGTTTTCCAGGAGGCAGGATAGAGGAAACTGATCCAACCCCAATTGATGCAGCCATTAGAGAAACTAGTGAAGAGTTGGGGATTTTAAGTCAGGATATTACTAATGTTATTCCGTTGGACCATATGCTGTCTGCATTTGGATCAAGATTGATTTATCCTTGCGCTGGAATGATTAAAAAGACTGCGGAGATTCAACCAAATCCAGAAGAGGTTGAAGAGGTTTTTACCATTCCTGTAGAAAAGCTAATGGAAATGACACCAAAGGTATATAAAATTGGCTTTCAAATTAAACCTGAGGAAAACTTTCCTTTCCATTTAATTAACGGGGGAAAAGAGTACAACTGGCAAATACGTCAGGTTGATGAGTTGTTTTATCAATGGGAAAATCGGGTAATATGGGGACTTACAGCTAGTTTATTAAAGCATTTCCTGGATTTAGTGAAAACCACTTAAATGAATAGCTTTGTTAAAGGGCTCTGGTATTTTTAGCTCATACACTAAAGAAAGATGTCACATCCTGCGCTTCCCTGGGTAATTACAGTTTTGGGTTTGCATCAGCTAGTTTGGATAACCTGTTGTAACAGGTGAATGAATACGAAATACCAGCTTAGGATTGAAGTGAATTTACTAGTGGTAAATAGATAAAAACGGCGTGGATGTGATAGCATGAGTGATGGAAAAATCTGTATTTCGCTGACATGGAAAGCAGGGAAATACTTTCGGCAGAAGCTGGCAAGGAAGCAGAAGGGCATTATCAAATTCAGGCTACGGATAAAGAATTAAGACAGTTAAATGAGCTTTTTCATGAAGTAAATAAAGCGGATTGGAAAACTTACGGCCGGGCACAAGTTCCATTTCTTGAATACCATCATGATCCCCAAAATGATGAATACGACGATAAACTGAGAGAGATTTACAAGATGCTGTACGAGCTTGGAAATAAAGAGTCAAAAAAACATATTGCTAGGATGGGAATATTAAATAGTTATGATGGTGCGAAATAAGGGAGAAGGCCGTCTTTCTAAAAAGATTCTGATTGTAAATTAATGTTAGTTAGCTCATTTTACTTTTAGGTGAGTTAAAACCGAACCTCGATTTTTAATCTTTTTTTTGTGTCAAAAGTTAATTGAAAGTATAGAATACGCACACTTTAATAGTGCAATATATAGAAGAGATTCACGCAGCCTGAAGAATTCTGTTAGGGGGATGCTGTAATATTGGGCACTTGTAAGCTTTGTGAGAGAAAAGAAATTGAGCTGACGGTTCATCATTTAATCCCAAAAGAGGAGGGGGGAGCGTTTCTGAAAACAGCCCTCCTATGTAAGGCATGTCATAAACAAATTCATACCTTGTATTCAAATAAAGAAATTGCTTTGCGTTTGTATTCCATCCCTCTTTTAAAAGATGATGAAGAAATGAAGGGATATTTAAAATGGATAAAAAAACAGCCTTCAAGTAAAACAGTGAGAACTAAGAAGAAGCGCAGAAAATAACCTTCAGATTACTGGAAACACTAAAAGATTAGTGCTATATTTATATAACAATTAAGCAGCAGCTCAATCTCATTAAGGGATTGAGTTTTTTGTATCAGGGTTTATCATAATTAGAGATCTATGTAAGGAATGTATTAAAATGAATAGGAAAATTAATTATATAAAAGATTGGCAAAAATCCCTCCAACTTGAAATTATGCATTTAAAAACAAAAGGAAGTACAAAATATCTTGTTAAAAATGGCAGGCTGGCAGCGAATGACGAAGTTTTTACCTATTATTTTGAATCGAATTTTCCTGTGCGGATTCCTGCTGGCTCTGCTATTCGTGTGGAATGGGGCTCAGCAAATATAGCCGGGCGAATACTATCTTCAGAAGGAGATGGCGTCATTCTCTCCATTAACCAAACGTTGGGGGATAAGGTTTCTCAGGCATTTATTCTTCATGATCCATGGGAGCTGCTTGAACAATTAATTATGCGGTTGGATGAAATAAAAAAAAGCAAGCAAAAGAGAATAAGAGTCAAAAGGCTAATGTATCCTACTATGGAACCAAAACATCCAACTATTGCTTTCAAAAGTGCGGCACACGAATTGCGTGTTAGATCAAAGTATAATCCAATCACTTATGTATGGGGCCCTCCTGGAACGGGAAAAACCTATACGCTGGCAAGGGCAGCAGCCAATCATTATTTTCTTCACAAAAAGGTACTTATCCTGTCTCATAGCAATCAGGCGGTGGATGTTTTAATGGCTGAATTGGCAGGATTCTTAAAACGAAAAAAGAGATTCATAGAAGGTGATATCCTTCGTTATGGATTTACAGGTGGAGAAGGCCTGGTTCATCATGAAGATATTACAATCACCCAATTAATCGAACACCAGCATCCATCACTTTCAAAAAATAAAAAGATATTGGAGTATGAGAGACAGCTTTTGAAAAAGGATTTATCTCTTTCTTTTAGCAGAAGAGATACCGAAGAACTATTGGAGGTAGAAGGAAAGCTGACAAGTGTGATGGAGAAAGTCAGGCAGAAGGAGCTTAAATTCGTAAAAAATGCCCTTGTGGTAGGGGCGACATTGGCAAAGGCAGCAAGTGATCCTGCCATATACGAAAGCCAGTTTGATATTGTCATCCTGGATGAGGCAAGTATGGCATATGTACCTCAGGCTGCTTTTGCTGCTTCTCTTGGAAAGCATACGATTATATGTGGTGACTTTAAACAGCTTTCTCCCATTGCTTCTTCCAACCATCCTCTTGTAAATCAATGGCTTCGGGAAGATATATTCCATAGTGCAGGTATTATAAATTCAGTAGCAAATGGCCATCTACATCCACATTTGTTTTTATTAAATGAACAAAGAAGAATGCATCCTGATATCTCTTCTTTTACAAATCAATATATCTATCATTCTCTTGTCAGTGACCATGAAAGTGTTAGAGAAAGCAGAAAGGATCTTGCAAAAAAGAAGCCTTTTGCTAATCGTGCTTCCGTTCTCCTAGATACACAACTATCAGGTGACTTTTGTACAACTCAGCGTTCTACAAAATCAAAGATGAATATTTGGCAATTGCTTCTTTCTTTTCAAGTCATACACGAAGCCTATATTGGTGGCTTCCGTTCGATTGGATTTGTCACTCCCTATAGAGCACAGGCTATGTTAATGGAGACATTATTAAGGGAGCTATATGGAAAGGAACTTCTGAACGCAGACATTATTTCAGCTACCGTCCACCGTTTTCAAGGAAGTGAAAGGGATATCATGGTTTTTGATTCTGTGGATGGATATCCAATGGAAAGGCCAGGAATGCTTCTTGCAGGAAGGGATAGTGAAAGACTGGTAAATGTTGCTATAACTAGAACCAAAGGGAAGTTTGTCCATGTAGCGAATGCTGAATACATTAGGTGCAAAATAAAAGCAGATAAAACGCTTAGGCAGCTGACAGATTACCAGATTGCCAATGACCAAGCTCTCGAAATACATGAAATCGGAAAATGGATACAACATCAGCATCCGAACCTTCAGTGGATGCATGCTAAAAAACTTGAGAGAATGTTTAAGGATATGGAAAATGCCAAGACTTCCATTCTGGTATCAATTCCTGCTGGGGCAATACTTTCGGATGAATGGCATATTTTTTTAAATAAAAAAAGTCATCTTGCAGACATAACATTTATCACTCCATCGAGACCCTTGGGTGTACCCCATTCAAGCTGGATGGAAGCTTCTTTGCCTTTCAGCTTTGTAGTGATTGACAGTAAAATAATGTGGCTGGGAGTGTATTTTGAAGGCATCATAAGGCTGGAGCCGCCTTTTGTCACTTTAAGACTAGAGGCTCCTGCATTCATGGAAGGCTTCTTAAAGGAACTTCCTATATAAAAGAATAGGAGTTTTGAAATACGCTACGCATTTCATCTTTATATTATCATTCACATCATCTCAAAATCTTTTGGATCGCTGACTTAAAGCGTGTATTTTTTAATTTAGGACTTGTTAAATTTCTATGTTGATAACTGCTCTTTTTTCAGCTCATTATTTCAGCTGTGCTAAAAAGGCGTGTGAAACAGCTGTTTTACACGAATGAGCTAAAAAACAACAGAGTTCTCTAACAAAGCCCTATTTTTAATTATCATCAAATAAAAATGGCCTGGAGTTTTTCTCTGGACCATTTTTATTCTTTTGATCATTCTTTTCCGAAAGCATCTTTTAATTGAATAAAAAAATTTCTTTTATAGAGAGATTTCCATAAATTTGCTAATCTCTTTAAAACCCATTCTTTTATATAAATTCATTGCTTTTTGATTATGTGAATATACATTCAGTCTTACAGCACTATACCCTTTATTTCTATATTCTTTTAAAGCTTCCTCCATCAATAATTTGGAGTACCCCCTGCCTCTGTATTGTGCTTTCACATATACATCATTTATCCAGCCAATTTCTTTTCCAGATAAGAAATCAATTGCTTTGTCAATTTGTACCCACCCAATTAGTATGTTTCCATTCATTAAACAAATAAAATAAGCATTATATTTTGCGGAATGTTGATAGGCTTCAATCATTTTTTGCTTATTATCTTCTGAATAGTAATTAGTTGCTTCTTTACGGTTTATACCTGCAAATTCATATATTTCTTTAATTTCTATCTCAGTAGCTTTTTTAAATTGCAACTCCATATTACCACTCCCTTACTCTATAAATATTCTGCTATAGTTTTTATTGAATAAACCATTTGTCCTTTTAATATAGAATACAATAGTTTAATTACATAGAATTACAGTATCTATTATTTTTAGATAATTTTTATGAACTTACAATAAAATATATTATGTAAAAATACACATTTAAATTACTGTACAATTCCCTGAAATCAATTTTTCTCCTTTATTTTTATGTTATTTTGTGGGTACTATTTTCAGCTGTTTTCTTTTCATCATGTTAAATGGAATAACCGCATATTATATAGGTGAAAGTAAATGGAGGTGACCTCATGGCGGTTGTTCAAGCTAGGCAATCAGATATCGCGCTTTTAGCAAGACTGCTCCGGGCAGAAGCAGAAGGTGAAGGAACATTAGGCATGCAGCTTGTCGGAAATGTTGGAATAAATCGGATAAGGGCAAATTGTTCTGACTTTAAAGGGCTTCGGACCATTCCTCAAATGGTTTTTCAACCACATGCTTTTGAAGCAGTAATCCATGGGTATTTTTATCAAAGAGCGAGAGAGAGTGAAAAAAGGCTGGCACGCAAGGCTGTAAATGGATATTATCACTGGCCAGCCAAATACAGCCTTTGGTATTTTAAACCGCCGGGAAATTGCCCTTCAAAATGGTATAATCAGCCCTTTGTCGGACGCTATAAACTTCATTGCTTTTTTCAGCCAACTGCGGAAACGTGTCAAAATGTTTATAATACCTTTTAAAGAAGCTTTTCGTTGTTTTTATTTAGGCTCAACTTTGTTGCTATTTGTGCACAAAAACAGATGTAACACTTGGATCAATATGCAAGCGAATGAATAATAGATGAAGAGATGCCTCGATGCCTGATTAAATAAGGATTTGTCCATTATACTAAAAGTAAGCGATCAATGGGAAAACAGCGTTTTTTCACCTCAATAATCTTGTGATAAAGGGATGAGTCTGATACGATTAATTAATGAATAGAATTTCAGTTTTCTAGGGTTCCGTGAATGGAATGAGCCATTTTGCTGGTCCGAGGGAAAACGCACAATCGTTTGTGTAACACGGAGGGAGAAAAGCCTGGGAGATATGTCGCTGCAGGGCAGCGGTGTATTTCACTGGCTTTTTTTCATGAAGGAAGGCTGAAAAGTTAGGGAGTGATGGATATGAATTTCTTATTGGAACATAAATGGGTTATATTAGCTGGACTGGAAGTTCTCGCTTGGCTTTCAACCTTCTTTGTTTTTTATGCCCGATATGCAATGAAGTCGTCCTTTTGGTTTAAAGCCGCTGCAATTCTTTTGGCTATTACGGGAGTTTTTCCCCAGATTACGATGGGAATCATTAGTTTTGCAGTGTCAGGAAAACTGGATATCTATACTTTTGTCATTGTGCTATTACTCCTTTATGGCTTTACGTTTGGGAAAAAACAGGTTGAAAAATTGGATGTATGGATGCAGCGCATATTTTTAAATAAGGGCAATGATGTGGATAAGCAAAAAAAATGAAAAGTCCTGGTTATCAGAAATACTTGTTGAGGGGGGATTTTTTAAATCGTTCCCCTCAAAAACAAGCATCAGAGATTACGATAACACCATGGGCATATAATAAAGTAAAATTAACTTTCCTTTTTTCACAAAAATATTCAGATTTATTTATTCATTTATAAAGGCTGTTTTCGCATAGTTTGTTAACGTACAAGGCATCATTCCGTATGTTGTCTGTCTTCGTAGTATCATTTCGTCATTTATTTACAAGCTATTATGCACAACCTGTTATTTTCATCTTTTTTTAATAAATTATTTAACCTATGTAGTCTCTGTCTATCTCGAGTGGGAAAAGCTAAGAAGACTATGCAGGCTTAGAAGCGCCGAGGAGAGCTAAAAAGCTGGCTCATGGAGCGGAATCATCAGGCAAGATTAACAGAGCCTATCTTTTACAAAGCCTTTACAAAAATAATTTCCTGCACCTTAGTTTATTTTAAATATCCATTTGCCATTAAGATTTTAAATTGCAGCAGGCGTCTTTGATTGAAAATGACTGCTTGATTATCAAAATCATGCTTACAGACATAGTATATATCTATATAAAGACTGGGAAGAAGGAAAAGCGGGAAAGAAATTAGATTTGTAAACGCTTTAAATTATTGAGTTGTTTTAAAATCCATTAGTTTTGTTAAGGATGAAGCTAAATGAAACCTATGGGAGGGATTAAAAGATGAATATTGAAAAAGCGCTTGAAGTAATTGAACGGATGAGACTCCCAAACGGAGCCTATACAGCCAGCTTATCTAAAGACTACGATTTTGTATGGATTAGAGATGTTTGTTATACCGTTCTCCCTTATTTGCATACATCTTCTGATCAATACGAAAAAGCTTATTATGCACTATTTGATCTCTTTAAGGAATATGAGTGGAAGTTGACCATCCATACGGAGAAAAAACCAGTTTATCTGTATGAATATATCCATGCCAGGTATTCAAAAGAATTAAAAGAAATAAATCAGGAATGGGGCCACGCTCAAAATGATGCAGTCGGTGTTTTCTTATGGGGAGTGGGAGAGGGAATTAAGCATGGGAAAAAAATGATTAGAAATCAGGAAGACTTAAAAATTGTTCAAAAACTTGTCGATTATCTGGAATGCTTGGAATATTGGGATTCTAAGGACAATGGAATGTGGGAAGAAAACATGGAAGTTCACGCCTCTAGTGTTGGTGCTTGTGTTGCAGGTCTTTTGTCCGTTAAGCCCCTTGTTAATGTAAAGGATGAAATCATTAAGCATGGGCAGGAAACTCTTCGCTTTCTCCTTCCGCGCGAAAGTCAAACGAAGGAAACAGATCTTGCTTTATTATCCCTAATTTATCCATTTATGGTTGTAGATCATGAAAATGCCCAACGGATTTTAGATGATGTTACAGGAAAATTGGAAAGAACCTATGGATGCATCCGCTATAAAAATGACCTGTATTATAACGAAGGAAGCGAGGCTGAATGGTGCTTCGGATTTCCATGGCTTGGATTATGCTATTCAAATTTAGGTATGCATGAAAAGGCAAAAGAATATGCAGAAAAAACACATAAAATCGTTCCTGATAATTGGGAAATACCAGAGTTATTCATAGGAGGAAGCAATGTGCCAAACGGGAATACTCCTCTTGCCTGGGCTGTGTCTATGTCTTATCTTTTATTAGACCGAATGAAAGACAGTGAATGGTTGAAAATAACAAAACTTGGTTGAAAAATTGATTAAATCAAAAAATATTATTTAATTTCATACATCCTATTTGTTGAAAATCAATAATAATTTATCAATAGGATATAAACTTAAACCAGTACTCAAAATGCAGGTTTGATAAAGAGCGCTTATTCTACAAGGAATAGGCGCTCTTTTTAGGATTAATGTTTCCTTAAACAGGGTATAAAGAACTGTCTAGATGAAAATGAAAAATAATTTTTACTGCCTGCAGAATATTCAGTTTACATAGGAGGAATTTTTTATTTTATATCGAATAATATTTTAGAATACTTTTATTCGAAAGACAGATTAAAGCTTAGGTTGGAGGTGGAGAAATTGAAGGCATTGTTAGAAAGCGAGAAAAAATTCCTTCCAAGTGATTTTGAGCTTTACCTTTTTCATGAGGGAACATTATTCGAAAGCTACAAAACGCTTGGAGCACATCCAGTTCAATACAAAGGCACGGATGGAATACGGTTTGCCGTGTGGGCGCCGAATGCCGCAAGCGTCTCGGTTGTAGGCAATTTTAATGACTGGAATGGTTCTCTTCATCCAATGAAAAGGGTTAATGCTTCCGGGATTTGGGTGTCATTTATAGAAGGACTTGGACCAGGTGAGCTTTATAAGTACGAAATACATACGCAGTCAAATGAAGTAATTCTCAAAGCAGATCCATATGCATTTTATTCTGAAAAACGTCCTAAAACGGCATCTGTGGTACATTTTCTTAACAATTACCAATGGAATGACCAAAAATGGATGAATGCAAGAGAAAAAAGTGATGTTTATCACAAGCCTATGTTGATCTATGAACTTCATATGGGCACTTGGAAAAAGAAAGAAGACGGGAGTCTGTTTACGTATCGTGAGCTTGCTGATGAATTGATTGATTACGTGTTAGACAGCGGATTTACCCATATCGAGTTAATGCCAATAATGGAACACCCCTTTGATCGATCATGGGGGTATCAAATTACTGGGTATTTTTCTGTAACCAGCCGGTTTGGATCACCAGATGACTTCAAGTATTTTGTTGATCAATGTCATCAAAAGGGGCTGGGTGTCCTGCTTGATTGGGTGCCAGTCCATTTTTGCAAGGACAGTCATGGACTTGGGAAATTTGATGGATCTGCACTTTACGAGCCGTCCGATCCCCTTAAAGCTGAAAGGGAGAATTGGGGAACCTATAATTTTGATTTTGGTAAACCTGAAGTAAGAAGCTTCCTGACCTCTAATGCTTTATTTTGGCTTGAAGAATATCACATCGATGGTTTTCGGACCGATGCCGTATCGTATCTAATTTTTCTTAACCATGACAATAGTTCCCATATTCATATTAAAAATGAATATGGAGGAGAAGAGAACCTTCAGGCAATCTCCTTTCTCAAAAAATTGAATGAAGAAATATTTAAGCGGTATCCAGGAGTTCTGATGATTGCTGAGGAAGCGACAGACTGGCCCCTTGTCACAGCACCTACAGATTCAGGTGGACTGGGATTTAATTATAAGTGGAATATGGGATGGGCGAATGATGTCCTCAAATATATGCAGCTGGAAACATTCGAACGGCCTTACCACCATAATTTATTAACCTTTTCCTTTTTCTATGCTTTCTCAGAAAACTTCATTCTTCCCTTTTCGCATGATGAAGTTGTGTATGGGAAAAAATCACTTCTGAACAAGATGCCCGGTGATTATTGGCAAAAGTTTGCTAATCTAAGAGTTTTATATGCCTATTTTATGACTCATCCGGGGAAAAAGCTTTTGTTTATGGGAGGAGAGTTTGGCCAGTTTGATGAGTGGAAGGATCTTTCACAGTTGGACTGGGATGTAGCCGGATTGGAATACCATAAAAAATTTTACGAATACTCAAAAGCGATGAATAAGTTATACCAGGAATCCTCTTTTTTATGGAGATTGGATCATGAACAGGATGGGTTTGAATGGATTGATCCCGACAATTCAAAAGATAGTATTCTTGCTTTTATCAGAAAAGGCAAGAGAAAAGGCGACTATGCCATAATCGTATGCAATTTCTCAGCTGCTGTTCATCAGCAATACCGTATAGGTGCCCCGGCACGGGGAAATTATATTGAAATTTTTAATAGTGATGAAAAAGCTTTTGGCGGTTCAGGACAAGGAAATTCCAAACCAATTAAGGCCGACAATCTTGCATACCATAATCAGGACTTTAGTATAGAAGTCACAGTCCCTCCACTGGGGATTGTAATTTTTAAGAAGCAAACGAAAAAAAGACAAGGGAGGAAAACGGAATAATGGCATCTAAAAAATGGATTGCAATGCTGCTTGCAGGCGGACAGGGAACGAGATTGGGAGATTTGACAAAGGCATTGGCAAAACCAGCTGTCCCATTCGGAGGAAAATACAGAATTATTGATTTTACATTAAGCAATTGCACTCACTCAGGTATAGACACAGTAGGAGTTTTAACCCAGTACCAGCCGCATGCATTAAATGATTATGTCGGCAATGGAAGAGCATGGGATTTAGACCGTAATTTCGGCGGTGTTTCTGTTCTCCCTCCTTATCAAAGCAATGGAGGCGGGAAATGGTATAAAGGTACAGCAAATGCTGTCTATCAGAATATTCATTTCGCTGAACAATATGATCCTGAATATGTTCTTGTGATATCTGGTGATCATATTTATAAAATGGACTATAACCGCCTGCTTCAATTTCATGTAAAAAAAGACGCTGCTGCTACGATTGCGGTAATTCAGGTTCCATGGGAAGAAGCGAGCCGTTTTGGAATTATGAATACCGACTCAGAAGACAGAGTAGTCGAATTTGATGAAAAACCGGCTAAGCCTAAAAGCAATCTAGCTTCAATGGGAGTATATCTTTTTAATTGGAAAAAGTTAAAAGAATATTTAGTTGAAGATGAGAAAGATCCTATGTCAACAAATGATTTTGGCAAGGATATCATTCCTAAAATGCTTCAGGATGGCAATGAAATGTATGCCTACCGTTTTGACGGCTATTGGAAAGATGTCGGAACAATTCAAAGTCTGTGGGAGGCCAATATGGATCTTCTTCAAGAGGAACCTGCATTTGACCTAAATGATGCCGATTGGAGAATCTTTGCCGGTAATGCCAATCATCCGCCGCAATATATTTCCTCCAGCGCTCAAATAACACAATCTCTTGTGAATGAAGGGTGCATGATTAATGGAACTATCAACAATTCGGTTCTCTCTTATAATGTACATGTAGATTCAGGCAGCTCGATAAAGGATTCGGTCATAATGCCGGATGTTCGAATTGGAAAGAATGTGAAAATTGAGAGGGCAATTATTCCACCAAATTCGATCATTGAAGATGGTGCGGTCATAGGATCCTCTGATCCAAACGAGAATATAGTCCTTTATTGCGGTAATCAGCAATACCTTCATAATTAATAGAAAAATGAGATGAGGCGGAGAGTATGGAAAATGTCCTGGGCGTAATCAATTTAATTAATGAAAAACCTTTTTTAAAGGAACTTACACAACACAGGGTGCTGGCATCCGTTCCGTTTGCCGGACGCTATCGATTAATTGATTTTACTTTATCAAACTTTGTACATGCCAATATCACAAAAGTGGCCGTATTTACAAAAGAGAAATATCGCTCGGTAATGGACCATATCGGCTCAGGGAAGGAATGGGACCTGGATCGAAGTATTGGAGGGCTATTCTTTTTGCCTCCGATTCATCCCGACGAAAAGCTTCAGGGGGACCTTCAGCAATTCTATGATCATTTAGAGCTGTTTCGCAGATCGCATGAGGATACGGTTCTTATTTCACCTGGACATCATGTATGCAAAATGGATTACAATGAAATTGTCGATTATCACCGTAAATCTGGTGCAGATATTACAATGGTGTATAAGGATTATGAAGGAAAGCCTGTTGAAAAACTGGTTTACCATACATGCCAGCTGGATGAAAATGAAAATGTTACGGACATTGGGCTGTATACTTCCCCTAAAGAAGGGGATCACGTTTCCCTTGAAACTTTTGTTATAGATAAACAGCTTCTCATTGATTTGATTTTAAATTGCCGTGCAAATGACGAATATGATTTTTTAAAGGATGCATTAAAAGCCCATTTGTCAACCTACAAAGTGAAAGGTTTTCACTTCAAGGGCAGACTGCCATTTATTCACTCTGTGGAAAGCTTTTATGAGAGCAATATGGAGTTCCTTAATCCAGAAGTACTAAGTTCTGTTTTTAATGAAAAATGGAATGTTTATACAAAGAAAAAACATGAAGCACCTGCTAAATATGCTGCATCATCCAGTGTCAGCAATTCTTTAGTCGCTAATGGATGCGATATTCAAGGGATTGTTGAAAACAGCATTATTTTCCGCGGAGTGAAAATAAAAAAAGGCGCAGTTGTTAAAAACAGTATTATCATGCAAAAAGGAGAAATTGAGGAAGGAGCCTATGTCGAAAATGTCATAACGGATAAACAGGTTAAAATTACTAAGGATAAAATGATCATTGGGCATAGCCAGCCTGAAGTTGTCAGAAAAGAGGAGATTATTTAACGGAGGAACCCTCATGAATATTTTATTTGCAGCATCGGAATGTGCACCTTTCATTAAAACAGGCGGGCTTGGCGATGTGATAGGTGCTTTGCCCGTAGCACTGCTTGAACAGGATGTGTCAGTAAATGTCATCCTTCCCAAATTTGGTGATTTATCATCATCGATTAAGGAAGAAATGAATCATGTTGGCAGTTTGACTGTCCCGGTCGGCTGGAGAACGCAGTATTGTGGAATTGAAAAGATAACTCGTGACAATATTAATTATTATTTTTTAGACAATGAATATTATTTTAAACGTCATGGGAGCTACGGTTTTTATGATGATGGCGAACGTTTTGCATTTTTTTCAAGGGCTGTTTTAGAGGCGTTGCCCTTCCTGGAAAACAAGCCCGACATCATTCACTGTCATGACTGGCAAACTGGTCCGATTCCTGCATTATTAAAAGCCCATTATAAGAATCATCCTTTTTATCGGGATATTAAGACCGTCTTTACCATTCATAATTTGAGATATCAGGGAGTTTATTCAAAATCGGTTTTATATGATCTACTTGATTTGAGTGAATTATATTTTAGTCAAGATGGACTTGAATATTATGGGAATGTCAGCTACCTAAAAGGCGGATTGGCATTTTCTGATTTCCTGACTACCGTCAGCCCTACATATGCTAATGAAATCCAAACACCTTATTATGGGGAGAATTTGGATGGATTTTTAAGGAAGAGACAAAACCAGCTATTAGGAATTGTGAACGGAATTGACATAGACCTTTATAACCCGCATACGGATTCATCAATTTATACACCATATCAGGATGTTACGGGGAAAAAACAGAACAAAAAAAGCCTCCAGGAAGAATTTGGGCTTTCTGTGCAGGATGATATTCCTGTTATCTCAATGGTAACAAGACTGGTAGACCAAAAAGGAATGGATTTAGTTCTGCATGTATTCCATGAAATCATGAAGCAAAATGTCCAATTCATCGTATTGGGCACTGGAGATGAAAAATATGAAAATGCCTTTCATGAATTGGCTGCTCAATATCCTGGAAAAGTCATAATTAAGACGTTATTTAATGATGAACTCGCTAGAAAAATATATGCTGGCTCCGATTTATTTCTTATGCCATCACAGTTTGAACCCTGTGGAATCGGCCAGCTTCTAGCGTTCAGATACGGAACAATACCGATTGTGAGAGAGACCGGTGGTTTAAGAGATACTGTAAAGCCATTTAATGAATTTACCAATGAGGGCAACGGTTTTTCCTTCACAAATTACAATGCTCACGATATGCTGTATACAATAGAAAGAGCTGTTTGGTTTTATCGTTTTCAGCCAAATAAGTGGAACATGCTCGTGGAAAAGGCTTTACAATTAGATTTCAGCTGGAACCAATCCTCTAAAGAATACAAAAAGTTATATGAAAAGCTGCTTTATTTTCATTCTTGACGAAAAAACATGTATCTCTGTAAGAGATACATGTTTTTTGTTGACTTGTTTTTGGCATAGGCTGTTTTCGAATAGATTGTTGCTTTACGTACAAAGAATGATTCCGTGAGTTGTATGTCTATGCGACATCATTTCGTATGCTAATACGCTTTTTATTACTGAACTTGGATTTCAATCGTTATTTTGTATCAAAACAAAGGTTATGAAAAGAGTCTTTTCTTTTGCAAAACGAGCCAAATGAGTGAATTGAAGGATGCCATCCTGTATAGTTAAGCTATAGAGATAAACTTTGTTATAGTTCCATGCTGATTTACATAAAAATATGCTGGAATCTTCATTACTGAGGGGGAAAACGATTGATCTGAATGAGGGTCAAACAAGATGGATAAGTGTTCGCTTGCAATTTATTCGGTTTAACAAATCGAAAAATAAAAGTAATAGAATAGTAAGGAGAAAAAAGGTTTTATGAAGTTAATTTCCTGGAATGTCAATGGTATAAGAGCCTGTGTGAAAAAAGGATTTTTGGATTATTTTCGTGAAATGGATGCAGACATATTTTGTATTCAGGAAACAAAGCTCCAAGAAGGACAAATTGAATTAGAACTGAACGGGTATTATCAGTTTTGGAATTATGCTCATAAAAAGGGCTATTCAGGAACTGCCATTTTTACAAAAATTAAGCCGCTTTCCGTAAGCTATGGCGTAGGAGAATTTCAAGAAGAGCCTGAAGGAAGGATTATCACTCTTGAATTTGAATCTTACTATTTAGTCAATGTGTATACACCAAATTCACAAAGAGATCTTGCACGGTTAAGCTATAGGCTGGAGTGGGAAGATCGTTTGAGGGAATACTTAAGTACCCTGGATAACATAAAACCCGTCATATTATGCGGTGACCTGAATGTGGCTCATCAGGAAATCGACTTGAGAAACGCAAAATCGAATTTAGGCAATTCCGGCTTTACAATAGAAGAACGCGGCAAAATGACGGATTTGCTAAAATCAGGTTTCGTTGATTCTTTCCGTTGGATTTATCCAGAAAGGGCGGAAGCGTACAGCTGGTGGTCTTATATGAATAAAGTTCGAGAACGGAATATAGGATGGAGAATAGATTATTTTATCGTTTCAAGCAAGTTGTGCTCTTTAATTGAAGATGCTGAAATTCACAGCCATGTTTTAGGCAGTGACCATTGCCCCGTTTTATTAAAGGCTGCTTTCGCATAAATTGTTGCTTTATGTACAAAGGATTATCCCGTATTTTGCCTGCCTTCGTGGCATCTTTTCGTAAGCTATTCAAAAATTTGAATACTGAACATGAGTTTTTAATCATTTTTTGTGTCTAATAGCAACAAAGTTTACGAAAAGAGTCTTATTAAAAATGAAAATGGATAGAAATCCGAAAGTCCTCTGTTGATACAGGGGACTTTTTATATTTGTGCTAGGTTTATTAAACAACAAATAGGGTATTTTATTTAAAAATTTAGCAAGTAAGTAAAAACAAGGCGTATTCTCGCATGAAAAGGACTCTAATACATGATGGATACCATAATCATTTTAAATCTTCATTTCTTTTTTCGGTCAACAATTTTAGACATCCCTTTGCAACATTTACGAGAAGAGACTAATAGGAAACATTACTAGAAAACTACTTGCATAAAATATCCATTTTAAAGGAGGCATTCGACGTGAATGCAGCAGTAAAAGAAAACGCAAAAGTTACCACACAACAAAAAGCTAGAATAGGAGATGTTGTTCGATTCATTCGAAAGGATAAAACGTTTACAGGGACGGTCATTACGATACGTGAAAACTCGGTAATTGTTGAACTTTCTCCCAAAATGGGGATGTTGCTGGGATATGATAATAATTTAACCGTTGTATCGCATCGAAACTACTTAATCATTGACTCAAGTAAATTTCTAAAATGATAACTGCTTGTTTTAAGCTTATTTTCAGCTGAACCGAAAGGATTATAAAAATACCTCTTTTCTCTTGAGTGAGCTAATAAAAGAAGACCATTATTACAACATATCTAAGTGTTAATAAAAGTATAATATTTTTGGGTTAAATTCCTGACAATACATAGAGTAAGCCTATTTTTGCTATATCTTATTTAAAACATGGAAATAATTATACATGGACAGCTTATGTTTAATTCTAATGCATCCCAGTATTTTAATGGTAAGGCTTTTCAGAATATAGGATAATGGGAGGTTTTTTGTGAAATCTATTCCAGACCATATAGTGAGCGGGTTAGATATTTTATTTGTGGGTTTTAACCCCAGTATGCGCTCCAGCGAGACCGGCCATCATTATGCTAATCCCCATAATCGTTTCTGGAAAATTTTATATAAGTCCGGCCTTACTCCATGCATACTTGATCCTTCGGAAGATTATCGGTTGCTTGGATTTGGATATGGGCTTACTAATATAGTTGAAAGACCTACAAAAGCCGCAGATCAAATCACAAAACAAGATTACAGAGAGGGAAGCGAAGTATTAAAACAGAAGATACAGTACTTTAAACCGAATATTATTTGTTATGTAGGAAAGGGAGTTTATAAGGAATTTAGCAGACGAAAACAGATACCCTGGGGGAAACAGACCGAACCTGTTGTTCCGGGTACAATTGATTTTGTTGCTCCTTCTTCCAGCGGCCTGGTAAGAATGAAAATAAATGAAGTGGTCGATATATACAAGCAGCTAAACAGCCTTAAATAATCCAGAAGGAAAAACTGAACAGGTTAAATTAAATGAATCAATCAGCTGCTTAAGAAGGGAATTTGAGCACGTTCAGAGAATAAGTTACAAATAAATACCAATCTGGAGGCTGATATGAAATTCCCTGTGTATATTTTTGGAATCCATCCGCATCTTTTGTTTGAATCACTTGCGTACTTTATAGGCTTTCGGGTTTATCTATGGACACGGAGAAAAGAAAGAATACCCGTCGAAAAGGCATTATGGATTGTGGTAGGAGCAATTTTTGGAGCTGATATTGGGTCAAAGGCGGTATACTGGTTTGAAAACCCGCTTAAAACAATCTATGAATGGAACAGACTGACGTATTTATTAGAGGGAAAAACAATAGTTGGCGGTTTGCTGGGAGGACTAATCGGTGTAGAAACGGCAAAAAAAATCATCGGATGGGAGCATTCCACTGGGGATGATTTTGTGTTTCCGCTTATTGTAGGCATGATGATCGGAAGGGTTGGCTGCTTTCTTACTGGTCTTAGCGATCATACATATGGTACTCCTACAAACTGGATTACAGGAGTTGATTTTGGGGATGGTATAAAACGGCATCCGACTCAGCTTTATGAAATTGCATTTTTGTTTCTTCTTGGAATCGTTTTATTAAGAATAAGAACAGCGCCCTCAAAAATGTTGTGGGAAGGATACCTATTTCAATTATTTATGCTGGGCTATCTATCTTTCAGACTGCTAATTGACTTTATCAAGCCAACTCCTCACCCTTATTTTTATTTAAACAACATTCAGCTCGCATGTATTGCAGGTATTGTTTATTATGTACAATTAATGTTTAAAAAAAGGCACCAATTTATCAATTCTATTAAAGAAACGGGGAGCCTGTATGCCGAATAGGCCATATACCTATTACGATCTAACCCTTAGCATTTGTTCTGTTTGTTTAAGAAAGGTCGAAGCAAAAATTATCTTTGAAAATGGGAATGTTTATATGGTCAAAACCTGTATGAAACACGGAAGAGAAAAGGTTTTGATTTCAAATGACATCGAATATTATAAGTGGTGCAGAGATTTTATTAAACCTTCCGAAATGCCTCATCAGTGGAACACACCGATTAAATACGGATGCCCTTATGATTGCGGTCTATGTCCCGATCACGAACAGCATAGCTGCCTCACGCTGCTTGAAATTACCGAGCGATGCAATCTCAAATGTCCTATTTGTTATGCTGAGTCGTCACCCCATAAAGGTACATACCGGTCGATGGAAGAAATAGAATTCATGCTGGATGCGATTGTGGCTAACGAAAAGGAACCTGATATCATTCAAATAAGCGGCGGTGAACCAACTATCCACCCCCATTTTTTTGATATCCTGGATTTGGTGAAAACAAGGCCGGTTAAACACATTATGGTGAATACAAATGGTCTCAGGATAGCAAATGACAAGGAATTCGTAAAACGTTTGGCCACTTATCTCCCGGGGTTCGAAATCTATTTGCAGTTTGACAGTTTCAATGGCGATGCTTTGAAAGAACTGCGTGGAGTGGACCTCACTCATATTCGAAGAAAAGCGATTGAACATTTAAATGAATACAATATATCCACTACATTGGTTGTGACTCTCAAAAAAGGGCTGAACGATCATGAAGTGGGTGATATTATTCGATTTGGTACGAAACAAAAGTGTGTCCGGGGTGTTACACTCCAGCCAATACAAAGTGCGGGAAGACTTGAAGACTTTAATCCGGAAACGGATCGCTTGACCTTAAGTGAGGTTCGCAAAATGATTATTGAACAGTCACAAATCTTTGGAGAAAAGGATATTGTGCCTGTTCCTTGCCATCCTGATTCACTTGCAATGGGGTATGCCTTTAAGCAGGAAGAATCCATTACTCCTTTAACTGGTATGATTGATCCAGCAATTTTACTGGAAGGTGATAGAAATACAATAGTTTTTGAACAGGATGAGAATATACGTCAAATGATTTTTAAATTATTTTCCTTAAATCATTCTCCCGATTCATCTGCACTGTCTCTGAAAGATTTGCTTTGCTGCCTTCCAAAAGTCAATTTGCCTGGTTATATCGGTTATGATAATGTTTTTCGAGTGATTATAATGCAATTCCAGGATGCTCATAATTTTGATATCCGCTCTGTAAAAAAATCATGTGTACACATTGCTCATCCGGATGGAAGGATCATTCCATTTGATACCTATAATCTGTTTTATCGCGACGTTTTGGAAAAAGAGTTAATAAAAATAAGAGAAGAGATTTTAGTTACCAGATAGATAGAGGCGCTTGAAGGGGAGATGAGAATGACAAACGAAAACGACAAAAGGAAAGAAGGCAGTGTGTGGTTAGGCATCTCTATAGGGTTTTTCATTTATCTTATAATGTTTATCATAGTGTCCCAGTTTCCTGGCATGTACCGTTTTATCTTTTTAGCTCCTCTTGTCCATATCTGTGCTATAATTTTCGCTTTTATAAGAAAGTATAAGTTTACGGGGATTGGCCTCTTAATCTTTGCTGGTATAGCGCTATTGCTGATTGCTGCCTGTTATGGCTTAATCTTAAGTTTCCGCTGATTCAAATAGGATGGAAACCTATAAAGGCTCTTTTCGTAAACGTAGTTGACACAAAAAATGATTTAAACCCATGTTTGGTTTTAAACTTGTGACTAGCTTATGAAAGATTGCCGCGGATTCAGACAACATACGGAATGATCCTTTGTACGTAAAGCAGCAATCTATGGAAAAACAGCCTATAAAAAACAAGGCTTGCTAGACGTAAGCCTTGTTTTTATTTCCCTGCGCCATCACTTTTGAATGAAGCTGCCTATTAAATCAAGCTGCTCTTTCGTGTTTAAAGCAGGAGCATGGCCAAGCCCTGTTATTTCTTTACACATAAATTTAGGCCCCCGATGCTTCATCTCGTCCAGCGTTTCACGAGGAAGAACTCCTGAAGCTTCTCCCCTTAGCACCAGAACGTTCGCTTGTATGTTGTCCCAATAGTCCCACAGTAGCAAATCATTCACATGATTAAATTGCTGAACGATGGCAGGGTCATAATCAGGAGAAAAAAATCCAATGTCCGTTCTACGGGCAGAATTCTCAGTGAAAAAGTCCCATTCCTCCTCGTTTGTAAGGCCAAAGCTTTGATAAATATTTTTATAATAGGTTTTTAAATCAGTTAAAGCAGGATAGGCGGGAGGATTACCTGTAAATTTAATGATGTGCTGAATAGCTTCTGCGGATTCTGAGCGTACATTTTCTATTGCACTTTTGGATGGGCCAGGTCCAATATCATTTGAAATTAAATGAGTAATTCGATTTTTTAAACTGCCTCCCGCCAGTTTTATTCCTAACGCCCCGTCCATTGAAGGGCCCAGTCAGATCATTTCAGTCAGCTGCAGTGTATCAACAAACTCCATTAGAAGTTTGTGATAATAGTCAGAGCAATATTCAATATCGGCATTTTGACTCCATTGGCTTAATCCCCTGCCGATTAAATCTGGACAAAAGATTTGATAGCTATGTGCCAGCGACTCAGCAAGGCAGTTAAAATCTCGCCCATTTCGGGTAAGGCCGTGTAAACAAATAATCGCTGGGTTTCCTTTTTATCCCCATTGGGAAACATGTAATTCCTTCTCGTCGATGTTTATAAACATTGATTTACGAACTTGTAAACTCATTTTTTCACATCCAATTTATATATTTTAAGCTCTGTTAAATATATATTTTGATAAAAACCTGTTTTTATAAGCAAAAAGGCGTGTGAAAAACGGCCGTTTTAGACCTAACAATCAACTGAGTTCTTTAACAAATGCATATTTTGATCTTCCCAGGCAAGGAAAAATACATTTTAATAACAATAAGAATCTATATTATATTTCCACAAAGAGCGATGATTTCCTTTAAATATTATCAATACAATTAAAAAATGATTTCTGTTTCATGTGGATTTTAATCAAAAAGTGATGAGAACAAAAATCCACATACAGTATAAAATTGATTAAAAAAAATTTTTTTGGAGGAAACATATATATGTTAACAGAAATAGTATTATGGGGTACTGGTTTTATCTTAGCTGGGTTCATTATGACTCTATTAATCTTATATAGAAAAATGAAATTGGCTGCGATTAAAAGGCCACCGAGTAATGTACCGTTTATAATTGTTCTCGGTGCAAAGGTGAATGGATACAAATTATCAAACTCTTTATATCAGAGAGCGGTAAAAGGACTTGATTACCTAAAGCAAAATCCAAATACAAAAGCTGTAGTTTCAGGAGGAAAAGGCCCTGATGAGTCAATATCAGAAGGGGAGGCGCTTGCTCTCTTCCTTATGAAGAATGGTATTAATCAAAATAGAATATTAATTGAAAATAAATCTGAAACTACCTTTGAAAATATAGCTTTTTCCAAAAAGAACTTCAATATTCAGGAAGCCATCATTGTCAGTAATGATTTTCATGTGTTTCGTGCCGTCCAGGTTGCGAGAGCACAAGGGATAAAAGCGTATCCGTTGGGAGCAAAAACACCATCTTCTATTAAAACCAAGCTGTATGCAAGAGAATTTCTTGCAATTATTAAATGGAAAATTACAGGAAGATGATCTTGTGGGGTTTCTTACATTCATGCAGGATGAAGTATTGAGAGTATGATTAGGCCAATTTCTTCATATATAAATAACAAAATCATCCATTAAAAGATCTTTTTAATAATGGCCTTTTTTTAAAATAATCGTTTGGCTTTTTTAGTTAAAGGGTACGGAATGATAAATCTGCTAGTTTTTTTGTTATAAAAAACTTTATAGAGAAAGGGTGCCCCAATGTGCAGGAAAAGATAAACGTAAAAATAAATGGAGTAGAAGCTGTGGCGGAAGCCGGTTCAACCATTCTGAATTATTTAAGCAATAGCTCCATAAAGATCCCTCATATCTGTTACCATGAAAATTTAGGCCCTATTGAAACTTGTGATACATGTCTTGTAAAAGTAAATGGAGAAATGGTGAGATCCTGCTCCACTTTTTTAAAAGATGGGGATGATATTATTACAAGTTCAGATGAAGTGAAAAAAGCTCAAACTGTGGCAATGGATAAAATTCTGCACAACCATGAGCTTTATTGTACAGTTTGTGATTACAACAACGGCGAATGCGAAATACATAATACCGTTAAGCAAATGAACATTAATCACCAGAGTATCCCCTGGGAATCCAAGCCTTATCAGAAGGATTTATCTAATCCATTTTACCGATATGATCCTGACCAGTGTATCTTATGCGGAAGATGCGTAGAAGCATGTCAGGATGTACAAGTTACTGAAACGCTTTCCATTGATTGGACATTGGAAAGGCCGAGGGTGATTTGGGATAATGATGTCCCCATAAATGAGTCCTCCTGTGTTTCATGCGGACATTGTTCAACCGTATGTCCTTGTAATGCGATGATGGAAAAAGGCATGATTGGTGAAGCTGGCTATATGACGGGCATTCCTGACCAAACACTGAAACCAATGATAGAAGTGACAAAGGGTGTAGAAACAGGTTATGGTTCTATCCTTACAATTTCAGATGTCGAATCAGCCATGCGCGGTGAAAGAATTAAGAAAACCAAAACGGTTTGTACTTTTTGCGGTGTAGGATGCACCTTTGATGTATGGACAAAAGGACGTCATATTTTAAAAGTGGATCCTCAAAAAGAATCGCCTGCAAATGGAATTTCCACCTGTGTAAAAGGTAAATTCGGCTGGGATTTTGTAAATAGTGAAGAAAGATTAACGAAACCGCTTATTCGTGAAGGGGACTATTTTAGGGAAGCAGAATGGGAAGAAGCCATTCAATTAGTAGCTAGTAAATTTAAAGAGTTAAAGGATCAGTATGGACCAGATTCGATGGGCTTCATTACTTCTTCTAAATGTACGAATGAAGAATCCTATGTTATGCAAAAGCTTGCTAGAGCGGTAATTGGCACAAACAATGTAGATAACTGCTCTCGTTACTGCCAGACACCTGCAACGATGGGACTATTCCGAACAGTTGGATACGGAGGTGATGCCGGCTCGATCGAAGATATTGGAAACGCGGGACTTGTTATCATCATTGGATCCAATACTGCAGAAGCCCATCCGGTTCTCGCAACAAGAGTAAAAAGGGCGCAAAAATTAAATGGCCAAAAGCTGATTGTAGCAGATCTCAGGGAGCATGAAATGGCAGCAAGGGCAGATTTGTTTATACACCCGAAACCGGGAACAGACTTAGTATGGCTCTCGGCCATTACGAAATATATCATCGACCAGGGATGGGCTAATGAAAGCTTTCTTGCAGATAAAGTGAATGGCTTTGATCTGTATGCGAAAAGCTTAAAGGATTTCACTTTGGAATATGCTGAAGAAACAACAGGTATACCACAGGAACAATTAATACAGATAGCTAAAAACATTCATGAATCTGACGGTGTATGTATATTATGGGCCATGGGTGTCACACAGCATATGGGCGGATCGGATACAAGTACAGCCATCTCAAACTTGCTGCTTGTTACAGGAAATTACGGAAGACCTGCCGCGGGAGCATATCCGCTTCGAGGACATAATAATGTACAGGGAGCGGGAGACTTCGGAAGTGCACCAGATAGTTTTCCTGGTTACGAAAAGGTGTATGACGATAAAGCAAGGGCTAAATTTGAAAAAGCATGGGGAGTCAAGCTGACGAAGGAAAAAGGTTTAAATAACCATGAAATGATTGAAAGCATTCATGGCGGAAGCTTAAAGGCTATGTATATCAAGGGAGAAGAAATGGGATTAGTGGATTCAAATATTAATGTTGTCCACAATGCATATGAAAAATTGGAATTTTTAGTTGTCCAAGACATTTTTTTCTCACGTACAGCAGAGTATGCAGATGTCGTTCTTCCGGCATGTCCAAGTTTTGAAAAAGAAGGTACATTTACCAATACTGAACGGAGAATTCAGCGTCTATATCAAGTATTTGAGCCGCTGGGTGAATCAAAGCCTGATTGGGAAATTATTACTGAAATTGCGAACCGGCTTGGTGCAAATTGGGATTACCGTCATCCTTCTGATATTATGGATGAAGCGGCGATGCTTTCCTCTATTTATGCAGGTGTTACTTACGAACGTCTTGAAGGATATAAAAGCCTTCAGTGGCCAGTTTCAAAGGACGGAAAGGATCAGCCGCTATTATATTTGGATGGATTCCATTTTCCGGACGGCAAAGCGAGGCTTCACCCTGTGAAATGGACCATTCCTCTGGACTTTGGTGAAGAATATGATATCCACGTGAATAATGGCCGTTTGCTTGAACACTTCCATGAAGGCAATTTGACTTATAAATCAAAAGGCATATCTGAAAAGACTCCAAGCGTATTCCTTGAGGTTTCCAGAGAACTTGCCGCGGAGAGAGGAATTAAGGACGGTACTCTTGTACGGCTTACATCCCCATATGGAAACGTCAAAGTAAAATGTGTCATTACAGACAGAGTTAAAGGCAAAGAAGTTTATCTTCCAATGAATGATTCAGATGAAGGCGCCATTAATAAGCTTACAAGCAGTTTTGCGGATAAGGACACGGATACCCCTGCCTATAAGGAAACACAGGCTAAGCTTGAAATTCTGAAAGAGGAGGGTGTCAACCCATTACCAAGAATCAATTTCCGTTACGGGAATCCGCAGCCTCAA
Organism: Heyndrickxia acidicola; assembly: GCF_001636425.1. NCBI lineage: Bacteria > Bacillati > Bacillota > Bacilli > Caryophanales > Bacillaceae > Heyndrickxia > Heyndrickxia acidicola. The sequence goes on from NZ_KV440953.1 coordinate 904,180, forward strand.
ATGGGTGTACAGGTTCAGGATAAATGGTCGCGCACGGACTATACCTTCCCAGCAGAAATAGTTGAAAAGGAGAGGAAGCAGCATGGCTAAAGCAGTTAAAACCATCAAGCGGATCGAACTGACAGAAGAAGAAATTCGAAAGAATGAAATAAAGCAAATTGAAGATGCTCTTTTAAGCCATAAGGATGCAGTTCTAGAAGTTCTCCAAATTGTTCAGCATATGCAGGATAAAGGTATATTAGCCATTTTAAGAGGATTGTTTGGCCAAGGTGAACAAGTATTGGATGTTATTGTAAAAAAAATGAACCATCCAGAAACTACAAATTTTATAAAAAATATCTTATTGATGGCTGGAACTTTAGGAACGGTTGATGTGAAACAGCTGGAGCCCGTCATTCTCAAAGTCAATTCCGGAATAGCGAGACTGGCAGAAAAAAGAAATGAGGATGAAAATAGAAATGAACAAACCGGCTATTTTGATCTTATCCGTTCTATCAAAGATCCCGATGTGAATCGCTCTATCACCATGCTGCTGACATTTCTGAAAGGAATGGGGCAGGATACTGCTCACAATGAACGGAATACACAAGAGCCTCACCGCCAAAAAATACACGGACATCCTGAATAAAAACGATTGATTGTATAGTATGTGCAAATAGCATGCCATTTAGGTATGCTGTTCGTCTATTATCGTGGCACTCTTTCAGTTATTTCAAGAATGCAGGTGAAAAAATGAGAGCAGTACAAGTTAAAAGGGAAATAGTGCGTTTTCGAAATGGAAAAGCCGAAAGAATAGAAGATAACATTGTGACGGAGTATACTGTAACCATTAAATTAAATGGGCAAGAATTTGTTACGATGGTTTGTTCTCCTGAGTATATTGAGGAGATGGTGGTCGGATTCCTTGCTTCTGAAGGGGTAATCACAAACTTTAATGATATTGAAAAAATTTGGTTTCAAGAAAAAGAAGGCTTTTTTCATATTCATACAAAAAAAGTTAATCCTTTTTATTCAAAATTACAGGGAAAACGGTATATTACTTCCTGCTGCGGTATGAGCCGACATGGTTTTGTTTTTGCAAATGATGCATTGACTGCAAAAAAAATGAATGGCATAAAGCTTTCTCTATCTGCAGATGATTGCTATCGCCTAATGGAAGAAATGCAAAAGAGTGCACATTTATTTCAAAGAACAGGCGGCGTTCATAATGCAGCTTTATGCGATGTTAACGGCATAATAATAAGCAGGATGGATATAGGACGACATAATGCATTGGATAAAATATACGGACATTGTCTAAAACATAATATTTCCATGAGTGATAAAATCATTGTGTTCAGCGGCAGAATTTCCTCTGAAATACTCTCTAAAGTTTCAAAAATTGGGTGCCCTATTGTTCTCTCCAAATCAGCTCCTACTGAATTGGCACTAAGCTTAGCGGAAGAACTGGGTATAACCACTGTCGGCTTTATACGGAGTGAGTCTATGAATGTGTACACGCATATCGAGAGAATAATCAGCTAAACTAAGTAAAACATATTTGAGGGACATTTTTTGTTTCTCAACAAAGAGTCTTTCAAAGCTATCACAAAAAGAGCCTGCATATGCAGGTTCTTTTTGTGAAATACAAAGCTTTACATACTAAAAATAAGCAGATTAGATACAATAACATAATGGAAATAAGTAATAGCTCCTTTCGTAAACTTTTTTGCTAATTGTCACAAAAAAATGATTAAAAATTCAGGTTAGAATTAAAACTTGTGAACAGCCTACGAAAAAAAGCCACGAATGCAGACAACATACGGAGTGAATTTTTGTACATATAGCAACATCTATGCAAAAAACTGCCTAAGTAAATGATTAAAATATGCAAAGAAAGTGTTTTCTACTTAAAGAGAATCTTGCAATTCACTGATATATTTTTTCTTGTTCAATTACCAGGCAAAAACATGTTTTAGGTCACAGTGCGTTCTGTCTTTTGGGCACTTTGTAAAAATCACTTATTTTTTACTAACATGGGGGAAATCAGCATTTTTTGAAGGCCAACAGAAAAAAATAGAAAGAGGAAACCCATATGTTTTTTGGATGTCATATCAGTATTAAAAATGGTTATTTAGGCGCTGCTGAAGAGGCTTTAAACATTAAAGCAAACACATTTCAATATTTCACCAAAAATCCGCGAAGCCTTTCTATAAAAGATTATGATCCTGTCGATACAGCTAGGTGCAAAGTGTTTTGTGAAAAATACGGGATGGTATCCATCGCCCACACTCCATATCCTACCGATCTGACACCGGCAAATGAACAAAAACAGGCTGTAATATACTCGCTGCTTAATGACTTAGAAATAGCGGATGCCTGTGGTTCCAAGGGCGTGGTTGTGCATTTCGGAAGCAGGAAAGGCTTTACTAATCCATTGAACGCTTATGAGTTAATGATAGAGACGCTTAATAACATACTTAGCCAATGGGATGGAAACTCCAAAATACTTCTTGAAAACCATGCAGGAGTACCTGGAACCATGGGAACCACTTTTGAGGAGCTTGTTCAAGTAAGAAATTTATGCTCATATTCAGAAAAAATTGGGTTTTGTTTGGATACCTGCCACGCATTTGCATCAGGATTATGGAGTGGAGAAAACTGGGAAGAAGTTTTACTAAAAGGAAAACGGCTTGGATATTTTGATTATGTAAAAGCCATTCATCTTAATAATTCTAAATATCAGTCAGGTCTTGGCAAGGACCGGCATGCCAATATCTTTAAAGAAGGATGTATTCAAAAAGATCAATTTAACGATATCCTTCAAACAAAAGAGCTTAGACAAGTACCTTTTATCTTAGAAACTCCGACTAAGCAGGGCGTTTCCCATAAAGAAGAAATCGCCGAGCTTATTAGTTGGTGGAATTCTACATCTTCTACTGATCTTCCGTAGAAAAAGCAACCGCTGAACCGCCGGAAGTATGAGCATCTATCCATTCCAATGATGTTTTGGAAACCTCATTCCAATCCTTTATTTTATCTTTATGTTTTTCTACCCAGCTCATGCAAAATTGAGGATCCACGTTTTGTTCTAAACAGAGATTTAAAAAGGATTCAATGGATTGCGCATTACAGCTACTCCATGATCCGCATGCACGTTTCCAATTTTGTTCTAAAATTGATTCCAAAGAAGTCTGGGTTACATTATTCATTAATCTTAACCTCCTTCCAGTTTATTTTTATTCTTTCCTACTTGCAGAATAGAATAGGTGCCTTTTCTTGGAGAGAGATGAAACTTTTAATGAACATAAAGAAGAGCTAAAAGGTAAAAATTATAAGTGGGCAGGACTAAAGTTCTCCTAATTGCTAAAAGGATGTGCTGAAAATGGATAAATGGTTATCGATGTTTAGCAATAGAAACCCCTTTTTAAGCCTTTTTCAAAAGAAAAAAAACAATACCAGCGGAATGGTATGGGCATCCATTGCAGGCATGATGATTGGGGCTTTTCTGTTCGGTAATAAAAATCGCAGTGAAAAGAGAACTTCACAAGCTACAGGAATTTCCAATATGCTAAACAAAATTCCTCAAATGGCAAATATGAAAAGAAGTACCTCCCAGGCAACAAAGGAGCCAGGAAATGAACAAGGTCATGTAGCTCCTAAAAAAAATACAAATGCCGGTGAAAATCTGGCCAATATGTTCAAAAACATTCCACAGTTGTCAAAAATGGCAGATATGCCAGAGCTTTCAAAAGAATTGGGGATTACAACCAAATCCACAGCTCCGTCTCATCAAGCAAGAAATAACGAACCGAATGTAAAGGAAATGCTGGATAAGGACCCGAAATTAGCAGAAATGGCAGAAGAAATTACGGGCTCTCCAAAGACAAAATCTTCTACCAGCAAAAAGCATTAATCACTATTTTAATGCTTTAGCAGTCATTTCCATCTCATGACAGCATCATGAGATGGTTTTTTTGATTCTTCATTAGGGAAGAATAATAGTAATTCGATACAAGGGGAAATGCTGAAATGAAACTGACACACGAAGAAAGAATTGAATTGCATGGTTTTAACAATCTGACAAAATCCCTTAGCTTTAATATGTTTGATATTTGTTATACAAAAACAAAAGAGGAAAGGGAAGCCTATATTGAATACATAGATGATCGGTACAACGCTGAGCGTTTGACAAAAATCTTAACGGATGTATCCGATATTATTGGTGCACATGTATTAAATATTGCTAAGCAAGACTATGTGCCTCAAGGTGCCAGTGTCACCGTACTTGTATCTGAGGGGCCAGTTGTAGAAGTTCCTACAGAATCATTTACAGAATCCCCAGGGCCTCTTCCGGATTCTGTGGTCATGCAGCTGGATAAAAGCCATATTACAGTTCATACTTATCCTGAATATCATCCTTATGAAGGAATAAGCACATTCAGGGCGGATATTGACGTTTCTACATGTGGTGAAATTTCACCACTAAAAGCTTTAAATTATCTTATCCATTCCTTTGATACGGATATCATGACGATAGATTACCGAGTACGCGGCTTTACACGGGATATCAAAGGAAGAAAGCTTTTCATCGACCATGATATTCATTCTATTCAAAACTATATCCCTGAAAATATAAAAGAAGCTTATGACATGATTGATGTAAATATTTATCAAGAACATATATTCCATACAAAGTGTAAATTGAAGGAATTTGATTTAAATAATTATCTTTTTGGCTACTCAAAGAACATACTAAACGAGGACGAGCAGGAACAAATTACAGAAAGGCTTCAAATGGAGATGGACGAAATTTTTTATGGGAAGAATATACGAAATGATAAGGAATAATTCAAATAGCGTTTCTCTAGAGAAGCGCTTTTGTCATGCTTATTTTTGTGTTTCTTTTGTTAAAACCCAATATTGATTTTAAAAGTGTATTGTGATGTTTAACCTGCCAGTGAAAAGCAAAAGCCAAATGGGAACGAACAAAGCCATTAAATAATACAAACTAGAACCGCTCTTAGAAATGGGTTTATGATACATTAAGAAAGATTACGAAAGATTAAGAAAGATTACGAAATGTGTTAAAATGATTAGACAATATGTATAAGAGGTGAGTAAAGATGGCAAAAAGCAAAGTGAAAAAAAGTCGAAACAAGTTAGAACGTGAAGGAGTAAGAAATCCCGAGTTAAATCGAGGCATATTTGCAATGGCAGATATGAGGACCCGGACTACAAAAACAAAAAAAGACAAAATGAACCAAATTAAATACAAAAACCGGCTATTTGATCATTCAGGTGATGGATCAAATAGCCCTTTTTTTATCGTTTACCAGGAAATGATAAAATGCTAAACCTGGGGATTTTTTCTTGTCCAGTTCTTGTCGCCAATAAGCAGGAGCCTTGCTCTTTTCTTGCATGGTACCGTTAATTTTCTATATTGCTAACTGCTCGTATTTTAATTCATTCTTGTAGGCTGTTTTTGCATAGAGTTGCTTTCGCAAAAGTGTTATATCCCTATAAAGTGAGTCATCGTGGCATCTTTTCGTCTAAAGTCATTTAGTTTGCAAGCTAATTCCTGTGCATCTTAGATACATTGTTACAACTAGCGCATGACAGATTGATATCCCAGTCATAGTACAAGCCCAATGGTGGTGTGAATCCAAAGTTGATTGCAGTGAAGGCACAAGACTCCTGCGGGATCAGCGTGTAAGGGAAGACCCCGCAGGAGCTTGCGACGAGGAGGCTTCCCTACAGCCCCGCGGAAAGCGAGTACCTGCAATTAAATCAACCAGCAGGAAGAAAAGAACAATTTAAAAACCTGGTACAGTGAGCATATTTTCCTAAAAGCTTAGGTAGATAGCTGACACATTTTTTAGGGAATACTAAAAGCTAGTAATCATAAACCTGCAATGAAAGGAGTAATACCAATGCCAAGGAAAGCCATTCCCATTAATGAGTTAACAGACAAAGAAAAAAATCATTCTACACCAAATAAAGAAAACAAAAATTCAATCGGCGACTTGAATCGTATGCTAGCTTCTGTGTTGGACTACATATCAGATGACGACGTAGAAGAAATAGACATGGAATATTTACTCGATCATACAGAAGGATTGCGAGAATGGTGGGAAGAGTATAGGGAAAGCAATAGAAAATTAATTGAAAAAGAAATTAAAGAATCTTTGAGTGAATTGCCTCTTAAAGACCTAGAAAAAATCAGGAATCAAATTAAAGAAAACAATAAATGAACAAACATCCTATAAATAACGATAGTAAATACTATGTATGCAATAATATAACCATTTTTTTAAAAGCTTATAGTAGAAGAAAAGACGAAGGCCTTATAACACATAGTCTCCCAGGTCATTTTTAAATATTTGTAGTTAATGAATTCTGTTTTTTTATCTCAAATTTTGCCACTTCCTTTTCACACGCCTTGATGGTCAACTTAAACTAAGGAGCTATAAACCGAACAGTTATTAACATCTAAATTTAACAAACCTTTGAAATTAGGATCAAAGCCAGAAGTCATGCTATAATGTCTACCAATTAACTAACCCCCGCCATTCGGGGGTTAGCATGCTAAAAAATATCATTTCATTACTGATGAGTTCCAGGATGAGTACCATAACCTGTATGAGTACCATAACCTGTATGTCCGGTATGATATCCTGTATGCCCAGTATGGCCCATAGGCCCAGTATGGCCCATATGCCCAGTATGGCCCATATGCCCAGTATGGCCCATATGCCCAGTGTGGTAGCCTGTATGGCCAGTGTGATGATAGCCTGTGTGGCCATGATGATGATGGTGGTGATGGTAATGGTGATGATGAGTATGGTGATGAGACTGATGTCCGCCTTGCATTTGTCTGGAATCTGCCAATTGACTCACTCCTAATTTTTATTTTCAGGATAGTGTATGTGGCCACTAGGGAAAGGTTTGGACTATAGTGTATGTTTTTCATCTTTTTAAGTGCAGGATCTTAAAACAGGTACCATAATTTACATACTATGATTGCAGCTAATGAGCTTGACAGACTTCATAATAATCCAAATATGTTGTGCCCCTTTTGGAATCACTTAGTCTTTATTTCTCACATTCATAAAAGATGGAATACATTCAAACCTGCGAAGCTGTTACATCCTCATGAAAATGTGAAAAAAGAGAGTATAATAAAAATATAGAGAGATAAATGAAAGGGGAGACGGAAGAATGACAAAGATTTGCTTAATTCGCCATGGCGAAACAGAATGGAATGCAACTGGAAGGATACAGGGGAGTACTGACATTCCTCTTAATGAAAAAGGGATGGAACAAGCGGGAAAATGCCGGGATGCTTTGAAAGCAGGCGAATGGGATGTAATCATTACAAGTCCTTTGACCAGGGCAAAGCAGACAGCAACAATCATAAATGAGGCTTTGGGTATGGAGATTGTAGAGATGGAATACTTTGCGGAACGCTATTTTGGGGATGCAGAGGGAATGACACTCCAAGAAAGAATGGTCCATTATCCGACAAGAGAGTATCCAAATCAGGAAGATAGCCTGTCTTTTTCAAAAAGAGTTGTAGAGGGAATGAATAAAATTAACGAAAACTTTAAGGATAAAAGAGTTTTACTTGTCGCTCATGGTGCAGTAATCCACCGAATTTTAACTGAGCTTTCGGAAGGGCGTTTTCAAACAGTCAGCCATCTAAACAATGCTTGCTTTAGTCATGTTCATTATAGAGATAACAAGTGGAATATTATAGAGTACAACAATATTGAACATTTGGAATTTACATCGGAAAAATAATCATGTCACTTCATAGCCTAGACAAAAAAATGAAGGAGTCTCTCCTAGATGCTCCATTACATTCTTGACAGGATAATAATATATTAATATAGTTTGATTTGTAATGTTTTTGTAAATTCAGATTTAGGAAGTGAAGAAATGGCAAGTGATTCAGGTACACAAGCAGATTCGATTAAACTGCAGCCTATAAACCGCCGGGCTGTTTTTACGTTTAGCGGAACCCATTTTTTGAATGATTTAGTAACAACAGGGATTGTCCCTGCCTTAATTGTTTTGTACAAACATGCTCTTCATCTCAATTATACTCAGTCTACTCTAATTGTTCTTATTTCATATCTTACCTCTTCAGTTTCACAGCCATTTTTTGGTGTCATAACAGACCGCAGGCCACGGGTATGGTTGTTTAGCGCAGGTGTTTTTCTATCCATAACCGGCTTGGCTTTGACAGGTATTGCCCCGTCCTTTAACTGGCTCTTAGTGTTTATTGCTCTTTCGGGACTAGGGTCAGGAGCTTTCCATCCAGAAGCCTCGCGTGGGACACATCTTGCTTCAGGACAAAAAAAAGGAACGGCTCAGGCAATATTCCAGGTTGGAGGAAATGCCGGCCAGGCTTTCGGGCCATTAATGATCCCTCTATTTCTTGTCCATACCGGGCTGCATGGTCTTATATGGTTCCTTGTGCTTGCTTTCCTGTCCATTCCTTTAACCGTACAACTGTTGCGTTGGATGGGGGATAGGGTAAAAGAAACGGCATTAAAGAAAAAGGAAATTCCCGGCGAAAACCACATATTGGGGGTTGTACTGTTATGCGGTGTTATTATTCTGCGCTCCTGGTGCCAAATAGGTGTAGTCGTATTTTTGCCTTTTTATTTAAAGCACTTATCAATCGGGGCCTCGGAGACGCTGAATTTCATTTTCGTTGGGGCAGGTGCAATTGGAACATTTTTAGGAGGGATTTGGTCGGATAGATTGGGTATGAAGAAATTGCTTATCGTTTCATTATTCCTAGCAACTCCGTTCGCCTTTCTTTTCCCGCATCTTCATGGTTTTCTTTCTGTACTTGACTTATTGTTTTTTGGTTTTTGTGTACTTTCCTCGTTTTCTGTCGGGGTTGTGTACATGCAGCTTTTACTGCCGAGAAACGTAGCAGTAGCATCGGGTCTCGCAATTGGCTTTGGTGTTGGTGCTGGGGGAATCGGCTCAGTATTAATGGGAAGTATTTCAGATGCATTTGGTGTTTCAACAGTATTTACCATTCTATCATTTCTTCCTTTCATTGCTGCTATTTTTGCAGTCTTTTTACCTAGTGACAGGGTAAGACTCGCGGCTAGGGTGAAACATAAATAACCAAAAAGACCTCGTAGATATGTGGTCTTTTTGGTTATTCTGAAATTATGGTTTGGTTGTTCTCGTGACTAAATGATATAATGAACAGTATTTAATTTATATAGCATGGAGGAAATATGTTAACTTTCGAGCAAAAAATGGCGATCATCGAATCGTTTCATGAATTAGAAAAGAAAAATGTTTCACTTGGACGTATTAATTATCATTATGAAGACAGCGTATCCGATAAAAAAAATGTTATCTATCATCTTCATCCAAATGGCAACGGATTTGTATATGCTGAAAAAATTGATGAATATGGCTATCGGACAGACGGTAAGGGTATGATTAATATCCGTGAATTCTCAGAGCAGGAACTGAGGAATATGATTTCAAAATCCATAGCATCGCTCAAGGAAAATGCAAAGGAAGAAGCAGCTATTATTGACGGCAATGTAGAAGAACGCTGGATGAATGAAGATGGCCATACCTTGATTTTGTTAGAAGAAGACGACATGTGGAATGTGTATGCCGGATTGAATTTAGACGGTACATTTCCATCCTATAATGAAGCAAAACAATATCTTATGGAAGAAGGCTTTTCACTTTTAAGAAAGTAATGGCATGGTTCTCAAACAAAAAACTAAGCTGCTGACAAGCTGCTTAGTTTTTTTATTTTATGAAAGAAAGGAATAGGGAACAGCATTATCTGCTTCTGCTTTTTCTTCCGTTTGATCGCTCAGAGAATTTATTTGTTTTTTTCTTTTTATTTGCCACAGCGGGCTTTGCCTTTGCAGTGTGTTTTTTAACAGCCTTTTCTGTATTCCGCTCAGACAATTCTTCTCCTGATATCCTTTTTCTTGTCAATTTCATTTGAATTCCTTTTTCTATTGCCTGTAATTCATTCATGTCCTTAGGTGCAGCAAAGGTAATGGCAATACCAGCTTCACCTGCACGGCCGGTTCTTCCAATGCGGTGGACGTAACTGTCAGTATCCTCTGGAATATCATAATTAAAGACATGTGTAACACCTTCAACATCCAGGCCTCTGGCAGCTACATCCGTAGCCACAAGATACTGTAACTCAGCCTTTCTAAAGCGCTCCATAACCTTTTCGCGTTTGCCCTGTGAAAGATCGCCATGTAACTCATCCGAATTCAAGCCCATCGAAACGAGAGCATCATTTAACTTTGAAACCCTCCTTTTTGTACGGCAAAAAATTACAGCTAGAAAAGGTCTTTCTTCTTCAAGTACTTTACAGAGATCTCCCTGCTTTGCCCTGTCAGTTGTTTCATATACAATCTGTTTGATATTCTTGACCGTGATCTGTTCTTCTTTTACCTTAATTAAAACGGGATTGTCCATATATTTTTTTGCTAAAGACTGGACCTTTTCATTAAATGTGGCAGAAAATAGCATGGTTTGACGGTTTTGGGGAACTTGATGAAGGATCGTTTCTACTTCAGGCAAGAAGCCGATGTGGAGCATTTGGTCTGCTTCATCCAGAACAAGCATTTTTATTTCGGTAAGCTCAATCGTTCCGCGTTTTAAATGGTCTATCAGCCTTCCGGGTGTGGCAACAGCAATGTGGACCGCTCCCTGCAGCTTTTTTATTTGCCTATCTACATCCTGTCCGCCATATACAGCCAATACAGAGATCTGTTCTTCTTTTATTTTGTTAATTTCATGTGTGATTTGGATGGCTAATTCTCGTGTAGGACTTAATATAAGTGCCTGTAATTTATTTGAGCCCTCATCTATCCTTTCAAGTATAGGAAGCAGGAAAGCAAGAGTTTTCCCTGTCCCTGTCTTAGCCTGTGCAAGTATATCTTTGCCTTCAAGCAATGGGGGAATAGCTTGATTCTGGATAGGAGTGGGTGAAAGCACACCCTGGCTTTGAAGTTTCTTGCTTAAATCTTTTCCGATACCCAGTTGTGTAAATTGTGTCATTTAGGTTCACTTCTTTCTTTACTTCTAAGGCTTTTTCAAATAAGGAAATTGGCTTGAGATTACCCTTAGATTTAATTGAATAGATACGTATTTATTGAAAAATGTCTTGTTATAGGTCTCTGTTATTTTTAGCTTATTCTATTGAAAAAGCTGTTTTACATGCCTTTCAACAATTGTATGGTTACAGAGATATTAACAGAGCTGATTAAAGTAATCAGAGTGCAAAAAAGGTTTGCGTTTTTGTATTATACCCTTTAATAACATATTTTCCTATCCTTCTATTAGTGAAGAAGTTGAAAACGAATAGGATTTTAGTATTTCACTGGCAGAATGAAGAGAAACTCTCAAATGATTGGCATCAAAAATGAATCCTGCTTGTAAGACATTCGTTAGTCGATAGACGCAGGAACTGACAGAGATTACATGGGTTACATAATTTATTTTAAAAAATATTATCCTTTCCTTAGAAAAAGAGAAGCCCCTCCTGATACCACTCGAAGGGATTTCTCTTGCCTATCATAAAACATAGATTTGTTGCATTATGGAGAACCGAAAGTCTCAATTTTACCGGTTATTACGGCATTTTTTAAGAGGCTTGTCCCTTCTTATAATACAGAGTATGCTAATTTTCTGCATTTTTTAAGTCATTACAACAAGATTTTCGGTTAGAATCTAATTAAAAGATTGGAAAGTCTCTGTATCCATTTTGTATTCCAATCCATTTTACAGTCGTGAATTTTTCTATCGCCCATTCTCCGTTAAATCGTCCAATCCCTGATTCTTTTTCACCGCCGAAAGGAATATGTGATTCATCATTAACAGATTGATCATTTACATGGATCATGCCGGTTTCGATTTTCTTTGCCACTTCTGATCCCAAATGGCGATCTTCCGTGAAGATGGAGCCGCTCAAGCCATTTAGAGAATCATTTGCAATTTGGATGGCATGATCCACATCCCTCGCTTTTATAATAGGTGCTACAGGCCCGAATATTTCATTTTTGGCGATAGGCATTTCGTTGGTTACCGCTGTCAGTACAACCGGTTCCATAACTAAATCCTTAACATCTCCATTTAGCACAATTTCAGCACCTTTTTCACACTTTCCTCTACATCCTTTTAGATACGTTCAATAGCATTTTTGTTAATAAGCGGTCCGATAAAGGTGTCATTTTGATTAGGATTACCTGTTTTGAGTTTGCTAGTATAATCGATAAAGCTCTGGACAAATTCATCGTAGACCTCTTGAACTACTATAATTCGATTTAATGCCATACAAATTTGACCCTGATGAAAGAATTTCCCGAACACAGCTGCTTTTGCAGCTTCTTTTACATTGGCATCTTTTAGAACAATCATTGCATTATTTCCGCCCAGTTCAAGTGCTACTTCCTTCAGCGTTTTGCCCGCTTTTTCTCCAATCCCTTTTCCTACTTCGGTAGAACCAGTAAAGGAGATGAGTTTTGGTGTCGGGTGCTCCACAAAGGCATCTCCAATTTCAGAACCTTTGCCGACAACCACATTAACAAGCCCATCAGGAAACCCTGCATTATGAAACAGTTTTCCTACAAGCAGACCTGAAGTGACTGGAGTATCCGACGCTGGTTTAATGACAACACTATTTCCTGTTGCCAGCGCAGGTGCTACTGATCTCATGGTTAAATGAAGAGGGAAATTCCAAGGGCCAATCACGCCTATTACTCCCTTTGGCATGCGGTAAACTCTATTTTCTTTATTTGGGTAATTGGATTGGATAATGGTTCCTCCCATACGATGAGGAAAGGAAGAGGATTCTGTAATAATGCTGATGGAGGATTGAAACTCCAATTCCGCCTTTAATCGCGTGCTTCCTGATTCCTTAATCAGCCAGTCAATGATTTCTTCTTTTTGTTCTTGCATTACTTGTACTAACTTGACGAAAAGCATCTGTTTTTCAGCTGGAGTGGTAAGTGCCCATTTCTTCTGTGCGTTTTTAGCAGCCTCATACGCTTCGTCCAAATCTTCTTCATTAGCAGATGAAATGTTTAAGAGAATCTCTGCTGTAAATGGATTAAAGTCTTCTAATTCCTTTTCACTTGATCCTTTTTTCCATTGGCCATTAATGAATTGATTTTTAAACTGATCCATTTTTCATGCCTCCAATTAAGAAATAACGATTACTTTACATCCTTTTTCTATTTATCCTTCATATATAGAACTAAGCCTTTAGGAAAAAGTTTGTCAGAGGTTTAAAGAGATTCTTTATGGGTATTTGGATAAAACCTTACCTACTCCACTTATTTTGGCAGAGGAAAAATAGCTAAAGCTTTCATTTAAACAATTTCTTGGTACATACTAAATAAAAATACATACATAATTTAACTGAAAATTTAACATTTTACAAAATACTCATGATGTACAAAATATTGATACAAGGTGAACGAAGGAGAAAACGAATGATTGAATTTGATCATGTAACGAAAAAATATTCTGATGGAACAACAGCAGTAAACTCTCTTACTATGAAAATAAAGGAGGGAGAATTTTTAGTATTAATTGGTCCTAGCGGTTGCGGGAAAACGACCACTCTAAAAATGATTAACCGCCTAATAGGATTGACAGAAGGGACTATATCGATCAATGGAAAAAAAATAAGTGATTATAATATCCATGAACTCCGTTGGAATATCGGTTATGTCCTTCAGCAAATTGCATTGTTTCCGCACATGACCATTGAGGAGAATATATCAATCGTCCCTGAACTGAAAAAATGGAAACGGTATAAAGTGGAAAAAAGAGTTAGTGAGTTACTTGAAATGGTAGGTCTTGAACCTGATAAATATCGGAGCCGAAAACCAGGCGAGCTTTCAGGCGGCCAGCAGCAAAGAGTGGGTGTGGTAAGGGCACTCGCAGCAGATCCAGAGATTATTTTAATGGATGAGCCTTTTAGCGCCCTTGATCCAATCAGCAGAGAAAAGCTTCAAGGAGATTTGGCAGATCTTCAAAAAAGGATTAAGAAAACGATTGTGTTTGTTACACACGATATGCAGGAAGCCCTAAAGCTTGGCAGTCGTATATGTATAATGAACGAAGGAGAAATGGTTCAGCTGGGCACACCAGAGGAAATCATTCAAAATCCAAAAAATCAGTTTGTGAGAGATTTTATTGGTGTACACTCTGAAGTCCCTGAAACACCTTTTAATTTAGAAGATTTGTTAAGAAGATCAGAACAGAACGGTGTATCCGGAGAAACCAGAACGATATCAATTCATGCGAATCTGCCAGAAACCTTAAAACGTTTGTCTGTTGAAGAGGTCATATCGGTTGAAAAAAATGGAAGGAAGGTTGGCACCATTAATCGTCAGGCTGTAATTGAATATATGGCTGATCAAACGAAAAAAAGAGGGCAAAGCCATGAGTAATTTTGCAGCCGTTTTTAAAGACAGGCAAAGTGAGCTGTTTACCGCCTTGCTGCAGCATATACAAATCTCATTTATCGCTTTGTTTTTTGCAGTTATCATATCAATACCTATTGGGATCTATTTAACCCGAAAACAAAAAATTGCCGAAGGAATTATCGGGATTACAGCTGTCCTGCAAACCATTCCTTCATTGGCACTGCTGGGCCTTTTAATCCCATTATTCGGGATTGGAAAGGTTCCTGCCATTATCGCTCTTGTTATCTATGCTTTACTTCCTATTCTTAGAAACACTTATACAGGGATAAAGGGAGTGGATCCTTCTTTAATAGAAGCCTCTAAAGCAATGGGAATGAACTTTAAGCATCGCTTAATCAAAGTTGAACTGCCATTGGCTATGCCAGTGATTATGGCAGGTATCCGTACGGCGATGGTTTTAATTATCGGCACTGCCACTCTTGCTGCTTTAATAGGTGCAGGGGGGCTGGGAGACCTTATTCTACTTGGAATTGATCGTAATGATTCCACCCTTATTGTTCTTGGGGCTGTTCCAGCTGCCTTATTGGCAATACTATTTGATGTACTGCTTAGAGGCCTTGAACGAGTTTCTTTTAAAAAAACATCTGTTTTTACAGGAATCATAGTGGCCGCTGTCCTGCTGATGATGGTAGTTCCTCAAGCGTTTCAATCTAATCAAAAGGAAATTGTTATAGGAGGAAAATTGGGATCAGAGCCGGAAATTCTGATCAATATGTACAAATTATTAATTGAAAAGAATTCAGACTTACATGTTCAATTAAAACCGGGACTTGGACAGACTTCCTTTGTTTTTAATGCGTTAAAATCGGGAAGTATTGATATTTATCCTGAATTTACAGGCACTGCCATATCCGAATTCTTAAAGCAGACTGCTGACAGTACGAATAAAAAGCAGGTGTATGAGCAAGCGAGGAAGGGAATGCTTGAGAAATATCAAATGGAATTACTAGACCCTATGAAATATAACAACACGTATGCATTGGCTATACCTGAAAAGTTGGCAGCAAAGCAGCATTTAAATAAGATTTCGGATTTGAAAGCCGTTGAAGGATCCATGAAGGCCGGATTTACCTTTGAATTTTCAGATCGAGTGGACGGATATCGCGGAATTATAAAGAAATACGGCATTCAGTTCTCTAATCTGATAACCATGCAGCCGAAGCTCCGCTACGATGCCGTCAACAGAGGAGATATAAATTTAGTGGACGCTTATTCAACAGACAGCGAGCTTAGGCAATATCATTTACACGTATTACAGGATGATAAGCATCTTTTCCCACCCTACCAGGGGGCACCACTAATGAGAGAAGAAACTTTACAAAAATATCCTCAGATTAAAAAGGCGCTTGATAAGCTTGCCGGAAAAATTACAGATGACGAAATGCGTGAAATGAATTATGAGGTGAATGTTAAAGGAATCAGTGCTTCAAAGGTTGCAAAAGATTATCTTAAAAAGCATGGATTACTTTAGTGAATTTTGATTTCATCTATATTTTATTACCAAAAAAACACGGGTCCTTAAGGCATGGCCCGTATTTTTTACTGTCTAAACAAATTTTACTAAAAAGGCTTCTGTATCTCATCAATCAACATGCTGGCAGACTATTCAATAAAGAGGATATTCTATTTGGATACTAAAAGTAATGATGAGAAAAGGAAATGATAGAAAAGATGGATAACAAAAAAGTGGATTTTATTATAGGATGTATGGCTACAAATAGCATAATAGCACAACCGGCATCTCTGGAAAATCCGGATGATGATCTGAATCCTAAGTTAATTAAAACGCAGGTAGTGTAGGATTTCTGAGGGAAAAACGAGCTCTAGGAGACCACGCAAAAGCAAAAGGATGAGAGACCACCATGGTAAACGCCTGAAATATAAAGCACAGGCAAATCTATGATTAATAAATTGGAAAGGGTAAAATAGACTGGATGGAACTTGAAGGATGGAGGCAATAAATATGGCAAAAAGAATACATGAATTCAATGACCTTATACGAAAGTTGAGGAAGGAACAATTCGGAAAAGGGCCTGAAAGAATTCATACAAAATTTGCTGAAAATATGGCCATCTCAACATTATATGGCAATCTGACACCAACGGAGAAATTCATTGCAAAAACAGAGAATGGCAAGGAAATGGTTCATCTTGCCAGGACAAAAATGATTCAGGAAGTTTATTCTTCAAACCCTCCACACCATTTGGAAGAGGTTGTAGGAGCAAAATTGGTTCATCTTTTCACAGATATAAAGGTTGAAGAGGACATTGCTGTATCTGTTTTTGTTTTCGATCAAAATATAGAAAGAGAAAAGGATAACCATGAAGGCGATTTATGAAATATAAAGATGGCAGAATGATTGAAGTAGAGGATTATATTGTGTAACAAAGGTGCCTATCACAGTTAAAGTCAACGAACAGTAACTCGCTATGATGGTCTGTACTTCTAATTCAAAGAGGATATGGTGAATGGGTTTTCTTGAAAAATACGGATGCAGGAAAAGGAAGGCTATGTTCATGTGAAAACCAAAAAAATGAATCCTTATACCAGAGCTTTTAAAGCAATCGATACATTACCTCCTGCTGTGAAGTGAGCAGGCAAGGATTTGTTTTTGTGAACTTTCATTAACTTAATTTAAGCCTATGAACAAAATGCAATAAAATGCTGATGTACTTCAGTAAACAGGCGGCGTCCACAAAGTTGTACTTGGTGACGTCCAAAAAAATATTGCATTTTTTAATGGCACATGGTAATATTATTAATGTTTTTTAATGACGAATGGAGTATGGGCAAGGTCTGTGCATTCTCTATTCAATAACATAAAATGATGATTTGTTTTCTCTTCTTGGGTTTGGAAGGGGAAGTTAAGCAGCATTCTAAAGTTCTTATGCGAGAGCTTTACAATGCTGCTTTTTATTTTTTTGGCTCCCAGACGCAGTGTTCTAATCAGGAGTCTCGCGCCTCTCGCTACACTCAAAATTGAATTCATATTAACATTGAGTATTAAGGAACCCGTATTATAAAATTTTAAAAAAGCTGTATGAGTATTTGGAGGAGTTTTAAATGGTGTTTCATAAACCTGCCACAATTGCAAAGGTTGCAATTGAATCTGCAACAACAAAAGTGAATGCAAATTTACCGGTTACGTTAATGCTTGGGTTCTTAGGTGGAGCTTTTATTTCATTTGGTTACTTGCTTGATCTCCGAGTAGTAAGTGGTTTGCCTGCACGCTGGGGAAGTTTATCCAATTTGCTGGGGGCAGCAGTGTTTCCGTCAGGGCTAATTTTAGTCGTATTGACAGGCGGAGAGCTTATTACAGGCAATATGCTGTCTATAGCCATGGCACTATACGCAAAACAAATTACGTTTAAGCATTTGGCTAGCAATTGGATGTGGGTTACGTTTTCTAATCTTTTGGGAGCGTTATTTGTTGCTTTCGTTTTTGGACATATTACAGGCCTCACTGAGCAGGGGCCATATCTAGAAAAAACAATTTCTTTTGCCAGCGATAAAATTCATCACTCCTTTTTCCAAAATTTCCTTTCGGCTATTGGCTGCAATTGGCTCGTATGCATTGCAATATGGCTTGCTTTAGGCTCTGAGGATATTTTCGGTAAAATAGTGGCTATTTGGTTTCCAATTTTTACGTTTGTCGCTATTGGATTTCAACAAGTAGTTGCAAATATGTTTATTATTTCTGCAGCCATTTTTGCAGGTCACTTTAGCTGGCTGGAATTCATACAAAACATTATTTCCGTTTATTTAGGGAATATTGTAGGCGGTGCTGTCTTTGTTGGATTCATCTATTTCAAATGCTTCCATGTCGATCATTTAAAAGAAAAGGAAATGACTCAATCTTAACTGCTTTTAAAAAAGCTTTAATCAGAATGATCCCTGTATAGTCCTGAATGCAGGTAATTAATTTGGCCTTTTTCTTTTTAAAACGTAAAGGATGTGTATAATAATGAAGAAGTATTATGAAGATATAATTAGCATGTTTCATTGAAAGGACGATTAAATATGGAAATTACACGCTACTCAGTAGATAAGCTGCAGGATCCTACAGGAATTCTAGAAGGAGACCGCTATGAATTCTATCTTTACATAGAGGTAGATGAAGAAGATGAGCTATATTCTGAAAATGGAATCTATGCAAAAGTAATCTTTGCAGTAGATACAAAGGGTGCCAGAATAGCACAATATCATATTTATGAAGAAGTATCAGACCAATTATTGGATTTTGAATTGGAAGAAGATGAAGAAGCAATGATTCTTGATTTTTGCCAGAACCATCTTGAAGGATAGTGAGAGCAGGCTTAGCCTGCTCTTTGTATTTGGTTAAGCTTTTACATTATCGTCGTTAATAAAAGGCAGCAATATATAATGAGAACGACCAATCCATTCAGCCTACTGTTTATCTGAAAGGATTTCAACCGGCAGCTTGCTTGGAGCATCCGGAAGAGACTTGCTGTGATGGACAAGTTCTTCTGAAGATAAAATTCGTACAATAAGCTGGCCGCCATAAACATTTGCCCTTATCAAAATAGGCTGGCTATACGGATTTTTAAAAACAAAGTCAGCGCCATACCAGCTGACTGTTGCATCTCTCTTAGGAGGAACGTAGGGAACACTTCGGCTATGAGAAAACCTTTCCACAATTGTAACTCCCACTCGGTCTACCGCATTAAAAAGAGTAGAGGAGACCTGACAGATACCTCCTCCTATTCCCTCTGACAGCTCTCCTCTTACAATTACAGGCGCTTTCAAATATCCTTTTGCACTTGTTCGTTTTCCTACTGTCTTATTAAAAGAAAAAGTTTCTCCAGGTAAAACGGTTTGTCCATTGATTGCGGTGGCGGCTAATTGGATATTATGGGTTCTTTCTTTATTAAGGCTATTGAAATATGTTATATACTGGCCAATCTGTTTACTTTGTATACTGGAAAGGAGCTCGCTGTCCACTTTTGGATAGATGGTCTTTAGTGGTACAGATAGAATGGTTTGTCCCTTTTGATAATAATAGGAATAAAATTGATGAATAAATTCTTTACGATCAAGTCTTTGCCCTGCTTTTTCACTAATTAATTTTCCCTGGGAGTCAACAGTGGCATTTAGTGGACTTACATAAACCTTTTTCTCCAAACGATTTAAAAGTGTTTGTAATTTATGTGTATCCACCATCATTTGTTCAAAAGGGACCTTATCATAATCCGAACGATGTATATTTTCTAAAACGTCTCCGTTATGCTGAAGGATCATATTTCCTGGCTGGCTGATAACTAAGCCTAACAATAACGAGACTAGTGATTTCATGATCGTTACCTCCTTCCTTATTTATCTTGATTGATCATTTGCAATAAAGGGTCAATATTTATTTTCCAAGGAGATAATGGAGAGGTCCTTAACAAGGTAAAGGGTACAACCTTATTAATCCTACCATGGCCTTTTACAATCATTTTAATATCTGCAGATGTATGGGAAACGAGTGAGTCTGGTGTATCACCCGTTTCATTCAGAATTTTCCATTGAATCGCTTCAATCTTTTGCAGCTGCTCAAAAAGGGCTCTTTTGTCTTCAATTTTTGAAATGATTAAAGAGCGAGTCAAGGTTTTTTCTTGATTCTTAATTAAAATCAATGCTGCATTGGTTAAATCAAAAGAGGAAAGGGAATTAAGATAATCATTCGCTTTCCCGGCGGCTTTTAAAATCATAATTTGATGAGAAAGATCCACTTTTCTTGTTTTATGTGTCGTACTTCCGGCAAAGTGAATGCAAAAATGACCGGGAAAATCATTTTGAAGTGCTCCAGCTCCATGAGGCATTCCATGCATAGACCCCGTAATTAATCGATTACCTACAGAGATTAATACAGCTCTCCGCTTCCAGCTCCACTTTCCATCATAAATGCTTTTCATAATTTTTGTATCTTTTACAGTTAAGGGTTGAACATCGGCATGCCTGCTTCCTGCTCTTCTTTGAACCTGAAAGCTTTTTTTGCTTTCTATATCAATAACCGTAAAAATTGCATTACGGGGAATGATTTTATCCACTTCATTCCATTGCAGCAATTCAATTCTAATACGGCCGGATGAACAGGTTTTGTCTTTTTCTCCTTCAGAAGCAGAAGCTGGTTGTGACAAAGTAAATAAAAAAGCAATCACCAAAAGCCATTTACATCCTTTTTTAAGCATAGTAATCAACTCCGTTCGTGTTCCTCATTTTTAGAATGTACAATATTGGCAAGTGAATAGCTTATAAAATTTGGAAATTCACTTAGACTTGATAACAGTACGTTTTATAGCAGTTCTGAAAGGCGTATGAAACTGCCGTTTTAAACGAATGTGCTAAAAAAAACAGGGCCCTTTAACAAAGCATTAGATTTAATAATTGCTTTGAAACGCAATAGTTTGATTATTTACAAATAAATAGTCTATTATAAAAATAAAAATGAAAGCACTTCTAGTACTGGTGCTGGTATTTACTTATGGCTCTGTCAGCCTGGTGAACAAATGGGGTGAGGAATTGATAGATGGGATTGCAGACGTACCATTTACAATCATTATTACAGATCAAAAAAATATGATTATCTGGATGGGGATCCATCAAAAAGAACAAGGCGGTGTTTTTCATACGTTAAACATAGGTGATTCTTTGGAAGGTGCTTTTGATCGTTGGTCATCAAAAAGAAAAAATATGGTTTGTGCTTCTAAGGGAAGTGAAAAATACATTCTTCTTTGGAAGAAATGTTTTTATAATGAAGAACAAGCAAAAGCATACATGTTTGGCCCTGGAGAGGAATACTTTGAACTAGAAGCACGAGTGAAGGAACTGGATACAGCGAACCATGAGCTGGATGCCATTATCGAAAGTTCTTATGATGGAATCTATATCACGGATAAATACGGAAACACCCTAAAAACAAATTCCGCTATTGAAAGAATTACAGGAATTCCTAAGCATTATTATCTAGGAAAAAATATTGCCCATTTAATAAAAAGAGGGATTCTGCAGGAATCTGTCACTCAACATGTAATAGAGCAAAAAAGGACTGTTTCCTTAGTGCAGAAAAATTACAATAATAAAGAAACTTTAATGACCGGAAGCCCCATTTTCGATGAAAAGGGTGAAATAGATAAAATTGTGACGAACATAAGAGACTTGACAGAGTTAAATCAACTCAATGAAGAATTACAGAAAGCGATGTTGCTTAACAAGGAATATGAGAAGGAAATCAGCAGGCTCAAGTCCATTTCCTCTCTTGAGCCCGATATCATTATTGAAAGTGAAAAGATGAGGGACCTTTACCAAATGACTCAGAGAATGGCTCGCTTTGATACCTCAATTCTTATACTGGGAGAAACCGGTGTGGGAAAAGACATACTAGCTAGATATATTTACCGTACAAGCTCCCGTTTTGAAAAAGGGCAATTTGTCAAGATCAATTGCGGCGCCATTCCTAAGGAACTGATTGAGTCTGAATTATTCGGGTATGAAGGCGGGGCATTTTCCGGTGCAAACCGGACTGGAAAGGCAGGGTTGTTTGAACTTGCCCATAAAGGTATTCTATTTTTGGACGAGATTGGAGAATTGCCTCTATCCGTACAGGTTAAGCTTCTCCGTGCTGTTCAGGACAAAGAGATTTTAAGAGTCGGTGGAACAAAAACAAAGAAAGTGGACGTAAGGATTGTTTCTGCAACCAATCGAAACCTAAAGGAAATGGTGAGAAAAGGAGAATTCCGAGAAGATCTTTATTATAGGCTCAGCGTTGTACCTGTATGTATTCCTCCTTTACGGGAAAGGAAAGATGATATTCTCCCGCTTGTTTACTTTTTATTAAATGCCTATAACCAAAAATATTATTTATCAAAAAAGCTTGATCAAAAATTGCATGACTTTCTCCTTCACTATGAATGGCCCGGGAATGTAAGGGAGCTGTCCAACCTTATGGAACGTATGCTCTTAACGGTCCCAAAAGACATATTAGGAATGGATGATTTACCAGATGATTATAAGTCATTCTGCAAATTGGCAGATGAACCCTCTCTTGATTTATCACTGAAGGAGATAGCAGAGCAGGCTGAAAAAAAAGCGCTGGAAAAAGCCTTGGTACACTATGGAACGACGTACGAAATAGCAAGAAAGCTTAAAACAAGTCAGGCTACCATTGTTCGAAAACTTCAAAAATACAAATTAACGGAATAAGTGTACCATTCTGTTTCTACTAGGAAATGTACACTTTTATTATGTAAATCCGGGAATAACTTTGTTATTCCCGGATTTTGGTATACTTCTTGCTTTTATTCTGTATGTAATGATTCTTTCTGCATGGAGGGTATATTAGATGAAAAAACCTTGGCTAAAACACGTTGCAAAAGGAAATCCAACTGAAATTCATATTCCTGAAATGTCATTGAACCAGCTTTTTTGCCAATCATCGGAGAAGTATCATAACCATATAGCAGTGACCTTTTATAATCGTACCTTTACGTACAGTGAACTGGCTGGCGCCATAAAAAAAATCGCAGTAGAGCTTTATAAGCTGGGAACGGACAAAGGAGACAAAGTAGCCATCATGCTTCCGAACTGTCCGGAATATCCAATGATTTATTATGCGGCTTTAAGCCTGGGAGCTGTGATTGTTCAAATTAATCCAATGTACAAATCCTTAGAATTGCTCCATGTCTTAAAGGATTCCCAAACAAAGATTTTGTTTGTTTTGGAGGATTTACTCCCTATTGTACAAGATATAGTCGGGGAAACCTTTATCTCAGAGATCATTCCGGTTTCTGCAGAAAATAAAAATAGATTCCAAAGAATGCTCAATGAGTCCGATGGATACGTTCCCAATGTGGAAATAAATCCAAAAGAGGATGTTGCTGTACTTCAATACACAGGTGGAACGACGGGGAGGGCAAAAGGGGCAATGCTGACACATTATAACCTTGTTGCCAATACTCTGCAATGTGTTTCCACTTCTCTCATAAAAACTCGTTTAGGGGAAGAAAGAGTATTGTCCATATCTCCATTGTTCCATGTTTACGGGATGACAAGCGCAATGAATTGTACCTTTTATACAGGAGGAAATTTAATTCTTGTTCCCAGATTCCAGGTTGACGAGGTAGTGAATCTTATAGAAAAGACCAAGCCAACATCCTTTCCTGGTGTGCCGACCATGTATATTGCTCTTTTGAATTATTATCATACTCATCCGTTTGACCTTAGCTGCTTTACCACATGTACAAGCGGTTCTGCTCCTTTGCCTGTTGAAGTAATCAATCGTTTTAATGAAATTAGCGGCACCTCAGTGGCAGAGGGCTACGGACTATCTGAAGCTTCGCCGGTGACACACCGGAATCCCGTAGCTGGACTTCAAAAACGCGGCAGCATCGGCATTCCATTGCCAAATACTGATGCCAAAATAGTGGATATTGCTACTGGCACAGTGGAGCTTCCATCTGGAGAGGTAGGAGAGTTAGTAATCAACGGACCCCAGATTATGAAAGGATATTGGCAAATGCCGCATGAAACAGCCCGCACGATACGAGATGGCTGGCTGTTTACTGGAGATTTGGCCATTATGGATACAGATGGTTTTTTCTATATTGTAGGAAGAAAAAAAGAAATGATTTTGGCGAGCGGTTACAATGTTTATCCAATTGAGGTGGAGGATATTTTATACAGCCACCCCAATGTATTGGAAGCCGCAGTTATTGGAATACCAGATGAATACAGAGGAGAAACAGTAAAGGCATTTGTTGTTTTAAGAGAAGTTAATAAAGCTTATGAGGAGGAGCTTATTCAGTTTTGCCGTCATCGGCTTTCGGCATATAAGGTTCCAAACTCCATAGACTTTGTAGATGAACTGCCAAAAACAGCTGTAGGAAAAATACTTAAAAGAAAGTTAAAAGAGTTATATTCTCCCGAAAACAGAAATTAAACAAAGTTGATACAAAAATGAATCCCTAATTCACTTTTGTATTAAGGTTTCACTGCGGGCTGGATTACTTTTGATTCAAATATGTATTTTTTTGAGTCCAATTAATAAAAACGTCTTACTTTTCGTTCCCAATTTTTTGGCATGAAACTTGCAAGGAATAAGAATGGGAAACTACGTGTTTCATAGAAAGGAAGTGTTTACGGTTGACGGAAGCCGTTATCGTATCTGCAGTAAGGACGCCGATTGCTAAAAAAGGGGGGGCATTATCTGCACTGCATCCATCCGTTTTCGGTGCTATTGTGTTAAAGGAATCAATAAAACGGGCTGGATTAAAGGGGAAGGAAATAGATGATGTCATTTTTGGAAATTGCTTATCGGGCGGAGGGAATATTGCTCGTTTAACCCTTTTGGAAGCGGGTTTGCCATATACTATTCCAGGTATCACAATCGATCGTCAATGCGGATCCGGGATTAATAGCGTTGCCCTGGCTGCACAAGCCATAATAGCTGGTCATGCATCCGTAGTAGCGGCAGGGGGGACAGAAAGCATGTCGAGAAGCCCATATCTGCTGGCTCCCCAGGAAAAAGCATATGATCGCTTTCCGCCAAAATTCGTTAAAAGGCAGCTTTCTCCAGAATTTATCGGAGATCCTCCCATGGGAATCACAGCTGAAAATCTGGTAGATAAGTATGGAATTTCAAGAGAAGAACAGGATTTATTTGCGCTTCGCAGCCAGCATAAAATGGCAGCAGCAATGGAGAGTAATCTTTTTGAGGAACAGATTGTCCCAATTCCCATCCAAACCAAAAAGGGGAACGAGCTTTTTTCAAGGGATGAGCATCCGCGCCCCCACGTATCCATGGAAAGCCTTGCACAGCTGACGCCTGCCTTTAAAGATGGAGGAAGTGTAACAGCCGGTAATTCTTCAGGAATAAATGATGGAGCAGCAGCTCTTGTTTTAATGTCAAGAGAGGAAGCAATCAAGAGAGATTTGGAGCCGCTTGTTTATATTACTGATTGGGCCATTGCGGGTGTTGATCCGAATCTAATGGGCATCGGACCTGTACCTGCCGTTGAAAAGCTTTTAAAACAGTCTGGCAGTACGCTTAATGATTTTGATCTTATTGAAATAAATGAAGCCTTTGCGGTACAGGTATTGGCATGTACCCGTGAATTATCCCTTGATATGGATAAAGTTAATGTAAACGGGGGTGCCATAGCCCACGGACATCCAATTGCCGCAACCGGTGCCATGCTTGTAACAAAGCTTGCCTATGAAATGAAACGGAGAAAAGTAAGAAAAGGACTTGTTACAGCTTGTATTGGCGGTGGCCAGGGAATCGCACTAGCTCTTGAAAGAAGAGCGTAATCCAGGTTTACAGGAAAGGAAATGAGAAAATGGATTTTCAGCTGGATGAGGACATTAAAGTATTAAAAAATAATATTAAGGAATTTGTGAAGAATGAAGTTGAACCGTATGCGAGGCAAATTGAAGAAGAAAATGATATTCCCATTGAACTTATTGAAAAAACAAGAGAAATGGGGTTGTTTAGCTTAAGTATCCCGGAAGAATATGGCGGTCTGGGAATTGGCATGGTCGGGAAATGTGCATTGTATGAAGAAATCGGTAAAACACATAACGGATATACTACCTTGATTGGGGCACATACGGGAATCGGTTCAGTCGGGATTGTAGAAATGGGGACAGAAGCCCAAAAAAGAAAATATCTGCCTGATATGGCTAGCGGCAAACGCTTGGGTGCCTTTGCGCTTACCGAACCACAGGCAGGTTCACATGCTACAAATCTTAAAACGACCGCAGTGAAAAAGGGGAACAAATATATCCTAAATGGAACGAAACATTACATTACCAACGCAACGGTCGCAGATATTTTTACCGTAATGGCTGTAACAGATCCTCAAAAGGGAGCAAAAGGAATCACTTCATTTATAGTAGAGAAAGGCTTCCCGGGATTTAAAGTGGGAAAAGAAGAAAGGAAAATGGGACTTAGAGGCTCACATTCAGCCGAATGCATTTTCACTAATTGTGAGGTTCCAGAAGAAAATATACTGGGTGAAGTTGGCCAGGGCTATGTAAATGCCCTTAAAATTCTGGCTAATGGAAGAGCAGGGCTGGCAGCAAGAAATCTGGGCTCCTCTCAAAAACTGCTAGATATGTGCATGGATTATGTACAAGAACGGGAGCAATTTCATGTTCCAATTATTGAACACCAGGCCATTGCCCACATGCTTGCTGAAATGGCATTGGACATTGAAGCATTAAGGTCTTTCACATACCGTGTAGCCTGGATGGTTGACAAAAGAGAAAATGTCGTCAAAGAAGCTGCCATGTTGAAGCTTTTTGGGTCTGAGGTGTATAACAGGGTTGCAGATAAGGCTGTACAAATTCACGGCGGCCTGGGCTACATCATGGACTATCCAATTGAAAGGTTTTACCGAGATGCCAGAATTACACGAATCTATGAAGGAACCTCTGAAATTCAAAAAAATATTATTGCCGCCCAATTAAAAAAAGAATACAGCAAGTAGAGGGAAAATACTCTATTAATAGAATTATATACAGTGGAGAATCGAGAGAAATAGATAAAAGCCGCTTTGAACTTAAATTGATGGAACGGAGTGAAGGACATGTATCTGCGCTTAACCGATGAACAAAAGATGGTTCAAAAAACGATTCGCCGTTTTGTAGAAAAAGAATTGATGCCGCTTGAAAACGAAGTCCTCCGCAATGAAAGAGAAGGAAAACCGAGTCTCCCAGCCGAAAAAATGAAGGAGCTTCAGCTGAAGGCAAAGGAAGCGGGTTTTTGGGGGATTAATACACCTGCGAAGTATGGAGGAGCTGAGCTTGGTCAAATGATGATGGCCATTGTGCTTATGGAAGTCTCCAAAACATTCGTTCCCTTTACCTTTGGCGGTTCTGCGGACAACATTTTATATTACGGAAACGAAGAACAAAAGCAAAAATATTTGCTGTCTACTATTAACGGGGAGAAAAAATCCTGTTTTGCCATGACGGAGCCCAGTGCTGGATCAGATACCAGAAATATTAAAATGACTGCTGTAAAAGATGGGGACGAATGGATATTAAATGGTGAAAAAACTTTTATAACAGGCGGTAATGAAGCTGACTTTGTCATGGTCATCGCCATAACAGACAAAGAAAAACATGAAGCTACAGGCCGTGATGGTGTGACATGCTTTATTGTAGACAGGGATATGGGCTGGAAATCAGAATATATTCATACGATGGGTGAATGGGGTCCTGCGT
This sequence comes from Heyndrickxia acidicola, assembly GCF_001636425.1. Taxonomy (NCBI): domain Bacteria; kingdom Bacillati; phylum Bacillota; class Bacilli; order Caryophanales; family Bacillaceae; genus Heyndrickxia; species Heyndrickxia acidicola. The sequence goes on from NZ_KV440953.1 coordinate 931,902, forward strand.
CATTAATTTTTGATAATGTTCGTGTTCCTGAAAAAAATATTTTGGGCGAAGTCGGCGGAGGGTATAAACTCGGGCTAGAATGGATTGGGTTTGCCCGGTGGGTAGTAGGCGCACGTGCTGTTGGAGCTGCCGAAAGATTGCTGCAAATGGCCATAGATTATTCGAAAGAACGTGAAACCTTCGGGCGTCCAATTGCAGATAGACAGGCAATACAGTGGCAGATTGCCGATTCAGCCGTTGAAATAGAAGCAGCTAAATGGCTTGTTTTAAATGCTGCTTTTACACTTGATCATGGCGAGGATAACCGCCATCTTGCCTCTATGGCCAAGCTGTACGGAGCTAATATGGGAAACAAAGTGGTGGACAGAGTACTTCAAATTCACGGCGGCATGGGCTATACAAGAGAACTTCCAATCGAACGCTGGTACCGCGAAGCAAGACTTTGGAGAATTTATGATGGTACCGATGAAATTCAGCGATTAATTATTTCAAGAAATCTTCTTAAAGGCCATGTAAAGATTGGACAATATATATAAATAGAAGAATAGATTACAGAAAGAGGAGGAGACAAAATGACATTACGATTTGAGGGAAGAACAGCATTTGTTACTGGGGGAAGCAGAGGAATTGGCAGAGCGATTGTGGAGCAGTTCGCTGAGGAAGGAGCAAAGGTAGCCATTATCGATGTCAATGAGGAGGCACTAAGCCAAACGGCTCATGAATTACGCGAAAAGGGATATGCCATTTATACAAAAGCAGCAAATGTCACTGTGGCCGAGGAAGTGGAAAATGCCATGGAAGAAGTAGTCTCAAGCTTTGGTTCACTTGATATTCTTGTCAATAATGCTGGGGTAATACGGGATAATCTGCTCTTTAAAATGACAGACAGCGACTGGCAAACGGTTATGGATGTCCATTTAAAAGGCTCATTTAATGCTGCTCGGGCCGCCCAAAAGCACATGGTTAATAATAAGTATGGTCGAATTATTAATATATCTTCTACCTCAGCACTTGGTAATCGCGGACAGGCTAACTATGCCGCAGCGAAAGCAGGCTTACAGGGCTTTACTAAGACGCTTGCTATTGAGCTTGGAAAATACGGAATAACGGCCAATTCGGTTGCTCCTGGATTTATTGAAACAGAGATGACAAGGGATACGGCAAAAAGGATTGGCATTTCATTCGAAGACTTAATTCAGGTAAGTGTAGCTCAAATTCCTGTTGGCAGAAGCGGAAAACCAGCTGATATCGCAAATGCTGTTACATTTTTCGCCGATGAAAAATCTTCTTTCGTAAATGGGCAAGTAATGTATGTAGCCGGGGGGCCAAAAAACTGATTAAAAGGAGGGATAAAAATGTTTTCTGAAGTAATTGGTAAGCGCTCACAAAAAATGAAATGTATAGTGGAACGCGGGGCTGTCAAAAAGTTTGCAGAATCTATCGGAGATGTACATCCTATTTATATTGATGAAGAAGCAGGCATCAAATCCAGATATGGTCGAAATATTGCCCCTCCTACTTTTCCTCGTGTCTTTGATTACGGTATAATCGAAGACTTATCTTTGCCGGAAAAAGGACTCATTCATGGAGAGCAAACCTTTCACTATGAAAGGCCGCTCTATGTGGGGGAAGAAATCTATTGTTTTCAGGAAGTTAAAAAGTATTATGAGAGAAAAGGAAAGCAGGGCTATATGGGTTTTCTTGTGATAAAAAGATATGGTGAAACGCCAAAGGGTGAATTGATATTCACAGACGAACAGGTTGTCATTATTAATGAAGCGGTTCGAAAGGTGATGAGTGTATGAGCAAAATAGCTTCAATTATTCCAGGGGATTCATTGCAGGAAATTGAACTTCCACCGGTATCAAGGCTGGAGCTGATTAAATATGCTGGTGCATCCGGGGATTATAATCCTATCCATACAATTGATGAAGAGGCTAAAAAAGCGGGATTGCCGGGAATTATTGCCCATGGCATGTGGACAATGGGCAATCTGTCCAAGCTTTTTACCTCTTATTATGAGGAAGGCTTCATCAATGATTATTCCATCCGTTTCAGAGAAATGGTTTTTTTGGACGATGTCATTACCTTAAAAGCAAGGCTTAAGAAAAAAAATGAACGAAATCTTCATTTTGAAGTAGCAGCTCAAAATCAAAAAGGTACGGATGTAATAGCAGGAACCATTCAATATACTTTATATTAGACTTAAAAAGAAGGTGACTCAAAAGGCATTCTAAGCGTGCTTTTGAGCCACCTCTTTTTTATAGAAAAAGGAATAAGGAGAAGAACAATTGTTGCGAATAATAGCATGGTGTCTATCTGTTAAAAATTTATTTGAGCAGATAACAACAGGCAGGACGAATAGCGCAGAGTCTAGTAATACCCAAAGATTGTATGGATTCAACGTTGATTAGATTGGAAGGCAAATAACTCCTGCAAGTTATTGTGGGGATTCAGCAAAATCATGCAACCGATGTGGTTCCACAACCACCCACGAAAATCGAATATTCGGGGTGAAAATCAACCTGCAGGACGATCAGAGCGCTGCCTATGTCCATGTACAATCCCATTTTGAATTTATTTCAAAGGTTCATTGGAGCGGATACGCGAGACTCTTGCTTGATCAGCTGGCCTTTGGGAGACCCAACAGGAGCTTGCGACGAGGATCCCGGCCGCCCGCGGAAAGCGAGCTCCTGCAGCTGAAATCAACCCAGCAGGAGGATCAGATAGAAGAGTAAAGAAATGCTTGCAGTGGAAACCAACAAGCAAAAAAACAGTTCTAGCCAAAGTCACTTTATTTCATTGCGCCATTTGGAATAGTCTCTTTTGTTTTTTTCTCTATTTCTCATTTTATGGAAAGATAGCTTCCATTTTCAATCCTAGTGTTTTATCTGTATCTTTAGGGCAACCTATACATTAAAACACTGATAGGATGGAGAAATGTATGACAAATCCAGAAGAAAAGCATAAAACGCTTTGTTACAGTGAGTTTGACGTATTAAAAAGGGTCGTTGTCTGCCAGCCTCAATATATGACAATAAGAGAGGTTATAAACGAAACACAGGAGCATTTTAAGGATGAAGGGATACACATTGAGAAAGCGCTTGAACAGCATGGGAAGATGGTGAATGTCTTACGTGACCACGGAATTGAAGTGATATTGCTTCCATATCATAAAAAGTATCCTGAGCAGGTATTTACACGGGATATTGGCTTCACATTGGGTAAGACGATCTTTGTTGCAGAAATGGCCAGCGATGTTAGGCGAGGAGAGCAGGATGTCTTAAAGCAATGGCTCGAGGATGAAGAAATCTCGTATTATAATCTGATTGGGCATTTTATTGAAGGAGGCGATGTCATAGTTGACCGTGATACTGTTTATGTCGGCTTAAGTAATCGGACAAATCTTGGAGCTGTCCAACATTTGCAAAGTCTTTTAAAAGAATTTGAAGTCGTTCCCGTTCCTTTTACAGAAAAATACTTACATCTGGATTGTGTGTTCAATGTTATTTCACCGGAGCTCGCCCTGTATTTCCCTGAAGCATTCCAAAAGCAGGAAGCTGATATTTTATCAAAACGATATCACTTAATTGAAGTAACTAAGGATGAGCAATTTACGCTTGGAACGAATGTACTTTCTATCGGAAATAATAAAATTTTGAGCCTCCCGATAAACAAAATAGTCAATCAACAGATTAGAGACCATGGTTTTGAAGTCATTGAAGTGGACATTACTGAAATTATTAAAAGCGGCGGTTCCTTCCGATGCTGTACTCTACCTGTATTTAGGCAGCATACCGTTTAGATAAGGTAGTGATTCCGAATGATATCTCCAATCATTCACTTTGATGTTTGACCCGAAAATAGTTTTGGAAAACAGTATTAATAAGAAAAACGCATAATGGAAAAGAGGTTGTCCTTCTTTTCCTTTGTTATCCATGAAAATAGTGTTAAGGCAGTACTTTTTAGGCGGAAATTGAGCGCTGGCTGCTGTTACAATCGCTGCCTATCTGAGAGCCGTTCATCAATTAATATAGGACAGCCTCTATATTATCTTTCCATTTAAGATATTTTAAAGGATAATAGTAGGAGAATTCAGAAAAGAGGGATATGAATGGCGATACAAGAAGGTTTTGTAGAGGTTACAGGCGGAAAAGTATGGTATCAGCACCATGAGGGAGATCCGGAAAAAACACCGCTAATGATCGTTCATGGAGGACCTGGTTCATCTCACTATTCTCTTCAGGACTTAAGGCTTCTTTCAGAAGATCGTGCGGTTTACTTTTATGACCAATTAGGGTGCGGGAAATCAGATTGGCCAAACGATTTGTCACTATGGACGCTAAATCGTTTCGTGGAGGAGCTGGGGCAGATCAGAAAAGAATTATCCCTAGGGAAAATACATATTCTAGGCCACTCTTGGGGGACCACTCTTGCTGCAGCTTATATGTTAACCAAACCAGATGGTGTAGAGAGTGTCATTTTCTCCAGTCCATGTTTAAGTGCACCTCTCTGGGCAGAAGACCAGCGGCGGAACAGAGAGCTATTACCGGAGGACGTACAAGCCACATTAAAAGCATGTGAAGAAAATGGAACAACAGATTCAAAGAAATATAAAGAAGCGACTGCCGAATTTAATAAGCAGTTCGTTTGCAGGATTGATTCAGATCCAGAGTTTTTAAAAAAAGGAGCTAAATACAGAAATACAACGATTTATAATGTCATGTGGGGCCCATCAGAATTTCACGTTACCGGCAACTTAAAGGAGTTTGATTGTACATCCAAATTAAAAGAAATTGACGTTCCGACACTATATACCTGCGGGAGATTTGATGAAGCCACTCCTGAATCAACAGAATATTTTAGCAGCCTTACGCCGGGAAGCCAGTTTCACGTATTTGAAAATAGCGCTCATATGCCATATTTTGAGGAACAAGAAGAGTACGTAAGAGTGGTTCGTGAATTTTTAAGCAGTGTGGATAAACCTCCAGGGAAATGACATCCACTGTCCGAAATCTATAAAGAGAAATGATAATGGTTAACCCGTAGACCTTGTCAAGAATGATGGTTCTTTTTGTTCTATCATATCTATGTTCTAAATTTGCAATAATAAAGAACACATCCAGAATCCTACCTTAGCTATTCTAACAATCCCACTTCTTATAAGCTTTTAAACCAAGTATTAAATAGGGAAAACAAAAAATAAACTCTATCAGACTATTAACATATTATGTTAAAATGTCAAAAACAATAAGATGAGGAGTAGAAAATATGAAATTGATTGTTTACAAGAAAGATATTGAATATTTTCTAAATAACTTCTTAGACATAGCCACATATGATAAACAAGGAAATAAGCATTATTTTGTATTTCAAGATTATATCCGAGCAGGGAATTGGACATTAATGCATTATGTAACTAAAGCAAAGTGGACAATTCACGGAAAAGGTTCAGCCTATTGTGATGATAATGAAGTGGAATTAAAAGGCCAAGAATTAATTCGATTTTTATATAAGAATAGAAAGTATATTAACAACGAATTGAGAACAAAAAAAGACGTAATAAAGTCTTAGTACAAAAGAAAAAATTTAATTTGCGTGTTCCAAGAGAGGGCTACTATCCCCTTATATAGAGTAGTAGGGAAAATATAGGGGGATAGTGCAGGAACGAGAGCAAGGGGATTGCAGATTATCTGCCTGAGGAAAATCCTTGTGTAGAAATACTCATTCAGTAATACAAGGTAAATATGAAACGGATGATGCCTTTCCTTTTTATGGATAAATAATATGTTTTTTACATTTAGAATCACAAAAAAGATTGACTCAAAAATATACCTATGTTATTATTGTTAATTTGATAAAAAACATCAGGAGTGTTATGATTAAGTATGGTAACATTTATGGGGGTGTTTTTTTGTTTCAGATAGGTGATAACATTGTTTATCCGATGCATGGAGCAGGTAAGATTAAAGCAATCGAAGAAAAGGAAGTCTTAGGAAAAAAACAACAGTATTATGTAATAAAAATGTCCATTAGTAATTTGCATTTAATGATTCCTGCAGGTAATATAATTAATTCCGGTTTACGTCCAGTAACTGATTTGATGGCATTAGAAAATATTATAGAAATCTTTAAACATGGAGAGTCGGATCGGTCACTTGTTTGGAAGCAACGTTTTAAAGTAAACAGTGAAAAAATTAAAACAGGAAAAATCCAAGAGGGTGCTGAAGTTGTACGCGATTTAATGCGTATGCAGAAAGAAAAAGCACTTAATGGAAGTGAAAAAAAAATGCTGGTTAACGCACGCGAGTTTTTGATTAGTGAATTGGAATTAATCGAAGGGATTTCAGAACAACAATTTAGAAGCTTCTGTTAAAATTACTCCTTACCCAACTTCTTATACTCATCTTTATATTCGTCGCTAAATGCGAAATATTCTCTATTTAACTAATTTTGACCAATGTAATGTGAAAATCAGTTATGATCTATCCCTCTTCATACACTTGGGAACTGAGAGCCTATGATATAGAAGATTGTCTTGGAATACGTTTTTTAAGACGAATATAAATAATTTTCATCCATATTTTTTATTTTCTATAATAAGATCATGAATGATATAAACTCCGCATAATTAAATTTATATGGTATACTAAAATTAACCTTTTAAGTGTGTAATCATTTTATAGTACCTGTCTCAACACCCTGCTCCTTCGCTAAGCAGGGTTTTTTAATGCGAAAACAGATCAAAAAAAACAGGCTCTTTTGAAAAGAGCCTGTTTTTATCTATTAGTTTAATTAAGCTTTTTGTACGTTAGCAGCTTGAGCACCACGAGCACCTTGCTCAACGTCAAATGTTACTTTTTGACCTTCGTCTAATGATTTGAAGCCTTCAGTTTGGATTGCAGAGAAGTGAACGAATACGTCGTCTCCATTTTCACGTTCGATAAAGCCAAAACCTTTTTCTGCATTAAACCATTTAACTGTACCTTTTTCCATTGTTGTTGCCTCCTAGTGTGTAACCACACATTGTATTACTATCCTTGCCCAAAGTGATCATCAAGACGAAAAGTCAATACTTATACTATCCTTTACACCGAACAAAAATAATTCTATCTTATTATAACAGTAAAGATAATAAGTTTGCAAATAAAGAATAATGGGTTTTTATAGGCTACCCTGAAATGAACTTCTATTACGAGTTCGAATCATCAATCTAAACCGACCTCTGATAATAATCCTTGCATTATAGTTATGAACGAGTACACATTTTCATACACCATGGTGGGAATATGATTTAGCAGGGTGGTCTCTATTGAAAATTGATATGATTTTTCCCTATGTTGAATGCAGTGGAAAGCGAGTGACTGCAGCGGAAATTAACAGAGCTAAATATAGTATAAGGATACTACATTTGAAAATGTCATGAACACTTGTATCTTGATCTTTCACATAGTGAAAACTTAAATCGCAATTGAATATTAATAAAATTAAACATCCAATTAAATAATCAAAAATAAATTTTATTAAAATTAATTTTTTGTGTATATTTTTTAAGAAATATTAAGTATAATATCATTAATCGAAGGGGAGGATTGTCAACAACATGCCATATGAATTATTAACAAATTGCCCAGTCTGTACCCACACTTTAAAAATTACCAGGCTTCATTGCACCCACTGCCAGACCACCATTGAAAATGAATTTGAAGTATCTAAATTAGCCTCGCTTTCGAAAGAACAGCTTCAATTTGTAGAAGTATTTCTTATGTGCAGAGGAAATATCAAAGAAGTTGAGAAAGAACTTGGCATTTCTTATCCTACTGTACGGGGGAAGCTAAATGAACTCCTAACCGTACTGGGATACGAACAAAAAAAGAAAACTGAAACTGATGGAAAAAAGATTATTGCGATGGTAGAAACGGGTGAGATTACACCTGATGAAGCCATCCGCCTATTAAAAGAAAACTAGGGGGATGAACATGAAAGCGGAAATTGAAAAAGTGTTGACCATGGTCCAGGAAGGAAAAATTGATTCGGAAAAAGCATCAGAATTAATTGAGGTATTGAAACAAAAGGATACAGAAAAACATGTGATCAATAAATCCTCAAAGTACGCAGACAAAATGCTAAAAATTCAGGTGAAATCTTCTGTGGATGATAACGTCAATGTAAATCTGCCTATAAAGCTGGTGAAAGTTGTCCTGCTCGCTGGACATAATATTGCATCAAGTATCCCTCAATCTGAAAAATATGTAAAAAATATTGATGTAGACCTCATTATTGAAGCGATAGAAAATGAATTGGATGGTCAAATTATAGACGTTCGGTCTGCAGATGGGGATACAGTTAGTGTGAGAATCGAATAGGAGGTACTTCCGTGCTGGATGTTAACGTGAAAACAAAGGATGTGCGAGTTAAAATTCCGGTCCCCTATCTAATATTAGAAATGGGCATATCCCTTTTTTCCTCAAAATTACTTCAAAGAAGGCTTACCATTTGGACACAGATGAAAATGAAAGACAATCCCACAGTTCTTCTTTTACCAGCTTTAAATAAGAAAACGCTTAAACCCATTTTAAAAGAATTGAAAAGGCATAAAGGTTTAACGTTGGTACACATTACCTCCAAAGATGGTTCTGAAGTCAAAATTAAGCTATAAAATTAAACTTCTCGTTTTTAATTAGCAGCAGGCATTTTTAGAAGGACTCATTCGGGAAACAGCGATTTTGCACAACTTTCGGGGTACCGCCAAGATATCGGAAATTTTGTACGATAAGCCATTTTCTAAGATTACAACCCCTGATGTTCTACGCTAAGAAAATGAATTAGGGGTTGTATTTAGCTTTATTGTTTTCGAATTTTAATGTCCAAATAATGTTATGGTAAACTAACGCTCTTTAATCCAACAACGATTTAGTCATTAAACATCTTTTAAAATATTATTAAGTTCTATTTTTTTTCTTCTTTTCGATAATCGTTATTATTGTTTTTACTCATTATAAAAATATTGTGAAGTAAAACTATTTTTGATTATTCTTATTATGTAAGATAACTTAATAATCTATCAAAAGAATTGATCTCGGCATAGGGGATTATTTCGGTATCATTCTTAATTTTATGAGGATTGAACCATATGCCCTTTATATTTGCATTTTGACAACCACCAATGTCCTTTTCTATGTCATCTCCAACGAATAATGCCGCTTCCGGATGCACATTTAGCTTATTTAATGCTAATTCAAATATGCGTTTGTCAGGTTTACTAAATCCCACTTCTTCAGAAATAATTATTATATCAAAACATCTATTTAAATTAGTGTTCATTATTTTAGCTTTTTGTCTCTGAGTTGTGCCGTTTGTAATAATTGCAACTTTAACATTCATCTTTATAGTATTTACGATATTCATAGTATTTTGGTTTATAGAAAAACAATGAGGAAAATTATTATTCCAAAAATCTTGAATGTGATTACGTGGCAATCTATATTTTGGTGGAAATTCATCAAAAAATGATTCCAAAACCTTTATTTTATCACTATAGCCATAGCTTCTATGATCGTATTCCTTAAATTTTTGCAACATTTCTTTTTTGACTGAATGTTTAACATCCTCATAACACTTTTCTAAAATAATTAAAAACATTTTCTCTACTGCCTTATTCCTATTAAGTAAGGTATCATCTAAATCAAATAGCATTGCTTTATAACCTCTCAAACTACTTCACAGCCTCTCTTGCATTAATCTTTAGTTCACACCTTCAAGCTTTCAAATACGGGGATCATTTTAACTTTAGAAATAACTTCTGTATTGTAATAACAATGCTGCAAGGCAAATAATTGTATAAACCAAGGAAGTAAGAAAGGCAACATTCGGTAAAAACTCAGATTTTTGTTCTTCCACCTTGTATCCCGATGTTTGCTTGGGCTATCATATCTACATTTTTACTCCAAAACCCTCCTCCCTTTGAAGTAAAAAAACCAATAATAACAGTGACTGCAATTCCAATAAAAAATGAATAATCAATAAATTTCGTGTGAGTATAGTGAGTAATGCCGTAAATTAAGCCTAATAAAACAAATAAGGTAAGTATAATTGTGATTAATCGTTTCATTATTAGTTAGAGCCCCCTTTATAAAACCTATATCTAAACATTAACATATTTTGATTTTTTATTGGATATATTATCTTTTTTTGGTATTAAATCCTTATTGCATTAACCTGAATCTTTAGTTTAAGTGTAAATCTACTAATATTACTTCTGCATTAACATAAATATCCAATTCCCTTCTAAATAGAAAGAACCGAAAACTTCCCATTTTTGTAAATTATAACTTCGCCTTAGTTTAGCATCTTATCGGAAGATAAACGTGGTGAGTTCAGAGAACGCGGGATTCAAGATCAGTTACAAAAGCTAGTACATTAAATATTATAAATAATGCGATAAGGGTATTGAACACTGTATATTTAAGTGACGTAACAAAAGAGTTTCAGAAAAAAGGGTTTTAAAAGAAGAGTTACTTCTACACGTCTCTTCCTTAAGATGGGAACATATTAATTTCCTAGGAGAATATAAATTTAGATCGTTAAATAAAGATTGAAAAAAAACTTACCAAATTCCTTAGCGTAGAAATTTCACCAAAAGTTGGCGGTCTCCCTTTCGGATCAGCTGAAACTGAGGTGAAAAACGAGCAGTTTCCAATGAAGCATTCATGAATTTAGAAAATAATGAAAAAAATTTTTCTAAAAAAACTTAATTATACCAAGCTATTAAGCGTTTACATAACATTATATCTATTAAAAGGCCTATTGCATAATTGATATTACAGCCATATAATGTCTACAAAGAAAGTACAGTTGTTCTTTCTGGGAATACAAACTGGCGGGGGGACTTTTAGTGGATAGCATATCAATTGGATTATTAGGTTTAGGGACAGTGGGATCCGGGGTTGTAAAAATAATTGAAAATCATCAGGACACATTGATTCATCAAGTAGGCTGTCCAGTAAAGGTAAAGAAAATTCTTGTACAAAATCCTTCCAAAAGCAGAGACGTTGGAGTGGATGCAGCTACATTAACGATAAATCCAGAAGAAATTCTTAATGATCCAACCATTGACGTCATTATAGAAGTCATGGGGGGAGTAGAAGATACAAAAGCCTACTTATTGGAAGCATTAAGAAAAGGGAAAAATGTTGTAACGGCTAACAAAGATTTAATGGCTCTCTATGGGTCAGAGCTTTTAGCAGCTGCTTCTGAAAATGGCTGTGACTTATACTACGAAGCAAGTGTAGGCGGAGGAATTCCTATTATTAGAAGTCTTGCTGATGGGCTGTCCTCAGATAAGCTAACCAAAATTATGGGGATTGTGAACGGTACAACAAATTTTATCCTGACAAAAATGAGCCAGGAGGGTTCTCCCTATGATCAGGTCTTAAAAGAAGCTCAAAGCCTCGGTTTTGCTGAAGCAGACCCTACCTCAGATGTAGAAGGATTGGATGCTGCGAGAAAGATGGCCATCCTGGCTTCTCTGGGCTTTTCTATGAACATAGATTTAGATGATGTTTTGGTTAAAGGAATCTCCTCCATCACAGAGGAAGATATTAAGTATGGAAAACAGCTGGGATACACCATGAAACTAATTGGTACAGCACATCGTGATAATGAAAAAGTGGAAGTAAGTGTTCAGCCAACGCTTTTAATAGATTCTCATCCGCTGGCTTCTGTTCAGAATGAATTTAATGCGGTTTATGTCTATGGTGAAGCGGTAGGCGAAACGATGTTCTATGGCCCAGGTGCCGGTAGTTTGCCTACAGCCACCGCTGTTGTATCTGATTTGGTCTGTGTCTTAAAAAACATGCGTCTTGGAGTCAGCGGGAGAAATTTATTGACTCCTCAATATACGAAACAGTTAAAACCGAAAGAATCTATTTATTCTAAATATTATTTTCGTTTGCACGTGAAAGATGAAGTAGGCGTATTTTCAAATATAACTGCAATATTTGCACAGCACAGAGCAAGCTTTGAAAAAATTCTCCAGCTACCTCTAAAAGAGTCCGGTCTGGCTGAAATCATTCTTGTTACTCATCAAACATCACTAAAAGACTATGAAGATATTATAAAGAATCTTGAAGGTTTAGAAAAAATCAAGGAAATAAAAAGCATTTATCGGGTAGAAGGAGGAGGAAGATAATGATTGCAAAAGGAATCCTGTTAAAGTATCGAAACTATCTACCTGTAAATGAACATACTCCCTTACTATCCCTAAATGAAGGAAATACGCCTCTCATAAAGTTAGAGAAGCTCTCAAAAGAATGGGGAGTGGAGCTATACGTAAAAACGGAGGGAGTGAATCCTACAGGGTCTTTCAAAGATCGAGGAATGGTAATGGCTGTTGCAAAAGCTTTAGAAGCAGGGACTCAGACCATCATTTGTGCATCAACCGGCAATACATCCGCCTCTGCAGCTGCATATGCAGCGCGTTCAGGAATTCGGTCAATTGTCATTATACCAGAAGGGAAAATTGCAGCTGGGAAACTGGCCCAGGCAGCTATGTATGGTGCAAACATTCTTTCAATTGAAGGGAATTTTGACCAAGCTCTGCAAATGGTAAGAAACTTAAGCGAAACGGAGCCTATTACATTGGTGAACTCAGTGAATCCATACCGTCTCCAAGGTCAAAAAACGGCTGCTTTTGAGATTTGTGATGAACTTGGTGATGCTCCTGATATTGTGGCTCTTCCTGTTGGAAATGCAGGGAATATAAGTGCTTATTGGATGGGATTTAAAGAATATCATAAACATAAAGGGACTGCCCTTCCCTCCATGCATGGTTTTCAAGCGGAGGGTGCTTCACCTCTTGTAAAAGGGAAAGTTTTCGAGTGCCCTGAGACCATTGCAACTGCTATACGAATTGGAAACCCTGCAAGCTGGAATCTGGCTGTAGAGGCATTGGAACAGTCTAATGGAAGGATTGCAGCCGTCAGCGATGAAGAAATTCTTGATGCATACCGCATGATTGCAAGAAACGAAGGAATCTTTGCAGAGCCTGCTTCTTGTACACCAATCGCGGGTATTTACAAGCAGGTTGTGAGCGGTGAAATAAGACAGGGCAGCAAAATCGTTGCCGTTTTAACAGGGAATGGTTTAAAGGATCCGGTAACTGCAATCGAAAACAGCCGAATCGCTCCCGTTGTTTTACCTAATCGCGAAGGAGCTGTAGCGGATTATATCAGGGATGTGGTTCGGATATGATGCATGGGTGTGAAAAATATACTATTAAGGTTCCTGCCAGTACTGCAAATCTTGGCCCAGGCTTCGATTCACTGGGACTCGCACTGGACTTGTATTTGACCATAGAGGTGGAAAAAAGCGATAAATGGAAAGTAATTTCATTTGAAAAGGAATTAGGGGATCTGCCAACAGATGAACAGCATTTTATCTGTCAGACGGCTTTTCGTACAGCCAAACAATTTAATGGAGATTTGCCGCCTTGCAGCATTAAAATCCTCAGTCACATTCCACTAGCCAAAGGGTTAGGATCAAGTGCTGCTGCCATTGTTGCAGGAATTGAACTAGCGAATCATATGGCTAACCTTCAATTAAGCACAAAGCAAAAGCTTGAAATGGCAACTGAATTAGAGGGCCATCCGGATAATGCAGGTGCTTCCCTTTTAGGAGGGCTTGTGGTGGGGAGCCAATTGGAACAAAGTGTAGACATCATAAAGGTTGAGAACCTTAATTTCGAAGTGATTGCTGTGGTTCCTCAAACCGAGCTATTTACACAAAGTGCAAGAGGAGTATTGCCTGCCCAGATGAATTTCTCGCAAGCTGTCAAAGCATCTGCTGTTTCCAACACACTTGTTGCAGCTCTCGTGACAGGTAACTGGGAAGTAGCGGGTAAAATGATGAAAAACGATTGTTTTCACCAGCCTTACCGCTCTAATCTTGTACCGCATTTCCCGATTGTTCAGGAAGAAGCCTTGAGACTGGGTGCTTTTGGTGCTGCCTTAAGCGGGTCTGGACCTACCATTGTATGCTTTAGTGAAAAGGGTTTATGTGATGGAATTGTTAATGGATTAACGGCATCGTTTTCCGGCTTTAATGTTCTAAAGCTGAGTATTGACAATCATGGTGTAAGAGTAGTAAAGGAAGGATATCAGTTATCCGGTCCTGCCGTCATATAAAATCCGTATTTTTCCCAGAATGAATGAAAAGAAGGGGAGGGCAAATAGCTGCCTCTCCTTTTTACGTGTTTGTCTTTATGATACTTTTTACGATTTTAGGCAGACAGCAGCAGCTTAATAATTCCTTCCTATCATTATAGTCATTTTAATCTTATTTTTTTCATAATATAATATATTGGAAGCCCTTACAAATACTCCCTCTGATAGATTGTTAGCATACTGTACGGGCCAATTGCTAATAAAGGAGGAAATGATTGGAAATGAGAATGATTCAAACGACAAGCAGTAAAGGACTGGCTGAAGAGAGCCTCCCTTATAAGCTTTATCAAAAAGCAAAAAAGTTGGGTGTGTGGAATCCAGCTGATTTGGATTTTACTCAGGACGTAAAGGACTGGGAAACCTTTAACGAGGAGCAAAAGGAGCAAATATTGAAACTGATTTCTCAATTCCAGGGTGGCGAAGAAGCTGTAACCAGGGATTTGCTCCCTCTTATGATGGTCATTGCAAAAGAAGGCCGTCTTGAAGAGGAGATGTTTTTGACTACATTCTTGTTTGAAGAAGCAAAGCATACGGAGTTTTTCAGGATTGTCTTGAATGCATTAGGTGAAAATGGAGATCTTACCCGCTATCACAGTGATACCTACAATACTATTTTTAATGAAATACTGCCGGCATCAATGGAGCGTTTGGAAAAAGACCACTCGCCTGAGGCTATAGCTGAGGCTTCTACTGTATATAATATGTTTGTAGAAGGAGTCCTTGCTGAGACAGGATACTTTGGATTCTATCAATCACTTGAAGAAACGGGTAAGATGCCGTCTTTATTAAAGGGTATAGGCTATTTAAAAAGAGACGAGTCACGCCATATCGCATATGGAACCTTTCTTTTACAGCGTTTAATAAGTGAACATCCACATATTTTTGATATAGTGGCAAAGAAAATGGAACAATTGGCACCACTTGCAATAAAGCTTAATCAAGAAGGCAAGACAGAGGATAATCCTTTTGGCAAGGAAGACGGTTTTAAACAAACCATGAATTTTACAATGAGACAGCTCTCCGTCCGCATGGAAATTTTGGCAAGAGCAAAAAGCAAAAAAATAGATGAAATCTATAAACAGCAAATGAAGGATTTTGATATCGTTTGAACTACTCACCACTTAGCTTGAATTGTGAAATTCCTGCTAACACCAACGTATCCGTTAGTTATTTTAGTCGACAATAAAAAACGGGTTGATTCATTGTAAGAAAAACAACAATTTTTTTGCAGCCTTTGTCTAATTCAAGTCCAATTCGAATAGGGAGAGGGTTGAATCAAAAATGAAACAATCAAGTTTCTGGCTGCGTACAGCCATTCATGCAGGAGTAAATTCACGAGGGCTTATTCCAGAGCTATTTAGAGGCATGGGAGCAACAAGAGTTGTCCTTTTTAGCGACAGAGGACTGGACAAAGCAGGGATTGTCCAAATGGTTGAAGAGGCTTTTACAATGAAGCAGGAGGGAAGCGGACCAGAACTTGCCGGGATTTATTTAGATATTTCTCAGGATGCAGAAAGCAGCTGTGTAAATGCTGCTGTACAATATGCAAGAAAACAAGGTGCTGATGCGCTTCTTGCTGTAGGCGGAGGAAGTGTGCTGGATACCGTAAAGGGAGTTAAATATTCATTGTTCAAAGGACTGGATGATATAAAGGAATCCATTTCAAGAGGATTTCTTGCAGAAACCTTTCCACATGCAAAGGCAATGGGCATACCCCATATTTCCATTCCTACAACGGCAGGAACGGGTTCCGAGGTATCGCCTATTGCAGTTATCTATAATGAAGATCTTAAGGTCAAGGCAAATATCATCAATCCTTTTATCAGTTCAGATATAGCGGTTTTGGATCCGGAATTAACAGTGGGCCTGCCGCCTTTCATAACAGCATTTACAGGGATGGATGCATTGACTCACGCAATCGAAGCTTTAGCTTCTCCAAATGCTACTTCTCATACTGATGCATATGCATTGCAAGCGATTCGATTAATTGAGAAGAATCTTGTGATAGCGGTAAATGACGGTACAAATCTTGAGGCGAGAATGGAAATGCTCCAAGCAAGCTTAATGGGAATAACAGCATTTAGCTTTGCATTACATGCCATTCCAGTTCATAATTTTGCCCATGCGTATGGGGCCTTATTCCGGATTCCTCATGGATTGGCCAATGCCGTCTTTCTGCCTGTGGTGATGGAGCACTTACCTGATTTGTATATAAAAAAGGCAGGACAGCTGGCAGAAGCATTAGCCATTCATACAGCAGGAGCCGATCAGAAAACGCTTCTTCATCGTTCCATTGAAAAAATCCGCCAATTAAGGCTTTTAACCGGGCTGCCGGAGGATTTTTCGAATTATAAAATCCCTGAAGAATCATTAAAAAAAGCATCCGCTGCAGTAGCCGCAGACCCTTCAGCGATCAATTTTCCAATGTCCACTCAGCTCATTGAAACGATTGGACAAAAGGTTGTCCCTTCATAGGAAGTGAGAAACGGAAGGTAATGCTGTTTCTGGAAGAGTGTTCCGTTCATCCTGCAGTTTAACTCCGCTCCGTACACAGTTTGCATTTAAGGTTAAACAGATTCAAAAAGCTAGAATGAAAAGGCAGCTGCATAGCTGCCTTTTCAATAAGCTGCAGACATGTTCACGTACGGTAGCTAACCTATCTGAATCCCAGAAGCCTTCTAAAAGATTAACAACTCACTATAACCGAGTATCAAACGTTAATCCAATATTGCGATTGACCATCATCTGTAGATATCCAATCCTCCAGTGGTTTTTTCCTCGGCCCTGAGCAATGGAGTTTTAAAGTAATTTCAGTCATTTTTTCTGCTTTACTGATAATAGAAAGTAAAGGGCTAACTTTGGAGCCTGTCTGGATCACACAGAAATCACCGCTAACAAAATTTCACGGTACTTTTTATATTAATTCAAAGTTAGCGGCATGTTCTGCAGTCATTGTGTAAAAGCAATAGATGAAATCTGCTGGGGGAGGGAGTAGAATCAGTAATCGTCCACTTATCACACCCACTTGTTGATGTTATGTACAATGAAAAAACCGTTACAGTTGATATTATTAAAGATACGATTGATGACCAAGGATAAGAAGTAACAAAAGAATATGCTAAAGTGTAAAAATACTTAGGACAGCCTGCTTGTTGAAATGGCAGGTTTTTTTATTGAATAATATTATTAAGGCTCCAGCGCCTATCGATTAGCGTTTTCCCTGAATAAAAAACTGATTATTCGATCGAATTAATTCTTATTATTCCTATTAATTTGGTATACTATTAAAAATCATTGTATTCCTATTAAGGAGGATGTATTAAATGGCATACAGTTTTATTTCTCACCTTGCCTGTCCCAAGTGTCAAGCTGAATATTTTCCAGATGAAAAGCACCAATTGTGTTCTTGCGGCTCTCCGCTGTTGGTGAAATATAACCTTGAAAAAATGAAGAAACAGATAAAACGGGAAGATCTATTAACAAGAAGCTCAGATCTTTGGAGATACCACGAATTGCTCCCGGTTCAAAACCCCTCCAATGTCGTAACATTGGGAGAAGGAATGACCCCCTTAGTCAGCATGCCGTTTATCGGCAAGGATATGTTTATCCCTCAGCTTTTTATGAAGGATGAAGGAATTATACCTACAGGGACATTTAAAGCTCGCGGTGCTGCAGTTGGTGTATCCAAAGCAAAGGAGCTTGGGGTAAAAGAACTGGCTATGCCAACAAACGGAAATGCTGGTGCGGCATGGGCATTGTATTCTGCCAGAGCTGGTATACAGTGCACTATCGTCATGCCTGTTGATGCTCCTGCCATCACAAGGAATGAATGCATAGCAGCAGACTCCAAGCTATATCTGGTAGACGGGCTCATAAGCGACGCAGGAAAAATTGTTGCCAGGGTGATAGAGGAAAAAGGGTTATATGATGCCTCGACATTAAAAGAACCATATCGTATTGAAGGCAAGAAGACCATGGGTATTGAAATTGCTGAGCAATTGGGGTGGAAAATGCCGGATGTCATTCTTTATCCAACTGGGGGAGGAGTCGGTCTTATCGGTATATATAAAGCATTAAATGAATTAAAAAGTCTTGGTTGGGTGGAGGGAGAGCTCCCAAGGCTGGTGGCTGTTCAAGCAAAAGGCTGTGCCCCCATCGTAAAGGCCTGGGAAGAAGGTAAGGCTTCTTCAGAATTCTGGCCTGATTCTGAAACGATTGCTTTCGGAATAAATGTTCCCAAGGCACTGGGAGATTTCCTGGTACTAGAAGCCTTATATCAAACAAAAGGCTGTGCGATTTCCATAGATGATGAAGAAATACTGGAAGAACAAAAGAAAATCGCAACCTATGAAGGAGCTTTTATCTGTCCTGAAGGAGCATCTGCCTTTGTGGCTGCTAGACGACTAAGAGAAACGGGCTGGATAAAAAAAGATGATTGCGTTGTAGCACTTAACACGGGAGCCGGGATAAAATATCCCAATACAGTCCAGAGACAGGTTCCTATTCTCCAGCCAGAGGACCGGATACAAATTTCTCTTGAATTGTAAATATGGGTGTAACCAAGTGTGGAGAAAGATATGTGATAACTTAATCTGAAAGCTTTTAATATAAGAAAAAAATATAAAATAAAAAGCTGAACTCAATGGTCAGCTTTTTGTTTTTTAGAGCCCCTGTCTATTTCTAATTTTGTGCAATGCCTGCCTTAAGCTGCCCGAGGTTTTAAGGTCATGGAACGGAATGTTCAGACTGGCAAGGGTCTGTGCGATTTCTGGCCTAATTCCAGTTAAATGAGCCTGTATACCTGTTAATGAAAGAGCTTTTGTTATGTTAATAAGCTTATCAGCAACTGCTTCATTTATTGTCGGGACTCCTGATATGTCCATAATTAAGTGATCTACTTCAAAGTTTTGGCTTTTTTCCAGAGAATTCTCCAAAATGAGCTGTGCTCTCCGCTCATCTATGTTTCCTACAACAGGAATGATAGCAACGCCTTCATCCACAGGTACAAGGGGAACAGATATTTCATCCAAGGCTGAATAGGCATTATCCATCAATTTATTCGTATGCTGCTCCCACATCAAACCAAAAATATTACTGATCTCGTCCAGCAGTGGATCGATGATTTTCCCTACGTGAAGCATGGTAATGGCTTGGAATGCACGCTTTTCTAATTCCTCGGTAAATACTTCCCAAATGACAGAGCGGTAACAGGTTAATGCTCTAAGAGTATCGCTTAAAGGGATTTGATTTCGGATAGAAAAGTCTCCTGTTTTTTCTGCCCATTGATGAATTTCCTTGCGAACTTCTTCTGAGTCGCCAAACAGAGATTTTCCTAGTGCCTGAATTAATTCCGCACGCCATTCGATCAACTGCTCATAGCTTTCATCTGAATGTTCTAAAATGTGCTTGTAATGTACATTTTGAAAATCAATTAGCTTCCCGGCAATTTGAACTTGATTTTCTACTATTTTTTTCCCAATGTACAATAGCTCCTGTCTCATGAATGATCTCCCTCCGTAATCCACTAGTAGATGAAACTTTTTCATATTATTTTAGGGAGAAATGCAGATTAATACAATGATGCTTTAAAAATATACCAGATAAAGAGAATGTAAAAAGATAGTCTACAAACTCTTTTGCAAAGTAAAAATCCCTATATGGAAATGATGATCCAAACTTCATTCAATACAGCTGAGTATTATAGACGATGGAAATAAATGAATGATTATTTTAAGAAGCGTTTGATTTTCTGTAAACCGTTTTTTATATTTGGATATCGGAAGGGGATATCAAACGACGTGGTTTGCTTCAAGACGCTTTTTTGATGGGAAAAGGTATCGAAGCTACCCTTCCCATGATAGGCTCCCATTCCGCTGGCCCCTACGCCTCCAAAGGGCAGGTATGGAGATGCAAAATGATAAACCGTATCATTCATGCAGCCTCCCCCAAAAGAAACACTCTCAAGAATTTCCTTTTGAACCCTTTTGTCTTCTGAAAATAAATAAAGAGAAAGCGGATTTGGATGATTACGAATGCCTTCTATTACCTCAGGAAGCTCTGTATAAACTAGAACTGGAAGAATCGGGCCAAATATTTCTTCCTCCATGACAGGGTCGTCCCAGGTGATATCTGTTAAAACGGTCGGTTCTATCAGCAATTTGTCCCTTTTTGTTTTCCCGCCAGAATAGATGTCCCCATTGGATAAAAAGGAACAAAGTCTTTGAAAATGTTTTTCACTAACGATCCTGGTGAAGTTTGGATTTTCAAGAGGCCGTACACCATATAATTCTTTAATCGCTTCCTTAAGATGGCGTAAAAACACATCCTTGATCCTACCGTGGAGATATAAGTAGTCAGGGGCAATACAGGTTTGACCTGCATTCATAAATTTCCCCCAGGCAATCCGCTTAGCAGCCAGTTTTATTTTAGCATCCTCGTGTATAATACATGGACTTTTTCCACCCAGTTCAAGGGTAAGGGGTGTTAAATTTCGAGAAGCTGCTTCCATAATGATTTTTCCTACAGGGACGCTCCCTGTAAAAAAAATGTAATCCATGTCTTCCTGCAACAAAGCTTCGCTTGTATCGATACCCCCTTCAACTACAGCAATATAATCCTCTGGAAATATTTCCTTAATCAGCTTTGCAAAAATTTCGGAGGTATTCGGCGTTAATTCCGACGGTTTTATAATTGCACAATTTCCCGCTGCTATAGCACCAATAAGTGGAGCAGCAGCCAACTGAAAAGGATAATTCCATGGTGAAATAATGAAAGCTATTCCGTATGGTTCTGGATAAATAAACCCTTTCGATCCAGTGTGAGTAAGCGGTGTCCTGACTTTTTTGGGTTTAACCCATGAACGCAGCCGGGACAGTGTAAAGCGGATTTCTTCCAGGACAACACCAATTTCAGTTGAATAAGCATCAAACTCTGACTTATTTAAATCTGATTTTAGCGCTGCCATAAGCTCGGACTCATTCGTTTGAATAGACGTCCTTAAGCTTTGCAAAGCAGCCATACGAAAGGAAAGATCCTTTGTTTGATTAGATTGGAAGAAGGCTTTTTGCCGTTTAACCAGTGAATGGTAGTTTTCCATACTGACCTCCAGTTTACATTTAGAAAACGAATATGATTATTAAAGGTATTTTACTAGGTTTATGAAGATTTATACTATACATTAGTGAATTTTCAGCTGCTTTTCAGGATCATCTTTATGCTTCTTATAAAAATCCACCATAGCAGGAATGACCTCCTTAAAGTCTGGGCATGAGATACCAGAGCCCCTTAAATCCTCCTGTGCTCGGGAGCAGTCATATTCCGCCATACATGTAAAGTAATCAAGCGCTTCCTTTTCAACTCTTGTCCATTTTCTAAACGCCGGAATAGAAAGCAGCCATTTTGAAAAAGAGAGGGGAATGCTCCCACTAGGCTCTCGTCCAAGTAATTCGGCCATTAGCATCCGATATACCTCTTTAATTGGGTAGGGTTTAGGGTCCGTTAATTGATAGGTTTTTCCGATTCCAATTTTAGCATGTCCCAGATAATTCGCTGCTTTAAAAATATAATCCACTGGAACAAAATTCCCCTCAGCTTTTCCGCTGCCGAGGTAGGGCAAAAAAGGGAGAAATCTCAATTTATCAAAAAAATTCAAGATGAAATAAGGGCCGTCAAATTTAATGGTTTCGCCCGTTTGGGTGTTTCCAACAACGATGCCAGGCCGGATAATAGTGGTTGGAACTGAATTCATTATTGCTCGAACTGAAATCTCAGCCTCATATTTGGTTTGTTCATAATGATTCTTAAATCCCTGGCCTTTTTCAAGCTCAGTCTCCAGTATACGCCCTTCACGGTCTCCAGCTACATAAGAGGTGCTAAAGTAAATATATCTTTCTGGATTATGCAAGGTAAGGATCCAATTATTGATATTTGATGTTCCAATTACATTTACCTGGAAGGCAAGATTTTTTGGAACCGCCAGATCATAAATGGCTGCTAGGTGAAAGATATGTGTGATTTGATGCTGAAGTTGTTCATTCAATTCAGGTGGTATACCTAAGTCTTTGTTTGTAATATCACCTGAAATCAAAATGAATGATTCCTCCGATAGGGCAAACTCCTCCTTAATTTGATTCATCTCCGAGCGCGCCTTTTCAAGCAGGCTAGGTAATACAAGCAAATACATATGTTCCCATTCATAACGATCCCGTATAATCTGTTTTATTAGGGAGGTAGCAATGAATCCCGGAAAACCAGTGAAAAAATAACTGTTAGCCACAAAAATTCACTCCTTTATTTAGGCTCTTTCGTAATCTTTATTGCTAATTGACATAATTGAAAATCCTGGTTCAGTATTAAAACTTGTGACTAACTTACAAAACACGACGCGAAGATCGACGATATACGGAATAATTCTTTCTATGTAAAGCAGCAATCTATGCGAAACACCCTTTTTTAAAGCGAAATGTTCATTCGACATTAAAGCCGTGCCATCTTTAAATTATTTCGAGGTACCTGTCCATTTTCCCTTTTCGTAATTCATCACATGCATTTTAATTATTTTTTCTATATTTCTATGAGCAGTTATAGCACCTTATAACATTGGATATTTATAGGAAAGCTTAAACTAACTGGTTATCATATGAAGCAGTGGCTGATTCTGTAGAATTTCTACGACTTTTGACATATTTAAAATATTTAAATCGAAAAATGTCAATTTCAGATGTATAATAATAACTTGGTAGATCTATTCTTATAAAGGAGGTAAATTATTGATGGAATGGACATTAGCCATTTTATTCGCAGTATCTGCTTTACTGCTTATTGTTTCAATGGCAAGAACTCGTAAAGCTGCAAAAGCTGAGCAAAAGGAAATTGATATGGTACATATGTCAGTTATGACTGATATCAATGAAATGCGAGAATCATTGCGAAATATGGAGCTTGACTTAGAAGTAATTTCAAGAGAAGCAGGAGTCCAGCTTTCTACGAATGACAGAATTTTTATTCGTGATGTACTGGATTTATATAAACGAAAATACTCTATTGAAAATATAGCAGCTCAAAAGCAAGTGTCAGAAAACGATATACGGCAGGTAATTGCCCGTTATGAAACAAAAGAAGAAAGGGGAAAGGTTGCAAATGAGATCTAATTTATTGGGCAGCTTTGCAGCCGGACTTCTAATTGCTACAAGTATCAGCGGAGCGGTATTCTTTGCAACTAAAAGCAGCAATGCATCAAAAGCACCTGTCAAAACAAAGCAAAGCCTAACAGCAATAAAAGTACAGCCCACTAAAAAAGAGATGCAAAGCGAGCTTTCTTCTGCAGGCTATGTGGTCCAAACAAAATCCGATTACGATAAAGCAATAGCAGAAGCAAAAAGCGGATCAAAAAGCACACCGCCTGCCAATGGCCAAAAAATTGTGTACAGAGTTCCCGTACGTATAACACAAGGTATGACAAGTATTGATGTAGGCAATTGGCTTGTAAGAGGACATATCATTACGGATGCTTTCAAATTTTCAAAAGATGTTGAGAATAAAGGGATTGAAAATCATTTACGTCCAGGTACTTACATAGTGGATAGCTCAATGTCCTACGATCAAGTGATATCGGCTATTTTTGGATCTTGATTTAATGACCTGTTTTGACGATTAAAAGACACTTTCGCATTGGAAAGTGTCTTTTATTATTTGCTGTTTGATAACTGCTCGTTTTTTATCTCATTTAATTTGTCAATGCGTAATTAACAGAAAGACACTTGTTCTTTTTTTAGTGTTCTCTTTACTTGTCATACTAATATTTCAAGCAAAAAGGGAAGTAGTATTATGTGTAGGTAGATTCGTGAAGGATTCGTGACGGTTTGAGCTTAGTCATTGAAAAGTTTTCTGTAAGGAGTATATTAGATTAGTACATACTAGAAGTATTATTAAATAAAAACAGAAGAAGAAAGGTACGATAAAAAATGAATAAGCTTGTTAAGGTTTTATTCTCCGGATTGCTTGCAGGCGGACTGCTGGCTGGCTGCGGAAATGGTCAGCAGGGTGGAGCAGCAAAGAATATAAATCCATCTGCTGGACAGTCATCACAGGATGAAAATAAAGATTTAAATCAAATTGGCCAAAAGGTGAAGAACGAACAAGGAACAGAGGAATTAGTGAAATACAAAAAGGTGAATTCAACAGTAGACCTTAATCCTATCAAAGTCAACGTTAAAGATATCAAAATCATTAAGTTGACCGATATTAATCCTCAATGGCTTGAGGAAATCAGTAACATGACGGACAAGCTCAGGGTGAAAGGTGCGGTGTATTATGTGCAGGTTCGGTTATCCATTGAAAATACGACCAATAAGCATCTAACCTTTAATTCGCTTAGTCAAATTGAAACGGACCAAGGAGAAGATCTGGATACGCATTTAAACATTTTACCGTCCAACTACAATCATGATATTACGGGTAAAGGGACTCAAGATGATATTTACGGAATTTGTCTGGGAGGCGGCAAGCAAGACATTCATAAAGTAACTCTTGTATTTGACGCTGTTAAAGATGCCTCTACGAATAAAATATTGCATCCAGAAGCAAAAACGAACATTAAAATTGATTAATAGCAAAAAAGAAGCGGAAATGGCTCCGCTTCTTTTTTGGATTTGATTTATTTTTCCATAATAGCCTAAATCCAAAAAATAAAAATTTAGGGAATTGACAGCGGCTATGCAGCCTGTTACAATAAATTCCAATAAAAGCATACAAATTCGTTGATGAGAAAGAGTAGCCTTACTTCTTGATCTCCAGAGAGCTGACAAATTGGTGCAAGTCAGTGTTCAAGTGTTATGTGAAAATCCTCTCTGAGAAGCTGGGCTGAATCCTTCAGTAAGTCCAGCCGGGTGTCTGCCGTTACAAAGAACACGTATGATTGTACGTTGCTAAGTGCTATTGACCGGATCAATAGAATTAGGGTGGTATCGCGGTTTACCCCGTCCCTTTCTTGGGACGGGGTTTTTGTATGTTTTTATCCATTTTATTATGTATGGGAGCGATATCGATGAAGAAGAACAGGGAGTCAGCTGTCAAACGTGAGGAGCGTGTACGTCAATATTGGAAAGAAAACAGTATTTTCCAACAATCTGTTCAATTAAGAGAAGGTAAAGCACCCTTTGTTTTTTATGAGGGGCCCCCCACTGCAAATGGATTGCCACACGTAGGCCATGCCTTCGGACGAACAATCAAAGATGTTGTAGCACGTTATAAAACCATGAAGGGATTTTACGTGAAAAGAAAGGCCGGATGGGATACACATGGTCTTCCTGTTGAACTGGGTGTTGAAAAGCAGCTTGGCATCTCAGGAAAGCAGGAGATTGAACAATACGGTGTGGAGGCGTTTATTAACAAATGTAAAGAGAGTGTATTTACCTATGAAAGGAAATGGCGTTCATTCACAGAAGAGTTAGGTTATTGGGTAGATATGGACAGTCCTTATTTAACTTTAAGTAACGATTATATTGAAAGTGTATGGAACATTCTAAGCAAAGTTCATAAAGACGGTCTTTTGCATAAAGGCCATCGGGTATCACCATACTGTCCCAGCTGCCAAACGACACTAAGTTCGCATGAGGTGGCACAAGGATATAAAGATGTAAAAGATTTGTCAGCAACCGTTAAATTCAAGCGTGTTGATGCAGATAACGAATATTTCCTAGGCTGGACCACAACGCCTTGGACGCTGCCAGCAAACGTCGCTCTTGCTATGAATCCTGCAATCACGTATGTTCGCGTACAAAAGGATAATGATGTATATATTGTTGCAAAAGCCTCACTGGATAACATCTTTGATGATCATACTGAGGTATTAAGTGAGCATCTTGGCAGTGAATTTCAAGGAGTGTGTTATTCACCGCCATTTCATTATGCGGCCGTAGAGAAAGGACATTATATCATAACAGCGGATTATGTCACGGAAAGCAGCGGTACAGGAATTGTCCATATAGCTCCGGCATATGGCGAGGATGACTATAAAACAGTTAAGGATAATGATTTATCTTTTATTAATCTAGTGGATCAACAAGGACGCTATACTGACGAGGTTACAGAACTATCCGGAAGATTTGTGAAGGAGTGTGATGTGGATATTATTAAAATGCTTTCTGATCAAGGCACGCTTTTTCATAAGGAAAAATATGAGCACAGCTATCCTCATTGCTGGAGATGCGACTCACCATTACTTTATTATGCTGCAGACAGCTGGTTTATTAAGATGTCTTTTTTAAAGGATAAAATGCTTGTGAACAACGCAGCCGTTCAGTGGTATCCAGACCATATTAAGGATGGGCGTTTTGGTCATTTTCTTGAGAATCTTATGGATTGGAACATAAGCAGAAACCGCTATTGGGGTACACCTCTAAACGTTTGGATCTGTTCTGCCTGCCATCATGAAGAAGCTCCTGGAAGTATCAAGGAATTGCAAAAGCTTACGGCAGCTCCAATAACAGATGACATGGAGCTCCATAAGCCTTATATAGATAAGGTGCATTGTACATGTCCGAAATGTAATGGTGAAATGAAACGTACCCCAGAAGTGATTGATGTCTGGTTTGACAGCGGTTCGATGCCATTTGCACAGTATCACTATCCATTTGAAAATAATGAACTATTTACATCCCAATTCCCAGCAGATGCAGTCATTGAAGGAATTGATCAAACAAGGGGATTTTTCTACAGCCTGCTCGCTGTATCTACTCTATTCACAGGAAAAGCACCCTATAAAAACGTCTTGTCACTTGGGCATGTACTCGATGAAAACGGCCAAAAAATGTCCAAGAGCAAAGGAAATGCTCTAGATCCTGTTGACTTAATCGGAGAATACGGGGCAGATGCCCTTCGATGGGCTTTCCTAGTCGATAGTTCACCCTGGAATCCAAAACGTTTTTCAAAAAAGGTTGTACAGGATGCAAAATCAAAATTGGTCGACACCTTAGATAATACGTTTAAATTCTTTGATATGTACGCAAAAATTGATGGATATAAATACAAAAGACATCAAACAGGAAAGAGAACCATCCTGGATCAGTGGATCCTTTCGCGACTGCATGGCACGGTCAAACTGGTTAATTCCTATATGGACAGTTATCAATTTACACAAGCAGCAAGAGAAATAGGGGCATTATTGGATGAAGTAAGCAATTGGTATGTCCGGCGATCGAGAAGTCGCTTTTGGGCTTCAGGACTATCAGAAGATAAACTGGCGGCTTACTCAACGCTGTTCGAAACGCTTTCTACACTATGCTGCTTGCTGGCTCCTTTTGTTCCATATACGTCGGAAGATATCTATTTAAAGCTCCATCAGGAGAGTGTTCATTTACAAGATTCCCCTCTATCTGACGATTCATTGATAAATCCTTCATTAGAGGAGGATATGAAAACCGTTCTGAAAATAGTGGAGCTTGGGCGCAGTATCCGCAATGTAAAAAATTTAAAGGTGAAGCAGCCTTTGCAGCAAATAATCATCTGGCAAGGTGAAAAAAAACGTGATTTGAACAGTTATTCAGGCATCATGAAAGATGAGCTAAATCTTAAAAATGTTGTTTTTACGGATGATGTAGTTGTTTACCAGACTACGACCTTAAAAATAAATTTTAAAACGGCTGGCACTGCATTCGGCAAGCTGGTAAACGATGTAAAGGAATATGTTGATCAAATCTCAGGCTGCGACCAGAAGATGTTATTAGACAACGGACAGCTGCAAATTAACGTTAAAAGCCAAACACTAACACTTAAAAAGGAACACATTATAGCAGAATATCGAATGGCGGAAGGCTTTGAGATGGCTGGAGATGAGCAATTAAAGGTGATAGTAGATATATCGTTAACACCTCAGCTTATAGAAGAAGGTCAGGTTAAAGAATTAATCAGAGCTATTCAGGATGCTCGAAAAAAACTTGATCTCCCAATTGAAAAATATATTACACTCCATATATCTGCTTCAGAAGGCACGAAGGATCAAATCAAGCGATTTGAAGAACTAATAACAGAAAATGTACTTGTTAATGACATTTTATTTGGAGAATTGAACTATTCAGAAAAGCAAATTGAAATCAGATTCGCTAATGAAATCATTCTGGTTTCATTAGAGTTTTAGTTTTACGTATTAAAAGCACAAAAAGAAGGATAGGGGGAGCAGACTAAAACCTGCTCTATCTATCTTTTTGTCAAGAAAGAAGATAGAAAACCAAATGGAGAGAAACATGACAATAAGTTTAATATATAAAGAAAAGGTCCAGTTATAAAGAAAAATTAGAACTGTGCCCTTGTTTTATTTCACAAGAAGCGGTTGTAGCGACAATGAACGTTCCTCTTTTTACCCATAAACACAATTCGTTTGATTAAAAAAACCGGTTGAGCTCATCATGCATCTGATGATTTTCTTGTATGTAGTTCTTTGGAAGAATTTCAAACAGGAAAACTTTAGGTTCATAGAAAGCGATTTATGGTTAAGGATTTCCTCTTGCCATTAAGCAATTGAATCATATTGTAGATAATAAAACCCAGTATACTTGACAGGGAGCACTTCAACATGGCTGGATGTTATCATGAGCAGGGAATTCGTTCTCCAGTTCCTAAGATTCCTATAATACTTTGATAAATACGATTATTATTTTATTGAAATAATAAATTCTAAGTCTAAACCCGTAATTTTTTTCATTTCCACCAGAATATACTATATTAAAAAAACAAAAACAGAAGGCATATGGACTAAGTTGTATTCCTAACACGGTAATTATCTTAGGGTTCATATCAACCTTTAAAAAATCTTAACATATAAAATCTTGAATCATTCATAATAAATAAAATAATCATGAGTAAATGAAGGACACTACCATTATGTGTAAATAACAGTCCAACTCATGGACTTGTTACTGCCAAAGTAACGGTCACAAAGGTCATGAATACCGCAGACAAAATATAGCCCCATTTTCTATATTCCTTTATATCCTGCCCCTTCTTTTCCCCAATTGCTTGCCCGATTAAGGTGCTGGAGGCAACAGCGAACACGCCACCAATGGTGGAAGCAAATGTTGTTAAAGTTCCCGGAATGTTATGTGTTGCATATACAACCATGCCCATACGTACAAATAACCCAAAATAGAGGACTTGTCCTAAACGCATTGTTAATCTTTCTAAAGTGGAAGGAATCACAAATTTTATCATGCTGCCAATTAATTGTTGGGTTAGCCATGAATTTGTATTAGGGTCTTGGTTTAAGTAAAGAAGATAACATTAACAATAGGTTCATTATAATGTGTTTGTTTTTCAGAAAGTGACTTCATATGCTGGTTCAATAAAGGGATTACAATGGGATGAAGAGGGAGGAGACGCTCTTTTTTCCCTTTTAATTATTTAGATTCACTTGCTCCCACAACAGATCCACTAATTCTTGGCGTCTCATCCCAGTCGTAGCAAGTAATTTAAACATCAATTCATTATTTAATCCTAGCGGTCGAGAATCACTTTCTAAAAACGAAAATAATTTATTTAATTCTTGTAATTTCATGTATCTCGGCAGTTTTTTTCAGATTTTGGAGCTTGAATACCTGCTGTAAAATCGTTTTTTGTATAATTTTTTTTAAAACAGTATTGACTGAATGATTTTAAGCACGAAATCCGGCGTTGTAGAGTTCTTGGCTTAATTTTATGGTTAATGACTTGATCTTGAACGAAACGGCGTATACTGGACGCTGTGAGGTCATTTAGGTCTAAGGAACGAACGTTTTCTTTAAGATACTCACCATGAAGTTTTAAATCAAATGTATAACTGGTTAACGTGTTTACGGACTAATTTTTTTCGATTTGTAAATACATTAGATAATCATCCACAACTTGAACTGATTTCATCATTATAAGACCTCCGAAAAATTATACGGTCAATCCCTGGGAGTTAGGTTTCGAAACCATCAACTATGTTTTTTAGGCGACTTATTGGAAAGCAACGGAGTATTATAGTCAACTTGAGGTAAATTAGTGGACCATAATGAATCTTAAAAGAACTTGGGGCGGGGAAGTTTTGAACCACTTATGTTCTTTTCTAGTTTACATAATATATATTATAGGAAGTCGAATAGAGAATTGAAACTTTATCTCATATCAAAAGTATACTTAAAATATTGAGACGAAATTGATTTCTTCATATTAATTTATAATTTTTAAATTCAAATTCACTACATATTTCGTATTTCAAATTCACAGTAAATTTACAGCAACAAAATAATTGATGAAATGTTAAATCGTTTAATTTTTAATTTTTTTATAGCCTTTAAAAATGGATTTAATGGTATATTTTAAATCTCAAACCGGTCATTTTTTGTTTACATAATACATATCTATTTTTTCGAGGATTTAATTTTTATCATTGTTTTGTAAACTCTTCGTTCCTTTTTGTAAAATAAATAATATAATTTCAGCGTTCATTTTGGTAATTTTAATGCCGTTCATAAATTAACGCCGCACTTCACAATATACGTTTGGTCTTCTGCACTTTTTAATCGACTGAATAGCGTTTAGTGGATATTAATCTGTGCTCTCATAATGGTATTATCCAGTTATGCATTATAAATATGATTGTCTCATTGTTCTTCCCTTCCCTCTTCTTTATTCTTGCTGTTTATACCATCTATACGATCTGAAGCCAGAAGGTTTCTTAAAAAAACAGGCCTGAGAGCCTGTTTCAAGAGATCGTACTATTTGTTTTTAAGTAATACCTGGGTGTCCCAACAACAGCAGATTGCTTTAAATTTTCATGACTTGAATGATATTGAATGTGAATAGAAGCATCTAAAAGAAGCGGATTATACGTGTAAATCTCTTTATCTCCGTTAATAAGCGCAGTCAGCAAACGAGTTAATTCTCTTTGGAAAATCATAAAGCGCACCTTTGCCAAATGTTTATTTTCCTCTTCCTCATCAATAAATACATGACAATCAAGTCTATATTCCCCTAGATTCGTTATCCATTCTGCAGTTAGTAATAGCTGTGATGGAGGGCTTGTGGAAAAATATGATTTTTGGTTCCCTATTGCTAATGTTAACTCTCCAGTAGAGATAAGCTCACAAAGTGTGTATCTGCGGCCTTCTAGTGGATAAAATGCAGAAGCAGGCGGAATAATGGCAACTGTGAAATCCTCAGAGTCCATTTTCATCATAGGAGGCTGCCCCCTTTTAATGTATAGAGCACTTTCTGGTTCCATTGTATGATATTTGCCCATCATTTGTTACTTTGTAACCCATTTTGCATTTAAGAGATTCCACTTTCCTTTTTCCCAGTACCAGGTTGATTTTACTGTACCAAGACGATCAGCGTGATAGGCACCGCTAACCTGCCGATACGCTATTAATCCATACCCTTGTTTCCCTGGGATTCGTACAGGCTTTAAAATAGAAACAGGATCAATCATTAGCTCGGTTTGTTCATTTAAAGTTCCGTTCTCCTGATAAATTCCAAGCCGTATATATTCAGATTTTCGATTTTGAAGTTTCAATAAAACTGAATTCTGGACAGTTGGAATGTCAATTCTTGCGTTGAATCCTTTTGTAAACCGCCCTTCGATATTTAATTGTGGCGGTAGCGGCAAGGAAAGAGGCTTATGGTCTTTAACCGTTGAAAGTGAATAGGAATAAATCCCTCCGCTTCCTCCTGTGTTGCTGGACTCCAATAAATCTTTTACACCGTCATGATTTAAGTCCTTAAACCGTATTTCCGGCTGATAGCCAGCAGCAAATTGCAGACGGATTTTCTTATGATGAGAAGTCAAAATATCTGCCCAAATACGTTTAAAATACTGGCTGCCTTCTTCATAAGGACTGGCGTAAAGGATAATTTTATCCTGCTTTCCGTCTCCTGTGACATCTTCATGGTAAGTATGTAATGTGATGAACCCGGAAGAGGGTTTTTCAACTGCGTGCGTAAGGGCTACCGAACCAAGAGACATAAAGAAAAAAGCCGTAAGACCGAGCAAAAGTTCTTTTTTCATTTGACATGTTCTCCTTTTCCCATGATATGTTACTAGGATGACCAATTTCCGTTCATTTATGTAAAAATTGGAGAACCTTCCAGCATAATTCAAAAATAAAAAAGCGTACCTGCTTAGGTACACTTTTTTATCCATTTGTAAAATGGCTATTTATTATCTTCCGGAGTAAGTGAAGGTGTAATCTCTTTCCAAACCTCCACAATCGGTCCATTTTCATTTTCATCGACTACGAAGGAACCATTGGAATATCGGTCATTTAATCTGAGGTTTGAGATTTTAACCAATTCGGTATAATCCTTGCTGGTTTTAAGGATTATTTCGTCGGAATCCTTTACAATTTCCAGCCCAACCACTCTGTGAGGGTTCTTCTTTAATTCCCGCAGCATGACTACACCCCGTTTGGCACGTGTGGTTTTTTCAAACTCAGTTATTTTCATCTTCTTCACAGAACCGCGTTGAGTGGCAATAAATATTGCTTCTTTCTTGATATCCTTAATAATCTTTCCACCGACTATGCAATCGTCTTCTTTGAGATTAACACCTTTAACACCTGCTGCACGTGCGCCAACTACATTTACTTCTTCTTCATGGAACCATAAACCATACCCCATCTGAGTAGCAATAAATACTTCATTATTTCCATCCGTTAGGTGGACGTCTACGACTTCATCGTCGTTTTTTACATTTAAAGCAACAAGAGGTTTGGAATAACGCTGTGCATTATAATTGGCAAGCTCTGATTTTTTAACCATGCCCTTTTTCGTCACAAACATAAGATATGCAGGATTATTAAAATCCTCTATCATGATGGCTTTTATTATTTGTTCATTTCGTTCAATCGGCACAATGTTGGCAATATGCTGTCCTAAGTCCTTCCAGCGTATATCAGGAAGCTCATGTACAGGACAATATAAATAATTGCCTTTGTTGGTGAAAAGCAGAATGACATTGGTAGTGTTGACTTCCTGCTGGAACAGGATCCTGTCTGTTTCCTTAATGGCAAGATCCTGCCCATTAGAGGCTGAATAGGAACGAAGGCTCGTTCTCTTTATGTATCCATCTCTAGTAACTGTCACCATTACTTCTTCATTTGGAATCATAACCTCTAAGTTGATTTTAATTTCTTCTATTTCTGCTTCAATGTCTGTTCTTCTCTGGTCGGCATATTTTTTCTTAATTTCTTTAAGTTCTTTTTTAATAACGCCGACTAGTTTTCGTTCGCTTTCTAATATGGCAGTAAGCTCTTCAATTTTTTTCATGAGCTCTTCTGCCTCTTTTTGAAGGGCTGTTATGTCTGTATTGGTCAAACGATAAAGCTGTAACGACACAATAGCTTCAGCCTGCGCCTCAGTAAACTGGAAATTTGCAATTAAGTTATCCTTTGCATCTCTTTTATCCTTGGAGGCTCGGATGACAGCAATTACTTCATCCAGAATGGAGAGGGCTTTGATTAAGCCATCCACTATATGCTGGCGTTCAGCGGCTTTTTTCAAATTGAATTCAGATCGTTTTGTAACAACTTCTTTCTGGTGCTCTATATACGCGTCCAATAGCTCACTTAGACCCATTAACTTTGGACGGCGGTTATGTATGGCTACCATATTAAAATTGTATGCGACCTGGAGATCTGTATTTTTGAATAAATAATTTAGTACTCCTACAGCATCTGCATCTTTTTTAAGCTCTACAACAATACGGAGGCCTGTACGGTCGGTTTCATCACGAACCTCAGCTATGCCTTCCACCTTGCGGTCAAGCCTGTATTCGTCCATTTTCTTGACGAGATTTGCCTTGTTCACTTCAAATGGAATCTCAGTAATGACAATTTGCTGGCGTCCGCCCCGCATATCTTCAATGCTCGTTTTGCCACGGACAACCATCTTGCCTTTTCCTGTTTCGTAGGCTTTTTTTATTCCATCTACCCCTTGGATAATTCCGCCGGTTGGAAAATCAGGCCCCTTAATGACTTGCATTAATTCTTCAATGCTGCACTCAGGATTGTCCATTCGCATAATGGTTCCATCAATGATTTCCCCTAAATGATGAGGAGGAATATCCGTTGCATATCCGGCTGAAATTCCTGTTGATCCATTTACGAGAAGATTAGGAAAACGGGCAGGCAGGACGGTAGGCTCTTTGGAAGTATCATCAAAGTTCGATATGAAATCAACTGTATCTTTATCAATGTCAAGAAGAAGCTCAGATGCAATGGAAGATAGTCTTGCTTCCGTATAACGCATTGCTGCAGCCGGATCCCCGTCAATACTTCCATTGTTTCCATGCATTTCAATTAACACATTTCGCACTTTCCAGTCCTGACTCATCCTAACCATTGCTTCATAAACCGAAGAATCACCGTGAGGGTGGTAATTACCGATGACATTTCCTACTGTTTTGGCTGATTTCCGGAAGTTTTTTTCGGCTGTATTTCCTTCTACGTGCATAGCATAAAGGATTCTTCGCTGTACAGGCTTTAGCCCGTCACGTGCATCAGGCAAGGCACGATCCTGGATAATGTATTTACTGTAGCGGCCGAAACGGTCGCCTAAGACTTCTTCCAAGGGAAGATCCTGATAACGTTCTAAACTCTCCACTATTCAAGTCCCCCTTCTTCCACAATAATGTTTTCATTTTCAAGGATATTTTGATCATCCTCTAGACCAAAAGCTACATGGCTTTCAATCCATTTTCGCCGTGGTTCAACCTTGTCACCCATTAACGTTGTAATCCTTCGCTCAGCTCTTGCAGCATCATCTATACGTACACGAATCAATGTCCTTGTTTCGGGATTCATCGTGGTTTCCCATAATTGATCAGCATTCATTTCTCCAAGACCTTTGTATCGCTGGAGGATGTAGCCTTTACCAACTTTTTTAATAGCACCTTGCAATTCATTTTCTGTCCAGGCATATTCCACCGTTTCTTTTTTTCCGGTTCCTTTGCTTACTTTATAAAGCGGAGGCAGAGCTATATAAACTTTTCCGGCTTCAACCAGCGGCTTCATATACCGGTAAAAGAAGGTTAACAGGAGGACCTGGATATGGGCGCCATCTGTGTCGGCATCGGTCATGATAATAATTTTGTCATAGTTCACATCTTCAAGGTTAAAATCCGGCCCTACTCCAGCACCTATCGTATGAATAATTGTATTAATTTCTTCATTTTTAAAAATATCCTGAAGTTTTGCTTTTTCTGTATTGATGACTTTACCACGAAGCGGAAGTACTGCTTGGAAGCGTCGGTCACGGCCTTGTTTTGCAGAGCCGCCTGCAGAATCACCCTCTACAAGATAGAGCTCATTTTTTTGAGGATTTCTTGTTTGCGCCGGGGTGAGCTTTCCAGAAAGAAGGCTGTCTGATTTTTTTCGTTTCTTTCCGCTTCTCGCTTCTTCCCGCGCTTTCCTTGCAGCTTCACGTGCTTGAGCCGCCTTGATGGATTTTCTAATTAAAGACGTACTTGTTTCCGGATTTTCTTCCAGGAAGTATGATAAATGTTCTGAAATAACGGCATCTACAGCTGAACGTGCTTCGCTGGTGCCGAGCTTTCCTTTTGTCTGCCCTTCAAACTGCAGAAGCTCTTCGGGAATACGGACGGATATTACAGCCGATAGGCCTTCACGAATATCTGTCCCTTCTAGATTTTTATCCCGTTCCTTCAATAAGCTCACCTTACGTGCATATTCGTTCATAACGCGGGTAAGCGCAGTTTTTGCTCCTGCCTCATGTGTCCCGCCATCTTTTGTCCGAACGTTATTAACGAAGGAGAGAATATTTTCAGAAAAACCGTCATTAAATTGAAATGCAAATTCGACTTCAATTTCATTCGCTTCACCTTCAACAAACACAACCGGATGAAGAACATCCTTTTCTTCGTTTAAATAACCAACAAAGGCTTCAATGCCATTTTCATAATAAAAAATCTCGGAATCGCCGCTCCGATCATCTATGATTTCAATTTTTAGCCCCTTTAAAAGAAAGGCAGACTCCCGCAAACGCTCGCATAAGGTATCATAATTAAAGGTAGTTGTACTAAAAATGGACGGATCCGGCTTGAAATGAATTGCAGTGCCGGTTTGCTTTGATTTGCCAACCTTTTCAAGTGTCGTTTCAGGTTTTCCTCCATTGATAAAACGCTGTTCATATACAAAACCATCACGTTTAATGGTAACAACGACCCATTCTGAAAGTGCATTTACTACGGAAGCACCAACACCATGCAAGCCCCCGCTTGTTTTATATCCTCCTTGCCCGAACTTACCACCGGCATGAAGCACAGTAAAAATGATTTCAGTAGTCGGTTTTCCGAGTTTATGCATTCCTGTAGGCATTCCTCGCCCCTTATCTTCTACACTGACGCTATTATCCTTATGTATTCGTACGATAATATGATCTCCGTATCCAGCTAATGCTTCGTCAACAGAATTATCGACAATTTCATATACAAGATGATGCAGCCCCCGTGAATCCGTGGAACCGATATACATGCCCGGCCGTTTCCGTACAGCCTCCAGACCTTCCAGTACTTGTATAGCATCATCATTATACTCAATTATGTTCTGTTTTTTGACCACAAAGATTCCCCTTTCAACAATACGCAACTCTCTCTGTATCCAAACCAAAATACAGTTTGTATGATTAGAGATAGGAATAACAAACATCCGTTCGTTACATCAATACTTTATTATAACATAACCCGAACAAACATCTATGCACTATTTTAGCTTTAAAATTTGATTTAGCAAATGACTTTTTCATTACATTCCAATTTTATCCTTTGTTTCACCATAAAAAAAGCAGCCGCAAAAGTTCTTAACGACTGCTTGAATCCTTAAAGCAAGAGAGCGTGTTCGACTTTAATACAGTGATTCATGACAACGGTATATCCCTTGTCTTTTAAGTATTGGTATGCTTCTTCATTTTCTATCCCAAGCTGTGCCCAAAAAACGTCTGCATTTATTTCTGCAAATTCTTTTGCAATCTCAGGCAGGTACTCAGGGAGCCTAAAAATATTCACAATATCTACGTGCCCATCAATCTCTTTTAAAGATGCCACAGCTTTAACACCTAAAACTTCTTGCTCATTGGGATTGACTGGTATGATTTCGTACCCTGCATTCTGCATCGCTTCAGAAACGTAATAGGATGCTTTTTCTGGATTATTGGTTAATCCCACCACAGCAATTCGTTTGGCTTTCTTAAGGATGTTTCTGATTTCATTTTTGTCTGGATTTTGAATGGCCATTGATTAGCCCTCCTATTGGTATAGTAATTACTGATGGTGATACGCAGCCAGCGATGTCTTCAAAGACGCCCAAGCTTGTTCATTGGCAAAATATCTTGACCAGACTGCTATGCCTGCTAAATGGCTTAATTCTGCTATCTGGACGCGCTCCCGTAAAGAATAATCATCCTCAAGCCACATACTATATTTCTCGTTATGTGCTTTATCGATATACTGAATATAATACTGTCCTGTGTCATTATCCAAATCAGGTTTTAGCTTATGATTTTTCACCCACTGATTCGCCTGATTCATGGTAAGAGCAGCAGATGATATCTCTCCACTACGCGTATTCTCTTTCCAAAGCCGTGTATACAGGGGAATTCCAAGTATCAGCCGATCGCCCGGGACCTCTTTTAGGAGAGCTTTTACATTATCTCTGACCCATGGAATACTAGCGACACTTCCAATCGTTTTCGTATGTTCATCATAGGCCATGACAATCAGGTAATCTGCAGACTCAGAAAGCGCGTGACGTTCATAAAATTCTGACCAGTTCCCTTTTGATTTAAAGGTGATGTTCATGGAAACGATTTTATTAGCACGGTGCAGACGGGCAGCTGCTTCTCTGACAAATTCCGTTACAAGAGGGCCATCTTCTCTGTTAACATTTTCAATATCCAAATTTAGTCCTTCTGATTGATACTTTTCCAACATAGCAAGCAGTGAGGTAATAATTTTCTGCCTTTTAACAAATGTATTAAAAGCATTCTTTGTCAATTGCGGATTAAAAGCATTAGAAAAAAGCGGCCAGATGGTATACCCTTGTTTTCTCGCCCAGATGCAATAAGCGGAATCCCCTTTGTCTGTAAGTTCGCCATTTTCATTCTTCAATTGAAACCAGGTGGGTGAAACGATTGTAACACCAGGCATCCTCGGAAGCTCTTTTGTATCTGGAGTCTTAGAGTATACGGCTTCCCATGATAACTGTATGGGCAATGTAATGCTTGGCAGGGAAAATTTATCTTCTGGAAACGAAACCCTTACTGCTGTCTTTTGCAGCTTATCCACAATGTCAGCTTTAATATAACCTCCGATTCCATTCGATCTCCGAATATAGTCATATCCTCTCACCTGTTTTTCAATACGGATGCTTTCTCCGGGTATGACATTGGTTGTATATGGAGCTTGGAGTG
This sequence comes from Heyndrickxia acidicola, assembly GCF_001636425.1. Taxonomy (NCBI): domain Bacteria; kingdom Bacillati; phylum Bacillota; class Bacilli; order Caryophanales; family Bacillaceae; genus Heyndrickxia; species Heyndrickxia acidicola. Next base: position 970,559 of record NZ_KV440953.1, read on the forward strand.
AAGGGTCTGTTCTTAGCTGTAAATAATCCCTTTTAGCAGTCCTGGTTGTGATTTTGCCCTTAAAGTATGTATTCCCGTTTTGTTCAATCCAAACCGCTCCATTCGATTTCAGGATTTGATAGCGAAAAGGATAATATTTTTTAATTACATCAATGGATAGGAATATACCTTGTTGATTTTTAATAATTAAAGGAGAAGAAGGATTTATTTTTTGATCATTTATGTAATATGCATTTTTATCATAAAGAAAACGCAAGATATCCTGATTTGTTGTCATAATTAATTGTCCTGAATCTGGGTAAAGCCATCCCCCCAGAGTGTTTTGAACAACCATTACAGGAAGATATACCTGATCCTTTATAAGCAATGCTTTTTGTCCTGTAAGTTTGCTATTCACTAATATCTCATGACTTTTTGTAAAATAAGGAACCTTCTTGTTAGAGGCAAAAGGATATAGAAACAATAGAGAAGCACATAATATGCTTATAAAGAAAATGATAGCAAAAAGAAGAAGATGTTCTCTGATAAATCGGGGAGCTGTTTCATTTAATTGAATATTCGCCATTTTGTTCCTCCTGTTTCTATCGTACAGGAGGTAGCGATGGAAGAAAAGAAGAATTTATCCATAGGAAAGAAAAATTCTTTACGCAAACTTTCTCTCGCATGATACAATGAAAGAACCTACTGATATGAAGGGATTTTAAAGGAGATTTGTTTATGGTATATGCACTTATTATTGTTCTTGCCTATCTAATAGGCTCCATACCTTTCGGATTGATTGTTGGAAAGCTCTTTTATGGTATCGATATTCGGCAGCATGGGAGCGGGAATTTAGGTGGTACGAACAGCTTTCGGGTACTCGGAAAAAAAGCAGGAATTGTTGTTACTTCAGCTGATATTTTAAAAGGAACGCTTGCTACGCTTCTCCCTGCTATATTTAGCTTTAGCACGCACTTTCATCCTTTGGCAGCTGGCCTCTTTGCAGTAATCGGCCATATGTATCCAATTTTTGCAGGTTTTCGCGGCGGAAAAGCCGTTGCCACGTCTGCAGGAGTCTTGCTCGGATATACATACCCCTTATTTATTCTATTGATTCTTGTATTTTTATTATGTCTTAAACTGACCAAATACGTATCCTTATCATCAATCATTGCTGGCCTTTTTACAGCCGTTTACACATTCGTAAATATGATTTTCACGGGGGACTGGGTACTATTTATAGTCGGCCTCGCCTTAGCGTCATTTGTGATTTACAGGCACCGGGCAAATATTACAAGAATAAAAAATAAAACAGAACCTAAGGTTACATGGATTTAAAAAAGTGAATGGATGCTCTCCATTCGCTTTTTTGTTTGGCCGATCATCGTTTGAATTCAGATATGTTTAGAGTATCAGCATAATCATAGCTTTATGTAATGGAGTCTTATCAAAAGCCTTGTAAGGGGGACTATTTGATATATAGAAGACAGCAGGACATAAACAACGTGCTATGAAGGCAGCTATAAAAAAACAGAACGAGTACCTGTATACTCATTCTGCCTTGATAAAAATCTCATCTTATAAAAAGGATTTTAAAGTGTGCTCCATTCCTTCTTTTTTCAAAATTTCTTCTTGTTTTGCACCAAGTAAATCGAAATGGGAATACCCATCCTTTCGATGATGAATCCATTCTTTTTTAAGCCCGTATTGTGCTCCCCAATTTACCAATTTCCCCAAATCCCTGCAGCCCGCCTTTGTAACAGACTTTGAATCCGGAAAGCGGTCATCAATCCAGTAATGGGTCAAAAAAGCAATTTCTCCTCGATCGATGGCAGCTTTCCACTGTCTAACCTGTTCTTTAGATATCCCAAAAGCCATTTCTCATCACTCCTTACTGCCATGAGCACTTCCTGTATGTTCTTATTTTTTGGCCTTTTCATAGGCTTCATGCCAATCAGGAAACACCTTCTTAATCGAGACTGGCCGGAAATTAGTTTTTTTCACACAAGCATGCTTTGACAGGGCCTTAACAGAAAGCTCGCCCCGTTCAGTAGTGATTTCATAGCCGTATGTAACACGTATCCCATCATATTCTTCCACCCACGTTTTGATATACGCTTTTTCTCCATACCTTACAGGCATCTTGTACGATATTTCTATATCTATAACGGGAGATAGTATGCCTTCCTTCTCCATATCGGCATATCGAAAGCCCAAATCTTCAATAAGCCTTGTTCGTCCAATTTCCATCCATACTAAATAATTGGCATGGTACACGACTCCCATTTGGTCTGTTTCTGCATATCGCACATCAACACTAGTCTCTGAAATTTGCATTCATACTCCACCTCTGTATATGTTAAAAAGATTTTCTGATAAAGACGCCTGCAGGATTTGTGTTAGATTGGCATCCCTTTGGTTTAATCTATATTACCATTCATATAAATAATAGGAAAAGGGATTGCTCAAAAGGAAAGTGGAAGACACCCTCTTTTCAGGGAACAGCATTATAAAAGCCGGCATTTGCCGGCTTCATGTTTTTATTGCTCTTCACGTTGAAAAGCAGCTTCATCTTTAATTTCACTGCGCATTGCCTCAATGCTTTCTCGACGGCGCTCATTTTTTGCTTCTATGTTTGCTTTTTCCTCATCAGTGGAAAGCTCAGCAGTTGCTTCCGCTTTTTCCATATTTCCAATTGTATTTTGCACCATTTCCTGCAGTTTTTGAACGTTATCACTGCGATCATCCGGATTCGGTTTATCCCATGCCATTATGATATCCTCCTTGATGTAAAAGTGTCAAAACGCTGTACAGAAAAAAGAAGAAATCGTTTATTCTCCTTTTGTTTGCATAACCTGAGCGTGTTTACCCGATTTATCCTGCATTGTCTTGCCTTTGTTTCCCCCAAAAGAACGGGACTTTGTTCCAATATGGTTTGGCTGAAATTGGCTTGTTTCACGTTTTGGATTACTCAATGCTTTCTCCCCCCTTATGAACAGTTTCACCTGAAAAAAGAAAGAATATGAGCAAATCATAGTGGTTTATTCTGCTAACTTCATGACATGCTTCGAATCAAGCTTGTTTTCAATTCTTTCAAGAGCTTCTTTATCCATTAATAGCTCTTGTTTATTTTCATTTACAAGTTCAGAAAACGATTTTTTTAGTGATTTTCTCATTTGTTTTTTCCTCCATAGCTGACTATTTTAAGTTCAGTATGGTCAACCGAAGAAAAAATTATAATGAAATATTTTGTTTTTTTCATTTTTTTGAGAATTTCATGAATGATGATTTTTATTTTAGTACGTGAGCCTCTTGGTTGCTTTGCTCTTGTATGGTCTCGCTAAAACTCTTTTTTTCGTATGAGTATCTTTCTTTTCTCTTCAGTCAACATTAGGTTCCATTTAACATTGGGCTTTTACTTAGACATGGATATTGCTATATACGTCCTGCAGATTGATTTACGCTGCAGGCACTCGCTTTCCGCGGGCGGTAGTGGAGTCTCCTCGTCACATGCTCCTGCGGGGTCTCTCCTTACACGCTTTCGCAGGAGTCTCTCGACTTTCGCTTCAATCAACTGAGGGATTAAATCTCTTATGGGCTGTAATTGAGACATGGGTAGTAGACTGATCATCCTGCTGATGGATATTACTCCATACACTCTCTTTCCTGAGTCATCGGAATCGTCCTCGTGTGTTTTGTTATTTCGTCTTATAAAGCTTGTCCAATTCCCTCTTTGTCATGGAACCTATATGGAGACTGATAATTTTGCCCTCTTTATCGAGAAGGTAGGTAGTCGGAATCGATAAGACCCCATAATCTTTAGATACTTCATTTTTTTTATCCAGAAGAATAGGAAAGGTAATACCTAATTTTTTGGCATAGCCTTTAACATCTGATTGACTATCGATATTGACAGCTACTACTTCCACATCTCTTTTGTGCTGCCGATAAAAGCTTTCAAGCTCAGGCATTTCTGCTTTGCAGGGAGGGCACCAGGTTGCAAAAAAGTTTAGAAGGATTCTTTTCCCTTTGAGCTCCTTTAGGCTAACACTTTTGCCATTTAATGCTCTTAATTGAAAGTCTGGAGCAGATGATCCTATTTCAATTTCAGGAGCTTCATCCGCATCTGATTCCATAGATTGAATATATAAACTTTCTACTTGCTTATCCGTGAGTGTTTGTGTCTGTGCAGGAATATCCTGAGGACTTGAATTGAATTGTTTAGACATCATTTGAATATATTTTCTGTACTCTTGTGATTGCTCTTTTTGCTTTTTCTCAATAGCTTGTACAACCATAATGGAAATGAGTGAGAAGATGAGCAAAATAGCAATGTTCCGTTTTATCATCTTGTCCTCCTCGATTATTTCTAACAATACTTTGTACTTTTATGGTAATTTTATGTTTTTCTTTTTGTTTTAGAAGGAGTTTTTTTGTAAGAACTGGAGGTTCCATTCAGGATTGCCTGTAAAGTTAAAAAGAAAATTGGCATTAAGGAAAGCGTAAGGAGCCTTAAGGAGGACAAGTAAAAAAACACACACGTTATGCTTTTTACAATTTGCAACATATATAAAAAGCCCTCTTGAAAATAAGAGGGCTTTACAAGGGATAATTATTATCCTTTAAGTTTGTCGCGTAGAACCATTTGCAGGATTCCGCCATGACGGTAATAATCTATTTCAACATCTGAATCGAAACGAACAAGAACATCAAATTCTTTTTTGTTTCCATCTTCATCTGTTGCAGTAACTTTAAGGATGTCACGTGGTTTAACATTTTCATCCAGTTGGACAGCAATCGTCTCTTTACCAGTTAAGCCAAGTGTTTCAGCACTTTCACCTTTTTTAAATTGAAGCGGAAGTACACCCATTAACACAAGGTTTGAACGGTGAATACGCTCAAAGCTTTCAGCGATAACCGTTTTAATTCCCAAAAGATTTGTACCTTTTGCAGCCCAGTCACGAGAAGAACCCATTCCATAATCCTTGCCGGCCAGAACAACAAGTCCTGTTCCATCCTCTTTATACTTCATTGCAGCATCATAGATGGATGTTACTTCGTTTGTTGGCCAGTAAGTTGTATAGCCTCCTTCTGTCCCTGGTGCAACCTGATTACGGATACGAATGTTTGCAAAAGTACCGCGCATCATAACTTCGTGGTTGCCTCGGCGTGAACCGTAAGAGTTAAATTCGCGCGGTTCTACACCATGCTCACGTAAATATTTTCCTGCAGGAGTGTCTTTTCCGATTGCGCCTGCTGGTGAAATATGGTCAGTTGTAACGGAGTCGCCAAATTTAGCAATGATACGTAAATCTTTTAGTGGTTTTACCTCATCTGGATTTGGAGACAAGTTTTCAAAAAATGGCGGGTTTTGAATATAAGTTGACTGATCATCAAATGTATATAACGGATCATTGCTCGTTTTAATTTCATTCCAACGTTCATTGTCGCTAAATACATTTTCGTATTCTTTTCTGAATAGTTCAGGCGTTACCGTTTGTTTAACGACAGCATTTACTTCTTCAGTAGATGGCCAAATGTCCTTCATGAACACATCGTTTCCGTCTCTGTCTTTTCCAATTGGATCCTTAACAAGATCGATATTAACCGTTCCAGCTAAAGCATAGGCGACTACTAAGGTAGGAGAAGCCAAGTAGTTAGCTTTTACAAGAGGGTGAATACGTCCTTCAAAGTTACGGTTTCCAGAAAGAACAGATGTAACGAGTAAATCATTCTTAGCAATCGCTTCCTCTATTTCATCCTTTAATGGACCTGAGTTACCGATACATGTTGTACATCCATAACCAACTAGATTAAAACCTAGTGTTTCAAGGTATGGAAGAAGGCCTGAATCACGCAGGTAACCAGTTACTACTTTTGAACCTGGTGCCAAGGAAGTTTTCACAAATTTAGGAACCTCTAAGCCTTTTTCTACAGCTTTTTTAGCAATAAGGCCGGCACCTAACATGACATAAGGGTTAGAAGTGTTTGTACAGCTCGTAATGGCTGCAATGGCAACAGCGCCTGTTTTCATTGTAGTAGAATCACCGTTTTTAAAATCAACTGTAGCTTCTTTATTGATTTCTTTAGCATTTAATCCAAAGCCTTGATTTCCAACAGGTGCAGTTACAGCTTCCTGGAACGCTTTTTGCATAGCTGAAAGCGGTATTAAGTCCTGTGGACGTTTAGGTCCTGAAAGATTTGCTTCAATGTCAGAAAGGTTGATTTCAACAACATCTGTATAAACCGGCTCATCATTATCAACCGTAAAGAACATATCATTTTCTTTAAGATACTTTTCTACAAGCTGAATTTGCTCTTCAGGGCGTCCTGTTAATTCCAAATAAGAAAGTGCTTCATTATCTACCGGGAAGAAACCGCATGTAGCTCCGTATTCTGGCGCCATATTGGCAATTGTAGCACGGTCAGCGAGCGGAAGTGTTGCTACACCAGGTCCAAAGTATTCAACGAATTTGCCAACTACACCTTTTTGACGAAGGACTTGAGTTACCTTAAGCGCAAGGTCAGTCGCAGTCGCTCCATTTGGAAGTTCACCTGTAAATTTAACACCGATTACTTCAGGGATTGGGAAATAAGATGGCTGCCCAAGCATTCCTGCTTCTGCTTCAATACCTCCAACTCCCCATCCAAGAACGCCAATGCCGTTAATCATTGTTGTATGAGAATCTGTTCCTACTAAGCTGTCAGGAAAAGCTTCAAATTCTCCATCTTCATTCTCAACTGCATGGACAACGCTTGCAAGATACTCAAGGTTAACCTGGTGAACGATACCTGTTGCTGGCGGAACAGCACGATAATTGTCGAATGCTTTTTGAGCCCAGCTTAAAAACTGGTAGCGTTCAGCATTTCTTTCAAATTCAAAGTCCATGTTAGTTTGCAAGGAATCAGGTGTTCCGTATTTGTCTACCTGAACAGAGTGATCAATTACAAGATCTACCGGTATTTCAGGGTTAATTTTATCAGGATTTCCGCCGATATCAGCCATTGCTTTACGCAAGGAAGCTAAGTCAACCACTGCTGGCACTCCTGTAAAGTCCTGTAAAATAACACGTGAAGGTTTAAATGGAACTTCAGCATCCTTCACTTCTTCAGATCCAAATTTCGCTAGATTTTCAACATGCTCTTTAGTAATTACACGGCCATCTAATTGGCGAAGTACAGATTCTAGTAATACTTTTACGGAATAAGGCAGACGAGATAATTTCGCTACCCCAGCTTCCTCAAGAGCCGCAAGACGATAGTAATGATAACGCTTGCCATTTACCTCAAATGAAGAGCGTGCGTTAAATACATCGTGTTTAGCCATTGCGATTCCCCCTCTACAACATCTCAATTGATTTTTGACGAAAAGCTCGAATTATAGCAATTTACTTTTCTCACAATTTCAATCTTAATACAACAATTTATATAAGTAAATAACAAGAATGTTATTGTTTCCAATAAGTTTTCCTTATCAATAGCAAATCAATCAGCATTTTTTACCTTTTCAATACGATTAAACCTGATTCTAATTGGTTCATTTTTATTTTCAAGCAAGAAAAATCATTATTTTAAGATACTATGAGTAGTTTCCTCAAAAAGGCATAACATACTACTGGGGGTGAAAATGATGACGAAAAGAAAAGCAAATCATGTCATTCCAGGCATGAATGCTGCAAAGTCACAGGGAGGCGGCGCAGGCTATAACGAAGAGACTGCTAATGAACCGCTGACAGAAGCGCAGAGGCAAAATAATAAAAAACGAAAAAAGAATCAGTAATGTAAAATGGGGACCGCTTTTTGCGGTTCCCTGCTATACATGCGCTGACATGTTTTATGCTTTTATAATCCTCATTTAGGATAAATCGGAAAGCTCCTTGACTTCATGAACGATTTGTTCAATATCACTTCTAAAGGTTTCCAGCTGTAAGCGCTGCGTCTCGCTCGCAACTTCCATTGCGTTTTCAATCTGTTGAGTGGTTTCATTAATTTCTTCCCTTAGACGCTTCAGCTGTCCTCCGGCGTCTTCTCCATCCACTTGAAAATCCCTATAGGCATCTTTGGTTTGCTTCATTCCCTTTTCAACAGCTTGAAACGCATGCTGTTTATCCTTATGGTAAGGTGTCGGATTCATTGGCTTTAATGCTCCCTTCTATGGTTCCTGCAAGAATAGCATGCTCCATTTCCAGAAGAATATTCAGTATAAATATTCTAGAAACACACATCATAAAACCAGGAGGGATGAAAGTTGACAAATAAAAATAACGGCAAAGATATGAGAAAAAACGCACCAAAGGGTTCGCATCCGGGTCAGCCTGAGCCTTTAAGTGGTTCTAAAAAGGTAAAAAACCGTAACCATTCTCGACAAAAACATAATTCCGGGCACGATATGTAGAGCCCTTTTTGATCAGATCGAACAGATAATATTTCCATCTGTTGGTCTGATCCGCTTGACTATCACTCAAGTCTAAAATAATGTCCAAAAAAATTTTGCCAGATTCTACTTTTAGCTAAATTTGTAGTTTAACCGTAATGAATAATGGCAATAATAATAACAAGATTGATAGAAACAATAAATAGATTGGAGGAATTTTAAATGAGTTTTATCATGTACTTAATTGTAGGAGGAATCATTGGCTGGTTAGCCGGTATGATTATTGGAAGAGACGTTCCGGGAGGTATTATTGGTAACATCATTGCAGGAATTGTAGGAGCGTGGCTGGGCGGCGCTATCTTTGGAAACTTTGGACCAACTGTTGCCAGCATAGCCATTCTGCCAGCCTTAATTGGAGCTATAATTTTAGTGTTTATTCTTAGTATTATCCTTCGCAGTGTAAGCAATAGGGCTTGAAAATCTAAAACATGTTGAAGAATTGTCTAAACAGGATTAAGGGAGGTTCCGGGAGCTTTAAATAGCGCCTGGGCCTTCCTTTTCCTTTGTTTTGCATAATAATCCAGCAATTTTTGTTTCCAAAAATAATTAAATAACACGTTTTGTATTAACGCTCGCAAGTTAATGATAAAAAGCTTTTGAAATCCCCGACAGTATAAGGCTTTATCCTCTCAGTGTAAGGCAGTCATCTATACAAAAACCTTTTACTATTTGTTAGTAAAGCTTTTTGTATAGATCAGCGTAATATAAAACATCTTTAACGTATCGTTCACTGTGATTATAGGTATAAACAGCCTGTGTTATATTCCCCTTAGAAGCACCATTTTTTGATAAAAATTTAGCTGCGCTGAACACAGCATCCTCCAGGTTCCATGGATCAGCCTTTCCATCCCCGTTTGCGTCCACCCCATAACCGCCATATTTTTTAATCACACTCGGATCTTCAAGGTCTACTTTGGGTATACTCCCCTTTCCAAGTCCTTCACAGGATGGATACTTCCATCCTACAAAAGTACAGGGCATAAATTGCATTGGCCCCTCAGCTCCTACAGGTGAAGTCATGGTAGTCATTTTTGAAAATCTTGTCTCTACTCTATGGTGGGCTGCAAGCAGATACCACGGTATATCATACTTCTTTGCTGCTGCTTTATAAATGGGGATATATTCCGCTGGAACAGGTCCCTTTTTTTCTGGAGGCTTTACCTCTTCGTGTTTCTTCATAGTAAGCCCTGCATAGATTGCCAGGATAATAATTGGTATGGATAATATAATAAGGGGTGATTGCTTAGAAACAGGCGCTTTTTTCTTCTTGTTTGATTTCTTTTTGCCTTTGCTCATAAAAAACGTATATCCTTCCTAACGACACTGATGCACTAGTTTATTTATCATCTCCTAATTGGAACGAATTATACCATACTAAGCTTTTTTTTGTTGACTATACAAGTAATGCAAGTAAAGTTGTCAGACAAAACCCCTGTTTATTCGGTATCCATAAAGTAATTCTGCAGCTGTTCCCTAAGTGCCCGTTTTAAAAACTTTCCTACTGAGGTTTTTGGGATTTCATCCATAAAAACAATGGAATCAGGAATCCACCAGTTTGCGAATTGCGTTTTCAAAAAATTCTTCAGTTCTTGTTCTGTGACAAGTTTTTTATAAGCATCCTTAAGGGTTACACAGGCTAATGGCCTTTCCTGCCAACTTGCATGGGGAATGGCGACCACTGCAGCTTCCAGCACTCCTTCATGCGACATTAAAGCATTCTCAAGGTCGACGGATGAAATCCACTCTCCGCCGCTTTTTATTAAGTCCTTTGTGCGGTCCGTAATTTTAATATAGCCTTCCTCATCCATTACAGCAATATCACCGGTATACAGCCATCCGTTTTTAAAAGCTTCCTGTGTCCTCGTATCATCATAGTATTCGCTGGCAATCCAGGGACCTTTTACAATAAGCTCACCCATTGTTTTGCCATCCCACGGTACCTCTCCCTTTTCATTTACAACCATGACCTCTAAGCCAGGCACAACAAGCCCTGTTTTGGTTCGAATATTAATTTTTTCAGCAAGATCAAATTCTTTCATAGAGCTTTTCAATTTAGACAGGCTGACAATTGGACTTGTCTCTGTCATGCCATACCCCTGAATAAAAGGGACACCATACTTTTCTTCATAGGCCTGTATCAACCCTCGGGGGGAAGCCGCACCGCCGCTTACTAATGCACGTAAACTGGAAATAGAAATGTTATATTCCTCTAATACCTTTAATAATCCGATCCATATCGTTGGAACGCCTGCGGTGATGGTTACCTTCTCACTTTGAATTAACTCAGCAAGAATTTTCGGTGTAAAAGAAGGTCCAGGAAGAACCTGTGTGGTCCCAAACCATACAGCAGCAAAAGGCATTCCCCATGCATTTACATGAAACATAGGAACAACCGGCATTGCTACATCTTCTTCGCGCAGTCCCAGAGAGTCAGCCATCCCAAGTGCCATGCTGTGAAGATAAATGCCTCTATGAGTATAGACCACTCCTTTTGGATTGCCCGTGGTTGCAGAAGTGTAGCACATAGCAGCAGGAGATTGCTCATCCAAATCGTGCAGTAAAGGGTATGAATGGTCTCCTTCTTCTACTAATTTTTCATACGAATATACTGGAGAAAGCGTCGTTCCTGGTAAAACGCTTTCATCACTCATAATAATAAAGTGCTCAACAGTGGTTAATTGATCTTTAATGCTTTCAACAACTGGAAGAAGGTCAATGTCGATTAACAGAATGCGATCTTCTGCATGATTAATGACATACACAAGGTGTTCCGGAGACAAACGGATATTGACCATATGCAGAACGCCTCCGCGGCACGGTACTGCAAAGTAAGCTTCTAAATGACGATGATGGTTCCAGGCCAGTGTCCCAACCCTGTCACCTTTTTTCATGTTGAGTTTATCCAAAGCACTTGCAAGGCTTCGCGTTCTTCCAGCCCAAGTACGGTAGTTGATTCTTTGAATACCGGAATGGGTTCTGGAAACAATCTCCTTTTTGGGGAAATAACGCTCTGCTCTCTCCAAAAAAGGGGTTAACAAAAGCGGTGTATCCATCATCATAATAGCCTCCTTAAACAAAATTCTTTCACAAGTTCCTTAACATCTGTGCTCAAAGGCGTGTGCAAGATTGTTTCAAACGAATGATTAAAAAAACAGCAGAGTTCTTAACAAAGCTTATACCAAAACTACATGCTTGAACCTTTCATCGTTCCTAATACCTATTTCTCTGTTCCTCCTTAACAATCCTGCTGCATCAACTCCAATATAATAAAAAAATCCTGTTAATGTTTTTTGCAAACTTGATTGCCATTTGACACAAAAAAATGATGAACATTACAAGTTTTGAATACCTATGAAAAGATGCTGCCAAGACGTGGAACATACGGATTAACTTTTACAATAGCGAAAGCACAGTCTTAATGAAAAAGAAAAGGAACAAGAATAGAAGTTAAAATTGCCGAAAGCCCCATCCCAATTCCAGATACAGCTCCCTGGAGGTCTCCTTCTTTTACAGCGGCACTGGTCCCAATACCATGAGAGATCGTTCCGATTGAGAGTCCTCTTGCAACCGGGTGAGTAACCTTCATTAGTTTTAAGTAAAAAGGACCAAACATCGCTCCCATCATCCCTGTAATCATTACTAATGCACCAACCAACACAGGATCTGCTCCAATCTCCTTTGCAACAGCTGAAGCAACTGGAATAGTAATGGATTTTACACTGAAGGATTTAATAAAAAAAAGAGGGAACCGGAAGCAGTATGCCAGCAGGAGTGCTGTAGTTATGGTAGTGGAAGTACCCAGTACGATACCAATTCCAATTGAAGATAGATAACTATTTATTAACCTCCTATTTTTATAAAGAGGAATGGCGAGAGCGATCGTTGCTGGTCCTAATATGGAAGTAATCCAATGTTTTGCTGTGGAAAAATCATGGTATGTTAAGTGGCTTGTCTTTAATCCTGAAATTAGAAGAATCGTGCTAATAAACACAGGCGCAGTAAGCGGAGAAGGAAATTTTCTGGCTATATATAGAGAGAACATGTAGAGAATAATTGTTAGAACGATGCTATAAATGGTGATGATGCTGTTCATTTTTCTTCCGCTCCTTCATTCTGGCAATGCTTTGTGAAGATATGCCTGCGGCTGCCATACCTGTCATCGTGCTAACCATCAACGTGATGATAATTTTTATCCCGCTTGTCAAGAAAACTTGCCCAAGGGTCATAAGGCCAGCAGCAATCGGGATGAAAAAGAAAGATAAATGCCTTAATAAAAAACTGCCTGCTCCTTCGACCCATTCTAGCGGTATTAACCCCGCGGACAGTAAAACAAACAGTATTAGAATTCCGGCTACACTTCCGGGTATTGGAAGGTGGAGAAGTTCCATGAGCAGTGCACCTGCTTCATTAATTATCGTAAGAATTGCAAATTGTCCTATGAATTTAAGCCATTTTTTCACGTATCCATTCCCTCCCTTAATTAAAAAATAGTAGGATAGGTCGTTTTTACACTATTTCTTTAAACATCATCAAAACTCCTCCCATCTATAATTGCTTCTTAAAATTAGGATGTGGTAAATTTCAACGTTAATAACTGCTCGTTTTTCAGCTCATTTTACAGTAAAATTACAACTTTGCTGAAAGGAGTGTGAAATGGCCGTTTCACTCGAATGAGCTAAAAAACAACAGTGTCCTTTAACACGGCCTAAAATGATAAAAGCCGACCTAATAAGGACGGCTCCGTTTATTTTCCGTTATTCAAATCGAATAACAATTTTTCCTTTGGCATGGTGGCTTTCGCTTAGGGCATGGGCATCCTTTACTCCTTTTTCTGAAAAAGGAAACGTTTCGCCAATGATGGCTTTTACTTCGCCCGTTTCTAATAAGCGTGCAATTTGACTCAACTGATGTCCATTCGGCTTTAACCAGATTGACTCCGCTTTTACAGAATGTTTTTTTGCATAATCTGAATTCGGTTCTTCAACGATGGAAACCAGTCTGCCTCCTTTTTTCAAGACTTGAAAGCTCTTGAATTGTATCTCTCCACCCATCGTATCAACAACCACATCATAATCAGACAAAACGTCTTCAAATGCGGTGGTACGATAATTAATGACTTCATCAGCCCCTAGATCTTTTAGAAAATCGATATTTTTTTCGCTCGCTGTTGTAGCAATATAGGCTCCGGCATGTTTGGCAAATTGTATGGCAAGGCTGCCAACCCCGCCGGAGCCTGCATGAATTAATACTTTTTCTCCCTGCTGTAAATGGGCAGTGTCAAATAATGCCTGCCAGGCTGTGAGACCTGCTAATGGAATCGAGGCTGCTTCTTCGAAAGAAATATTATCCGGTATTTTTGCGAGGAGGTTTTCATCAGCCGCGGTGAGCTCTGCATATGTTCCAAACCGTGTTGTTTCCGGTCTTGCAAATACCCTGTCCCCTTTTTTAAATTCCTTCACATTTTTACCTGTTTCAAGAATAATCCCTGCTGCATCCCATCCAAGAATAATCGGAAAGTCAAACGGCAGTATGTTCTTTAAATATCCCTCTCTCAACTTCCAATCTATGGGATTAATCGAGGTTGCTTTTATCTCAATTAATACCTGGTCATCCTGTATCTTGGGAGCTGGCACTTCCATTTCTTTGAGGTTCTCTTTTCCGCCATATTGTTCAATAACTACTGCCTTCATATACTTGCCCCCTCCTTAAACTTCTACTTTAGGAAACACTTCTTATTTGTTCTCATATAGGACAAGAATGCTTCCGCTTTCAAAGCTTTCCGTATAAGAATCCGCCTGTTCTTTCCCGATTCCATACGCAAGGAGAAGATCTTTTACATCTTCATATGAATAATGATTAACCATTGAAGAGATTGGGCCAGCCGCAATTAATGCTCCCATGCCTGGAGTGACAAGACCAGGCACAATTGTTCCGCCTCCGAAGCCAGCCAAAAAGCGGCCAAACATCCCAAATGCATTTTCATTGACAGGATGTTCTTCCTGTACTTTTGTTTCGCTTGCCACATGATCCATAGACTCTTCATCCTTTGCCAAAATGGAAAAACTCTTTGAATCATAGCCATCTTCAATATATCGGTTAATTTCTTCAGTGGCTTCACTTTCGTTTTTGTAAACTCCCAGAACCTGCTTGGTCATTTCTATCCCTCCATTTTTAGTTACTTAGGTACAGAATTCCCTTAAACTGTGGAATCAAACTAAGGATTAACGAAACGGTTTAAAAAAATATGATCTGATAAAATTCTAGGGTCTTTTCGTAAACTTTGTTGCTATTGGACACAAAAACATCATTATATATATTCAGTATTAAAACTTGTGAAAAGCACACGAAAAGATGCCATGAAGACAGACAACATACGGAATAATCCTTTGTACGTAAAGCAACAATCTATGAGAAAAAAGCCAAAATCTATGTTGTAAACTGCTCGTTTTTTAGCTCATACTTATGAAAATAACGTTTCACAGGCCTTTCAGCTCAGCTGAAAGGCCCGAATAGCTAAAAAACAACAAAGTGGTATGTTTTTAGTTTTGTACTCTTGTATTCATTTAACATGACTAAATGCTCAGCAGTTCTCTAATGTCTGATTCAGATAAGCTGGAAAGCATCGTGTCACCAGGCTGTACAACTTTTTCAATTAATTCTTTTTTCTTTTGCTGAATCTCGTAAATTTTTTCTTCAATCGTGCCTCTCGCTATTAATCGGATGACCTGAACGACATTTTTCTGTCCAATGCGATGCGCCCGTCCTGCAGCCTGCTCCTCCACTGCGGGATTCCACCATAAATCATAAAGGATCACTGTATCAGCTCCCGTTAGATTAAGCCCTGTTCCGCCTGCTTTTAAAGAAATTAAAAATACGTCTTTCTCACCTGAATTAAATCGGTCAGCCATCTGCAGGCGATCCTGAGAAGGTGTTTGTCCATCTAAATAAAAATTAGCGATTCCTTCCTGTTTCAATCGCTGATCAATGAGTTTAAGCATGCTTGAAAATTGAGAGAAAATCAAAAGTCTTTTGCCGCTTTCCATGGCATTTTTCACAATTTCCAGAAGTGCTTCTAGTTTTCCGGACTCCTTCTGGTAGTTTTCTATAAATAGCGAAGGATGGCAGCACAATTGCCTAAGTCTTGTTAATCCTGCAAGTATTCTAATTCTATTTTTATTAAAACCGTCTGATTCCATTGACTCTACAGCCTCTTTTTGAATTTTATCCAAATAAGCAAGATAGAGCTCTTTCTGTGATTTTGTCAGTTCAGAATAATGGTTAGTTTCTATTTTCGGCGGAAGCTCCTTTAGAACATCCTTCTTCAATCTTCTTAGAATAAAGGGACGGACCATTCGGGAGATTTTTTCTTGAGGCATTCGCCTGAATTCCAGCTGGCTCGGAAAAAAGCCGGGCAGCACAATCTGAAAAATGGACCACAGTTCATCAAGGGAATTCTCAATAGGTGTACCGCTTAATGCAAACTTCTGTCTTGCCTGAATTTGTCTAACTGCTGCAGCGGTTTTTGTGATCGGATTTTTTACCACCTGTGCTTCATCCAGAATAATAGTATCAAACACTCGATGTTCATAAAAATCAATATCCTGTCTGAGAGTTGGATAAGAAGTAATCAGGACATCTGCATTGTCATTCTTCTCAAGTAATGCGCGCCTTTCTTTTGGACCGCCAGCAATGACCTCTGTCTTAATATCGGGTGCGAATTTATTGAATTCGCTTTTCCAGTTGTAGACAAGGGATGCGGGCGCCACCACAAGAAAGGATGCTGAATGGTTGTTTTGCTTCATTAACGACAGGATAAAGGAAATGCTTTGCAGTGTTTTCCCAAGTCCCATATCATCTGCCAGAATTCCGCCAAATTGATAATGGGATAATGATTTTAACCATTGAAAACCTGTTTTTTGGTATTCCCTTAAAGTGGCTTGAAGGCTATCCGGTATATCGTATTCATTATCCTCTGGATTTTTCAAATGATGAATGAGCTTACGAAAACCTTTGCCCATTTTAACTGCATACTTATTGCCAGTATTCAGGACGTCATCTACTTGCAGTCCCCTGTAGAGTGGTACATAGATCTGTTGGCTGTTAAATTCTTTTTTTCTGATGTTTAATTCCTCTATCAGTTTATCGATGCTTCTAAATTCTTCGTTCTCCAAGGATATAAATTGTCCATCCGAAAGCCTGTAATAACGTTTTTTTTCTACAATCGAACGTAAAATCAGGTCAATTTCTTTACGATCAATTCCTTGTATATCAAAATTGACTTCCAAGTAATTTCCTTGAGTTCCCACATCAATAGTGGTCGTTGGAGTGAATTCTGATTGCCTAAAATAGGACTCAATTTCTCCGGCCATAAGAATCTCTGCTTTGTCCTGGAGTTCTGGAAGAATATAATACATAAATTCATAAATGGAATCTGGGTCATCTTCTAAATACAGCTGCTTTCCATTAAATTTTAAGGAAGAGTGTTCAATTATAGACATGATTTCCTGTTCTTTTTCCGAATCCCTAATTAAGATGACATTACCGGCAGGATCCTTCTGCTCCTCATCAAAAGGATTAAAAGCAAATGCCCCATAATGATATTCGAGCCTCAAGTAAAGTTTTTTTTCCTTTTCTTCGATAAAAATTTTTGTGTGAAGTGCAGGCTGCTGAATATGTTCTGCCATTTTTGAATCAAGCTCCACCTTTCCGAGCGTACGCAAGCCCGGCAAAACATTTGAAAGAAAAGAGCCCATTTGGCTGCGATTGATCCTTAGCTCAGGAATGTATGTGTGAGTTTGGAATTCCAGCAGTTCCTTAATCAGGTCTTTCTTCTCTGAATCCGGACGATAAAAGCTGCCCTTATAAAACAGCCATCCATATGCATGAAGATAGGTCATGTCTTTCAATTCATCGAAGCTGAAAAGAAAGTCCTCATCTCCTTCAAGTGCTTGTATTTCAAAAGAAAAAGGCAGCATTCCATCCTTAAATTTAATTGACTCAAATGTTTCCTGGAAATACTCAAATACAAAGCCCCTATCAATCAGCTTAGCGAATAAAGTATCCGCGGCAAGGGGAGGAATAATCATTTCTTTGTCATTATTACTTTGCTTTGCCCAGTAAAAGGTGCTTGTTTGGCTGTAGAGGTTTTCATTTTCACGAATTCCCTGTAAAAGTGAGAGGATTTCTTTATCTTCTTTTATGAAATAATGCTCATCCGGCTCGTAAGAAAACTTTTTAGTAAATTCATGCTCCTGTCCATTTTCCACTTTCTGTAAAAAATCATTCATATTCCGCACTACATACAGCCGGTCAACCCCTACCTTCATTTGTATGGCTAATAATGCAGAAGAGTTAGACAAGCCTCGCCGCTGCAGCGTGCATATAAATTCTACTGTTAAAGGTTTTTTCGCTGTTTTTTGTGTTGTTTCAATGGCAGTTTGCTGAATGTTTGTAAACAGCTCCATAAATTTGTCCGTTTTTTCATATTGCATAGAATGAAGGATTGATTCATTCTTTAATCCCATTTCCAATTGGCTGATGCCAAGCAGGGCAGCAACCTCATGTTTGCATTCTCCATATTTTTCATAAGCCATGCATTCACAATAGGTACTGAGATTTCCACGGTGATAAGTAATTGAAACAATATACATTTCACTGCCTTTCACCTTTACAGTCCAGGAATGTTCCTCGGGTTCTTCTTTAATATCAGCAACCCGGCCTTCGTAAAAATAAGACTCGCCCCGCTTAAATATTTGATTTGTATAGTATATTTTAATCTCGTCTTTTGAAAGAAAAGAAGTAGGCAAAATCATCATCTTCCTATGTGTTTTTTTGAACTTTTTCTATTATATAACGTTTTGAAGAAGAAATTAAAGTATAGGGCATTTCCCTCTCATTCCTATTTCCTGGTTTTGAAGAACAGGCAATAAATACTTTTACACGTGAAGGATAACCTATAAAAAAGGAGGCGAAAAATATGGCTTCAAGAAATAGACGTACTCTTGTTCCTGGAACAAGAGAAGCTTTAGACCAATTTAAAGGACAGGTAATGGCAAAACAGGGGTATAAAGTAAATCCCAATGAGCCAAATAAAGTAAAGTACGAAGTTGCAAGTGAACAAGGAGTCCCGTTAAAAGAGGGCTATAACGGACATCTGAGCGCTGAACAAGCAGGGAAGGTCGGCGGACCGATAGGGGGAAGCATGGTAAAGGAAATGATTAGAATGGCCCAGGAGCAATTGAGTAAGCAAAGAAAATAACTCAGAGAAATTTATGTATTAATTGCTTGTCAATATGAAAGCGATAGAGACAATAAAGTAAGCTAACAAACATGAATGTCATTTCCTGCTTAGTGATGAAAACGCCGATACCAAACATTTGTTCTTATCGCAAAAACTAATCATACTTCAGTTCTAATGTTGTTTTTGAATAAAACTATTTTTGGGATATTTGAAAAGCTTTCAATATGGGCTGGATATGGACGGTTTTTAAAGCTTAACGGAGGAATCGCATTTAAGGGTTCCTCCAATTTTATTTGTGGTGTTATTATATCTTCTTCCATCGTTAATTGGATTCACTTTAATCACCACACCAGCTTTTTTAGCCGCTTTTGATTTTGCAATAAAGTTCCAAACTTGTGCATCAGATCCCTGAGAATCAATGATAATTTTATTAGACTCCCCACTGCTCGTTTTTGTACTGCATGCCGAAAGAAAAACAATGAATAAACCGATTAACCCTGCCCATGCTATTTTTTTCATCATTTCTTCCCCCTCCTATTGATAGAGTCCTGTCGCTTTTTCTCTAAATTTAAATGAAATGAATAAAAAGGCACCCGTACCAAGAAAGATAAAATAACTTCCTTGGACGCGGGTGCATTTAGTGGTCTAATCGGCACATTCCTTTTATTATTCTCACTTACCATAATGTGGTAATCAAGAATAATATTACATTGAAAATGAATAATATCCTCTGGAAGCGTTATTTTGAAAAATTATATTTTTAAAAATATGCTTCGTTATTCAATGATTAAACCTATCAAAAAAATCCCACTAAAAACTTTTTCCAGAATAATAATGACTTATTCTCTTACCGTTTTATTCTCTTTAAAAGGCCTGTCATAAAGGATAGAAAGACATGGGTACCTGCTTTTACCGTTGTCTGTACAGCCGTATCCTTTAAAGGGTCCAGACAAACGATATCCATTGCCTTTACTTTTGGATGAAGCCCAGCCTCAAAAACAGCCTCCAGCAGCTCTTCCGTTCTCATTCCTCCCGGTGTGGATGCTGGTACTCCGGGTGCACATGCGATATCCAGTACATCCATGTCCACCGTTAAATAGATACGGTCTACTCTGTTTTCAAGATCCTTTAACGCGTCTTGGACCGTTTCTTTTATCCCTTTCATACGCGCCTTCTTTAAAGTGGTATAATTCAAGCCGCAATCCCTGGCATACTCCACAAGAGATGGAGCATTAAAAAAACCGTGAAGGCCAATATTATGAACATTCTCTCCTTTTACAGCTCCAGCTTCGATTAGCTGGCGAATAGGTGTTCCATTTGTTGGGCCGTCTGTTTTGGTATCCCGCAAATCTAAATGGGTATCAAGCTGCAGAATTCCAATCGTTTCCTTGCTGTTAGCGGCTTTAAGTCCTTTTACCAGCATCGCTGTGATAGAGTGGTCACCTCCAATACTGGCGATAAAAGAATCTGGATACAAGGCTGAAAGGCCCTGCATAGCTTCTTTAATATGTTGATGGCATAAAGCGACGTCTGTTACATGCATTTTTACATTTCCGATATCCAGAACAGAAAGATTCCTTAAATCCACTTCCTCCTCTAAATTATAGGTTGTAAATCCTTCCCAGGAGCGCCGGAATGCATTAGGAAATTCAGAGGCTCCGGATGCACTGATCGATGAACGGGATAATGGAACCCCTAACAAAATGACATCAAAAAAGGCCTTTTCATCTGATTCTTGAACATGATGATAAGAGGTTATCCAATCGTGAACCTTTAAATCCTTTTCCCATTCTTTCTTTCTCCAAGAAAAAGGGGGAGCATCAATCGGTAAACTCATTAGTTCATTCCGCATAGTCTGCCTCCATCCACTACTATTCTTCCGGCTTTAATAACAGTATGAGTATGATTCATTCCATAATGATATTGCAGCATGACATAATTCGGCACATCTAAAATGACCGCATCGGCTTTTTTTCCTTTTTCCAGACTGCCAATTTCAGAAGCTCTATTCAATGCATGTGCTGCATTTATCGTACATGCGGCAATTGCTTCCTCTGGACTCATACCCATTTTTAAACAAGCAAGATTCATAATAAATGGCAGCGAAGTGGTCGGTGAAGATCCCGGATTAAAATCTGTAGCGAGGGCAACGGGCACCCCTGAATCGATCATTCTTCTGGCTCTTGCAAATTCGGCCATTAGAAAAAAGGCTGTGCCAGGCAGTAAAACCCCCACAATATTCTTTTCCGCCATTTTTGCTATACCTTCATCTGATGCCTTTAATAAATGATCGGCTGAAATTGCTCCTGTTTCGGCTGCTAATTCCGCTCCTTTATAGGGTTCAATTTCATCAGCATGGATTTTGGGAATTAAACCGTATTTCTTGCCAGCCTCTAATATCCTTTTTGTTTGTTCAGGAGTAAAGACTCCTTCCTCGCAAAAAACATCGTTGAATTCAGCAAGATTTTCTTCTTTTACCTTGGGCAGCATTTCCTGAATAATGTAATCGACAAAGGCATCGGGATTTTCTTTGTATTGAAGCGGGATGGCATGCGCTCCCATAAATGTACTGACCACATCAACCGGGTGGGATTCCTGCAAACGCAAGGCTACCTGAAGCTGTTTCCTTTCATTTTCCCAATCCAATCCGTAGCCGCTTTTGGCTTCTACTGTTGTCACACCATGAAGAAGGAAAGAGTCAAGATGCTTCATTGCTTTATGAAAAAGGTGATCAGGGGAAGCGCTTCTTGTTTTAGATGTGGAAGCATGTATGCCTCCTCCGCTGTTCATTATCTCCATATAGGTTGAACCCTTCAGCCTCATATTGAATTCGTCTTCACGTGTGCCGGCATGAACAAGATGTGTGTGTGGATCTACAAGTCCAGGCATTACGATCTTTCCGGACGCATCTATTTGTTTAGCTTCTTGAAGACGTGAAGAATAGGCTTCTGCCAATTCTTCATCCGTCCCTACTGCCTGAATTCTTCCATCTTCCATCCACACGCTTCCATGCGGAATGATATGCAGCTCTCTCATTCTTTCCTTTGATAAGGGAGCATCTGTTCCCCCGCTTACCGTTATGACTTGATTGGCATTCCTTATAAAAATGGGTCTCGCATTCATTGGCGGTTCCTCCCTTATTGTTCAGATGGCAGCATCGGAATCAGCATTCCATTATTTTTGGCAGTTTGAACGGCTATGTCATAGCCAGCATCCACATGGCGTACCACTCCCATGCCCGGGTCTGTTGTGAGCACTCGTTCAATTCTTGCCTCTGCTTCTTTCGTTCCGTCTGCTACGATGACCATTCCGGCATGAAGGGAATAGCCCATTCCTACGCCGCCACCATGATGGACAGAAACCCAGCTGGCACCTCCAACCGCATTGATTAGGGCATTCAAGATTGGCCAATCTGCTACAGCATCGCTTCCATCTTTCATTGCTTCGGTTTCTCTATTAGGCGAGGCGACAGAACCGGAATCCAGATGATCTCTTCCAATGACTATAGGAGCTTTTAATTCACCGCTTGCCACCATGTCATTAATGATTTTTCCAAATCTAGCACGCTCACCATACCCTAGCCAGCAAATTCTTGCAGGAAGACCCTGGAAGTGAATTTTTTCTCTTGCCATCTTGATCCATTCGCAAAGATGCTGATTGTAGCTGAATTCTCTTAGAATTACTTCGTCTGTTTTATAGATATCCTCTGGATCCCCGGACAGAGCTACCCATCGGAAAGGACCTTTTCCTTCGCAAAATTGCGGGCGGATGTAGGCAGGGACGAAGCCAGGGAAATTAAAGGCGCCTGCAACACCTTCATCACTTGCTACCTGTCGGATATTATTGCCGTAGTCAAAAGTTACAGCTCCTTTTTCCTGCATTTCAAGCATGGATTTTACATGATTCGCCATACTCGCTTTTGACAACTTAATGTATTGTTTCGGATTTTCTTTACGCAAAACAGACGCTTCTTCAAGGGAAAAACCGACAGGGATATAGCCATTAAGAGGGTCGTGGGCAGATGTTTGATCTGTTAAGACATCTGGAATAAAACCGCGCTCCAGCATTTGCGGCAGAAGCTCTGCTGCATTTCCTAATAGTCCAATCGATAAGGCCTTGCCCTCAAATTTCGCTTCTAATGCCATACGGATGGCATCATCCAGTGACGCTACCTTGACATCCAAGTAACCGGTTTCAATTCTTCGGTCAATTCGTGTTTCATCCACTTCTATTGCAATACACACTCCTTTTGCCATTGTAACAGCAAGCGGCTGTGCACCACCCATGCCCCCAAGTCCAGCAGTAACCGTAATCGTTTGTTTTAATGACCCGCCAAAGTGTTGTTTGGCAAGCTCAGCAAAGGTTTCGTATGTTCCTTGTACAATTCCCTGGCTGCCAATATAAATCCAGCTTCCTGCTGTCATTTGCCCATACATCATCAATCCCTTTTGATCCAGCTCATGAAAGGTTTCCCAATTCGCCCACGCAGGAACAAGGTTTGAATTTGCAATCAGGACTTTTGGGGCATCCTTATGTGTTTTAAACACTGCCACTGGCTTTCCTGATTGAATAAGCAGCGTTTCATCCGTTTCGAGTTCATGGAGTGTTTTCACAATAGCATCATAACAGTCCCAGTTGCGGGCAGCTTTTCCAATGCCTCCGTATACAACTAAATCTTCCGGCCTTTCAGCCACTTCCGGATCTAGATTGTTCATGAGCATACGCAGTGCTGCTTCCTGGACCCAACCCTTTGCATGCAATTCAGTACCAGTATATTGTTGAATAACTCTTTTTTGATTTGTTTTCATATAGGACTCCTCCAATGCAATCTTTCTACATCCTCATTATAAAAGGTGAATACCTATAATATTTTCATAATATTTTTGGCTGTTTTATAATATTTTTATATTTTCAGATAACAAAAAAGTGTTTCATCTGAGGGATTTATATTTATTTTATTATTTTATATTTATTTTAGATTTATTTTAGATTTATTCAAAAAGAAAGGAGCGATTAAAAAGCCGCTCCTAATAACTTAATAAAATGCGAAAATAATGTTATATCAAAATAAAACTACCTATTAATTGTTTTCACCATATGATGAAATGGTTTTTCAATGATAAAAGTAGTTTTTTCTGTTTTAAAACCCATTCTTTCGTATAATCGTTTAGCGCCTTTATTTTCATACTCTACATTTAAAGCGAGCTTTGAGTAGTCTTTTTCAATTGCAATTGCTTCCATTGCCTCGATAAGTTCTGTCCCAAACCCTTGATTTTGAAATTCTGCAGAGACAGATAGAGTATCTAAATAAAATTCGTCAGCATCTGCTTCCTGATCAAGTTTATATCCAATTCTTTTAATGATCGGCCTGTCCAGTTTGTCAGCATCTTTTCCATGGTAAAGAATCGCAATTCCAGCTATTTCATCATTTGCTACTTTTACTAAGGCATTTCTGTAGCTTAATCGATTTTCATCTTCTTTTATATATTCTTCTAACGTTTTTAGGACATCTTTAGGATCACGGGAGTGGGTCATTTTCTCAGCAATGGGCCCTAAACAGTCATACAAAAGAAGAGCTGCTGCTCTTGCGTCCTTCTTGCCTGCTCTTCTAATCACGTTTCTACCTCCATTTCACATCTTAATTATAAGCTTTTATAATGATTCCGTTAAATTCCGAATGTAGATAACCCATAGCTTTACTTGAAAAAATGATAAGGTGTTTTTCTCTCTACTCGGAATGTCTGTTGGCAATTAGCGGTGTTATTGTTTATACTGTTCAAAGAATACATGTTCCGGAGGGGTATTAGTTGATAGAAATACAGAAATGGGAAACACCAAGTGTGCTGGCTTCTATTTTAAATAAAGCCGGCATCCCTTACCAATTTACAGGTCCTGCTGCACTTGTTATACAGGGTGTAAAATTAATGAATTTAAACGAGTGGACCCTTGAAATACAATGGGATTTGCTTGAAACAGCCTATACCCTATTAAGTGATTACAAGCCGTCCGTTAACAATAAGGATGAAAAAAAAGCCTCATTCTCCTTCGAATTAAATAGTGAAAAAGTGAGCATTGAGTGTATATTTAATACTACCATTCGCACAAATCCATACCGTATTATGGCTGCATATCAGGAGACTGATATTTGGTGTCTTTCGTTATATTATTACTTGTTTGATATCCTGACAGAGGAAGAGATGAAAGACAAGATTCATTCCTATCTGCTTGATCAGCAAAATGGAGTAACTGAAGTCAATAATCGAGCCTGGAACCAGCATAATTATCTTGCATTAATTAATCGCTTTGGGGAGCCTGCAGATGCTGCCAGAAAGATTAAACAGAACCCCGAATGGCGCCTTCACCCATTTTATAAGTATATGGGAAAAGTTGAAGGAAAAAAAATTCTGCATCTAATGGGATCAAATGGAGTAAAGGGCACGGCTCTAGCCTGTTTAGGAGCGGAAGTAACCATCGTAGATTTTTCCAGGGAAAATGAAAAATTTGCAAATGAGCTTGCAGCTAGTGCTGGGATTGAACTAAAATATATCGTTTCTGATGTACTAAATTTGCCAGACTCTATTAAAACAAACGAGTATGATATCGTGATAATGGAATTGGGTGTTCTGCATTATTTTATCGATTTACAGCCATTATGCAAGGTTATCAAAACCCATTTAAAGCCCGCAGGACAATTTCTCCTGCATGAGTTCCATCCTGTATCGACTAAGCTGATCACATCTTCAGGCAAGAAGCATAAAGTAACGGGAAATTATTTTGATCCCGCACTTGAAAGCCATGAAGTTGCTTTTTCAAAGCATATGGAAGAAAGCATTCAGCCTGAATTAAAAAAGGTTTGGCAAAGAAAATGGACCTTAGGAGAAATTATAACTTCTGTAGGACAGTCTGGCCTGAGAATCACTCAATTAGAAGAAGAACCTAATCATAAAGTCCATGATATCGGCCTCCCAAAAACCTATACACTGTTAGCTGTAAAAGACTGATTAAGAATGGCCCTGGAGCTGGCCAGAGATTACACTGGTTTAATAAGCTATTTAATGGAGAAATTTATACATTTCATTAAGGCTTGTTGAAAATTCAGGTTAATTTTACACTATGATAAATGTAATGAACTCAACCCAGCAGGATGACCAGGACGATGCCTAAGTCTTTGTGTAAGCCTAATTTAGAAACTGAATCTTTTTTTAATTAAAGCATAAGGCACGAGACTCCTGCGGGAAAAGAAGGCTTAGGGAGAGCCTGCAGCGGAAATCACCCAGCAGGATGAAAAAGCCTTTTCTAAAAAGCCGCATTCAATGAGTTGAATGCGGCTTTTTAGGGTGAATGGCTTATACCCAGTTTCCAAGTCATTCTACATCATATAAACACTTCACTGAAATTCTCTTACCAATATTTTTTTGAACTAAGAGCGGTTTTTTTCTAAATACTCATCCAATTGTGCTTCAGGATTCAATACCGCGCTGCTATGGCATATTTCTAAACGTTTAGGCTTTAAGACTCTTAGAACTTCACTGCTTTTTAGCGCTTCCCTCATATCAGCTGTAAACATCGGTATAGGCTTTCTTAATTTCCCTTTTTTTGATGTAAAAAGATCACCTGCAAGCAATACCTCATCCTCTTCATGATAATATGCCACATGGCCTGGTGAATGGCCTGGTGTAAAGTAAGGAGTCAAACTGCCTATAGGCTGAAGACGCCCTTCATTATCCGCTGAAAGAGGCTGAGTGATAGAAGGCGCAAGGAGTTCCACTGCTTTTTTTCGGCCAGGATAGGGAAGATTCCCTTCAATATAGGGAATTTCAATGGAGTGTGCATATACCGGTACGTTTATTTTACTTAAAATGGTCTTTACAGCACCTACATGATCACCATGACCATGAGTTAATATTATCCGCTGAAGAGGACCAGCCTGGATGTCATTAATGGACTTTAATATTCCTTTTGCCATAGAAGAAACTCCGGCATCAATAAGCGTCAGTCCATTATCATCTGCTACAAGCCATACTTGAATTGTAAAACCCATCCAAGACTTTAAGGTCCAAATATGCTTCGAAATTTGTTCAATTTTCATTCTTTTCTTCTCCCTGATTCATATTCACTTTAAAACCTCTTATTAAAATTTCAATTGCCTCATCAAATGCAGGCTGCAGCCGATTCATTAGTTCCTCAGGTGATTCATCAGAATTGGAATAGGTTGCTGTAATCCCATACAAGGTATAGAAAAAAATTCGTGAAAACGTTAATATGACCTCTTCATTTTTGCTTGTTCAAAGCTTTCTTGAATGGTAAGCCTAAAAACAACACGAAAGAGTTCATTTCGTGTTGTTTTTAACTCAGAATTAGGATTTGGTTCATCGACTCTTTTGCCCTTCTCATAATACTGTGAAACTGCAGCGGTAGATTGGACAGTCCTGGCATAGACTCGCTGCTAAAACCTATAACTATATCCTTTTCCCATTTATCGTATATATTGTTTAATTTTTCTTCAAACTAATCATTTAGTTTTTAAGCCTGATGAACGATATTGCGTAGGGGTCTGTCCCGTCCACTTATAAAAAATCTTCGAAAAATATTGCTGATTTTGAAAACCTGTAATGGCAGCAATTTCTTTTATTGACATGTCTGATTCGAATAAATGCTTTTTGGCATGCTCGACCCTTACAGAGTTAAGTGTATCCCGAAAGGTTGTGTTTCTTTTTTCAGTAAAGAGATGACTAATATAAGAAGCATTCCTTTTCACATAGTCAGAAACAGCCTGAAGATCAAGCTGTTTGTTCCAGTAGTTCAAATCAATAAAATGGAGGCATCGTTCAATGATGTCCAAATGCTGCAATTGATTGGTTTCAGTATGGACAGCATCAATGATATTTGTGATAAAAATAAACAGCCTTTGAACAATGCGATATATAACAGTTTCTTTTAAAATAGCATCAAATATCCTTAGATATTCCTTCTCATGTTGGTTCTCCTGAAGCTTAAAGGTTTTCATGTAACGGCGTATTTGAGCAAGGATGGAAGTCAGTCTTATTCTTAATAATTCAGGATCAGGATACGGACTCGAAAAACGCAAAAATTCTTTAAATAAGAAGGCCTGTATCTCCTCTTTGTTCCCATCATTTAGTGACTGTATCCAAAATTTCTGTTCCGAAGGGGTTAAAAAGGGATCAATAAACTCCCAATCAATGGGCTCACTAATTGTATGTACCTGGCTGTAACCAGTAAAAAAGGTGAGTTTGGCTGTCTTATTCGTGTCTAAATATCGTTGATGAACGGATTTACCAGATTGAATATCCACGTTAATAAAAACAGATAAATTTTCAGAAGAATGATTTCCCCAATCAAGCAAAAAACGTTTAAATATGTCCGGCCATTGCGCTTCCTCTTTCCATTCAAACAGGCATATAAGTTTGCTGCTGAGAGGATATAGCTTTGGCCTAACAGGAAAAGGATATTCTTGTGTTACCTGAAACAATGTTGATATCTCCGATGCATTTTCAGGCTGGATGATGGCTAAAACACATTGCGCTGGATCTTTGTATGATGGCAAAAATAGGCTATTGTATTCAATCATTGGAGATTTTATTAAAGGATCCTGTTCTTTCGATCCTTTCTTCTCACGTATTTCCTTTACAAGGGCCAGAACCTTCTGTACTAAATCCTGGGGAAGATACGGCTTAGCGAGAAGTCCTCTGCTTCCAATATCAATAGCTTTTTTTGCAGCCTCAAAGGTTGCCTCTGCTGTTAAGGAAAAAATAACTGGTTTAATGATCCGTATGGTGGAAAAAAGCTTTTCAGCTTCTTCTTCCTGCCCCATACTCATTTCTAAAATTAACAGGTTTGGAGATTTATTTTCGAGAGTAATAATGGCTTCACCTGCATGATGGGCAACCTCCACCTGTATATCTCTTATCGAGGATTCTAATAACCATTGTATCCCCCTTGCTTCAAATTGATCCTGGCTGGCAATTAGTATCTTCATGAAGAAAAGAACCCCTTTTGAAGAACATTTTCATATAAAAAGCAACTTCCGATTTTTTACTCGATTTTCTCCAGATTTCGATATTTTCCGCCAAAATAAAGCAAAGGGTCACCATCTTTTTTTGTTAGACCCGTTACTTCTCCTATAAAAATTGTGTGGTCTCCGGCTTTTAAGCTATCTGTGACTTCACAGGAGATAGCCGCAAGTGCATCCTTTAGAACAGGCTGGCCATCTAAGCGGTCAAATTCGATAGAGGTTTCCTCAATCAGCTGTTTAGCAAAAATCATGGATAGCTTTTGCTGGTCATCCTTTAAGAAACTGACTGTAAATTTTCTTGTTTGAGGGAGAAGTGTATGCATTGACGCTTTTTCATCAATTGAGATCGCTACAAGCTTTGGTTCTAAGGAAACAGACATAAACGAGTTTACTGTCATGCCATGAATGTTTCCCTCTGATTCTGTTGTAACAACCGTTATACCCGTTGCAAATTTCCCCATTGTATCCCGGAATACCCTATTTTCCATTCTTATTTCCTCCTCTGGCTAATAAAAATTTTTACTTTCTATTTTACGTTGTCTCTAGAATAAATCTGCAGCGTTTATACAGCAGTGTTTCATATAAATAAATTTTCAAAGTCATAATTTATTTATATGCTCTATTACAGCTCAATGACGATATTTTGAGCAAATGGCAATGCCATTGATACACTTCAAAGGAGCCCCAAATGCTTAACAGGCCCATGAAGGCTCGTGATCCGCTCTGGAGTTAAGTCAACAGTGCTTAATTTATAAGTAAATTATATCACGCATATTGAGCCGATGTCTTTTTTATCTAGGCTCTTCCCCTAACCTTTGATACTATTTAAAATATTAGCTTTGTATAGGTTCGTAGTTGATTTTACACCCATATTGATTGAAGCTTGATGAGCGCAGGGCTCCACAGCCGCCTCGGAAAGCGAGTGCCTTAAGCGGAAATCAGGATAATAGGAGCACACCTCATATCTCAATTACATTCTTAATCAGGAATGAATTATAAGGAGATAGAAACGAAAGGCACGAGTCCCTTGCAGGAACAGGTTGTTAGTGAGTATGCTGAATGCTTTCCTCCCTTTTTTTTTCTATATACGCGCTGCCTAAAATCTGCTATAACATACATATGAAATGGCCTTCAATGAGCTAAAAACACCAAGATCCCTTAATAAAAGTCTATGATAAAACATTGCAAAAGGAGGATACTTATGATACCTAAACGCTTAAAACCGGGTGATGAAATTAGAGTAATTGCTCCATCTACGAGTATGGCTGTCATTAAAGGAAAACAGCTGGCAATAGCAACCGAAAGATTAGAAGCTCTAGGCTTTCATGTTACATTTGGCCAGCATGTTGATGAACATAATGATTTTTTTTCAACATCTATTGAGAATCGGCTTAACGATTTGCATGCCGCCTTTTTGGATCCAAATGTCAAAGCCATTCTTACTGCGATAGGCGGCTATAATTCCAATCAGCTATTAAGCTATTTAAATTATCAATTAATCAGCCAAAACCCGAAGATTCTTTGCGGCTATAGTGATATCACCGCTTTACAACTGGCCATTTATCGAAAAACAGGCTTAGTGACTTATTCAGGTCCTCATTTTTCAACATTTGGTATGAAAAAGCAATCTGATTACACCATCCAATCCTTTTTAGCGGCATTAACCAATGATGCGCCCTATGAACTGGAACCTTCAGAAACCTGGAGTGACGATAAGTGGTATTTGGACCAGGAGGCCAGAAGCTATCATAAGCAGGATGGATATCTGTTAATAAACGAAGGAAAAGCAAAGGGGACATTCATTGGAGGTAATTTGTGCACACTTAATTTACTTCAGGGTACAGATTATTTTCCTTCCTTAAAAGATAGCATTCTTTTTATTGAAGATGACGAAGAATCTCATCCTCTGACCTTTGACAGAGATCTGCAATCTGTACTTCAGCTCCCTGACGCCAAATACATAAAAGCAATCTTGATCGGCAGATTTCAAAAGGGGTCAAATATGACGGAAGAAGCCCTTATAAAAATGATTGAAACCAAAAAAGAGCTTTGCGGCATTCCGATTGTAGCTAACGTTAATTTTGGACACACCGATCCGACTGCAACCATTCCAATAGGGGCTAAAGGTTATGTAAACGCCACCCAGGAAATGATTGAAATCGTTGTAGAACCATGAAAAAACTCATGGTTCTTTTTTGAAGGAAAGTATAAATTTTTTTAAAATAAGGCTTTGTTAAATTTCTATGTTAATAACTGCTCGTTTTTCAGCTGAGCTGAAAGGCGTGTGAAACAGCTGCTTCACACGAATGCGCTACAAAACTACAGCGTCCTCTAACAAAGCCAAAAATAAATTAATTAACCACTGTGGCCACTGTCTAACTCCAGCGCCTATCGGCTAGCGTATTTCTCCGTCTTCTCCCTGCGATAAGTTAACATCTAGTTTCCTTTATCTCAGTCGAAGACTCCGAAATCCGTACGCCGATGAACAAGGCGCTTCCGCTTTTCTTATTTAAATTGCTCGCGGAGAATAAACTTTTGCACTTTGCCACTTGCATTTTTTGGCAATTCTTTCAGAAAGAAATAGCGTCTTGGCCTTTTGTAGTCTGCCAGCTTCGGACTTTCTTTGCAAAATTGCTCTATATCCTGTTCGGTAAGGGGCTTTTTCTTAACAATTGCTGCCGCCACCTGCTCTCCCCAGTGCTCATGAGGCAATCCAAAAACTGCAGCCTCTAATATTCCTTCGTGTTCAAAAAGAATATCTTCGACTTCTCGCGGATAAATGTTTTCTCCTCCGCTTATTATCATGTCATCTGCTCTATCTGAAATATAAAGATACCCCTCATCATCCATGTAGCCTAAATCACCTGTGTGATACCACCCTTTATACATAGCTCGTTCTGTTGCTTCCTTCAATTGATAATACCCTGCCATCATACAAGGGCCTTTCGTCAAAATTTCCCCTATCGAAAATGGTGGCAGAATATCTTCAGGCTCTGAAGGATTGTTTTCTCCTTTTCTTACTACCCGAATATCATGTCCATAGCATGCTCGGCCTGCTGATCCTGCTTTTATCAGCTGCTCATGGTCCAATAAAAAAGACACGGCTGGACCCATTTCTGTTTGGCCATAAGCTTGAACCAGCTCTATTTCAAATGCATCCTTTACTTTATTGACTAAAACTGGTGCCATAGGAGCAGCTCCATACAGGCCTATACGCAGTGAGAAGAGGTTATATGAGAGGAAATCTTCCTGAAGAAGCATATTCCACATTGTAGGGGCCGAGAAAAAAGTTGTTATTTTTTCTTTTTCAATTGTTTGAAGGACCTGATGGGCTTGAAATTCATGGAGGATAATATTGCATGCACCTACAAGAATTCTAGGAAGAAAACTGCAATGTAGTTCAGCACA
Organism: Heyndrickxia acidicola; assembly: GCF_001636425.1. NCBI lineage: Bacteria > Bacillati > Bacillota > Bacilli > Caryophanales > Bacillaceae > Heyndrickxia > Heyndrickxia acidicola. Next base: position 1,002,653 of record NZ_KV440953.1, read on the forward strand.
GTGAAACATGGGGGCGCAAACGAGGCCGCGATCGAGCGGACCCAATTTTAGTATGCTTGAACAAATCAGTGCCTGCTCTACCATCTCAAAATGTCTGTGCATCACTCCCTTAGGGCGGCCTGTGGTACCGCTAGTATACATGATGGCATAGACATCATCTTCTTTTATGTTTATGTCTTCTAAGTTAGTATGTTCTGAGGATAGGATTTCTGAGTAGCAATAAGCATAATCTGTCAACTCATTATCAATTGACCAAAACTCTGCACCGCATTCATACTGCTTGCGTGCTTCAGCCACCTGCTCAGCCGCCGCTTTTTCAAAAATTACTATTTTAGGCTGAGCATCCTTAAATATATAAGCAATTTCTGCTGATTTCAGCCTAAAATTTATAGGATTAAATACTGCTCCTATTTTTGCGCAGGCAAATAGGATGATGGCTAATTCGCTTGTATTGTAAAGGATTGTTGAAACCTTGTCCCCTTTTTGAATTCCCCTTCGTAGAAAAGCGTTTGCTGTTTTATGAATATCTTCCTGGAATGCCTTATAAGTCCATCTTTTGCTGTTTCTGCAGTCCACCAATGCTTCCCTGTCAGGGTATTTTAAAACAGTTTGTTCGAATAAATGAGAAATCGTAAGTCCCATGTCCAAAGCCCCCTTTCATCTTTAATTCAAGATATGCTTGTATGATTTCCTGCATACCAAGGAAACTACAACTTAGTTAGAAGAATGGCTGAATTAGCCAAAGCACGCATGATGGGTAAAAATGTTTTAAATAGACAAATAAAGTTGCGTATAGGCAAAATAATGGTTTACTTTTTTTAATTGTAAGAATAGAATAGTAACGAATAATCTTTTCCTTAAGGAAACTTTTTTGAAGCAGGTTTAAAATTAGTGGAGGGAATGAAATGCTGACTGAAAAAACGTACAGAAAAGAATTAGTTCCTAAAATAACGCGAATAGAAAATTCTGCTCATGCTGTCCTCAGAGGAGAGGTAAAGGGAATCAAAAGGATTCTGCCCTTTCTCGGCCCGGCTTTTATTGCGGCAGTCGCTTATATAGATCCAGGAAATTTTGCTACAAATATTTCCGCAGGCTCAAAATATGGATATATGCTCATTTGGGTAATTGTGATATCCAATTTAATGGCAGTGCTTATACAGTCTTTATCCGCAAAACTTGGGATTGCAACAGGAAAAAATTTGCCCGAGATTGCCAGGGATCGTTTTCCAAAAGGAATTTCCATTTTTCTTTGGCTGCAAAGTGAAATTGTGATTATAGCTACAGACCTTGCTGAATTTATCGGTGCGGCACTTGGATTATATCTCATTTTTGGTATTCCAATGCTTCCTTCTGCTGTTATTACCGCTGTTGCTTCCTTTTTAATTCTGGAACTCCAGCGGAGGGGCCATAGAGTTTTGGAAGCAGTTATTGCCGGTATGGTTCTCATGGTAGTGTTAGCCTTTGCATTTCAGACCTTTTTAGCTAAACCTGATGGAGGATTGGCTTTAAAAGGCCTTCTTCTCCCCCGTTTTAATGGAGTCGACAGCATTATGCTGGGAGCAGGCATACTGGGTGCAACAGTAATGCCGCACGCAATTTATCTGCATTCGTCTCTTACACAAAAGAGGATTGTAGGAAAGAATATCCAAGAAAAAAAGAAAATTTTCAAATACGAATTTATCGATATTATCATCGCTATGCTGATTGCCGGTACAATAAATGTTTGTATGCTTTTGGTTGCCTCCGCGTTGTTTTTCCAAAGAGGTATGACTATTGAAGACCTTGGCATTGCTTATACCCAATTTAAACATTATCTGGGTCCTCTTGCTGCCTTGTCATTCGGACTGGGATTATTAATTGCTGGACTTTCAAGTTCTTCCGTCGGCACCTTATCAGGCGATGTCGTTATGCAGGGATTTATCAATAAAAAGATTAATCTATATGTCCGAAGAGCCATTACCATGATACCGCCCCTTGCCATTATCATATCAGGTGTCAATGCTACCGATGCTCTTGTCATCAGCCAGGTCATCCTTTCGTTTGGTATTGCCTTTGCTCTTATACCGCTTGTCGTCTTTACAAGCAATAAAAAGATTATGGGAGGACTGGTCAACCATCGATTGACGACCTTTATCGGATGGTGTGTTGCCATCTTAATCGTAGGTTTAAATATCTTTCTTGTCATTAATTCAATTAACTAAAACAAAAGGAGCCAAAGCTCAAAAATCGCTTCATTCAGATTTTTGAGCTTCGGTCCCTTTTTTGTTTGTTAAAGTTGTTTCTCACAGTAAATATTGGTAAATCAAGCGAACGCAGAAGTTAGTTTATCTCAAATTGGGGAAAAATGAGGTATATGGTTTGCATAAGTAAAGAAAGATCATTTCATGTTTGTCTTCTTCCTTATAGCAATCGTAATAATTAGGAATAAAAATTAAGGAGGAACTTGTTGTCGTGATTAAAACCACAGATGAAGGTAGCATCTCAGAACAGTCCCAACAATCATCTGCTCCAGAACAGGTATTGCAGGGAGAAGTAAAAGGAATAAAAAAGATTCTTCCCTTTCTGGGACCTGCTTTTATTGCAGCGGTTGCCTATATCGATCCTGGAAATTTTGCTACCAATATAACGGCCGGTTCAAAGTACGGCTACCTTTTATTATGGGTTATTGCTATTTCCAACCTGATGGCATTACTTATTCAATCCTTATCTGCAAAGCTTGGTATTGCAACAGGCAAAAATCTGCCCGAACTGGCAAGAGAAAATTACCGTAAGGGTACTTCCATTTTTCTTTGGGTTCAAAGTGAACTAGTAATTATTGCGACCGATCTGGCAGAATTTATCGGAGCTGCATTAGGGTTAAATTTATTATTTGGAATGTCTATGATCCCTGCTGCCCTCATTACTGCAGCAGCCTCATTCGGAATATTGGAGCTGCAACGAAGAGGCTACCGCCCGCTTGAGATTGGCATTGCCTGCATGGTATTCATAGTGGTATTAGCTTTTGTCGTACAAACAATCATTGTACAGCCTCAATGGAGTAATGCTTTTCATGGTCTATTTGTCCCAAGGCTTAAAGGGGTGAACAGTATCCTGCTTGCAGCAGGTATCCTTGGAGCAACGGTCATGCCGCATGCCATCTATCTGCATTCTTCTTTAACACAAAGCCGGATTAAAGCTAAAAATGAAGAAGAAAAAAGGAGAATATTTAAATTTGAATTTATCGATATTTTGATAGCTATGATCATTGCAGGTGTCATTAACATGCTAATCCTGGTCGTATCAGGAACAATATTTTACGAAAAAGGCATGTTAGTACAGGATTTGCCGGTAGCCTATCATAAATTTTTTACGTATTTAGGCCCTGTTGCCGCCATTTCCTTTGGTCTTGCACTTTTAATTGCGGGACTGTCCAGTTCCAGCGTGGGAACCCTGGCAGGTGATGTTGTCATGCAGGGATTTATTAATAAACGTATTAATTTATACGTACGGCGTGCCATTACCATGATTCCGCCGCTTTTAATTATTATTTCGGGGTACGATCCAACGAAAGCACTTGTATTAAGCCAGGTAGTTTTATCTTTTGGTATTTCTTTTGCTTTGGTCCCATTAATTTTATTTACAAGTAAAGAAAACATTATGGGAACGCTTGTGAATCAAAAATGGGTTACCGCTCTTGGATGGATTGTGGCTGCCCTTGTCATTTCCTTAAATATATTTCTTCTTTTCCAATCACTATTTACATGAGGGTAATGTACTTAGACTTAGCATTAATCTTAATAGTACTGTTGCATCTTGAAGCAGCTCTACGCTAGACTCACAACAATTCCCTGAAGTTTTTCACCTAAAAAGAGGATGCCTGGCATCCTCTTTTTAGGTGAAATCATATATTCTTCTTATCCTTTAAGCTTCTGGACTTCAGTTTGTATAATGTCTGGCAAGTATTCTTTTAATTCCTTGAAACGATATCCAAGAGATCTAGCCTTTTCATTTGACATGACCCAATTCCCTGGAATGGAGTATGGTGTTGAGCGGCTATCATCACTGCTTTGTTGAACGTGAGCCCTTTTATGAGTTGTTTCGTTTATATATTCAATAAATTCATTTAACCGTACACTTCCATTTGTACATGCGTTAATAGGTCCTGAATAAGATTGTAATCCAATCCAAGCCAGAAAATCACCTGCTTCTTCCTCAGAAATAAAGCAAATAGAGGCGTCAGGGTTTCTGAGGTAGATCACCTCATCATGAAGGGCTTTACGAATATAAAAAAGCATTCTTTCTGTATAATCCTGTTCCCCAAGTACAATGGGAAATCTGACTGCAGTAACTGGAAAAGGAGATTCCTGAAAGAAAACAGCTTCGGCAAGTCTCTTCCCTTCATTGTATGTTACCTCGTCAGATTCTGTATACCGGACAGGATAAGTATAAGGATCAAAATCGCTTTCCTCTAAAATCTTGTCCTTCAACTCGTAAACAGATAATGATGAAGTAAAAACATATTTGTCTGTTTTATTTGAAAAAACCGAAATAGCATTCTTAGCCTCATTAGATGAGTAACAGATTTGATCATAGATTATATCCCATTTTCTGCCCTCAAAGGCAGAATGAAAGGATGCAGAATTCGAACGGTCGAATTGAATTTTTTCCACTTGATCGTAAAACGGCACTTCAGTATTCCCGCGGGTGGCCACAGTTACTTTAACACCCTTTTCTAATAATGCCTGTACCAATTTAACCCCAAAGAATCGTGTTCCACCTAGGACAAGAGCTGACTTCATTTAAAAGACCTCCTTTTTATAAGGCTAAAGGCTGTAATTAAATAAGCCTTTAATATATACATTAATCTTGATTAATACTTTGATATCAAGGTTCTTTATAATTATTCGACAGTTGCAGATAAAAACCTTTTTATCACACAATCATATTACAGTTTAAATTATTACATTTTAGTACCTATGAATTGAAAACGACCATTGGGTATTACTCAGATATGTGTACTGTTGTTTGTCCTGCCTGTTCACTTCCATAAATCAAAATGAGTGTAAGATCAGCATCGATTTTTTCAGTGGCCATCCAATATGTTCTTTCTTCCTAATCGTTAAGGCAATATGGATTGCGATAGGTCGATTAGGTTTGATTTTTGAACTCGTATAAAGTAATTTTCAGGTAGCCTAGTATAAAACTAAATAGAAAAATCTCCCTACCTTTTTACCTTTTTTTATTCAGTCGTAAAAAAAGGGTGACTCAAAAAGCGGCATATTCCCGCTTTTTGAGTCACCCTCCTCTTCAGAAAAAATTATCGATGGACACTAGTTTTTTTATTGGTCTGAAATGGCTCTCCCATTTCTTTTGAACGTTTTGCAGTGCCAAACATTGCTTTCACAATGGCCTGGTTGCCTCCATAAAGCTCTAATTCTTTTAACCCATGCTCTGTAGGACCATTGGGAGCACAAACATTTTCCCTTAACTGAGCCGGGTCTTCTCCTGTTTCAAGCACCATTTTTGCTGCACCGTAAACCGTTTGGGCAACTATGCTCCTGACCATGGTTGCAGGAATACCATTTTCAATAGCTGCTTTCTCCATTTGCTCCATTAATGAATAAAAATAGGCAGGGCCGCTTCCTGCAATGCCTGTAAACAGATCCATTTGCTTTTCTTCTAAAATATAAACTTGTCCAATTGTTTCAAGCATTTCTTTAATATCCTGGAGTTCGTCAGCCTGAACATATTTACCGAGCGAAATAGCTGTAGCGGATTCTCCAATCATACTGGAGGTATTGGGCATAACACGTATCACTTTTTGGCCTTCGTGAAGATGCTCTTCCATGAACTCGGTCGAAACACTCGACACGACTGAAATAATGTACGAATCTTTGGTTATACTGGTTTTTAAATTTTTTAATGCATCTATAATATGGGAAGGCTGCATGGCAAGTACAATTAAATCCATACTGGAAAGGTCGATGGAATTTGCCTCTCCCCCGCTTATTTGATATTTTTTCTTTAAATCTTCAATCCTTTGCCGATTACTTGAATTCTGAACATAGATTTGATTAGAAGGAATTTTATTCGATTGAACCAAGCCGGAAATCATTGCTTCTGCCATTGGTCCAGCTCCTAAAAAGGCTATTTTCTTATCTTTTAACATGGGAATCATCCTATCTTGTCCGTCTTTTTTACAATGTAGTTTATCATAACATGTTTTATTAAGAATTCAAGGATAATAGGTTAAAAGAGATTGAAAAATAGGATTTCACATACTCAGCAATAGTTTTTAAATCTATTTTAAATTCATCCTTATACTGGTTTACTCTTTAACGGGGAAGAACAGTTCCGGATTAACAAAGCTTTTTTAAAAGGGATTCTACTATTTTTTCACATATTTCATGAGTGGCAAGAGAATCGTGTATGGAGATCATTGGCTTAGTTTGTTCTTTCACTGCTTGAATGAAATCACTTACCATTTGGTCAAATCCTCTTTTGTGAAGTGCTGGCTCCCAATCACTGCTTTTAACTCTCGTTACATTGCTGCCCTGGTAGATATACACATCGGAAACATCAAATACTGCTCTTTTTTCTTGTGTACTCATGATTTCTAGTTTTTCATCTGTTGTCCCGCTGTCTCTGTTCATAATACCAATCGCTGTTCCATATTTTGATAAAAATTGAATGGTAACATGATATAATAATTTCTCCTTCATTTTACCATGGACAATGATTTCATCAATGTCGTACGGAAAAAGGTAACGGATTGTGTCGACAACATGAATACAATCATCAAAAATAAAGGTCCTCGGATCGGCCGGGAGATTTTTCCGATTCTTTTGCATTATAATCATATTCGGTTGTTTCAAATCCTTTAGGCTTTGATAGGATGGAGCATACCTTCGGTTAAATCCAGTCATTAATATAAGCTTTTTGCTACGCGCAAGCTCGGAAAGCTCTTTAGCCGTTTCAATTTCATAGGTAATGGGTTTATCTACAAATACATGAATACCTTGCATTAAAAGCTGCTTTATCACACTATAATGCGAGATTGTAGCAGAGTGAACAAAAGCCCCTTTGACACCTGATTCCATTAAAGAATCCAGGCTGCTGTGAATATAAGGAAAACGATATTTCTCACTAATTTCCTGTCTTTTCGTCATTGATCGCGTAAAAAAATGGAATTCTATCTTCTCCCGTTCTGCGTATAAAGGGAGATAGGCTTTTTGTGCAATATCACCTATTCCGATAACTCCTAGCTTTAACATGCTCATCAACACCCTTCTTTTAATCAATTCTCACTGGTTTACAGCTTCTGGATTGCCTGAATTTGCTGCCTTTTGATCATCAAAGGGAATAGTAGTATTTCCTAGTATTTGATAGGTTTCATGCCCTTTTTCGGCAATCAATATGATATCCTCCTGCTTTGCCTGAATAATTGCTTTTTCTATGGCTCTTATTCGATCCAATTCAAGGATTAATTCCTTCCCCACTTCTATTTTATCCTTTTTAAGCAGGATGGTTTGACTTTAAAGATACACCAAAGTGAGTTTTCTTTATTTTACCAATTTGTTATCAAGAGAAAAACAAAAAACATCCATTCTTATTCGAATCATGATACCATTTTGATATAGGTTCAATGCAAGCATCCTTATATTTGTTTTCCCATAAAGCGTTTTTTTATAAAGCCAGGATTTAAGTACTGTGACAAGTAAACCTGAATAGGATGCAAGTGTTGCTAAACGTAAATCAATATTAAAAAAACATTCCTAAGATGTTGCAGCAATGTAGATTAGTACATAAGCTCTTTATTTTTTTCGATGTAATGAAGTAGTAATGTAAAGGAGAGATGGGGTTTGAGGGCAATTGGACTTGGATTGGCATCGGCATTATTTTTTGCCTTTACCTTTATTCTAAATCGGTCAATGGAATCATCCGGGGGAAGCTGGATGTGGAGTTCTTCTCTTCGTTATATTTTCATGGTTCCTTTTTTAATCATTATTGTAGCAAGCAGAAAAAACATTCGGCAATTGTTCGTTGTGATGAGGGAACATTACTTATTATGGTTTGTGTGGAGCTTTGTCGGCTTCGTGCTATTTTATGCTCCTATATGCTTTGCTGCCAGTTATGCCCCTGGGTGGCTCACAGCAGGTACCTGGCAGTTTACCATTATAGCAGGTTCCTTGCTTGCACCCTTATTCAAAGAAAGATTGAAGACAGCTGAAGGGACAGCTGTGCGTAATGCTGGAATACCCCTTAAAAGTCTTTTTGTATCTTTCATCATTCTGCTTGGAATTATTGTTATGCAAATAGACCAAGCTCAACATCTTCCATTCTTTCAGCTCGTTTTGGGCACCTTTCCTGTTCTGGCTGCATCATTCGCTTATCCTCTCGGAAATCGTAAAATGATGAGTATCTGCGGAGGCAGGCTGGATACATATCAACGTGTACTGGGAATGACTCTCTCAAGCTTGCCATGGTGGATTGGCCTTTCCATTGCTGCCTTTTTTACTGCCGGCCCGCCAACTCCAGTACAAACAATGCAGGCATTGCTTGTTGCTGTAAGCTCAGGTGTCATTGCTACAGTCCTATTCTTTCGAGCAACTGAAATGGTTAGATTGGATATGCAGAAATTAGCGGCAGTCGAAGCTACCCAATCTATGGAGGTTCTTTTTACAGTAATCGGAGAAGTCCTTTTTCTTTCCATCCCCATGCCTTCACTGCTTTCTTGGAGCGGTATAGTTCTGGTCATGATTGGGATTTTGATTCATAGCTATATGACTCATCGGCCTCAAAGGGAACAAAAGCAAAATATTAGCATTTAAATCTGCCTATAAAGACTGAAAATTAATAAAAGGGGAATACAGTCAGTAATGGAATTCGTCTCCATTGACTGTTTTAAATACCTTTGTTACTATGCTTACTATTGAATTCGAAAATTCTTTTTACCTTGTATATGTTTAGTAATAGGGTCTAAACGTTTCTACCAGGCTGCCGTAAAAAGCTTGACTACAGGGATGAATGAACATTTAATGTTGATTCCCCCTTTTACTTGCTTGGCCGGCAGCTCTCATATTATTGAGAGCTGCTTTTTTATATTAGGGAAAATAACTTTCTTAAATGGAGAAACAGTTGCCAAAGGTTAATATGGACTGGATGATTTTTTACTTTTCATTCATGATTGTTTTACTTTCTGCAGAAACTAGGTATGAGCAAATTTTATCGGTTCAATTTAAATTTTCTTCAGTTTATTTCAACGGGGGACAAGCATATGAAACATTTTTTTCAATTTCAACAAAGAGGAACCTCTTACAAACAGGAAACCATTGCAGGTATTACGACCTTTTTATCAATGGCTTATATACTGGTTGTAAATCCCCTCGTCCTTAGTCAATCAGGAATGAACCAAGGTGCAGTCTTTACTGCTACTGCGTTGTCAGCCATTATTGGTACTCTTTTGATCGGACTTTTAGCTAATTTCCCAATTGGTATCGCGCCAAGTATGGGGCTGAATTCCTTTTTCACCTTCTCGGTTTGTATCGGAATGGGAATTTCATGGCAAACCGCTTTAACAGGTGTTTTTATTTCAGGAATTTTATTCGTTATATTAAGTCTTTTGAAAATCCGAGAAAAGATTATTAATATGATACCAGTTGATTTAAAGCATGCCATCGCGGCAGGTATCGGTTTTTTCATTGCATTTATTGGTTTGAAAAATACGGGAATCATTGTATCTAATAAAGCGACCTTCGTATCACTTGGCCACCTGACATCTCCACAGGTAATGCTTGCTATTTTAAGCTTTATATTAATGATTATAATGATAGTGAGAAATATTAAAGGCGGTATCTTTTTCGGTATTGTTATTGCGACAATTGTTGGGATGCTTACAGGACAGGTGCATTACCCTGAACATATCATTGGGGCGATTCCAAGTCTAAAGCCGACATTTGGCGAAGTGTTCTCTCATTTGAATGAAGTATTTACTCCAAAGATGCTTGCTGTTATCTTTACCTTTTTATTCGTAGCGTTTTTCGATACTGCCGGAGCATTAATTGCCATCGCCACTCAGGCTGGATTGGTAAAAAACAACGAGATTCCAAACATCGGAAAAGCCCTTCTCGCTGATTCTGCTTCAACAGTAATCGGAGGCGTACTCGGTACCTCTACAACTGCATCCATGATTGAATCAAGTGCAGGTATAGGAGCCGGAGGAAGAACAGGATTTACCTCTATGATCATTGCTTTATGTCTTGTCATAGCTATGTTTTTTTCACCTCTTTTATCGGTCATTACTTCAGCAGTAACTTCGCCTGCTTTAATTATTGTGGGCTCCATGATGGCGATGGAAGTAAAAGCGATAAATTGGTCAAAAATTGAAATTGCGATTCCTGCATTCATCATTCTGATTATGATGCCATTAACCTACAGTGTAGCTACGGGGATCGCTCTTGGCTTTATCATTTACCCTATTACAATGATTGCGACAGGTAAAGCAAAGCAGATTCATCCACTTATGTATATATTATTTATAGCCTTTATCGCTTACTTTATTTATTTAACATAAGCAGAAAAAGCAGCTGACATGGATCAGCTGCTTTTTTACCCCCCAAAAAAGAAATCCAGCACATTTGATACACCGGAGGACTTCTTATTATAGAATTCTGAGTAGCCGCAATTCTTACAGTATACTACCGTGAATTGATTATGTTGAACATCAAATATCTTAGAAAGGCCAGTTCCCGTCATCGCTACGTCCTTTTGTCCCGCATTTCGGCTGCCACATTTAATACAACCTTTTTCAGACATATACTCGTCTCCTTTTTTTATTTTGCTTATTTTCCTTCCAGACCAATAAAAGGTTTCATCTTTTCTTGATTTAATTATCATCTTACCTGTTGATTTCTGTACAGGCCCATCTTTCTAGTATCAGTGTAAAAAATAAAGAGGCCTTCTAAAAAGGCCACGTTTTGCTATTCTTTTGCCAGATACGCCCGAAACATCCAAAGATGCTTCTCATATCTTCCCTGCAAATCATTAAACAAATCAATGGTCGGCTGGTCATTTGCCTCCTCAGCAAGACCAAATCCAGTTTCCTTCATTTCTTTAATCATTTGTGTATAGTCTTCAATTAAAACAGAAAAAATTTCTTTCTCTTCATCATCTGCCTGAGCTTCAGCAAGAGATGCTTCATCTAAAAACTTAGCCATTGTTGCGAGCGGTTTTCCTCCGATGGCAAGTATTCTTTCTGCTAACACATCCAAGTCTTCAGCCATCTCGGTATAAAGTTCCTCAAAGAATGTATGAAGCGTAAAGAAATGTTTGCCTTTAATAAACCAATGATAGCGATGCAATTTAATATACATAACTGCAATATTGGACAATTCCTGATTTAAAAAATTTATAAGCGATTGATTCGACAATGCAGACACCTTTCCTTATGATTTATTTTTTGTTGGCTTTATTAAGAGCTCCTCTGTTTTTTCGTTCCATTACAGTAAAGAAAGGAACAAAAGAATTCATGTCATTAATATTCAATTTCCTCATAATCCTTCGGCTGTGGCACAGGGCCATCTGCCATTTCCTTTGTGTTTTGTGATTTTCCTGTTTTTGCTTCGTTTTTCTCTTCTTTTCTGTAATTCGGCTGATTTTTTTGCTTCATTCTGATCACCTCTTTTTTATCTTTTCTAGATGGGCTCTTAATTATTCGAACGTTGTGTTAGAGTGAGAGGAATCTCGAAAAACAAAAAATATTATGACTTAAAATACGTAATAAAACGCTGTTGAGCTGTAAAAAAAGATAGTATGGCAAACAGCAAAATGAGGGTTAAATAGCCCATTATACCGCCTATCGTGTTTAACAGAATATCATCCACATCAAACCCACCTATATTGAAGACATGCTGTGTAATTTCTATTGCTGCCGTCGACAAAAAAGATAGTAGGAATATTTTTCGGAAGCCCTTCATTTTACGAGATAAAAGTGGTACGACAAATCCTATCGGCATAAATAAAACAATATTGCCAATTAAATTGGCAGCCCAAATTTTAAAGTGAAAAAGATGAGAATATTCTATATACATCCAGATCGTTTTGAAAGGGATAAGATTATCATAATACTGATGTCCTTCAAGACGAAAAGAATCAAAAAGGAGAACTTTAAGCATGAAGGCACAATAGAGAATAAATAGAACCCAAATCAAAAATCTCATTCGTTTTATGAAGGTTTTGGAATTTATCGAGATAAACATACATTTCCTCCAGGATTTTTGTTTTAAAAATCTTTCTCACATGCTCTGTTATTTAACCTGTCCAGTTCCCTTGTTGAAATCTATTCTTTTTTTATGATTATCATTCGCCAAATACAGAAAATAAGGATAAAATATAAAGGATTATAGTGCATGGAGGTTTTAGTAATGAAGGTTTTAGCTTTATACGGCAGTTCCCGTGCAGGGAATTCGGATTATTTAACTGATACGGCACTGGAAGGTATTGAATGTACAAGAATTTACCTGCGGGATAAAAAAATCCTTCCAATTGATGATGGCAGACATACAGAGAAAGGTTTTTTACCTGTGGACGATGACTACGATTACGTAATCACCGAAATGCTTAAGCATGATGTCGTCCTCTTTGCTACCCCCATCTATTGGTATGGTATGAGCGGTATCATGAAGAATTTCGTAGATCGATGGTCACAATCCTTGCGTGACAGCCGTTATAACTTTAAGGAGGATATCCAAGGGAAACAGGGCTATGTCCTTTTAACAGGAGGAGATCAGCCGCGCCTAAAAGGACTGCCGCTTATACAACAATTTCAATATATATTTGACTTTGTCGGTATGTCTTTTAATGGATATATTATTGGAGAAGGGAATAAACCAAATGACGTTAAGAACGATAAAACAGCCCTTTTCGAAGCACAACAATTAAATCTTCATTTAAAAACACTTGTAAATTAATGAACTAACAATCGCTCCTATAATTTTAGCAGGACCTAACATTATAGGAGCTATTTCATTTTGGGGTGAAATGCTGAGTTTCTTCAAATTTCTCTGATAACCACTTTGGAATCCACATTTATTTACATAACATTTGTCTTTTGTGCCAAGAATATTCCTTAATGGATAGGAGGAGTAGGAATGGCAAAAGAACACCAAAGCAGCTCAACAAATGAAACAAATGGAAATATGTCATGGTGGCAGCTATCTTTAATTGGCGTAGGCTGCACGATTGGAACAGGATACTTTTTAGGCTCCAGCATAGGCATTAAAGTAACAGGTCCTTCCATTGTCCTATCATTTGTATTAGCAGCAATCGGTACATATATTGTGTTTAGTTTGCTTGCCAAAATGACGGCTGCTGATCCACAAAATGGATCGTTTTGTTATTATGCCAAGAAAGCATTTGGCAGCTGGGCGGGCTTTTGCTGCGGTTGGAATTATTGGTGTTCAAATATCTTAATTATGGGCAGTCAGCTCACAGCACTTTCTATTCTTTCACGGTTTTGGTTTCATCAAATTCCCCTCTGGGTTTTTGCCTCAGTCTATGCTATTCTGTCCATTATTGTTGTTTTAACCGGTACAAAAGGGTTTGATCGAATTGAAAATGTTCTTGCAATTGTAAAGACAGCCGCAATTGTAATGTTTATTATCATAGCGGGAATGGCCTTACTGGGTTTTCTGTCAGGCCATCCAAATCATCCGGGTTTTCCTGCAACTGCCAAACAGGTTTTTCCAGATGGGATTCACGGATTTTGGTCCTCTCTTATTTATGCCTTCTATGCTTATGGCGGTATAGAGGTCATTGGGCTTATGGCAATGCAGTTAAAGAATAAAGAAGAAGCCCCAAAAGCAGGTACTGTAATGCTTTTGGGACTAGCCAGTATATATGTCCTCTCGCTTGGTTTTGCCGTAGTAATGGGAGTCCATGATACATTCAGTGAAAAAGAAAGCCCTTTCGTCACCGCATTAGTAGATTATCATCTTCCTTTTTTTCCACATGTATTTAATGCTGCAATTATTATTGCTGGCTTTTCAACAATGACCGCCTCTCTTTTTGGTGTGACGAATCTATTGGTAGCATTCGCCAAAGATGGAGATGCCCCTTCTTTTTTTTCACATAAAATTAAAAAGCTAAAAGACCTGCCTCTCCCATCACTCGGATTGGCTGCTGTCGGTCTTTTAGCTTCCATTCTTGCGGCTCTTTTGCTTCCAGGAAAAATCTTCGAATATATCACAACTGCTGCTGGAATATTAATCTTATTCAATTGGTTATTTATTATTATTTCTGCTTTTCCTATTTTAAAAATGAATGCTGTCACTAAATGGGGTGCCATTTTCGGATTGTTTTTACTTGTTGCGGCAGTGTTTGGCACACTTATAGAAAAAACAGATCGTCCGGGCTTTTTTATTAGCTTATTGTTTGTCGCCATTATTGGCATTGCAGCTGTTATAAAAGTGAAATTAGGGAAAACGAAGCCTTCTGTAAAATAAATAACCTTTTATTAAAGTTTTCGATTTCTACCTGTGACAATTGAACAAAATAAGAAAGCGCGCGTCTCCTTAGTTTAAAACCCGGAACTATTGGAGATAACTGCTCGTTTTTAGCAATGCTGAAGGCGTTTAACACAACTGTTTCACATGAATAAGCTAAAAAACAAAAAATGTTGAGATTGACTTATCGTAGCGTAGAGATATTGAAAACTGCTAGCCAACAGGCGCTGGAGTAAGACAAAGACTACGTTAGCTGGATAAATTATTATTTTATACTAATACTCTAAAAAAGCATGGCTTAAAGTCGCCATGCTTTTCATTATCGTTTAGGAAATTAAAAAATGCTAAATCTGTGGATATATATCTTGTCCAGCTCCAGCTGGAAGGTTACAACCCCATCCCTCCTGGCCATCCGCTCGAGGGCATAAGCCGGTAGGCGGCGCCTATCGCTTTTCTTGTTAAACGGTAGCTGTTACTTTATTTAAGAATTGCAAGGTACGAGGATTTTGGGTTTCTTCAAATATTTCTTTTGGTGTGCCTTTTTCAGCAACCACACCCTGATCCATAAAAATAACCTGATCAGCAACGTTTTGAGCAAAGGACATTTCGTGGGTCACTACTACCATTGTCATACCCTCTTCAGCCAAATCCTTCATAACCTTTAATACATCCCCTACTAATTCAGGATCCAAAGCAGAAGTTGGTTCATCAAATAACAGGACATCAGGGTCCATTGCCATGGCCCTTGCGATACCAATACGCTGCTGCTGGCCCCCAGATAGCTGATGAGGATACATATCCGCTCTATCCTTTAAACCTACCTTTTCCAATAGATCAAGGGCTTTTTTTCTGGCTTTCTCTTTGCTTCTTTTTAAAACAATGATCTGGCCTTCCATAATATTCTCTATTGCGGTTAAATGCGGAAAAAGATTATAGTTTTGAAATACCATACCTGTTTTTTTACGTATAGGCATAATTTCAGAGGTTTTCAATTTTCGATTTGTAAAGGTAACGCTTTGATTTTCAATGGTAAGAGTCCCTTGATTCGGAATCTCTAAAAGATTTAAGCATCGGAGCAATGTTGTTTTTCCAGAGCCTGATGGCCCAATAATAACAGCCGTTTTTCCTCTTTCAATGGATAGATCAATTCCCTTTAAAACTTCCAAATCCTCAAATTGTTTATGCAAGTTTTCAATTTTAATCATTTATTATTCCTCCATTATTTCGCTACGCTGCGGTCAAACCGCTTTTCGAGGTAGGATTGTAATGCGGAGAGTACTGTACTGAATAACAAATAAAGAAATGCAACTTCAATATAAAGCCACAAGGGTTCATACGTTGTTGAGGCAATCTCCTGGCTTTTTTGGAACATTTCAGTAACGGTAATCGTTGCTGCCAATGATGTATCTTTCACTAGGCTAATAAATGAATTTCCTAAAGGCGGGATAGAGACCCTTAGAGCCTGTGGCAGGATGATTCTTTTCATGGCCTGCGCTCTTGTCATCCCTATGGAATAAGCTGCTTCCCATTGGCCTTTTGGTGTAGAAAGTATCGCTGCTCTTATTATTTCAGAGGCATATGCTCCCACGTTTAAAGTAAAGCCGATAACAGCAGCCGGAAAAGGGCTCAATGTTATGCCTGCACTCGGCAAACCATAAAATAAGATAAATAATTGAACTAATAATGGAGTTCCTCGAAAAATCCATACATAAAATCGGGCAATGGCTTGTAATGGTTTAATATTCGAGATCCTTGCAATTGCAGTTAAAAAGGCAACAATAAGTCCCAATACAAAAGTAATAAGAGTTAAAGGTATTGTAAACTCTAACCCTGCTTTTAAAATAGGAAAAAAGGAATCGCTAAGGATTCCTATTATGCGGTGTGTTCGTTCATCTGAAAACATTTTTCTCCATCCCTTTACTTAGAAACATCTGTACCGAACCATTTTTTAGAGATCTTTAAGTATGTGCCATCAGCTTTCATAGCTGCAATTTCTTTGTTAACAGCTTGTATTAGATCATTATTTCCTTTTCTGAAAAGGAAAGCATTAGGGCTCGCAGATTTTTCTGTATATACGGTTTTAATCGGCAGATCAGGTCTTTGTTTTTTAAGATCTAAATAAGATAGGTTATCATTGATTGTAGCATCAATTCTATTTGAAGTAAGTAAATCGATTGCTTGGTTAAACCCGCTTACAGGAGTAACGTTAGCCCCATGCTGTACAGCTATCGCACGGAAGTTACTATCCAGGGATTGTCCAACTTTTTTCCCTTTAAGGTCATTGTATGAATGGATGTCCTTATTATCATTACGGACAATAAGTACCCCTTTAGATACAATGTACGGAGCAGAAAAATCATATTTTTGAAGGCGGTCAGGTGTAACGGATACTTCATTCGCTACCATGTCATAACGCTTCGCGTCCAGCCCTGCAATCATACCATCCCAGCTTGTTTCGACATACTTTGGCTTGATATTTAGACGCTTAAATACTTCATTTGCAATATCAATGTCAAAACCAGTTAATTTGCCAGACTTATCGTGGAAAGTAAATGGAGCGTATGTACCTTCTGTTCCGATTGTAATGACGCCTGACTTTTTAACTTGATTATAGAGACTGTTGTCTGCGGACTTTTTATTTGAATTTGAGCTGCATGCTGAAAGAGCAGCTATCAGTACAAGTCCTAACATTATAGAAACTATTTTTTTCATTTTAAAACCCCACTTTATTTATCGGATTATTTAACAACTACATTAGAATAGTTTACTCCCTATTACTTTGTCAAATAAATTGCTATACAAGAAAAATTTTTGAATAAACAATCAATTTAAAGTCCTTCCCATTTTTTTATATTTGTATATTACCTCTTAAAACAAAAAGTATGCAGAATTTGTAGAAATACACCTACTCTAAAAAAAAGAATCGCTTTTACACACTAAAGCCCAAAAGGGGTTAGACCCCTTTTGGGCTTTAGTGTGTAAAAGTAGATAAGCATAGTCATGATTTTAGTTTACATATTTAAATTATTATTTACTTATTTTATAATCTTCGATCTTAAAAAATCAGTTTAAATATGCTATGCCGGGGAAAGTAAGGAATAAGATAATATTGGAAAGGAGTTTTACGTATGAAAACGCTACATGTTCAATTACAGTATGATGAAAAGGAAGAAGAAATAAATGCAAAGGAAAAGCTTAAAAATATTTTAGATGGATCCGGTTTTAATCTTGTTTCATTAAGTAATGCAGGAAATGTCGTAGAGCCTTCATTAAAGAACAAATCACAGAATGTCCACCATGACGAAGCTTTAAGGAGGCACGAACAAGAAGGGGTTGATTCTGATGTTGAATCCTCTGGATCAGGCGGAATGGTATCTCCCAATTAAAAAACATGGTCGGGGTTATAAAGAACCCTGACCATTCCCAAGTTATTTATTGAAGTTATAACACTATGATTTGTTTAAGTTCAAATAAATCTATAGAGAGGTACCAGGGATGTCGGCCGGGCAAAATAAAATGACTGTATCTATAATAACATTAATCCCTTTGTCACTCAGTGCTCTTACTGCAGTTCATCGCTTTAGAAGACAACTCCAATGCTTAGCAAAACTTATGGTCTAATTCCATTTGCGGATCCATTTCTTCTAGGGTATATAAAGAAAGATGCCAATAGAACTGTTTCAATAATTGCTGAAGCTTCTTAGGGAGTGTTGTTTTTCCGAAACTTATGGTTCCTTCTAAAAGATGACCTTGCCTTTTCCCTCGATGATTTCTCCCCCTTTCATTATTTAGTTACTTGCACAGCTTTCCAGCAGGATAATCTTCAAGTTTTTTAAATTGTTCCTCCAGCACCTTCATCACAGCCAGTACTTTATCTTCACAAAATAGTTTGCCTGCGACTTGTACACCGATTGGCAAGCCAATACTTCCCTTTTCTATTTTTTCCAGTGTCTGTATGACTCGATTTTTACTTTCTAACCGCTTTTTTATATCACTTGCCTTCACGGAGCCTAAAGAAACAACGCCGGCTGGCATGTTTAGATAATTAAATACGGCTCCATATGCTCCCTCATACGAAAGCTGTACTGACAGATCATGCTGGAGAGCGGGACAAATAAATGGAGGGCAAATAAGTATATCAATTTGCCCCTTATCCAATCTTTCCAGAAAGGCTTCTCTTACTTCTGCACGTTTTAAAATGAGATTTTTAAACTGATTATCGGAAATTCTCCCTGCATGTGGAATAATCACTTCACCAACCGTTTTTTGAGACAATAAGCGAAGCATGCAGCTAAATAAAAATCTTTGCAGCTTGTTCATGGTTTGAAAACGCAGAATATTTTGAATTTGAAATACCTGCTCCTGGTTTCCTATTGTCTTTTTTAATCCATTTCCTCCATCTGTGCTCATAATCTGATAAAAATCTTTTATTATATTCTTTAATTCCGGAACTTTAAATTCTACTGCTTCTGCCCCATAATCAGAAAGAACATCTGCGGCTTCTTTAACCATTCTCTGAAGTGAAGCTGAAGGAGGCATTTTCAAACATAGGGTAAACAAGGGCATTGTATTCTTTGTTCATTAATTTAATCCTATTAATAAATGAATGAATAACTTCCCTTGAGGTCACATTGCCTTTTTTTATCTCTTCTGCCAGACTGGACGCGCTCATTTTCCAATACTCTGCCTGTTTCTTCTTCATTGTTTCCATTTTTTATTCCCCGCTTTGATATTTTTGGCGAAACTGGTTTAGCAGCTGATTTCCTAATTCATGTTGCGCGATACCAATTTGTATACTCATTTCTTGAGTGACAGACATCGATTTTTGATATCTTGCATAATTTCCCCTTAATGCAACCAAAACAGATTGCGTCTTATTATGCATATCCTCCAGCTATACAGCTATTTGTGTGTCATCTGCTTAGGCTCCAAATTTAAGTCTCATTAAAAAATCAGATTTAATGACATCCTTTTCTAAAGGGCTGTTAAGATATTCTTTAAATTTTTGTTCTTCTTCTTTTGTTATACTCTAAATGGCAGATTATTTATATACGTATTTACAAAAAAAGGGTTAATTGGAAATCATTTTAATAGTTGGCCCCCTTTTATACATTTTTACACTCTATAACACAATAAAGCACAAAAGGGGTCAGACCCCTTTTGTGCTTTATTGTGTTATAGAACAATCTATTGCATAAAAATCACTTAACGTTTTTGTACTTTTCATATACATTTAACTGTTTTTTTAACTGTTCATTTTCCTCTTCCAAATATCTGATTTTCCTTTTAAGCGAGGTGATAATAGCAATCCGACTTTTTTCTTCTTTTTCTTTTTTCATTTCTTTTAAAGAAGGGACCGTTTTCTGCTGGGTTCTTAATGCATTTATTCTTTCTCTTATCTCTACGTTATTATAAAGAGTTGCTTTACAAACCCCAGATACATTGGATACACTGTTAAAATTGATTCTTTTTCTGGCCTTAATTAAGATCTTGATGGCTTCATCTACTTTTTTGCATGTTTTGGCTTTTCTAACTTGATGCACTTGTTTTAGATGTTCATTAATTGATTTATTTTCCATTCAGAAAAGCCTCCTAAAGCTAAATTCATTTCAAATTAAATATAATTATAATTCTTTCGCCATCACTACCTGCTCCACCTTTTTTTCAAAACCTAATCTTTCAAAAAGTTCAACAATTTCATTTGATGACAAAGGGTAATTCACAATCGTTTTAGCAGCATTGGACTGACCAAAGAGGCTTTTTAGAAGCTGTGCAGCTGCCTTTTGCTTATCGCTTACATGAGATGCGATTTCCAATTGATACAGAACAATATGAGTCTCATTTCCTGAATCATTTATTATTCTCTTAAAAAGTGAATATCCACTAGGATTGCCATTATGACCATATAGAACATGGGCCTCCCCATTATAAATGCTCTGAATTTGTGTCTGCCAGGTTGTGGATGGATTAAAAATTTCAAGTGCTGACACATCCCCAATCCTTGCATTTGTTACAGTAAATGTGTCATTTAAAGCCTCATCTGTTAACTGCAATGGACCTGTCAGGCTATAATGTGCCACTTTTCCTGTTACTTGATATCCACAGCTTTCATATAAAGAAATCGCCTTATGATTTTCGGCTATTGCCTCAAGGGTTGCAACAGATACATCTTGAGCTTCATAAATACGAAGCGTTTCGTCCATCAGCTTTCTGCCTACCCCTTTCCTCCTATAGGCAGGAGCCACTCCTGTACCGCCATTCCATGAATGTTTAGTTCCTTTGATATCTCGAAAGCCATTCAGAATAATCCCTACAGGTTCTTCTTTATCAAAGGCAACAATAGATAACTCGGATGATATGCCTTCATGAACCATTCTTGATAAAAAACTGTCCAACGTCATGTTAATGGGAACAAAATAACCCTCAAACCCTTTATTCCATGCCTTTAATATTTGATCCAACCGACAATTATTCAATGGCCTAATCGTAATCATATAAAAACACCTTCTTTTAATTAATATTCTCCTAAAATACTGGACTACTGTATCATTTGAAAAAAAACTTCCTCGGCCTTTTCAAAAACTCCACTAAAAGGATAATTCGCTCCTAAAACAGCATGATCCAGGCATATGCCATCAATCATCGTCCAGAAAAAAGAAGCAGCAATATCAGAGTTTACCGTATTGCTTATTTCCCCCGTATTTTTACCGCTTTCGAGTAAATCAATTAGAAAACGTTTGTAAACATTTCGATACCTCTCTAAAACTAGTGTATGATTCTCTTCTTTTCGAGAAGAAGATAAGAAAAATTCACCATGTACGAGGAGTAAATGTTTGGCTTTTTCTTTTCCTCCTGCGTTTTTGTATAAATCAAATAAATAGTGAATTTTTTCTTTCACACTGGCAAGATCTCTAAAGGATTTTTTAAAGTGTTCAAAATTCAAATGAGTATATTCATTCATCAATTGAACATAGATGTCGTCTTTTGTTTTAAAATAATTGTAAATTGATCCTTTACTGATTCCTGAGAGTGCCACAATATCATCAATAGTAGCTGCTTCAAAGCCTTTCTCTGAAAAACAAACAAGTGCGCTTTCCAGAATCTTTTTTCTGCGGTTTTCTTTATGCTCCTCAGTTACAATCGGTGCCATGGGTTTCCTCCATACTACATCTCGAATTCATAGTCTATTTTAGAGCAATTGTTCAGGAAAGTTATTGTTTAAACAGGCGGGTTTTCATTTTCCCACTGAATGGTTCTAAGCATTCCTTGTGAAAATGGCACTATTTCTTTATAACCAAGCTCTAGCCTGATTTTTTGGGAATCCATAAATAAATCCTGTTCAGGGTAAAAGTCCAGTGCTTCATTTTTTATCATCTTGATGGGCAAATTACTTTGACAGTATTGTTGAATCGTCTCTACCCATTCTTTTTCTGAAAAATTGACTTCTTCGGCAACATTGTAAATTTGATTAGCAGCCCTCTCATGAACGGCAGCCAGTGCAATAGCATGAGCTACATTTTCCACATATCCTCTGCATGTCCTCCAGTCTACTTCTCTTGGATCAAGAGAAATAGCTTGCTCTTGATTAATGCACTGCAAATACGGCCATAATCGATGCTGGCGGTCATGAGGGCCATAAATCATAGGAAGTCGAAGAATTGTAGCGGGCAAGGAAGAATGCTGCATATAATAATTTTCAATTAAAATTTTGTCATAATGGTACCGCCAGTCATGTTCATCCTTCACAGTACTTCGATAAGGAAAGAAAATTGAACGAAGAGGCGAATCTTCCTTGATTACCTCCTTGGTAAAATTTCCTTTTTCAAGTCCGATTAAGCGTCCGTATGCCTGATAGACATCTGCACTGCTTAGAGCAATCATACGTGCAGTAGAAGAACAAAATACAGCTGAAAGATCCACTGCATCTTTTTCTGAATAAGGGAACATATCAATAATTACATCTGGATTTGTATCCCATAGCTTGTTAGCATAATCGAAAAGCTGTTTACGGTCCCCTAAAATTTCCCCTACACCATCAGGCAACTCAATATTCGTTTGACCCCTGTGAAAGATAGTAACCTTATGTCCGTCTTCCGTAAGCTCCTTAATTACATATGGACCTAAAAAACGGGTACCGCCAATAATCAAAATGTTCATAGCTACAGCCCCCAATCCCTTTTGTATTCCATTCATTAAAATGACTAGTCAGTTTAGTTACCTTTTATGTATATGCTCCAAAAACACTTTCAAAACTGACTATCCAGTTTATTTTATAAGATAAAAATGTTTAAAATGACTAATTATCCTATATAGTCTTTCCAATTCCAGCGTTTATCAGATTTCTACATTTTCTCCCTGCGATAAGTCAACATCCAGTTTCCTTTACCTCAATCGAAGACTCTGAAAACCGTTCACCGATGAGCAAGGAGCTTACGCTTTTCTTAATATTACCTTCCTATTTTCTGCGTTTCAAGAATCTTTTAAATTTATTCTATAGTCCTTTTAATAAGAAAAAAAGGGCGAATAGCCTTATCTTTTTCATTTTTTTCGTGGCTCTGCTCATCTTGCCTGATGATTCCCAATGCAGGGATTCGCTTTTCACTCCAATCAACATAGGTTTAAAACCATTATTGTTCTTCAGAGTCTTATTCAAAATAAACATGCTCTGCCGTGAGCTGGCTGCCTAGGCTTAATATCCCAAATGAATATGAAGGCTGTCTACGCTTGTCTGTAGGAGAGCCTGGATTAAAGAGCAGTATTCCATTCTTATAAGTATGGGAAGGAATATGGGAGTGACCGTATATAATACAATCCACTTTTTCATTCGCAAAAGCGTCCAAAGCTCTTCTTTCAGTCGTGTTGCCTTTCCCATGTCCATGTACAACTCCAATGGAAAAATTTTTAAGCTTTAAAATTTGTTTTTCAGGAAATAGATCTGCAATTTCTTTTTCATCAACATTTCCTACAACACCTTCTACTCTCACATACTGGGAAATTTCCTTATACACCTCCATTACAGACCAGTCCCCGGCATGTATAGCTAAATCAGCTGACATTAATTCTTGAATCAGTTGGGAAGGAAGACTTTTTGACCGTTTCGGCATATGCGTATCTGACATGACAATAATTTTCAACGTATACTCCCCTTTACATAAAACAATGAATATATGTTTATAAAACAGCATCCGGAATTTTCAAACAGACAATGTATTATCATTTTCTATAGTCCTTTTTTAACTATCAACTGTACTCTTCTTATAACCTATTTAGATTTAAACGTTTCTTCCATCCATTTTCTTTCCAATAATAAAGCTGTGAAAAACCATATAAATCCAGCACCCGCCAAAGGCAGTGTAAATTCAATCATCCAGTATTTCTGAAGGAAGGCAGCTGCATAAGTAGTAATGATGTTGAGTACAGTGAATAAAAAGGCAAATTGTTTGTTTGTCTTCTTTTGATGCAGAATAAATTCATTCTTTTGCTTTTCCTCCTCCCATTCACGCTTTCTTTTTGGTTCTTCCAAAAGGTCCGGCAAATTTTTAACTGCCTGGAAGATTGAAGCTGAAAACAGCCATTCCGCAATAAATCTCCATCTTGCCTGTCCAGTATTTTTCATCCAGTCAAAAAATACTGGTTTTGCCATTTCCATTAAGTCAATATTAGGGCAAAGAGTTTGGAGCAGGCCCTCAATTATTGCTGCGGATCTGCCGAAAAAGACAAAACGGATAGGCACTTGAATGGGTAAAGACCGCACCAGCTCATTTATTTCTTTTTGAAAAGATAATATGTCAGATTTTGCTCCTGATGTCCATCCCACTTCCAAAAGCTCCTCTAATGTTCTTTCCATTTCATCAGAATCCGCAGACGAAAGAAGAAAACCCAATCTTGATAGGTTTTTAACCATTTTTTTATAATCCTTAAAAACAGCTCCTTCAATTAACTTTCTAAAAATCTCAGAATCTCTATTCGATATTTCTCCTACCATGCCAAAATCCAAAAGGACTATTTGTCCTTTTTGGTTGATCAATACATTTCCTTCATGCGGATCTGCATGGAATTTCCCACCCTCAAGCCATTGTGGCATAAATATACTCAACAAGGACTTGGCTACATCCTTTCGTTTAAGTTGAACAGGCGGATCGGTAACTCTTTCGGCATCAATCCATTCCATAACAAGAATTCGTTTTGTGCAATGCTCAGAGTACATTTTTGGAATATAAATATCGGGATTTTGCTTATATCGCTTCCTAAAATAGACAGCTGTATTCATTTCTTCCAAGAAGTCCAGCTCTCGTTCAATGACATGGCGTAATTCTTTATATAAGAGTGGAAAGTCTACCATTTTCCTAGCATAAGATGAAAATCGGTTCGCGCACCACATAATAATTGCCAATGCTTGAAAGTCTGCTTTCATGATAGAGGAAATTTCCGGGCGTTGTACTTTAATGGCTGCTATTGTTCCATCCATTAATTCACCTTTAAATACCTGACCAATAGAAGCAGATGCAACGGGCTCTTTATCTATAAAACTCAGTTTTTCCTGTATAGGTACGCCCCATTCCGCCTCCAATACGTTTGATATGTCTTGCCAAGAAGATGGGGGTACCTGATCCACAAGTTCTTTCATTTCTTCTATGAAAACATCCGGAAGTAAATCTTCTCGAACACTGAGGAGCTGGCCGACTTTAATAAGAAGCCCTTCAAGCGAATAAGCTTTCTTTTTAAAAGTA
Source organism: Heyndrickxia acidicola (assembly GCF_001636425.1). Classification (NCBI taxonomy): domain Bacteria; kingdom Bacillati; phylum Bacillota; class Bacilli; order Caryophanales; family Bacillaceae; genus Heyndrickxia; species Heyndrickxia acidicola. Next base: position 1,027,863 of record NZ_KV440953.1, read on the forward strand.
ATGGCAAACTTCCTCCATAAGTCTTTCCACTCTCCTTCCGATTTCTTCCTCAGCTGAAACCAATATATTTTCAAAAAAAATCCAAGCGTCATTCCTACAACACTTGTAATGCGATACCATTTGTTCTGCTTCCATTTATTTATCCCCATACTTGATCCCCCTCATGGAAAATCAGATGACTACTAATATTACGAAATCCAATAACAAAAAGTTTCAACATTCAGTAATTTCATTCCCTAAAATAAGAGCAAATAGTGTGGCAATATAAGTTATTATATCAATCTTCTTTTCTTATAGCTGCGTGAAAATAACTCTGTTACGATTTCGAAACAGCATGCGCCATGGCGTGAATTTAATTAGCATGGTGGTTCTGTAACAATTCACTGTTTAGAATTGAATATAAGACAAGTCATCTGTTGTAAATTGAACAGATTCTTTTCTCAGATTTGATTGCAACTAGCTATAACTTAATGATTAACTCGACCCCTTTCAGTATTACTACTTGCGATTACTCTACGGTAAGACACCTGTAAAACGGATAAAAATTGGGATTGAACTATTTTGCGAAAAGCAACAAAAATCAGCCGGTAAAAAACACTCAAAAGATAAATTTGAGTGCTTTTGTTTCAGTTATTCAGCAAATAAATCAGATGATAAATAGCGTTCCCCAGTGTCTGGAGCTATGCAAAGAACACGGCCATTTTTGGGTAAGTCGGATGCAATTTTCACAGCAAAATAAGCTGCTGCTGCTGCAGATGCACCTACTAGAATGCCTTCCTTCCTTCCAAGAAGGCGTGCCATATTCGCCGCATCCTCATCTTCTATAAGAAGAATTTTATCAAAGATATCACGATTGACTAATTCCGGTATAAAACCCGGTCCTGTTCCAGGAATATTGTGCGGTCCCGGCTTTCCGCCCGACAATACTGGAGATCCTGCCGGTTCTACCACGTAAATTTTTAAATTTGGAATCTTCTTCTTTAACTCTTCACCCACACCCGTAACGGTTCCGCCTGTTCCGGCAGTTAATACAAGTGCATCCAGCTGTCCGTTAAATGCATCCATAATTTCAAGGGCAGTCGTTTTTCGATGTGCGTCTGCATTTGCCGGGTTTTCAAATTGCATGGGAATGAAGCTGTCTTCGATTTCTTTTGATAGCTCAATCGCTCTGTCAATCGCACCTTTCATCCTTCGGGAAGCCGGCGTTAAATGGACTTCTGCTCCATATGCCTTTAAAAGGCTGATACGTTCCTTTGTTGCGTTATCCGGCATTGTAATAATGCAGCGGTATCCTTTTGCGGCACAGACCATTGCGAGTCCTATCCCTGTATTTCCGGAAGTCGGTTCAATAATGACGCTTTTCCTGAGCGTGATTTTCCCTTCTTCTTCGGCAATTCGAATCATATTTTCTGCTGCGCGGTCTTTAACGCTTCCTCCAGGATTAAAGGATTCAAGCTTCATAAAAACATCTGCACCCAATTCATTTGGTATTCGATTTAATTTCACTATTGGTGTATCTCCAATAAGATCTAAAATATTGTCAAAGATCATCCTGTTGTCGCTCCTTCTTTTAGACAATGTTTATGGATATATTGATTTATTTTCAGCGCAATCATTGTAGCTTAAAGAAGATTTTTAAGCAAATTTTATACTTTTTATTCCTTTTTACTTTTTCGAGAAGAGACTTATCCTATTAAAATGGAAAAAACGTTTGAGCGAGCCTATGAAGTGATTGTTTTTCTACTGATGATGCTATATCAGCCATGAAAGCATTTAAATCACTAAATCGGTGAAGAAGCGTATAAACTATAAGCTTCTTTTGAAACATTGCTGTCCTGCTGCCTTCTTTTATTCCATAGGCATCTAGGAAATGGCTAATCCATTCTTTATTTCCTTTAAACATAAACAAAATGGGCCCTAATAAATCATAGTGGGGATCACCTAAAAAGCAATCTGCAAAATCTATTACTCCTGTCAGCCTCCAATTGCCTTCCACTTGATTCATAAATAAATTGAAGGGTGTATACTCACCGGTTAACAGAACTTCTTTAGGATTAAACTGAATGATTGAAGAGTCCACATATTCTTTTAATTGCATTAGCAGTTTTTCATCTAAACCTGCTTTTTGATGGTATTCTACCATTTGTTCAAGCTGCTTTCTGATAAAAGCTTCCCATCCAATGTCAATGTAATGAATATTTTGAAAGGATAAATTGTGAAATGCTAGAATTGTTTTCCCTAAATCAATGCTTAACAGCCTTTTCTCCTCATCTGATATGTCATTCCAAATATCAATAAGCAAATCCCCTTCCAGCTGTGTCATAATAAGATAGTTCCAGCCTTCTAGATTTCCTTTTGAGATGATTCTCGGTGTCTGGACAACAAAGTCGTAAGGCAGATTTTCCATTGTTTCTATCTCTCTTGCAAATTGATCTGAAAAAAATGCAGGGTATAGCTTAAGGACATATTCTTCATTTAAACTATAAACCACAGCAGCTCCGTAGGAAAACTTCCGAATTTTCCCCTTTAGAATATTCTCTTTTATCTTGATTTGCCTTACTTTTTGATCCCAAAAAACAGTATTATCCTTCCATTTTTCATATTCATAAGCATTTAATTCTGATAACTGCATAATATCCCCATCCCTTTCCCATTCTATTAAATTACGCTATCCAGTCAATCAGCAAATTTTCAACCTTCCTCTAACTAGCAAAAATAAATGTTTCAATATAAGAAAAAATCTGAAGTATTCCTCTCTAATTGTACTTCATTTCATTATTGAATTTTAGGCTGTGTTAAATTTCAATGTTGGTAACTGTTCTTTTTTTAGCTCATTTTACAGTAAAGAAAGGAGTGTGAAACGGCCGTTTGATTAAGTCTATATAATTGTGTAAAAAGAAAAGGGCCATATCAGCCCTCCATGTTACAATGTTTTTCTACCACGAAAAAACATAACAGGAGGACATGATAATGACCCAAATTAATTTTACACTAGACTTCGATAAACTTAAAGAGGAGATCGGAAAATCAGATCTAAACGATATTGTGAAATCCTCTATTGTCCTTGTATTGAATCAATATATGGAAATGGAAAGAGATCGCTATATACAGGCAAATTCCCATGAGCGTTCATCAGAACGGACCGATTATCGAAATGGATACTATGAGAGAGAAATGATTGTGAACGTTGGAAAAATCCGTCTTAAAGTGCCTCGGACAAGAAATGGCGAATTCGCTACGGACGTCTTTGAGAAGTATGCAAGATGTGATAAGGCTTTGCTTTTGTCTATGCTGGAGATGGTCGTAAACGGGGTGTCCACTCGTAAAGTCACGAAGATTATGGAAGAGCTTTGCGGAGAATCTATCTCAAAGTCCATGGTCTCTAATCTAACCAAAAAGCTGGATCCATTGGTGAATGACTGGGCAAACAGGCCTTTAAATGTCATGTACTTCCCCTATCTTTTCGTGGATGCCATGTATATTAAAGTTAGGGAGCACAATAAGGTTGTCTCTAAGGCGGTCTACATCGCGATGGGTGTCAACGAACAAAACAAACGTGAAATCATTGGGTTAAAGGTGGATCATTCCGAAAGTGAAACAAACTGGAGAGAATTCTTTGAATCCCTTAAATCCAGAGGTCTTCAGTCACCAAAGTTAATTATTTCAGATGCTCATCAGGGGTTGAAAGCTGCCATTACCAAAGCCTTCATTGGCACCAGTTGGCAACGTTGTACCGTACACATGTTGAGAAACATGATTCAAACCATGCCCCGTAAGGACTCGAAAGAGGCACGCTCTCAATTAAAGGCGATCTTTAAGTCCTCTAATTTGGAAGAGGCTAAAAAGCTTAAAGACGAATTTATGGCCACATATGAAGAACAAAAGGGATACCAAAAAGCCATTCTTATTTTAGACGAGGGCTTTGATGATGCCACACAATTTTATACAGAATCAGAGGACTTCCACATCCATCTCCGTACGACAAACGTGCTGGAGAGATTAAATTCAGAGATTCGACGGCGTGAACAAGTGATTCGGGTTTTCCCCAATCACCAGTCTGCCTTCCGCTTAATTGGAGCTGTACTGATGGACTATGCCGATACTTTAGATCTAGGTAACCGAAAATTCCTGCATCCTCAATAAGGACATTTTATTAAAAGCTTAACTAGGAAAGCTAGAGTAAGAAGATTTTGATTGAGGAGGGGGCTAGCCCCCTCCTCAACCAAAACCCCATACTCAGACGTATATTCGTGGTATCCATTGAACATGCTTTTTACACATAATAGTGGACTTGACTGGCCGTTTCACACGAATGAGCTAAAAAACACCAATTTTAATAAGAAGCGGAAGTATATATTAAATAATAAAGTCGAAAGCTTTTAATATGGAATCACGTTCTTTTTCCCGTTATGAAACGGCCCCCTCTTACTGCCTTTTTTCAATCTCCTTCAGAAATACAGCATATTTTTCACTTTATGGTAAATGACAGCAAAATCTTTGCTCATAAAGTTTAAACACAGGAATATAGGGAATAAAACCATTGAATTCTAAATATAATAAAAATAAAAAAAGGACAATGGCTGCTACCCATTGTCCCTCCACAGAACCTGCAGGAGAGCAGTAATCGAGTTGTGATTAAGAAACCTTCCCTAGAACTTTCATTATAGTTATACAGGGTGGGTTACTTTTTTTTCACAAGAGAAATAACGACTGTGAATACTCCCACGATTAATGATCCAAACGTTATCATCAACGATAATGCTTCGTATGCCGTCATTATCAGTGATCACCTCACCTATCGGAATGATCGATCACTGCCCACCCTGCTTTACTGTGTACTTAATTATAACACCTTCTTTACATTTATTTCATAATTCAAAATGACTATCTTTTTCGAAATATTTTATTTTTTGAAAAAATTAATTTAAATATAGATATTCATAGAATATGATTTGCAACAGAACGGAAATAGTGGAAGTTTTAAATAATATGTGCGGCAAGGTTAACAGTATTTTAAAATAATTAAGGTTAGCTCAGCAGTATTTATTTTCTTTTCGTTATTGAAATGACGACTGTAATAACACCTATGATTAAGGAACTGAACATAATCATAAGCGATATTGCCTGATACGTCGTGAGCACTTTTATTTACCTCCCTTATTTAAAAATTAGCATTCTTTCACAAGTGTATTGATATTATCATCATAATAGCACACATGTTCGGTCGAGCGATCATGCTAATGGACTATTCTATCAAACATGTCAACTCGTCCTCTATTTCATTTTCAAAAACAGATTCCGTTTTATAGCAAGAAAAAACGCCAAACGAAAAAACGTTTGACGGAGTTGTGTTTTAGGGATGGATACGGACTAGCCTGTCGTTTTGGATGCTATAAATGCCTCGTCCTTCAGCTTCTTTATAAACATCATTTTCCAAATAAATCCCGCTATCTTCATCAATACCATAATTCATGTGTGGCTTGCACTTTTCAATCCCTTCCCTTAAATGCATTTCATCATTCCATTCAATAAAATGGACTGCCAATATAGTATCTTGAAGAAGGCCTAAGCCTTTTCTTAACTGAAATTGTTTTTCTTCATTATCTTTAGCTGAAATGATACATTGGGATGGAGCAATTAAAGCACCTGCCGAGAAACCGGCAACAGGACATCCATTCAAGTATATCTTTTGTATTGCATTTTTAATGGAGGTATTTACAATATAATTCGCATAAAGATTTGTGTCTCCTCCGCCAATAATCAATGCACAGCTTTTATTTAGACATTCTATTATTTTATGGACGGGTGTAGAAGGAATGGGTAAATACACGTATTCGTCTATTCCTAAGTTCCTTAACTTTTGCGTATATAAAGGCATGTAGGATTCCCAGCCGGTACGTTCAACGATAAGAATTGATACAGGGCCTTTATTTCCTGCGGTTAATGAAGCAAATTTCTGGGCAAATCCTTTTGTAAAAGGAGGGCCTCCACCGAAAAGAAATAAATGTTTAGACATTCTTTTTCCCTCTTTCTTCAGTTAATGCGAGTACTGAATACACTGCTTTTACTTCGCCCTGTATACAGGATGGTCACGAAGAGCTAACTTTTCCAGTAAGTCAGAAGATGTTGTCGAAGAAATGATTAAATCGATGTAGGAAGGATTCATAAAGCCTTCCTTCGCAGCATGTTTAACGAGATTAAGTAATGGAGTGTAAAATTCATCAATATTTAAGACCCCAATTGGTTTATGATGAAGTCCAATTTGTGACCAGCAGACTACTTCAAATAATTCCTCAAAGGTTCCATATCCCCCTGGCAATGCAATAAACGCATCTGCGAGTTCACCCATTTTTGCTTTTCTTTCATGCATTGTGGAAACTTCAATTAGTTCGGTCAGTCCTTGATGTACAATTTCACTGCTAAATAAGGAACTGGGCATAACACCAATGACATTGCCTCCTGATTCGATAACTTGATCTGCTACTGCGCCCATTAATCCCTTACACGATCCGCCATATACTAAGTCTATTTGTTTATCAGCCAAAAGCTTTCCCAATCTTTTCGCTTCACTAGCATAACTCAATTTATTCCCTGGATTTGATCCCGCAAAAACACATATTTTTTTCATCCTCTTCCCCACTTTCCCCAGAAGTGATTTTGTTTTTACAATCGTACTATAGAATACCAGAGGTTTCTATTAATTTTATGTAGACTTTTTGTAAATCCCTTTTATTTTTTGAATATTGCTTTTATTGAAGGAACTTGTTGTTTTCAACATATAATTTCTAACAGAGATTTGAATATAAGAAAAAAGACAGGGATAGCCCGCCTAAGGTAATTTTTCTTAATCATTCATTTGGCTTAATGAAAGCTCCACTCAATGGTGATTGGAACGTTTATACCAGACTTCCGCCATAGAAAAAAGTGTATAAGGGAGACCTCGCAGGCTTTACAGCGAGGAGGAGTCTCCCGAATCGCCTGCAGCGGAAATCTTTAGATAACATTCACAGGCAAAATAACAGAGTCATTCATTAAAAAGAAGGAAGGTTGTCCAGGTTATTTTCTTTAACACCATCGGGCTCACTTCTTATAATATCTCTTCCATATTTATGAAATACATCTATATTGGCAATCTTTCCTGCTTTAGCTTCTTCAAGAGCAGCCAAATAGTCCAGTTCCCGACCCGAGTTGGTTTTAAAGGCGATTAAATCGCCGTCTTCGTTTTTTCTTACTGCCATAATTTCTTCCTTGTCGGACTGACTGTTAGGCATAGCAAGCTTTTTTGCCTGCTCTTCAGATTGTTTTTTATACTGTTCATAAATTTCCTCAAATTGATCTGGCATTCTTTTCACCTCCAGGCATACATTAGTATGCTGCATCGCACATCTCAATATGTCCTGAGTTTATATCAAAATAGCTGGGCTCTGTAGTAAACCTGTGAATTGCTTACGAAAAGATGCCACGATGCCTCACTTTGCACGAATGTAATACTTTTGCGAAAAGCAGCAATCTATGCGAAAACAGCCAATAGCTAAAATAAAGGACTTTGTTGTTTTGCTTATCTACACCTGGATTTACCCAGATACGATTAAGTCCCCGTCGACACTAACTGTACCAACACTTATCCTAAAATCTGATTAAAACAATAAAATTTCGTTCATTCCTTCTCCTTATCAAGCATATTTGAAAAATTATATGCTTGATAAGGATGGTGATATACCTAATTATTATGAGTAATTGGATATCTTTTTGCTTTTCTTACTATAGGATAAGGCTCAGAATAATCCATCTCTGTAGTAAGTTTTTATCCCTCATTAAATGCAACAGAGCAATTTATCAAAGCCTAAATTAGGTATAAAATGTTATCTTTGTCTCATTTACATCTCTTTTTTTAAACTTTAAACTAAACGTGCTGGAAAATAAAGTTTATTCTGACATATCGAAATATATAGGAGGACATGCTATTGAGTAGAAAAATTGCAATAGTTGGAAGTGGAACAGCCGGTTTACAGCTTGCGTATGCCTTACGAAATGACTTTGAAGTTACTGTCATCCATGCATATTCCTCTGAAAAAATTAAAAATGGAAGAGTCATGTCTACTCAGGTTCATTTTGGTTCAACAGTAAAACGGGAAGAAAAATTTCAAATGCCTTTCTGGAAGGAAGCAGATCCTCTTCAAAGTGTTCACATCTCGATTAGGGATCAAAAACTTTTTGTAGGAAATCTGAAAGAACCTGCCTATTCTATTAATCAGAGACTTTATTTTTCAAGAGGTATGGAAGAACTTGAAATGGACAACGTGAAATTTAAACAAGTGAGGGTTCAGGAAGAGCACCTCGATCAGTTAATTGAAGAGTTTAATATTGTGATTGATTGTTCAGGTAAAGCTGGACCGCTTTTTTCCTTTCCTATAATAGAAGAGCTCTCACCTTTTAAACTGCCTCAAAGAAAATGCATAGTCGGTTACTTTAATGGAATAAAATCAAATGACCCATTAGGAGTCGGTGTAACAATTTTGCCGGGGCTTGGTGAAATGTTTGAGATTCCTGCGTTAACAAATAAGGGTCCAATAACCATTTTATTCATAATGGCCATTCCCGAAAAAGAACTCGATTGTTTTAAAGGGGTAAAGACATCTGAACAGTTTACAGACCGTATGAAGGATACTGCTCATTCATATTTTCCTTCTATCTATGAACGGATAGACAAGAACCAATTTACGTTAGCTGACAGCCTTTCTTTTCTCCAATTAGCAATCTCTCCCGTTATTAGAAGGCCTTATACGCATTATACAAATAAAATCGTTCTTGGCTGCGGGGATAGTGTTTTTTTAAATGATCCCATTACCGGCCAAGGCTGTAATCTCTCTTCTTATTGTGCAGAAAAGCTTTATGAAACCCTTCTGCAGTATAAACACTCGGAATGGGATTTAAAACTGGGAGAAGATTATTGGGACGCTGTCAGACCAATGGTAGAAAAAGTGACGAAATGGACGAACGCAATGACACAGGAAATGCCTCCTCACATTATTCAATTGCTACTGTCCGGAAAATCAAGCCAGAAAACTGCTGACAAAATTGCAGAATGGTTTGCTGAGCCTGAAAAGGCATATAACGATTTTTTTCAGCAATCCATACAGATTTGAACTACACTTCACTTAGCTAGCACCTAATGGAAGAATTCTCCGTACACCCACGTTCCATGTAGTTAAACTATATCTGCCCTCTAAGGTAATGGAGGTTTCTTTCTTCTTTTATAAAGGCCTTGTTAAAGGATATTGTTGCTTTTTAGCTCATTCGTGTGAAACTGCTGTTTCACACGCCTTTCAGCACAGCTGAAAGGTTAGAGTAAAGAAACGAGCAGTTATCAATATTGAAATTTTCCACAGCCTTTATAAAAAATCTATTCTTTCATTTAAAGGCCAGTAAGCCAAACAAGTGTACTTGATTTACTATTATAATATGGTACCAATATAGCAGTGCTTACATAGAAGAAGCTAGTATAGATATCTAAAAATAATCCAGACAGCGTAAATAGACTGTGAGCAGAATAACAAACCCCAAATTGGCGCTGGAATAAAGGTGGCTTCTTCCAATGAGGCCGCATCACCAGCTTCTTCTCGCTTAACAACGCTTAATTTCAAGATGTGTGAAGCAGCGAATACTGATTGAACCAGTATGACAGAGGAGATAAACATACTAGCATGCATCATAAATAAGGTTAAATGATGGAATAGCATCGATCCCAAAGTAAAAATGACGGATACAGACCACATAAAACCATAAAGATTTCTTACCCATAAAATAGCCGTGACAACGGTAAGTGCAGTGAAAATCTCTATAACTAATTGATAATCGCTTTTATGCAGCAGGTAAAATAGAACCACTGCCATTAAAGAAGAACCAGTATAACCCGCATAAGACACAGCTACTCGGGAGACCCAGGAATTAATGCTAGTAATCGCCATGCCTGAAGCATTATGGTTTAAAGTGATTGTATGCCCCAACCTTCTTGTGAAAATACTCGCAAGCAGCGCATGAGAAAACTCATGGACCAGTGTATTGCATAGAGAAAAATATACTCCTACAACAGGAAGATTGGTAGTAATAATAGCAACCACTATATATATAAGCAATAAACTATGTTCACTCATTTATAATTCCTTTCATGATAAGCTTGTAAAGAGTGCATGTATATTTTATAAGAAAAACATGCTACTGCTCCACTATCTATATTAGCCATATTTCCCAGCTTATTTTCATACTATGATAATCATTTTTATATAAAAAAATATACTTTCTTGCCCTATAAAAAATCCCGGATATCTTAGATCCGGGATTTGTTCTTAACAATTGTAAATCTATATGCTTAAAATTTAATTAAAACAAGAACTCATCTGGATTTGGCCCTACACGCTCGTCCTTATTTAAGCGATTGATTTCATTCATTTCTTCGTCAGATAGTTCGAAATCAAAGACGTCAGCATTTTCAATTATACGCTGTTCCTTTATGGATTTCGGAATGGTCACAACACCATTTTGAAGATCCCAGCGCAAAACAATTTGAGCAACGGATTTTTGATATTTTTCAGCAATAGAATTTAGCTCGCCAATTTCAAATATCTTGCCTTGCATTAATGGAGACCATGCCTCCAATTGAATTCCTTTTTCCTTACAGTATGAAAGCAGTTCTACTTGCGCCAGACGAGGATGGTATTCTACCTGGTTAACTGCAGGTACCACTTCTGCATCCTTAAGAAGTTCTTCAAGATGGTGAACATGAAAATTACTGACACCGATGGAACGGACCTTGCCGTCTTTATACAATTTCTCCAGCGCATTCCATGTATCTTTAAATTTATCCTTACCTGGCCAATGAATTAGATAAAGGTCCAAATAATCAAGTCCGAGTCTTTCAAGGCTAGCTTCATAAGCCTTAATGGCACTCTCATACCCTTGATCATCATTCCACACTTTAGAAGTAATAAAGAGATCGTCACGTGTTAATTCATTTTCCTCCAAGGCTTCACGAATGCCTTGTCCTACACCCTCTTCATTTTTGTAAATGGCTGCAGTATCAATGCTTCTATATCCTGCTTTAATAGCTGCTTTTACAGACTCAACCGCTTGAGAACCATCTTCCACCTTAAAAACGCCAAGGCCGAACCAAGGCATTTTTACTCCATTGTTTAAAGTAGTTGTATCCTGTAAGTTTGCTGGCATAATACGTCCTCCTTCAGTATGTAGGGAGTCAGCTTATTAAATGGAAATTGCTGCCTACTTATTCATGAATTATTATACCATCCTCTTGTATTCGTTTCATGTTTTAACCTCAGAGGTTCTATAATTTTTTCAGTCATAATTGATACTTACTAGTCACAATTACCTCATTTCAAAAAGGATGATTTTTCACAATTACTTTCTTTACTGTAATATCATCAAAAAATAAGCAGTGTTATCATCATAGAAATCGAACAAATCCATTTTTTTAGAATTGGCTAATTGTCCATAACCATACACGTACTTCTGCATATAGTAAAGTAACCTTTAATAAGGGGGGTGACAACATATGTCAGGTGGTTACAGCAATAGTTTCGCGTTAATTGTTGTCTTGTTTATTCTTTTAATTATTGTTGGTGCAGCTTACGTTTACTAATGAAGTAATAAAGCACTAACGGCTTTTTGTCCCCACATTCTTCCAGGAAGCGCTATGATGGCGCTTCCTGCAATTTTGTAGAAATAATTCCTTTCATTTAGGCTTTGATAAAGGACCCTGTAGTTTTTCAGCTCATTCATGTGAAACGGACGTTTCATGAATGAGCTGAAAAACTGCAGGGTCAGGAAATCAATACCTTAAATTAATTTCACAGAGCAATAAAAAAAAGTACAGCAAATTCGCTATACTAATCAACCAATCTTTAACTATGCTGAATCAAAATCTTTAAATACTCTGCTTTTAGCTGCTCATCAGCAAATTCATCCTCTAAAATGCTAGCTAATAATTTATGAACAAGATCCGCTTTATTCACATTCTTCTCCAACAAGGTGCTTATATCACTTGCAAACTTTTCTATAGCATTCATTTTTTTCCTCCCTTCCTCCTTAAAATTGCTCATAAAAGTAATTGGACAAAAATGTCGAGCCTCCTCTTCTTATTCCAACTAAAATATATTATTTATTATTCTATAATATAATGATTCTATTTTCCCACTTTTTCCATTATAGTAATAGGTAAACAAGAACTATTTTTTAATAAAAATTTAAACTTGGTGAAATAAAAGAAATCTAAACGTGGTATTAGAAACATTAATATTACATGATGAGAGGGAGATACAGCTTGCAATTCCTTCATTTTAATGGCCATAGTTTATACTATACAGTTGATACAGCAAATTCTTATTTTCTTTCAGAGACAGTTATGCTCATTCATTCCAATTTTTCTGATCACTCTATTTTTGATCTCCTTGTTCCTTTTTTAACCAAGAAATACAATGTAATACGCTATGATCTCGCGGGGATTCGGGCAAAGCATCCTAGGAAATTAAGGAAATTAATATTGACACCTATGTAAAAGACTTACTTATGCTGATAGAGAGCTTAAGGCTTGAAAAGCTCCATCTTATCGGCATGGGTTTTGGAGCTCAAATTGCAGCAAAGTCACCCGTTATTATGCTCAATATGCGGACAAACTTGTTTTACTTTCCATCCCTTGTTATCCACCGGGAATGAGGGAGGAATTACGAGCACTTCTACATAAGCTAAACCATAATGGTACAAAAATATCCATTGATTATTTACTTAGCACGGGAATAAACTTGTCAAAAAATCATCTTGAAACGAAAAAACTTAACTATCTTATCAGCCCAAGTTCCCCCTTTTCTCTACTGGCAATTAACAGACCTTTCAATATTTGCTTTTCTTATTGAAGATTTAGTAAAAATTGTTAGTCCAATCCTTTTCCTGACGGGAGAAGATGACAGAGTTAATTCGTCTCAATATTTAGCTTTAAATACATTATACTTTCCTAACTGCAGGTATTATTCCATCCTAAACGCTAAAAGCTTTTTTATAGTAGAGCTTCCATCTGCCGTTTCAAAGATCATTGTTGATTTTCTGGAAACCAAAGAAACGAATAATATAGGTAATCATGATCCATTTTTAAATTCCATTGAGGAAGAAATAAAACTTTATATACAGCAAATCCAGCAAAAAGGTTGACAGAAGGATGGAAAACCTAACGTACTAAAGGTTGATTTACTAAATACTTTTCGAGTTTATATCTCTGGGAAAGAAATATTAAAAGGATGGAATCAGAGATTCGCAAAACAAATATTGATTTTTTTGCTTTTTCACCGTTCTGTTACAAGAGAACAATTTTGTGAAGCTTTATGTCCGAATCTTTCCCTTTCACAGGCGAAGAAAAATTTAAGGGTGCATCTTTCTTACTTAAAAAAACTGATTGGGAGTACTGCTCATTCACCTTCTATATTAATTGTTGACAGAAAGCATATTTTTTTATCAGGAGAAATATCATGTGATGCCCTGGAGCTTGAAGAATGGTTAAAAACCTTTTGAAGCGAAGGCAATACAAAGAAAAGAGAACAACTTGCAAAAAAGATCATTTCAAGCATTAAACCAGGATTCTTAACCTCACTTTATTAGCCTTGGTTTATCGACATTCGAAATGAAATGGAAAGCCAGTTGGAGGAAGTTGTTATCTTTCTCTCCACCCTCTATTATGAACAGGGGAAAAAAAGCGAAAGTGTAAAGCTTATCATTCAAGCACTCACCTCTCTTCATGAAAATGAACTTTTAATGGACCAGATCATTTCCTTTTATAACAAAATAGGCGATTATGTTAGCATGGAGGATTTGATAAAGCGAAAACAGAACTATTTGAGCAATAATTAATAAGAAACACTCATGATTTGTTGACTCACACCCCGGGATGAAAATATTTCATCAGGGGTTTTTCTTTTACCCTAATTGCACATTAAGGATTTTCTTATTTTAGGCCTTGGATCCTTTACTCTTAACCCAAAAGCTGCCATAACAGCTAATTCGATTGTCCTTCTTTAAGAAGAACTGTTTCATGAAAGAGATGATGCATTTAGCCATATAGAACCCCTCAATAGGACATGAATCTATCCCGATTTGAGCAGCAGCTGTCATCATTTTTCCAAGGCAATATAAGCCTGCCGGCATAGCCAGTGAATCATTCTCCGATCATCGGCTAATACATCGTTCTCCATTTCTTCAAAATGTGGGATGGTCGGGTATTGGGGTAAGGTTCATCATGCATACGTTTCACTTTTTTTAAAATAATCCTTCATAAAATCAGAGTCGTATCCTGTTTAGCATTTAAAAGAAACCTAAATGAATTCGTTTCCTTTTAACAAAATATTCCTCCATAAAGCGGCTCAAACAAAAAGACTACCCTTAACGGATAGTCCGTGCAATTAATCCACATTCGTTTGTTTTGTTTCTTTTCCCAGGATCCAAACAAATAGAACCGCGATCAAAATTGCGATACAAAATAAAGAAAAAATGGTTCCGGAAGGCGCTTTTTGTGCGACCATGTTCCCAACCAAAAGTGGCCCCAAGATGCCTCCGATACGTCCAAAAGACATAGCCATTCCCGATCCTGTCCCCCTGAATGCTGCAGGATATTGCTCAGGTGTATAAGCATAAAGTGCTCCCCATGCCCCTAAGTTGAAGAATGATAATAAAATTCCTGCAGTCATTAACACTGCCAAAGACTCACCATGTCCAAACAGATATGCACTTATGGCAGTACCAATTAAAAAAGTAATTAACACAAATTTCCTTCCTGTTTTTTCAATCAGCCATGCAGCTGTAAAATACCCAGGAAGCTGTGCCAAAGTCATAATTAAAACATACTCAAAGCTTTTTATAAGTGTAAACCCTTTTAAAACCATCACACTTGGAAGCCAAAGAAATATCCCATAATAAGAAAATACAACCATAAACCATACAACCCATAGCATGAGTGAACTGGCTGCAAACGGCTTTGACCATACTGATTGAACTCTTTGCAGGACAGATTCTTTTTGTGATGGATTTACCGACTTGAATTTTGGAGAATCCGGAAGACCCCTTCGTAAATAAATGACATATAAAGCTGGTACAGCCGTTATAGCTAAAGCAATTCTCCAGCCAAAATCCGGAATGATAAAATAAGAAATCAATGCTCCAATCAGCCACCCTACTGCCCAAAAGCTCTCAAGAAGGACCACAACCCTTCCTCTTTCTATAGCAGGCACGCTTTCGGATACAAGTGTAGAGGCTACCGGAAGCTCTCCTCCTAGCCCCATGCCGATGATAAACCGAAGGAAAAGAAAAAAAGCAAGTGTGGGAGAAAGTGCAGACAAACCGCTTCCAATTGCGAAGAAAAGAAGGGTTATCATGAAAACAGGTTTTCTTCCCAAACGGTCAGATAAAATGCCAAACAATAGAGCTCCCACAGCCATTCCTATCGAGTTGACGCTTCCGATCCACCCCATTTGTGGAGGAGTAAGGTGCCATTCTTTTTCCAATGCAGCAATAATGAAGGAAAGTATGCCTACATCGAGTGCATCAAACATCCACCCTGTTCCGGAAATCGCAAGCAATTTTCGTTTTGAAACAGTCAATACTTTTTCCATATTGTATGTACTCCTTAACTCATGTTAGATGATATATTTCCTGATATAAAACATAACTGATCATTGCTCCGTAAGAAATATAACACGGTATTAGTCATGTGTAAAGACACTTAACTATACAAATGACTATGCATGAATAAATCTATCAAACACTTCTAAATTCTTTTCTTCTGGGACAATACCCAAAAATAAAGAAGACACCAGCAGCTGAGTACTAGAAGGTATATAGCGAAGGAATAGTATATAGTGTATCCATTCCTGTAATGGTAAACGCCAAGTTTATGAGAACACCACTCAAGAATAATGCTGAAAAAACTCCACACCAAAATATAAATGGGAATATATTTTATTTTTGGCCTCAACAAGTCAAACAAGTAAAAAAAGAAATAGCTAAATGGACCAAATCCTAAATAAGAAATAAAATCTATAAACTGATAGTTAGAAGAATCATTTACATCATAATAATTAACAGGCTGTACGCTTAAGGAATGGTCAAAGAAAAAACCGCTATAGACACCGCACATAAAGAAAACCAACGAGTTTTTTATCGAAAACCTTTTAGGAAGAAAGAGGATCAGACCGAGACCTAAACAACATCCAACGATAATAAACCATTCATTAGCATTGAAATGGGTGTCATATATTTTCATAGCTGCTCCCCTTCTTTTCTATCGAGAAAGATCATAAATTTGCCCATTAACCAGGAAAAAAAGGCATAACTGAAAAACATAAGAATTGTATAAAACATATTCCAATGCTGAGTAAGATGAAGGATTTTAAGGTACTCTAAAAACTTTGAAAACGGTATAAATAGTAGAATAATCACAACCTGAACCAGCCATTTCCATGCACCGACTGAGTAAAACAAAATTTGTGTTGCTATAACAAAAACAAGCGGTACCATAACTAATCTTAAAACCAAATCTGCAAAAGCCAGTTCAGTGGAGGTTCCTACGTTAAACCAGTGGAGATTAATATGGAAAAGGGAAAAGATACTAAGTTCAAAAATGGTATTTAAGAAATAAATAAAAATGAGGTCAACAGCTTTAAACGTTTTTGGGATAATGGAAAGTGTACATATCACAAACCATGTGATCAGGACACATATTGCAAAAGCCATTGACACACCCCCAGAGATTAAACAGAATGTTACCCACTATTATTTCCTTTAAAGGGATTGCTATACTTCAAGCAATAGGCAGCCGTTCACACAATAAAAAGGTCCTGTTTTGCTTACTTTCCACACAACTTTGGCAAAAAAACTTCTCTTTTTACGGTAGGCTCTGTTAAATTTTCTTTAATTGATAACTGCTCTAACAAAGCCTAACGGTAAAAAAACTAAAAGAGCCCATACTATGTACTTTTTTGATATTCCTTTTGAGAACAGTCTTTCATTATGGTAATATAAAAGCGCAAAAATGGAGAAGGAAAAGGATGTATTCTTTAATGAAATTTATAGTTATCGGAGCAGGAATATTGGGAGCTTCCACGGCTTATCAGTTAGCGAAAGCTGGTGCTAGGGTCGTTATAGTAGATCGTAAAGATCAAGGACAGGCAACTGATGCTGCTGCAGGAATCGTATGCCCATGGTTATCCCAGAGAAGGAATAAAGCTTGGTATCAATTGGCTAAAGGCGGAGCCAGCTTTTATCCAAAATTAATAGAAGAACTTAAAGAGGATGGAGAATTGAACACGGGTTATGCGAAGGTTGGAGCTATAAGTGTTCATAATGATCAAGAAAAGCTTTTGCAAATAGAGAAACGGGCTTTATTGCGCAGGGAAGACGCACCTGAAATCGGAGATGTTACCATTCTCACACCGCAAGAAACGAAAAAGCTCTTCCCTCTCCTCGCAGATGGTTTTGGTTCTGTTCATGTAAGCGGAGCTGCCCGAGTGGATGGTCGGGCACTTAGAGACGCCCTTCTAAGAGGTGCTCAGAGCTTTGGTGCTTCTATTATTAGGGGGAATGCCGAGCTTTTATATTCTGATACCTCTGTAGAAGGAGTTACCATTAATGGAGATAAAATCGTTGCAGATACAACGATTGTTACAACAGGGGC
This sequence comes from Heyndrickxia acidicola, assembly GCF_001636425.1. Taxonomy (NCBI): domain Bacteria; kingdom Bacillati; phylum Bacillota; class Bacilli; order Caryophanales; family Bacillaceae; genus Heyndrickxia; species Heyndrickxia acidicola. The sequence continues at coordinate 1,045,588 of NZ_KV440953.1, forward strand.
TTGGGGAAGTCAAATACTCTCACCGCTTGGTGTCCAATTCATGGGTGATTTTCAAAAGGCACAAATTATTCATCTTAAAGTACAGGGTTTGGAAACAAGAAACCTGCCTGTTGTAATGCCTCCTACAGATCAATATATTCTTGCTTTTGAGGATGAGAGAATTGTTATTGGAGCGACTCATGAAAATCATACAGGTTTTGACACTCGAATAACCGCTGGCGGATTGCAGGAAGTGTTTTCTAAAGCATTGGAAATTGCACCGGGACTTTCGAATGCTGCCTTTATAGAAGCACGAGTTGGTTTTCGTCCATTTACACCAGGATTCCTCCCAATCATTGGCCCTTTGCCCGGCTATCAAGGTATCCTTGTTGCAAACGGCTTAGGCGCTTCTGGCTTGACAATGGGACCATTCATCGGATTGGAATTATCCAGACTGGCTCTCGGGAAATCTACCACCATAGATTTAGGTTTATATGATGTAAAGAATGCCATTCACTAGCAGCTGGAGTCAATCTTTTTAAAAGGTTGGCTCTTTACCAAAAAGTTTTATTTGAATAGTTTGTTTATTTATGAAATAATTGGGGTAGCTTCCGTTATTATAACTATATGCACTGGCTATAAAATAGGCAAGCTGGATTGGAGGCTCACATGGAAAAGGTAAAGAAAGCCGTCATCGACAGTTCACTGACGTTTTTGCTCGTTTCCAATTTAAAAGCATCCCAGGAATACTACAGAACCGCTCTTGGATGTGAAGTCACTGAATTTTGGGCGATAAGAGATGATTTCGGACTTGGATTTAAATTGATTGAAGCCAATGATCCGGGTGACATTCATCCAAACAAAGGAACCTGGAATACCTATGCCTATGTAAAAGACTTTGCAGAATTGGACTCCCTTTACGACGAATTCAAATCAAATGGTGCCATTATCGCTTCTAAACCTGCTGTAAGTGCGTTTGACTGGGGCTTATGGAAAGAATTTTCGGTTCTAGATCCTGATGGATATGCTTTCGGATTTGGAACAGCAAATAAAACGATATAATGCTGCTAAAGACTCCAGTACTGGAGAGGCAGGCCCCACAAACAGGAACTGGCTTTTTTGCGGAAATCAAAAACATTTATCATCAGCCAAAAGCCTCTCCTTTCTCCTTCACGCCACTAAGAGCCACGTTAAGTATATGATGTTTCTTTATCCACATTTTAACGAACGGACGATTTTCCGAAAAGTTTGCTTCTTCGATCCCTAAGGTAAGTGATCAATTTCCAGGTAGGTATTCCAGACGGGTATATTCGAAAAATGCGCGCATTTGAAGATTTCCAACGCATAATGATCCGTCTTATCTATTACTGCCTGAACAAAAATATAATCATTTTGCTGTATATACTCCAATTGTTTTATAAACAAGAACGGCATGAGTAGGATATCCCCAAGTTTTGGTGTCCCTCAACACCCTAATCCAATGTACTTTCATCTTCTGATCATGAAGAAAAGAATAATCTGAATAAGGCTTCATTATTATTGACAACAAAATATCCCCCTCATTTTTATATAACTGAAGGAAAATAATTGTTTTAGTTCGATGCTAGACCACTTTACATAAATCTTATTCGTTCGTACACATTGTACCAAGATGTAATTTCAAAGATAAATAAGACCATCTTTTTGGGATGGCCTTAACACAGCTCATTTCAACCATTCATTTTACAAGCTTTTCTTCAATTCCTCAATTTGTTCCAAATGGCGTTTTTCATGAAGTCCTACAAAAGGAATCCATTGTCTTATGCTCATAGGTCCAAATACCGGGTGCATAAATGACTTTTGATCAAGCATAAATGGATCAGCTTCGTTACAGACCTCTATCAGCTTCGTCCTTGCATTTTGAAGTTTTTGTTTTACTTCACTCAACGTTTGAAATTTGTCTGATGGCCTTGCATAAGCAGGAGCCTGTATTTTTGTAGACCTGTCCAGCGCAAGATGTATAGGTTTATTGTCTGCTGGCTGACTTTCCTCATTTTTCAATTCAACAGCAATGCTTTTTGTAACCGCAGTTTCAGTTAAATAAAGATGTTCAAGAATCTGGATGATGCTCCAATGATCCTTTTCAACCTGCTTATTCAATTGTTCATCTGAAAGTCCATCCACTGCTTTCCAAAGCTCTTCTCTAATTTGCTGATTTTCGTCCATTAATTACTCCTCCATTTGCTTTATTTATAAGTAAAATCACTTCAATCGTTAATGTATTTAAAATTGTGGGATTAGCAGCTAATTGCTCTGGAATGTCCCCTTTCATATCCAGAGAAAAGTTTCCCCTCATTTCTGTCGAGTTCTTAATTGATATACATAAAGCGGAATATTATATTTCTCTTTAAAAATCGGATATATCGATTTGTTAATATCGAATGATTCCATTTTTATATATTAGTAAAAGGTTTATAGATTTCTGCCATCTTTCTCTTTATTTTCGTTAGCTTGACATAGAAAACAACAGATCTCTTTGTTTTCTATAATTACCCCATTAAAGAAACCATCCAAACAATAAACAGGACTTTTACAATACTTGCAATAACCTACTAACTCTTGCATGTGGCCCTCCACTTTTATTAGATAATATTGTCAGTAAAACTTTGTTAACTTTTAAAGGTGAAATTCGGATATGAAATCTACTTATTCGACGTTTTGGTGATGTATTCCTTTATTGATGTCTTAAAGTTTTTGGCACATAAGGGTTTATATTTATGAAATTCACTCTACACCAATTTATATGGAATATTTTTCATAACGTATTAAAGAATGTTATTTGAAATGGATTAAAAAGGGGGCTAATCATATAAAAACGCATATATGGTCCCTATGCACCATATATGCGTTCCAGTTTTGATCGTTATTTTGATTCAAGTATAAGCGGGCGAAGTTTTTCCTCAATTTGTTTACGCTGAGATTCAAGAAAAGGAGGAAGTGACAGGTTTTCTCCAAGCCTTTCTCTGGATTCATCCACATCAAAGCCTGGTGTGTCAGTCGATAATTCAAATAAAATACCGTTTGGTTCTCTGAAATACAGGGCTTTAAAATAATACCGATCCACTTTGCCAGAATTGGGATAGCGATGAACCTGTATTCTTTCAACCCAGTAGTCATACTGCTCCTCATTTGGAATTCTGAAGGCTACATGATGCACGCCGCCGCGGCCAAGTCTTTCCTTAGGTAAGCCTGGCATTGCCTGTATGTGCACTTCTGCACCAGGGCCTCCCTCTCCGGTTGAATATACCTCTACATCTGAAAAGCCTTTTCCCAGCAATGAAGGATAACCTCCTATATGGCGAAAGTTCAATACCTCTGTCAGTACATAAGCAGTGGGTTCTGCTGATGAAACGGTCAATAAAACCGACCCAAGGCCTAGGATAGCATGCTCATTTGGAATATCTGACTGTTCCCAGGGAACTCCCGGCTTAACTCCTTTTTCCCCATTCTCCGCTACAAGGATTAAATGGGTGCCTTCAATATCCTCAAAAGCTAGCGTATCCCTATTGGCTCTTTTGACTATTTCTTCGTGCTTCACACCCATTTCTGAGAACCTTTGTTTCCAAAAATACAGAGATTCTGAGCTTTTTACTCTCAATGAAGTGGAGGAAATACTAGATACTCCTGGGTAGGTACGTCCCAGATGCGGAATATCAAAGAATGTCAATTCTGTTCCTGGACTCCCTATCGCATCCCCGTAAAACAAATGATAGGAACTGGTGTTATCCTGATTGACACCTTTTTTTATCAAACGCATTCCCATTATTCGTGTATAGAAATCATAATTCATTTCTGCTTTTCCTGTTAAGATAGAGACATGATGCAAACCCAGTAAGTGCATCTTCTTCGCCACTTCCTTCCTGCAAATGTTAAAAGGTTGTATAACCATACTGAGATTAAAGTTATCAGTAATTAAAAAATGAGAGCATCTAAAGAAAAGGAACCTGCACCTGTAATTGCAATACCAATTGCAACTGCTAAAACCGCTAGATTGTATTCATAACCATTTTGAGTGGACCAGTATCCGTTCGGGCCATGAACCTTAACAATGGCTGCAAGCATTGTTAAGGCAATCAATATGCCAGCAATCGGAGTCATCAGTCCTAGCGCAAATAGCAATCCTCCTACTAATTCCATTAATCCAGCTATAATGGCCATCGCAATTCCAGGCTTCATGCCAATTGATTCAAACCAGCCGCCTGTACCTTTTACACCATGACCGCCAAACCATCCAAAAAGCTTTTGAGCACCATGCCCCACAAATGACAATCCAAAAACCAGTCGAATAATTAATAGTCCTAAACTTAACATATTTATCCTCCTCATAAAATTTATCTCGAATTCAAGATAAATAGATAAAAAAACTGCAAAAATGAAATAATAATTAATACCAGTAAATTAATAGTAATTGTCTTGATTTTATTTATCTCGAATTCAAGATAATTATAAAACGATGCTTTGTATTTGTCAAAGACTTTTTTTAATCAATTTAAAATGTCTGGATACTTTAAAATCCCTAAAAATAATAAGTCGAATAAAATATGGTACACTTTCAGTATGAAATAAAAGACAAGGATGGATGCTCAAAATGACAAATTATAAAATACTTTTTTTAGACATAGATGGAACAACTTTAACACCTGATGATACCATACAGGCCTCCACTAAAGATGCGATCAGGCAAGTAAAGGAAAAGGGTCTCGAAGTATTTTTAGCCACAGGCCGCCCCCTTCATGAAATTCAGGATATTGCAAAGGAGCTCGACATCCATTCCTACATTGGTTATAACGGTGCTTATGCTACATACAAAGGGAAGGATGTTCTAAAAGAATATATGAGTCCATTCTTAATTGAAGACTACTTAAAAACTGCAAAAGCTCATCATCAGGAAATGGTTCTGTATACAAGTGAACAAAATGCATTTACAGCTCCTTTTGAAGAAGCATCTGTAAAAAAGTTTATCCGTGCATTTCATTTAAAACAAAACACGCGCTTCCAAGAGGAAATGAAGCATTCTATTCTAGGGATCACTCTTTTAAATGTAAACAAGGAGAGCATCCCATTATATGAAGAAAATTATGATCTACATTTATCACAAGTAAATGTAGAGGGATTAAAAAAACATTATGATGTCATTCGGGATAATGTAAACAAGGGCTTTGCAGTTGAGCAAATTTTGAAGCAGCTGGGTATTCCTCCTCAAGCTACCATCGCTTTTGGCGACGGTATGAATGATAAAGAGATGCTGGAGACCGCTGGTGAAGGATTTGCTATGGGGAATGCACACCCAGATCTTTTTCAATATGCAAAGCATAGAACAACAAATGTAACAGACTCCGGAATTTATAATGGTTTGAAATCGTTAGGGCTTGTAAAATAACACATCAAAAAGTAAAAAGGACTCATTACACACAGGAAGTCCTTTTTGTGAAATTAATTTTTAATCAATGTAGTCTATGTCTAGCTTTAGCGCATTTCAGCTATCAAATGAGCATTGAGTTAAGCTTTTCTCCCGCTTACTCTTTTAACGATTCAATGGCCTGCATTACGGTAGCATATGTTTTAAAAGATGAGAAATCAATGCCTTCGCGAGCTACTCTTTCGGCAAGCTCTGAACGAATTCCAGTCATGATGACCTGAATGCCCAGCAAGCGCAATACGTCATAGAGATTAAAAATATGGCCTGCTATATCCGTATCAATGGTAACAATACCAGAAAAGTCAATAATTAAACAGGTTATGGAAAGCCTTGGGATTTTCGGAACTACTTTATTCATTAAATGCTGGGAACGGTCCGCATCAATAGCGCCAATCAAAGGAAGTACCGCAATGCCGTCTTGTATCGGTACGACTGGTGTCGAGAGTTCATTAATTTCATTCTGATTCTGTTTTAATATTTCATCATTTCGTCGTTCAAAAGCAAAAATCGTTTCATTTATGCTCAAGTCCAGCATATGGTCAACTTTTTTGATGATTGATACTATTTCTTTCGTCCCTAATTCGTACTCCATCCCAATCTGCAGAATATAATCTGCAAACACCATTCTAGTATCGGGATACCTCACAAAAATAGTTGAAATCCTTTCCTGAGAGGAAGCAGCACGCTCACCATTTCCTTTGCTCCATTCAATAAGTGCCTGAGGGTCTGTTTCCTCATTGCACACAAGTGCCTCACCTAAAAACTCAAAGAATTCCTCATACATGATCTTTGCCATGTCTATTTCTTCCTTATCGACTTTAAAAGGGAATTTAAAAATAATATCCTCGACCAGCTGATTAGCCAATGGTTTAGAATTTCTAATAAAATATTCAGATATTTTTACATATCCATCCATGGTTCTCACTATCCCATCTATGTTGTTATATATGATTTCGTACATAATTGGTTGTTTTACTAAATGATCTGCTAAAAGTAGCCTTCTACCTGTCTATATTTTAACGAAAATTACTAAAAATAAAAACCCTTAATTTGAAGAGGCAGAAAAGGCCCATGCTAGAATGGAAACACTAAATATTTTAGTACTTTTATTCTTCAAATCCTTTTATACTTATTAAGGTATCTATAGCAGGAAACTCTTCTTTTAGTCTTTGCATAACATGCCTGTATACATGAGGCCCGTACCAGCTTTCCAGGCCATTGTCTTCATAAATTTTTCTGATTCCCAGCCTCTCCGTTCGTTTACCCCTTGATCCGTCACCCATGAAAAAATCATCGATGATAGCTCTATTGGTAGCATCCCTAAGGCGTTTCGGGAATTTACTGGACGACGGAAGCAGAGGTGAGACTGCCGCCTGTGTGGGTATTCCTGCTTCAGTAATCGTCTTTAGAGCCTTTAAACGAGCTTGAATGGGTGGAGCGGACGGAGAAAATAACTTGCGAATTTTATCAATATCCGTTTCAACCGTCATACTGATACGAACGGAACTACCCAGTTTTTTAAATAAATCTATATCTCTTGCAACAAGGGGTGAACGGGTCTGCACCAATAAAAAATCCGGGGGATTCTTCACCATAACTTCCAGTAGACTCCTTGTAAGCTGCTTCTTATATTCAATGGGCTGATAGGGATCTGTAGAAGAACTCATAAAAATACGTACTTCTCCTTTTTTCCGCGCTTTAGCCAGCTCTTTTTCCAAAAGCTCCTTCGCATTTTCCTTTATATCAATCCACGTGCCCCATTCTTCATCACGAAACACCCCTACCGGAAGCTGTCTCACATAGCAATATGAACAGCCAAATGCACAACCGCTGTATGGATTCAATGAATGCGTAAATACGGATAAAACACCTGTGCCCTTCGTCAAGATACTCTTGCTGACAATTCCCTTGATATTCACACCTTCACCCCTTCGTGTATGCCAAAAAGCTTGCTTCAATTACTATAAGCAAGCTTTTTAACAATATTAATATTCGTCTCTTAGTGCAGGTTACTGTCCAACTGCCTTTTCAATTGCATCCTTGGTAATATTCCAGTGGGAGGCATTCCATTCCACACGATCATTTTCTAAAAGAAAAATTTGGGGAGATTCATGCTTAATCCCAAATATTTCTGTAATTTTGTTTGAAACAGGTCGGTCCTCTATCACTTTAACAAGCGCAGCAGGAATATCCTTACTGGCTGTAAACGATTGAAATTCCTTATAAGCATTGGCGCTTATAGGACATGTTGTACTATGCTTAAAAAGCAGTTTTTTACCTGGTTCTTGAACAAAGGCATTCAACTCTTCTTCTGACTGAAGATGTTTTAAAGACATATAGCTTCCTCCTTGTTTTTCCATCCAAATGTTATGTTCTACAAAGAATATCGTTTAATCGTTTACTTAACTTTATCACAAAAATTAATCGAAATTCCAATCATTCGTCCTGAACAGGCTAAGTGAATGGGACGAAAGCAAAAAAATAATCAAACTAATCTTCTTTCTGCCTTTCTTCTAAAACAAGGCTGGCTCCCGCCTCCTCGATGGCTGGATCAAAATATTGAATAACCTGTACAAATTCACGGAGTTCCACTTCACCCTTTTTGGTAAGATAATATGTACCCCTTTTAACCCTTTCAAACCATCCGTAGTAATTTTTATTTAATATAGATAACGTCTTGTCACCTGTTCCCATTTGCCTTAAAATCTTTGGCGATAATGGTCCATATCGTTCCAGACACCTGGCAATATGAATGCATGCTTCTTTGTATGCGGTCATGATTTTGGTATTGCTGCTTCCTCCTATATTATAATCGCCGTGCCTTCCTTTTATTTCAGACAGCAGTGCTATTCTTTTTTTCTTGCCCTGCTGCAGGCTTCTTTTGCGATTAAATTCACCTGGGTGAAGCTTGATTTCCATTGTTGTTCCGCTCTTTTGAAAAGATACGAGAATAAGTCCAAGCTCCAGTCTTTTAATTAAATGGCAAATATCCATCCACTTTTTTGACCGGAGATTATAGGACGGTTTAGGTACGGCTATATAGACTTGATCGGTTATGCGCTGTCTTTTTGCAGCCTGAACTAAAAGCTCAATATTTAAATGAAGCTTTAATTCTACTATAATCAACTCATTTTCCTTAACTGCCGTTAAATCACAGTCATTCACTTCACCGTACACATCATATCCAAGCTTTTTAAAATGCTGTTGTATCGGCTTATATAAATCTACCTCGTATCTTTTTACCTTATTCGCTGCCATTTCATTACAACTCCTGAATCTTTGTCAAAAATAAAGATTGTTTTCGGATAGATCGTTTCTTTTTGTACAAAAAATCAATCCGTATGCTGCCTATCTTTACGGTATCTTTTTTGTTAACTATTTAAAGAATATAATATAGAGCCTGTATTTTTTATTTTTTTATGTCAAATAGCAACAAAGTTTACAAAAAAATCCTTAATAAAAATTCTGCCAATAAATATAATCTTTCTGGAAAAACTACTATAGAATTGCAAACGATAGGAGATGATTGCTACATGAAAAAAATAGTTCAATGTTTGTTCATTACCACTATATGCTCGAGTTTTTTTATATTAAATGTTAAAGGAGACATTATAAACAGACAGAATAACAGAATCCATTTTAACATACTGGCTCCTAAGAAGGTTGAAAAAGATTGGCGTGTTCATGTCCAAGCTGTACCGAATGGCAGAGATCCTTCTACCCATAAAGTCATTTTTAGATTTATGGATAAAAATTTCAGATACTTAATCCTTGGAATGGAAGAAAGCAAGCAGGAAAATCGCCGCCTTTCTGTTCCAAGAGGAGGGGAGGAGGTTCATTTTAACGGACAAACAGGCATCTTTATGAAATGGGATAATTCCGGAGAAATGAACCGAGACGGCAAATCTGTATCCGGTGGGCTTCTAGAATGGAACCAGGATGGAACTCATATTAAGATGGCTAGCGCAAAGCTTACAAAGGCACAGCTAATTAGGCTTGCGGCATCCTGCCAAACACTTTCAGACTAAAAAGGCTGACCGCCATAATAGATTCGTCTATCAGCTAGTTCTTTATTTTCATTTCATTACTATATCAATGGACAATCAAACAATCATTCCTTCTATTTCGTCATAGTATGTGGATAAATTGATGAAAGGAATGAATTAAGAATGGAATCTCACTGTTTATGCTGCAGGCTTCTTGAAATTTCAAAAAAAAATATCCGCTGTATCAAGCGAATTCATAAGGAAGTTCACCACTCCCTTATGCGAGTATGCGATTCTGGTACACCTTGTTTACCATGCAGAATTGGTAAAATAGTATTGGAGACTACAGAAGATATATTTCCTTGCTTAAAGAGCTGTTAATCCTAGTAAATCGAAACGCCTGCTCTCTTTCTTCATCACAAAAAAGGATGTATCCTAAGCACATAAACAGGGTACATCCTTTTTCTATGGATAATCTCTTTAGCCCACTAAAGGGGTCAGACCACTTTTGCGCTTTAAAGCACAAAAGTATATTCCTGTTGGCTTTATTTTGTATGGCTTCTATCATACTCAGCCCCTTCATGAATTCTGAGCTGCTGCTCTGCAAATTCACGATATAGCTGGTGGGTTTTTATGAGTTCTTGATGTGTACCCTTTCCCGTAATCCTTCCTTTTTCAAAAAAGAAAATCATATTAGCATCCACTACAGTTGAGAGGCGATGGGCAATTACTAGAGTTGTTCTTCCGTTCATCAGATTCTTCAGAGCTTTTTGAACAACAACCTCAGACTTGCTGTCCAGGCTTGAAGTCGCTTCATCAAGCATCAAAATCTTCGGGTCTCTAAGTAATGCTCTGGCAATCGCCAGTCTTTGCCTTTGACCTCCAGATAATTTAATTCCACGTTCTCCTACCTCGGTATCCAAACCTTTGGGAAGTGCTTGAATAAAATCATCTGCATAAGCCATTCGTGCCGCCTCTATCAGTTTTTCGCTGGTAACATCATCTCCCTCCAGTCCATAACATATATTATCGCGAATGGTCCCTGAAATAAGGGGACTATCCTGGGGAACATAGCCAATTTGTCTTCTCCAGGAGCTTAATGAAAATTGGTGAATGGACTGCCTGCCTAAACGGATGCTGCCTTTTACTGGATTATAAAAACGTTCAAGAAGAGAAAAAAGGGTCGTTTTACCGCTTCCGCTAGGACCCACTATAGCTGTTACCTCACCTGGCTGAATCGTTAAACTAATATTTTTCAATACTTCTTTCCCATTTTTATACGAAAAAGTGATGTCATCAAAGATAATCTCCTGTTGGATCTGCCCTACTACTTTTCCATCCTGTTTTTCCTCAGGCTCCTTGTTTAAAATAGTAATAATCCGTTCTGTAGCACCGATTGCTTTTTGAAATTGTGTAAAAAAGCTTGTCAGCTGTCCAAGTGGCATTATGATTTGGAACATATACAAAATAAATGCGACCAAATCACCTGCTGTAATCGCCCCCTCTGAAACTCTCATTCCTCCATACCCTAAAATTACAACTAGCAAAGCCATAATGATAAGTGACATTAAAGGCGAAATGAGAGCCTGCACCCTTGCCTCTTTCAATCCAAATTCAAATAACTTGGTTATACCGTTGAATCCTTTCTGGTATTCAGCCGGCTCTGCATTAGAGGATTTTACCAGCCTGATTTCCGAGAGAACCTGATTCAAGGTGGAGGTAAAGCTTGCTGTTTCATTCTGCGTGTCTTTCGAAATTCTGTGCATCATTCTACCGAGAGGCATCATACACGCAAACGAAAGCGGAATGGCGATGAACATGACTAGTGTCATTTTCCAATCAAGCAGTAACATGACGACAATAGAGCCCACAATAGAAATAATACCCGTAAGAAAATTGGACAAATGATCAGTTATTAAAGTTCTCACAACACCTGTATCATTAGTCATTCTGCTTACGGTATCACCCGTTTCATGGTCATCATAAAAGGAAACGGGGAGTATAATAAGCTTTTTCCATAGGCGATCTCTTATTCCTGCCACAACAGACTGCCCTGCTTGATTTAATAGGTAAATACTGACCCCGCTTGAAATGGCCTGAATGATGATAGCAGCTCCAAGTAAAAGCATCTCTCCTCTGCCAATGGAGCTGAATGAAAAATGATTAATTAAATTCTTTGTGAAAATAGGGACCAATAGGCCTGCTAATGTGGTACTGATACTTAAAACAAGAGCCAGAATTAAAAGTCTGCGGGAGGGTTTGGTTTGTCTAATCAGCTGTATAAACGGTTTCCAGTTTTTAATTTTTCTATTCTTAACCTCTTTCAATGACAGCATCCTTTCTCAAATCGTCTATATACTTTCCTTCCTAGATCCCCTTACTTTTTTTATGTAACCTCATTATATACGACTGCTGTGCTGCCTACACATTATTTACTGGAACGAGATTTTCAAAGTTTTGTCCAAAAGAAAAGCGATTGTCACTTATAACTAGAAGTTTAGTTCGTCATTCCACCTCCAGCTCCTCTTGCATAAAACGCTTTCTCAGTTCACAAGTTTTCATACCGATCCTCACTTTTTAAAATCAAAAGAAGTGTCTCTTTTCGTAAACTTTGTTGCTAATTGACATAAAAAATGATTTAAAATCATGATTTAGTATTAAAAGATGTGAATAGCTTACGAAAAAAATGCACAAAGACAGACAACATACGGAATAATGCCTTGTACGTAATGAAACAAACTATACGAAAACAGCCAAAGAAAAACAGACACAGTTTCATGTGCCTGTTTTATCTGCTTATACTCCCCTTTTATTCCCCCAAATAAGGGTATGCAGCTGTGGTAGTACTTTCACGTTATTCATCTCAGCATCTTCCACGACAAGCTCTATTAAGTCTTCATACTTTCCTAAAAGCCTTGTCAGTAATGACTCATTATTGAATGTATGAACATCATCATTACCTACCTGGAGGAAAAACGGTGCTGCAGGGTATCGCTTATGAACAATTTTAGCAAACTCATAATCTTCCTGATTAAAAACAACAACCTTTAAGCTGACTCTGTGACGGAAATTCAGTCTATTAAGATTTTGAAAGATAGAATCAAGCTTATCAAAGTCTGTTTGCATTTTGGAGCTTGGCGGTTTAGGGGATATAGTTAAGTCGTCAATATCCAAAAACCAATCCTGCCATTTCGTCCCTTGTGTCTCGAGCCCCATTTGAATATGGTTATCCTTCATTAATTGCACAAATCCGCCCAAATTCTTAATTAATGCAGGGTTTCCTCCAGAGATCGTGACAAAGGAAAAGCGATTTCCTCCAATTTCCTGCAGCCTTTTCCATATTTCCTCCGGTTCAAGCATCATAATTTGATCCTTGGCAGAGCCGTCCCATGTAAATGCTGAATCACACCAGGCACAGGAATAATCACACCCTGCAGTCCTAATAAACATCGTTTTTTGCCCAATCACCATACCTTCACCTTGAACAGTGGGGCCGAAAATTTCAAGTACTGGTATTTTATTAGCCAATCTCCATCCACTCCCGTCTTGCCTCTGCATAGCTTGTTGGCGTTTCGTATAACCGGACAAATTCAAGACGGGTATCTGCTTCCGGGGTTGATTTTGAATAATCTTGAAGTGCAGACTGCATTTTTTCAAATATCCAAACGACCATGTTTTCAGCCGTAGTATTCATGAGTGGTAGGGTTTCATTCAAGTATCGATGATCCAGATAAATTTCAATTTCCTTTTTCCAAATATCCTTAATATCACCAAAATCAATGACTAATCCCCGATAGTCAGTACAGCCGCTCACCCCAAATATGACTTTATAGGTATGGCCGTGAAGGTTTTTGCATTTCCCCTCATATTCATGTAGATGATGGGAGGCATCAAAAGTAAACTCTTTGCTCACGAGCACTCTCTTAGAGTGGTACTTCAGCTGCTCTTTTGTTATGTCTTTGTTGTATTTTTGCAAGTGATCCACTATGCGAAACTCAGTCATCTTACTTGCCTCCCCTGCTGGCCAAATAGTCTTCAAGCCCTCTTTGGCGAAGCTTGCATGCAGGGCATTCACCGCAACCGTCGGAAATAACGCCGTTGTAGCAGGTTAATGTTTTTTCACGAACAAATTGGAAAGCATCCAGTTGGTCTGCGAGCTCCCAGGTTTCTGCTTTGTTCAGCCACATTAATGGGGTATGGATGGCAAATTGCCCGTCCATCGCAAGATTTAATGTGACATTCATTGATTTTATAAACACATCCCTGCAGTCTGGATAGCCGCTGAAATCCGTCTCACACACACCAGTTACGATATGGTCAGCCTTGATTTGGCTTGCCAGAACTCCTGCGAAGGAAAGAAATAATAAATTACGTCCAGGTACAAAAGTGGATGGAAGTCCCCCTTCTTCACCATCTTTAACTTCAATATCCCCGCGGGTTAAAGCACTGGGTGCAAGCTGATTTAATAATGACATATCTAAAATATGATGCTTAACTCCCAGTTCTTTTGCAATATTTTGAGCACATTCTATTTCAAGACTATGCCTTTGATTGTAGTTGAATGTTACTGCTTCAACATAATCAAAATTTTTCATAGCCCAAAATAAACATGTGGTGCTGTCCTGCCCGCCGCTAAAAACGACTAGCGCTCGTTTGTTTTTCATTTCAAATACTCCTTTTAACAGAAAAACAGCACTACTAAGATAGCAGTGCTGTTCTCTTAGTTTTTTTGAGAGGGTAGCTAGAACCTCTTGCCGCCATTGCGGCTTCTTATTTTCCCTTTATACTATATCATACTCTTGGGTGAACGTTTAGATGACAGTATTTTCCGAAAATACACAATTGCTATTACCCCTATCTGCATTTTGGACTTGTGCTTACATCGGGAGACTAGTAAGCTGCTCCTGTAGTTATCTGGTCACTTTCGCTTTAAACAATATTCAATGTAAGTTGATTCCAATGCAGGTACTCACTCTTCATACTATGTTCAGAACCTTCCAGCCTACTAAGTTCTTTTTTATATCGTATCTCCCTTTAGAGTATAGCAGACTGTAAACATCGTTTTCTGTATGTTGTACTGTATTTCTAAGGGATTTAGTGGTACCCTTTCTCACCAAAAGGTTTGATTTGATCCATCCATTTTTCAAGAAGCTTTATTAATGCATATTTTTTATCAATATTGCCATTGTCGTCCTTTAACGTTTCTAAAATTTCAAAAGCAAATGCTTCCTTTCCATAGGTGTTCCATTCCTTTTGCAAAGCCTTGTTGGTTTCCGTCCCCATTTCAAGGGAGAATTTTTTTCCTGTAAGTGTTTTGAAATTTCGGGTGCTGCTAATATATACTTTATCATTTTCCAGATTTCTAATCTGATAAACGCCCGCTTCTATCTTGGCCTCTTTAAATTGCTGCTTCAGTTCCTTTTTTCGTTCCATTTGCTATACCCCTTTCTCAATTTTTAACCCAATATGCACTCCCGTCTGGCTTCCGGTCAATAAATTCATATTCTATGAGATAACGCCGGATAAGGACATAGTCATCAAATGCGGATTTTAATACTTCATTGAGTTCTTTTTCGTTATATTTTTGTTTAGGGTCCAATCGTTTCACGATTTCTCTGAGAACCACCCATCTGGCCTTTTCTTTTGGCGGAAAAGCTTTTAATAGTCCATTGATTCCGTTTGGAAAGAACTTTTGAATGATCTTCTCTGCTTCTGTTTCTGTAACGTTAAATCTTTCATCTACGTTTTTTGCTGTTTTAGGCAACGGCAGAATGGCTGGCCCTTGAAGATTATTTTCTTTTAATAGCTCCATTAAGGTAAGGAAAATTTTAGCCTGCCTCTCTTTTTCCTTCAGTGAAAAACGGTGGTTTCTGATGGTCGACGCACTTCCAATTCCAAGCTCTGTTTGCACCTCTGCATCACTTTTCCCCTCAAAAAACAGCCTTAAGAGATGATTTTGATGTTCTGTAAGTCCAGTTAATTTTTTATCGAGATGGACAAGATAATGAAAAACAGATTCATGGGCAGCTCTGATATGGACTTGCATATATTTTTCTGCCTGATACCATCTTGTCTCATAGGGATACACTAACCCCTTTTCAATTTTTTCACCGCACAGCAAGCAGACATAATCATCTTCTGCCTCTATATAACCATTTTTAAGATCCTCTAAAGAGGACTCCCAAAACGTTTGATCTAAATCCATAAAAAATAAACACTCCTATAAAATACCTTAATTATAACAAACAATTTACATTATTGTTTAGAAAAAATCAATAACCGAAATAAAAAAAGATATCTGTATACAAAATCATTTAATTACAATATTCAGATGATTACAAACAACAAGCACACAAAATGGCTTGGAGAAAAGCGCCAAGCCGTTTTGTTTACACTATTTATGTGAATGAACAGAATTTTCATTCGTCTGCCCACTCGCTTTATCATTTATTTTCTTAATTCTGCTTCACGCAGTGCAACCCTGCGAATTTTTCCTGAGTCTGTTTTCGGAAGATCCTTGACAAAATCGATTAAACGAGGGTATTTATAAGGCGCGGTCATGCTTTTAACAAAGGCTTGAAGACTTTTGACGAGCTCCTGGCTGCTTTCATTCTCATCCTTTAAAACGATAAAAGCCTTGACAACATTTCCACGGATTTCATCTGGACTGGCTACAACAGCACATTCCTTAACAGATGGATGCTTCATTAGCGCATCTTCCACTTCAAAAGGTCCAATCGTATAGCCAGAGCTGATGATAACATCATCACTTCTTCCTTGGAACCAGAAATATCCATCCTCATCCTGAGAAGCACGGTCCCCCGTTAAGTAAAATTCTCCCCTCATCGCTTTCGCTGTTTTTTCAGCGTCCTTGTAATAAAGCTTAAATAAGGCAGGAAAATCTCTTCTGACAGCTATATTGCCAACAACTCCACTTTTTACAGGGTTTCCTTCATTATCAACTATCTGAACGGTTCCTGGGATAATGGCTTTTCCCATAGAACCAAGTCTAAGCTCCATGCCTTTAAGATTTCCGATTAACAACGTACTTTCCGTCTGACCATAACCATCACGAATGATGAAATTGAATTGATTTTTAAAGACATCAATCACTTCCCTATTCAGTGCCTCACCTGCAGATACCGCACTGTGCAAATGAGAAAGATTATAACGAGAAAGATCGTCGAGCTTCGCCATCATCCTGTATTCCGTTGGTGTGCAGCACAAGACATTTATCTTCTGCTCTTCCAAAAGCTCCAGATATTTTTCCGGATTGAACCTTCCATTGTAAACAAATCCAGTGGCACCAGAACCAAGGATAGATAAAAATGGGGTCCATACCCATTTTTGCCAGCCAGGCGCAGCTGTGGCCCACACAATATCCTCCTTGCCAATATTCAGCCATAATGAAGCAGCACTGCGAATATGGGCATATCCCCATCCATGGCTGTGAACGACGGCTTTAGGCTGTCCGGTAGTACCTGATGTATATGAAAATAATGCATAGTCATCCTTTTGAGTGGCAGTTATCTTAAACTCATCTGACTCTGGAAGCGCCATTTTTTCCATTGAAAGCCAGCCTTCTACTTCTTTGCCGAACGCAATTTTATATTGAAGGGAAGGAGATGTCTCCATTTTATTAAATTCATTTACAAAGGCATGATAAACAATCACAGCCTTTGCTTTTGAATGGTTTACCCTATATACGAGGTCTTTTGCTCTTAGCATTTCTGAGCATGGAATCATTATAATGCCAGACTTTAAGCACGCTAAATAGATTGAGTAGGATTCAAAAATCTTGGTGGTCATGATTAACACTCGATCGCCCTTTTGGATGCCGAGCTTTGAAAAAGCATTGGCCAGCTTATTAGCGTATCGAATAAGTTCAGCATATGTAACCGTCTTTTGATTTCCTTCTTCATCTCTAAGAATTAAAGCCTTTTTATCCGAAAAATGGGTCTCTATTTCTTGAGCTATATTATAATGTTCCGGTGCAATAAGCGATTGTATATCCAATTTTTATCCTCTTTCTTATATATAGTTTTTATAATAATTTTTTAATCAAATAAATCATGATACAAATAGCCGGCCGCAGAAAGAGAGTCCTGCAGAGTAAATTAACCAGCAGAATGATATAGAGCAAGATCCATGTTAAAGTATAAGCCCGATGTAATTTGAACTCAATGTTGATTGAAGCGAAAGGCACGAGACTCCTGATGTAATTTGAACTCAATGTTGATTGAAGCGAAAGGCACGAGACTCCTGCGGGAAAAGCGTGTAAGGGGAGTCCTCGCAGGAGCTTGCGACGAGGAGGCTCCACTACCGCCCGCGGAAAGCGAGTGCCTGTAGCGTAAATCAACCAGCAGGACGTTTATAGCAATATCCATGGTTAAGCAAAAGCCTAATGTTAAATTACATTCAATGTTAACTGAAGCAAAAAGAAAGGCTCAGAAAAAGCAACAATATTTTTATTGTACTAAAAGTCATCCTTGATTTAAAGTTTTTAAGCTTATGTATAAATTTTTTTCTAAAAACACTTTATAATTCAATAATTCACAATTCACACATAAAATTTGATATAATATATACAAAATAAAAAATCCTTTTGCATAATGAAAAGGCACAAATATAGGCAGGTGCTAAAATGGAAGCTGTGTTGCTGATTGATATTACAGAAGATTTTATAGAGGAAAAGGAAAAACTAAACCGTATCCGCCAAATTGTAAACGATTTCAAAAATTCCAGTAAGCCTATTATTTTTTTAAGTCATATAAAACCTGCTCCATCCTCCTTTAGTAGGTGCAGCTCGCTTTTAAATGAAGCCGATTATGTTTTAAACCAGAAAACGCCAAGCTGTTATTTTAATGCAGACTTGTCAGCCTTATTAGAAACGCTAAATGTCAATCACCTATATTTAATCGGTAATAATAAAAATTCCTGCTGCCGTTATATTGCATCTTCAGCGAAGGATAAAGGATATAATATAACGTATTGTGAAAGCGGTTTTAGCCAGTTAGAAGATTACGATACCTATGAGATGAAGGGCCTGGACTTTCTAGACTTCAGCGAACAGGAGGATATTGGATAACGACACCCATTGTGGTTAATTTGAGTAGTCCTACGGGTACTTATTCATCCTAAGGGTTTAAACGGATTGATTTGATAATGAAAATATGCGTTTTAATGAAAAAGGATAATGTCTCGATTTTGAATCGACTCATTATCCTTTTAATTGTATAGATTCAGTTTAAATTGAGTTCGTCTTCTGTACTAAAGAAACGACCCCATTTTTATCACTGCTTTGCAAAGTCATCAAGAAGTGACTTAAATTGGCTGAGTGCCTGTTCTATTGGCTCCGGCTTAGTTAAATCGACACCCGTTTTCCTAAGCAGCTCTAGCGGATAATCGGAGCTGCCACTCTTTAAAAATTCCGAGTAGGATTTTTGCATGAGACGATCTCCGTCCAGTAGTTTTTCTGCAATTTGGATGGCTGAAGCAAACCCGGTAGCATATTTATACACATAGAAAGGGCGATAGAAGTGAGGTATTCTTGACCAGCCATATTTCACTTCCTCATCTAATTGCAGCACCTCGCCATTGTACTCACTAAACAATTTCTCGTATACATCATTAAAAGCTTCTAAGTTTAACGGCATTCCTTTTTCAGCCATTTCATGGGTGATTTTTTCAAACTCTGCAAACATGACCTGAGTGAAGAACGTACCTTTAAATTTATCAATAAAGTGATTAATTAAGTGTTTTTTCAAGTCCGCATCAGCGGCTTCGTTTAATAAATAATGAATGAGCAGTACTTCATTGACAGTTGAAGCCACTTCAGCCACAAAAATAGTGTAATAGGCTGAAATCCTTGGCTGATGCAAATGTGAAAAATAGCTGTGCATCGCATGGCCCATTTCATGTGCAAGGGTAAACAGGCTGTCGAGATCATCGTGATGGTTCAAAAGAACGAAAGGATGTACCCCATAAACGCCCAAATTGTAAGCGCCCGATCTCTTTCCTGGCGTTTCCCTGACATCGACGTACCTCTTTTCTTTAAAGGAGCCCAGAATATTTAGATATTCCTCTCCAAGAGGGGCCAAGGCTTTCATCATAATATCATAGGCTTCGTTATAGGATATTTCTTTTTTTACATCCCTTACCAAGTTGACGCTTAGATCATACTGCCTTAGTTCCGTAAGCTCCAATTTTTCTTTGCGAACTTCATTATATCTATGTAATAGGCCCACATTTTTTTTAGTGGTTTCGATAAGATTATTATAAACATCCTCGGGTACTTTATCATTAAATAATGATTTTTCCAGTGCTGAAGGATAGTTTCTTAATTTAGACAGTGTAACATTATTCTTAATGGAAGAAGAAAGTGTAGAGGCAATCGAATTCTTTAATTGCAGATATGGCTTATAATAAGCTTTATATGCTTCTTTCCTCACTTCTCTATTTTCATCTTCAATAAGCTTGGAAAACATCCCTCTTGTCAATTCAGTTTTTTCACCGTTTTCAAGGGTTACCTCCCCGAATTTAATATCCGCGTTATTCAGCATTCCGTAAGTCTTGCTTGGAGCAGACAGGGCTTCACCAAGCTGTGACAGAACTTCCTCTTGATCCTTGCTCAGAACATGATCCTTGAAGCGATACGAATCCATGAGGTCTTTTTCAAAATAACGCAATCCTTCCGTTTCTTCAATATAGGATTTCAGGACATCCTCTTTAATACTTAAAAGATAAGGCATAAAGAAAGATGTTGCCGCTTTTATCTTTACTCCCAATTGAGAAGCGCGGTCCAATAATGATTGTGATTTGGTATCACGGGTATCCAAATCTCCGCTCAGCATGGCATATACGTATACCAAATTGTATTCTGTTGAAATTTTTTCATCC
This sequence comes from Heyndrickxia acidicola, assembly GCF_001636425.1. NCBI lineage: Bacteria > Bacillati > Bacillota > Bacilli > Caryophanales > Bacillaceae > Heyndrickxia > Heyndrickxia acidicola. The sequence continues at coordinate 1,065,910 of NZ_KV440953.1, forward strand.
AACTTAAGATAGTCAAGTAAGTCCTTTGCATCATGAATATTGCCGTTATAGCGGCCTATATCCTGAATCAGTTTTTCTAGCTTCCTGCATGAATTCTCCCACTCTTTTACAGCGGAAAAGATATCTGTCAGATCCCATTTTTCTGAAACAGGTATTTCCTCTCGGCTTTGATAGTGTTTCATTCTTTACTTCCTTTCCCTGCAAAATAAGACACAACCTTATTATACGCTATGAGAGATGAGGAGCAGTTATACAATGCTTTTTTGCTTTTCCTGCTCATCTTGAAGGATGCCAATCACTGAAAACGGATATCAGCAATTTTTCCGCTTTCCTTGAATCCCAGCCTTTTATATATCTTGTTTGCTGATGGATTTTTTATATCAGCATAAAGCATCGGAATTATCCCTTCTCCCATCAGGTCTGCACAAATATGAGCTACCAATGCACTAGCGTAGCCTTTTTTACGAAACTGATCAGGTGTATAGACGCTATTAATCCGCCCGTGCCGAGGGGAACGATGAGCGATAATTGCCATTGAAACAGGCATATCTCCAATTGTCCATAGGAAGCAGCCGCCTTCACGAATCAACTTTTCTGCGGTCTTTATTTGGCTCGCAGGCTCTACAGGATCCCCGAACGCATCTTTGTAAAAACCCGCAAAAAAATTAGCAACAGCAGGAACATGAGAGGAATTAGCTTGTTGAACCTGACCTTCCACACCACTGGGATAGCTTAAGGAAGGGCAATAATATGCCTCCATCACCATCGAGATATAATAGCTTTTTGTTTGATGAATCGAGACAAAACTCCTTGCAAAAGCTTCAGCCACAATGGGGGCCCCCGATATGCCCGGAACAAAATGATCATTTAGCTTCTCTATAAAAAGGGTTAGTTGTTTTTCTCTCTCCATTTCTTTAACTTCTCTCGATATCCAAAGCCAGGGGTTAAAACCTGGAGTTTGAACCAATATTGATCTGCCGTCAGAGGATTTAAACGAAAGTGAGTTCTGCGATTCACTGATTCTATGAATCAGGTTATACTGTACTTCATCTATTAGAAATGGGGCTTTATTTAAAACTTCATCCTGTGCCATGAATGTTTCAAGCATCTTGAATGCCTCCGAATGTCTACTAGGTTTGGAAATGGATTATGGTTGTTGTCCATTTAATGAAATGCCGTTTCACAAGGTTTTACAATCTTGCTGGTACTGTTTCTTGCTCTTCTGTTTTTTCACTTTTACATGTCTCTTTCCCAAGCGAGAATCCCTCAAACAAACGTCCGCCATAAGGAGAAAGGACTTTGTCAGCCAAACGCGAAACTGGCTCCTTTTTTCCTGTCTGATAAAATTCATCGAAAGCATCGACAAATTCATCTGCAAATGAAGAATTGTATTGTCGTAAAGACCGAATAATCCATTTAGAAGAGCCAATCCAAAATCCGTTTGTTCTCAAGACAAATTCATGTATTTGCTGAGCAAGGGCGCCGGCAATCATCAGTTCTTCTCCCCTATTAGTGCTCCCTAAAAAATCATCCAATGCATCCGTTATAAAATAACGCTTAAGGGCGATGATTTCATCAGTCCACGGTTCTGGCCCTTGTTCTAAACGTTCTCTTGCTTCGCGTTTAATGGTTTTCATTTTACCGTTATCAGCGATAATAATCCCTTCAGAAATCATTCTGGCCATCGAAGGTTTGGCTTCTTTACAATCCTTTTCAATAAAATGCTGATAGGATGTTAAACTGTGAACGAAGACCTCAATCGGCCAATTAAAATCAATCAGCGATTCCCGGTAAGCAGATTTTAAATCTTTTATAAATACAATCATATCGAGATCAGACTTAGGTGTTCTTTCCCCTCTTACAACACTTCCCGCCAAGAGGGCTCCTTCACATTCCGGAAAATATTTTTGGATAAATTGTTTAGCAGCTTTCACTGCAGGATTTCTTTTTAGCTCCATCGTATCACCCCTTTTACCTTATAATAAGGGTAGTTCGCCTGAAGAAAGTAAAATCCTTGTTTTTTATGGTAAATAATTCTCTTTTCTCAAGAAAATCTATACAAGTTTAAACAACCTGCATACAACGAATTAGCACACTTTTTAATATAAACTAATATTTCCCATACATATTAAAAAAGCCGGTCAAAGAGCCGACTTTTTGATTTACCTGCGTTCATGAAAATTATGAATCAAAAAATCCAGTTAAAGACTACTTATCACCTATAATTTCCATCCCGATAAGAAAAGCTTTAATTGTCATTTTTATGCTTTTATCCAAATCCAACGACATTTTAAATCCACCTCTTTGCTCCAGAGCTCCAAACCCAAATAGACAACTTGAAAAATTCATTGTCCTCGACTGAAACAAACGAAACACAGCGAGGAAATTTTCTACGCCAAAAAATCCTGACCACTGGCCAGGATCTCTTAAGAGGTAAATACTTTTACCGAAGAATCATTTTAACCCAAGACCTTTTTGTCTCGACAACAGATAAAGCATCAGGGTCAGTATGTTTATTAGGTAATGGATGAAAAGTCGCAAATGGACTGTTTAAATAAGGATAGGTCCATTGTGCCTAAACAACATTCTATGGCAAAAAAAGGCTTACCGAAACAGGTTTGTTTTGGCTAATTCCACCAATTCATTTCCATGGCCATTTAAAACTGCCTTCAACATCCAAAGAGTGAAACCATGAGCCTGCTCAAAGTTAATTTTTGGAGGAAGCGAGAGCTCCTGCCGATTGACAAGAACATCCACAATAGCTGGGCCATTGTGGCTAAAAGCCTCTTTTAGCCCTTTCTCCAGGTCGCCGGGATCTTCTACTCGGATTCCCTTGATGCCGATTGCCTCTGCCATAGCAGCGAAGTTAGGGTTATCAAGCTGTGTTCCTGTTTCCAAGTATCCGGCTGCCTTCATTTCCAATTCCACAAAGCTAAGGGCGCTATTATTAAACACAATCACTTTGATCGGAAGCTTGTGCTGATGAATTGTCAAAAGGTCTCCCATCAGCATCGAAAGGCCTCCGTCGCCCGCAAGTGCCACAATCTGTGTGTCTGGCTTTGCATAGTGTGCTCCAATAGCTTGAGGAGTTGCATTTGCCATGGTTCCATGGTTAAACGAACCCAGAAGCCGTCTTTTCCCATTCATTTCAAGATAACGCGCAGCCCACAGGGTAGGTGTCCCTACATCGCAGGTAAAAACAGCATCCTCATTTGCAAGCTCACTAACCATTTTTGTCAAATACTGAGGATGAATGGGCAGCTTGCCCGGCTTTCCGACTGCCAGCTTATCAAGACCTTTTCGAACATCTTGATAATCGGAAACATATTTCTTTAAATGATGAGATCCATGCTTTTCTGTTAAAAGCGGCAGTAAGGCCCGGATGGTTTCTTTCACATCCCCGCACACCCCCATCGTTAGAGCTGCCCTTCTGCCAAGATGTTCTGCCCGAATATCCACCTGAAGGATAATGGCTTTTTTGGGGAAAAATTGCCGATAGGGAAAATCTGTGCCTAGCATTAAAAGCACATCACAATCCATCATTGCATGATACCCGGAAGAATATCCAATTAATCCTGTCAGCCCAACCGAATATGGATTGTCATATTCCAAGTGTTCTTTTCCTCTTAAAGCAATAACCATTGGAGACTGCAGTTGCTCGCAAAGCTGCATAAGGTCCGAATGAGCGCCTTCACAGCCTGCCCCGCATAACAGCGTAATCTTTTTTCCTTCATTAAGGTATTCAGCGATTTTTTCCAATTCATCCTGTGAAGGACGAATAATAGGGTTTGTCATATGCATAACCTGTTCAGGCACCGTTTCTTCGTCGGTTAGAGCTGCTACATCTCCCGGAAGGACAATGACAGACACATCTTTTCTAGAGATTGCATGCTGAAGGGCAATTGTTACCATCCTTGGCATTTGTTCAGGTCTCGTAACCGTTTCGCAAAATACACTGCACTCATTAAAAATTTGTTCTGGACGTGTTTGTTGGAAATACCCTCCTCCAATTTCATTGGATGGGATATGTGCAGCAATAGCCAAAACGGGTATTTGGCTGCGATGGCAATCATATAGCCCATTAATGAGATGAAGATTCCCCGGTCCGCTTGAACCTGCACATACGGCAATACTACCGCTAAGCATAGCATCAGATCCCGCTGCAAAAGCAGCGACTTCTTCATGGCGAACTGAAATCCATTCGATTTTCCCCGATCTACGGATGGAATCCAGAACCGCGTTCAACGAATCTCCTACGATCCCATATATTCTTTTTACACCTGCATTTAATAAAGAATCCACTAATAAATCTGCAATTGTTTTTTTCATATAAGCACTCCTCCAGACAAAGTTTCAGCAAACTCCTGCACTATAGCTATCCTGTAGTCTTTGTCAGTTTTTGGAGAGGTATACTTACCATACGCAATTAAAAAAAGCAGAGCTCATATTGTTAAGAGCTCTGCTTACTTATATTATTGAACAGTATATCCACCATCCATAATGACAGCTTGTCCTGTTACGCCTTTCGCTTTCTCACTTGCTAAAAAGACTGCATAATCAGCAATTTCCTGAACAGTTAATAATCGCTTTTGCGGAACAAGAGGGTAAATGACTTCTTCCATTACGTTTTCAAGTGGAACTTTTCTTGTTTCAGCAATATCCTTTAACTGATTTTGAACAAGCGGTGTATCCACATAACCTGGGCACAATGCATTTACCGTAATGCCATGTGCTGCCCCTTCCAAAGCGGATACCTTGGTAAGTCCGATCACACCATGCTTTGCACTGTTATATGCCGCTTTTCCGGCAAAACCAATGACACCATTAATGGATGCCATATTAATGATACGGCCAAAGCCTTGCTTTTTCATTAATGGAAAAACGTGTTTAGTGGCGATAAAAGGAGCAGTCAGCATAACCTTAATCATAAATTCAAATTTTTCTGTAGGGAAGTTTTCAATTTCCGATACATGCTGAAGACCTGCATTGTTTATCAAAATATCAATCCGTCCATATTTCTCAACTGTAAGATTAATGCTTCGTTCCATTTCTTCTTCCTTGGTAACATCACATGCGGCAGCCAAAGCATCAAAGCCCTGCTCCTGTAATTGTTTTGCTGCTGTTTTTGCAGCTTCTTCATTTAAGTCGGAAATGACGACTTTCGCGCCTTCCTTGGCAAATTCTCTTGCAACTTCAAGGCCTATTCCACTTGCTGCCCCAGTAATAAGTGCAACCTTTTGATTAAGCATTTTATCCATAATTCCCGACCTCCAAAAGAAATGTTTCTGACTACAATAGTTTACAACTTCTTACACTATAGGTAAAATGAATTAAAATTATAACATCAATAAGAAATAGTAATAGGAAGAAGGAATAGCATGGATATTCGGCAGCTTAGCTATTTTATTGAAGTCGCCAAGCAAAAAAGCTTTACTAAAGCATCTCACACTCTTCATTTATCCCAGCCTACCTTGAGCAAGATGGTAAAAAGCCTCGAAGATGAGCTAGAGGTTCAAATTTTAGATCGATCCGCTAAACAAATTGAACTAACCGATGCAGGGGAAATTGTACTCCATCAAGGAAAAAAAGTAATGGAAATTTTAAATGACCTTTCGAATCATTTATATGATATGGTCCATTTAAAAAAAGGAAAAATAAAAATAGGGCTTCCCCCTCTTATTGGCATACTTTTTTTCCCTAAAATCATTAAAGGGTTTCAGGATTTATATCCCGACATTACGATAGAGTTAATTGAACAAGGGGCAAATAAAGTAAGGCAAAGGACTGAGGACGGAGAAATTGATTTGGGAGTTGTGATGATGCCTGTTGACGAAGAGGAATTTGACATTATCCCCTTTGCCAGTGAAGAATTAATGCTTTATATGAGTTCATCGCATGCCTTAGCAGATCAGCCTGCTCTTTCATTGGAGAATGTTAAGGACGAACCGATGATCTTATTCAGTGAGGACTTCACTTTGCATGATCGAATAATTCAGGAATGCAAGGATGCCGGATTTTCACCAAAGGTAGCGTATGAAAGCTCTCAATGGGATTTTATAAGTGATATGGTAGAACATAATCTGGGGATAACGTTTTTCCCAGAATCCATCATGCGCAAGATAAATGAAGAATCAATAAAGGCAGTGCCTATTTCACCTTCAATCCCTTGGAATATCGGCATCATATTAAAAAAAGGAAAATATATGTCATTCGCAACAAAAGCTTTTATCGAATATTTACAAGCACAATCTATATAATGACAGTTGGACATATTGAAGGATCAAGGCAAAATCGACTCCTCCGATATGGCCTTTTTATTAAATTTATTACTATGAAAAAAATGCATAAAAACGATGAAATATATGTATTTTACGAATGAAAAATAAAGAGGTACAGTAAATGTGTTGGATTTATTATTTCAGGAGGCTTTTAAAATGAAAAAAGATCGTTTACAGCAAGGCTTAGACAAATTAATGGAGTTCACATTAACTTCAAACAAAGAAATCTCCACACATTTAAAAATATCAGAAAATCTGGAGGATATTGCTCCAGATGTTGGCAAATATATTATTGAATTCGGATATGGAGACATTTACTCACGCCCAGGTTTAAGTAATCAGCAGAGAGCGCTTGTGACTATTTCTTCACTTATTACACAAGGAACCGAGCCCCAAATGGAATTGCATATTAATACAGCTCTTACATCAGGCCTCACACCTGAGGAAATTGTGGAAGCAATTATTCAATTGATTCCTTATACTGGTTTCCCTCGTGTATTGAATGCTCTTACAGTAGCCAAAAGGGTTTTCAGCCAGCGTGATGTACAAGTAACCCCAATCAAAGTGGCACAGTAATTAGAAAAGCGAAAGCGACTTGTTCATCGGCGTACGAATTTCAGAGTCTTCGACTGAGGTAAAGGAAACACAGCGAGGGACGAGCTGATGTTGACTTATCGCAGGGAGAAGACGGAGAAATTCGCTAGCCGATAGGCGCTGGAGCTAGACAGAGAAAAGCGAAAGCGACTTGTTCATCGGCGTACGAATTTCAGAGTCTTTGACTGAGATAAAGGAAACACAGCGAGGGACGAGCTGATGTTGACTTATCGCAGGGAGAAGACGGAGAAATTCGCTAGCCGATAGGCGCTGGAGCTAGACAGAGACTACACTGTCTACATTTATCAAGAAAATCCGCACAGTATCTGTGCGGATTTTCTTATGCTCACCTTTCCCGCTCAATATAAGATAAGAAATAAGGAATTCTGCTACTTAACCATGCGCCAATAAAGTAATTCTTTACCCTTTTTATAGTTTTTAAAGCCTGACTTTTCAAGAACCCGTTTTGACCCCTCATTCGTATGAAGGCAATCGGCTGTCACCATTTTAATGCCAGGAAGGGTAAACAGCCATGAAACGAGAGCCTTTACCATTTCAGTGGTATAGCCCTTGTTCTGATAATCAGGAACGATACCATAGCCAATATCGACAACTCCTTTTTTATTGGGACCGCCTTTACATCCCATCTCTCCTATCAAAAGGCCATCTTCTTTATGGATTATTAACCCGCTCCATTTAGACCTTTCCGGTTTTTCCTCCAAGCTTCTTGCAATAAATGGAAGAATATCTGCATAGTCGGGATTTGGCCATTGCCGAGAGATTCCATACGGAAAAATCTTCTCGAGATGCTCCCTTCCTTCCACTGCAGCATAAGCGTATTCAGGCAAGAAATCAATCATCTTTAATCGATCCGTCTCAATAATTGGCATATGTACCTCCTATGGAATCCAGTGGAAATAAACCTCTAACATTCATATTCCATGTCCCTATTCTATTTCCCTTCATGAAAAAACGTTTTTATTCTGTTAAAATTTCTATGTTGATCATTGTTTTTTTATCCATTCAAATCATATTTGGGCTTTCAATGAGACATTGGCTGAGCTCTAATCTTCCTGCAATTTGTTTACAATCAAGGTTCTGGCTTTTCGCAGGTTCTTCTCGAGCTGATTTCCCTCGAGAGCTTGCTGCATGTTGCTTGTCTTCTGCATGACTCTTGTATGAATCCATCACATAAAGCTTTAAATAAGCCTTTTCCTTTTTGCCAAAATGTTTATTCCCTGCTTTAGAGCCAACAAAGAAATTTTGTGCCTTGAATCCATTCTATTAATCTTGTTTGTTGATTTCATCCAATAGGATATTAAGTGCATTGCTTTTACCAGAATTTTTCATAGCCGTTTTAAAGTCCATTTTCTTTTCATGAAGTTCTTTTAATTTTTTATAAAGCGATTCTTTGGTTAAATCCTCTTCCTCAAGTGTGATAGAATATCCTTTTTTTTCAAAGGATTTTGCATTTAGGATCTGATCCCCCCGGCTTTGTTTTCGGGTAAGAGGAATGATAATCATAGGTTTGTTTAGGGCTAGGAATTCAAATATGGCATTCGATCCCCCTCTTGTGATAACAAAATCAGCTGATGCAAGAATATCGGGCAATTCATCATGGACATATTCAAATTGCCGGTATCCTTTTATTGCTTCAAGCTTTTTATCTAAATTCCCCTTGCCGCAAAGGTGAACAATTTGATAGTGTTGCAGGAGTTCCTTAAGACAAACCCTCACGGTATCATTTATTTTTTTTGCACCTAAGCTGCCTCCCATCACTACAATCACAGGCTTTTTATCTTGAAAGCCTAACAGGTTAAGGCCTTTTTCTTTTGACCCTGACAGTACATCTTTGCGGATAGGAGAACCAATGGCTTTCGTTTTTCGGTTAGGAAAATACTGGACTGCTTCTTCAAAGGATGTAAAGATTTTTGTGGCAAATCGTTTGGATATGCTATTCGCAAGTCCCGGAGTCATATCGCTTTCATGAATAAAAATTGGAATATTTAAAGACTTTGCAGCCAGGATTACAGGAACTGATACGAATCCCCCTTTTGAAAAAACGAGACTTGGTCTTTGTGTTTTAAGAATTTTTCTAGCTTCAAGACACCCTTTGAGAACCCGAAAAATGTCTTTTACATTGTCCCAATCCATATATCTCCGCAATTTTCCACTGGATATACTGAAATAGGGGATCTTTATCTTTTCAATGATTTCTTTTTCAATTCCATTTTTTGAACCGATGTATTGGATATCCCATTCTTCAGAATTGAGCTCGTTTATTATTGCTATATTTGGAGTAACGTGCCCGGCTGAACCCCCGCCTGTAAAGATAATACGTTTCTTAGTCATACTTCCTCCTGATATAATGTACTATGTTGTTGAAATGTATGGGCAATGATCATTTATTATTCTATGTACAAATATTTTAATACAGTTTTGTGTAACAGAATAACTTTTTTAGATATTCATTCCCAAGTCCAACCTCAAAAAAAGCAGATAGGTCTTATGCCTTCTGCTTTTCCGGTTGTATTAAAATATAATTCATGATCATTTCTTCTGTTGCTTTAAAATGGGCTTCATAGGCGTAATTTTCACCGACCACAGAGTAATGCATACAAATTCCGTCTATAAATGCCCAAAACAAATTGGCCACTACATCTGCATGGATCTCCTGTTTGAACTCTCCTGCAGCTTTCCCATCTTCAATTATACGGGAAATCATGCCTGTATATAAATCCTCGTACCGGCTTGTCACAACGTCACGTGCCCTTTCAAGCCTCGGAGAGTGCACCCAAAATTCAATTTGGACTCGTATAAAGTTGCGCCATTCCTCAGTAAGAGAGGCTTTCTTATAAAGGCTAAACAGCTCATGCACTTTTTCTTTTGCCGATGAAATGGTTTTAAAACTTTCATTCAGCCTTGAAAGTGTGTGATTTGTCCTTTCATCCATTAAGGAAATGTAAAGCTCCTCCTTACTTTTGAAGTAAGTATAAAATAACCCCTTGCTTGTTTGAGAATGGGCAGTAATATCATCTATTGTGGTGGATTGGTATCCTTTCTCCCCAAAGCATTTTAATGCGCTTTCATATAGGCTCGCTTTTTTACGCTCTTTGTAATCGTCCGATACTTTAGGCATCAAGCAGGTCTCCTTTTACGATACGATACTGAGGAAACATTCTACCAATAGATTTATTAAAATTCAAGTAAAATCCTTTCATCTTGGAGGTTATATACAGCCAATTTATGAAGCATACATTTTATTAGATTGTACGGTGGTCCAATAATAAAAACGGAAGGTCAAGCTTTCACCTGCATTTTTTGTAGAGTTTGACAAACAAATTTAGTTTGGATTACCGTTATTCTTAATCTCTTTTTATAGAGGTGAAGACCGTCTCAGTTTTAGGAAGATCATATTGAAGCTGTTCTTTTTGAAGCTCCAACCTCATTTTTTCCGTTTCCATTAAAAAATTGGCATGTTTAAGTTTTTCAAGTTCAAGCTCGTTCTTCACTATATCATTTCTTGCCTGTGTTTGTTTTTCAACGTGGTTAGTTATGACTTTAATGATTGGCAAGGAAAATATAAGAATAACGGTAATTAATCCAGTCATGGAAAATCCCTCCTGCTTTCTTTATTCAATTTTATCAAATCCTTTTTTAGGATATATTGAATCTATTATGTTTTTGAATAAATCGTTATTTTAAATTCGATTTAAACAACGGAAATCCTTTTTTTACAAGATATTTTGTTAAACAAATTTTTATTTTAATTAATGGCTGTTCTCGCATATATTGTTGCTTTTCGCAAAAGTGTTATATCCGTAATAAGTGAGACATCATGGCATCTTTTTGTCTTCAATCATTTTGTTTTCAATCCTGAACTCTGTATATCCTAGATTCATTTATAATAATAGCAACAAAGTTTACGAAAAGAGCCTAATTAATTTAATAAATACTTTATACTTTCCTGTTCTGCAAAAAAAAGAAACTGCCGAAGCAGTTCCCTGGTAAATAATTGTTAAATATCCCTTAAAAGGTTCTCTTTCTCCGGATCCTCATTAAAGGTTAGAACCTTATGGACCGGCTGGTAAGGTTCTCCGTAGAAATGAACATCTTTGTATGTATGAATTAAATCATAGGTCCTTTTCATTGCATCATACACCAATTCTTCAGAGGCATGATTAGGTGTCCAATACAGAATTTCCATTTCATTTACCTCTTTTGTTGCAAGCGAACGCCTTCTATACCCAATGGACTGGGCATGTTCAAAGCCCTCCCGTTTGTAAAAACGCAGTCTTTTTTCAGAGTCGGTGTCCTCATAATTCACTGGCTCAACTTCGAGGATGATCGGCTTACCCTTTTGTTTTAGTTTTTCAAGTAGCTTATGACCAAGTCCTTGGCCCCGTGTATTTTTAGACACAAAAAGATAATCAATAAAAATAAAATCCTCTAGTTCTACATACATAAGGACATGATCAGCACTTTCATCTTTATGATAGATCTCTGAACGTTCCTTTAACAAAGTTTCCATATGTTCTTTTGATTTCATTTCTTCAATGGGAAAATATTGATTTAATTTTTCATACCAATGCATGGATTTACTCCTTTCACTTGATTAAACGTGATTACTGTATTCTTCCTGCCATTCACTTAAGAAGGACTTTTTAATAGCTTGCCCCATTAACCAGTTAGCTATCTAAACAAAATACCCCTTATTAATGTATACAAAACTTTTTTATGGTTTTGTTTCTCATTTGATCTAATTGGAGCATCATTCCCTCTTCTAAGCTAATGGTGCTCCCTAAGCCGCCATTCTTCATTAAAGGATAGGGGCTCCAATTTCCATTAGCCAATAATAACAGTGAGCTTTTTATATAACTTAAACATTGAACATTTTAAACAATGAAAATAAATGCAAGGAAACCTAGAATAAAAAATAAAAAAAGCAGGTATCGGTTTTTACCCGTCAGCCTGCTTCTTATTATTCGCTTAAATCCACGTTATGATAAACCTGCTGAACATCTTCCAGGATTAAAATCGAAATGATGATATAGCAATATCTAAATAACTCAAATTATGTATGAAATTTATAACATTTATTATAATTTAAAGTATAGACTTTTGCAATAATCTACTAACTGTTTATCATAATATTTGTCTTCTTTAATATATTGTTAAGTTATCGTTTAATCACAAAGAAAACCACTAAAAAATTAATCAGTGATTTTTATCTTTTCAGATCATTTAAATGATTAATTAATTTATTAAATTCTTTTTCAGCTAATTCTCTATTTCCAAATATTTTAGGTAAGTAAACACAAAACCCTAGTTTATCAAGTTCCTCATCGTCAAATCTCCTATTAAATTCTTTATAAAAGGCTCCCCATAAATGATTTTCCCATTAATTTAAGATTTGGTTTTCCGATTTCAGTTACTGGATTAGTTGTTACAGCATGCTTATTAAACATTAAATAGATGGCTCTTGTACAACCTTTAAGTTTTATTCCTTCTTCATCATTTTTATTGTAAAGAAAAAACTTTTTTTCAAAACTTTTTCTAAATCTTTTTTCAAACCTATCTTATTCGCATGCCATAATATTTGACCTTCTGTATATTCAGCGAAGGCTGCTTTAATCTCTTGCCAACGTTTAGTAAGGAATATTTCTTTAAGTAACTTGTCTTCATTCTCTGTCCATTTAGCTCTTCTCATCTTGTTTTCTGTTCCTCAGCCAAATAAGTAAAAACTCTCTTGACTTCTTAGCTGGAAACATCCACTTACATCCAAGTCTATATTTAGGAAATCGTTCATCATGGAAAATATTGTCTTCCGATTGTCTTAACTGGAAATTCTCCACTTCTCATTAATGTATACGCATTTCTCTGTCCAATACCTGTAATTTCCATCACATCTTTTACAGTCAACATTGTTTTTTCATACAAATAAAAGTACACTTCCATTAACAATTATAATTAAATAGTAATATTAGTGAAATTTTTCTGATTAATCAAATGAAATAAGTTAGTATAGCTATAAACAACATATACTAATATAATTTATATAGTTTAAATAACAATAAAATAAAAGAGGTACGGTTTATCCCCATACCTCTACAATCATATTATTTAGCTGGTTTAACATTGTATTTTCTATTTATCTTTGTTGCTATTATGCTGAGGAATTCAGAAACAGTCAAGTTCTCAACTTCCTGAGTATACCAGGAAAGCTTTGCACCTTTATTTTCACCATCATAATACACCTCTAAAGGCATATAACCTTTCATTGAAGCAGCTTGGGTATTATCAAATTCAATAAGTAGAAATTTACCTTTTGGAGTTTCAAGTTTAACTTTGTATCTTGGATATTTGTACTCAGGTTTGTATTTTACCCCTTTAATTTTAGATAACAATACTAACACCTCCAACCTTAAGCATAACACAGTTGGAAATAAATAGATACTACCCCATATTCGGGAACGAAATTTAGTTCTCCTACAACTACCCCACCACCATATTTGTGACACCCGATGATAAGCTTATTGCTTGCATTTAAATAATTATTATTTGAGTATATATTGATCATTCTCTTGATTTCGTTATCAGTAAACGTCTTAATAATTACCTTTGGTTCCTTCATGAATTTCACCAAAAGTATAGGATTTCTTTTTTCTGCGATATATCCCGCTTCTACCATAAATCTCAAATATGAACGTAAACACTTATTATTATTGTTAATGTATGTTACCGATCATCCTTTTTGTTTTAGAATCATCCAATAAGATTTAATGTGCTTTGAAGTAATATCCTCTATTACCTCAATTAAAAACTCATTTTTTAAGTAATTTAGAAATGCCTTATTGTTGTTCTTATATCCCTTTATAGTCCTAACAGAGTAATTTTTGATTTCTAAGTCATACAAAAACTCTTTATAAAAATCTTCTAAATACAAACAAAAAACCCACCTTTCGTATGAATATTTTCATACAAAAAATGAGTTTTTCGTTCATCATAATATTTATTATGATTTTTATAAACGTATATCATAATTAATAAGTAACTTGGATATAGACGAATAGTTAAAACCTTTTTACCCGTCAGCCTGCTTCTTATTATTCGCTTAAATCCACGTTATGATAAACCTGCTGAACATCTTCCAAGTCTTCTAAAACATCAATCAATTTTTCAAATTGAGCTTTCGCATCCTCATCCAATGTTACTTCAGTTTGAGGCAGCATCGTTAACTCAGCAACTGTAAACTCTGTAATTCCTGCATTTTTAAAGGCTTCTTGAATGGCATGAAATTGCTCAGGCTCTGCATAGACAATCACTGAATCTTCTTCTTCAAGGATATCTCGTGCATCTACATCCGCTTCCATAAGCAATTCCAGAACTTCATCTGCTGCCTTGCCTTCTATTCCAATAACAGCAGTTGCATCAAACATATACGCAACGGAACCGCTGACACCCATGTTTCCGCCATTTTTTCCAAAAGCAGCACGAACCTCTGAGGCAGTCCGATTCACATTATTGGTTAAGGCATCAACAATAACCATGGATCCATTTGGTCCAAAGCCTTCATATCGAAGTTCATCATACGTTTCATCCGATCCGCCCTTTGCTTTTTCAATGGCACGATCAATGATGTTTTTTGGTACGTTGTAAGTTTTTGCACGTTCGAGAACAACTCTTAAAGCCTGATTCGATTCAGGATCAGGTTCACCTTGTTTTGCTGCTACATATATTTCGCGGCCAAACTTGGCATAAATACGGCTTGTATTAGCATCCTTAGATGCTTTTTTTTCTTTAATATTGTTCCACTTACGACCCATAATACTCCACTCTCTTTCAACTGTTGTAAATAAAATAAAAGCTACTGAATACATAGCTTCTATCTAAGCGCTAAGGTATATTATACCTCACTTTCCTTTAACTTTCGAGTTTTATCCCAAAAAAAGGGGAGATTCAGGTTTCATGTTTATCTTGGCTGTTTTTCAGTGTTTTATATCTATAAAACTTCAAAAATTATTTTACTTTGATTCCTTTTTCACCTTTTTCACTTAGCCAATGGTCACCCTACTTTTTCAATAAGAGAGCCTTAATACTTTTTTGGGGATCGCCATAATAAATTCCCCCATGATAACAAATGACTGTTTTTATCTCCAACTTCAAAAATTTCCCTAATGATTCTATTGCTGTTTTAACATCGAGTGTTGTTTGGTTAACAGGTCCCTGCAGCAGACCGTTTGCTAAAATCATAGCATCACCAGCTATTAGAACATTTGCAGATTTTACATATAAACTGACATGTCCGGGCGTATGTCCTGGAGTAAAAATGACTTCTATTCCGCCGCAATAAGGAATTTTTTCCCATTCATATAGCGGCTTTCCTACCTTTAAGAGAGGTGGATCCAGAGATCCAAAGTTAAGTTCTTTCTTTTCAATCTTAGCCATATTCGTTTTGATAAACGGCAGTTCTCCTGAAATAAAGGGTATTTCCAGGGGATGTGCAAATAACGTTACTTCTCTTTGAGCAAGTGAAATTAATTCAGGTGCACTTCCAATATGGTCCAAATCCTGATGGGTAAAAATAATGGCTTCCAGATGGCTGAATGGAATTCCTTCTGACTCCATTTTTTTGATTATTTGTTCGGCCTGTCCAGGCATCCCTGCATCGACTAATACAGCTGATCGGCCATCATATAAAACAGTTGGATAGAATAGGTGCTTAATGCCGAATGCTTCATACTCTAGTTCAAGGACAGTAATTTCCATATTAATCTGCATAAGTTACCCCCATACGTACTTTTCGAAAGTTTTATAGACCCTATACCCGCCTTCATATCCTTTATCCCTATTTCAAATATTCCCCAGACAAAAAAACATCAAGAAGGAACTGCCTGAACACTTATGAAAAAATACTCTATTTTTGTGGATCAGAAAAGGAAAGGTTGATATACAAAAAAAGGTCGAAAAAATGCTACGCAGACGGACACGATACTGAAGTGTCAAGCCTGTGCAAACAGCATTTTATGATTTAGCTAAAGGAAAAAAAGGATTTTTGGCATTCCTTGTTTAATAGTAGAAGGATGAATATTCAATAAACGCTTTTACAAGGGTAAGTAGAAAAATAAGTAAATCAGATAAAGTAAAAAAATTCCTCTCACTAGACTATTTTGACGAAAAAAGGGTATTTAAATTTTACAGAAATTGATAGGAGGCACTCCATTGCTTACTGAAAATCGTTTAAACATCATTGTCGAAAAGCTGGAAATGGTACCAAGCCAAAAAATCCAAATTCAATTCGAAATAGATGATGACAAGGAAACGCTTAATTTTATCCTTTTCTTGGAGGAAGAATTTGAGCGGGCACAAATAGGCTATAGAATGGATCAGCAGGGAAAAACCTTGATAGGAAATAACAGTGGTGATTGGGAGGATGGCTGGTTTGTCATTGGCTACGATGCGGATTTAGGAGATCCCCTGTTTGTTGACACAAGTGACAGCTTTTATCCTGTCTTAACAGCAGAAAAAGGACTCGGTGAATGGGAGCCCTCCGTTTTATTCGACTCATTTGATGAATTCCTGAACAAGGCTGTTTTCAAATAAATAAAGTGAACAAGGAATTATATCCATACTGACGGGGAGTTTTCCCCTTTTTCTATTGCATTTCATTTGCAGGTTTACTGCGAATAGATTGATATAGTTCTATAATATTGCCATCTGGATCCTTGAAATGCGCAATTCTCGAACCCCAATCCCTTCGGTCATGAGGAGGATTGATGAACCGCACGTTCTTTTTCTTTAATAAAACATATGCCTCGTCTACATTTTTCACTTCAAACTGAAGCAAAAAAACAGATGGTCCCTTTTGTACAGTTTTGCCGCTTTCTTCTTCAAGCTCTGATAACATATTGGACTGCTTAAAGAGCGCTAAGTGCTGTTCTTCAAAATATGCATATTCGCCGAGCGCATCAATCCAACCTTCAAACCCCAAAGTATCCCTGTAAAATTCAACTGATTTATGAACATCCCTTACCAAAAGCCTTACAGCATGAAAATCCACGTCTATCCCACCCTTTTTTATAACGTAGATGTACTGTTACCTAATATATGAAATGCAGATTACCTGTATGATATCACGTCACTTCTATAAAAGTATTCTTATCAAAAGCCCTGTTAAAGCTTGGTGATGATAACGCAATGTGGAAATCAACAAGCTTTAACAGGGCAATAAGGTAAGAATGTAGTTTACTTTGCTTTTAGTTATTCATTTTAATATCGCAGATTAAATAATATTTTTTGAATTTCCTCATCCTCCATAATGGTATCACGATACTTCTGTGTGATTTGGGTCAAGGCTACATCGTGATAGAAAAACTCGGTAAAGAATTTAACCATCGGACGAGACTGTGTGCGTATGGATTGCCATTTTGATTCTTCAATTCCCGCAAAAAGAATTTCCTGTTCATCTACTATCAGTATTCTGCTTCTTTCCAGATGCTCATGCCTGGAATCCGGTATCAGCGTAATGATGGATGGAATGATTGATTCAATTACTCCAATTACATGAATATGGATTTTTAAACCATGCTTATATTTTTCCTCCAGCAGAGGAAGGTAAAATTGCAAATCATCCTCCCATCCAGAAATTATAATCGATTTTCTGGCTCCATCAAGTAATTCCTTCATTACACTTTGAATCGAGTGATTATCCTTTAACGTCCATACTCTGTCATCAACAGGAGCCGATTTTCTGTGTACCTTTTTCATTTCCTGTACATTTGATTCAAAATGGGCCTTCAGCTTTTCGATGGCTGCTTCAAGAGGAAGGGCTGAATAAAGACGTTTTTTTTCAGTTGTCGACTCAAGAATCATTCCTTTTTCTAAAAGCCGCTGAAGGACTTCATAGACCTTTGATCTTGGTACTCCTGACATCTTCACAATCCCAGTTGCATCTAACACCTGGCCGGAAGTGATGAGTGCCTGATACACCTGGCTTTCATATTGTGTAAAACCAAACTGTTGCAGCATTTCACTGACTCCTTATTCTCATTCTTTACTATCATCATAACATAAAGAACTATTATTTATTTATTCGATCATTTTACAAGTAAGCCTCATCATGTTATGTTACCATTATAGTGGTAACATAACAAAGAGAGGAACATGGGTATGGATAAACGAGTTTATTTGCTAACAACAGTATCCTTTGTTGTGGGAATGGTGGAGCTGATGATCGGAGGTCTTTTGGATATCATTGCAGCCGATCTTCATGTCAGTCTGGGAAAAGCAGGCTTTTTAATTACAATTTTTTCACTAGTTTTTGCTGTCTCTGCTCCCATTTTACTAACGATAACGGCAAAAATAGAAAGAAAACGCCTGACATTGTCAGCGCTTTGCATATTCCTGGCTGGAAATGCTCTTGCAGCCATGAGTCACAGCTACGGACTGCTGCTGTTGGCAAGAGTATTATCAGCAGCGAGCGGTTCTCTTCTTGTTGTACTTTGTGTCACAATGGCTTCAAACATTGTAGAAGAAAAATACCGAGCCCGGTCTATAGGCGTTGTGTTCATGGGAATTAGTGCATCGCTTGTATTAGGGGTCCCAATCGGATTAATGCTTGGAAACAACTTTGGCTGGCAGGCACCATTTGTCTTAATCTGTGTGTTGACTGCCGCATCTATTGCAGGGGTATATTTTTTCATGGAGGATTTGGCTCCGACCACAGCCATACCTTTAAGAAAACAGCTTGCAACATTGAAAGATCGAAAAATATTATTTGCACAAATCACATCTTACCTCTTTTTAGCCGGTCATCTAACCCTTTATGGATACCTTACACCATTTTTAAAGGAATCTCTCGGGCTAAACGGAAACTGGGTAAGTGCCGTTTATTTGATTTTTGGCATTGCCGCCGTAGCAGGCGGAGGGATTGGAGGTTTCCTTGCTGACCGGTTTGGAACAAAAAGAACCATTCTCGGTGTAATCATTGTTTTTGCAATATCGATTTTTTCCATTCCTTTTACTATTTTTTCTTTTCCCATTTTCCTTACAGTTATGGCGGTTTGGAGCATGCTCAGCTGGGCAGTTACACCAGCGATGCAAAGCTATCTAATCGAGCTTTCCTCAAATGCATCAGACATACAGCAGGGCTTAAATAACTCAGCACTTCATTTAGGCATCGCTTCCGGTTCTTTTATTGGGGGAATCGTTATTGAAAAATCCTCCATAGATGTTAATCCAGAAGTAGGAGGCATTATCGTCCTTCTTGCCTTATGTGCTGCTGTGATTTCCATGGCGAAACAAAAACAAGGCAGGATAGTAAAAACAACAAAATAAAGATAGCAAAAAAAGGAAGGACTAAATCACCCTTCCTTTTTTAGTTAAAAATTATAAATTTTTTATTAAAAGGCTCTGTTAAAATTCTATATTGAAAACAACAGAGTGCTTTAACAAAGCCTATTAAAAGATATTTAAATCAGTTCGCGAACGATCTCACTGTGTTACCCTAACGTGTATATCAAATAATAACAAAATTCCCCAATAGAGCTTTTATGGAATTAAAAGTACCTTCCCTGTACTTTTTCTGCTTTCAAGTAGATTATGGGCTTTTTGTCCATCTTTTAATGAAAAGACTGCAGGTTCAGAGATTTTCAAGCTTCCATCCATAATCCACTGGAACAGCTCTTGAGAACGGCTTACACGCTCCTGATGTGATGTTAGTACATTCCAGAGATCACCGCCGGTTAAGGTTTTAGAAGTATCCATCAGCATTCGTGGATCTACAGGTACAGGATCACCGCCTGCCATTCCATAAAATACAACCGTTCCGCCAATCCGGACTGCTTTAAAGCTATCCATTAAGGTTACACCTACTGATTCATAAGCAACGTCTGCTCCCTTTCCTTCCGTTAGCTGCTTCACTCTTTCCTTCCAGTTTTCGGAATAAAGGAACATATAATCTGCACCTGCTTGAATGCCTGCCTGCCGTTTTTCTTCAGAGGAAGTTAAGCCAATGACTTTCCCTCCCAACAGCTTAATGATTTGAACAAGGAGCTGACCGACACCTCCGGCTGCAGCGTGTACAAGTGCCACATCCCCTTTTTTAATCGCATAGCTGTCTTTTGTTAGATAATGGGCTGTTAAACCCTGCAGCAAAAGCGCAGCTGCTGTTTCAAATGAAATATCGTCAGGCAAGGGAATAGCCCGATCGACAGGTACGGCAACCAGCGCAGCATTCGCATAGGGTACATCCGCAAAGGCAATACGGTCACCCTCTCTAAAGCTTGTTACTTTTTCTCCTGTTTGAATAACGATCCCGGCTCCTTCATATCCAAGAATATATGGAGGTTTGCCTGCAAGATGATAATTTCCTTTCCTTCTATAAACATCAGCAAAGTTTAATCCAATTGCTTTCATTTCTACAAGGATTTCATCAGGTCCAATTTTCGGATCTTGTATGTCTTCATAATGAAGGACTTCTGGTCCGCCAAATTCATTAAAAATAAGTGCTTTCATATTTACTCTCCAATTGTATTCGTTATATTTACATAAAACATTGTACTATGTTCCTGAAACATTTCAAAGCAGCATGCTGTTACGAAAGCTGTTTGAACATCTCATATGGAAGCTGAACTCAATCCTGCGATCTCTTATAAATAAACTTTGTAAAATTCAATGTTGATAGTCGTGTGAAACAGCCATTTCACAAGAATGAGATAAAAACAACAGAGTCCTCTAACAAAGCCTTTAGGTAAAATCTTTTCCCTCCGACTGTTTTCTTGCCTCCCGATATGCAAGATAATGTTTAAACACACGTTCCCATTTGCCATGCTCTAACTCCATTGAAGAATATTTTCTAATCGAAAAGGATAATCTGGTTTTCAATTTCATCAACAGCCTTCCTTTTTTCTTTTCTTAATACCCTTTTTTGTTAAAAATTAACAAGCCTGCTATTTAAACTTTCTCACAAAGAAACAGCATGAGACATAAACCCATGCTGTTTTCTAGATCACAATTCTTAAATTCTGTTATATTGTGGAAACTCTGGAGAGGCAGCATACCGTTCTTTTAAAATTTTCCGATGATGAAGCTCATGCCCTGCAATGATATAGCCTAAAGCACGGACAGATACCTTAGATTGATTCGCTTCCCCTAAGCGGGTCAAAAGATCAGGCTGCAGGCTTTTTATTAAAGAAATGGAAGATTCGCGTACTAAAAGAAAATCGTCTATTAAGTCCTGTAAGCTTCGCTGATTAAAGGAAGCGTTGGCTACATAACTATTTTCATCGAATCCGGGAAGTGATACCGATTCTCCTCTTGCAATAGCCAAAAGCCGATATGCCATAATTCGTTCTGTATCTGTAATATGGCCTAAGACTTCTTTTATGCTCCACTTTTCAGGTGCGTAAGAAAAATAAGACTGTTCTTCTGAAAAATTCCCAAAGAATTCAGCAGCTGTCTTTTTTTGATTCATTAGCACGTCTTTTATATTGCCTTCTGGTGCTAAACATATATACCTGTGATAAAATGGATCGTATTCATTCAACTCAGGACGAGTGTTCATTCTTTTTTCCTCCTTTTTTTTGCATATTTTTTTATATGGCTGAAGTTGGGTTGTTATGAACATTTAATTGGTACTGCATGATTATCAATTCCCCTTTTTTCCCTATCATCCGCCTGCCTGTATCAATAAAACCACACTTGTTATAAAGGCTTCTTGCTGGGAGGTTGGCAACATTCACAGCAAGAATAATTTCATTCTTATCTTGAAAATGGTATTTTACAAAGGATGGGAGCAATTTTAATGACGTACTGGCAATTCCCCTCCATTGATAATCAGAAGCAACTGAATAGGCTCTTAAAAGGATCGCACTGGGATTATCACTATAGTTCCTTGCACCTTCTCCACCATGCAATACAAAGAACCCGGCACACGATTCATGAAGCATAATTAAGATTGGGTGCCGGTTATTTTCTTCCTCGCATTTTTTTAAAGCATCAAGGGGCATTGCTGTATATCTCCTTTGCTCATCTGCCAGGGTATACGTCATCAGCTGTTCAAGGTGTTTTTTTTCATAGCGGATGATGGTCACCTTTGAAGGTGCCTCTCTCGAATAATTCACGGTCTACCTTCCTCTCCTACTCTAGCAAAATAGCCATTTTATCCATTTTATCCTATTTTTAGTTTGTTAGAAAGATTATCGTATGTAATACTGCAAATAGCTCATTTTCCTCCTAACTATGCCCCTTCTCTATTATGAATCAACCAACTTCTTGATAATTTAAGTGCCTTTTATGAAGCAGGAAAGAGGATTTTTTCTGAATAATAGCTCATAATGTAGATAAATAAAAGAATGATAGTTGCAATGAGCTTTTCAAACCGGTTAAACGAGAGGAGAAAACAGCATGCAAAAACGCAAATTGGGAAAAAACGGCCCTGAGGTATCAGCAATTGGTCTTGGATGCATGGGAATGTCTGATTTTTATTCTGGACGCAACGATGCGGAATCTATAAAAACTATCCATTATGCTTTGGAGCTTGGCATTAATTTTTTGGACACAGCTGATATGTACGGTGTAGGTGCCAATGAAGAGCTTGTTGGAAAAGCCTTGAAAGGACGAAGGGACCAGGTTGTTCTCGCTACAAAATTTGGGAACGTCCGAGGAAAAGATGGTTCCTTTAAAGGTGTGAACGGAAGACCCGAGTATGTTAGAGAAGCATGTGATGCAAGCCTTCTCCGCTTAGGAGTGGATTACATTGATGTCTATTATCAGCACCGTGTTGACCCAAAGACACCAATTGAAGAAACCGTAGGCGCAATGGCTGAACTTGTAAAAGAAGGAAAAGTCCGCTACCTGGGTTTATCAGAGGCTGCTCCTGAAACCATTCGCAAAGCACATATGATACATCCAATTACTGTACTCCAAACAGAATATTCTTTATGGAGCCGGGATGTAGAAGATGAAATACTGCCTGCAGTGAGAGAGCTTGGAATCGGTTTTGTTCCCTACAGTCCTTTAGGCAGAGGCTTCCTTACCGGCCAAATTACCAAATTTGAGGATTTAGCAGAAGATGATTATCGGCGCTTTTCCCCTCGTTTCCAGGGAGAGAATTTTCAAAAGAACCTGCAGCTGGTAGATAAAATAAAAGAAATCGCTCAAGAAAAAGGCTGCCAGCCCTCACAGCTTGCCCTTGCCTGGCTTCTTGCACAGGGCGAGGATATTGTTCCGATCCCTGGAACAAAACGCAGGAATTATCTGGAAGAGAATATGCAGGCTGTTAACCTAAATCTTACACCAGAAGAGCTTGAGTTCATTAATAAGGCAGCACCCCAAGGAGCAGCTGCAGGTACACGTTACCCGGAAGTCAATATGAAAGGTGTAAATTTATAAGAATTCTTACTATCTGCAAACAGCTCCCAGAGCCCTCTGTTCAAAACAGAGGGCTTTTCAACTCTAAGAACCATTAATCTCGAATAATACCTTTGCTTGAACCAATCAACACTTCTTTGCCGTTTTGGTTCCTGTAAATAGATTTAATTTCTACCTTTTTATATTCCTTCTGCTGTTCTACCTGTGAAAGAATTACTTCACAGATTATAATATCACCGGCAAAAACCGGACGGACAAATTCACTAACCATTTCTCTTGCAATATAATTTAAATCCCCTCCGATTTTGGTCCCAATACTGGCAGTCAGCAAACCGTGCACCATTAACCGCCCATTTTCACCCGGTTCCATATGATGATTCCCTTTATCCCCTGTCAGCTCTGCAAATTGAAGAATCTCATCATGATGGAACGTTCTTTCGTACGTGAATACGTCCCCGTTTTAATATCCAACTCATTCCCCACCTGTTCTATTAATTTTTAAAAGGAAAATATAAAAACTTTTATAATTACGTAAATGTGCAAGGCGCTTGCACTTTTCTGAATATTGAATATCTATTCATTTTACCATATTTTATGTTGGTAAACTTTAAATAGATTCGACAAATATAACCGAATCTCTTCCTTGTTTTTAATAAAGATCAAATGGACTACCTGTTTCTGGTAAATAACACCCATAAATTATGCAATATATTTTAAAATACGAATAATTATCCCTATTCAAAGTTAATAATCTACCATCTATACTCAACTAGTACTCTATTAAAAGGGAGATGAACAATTTGGGCAAAAAAAATCTATTGATGTCGGTTGGATCAATATCCATGCTTGCAGTACCTTTTTCACATTCTGATGCTTCCGTTAAACATCCTTCGACAAAACCAGCACCCCGGCCTTTTGAACTTCAAATCTTAGGAATTAATGATCTCCATGGTCAGCTCGATGTTACGAGGACGATTAATGGACGCAAGGTAGGAAGAGCAGACTATCTTGCTGCTTATTTAAAACAAAAGAATCTGAGGTGAAAGATACTCTCTTGGTTTCTGCAGGTGATGCAGTAGGTGCATCCGCTCCTGTATCTGCCTTAATGCAGGATGAACCGACCTTAAACATTTTAAATAAGCTGCATTTTGATGTAGGTACTTTGGGCAATCATGAATTTGATCATGGCGTAAATGAAATGCTAAGGCAAATATATGGAGGTAAAAATCCAACAACCCACAAAAATTTTAATGGATTAGATTTTCCCTATGTCTGCGCTAACGTCATCAGCGAAAAAACAAAGAAACCCCTTCTACCTCCATACGTGATTAAAAAAGTCCACGGTGTAAATATTGGATTTATCGGTGTTGATACCACTGAAACACCTTCCATTACCATGCCCAACAATGTAAAAGGCATCCAATTTACAGATGAAGCCAAAGCAATCAATAAGTATGCAAAAGTATTAAAGAAAAAGGGGATAAAAACCATCATTGTTCTTGCCCATGATCCCGGCACCTCCAATCAAGATGGCAGCAATGCCAACGGAAAAGTGATCGACATCGCCAAAAAAGTAGATCCGGAGGTTGATGTAATTTTTGGCGGCCACAATCATGCTTATTTAAATACAAAAGTTAATGGAAAACTGGTCGTCCAAGCTTACTCCTATGGAACAGCATTTTCAGATGTCCGCCTCTGGATCGATCCAAAAACAAAAGATGTCATAACTGATAATGCCGATATCATCACTACTTATCAGGATGCCATCAAACCCGACCCGCAAATTAAAAAAATGATTGATGCAGATGAAGCCAAAGTAGCTCCATTAATCAATCAAAAACTTGGAACAGCTGCAGCTGCCTTAACGGGCCAACAAAATGCCAGCGGAGAATCTAATTTAGGAGATTTCATAACAGATGCCCAGCGGGATGCAACTGGGGCACAAATTGCCATTACCAATCCAGGAGGTATCCGTGCTGATATCAACAGCGGAACAATTACGTGGGGAGACTTATATACTGTACAGCCGTTTAATAACACACTTGTTACCATGAATCTTACTGGGAGTCAGCTGCGTACGATATTAAATGAACAATGGAGTGATAAAACGGATCCAAAAATGCTTCAAATTCCCGGTATGAAATATACGTGGGACAGCACGAAGGACGGAGATAAAGTCGTGTCTTTGACATTGGCCGACGGAACACCAATCGAAAATGACAAGTCCTATACAGTTACAGTGAACTCTTTCCTTTCAACTGGCGGAGATGGCTTTCTTGAATTAGCAAAAGGGGCCAATTTTGTAAATGGCATGATAGATCTCGATGCCCTAGTTAATTATGTTAAGAAACAAACCTCACCAATATCTGTATCAACAGGAGACAGAATTAAAAAAATTAACTAGACAGAAGAAAAGCGTAAGCGCCTTGCTCATCGGCGTACGGATTTCATCGTCTTTGACTGAGATAAAGGAAACACAGCGAGGCTGTTCACGAGCTGATGTTGACTTATCGCAGGGAAGAGACGTAGAAATCCGTACGCCGATAGGCGCTGGAGCTAGACAGTGACTACACTATGTAAATTTAATTAAAATAGCCTGAGGCAACCTAACCTCAGGCTATTTTAAAGTCCTTTATTGCAAGACAATTCATCCGAATATAAACTGCCAAGAAAAATAGGGCAATCTCGTAGGTGCCCCATAATCTATTCATTATCAACTTGTTTACTATAATATGCATTGATTTCTTTATTCTTCACTTTGAAGAAGAACCAAAATCCGATACCAGTTATTATTGCAACTATATCGTTTGAGATAAAAGAGGACAAATCTAATGATTTGCTAACAAAGAAATCAAATAAGATGTGACAGACTGCAAAAATCCAACCGCCAAACATACCCACCATAAACGGAATACTTGCCAACTGTTTTAACAAATCCTTCACTTTACCCCTGCTTTCTCCAGTTTAATTTCCAAAAGTAACTTAGCTCTTGAAACCTTATTTATAACATTCTTTTTATCAAACGTTGAATAGATTCTTATGTTTCACTGTCCGTGGCATCTTTACTACTACTTTTCCATGTATAAAAATTTGCATCCAAAACATAAAAGCTTAAATAGTAGTAATAGTAGGTGTAATCATTGTTCTAGAATATTTATTATACCTTATATTCTGAATTAATAAAGAGTAGCAAGGAAAGTAGAATGAGGTAATTTTATCCAATGGTTAGAAGGAGGTTTTAATTCTTAGAGTAGAGGTAAAGTAAAGGATGAATATCGATGTAAAAAACCGCTATCCTGAAGAAGCGGCATGAAATATGTTAATATTGGTCATCATTGACTATTTAAATACCTTGATTCCTGTCTTTAGGATGTGCATTGGTATCAACTAAAACTAGAATTCTCCCTTCTGTAATGTCAGTTTGATAACGCCCTGCTTCCTCTTCTGGAATGCCTAAACCAATTAAGGCTCCAGCAATGCCACCAACTCCAGCGCCGGCAGCTGCACCCGTTAAAGTGGCTGCAATAGGCCCTATAGCAAGTATTGGCCCTATTCCCGGTATGGCAAGGGCCCCGACTCCAGCCATTAAACCAGCAAGACCGCCCAGGATTCCCCCTGTTGCTGCACCAGCTGCAACACCTTCCTCTGTGCGAGTGCCGGTCTCTTCATTAATTTCCATTACTTCTTCTTTGTGCTTAGCAATAACGGAAATATCCTCTGAATCATAGCCTTCTTGTTTAAGATCCTCAATCGCTTCTACTGCCTCGTGTGCGTCGTAATACACTCCAACTACTCGCATATTATGTTCTTCCACTCTTTTCGCCTCCATTCATCTATTTTTCCTTATTCTAATCGTACCCAGTGAGACGGTTAAATAAACGTTTAAAAAAGCACAAACTAATAGATAGGTTGTGCATGTTGTTTATTTTGTTAAAAGAGATTTAATAAACTCATGTTAAGGTTAGAATCTTAAGGGTAAAAAATAACAAAGGATAGAACTTAAGCGGAAGGGCGTAAGCATATGGAAAGAACAACACTTATTGTAACAAAACGTAAAATCACCTTCTGTCCATTTATCCTTAAAAACGTAACGCATGAAATTACATTCCTCAATATGCAAGGAGAAGAAGATATCATAACGACATGCACTGGAATTGAAGACCGCTGCGAGAAATGTTCATTACTTATGCCCTATCACGATAACAGCCAAGAATGACCAAAAAAGGGATCTTATTGTAAGATCCCTTTTTTTAAAAGGCTAAGAGTATAAAAATTCACAAGAAATAAATGTATTAACCAATGTAGTCTCTGTCTAGCTACATCGTCTATCAGCTAGCGAATGTCTACTTCTCCCCCTGCGATAAGTCAACCTCTAGTTTCCTTTATCTCAGTCGAAGACTATGAAATTCGTACACCGATGAGAATGGCGGTTTCTCTTTTCTTATTTATTCAGTTATTTGGTAATTTATTATCTGAATCTGCATTATTTAGACGCTCAACAAAGGAATCCTTACAATGAAACAAATAATCCAAGTAGGAGTTTAATTCAAATTGATTATTTTGAACAAAGTCGGTTAATCCAAGCCTTTCTTCTTCAACACTCATTTGTATGCACTCCTTATTTCTAGACACTTAAAAAATGAATTGCAGTACTGGCTCCGCCTTCGCCAAATACCATGATAGCCACAGCCGCTATCCAACCTATTTTTATTATAGATGATAGCGCTTTCATTATCAAGAGGTGAAGTATGGGCAATTGGATACATTTTATTCATACAATTGCTCGTTTGCTCAAACTAATATTAGAAATTTCCAGCATAGAAAACCCCATGCTCTTAAGCAAAATGAATAGTTATACGGATAAAGGAGAGTTTTAACGCGGTTCAACAACTCTTTTTGATTGCAAGTGGACGGTTTTAGACACTTTTTATTATTGTTGTGTGGCTGTTGACATGGGGATCATAATTAGGGGAATTAGAATTTTTTCTAAAATCATTTCTTTTCTCTAATAGGCCCACAGGTTAAGTTTTAAGTTAGCAGCTCATTTTTTTCCGATAATGACTCGGTGAACACTCATTTACACCCCTGAACACCTTATAAAAGTTGGACAAGCTCCGAAATCCTGACTCAAAACATATGTCAATAACCGGAAGATCTGTTGTTTTTAAAAGGTGTGATGCTTTATCTATTCTCACCTTTTCCAGATAGGTACGCGGTGTTTCTGAAGTAAGCTGCTTAAACAGGCGTTCCAAATAAAAAGAACTCACCCCCACATGCTTGGAAATATCCTCGAGCAAAATATTCTGTTTATAATTTTCTAACAAAAAGCTTATAACATTGTTAATCAGACACATTTGAGGCGTTTGCTCCTTTTCTGGCTGACACCTCTTACAAGGACGATATCCCGATTTCTCTGCTTCTATTCTTTTAAAGTAAAATTCTACGTTGCTCTTTTTAGGTTTTCTAGAACGGCAGGATGGACGGCAATATATTTTTGTCGTTTTAACAGCTGTAAAAAAAATTCCGTCATACTCCCCATCACACACAAGAAACTTTTCCCACATTTCATCAAATAATAAATCAATACTCATCCCGTAATCACTTCCTTTACAGTTTTCTTTAGGGTTATTTTCCGTCCAAATCTCTATTCAATCTTACTTAATTCTTCACCGCTAAAAGAAGCTTCCATCTCCAATAAATACTTTTTCCTCTCCAGTCCGCCACTGTATCCAGTCAGTTCCCCGCTTTCACCAATCACTCTGTGGCAAGGAATTAAAATAGCAATTCGATTTGTGCTATTTGCACGTCCAACGGCTCTGACCGCCTTGGATTTTCCCATTAATTCAGCCTGAAATTTATAAGTACTGATTTTTCCATAAGGAATGGTTAGCAAAAGGTCCCAGGCTTTGAGTTGAAAATCAGTACCCATACTTGCAAGAGGAATAGAGAACTTTTTCCGTGTACCAGAAAAATACTCGCCCAGCTCTTTATATAGCTGCACACTTACCATACTGTCATCCTGCTTAAACTGGCCTTTTATTGTTGATTTTATGGCCAGAAGCTCTGTTGAAAGCTCTTTTCTATCTGCAAATTCAAGGAGACACAGCTTCCCATCAATAAAACAACCAATCATTGCACCAACTGGAGTCCAAAAACGGTGATAGAGGATAATCCTGTCTGTTTCAGTTGATAAATGGTTTTCTTCCTCTAATAGGGCATTTATTCTTTTCATATTAAGATACTGATGCAAATCCGCATGATGTTGGTTCTGAAACCATTTTTCAGCTAAAGCATAGGATTCTCCCAAGGCTGAAATACTTTCCCTTAGGTAAGCATCATGCCTGATATCATTGGCATAATTTCTTATAATCCCTTTTACTGCCTGTGATTCATTGCCATTTCCCAATGGGCTGCATGCATCGCACTCCTTGTACCCTAAAGAGATAAGATCAATCAATCTGTGTGAAAAAATGACATTCTGCTCATCCGTCATATGCATGTGGCATCCAGGACAACAAACGATGCCTTTAAATGGGAATCCGATAAAATAGTCCTTAGGAACCCTTTTTTCAAGATACATCTTATAAAACTTCTGATAATTGGGGTCATCAGGAGAAATAAGAGAGATCCGGTTCAATTGATTCATGACATTAACTCCTTTCATTTCACAAATTTCATCCTGCATTTATTTGGCCATTCTCATTCCATACGCTTATTCTAACAAATACCGGCAAATGCCGGCCTCCTATTTCTTGCTCTTATAATCGAGCCATTGCTCCAACTTACATGATTAAATTGTTCACGCCATGAATAATTGTACTAACTTTTTCACAATTAAGGAGATTGAAATACTAATAGGTACATTAAAATGAAAAAGAGCATTTTTTTGCTTAGTAAATATGTAGGATACACTTTCTGTCCTTTTTATGATAAATTGAGATTTCAGTGAAATAGGAACATTTCTTATTCACTTAAAAGGAAAAAATTACTGTAATAAGATATACATGGATACATTAAAAAAACTGCACAATTCGACAGGACTGTGTTACTATTATGAAGATAATTAACTAAGGATGGTTGTAATGACAAGAGTTATTAAAATAGAAAAGTCGAAAGAAGTTTTCGGCACGGTAGAAATTCCAGGAGCTAAAAACAGTGCATTAGGCTTGGTAGCTGCATGCTGTTTAACGACGAAACCTGTCGTTTTAACAGGCATTCCTAATATATTAGATATAAAAAACATTTGCAATATAGGTACAGATATTGGACTGACTATTGACTATAGAGATGCAAACGAAATGGTTGTTGACAGCTCAAAAATACATACAACTGTTTTAAACCATAAACTGACCTCTTCTTTTAGAGCTTCCTATTACTTTGTTGGTTCTTTGCTGGCAAGGTTTAAAAAAGTTGAAGTCGGCTACCCTGGCGGTGATGACTTCGGATCACGTCCAATCGACCAGCATATTAAAGGTTTAAAAGCGTTAGGAGCCAGATTCCTTTTTTTCAATGATTACTATACAGTCGAAGCGGAAGAATTAAAAGGTGCAGATATTTTCTTTGACACCATTACTTCAGGTGCAACGATTAATCTGATTATGGCTGCAAGCCTTGCAAAGGGTAAGACAACGATTCATAATGCTGCAACAGATCCAGAAGTCGTTGACGTTGCCAATATGATTAATTTAATGGGCGGAAAAATCCGTGGTGCAGGCACGAGTAAAATAATCATTGAAGGCGTAGAAGAACTGCATGGCTGCCAATATCAGGTTATTCCCGACAGACTCATTGCTGGTTCCCTTCTAATGACCGTGGGAATTGCTGGCGGCAAGCTAAAGCTTGAAAATGTAATTCCCGAACATTTGGATTCCTGCTTGAATAAACTTCTGGAAGTGGGCTTCGAGTTCGAAATTGATCCTAATTCCATTACGGCTACCTGCCGAAAAGACGTAAAAGGAATTGATATTATCACTGGCATGTATCCAGGTCTTGCTACAGATCTTCAGCAGCCTTTTACCAGCCTTCTATTAAAAATACAAGGAAAGAGCACTGTCACAGACACTGTTTATCCAAAACGCTTCGCCCATGTATCTGAATTAAAGAAAATGGGTGCCAACATCAAGGTGGTTGGCAATAAGGCAATCATCCAAGGAGGCATTCCTCTTCATGGGGAAACAGTCTACGCGAAGGATGTAAGAGCTGGTACCTCCTTGATTCTTGCTGCCATGCAGGCTGAAGGCGTAACAACTATTAAAGATATTGCTCACATAGAACGCGGTTATGAAGACGCAATTGGCATCTTCAGCCAAATTGGTGTTCCTATTTGGTCTGAGGAAGAAGCCAATGAGCCCCTACTTCAAAATGCTTATTCTAATTAATGAAAGAAGTTCTGGAAAAACTTCTTCTGTTTTCTACCACAAAACAAGAACTTACAACTAGAAATGCAGAGTAAATTTCATAACAATTCGCACCGTATTTAACGGTGCTTTTTTTTGAAAAAAAATAACCTAGTTCCCTTTGACGTTCTACATTATCTGTTTCTTCAAATAAATCTGAAGCTGTTAATTTAGAAGTGGTATCGTTGTAAATTGTTTCCCTTTATAGACTATACATATATAGTCTAATGTTTAGATAAATCTCTTTCATAGTATAGCTTCGAATCCTACACAATACTTCTTTTATTACGCTTCCCAGTTAGTTCAACAAAAAAAGGACATATTGTCCCAGTGAGTACTTAATAATCAACGTTTTTCTTCTTTCTTCTAAATCATTAATTTTTTTATATACTTTTTAAAACATTTCGATTTAGTGAGAATTCTATCTTTTTAACAATTTTATAAATCAGTAATTCCAGTAAATACAAAATAAATAAAAGAGCTAAAAGCTTTCCTATACCAAAATTAACGACTTTCTCTCCTTAAATGATTGACTACTACTATTCACCAAATTCTTTTAAAAAAGCTTCTTAGTTTGCCTCGTTAGGACAAGAAGAAAAAGAGCTGCCAAAAAGCAGAGCTATATGCAATTTAAGGACCTGTAAGTTGAGAATCCATCAACTTAGGTATGATTGTTTTCATTTCTATTAAACCTTCTATTACTAAATTACATTCGATTGCAACTAAACCGTTTATCTTTAGCCGCTTTTATATCCGAGAGGCAGTCTTCTACTATAGTTGCATTTGTAATGTTGTATTTTTCTATAATCGTTTTAACCAAATCTGCTTTATTTAATGATCGTATTTGTTGGATAAGGATTGCCTAGTAACTTCATTTTTTCTATATCTAATTTTCTTTTTCTTGAAGCTGCAATCCCATAGAACTTTTAATTATGTATTTATTTTATAGCCTAATAGATCTGAATGTTACCGATAAAATGTCCGTATTAATTAATTCTTGTTGTAACTTCTCTTTTAAAATCTTTCCCCTAAAGTTATGCTCACCTTTAATAATTTCTATATCTTCGTATTCACTTTCTGCTAGTTCAAATATTTCAGGGTACTCTAAAGCCCAACTACTTAATTCCTTAACAAGTTCGTTTGATATAGGAAACTCCTCTAACTCAAAATTCGTGTCACAATCAGAACACCAAATTGGATCGGCGAAATCAGCCTCAACTCTTAGATTTTTATGTTTACAATTTTTAAAGCGCATGAAGACCCCTCTTTTTCTTTATTTATACTAATTCTTTATATCCTTTTTAATTTTACCGTTTTCTTCTTTAAATAGCATTTATTATATCTGTACTCCGTTCCAATAGATAGGTTAATTTATAGGAAATAAAAATGGCCTTACAAGTAAATTTTCATCTAACCTGTTCTTTTAATTCATAAAAAAGAGCCTAGTGACAAGGGGATGATCTTAGAATTCCCTATCAAATTCATCAGCCGATTAAAATCATTCGTTATATAAAATTAATTTGTATCATCAATGATTGAATCATATTTAATTGGACATGGAATGTTTACCATCCAACAAGTATATCAGAACGTGGTTGACAATGACGAGGACTCCGAATAGTACCGCTAAAGAAGGCTGGCCTGCATCCCAGAGAGCTAAGGCTGCTGAGCCGAAAAAAACGAATTCAAAAACAAAACGTAACCAGCCATTTAACTGCCTCGACGATTTCGGCGCCCCAAACATTCCCCATAGAACGACAGCAAGGAATGGACCTCCAATGCCAAATATAATTTTTATTAACAGTCCGCTTTCAGTTTTGAACCCCCAGTAACAAATCGCTCCCAGCACGCATAGCTCCAAGAGAAAGGCTAATGCCAGACTGGAGTATTTTATTCCGATCATCATCAAGTGAACCCCCTGCTGAAGATACCATTTTTTCACAAACACTGTACTGAGATATATTCGGTATAGCCCACATTTATTCAGTTCCTTGGATAAATGGTAAAAATCTCAAAACCTGTAGTGATGCCTCAGCAGTACTGGGCATGAGATTTTCTTTTAATATGTCCTCATTTTATAAACCACTAAAAGTATTAATTAGGTTTTTGGGTATTAAAAATAGCAGAATTTATCCATTTCACTTTGTACAAGATGAATAGACTGCCAACTTCACCAGTTGTTTTTAACTCTTATTCCTCATATAAAAGTAAATCAGAGCTTTTTAATACCTCTAAATAAGAATGAATTTCTTGTTTACTCCTTAAAGCAATGATTTTCTTTTTAGAATCTAGAGCTTGAAAAGACTGAAATCGCTCATTCATTTTTTTCTTTCTTGAATAGTAAGTAGTATAAATAAACTTAATGAAGCCCCAATCTAATTTTTCTTTACAGCCCTCCCTCATATCTGGCCGTGTCTTACCTATATTCATAATCCATCTCTTTACAACCCGAAACAGGCAAACATGGAGCGGAAGTTCTAAATATATCAATGTATCCGCCTGTTCTGCACGTATGTGAAAAGTATTATTGTAATTCCCTTCTATAATCCATAATGCTTGCCCTACAATTTCCTGTTGTGCTTTTGAAAATTCCTCTAATGAGGTTTCTACCCACCCTGGCTTCCAATATAAAGAATCTAAATGATAAACAGGAATTTTTAAAGATTTCCCTAAATTTCGTGCAAAGGTTGACTTACCTACACCTGGTGAAATCCCAATTACCATAATTCGTTTCACACATTCACCTTCTTTTTTAGTTCGAAAAGCTTTAGATAAAAGTTTTCAAAAATAAAAGTAAAACAATGCTTCCAATATCTTAAGTTCTACATAAGAATACTTATTCCTGTTTTACTTATGCCAATTATTACTTGAATTCTAAAAGGCACTCTTACAAAATTATATAGTGTCTTTTAAATTTATTTTGGTGTCTTGATGACATTCTCAACGGTTATTTTAAATTCCTTTTTTGGCTAATTCTAATATATTTGGCAAAACTCCGCACTTCCAAAAATGAAAAAATCCGCCAAGTGTTCCCACAAGGCGGATATCTGGAATTAATTAAAAATCAAAATGATCAGGATCTGGACCAATTCGTGTATTTTCGTTTAACTCATCTATTCTTTTCATTTCTTCTTTTGATAATGAAAAGTCAAACACAGCAGCATTTTCAGCAATTCTTTCTGGTTTTGTTGATTTAGGAATGGTAATTACCTGATGCTGAAGATCCCATCTAATGATAATTTGAGCTACTGATTTTTGGTGATGAGCCGCAATTTCCTTCAGCACTTTATTATCCAAAAGCTTTCCTTGCATTAGCGGAGACCATGCTTCCAACTGGATGTTATGTTCCTGACAATATTCACGCAGGTCTTTTTGTATTAAGCGCGGATGGAATTCAACTTGGTTCACGACCGGAACTATTTCAGCATTCTTCATTAATTCCTCTAAATGATGAATCTGGAAATTACTAACGCCGATCGCCTTTACTTTTCCTTGTTTATATAGGGTTTCGAGAGCTTTCCAGGCCTCTTTGTATTTTCCTTCTACCGGCCAATGAATTAAATACAGGTCTAAATACTCTAAATCAAGCTTTTTTAAGCTTGTTTCATACGCAGCAAGCGTTTCTTCATAACCAAGATCAGAATTCCATACTTTAGAAGTGATAAACAAATCGTCTCTTTTAAGACCAACTGCTTTCAAACCTTCTTTTATGCCCTTCCCAACACTCTCTTCATTTTCATAAATAGCGGCCGTATCAATACTGCGATAGCCTTTAACAATAGCTGTTCTTACAGCATCTACTAATTCCTTTCCTTCTTTCACTTGGAAGACCCCAAGCCCCATCCATGGCATCTTCGCACCATTATTCAGTACTGCAGTATCCTGTAAACTTTTCATCTTCTTTACCTCCGCTAACTTAAAATTTATTATCTAATTTTGAATCAAGTAATCGGAGCGCATGTCGATTTCCTAATTACCAGAGAGTGAAACCTTCATCAAGGTCAAGCTGATTTAATTTTGAATTTGTGTAACCATTTGGTCTTTTCTTTCCAACGAGCGGCTGATGCCTGTCAGGATTACGGCACCGCCCACCATCACCGCTCCTACCCATGGTGTATGAATAAGTCCGATTGAATTTGTAATAAGGCCACCAACATATGCGCCAATGGCTATTCCGGCATTAAACGCAGCAATATTTACTGCAGAAGCTACATCAACTGCTCCAGGTACATATCTTTGTGCAAGCATGACAACGTACACCTGAAGTCCTGGCACATTCATAAATGCCATTAATCCCATTAAAAGGATGGTAATTAAACCGGCTATTTTAAATGGAGCTGTGAAGAATAAAATCAATAGAATGATGGCTTGGATAATAAACATATAAAACAACGAACCTATAGGATTTCGATTAGACAGTTTCCCTCCAATCATATTTCCTAGGGCAATCGCTACACCGTAAACGAGCAGAATCACTGCGACTAAACCAGGGGCAAAGCCTGTTACATGCTGGAGTAATGGAGATAAATACGTAAAGACAACAAATGTACCTCCATAACCTAGCGCGGTGATAATAAATACAAGAAGCAGTCTGCCATTTTTAATTAATTTAAATTGATCTTGAAATGATGTCTTTGTCCCTTTTCTAAGATCGGATGGCACAAGGAAACTGTTTGCAATCAGCGCAATCACCCCGACAATTATGATCACTAAAAAGGCAAGTCTCCAGCCAAATTGCTGGCCAATAAATGTTCCAAATGGAACGCCTGTTACGGTTGCTACTGTAAGCCCGGTGAACATAATTGAAATGGCACTCGCACGGCGGTTTTCTGGTACAAGGT
The DNA here is from genome assembly GCF_001636425.1 of Heyndrickxia acidicola. Classification (NCBI taxonomy): domain Bacteria; kingdom Bacillati; phylum Bacillota; class Bacilli; order Caryophanales; family Bacillaceae; genus Heyndrickxia; species Heyndrickxia acidicola. Next base: position 1,102,390 of record NZ_KV440953.1, read on the forward strand.
CAGCAGCGATGGTTGAACCGATAGACATAAATACACCATGTGAAAAAGCTGAAATAACACGGCCGATTAAGAGAACTTCAATCGATGAAGCGGATAATGCAATCGTATTACCTATTATAAAAACAATCATAATCCACAAAAGCAGCGTTTTTCTATTCATTGTGGATGTTAAAGAAGTCAATATAGGTGCTCCAAACATAACGCCTAGAGCGTACAACGAAACCGTCAGACCGGCAGTTGTGACCGGAATGTGTAAATCATTAGATATAAGAGGCAGCAGCCCCACACTGATAAATTCAGTTGTACCGATGGCAAAAGCACTAACGGCTAGTGCCAGCAAAGCAAAGGTACTTCTTTTTTTATCTAAAACCATTTAGTAAAACCTCCTTAATTTGTGTAATAACTTTTTTAAAAGAAATGCTATTTATAAATTGCTAGTTTTATCGGCCTGCAAATGTTATTATGTAGTATATCAACCAATTAGAAAAGTACGCACTTAAAAGTAATGAAGGCACCAAAAAGTTATATAGGCACTTTTTAGTTCCTATAAAGGAGGTCTTTCTATGCAAAAAAAGAAATACAACATATCTGTTGAAGCAACATTAGAAGTAATTGGCGGTAAATGGAAGTGTGTTATTCTTTGCCACCTAACTCATGGAAAAAAAAGAACAAGTGAGCTTAAACGGCTCATGCCAAATATTACACAGAAAATGCTGACGCAGCAGCTGCGGGAGCTTGAAGAAGACGGAGTCATTAATCGTATCGTGTACAACCAGATTCCCCCTAAAGTGGAGTATGAGCTAAGTGAATACGGAAAATCGCTGGAAAGTATTTTAAACTCTTTATGTGCCTGGGGGGAAAAGCACATAACAAAAGTTTATGGAGACAAATTTTCAGTATTAGAAGAGAGCGTACTGAACGATAAGCTAAAATCATAAAAGAAGAAAGTAAAGAAGCACCTTAAATTGTAAGATGAATCTTACAATTGAGGTGCTGTTTTATTTCTAGATGGATGAAATTACTATAGTTGAGAAGGTAAAGCAACACTTCTCAAAAGAATTTCGAATCTTAGATTTGTTTCTTTAGAATAGAAAAAAGCTGCAGTTTACCAATTAACATCCTGCTGTTTGAAATATTGCTTTTTATATCCGTTTCCAAAGCACAGACTCCCGATAATTAGTTACATTTCCATTTTTTCGAGAGATTTAGCTCCAAATAAGCTTCTTGCTGATAAAGAAAGAGGGCTTCCAAGATCTCATAATATTTTCTTAAAAGAACATATTATAAATGAAGGAGTGAGGAGATGAAGGATAGAAAAATTTTAAACGTCATTACATTACTAGGTATTTTAGGATGGGGATTTTTATTTCGGAGAAAGGGAGACATAAAAGACTGGTTTCTCGTTTATCTCTTTAAAACATTAGTGTCTACCTTGTTAGACGAGCCAATAATAAGGAAAAAATTAGTAAAATACCCACATCGTTATTTTCCTAATTTCTTTGATTCAAACATTGTATTTCTTTATATTTTATTTCCATTGACATGCGTCATTTTTAATCAATTCACATATCGAATGAAGCCAATCAAAATTTTTTTTAGTGTCATTCTTTTTAGCGGTCCCATGGCATTTACAGAAAGCTTGCTGGAAAAAAACACGGACTTAGTAAAGTACAGCAGGAAATGGAATGGATTTTACTCATTCGTTGCGCTATCTTTTTCATTTTTGATTGTTAGATTGCTTACAGGAATGGTACGGTTGATAGCAAAAAACAGAAGATACCTATAATGAGCATAGGAATTGAACTTCATTGTTCTCTACTACGTCATTGGTATCTTTATGGACATAACAGCATGTATAGAGTTATTTTTTTACAAAAAAAGCATTTGCCATTGTCTTTATCATTGAATCCGTTTCTTTGTGCCTGCTGACTTTCTTTAAAAAAGGAAAATCTTTTGGAATGACCTTTATTTTTGCCAGAGGCTTCACTTCTTGCTCACAGACCCATTCATTCTTTATCCCGCCTTGTTTAAAGAGTTTTTTAGGCAGTACATAAATCGTTCCTTTTGTCCAAACATCATGATTAGAACCCTGATCAATTGAAAAATAATAATAACGTTTTACACCTTTTCTGGCAGGTATACTTATACATAAATTCCTTAAAGAATGAACAGCATTTCGATTGACAACAGCAAAAAACAAGGACCATATACCATCAGATGATGCGAAGACTGCTTTAATCGGCTTACCTGAGAAAAGGGCACTTTCTCTTGGCTCAAAGCTTGTAATCTCTGGATGATTCGAGCCATGAATTAAGACAGCTTTTTTTTCAATAATGTAATTCAAAAACATATATATTGGGTAGCTGCTACTATGGGAAGATAAAGTACTTTCCCCTGATTCAATCAATTTTTGATACAACCGATCAAACTCAACTATCGCATCTTGAGTTAAGGGTATTTCATCCATCTTAAGTAAGCGGGATATAGTAAGAACCCATATTTTTAAAAAATTAACCATTCTTTCCTCCTCTCAGTGATTGGTCACAGCCACTTGCTGGAAGTAAAGAAAACATCCGCGGTACCACCAACGGATGGACATTTTTTGGGCATTACTGAATTCCTGTCCAGAATAGCACTGTTTGAATTGTACGTGTCTACGGACTGATGATGAAAATATCATTCTTATGTACAGGGGATGTTTCTATCCGTTGCCTTGCTTAATCCTGTCCCTTTTCAGTAAGAGAAGGATCGATCATCTGGAGGATTTATTGTGCGTTCCCCCTGTGCATGCCGAACAAATATAAGCTCCATTTCCAAACATCCTCATTTTACTTATTGAGAAAAAGCCAGCTAACACGTCCTTCAATCAAAGAGATGGCCATACTAGTTTAAAATGAATATCTTCCTTTATACTCTTCATAATCCAGTACTTCCATGACACTTGACCAATGTAAAACTGTCCCTACAAAATCACGAATCTTGAGCCCCTTCATTTTATAAGTATCCTCTGTATTCATCGTTCCCGTTGCGTCTTTTATAAAGGTTACGTTATACCCTCTGTCAAAAGCTGAAATTGATGTAAACATACAAAAAAATTCTGTCTCAAATCCAGTGATAAATAGATGCTGTATGCCCAGTTCCGACAACAGATCAGCAAGTTCGGTTTGAAAAAAGGAGCTTGGCGTTCGTTTTTCAATAATATGGTCTGCATACTCTTTTAAACTTAACTGCTGTGGATGTCTGCGCCAACTGATTTTTCATAAAGCTGGCTTTCTTCATTGTCATCTAAATGTTTAACAAAGATAACAGGAGAACCCTGATGCTTAAAATCCTTAATTACTCTTTCAATCTTTGCTATTTCTTCTTGAAAATCTCCAAAATTCACGATACCATTTTGAGCATCAATTACCAAGAGGGCCTTCATACCTTACACCTGCTTTCTTAATCATTAAGAGTAATTCTCTTTTATCTTCGTGTTTCCCTTCATTTTCACCGAAAAAAAAGTGGCGGATTCTCTAAAATACGCCAGATACTGTAACATTAGTCTTCAACAGCACAGGTCATAACTGGTAATCGTAAGCTGGACTTTTTAGAGGATGATATATTAATCAAATGCACGATATGGTAACAGTAGAATCCTGCTATTCAGCTGGCTAATCATCGCTCATAATAAAACCGGGGCTACAGTAAGCGGCACCCGGTCTTGATACGCACTATTTCGCTTTATCAACAAATTCGTTAGTGTAGGTCTTGCTTAAATCAACACTTTTTACTTCTGGTTTAAAAGAAGAAAGTATCTTTTGTACATTTTCTGGAACCCCGGTTGGCATGACTCCATCCTTCGTAAACATTGGAAGCTGGCCTTTCAACGCTTGTATATAGAGATTTTTGTTGCCAGCGTAGTATTCTGTTGGCATCATATCAGCAATTTCTTCAGGAGTATGGGTGCTCATCCATTTCAGCGTTTTTACATAGGCATTCGCAAGCTTTTGTACAATAGCTTTATGCGAATTTACATAAGACGTTGTCATATAAAGACTGGTAGCCGCATAACCTCCTCCAAGCGCCTTAAACGCTGCAGCCTGATGGTTCATATCAACAAAGGAATAGGCTAAATGATCATTTACCAGCATAGATGCAGTTGGTTCGCTTGTAACAGCAGCATCGATCTGACCATTTTTCATTGCAGCTATCAATGTATCTCCAGCACCGACTGGCACCGGTTTATATTCGTTTTCTTTTGCTCCGCCTTTTACAACGTTATATGTGGCAAGCATATTAGTTGAGGAGCCGAGATCAGTTACGCCAATTTTTAGACCCTTTAAGTCAGCAAGCGTTTTTACTTTATTTTTCAACCGATTGGACACCATCAATGTTTCTCCTGGAACATCCGCCATCGTCACAACGTCTTCCACTTGTTTCCCTTTTGTTGCGAGATCCAGTGTATGGTCATAAAAACCGCCTGCGCCATCAACTTGCCCTGCTAAAAGAGCTAATTCTGCGTCCTGGCCTGCACTTTCTTCAACAAGGGTTACTGTTAAGCCTTGATCTTTGTAATAACCAAGCTTGTCTGCCAGCATATACGGGAGGTAAATAATTTTTTCTAATCCCCCTACCATGATGGAGACTTTGGAAGAAGAACCTGATCCAGATGCACCTGATGAGCTTGATGAACTGGAAACAGTCGAGTTTGAAGAGCATCCAGCAAGAAGCATTGCCGCTACGGCTACGCCCGAAACACTTGCTGACATTTTTTTTATAGTCGTTTTTTTCATTTCTACTCCCCCTAATAGTAATATTTATTTTCGAATATAACGCCAAGCGATAAAACGTTTTTCAAGTTTCGAAACTCCCCAGTCAGCTATGAGCGCAGTAATCGATAGGATTAGCATTCCGGCAAAAACGCCTGTTGTATCGAACGCTCCTTTCGATTGGGCAATGAGATAACCAAGACCCTGTGTAGCTCCAACAAATTCACCGACAACCGCTCCAATTAAAGCAAAGCCAAAGCTGGAATGAAGACTTGATAGAATCCACGTAAGTGCAGAAGGAATAATCACATGCTTTGCAAGCTGAAATTTAGAAGCCCCAAGAAGGCGAGCATTGTTAACCAGGTTTTGATCCACTTCCCTGACCCCCTGGAACGCATTAAAGAAAACGATAAAGAAAGTAAGAACAAGCCCGGAAGCAACTTTAGATGACATTCCAAGTCCAAACCAAAGTATGAAGATTGGAACAAGGACTACGCGTGGAATTGCGTTAATCATTTTAATATAAGGTCCTAAAATAACGGAAAGAATTTCGTTTACCCCGAGCGCATATCCAAAGATAATGCCTAAAACACCCCCAAGAAGAAAAGAAAGGACTGTTTCTTCAAAGGTTACCCAAAATTGTAACCAAAGCGGGCCTGCTGTTGTCCCATTCAAGGCCCATGACCAAATGTGCTGGACAATCGCAATTGGGCTCGAGAAAAAGAAAGGATCAATTATTTTCTTGTCAGAAAAATACTCCCAAGAGCCCATCAATACAATAAACAGACCGAGCTGCAAACTCAAATTGCGAAAACGAATTTTGTATTTTTCTTTTCTCAACCGGGCTCGCCGTTCTACTACATCACTTGAGACTTCTAGCGTTTTCATAGCTGATCATCACCTCGTCCTTCAAATCTTCCCAAATTTGTTTGTGAATTTTCATAAATGCAGGATCAAAACTGATTTCGGCTACATTTCGCGGCCTCGGCAAATCAATTTGGTAATCCCCTTTAATCGTTGCTCCGGGCCCAGCCGTTAACACAATAACCCTGTCGCTTAAGGCAATCGCTTCTTCTAAATCGTGAGTGATAAAAAAGACGGATGCAGAGGTTTCCTCCCAGATGCGCAACAATTCATTTTCCATCAGATGTCTTGTGTGTACATCAAGGGCCGAGAACGATTCATCCATAAGAAGAATTTCAGGCTGGACAATTAAGCTTTGGGCCAGTGCGACCCGTTTTCTCATCCCCCCGGAAAGTTGGGAGGGATAATGGCTTTCAAAGCCTGTAAGCCCAACACGGGCAATCCATTTACGAGCTTCCTTATAAGCCTCACCTTTGTTCGTTCCACGTAATCGTAAACCTAAGGAAACATTATCGATGACGGTCTTCCACGGAAAAGCATTTTCCGTTTGGAACACACAGGCTGCTCGAGGGTTGATTCCCTCTAACTTTTCCCCTGAAATAAGGACCTCCCCCTGTGAAGGCGGCTCAAAGCCTGCAATCAAGCTTAAAGTTGTGGATTTCCCACAGCCTGTGGGGCCAACAATGGAGACAAATTCTCCTTTTGAAATTTTTAAATCAATATTCCGCAATACGGTATGGACTTCACCAGACGGCTTAATAAATTCCTTTGTAACCCCTTTCAATTCCATACTTGCCGGAATTAATTGAGTCTTGGCATGATACACCTTCTTTTCCGCTGCACCCACTTTATTCCCCCCCATTCCCACATTTGATAACGTTTACATTTTTCATTATAGAAAATTCATAACCTTGTGAAAATATTTACACAATATGTTTAATAAAAACAATAAAACCAGTTAAAACGATTTTCACAACATTGAAAAAAATATTTTAATATAGACGATTTCTCGATTTTTATTTTAAAATAGAGATGTTATTATTTTTCTGAAAATTATCACAATATATTTTAATGCTGACAAGGATGTGTTTAAGGTTGAAGGGTAAAAAAATCCCTATGAAGCTTCGTACGAAAATAAATGCCCTAATCTTGTTAAATTTGTTATTTGTCCTTATTCTTTTTATCTTCACGTTATCAATCATCATGGTACATAGGGAATATGATGAAACAGGAGCGAATGCGTTGGCAGTGGCGAAAACAGTTGCGGACTTACCAGAAATTGTCCAAGCCTATAAAAAGCCTAACCCCTCTTCCATCATTGAGCCAATTGCCGAAAACATAAGAAAGAAAACGGGAGCACAATTCATTGTCGTTTCAAACATGAAATTAGTCAGATATAGCCATCCGGACCCATCGGAAATTGGCAAACATATGGTTGGCGATGATGATAAAATCGTTTTAAACGGAAAAGGAAGCATTACTCAAGCAACAGGGACACTTGGTTTATCAATACGCGGCAAATATCCGGTGTTTGACACACTACATCATCAAATCGGTATCGTTTCCGTTGGTTATCTAGTTCAGGATATTTGGAAAAAATTAACTTACTTAATCCTGGAGATTATCGGAATTGGTTCGATTGCATTAATTGTCGGACTCATCGGGGCATTTTTACTCTCTGGTCATATTAAAAAGCAAATTTTCAATTTAGAGCCCCATGAGATTGCCTTTCTTACCCAACAACAGGCAGCCATTCTTGAATCCATACGAGAAGGGATTATCGCTGTTGATACGAATGGTACCATTACAACATTTAACCGGGAAGCAAAAAACCTGCTGCCAAATGAGCTGGGAGAACCATTAGGGAAAGCGGTTACATCTATTCTGCCGAACTCCCGCCTCAAGGAAGTCATTGATGAAGGAATATCTCATTATGACCAGCCGATGATAATAGGCAGCTCATTAGTAGTTGTAAATAGAATTCCAGTAAAACTAAATGGCTTGGTTATCGGTGCCGTTGCAAGCTTTCGGGATAAATTGCATCTTGACCAATTAAATCAGCGCTTAGCCGATATCGGCCAGTATGTTGATACTTTGCGGAGTCAGCGCCATGAGTTTATGAACAAGCTTCATCTCATCTCTGGCCTTATTCAAATGAAGGAATACGATCTTGTTAAAGAGCTGATTGAGAATGTACATAATGAACAGCAAAAGATACTGGACTTTTTCCTTGCCAAAGTTCGCGACCCAGCCATCGTTGGTGTTCTGATTGGGAAGATGCACCGTGCAAAAGAAATTGGCATTCAGCTATCTATAACAGCCGAATCATGTATAAAAGAACAGTGCCCCCACAGGGAAACAGTTTTAACAATATTGGGGAATGCGATTGAAAATGCGATTGAGGCTATTAAAACGATGGATTATGAAGCTCTTTCTCCCCCAACGATCACCGTTCATATAAAAGATGATGATGGACAGCTTTATATCGAAGTGAGTGACACGGGACCTGGAATAGATCCAAAATTGGGTGACCAGCTGTTTGAAGATGGAAAAACAACTAAAGGAGAAGGGCGAGGCTTTGGATTAGCATTAGTTTCAAGGCTCGTCTCCAGACTGCAGGGGAATATTTATATGATTTCTTCTCCAAATGGAGCTGCTTTACAGGTAAGTTTACCTAAGACGGAGGGATAAAAGATGCCAAAACAGGTGTTAAAAGTGTTAGTTGTTGATGATGATTTTATGATAGCTAAGCTTCACGGTAAGTTTATTTCATCCCAAAAAGGATACCAATTAGCTGGCATTGCACATAGCTATGACGAAGCGATCGAAATCATGGATCGTGTTCAGCCTGATTTGCTTCTATTAGATGTTTACCTTCCTGACCAGTCAGGTATTGACTTGTTAAAAACCATTCGGATGCAAAATAGGCGATGTGACGTTATTTTAATAACGGCAGCCAAAGAATTAGAAATTGTAGAGGAGAGCTTCCGTTTCGGTGTAATTGATTTTTTAATTAAACCTTTTGACTTGGAGCAGCTTCAAAACAACCTCACAAAATATGCAAAATTCAAGTCACGTCTGACTGCATCCAGCCAGCTGGATCAAGAGAAGGTAGATGATTTAAAAAAGCTTCGCATTTTTGAATCGGCTTTTAATCCAATCAATCAGAAAGGGATCGACATGAGAACCTTAGCGAAAATAAAAAAATGCATGAAAAGCTCGCCCGATCCGCTCAGTGCTGATCAAATTGCAAAATTGGCCGGAGTTAGTCTATCAACAACCAGAACATATCTTTCGTATATGGTTGAAGAAAGAGAACTAACGGAAGAACAGAAGTATGGTACAGTGGGACGTCCGCTAAGATTATATCGAATCGTACGTTAGAATAGCTATTTAGGGTTTTCCCCAACAAATTAGGTTTTTTCCTGTGTGATGGGACCAATTTTTTCTATCTTAGCTTTAACTTTCCTGATAATGGGCCTCTACAAGCTTACAGGCAAATTCATCTGCTTTATGAGGATATTCCATTTCTGCTTTTTCACAGACTTTTATAGCAACATGTCTAAACAGCTGTATGGTATTTTTCAAAGCATTCCATGTGTCTTTTTCATCATAGTGAGCATACAACGTGCGAAATGATTGCAGAATGCTTGGGTCTGTCCATCTTTCAAAAAAACGGTACCCATGCCATGTATTAAAACTTTCACCTTTCTCAAGCTTTGTTAGTGTCTTAATTAAAGAGACAAGTAGATTTTTCATATAGGCGTCGCAGATGGATTTTCCATCTAACAGCTCGCCGCGGCGGAGTTTTTTCGCTGCTAATACTGCATGGTACCAAAAATCATGAATACTATTTTTAATCTCTTTAGTTTCTATACGATAAAACGGTGCATGTCTATCCTTTATTTTCTCTAACATCGGCTTAATAAAGTTGTCTTTATCTAATAAAACTTTTACACCCTTTGAAAAAACAGTTAAAACTTCGCTTTCCTGTTCCAGCATAGATAATGCAGAAGGAGGGAACACAGCAAAATCTACATCTAACCCTTCTTCAAAAAGTACTCTCCTCTCTTTCCCTCCCCCAACAGCAGTATTTTCAAGAAAAGTGATATAAGGATTTCCTAATTTGTGAAGCCACTTTTCCTCTGCAAGCAACGACATTGGATTTTCCGCAAAAACAACAAGGTCTAAATCTGACCAATTATCTGCCGGCATTTCGGTTCTTGCTTGAGAGCCTACTATAATTACCGCAAGTACATTTTCATCTTCTTTACAAAGGAAGAGAAACTTTTCAATTATTCTCTCATATGTTAATGGTGCCATCTTTTATTAACCTCCTCAAATGCCTGTATCGCTTTTTCATAAAGTATTTCGTTATTTAGTACTAGTTTCCCTCTTTATAACTGTCAGTTAGTGCATACCCGTGATTTCCTGAAAGACAAATAAAAAAGCAATTTTTCGAATAAGAAATCGACTTTTTTCAAATGATTACTGTGAACTTAATTCCATTCTTAGTTTAAAGAAAACCTATCAATTTATACATATATTAATTAGAAACAAATGTATCTGCCAATCATTTTTAATTACAGAAAATCTTATTAAATAATTATTTTGTGTATACAGGTGAGGATTCCCTTCAATTTTTATCGGTTGATCGTATTAAAAGCTCTGGTGCAGGCAGTGTAAAACAATCGGAGCTGGCTCTCATCGCAGTATACTTGCGCAGATGCGTTATAAATTATGACGGCGTCGAATTCAATGCCTTTGGCCAAATACGCTGGTATGACAACAACTCCTTGTTCGTATTGAATTGACCCACTCTTTAGGAGCTTAATGTTATCAATACCAGACAGGGCTTCATACGCACTTAAGCTTTCCTCAGCAGATTTGCATATTATGGCAATATTATTTAATTCTCGCTTTTCCAACTCTTCTACTTTAGAGGCAATACAATGATGCAGCTTGCTGTAATCTGTTAATTGGGTAAGGACCGGTTTTTCTCCCTCACGTTCAAAAGCAATTATACGCTCGCCACCAGGGATCAGTCTGCGTGTAAATTCGATGATCGTTTTTGTAGATCGGTAGCTTCTTGTCATATTAATCTTTTCTGTTTCATCCGGTCCATATAAACCTGTTAGACTCTGAAAATCAATCATTTCTTGGGCGTGCGAAAATATAGCCTGATTAAAGTCACCGAGCACCGTCATCCTTGCAGATGGAAATAAACGCTTCAAAAACTCAAATTGAAACGGTGAATAATCCTGTGCTTCATCGACGATGATGTGTTTAATGGAGCGATTCGTCCGAAAGCCTAGAACCAGCTCTTTTAAAAGTAAAAATGGAGTGGCGTCTTCATTAAAAAGTTTGCCTTCATCCAGCATTTCCACTGTCGAACGGCAGATATTCTCCCACTCTGAGGGGGGTACTTCTTCCATCAACTTCTCAATATTCAGTGGATCTGCAAAAAGCTGCCTGTATATTCCCTTCATATTGACGAAACGAAAGGATCGAATTCTGTGGCGCAATGGCTTCAACTTCTGATGAACAATCCATCGAGCAAGTGCTTCCGGCTCAATCTCGTAATCTGCAATCTCTTCTCCTTTAAAGCCATGTTTTTCAGCTAAATTGGAATAAGCGGTATGATAATCCTCATTGCTAAGCAGCTCAATTTCCTCTTCCACCCATGGCTTAGTCCATTCAAACTTTTCAGCTTCATTAATTTTAATTAATAACCAATCCTTCAATTTTTCAAGCCTGCTAAAAAATTGCTGTGAGGAGTCGCTGCTATAAAACCTTTCTGATATTTGTTGAGCGGATACAAGTGACCTGCCTCTAAAGACAATACTTTTAAATATCATACCGGCTCCTTCTAATGACTGCCTGTATGAGTTGATTGCTTCAAAAAAACGGAGTGATGCCTTAAATTGGATGCCCTCAACCCTTAACTTATAAGAAGGAGTATCTTTTGTCGTTAAAATATATTCTAATTGCTCATAGGGATTTTCAACTTGAAATTCCTTACTCAGTCGATGGTCTAAATATTCCTGAAATGTGACCTGCTGCATGTTCTCTTCTCCAAGCTCCGGCAGCACATTAGACACGTAGCTGTTAAATATTGAATTAGGCGAAAAAAGAATAATTTGATCAGTATTCATGCTGTCTCGATATTTGTACAGCAAATAAGCAATTCTCTGCAAGGCAGCCGAAGTCTTGCCGCTGCCAGCAGCACCATGTACGATAAGCAGCCTGCCTCGGTCTTGACGGATAATCCGGTTTTGCTCCTGCTGAATGGTAGCTACTATATTATGCATATATTTGTCAGTGCCTTTTCCTAGAACCTGTTGTAAAATCTCATCACCAATGGTGAGACTCGTATCGAACATCGATTGGAGATCGCCACTTCGGATAAGATACTGCCACTTTTTCTCCAATATGCCTTTTATTTCACCTCCGGGAGTTGCATAATTAGCTGGGCCAGGCTGGTAATCGTAGTATACACTTGAAATTGGCGCCCTCCAGTCGTAAATAAGGAAATGCTCGCCACTTTTATCCGTAAGCGTAGAGATTCCAATATAGACTTGTTCCGGTGTTGACATTCCTTCTTCAACGAAATCGATTCGACCGAAGTAAGGAACCTTTTGCATACGGCGGAGTGTGGACAATCTCTTAGCTGCATGTTTATGTGTACTCTGGCTTACGGACAGTGCTTGGGCTTCTTGCCTTAAGCCGATGATGGTTTCAAGAAAATCATCAAAAGTATCAATATTCACCTTCACTTCATCCCAAAAGTGTTTACGGATATTCACCACTTCATTCCTGCGCCGGGAAGTTTCCTCTTCTAAGTTGATGATTTGCTCTGTAATCGTCTCTACTACTCTGTCAACACGTTTTTGCTCATGACAAAATTCTGTATTCACAGCAAACACTCCTTTTTTAAAAATAAATATACATACGGGAGTTGACTAATTGATAAACTGTGATGTATAATTAAAATAGGGATAATTATAACTAATTATAAAATTAAACTGTTTATCTATATAAATTTATCATGTATCCTTCTATTTTTCAACGGATATTTCACTACCGCTCCTACGTTCTTAATTAAGAATACTTATCCGTCTCCATTATCCGTATACTTACTCTCCAATTGAGCTTAACATCTACCTTCACATGCACAAAAAAAGCCGTAAATGACGGCTTGATTATAGTGAAATCTTATTCCTCACTGGTCCTTTCACATTTCCAGCTCATTATCGTCCACTATTTGCTTAAGAAACTTACATTTTATTTTTTTCATCCTACTGTATGATAGGATCACCTCGGCGCTCATTGGAACTCCATTCATTTTGAATTAAAGAACCTATTGAGATACGCTATAAGTATACCCAAACAGATTTAAGCAATATGCAAACAGCAAAAAAACAATACAATTATATATTTTGGATTCTTAGATATAAATGATGACCATCTTCCTGAGGGTGAGAAGACTTCTGGATTTTAAAATCAGTCGGGTCAACTGTATATCCTTGTTCTTTAACCCAGCCATGAAGCTTTCCGAATGAATCAGCTATCTCATTTTCCGGTCTTAAATGGTGAAAATAGGCGTAGGATGCTGCAGGTATTAAAACGCCTGTCATTCCAGGCGGAACATCGTTGATTTCGAAAACCCGGCATCCGACCAATTGGGTAAACTCTTCACCTTGCACTCGGAGGCATATATCATAAAACTCGTTAGATTCAAGGTTTTCAATTTCCATTACTCTATTCCGTATTTCCTCCCAGGCTTTCGGCATTTCAACGGATAAGCCTCTCCAATCACATACTACCTTCATGCCAACTATACAAAATGGCTCAAGCTTTATTATTTCCACACAGCTTCCCCCCTTTGAATGTATCATGATTCCGATGAAGGCAACCCGCTATTTCCTACTTTACCTTTGATTCTTATAAAATATCCTGCTCTAACATAAGTTAAAGGCAATATCATGATATCTAGGGAGTCCTAATTCACTCAGGACTCCCTTTGTTAATGAATTTTATACATAATTAGATAGTTCTATCAGATTTCCATCAGGGTCTCTAATGTAGATTGAAGAGATACTTCCTAAGGCCCCTGTCCGTTTTACAGGACCTTCAATAATAGGGATACTGCATTCAAGCATATGCCTTATGACATCTTCAATTTCATTCTCCGTAATAAAACAAAGGTCCGCAGAACCTGCTTTCGGCATGGATGCTTTGGGTTCAAACTCGTTTCCTAACTCGTGCAAATTAATTTTTTGTTCACCAAATTTAAGTGCTTTCCTTCCATTACCAAACGTGATCTCTTCCATTCCAAGGACTTGTTTGTAGAAACTGCTGGTTGCCGATAGATTTTTTACAGTCAGTACAAGGTGATCAAGTCGGTTTATGTTCATAATTATTATCCCCTGCCTATATAGGAATCTTTTTTTATATTTATTATAGATAGATTATTGAGAGACGTACAAGTTTTAGTAGTGCATGAACCAAAAATAAACCGCATTTAATTTAAACATTACTTGCGGAAAAATTTCGTCCCTCATAGTTACGATTGGCTGGTTAAATGGTGTTTTATGTTGCTAGCTGCTAAAAAGATTTAATTTACTATTGAAAATTTGGAACATAGTTTTTGTATGACATATTAACAAAAAAACAAGCATGACAATATAAGGAATTAATATAGTTTAATGACTTATTTATAAAAAAGTTTCGTTGAATTGCTTTTTTTGCACAAAATGGATTATAGCTGCAGTCTCTTTATGAAAATTTGTGAATAGCATCTGAGAGGATGTCAGGAAGGCAGGTAAAACCTTTGTACGGTAATCTACCATTTTTGCGTATACAGCCTTAAGAAAAGACACAAAAAAAGACTGCCTTTTTAAAAGGAGCCCCCAAAAATAGTAAAGTTATAGAAAAGCATCATGATTCTGCATGCGAAAGCTTGGAATGAGCTTTTATAGCTGGATATTGATCTTCGGGCATCTCTTCTCTAATTCTAAAAGAAAACGCTCTTGCTCTTTTGGAGAAATTTTTACACTTCCCAAGCCGGCTGTTTTGTAAAATACCTCCAAGCCTTCCCTGGCAGAAAGTAAACGGTAGCCCGCAAAGATCTCTCTTGTAGAATGAACTTTCTCAATATCTTTATACGGTATTCTGCCTTTAAATGGGCCTCCCCTTACAAACAAATACTGTTCACGAAGCTCGTACTTAATAAAAAATGCCGACCAAAGAATAATGCCTGAAGCAAAGAGGAATAAACAAGCCACAATGACGCCGTCGATGAGTGTTTTATATTGATCCATGAAAAAAGGGATAAACAGGGCTGCGCCAAGTAAGCTAACGCTTATTGCCATAATGATAATGAAAAAAGAATCGATTTTCGATCGAAAAACCATCTCACTCCCCCCTTCCCTTAAGTATATACCCGAATTTTCTGAATTCAAATAAGAAATATCAACACTTTACTGAATTAACGCACAAAAGGGGTCAGACCCCTTTTGTGCGTTGCTGTACTAAAGTCAAAACAAAAAGCACCTGCTTATTAAACATTTATCCAGGCAAGTGATTCTCTTCCCAAAAGGCTTCTCTTATATTAATTTGCTGCCGAATCTTACGTGTGATTTCCAAGGATATCTTGCCTTTTTCGTATAATTGCTGAATAGCATCACGTTCAGCCTGAAATGCTTTGAATTGGAGCTCTCTTTCATACATCGCCAATTGATTAAAAGCTTCCGCATTTTTCTTTTGTTTAAATTTTAATATCAGCTTGTTATAATCTCCGATGACCAAATAGGTAATGCTTTTATTTTCTGGAGTGATCCCTTTTTTCAGCTCCCTGATCGCAGCTTCTGCCATTTCCATCTTTATTGGCAGCTGCCGCTTAAATTTATTAGCGAGTTCCTCCTGCTGTATTTTCTTCGTAACAGTTAAATTTCTCAACAAGCGAAATACAGCTCTTTTTATTACAAGCCACAAAATTATTCTTTTATATTTGACACGGTTTGTAACAGCTATTTCCATTCTACGTACATGTTCCTCATATAAATAAGCCGTATCACGGTCTATTTGTCCCTTTTTTAATAAAGAAGAAAGAAAGCTGGACTCTGCTTCTAACGCTTTAAGGCGCAGGTCAATTTCTATCTTTTTTAATTTTTTGGAGTCTTCTTTTGCTTCCTCCATTTTTATTTGATTTAGGTTTTGATGATAGATATCAATAATTGCCAGAGCCGCCTCTTTGTTTTCTTCATTCAATTCTTCCCTGGTTGCCAAAATAGCCGCTTTTTGTGTGTGGATATAAGCTTTCTTCTCC
This sequence comes from Heyndrickxia acidicola, assembly GCF_001636425.1. Taxonomy (NCBI): domain Bacteria; kingdom Bacillati; phylum Bacillota; class Bacilli; order Caryophanales; family Bacillaceae; genus Heyndrickxia; species Heyndrickxia acidicola. The sequence goes on from NZ_KV440953.1 coordinate 1,118,335, forward strand.
ATCTCATCCAATTTGTTAATATCCTTCTCCTCTTCCGCTTTAGCAAGAATTGGCAGAAAAATACTTGCTGCAGAAAGGGAAAGCAATATCACGCCTGCTGCTATGAAAATAATGAGTGGTCTTTCCGGGAAAGGATGCCCGTTTGCAAGTGAAAACGGAATACTAAAGGCTCCTGCCAGTGTAACAGCTCCTCTTACCCCGGAAAAAGCAGTGATACTGATCTGGCGAAAGGACGGTTTCCCAATTTCCTTCAATTTAAATCGCCAGCCTAAATTCCAGAATAAATAAACCCATAGGAAACGAAGCACCAATAAGCTGATGGTGACGAACAAGGTGTATTGTATGGCCACCAAATGATTAAATATGGGGTTTTTTAAAATATCGCTTGCCACACCTGGTATTTGCAGTCCAAGCAATACAAATACCAAACCATTAATGACATATAAAAGGACAGTCCAGGTACTTTGAGAAACCAGCCGCAATTTTATAGATGGAGATTCTTCTCGTTCCCGTTCAATGGAATGAACAATTCCTGCTGCTACAACTGCTAATATTCCCGATAGGTTCAAATGCTCAATAATCAAATAGATGATGGAGGGTGTCAGAATTTGAATAAGCATATGCAGTGTTACATCCTCCATCCCAAGACGCCGGATAAACGTTCTTGAGCGAATGATCATGTATGCTAAAAGCGCACCTCCAAGAAAACCGCCAACGGAAATAGCCAGAAAGCTTAAGCTGGCATGGACAAGTGAGAATGTTCCAGTAACAGTGGCCGCAACAGCAAATTTAAATGCAACCAGTCCGGATGCATCATTCATTAACCCTTCTCCTTCCAATAGATGCATGATGCTTTTAGGGAAAATAACTCTATCAGATATCGCGCTAACTGCAACAGCATCCGTTGGAGAAAGAATTGCTGCCAGAGCAAAGGCTGCAGGAAGCGGAATAGACGGAACCAGCCAATGAATAATGAAACCAACAGCAAATACTGTGACAAAGACAAGTCCAAGGGCCAGAAGCAATATCGGTGCCTTGAGTTTCCATAAAGCCCCCCTTGAGACATTCCTTCCGTCATTAAACAAAAGCGGCGCTATAAATACTACGAAAAACAGCTCAGGCTGCATTGGAATATGTATGCCTATTGGAACCGCCGCCAGCATCACTCCGAGAGCAATTTGTACGATAGGTGCAGGAATATACGGCATAAAATGATTGATTACGTTCGATAATCCAATAAGGGATAAAAGGATAAGCACGGGGATAAATATGTCCATATGTTACGCTCTCTTTCTTTCTATATTATAGACAGGTTGGCATCAGTCTGACTGTCATCCCTCTATTTAGTTTACATACATTCATTACCCTTATTCTTTGAGTAGTATCCTGTATTTTTTATAAAAGTGGTTACATTCCCTTTCAAATTAATAAAACGGCTTGAATAACACGCCACCCTCCAAACAATAATAAAAAATAGGTATGGACAGCCGGCTGGAGGGATTACAAGTGGAATCAAAATCATGGTTATTGAATGAATGGTTACAGGTGCTGAAAAATAAAAAATGGATGGCTGCCATCATTGTCATCCTATTCGTTCCTTCTTTATATAGCGGTACCTACTTATGGGCCAACTGGAATCCTTATGCCCATTTAGAAAGACTTCCGGTAGCGGTTGCTAATGATGATGAATTAGTGTCTCAGCAAGGAAGGACTTACAATCTTGGTAAGGACCTTGTTTCCCAGCTGCACCGAGATAAAAGCTTTCATTGGGTGTTTGTTTCAAAAAAGCAGGCAGACCGCGGCCTTCAAAATAACCGGTATTATTTTGAAATATACATACCAAAAGACTTCTCCAAACGAGCGGCAACTTTCACAAAGGCAATGCCTTCTCCACTCAATCTATATTATAAAGTGAATGTCGGCAGCAATTTTCTCGCCTCTCAAATTGGACGGACAGGTGTGGATAAAATAAGAGAAAAATTATCCGAATCCCTTAGTAAAAACTATGCCAAAATGGTTTTTGCCGGTCTTTTTTCTGTCAGCAAAGTGCTGCAGGACGCAAGCAAAGGATCGGGAAAGCTGTCTACGAACCTGAGAAAAGTCACTGACGGAACAAACAAAATAATAAACGGGATGAATCAAGGAAAACAACCGATTGCTTCCTTTTCAGGGGGGGCACAGCAGCTAAGCAATGCAGCTGATCAGCTCTCTGCTGGAGCAAACAAAATAAACAGCGGATTCGAAAAAGTTAACTCAGGCATGGGCAGCTTGGAAACTGGTCTACACACTTTATACAACAGCTCTAACCAGTTAACCAATACTGTCACACCGATTTCAGGGAAGGCAGGTCAATACCAGCAGCTATTTTCTGATTTCCAAAAAAATCATCCTGAAATAAACACCCAAGAGCTTCAGCCTCTTCAAAATGCAGGAAAGGATTTAACCGAAAAATCAGCCTTTTTTATTTATAATCTTCAAAAGTTTAATGATGGACTCGGGAAAGCTGCCGACAGTTCAACCGCCCTTCACACTGGGACCAGTCAACTCGCTAGAAACGTAACCAAGCTTTCCGCTGGTGCAGGGAAGATCGCGGACTCCGAAAAAAAGCTATCGACTGGAGCCTCTAGTCTAGAGAACGGCTGGAATTCAGCCATTCAAAACCTGACCAGCTTAAAAAAGAACCTAGAGCAAATAACGGCTGGCAGCAATCAGCTCACAAGCCAGTTAGCAGACGGAGCAAAGAAGATCGGGTCGATCCATGCTGGTGAACAGCTTTATTCCATGATGGCAAATCCTGTTCATTTAAAAGAAGAGCTTGTCCACAACGTTCCTAACTATGGTACAGGACTAGCTCCTTACTTTATATCTTTAAGCCTGTTTGTAGGGGCATTACTGATCTCTACGGTTTTTCCCATCCGCGAAACCAGTTTGCCTCCCCAATCAGCCTGGTTGTGGTTTTTATCCAAATTCATCATTTTAGCTTTCGTTTCATTAGGACACTGCATCATTACTAACCTTATTTTGATCTATGCAGTCGGACTTAAACCCGTTGATACAGGCTGGCTCTTTGTATTCACATTTATTGCAAGTATTACGTTTATGTCGATTATACAATTTCTTGCAACTGCCGCCGACCATGCAGGAAGATTTCTAGCCGTCATTCTCCTAGTGCTTCAGCTCACCTCAAGCTCAGGAACGTTTCCCATGGAATTAACCCCATGGTTTTTACAAAAGCTTCACGGGGTATTGCCCATGACTTTTACGGTACAGGGCTTCAGGGCAGCCATTTCAACAGGGGACCATACGCTTCTTTTCCATGACGTCCTCATACTGGTGCCTTACTTTTTGATTTCGGTTCTGCTAACACTTGCTGTAATGAAAATCATGCTGCATCGCTGGGAAAATGTCGTCCACTCATAAAGAGTAAAAGACCTCTTCCGAATAAAGGGGTGGAAACTTATGGAAAGAAAAAGGTGGAGTATTTTCCTTGTTAGGTGGAATGAAGGACGTTTGCCAAGTTAAATTCACCAGTTTTGTCCTTCATAACACCGATGAAGGACGTTTGACAACGATAATTCAACTCTTTTGTCCTTCATACCCCCAATGAAGGACTTATGCCAAATAAAATTCACCAGTTTTGTCCTTCATACCCCCGATGAAGGACTTTTGACAACGATAATTCAACTGTTTTGTCCTTCATAACACCGATGAAGGATGTTTGACAACGAAAATTCAGCTGTTTTGTCCTTCATACCCCCAATGAAGGACTTATGCCAAATAAAATTCACCAGTTTTGTCCTTCATAGCACCGATGAAGGACTTTTGACAATTAAAATTCACCAGTTTTGTCCTTCATAGCACCGATGAAGGACAATATTCAAGGCAGGCATCCCACTTCTCAGCCCATCTATTACTGAGGATTTCCCATATTCTCAGAGGAAATAAACAAACACCTTGAATTCTAGTTCCGAAAATCCTGGGTATTGCAGCTCTATTTTGACAAAAAATTCTGCTTTTTACATGAACATTCGACGAAATCTGGTTAAATATTCTTACTTCACGTTAAAATCGACAGATTGAGCACATAAAAAGTCTAATCCTGCGCTTTCCCGAGAAATAATGAGAGAAATTATTTCCGGTTATCCGCAAAGATGGCCATCGCTTCCGCCATGAATGCTGCCAGTCCTTCGCCAAATTGATCGATGTTTTGCTCAAATCGGCTATTCTGCACATAAAGCTGGCCCAAGCCCTTAAAAGCCTCATACGAATAATGGCCAAAGTGCTTATTTAAAAAGCCATACCATTTTCCTATTGCACCCTGGGCTTCATTGGTGGCAGGTGATTTCTTCCGAAGTCCTGCTAACTCGCGGTAAATTTGATTCATGTCATTAGACAATTCTTTTTTTTCTTCATTAGAAAATGGTCCCACATCATCCACTGCTTGATCTCCCCAGCGCTCCCTTGCTTCCTGCTCATAAGGATTCGTATCAAATGAAAAGCCCTCGAATTTTTCCTTATTGCTCATGTGAATTTCTCCTTTCATATTCAGTATTGTTTTTTCAATCGTTGTAATCATCCTGTCAAGCCGGTCCCTTTTCTCCAACAGCATGCCATGCTGAATCTCCAAAGCTTTTTGCCTATCAAAGGAAGGGCGATTGATTATCTCCTTGATCTTTTTTAAAGGAAAGCCAAGCTCTCTAAAAAATAAGATTTGCTGCAGTGTCTCCAGGTTTCTTTCTGAATAGAGACGATATCCTGCTTCTGTTATCTTATCGGGCACTAACAGACCGATTTCATCATAATGATGGAGTGCTCGCACACTAATCCCCACTAAATCTGCTACTTCTTTAATTTTCATTTTGTTATCACCCCCCCTTTATTGACAGGATAAAGTATCACGCAGCGTAAGGGTCAACTGTTTTTTTTAAAAAGGCTACTTTCTTCGCTAGAATTGAGGTTCTTAGTCCGTGAATCATCTAGTCAAATGACGAGGATATCACTAAATTTATTTTCTGTTTTTCAAAACAAGATATTGGAATGGAGCTACTTCCTTCAGAATGAACCCCTTCTCAAAGGAAAAACACCCTGGACTGCCTAGCAGGGTGCCTTGTTTGCCGATCTCTTACCTTGTATTCTTTCTATTAAAGATTAGGAACATTATTCATCAAAAACAAATTTCATTTAGCTTTTAAAAAAAGCTCTCACTTCATTCATAAATTCCTCGGGCTTTTCGACAAGTGCCCAGTGACCGCAATTTTTAATGACCTTTAATCCCGCTTCAGGCAAATAGACAAAAAATAATTCCTGGAGCTTCTCGGGTGTTATGAGATCGTGGTCCCCTTGTACGACCATAATGGGGATTTCTTTCAAGATTGGAATAAACGGACGCAAATCGTAGTGTTTTTTTATGTCTTCATTCAGCACTTCATTGGTGTGCGGGCTGGCTATTGTAGGCGTTTTTCTTTTTAATGTTTCCTCTGAAAAAACATAGTAAGGGTCCAGAATCTTAAACAACTCCTCTATTTCAGCTGAACCATCTGCCAGCTTGGGCAATAATTCTTCCATCATTTTTTGATCAACACTGGATAATCTTTGCGTCAGCTCTTTCTCAAAACTTTCAAATCCTTCATACGTGAGCCCGATGGCTGCTGTAAGAAGAAGCTTATTTACATGTTTTGGATAAGCCGCTGTGTATAAAAGTGCCAGCATGGAACCCCACGATTCCCCTATCAGGTTTAATTTCTGGATCCCCCACTGTTGTCTCAAATCCTCTAATTTTTCGACCTCTGATCTCATCGTCAACGATGAATGATCCTGCAGAGGTGCTGACTGCCCACAACCGGTTTGGTCATAAAAAATCAGCTGGAAGTCATTCTTTAATGGTTCCATATGAGGTAAAAAAAAGCGGTGCTCGCCTCCTGGTCCTCCGTGTAAAAAAACAAGCGGCTCTCCTTCTCCCAGCTTATACACATGTATCGATGATGTTTTTTCTTGTGTCATAAATATCCCCTCCCTTAAAAAAACTGACTGTTTAGTCATTTAAAATATATCATGAAAATTCAAACGTTTTCAATCTATTTATTCAGACACCCTTCATGACTTTTTTCGTCCTGCCTATCCCGTGTTATTAAGCACTCAGTCTATAAGTTCCTTGGTGCTGCAGAGTAATTGCGGTCACTTTTAACACGCTCAAACTAAAGGCCCTTTCATAGCTTTGAGATTACTAATTCATTAGTAAAGCTACTGACAGTCTTCCAATCAGTGGCTTCGAAATTGATATACAGTTCATCTTATTAACTGGAAATCTCTTAACGGACGGCCAACGCTCTTTTTCCCATTTCTGTATAGATCTGATTAAAACGGGCTTTTGAAATCGGATAGTTGTTCCTTCCATTTAAAGGATCATTAATATAAAAATAGCTTGGGCTGGCACCTGTGACTACGATACAATGCAATGGCTGCGGCCACCAAAACTTTTGGCCATTCTGGTATTTATAATGATTGAGATTGTATACATCCACATAGCCAATCGTGAACCAAACCAGCACTGGATTTCCCGCTCTCACTTCCTGTTCAATCTCTGATATGCTGCTGCCGGTCATATCTCCACTTTTAGGACGGTAGGCCTTCGCGAGGGATTGTAATTTTACAGGATTAATCGTATATCCGGTCCCATTATACGGACTCCCAACATATCCTTTATTAGGATCCAATGTCTTTGTATAAGGCATTTTACGGGCGAGTGTCAATTTATCGATGTGAATTCCTTTATATTGAAGTGCCATCGTTAAGCTTGTGACTTCACATCCTGCAGGAAGCTCTGGATTCTGGCGGACAACCGGGACATTTAAAATGACAGTGGAGGATTCGCTTACTGCAGTCAAATAGCGGCTGCTCACATAAGCAGTTTTTCCATTATAAATAAATGCACACCAGCCATTGGAAGGTTTATTGTTTGTTTTAATGACTGTTCCTTTTTTAAGAATCCCTATTACATTATTGGATACACCTGGACCCGTCCGCACGTTCAAATCATCGGTTGTCATATATTGATAGATTACAGGCTGCAGAGCACTCGTTTTCACATCCGCTGCAGCGACATAGCCTGTTTTCCCCTGATAATTCACGATATACCAGGCGCTGGAATATGTAGAGATAACAGTAAGCTCAGTCCCTTCTTTTACAGTACTGAGGATACTATCAGAAAGTGCTGGACCAGAACGAATATTCACACCGTCCGAAGCTGCGAAAAGAGCCGTCGAAGCGCTTGCCTTTAAACTTGTGAGTCTGGCTAATTGGGGTGAATTGCCGACCGAAGCTAAAACCCCCAGAACCAATAGTACTTTCATAAATAATTTACTCAAGCTGCTTTTGTACATTTTTTCTCTCCTTTTTCTTTACTATTTGTCTAAACTCCAAAGCCGCTCAAAATGGAAAGAAAAAAATGATAGAAACTGACTATGTAGTTTTCTAGACTTGCTAACGCATCCCAAAAGATTCCTAAATTAATAATTTATACTATTTTACCAAATTATCTAGTAAATAGGTAATAATTTACCTGATTTAGAGTTAAATTCTATTATTTATTTTTAAAAGCACTGCTATTCTTGTATTTCCTTTGATGGATCTATCCTAGCTCGCTTATCCGCTACAATACAATCAACATAAGATAACTTTGAACTGTAACTTTCTAAGAAAAACGCGAGCTTCTTACTCACCTGCTTAAAAATTTCGTAGTTTTCAACTGATATGAACGAACAAATGCGAGGTCGTTCACAAACTGATGTTAATTTATAGAGGGAGTAACATAGAAAACCGCTGGCTTAACTAAATAGAAACTACATTGGTTAAATACTTTATTTTAAAAATTTGATACCTTATTAACCAATAAAAAAAGAGACTTCAGCAGAGTCTCTTTTTTCACTCATGTTATTAATCACCGCACTTGTACCCTTTCGCCGCCTTCTGACAAAATTGAGGCTAGATGTTTGGCCACAACTGCACCCTGGCCAACAGACAAAGCAATGCTCGAAAACAGCGGAATGGTACAAAGATCCCCAATTGCGAATAATGCTGGATCACTTGTTCTTCCTAACAGGTCCGTTTCAAGCAATCCATCTTTGTTCATTCGTGCTATTCCCTCTGCCAGCTCACTATTTGGTTTCACACCAATTCTCACAAAAACAGCAGCTACTTCTAATTTCATGATTTCCCCGCTCTTTTTCTTGAGCTCAATGGCGCTTACCGCCTTTTCTCCAAGAATGGCAGAGACGGCTGTTTCAGTCAAAATGGTAATGTTCTCTTTCTGCAGTGCTTCATTCAAATATTGGCTCCGCGCTTTGAATTCTTTTGACCGGTGAACGATAAATACATTTGCTCCTGCATCTGCAAGAAGGATTGCTCCTTCAAACGCACGGTCACCCCCACCCACAATCGCTACCGCCTTATCTTTAAATAGGTGAGCATCTGCAGACGCTGAATAGTTTTCTCCTCTTGCCAGCATTTCTTTTTCTCCTGGAACATTCAGCCTTCTTTGGCCTGCACCTGTTGCCAAAATAAGATAATGGTAATGGAGTTTTTCTTTTTTGTTTCCCTCATGAAGAACAAGCGTGTGAGATGTGTTGTTTATAGAAGAAATCCAAGTATTAAGCTGTACGGAGCAGCCCGCTTCATGAAAATGAGTTAGCAGCATTCTTTGTAACTCTCGTCCATTCGCCGCTTGTACACCCGGATAATCAATAATTTCATTGTGAATATTTAAAAGCTGTCCCCCAAGCTCTCCCTTTTTTTCAATAAGGAGATGCTGTATTCCAAGCCTCTGGCACCAGATTGCTGCTGATATTCCGGCTGGCCCGCCGCCAATAATCACAACATCAATGTGTCGCATGGCTGCTGCACTCCTTTTTCCAATTCTCCTGCTTTACAAACTTCTCAAACTCAAGCCAATTCCTTACTCTAGATACGTCCACTTCCCGATTATAGGGATAGTCCATTGCCACTGCTGTTCTTCCAGTGGAGGCGAAAGCCTTCAAGTTATGGGGAGCATCGTCGAACAGCAAATCACCGACAATCATATTTTTCCGGTGGGAGAAAATCAAATTTTCCTTTCCGATAAAGGGAAGATTCTCCTCTACCCATTGCTCCTTCTCCGAATAGGCACTTGACAAGCTGCTCGTAACAATTAATAGATCGTAATCCCTTTTCAATCTTTCTAAAACTTCAATTGCATTTGGTAAAGCCTTAAGCTTCAGGAAGAGTCCCGGCTCCTTTAAATAATCATATATTTTTATCCCGCATTCAGGTTTTACATATTTTTCTGAGCTCCAGCATTTTAGTTTTCCAACGGTCAGCGTATCTTGATAGTCTCTGTTATAGCGTTCATGCCAAACCGACATTAGGTCACAAATGACTGAGTCCATATCGATAAGCAGTGTCGTCATCGTACTCCTCCAATTGGTTAATGGAATGAAAAAGACGTAAACCAATCGTTTTACGTCTTTTTATAATTTAGCAGTCCTTAATTGTTAGGCCGTTGAAGAAGTGAAAGAAATTCTGCACGTAAATCTGAACGCTCCGCAAAGCTTCCTCGAACAGAAGTTGTGGATGTAGATGCATGCGTTTTTCGGATTCCTCTTCCGCACATGCACATATGCTTGGCTTCTATTACGACCATTGTTCCCTGTGGGGCAAGAATTTCTTCAATTGCCCCGGCGATTTGAGCAGTCAGACGCTCCTGAACCTGGAATCTTTTTGCATAGCCTTCTACCATTCTGGCAATTTTCGATAATCCCGTAATTTTTTCATTCGGAATATAGCCTACATGCGCGACTCCGAAAAATGGTGCAAAATGATGTTCACACATGGAATGAAACTCAATATCTCTTACAAGAACAAGCTCTTGATGGTCGACATCAAAGGTTTTCATCAGATGAAGCTTAGGATCCTCACGATACCCTTCTGTATATTCCAAAAATGCTTTGAGAACCCTGTAAGGTGTTTCTTCCAGTCCGTCACGATTCGGATCGTCTCCGCACAATTCAATGAGGTTTTTGACCCCGTCCATAAAGCTTTGGGATTGTAATATTTTCTTATTGATCTCTTCCTGCTGTTCACCTAAATTATCGGGGAAGTTTTGGGAAATTAATTTATGTTCTCTTTCATCAGCTGTAAACATTATAAAGACAACTCCTTTATGATCAGGATAAGTGAATGTTATCCCTATCCATGTATGTTATTATTCGTGTTTAACAATGGCAATAGACCCAGTTTAACTGGTGTTTTCTCAGAATACAAGAGAATAGAACTCTTTGCATTTGTCAATTTTAGGAATCATCATCATTTACTTACTCGATTACTGGTTTAAATACTTTTCCATATCATTTTTGGAAAGAGGCTTGCTGAACAAATAACCCTGCATATGCCAGCATTCATTCTTAAGAAGATACTCTTTTTGGTATTCTTCCTCTACTCCTTCAGCAACCACCTGAAGCTTTAGGCTCCTTGCCATATTAATGATGGCGTCGGTTATTTCAGAGTTGCTGCCGTCCGTTTGAAGATCCTGAATAAAGCTTCGGTCAATCTTTAGACAATTAATAGGTAATGTCTTAAGGTAATTTAATGAGGAATAGCCTGTTCCAAAATCATCAATCGAAATCGAAATACCATATTCTTTAAGATGCTTTAACGCCATAATGGTTTCTTCAGATTGGATAAAAAGTGTTGATTCAGTTATTTCTACTTCAAAGTACTCGGGTGTGAGCCAGCATTCCGTCAGGATTTCCTTTACTTTGCTAACCAGCAGTTCGGAATCCTGAAATTGCCTTGCTGAGAAATTTACCGCCAAGCATAATGGGTCTTCTCTTTTTTCATTCCACTTTCTTATTTGGGTGCAGGCTTCCCTCATGGTGCATTCCCATAGAGGATGAATCAATCCGGTTTCTTCCGCAACGGGAATAAATTGATCTGGGGGAACAAAACCGAGCTCCTGATCATTCCATCTAAGAAGTGCCTCCACACCTGTTATTTTATTGGTAATGGCATTCATTTTAGGCTGGTAATAAACAGCAATTTCCTTTTTCTGTATCGCTTTTCTAAGCCGTGCTTCAATCCGGAGCCTGTCACTTTTATCCTTATTTATCAATTCATCAAAGACAACAACTCGGTTTCCGCCCTGCTTCTTCGCTTCATACATGGCAACATCCGAATTAATCATGAGTGTGTCAATATTCTCAGTGTGTTTTGGGTAAAGACTCAATCCGCAGCTGGCACTCACATACACCTCGTTGCCCTCCACCAGAAGAGGCTGCCGAACAGAAACGACGATAGAATTAGCAATGTCCATAATTTCCTTTAACTCAAGCTCACAGAACAGAATGACAAACTCATCACCGCCCTGTCTGGTCAGAAAACTGTTTTCAACCGGCAGACAGTCGCAAATACGTTTAGAAATCAGTTGAATCAACAGATCCCCGCGTGCATGACCGAGTGTATCATTCACATCTTTAAAGCGGTCAATATCCACGAATAGCAATGCAACCGTTCCGCCTGTCTTTTTGGCTTTTTCTGCACGCGTAGAAAGCTGCTCTTGAAAATACCTTCTATTCGGAAGCCCAGTTAGCGGGTCGTGGTAAGCCTGAAACTCTATGGTTTCCTGGCTTTTCTTTAAATCGTCTACATAACTTTTCAAAAAATTGGATAATGCGTTTACATTTTGCGTCAGATTCCCCAATTCATCCCTGCGTTTTAATACAAGCTTCTTGCCGAAATTACCTTCCGCAATTTCTTTAACCTGTTCTACGATGTAGCCGATGGGCTTTGTAATGGAGCGGGAGAAAATGAAGCTTGTTAACAGCACAATTAAAATAAAAGGAATTGAGAGCAGTAAATGCTTTATTAATTCTTCATGAAGCTCTTTTTGAATAATGCTGTAGTCGTAGCTGACCCCAATTACATATGGTTCAGAAGTTCTCACACCAACTGGAACAAAGGTCTTTTGAACTGTTTTTCCATTAAGGTTTGCGATATAACTTTGCTTTTTGTTTGACTGAATAGCCTTATGAATCTCTGCGCTGTCGTTTTTTGTGTTTCGATATTTGTAAGTACCGTACCATATAGGATTATCCACAATTTTAGTGTAGGTATTTCCATTTAAATAAACACTTGTTTTTTTATCACCAAACTTTTTGGGATTAAATACAGTAATTTCAAGAATGCCATCTGCTTTTTTTGTAAAACTGTTCATTACGTCATCTGGACCAAAACGCGATTCATAACCTAATATTTGTTTGTCCCTTAAATACGGATCGATAATATAATTTGTTTTCCCATCATAATAATATCCCCATTTATCAATGTGCTGAGGATTACTAGAGGCTTTTTCAATTGGTCCAGTCCAGTAATAAGGTAAAGTCTTTCCTTGTTTAACAGTTACAGGTTTTAATGAAAGCAGTTGTTGAAAGGCTTGATACCAAAAAGTCCAATTCCGTGTTGAAAGATTAATTTCCTTCGGATCAGAGGATCTTACTCCTACTATATCGTCCTTCGTTTTTGCTAATAAAGTAATATGTGAAATATTTAGCCTTTGAGCCAATTTTGTCAGTTGTTCATTATTAACACTCTGATACTGAGATGGAAGAGATTGCTCTATGGCTATAGCAGCCATCCTTAAATCTTTGCCAATAATATTTTCCACATACGAGGATCCCTTTTTTGAATTTTCAACCTGGTATGAAACCTCCTGGGTGACTAAGGCAATTTCTTTCTCATTGTAATCAACTAGCTTGTTCTTCAAAAGGATATAATTTAACGTATCATTTGCAACTAAAATACCCAGAACTAACATTGTAAAAATTAAGGGAAGTCTCTTCTTGATTGACACTAAGGTAATCCTCCTGGCTGCAATTAACTTCTTTTACAATATCAGGATAGTTTCCGACATAACTTACAACCTTATCGAACTATCCTACTAGAAAAATATTCCTTTAATATAGTGCTTTTTATCTACATAACTTATATTTTTGAATACAGATGTAGTATAGAGCATTATTATTTTAGCATATTTTTCCCTTTATTCCACGAGAATTGTGTCATAATAGATTCTTTTTATTACAGATGTAAAAAAACCCGCTTTGTTTAGAAGCAGGTTTTTCTCTTCAAATTATTTAACTGAGTGAATCAATATGAAAAAGAAATATTGATAAGGATTCTAGTGGTTTTTTTTAATCCTGAAATCGTGTATCAATATACCTCTACATTAATGAATGCCTATACGAATGTAAATGCTCGTTCATACAATAAATAAAACCACTTAAAAGAGGTGTCAGCATTGTCATCAACCATTACAACCGGTCCTTATCCGGGTCATTCCGGGTCTTGTATTGCTTATTATAATCACTATGTATATAACCATGGTACACAGCATCACTCGACTCATCATTCAACCCATAATTCTGGCCTAGCAGTCCCGGCGGCTCAACCCGTCATGGGCTATCCACATCAAACCGTTACGCATAGCAGTTATTATAGCTATCCTTATTGGGGGCCTGTAATCTCCTATTGATAAATAAAACCTAAGCGCCATGCTGGATTTCATAGTCTTCGACTGATAAAAAGGAAACACAGCGATGTAATTCACGAGCTGATGCTGACTTATTCTAGGGAGGAGACGCAGAAATCTGCTAGCCGATAGGCACTGGAGCTAGAAGAAGATTACACTGATTACATCATTTATTTTATACTTATTCCTAAAAAAGGCGATTGGCACAGACTTTCTCTGCACTAATCGCCTTTTTTAAAGTTGTACTTGTATCCTATTCTTTTTAATCAAAAATTTCCAATGGCAGAATTTATTTTTCCAAATCCTTTTTCTCTTAACCAGCCGCTACATTGGAAGAATCCAGATCTTCATTTTGTGCAGAACTCTGACTATCTACAGCAATAGGGATATGGCAAAAACGAACCGCATCAAACAGCCCAAGGTCGGTCACTTTCAGTTCAGGAATAACGGGAAGACTCAAAAAGGATAGTGTTAAAAATAGATTAAAGTCCTGATGTGAGCTGACCTTTTGCAAAGCTATGTTCAACAGCTGCAGCTCTTGGTTGACCGTCTGGTAATCTAAATGGGACATTAATCCTCCTAAAGGAAGCGATAGTGAGTGGATCACCCTGCCATTTTTCACAATGACCATTCCCCCATTTATCTCCTGGAGGGTCTTAATGGCAATAAGCATATCCTCATCGTTCGTGCCGGCGGCAATTAGATTATGTGAATCATGGGCAACCGTTGTGGCAATGGCCCCGTCGGTCATTCCCAATCCGTGAACAATGGCCAAGCCAATATTTCCTGTTCCTTTATGCCTTTCGATTACAGCCAGTTTTACAAAGTCCAGCTTTGTGCTTGGAACAAAGAAATGGCCATCTGTGGGCACTTCTTCCACTTTCTTTTTCGTCATGATTTGATTTGGAATAATGTCGATAACATGCGCTTTTTGACTTGCCAATAAAGGAATTTGCAGTTCCTCCTTTTTAATAGAAGGAATGCGGACAGAATCTGTGAGCTTTTGATTCGCTGGTGCTGTTTCCCGCTTAGAATCCAGATAACATCCTTTTTTCACAACGATTCGTCCTGCTTTATACACGTCTGAAATAGCTGCATCCTCAAGGCTCTCTAAAATGACCATATCGGCCTGATATCCAGGAGCAATCGCGCCTTTGTCCGCTAATCCAAAGCATTCCGCTGCGTTTAGTGTCGTCATTTGAATGGCTTGAAGAGGATCCATTCCTAACTGAACGGCAAGGCGGATATGATGATCGACACTTCCTTCTTCAATTAAATCATCCAGATGCTTGTCATCAGTACAGAAAAGACAGCGGCGCGCATTCGCCGGCTTTACCGCCTTAATCAGGGCTGAAAGGTTTTTTGCTACGGATCCTTCCCGAATCATGAGATACATGCCACGCATTAAACGGTCCCTTGCCTCCTCCTCTGTAGTACATTCATGATCAGTGGCAATGCCCGCAGCCCGATAAATATTCACCCCTGTTGAATCCAGGCCTGCTCCGTGCCCATCCACTTTTGCCGACTTAGATAAAGACTGTACAAGCTTATCGAGCATTCTATCATCCATATTTGCAACTCCCGGAAAATCCATGACCTCCGCCAGGCCTGCTACTCTTTCATTCTTATAAAATAGTTCAAGGTGCTCTGCATGTAAGACAGCACCTGCATTTTCAAAAGGAGTGGCTGGTACACTCGATGGCAGCATAAACAATACATCTAAATCCAGCCCCTTGGAATTCTCCAGCATAAAAGCAATGCCTTCTTCTCCAGCCACATTGGCAATTTCATGCGGATCTGTGATGACTGTTGTAACACCATGAGGCAACACAACCTTTGCAAATTCCACTGGGGTTACCATGGAAGATTCAATATGCACATGGGCATCGATGAATCCAGGTGCAATATATTTTCCTTTTAGATTGACTTCTTCTCTTCCCTCATACTCACCGATTCCCACAATATAACCATCTGAAATGGCTAAATCAGCCTCAATGATTTCAAGATTAAATACATCAATAATTTTCCCGTTTTTAAACACCAGGTCAGCGGCTTGTTTCTTGCCTGCTGCTGCAATCCGTGTCTTTAGCTGATTTTTTGTTATGTTCATTCTAAACACTCCCAACGAGATTATCCGTAAAATCGTTAAACAAAAAACTCTAGCTGTAAACTAGAGTTTGACGTTACGTGAGTGTACACAAAAATGCGTGCAGACCTAGACCGCACCATCCTATGTATCCTCGTAGTCAAACTATTTACGGTAGTTTGGTAGAAACTTTCGACCCATATTGTCGAATTTATACGAAGTTTATATTCTAAGTATTTAGTTGTATATTTTACTCGGTTCAGAAAAAATAATCAATAGGAACATACTTAAAAGTTTCCTGCTTGCTCTAAAAGATGATGATCCGGAATTCCACCGCCAGGAATCCCGGCTTCATCGAATGCTTTATCTCACATGCCGGCTGCACTAAACAAGCTGCTAAATAATAATAGTGGTCCCATCAAATTTGGTAAGAGAAAAGCCTTTGAAATCTTCATTATAGTTTTTTTTATAGTCTCGCAGAATGCCAATTGCAACCTGCTCGCCCAAAAGCATACCTGCCTCATTGGACCGCCAGTGAACACCCGTAAAATCTCGGGAATGCGTAATATTAGAAGCGAGTTTATTCAATTCATCACCAATTGTTAAGGAGGCTCCCTCGTGGGATGAGTGAAAGACCATCGGCACTTGCCTGAACGGGGTTCGGAATGACAAAAGACTCGTTAAAGAAAGCTTTTAGCATCGTTACGCCTGCTGAAGCAAACGAGGCATGGCCACCAGGAAAAGCCGGATGTGTCGCACAACCTTCTGCGTAAGCAACCGGAAGCAAAAAGCTGCCATATTGTTTATCGATTTCGGTGAGTACTCGGGAACTCAGCAGATCTTCATGGATGGGATATTGGGCAGCCCCAATCTTGGTATTGTGGACCCGTCCTCCAAATTCCTCGGGACGCAGACGGCGATGGACCAAGAACTTTTGAAACCAAGCAGCCTCCAAAGCTGCCCTTGCAGCTCGTGCAGTGAAATCAAGTATATGAGGGGCTCCGAATGTGGAAAAACCCGTTTGTGTTAAAGATTGCAGATAGGGGTTGTTTTGATCAAGCGCATCCGGTCCATAGCTTAACAAAATGAGGCAGGCATTGAGAACGGCCATGTAAGGAAAATCCTCATGGACATACTCACTTAATCCCCTCCCGTCACGAATATAGCGCTTTGCTGTGTCAAAAACATTTGAAGTGGAAGGAAGCATACCATTTTGGATCTTTAACCACTCTTTATAGTCCGTTAAATGGTCGTCTTTTGGGACGGTTGTCCGATATTGCTGCACCACTGTATCTGCACCATACGGAACATCCTTCCACATGAATTGAGAGAGGAACGGCCCCAATACATCACCGGATTTGTCACCCCGAAATAATGTATCGGTTGTTACCCTTCCATTTACTTTTGGACCTCCAAAATCGGAATAAGTGGATAAATCAGCCGCAGCCTCTTGTGTAATAGGATTTGTATCATATTCTGCAAATGGAACGTCTCTTGCAAGTGCCCTCCAGTATAGCTCTGCCATCTCACTCGCTTCCCTGGCACTGCTAAAACTCGGCGGGGCTTCAAGCGTTATTTGATGGCTGTCAGGACCCGCCAGCTCATAGGCATAGGCGCTTTGAGGATCAGTCAGCTTTACGGCACCTCCCAGAGGAATTTGCTCAAAATCACTTGGCTTCCCTGTATTCAATGCAGTAAGAAATGCTTGATACGCAAAAAGCTCCACTTCCCCCAGTTCATTATGGGGCAGTCCCTTGGAATAGTTTCCGATCTTAGAAGGATACCGCTGTTCGTCCCCATTACAACGATGAGGCTTGGGAGGAATAATCAAATACGAAGCCGCATCCTTTACTCGTATCAAAAAAGCACTTAAAATACGCTCAAGCGGGCTTGAGCGGCCCCAATTCACATGATTTTTTTTCATTTTCTAAACCGTCGTTCATATGACCACACCCTTCAATATTTTGAAGCATTTCATACCATATTGTATTAAAGGCTGGCTTTATATGAATGGTGAGGTTTACGAAGGAAAAATGCCCATTTTAAAAGTATAATCGTTGTTTATTAAGCCTTCTCATCTGTCAAAATAATTTTAAGCTTTGGCTGAAAACAGCTTGTGTACTTCCTTCTCCAGCTTTTTCAATAGAGGAAAATCGACAGTAGAACCAAGACTCTTCATTAGGCTCCGATAATACCATTCCTGCTGTTCCCTTCCGCGATTAAACCGCTCCCAAACTGCATCTCCCTCTTTTGCATAATCCTCTAAAATTGACCTTATGTTGTGAAGCTTGTCTGCACAGGCAATTGCTTTGATTTCCTCTGATGCTGTCATTAAAAACTCAATCGTGTGAAGCTTTCTTTCCTCCCAGGACAGAGACTTATCCGGTTCGGAGCAGCCCTCCACCATATACGCTATTTCAGTGCCAAAATCCCTTCTTAAATCCTCAAGTGTTACGTCGGTATCTTCCACCGTGTCATGCAGGATGCCGGCAGCCACAACCTCTTCCCGGCAGCCTTCCTCTAAAAGTATCATTCCGACCGCTGCCGGGTGCGCAATATAGGGGATGTCCGTTCCTTTTCTGTACTGCGATTGATGGGCACGGCTTGCTGTTTCAAGTGCTTTGTTAATGAGGTGCATCCTTCTCAATCCTTTCGTAAAAATATTGTAGATATAGTGTTAGCCAAACAAATTAGATAAACAATAATCTCAAATCTTCATTAGTACCGGATTGAAAAATAGCCGCTTTGTTCATTTTTCGACATCTGCTCTTAATCCTGGCAATTAGTCCAAGCTATTCCTAAATCAGTACATATAGTATACTAGCCGCAAGCATTAAAACCCATGATGATGAACACCACTCCTTAATTTTTTGGCAAAGGAAGAGCCAAGTACTTCCTTTGCCTTTTTTTGTATGAAATGAATCTTCTTCATACTAATTTCGTATTGTTCCTTAAAGTAAATACTCGGTACAACACATGAATGTGATAAGTGCGTCTCTCCTTACTGTCCTTATCTTTTTTTAAGCCAAAATAAAAAAGCCGCTCACATGAGGGCTTTGTCAGAATGTATTTTAAGGTACAGCTTTATTAAACAGCTTTATTAAAGGCCTAGTCATCAAAATGGAGATGTCCGGCATTATATTTAAACCGTAGAACCCTTAGCGAGGTCCAAGTCAAAAAGCTCATGGCCCAGGTCAGACCGTTCAGCTGAATGTAAAGGGTATCATGCTTAAAGACTGTATATAGAACAGCAATGGTATCCAGATTTAATTCGATAA
The DNA here is from genome assembly GCF_001636425.1 of Heyndrickxia acidicola. Classification (NCBI taxonomy): domain Bacteria; kingdom Bacillati; phylum Bacillota; class Bacilli; order Caryophanales; family Bacillaceae; genus Heyndrickxia; species Heyndrickxia acidicola. The sequence continues at coordinate 1,137,254 of NZ_KV440953.1, forward strand.
AGACTAAAAGGATCAATACATTAATATGTGCCAACACCCATTTTAATACTTTTTCCAATTTATCCATATTAAACGCTCCATTTGCCGTTTTTTTTTATTCCCATTAGAAAAGTGAAACATCAATACTTTATAGGGATAATATACCACAAAAAACCCTTCCAAAATGGCTTAAAACAGGCGAAATTTTGACGATTTTAAGGCATTTTTATAAAGGGCTTGAGTTCATTTTTCCACTGAGGAAACGCAACCGCCAGAGAAGTAATCAGGCAGCAAAAATGGACAAATAATTCTTTCTGAAAAAAATAAACAAAAAATCATTTGATTCAGCCAATGTTTTTTCTTTCATCTTTTACACGAATAAAATTACCGAGTTTTTTGTGGGTTTATATTTTTCATTCATGACCTAGGATATAGATTTTCATATGCTTACAACCGTATTCTATTCGATATTGGTTTTGCCTCATCTTTATAAAAATCAGATATCATAATATCATGATAACTCTCCCCTTTCTAGCAAAGGAAGAATCTTTCGCTATTGCTATTTTGGTTTAGGATGGACTGTACTAGCATTCAAGCTTCTTACATGATTTCTCTGTAACCCAACTATGTGATTTTTAGTATTGAGCATCATAACAAGAAGAATTTCTCAGTCTTCATCCGCAATGTAAGAGGCCGTAAACTAAAAAACCGTAACAATACTCGAAATAATAGCTTTTTATATTTTACGTATAGATTTTGGAGAGCTTACCCCATACTAAGAAATCTTCATAAAAATCGGTTTAGTCAATGGGGTTATTAGATGAAAGCTTTTTTTGAATTTCACTCAAAACTTGATTTATTTCGTCCTTTTTCAGTCGATCATCTCGTGACAATTGCAATTATATTCATTCTCTGTATTCTCCTATTTGTTTTTAGAAACAAGCTTATGGAGAAGGGGAAACAAAGACTTTTTCGTTTCGCTCTGGCATTTATCATATTAGCCGATAATGTTTTGTACCATCTTTGGCTTGTATATGAGCATGCTTGGTCAGCGCAAAGGGCATTGCCGCTTCAGCTTAGTGACCTTGCTGCTATTCTTGCCATTTTGATGCTGCTGGCGACAAGCTATAGAATTTTTCAATTTATGTATTTTGCGGGGTTAGGAAGTGCCATCCAAGTAATCTTGACACCTGATCTTTACAAATATTCATTTCCTCACTTTCTATATTTCCAGTCTTTTGTTTCACATGGAGGGGTGGTGCTGGCTTGTTTGTTTATGGTGGTGGCCTTTCACTACAGGCCGACTATTCGTTCCATGTGGATGACCATTCTTATTGTAAGTATATATGGAGTTTGTGTCTTCTTCCTTAATAAGTTCTTGGGTTCGAATTACCTCTATATCATGAGGAAGGAAGGAATGGGTACACCCTTAAATTTTTTTGGGCCCTGGCCATGGTACCTACTTTCGATGGAGATTGCAATGATTTTGAGTTTTTATATTCTATATAGCCCGTTTTGGATAAAAAGAAAAATAGATAAAGGCTACGTTGGTTCATATTAGATGTATATTGCACAAGCATACAGGAATTAGCATCAATTGATTTGGCGTCTACTTTACGCACAGTGCTGAATTAAGATGTTAGCGTTAATATAGCATAGCATTTGATATTGAAACCTATAGGGATATAGGGCGGTTTGACAGTCCTTATGATGGTGAGGCTATTGCTAAACAACTGTTAGTGAACATGATGATTTTTTTGTATCAACGACCCATACTTTCGGTTCTTTTTTCTTATTTAAATATCAACATTTGTTATTTAACACAACCAATTTATAAGTAAGATTGTGAAGATATGTACTTAAACTCTAGGAATCCTAAGTTCAATTGGAGCTAAATCATTCGTTTTTTTATACTCATATTCTTGCGTATTTTCTAAAATGCCCAATCCATTGAACATTGCTCCTAATAAATGTGTGAAACTTTTTCTCTTAGTAACAATAGACCTTATATATAGAGAACTTTCTTACACTTAAACAGCAGACCCTTTTAGCCTAAGTTCAGAGAATAAATCTAGGAAAATTCGCAAAAAATAACGTAGAATTATGATGGATTTTGGAAACGTTGCAACTTCCAGCCCCTAAAGAGCAGGAAAAGGTGATATTGGACGTTCCGCTAATAGCACAAAATCCTGAGTTGAAATATGGTTGCATAGTGACGAGCTTAGCGGTGGGTTCAAAACATGCCGGTATTAAAGTAAGTAAAACAATGAAAGCACGAGAAGACATATTCCAAGAGGTATACCCTTGAAAGCAGGTAAACATGTAATAACATCAGAAATAAGCTGGAAAAAGAAAATAATGATCACTCTATGGGTCAAATGGGAAAGTTTGTTTAATCGATTTTTTCACATTCAGCCCATTGATGAGAATCAGCCATTCTTGAACGTAAGAGTATGTACTTATTGGGGTAAAACGATTCAATTGTTAGATGGAGAGGAAATTCACAGAGGTGATCGTGTGCTCGAACTTCATCTTAATAATGAAATGCTTTTTAAAATGGGAATCAATTCCTGTTCTTCTATTCAATTAGCCATCCAAATGATTCGGACAACTGAACAATTATTACCGAAGACTCTACTGTACATCCTAAACCATCCGAAATATGAAGAGATTAAGGGCTTATATGGGGTTTCTATGATCCATCGTGGAACAAAGCAATTCGGATTTACAGTAATTGACTTGCCAAAAGGGCTATTCTTTTTTATAACCAAGATCTATTTGCGCCTATTATTGTTTGTTGTTCATCCTCAAGGAAAACAAAGGTTACAAACCAAAGGAGAACTTCTTGTTCCAAAGATGATTGCCATTTCGACGAAGGAATTCATACGAAGATATCCCAATGATAGAAGTTGAAGCTCGCATTTTCCTTCCACTCATATGGCATGATTTAAAAGCGGGCAGAAGTGATGCTCCAAAATTAAAACAAAGTCTCGTTCGCTAAGGTGACTTTCAATTTTACACGGATGGACAGACTCTATATAATGCCCTTTTTAAAGATATTCGAAAAGCAAAAAACTATATTTATATTCATTTTTATATCATTGACAAAGATCAAATCAGTCAAACATTTCTTTGTTGAAGAAGAAGGCGAAACGAGGGAAATATTAAATCGATCCAAGGATACATAGAAGTTATCTTCGTTCATGGAGTAACTTCTATTTTTTATAGTTATAAATACAATCTCTTATTCAGTGACTACCCCATTAAAGGCCGATTGATAAATCTTTCTTATATCCTCTTCCAACAATGGCAAAGGACTGCGGGCCAATAACCTTTTTTGTTGTACACCATCTTGAGTTAAGCTTTCTAAAGCCGATTCAGGGATATTAAAACCTGCTAATGTTTGTGGGATGCCAACATCCTTAACGAGTCTTTTCAGTTCCTCCACAAGTAAGAAGCCTCTTCTTCTGATAGATAGAGAGAATTTCCACCGAGTGCGTTTAAGACATCGGCCATTTTTTCGTACAGCTTTTACGAATATAGCCCATTACATAGGGGAGTAATACCGCATTCGATTCGCCGTGGGCGATATGGAATTGACCGCCTGATAGATAGGCCAGTGCATGAACACCTCTGCTACTCCTGCGTTAAAAAAACCCAAGCCGGCAATGTAACTGTCATTACTCATATCGATACGAGCCTGTTTATCATTCCCGTTCTCGATTGCTGTCCTTAATGAACGTGAGATTAAACGAATGTCTGGAAGAGGTAAACCATCTGATGTCGGGCTTGCATTCATGGATAAATAAACTTCTACTGAGTGGGTTAAAGCATCCACTCCTGTTGCTGCCGTTACTCTTGGCGGGACAGAAACAGTCAATTCCGGATCGACAATCGCTACGTCTGCCAAAAGATAATCATGGGTCACCACATCTTTTGTCGACTCCAATGAAAGAACGGAGATATTCGTAACCTCAGATCCGGTACCCGCAGTGGTAGGGATCAGTATTTTGGGCAATCCTTTTTCCTCCACTTTTTTTGAACCGGATAAGTTTAAATAATCGGCTGCCGGACCTTCATTTCCCGCCAACACTGCTGCTAGCTTCGCGAGATCCATCGCACTTCCACCGCCAAGTCCGATCACCATTTCAAATTTCCCTTCACGTGTGAACGCAACAAGTTTTTCCCCTACTGCGAGTGGCGGCTCCGGTACAACCTCTGTGTATACGGTAACTTCATAGCCCTGCTCTGTTAAGGGTGCGGTTACCCGCTCAGTTAAACCTATCTCTTTTAGGAAGGGATCGGTGACCAAAAGAATTTTCCTTGGTGAGTATTTTTCCACTTCAGGTAAAAGCTGCTCTAAAGAACTTATCCGCCCAAATATAGTGGTTCATAAAATAACACCCCTTTATTTTTTTGTGGTATTTACTCCATTTTATCCCAGACAAATGATAATCATTATTTTGGATTGTCAATTCCATTTTTGTGTTATACTAAATTTATGGAAAAACAAATTAATGTTAATAAACCAAAACGGCGGCTGACGAAAAAGGGAGAAGAGACTCGTTTCCGAATCGTAAAAGCCGCAGCAGAATTAATGTTTGAACATGGGGTTGCTTCTACAACTGTAGAAGAAGTACAAAAAAAAGCTCAGGTCAGCGCGTCCCAGCTCTACCATTATTTCAAGGAGAAACGAGCGCTAGTTCAAGCTGTTATTATTTATCAGACTGAGCAAGTACTAAGTACCCAAAAGTCCTGGGTAATCCAACTAGACAGTATGGAAGCCCTAAGAACTTGGCGCGATGCGATTGTACAACTTCAAAACTCTCGTCAATGCAGAGGCGGGTGTCCAATCGGCTCTCTTGCTAGTGAGTTATCAGACGTTGTGCCAGAAGCTCGTTCCGAGCTCGCAGCTGCATTTATGAATTGGGAGCACTTCATTTGTAAAGGACTACATGCGATGCAAGAACGCGGTGAACTGAGCAGCGATGCCAATCCAGATGAACTTGCTCTTGCGTTGCTGACTGCACTCCAAGGTGGGCTTCTTCTTACACAGGTTCGCAAAGAGACATTACCACTTGAAATAGGATTGGACAGTATGCTCGAACATATCAGCTCTTTCATCATTTAATGGGCCTCCAAGCAATATGGTAGATATGAAAAAGCATGATCTAATAGCACAAGCATGATTTTCATATATTGCGCTAAAAAATTCATCATAAAGGAGGGTGTATGTTTTTTCTCTAGGAGAGAAATCTTTAATCCTACAATGTAACTATCAAAAAGACTTGATCCAAAAAATAGAAGTAAAGCCCCCATAAGGGTAAAGAACAGAATATGGTGGTAAAAACACACTAATCGTACGAATGTGGTGTGTTTTTTTTAGCATATGGAATAAAGGACAACATTTTAATAACGAACGATGGGTATGAAAACATTTAGCGCCGTTTGGCCATTAGAACTTTTAATGTCCATGTGTCCGCCCATTTTATAAAAGATCATGTTAACCTAACCCAACTGAGTTATCATTGGTTGAAAAAAAGGGTCGATTCATTTGGTAAACGTTTTCGTCAGAAGTCTGTCTCGGAAATCCGTCTTCCAAAATAAAACATCGTTTTTATAATGAACAACCTACACCAATAAAGAAAAATAACCAAGCTAATTTCGGCTCTATACCTTCATCAGCTTGGTTTAGTAGGGTCTTTTCTTAACTTCATTAGAATGGTTTTTTACTGGTAGAAATAGATAACACGGAAGATTAAAACTTGTATAACGAAAATTAACATTGCTTCGTGAATACAATCAAACTTAGTTTTAGAACCGTTTAAGCGTCATCTTAAACGGCTGTACGTCCTCCATCGACAGCGAGTTTGGCTCCGTGTACGAAACTAGAACTATCTGTTGCAAGGAAGACGATTGCCTCTGCAATCTCATCCGCCGAGGCGGGACGGCCTGCCGGAGCCTGAGAGGCCAGCTGATCAAGAGCTTCGCCCATAACCTCAGTACCTTCTGTACGTGTAGGTCCAGGGCTGACGGTATTAACACGAACCCCATTTGGACCGTATTCAGCAGCCCATGCTTTTGTAAGTAAAGTGATGGCCGCTTTGCTCGAACCATAAAGGCTCATACCAGAAACACCGTAATCGGCAACCATCGACGATAAATTGACAATGGCACCCTTGCCTCTTTCAGCCATCTTTGGTGCAAGTTTAGCAACGAGGAAGTACGGTACTTTAACGTTAAGTGCATATACACTATCAAAATCTTCCTCCGTAGTTTCATCCGTAGGTCCGAATGGAAAAATTCCAGCATTGTTGATAAGGATATCAATATGACCGTCTCCAAGCTCGAGTGCACGTTTCACCAAACTGTCAACACTCGACACGTTACGAAGATCCGTCTGTACGAAATCAGCCTTTCCTCCTGCAGCTCGAATATTCTCAACCGTCTGCTCACCACGATTTGCATTACGCCCCGCAACAATGACATGAATTCCAAGTCCAGCGAGTTTATTTGCAACTGCCCGTCCAATACCACTTGTTCCTCCTGTAATCAGTGCAGTAGATTGATTTGTATTCATTCTATCCTATCTCCTTTAACATTTTGGATTGTTTACTCCATTTCTAACAAAATAAATACTACTCGTTTTTTTTTGGATTGTCAACTCCAAAACTTTCGAGTTCCGTTTTATCTAAAATATTTCAATCGAACCTTTTTAAAACACCATTTATTCATATTTTTCAAAATAGCCCTCATGGCTACGAGCTGTCGTATTTTATTTTGATCTTTGCTGCTGACTCGTATGTATCCAAACTATCTAACGTCCACTTTATATTTCCCTCTTTTTAATTCTCTTTTCTCTTATTCCGCTATAATGCGTTCATAAAAGTATTTAAAACTAAGGAACGTTTGTTCCTAAGTTTTACGAACGTAAAAAACGTCCGTTTTTGAAAAAACTACCATTCGTAAAAATGTGCTTTTTAGACGGTTTCTAACTCCTTAAGCTTATAAACTTTAGAAAGGCTGTATTCGCATAGATTGTTGTTTTTCGTACAGATGTCTAAATCCGTATTTAGCTTGTCATCATGGCATCTTTTCGTTCACTATTCAAAGGTATCTATGCTGAATCTTTCATTTTACTTACTCATTTAGTACAAATAGCAACAAAGTTTACGAAAAGAGCATTAGACAATTACACTTCCTCTTTATTTTTAAATCACAATTGAACATCTTCTAATAAATAATAAAAAAACAAAAAAAGAGAAGTTTCATACCCTTCTCTCAATAGTCCCAATCTTATTTTTGAATTTTTGTTTTAGCATCTTCCAATTGTTTTCTGTATCTCACATAAGATTCTTTTATAGACGGGTTATCCTCAAAAAAATGCCTGATAAATGTTTTCCCCATAACACCAATCATTCGACAAAAAATCTCCTAATAACTGATGCGTTTCAGCCAAGCTTTGAGCTGTTTTCTTCCCTTTTTCGATAGTATAAATTCACGATATTTTTCATACACAACAAATCCCATTTCATCAAGCCTTTGAATCATTTTCGTTGCGGATGAAGGTAAAACATTAGGTAAGGCAGCAATATCCACCGTACGGGCCTATCCTTTTTCATTTATAAAGAGATGTATTTTTTCTAAATAATCCTCCATAGCGGTTGTTGGCACCAAGATTTCCGCCTAATTTAAATATCAGAAAGTTAAAGCGATTGAAAAGCTATCAGTGAAAATGTGTCAAAGCCTTTAGATACTGTACAGGCACAACAAACTAAAAAGGAACCAGCAATACCTAAGCATAATGTCTTTCCCTCTTTACATACTAAAACCGGATTAGACAGTGCATCGGATCTTCTTGGAGCAGTTGCGGATTTTCTTTGTTTTCAAATGCTTTGATTATTTCGGGATGTGGGAATACTTGTACAGATTTTTGGAATTCTGCACCCTATTACAAAATCGGAGGCATCTGTAAAACCGGATTTGTCTGGTGTAAGGCACACATAGATGTCATCATTTAAAACTTCTGCAAAATGTAGATTCATTGAAGATGCTCGTTCTGAAATCCGTAACTGCTTTGGGGTCCTCCTGACACGACAGTTGAGGGTTTTTCGGGGGTAAATGCATAATATTTGTTAACTCTAAGTACACTATAAACAATAAAAGGGAGCACTGTGACCTCCCCGTCTACGCCGCTTACTTTTCACCTTTTCACTTGGTTTTCTTGTGATCCGTAACTGACAGACGAATACAGTTGCGGTTTTTTTGTATTTAATCTTCCGGCTAATTATAAACGGTACCTGGATGCATGTAGGTTGTTCTAATTGCTTTATTTATTTTTGGATACGACTTTACTACTTACCTTTAGTTTTTCCCCTACTTCACTTTTGCACGACGTAATTCAAGGGAATGGTTCGAGCTACACGTTCACGTACTTCAATGTTCCAAACCTAATTAACTGAACTTTCTCTTTCTTTCGTATTAAAATAGTTTCAAATAATGCATCCACAGCTGCTATGGCATTTTTCTTTGTTAGTTCTATGTTGTGCTGCAACTGCATTTACTTATTCTGTCTTATTCATCTTCAAGCACCTCGTTATTTTATTATTCGATATGTAGAAAAGGTTAAATATCATAAATTATATAAACATTTATTATTCAAGGAGCTACAAAGAACCAAGAAAGTCCACTTATTGCTTGGAAAGACTAGTTCTTCATGCGCAATTTTAGTTATTTCCTCATATAAAAAAGGCAGCAGAATCGCCGCCTTAAATTTAAAATACCGTTTTATTTAAAAGGTCTAAAAATAAGTTCCTACATCTTTGATTGAATCCGTTTATTTCAAAGAAACTTTACCTTGAATTTCAATTTTAACATCTGCTTTTTTCAATAAATTTCCGACTTCGCACCCTTTATCTGCTGCTTCCGTCGCTCTTTGTGCGGATTGAATTTGTTCTTCTGTTGCATCTTTAGATAAAACGATGTGAGGATAATGGATAATTTTAAATTCATTATCAGATATATTTGCCTCTGAGTTCACTGTAAGTTCAGCAACAGGCAGGTTTCTGCTTGAAAGTACAAACGTAAGAGTTGCTGTATAACAAGTAGCTACCGAAGAAACAAGAATCTCTTTTGGATTTGCTCCGTTGCCACTACCTCCTAAAGATGCAGGAATAGCGATTTTTGTATCAAGATACTCCGCTTTAAGGGTTCCATTCCCTTTTACTCCACCATCCCAAACAGCATTCACATTTATTTTCATATCAGCCATGTTTAACACTCCTTCAAATAAATAAATTATATTTATATCATGTTCGTTCATGTATGTTATTATTCTACAGGTATCGCAAGTAGTTCACGAAAGGTGAAAAATACGCTACAAAACATTGATTACGGTGTAATTAAGACCAAATTCCGCGCAATTAATGTTGGTTCGGTACAATTACTTTCTAACTATATGATAATGAATGAATTTTTGAACCTAATAATATATTAAAAAGCAACAACGTTTGCGAATAAAGCCTTAAGAGTATCTGAATTAAGCGAAGTTCTTGTACAGTCCGTTAAGAAGAAATTTCTCAACGATCTGAAAAAAATTCTGCCGTTCGGAAGAGGCTATTTTATAAGTTGTTTAAGAATTCTCTTACTGAATCTGCAGTTTTGGCATTCGCACTATGCAAATGAGCAAGTTTTTCACCATTTTTGAATACTAATAATGATGGAGTTCCCATTACATTTTGTTCCTCAGAAATTTCCGGGAACTCATCACGATCAATTTTAAACCATTGTTTATCTGGATGCTCCGCTGTAATTTCATCAATGAACATATCTAAACGTTTGCAGTCCGGGCACCAAGTTGCCGTAAAAATTCCAACTGTAAGTTGATCTTGGACAATTTGATCACGAAATTCTTGCTCTATTTTGATTTGTTTCATGTTTTTCCCTCCAGGCTTTTCTCTTGATACTGACTTTGCTGTCTGTACTCACAATCCTTGCGTAAGCATACAAAAAGGATTGTTAATCCATTTATGCTTTTACCCAATTTGGGACCATTTCTACTCCGGCAGCTTTAAGTGTTGTGAATACAGGACAACGAAGATCCGTTTTTTCTTGTAGTTCTTTGATTCTTTCTTCTGCTTCAGTTGTTTTTACTTTTGCATGTACGGTTACTTTTTCAAAATAGGGACGAACATTAGGTTCTCCCATTAACCCTCGAGTATCAAGTTCGCCACGAATGTCGAATTCAATTCCTTGTAAATCAAAATTTATGTCTTTTGCTACCATGTTAGCAATAATGTTCTCACAGCCGGCAAGTGCGCCTAGTAATGTGGCAAGTGGATTTGAACCCTCGTCCTTTCCTCCCATAGCTTGAGGTTCATCTACAATAAAATGGTGGTTGACAGATCTCACTTTTGTTTGCAATCCTTGAGAAACACCTGTAATTCGTTCTGTCACGTTTGCCATAATTTCTCCATCCCCCTGTTTTATCAATGTATTATTTTTAATATTGTATGCATACAATTCTGTACCTACCGTTCGGTACAGAAAGTAGTTTAGCACACACATTTATAGTTCGCAAGTAAAAAAATCATGTGTTTTTATAAATAGAATTTGCTCTAAATCATAAACGACATTCTTCCATTTATGATTTGCTGTGGGCTTTTTAACTGAAAACTGTTCATTGAATCCGAATAATCAATTTTTAATTTATTATCAAAAAAATTAGCTCTGTTTTCTCCAGTAAAACAGGACGATTGTTCGTTTCAAATAGAACATCATTGGTTTCATCTATTGATTAGACAAAAAACAAAATAGATACACTTGCCCCGCAGGCAAGCCCTTCAGTTACGTTTTGAATTTTATGATATCCCTTTTGATCCCCAATTTTTTAGTTCAGTTCTTCTGCTGCGCTTTTTGTGATGATCACTTCCATTTGTTACACCTTCCTTATTCTTTTTCCCCATCGATAAAATATATATTATTTAGATTTGAAGTTCTTATTTTTGTACCTACCGTTCGGTACATTGTAAATTGTTAAATACTGACAAGAAATGAGTCCCCGGGTTTAAACGATTAGTAAACAAATTTGAGTTCAGTAGTTTTAAATAAACGGATAAAAAATGAGTAAAAAACCGACCTGGTTTTTCATTCCTAACCATAACTAAAACCATGAAATTTGAGTCATAAACATTATTCTCTTGAAAACTGGAAGTAAATAATGCTATTATAATTGTACCGAACGGTTGGTAAATAATCATACTTGATAATCCATCATTTTAAGGATAAACTAAATAAAATTTGACAAGGAGTTTGAAAAATGTCATCAAATCTATATACAAAAGAACATACACAAAAATTAGCTTTATTAAAAGATCTTGCACCAGAACAATTAAAAGCCTTTAATGATTTTAATGTTGCAGTATTTAAAGAAGGTGCTCTTACCATAAAAGAGAAAGAAATTGTTGCTGTAGCAATTGCTCATATCACTCAGTGTCCGTATTGCATTGAATCTCATACTAAGAAAGCAAAAAAAGCAGGAGCATCATTGGAAGAATTAGTTGAAGCTATATTTGTTGCAACGGCTGTGGAAGCAGGGGGCGTCGTTACTCATAGTACGCATGTACATAACGCAAAAAATGTAGATGCATCAGATGTTCTTTATGCCCGTTCCAATTTAAAAAATTTAAGCAACCTGGGTAAATTTGCTCCTGAAGGATTCAAAGGCTATTCAGTATTTAGCGCTGCTGCCACTAAAGAAGGAATACTCACTGCTAAATTTAAAGAAATTATCGCGACTGCATCTGGAGTGGCCAGTCAATGTCCATATTGCATCGACGTTCATACTAAAAAAGCAGAAAAACTCGGCGCAACAAGTGAAGAACTCGCAGAAGCTATTATGGTTACTTCCGCATTACGCGCAGGCGGTTCCTATGCACACATGGCTAATATGATTCAAAGTTATCAAGATTGAGGTTGTGGTTATTGTGTCTTCCAAAAAACAGGAAATTATACAAATAGCTAGAGAGATTATACACTCAAAGGGTTACCAAGCGACATCAGTCAGCGATATTATGGCAGCTACTAATATAGGAAAGGGACAATTTTACCATTATTTTCAATCAAAACATGATCTTGGATTAGCTGTTGTAGAAGAGTTAGTCAAAGATTGGGATGGACAGTTACTAATCGGAATTCTGAATACTTCAGATGACCCTGTTACTAAGTTAAATCGGATGCTCAAATGGGCCGAGACAAGTCATGCAGAAATGGAAATTAAGAACGGATGTGCAATGGGAAATTTGGCAATTGAAATGAGTAACCAAGATGAGGAATTTCGAGTGAAAATAGAAGAATTTTTTCATCATTGGGTAAACTCAGTCGCTGATATTTTATCGGAAATGATTGAGAATCACCAGTTAGATGATTCAATTAATCCGAAAAAAAACGCAGAATCTATTGTTGCCATGATTGAAGGCGGAATTTTACTAATGGTAAGCCGACAAAATATCCAAGTATTACAAGATATTTTTGAAGTAATTAAACAACAGTATCGTTTAAATTAAAGACAAAAGGTTAAGTCAAGACTTACTAACGGACGGTTAGTAAGTCTTTTTGCTTTCTATATTATATTTCACAATTGTATTATATAAGCTATCTTTACTTCTTGGTAACGTTCTTAAGTAATTGAAGCTTCATTTTATTCCATTAAATGGTTTTTTGGGATAACATGACTTTTGTTTCAGACCGCTTTATTTTAACTTGTTTTGCACTCTTTATTTTTATGTTGAATGCTCATTCCTGAGATCCGTGCACTGTTTGGCTACCAAATTGACAGGAAAACCTCAAAAAACGATATTCTTTGTGTAAGAATATGTTAGACAAATTAACCAAAAGAGCCTTGTTCTATTTTTTTTATTTAGTAACGGTAGTGCTGAGACAATCAGGAATCTCCAGAAGGGACAAAAAAAGTGAACCATTTCATTTAACGACGACAATCATCCTTACTTGTCCGCTGGGAAATCACAAAAAACTCAACTTCAGCATTTGACTTGTTAAACATTTAGTGTGGAACCAAGGGAGGAATCTCTACTCACTCTTGCGGATTTATAATAATCTCTACCGTCTATTTTAAGAATTGCTACACTTGAATAAATTAGTTGACGTATGTTCATGAACTATTATGGATTTTTAACGGACTAAAAGAGTAGATTGATCGACGTATTTGTACAACGGGGATTTTCACTTTAATAAGGTGTAATAAAAATTAATAACCGCCTAACTAATTATGGTGATTTTTCTTTTGTGACAATCACCAAACAATACACAACCTTTTTTTCAAAGGCATTGGCGATAAATCACCAATACCTTGAAATTTAGTTTTTTTAGTTTTGACAGTATCTAGCTGAAATGATTCCTCCAAAGTGGTACCTTGCGTATTAGAATTTGTCTTTGATTACAAGATCTTTTAAATCAAATCGAGAAGTAGGATGAGCAGGTTTTGCTGCGTACCCTAATGTCAACATCAAAACGGGAATATAACGATCCGGAATATTCAGTTCTTGACGTAAAGCAAGCGGATCAAATCCACCCATTGGGCAAGTGTCTAGGTCATATGCTTTGGCCGCAAGCATCAATTGCATAGCCGCAAACGAAGCATTACGGATTGCTTCATGTACACCTACAGTTTCACTGCTGGCATATGCACTTTCAATATTTTTTAACAACTCACCTTTTGCCTCTTCAGTCATGTATCCACCTTTTACAGCTTCTCCATACACCATTTCAGCATTTTTGTTTGCTTGTACGTCACCTAAAACGATGATGACAGCAGAAGCATCAATGACTTGTTGTTGACCATAGGCAATCGGAAGCAAATGTTCTTTTATTAGTTGATCTTGGACGACAATAAATTTCCAATGTTGAAGATTCCAAGAAGACGGTGCAGTAGCCGCCAATTTCAAGATATCCTGCAAAGTCGCTTTAGGAATCGTTTTTCCTTTTTCGTAAGCTCTCACGCTTGACCGTGATTGCATGAAATGGGAGATGGATTGTTCAACTGTTGTTGTCATAGTTTATCACCTTTCACATCATACTTGGATATTTATAGTTAATTATTGTTGAAAAAATTTTCAACCTAAAAGATAGTGGATTAGTTTATCCACTGAACAATATCTTCTATACTTTGTCTACTTTTTGGTCGTTTTGGTTCAGCGGCTCTGTATCCAAATGCAACCATTACCGATATATCGAATTTCCCATTTTCAAGTAATCCTTCTTCTTCTAAAATGTTGTGTACTTTGTCATAGTTAAAACCTTCAATTGGACATGAATCTATCCCAATCAGGGCGGCGGCTGTCATCATATTGCCCAGTGCAATATATGTTTGTTTGCTCGTCCAATCGAATAATGTTCTGTCACTTTCAAATAAATGAAGATCAGACTCTTGAAATTCTTTATAACGAGGTGTTATTCTAGCGATGACATCATCAGGTAATTTTTTCACTTTTTTATTTAGATGTTTTACATAATCAGAATCGTATCTTAGTCCTCTTCGTGCAAGAATTATCAGAAAATGACTTGCTGTAGGAAGTTGTCCTTGTGCTCCCCAGCTTACTTGTTTCATTTTTTCTCTTAATTGTTTATTTTGCACGACTAAGAACTTCCATGGCTCCCATCCGACTGAACTTGGAGATAGTCTGCCTGCTTCTAGTATGAATTGGAAATCTTCGTTAGAAATGTTTTTTATTGGGTCAAATTTTTTGGTTGCATGGCGGAATTGAAATGCATTGATAATTTCTTGTTTTTTTGTTGTTGTTTTATTCATCAAAATCACCTTTAATATTTGATTTGTCTTCTACTTCTCCTTTGTTTCCAATAATGAATCCAAAATGCAGCCAAATGAATCCACCGTGAAAGAATCCACCTCTGTAAGAAAAATAAAATAAAATAAAAATTCGTAGATTTTTCCGTACATTAAACAAGTTCGTGAATGGTTGTGCAATGAAGTAAAAAACGTTTTCGATGTAGTAATTTCTAAAAACATTTTAGTGTCCATGCTTCCAGTTAATAGCCTTTCCATATCATCTAATGTTGTTTCATCTAGATGCGGCCGAGCGGTCTTATTATCATCCTGTGAAAGATTTAACATTTTATAGATTCTGGCAGGAAAAAGAATAAGCCGAAAACATGAAAATCAAAAGACTTAAAAGAATAAAAGACAAAAAGGAGAGCAGCCAAAACGGCTGCTTTATACGTACAGCTAAAATTAATCTAAGATCGCATTACGGTGGAGACGGTGGAAAATGAACAATAACCTTTCCTGAAACAAAATTCTAAGCATATAGTACGATTGTTAAAAGTAAAAAGAAATCGTCCTTTTTTGGCCTCCCTTGGTTAAGTTATGCTTCAAAATCTTTAATTTTTGCATCCGGGCTTAATACTTTTTCTGGCACAAACTCTTCCAACGGTTTACCGTTTTTTACTTTTTTCACCCAATCACCATTCGCAAGGGCCCCCCGACCGATCGTTACTACATCAGCCTCTCCCTTTTCAATAATTTCTTGGGCTCTAGCAGGATCCTCCAAGTGCCCATTGGCTAATACAGGTAGGCCTCCGTATTTTTTTGCTAAGGCTGCGAGTGACGCTCCGTGATCACCAAAGGCTGATTCTGTGGCAACAGTTCCTTCACCTTTAGAGAAAGCAGGCTGCCATGCTTCATATTCTGTCACATGGATATAATCAAGCCCAGCACTACCTAATTGTCCAAAGATAATTTCCGCATCTTTTTCTTTCCCAGCCCACTTATGCTGGTAGTCGTTGACTTTTCCTTGCGAAATACGGATGCCAATTGTAAATTCGTTACCGACTGCTTCTCGAACAGCTTTGGATACTTCTACTAACAAACGGACACGATTTTCGGTGGAACCACCATATTCATCCATTCTTTCATTCGTATAATCGGTTAGGAATTGATCCAGTATGTAGCCATTTGCTCCATGAATCTCAACACCGTCAAAACCGGCCTCTTTAGCTCGAACAGCGGATTTTACAAAACCTTCAATTACTTCTGCAATATCTTCTTTTGTCGCTTCTTTCGGCACCGGAAAGGATCCTTCTCCTCCATAAATGCTTAATTTTTCGCCCTTTGGTTGAACGGGGGATGGACCAAGCGTCGTCTTATTAAAACGATTCCCTTGTGACAAGGCTCCAGCGTGCATTAACTGAATAAAGATTTTACTGCCCTCTTTATGAACGGAATCGGTAACCTTTCTCCAGGCTTGGACCTGCTCATTGTTAATGATTCCCGGTTGGTCCAAGTATCCTTGACTATATTTATCATCGGGATAGACACCCTCTGTAATAATCAGGCCAAATCCGCCGCGGGTAAATTTTGTGTAATAGGATACCATTTGGGCAGTTGCTGATCCTTCAGGTGTGGCACTTGTGCGTGTCATGGGAGCAACACCAACACGGTTATCTAATGTTACGTTTCCTAGCTTTACTTTTTCAAATAAAATTTTTTTGTCAGTCATGATAGAACTACATCCTTCCTAATACGTTTTTAAAGGGCTACTAATATATTTTATGCCCATTCCAAAATACTATTTGGATCTTGATAGTTTTTATCTGATTCTTCAACCGGTGAGTGATTTCGGTTAATCCAACACAAGTTACGCTCTTGTCCAATTTGAGATCACGTCTACTCCAGCAGCTTTTAGGGTTTTGTAAACGGGGCAACGATGATGTGTTTTTTCTTGTAATTCTTTGATTCTTGCTTCTGATTCCGTAGTTTTTATTTTTGCATCAACTGATACTTTTTCAAAATAGGGATGAACATCCGTATTTCCCATGAATCCTCGTGGGTCAAGTTCGCCTTGAATGTAAATTCAATACCTTTTAAATTGAAATCGATTTCCTTCGCAACCATATTGGTAACGACATTTTCACATCCGGCAAGTGCACCCAAAAGTGTTCCTAGTGGATTTGCACCAGTATCCTTTCCTCCCATGTTAGTAGGTTCATCAATAATCATTTGATCTAGCTTTTGTTTACATCCCTTGTGAAACAGCCGTAACTCGTTCTATAATTTTAGACATAAATGTTCTACCTCCCATTTTGGTATTACGGTTATTTTAATCTTTGGACAATATTCTATGCACAGTTTTGTACCTACCGTTAGGTATAAAAAGGAGTTTAACATCCTCCTTTATAATCCGCAAATAAAAACTCTTATTTAAGAAAGGTGGAACTGTTTACGAATGACATCAATGACATTGGTCAAAAATTGGATGTCCAACTGGTTCTTCATTAATAAAAGTCTCCCTTCAAGCATAGCAACCATCGCTTGAGCACCTTACTTGGGATCAATTTGGAGTTTATTTGGTTTTGTTTAATCATATCGTCTAAAACTGCTTCTATCGCCAATCAAATGATCAAAAAAAGGTTGAATCTTTAAACGAAAGGTTTCATCGTGTTCACACATTTCGATTGCTAAGTTACCAATCGGACACCCTGGTTTGTTTTCCATTCCAGCATGAAAAGTGATAGCCCACTCAAGCATCTTGTTTAATTTTGATTTCGGATTGTCTGTTGATTGGAGAATACCAGCAATTAATTGTTGATCCCACTCTTGAATCAGATCTCCGACAACTGCTAGTCCGAGTTTATATTTTGAGGAAAAGTAATGATAAAATTGTCCTTTTCCAACATGAGCAGCATGTGTATCGTCACCGGATTTCTTACTCTTAGTTATACAATCCTCTGATCCAAAGAGGAGAAATGTAAAAGCACCGTTCAAAACGGTATGGTTTTGACAGTGCTTTCGTACGGTTCTATGAATAGACATCCATTTAAGCAGGATGTTCGATGGCGTCCACTACTTTTTCGGCTGTACTTTTACTGGACTGCGGATTCTGTCCTGTTACTAGGTTTCCATCTCGAATCGAGTAGTCTGTCCAATTGCTACGAGAGGAGAAGATTCCACCTTTTTCTCGAAGCGTAGTTTCCAGCAAAAAAGGCATATGTTGATCCAATTTGACTTCCCGTTCTTCATCATCGGTGAAGGCAGTAATGTTTTTGCCCTTCACCAATGGGGTTCCATTTTTGAATGTGGCATTCACTAAGCCTGAAGGGCCATGACAAACAGCCCCAATGACCCTGCTATCTTCTGCAAATTGTTGCAAAATATAAAGCAAGGTTTCATTGTTGGGAAAATCATACATCGTTCCGTGCCCACCCGGCAGAAAAATCGCATCGAACCCTTGGGCGTCTTCTTTGCTTAATTTGATAGTGTGGGTTAATTCTTTTTCCGCTTCCTCCCATTTCGCATTCTTTTCAGCGGGCAGACTGCTTGGATCCAGCGGGACTTCACCACCCAAAATACTGGTGACTTTCACGTCGTAGCCTTTCTCTTTAAAGACGTTATATGGTACAGCAAATTCTTCCAACCAAAGTCCAGTTTTATGATCATCGGTGATTTTAGTATGGTTTGTCACCACAATCAGAATGCGTTTTGTATTAGCCATCAAAAAAAAACCTCCTTTATTCCAATTAATTCATACTACTTTCATCCATATTGTATAGATAATTTTTCAAAGAAGAGAAGGGATAATCACCCTCCATAGTATGTCTATGAAAGAGCAAATTCTTTCATTGTTTCTTCAGGGATGAAACTCCCCCCCAAAGTTTTGCAAACATATTCAACATATTTCTTCACCATCTCACCCGAAATAAGGATTATTTCTGCACTATAAACAGTTCGGCTAAAATCCTTTACAACACAGGAATATTATTAACCTTTATCCAGATTATACTCCTTCATTTTCTTTATACGCTAAATCATTGCAAACAAAAAAACCACCAGTTTGGACTCGTAAAAGTCTACTTACGGTTTTAATCCCCTCTTTTAGGCTTTTTCCATGTTCTGTCAATTAAAATTCCACTTTTAGCGGAACAACTGGGTAGACTTCTCGATTAACAATCTAGTCTTCTTCCAGTTCACACAATTGGTTAACAAGCATCCTTTGATTGATCCCTGGCATAAGAGCCTTCAATTACCAAATCGTTTCGTTCCTTCTCTTCCTAGATGCCATAATATTAGCTTTTTCATCCTACCGATAAGGGAAAGGGTTAATTCTTTTTCATAGTTAAACACCTTATCCTGCATTCATGCTATTTTATTTCTCCTCCATGGCTATTATCTTCAATAGTATACTTTTTAGCACTATGTAATATAAAAGTGCGTACTTTTAATATAATATCATACGTTGTATACTTGCATTTGTTCAGCGGTTGGGAACACCATTGATCCTTACTGCTGGTACAGATAATCCAATTTGGAAATATTACCGTAATGGGACTATATATACTTTGGAGATATTATTACTGTACGACAATCTGAAAAAATTATTAGGAGTGAATATAAAATGGAATTACAATTAGCATTAGATTTAGTAAACATCCCACAAGGAATAGAGCTTGTTAAACAAGTTGAGGAACATATTGATATCGTAGAAATCGGTACACCGATTGTTATTAATGAAGGTCTTCATGCTGTAAAGGCAATGAAAGAGGCCTTCCCTAATCTAAAAGTATTAGCTGACTTAAAAATTATGGATGCCGCTGGGTATGAAGTGATGAAAGCATCTGAAGCTGGCGCTGATATTATTACGATTCTAGGTACCGCTGAAGACGAGTCCATTAAAGGTGCAGTGGCAGAGGCTAAAAAGCAAGGTAAAAAAATTCTTGTTGATATGATTGCTGTAAAAGACCTTGCTGGACGTACTAAAGAAGTGGATACAATGGGTGTAGACTATATTTGTGTTCATACTGGCTACGATCTTCAAGCAGTTGGAAAAAACTCATTTGAGGATTTAAAAACCATTAAAAGCGTTGTGAAAAATGCAAAAACTGCAGTGGCAGGAGGCATTAAATTAGAAACACTTCCAGAAGTAATCAAAGCACAACCAGATCTTATCATTGTTGGCGGTGGTATTACTGGACAAGCAGATATTAAAGCTGCAGCTGCAAAAATGCAACAAATGATTAAACAAGGTTAATAACTACTATGCAGACTACTCAATATTTGGCTGAAATTATTAAAGAGTTAAGTCGTTCAGTTGACTTAATATCTGATGATGAAGCAGAAAAACTGGTAAATGGGATTCTCGAATCAAAGAAAGTCTTTGTAGCTGGTGCCGGAAGATCTGGATTTATGGCCAAATCATTCGCAATGAGAATGATGCATATGGGAATTGATGCCTATGTGATAGGTGAAACGGTTACTCCTAACTTTGAAAAAGATGACATATTGATCATAGGATCTGGTTCAGGAGAAACTAAAAGTTTAGTCTCCATGGTGAAAAAAGCAAAAAGCATAGGTGGAAAGATCGCAGCTGTAACGATATTCCCAGAATCCACTATTGGACAGTTCGCAGATATCACCATTAAGTTGCCTGGATCACCGAAAGATCAATCAGAGAGCGATTATAAAACCATCCAACCAATGGGCTCACTATTTGAGCAAACCCTTTTACTTTTTTATGATGCCGTTATCTTGAGATTTATGGAGAAAAAAGGATTGGATACCAATAAGATGTATGGCAGACATGCCAACCTTGAATAAAGAATGATTCTATTTGATCATTCCCGGCAGGCGTGCATCAAAGTATATCCGACTGAATATATATCTTCTGGGTATCGTTGCTCACTTTTTTAGACGAACAAACCGATTGCAGTTGATTGCCATGAGAGCCTTATACATGCTCATGAAGGAATTCATCAAAAAACTGAATGATTAATTATAATAATCCGCGAGGGATCATCTCGCGGATTTTGTAATAATTTAGAAGAAACTACGCAAATCAATAAAGGTATAAAAACACATGAGACAATGACAGAAACTTTGAAAAATCAGATTACAGTCTATACCAGGAGATAGTTACAGAAAAAAATGTATCCTCTCCTAGTTCTAAAGGGATACATATATTCCTATTTTACTTGATCGTTTATTTTCTCACTTAAAATCTCCTTTAGGCAAAATCCTATTATGATAACAGGAATAACACGTAACATTGGAAGCCAAATTGCTCTCAACAAAAGTCCGAACAATACTAATATTTATTCTGCAAGTCTATGAAGCCCGTTAAATTAGAATTAACGGAATAATCAAGAATACCTTTATTATATATGTTGAATTTAAGTTTTACTCTGATGATTGGTGCGGATACACGAGACTACTGCGGGACAAGCAGGATAGAGAGACCACACAGGCGCAATTTGCGCCGAGGAGGCTCCCTGTCTGCCCACTACAGCGGAAATCAATTTAAACGAAAAAACTAAATTCAATTTATATAGACTAATAATTAATGGCACAGACCATTTATTCTTTTTTGATGTAATAAGTAAACTATCTCACAATCTGGCACCTTTATTGAAAAACAAAATAGGATACACTCTTTATATAAACCTAAACTTTTAATAATAGATGAATATAAATTTTATTTAAATTGTGATAATGATAAAGAATTCCCTATCGATCCTTTGATCTCTTTAAGCAAAGTTTTTTTACGAGTTCCTTCTATTATATATTGTACTTTTCAATTTTCTTTCACACTCCTTCTGTATCCAACAAAGATTCCAACTTCATAACAGAAAGATCATCTCTCACAGATTTAAAATCTCGGCAAAGCTTCCACAGCATCCGCCAAATCACTATAGGAATCTTTTAAATATCTTGCTGTAGTTGATATATTACTATGACCAGCGGGTCTCCTGACTTTTTCAATGTCATTATTCGTAGCTTTCAACATCCATTTGCAAAATGTATGCCTGAACATATGTGGGGTTAATTTTTTCTTTGGCAAACTGTAACTTTCAATCATAGCCTGGATTCCACGAACCTAAATTTGGTTGATCGTTGACTATAAAACACATAGGTTGACTCTTCTCCATGAGGTTTCTTGTTTGACATTTCTGCTCTAAACATTAACCAGTCGTACAGTTCTTGCCACAAAGTATTGGACATAGGCACTGTCCGAAGCTTCCGTCCTTTCCCCCAAATTCAAATTCGTCTTAACTCCAAGTCAAGATCGGTTAACTTTAAATTAGATAGTTCATCCACCCTCCATCCAGCATACGTCAATAAATAAATATGTTATTGAAAAAGAACTGAAAATACCTATTGAAGAAATTCCTGCAGGTTAATTTTCATTTTTTAAAAAAATATCGTATAAATGGCGTCTTTGATCTTTTGGCCAATCTCCATTTCAAGTTATCGAAGCTGTTTACCCCGGAATATTTAAACCCTGGCAATTTGCTCATGTCCCAATGAATTGTTGGAAAGATCAATATATACTCATGAGGCAATGAACTATTTCCTGTTCCAACAGCTCTTTTTTTCCTACTATGCAGAGGCATTTGTCAAATTAAGACAACAACATTTCACTGATTTTCAATTACCCGGTCTATTTCAAATGGCTTTTGACACTGAAATGAGAAAAGTTAGACAATGGGTAAAAATTAGAATGGATAAAATTGAGGGAACGAATATAAGTCCGTCACGAATAACGCAAAAATATGAAAGTTTGTATAAAAAAGATTGAATGTGCAAAGTATAAACTTCATCATCACATAATTCATACTAAAAGTAGTTAATAACATGTACCTGTTTCTAAAGTGTGTTACCAATACATAACTTAGGTGAGGGATTTTTATGTTTCGGAAAAAAAGTCAGTCCAAAATCGATCATAAGAAAAATGAATCTCTAATTACAGATCAGGCAGCTGTAACGCTAGATGCCCTTAAACATATGGTAGCGAACATGGATGATGCAGCAATCGTTGAACGTCAAACTAATAAAGGTCAAAAAGTTATACTTCTTTACATAGGACCGTTAATCGACCTGGAGCGTTTGAATGAAGTCATTATCGAACCGATGATTCGCGATTCTCATGACACGATTTATGAATATGTTGCCACCTCTAAAATATCGGAAATTATCAGTTTGGAGGATGCCGAAAGGGAGTTACTACAAGGTTCGGTACTTCTGTTCGACCCTATGCAAAATCAATGGTGGTCCGTTCTTCTCAAAAATCCATTGAGTCGTGCTATCGAATCATCTGATCAGGAAACCATTTTATACGGAGCGAAAGACAGCTTTAGTGAACAAATAGAACAGAATATCACATTGATTCGCAGACGTCTTCCTTTGAAGGAACTAAAAACGGAGACGTTTATAGTCGGTTCTCTAAGTAAAGCAAAGGTTGTACTTATGTACATCGAAGGATTAACCAATCCCGAATTAATTTCCATTGCAAGAGAGAAAATCCCGAAAATTGATTTTGATCTATTTCTTGATTCATCCCAAGTTGCTGCTTTCATGGAAGAAGATCATCATAGTATATTTCCACAGTATCAACAAACCGACCGTCCAGATCTCTGTGCTTTTTCATTAGGTGTGGGTAAACTTATTTTTTTCGTCGACAATACGCCGTTTGCCTTAATTGCTCCCATCACATTCTTTCACCTGTTTCAGTCTCCAGAAGACTACATCAATCGATGGCGAGTGGCGAGTTTTTTGCGATTACTTCGATATTTAAGTTTTTTTCTTGCCATCACATTAGTACCTCTCTATGTAGCGTTAACGACACACCATTATCAGATGATTCCAATGCAAATTCTTTTTGTTTTATTGGAATCCAGAAGCAAATTACCGTTTAGTCCATTTTGGGAAGCAGCTATCATGTTAATCGTTCTGGAAGTTATAAAGGAAGCAAGTTTACGAATGCCGACAAAATCAAGCCAAACATTAGGAATGATTGGTGGCATTGTCATTGGAGAAGCTTCGGTACAGGCCGGCTTTGCTAGCAAAGTGTTAATTGTTCTGGTGAGTATTTCCGCCATCGCTTCTTTTTTGACTCCCAATTATATGATGACCAAAGCTAACACGTTAATTCAATTTGTTTTACTAGTTTTGTCGTCTTTTTTAGGGATTTTCGGAATGACGCTTGGGATCATTGGAATTCTGGCTCATCTGAATGCAATTACTTCATTGAAACAACCTTATTTAGCACCACTAACCCCATTTTACGGGAAGGATTGGTTGGATCTTTTCATTCGGGGTCCCTTAATTTGGATGAAAGAGCGACCTGAATCCTTACATCCTCTAAAGAAATGGCGAGTCAGTCGTAGGAGATGATAGCGTGAAAGCATTTTCGTTATATGAAAAAACGTCTACCACCCTAGGCGGCATTTATATTATGTTGCTGGTGAATCGAATGCAAATATTTTACTTTACCTTAATTTTGCCCATGTATTTGGTTCATTCCTACATGATTTGGGGAATTGTTGCGATAGGATTGTTATCGCAGATTAATCTCACGATATTATCCAGAGTGTTCGCTTCAGGGTATCCTGCAAAAGGTTACCAAGGATTGATGCAGCTTTTTGGTGAACCAATGATTCGTTTTTTTGCTTTTATCGGTTTATTTCTGATTGTAATCAAAATAACCGTCATAACACTAGGTTACGCGGATATTATTCACCAATTTTTATTCCCAACTATGCATACAAATTGGCTGTTATTTTTTATATTACTGATTAGTGTTTATGTAGCCAGTCAAGGAATGGAGAACACGATACGCTTTATTGTGATTGCATTTTTTAGTACCATGTTGATTATTCCAATGTTTCTTTTCTTTTTCTTTCTGAAAATTGGATCACTTCATGATTTATATCCCTTGATACCGACGGATTGGTCGATGCATTCCTTGAAAGGGTTGTTATTGATTGGGTCATCTTTTTCAGGACCAGAATACTTGATATGTTTAGGTCCTTGGTTCAACCTCAAACAAAAGATGTCAAAATATTGGGCCGTTGGGAATGCCCTGACTATCCTAGAATATTTGTTATTCTTTGTTATATCGTTACTGTTTTTCGGTTCCAATTACTTAAGCAAAACCAGTTTTCCAGTTGTTAATATGGTTCGGTACCTGCAGTCTCCTATTTTTGAGCGAATTGATATCATTTTGATTTGTTTAGAATTGTTTAATTACATTTTTTTTATTGCCATCCTCTTGTTATGCTTTTATGGGGCTATCCGAATTATTGGTGGAAGGATACATGAACAGACCACCAGAATAGGGTTCATGTCAAGTTGTATTACCATTTTTGTATGTATGATTACTATATATACGTGGTTCTGGGAATCAGAACCAGAACAGAACATTTGGAGCAATATTCAAATATGGTTGGGGGCATTCACCTACTTCTTGGTTCCAGCATTCCTGTTGGTTTCCATCAAACTAAAGGAGCGTGTGGGCATATGAAATCGGTAGCGTTATTAGTCATGTTAATCAGTATCGTGTTGACGGCAGGCTGTTCTTCCCCATTTTCGGAGAACAATATAATTGAAGAAATCGCTCCTGTGGTGTTCTGGTATATGGATGAGGGAAAAGAAGGAAAGTTAAAAATCAGCACGATGGCGCCGCCACTGATTAAAGAAAAGAAGTATCTGCTGACTCGAGAAGTTCACTTGCTGAATGAGGGGACAAAGCTCTTTAATTTAGCTTATTACCGTGAATTGAAACCAGGGCAACTTCGAATGTTGTTAATCAATGAAAGGCTTGCAAAAAAAGGAATTCTATCGCTGCTTAATACCGTAGCTACAGACCCCGATGTTTCCCAACGTCTTTATCTCGTCATTGTAGATGGGAATTTTGACACTTACATAAAAAAACAACTCGTTAAGCAACCAAACCTCGATTATTTCCTTTATCGCATGCTCAGACACTACGAGGAAAATAATCAGGGGGAAATTACTGTCGTTAATTTACATCAATTTATGAAGACGTTCTATTCCCCATTTTCGTATCCAATTCTGCCAGTCTTTAAGGTTGACAAAGAAAATTTCACATATAAAGGAACGGCTTTGTTCCGTCACGACAAACTAATAGCGACCGTCAAAAACACAGACGATCAAATTATCCAGCTCATGAACAACAATCACTACCTTAAATATCTTCCTATACCGAAATCATCCGTCACGTTAGGTCATGTTCGCTCAAATGTCCATATGAAATTTAATCCAAACTATTCGTCCCTGTCAATCAAAGTCAATCTGACCAGTAGAATCGAGGAGTATAGAGGAAATAAAAATATACTTGATCATGATGAACTAGCGAGTCTTAAAAAAGAGATCGAATCCTATTTGGATAAACAATCAATGGAATTTTTAAAAAAAATGCAAAATTGGGACGTGGACCCATTACAGATTGGAACACTCTCTCTTAACCCCTGGGAGAAACCACTAAGTGAAAAACAATGGTCGCATTACTGGAAACGAATGAAGATTAACGTGGACTATCATCTTCACCCTGAACCTTTAACGAATGTAAAATAAGTTCGAAGCAACTAGCATGACGTTCTTATCCTTTGGATAGGAAATAAAAGACAAAAGTTACACCGAGAATAATGTTTGTTATCTCACTGCTATAAGCAATAAAAAGAAAGGTTTAACCCTGTTCTCTTTTATTTCGTTTACAGTTTGGAAGGATGATTTGGGTCTGGATAATTTATAATGAAATTCGTAACTGTTTCAGGTCCTCCTTGCTGAAGACGGTTGCGGATTTCTTTTTTGTTCTGCTCTAAAAATTAACCAGTCGTACAATTCCTGCCACAACGTATTGGATATGGGTACCGTCCGAAGTTTTCGTCCTTTCCCCAGAATTCGAATTCGCCTTAACTCCATGTCAAAATCGGTTAACTTTGAATTGGATAGTTTATCTACCCTTAAACCAGCGTACGTCAACAAATAAATGATGGCTCGATCTCGCCGGTACTTTTCTTCAGGATCCATTCCCCTGCTTTTAGCCGGTTTCTTTCTCACACTGATGTATATGGTACTCTTTTTGATGTTCACTCTGTGAAAGAGTTATGCAACGAATTGTTCCTAGGAAAAGGAAAATCCATTAGTCAATCATGCCATAAAAAACATTTAGAGTATTCAGTTACAAGGTAACTTATAGGGAAATACATCCCCTTTTTTTGAGAATACAACAGACGCATTTCGATATGCCATAAAAGAAAACGGTGAAAACTTAACTTTTGTAAACGAACAAAAGCTTTTAGAGGCTCACTCTCACCTTTCTCCTTGAACGGCCTCTCTTAAACTTTTTATTATAAATTCTTCTTGTGTCAACCTTTCTATACCCGCATACTCCTTTACCTGATCTTTTTATTGAGCTACTTTTATTCAATAGATTGATAATTTAAGTTTTTATTCTTTTTTTTTTATGTATTAACTTTGAAATATAGTCCACTTCTTCTTCGAACTTTTCAGCTAAATCCCATATTAAATGCTTATATGCTCAGTTTAAAATCAGCCATATTCGGGACCCAATTCTATTTTTCGATATCCAAAAATATACATGAAATCCTAATAAAAAAACTGACTCAATAAAGTCGTTTTTAACGACCCTTTGAGTCAGCATCCCAGTTTTACCCAGCACAGGTAAGTCTTTCATCATTTTTAATTTTTGAATACTTTTTCAATCGTGCCAACGCCAAGGCATTCTTCTCCTTGATAGAATACAGCCGATTGTCCCGGTGTAATCGCTCTTATTGGCTGATGGAAAAGCACCTGTACTTGATCATTTTCCAAAAGGCGGACAGTCACTTTATGATCTTCTTGACGCTGTGCATTCGAATTCCTCTGGTTTCTCTATATTGGATACCCAGCTGACTTTGTCAGCGATAATGGAATCAGAATCAGAATATAGTTTTTCATGATGAAACCCTTGTCCAACATAAAGAACATTACGTTTTAAATCTTTGCCGACCGCAAACCAGGGTTCTCCTGAACCGCCAATTCCCAGCCCATGGCGTTGGCCAATAGTATAATACATTAATCCATCATGCGTACCCTTAACTTCACCATCAATGGTTTCCATCTTCCCAGTTTCAGCATGAAGATAGTTGCTTAAGAAATCTTTAAAATTCCGCTCGCCAATGAAGCAAATTCCGATACTGTCTTTTTTCGTTGCAGTTGCAAGGCCTGCTTCCATGGCAATTTCACGAACTTTGGATTTCTCAAGTTCACCTATCGGGAACAGTACTTTGCTAAGCTGGACCTGTGATAATTGGTTAAGAAAATAGGTCTGGTCCTTATTTTGATCAAGCCCGCGAAGCATTTTGTATTCCCCATCACGATAAACAACCTGAGCATAATGACCTGTTGCCACATAATCAGCTCCAAGGTTAATCGCATGCTCTAAAAAGGCTTTATATTTAATTTCTTTGTTACACATGACGTCTGGATTAGGTGTTCGGCCAGCCTTATATTCCTCTAAAAAATAAGTAAAAACGTGGTCCCAATATCGTTTTTCAAAATTAACAGCATAGTTTGGAATTCCTAGGTAATCGCAAATTTTTCACGAAAAAGAAAGTTTCCAAATTTACTTTAAAAAATCTATATATATTTGTATAAGGTTTAATGCACTCCTTCAACAAGTTGATTGATTGAGTTTAACTTGGAAGAAAGCTCAATAAACCATTCTTCATCCCCCGTTGATAATGCCAAGTCTATTAGAAATAGAATTTGTTTCTTGTTTACCGCCTTAGAAAGTGGCAGTTTCCTAACATTTTTACTTAAAATCGAAATTGTTTTTCCAAGCGCTTCACGGTCATCACTCGTAGCAACCGTTACTTTAACAACTCCATCGAGAATACTCTGTGACTCAATATAACCAATTATTAATTGCCCATCCCTTAATTTTCCCTTAATCCAATCACCTGTTTTCAAAACGGAATTACCATTCGTCAACATCCTTTTTCACCTTCTTAAGCTATTTTGTATTTTATGAATGTCCCCAAGAAAGAACCTCTTTTTAAGCTACAGTGATCGGGGATATATCACCTAAATAAAACTGTAATGTTTTTTATTACATTTAATAAAAAGAAGTCTACGGCCATCAGTCACAGCCGCTATTTTGTTCTTGATTTATAAGATCAACAACTTCTTTAATTGTATAGTTCTTTAAATATTCACCCAAATGTTCTTCCGCACCTAAGAAAATTGCAAATAATACTCTTTTCATATTCGCGCCCACAATACACTTTTCATTTGAATCTGGACACTTAGGCTGCAGAGCACCTTCAGAAGTTATCATATATATATCCCAAAGATTCACTTCACTAAGGTCTAAAGTAAAAATAAATCCGCCGCCGGTTCCTTCTTTTGATTTTATAAATCCATGTTTTTTTAACAAGCTTAGCACTTTACGAATGCGTACCGGGTGGACACCAGCACTCTCTGAGATAGCATCACTTGTTGACATACGGTCCGGCTGCAACGCAAGATAAGTTAAACTATGAATGGCAAGTGTAAAATCACTATTCATGTCCTGCCTCCTTAGAAATCAACACAGCTAATCACCTTTTTGCTTTAAATATAGCTTCTGCATCTTTTTTTAAAATCAATCAGCATAATGTAATAATAAATATTACAGTTTACCTTGTCAAGTATCTAATTAAAAGTGTTGTATCAACTCTTAACCATGAATCAGGAGTTCCAAGCGTCCTGTAAAGCTTTACGAATCACGTTCTCTTCCTTAAAGGTGCGTAAACAAATTTGCGCGGTTTGAAATTTTTGTATAAGTAAGTTTAAAAATCCCATTGTTTTTTAACTTGTTCTTCTGCTAACTGTTTAATTTTTTCCCATGTCATTTTTTTATTTACAATGACATTAGTTTGATGATTTTTATCTTTATAATTAACTGTAACGAATACTTCAATCATCACTTTCTTCCTCCTTCCGAAATAATATTAATTGGCCACTTTTTGCCATTCGACGTTCGAAAATGTACGAAGCCTACGAGGCAAAAAACTGCGGATCTCTTCCTCGTTATATCCAACCTGTAATCTTTTTTCGTCTTGGATAATTGGCCGGCGCAACATGTGAGGGTACTTGATTATTAATTTATAAAATTCATTAAGCGGAAGAGATTCAATATTTACATTTAATTCCTGAAATGTTTTTGATTTAGTTGAAACAATGTCATTAGTCCCATCTTCAGTCAAGCGAAGAATTGATTTAATCTCATCGACTGTAAGGGGATTGGATAATATGTTTCTTTCAATATACTCAATATGATGTTCTTCAAGCCAAGCTTTTGCTTTTCGGCAAGAAGCGCAACTTGGTGTCATATACAGATTAACCATACTTATACACACTCCTTCATATTATCCAGCTCATTTCTATACTGTAAATTTAAATGTTACAGTTCGTAAAGTCAACTGTAATTTTATGGATTAGATATCTATCTAAAGAGTTCCCCCTGATGGCATTGCCTCAGTAGCATTTTTTAAGATGTTAACAAGAACTTGTTGAAATAATCCAGCATTACCTTTAATATAACATGCTTCAGATTCTGAAGATAATTCAATAATATTCATGTTGGATAAGAGAAAAATTATATTTATTGCTTTATCAATTTCCTTTTTTAGATCGGATTTTCAATTTTGTTTAGCTTCCTAGTAAAAAAATATGTTTCAACAGAAGCAGGTCCAAAAAAACCAATCGAACATTGTCGATTGGCTCTGTTATATAATATTGATTATTGATTAGCTTTTTTTATCCATTGTGCAACTGTAACTGTACGCTTTGCTTGATGTTTTACAGCTGCTTGAACATCTTCAATCATTTTACCATTTTGTTCAACTGTGACACTTGTTCCATACGGGTTTCCCCCAGCTCCAAATGTAACAGGATCTGTATAACCAGGAGCAGCGACAGTATGATTTCATTTTTCTCAATTACTATCGATCTATACTACATGTCAAATTTACTTCGCTGTTACTCCCGATACTTTCCTGGAAGAACTAGCACTTTTCAAAGAAAATGCTCCTGGACCACTTAATACGATGGAGACCAACCCTGCTATTAAACTGAGTTCAAATTCGTATCCACCTACAAAGCCCATACTTAATTTCGCTACAAAAATCGCAACCAGCATATCGATGGCAAGAATAAAAGCAAATATTCTACTTCCATATCCAATTAATAATGATATACCTCCAATGATTTCAATTAACGCAACGAAGGGAACTACACCGGCCGGGAGTCCAATCTTAGTAAAAAATTGTTCTGTAACAGTCATTTGGTTAAATTTTGATACCCCATGAATAAGAAATAAAATTCCAAACACCAAACGAAGAGTCAATGGGGAAAATCGTGAATAAAGTGACATCATTTTTCATCTACCTTTCAGATTTTATTTTTAATAAAGTCCTTTAATATCAACCAAATTGCCATACGCTGTGACTGAGGTTTCCATATCGGAAACTGCGATGAAGTAAAGTCGCTTTTCGATCATTGTCTGCAGCTCCCATTGCATAAAAGATTGGCACAAAATGCTCGTTCCCGTATGGAGGTACGGCAAGTTGAGCATTAGGAGCCAGTGAAGCGTATTTAAATAAAGATGGCAAATCCCAATTTTGTAATGATTGCGATAACCAATCATCGAATTCAACTGCCCATGAATCAGCCTCTCCATTGTCCGTCGGTTTTAAGGCTCTTAAGTTATGAACGGTTCCTCCACTGCCGATGATTAAAATATCCTTCGTTCTTAATACCGATAAAGCTTTTCCGATTTTATATTGCTCTTCCGGTGCAAGCATCGGATTCACCGACATGGCAATCACTGGGATGTCCGCATTCGGATAAAGCATCCGAAGAATGACCCATGCCCCGTGATCAAGACCGCGAGTGGTTTCATTTTGAAAAGAAATCCCATTTTTAGTGAGCAGTTCCTCTATTTCTTGTGCTATATCGTGGTTGCCTCCAGCAGGATACTGGATCGTGTAAAGAGATGGATCAAACCCTCCGAAATCATAAATCGTGCTGTACTGATCGACTCGGCTTACCATTTGAGTTTCGGACACCCAATGAGCAGAAAACAAAACAACCGCTTTTGGGCGAGGGAGGTCTTGACCTAATTGATTTAAAAATTTTGTATAATTATTATTCTCAATGGCAAGTAACGGCGCGCCATGAGCGATAAAGAATGATGGCATCATCACTATTTCCTCCTATCTTAAATCTTTTAAAATCCATGATTGAAAATCCCGCAGATTTTTTTCGGATACTGTGTGCCCTTCCGGATAAGATTTAAAAGTCACGGAAACCCCAAGCTTCGTAAAATAATCTACATTTTCTTTTCCCCATTCATATGGCAGGACCTGATCATTTTCACCATGTGATATAAACACAGCTAAATGATCGCCAGGGTTAATCATGTATTCTTCCTTTACAAATTGAGGAATGTAACCACTAAGTGCTATCACCCCCTTAATTTTGTTACCGAGAGTGGCAGCTAATGTCATGGAAACAATCGCGCCTTGGCTAAAGCCCAT
This sequence comes from Heyndrickxia acidicola, assembly GCF_001636425.1. Lineage (NCBI taxonomy): Bacteria > Bacillati > Bacillota > Bacilli > Caryophanales > Bacillaceae > Heyndrickxia > Heyndrickxia acidicola. The sequence continues at coordinate 1,169,642 of NZ_KV440953.1, forward strand.
CAAGTATAATTGCTCTAGATTTATTGGATAATTTGCCGATGCATAATCAATAAATTTAGCTAATCGATTGATTCCCTCATCAAATACTTCTCGATGAGGTTTTCCATAGCTTTGGATCGTAAAATAGGCAAAACCTGGTTCTTGGGTCAGATGCCCCCTTACACTTAAGATATAGAAGAAATCCTCTAGACCATTCACGAGTGAGAACATATTTTGTTCATTACTTCCTATACCATGCATGACAAACAATGCAGGATACTTTTTTCCAGGTACAACATTCTTAGGACGGCGAAGTTCGTAAATCATTGGTGATTCCATTAGGAAAACCTCCTTGTCAGTAAAAAATAAAATGGTTAAATTTCTAAAGTTTTCTTATATGAATTATTGTTCTTCTGAAGAATACCAAAAGCATATATGGTATGTCAACATTTTTTTGTTGATATGAAATTAAGTTATGTATTAGAAAACTATTGAGGTGAAAAGCATGGATATTGGTTCTAAAATACGTGCCATTATAAACAGAAATGACATAACGATTGCACAAATGTGTGAGGGAACTGGGCTTTCAAAGGGATTTATCAGCAATGTTGAAAACAACAACACCTCCCCTGCTGAAAATAGTCCATTTTTTCCGAATTATGGAAAATTTATTGAACATAGCATTCTATAGTCTAAGTACACTTCTTCCCAATCTTACTTTCACATAAAAAAAAGCTGCCGTAGCAACTCAATATTTAATACTTGCCCTCGTGCTTTATTACTTTATCGAATCTCCAAAAATTTTTGCAACGGTATCAAGATTATACGATTCACTTTAATGAGTTCTACAATTTTGGTGTTGTTTTGTAACCGCATCTTGCAGTTCATCGTATTTTGAATGAATATTTTCATCAAAAGTATTTCCTTTTTTGGCTTTCAATAGAGGGAGTATGGCAGAATGAAAATTCAACATGAAGGTTCCCTGCAAGAATTTGAGCAGATGAATAATCCCCCTTTTTATACATCTTCCTAAATGGTTGTAATGCCATTCAATCCATCTTGGAATGCTTTAGTTAATGGTTGATTCCCCTCCCCCTGCTTGTTTCCCATATATTAGTTTTGCAATAGCTATTTATTTAAATTACATGGATTTTTTCCAATTTGTCGTGATTTCAACGTTTGCGGTTTTCAATGTATTATACACTGGGCAACGTTTATCAGTGATCTCCTGCAGTTTTTTTATGCGATCTTCCGATTCACTCGTTTTAACTTCAACAGAAATGTCGACTGTTTGAAAATAAGTGCGTACATTTGGATCCCCCATAAGACCACTTGTATCAAGTTCCCCTTTCACAGTAAAGGAAAGCCCTTGCATTTCAAACCCGATTTCTTTGGCTACCATGTTTGCAATGATATTTTCGCAACCAATTAATGCGCCTAAGACTGTTTGAAGCGGATTGGGTCCCTTGTCATTCCCACCTTGCCCCGCGGGTTCATCCACATAAAATGTATGCGTACCAGCATGAATTGTTGAAGTAAGCCCTTCAGTAACTCCGGAAACCTTCATTTGTACTTTTGCCACTTTTAATACCTCCCAGATATTTTAAAATAATGTTTATTTGACTAACCAATACCCACTTATGTTTTCCAAACATGAATACATTATGAAGTGAGTTTTCCATTATCTTAAACAATAAACAAAATCTGCTTCAGGTGAAAAACGCAAAATGCGATGCGAACTTTTCATCGGTGTATACCCACTATAGTGGCATTTGAGAATGTCGAGTTAATTTTTCTTGACTTCATAAACTGTAAACATTAAAATTACAGTAATTCCTTTTGAACAGGAAGCAATCAATTTGAAAAGTGCCTTTTAAAATAGTTTAGTTTGTTAGGACATTTACCTGGCCTTTGCTTAGTAATGTCTATACTGTAAACTATTTTATTACAGTATATTTCACAAAAAACAAACTGTAACTTTTTTTATTACATTAAGAAGGAGGGTAATTCTGATTTTTTTGTATGCCTTATAAAATACTTTTATTAAAATTATAAGAATAAATTGGAGGATATTATAATGGCTATCTCACACGTAACAGATCAAACATTTAGCACTGAAATTAAAGAGGGATTAGTTTTAGTGGATTTTTGGGCTCCATGGTGTGGTCCTTGTAAAATGATAGCACCTGTATTGGAGGAAATCGATGGTGAAATGGGTGACAAAGTTAGAATTATCAAGCTTAATGTAGATGAAAACGCAGGAACAGTAGGAAAGTTTGGAGTCATGAGCATTCCAACGTTGATTCTTTTCAAAGACGGAGTGGCTGTAGATAAGGTTATCGGGTTGTATCCAAAAGAAGCTTTGACAGAAATAATTTCAAAGCATATGTAATACAGACTTTTAGTAAGAGGATGAATCTATATCTGAGCATACAAAAAAGTATTTGATCTACCTTCTCATTGCTAGACCTTTCACCGATTGTTCGTTGGAAGGTCTCCAGATGATGCTTTTCGCAACACACTAGAACTTGTACAGCTCGCTGAAATATTAGCTGAAATTGTTAACAGCCACAGGTAAAAATACGAATATATGAAAAAGTGTTATCAACAAAACTTTTTTTAGGAGGAAAAAATAATGAGTAAAAAAGCACTATTAATTATACCGCCAGAACGTTTTAATGAAGATGAGTTATTCAAACCAAAAGAAGAGCTTGAAAATGCAGGAGTCGAAGTAACCATTGCTAGCACCGTGGCAGGTGAAATTACTGGTGACTATGATGGGAAAGCAACTGCTTCGATTATCTTTTCAGACGTATCGCCCACAGAATTTGATGTTGTTTCGGTAATTGGAGGATCCGGTACAAATGATCATTTATGGGGAAATCAAGAATTACAAGGCTTTTTGAAGCAAGCTTACAATGAGAAAGTTCTTGTAACAGGAATTTGTGCAGGGGCTGTTACAGTTGCTAAAACTGGTTTGCTTTCTGGAAGAGAAGCAACTTGCTATCCAGTAGATGTTCAAAAGAACGAATTGAAAGCTATTGACGTTAAATATGTTGAACAACATGTTGTTGCTCATGATGATATTATTACTGGCGATGGTCCACAAGGTGCGAAAGAATTTGGAAAAGCCCTTGTTAAAGCATTACGTTAGTTCTACATTTTAGTTGGATAGAGTTTGGTTCGGAAGTGGCTTCGAACCCACTCCTTTCATTAAATATAAACATTTTTCCTGAGAATAATAAGTTTTTGAGCCGGTTTCCAGATGATATCCCGGCATTCAATCATGAAGAGATAAAACTATTAGCAAAATACAATAATGAAGCGTTGGTTTATATTATTTTCACTAAAAGTAGTATGTAATATTGTTTTCAGATACAACCTAAAAAGAATTTTTTAAGGAGGGTCATATAATGTCATTAAAAGGAAAACGTGTGGTCGTAATAGGAGGTACTTCTGGTATCGGATTATCCACAGCAAAGGCATTTCTTGATGAATCTGCACAAGTCATTGTTGCAAGTCGTTCTGATGCAAAACTATCCGAGGCAAAGAATGTACTTGGTGGTAATGTGGAAACATACAATATTGATTTTCGCAGTGAAGAAAAACTAGCTGATTTTTTTAAAAAGGTAGGGAATTTTGATCACCTTGTCGTTACGGCAGGTGAAGGTGCAATGGGTCATTTTAGTGACTTACCTGTTGCGGATGTTAGAGAAGCGTTTGATAGTAAGTTTTGGGGGCAGTACTTAGCCGTTCGTGCTGCTATTCCGTACTTAAATGATACCAGTTCTATCACATTGACCTCTGGTGTTTATGGAATCCGTCCACCACAGGGGGCAACGACACTTGCTTCGATCAATTCAGCGATCGATGGATTGGTTAGAGGGCTTTCAGTAGACCTGGCCCCTATACGGGTAAATGTTGTTTCACCTGGTATTGTAGACACCCCACTCTATGGAGGAATGCCTGACGAGCAAAGACAAAATTTATACAACAACATTGCACAGCAGTTACCTGTTAATCGCGTGGCACAGCCTGAAGACATTGCTGAAGCCTACGTGTACTTAGTGAAAAATGGTTTTACAACTGGTACTGTGCTTCTTATTGATGGCGGGGCCCACTTGGTGTAAGTGAGCATAATAATGTTATTTTTGTGGCTATACTACAACAATGTATAGCCACATTTTTTATTATTTAATAACCCAATTCCCCAATAATTGGTGATAAATGAAGAATTGCACTTCAAGATAAACAAGGTGAAATATGAAAGAAATGATGAAAATATGTTTACGTGACCATGAAAAAATCCTTATGATGGGTAATAGTTCCGGTCTACATCAAAAAATATAATCCTATAGTCCATTGCTTTCTCCTCCCATTACTTGTTTAAATCTGATTCAAATGACCTGATATATCTGTTCGTCCTTATATCACGTCCGTTGACAGGTTGGCACTATAAAAGGTCACCAATAGATAATCCCTCTGATACATAATGGAGCACTCCATAATTCTTCTATAATAACCTCTTAATCTATAAATTAAAATATGGAAAAGTATGTACCGAGAGGGGAAAATATGAAAACAAGATATTTATTTCTAAGAAAAAAATAAAAAAATAGCCTCTAAGCAATAGAGACTATTTTTATATGGCAATCATTCTAAAAAGCTAAGCTAACTATCAATACCCTTTGTATTTGAGTATTTATATAACTTATTACGATGTATGTAAGGATATTTTTTTCTTTAACACCCTAACCTTCTACATACGTCCCTTATTTTTCCAATAAAAATTTCTGTAACTAAATAAGGTTGTTAAATCGCAAACAATAAACAGAGATCATTTACTACATTAAGATCTTTACAAGGTATTAAGTACTTCTGTATCATTAATTTTGAAACAAAAGTACTTAATATCTAATTGTAAATGTCATAATTTAGACGTTTTCATTTTTAGGACTTTTGTTTCACTCGTCAGAAGCCCTCTATTTAGCTAATTTCTTATTTTACAGCTGCCACTTTTTTATTGAGATTCACCCATTGGCCTGTTTTAGATGATTCAAGAATTCCATCTGCAATGACTTCGATTTGGTAGCCATCATTGAAGTTTGGCGAAGCTTGTGTATCTTCTACGATTGCTTTAAAGAAATCATAGGTTTCTATGATTTTTGTTTCGCCATAACCAATACCTAGTGCAGGAATTGGCCATAATCCTTCACCGTATGGAGTTGCAGGTCCTGTATAAACTGTTCTGAAGCCTTTTGCATCGCTTGGATCATCTGCAAAACAAACTTGAAGCTCATCGCGGCGTTCATAGTTAAAGTATAAAGAACCTGTTTCACCATGAATTTCAAAGGTTAGGAAGTTGTTGCGTCCCCATGCATTACGTGTTGCTTCGATGCTTCCAATGGCACCGTTATCAAATTTAACCATAGTAATGAATTCATCATCAACATCAACAGTACCTTTTGATACATCTGCCCCGCCGCTTTTAACTGTTCCTAATTTGTCGATTCCGCCGGTTTGAATTGGTCTTTCAGGAATCCAAGTTTTCGCAACCGCATTCACTTCTGTAATTTCACCCACAAGATAACGTGCAAAATCGACCACATGTGTTCCGATATCCCCTAAAGCACCGGATCCGGCAATTTTCTTTTGGAAGCGCCATGATAATGGTGAATTAGGATCTGCAGACCAGTCTTGAAGATACGTTCCGCGGAAGCTTAAGATTTTCCCAATTCGGCCTTCTTCAATATACTTTTTGGCAAGAGCTACTGCCGGTGTTCTTCTGTAGTTGAATGCTACCGCATGTTTAACACCTGCTGCCTCTACTGCTTCCAGCATTTCCTTTGCTTGCTCTGCACCTAATGCCAGAGGCTTTTCACAGATAATATGCTTGCCAGCCTTTGCTGCTGCAATGGCAATTTCAGCATGTGTATTATTTGGAGTTACGATATCAATAATATCAATTTCAGGATCATTGACTACTGCTCTCCAATCTGTTGAATAATTATCGAAGCCCAATTTGGCTGCAGCATCTTTTGCTAATTCTTCATTGACATCTACGATAGTATGGCGATGTGGAATCGCAGGTGCCGGCCAAAAAAACATTGGCATTCCTGCATATGCGAGTGCATGCGCTTTCCCCATGAAGCCTCCGCCGATCATTCCAACATTTAATTTTTTCATTTTAGTTTCCTCCCCGTTTATTAACTTTTTGATGTAATGTAGCTTTATTTGCGACTTCTTTTTAAAAATTCCAATAGATGTTAAGCTTGGTTTACTTTTTCGAATTGGGTTAAATACTTGCGGCTGATGTTAGCGCCTTGTTTTGGTTCTGGCCAGCTGTCCAACTCTACCGTAATCCAGCCATCATAGTTTGTTTCTTCTAATACTTTCACCATTTCAGCAAATTTTTGATGACCTTCGCCTAGTGGCACAAACTCGCCATTCTCATAATCTTTTAAATGGACATATTTGATACGGTCGACATATTTTCTGATGACTGCCACAGGATCTCCACCACCGGCCTCTATATGTGCTGTATCGGGGCAAAGATTGATTCTGGTCAATGGCATTAATTTGTCTAATTGCTCAGGAGCCTCAACATTGGTTCCCAGGTGAGGGTGATAACTGGCAATCAAATTATATTTTTCTGCAATTTCTATCACTCTATTAAGGGCGTCACCAAGCGCTGTATAATCACTTTCAAGAATGCCATTTGTCCGCACAGCACCACCGCCGACAACAAGATGCTCGGCACCCACCTCTGAAGCGAATGCTGCTACACTTTCAATTTTCATTAATTCTTCTTCCAAAATATCCGGGAAAATAAAATTCCCGCCGGTATAAACACCAATCAATGTTAAAGAATGATCTTTCATTAACTTTAAAAATACATCTTTATTGTCCTTATATTGCATGAGGTTTCCATCGAATATTTCAAAGCCTGTATATCCGGCTTCCGCAATATCCTTTAATGCATCTTCTGTTGATCCATTGGCAAGGTAGTACAGGTCCTTAACTGAAGTAACTCCAGCCGGGTGTCCAACTACGCCCCCCCAGGTATTTGTTTGATAACCTAACTTCATGATAAACCTCCATATCTGTTGGAATTTAGTATTCCAACGTTCAAATTAGAAAATCCACAATGAGTTCTCTCTTAATAAAAGTAATCGATTACATTACATTATAAAAATTTTTTTGATGTTGTGAATTAACTCTATTTTAGCAATTTAAAAGAAACAACCAAAATGTAATCCATTACATTTTATCGTACAGTTATTCAGCTTTTTCTAAAGAGATTTTCTCTATTTTTGTCAGATAAAATGCCATCTGACAAAATCAAAGGATTTTGTACGCCCTTACAAAAAATATTGTAATCGATTACACCTCAAAATGCAACCCTTTACTTTAAATTGTCGCAAATAGTTTTCCAATATTTCTATGGAAATGCCTCCATTTTTTTCATATAGCTCGAATATGGAAGAGAATGCCGAAATTCAGCACCCATGGTACAGGAAGGTACTTCGTAAAGGTAGTTCCTTTCCCTTCAGAACGAACAACCTTAATAGAGCCGCCAATCTGATGAATAATCTCTTTACAAACACTTAAACCTAATCCGGTTCCTTGATCCTTTGTGGAAAACTTGCAATGGTTTTACCAAAGCTTTTACTGCCGCCTATCACAATGCTGCTTTATTTTTTAATTCCAGGTTCATATATACTATTCCTTCCTTATGGTTTTCTTATGGTTTTGGTTATTGTTTTTTTAAGTTCCAACTCTAATTTAAACGAATAAGGATTAACTCTAAGCTGAGTTAATCCTTAAACCAGTTATTTTATTACTGTTGCACTATATAAATCAGCTTTAAACGGTTCATTAATCAATTTTTCCACTTCTTTCACAAAACTTTTAAAGTGGGAGGTTTGTTCATGCTCTTGTATTGCTTTTTCATCCTTCCATTTCTCTAAAAAGAGAAAGTGATTGGTACCTTCCGGAGCTTCATAGTATTGATAACTAATATTGCCATCCTCTGCTTGCGAGGAATTCGTTACCATCTCAGCCAGCTCCAGGAATTCGTTCCGATTCTGAGGATTGACCTTGAAGTATGCATGGATAATAATCATTTTATATTCCCCCTGGATAAAGATTTAAATAATTCCTAAAAACCAGTATGACCTTGACGTGCTTGTTTCTGCAACCTAACATTCTTTGCGGTTTTTCTTTCTTCAGAAGGCACCTTCATAAAATGCATTAGTACCGTACCAAGGAAGTACATGCCCGCGAAGATCCACATAACCCCATGAACACCAATGAGTCCGATAAAAGCGCCAACGATTGCCGGTGCGATAAAGTAGGACATTCCCGCACCAAAGCTTACAATGGCCATCGCAGAACCTTTTTTCTCAGGTGCCATTGAAGCTACCAGAGCAGAAAGCGGAACAAAACCACAAAGAACAATTCCCATGATGATCCCGACAATATTTAAGGCCAAGAAACTGCTTCCAAAAATTTGCGGTGTATAAAGCAAAACCAGCAACATTACACCCATGCCAAAGCTGCCAAGCCACATAATCGTTTTGCGCCAGCCCAACCATTTATCACTAATATAAGGAATGATAAGGTTAAATATGATATTCGCAAACCACATGGTTCCCCATACTTGAAGCCATTGTTCCGTTGTGAATCCATATTTAGATTTCAAGTACAGCGGGAAAAAGATTGGCAATGAACCAATGCCTGTCGAATTAATAATCCGGACCACGCCGCCTATTGCCACTTTCGGTTGTTCCATACAAATGGTTAAACCGCTTATTAAGCTCTTCAACTTTTCTTTTCCATTGCCAGCTTGTCCCATTGCATCATCTTTAACAACAAGCACACCAACTAAACCTCCAACAAACACCCAAATCACTGCACTCCATAACAGACCGATATATCCGATCTTTGGCAGCATGAAGGCCGGAAAAAAACTACCTACAACATAAAGCCCACCGCTCCAACATGCCCAAAACAGTCCTACAGCAGTTGCTAAAATCCGATCCGGACTGCGATAAGTAACCCACACTAAAAATGAATAGCAAAATAAAGGATAGCCCAAGCCTCTAAGCCCATATGTTGGCAGCATAACGGCGTAATTGTTTGGCTTTAAACCATATTGAATAAATAGAACTTGACCAACCAGCCAAGCAATCATTCCAATGATCATGACTTTTCTGGGACCCCACATTTCTGTGAGTACACCAGAAAAGTACGACGCAACGGCCAACACGCCTCCATATACTGCAAAAAGAGTAGCAGACTGTTGAACAGTCAATCCCTTTTCAATAAGATATGGTGATAACCATGCATGCTCGAGACCGTCCCCGGCCATGAATATTAATGTTGCAACAAATCCCCAAACAACCCCCATTGGAAGGCCGCCAATACTACGTTCCCCAACTGTTACCGTTTTCATTTTTAGCACCTCTATTTTCTTAAATATTAGGGCAAATAGGAGAGACATTCCTCCTATAGTTCTTACGCCCACCACATTTCTGTTAATCGCTCTTTGAACAACGTTCCTTTTAACAACGTAATCGCTTTCATCAATCCTTCATCGATGGATGCAAGCATATCCTCATGTTCAATCGAAAGAACATAATCGTATCCAACCGCTCGAAGGGTGCTGACAATGTCTTTCCAGGCTTTTTCATCATGACCATAACCGACAGAGCGGAATGTCCATGAACGATCCAAAACTTTGCTGTAATGCTTCGTATCAAGAACACCGTTCACTTTAATGTTTGCCTGATCCAGATAAGTATCTTTGGCATGGAAATGGAAAATGGCATTTTCTCTGCCCAGCTTTTTAATGGCTTCTACCGAGTCAATTCCCTGCCAAACGAGATGGCTCGGGTCGAAATTGGCACCGATGCTTGGTCCCACGTTCTCTCTTAATTTCAATAACGTTTCCGGGTTGTAAACCACAAAACCTGGGTGCATTTCAAAAGCAATTTGGTTAATTCCATGGATTTCTGCAAATTTAGCCTCTTCTTTCCAATAAGGAATGACAACTTCGTTCCATTGCCATTCGAGAACCTCCGTGTATTCAGGAGGCCATGAACATGTCACCCAGTTTGGAAATTTCGCACCCGCATGATCCCCCGAACATCCGGAAAACCCATTGATAACAGGTACTTCTAATCGTTCAGCCAGCAAAACTGTTTTCCTCCAAACATCATGGGCTTCTTTTGCTGTCTTTTTATTAGGATGAAGAGGATTTCCGTGGCAGCTTAGGGCGCTGATTGTTAATCCCCTGCTTTCAATCGCTCTCATAAATGACTTTATTTTTTCCGGACTTTCTAGCAATTCATCAGGGTTGCAATGACTGTTACCGGGAAAATTGCCTGTTCCCAGCTCTATGGCCTCAACCCCCATATCAGAGAGTTTATCCAGCATTTTTTCGAAAGGCAGGTTTTGATAAAGAACAGTAAATACACCTAGTTTCATACAAATACCTCCTGAACCACTTTCACCCATTTTTGCTGTTCATTACTTTCTAAAATGGCGTCCGTTATAGACATGGAGATATGCCCATCCTCAAAAGTGGCAAAATTTGGTTTATCCTTCATCAGATCTTTGCCATCGCGAATAAAGGAATAAAAATTGAACATCATATTTTTCAGTGCATCAGGCCAGCCTTCATTATGTCCTCCCGGATGATGGATTGCTGATTGAGCTGCCGATGCAAACAGCGCCGGGTCCGCCAACAGAATTTCATTCGGCTTATCCCTGTGTCCAATCCATAATTTTTCCGGCTCTTCTTGGTTCCAGAAGACCGAGCTTTTGCTTCCATTGATTTCAAAGCTAAGTCTATTTTTCCGGCCGGCACTAACTTGGGAAACGATAAATACTCCCCGTGAGCCATCTTCAAAGCGAACAATCACAGATGCGTAATCCTCAGTATTGATTGGTACATCTTCATATTCTGTTTCTTCAATGTGTTGCATACCAAAAGTAGCTACGTTTGCTTTCGGTTTCTTTCTTACTGGAATAACGGTTGCGAGATCCGCAAATACCTCGACAATCTTTTTGCCGGTAATAAATTGAACGGTGTCACACCAATGGGAACCTATATCCGCCACAGCCCGTGATTTACCGCCAACTTCGGGTGCCAAGCGCCAATTAAAATCTGTTTCGTACAATAACCAGTCCTGCAAGTAGCTTCCGTGTACTAAATTTACGGTCCCTATGTCACCGTTAGCGATCTTCTCCCGTAAATTTTGCACGCTTGCATGCTGTCTGTAATTAAAGTTCACACCATGGACAATCCCTTGTTTTTTAGCAAGCGCTAACAATTCAGCCGATTCCTGACTGTTCATCGCCAATGGCTTTTCAGATAAAACATGTTTTCCCGCTAAAATAATCTCTTTATTAATTTCAAAATGAACATGGTTGGGTGTGCAATTGTGAACCACTTGAATTTCATCATCCCGGAGCATTTCCCGATAATCACCATATGCTTTTGGAATACCAAGATCGGCAGCTTTCTTTTCAGCAGCTTCTTGACTTGTCTCTGCCAACGCCAAAACTTCTACAAACCCAAGTCTTCTAATTGCTTCTATATGTGTTGGTCCAATAAAACCCGTTCCGATGATCCCGACATTTATTTTTTTCATTTTTTGAACCTCCTCACAAAATTGTAATCGATTACAGATAATTGTAAAAAAAACTTTTGGTTACTAATTTATTCAAATAACTTTTATTTACAAAATGTAATGGATTACATTTTTATCTAAAAAAATATGAATCTATAATTTGATCCAACCTTGATTACAATTGCGGTACTTCTTTGTTTGTTACATGAGTAATTGTAATCGATTACAGTCTATAATTCAACCTTTTTTGTATTTTTTTAAATTTCTCATTGGAAAACTTTAGAAATGGCAGTTTTCTTCAAAGTGTAAAAGGGGGCAATTCTTTTAGACTCCCCCTCATCATCTTGTCTAAATTAATTGCTCCGTTCTCTGCATGAATCACGGACAATAAGTTTATCGGCAAGCATAAATTGATCTTTTTCTATTTCTTCATTATTGATCAATTTTAAAAGCAGTTCCATTGCCTTTTTCCCCATTTCGAACGTTGGTTGAGCAATTGTAGTAAGGGCTGGTTCAAAAATGGAGGCAAATTTAATATCATCAAATCCCATAACGGAAAGATCATCTGGAACTCTAATACCTTTTGATTTAGCTGCTTTAATAGCCCCCATTGCCATTTCATCATTAGCAGCAAAAACAGCAGTAGGGTGTTCATCCAACATCAAAAGTTTCTTCATTAAATTAAAACCGCTTTCATATGAAAAATCACCTTCCTGAACCAAAAGGGAATCAACAGAGAGGCCATGATGAGCCATAGCTTGATAAAATCCTTTTAAACGGTCCCTGCCCACCACCACTTTCAGGGGTCCTGAAATATGTGCTATTTTCTTATGGTTTAAGCTAATTAAATATTCAGTTGCCTTTCTGGCACTACTGATGTTGTCAATCGAAACAGTAGGCAGATTGGAACCCTCATAGTATTCACATGCCAGTACAACAGGGTACTGTTCAGATAATTCCCCTAACACTTTTTGGTCAGTCCTGGCGGTTAATAGTATAACACCGTCCGCTTTTCTCTGGCCTAAATTATCTAAATAACTTCTCTCACGTTCAACAATGTTTTGAGCATCACCAAGAAGCACCTGGTATCCGTATGCAGTTGCCACAGACTCAATTCCACGGAGGACATTTGAAAAAAATGTATTCGTTATGTCAGGAATAACCACAAGAACCGTTTTGGTTTCTAATCTCCTTAATTGTCTTGCCAGCATATTGGGTTTATAATTTAATTTGTCTATGGCTTCCAAAACTTTATCGGCTGTCTCTTTTTTCACCGTCCCTGCATTGCTTATCACCCGGGAGACGGTGGCGGTGGATACATTGGCCATTTTTGCCACATCTGCAATTCTTACCATTTATACTTTCCCCTTCAGTAAACCTAGATAAGAATATTGTAATCGATTACACAAAGGAATTCAATTGTTCTTCATTATTTTATTTAACAATCTATTAATCCTTGCCAATAACAAATCAGTTGTATAATAGTAAGATAAATAAAAAAATCTGTATACTAGTTTAAAATAAAAGACTTGGTACACAAACAAACTTACTTATTTACTTACTTACTTACTTATGTATAAACTATTCGAGTGATTTTGTCTTTTAAGTCATTCCTGTCCATATACAATGTTCCCTTATATAGTGTTGTGCTTCCAGCATGGGTTTAAAAATCGTCCGGATGATCCCCAAAGCGTCTATTTATGTTCAGTGCATGTCATTAACAAATAATTGAAAATCAAAGATATTATAGTTCTCTTCCATCATACTAGGCTTACCTTTGAAAGGGTAACGGCTGAGATCCCCAGATATTTTGCTGATAAGGGAGCACATGGTTTCAACAGGGTTATAATTTATACGGTTTTTGAGTTGGATCAAATTGCAGTGGAGACAAAGGGCAAATGTACAGTTTGAAATAAAAATACGCCCCCTTCCAACAGGTCTTAATAGATAGGAGTTAATAATGGCTAAAAGTAACAAAGTAATAAAATATTTCCAAAAAAGAATACTTTTTTAACATTGCATGTCTTCCTCTCCTGTTCCAGCACATAATTTATGTTGAATTTCATCATTTTCCTCTATAAATTCCTGTGCACTTCTAAACTTGTTAATCCATTTTACAATATCATCCTGAGAGGGTTTATTAGCTCGTCTCTTTGACTCAAAAAAGACTGCTTCATAACGTTGTTCACAAGGATCCCAAAACGAAGCAACAGAATCCATAGACATTGTATCGTTATCTATAACATCATCTTCATCAGAAGTTTCTTCACCTATCCTTTTAAAGTCTTGTTTTTTCAAAGCTATATAAACCCAAATCATTTAAAAGATGGGCAATCTTTCCTCCACCTGTTCTCTAAGCTAATTTGTGTAGTTCCTTTAAAGCCGTTTCCTAGTCCTGTCTAAAGCATAAAATTTGATTTTAGGTATAAAGGAAATTAATATAGAGATATCGCAAATTATCAATATCCTTTTGTTCGATTAGTTATATGCATTCCAAGCAAAATTGATTTTTATAAGATCAGAAAGGGGCGGGCAGCGTTGAATCGGGAATCAAATATGATAAACGACGAACAGGCAGTTGAAATTTTCAAGGCTCTATCAAATCAAATAAGAGTAAATATTCTGCAAATGTTAAAAGAACCTGATAATAATTTTTCCCCGCAGGCCCATGTCATCAAAGAAAAAGGCTTTGATGGCGGGGTTTGTGTTAGTGATATTCGCAGCAAAGTAGGACTATCACAGTCCACTACCTCCCAGTATTTGTCTCTATTATTGCAAAGCGGGCTGGTGGAAATGAAACGAATCGGACAATGGACTTATTATCGACGCAATGAGGAAACCATTAAACAGTTTGAAAAATATATAGGCTTAAAAATATAACCTTTTAAGGAGGCCCAAGAGTGAGTTTTCAAAATCATCGTGCCTATAACAGCATGTACCAGAAAGACAAAATGACACTTGGTTTTGTCCTCCCGACTGCCAGGATGTCTAAAAATCCGATTATGGAGAATCAGCTGGAGCTTGCCCGTAAAATTGAGGAACATGGCTTTGCTTCATTATGGCTCCGTGATGTTACGATGCAGAATTTGAATATTGATGATAACGGCCAAAAATACGATTTATGGATTTATTTGACGTATCTTGCTGCCTATACGAAGCACATTGCGTTAGTGACAGGAAGTGTAGTTCTCCCTTTGCGCCACCCCGTCAGGGTAGCCAAGGAAGCTGCATCAATCGATCAATTGTTTCCAGGTCGATTGATTATGGGAGTGGCATCAGGGGACAGGGAAAAAGACTTTACAGCTTTAGGGATATCTAAGCAAGAAAGCGGTCGGTTATTTAAAGAAAATTTCGAAATTCTCGACCGGCTATTAAAAGAGGATCAGCCGACAATCCACAGCCACGCCGGGCTGATCGATGGTACAGATATGAGGTTAATCCCAAAGCCTGTATCTTCGATTCCGACCATGGTGACTGGATTTAGCAATCAGTCTATCAATTGGATAGCCAGGAATGGGGATGGGTGGCTTCAATACCCAAGAAGCATTATTCAACAGACGCAGCTTATCCAGGATTATCGTGCTTTAACTGAAGTTCATGCTCCAGGAGATTTTAAACCCTTCTCTCAGAGCTTGTTCATCGATTTATCGGAAAATCCCGATGAAATACCTGTCCCCATACCCTTAGGCTATTCCGTGGGAAGAAACCGTTTAGTTGATCTACTTCATCAATTTCAAGCGATTGGTGTCAACCATTTGGCGTTTGTTCTGTATTTTTCCAAGCGCCCTCCAGAGGAAGTAATCCAGGAGCTTGGAGAATTTGTTTTACCCTACTTTCCAACCCATAAAGGTACAGGCCAGCTTTAAATTGTATAAAAGGAGGAAGAATTATGACAAAGAAAATAGCTCTTTCAGTACTAGATCCCTCCCCAATTGTCGAGGGAGGATCAGCCGAACTTTCCCTTCAAAACACGCTTGATCTAGCAAAGAAAACAGAACAGTGGGGATATAAACGGTTTTGGCTTGCTGAACATCATAATTGGGCAGGAATGGCGAGTTCAGCATCCCCGATCGTAATTGGACGAGTAGCCTCTATCACGGAAAAAATGCGTATTGGATCAGGCGCAATGCTGCTTTCCCATTATTCTCCTCTTTCCGTGGCTGAGCAATTTGGAACATTAGAAACCTTCTTCCCTGGCCGGATCGACCTTGGATTGGGGCGGGCACCTGGCACCGACCAATATACAGCAAATGTATTGCGGCAGCGGGTGGCTGGTGAACCTGAATTTGATGACCGGCTTCAAGAGCTTATCGCATATCTTTATGGTACAGGAACAGCCACTAAGAATGGTTCATTTAGCTTTCACGCCATTCCCGGCGAAAAAACAAATGTGCCCATTTGGCTGTTAGGTTCAGGATCTTATAGTGCACAATTGGCTGGAATACTTGGGTTACCATTCTCTTTCGCGGGACATTTTGCTCCAGGTAACATGCTGGAGGCCATAAAACGGTACCGGGAATATTTTCGTCCGTCTCAATTTTTGGAGGAGCCTTATGTACTGTTAGCCGTTCAAGTGGTGGCTGCGGATAAGAAACAGGAGGCACAAAGGCTTGCCACTTCGATGTATCAAAAATTTCTTTTATTAACCCGCGGACAGCCTTCGCCCATTTTGCCTCCTGTTGATAATATGGACGAGCTTTGGAACGATAATGAACGCAGGGCGGTTGAAGAACAGCTTTTCACTTCTATCATCGGGGACCCTGCAGGTGTGAAGCAGCAGCTCCATGAGTTAATAGAAAGGACTGACGCTAATGAAATTATGGCTCATACAGAGATTTTTGATCATAAGGCACGGCTGCGCTCTTATGAAATTTTGGCTCAGGCTGCAGTAAATTAAACAGTGTCTAGTCTAATTCTAATAAAAGATGTGTTTTCTGCAGATATTAAATCAGTTAAATTAATGTGATTTAGATTGAAGCAGTAAAAGAAGACAAAGAAAACAACCTGTAAATTCTTTTATAGGTTTGAAACGAAATTTTTAAAGAAAGAAGATGAGCATATGCCTGAAAATGATACAAAACAAATTACAAATATTCCATTCTCGGTCCTGGATCTCTCTCCAATTGCAGATGGAAGTACGCCGGCTGATTCTTTTCGCAATACATTGGAGCTGGCCCGGCTCGTTGAAAAGCTGGGGTATAACCGATATTGGCTCGCTGAGCATCATAATATGCCATTTATCGCCAGCTCTGCAACATCGGTAGTCATTTCCCATGTTGCAGCAGGTACATCAAAAATCCGGGTAGGTTCAGGCGGCATTATGCTGCCGAATCATGCACCTCTTGTTATTGCTGAGCAATTTGGCACTCTGGAATCATTATATCCAGGACGTATTGATCTTGGCTTGGGCCGTGCACCAGGCACTGATCAGCTTACCGCACGTGCATTAAGACGTGACTTGAGAAGTTCAGGAGAAGATTTCCCTGAGCAGCTGGCTGAGCTCCGGAATTACTTTGACCCTTCCCTGGCACAAGGATATAGTCATGTTAAAGCAATTCCGGGTGAGGGATTAAACATACCTATTTGGCTGTTAGGTTCAAGCGGATACAGTGCCCAGCTGGCAGGAGAGCTTGGACTGCCGTTTGCATTTGCGAGCCATTTCTCGCCGCATAGCACACTGCCGGCTATTCAGCTGTACCGCCGTTCGTTTAAGTCTTCTAAAGTACTTGACAAGCCGCATGCAATGGTAGGACTAAACATCATTGCGGCCGACACAGATCAAGAAGCTGAGCGGCTCGCAACAACATTGCAGCAGCAGTTCTTGAATTTGATGCGCGGGAAGGAAGTCCCATTGCAGCCGCCAGTGGATAATATTCATGATATAGCGAGCGACTATGAAATAGCTGCCCTTGAAAATCAATTAGGAACTTCGATTGTCGGCAGTCCTCAAACCGTAAAAGAAAAGCTGGAAAAATTTCTGGATGATAGCCAAGCCGATGAAATCATGGCAATCGCCCAGGTTTACGATCATAAGGCCCGCCTCCATTCCTATGAAATATTGGCAGAAATTACTCAGCTAAAATAGGTCAAAAATGGACGATCCTTATGGCAGGCTTTTAATGTATCTCTATAAATTTTTTTGAATAGAATATAAAAAAGTGCCCTTTCAAAGAAATTTTTGTAGTCTATGTTATCCGTTTGCTAAATAGCAAAACCCTTTAACAAACTTGATGTAAACAAAAGGAGAAAAAAAGATGAATCCAAAATATGAAGCTGCTTTTAAACCATTTACCTTCCGTTCTGGAGTTGAAATAAAGAACCGTATTACCATGGCACCCATGACCAATACGGCGGCACATGAAAACGGTGAAGTATCAGACGAAGAAGTTGCGTATTATCAAGAACGTGCCGGTGGTGTAGGAACGGTAATCACCGCATGCACATACGTCACCAGGAATGGAAAAGGATTCCCAGGTGAATTTGGTGCAGATTCCGATTCCCTAATCCCTAGTTTAAGACGTGTGGCGACAGCTATACAGGAAAAAGGTTCAAAGGCAATTTTACAAATTTTTCACGGTGGCAGAATGTGCCCGCCTGAAGAATTGCTCGATCGTCAACCAATTGCTCCGAGTGCGGTAGCAGCGGAACGGGACGATGCCGTGGTACCTCGGGAAATGACAGCAGACGAAATCGATGAAATGATTAAAGCATTTGGGGAAGCAACCAGAAGAGCAATCGAAGCTGGGTATGATGGAGTTGAAATCCATGGTGCCAATACGTATTTGATTCAGCAATTCTTTTCTTCACACTCAAATCGCAGAACTGACAAGTGGGGTGGAACGCTGGAAAAACGTATGTCCTTCCCGCTTGCTGTAGTTGACGCTGTTAAAAAAGCAGTTTCAGACCATGCAACAAAACCTTTTCTCATCGGCTATCGGTTATCGCCTGAAGAAAGAGAGAATCCTGGCATCAACATGGAAGACACGTTGCAATTAGTGGACAAGTTAGCGGACCAGGACCTGGATTATCTCCATATTTCTGTCGGCGGCTTTTGGAACGGATCAATCCGTGATGATAACGATCAGACATCCCGAGTTGTTATGATTCATGAACGTGTCGGCGATCGTGTTCCTGTGATGGGTGTTGGGATGCTGCAGACACCCGATGAAGTGATGAAAGCATTTGAAACAGGTGTACCTTTAATCGCTTTAGGGAGGGAATTGATAATGGAACCTCAGTGGGTACAAAAAGTACAAGCCGGTGAAGAAGACAAAATCCGAACAACATTATCTAAAAAAGATCAAAAAGAACTAGCTATTTCTGATAAAATGTGGGAGTACTATACTGGCATCCCTGGCTGGCTTCCTATTGTATAAGGAGTTCATTTATCTCATTCCATCTCTGCTTCCTTGAATTGTTCAACAAAAAATAGGAATCTTGATGATAATTGTCCTTGCTCAGCAAGTATAAGAATATACCATATACTAAACTAGACGGAACATTTTAAAGGGAAACCATCTTAGTGGTTTCCCTCCTTTATTGAGTAGTAGAGCAGAAAATCAGCCATATCATTTGTTTATGACTAGAAGATATTGTTAATATATAATCAACAATAGACGCCCATAGAAAGGATTGGATCTAAAGTGAACCTGGGATTAAAAGATAAAACGGCACTCGTGACAGGCGGCAGTAAAGGTATTGGAAAAGCAATTGCCGTCGCGTTTGCCAAGGAAGGCACCAATGTTGTAATTTGTGGCCGTGGTGAAGAAGCATTAAAAGAAACAGCAGCGGAAATTGAAAAGCTGGGAGGCAATGTGCTTGCTGTTCAGGCGGATTTAACGAAACAATCTGATGTAGAACATCTGGTCTCCTCTGCAATCGACCGCTTCAAATCAATCGATATACTCGTAAATAATGCAGGAATAGCCAGTGGATTTGATGATTTTGAAACATTGGATATAGAGGCGTGGCAGCATATATTTGATGTGAATGTATTTGGGACTGTCCGCGTAACCAAAGCAGTTATCCCTTTTATGAAAAAAGCCGGATTTGGACGCATCATTAATATTTCATCGGAATCAGGGCTTCAGCCTGATTCGTTTATGCCTCATTATAATGCTTCAAAAGCTGCAATTATCAATTTTTCAAAGAGCTTATCAAAGGCGTATGCCGCACAGGGAATTCTGGTGAATACTGTGTCACCAGCATTTATCATGACACCAATGCTGGAAAATCTATTAAAAGATAATGCGAAGCAGCTGAATATAACCTATGAAGAAGCGACTCAACAATTTTTAAGGGAAAACCGTCCACATGTCGAAGTAAAACGGCCTGGAACAGTTGATGAAGCAGCGTCTGCTGTTGTTTATCTTGCTTCTGAACAGGCTTCCTTTATTAATGGTGTAAACCTTCGGGTAGATGGCGGTTCGGTTGCGAGTATATAAATTAAGCTAATTCTTACTTAAACAAAAAAGGCTATCTTTTATCGATAGCCTTTTTTGTTTAGATTACACTTACCTGATTCCGCCCGTTTTCTTTAGATATGTATAAAGCTTTATCTGCCTGAGATAGTAAAGATTGCTTCGTGTTACCCTTTTTATATTCTGTAACACCAAAACTGCATTTGATTTGTTTGACATGCGGGAAGTTAAAGTTTGCTTTAATAGTTCTGATTTTTTCTTTATCTCAGATGAAATATTAAAAAGATCCAAGGAAAAATAGAAGTTACCTATGTTTATGAGTAACTTCTATTTTTTATCGTTATACATAAAAACTCTTATTCAGTGACTACCCCATTAAAGGCCGATTGATAAATCTTTCTTATATCCTCTTCTAACAATGGTAAAGGGCTGCGGGCCAATAATCTTTTTTGTTGTACACCATCTTGAGTTAAGCTTTCTAAAGCCGATTCAGGGATATTAAAACCAGCTAATGTTTGTGGGATGCCTACATCCTTAACGAGTCTTGTCAGTTCTTCCACACACTTGTAAGAAGCCTCTTCTTCTGATAGATAGAGAGAATTTCCCCCGAGTGCGTTTAGAACATCGGCCATTCTTTTTGTACAGCTTTTACGAATATAGCCCATTACATAGGGGAGTAATACCGCATTCGATTCACCATGGGCAATATGGAACTGGCCGCCTAAAGGATAGGCCAATGCATGCACACCTGCTACTCCAGCGTTAAAAAAAGCCAAGCCGGCAATGTAACTGCCATTACTCATATCGATACGAGCCTGTTTATCATTTCCATTCTCGACCGCTGTCCTCAATGAACGTGAGATTAAACGAATGGCTTGAAGAGCTAAACCATCTGATACCGGGCTTGCATTCACGGATAAATAAGCTTCAACGGCGTGGGTTAATGCATCCACTCCTGTTGCTGCCGTTACTCTTGGCGGGACAGAAACAGTCAATTCCGGATCGACAATCGCTACGTCTGCCAAAAGATAATCATGGGTCACCACATCTTTTGTCGACTCCAATGAAAGAACGGAAATATTCGTAACCTCAGAACCAGTACCCGCAGTGGTAGGGATCAGTATTTTGGGCAATCCTTTTTCCTCCACTTTTTTTGAACCTGATAAGTTTAAATAATCGGCTGCTGGACCTTCATTTCCCGCCAACACTGCTGCTAGCTTCGCGAGATCCATCGCACTTCCACCGCCAAGTCCGATCACCATTTCAAATTTCCCTTCACGTGTGAACGCAACAAGTTTTTCCCCTACTGCGAGTGGCGGCTCCGGTACAACCTCTGTGTATACGGTAACTTCATAGCCCTGTTCTGTAAGAGGAGCGGTTACCCGTTCCGTTAAACCTATCTCTTTTAGGAAGGGATCGGTGACCAAAAGAATTTTCCTTGGTGAGTATTTTTCCACTTCAGGTAAAAGCTGCTCTAAAGAGCCCCATCCTGTATAGCTTAAAGGTGTAAAAACTAATTTTGAAACCGTCATCTTTCTTCTCCTCCTTTTTATTCGTAATATCCTTCCGTTGACTTACGGAAATGTTTGAACTGCTCAGCATCATGGCCAAACCAAACCTGTGAATTGGTTTCTTTGGCTATTCTGCGGATCTTTTCTACTGCATTTGCATATCCAAGTGAGTCATAGATGATGCCAGGCGGTTTAATGGGCGGACCAAAGCTTTCAGCCGTATAAACAGCATCTGAAGCCAAAATAATCCCGCCTGTTTCCGGCATATCAATGTGCAGCCCGATCATCCCCCATGCATGGCCGCTTCCAAAATTCAAAATCTTAATCCCATCAGCCAAAACAAGGTTATCTTCCGTGCGTTTAATGGTTTTCCATTGAAGGTTATTTTTAATCCAAGCATCAATATCCGCCCAAATGTAGGCCCCGTCCTTTTGATTGCGGGCATAGGATTGAAGTGTCCCATTAAGCTCATCTTCATGTACAATGATGGTTGCGTTTGTAAACAGCTCCAGGCATCCGGCATGGTCCAGATGAAGGTGAGAGGCTACAACATACTTAATATCTTCCGGTCTTACTTTCAGCTGCTCTAAACGGCTGTGAAGATAACACTCTTCTCCCATATTGATAGGGAACATTTGCTGAGTCATTTCACCCCAGCGGCCATTCGGCCCCATGGAATTTGGATTGCAGGCGGTATCAAAAAGAATTTTTCCTTCCGGATGGTCGATTAGGACGGTGTAAACCGGAAATTCAACAAATTCATTTGGTACATTGGGATGATGGATCGTTGCAGGGTTATGCATGGCAATCATCCAGTTTTTATCCATTTTCATGCGGCCATTGTCCATTACATATAGCTTAGGATTCGGTTTAATAATGTTTGACATTTTTTTTCCCCCTAGAATTCCGTTTTTATTGTAATAAATTTCAATTCCGTCATTTCTTGAACTGCATATTTTATTCCTTCGCGGCCGTAACCACTTTCTTTCACTCCGCCATATGGCATATGATCCAATCTGAAAGTAGGAATGTCATTTACAACCACTCCGCCAGATTCTAGTTTTCTAGATGCATAGAAAGCATTGTTGATATTCTGGGTATAGATTCCCACGTTTAATCCATACACAGAATCATTCACCATATGAATGGCTTCATCCAGGTTCTGATATGGAACGATCGATACGACTGGTGCAAATGTTTCCTGGCATGAAACGGTCATGTCACTTGTAACATTCAACAAAACGGTCGGTGAGAAAATGGATCCTTCCCGGTTACCGCCTAACCCTACCTTCGCTCCTTGTTGTACTGCTTCATTCACCCAGGATTCAATTCTTTCCACTTCCCGGCTGCTAATCATCGCACTGATATCTGTTGCTTCTTCCATCGGGTCGCCGATTTTTAATTTTTTTGCTTCTTGAATAAAGCTTTCACTAAACTCTTGATAGATTGATTCATGGACATAAATACGCTGTAATGAGATACACACCTGACCTGCAAAAGCAAATGCCCCTTCCACACATCTAGGTATGATCTTGTCCAAAGGAACGTCCGGTTCGATAATTAATCCCGAGTTAGAACCCAGCTCTAACGTTACTTTCCGTAAACCAGCTTTTTCTTTTATCAGCTTACCTACTGTACCACTGCCTGTGAACGTGACTTTCTTCACTCTTTCGTCCTTGATAAGAGCGTCGCTAAGTTCTCTTCCACTTCCAGTCACTACCTGCAGTGCCCCATCAGGAAGGCCTGCCTCTTGAAAGATTTCAGCCATTACACAGGCACTTAAAGGGGTTTGTTCCGCCGGCTTTAACACAACGGCATTCCCTGCAGCAAATGCTGGCCCCAATTTGTGGGCAACAAGGTTAAACGGAAAATTAAAAGGACTTATCGCAACTACTACACCCAGCGGCTCTCTCCATGTAAAACCCAGCCTTTTTTCGCCGCCAGGAGCTGCATCCATCGGAATCGTTTCCCCATATATTCGTTTCGCTTCCTCTGCAGCAAATTGATAGGTAACAATGGTACGCTCTATTTCTCCTCTAGCTGTACGGATAGGCTTTCCTGCCTCTTTCACTAGAATCTGAGCTAAATCTTCCCTTCTTTCCCGCAGAATTTGTGCCACCCTAAATAAAATGTCTGCGCGTTTATGAGCTGGCATTTCTTTCATGGTTCGAAAAGCTTCATGTGCACCCGCAATCGCCTCTTTCACATCTTCCTCACCAGCCATACTAATAGCAGCAACACAGTCTCCGCTATATGGCGAGTAAAGAGGGTATGTTCTTTCTTTCATGACCCATTTCCCATTAATATATAAACCTTTTGTCTCCATAAATACACCTCCTCATCTTTATACATGCAATTTCCGTGCCAACTCTATCACTCGTTGATTTAGATGATTTTTTTTAATTGAATAAATGGTTAGTTGGTGATAAAATTCACCACATATAGGAACATACCGATTCATGTAAACGGATTCACTAGCGGTGAAAAAGAGCACCACTGGTGATTTTTTTCACCATAAAAGTGTGAGGTGTTAAACAGATGGAAAAATCGATCGCTGCGGATCAACTTTTAGAAAGTATCATTTCTTCTATGACAAATGGCGTCATTGTGGTTGACCTTAACAAAAAAGTGCTGAAAATGAATTCTTCTGCCAAGAGGATGTTGAATATCCGTACTGATGAATATATGGGAAAGGATATGGATGAGTTCATTCCAAATTCAGGGCTTTATAGAGATTTAGATAATGAACAAAGCGTAACAGGAGTAAGAATAGAGATTTCAAATCTATCATGTCTACTGGATCGTACACCCTTGTATCAGGATGGAAAATTAATTGGGGCTGTATGTATGATTCAAGATATATCACAAATGGAACATTTCCACTCTCTTTTTAAACAGATGGAGAAAATAATCGAATTTTCCACCGACGGCATCTATGTTGTAGATCAGGAGAGTAAAACCATTTTCGTTAACTCTGCCTATGAAGAAATCACAGGATATAAACGAGAAGAGCTTATTGGCCACCAGATGGCTGATTTAATCCATAATGAATATTTTGATCAATCGGTCTCTTTATTTGTCTTAGAGGATAAAAAACGTATTTCCATTCTTCAAAAAATAGGCAAGCAAGAAAAGGATGTCATCGCAACTGGAAGTCCTGTTTTCGATGAAGCCGGGAACATCCAAATGGTTGTTACGAGTGTTCGTGATATTTCTCGCTTAAATGAACTTTCGAATGAATTGAAAAAAGCGAAAAGTTTTTCGGAAATGAGTCAAAACCGTTATACGTTTTCTGCGGAAGGTTCGGATGAAAAAGTTATTTTTCAAAGTATGCAAATGAAAGAGATCATCTACAAAGTAAAACAAATCGCTTCATTCCCTACAAGTATTCTCCTATCCGGTCCATCTGGAGCAGGAAAAGAAGTAATTGCCAATTTAATTCATCAAGAAAGTGATCGGAAAGACATGCCATTTATAAAAGTAAACTGTGGCGCCATACCTGAACAACTGCTGGAGTCTGAATTATTTGGGTATGAAAAAGGAGCCTTTACAGGGGCGCGTCAGGATGGAAAAATAGGATTGTTAGAATTAGCAGATAAAGGCACAGTCCTGCTTGACGAAATCGGAGAATTACCACTTGCCCTTCAAGTCAAATTACTAAGGGTTCTACAAGAAAAGCAGATTCAAAGATTGGGAAGCAGCAAAGTGAAACAGATGGACATCCGCATCATTTCTGCCACAAATAAAGATTTAACAAAGCTGGTGAAACAAGGCTTATTCAGGGAGGATTTGTATTACCGTCTCCAGGTGGTTGAATTGCGTATCCCGCCATTAAATGAACGCCTAGAGGATATTGATGTTTTACTTACTCATTTCTTTTCTTATTTTTGTAAACTTTACAACATTGAAAAGCATCTTTCTCCTGAAACAAAAAATATCTTACAAAGTTACCACTGGCCGGGAAATGTAAGAGAATTAAGGAACTTAGTGGAAAACATGATTGTTTCTGTGCCTTCTCTTTATATCAAACCATCTGACCTTCCACCGCACTTTAGCACACATAGTCAACCAGATTCATCCCTTTCCCTGAAGCAGCAAGTCGAACAGTTTGAAAAGAAAATCATCATGGATACCCTTGAAAAGAGAACGTCTCTTAGAAAAGCCGCTGTGCATTTAGGGATTGATCACTCCACCCTAATTAAAAAATTGAAAAAGTGGAACATTTCTATACAGAAATAATGCTTTATGGTAAATGTTTTAACGATATGGATATTCTCTTCTTCCATGAAATACACAAAGAATTGTAAGTTTAACGTAATAACCAGTTTCTCAGTTTCTCTTCCAATAATGATGAAAAGAGCCGCATTTACTCTTTATTCTTCCTATAAACATATAGAACGCAGGAGGAGATCCCTTTGCTCTTTTTATCATTAAATAGGTATGCTTCCCATTGCCTAGACCGTCTGCGCACCGATCTGCTTTTCCAGCATCGGACTTACTTTCAGTACTCCGTATACTTAGCATCTTAAAAAGTAAGGAACATACTTTTAGTCGCGGCCACATCCTATTTTCCAGTAACCATTTCTAGAAGTTTCTCCATTCATAGAAATTCTCCACTGCACCTCTCTGTTTTGGGTCCGAACTTACCTATCGGTTCTTTCATAGAATCATTCTCAATCAACTAGTGAGCCAATTATCAAGTTTCCGATAATTTCGATGGAATTCAAATCCTCCGTTGACAGTTGCATTTCATGATAAAAAAGCTTCCATTCTCCTTTTTCTTGATTCCATATAATTTTGAGAAAACCCCCTAAAGTAAATCTTTATCATTTATTGCCAAAGTCCATAATAAAATAATCATGAAGAACCCGTAAATTCTTGTTTCAAATGGATCGTTCTATAATCCACCTGGAGATTAGCCTTTTCTACGCATACTTACTATCCATTTAATGCCTTGGTGAGAATTGGCAGTCAAATATCCTCATTCCTCTCCTCAGTGAGCAACGACTATTTATATTCACATGAGGTGTGGAATACGTGGAGGAGATGAACTATTTTTTTTAGAAGGAATCAAGAAAAAACCGCTTTCGAGATTATTAAACAAGAATTAAAGAGACGCAAAAAGTTAGACAAGTCTGCTATTAGACTATCAAAAGAAGAATCAAGGATTCTGACTCAAATTAAGCTGCAAACAATGGAATGGAATCTAAATAATGTAACAAGAACAAGGGCCTATCTTAACTTCTACCGAGATCATCCAGAAGTTCATTGGGCCTTTTTAGGACATATGGTCTCCCGCAATGGCGGCTGGAACATGACAGATTTAAAAGGTGAACTCTTATCCAGATTATTATCGAACAAGGAAAAACGGTCCTATTTTTCTTTTTTAGAACGAGGAAATTGGCTCATTTTTCAAGATGCCTATCCACAATTTTTGCTTTACCACGAGAGCTTGAAACGAAACATACCATTATTTTTTCTTTTCCCTTTTTTTAATATATCAATCTTCATGGAAACCATTTGGAACTACTTTTGGAAGTATCAGAATAAGTCCATCCTTACAATCGCCCTTATTATTAATGAACAAAACTATCTAGAAAAAAGAGTTGTTCAAAATCCACTTTATAAAAACGAGGTCTTCAATAAGCTGGAGTTTAAACTTCAAGACCTCCTGTCCTTTAATCACATTCTATTTCCATACCTGGAGAACGGAGAATTAAAGTTAACGGGACAAACGCTTCATCAATTTGTTTCCGTACATGAACGAATTTTATTAGGAAAGAGATTGTATAAAGTCCTTTTTAATAACAAGGAGGTTTTAAATAATACGGAACAGTGGGCAATTAGCCACCCGCATACTGGCTCAAGAAAGGATTATTGGCCTACTATTTTCAACAACGTTCATGAAGGAACACCCGGAAAACAGTACCAAATTCATTTAAAATCATGTCGTCTAAAGCCGGGAGCAAGAAGGATTTATAGCCCCAGCCTTGAAAACGCATGGAAACATGTTAAACAGGTGGAAGCAGAAAAAGGAGATTGGTTTGGAGACTTGCAAGTAATGGATTATTTTTTAGAATTAGATGAACCAATCAATGGGGAGATACAAAATGAGTACTGCAAAACACTTGAAAGAATCGAACTTGCAGCCCTTGCGAAAAAGGCAATTTCTTTTCTGCATTAAAAACTATATACCAACCATATTACTTTCTTCCTTACTTGGAACCTATTTAGATCTTTTATTTGTCGGAAAGCATTTATACTTTTTTCCGATTCGACCGTTCCCATCTGTTTTTTCTATTAATATTCTATTTACGTTGGTTGGCTTACCCATGTTAATGGTTATATATTTATTTTTAATGCAAAAATGGAGGAATTGGGCAAAGGCCATCTTAGTCATTTTTATAAGTTTAGGAATGACAGTAATAGAGAGAATGGCTGAGGAATTTGGGTTCTTTGTGCATACCAATTATTGGAGCCATCTATATTCGTTTGTGGGTTATTGTCTATTCTTATTAATTGTATACACATTCCATATGTGGTTAAAAAAGAAAATGGTTTGAATTAAAACAAAAACTTGTAAAGGAAAAAGAGTATAAACAATTAGTGGCATCTACATCAGCGGAAATAAGAAAATATCCTAACCCTATGACCATAGTGGAATCTAGTCGGGTATTTTAGAACCTATAAGAAGTAAAGAATATACTTTTTGTGGAAGTAATGTACCACTCGAATGCATTAAAATAACCAGGAAACATCTCTAAAACTCCAAAATTTATGTTTACAATATACAGCGGGTACGATATCATCACCGCCACAATTAAAAAAGGTCTGCCTATTAAGAGATAAGCAGACCTTTTACCTAAATTTCAAGTGATCATAGATAGCGAACCCGTTTATCATTTTCTAAAAAATAAAGCGTGTTGAAATTTTACCATGCAGAGTAGTACCTATTGGTGGCTGCATCCCCTTCTTATTTAACATGGGAAGCTTTTTTCCAATTCATCAATCAAAGTTCCAACGTAAGCAACAGCCTTCCGAATAGGAGCTGGCGTAGACATATCTACGTTTGCCAGCTTCATAAGCTCAAGGGGCTTCAAGGTACCACCTGCTTTTAAAGCGGACAACCAGCGGTCGACTGCAGGCTGGCCTTCTTCTTCGATCATTTGCGAAGCAGCGGTTGAAGCTGTAAGACCGGCTGAGTAAGTATATGGATAAAGGCCCATATAATAATGAGGCTGGCGCATCCAGGTTAATTCTGCACCCTCATCAAGTTCAACACTGTCCCCCCAGAAATCTGAAAGCAGTTCCAGGTTTTGTTCACACAAAATCTTAGCGGTTATCGGAATCCCTTTTTCCGCTAGCCCATAAATCCGGCGCTGCAGCTCCCCTTCCAGTATATGCGTAACGAAATTGTGATAATAGGTTCCCAATGATTGAAGGATCACCCACCGTCGCATTTTGCTATTATTTGATTTGGCTAAGATATGCCTGCTTAAAAGCATTTCATTCATCGTAGAAGGAGCTTCCACAAAATATCTGGACGGGCGGGTGTTTGAAATGGTCTGATTGCGTCCGGACAGTACAAAATGGCCCGCATGGCCAAGCTCATGGGAAAGGGTAAATGCATTCCGCATCGAGTTGTTCCAGGTCATCATGATATATGGATGGGCGCCATAAGGACTGGAACAGAAGGCACCGGACCTTTTCCCGATATTATCAGCTCGGTCTACCCAGCAGTTATGAAGCCCCTGCTCCATAATATCTGTATACTCCGGACCCATTACTTTTAAGGCTTCTAGGACAAGGGCAGCGGCTTCTTTGTACGTAACTTCAGGATTGTAATCCGAATCCAGAGGAGCTTTTAAATCACTGTAGTAAAACTTTTCCATTCCAAGGACCCGCTTTTTCAACTTGGCAAGCCGCTGCATATGCGGGGCAAGCTCTGTCAGAATGGTATCCAGCTGGTTGTGATACATTTCTTTTGTTACCTGCTGTTCATGTAAAAGCATATCGGTTACAGAATCATAGTTACGGAGACGTGCCTCAATCACTTGTTTTTTCACTTCTGTTGCATAGGCAGCAGCATATGTATTTTTGTATTGATCCAGCGTTTCCGTAAAAGCCTGATAGGATTTTCTCCGAAGCTCTGTGTCAGGAGATTCCTCATACGCAGCATAGGAATTAAAGGTTAAAGGATGCTCCTCTCCATTGTCTGTTTTAAAAGAAGGAAACTTCATGTCAGAGGTTTTGCTTCTCTGGTAAATCATATAGGGTGCACCATGAACCTCACTAAAGGCTGCTAAATACTTCCTCCGTTTCAGGTGACAAACGGTGGGGTTTTAATTCCTGCAAGTCAGCCAGAGTCTTTGCGTAATGCTTTAACCCTTCTTCTTCCTTGATGAAATTCTGAATGGTTTGATCGGGAAGAGCAAGAATTTCAGAATCAATAAAAGACAAATTTGCACGGAAATCAGAAATGAGAGAAGCGGCACGCGCAGCATTTGCTTGATGAGCCGAATTGGATCCATCCGCTGACTGGCGAAGGCTTGCATATGTCGCTGCCTGGATTAGGGGTTCGCTTAATGCATCCCGTGCTTTCAAACAATCCAGTAAAGTCCTGCCATTTTCAACAAGTCTGCCTTTAAACTTTGCCACCGTTTGAATATCCCGTTTAATCGCTTTTAGTTCTTGATTCCAGGCTTCCTCTGTTTCAAACAAGTCGCGCAAATCCCATGTTTCCTCCACTAGCACTTCTTGGCGTGTTACTGTTTTCTTCATCGTTTTATTCATAAGAGCTCTCCTTTCAGGTATTCATGTTTTAAAGCAAAGGATATATTTCGATTCACGAAACTATTTTCATTATACATGAATGCTGAATAGTTTGAAATATGAATCAATACTATCCCCTTCTCTCTTTTTACCCTTAGAAAGTTTCCAAAGGAGATACATTCTTTCTTGATTTTTAGTTTATCAAAATTTACTTAGCAAGGTCAGCCATCCCCTCCCCGCATTGGTACTAATTGAAAGGTTCAAATCATATTTTTTCTTAAAGAGGACGATAAGAGGAGTGTACGTTAGATGGTAAAAGTGAGATTACAGCCAATTGTCAGCAGAATAAATTTACCCACTGTGATAAAAACAGCCGTTCTGCCCGGTGACTCAATGGAACGAATATTTATTGCAACCCAAGTAGGAGAGATTTTTTACATAGGAAACGGGGTAAGGACGTTTTTAGATATTCGACCGCGCATTTTAAAACTAGGAGGATCTGGCGGGTATGATGAACGGGGGCTTTTGGGACTGGCGTTTCATCCAAAATTTTATTATAACGGCCTGTTTTATCTACACTATTCTGTAGCAGGAACCCAAGGTCCAGGGGCACTTTCTGAACATTTCAAGCCAGACCCGTGTGATCCCGCAACCTTAAACCTGAGGTGGACCAATAGAGAAACTCAATACGATCATATTGATACCGTTGAAGAATGGATTCTGCAATCAAATGGCCAGCCTCAAAAACGCCGCACACTGCTTAACATAACAAGGCCATTTTTAAACCATAATGGTGTCAACAGCTTAAATTTTTCACCCGAAACTGGGAAGCTTGTTTTTACAAATGGAGATGGAGGATCAGGTTATGATCCATTTAATTTAAGCCAGGATCTTATGGAAATAGCCGGGAAAATCATTGAAATTGACGTAGATAAAAATACAGCTATTCCTAATCCCCCTGCAGTCACACGTTTTCATGAACTTCCCTCCCCTCTTCAAGGAATGCTGACGGTAATGGCTAAAGGAGTTCGCAATGTATCAGGCATCTCTTATCAAAGAATTCATAATGGCTATATTAAATATGTTGGAAATGTCGGACAGGATTTGGCAGAATCCATTTTTTCATTCATTCAATATAATCCCATACCAGTAACACAGCTAGTCCAAGCTTCTTTAATGAATACGGAACCTGACCAAGAAGGATTCATTAACTTTGGCTGGCGAGCGTGGGAAGGTGCTTTTCCTACTTCACTCATAAAAGGCTGCTCTGCAAACACAGATTTGGAAGAGATAACAACGGCTTACTATCATGAAGCGGTAACAACATCAATGACACGCCTTCATCCAATGGCAAGCTATTTTCATAAGGATTCCCGCCCTGATAAGTTTGGAGGAACTGCCCTTACAGGCGTCCAGCCATATCTGGGGAATGGAATCCCCGAGTTAAGGGGAAGCGTAGTGTTTACCGATCTTGCGAAACAAGGAGAATCTCAGAACCCGGCCAGAGGTGTTTTAGCTTATACAAGGGGAACAGCAATTGGGAAATTAAATGATTATAATATAATTGAAACAGACAGTCCTTTTGGCTCCCAGTCCGCTTACTACGTTAGCTTGGGAACCAATTTGGATCAAACCAGGCTTTATATAGGGGTTTATGGCTCTATGAAAGTTACTGATTTTAATCAAGGGACTATTTTTGAAATTGTACATGGATCATAAATGTGACTTTATAGCAGATAGAAAATAAGGCAATCTAGAAAAGATTATTTGATGAGCCAATTGCAACTGCCCCTCAGTTCATCGCTTAATTACAGGTTAGCCCTGATCCTGACCAACTTTTCTTTTGATCTTTTTTTAGTAGAGTGCTCTTTTTTTACAGATGAAGAGTATGCGAGGAAAAATTTCAGCAAAAAAGAATGGCAGACCAAAACATAGAATGAATTGAGGGTTGCCATTCTTTTTTTAGATCTGATTTATCTGATTATCGGTTTTCATTTCCTCTTCTCAGTATCAGCACTGCCAATTTTTGAGAATATTTTCTTACATACTGCATTTCTCCCTAATTCAGGAGTAAACAGAACCATTGTTTTTTTTATCTTTAACGAAAAAAATTCTAATACTTTAATAGGAATGGTATTTTCGAAAGGACTTAGCGTTCTAGGGAAACGTCTTAGCATAAACACCGGGTATTCTCATATCCTGACTGGTTATAACAGTCTTTTAATTATTATCCTACAAAAGATGACTTAACAACAGCTATAACAGCTGCTATTAAGTCACCTTCTTTAAAATCATCTTATTTTAATGGGTTAGTCTTGTGGATCTCCAATTTCTTTTAGGTGCTTCCAGTAATTATCTACATTTGCCTTTGTTACAAGTTGTCCTTCTAATGTTGTGGAGCTTTTTACTTGCTTGCCATCTAGAATATCTTTTGCAATATCTGCAACCTGCATTCCTTCATAAAAAGGTGACTCTGCATTTGTGGCTTTCATTGTTCCATTTGTTATCGAATCAAGAGCATCCTTTATTCCATCATTCCCGACAACCGTGACTTTTTGAGTCATACCGCGTGCTTTTAATGCCGAAACGACCCCCATTGCCATTTCATCATTTGCAGCATATACACCATTGACATCAGAATGTGCCTGAATAAGGTTAGTCATAACGTTAAGTGCTTTTGCCCTGTCAAAATCAGCGGGTTGTTTTGCAACTACTTTAATATTTGGATATTTAGCAATTTCCTGTTCAAAGCCTTTGCTGCGGTCTTGTGCAACATTCGTTCCCATTATTCCTTGTATTTCAATTACATTTCCTTTTTCATTTAATGCTTTGGCTAACGCGTCAGCTGCCGTTTTACCAGCATTAATCGCGTCATATCCAATAAAAGTCTCCAATTTACCGCCAGTTGGCAATCGATCAAATGCATAAACTGGTATCTTTGCCTGGTTTGCTTGATTTATAGATGCAACAATAGCATTGCTGTCTACCGGGTCGAGAACCAAGGCTGCCGGTTTTTTTAAAATATCCGTTTGGGCCAGGTTTAACTCTGTTTGATTATCGTTATTAGCATTTTGAATCACAAGATTAATGCCAAGTTTTTTTGCTTCTGCTTCTGCACCATTTTTCAGGGATACAAAGAAAGGGTTGTTAAGGGTGCTAATAATCATATCAATTTCTTTACCAGATGAAGCTGAGGATGACCCTTTTGAAGCACCACTTGCACTTCCGGAAGATGAATTAGAACTACAGCCTGCAATCATGCCACCTATTACCAATACACTTAATGCTACTGCAAATGTCTTTTTCATATAAAAATTCCTCCATTAGATTATGCAGATTTT
Source organism: Heyndrickxia acidicola (assembly GCF_001636425.1). Lineage (NCBI taxonomy): Bacteria > Bacillati > Bacillota > Bacilli > Caryophanales > Bacillaceae > Heyndrickxia > Heyndrickxia acidicola. The sequence continues at coordinate 1,203,304 of NZ_KV440953.1, forward strand.
TTAAAACTAGCAAGTCTTGAAAGTGATGATAAAGACTTCATGTTGCGATCCAATAATACAGCTAAGAGAATAATCACCCCTTTCGCTACTCCCTGGTAAAAGGCTGATACATTCAATAAATTCATTCCATTATCTAAAACACCTAATATAATGGCACCAATGACCGTTCCAATAAGCCCCCCTTTCCCGCCTGTAAGACTCGTTCCACCCAGAATAACGGCAGCAATGGAATCAAGCTCCATACCACTTCCCGCAGTGGGTTCTGCAGAGCTTAATCGAGCGGTTAATATAAAACCCGCTATTGCTGATAAAACACCTGCCATAATAAATGACAATAGTTTCACTTTCTTTACATTGATCCCGGATAAGCGGCTTGCTTCTTCATTTCCTCCTGTCGCAAATACATAACGGCCAAAATGTGTTCGGTGTAACAGGAACCAAAATAGCACATAAAGAATGACCATTAACCAAACAGGAAATGGGACACCTGCAATAAATCCCTGGCCAATGTATTGAAATGAGTTTGAGGTTATGGTGATTGGGTTTCCTTGAGTAATGACCAATGTCAATCCAGCGAATGCTGTCATTGTGCCTAATGTAGCAATAAAGGAAGGCAGCTTTCCGATTGTTACAAGTAATCCATTAATAAGCCCTGCAGCCAAGCCGACAATCATTCCTATAATCAGACCTACCACTAAGTTCCCATGAGACAAAAAACCCGCGGTTACTGCAGCAGAAAGACCTAATGTCGCCCCAACAGACAGGTCAATTTCTGCAAGAATGATTATATAAGTCTGCCCTATTGCCAGAATAGCCGTTACAGCCACCTCTAATAAGATATTTAACAGGTTGGTTACAGTGAGAAAGACAGGTGACAGAAGCGCTGCAATGATGATTAAAATAATTAATACAATAAGCGCCTGCATTTCTGAAAATATCGAACGGATAAAGGTCAATGTACTGCCCCCCTAAGTGAATAATGTAAAATATTATGCTGAGTAATTGAGTCACCGCTCAGCTCTTGAATTAAATGCCCCTCCCGCAGAACAACGACACGATCAGACATTGCCACTAATTCCGGAATATCTGAACTTACCAGCAATACAGAAATACCCTGTTTTGTTAGAAAATTAATCGTTCGATATATTTCTGATTTGGCACCCACATCCACTCCGCGCGTCGGTTCTTCCATTATGAAGACCTTTGGCTGAGTCATCATCCATCTACCGAAAACTACTTTTTGCTGGTTCCCGCCGCTTAATCTGCGAACAGTAATATTGGGTGATGCCGCTTTTACGTTTACCCGCTGAATAAATTCATCAGCAGCCTTTTGTTCCTTCTTCCGATTTACCAGCCCAAAAGGGTTTGAAAACTGTTTCAGGGAAGAAAGTGATAGATTGTGATAAATGGATAAATCCATGATAAGCCCTTCCTGTTTACGATCTGCCGTTAAATAGGCAATACCTTGTTTAATAGATTCTATAGGGCTATTTATTTTAATCCTTATCCCATCAATGGAGATCGAGCCGTCATCTAGCTTTAATTCTCCAAACAACGCTTTTAACAGTTCTGTTTTCCCTGATCCAAGTAATCCCGCTACTCCCAGAACCTCACCTTTCGAGATATCGAATGAAACAGATTGGAAGTAAGGAACTTTAGTTAGCCCTTCTACCTTTAAACGGATTTGGGAAGAATTAACGTTGTGCTCCTTAGGATAAAAATTATCAAGCTGCTTCCCTACCATAGAAGTAACAATCTGCTTTTGCTCAACCTTTTCAATGGCTTCTTCTAAGACTAACTGACCATCTCTCAATACAACAATTCGATCTGACAATTCAAATATTTCATCCATACGGTGAGATATATATATGATAGATATACCTTTTTGCTTTAACCGACGAATTTGTTCAAATAATCGATCGGTTTCTTCCTTATTTAAAGCTGCTGTTGGTTCATCCATAATGAGGACCTTGACTTCTTTTACCAAGGACTTTGAGATTTCAACCATCTGTTGCTCAGCAACGGCAAGCTTTGCCACCGGAATTTTAGGATCAATTTCTAGTCCCATTTCCTTCAAAAAAACTTTAGCATCTTCTACCATTTTCCTTTTGTTAGAAATAAAAGCCCCATATTTTTTGGTTTCATCTACAAGGAAGAGATTTTCAGCAACAGTAAGATCCCTTAAAAGGTTCATTTCCTGATAGATCATACGAATATTGTAGGCCATCGCATCTTGTGGAGTATGAAAAGAAACAGGAGTTTCGTCTACCAATATCTGGCCGGAATCAGGTTGAAGAGCACCTGATAATATTTTCATCAGAGTCGACTTTCCAGCACCATTTTCTCCCGCTAGTGCAATGACTTCTCCTGGTTCAATGTTTAAACTTATTCCTCGCAGTACACGGTTATCTCCAAAGCTTTTTTGAATATTGCTAAGACGTACACCCACTTAACTACCTCCTTACTAGTAATCACATCCCGCTTGCAATATAATATTTGCGTACGGTGTAAATTCACCGGATCGAATCGCCGCACGTGCACTTCTTGTGTTTTCTTTAAATTCTGTATGTGGCAAATAATCCACAACTAGGTCTGATGGAAACAAGCTAAGAATTTCATTGTGCATTTCAGGGCTAACCGTCTTTATTTCTTCAGCAAGAATGACTTTTTCTACAACTACTTCACTTAAAACCGCTTTTAGAACATCAATAAATCTCGGGAAATTAGGTAAAATTGAGAGATCCACCCGTTCAACTTCTTGTGGAATCGGTAGTCCGGAGTCCGTTACAACTAAGTAATCAGTATGACCTATCTCAGCTATTACTCTAGAAAGCTGGGGATTTAATATTCCTCTTGTACTTTTCAATTTAAGCATCCGCCTTTCATCAGTAATGTAATTTCTTCTTTATTCGGAAGAGAAGTCTGAGCACCGCTTTTTGTTACTGTCAAAGCCCCTGCCGCCATTGCATATTGGACAGATTCTTCAATCGTCTTTCCTTGTGATACACATGCACCAAGTGTCCCTGTAAAAGCATCGCCCGCTGCTGTCGAATCGACCACTTCTACATCAAATGAGGATAAATGATGAAAGGATTTGCCATCCGCAATCAATACACCTTTTTCTGCTAGAGTAATGATGACCAGTTTTACTCCTTTATCTAAAAGAACTTGTGCTGCTGTTTTGGCAGTAGCAACATCTGTTACTTCGATACCTGTCAAAACCGTGGTTTCCGTTTCATTTGGTGTAACAATATCCACGTATTTATAAAGCTCATCCGGAAAGGGTGCTGCAGGAGCAGGATCAAAGATAACTGTAAGCCCTCTTTTCTTTGCTTCCTTTGCTGCATACATAACTGTTGGAACAGGTATTTCCAATTGTAGCAACATGGTATTAACATTAGGATTAGAATCAAAAAACCGGTCCACCCGTTCAGGATTTGTACGGTTATTTGCCATCGGAACAATCACAATATCGTTATTTCCATTACGATCAACACGAATGTGAGCTACACCTGTTTTTTCATTGTCCAATTTATCAACAAAATCAGTATTGACTCCGTGGTCTCTTAAACTATCCAGCACAATACTTTGAAAAGCATCTGTCCCAACACACCCAACCATCCAAGTGTTCATCCCCATTCTTGAAGCCATGGCTGCTTGATTGGAGCCTTTCCCACCTGATACCAGGGTAAGCCCTTCTCCTAAAACAGTTTCGCCACCGCGAGGTAAAGTATTTGCTATTGCCGTTACATCCGCTGTCATACTCCCAATAACGACTACTCCTGAGACTTTTTTATCCATATACACACTCCCTTTTAAAAGTTGATTGATTCTGACCCACGTACAATTAAATGCGGAGTCATAATAACGGTTTGTTTTGGCTTTGTCGGACTGTGTATTCTTTGGATCAGCATGTTAGCAGCACACTCGCCCATTTCATTCATTGGCCTTGATATAACCGTTAAATTTGGGCTCATTAAAGTTGCAATGGGAAGATCGTCAAATCCTATTAATCCAAGGTCCACTCCTAATTTAAACGAACTTGTATGGATGATTTCCAATAGCCCAAGTGTCATCAAATTATTACTGCTTAAAATAGCTGTAGGTGGATCGTTTAATTGAAGTAAGTGCCTGCCAAGCTGGTAACCGGAATTTTCACGAAAATCACCAATTTGAATATAATCCGGAATGATTTTTATTCCGTAATCTTCCAAACAGCTTTTATATCCTTCGAAACGCTCTCTTCCCGGAGTACTTTCCAACGGACCTGTAATGATTGCAATTTTCCGATGGCCTTTTTGTATAAACAGCTTTGTTGCATCATAGGCACCACGTCTGTTATCAATTAAAACTCGATCACACTCAATTCCTTCAATATCACGGTCAACCAAACAAATAGGAACACGGTTACCAATTCGATCAATCCACTTTGTCCGAGAAAATGCAGCAGTTAAAAGAATACCGGATGCTTGATGCTCCATCATGGTTTGTAATAGTCCTTCTTCTCTATCAACCGTATCGTTTGACCCCCCAAGAAGAGTGGTATACCCAAATTCACGAACAATTTTATCTGCACCGCTATAAACGGCTGCAAAAAAAGGATTTTCTATATCAGGAACAATCATTCCAATAAGCTTTGTTTTTTTCGATGCCACACTTCTTGCTAAAACATTAGGTATGTATTGCAATTCTTCCATTGCGTCTTCTATACGACGCTCCGTTTCGGGACGAACCCCCCCCATTTTATTAATAACTCGAGAGACCGTAGCTACTGATACACCTGCAAGCTGTGCCACGTCCCGTATTGTTGATGCCAACAAACCCACCACCCAAAATGTAAACGTTTAGATTTAATTGTATTAAAAAACTTAAAACCGATTTTCACTCTTAAACCAGCTAATGTAAGCGCTGTTATTAACTAAAATAATAAGAGCAGCGTAAGATTTAGTCAATATAAAATATTCAAAATATATAAACGTTTACATTTTTATAATGAAACTTAACTAAAGTTATTTGTTTTTACGCTCGGAGCCGGCTTTGTATTCAGCCCCTTTACTGCCAGTCAGATAATAGCTTGAATTTTAACTCTTGCCATCATCATCGTATACATTTTAGTGAATATTGCTCTGTTCCATTATTATAAAAAAAACATTACCCGAATGATTTTTCATTCTGGCTGCACGGATTCTTCCCAATCGCATCGACTCTTTTTCTCATTGTTGCCTTAGTTGGCTCTATTTTCTTGTTCCCGCTTACACCTTGAACCTACCTCCTTACATTGTACGGGTATGGTTTAGAATCCGGGTTTGCCGTTTTACTTTATTTGAAGCGCAAGAATTCGATAAGAATTGAAGATGCTAAGAAACTTTTTAGGGATTAAAAATTGATTTTATTCAATACAGCCAGCATACAGCCAATTGCTGGTTGTTTAAGAAGGATAAAGCCATCGAATTTACCCACAAATGATTTCCCAGTTAAACTGAGTTTTACCCTTTGTATTTTTATCTTTTTATTTTTCAAATGATGCAAATTAAGATTTTTGGATGAATCAACGAATATAGTCATAGTAAAATAGTAGTATTAACGTATGTGTTGGGGGATTCATCATATGCCATGGATTGCATTCAAAATAACCATCATAAATACAGCATTCTGGCTGGTTTGTTGTTTTGGAATGGCTTGGCTTGTCCGACTCTTTCCTAAATCTCTCTATCATCCTGCTAATGGGTTATTTAAAGAAAAATCCTTCGAACGAAAACTCTATAAAAAAATGAATGTTGCCGTGTGGAAAGACAAGTTGCCGGAATGGGGTAAGCTTTTAAGCTTTGAAAAGAAAAACCTGCATAAAGACATTACGCTGGCATACATCGATCAATTTATTTTAGAAACCTGTTATGCCGAAGCGGGGCATTTGGGAATGGCAGCAGCCGGCTTTGCTTGCATATTCATCAATTCAAGTACAAATTTTCTTATGGCTTTATCATTTGCCATAGCCAATGTATGTATTCAACTCCCCTTCATCCTTATTCAAAGATACAATAGGCCGCGATTGTTAAGGTTAAGAATGAAATATAATAAAAAAGCTACATTCTACTAAGGGGCATAATAAATGATGTTCCATTCTTCTCCCAAAATATGAATGGCATTATTGGTGTTGCGTATGATATTGTTACCCAACTCCAAACTAACGCTCCCTCCTTATGTCCGAATAACATTTAGGAAGTGGCGTTTTTCTCTATAATTAATATTGTTTTATTTATATTAACGTCTTATAGATAAAGAGATTGTTCGCTTGCCCTTATTGAATTCATCTAAATATTTAAGCAATATATTGAATCTCTTTCCTTTACATACTCTTCACTTCTCCTATGCAATTTCATCCATTTGATCATGTACACTGCTTTCCTTATAAGATAATGTGATATTTGCAAAATCTTTTTATCCAGAAAAAAGCGCAACGTAAAAAATAGAAGATGTACCGGAGCTTGTAATAATATCCACTTTAATTATTCCACTTCTCATCTCTTTTCACTTCCATGCCAATCTGAAAATTGGCAATAGACAATCTTCCTTGCAAAAGCAATACTTACAGTAATGAAAAACGGAGGTGAAAAGGTAGATGCAGACCATCTCAAAGCTGTCCCGGGGACCCGGAGCAGCCTTCGAACAAATGGAGATCCCGGTTCCGAAAGAGAATGAAGTGCTGATCTCAATTAAAATCACGGCCTTATGCGGTACAGATTTACATATTTACGAGTGGAATAACTGGGCTGCGAATGCCAATATTCTGATTCCAGGCATTATGGGACATGAATGTGTGGGTGAAGTGGTAGAAACCGGTACACATGTCACTTCGTTGCGGAAAGGGGACCGGGTGAGTGTAGAAACCCATATTCCCTGCGGCACGTGTGACCTCTGTTTAAACGGCAAGGAGCATATTTGTGAGAATCTTAGATTATTTGGCCTGCACACCAATGGATGCTTTGCGGATTACGCGGTGGTTCCTGAGAAATGTGCCCGAAAAATCCCTCCAGAAATACCGGATGAAATTGCTTCTGTTTTAGAGCCATTAGGTGTCGGTGTTCATGCTGCCCAAAAGGCTGAAATTAAAGATAAGCGCGTCGCAATCCTTGGAGCCGGCCCGATCGGCATTTTTGCCGCCAGTGCCTGCAACGCCCTTGGAGCAAGATCAGTAACCATTAGCGATCTCCAGTCCAGCCGGCTGGACATTGCCTCCAAGTGCACGGATGTCTCTGCCTGGAACCCACTTAATACCGATATTTCTAGTCTTTTCAATAAACCAAATGCGCCAGATGTCATCATTGAAACCACAGGGAACAGCCGGGCATTAGCAGAAGCTCTCCCTTTTTTAAAAAAAGGAGGAACGGTAATTCTTTGTGGATTATTTTCAAATGAGGTCTCTCTTAATCTCTCAGCTGATATTGTTTTCAAGGAGGCTGCAGTATACGGCATTCATGGCAGGCGAATGTGGGATACCTGGTCTTTGACGGAGGATCTGCTTACACAGGGGAAACTTGATATCCGTCCCGCCTTAACTCATCAACTGCCTCTTAAAGACTTTTCACAAGCCTTTGAGATAGCCCATAGCGGTCAAGGTGTAAAGGTTTTGTTAATCCCATAATATTTTTCTAGTTTAAGAGGAGGTCTTTTGAATGAGCAAAAAAATCGCAGTCGTTACAGGGGCTGCACAAGGCTTAGGCTTTGCGATTGCTGAGCTATTGTCTGCGGCTGACCATAAAGTGATTTTATTGGATCGGAATGAAGAACAATTACAGGCTGCAACTGAAAAACTGGTACAGTCAGGGAAAGAAGCGCACGGAGTCATTATTGATCTTAGCATCACTGAAAGTATTCATGGTGTTATCGATGAAATCCATAAAGAGTTTGGAAAGATCCATGTTCTAGTCAATAATGCCGGAGTCAATTTCGTAAAGCCAATGGATCAGGTAAAAGAAAGCGACTGGGATTTTGTGATGAATATTAATTTGAAAGCAGCCTTCTTTGTGATCCAATCGGCCGCTCCTTTTATGGCGGACGGAGGCTCGATTATTAACATATCATCTGTTGCGGCCAATAGCCCGAGGCCGTTGTCAGTCGCCTACGCTGCCTCAAAAGCCGGAATCATCAGTTTAACCAAAACGGCTTCCATCGTCCTCGCTCCCCGCCGCATTCGGGTGAATGCTGTGTGTCCTGGAGCCATGGAAACGGACCTGCTTTCGAAAATGGCGGAGGATATGAGCGACCTTTCCAGCAGTACCCCGGAGCAGTCCTTGAAGAATTATGTTGGGGATATCCCACTTGGTAGAATCAGCGCACCTGAAGATGTAGCAAAAGCGGTGGAATTTTTAGCATCTGACAATGCCAATTATATTACCGGGCAGGCACTGAATGTTTGCGGGGGCTGGACGGTCAGATAGCAGTAAGGAGCAAAGCCTTTCATGAGGATTTTACTAATGATCATAACAAAATTCCTACCTTTATGGATTATTGTCTGTGCCTTTTTAGGCTACCAATTTCCAATGTGGTTTGCCGATATTAAAAATGTAAGCGCATTCTGTCTAGGGTTTATCCTTTTTGTCATGGGACTCACCTTATCAAGAGAAACCCTCAAACGTGTTCTTTTGCATCCTAAGAATGCCATCATAGGGGCTTGTGGGAAATGGATTGTCACCACCGGCATTTCTTTTTTATTGGCGAATCTATTTTTCGCCCATCAGATTGAACTAAAAACCGGCATCATTCTTGCCGGCTCCGTACCAAGCGGAACCTCAGCCAATCTTTATACGATGATGGCGGGTGGAAGCGTGGCATTAAGTATTTTAATGTCTACGATCGACACCTTTATTGGTCCTTTTTTCACTCCCCTCATCATGAAATTGACTGCAGCAAACAACGTGCATGATGCGATTACACCGCTTATCCTAAAAATGGTGTATGTCGTACTGATTCCCATTACGGCAGGCCTGCTCATTCAATGGAAATTTGAAGAAAAGATAACGGCCGTTCGAAGTATGATTCCGATTTTATCGTCCATCGCCCTTCTCATTGTGGATGTATCGGTTGTGTCCAATGCACATACCATGTTAGCGCAGAACATCAGAATTCTTCCCATGCTGTTTATTTGCGTGGTAATACAAATTATCCTCCCGATGATCCTTGGATATGTCTATAGTACAATTTTTAAAATGGACGAACCGGAAAGACGTTCGATTGTATATGAATTCGGGATCTGCAATACAGCATTAGCAGCTCTCCTTGCGATGGAAAGCATCGGTCCAATTGCAGCAGTGCCTGCCGTAACCAATATGATTATGAATACATCCCTTGGGGCCCTGATCGCGATTTTATGGGAGAAGAAATGGGGAATCGGTTTAAAAAAACAAGGGAATGTTGAAATGAAGCGTACTTCCTAACGAAAAGGGCTCCTGCATCTGCAGGGAGCCCTTTATACTGTCGTGATCTTTCATTCATTTGTTAGAGGTAATGCCTCCTGGATCCCTTCCACAATCGAAGGGTGCGGATAGATCATGTTTGCTAATTCATCGATTGTCGATTCCAGTGTAAGTGCAAGAGTAGCATGAGAAATCATTTCTGTGGCATTAGGGCATAGTAGGTGGACCCCCAGCACTCTGCCGTAATTTTTTTCAGCAACAATTTTAATAAAACCGGTATTTTCCCCTTCAATAAGCGCCATCCCGCTCGCCTTCATAGAAAAAACATGCTCCTCATAATCAAAGCCCCTGAATGCAGCTTCTTCACTCGTGATTCCGACCATTGCCGCTTCCGGATGAGAATACGTGCACTGGGGAACAAAATCATAAATAACCGGCTCTGTTTTCATTCCTAATGCATGTTCAACCGCCACTTTTCCCTCTGCCATCGCCACATGGGCCAGCATAATGGGACTCGCACAATCACCGATGGCATAAATGCCTTCAATGCTGGTTTCCTGATATGCATTGACTTGAATTTTGTTTCCGGATTGGAGAATGCCTGCATGATCCAGATTTAATTCTTCCAGTACTGCCTTCCGGCCAACAGCCGCAAGTACCCTCTCAGCCTCCACCACATAGCCTCCGGATAAAGTCAGTTCCACTTTCCCTTGTTCCTTCTTCGCAATCTTCTCGACACGGTTCTCCAGATAAAAATGAACCCCTTTTTCTGAAAGCTGCCTGGTTAAGCTCTTAGAGATATCGCTATCCATCATCGGCAGGATACGCTCTGTTGCTTCGATCACGTGAACGTCCAGTCCAAGCTCTGCAAAAATCGTGGCGAACTCGATTCCAATGACCCCGCCGCCTATTATAGCCACTTCCTTTGGCAGCTCCGTTAAGGAAAGGAAGTCATCACTCGTTCCAACCTCTGGCAAATCAATGCCCTCGATCGTTGGCACAATAGGACGGCTTCCAGTGGCAAGGATGATGGCATCACCTTCAATTAGACGTTTTTCTTCCCCCACTACCATGACTTGTTTATTTGGTAAAAGGGAAGCAGTTCCCTTTACCACATTAATTTCCCCTGTGCGAAGAAGCCCTTCTACCCCTTTGCGCAGTTTCAGCACAGCTGCCTCCTTCTGGGAAAACATCGATTTCCATGGCACATCACCCTTCATTTTCTCAGGAAACATCAACCGTCCCTTATGCCAGGTATAGGATGATTCCAGCAAGCTTTTTGTCGGAATGCATCCTGTATTTAAACAGGTGCCTCCCAACACATTCTTTTCAATTAAGGTCACTTCAGCCCCCAACCGGGTTGCATGCAGGGCCGCGGTGTAGCCGCCGGGACCTCCGCCAATGATGATCACTCTCTTTTTCATGCTAATCCCTCTCTTTCACAAGCAGACGAAGCGGCTCTTGGATATAGTAATCGATGGACCGGAGAAAATGGGCGGCATCCGCTCCGTCCAAAGCCCTGTGATCGAAAGAAAGCGAGAGCTCCATAAAGGAACGGCGGACAACCTTCTCCCCTTCAAATACGGGCTTTTCTTGTATCCTCCCAACCCCCAGAATCCCTATTTCGGGAGGATTAATGATCGGCGTAAAGTGGTCTATCCCTTCCATACCGAGATTGCTGATCGTAAAGGTGGCACCTTGTGTTTCCTCAAGTCTCAGCTTCTGCTCCTTCGCGCGAATGGTTACATCCCGAAGCGTATCGGCTATATCCAGCAAGTCTTTTTGATGTACGTTTCGAATGACCGGAACAATCAGCCCGCCAGGAACGGATACCGCGACACCGATATGAACATCGTTGTGATAGAGAATGTCTTTCCCCTGAAACCATGCATTCAGAGCAGGATGTTTTGGCAAAGTTCTTGCAACTATTTTGATCAACAAATGTGTTAGCGTAATCTTCGTATTTGTGTTCATTGCTTCTTTATTTAATACATCCTTTGCAGCCACCAATGCCGTCACATCGATTTCCCTTGTCACCGTCACGTGCGGAATTTCCTGCCAGCTTTTCGTCATCCTTTCAGCGATGACTTTCCGCATTCCTTTGACAGGTTTGGAGGTTGTCCGAGATATGAATTGCTCCTCGGATGCTCCGTTCTTTCCACTTGAAACCTCCAATTGCTTTTTGATCACATCTGGTAGCAGAATTCTCTTTTTCTGCCCAATGTCTTCCCAATTGATCTGCTGTTCCTCCGCATATTTTTTCGCAACCGGCGAAATGGCTGGTTTGTTAGGAGAATCCGAGATTGTTTTTACATCTCTTGACACAATAATCCCATTGGGGCCGGTTCCTGTTACTTCCTCCAGTAAGACCCCTTCGTCTCTCATTACTTTTTTTGCATAAGGAGTCGCTTTAACATATGTATCCGCATGGGATTGATTCTCGCCTTCATTCTGTATGGCTGAGCTAATCGAAAGCTTCTCCTTTGTGGGATTATCAGGAGCACTCTCGGTTGAATCCAAATAATTATCAATGTTTTCCGTTTCACTGGCGATGATGGCTATAGGTTTTCCCACATCCACGGTGGAACCAGCTTCTTGAAAGATATACCTAAGAACCCCTCCTTGAGGTGCCTCTACCTCATTGGTGATTTTATCGGTTTCCACCTCGTACAGCGCCTCTCCTTCCGCTACCTTTTCACCAACCGTTTTGGTCCAATGGGAAATGGTCCCCTCCGTCATGGTTAAGCCAAACTTTGGCATTGTGATCACAAACGCCATTTCATTTCCTCCTCTCTTTACACAAGGCTGTTTTCGCATAGATTGTTGTTTTTCGTACAGATATCCAAACCCATATGTCGGTTGATTTCGCAGCATCTTTTCGTCCACTATTCAAAAGTCTAGTGGCTGAGCCTTTTGTTTTACTTGTTATTTAATACAAATAACAACAAAGTTTACGAAAAAAGCCTTTCACAACTATCCGTTTACCACCGGGTTTTTAAAACCGCATTTACAACACTTTCCACTTGCGGAATGACATGCTTTTCAAGGGGCGGACTAAATGGTACAGGTGTGAAAGCGGCTCCTACACGAACGATAGGCGCATCCAAGTATTCCAGTACATTCTCGCTGACCGCTGCCGCTATCTCGGCCCCAACTCCGCCTGTTTTGACCGCTTCATGGGCAATCACAAGCTTATGTGTTTTTTTCAAAGAAGCATAGATGGTTTCCATATCCAGCGGCACAATCGAACGTAAGTCGATGACTTCTGCCTTTAATCCGTGTTCCTCTTCAAGAATATCTGCAGCCTCCAGGCATTTTCCCAGCATGGCAGAATACGAGACAATGGTAATATCGTGTCCTTCCTTCACCACTTTCGCTTTACCGATCGGTATCGTATAGTCGTCTTCTGATACTTCCCCCTTTTTATTGAACAGATCCTTGTGTTCAAAAAAGATCACAGGGTTTGGATCCCGTATCGCTGCCTTCAGCAAGCCTTTCGCATCTGCCGCATTCGAAGGTATGACGACCTTTAAACCAGGAATATGTAGAAACCAGGCTTCAAGCGATTGGGAGTGCTGTGCTGCAGCGGATTGAGTTACACCATCCGGAGCCCTCAAAACGAGCGGCATCTTGGCCTGGCCGCCAAACATATAGCGGATTTTGGCCATTTGGTTCAGTACTTCATCCATGGTGACACCAATGAAATCGGCGAAGTGCATATCGACGACAGGCACGGATCCTGCCAGGGCAGCACCGATTCCTGCACCGACGATGGCGGTCTCGGATATAGGCGTATCCCGGACCCGCTCGAGCCCAAATTCTTTCGGAAGCCCTTTAAATTGGCCAAAGATCCCTCCTTGACTGGCAATGTCTTCCCCCATAATAAACACTCGTTCGTCTCTTCTCATTTCTTCCTGCATTGCTTCCAGGGTGGCCTGGGAAAAGGAAATTTTACGCATGGACGGTTTCCTCCTCTGCATATAGGTCTTCAAAAGCTTCTTCTGGTTTTGGATACGGGCTTTCCTCGGCAAAGGCAACGGCCTCACTGATTTCAGCCTGCACCCGTTCTTCGATTTCTTTTAATTCAGCATCGGACAGTAATTTTTCTGCGAGAACTCTTTCTAAAAACTTTTTCAACGGATCGTTTGTTTCCATTTGATTCAGGACTTCTTCTCTTGTACGGTATTGCTCTGGATCTCCGACGAAATGCCCTTTAACCCTGTAGGTCTTGCACTCGATTAACGTCGGGCCATCCCCCTGCTTCGCGCGGTTCACCGCTTTTTGCGCAGCTTCGTATACCGCAAACACATCATTTCCATCTACAATTTCACTAGGCATTCCGTATGAGGCAGAGCGAACCGCGATATCGGTGACAGCAGTCGCCTCATGTAAAGGAGTTGTAGAGGCCCATTGGTTATTTTCACAGACAAAAATCACTGGAAGGTTCCACACCGCAGCCATGTTCAGGCCTTCATGGAAGGTTCCGCGGTTACTGGCACCATCGCCGAAAAAGCACACCGCCACTTGATCACTTTTGCGCAGCTGGATAGAAAGCGCCGCTCCCACAGCCAGGTTAAATCCTCCGCCTACAACCCCGTTTGCTCCCAGCATACCAATACTAAAATCGGCAATATGCATGGAGCCGCCTTTCCCTTTACAGTAACCGGTTTTTCTTCCATACAGCTCCGCCATACAACGTTTCACATCCGCGCCTTTTGCGATTGTATGCCCGTGGCCCCTGTGAGTACTGGTAATGTAATCTGCATTAGTCAATGTACTGCAGACACCCACTCCGGTTGCTTCCTCGCCAATGTAGAGATGGACAAATCCGGGGATATCCCCCGCTAAAAATTTTTCATTTATCGTTTCTTCAAAGCGCCGGATCAGGAGCATCCGATAATACCAATCCTTCAGTCGTTCACTCGACACTGCAGCCTCTACCATTGTAAAGCCTCCTTTAAGCTTTTTTTCTTTCTCTATGAAAAGGGTACGAAAAAATAAAGCGTTTTCATATAACCAATGTTAAAATTGGTATGCTTTGTACGCAGAAATGGCATCCGAAATAAGATCAAGTCCCTTTTTCAGCCCTTCGTGGGACGGATGGGTAAACGCAAGGCGGATATGGTGATCGTACAGCCCAACCCCGCTCATCCAATTTCCCGGCACGAACGTCAGGCCTTTTTTTACGGCAACTTCCAAGAGACGCTCCGCCGGAACCTCTTTCGGAATGCGGCACCAAAGAAACACCCCACCTTTTGGGATTTGGCAGTGCAGGAAGGAACTAGCCTTCACGCGGAGCTGCACTTCCTTAAGACGCTGGGCATATCCGTATCTTAGCTTTTGAATATGAGTTTCCAGAAGGCCGCCGGTTATGTAGGCGTGGAGCGCGATTTGTGTTAAGTTGTTGCTGTGTAAATCCACACGCTGCTTAATTTTGGACAAATGGCGTATAATCCCCTCTGATGCGACTAAAACAGCTACCCTTAACTCCGGGTAAAGATACTTTGAAAAGGATTGGATATAAATAACGTGATCTGATCCAAGCGTTTGGATGGGCGGGTCCGGTTTTTCACTGTAATAGAGGAGACTGAAGGGATCGTCTTCCACAATAAAAACCCCGTACTTCTTCGCTAAATGGAGCAATTGCTTTCGGCGTTCAAGGGACATGGTAATACCTGTGGGATTTTGGAAAGTGGGATTTACATAAATAAACTTTACGGGAAATTGCATCAGCATATTTTCCAGACTGTCCAGGCGGATCCCTTCCTCATCCAGGGTAATTCGCAAAATCTTGGCACCGGTTGCGGTAAAAGCATCGGCTGCCGCTAAAAAACCGGGCTCTTCCATGATCACAAAGTCACCGGGTTTTAAAAACAAGCGGCTAATCAAATCCAATCCCTGCATCGCTCCGGATACCATCATGATTTCATTCAGCTCAGCTGTGACCCCGACTTTTTTCAGCCAATTAATCATTTCGAGCCGAAGAGGTTCATAGCCTTGCGTAGGGGAAGGTAGCTGCAGCAAAACGGGGTTTCTTCTCAGGTGCTCAGCAAAGCATTGACTGAATTCAATGCCGGGATGTACTTCCGGTGCAGCGCCAACACCACCTAAATTGATAAGTGATTGATCCTGGCCAAGACTCATAATCTCATCCATCCCATGATTGATTTCCCCCGTCGGATACGCAAAATCAACGGGGTTATCGAGTTGAACTTCCTTTTCTTTCAATCTTGTCCCTCGGAGAATAAAGGTGCCGCTTCCCTGATGACTTCGGACAATCCCTTTCATTTTCATTTCTTCATTGGCAAGTGTAATCGTCATTCTGCTCACATTCAAAAGCTTGGCCATCGTTCTTTCTGAAGGCAGCCGGAAACCGGGCTTTAATTGCCCGTCATGGACCAAAAGTTCAATTTGATTGGAGATTTGTTTATATAAAGGTGTTTTTTCTTGAGGGTTAATTACGACTTCTTTCCAAATATTTTGCGTCATGTACGATCTCCTCCCCAATTCATCGTCTTTATGCTGTATCCTTCGATTTCCGAAATGTTATATTTATAATTTTAACGGAATACTAAAAAGTTTTAAATAATGAAATATTCAATATTCAATATTCAATAAATAGAGCTATTCTGTAATGAATCGCAGAATAGCCTGTTTTGTGCTTATTTTATAGAAATCTGTTTGGCCGTTGGATGGGCATTCTGCTTGCTGTTTTTGGATTTCCAGACAGCATTAAACGAAAAGACGATGATAGCACCGAGGATTAAAAAGAATCCCAGGACATAAAAGCCTTCCAGCAGGTTTTTCCCTTGAGCCACAGCCCCTACAATAATCGGACCGACAATGCCGCCAAAATTTCCGCACAAGTTTATTAAACCATTCAATGTGCCTGCCTGATTATTGGGGAAAAACGACATCGCCCAGGCCCACCATGGACCAAAAGCTGCATAGATCCCAATTCCGGCAATGATTAAAAAGACTAGGTTCATGGCAAGGCTGCCGCCCATAACATGCTGAAGGACTAACGCGATTCCTCCGATGGCTAAAGGAATAGCGATAAAAAAAGCTCGTTTTTCTTTATGCTTATCCGCCCAGGAAGCGTTGATGTACATGGAAACCGCCGCCAGTACAAATGGGATGGCCGTTAACCAGCCGACCGTTCCAATGCCTTTACTGCTAAGTTCCTTCATTAAGCTTGGCATCCATAACCCGAAGCTGTACAAGCCTGTAATCCAAAGGAAGTAGACTAGAGAAAAAATCCATGCCCGGTAGTTTCCAATCACCTCTAGAAACGAACCGTTCTCTTTTACGCCAGTATACCGATTTTTTTGGATATATTCTCTTTCTTCCTTGGAAATAAAGCGGTCCTTTTCCGGGGAATCAGAAGCAAATCCCATAAAGAAAAAGGCTAAAATGATCGGAAGGCTGCCCTGCAAAATAAACATTACATGATAATTCCAGTTTTCAATCATCCATCCGGCAAGAGGCGCCATGATAATGGAAGAGATCGGCAGCGACATTTCCGAGAAATTAATCGCTCTCGCCCGCTCATGCGAAGCATACCAATTGATAAAATACACGGCAAATGCAGGCCAAAGCACCCCTTCGGCAAGACCCATGATAAACCTAACGGTCAATAGCATATCGTAGCTCTTCACAATCCCCGTTAAAATTCCCGTTAGCCCTAAGAAGAAAAGGGATGCAACAATAATCGTTTTGGCACTGTATTTGCTTGCTAAAAGGCCGCTTGGTATTTGCGTGATGACATAGCCCCAGAAAAATGAGGATAACAACACACCAGTGGTTGTCGCCGAGAGTCCCAGCGACTTCACCATGATTGGTGCTGCCATTCCAATATTCGATCGATCCACAAATGCCACTAAGTAGGTTAAAAAGAGCAATAAGCCAATTCGGTACCAGCGAGCTTTTGGTATACTCATTTACAACTCCCCTTTTTCTTTTTTAATAGACAGCATACAGGCTAAAAGTTCTTTTAAACATCCTCCTTGCTCTAACAGAAATGAACCTCCTTTACCTATTGGTAGCGCTTTCTTTATTGAATTAAGAATATTTGAAATTCAAAAGGTTATCTATAGCCACTTTAAAAATTGGATATATATCTACGAGCCCACCTTTCATGTTGTGGCATTACAAATGTGTAAATGGGAAAATAAAAAGCCTCTCGCTCAGCCGAGAGCTTACGAATATTTTTTAAAAGAGTGTAACCTTGCAAAAAAATCTATAAACTGCAATATCCGTAAGAAAGTCCAGGTCAAAAAGCTCATGGCCCAGGTAATCGATATTAGCTGAGTAAAAAAGATATCATACTTAAAGATTGTAAAAAGAACAGCAACGGTGTCTAAATTTACCTTTTCCATTTAAATTTTGAGTATAATTAACTTATAAAATTTAATAGTAGGAGGAATATTTCAATGCCTGTTAAAAACTCAACTCTTGCTAATCCAGATCCAATAATCATGACTCCAAAAGAGGTAAATGATGATTTATTTGAGTATCTTTCGATAAAAGGCTTTAAAATTAGATCCTCAGCTTCTCCCTCCGAAATCGATATAAGAGCCGTAAAAAAATAATGTGGAATTATTTATCGAATCAAGAGGTAATCAAGCAAATAAGAATAGAGGAACTGATATCGTTTTTGACAGCTCTCAATTAGATATTCAAGTTTCAGAACAGGTAAATCAAGTCATGAGGTTTCAACAATCCACAAGTACAAGTTTTATTCCTATTTTTTTTATGGCTAACCCAGATGTTACAAGTATAAAAAAAAGAATAGCGAAGATAAATGATGGTCTAGATAAACTTAAAATTGTAGGGGTATGGGTAAATAAATCATCTCAAATCACAATTGAAGGACCTGAAGCAATAAAGGAAATAATCTCACAATTACTTTAATAACCATTTAAAAAATATAAAGACAATCTGAAAGTAGATTGTCTTTTTTGTACCTATTCATCTATATTAATACTAAAATACTTTGAAACCTTGTCTATTGTGTATTGGCTCCTTAATTTATATGCGCTATTTTGATTTGCTTTTAAGCCTTTTTCCCAATAGGCTTTCTCTTTTTCAACATATCTTTCCCATTCAACTTTCACTATATATTCGCACTTTTCATTATCCTCCATATCATGAAACATATCAGGAGCTTTCAATTGCAATTTTAAATCATGAAATTTTTTATCTTCCCCATCTACACTTAACGTGGCTTCTCCTATAGGTTTTGCTTCTTCAATTACTCTTCCTATTCCTACATAACCCTTTTTGGGAATCATACAAAAGATTCTTGAACCTACAAATAATTGTTGCAAAGTTTTAGTATACCAACGGCCATTTCCTGCTGAAATAAATCCATATTTTAATGCATCTTCCCAATTTCTATATTGTCCGTCATCAAAGTTAACCACATAATCTTGTTTATTCCATTTTTCCTTTTTACCCACATTATTATTATTACTAGATTTTTCTTCCACTATATTTGGGTCAATTAACCAACTTCTAGTAATAAATTCTTGTTCTCTCTCTTGGAAATACCGGAAAAATACAGCATTAATAGGAACATCAAAATTAGTAGATAAATAATTAATTATTCTTTCTGTTTCACTATCTAATTGAGAAGAAACAATCATCATTTGGTGAGATTCGTTTAATTTATCAGGCAAATCAATTATAAATTTTTCAGCAAATGCTTCTTCTAATGACCTATTATTATGTACTTCAAATGTTTTTAAAATTTGTTCATATGATAAATTTTGAACCCATGAAGCATAATCTATAGCTTGTGCAACTACTTCTCTAGGTGCACGGTTTTTCTTAAGCTCAATAATATGTAGATTACCATCATCGTCAATTGCCAGCATATCAATGTACTTTCCATAGTCTGTTTTTACTTGCCTACCCACAAGCAATAAGTTTTCTGATAATATTGAAATATCCTGAACTAGGATGTCTTCTAATTTCTTTTCAGATTCAATAGGACTAAAAGAGATCTTCTTTACTTCATTATTAATTTTCCAAATGCCTACTTCTATTGGCATAAAAACAACTCCTTATAAATAGCTTCATAACTCATTGGAAAATTGTCTCCTTGATCATTTTAAAAACACTTGCTGGCTGCTTTTTTAATTGTTCCATAGGGATATAAAGAATTAATTCATCGTTATACAAAATGTGAATTTGCCTTATACCCACATCTAGTACTAAAGAATAAAATCCAATTTGATAGGCCTGTATTTTTCTTGCCTGATCTACCAGCTTTTGATCTAGGTTTGTTCTTACATTCGTAGATAATCTTCGCAACATCCTCCACAACTTTCGCTCTTCCCCAAATTTCATATAGAGCTCTGGTAATTCTGCTACTTCTTTTAATAGATTCATTGTCGTAAGAAGATACGATTGAATGCCATATCCTACTGGTCGAATGGTAGTACTAAGTGACTCCCACTTTTCTATTTTAAATTCTATATATACATCGTTTAAAAGCTGAATGACCTGTACATTTTTTATTTCACCGTAAAAATGAATGCCATTTTCAGCAGTTGAATCTTTTGTCACTTCTTGTGTCACATATAAAGCTAAAAACCTTGCATTTTGCCAGCCTTCTTTTAAGTTGTTTGCTTTAATTCTATAGTGGCCATTCTTTTTAAACTCCACATAATCATCTTTATTATTTACCGAACCTATTAATACCGTTTCATCTAAATTAGACCTCCAGTACGCCACTGATCCCTGTGGTAAAATCCCCTCATTTTGCAGGTCTTCAGGATTACTTTCGATTAAACGGTCCACAATTCGTTCTACCAGCTTCGTTGCATTTGGTAAAAACGGTAACCCTCCAATGTTCACCTCATCAATACTCTTGTAAAAAGGATGCAATTCATAATTTTCCTCGTCATACCATGGAAATAAAACATAGGCTCCAAATGCATGACGTTCATATGACCCCTGCCGCTTACGAACTACATGCGCATCACGATACCGATGCATTGTATTAATATCCTCTTCCATAGGACCGGGTCCATTCTGTGAATATTCTTGTCCAAAATCAATGCGATATTTTGCATCAAAAATATAATTATACGAATAACTGACTCCCTTTTTTTGAACCTCTAGCATAATATCCGGCTTTTGAGCGACAGTTGGCAGCTTACCAGAATTCTTCTGAAAAGAAAGCTTAATCCTTTCATGCGTTTGAGGGTGACGAAAGACCTGTGTGGCATTGGATGTCTGATCAAGATCGACAAATAAGGCTCCTTGTCTTGTTTTTACGATATTTTGATTTTCCATCACATAATTTTTTCGTAGGATTTGACCAAGCTTCAAATAGGTCCAGTACTCATATAGAGTAGCCACGTCCTTTACTGACATTTTATAGAGCTCACCCTGAAGGGACAGTCCTCTTGAAACGATCAGATAAATTTTATATGCTTCTCTGTAACCCGCTTTGGATTGCATTACCATATTGAGAACAGTACGGTCAATCGAGCCAATTTCCTTCCAAAAAGACTTCTGAAGGAATTTTTCCAACTGTTTTACCATATAAGTAATTCGATTGACTAAAATTTCATCAACCTCCACTTGAAAACGAGTATCTCTCTTAATTACTCTCTGTTTTAAATCTGTTAGCTTATGAAGTAAGCGCTCGATCATCCATTTAACAAAACGGTTTTCTAGGGTATTAAAAGATAATCGTTTATTCGTGTTTATTCCCTTTGTCGGCAAAAAAGTCCGCCCTTTTATGGAAAACCCTATAGGACTATCTTCAAATACTTGAGGATGCTTCCTTAAAAATTGTCTTCCTTTTGAGTCTAAACGCTTAATCCGATCCCCTCTTACCAGCTCATGCTCAGTGTTCAACTGATGATGAGGCTGCTGTTCAATTTTTCTAATGGCTTTTTCGAATGCGAGGAAATAATGCTCCAATAAGCGAAAAAATTCAGTAGGTGAGGGATTCTCAGAAAGAATGGAAGAAGCATTTAAGTACGTCTTCTTTATAAAATGAAAGGCTAAATTATACACCTCGTCATTCACTTCCTCCAGCAGCTTGCGATAATCCTCCTTGTAGCTTAGCTTAGAGGGGAAAATTTCAAGCGTCACCTCTAAAAGTTTTTCCTTTCCCGAATAGAAAGAAAAGTTCGTCAAACCTACCTCATTCGTAAATTGTAAATTCCCCATAAGAATACCTGAAGTTCCTACTGGAGAGATCGAGTTACGAATTCCTGGATGCTCATGATAAAACTGTATTTGCTTTTCTCTCTTTGGTGTAAGGACTAACTGATAGATCCCATTTTCAAAAAAGATAGGTGCGAGCTTATTTGATTGCACAAACTCTAACTCCCCTGTTTCTACGTTCAAAACGTCAGCTGCTTCCATTTGCTCTCCATGGACACGTATCACCATTGTTTCCTTTTCCAGCTCTACCTGCTTTCGGTATTGTCTAAGATTGGTATACTTCCTGTCATAGGGAAGCCCCTTGATAAATAAGGATAGATCAGCCGTTTCAATGATTAATAGCTCTTGGGTTTCCATTTTCATGTCTCCTTAGGAAAGCCAAAAGGATGTAAATCCATCATTTTGAATCTTTTCAATCATGCTGGAAAGTTTTTTTGCAGTCTTTGGATACCGAACTTCTTTATCGGTTAACAATAACCCATTTTCCCACTCATGAGTTGTACAAAATTGATAGAGATTCTTTAAGACCTGTTCTGACTTCGCATCATTTCCTGTTAATCTAGGTAATACTTTTTGAAAAAGCTGTGAATCAAAGGCTTGATTCCGTGGCATAAGCTGACCTTGTTCGTTGTAAATCATATAAAAGCAAATCTCATCCCGAACACGGTAGCCAAAATGAGCGTTGGTCAATTCAAGAATTTTATTGATATCAACCAGCCATGTGGTCACTTCTCGAATTAATGTCTCATGCTCTAGGAAGGCATCCTTAAGCTTTAAGAACTCACCTGCAAGCAGTTGGTTTGAAATAGCGACCGGTTCAATGGACTCTAACTCCGTTAAAAAATTAAAATGATCCAAATTCACTTCATTGTATTCAATGGTATTTGCACGGTCTAATACCTTTGGACTGAACGGATGGGTTGTCTCGTCCATATTAACCGTTCCAATTAAATAGATATTATTCCTAAGCATAAGCTTCCCTACTTCTTCTCTCTCTACTATAGGTGTAGAAATATACTCTCCATCCTTTTTCTCTCTACTCTCCATGACACTAAGTAGATCACTAAAATAATACTCTACCCTTGCTAAATTCATTTCATCTAATAAAATAAAGTAAGGCTTGTCATGGTTTTCTGCTCTATTTGCTTCTTGTAAGATTTTAGTTAGAGGCCCAGGCTTAAATTCCCCTTTTAAATCCTCAAAACCAATTAAATCGGATCCATCACTCCAATCCGGACGTACAGGGATTAACTTAAATTGACCATTTTGTTCGGTTGCACCTATACTTTCAGCAAATAACTTAATAATCTGGGTCTTCCCTGTCCCTGAAATACCAGAAAGGATTACAAATGGTTTTGTCTTGAGACAAAGATAAAGATTTTTGATGCTATCTAAAGAATAGTAAAAGCCCTTATGGTTGATATAGGAATGAATATGGTTGACCAAGTCTTCCATGCTTAAAGAGAATTTTTGAGGATTACTTGGTTCAATTGAATTCTCTTTAAGCTCAATAAATTGTTCATAGTAGTTTAGCATATCTTTTAAATCAGAAAGGATCTGGTTTTCAGATGGAAAATTATCGGTGGTATACTCTATATACGCAGCAACAGACTTTTGATATTTTTTTGCTAACCCACTATTCCCAAGGTTAAAATCAGAATCTTTTTTGAAACGTTCGCTTACTTGAATTTCATTTCTAAAGGTTAAAATAATCTTCTCCATCTGTTCTTGAGTTGTTTCTGTAACTCCTTGAGCAAACGTTAAGTAAAGTCTTTTTGAATCTTCACTTAGCAAGTAAACAATATAATAACCTCTCTGCGTAGTAGTAGTAATATTTTTATTCATAACAGCAATCCAAGGTATTACTGCCCAATTGCCTTGCCCCACAGAACCTTTTATTATGTAATTTTCTTTATTTATAAAATTCAGCTTTTCAAAAGCCTTCGGTAAGTCGTTTCGAACAACATACCCTAGAGGACTCCCAGCAAATGGACCTTTTTTAGCTACTTCATACTCATTTATAAACCTTAATAGCAACGGTCTGACTTCTTCATTTATAATGGGAACCCACTCCTCATCAATAACACCTGTTTTTACTAGCCAACCTAAGATATTTCGAGTTCTGTATTCAGACACAGATTCCAGCATTAGATTTTCTCCTCTGGAATTACGTACAATAAGCATTCCCATTTCAACAAGACACTTCAATTTATCTTCCATTGTAAAATGAGGTATTACATAAAGAATTTCGACGAATATTTTAAAATACTCTTGCTTAAGAATTTGGACCTTTATTAGGTCTTTCTTATTCTCAGCTTGCTGATACTTCTCTATAAGAATAGTATTAGGATCGAAGCTTTCATTCAAGATTCCAAGTATTTTTAATCCCTGCCGAGCCCTTGACTTTAATCTTTTTTCCTTATCTGATTTAAAATCTTTTGAAATGGATTTTGGATTGATCTTTCCTTTCAAAGTATCATCTAGAAATTCTTTAACCGAATCAAAGGCTGCTTCCGGTAACTGATCAGTAGTAAACTCTTTTAATCGTATAGCAATTGCTTGTCCTTTCATTGTCTTTTCAATAAAAGGAAGCTTCTCAAAAAAGGACATAAAAAAAGAATACCGAGGATTTGTTTTTATAAAATCTTTTGAAGAGGCATGTCTCACATTTGTAAATTCAGACCAAGCTAGTTCTAAAAAATCTAAAGGAATTAAATCCCACGGTTCTTGTCGATTTCCCTCTTCAAACGTTTTTCTTGAACGTTCAGTTTCAACATGAAGACCTTTATCCGTAACTTTTACAATCCAGTTTGGTTGCTGTGAAAGTGTTAATATCTTAGTTGTTTTTTTGGCATATTCAATCAATAGTTTTTCAAGCATTATATTACCTTCTAACCCAATATTATTATTATTTATCATATTCAAGATCAAAGCTCATAGCCGGAACCAATTAAAATATTTAAATTTTTACTCTGGAGACTTCTCTGTAACAAACTATTAAGCTTCTTTTTCTGTTCCTCAAAACTTATATCGCTACATAAATTTATCCCCTCTCTTAAATAATATAAATATGAAGTTTCTATAATTTATTTAGTACCCTCTCTTTCTTAATTCTGTGCTTACTGTCACTATAAACCCCTTCTAAAATAATCAATCCGCTTATATTGATTATTTTACCAAAAATTGTTGAATAATGATTATCTATTAGATTCTTATTGTTCTCATTCTATAGATAATAAATTTTCCAAATAACCGCTAATGATTTTTTAATTGTCCTTTCAGTTCTTCTAATCTCTTTCATCCAAAAAACCCCTTAGAACAAGTACGTTTATTGGACCTTCCTGAATTCTCTTGTCGGTTATCTTTTAAACCAGTGATCCCATCTATTCTATAAGCCACACGCCATCAACCTATTAATGATCGAATTCGTCTTTCTCTGATTACTTCTATGTCAAAGCCACATTCTTCAAAAATTTGTTTTGGCAGTTTACCGTTCTAATTTTCAACCATAAAATGACATTTGATTTTATCTTTATAAGTTATCCCTTTTGAGCTTACTGACTTTACATAAGGTTTTTTTTTAACTTTAGAATTTTTAAGGCCAAGTAGACTACAGTTAATAAACAAAGGGAGAATCTACGATGACTAAGAGAGGACGTCAATCATTTACCGATGATTTTAAGCAACAGAAGGTGCAGCTGTAACGCACAAAACATATGGCTTTTTGTGGTAATATATAATAAAAAGTCAAAAAACTAAGAAAGGAAATAACCTATGTCTCTTTCAAGTTTACTAAACGGTTCGAATCCTAATCAAAAAGTATTTCAAGGGATTTTAAAAGAAATCATTCCAAACAAAAAGCCATTTAAAACAAATTCCGGTAAAGAAGCATTCTCTAAAACTCAATATGAAACATTAGTTCCCTATACTCTACTAAACAATTATCATTCTTCAGTGCTAGGAACGGCGTTTGATTATTTAGCAAGAGTTATGCTGGCTCGAGTAGTTAAAAAAAATAGAGAACAATCATACACAAGATTAGTGGCTGAATTAGGATTTATGAAATTGTCAGAACAATTCTTACAAAACCATCCTTTAATTGAATCAAAAATTGAAAAAAAATTAAAAACCGCAATTAAAAATCTAAAAGCATTCACCAATTATAAAAAAGATGTTAATGAATTAGCTTTAGATGTTTGTTTCTTAGCAAAATTAGAGCACGTTTTACGTTCTGGTCTCCCTCCAGCTGACCTTTTTGAAGATTCCTTTTTTGATGAACCTGCTGATGAAATCTTACAAGAATTAATATCATTATGTGATGTATTTCAGAAGAAGTTTGTTTCAACAATTGTCAGTCCAACTAGTGAAATTATATACAATCCTGATTTCCGCCCTGCCTCTGCTTTTGTTGGAGGTGCAGATGGTGACGTAATGATTGACGGAACGTTATATGATTTTAAAACTGCGAAAAGCATAGGTTATAAATGGCAAGAGGTTGCTCAAATGGTAGGATATTTTTTACTTAACGAAATATCTTTAGATGTTAACAACGCAGATGATAATTATTTTGAAGATGATTCTTATCAACACTTGGACATTAAACGAATCGCCTTTTATAGAGCAAGATATGGCGAAATCGAATATATAGACATATCATATTTTGAGAAAAAACTGATTGAAATAACTAAAAAGAAGCTTGCTACCTATTTCGTTAAAAACCCAAACCTTCATAGAGCTATGATTGAAAATCTTCATATTTTAGAAGCACTATCCAATGCTTAAACATTCTTTTCTGAAAGGTATTAATTCCACATTTTCAAAATTCTTTGTACAAAATTATCATTAATTAATTACTGCTGGCTTTGTAATGTATTTCAATTGTCAATATTATTTATCCTCACGAATTTATTTTTTTAAGATTGTGAAAGTGGTGAATATAACACAAGCCATTCAATAGGAATGGCTTGTGTTTAAGAGAAATCATTTTAATTCTTCTTATTCCTTTTATACAAAATTTTGAATGGTAGTTCGCCTATTCCGACAACCCATTTTATTTCTTCTTTAGTTAATTTGTTTAATTAAATTAGTTTTTTTATTTGTTCTTCTATTTCCACGAGTATATCACTTTAATCCTTTTTCTCCACGAAATGAGCTAGTTCTCGACCTAACACTTCTTTCAAATACCTTTAAGCCTCATCTTTGGACATAGCCTGCCAAGTGTTACTTACTTTTTACATAAATTACAACTCCAATATCTCTTTAAATAACAGAGCTTTGTTGTATAATACCGTATCCAATTCTTTTTATTCACAGAATTCAATATTAACCGGAATACTCTTGTTTACTTAGGATTTGATAACTGGTTTTCCTTGATAGTGAAAATTCTGTTACTGACTTCCCCGAATTTTTATAATCCTGGGTAATCTGTGTCCCCACTTCATCTAGTACTCAAAAGAAATCCCTTGGAACGGTGCTGTAGTTGTGGCTGTTGCTATTTCTCACTTTTTGTTGAGATCAAAAATTACACTGACTACCGTCCTTGAAAATATTTTTAGAATAAAACCACCTTAAGGTACTTTAATTTATGATATGACTCTAAAAAAGAAGAATAGTCTTATGTTGTCACTTCAAGAGTTGTTTCTAGTTAATAAATCCAGAACGCAATAATGGCATAAGGTGCGGTAGGTTTATCATCACTGCCAAGGAAACCAAGATTCAGAATTACAGCTATATTTCCTCTAGAATACTGAATTGGATGATTTCATTGATCAGTATTGGCTGCAATGTATACACGAGCCTTAAAGAATTTACCATTAAATTCCTTTCAAACTATTCTGACCTTTAATTAACTAGGGAAAAAGCTTTACTCTTATTTAAGTATAGTCCTTGTTATCTTTTAAGTGTTGATATGTATGCTTTACTAAATTTTTGATCGTTCTTATTTATTAACTATTAACTAACCTGATATGTGGTGGTGATGCACATCTTAGTCGCCCAGGTCTTGTTTTACCAACAAACGTACTACCCCCACCTTCAGTTTGCAACAAGTACAGGATGTTTGAATCCTAATAACTAATAATGGAAGAAGTATCTAAGATCAATCTGGGGACTTAATTCCCTTCTAACGGGAAGACGAGTGTCGTCACAAATAACTTTCTATGAAATAGTGAAAAGAAAATATATTAAATCCGTACCATTACTTGAAGTCACTTTTCGAGGAGTTTTTCGACATTGACGAGAATACTGGACCAACTACTTCCATGGTCCAAGTATCTCCAAGAACACTGTTATATAAAATAGTCCCCAGCCATTTAGTAGGTGGGGACTATTTTACGCTAGTTTTGTAATTCTCTATTATCCTATTCGATAAAATATAAAACCGAAAGAATCATAGGTGGGCATTCCATTAATTGTTTGCATTAATGATGTATAACTTCTAACTTTATTTGCTCTTCAATACTCATCAATTCATCATTCAACCACACTACTTTTTCATCCAACTCTATCTGCCAATCCTGTTTCAATGCTTGGGCATACTTGATTGGGTTAGCTCCCGGATGTTTAGCTTTGTATCTCTCAAAATCTTTGCTATTAATAACACCACTAATATTTGGTATTCTAGTAATACCTGTAACATACTGTATAGCCGATAGATTGAGTTCATCTTTCGAAACAAACCACTCTTCAGAAAAATCCTTAATGACTTTATCTCGAGCTTGTGTAAAAAATTTACGTTTCAGTTCTAGTATATCTTTTTCTGCATTTATTTTTATATGAGAAATATCATTCGCAATTTCACGATAAATTCCCATTACAATTTCAGCCTTTTTCTGTTGCTGTAATGCTTTATTTAATTCTTTTAGTGCAGATTTATTTCCCCTTGCATAATCATATAACAAACTATCAATTCTTGTATATATATTAGTAATTGATTTTCTCCCCGGATCATTTTCGTTATCTCGATTTGAACTTTTTACATCTTTCTGTTCTATAACCTGGTCTATCTGCTTAATAGTTCTAATTTTAGTACTCACTTCTTCTAAAAGTTCTTCAATAATTGATTGATTTTTTAATTTTGATATTTCTAAAAACAAGTTTTTTAATTTTAATAAGATATTATTATCTATTAATCCTTCAATATTATTAAAGAGCTGGATATGGGGCTCTCTATACTCCAAATAATATTCTTTAATTGATTTTATATCTTTATCTACAATA
Organism: Heyndrickxia acidicola; assembly: GCF_001636425.1. Lineage (NCBI taxonomy): Bacteria > Bacillati > Bacillota > Bacilli > Caryophanales > Bacillaceae > Heyndrickxia > Heyndrickxia acidicola. The sequence goes on from NZ_KV440953.1 coordinate 1,232,124, forward strand.
AATTTAGTATCGTTTGAAAAAACATCTAAAATAACATCAACAATGAGATCACGACATGAAGTCATTAGATCTGGGGTTTTCAAATGAAAGAGTCTAAGTTTAGAGAAACCTACTGAATCTTCATTACTTCTCATAATCGATGAAAGATTAAAAAATTCATCAGCATATCCTATTACAACTATTTCTTCAATTTTGTTTCCTACCGTTATGTTAGGAACTATTCCAGAGGAATAATCAATCTGTAAAATATTTAAATTTTTTAAGTGAATCTCTTCCTGGTAAGCATCTCCATCAGTTATTGAGATATTAAGCTCTAATAAATTTGTTGATTTTTCTAAGACATCTTTCTCAATTACAAGATTAGTATTTCTCAAAACTGTTAATTTTTCTATTTTATTTTGATTTTGTGTATCTGAGTTAATGTAGAAAATATTTTTTCTTGTATCCGTTAGATTAGATGTAAAGGAGCAGTCAATTATTTCAAGACTTCTTAGAGACTCACATACAGATACATCTGCACTCTCATTGTATCCATTTACTAATGTACAATTTTCCATTCTAATATAAGCCAAGCTACTACCATTAGTTAAAAGTTGGATAAAAAAATCACTATCTATTTCTGTATTGGAAAAAATAACCTTATTCACCCATTTCAGCAACATTAAAAAATCCTCAGAACCACTAAGTTTATTAAAGTCATCTAAATCTAGTGTTTTTTCAAAAAAAACCCGAGAGATTCTAGAAGCATTTTTATTGAGTACCAAATTTCTTGCTATATGAAGTACCATCTCTATGTTACTCGGACTTATTCTTAATTCATTAATATTACGAAAAGTAAAATGGGCTATAGTTAATGATAATTCAGATAATATATCTTCTCTTGGAAATTTATTTAACAAAAAAGAATCTATAGTCTCATATTCCTTATAACTAGTTACGATTAATCTATCCTGCAGTAATATTTCTAAGAAAGGAACCAATACAATTTTCTCAGCAACAGAAGAGCCAGATTTCCTCAGGATTTCTTCCATTTTAAAAATGTAATCATCTTCATAATAAAATATAAACACCTTGTTTGCTTTTTGTATTAATTTTGATAAGAATGGAAAATCACTTCCTTGAAGAGAATGTCCTATAATAAATAAATTATTCTTCGTATCTTCACTGTTTGAATCAATAGTAGACATTATCTTTTTTCTTGTTGAATTTAATAATTCATTTTCCTTTATTCTAAACAATTTATCATTAATTAAAGACTGAGAATAATGAATCTTATCAATATCCTCACTATCAGTAAAACCACCTCCAAATAAAATGTTTTCTTCTTCTAGACTTCCATGTATATGAAAAACTCTTTCTTTCGCTTTCTTCACTTCTAAACTAGATTTTGATATACTACTAGAGTCATAAAGTACACTTTCGCATAAGTCCTCAATCGTATGCGTATAATTAAAATTAATAAAGAATGTGTTTTCATCTTTAATCATTTTCTTAAAAAAAGGGTTCACTTCTTCTGTAAATCTCTTGAAATTAGAATTCCCAATCTGAATCGTCTTTTGTTCAACCCATTTTGGGTATTCATCTGAAAGATATTCATGAAAATCTTCTTCTAATCTTTTAATAGAATTATTTACTGACGCTATGTCAAAAATATCTTGCGGTTCTTCATTTTTCTGAGTTCGATTATTTATTTTCCTTACAGTTTCTTCATATAAACTTTCAAAATCGGACCAATTCAAATGGAAATTGTCATATTTCCTTAAAAAAAGTCTGTTATAGTTGTATAATTCATAATCTTTAGCGAACCTTTTTCTAATCTTAATATATTCAATAAAATTCTGATATGAACTCTTGAGACCAAGACTCATATCAAATCCGTTTCCAATAATAACTATGTTCTTTGAACTATTATTAATATCTAACTTTTCTTGACCCTCTATGTTCATAAGGCATTCTCCCAATAATCATCTAATGGTCTAAATTTCATCTAATATATCACGCCTAACGTAATTCATCATCCAAAGGTATAATGACTTCATCTAACCTCTTTCTCCATTGACGCTTCATTTCTGGTCCATATTTCAGCAGTTTTGCATCTGGATGTATGGCTTTGTACTTATCAAATTGCTTGCTGTTAATAATTCCACCGATATTCGGAATAGGGTCTGTCCCTATCACGTATTGAATAGCAGATGAATGCAGTTCTCCTTCTTCCACAAACCAAGTCTTCGCAAATTCTTCAATCGCTTTATTATAGGATTCAGTGAAGAAGCGTCGTTTCACTACAAGAATATCTTCCTCGGGATTGATTTCATTGGTATCAATGGCGTTTAAAATTGCAAGGTATACCTCTTTAACAATTTCTGATTTTTTTAGTTTTTGAAGTGCTTTTTCAATCTCGGCACGGATATTCTGATTATTGGCTGAGTACGTTTCTAACAGTCGGTCAATATAGGTTGAGTCAATATCATAAATCTTAATCGCATTTTCACCATAGAATTCAATGTCTGAGAAATCTGGAGCCGGTCCATCTTGGCTCCCTTCATCTACTAGTGAACCCTTAACCGTATTGTATACGCCAATATATTCTTCTAAGGTCTTCACTTGTTCTTGAAGTGCTATTGATTTCTCCATATCATCGTTGTAATCATTATATGTAACTAAAGCTTCGTAGGCATTGTTTAATTCTTGGAAAACCTTAATAAATTCAATTCGGGTTTCAAGAGGTGAGTGCTCGTTAATATCGGTTGGATTTGGAACTAACGTTTTTAGCAATTTGTGAGCCTTTTTGAAGCGTTTCTTCGATTGATCATAAGTTGGGTAAACAAGATTAGATTCCTCTTGTTCTTGAGAATATAACTTTGTCGCATCCTTTACATTTTGCTCCATGGTTGAAGGTTTTCGTAATGTCACAATCAATCCTTTTGTCTTTCCTGGATAGGTACGATTGGTTCTAGAAAAGGCTTGGATTAAATTCGCATAATTTAAATTTCGATCTACAAATAACGTTTGAATCGCTGGTGCATCGAAACCAGTTAATAATCGATCTACGACAATGACAAGATCAATTTGTTTCCCGAATTCTTTGAATTCCCCTTTTTTACGAGCTAAACGATTGTTGATATCGCCATTATATCGTTCAATATTTTCTATTGACCAAGCAGTATGATAATAATCGTTATAATCCTTGATAATTTCTTTCATTTCATCTTGAATTTGTTTGGAATTATCTTCGTTTTCTTGTATCGAATAGGTGATAGCAATCCGTGGGAAATCTGGATCTTCAATCGTACGCCCCGTTCGAATCGGCTGTCCAGCAAATTCTTTCGTCAACCATTCTTGATCTTTGGTCAGTTCCTTGATTGCTTGATAATAGCGTTTCGCCATATCAATGGAACTGGTGGTTAAAATCGCTGACTTTTGTGGGCGACCGTTTTGGAAATCAAATTTGGTATAGGCATTATCCGGTCGAAAAATCTTATGAATGACTTTTTGAATATGTCCATCACTCTCAAAAGAAGATGGTTCAATGTATGCTTCTTTTTCCATTCCATCCATTTTATCAATCATGTCGTTAATTTCATCATCACTAACATTGGCGTATTTTTCATTTTGACGCAGTTGATTAAAAATATAATTATTTAATGATGTTGGATCAATCGTATCTTCGTGCTCGACATGGAATCCTAAAACAGCCCCATCATCTAACGCATTCTTAATCGTGTAGGTGTGCAATCTTTCTCCATATTGATCATAAGTGGTACGAGCTAATCGGCCTTTAGCTTGTTTCTTATTTACATCAAATATCGGTGTACCTGTAAATCCAAACCATGTAGAATTTGGAAAGAAGCCCTTAATCACTTCCATCCCTTCTGCACTTAACGCTCGATGGCATTCATCTACGACAAACACGATATGTTGTCCCAATAGATTTTTAAAGCGCTGAGTGCCTTTTTGTTCTTCTAGTCTATGAGCATAACGCAAGGCAGCTTCTAATTTTTGACGAGTGGTAATGATCACTGTGTTGGAATTAGCATCGGATAGTAGAGTATCACTTAACTCCTTTGCACTCCCGGTTCCGATAATCAAGCTATTTGACTTGGATTTACCAGAAGAAATACCGGTATTAAACTCGGAAGCAAATTTGGTGAATTCAGTGGTAGTTTGATTGTCCAAGTCTTTTCGGTCAATGAGCATAATGGTACGATCTACACCTGGTTTACGAGCTAATAACTTTGTAGAAACAAAGCTTGTCAACGTTTTTCCTGAACCAGTCGCATGCCAAACATATCCGGATTCATTCTTCATGGCAGAAGTAAACAAGGCTTCAATTGCATGAATTTGATAAGGGTGTAATACCATTAAGGTTTTATTGTCTTGGTCCTCACTAACGATTGAATAATGAGCAATCAATCTATGTGCATTTGGTATATTTAATACTTGTTTCACAAATTCATAGAGATTTTCTACTTTTCTATTGTCCTTTGTCCGCCAGCTAAAAACAAATTTCTTATGCATATCTTTTGGCATTCCATTGGCAAAATAACGAGTCGTTTGTTCGTTGGAAATGACGAATAACTGAAGAGTAGAGAAGATATTATTTCTAAACATTCCTTCTTCTGCGTATTTCTTGATTTGATTATAAGCTTGGAATACGCCATCTTTGGCACTGACCTGTTTCAATTCAATTTGAACAATTGGTAACCCATTGATTAAGAGTGTCACATCAAAACGGCGATCACGACCATCAATGTTTGCCTTTTGTTTCGCAATCTGATGAACGACTTCGTATGTAGAGATTCCGCCACCAATGTTTTGATTGGAATACAACACTAACGACATTGAACCCAGTGAAACATCTTCACGTTCAATTGTAATACGAGCAATTCCATTCTCCCCTTTAAGCCATCTAGCAGCCTCAAAGGGTGTCTGTGTTTTCAATAGTAATTCTGTTTTAATCGTGTCAAATTCTTTATCAGAAATGGGATGTTCCCCAATTTCTGATAAGTTATTTTGCGTAATCTTTTGACGTAAGTTCTTCCATAGGTCTTTTTCGGTTTTTAAATCTGGACGATAATTCCACTGATTATGGCCTTCCCCTAACACCTGAATCAGTCGACGTTCCACTTCAACTTCATCATTATGTGGTATCTTCGTCATATTTCACCTTCCTTTACTTAATCATACAAACATCTTTTGTAGGAATGCTTCTTTCGCTTTTTTCAAGACTTCTAATTCACGTTGATGGATTTCAATCATGTTGTCGAACTGTTTGAAGAAGTTACCGATTTTGATTTGTTCCTCAATAGATGGTGATATTATTTCCACATCAGAAACTAGTTGTTTGTTAAGCCCACCACGAGTACCATCCCCAGATGAAATCAAACGTAACTCGTTGTAACGTTTTTCTAGGCTCTGAAAAATAAACTCGTAGTGTAGTTCGCCTTTTGGAACAATTGCTGCAATAGATTGATTGGTTGTTAATGGAATCTGATTAATAGCTACTGTTCCTCGAGTTTTTCCCTGCCCGGCTAATGCAATTAAAACAGAGTTTTTTTTCACCCAACGTGCACTTGACTTTTCGAATCCTAGTTTAGAAATCATATTATCCGTAGATGAAAGACGCTTTTTATTAACCTCACCAGAAGACATCCAAGGGATTTCTTTTGGTTCCCAGTATTCTTGCATTTGAGTCTTTGGAGTTCCCCCTGTTAATATTTCCGCATGATTTCCTAACTTACGATATTCCCAATCTCCAGAAAATCCTGAGAAACGAACCTCCGGCACTAGCTCCAATCCTTTAGGAAACATTTTTCGTAAGAATCCCTGTTTTGCTTGTTTAAGTGTGGTTAGTTCGTGCTGATGAAGATCGATTATATCATCTAGCTTTTTAAAAAATTTACCGATTTTGGCTTGTTCCTCTATTTGAGTTGGCGCATCTATTTTTAGGTTAACAAAATCTTTTTTATTAAGGACTCTATTTCTTCCTGCTCCTCCCGGTGATATTAGCTCCATTTTTTTTCGAAACTTTTCCTGAGATACGGAATAACGAATAAAGTTGATATCCGATTTATCAATAATGTAAGTTGGAAAGCGGTGTGAAACAAGTAATCCATCATCTTTTTTACTTGCTACAGCAATTGCATGTTCCCATGCAAAAGTAATATTGACGAGTAGGTCATTTTCTTTGACAACATATAATTTATCCATTGAGACGGTTTTTGGATCATCTACTTTTTGGTGGAATGTTCCTTTTGCATGTGAACGAACTGAAATTCGCTCATAAGGTCTATCTGGTTTCGGTACTTCTCGAACTACAGGTGTTACTAATTCATTTAACTTACGCTGCTCCCAACCTGTAGTAAATCCTGAAAATCGAATTTCTGGTGTATGTTTATTTTTCACGATTAAACACCTCTAATGCACCTTTAATCCACTCAGCATTTTCATCATCAAATTGAAGTGAAGAAATCATGTCATATAATGTAGATTCTATTTGTGCTTTTTCTTTTCGAATATCTTTGATTGTTGAGCCAATTGAAGCCATATCAATAGGAGCTTCCTCTTCGAAAGTGTCTATATACCGAGGAATGTTTAAATTGAAGTCTTTTTCTTTAATTTCATCAAAGGAAGCGACATGAGCATATTTCTCAACATCTTCTCTCTGCTTATAGATTTCGACAATTTTATCAATATTTTCTTTGGAAAGTTTATTTTGGTTCTTTCCTTTGATAAAATTATTACTTGCATCAATAAATAAAACATCACGAGTGTTACGATTTTTCTTTAATATGATGACTGTTGTCGGAATAGATGTTCCAAAGAATAAGTTTGCAGGCATACCAATTACGGTATCAATACTGCCATCTTCTAATAATTTCTTACGAATGACACCTTCGGCAGCTCCACGGAACAGTACCCCATGCGGTAAGACGATTGCCATTGTTCCTGAATCTTTCAAATGATAGAACCCATGTAAAAGAAAAGCAAAGTCTGCTTTTGATTTTGGCGCTAACTTCCCGTAACGATTGAAACGAGAATCATCTAAGAATGTATCATCTGAAGACCAGTTTGCAGAGTATGGTGGATTCATAAGGACAGAATCAAAGGTATAAGGCTCATCTGTCGGCCAATCTTTATTCAATGTATCCCCATTGCGTAAACGCATATCTTCTTTATCAACACCGTGCAAGATCAAGTTCATCTTCGCTAGATTATAGGTAGTTGTATTTAGTTCTTGTCCATGATATTTTACACTGTCAGGATGGTTAATATAGTTTCTAATATTCAACATCAAAGATCCTGATCCCATGGTTGGATCATATACGCTAAACAATTTTTTATCTTCTTGACCTATTGCAACGATACGAGCCATCAAGTCAGATACCTCATGAGGTGTATAGAATTCCCCAGCTTTCTTGCCTGCTTCTGAAGCAAATTGACTAATTAAGAACTCATAGGCATCCCCAATGACATCACCATCATGTCCTATTACATCAATATCATTTAGTTTCTTTAATACTTCTGTAATGGTAATGTTTCGTTGTTGATCATCTGATCCCAGTTTTTTTGATTTCAAATCCACATCATCAAACAATCCATTAAATTGATTATATTTCGTAGACAAATCAATAAAGGCTTTATTCAAATCATTCAACTGAAACGTGTTTTGTTTCGCTTGATTGGTTATTACATTAAATAAGTAATCTGGTTCAATGTCATATCCTAATGTATCCTTTAACGTTTCTATCAAGTCATTTTTTATGTCTTCATCTGATAATAAATCCCTATACAATTGAGTTTGTTGTTCTTGTGTGTTGTATTCTTCTAACGATTCATCTGCTATTTCAACTACTTTTTCTAATAACTTATCAGATAAGTACTTGTAAAAGATCAATCCTAATAAGTAGTTTTTGTATTCTGATGCATCCATTTTGCTTCGCAAGTTGTCTGCAGCACTAAATAATTTTGAGTTTAATTCAGCCATGTTGCGTTCCTCACTTTTTCTATTGTTGGTCTAATTGTTTCAATACTTCTAAATAAAGCTGCTCTTCAAGTTCTGCTTGTTTCTTTGCCAAAGCCTTGCTCTTTCTCATAAAGAAATAAGCATTTCCAATCGTCCGTTGTTTCTCAATACCGGGTAACTTTATTTCCAACTCTTTTAAAATCGCTGGGGTCAATTTTGGTACTGTACTTCCTTGCATGGAAATTGCCATTTGCTTTTTCATTTTAGATGATTCATTTAACGCATAACATAAAAAGTGTATATCTAGATATTCACTTTATTAATGAGTTTCGCAAAGTTTTGGTTTATAATATTCCCTTAGTTTAAATCACTCATTATTCCAGCTTTAGAACAAACAAACCTGAAAACAACATCTCCAGCACTTCACAAATAGCAGGCTTTATGATTTGGATTATCACTATAAGAAATAAATTATGAGTCTAGAAATGAGCCATCTAAATCATTCTTTAAATTGTCGTATGAATAAGCAACTAAAGTCAGATCGTTTTTCTCTTTTCCTTTAGAAGGTTCATTCCTATTTTAACCATTTCAACATCTTCTTGTTTCATACCATTCTCTTCTACAAAGTATTTTAAAAAAATTACTATATTCCACTGAAAATCATATCACTCTGAAAAAACTCTGGAAACAATTTATATGCAGTTTTTAAGAATTACACACAAATTATAAGATTAATATTCAGTCTCCTCAATTCTAATAAGTTGAGAGATGATTAACTTATGTAAAGGGGAGTTTTGTTTCCAAAACTGTTCTTCCTGTTCACATATTATTTAGGAGTTTCAGTTTGGGTCCTGTTTAATAAAGTTTTGTATTTGACAAGGTTATAGTGTGTAGATTCTGTTAAGTTTTTACAGAAGAAAAACCAATTTTTGAACGGAATGGACTCCTAATTCATTATAAATTTTTACTGGCTGACATAACACTTTTGGAACTTGTCTAGTTGAAAAATCAATATTATTAATCCTAAGTGCCTCTGTTCTAGCAGACGATACGATCTTTCATCCTTAATTGTAACTCTAGCATTTACTAAATATAAACCTTTGTTTAAGTCATGATAAACCTCGTTTTCATAATACCTTACTTTATCACAGATACTCCATGTAACCATCCAATGTCCTTGATCTATCCATCGTAGTAATTCAAAAAATATTTAGGCGTGGTATTTTCCAAAGTACTATTCCCTTTAGTCATAAAATCAATATGATCAGTAAGTCGTTTGTTAATAGCTCCACTACCTACATAAACCGGAAATTCTTCTCCCACTACCCTGTACCGAGTTAATCAACTTCTTTATATTTTACTTTCATAATTTTAACGATAGGGGATTGCTGACCTCACAACCTCTGTATCATTGTAGCCGTTAGTTTTTAAATAGTATCTAATGCTTTCTTCGGTAAATTCACTTGTATCCGAAGGACCGATGACAACCCTTTTTATAGGCAATTTTGTTGAATCATCAAATGGAAGTGTAATATAGGGTACAATTATATTATTTCTAACTCTGAACTTTAAAGGATACTTTATATCCTTTATATCAATTTCATTAAAATTGGTCGCCACAATTCTCCATTCTTCTTCTTCAGAAAAAGAGGAGTTTTTCAGTACAGGAATAAAATACTTTAACGATTCTGATAATTGCTTTATTTGAGAATCTGAATCTATATTATTCAAAAAAGGAATACTATCTTTAATCAATTCTTTAAGTCGAAAAATTTGATTTTCCTGGTCATATATTACTGGTCGTGGTGTCAAAATACTATTAATAGGATTTGATGTATCAAACACTTGATTGTGCCCGAAATCAAATCCAATTGAAATCCCGTACTGACCTCTACTATATCCGCGCCATTGACTTAATAAGTCACTGTTCTGGCAGAAAGAAACAACAAAAACCTCATCATCATCATTAGTTAAATATTCTTTAAGAGTATTTAGATTATCCCTCCCAGCTAATGTAACTCCAACAGTTGAGTCCTTAATGAATTCTTCAATAATCTTTTCACATAACTTTATACCATGACGATATTCCATCGAATCATTCATGTAAGCAATATGAGTTGCCCAAAAGCCAGGATTTTGTGAGCTTACAATTCCTAAAAAACCTTCTAGATTGGTATAGTGATACAAATAATTATTTTTTAACCAATTATTATTGGAGAGGGATTCCAACACATTGGAAGATAAAGTGATAAGTCTAGGTGTTTCTATAATTTTTTTTATTATGTCGAATACTATGTCTGTCAATATCATTTTGTATAAACTCCCATCTTAGTTACCATAACGTAAAAATCTTTCCAGCATTTCAGCACGATAAGCAGTTTTTATGAAACTCTATTGAATATCTCTTGGGATAAAACATTCGAATGTGCTATTCTAGCTTACTTATGCAATTTGTTGAACTTGTTTTGTTTAATATCCTTTGCAAGCAGTAACCTTCCAGTACTCAAACAACTCGGTTATTTTTTCTTCCTTTTCGAATATTTTAGCACACTATTTCCTTTTACCTAAAAAAAATCCCCTCATAAACTGCCCCGTTTAAGAAGATAAATAAAATATGAATTTTATCATGTATAAAGTCCACATTGCATTAGGCTACCTAATGTCTAAATTTTTTAATTTAGTGTTCTTTTTTCAATTTTTCTCTACTGTAGGAAAAAGCCACAGATAAAAATTGCATAATGATAATACGCCAAAAAATGACGATTGGTACCGCATTATTTCTATTCCATCTCCCCATAACCCACCTACTAAATTGAATATTAATATCCAACGAACCAACGGTCATATTATTCATTAAGATAATTGTAAAACCATTGTCTGCTTTCATTCGCATATGTATTTTCACCATGTCTGAATGTGATATGCCTAATAACATTTCTAAGTGCCTGCCGTAAATATGCGCGAAAGTTCTTTACATGCTTCCTATTCTGGATTTCTTTCACTATCCTAAGGAACACCTTTTTATTTATGCCTCGTTTGCTAAAAGAAAGATATTCTTCATGAATGATTTTTTCTTGCTTGTTCAACCTCTTGTTTAACAATATTTTGTATTAAATCTTTATTAGTATTTTTACTCAAAACATGACTTTTAGTAGTTAGATTAGAAGTTTCTTTAGCTACTTCAAAGCGTTTGTTGTCAATGTTGATTTCTTCCGGTTGATAACCGTTTGACAAGTCGTTTGACACTTCTTGTGGAATGAATGTAAATACAAGTGCTGCAAACCTTTCTTCGAGGTTACTGTTCTGCTCAATCTTAATTAAATCTGCACATTTATCTTTAATTTCCTTCAGATTTCTGCTAATGGTTGAAGGTGTTACTTTACATTTTGTGGCTAAGGTAGAATTTTTCTGACTCACCATTAACGAGCTTTTTGCGTATGCTTAACGAGAAATCTCTTGAATGATTATGTATAAGGTAGACCCAGTACGCACGTTTAAACGCTCGAGTATGCTTTTCTGCAATTGATTTATTTCTGATTTGATATTCATAATAAAATCAATCTCCTTCTACTAATTGAAGGCGCTGGATGCTATGATAGACAGTACAAGGCCTTAATGGTTTTGTAGGGCTACGTCACTTTCAAACTTTGGTCAGGGAGAAAGTGGCGTTTGTTTTTATAGCATAACAGAACAAACGTTCTCTAAACTGTTATTTTAAAAAATCTTATTTAATGGAGAATATTTCTAATGACTGTCGACAATATCTGTAGCAAATAAATTAACATACCTTTTTGTGATTTCCATTGATGTATGCCCTAAATTTGATTGTAGATGAAATGCTGAGCTACCTTTTGTAAAAACAAGCGTGCATGAGTATGTCTAAGTGTATGACAGCTCACACGAACTCCTTTCAATTCCTGGAATCTCTGCATAATGTGCTAATCGGCTTTGTATGCTTCTACGTTGCAGGGCTTGTCCATCTTGATTTATAAATAATTTGTCTGTATCGGCTCTTCCTCGTATTTTTAAATATATCTCCAATTGTTCTTTCATCTTTTGGCTAATTAGAACCATTCTTTCAAAATATGTTTTTTGTTTGCCGAATCAAAATGGAATGTTCCTTTATGTCAGATACTTCAATGCCAACGAATTCATTCAGCCTTATGCCAGTTCTACGAACAGCATTATTATAGTAAAGTCCCTCAAGCCAACAAAAGTTTTTTTATCACATAGTTGAAATAAATGTTGCAGCTGCTCCTCTGATTATGAATTAATTGCTTGTCTACGTTTTTTCAACAGCTTTATGTTCGCTATGGGTTTTTTTGATGTGCTTGTTATTGTATAAAAAGTTTAAAAAACTCCGTATGGCACGCAATCTGTTGTTAATGGTGGTTACTTTCTATCCCTGTTCTGCATGTCCAATATTATGTTTTTAATGTCTTTCTCTGTTTTATCTAATATAGTGGTTTGTAATGCTTGAAATTGCTCTCGATAATATATAATCGTATGAGGGCGTTAATTGCGGAGCTTACAATCTTCAATGAACAAATTGAAAGCTTCTTCATCGGTGGTTACATATGAGGTTTTTGTGGCTATCCGTAATTCTTCTTCGGTTAATAAATTTCTTCTCTTGCTCATTTCACACTACCTCCGCACATTACTAGATGAAATTCTGTAGTTTGTGAAGATAAATAAAAAAGCTCCACGCATTTAGCGTGAAGCTTGATTTGACAGCTTTGGCATACTGACATTGATACCGGTGGTCGTCGAACCGACACTATCGAAGAAACACGATTTTGAGTTGTGCTTTAAGATCAAAACCAGTAAATCCAGGGTACTATGATATTTTACATATATTTCTTAAAATAGTGTTATAAGACCTATCATATTATGTGCATTTAATAGTTTAATGAGATTTTTAAATTACAGTACTTCACAAATAAATAAAAGGGAAATTTCAGGAACAAAAAGGAAAATAATTCTTTCATGACGAAATACTGATAATATTAAAGGAGGGGTAAAAGTGAAATGTTTAAGATGTGGGGTTGCATTTGATCCTTCGGACATATTAGTTAATGAAGAAAGTGATGAGATTTTATGTGACCGGTGTGCTATACAAGGAGAAGCTTTTATGATAAGTCATGAGGGTAAGGACTTCTTTATACAAGCTTCTGATTTTATTGAAGCGATTCAAAAATGGAAATTATATGTTGAAAGAAAACAATTGATTATGACAAATCGGTTTTCACCAGATTCTTTTGAGCTTAAAAGGATTACAGAAGTAATATTAAATTGATATAGATTTTAATAATTATAAGGGAATAGGATTTAGACTGAATATAGATTGCCTAAATCCTATTTTTATAGCAGAGAATAAATTATTAACTGCCTCTAAAATGTCTGTCTATTCCATCAGAACCCAAATAACTTCGCAATCCTCTGGACCGTCATATAGACTATGTGCTCCTGACCGTCAGGGATAAAGTTCTCCTCGCTGCTTGAAGCATGATAGGATTTTTCCTGTTAGTCTTAGTTAAAACTTAACCTCTTACTACGATGGAATACTCGTACTCCTGATGGTTAGATACGCCTGATAGGGGAACTTTTTTACCAGGAGGATTAACCACGATCCCCATTTTAAGATTTCCAGAAAGCATTTCTTGAGTAAAAATATTTTTTTACGGAACGGCTGCATTTTCATCTGCTTGCAACACTTCAATTCGAATCACTTCCATATTATTTACCCTTCTGCTCTAGAGCTTGTAAATCCTTTTAAGGCAAAAGTGTCGGCATTAACAAGTACACCAAATTCGTCATTTGCACTCTATACAGAAATGCAGCCGTTATTCACATCTTGTGCTATCTTTCTGCAGAACGTTTCAATGAATCCCCCAAGGCTACTCTATTCTGCAGTCACAAGTCTTACTACATCTCCTGAGTTTAATGGGTAGCGCAGACCGTCTTCTTCATTTTAGGTGTTAAGGGGTCTCAACAAGCCCTCCATATATTCTTTACCACTGTACAATTGTCCATTGATGGCTCTAAACATCAAATGGGATTCATTAAGCTCTGTTGGAGAGGATAAGCCTGCAGCCCCCGCTAGGTTGAAAAGGCCTTCCCTTGTCGAGATCACGTAATTACAGACACGATACATTTTTTCTTCTACTACTAAAGCTTTTTCGCGATTCGGATCTGTTGTTGCGACGCCAACCGGGCATGTATTGGAATGGCAGGTTTGTGCCATAATACACCCCACTGAGATCATAAAGGCTCGGGCTGTATTGATTAAGTCAGCACCTAAGCATAGGGCGTAGACCATCTTATCTGGCGTAATTAATTTACCTGAAGCAATGAGCTTCACACGATCTCGTATCTGATATTTCTTCAACAGCTCATGGACAATAGGCAGGGCCGTATAAAGGGGTAATCCAGGGCCATCTGCCAGCTCTTGATACGTTGCCCCTGTTCCCCCCTCACCACCATCGACTGTAATGAAGTCAGGGATCTTTCCAGCTTCAGCCATCACCTTAACCATTGCTTCTACTTCCTCACGATTTCCCACGACCATTTTGATTCCAACTGGCTTGCCGCCCACCTCCCGCATTTGTTCGACGAAATCGAATAAACCTTTCGCATCATGAAATTGGCGGAATCGGTTCGGACTATCAATGGTCGTCCATGGCTTCACATTGCGAATTTCTGCAATCTCTGGAGTTACTTTTTCGGCCTCGACATGGCCGCCACGAATTTTAGCTCCTTGGGCAAGCTTTAATTCAAAAGCTTTTATCTGCTTCATTTCACTTTTCTGTTTGAATTGCTCCCACGAAAAATCTCCCTCTGCTGTACGATAACCAAATAAACCCGGGCCGATTTGTGCAATGATATCAACATTTCCAGCTTGATGATGCTTAGAAAGCCCCCCTTCACCGGTATTCATCCATGTACCTCCGGCCAGCCCCAGCCCTTTGGATAACGCCGTAATGGCATTTTTCCCTAAAGCGCCGTAGCTCATGGCCGATTGCCCCACTAATCCTTTTACATAAAAAGGACTCCTGCACGTCTCTTTTCCGATTACGATTTGATCCTGATCGGATAAATAGAAAGGGTCAACCACAGCCTGTTCAGAATGCTCCTTCCGGCTCAATAGTTTTTCGTTATCAATTTTATATAGCTGCGTTTCAATTTTTGAGCTTTGATCTATTCTCAATTCCTCTCTTTGTTTCGGAAACATCGCATTTTTAATATAAAATCCGGTATCTTCAAAATTACGTTCAGAGCCAAAAGCAGTGATTCTTTGTTTATATTTACCAGACTTCACAACCCCCTCATACTGATTTCTTGAAAAGGGCTTTCCTTCTTCATTGTTAAGAAATAAATATTGCCTTAACTCCGGCCCGATTTTCTCTACAATGTATCGAATTCGGCCCAGTACAGGGTAATTTCTTAATACTGCATGCTCTTTTTGACGGGCATCATGAAAAGAAATCCACATATAAAATCCAAGTGGAACAAGAAATAACGCGAGCATTAAGAAAAAGATCGCGATAATTAACATTTGCATCCAACTCATGTCGTCACCTTCTAAAATAATTAGTCTGGTTTCGGTATGGCCTAAGCCATGAAGAAATTTACTATTCTTAACTGAAGATTATATGTTTGGAGTACTCCGCTTTTAGATCGTTCTTACCTCTATCCATTATTCAAAATATTATGGGCTGACACACTTTATGCCACATGATGGTCAGTCCAGTTTAATAGACAAGTCTTCTTTTTTATGAGGAATCGTTTGTGAACAAAAAAAAGGCTGCAACAGCAGCCTAATCGTTTAATAGAAATATTTTAGAATGAAACGAACACCTATAAGGACTTTTTCATGCCTGGTTCGTCCAGTCTGTTGTTGAGGTAATTTCATTTTACGGTACACGGGATGAGTGTGTGCAAATAAAGCATGCTGATTCTCCTTTTTCGTATAACTTTAAGTATTTTTTTAAGCTATAACGAAATTAATATCCCATGGCGATATGTCTTACTATTTATCTAATAAAATGCGTTCATTAAATTTTTTGCACCCTTTATGCAAACTATAAGATTCTTTAGCAGAATTTTTTATTTTCCATCGACAATATCCTTAAAGATTTGATAAGACCGCTTTTGCTTATCCGCATCATAAATATAGGAAACAGCCATGATTTCATCCACATTATACTTCTCTTGAAAGCTTGTTAGCTGTTTTTTAACCGTATCTTTGCTTCCAGTAAACGACATGCTGGTCATGGAGGCAGCAACTTCTCGCTCGTAAGGACTCCATAAAGGATCCATACTGTCCACTGGCGGCTGCATAGGGGTTTGTGAACCACGGACCACATTTAGGAAAAATTGCTGCATGGTTGTGGATTCTCTTTTCGCTTCATCATCTGTTTCCGCTGCAATCACATTTAAGCATACCATCATATACGGCTGATTCAGGTATTCAGATGGCTGGAAGCGATCTCGGTAAATGGAGATGGCTTCTTCCATATGTCTTGGTGCAAAATGAGAGGCAAACACATATGGGAGCCCTAATTTTGCGGCTAAATAAGCTGAGTCTGTCGATGAGCCTAAAATATAGATCGGTACATTTGTTCCAACACCTGGATGGGCTTTGACATAGCCTTGATGTTCCTCTGGTCCAAAATAGGTAAGCAAGGCTTGGACGTCCTGAGGAAAGGTGTAGACAGAATCATTTTGTGAACGTCTTAATGCATTTGCTGTTTTCATATCGGTTCCGGGTGCTCTGCCAAGGCCTAAGTCCAAACGGTTTGGATATATGGTGGCCATGGTTCCAAATTGCTCAGCAACGACTAATGCCGAATGATTCGGCAGCATGACACCGCCGGATCCTACACGGATGGTTTTCGTGTGCTCCAATGTATGCTTGATGAGGATGGAAGTAGCGGAACTGACAAGTGTAGGGGTGTTATGATGCTCTGCAATCCAATACCGTTTAAATCCCATTTCCTCTGTTGCTTGTGCTAAATCAACCATTGAATCAATGGCGTCTTTGGGTGTCTGTCCTTGACGGATGGGCGCAAGATTTAACACAGACACAGGTATCTGTATAGTACTCATTTCAATTGGTTCCTTTCTTCATTAAAATCTATTACTATCGTATCAATTATCCAATCAGAAACAAACTAAACTGGCTTGAGGTGAAGGAATTTATTTTTATAAATAAGGATGACCTTTAACAAGTGATAAGGCACTCTATTTTCTGTTTAGTCAAAATCATCACGAACAATTTGAGCAACTATGTGAAAATACATTCAGTGAAAATCTGCGACTGGCTCCAAAAGTTCCTCTTGTAAAATGAACATTTCCTTACAGCAGTAAATAATATCAATTCACTAAAGAATGCCACATTGGAAATTGCCCATTTCTAGAATAGCTTAGCAGCTATAATTGGTATTTTACTTATATTGAAAATTTGGAACATAGTGTTTCAGGAATACATATAGGCTGTTTGTTCGTATACATACTGTTTCTTCACACTCTTTTTCAGTCGATTGCAATAAAAACCCTGCCATAGGCAGAGTTTCTCTAAAAATAGATTCAAGTTAATGCCGATCTTTTTTCAATGAGATATAACTTAGAATACTATAGCTGATAACAAGCACTAAAATGGCGCCTGCGAACATAAATGTATTAAGCGCGTCCACGTGGTGGACAATGATTAAGCGAATCATGGCGGTAATGCCTATGTATAGAAAATATCTCAGTGGAAAATGATAATTCTCTTGAAAATATTTTATAATCATCGACAAAAATTCAAAGTACAGGAAAAACACCAGGGTTCGGTCAAGAATTTTATCATCCATTAGAATTCCCGTATAGAGGGATGCATGGATAAAAAAATATACTTCTTTCGCTAATGAAATACATAAGACAATGGCCAATAAGATTAATGCGGTATTTAATGCAATTTGCAGAATAAAAGGAATCTTAAAATTTGGCTTTTTTCTTCTTTTTCCTTCTTGTTGTTTCATAGCTGCCTCCTGGTCTTGAAAATAGCGGGGTTATGAAAGAGTTCGTTTGTTCATTCTCCTAACTTAATGATACTTCCCTCTTTTTAAAATTAAAAACCACTTTGCTGCTGAAGTTCCTTGGAAGGTTCTACTCTTTTGGATTATTTTCTCAGATATGGAAAACCTAAATACTGTCCATCTTACCTTTTAGGCAATTCATCGCGTGGAAAGAAGGAAAAGCTTTTGGAAAAGAACATCATTGATCTTATGGATGATTTGCAGAAGAAACAATTACAGGAAGTGATCGGAGGAATGACGTTCACTAAAAACTTCCGCTCTCCCTCTGCTGAGGAGTGGTATGTGTTTTTGCCTGGCTTTAAAGATCCTGTGACAGGAGGGGCTGCAGGCAAAGTGATCGTGCATTATAACCTATTTGATACGAAGCATATTTTTATCAATACCACCATTATTTTAGATGATCCCGCCCTCCACCAAAAAGAAGTGCATGGACTGGTCTACGGAATTTGCGATGAGCTTGTCAACCGTTTGGTGGGATATGCCGACACGCTGCTGTCCGTTCATTCAGGGGAAAATTCGTATCATGCGGAGTATAAACAGTAATCCAAGAGAGATCCCCTGCCCTTTTGAATGAGTGGGGATACCCTTTGTCTACAGCCCTCCGCAGCCGGGATTAGGATGGTCGCTTTTTTTCGAGGATTTTTCCGGTTTAATCGTAACCGTTTCAAGCCCATAGCCGGTTGAACTGTTTTCCAGCTCCTGATTGCTCGGATTACTTTTTTCATCAACAATCGACTTACCTTCATGATCATCATCATGGCTGTTTGTCATTGATTTCATCTCCTGTTTAAGAATAATTTTTTTTATTAGTCAATAATGGGATTATCCTGTAGGGAATTGTGATACTCATCAAAAATAGCCTTGCTTTCCTTGGAATCTTCAATTCCGGTTAAATATTGGTCGCCCTCTTCCCCTTCAATCATCAAAAAGGTTTTGTTATCTGCTGATACAAGGGCAAACGATTTGTCGTTCATAGTAAATAAGGCTTCCACTGCAAATTCTCTTTGATTTCCTTCTTCGTCCTCAATCATGATGAAATCCTTTATGTCGTCCTTCATTTAAACAGTCACCTCATTCATGGGAATGAGTATACTATGCCCATTTTGGCGAGAGATATGTTTGAAGTGATCTTGATGATTTTGCTAAAAAAAAGAGGCTGGTTATGTCCCAGCCTCTTCCCTGTTTACAACCCATATCCTGTTGAATCTTTTTGGTTACTATTTATTGACGAGGTTTCTTACTCCCGTATCAATATCGTCTAAATATCCATTTAGTGAAGATAATTCATTACCGATGTAAAACAATGCAATAACACTTAATACTAACAAGACTAAAACGACAATCTTAAAATGGTAACCATTTTTTCCGTTGTAATCTCCATTTCCCATTCCTCTTCCTATACGGTGTTGGGAAATGCTGTTCTTTTTCTCCTTGATTATTACAATATTTCAATATAACCTTCTGTCCCATGCACACGGATTTGCTGCCTGTCTTTTATTCGTTTCGTCGCATGTTCCACGCCAACAACAGCTGGTAAGCCATATTCTCGTGCAATAACTGCTCCATGGGTCATCAGTCCGCCTACCTCGGTGACTAAGCCTTTTATGGAAACAAACAATGGTGTCCAGCTAGGGTCCGTAAAGGTGGTAACTAAGATATCTCCATCCTCTAAATCAGCATCTTCTATGTTTAGGATGACACGTGCTCTTCCCTCGACAACGCCAGAAGAAACAGGCAGACCAGCAATCGCTCCAGCTGGGAGATTTTCTCGTTTGTACTCACCAATCATGATTTCGCCATCAGACGTGATCACACGTGGAGGAGTTAGTTTTTCATATAATGTATACTCGTCTTTTCGTTTGCTGATAATCTGGTAATCCAGTTTATTTGTGCGTACGGCTTCGCCAAGCTCTTCAAAAGTGAGATAGTATATATCTTCTTTTTCATGGAGTACGCTTGCTTGCACCAGTTTTTCGGCTTCTTTCAGTAAAGCCTGTTTATAAATAAAGTAGCGATTCACCATGCCGTATTTTGGATATTCGCGATACCCCATGAAATTCCGGATTCGGCTGATCATTCGTTTTGTTTCTTTGGCTCTTTGTTCACCATCCGGTAATTGCTTTAATCGATCCACTAACTCTTGTTCTTTATTCAGAGCCTCCAGCCGACCTTGCTCAAATTTCCGCTTGCTTTCATTCGGCTCAAAGTTTTTGATGTTATTGAGAATCATGGGGACAAGTGTAATGGGTTTTTCACTCCATCGTGTTCTTGTCATATCGATTTCTCCGGCACATCGCATTCCGTATTTGCTGAGAAAGCCATTGATAGCGTCTTTTGCTTCCTGTCCGCCATTAACATTTACCAGTCCAGCCAAAAAGGTATCATCTTTTACTTGTTGTAAATACTCCATTACTTCTGGATAAGGACGAATCACATCTGCGACATCCATTAGTGCCAGACCCATTTCCGACGTAATATTGTTTGGTACAGACTGAGAAAGCGTGTCTGCAGCGTTTTTTTCACCTAGCCACTCGTTCATCTTTTCACTGATCCATGCTGATGCATTTATTGCTGCCATAAAGGTAGCAGAACTTTGCGGGTCAAATAAAATTTTCCTTAATTCCTGAATATCTTCCAGTATGAACTCAATTAAATCGTTTCCTGATTTCGCTTGGATGGTTTGTTTTAACGTTTCAATCGATGTTTGACTGCGTTTTATCAAATCAGAAACGATGGATGGATTGTTTTCGATTTGTTCAAGCATATCTGTATTGCCTCTAGCGGGACTCGGTGCTTGATGATCATTTGGTAATGATGTTATAAAATCTCCACGCTCAATGATGTTTATAAGTGCGTCTTTCATGAGCGGATCGTGCTGGCCCATGGCATGTAATAAAGCGTCTCTTCTGTCAGCTGAAGCCAGTTGAGGTGTGACATCAACAAACAGCCTTCCACCCGCTTTGCGCATGGGTGCAGGAGTCGTTAAAAGGAAAAAAGACAATCCCAGTGGTTTCATGGCATCAGTCATCATTTGTTGATGGCCGACAGACACATAGACGTGATTTTCCTGATCGTTCGCTTCTGGTATGGGGAAAAGCGTTGTGATTGGACGACTCTGGACGAAATGAAATGTATCATCCGCTAAACACCATTCAATATCTTGCGGGCAGCCAAAATAGGCTTCGATCTGTCTTCCGAGGCGTGCAAGCTGTACGATTTGCTGTTCAGTAAGGGCTTGCGTTTTTTGCTTCTCTGGGTTGATCTTCTGTGTCTCTGTTCCGCCTTCTTTTCGTGCATAGATCGCTAATTTTTTGGCTGCGATCATTTTGTCGACAATTTCTTCAGCACGTACTTTATAACAATCGGCTGATACCAGGCCAGAGACAAGTGCTTCTCCAAGCCCAAAACTGGCATTGATGGAAAGTAAATTTCTGTTAGAGGTAATGGGGTCAGCGGTAAATAAAACCCCTGATGCCTGTGGGAAAACCATCCTCTGAACAATAACGGATATATAAACTTGTCTGTGGTTAACCCGATTTTGTATTCTGTAAATAACCGCTCTTTCCGTAAATAGTGAAGCCCAGCATTTTTTGATATACCGTAAGATTGCTTCTTTTCCGATAATATTTAAATAGGTGTCTTGTTGACCAGCAAATGAGGCATAGGGTAAATCTTCAGCAGTCGCACTTGAACGAACTGCATAAGCATGTTCATGACCACACTGAGAGAGATAATCGGCAATTGCATTCACAACATCCAAAGGAATGTCTGCTTCCCTAATGATTTGTTGGATCTTCTTGCTGATTTCACCAATTTGATCACGATCCTCCACTTTCAGCATTGTTAAATGCTCCAGCAATGCTTGAAACGTTTGGTTATGGTCAAATGCTTTTTTAAATCCCTCTGTTGTAACACAAAATCCTTCTGGTACTTTTATTCCTTGAATTTTTGATAATTCCCCTAAATTCAACCCTTTTCCGCCAACGAGCATAAGCTGTGTTTTTTCTGTTTCCTGTAAACCGAGAACCAATGCACCCATTATATATCCCTCCGACCATCTGATTAAATATCTCTTGCATTTTAGCAGGAGTAAATGAGAAGAAAAAGGCTATTTCGCTCATTTTTTATATGATATAATTATAGTGGGAAGGAGTAGGTTCACTTTTTCCTAATAAACTAATCCCCCGTTTTTACACCACAAAGGCAGTTCCTATTCCTTTTTTATCCTCTACTATTAACCTTCACATAACTCCATCCTCTCCATCGTAAGGAAGTGGTAAAACTTATTTACGGCCAGTTGTGAAATAAGTCAATCTTTTCCTGCCGATTACCGGAGGACATCGGTTTTCATTTACCCATTCACGGGTAATCAATGTTTACATCGATGCAAACTGTGTAAAAAGGACAATCTTCTTCACGCCTGGTTCTCGGTCATCTTTGCATTTTGCTTCAGTAATAAACCAATGAATTATGTGCAGCATTCACACCAGGGTAGTATTCATTTTATTTGATTAGGAGTAAGTACCTAAAATCTGCCCAAAAAGACAAGATGCTCAGATTCCTATTACAAAAAGTGAATTTCCAGTTAAACTGTAACGTAAGATCCTTTCAATCCACACCTTTTTGGTGTTTATTGCCTAATCCCATGTTTCTTCTTGAAGTAAACTGACCCGTTAACGAAATACAAAAAGAGCTGCCAACAATGACAGCCCGATCTTAGCTCTTGCACCTGTTTGTTTAGGTAAGGTCTTCATAACTTATTTTGAGAGTCATGATTCCTTTTTGAACATTATTTCTTTAGCAACTCCATTCTTTCTCGTAAGAAAGCCATCTCTAAACTGCTTTAAGGTATTAACGAGTTTTATCTATCGTTTGATTTTAGTTCCAAAAGGAAATACATCAGTTGTCCAAAAATGCTGCCAAAAACAACGATGAACACCCATATCGTCCTGTTTAAAAAGTTAAAATAGATTTGGGCAGAAATTCTTTTTAAACAACCAATCATGATTACTAAATCAACAAAAAGTGCAATAATAGGAAAAATACTTGATAATATTCCCATCAGCTATCTACTCCCTAGTTAATTTATAAACGTTAGTTCGCAAATAAAACTAGCTATTGTCATTTACCTCCTGATGACTATCTCAATACTGAATGAATCCAATCGGAAATATCCTTTACCACTTGTTGATCAACATGTTGTACAACCTTATACTCTTTTTTGGCTTTTCGTATCTCTCCATAAACAGAAGGCATGAACGCATGATTCAGATTTGGATACAGTTTATACGTTACATTTGGCCTATCTCCTAATATTTTTTTGTAACCAATAAAATCTTTTTCTACCGACACATGAAAATCTTTCTCTCCATGAAGTATCAATATGGGCTTATGCAATTCCATGAGATAATTGACTGATGGATGTTCGCCCATTTCCTTCAAGTAGTAGGCTCTAACATGTTTTCCAAAAACTAGAGTTGATTTTGCTTCTTCATCACTAAGGTTATAAATGTTGTTCAACTTTGATGAAAATCCTGCTATTTGTTTTATAGCAATCCATTTCAAAAACTTATTCAGTGAATGTAAAACTTCGTTGTTTTGATCCATTAGAATATCTTCAAATTTGCGTGGGGACCCACCCATAATAATGATTCCAGCAAAATTACCGCCTTGTGCATCAACACGCGGAGCTAACATCCCGCCTAAACTATGGCCAATAACAAATATTTTGCTTGAATCAATTCGTGAATCTTCCCGCAAAATATCAGCTGCGAGGATTGCATCTTCAATGGTTTCTTCTTTCACTGATAATGCAGGATCATTTCTCATTTCCTTGCCATATACGAATGTTCTCTTATCATATCGGAGCACTGCAATACCTTGTTCCGACAAACCATTTGCAAGATCCTTAAAAGGATATATGTTTCCGATTTTTTCATCCATGTTGCTTGGACCAGAGCCTTGAACCAATACAACTGCTGGAAACAATCCTACTGTTTCATCAGGAATGGTCAATATTCCATTTAAGGGGTACTTTGTTTCGGCACCTAAGACCAGTTTTTCATCAGCCATTGTGATTACCTCCTTATTGACAACCTAAAGGTAAGTGGTTTTCGTTAATTTATCTCTACCCGTTCATCTTTCAATTTGAGCCTTTAGTTTTTCAACAATCCTTTTGTATTTTGGTTCATAATTCAATGGGAAAAATGCAGGGTTTTCCACAACCGTTTGCACGATACTTTCTTTTATTATCTTTTCGTCTCTGGGAGCTTCAACATCATAATCCTTCAGCCAGTTTTCAATACTGTCAAAAAAAGAATCCCCTTTCAATTCGTATGGTAAAAGGAAGTTCGTACAAATGAAAGTGTAGTTTTCGAGCATCTCCAATGCCTTTTCAGGTTTTTTTTGCATCATATACCCTTGTGCTGCGGCAAAATAAAGCAGCGCCATCGAATTAGGGTCCAGTTTTTCTACTTCAAAGACTTTAGAGATTTCGATAAAACGTTCAAGAGCCTGCTCAAACTTTTCAGGCCAATTGGCAACTAACACCAAATATGACTGTGCAGGCCCAAGTAGACCGCGTAGATGTTGATAAAGGCTGACCTGTAAAGCTTCTTTTGCCTTCTCTATATTTCCCGTCATTTGATAGGCTCTGGAGAGTAAAAAGTTATCACTGATCGGCGGCTTCATTGTTTCGTCAAGCAGTTCCAAAGCTTCCAAGGGCTGATTTAAGATGATGTGACATACCGCTTCCATTGAATTTGCCTGCTTTGCAATCCAAATATCATCACTTTCCTTCTTAATCCTGATACATAAATCAATGGATTCCTGTATCACTGCTTCCTGTTTTTCCTTTTCTGCAGCAAGCATAAAATGATTGACCAATAATTTGGCCATTTGCAGTAAGAGGGGAAAACAAGAAAAATATTTCTTTATAATTGCACGGCATTGGCCGTATACTTCATCAAAAGGCTTACTACTAAAATCCTCCGCTAGCCGGTGATATGTTTTCTTTATATCCTCTTTTGTCATTTGCGGGAGATACCCAATGAGTTCATCAATACTTATATTAAAAAAAGATGCCAATTGTGGAAGTAGGGTGATATCTGGATAGCTTTGAGCCGTCTCCCATTTGGATACGGAAGCCTTCGATACACCGATATACTCAGCAAGTTTGTCCTGTGTGATGCCTTTTTCTCTTCTTTTTGATGTAATAACTTTTGCAATATTTATTTCTCTCATCATTTTCATTCCCCCTACTGTTATTAAAATGTATTTTACCGACAATTCCAATGGAGTTATGCTTTATTTCAGTTGAAAAAATCAACCGTTACTTAACAATGTCTTTACTACACCTAAATTCGTTTCAGCATTTGTGAACATTCTTTGTGTTTGGCTTACTGGGGTAGCGCTCACACAGCACCTTTACAACTTTAAGGAAAGATAAGAAAAACATTTGTGGAGAACGTTGTTTTTGTGCAGAGCGTTTTAATAAGAATTTAGTTTAGAAATTTCCCGAAAAATAATTCACTATATAGCTAATTAGCTATACAATAATAATTGAGGAAGGTGAATATGATGAACGAGAGCATCTTTAAAGCGATGTCTGACCAAACACGCAGGAAGATTATCGAGTTACTAAAAGAAGGACCCAAAACAGCAGGTGAAATATCTGAACATTTTTCATCTGCTCAACCAACTATTAGCCGTCATCTGAATGTCCTCAAAAATGCAAACTTGATTATTGCCCAACGAGAAGGAAATTTCATTATTTACAAACTTAATACCACTATTATTCAAGAATGGCTTGTATGGCTTTTTGAACACTTTGGAGGTGGTCATTATGAAAAAGAAAAATAATGCAATGCCTTGGTGGGGGTGGCTTACATGGGTTTTGGCGATTATACTCGGAATAATTGCTTATACACATCTTCCAGCTGAAGTTGCAGGAAAAGCGAACCATATGAGACCAAGTTGGCTAATCGTTTTATATGAGCCAGCTATTATGCTTGTTATCATTCTTTTATGGCATGTCCTATGGAGAATTGACCCAAAGAAAAAAAATTATGATTCTTTTTGGTCAACATATCGTTATATTGGCGGCGTGATTGTCGTATGTATTGGAATCATCTATGCAACTGTCTTAGGTCATAGCTTACACATCCTATCGATACGATTTGCACCGAGTGCATACGGTATCATGTTCATGCTCATAGCCAACATATCCACCCGCCTTCAGCCAAATTGGTGGGTAGGATTCAGAACACCTTGGACTTTATCAAGTACGGAAAGTTGGATCCGTACACATCGTCTTGGAGGACAATTAGGAATTCCGATGGGACTTCTTATCATCATTTTTGCCTGGACTTTACCACTAAACTTAATGATGATAATAGCAGTTGTGGTTCCGGTGATTTTATGGGTAGGTATTATAGTGGTGGCCTCTTATTTTTATGCCAAGATTGAAATACCGAAAGATTAATAATCAAGAAAAACTCTTTAATATAAAGAATTTATAAATTATTAAAAACCTGTATCGAATTAAAATTCGACACAGGTTTTTTAATAAAGTTTATTATCCCTTCGACTACCTTTAAATCACTTTACAGGTGAATTTTGATTCCAAAACTGTTGTCTATTTGTGTGTCGTTTAAACCGATTCACCCTAAAACAGTACATACGATTAAATACGGAATCTACTGCTTTTTTTATTGCTAATTCGTTTTCAAAAAGTGTGTTAATTGGCATGCAAAATCGTTGTGAATTAGCGTTTTGTATTAAATAACCAAATCTGTTAATAAAAAACCGCATAGCTAAAAGCTGCATACCGTAAACATCGACTTCATAAACCCTACTCTACCGCAATCCCCTCTTTCACCAGCTGTACTGAAGCCGGGAGCTTCACTGTTGTCAGGATCTCCGTTTCCTTTACTCTCTCGATTGCATAGGAGGATCCAGTTAACAAAGCCTGATCAACATAACCCGGGTGGCACATGACTTCGACGGTTGAATTGTCCGGAGCTTTGCTTGCGATGTCGTCAAAATAATCTTCGGTTGCCGTAGAACCGTAAAAATCATGCAGGAAGACATCGCTAAAAGCCGGAACACCGTCCACTGCCTGATCAGAAGCGAGGCGGCAGGATAATCCGTATTTCCGGGAAAGCCTCTGTACTACGGTGAGGAATTCTGGAATGGTATGGGTGTGATGGTGGCTGTCAAAATGGCTTGGGGTAAGTCCTGTTGCTAGGAAAGCTTCGATTTGGGCAGACCACTCCCGCTCCAGTTCTTCCAAGGAAACGTCGCTTACATGCTCGCGCAAATAGGAAAGCTTTTTAAATTTTCCTTCTTGATCCACGAGGGATGGCACATCATCCAAAAGCGGCTTTCCGCATGTCAGGACAAGATGGATGCCCACCATCAGCTTGGGATTTTCTTTAGCGAGCACAACGGCATGAGGAACTCCTGGCATATTCATCATCATGGTGGCACTGTTGACGATCCCGTTTTGATGGCAGTCGATTATGGCGTGGTTGATCCCTCTTGTGTAACCAAAATCATCGGCATTTACAATTAATTTAATCAATTAGCTTCCTCCTTTACCCTTTGGCAGCGGCTACTTTTTTGGTTTTAAAAAACTGCGGCAAATACGCTTTGTGTGCTTCCAGCATTTCATCTACAATCTTTTTCGCCAGCTTATCGGAGGCGACTAGCGGGTTAATGGTCAAGGCTAAAACGACTTTGTCATAGCTGCCCTCCACTGCCGCTTCACAGGCAATGCGTTCAAATGATTTGATTTGCTGCACAAGTCCGCGGGCTGCCACGGGAATGTCGCCCATCGTGATCGGTCTTGGGCCATCCTTTGTAATCACACAGCTGACTTCAACTGCTGACTCATACGGAATGCTCGCAATCGCTCCTTTGTTCATCGTATTGACCGGCTGAATATCCCCTTTATCCGTATAAATGGAAGTAATCAGGCGAACCGCTGCATCACTATAGTAGGCTCCGCCCCGTTTTTCCAGCTGCGGAGGCTTAATGGCAAGGTTCGGATCCTTGTAGAGCTCAAACAATTCATCCTCCAGACGTTTGACGACTTCGGCACGGGTTCCTTCTTTTTCAGCCGTTTCGATCGTTTTCTTGACCATCTCCGGCATCTTGTAATAGTAGTTGTGGTATGCGCAGGTGAGGGCATTTAAGGATCGGATGAATTCTGGCTCCCAGCCCTGTCCCTGAACATTTTTCACAAAAGATGTATTGGCCGGGTCGCTTAACAGCTCGATTACCCTGTCTTTCACGCTTACACCATCCACATAAACATCCAGCCCGTACACCATATGATTCAAGCCGGCAAAATCAATCCGGACACGGGAATGCTCAACATCGAGAAGCTTTGCGATTCCCATTTCCATTCCGATTGGCACATTGCAAAGGCCAACGACACGACGGAAATCACTGTGCCGAAGCACGGCTTCTGTGACCATTCCGGCAGGATTCGTAAAATTCACCAGCCAGGCTTCCGGGCACAGCTCTTCCATATCCTTGACGATGTCCAAAATGACCGGGATGGTACGCAGTCCTTTAAACAGACCGCCAGGGCCGTTCGTTTCCTGTCCGAGGACGCCATGCTTCAAAGGGATTCGTTCGTCTTTTGCACGGGCATCCAACAGCCCGACACGGAATTGTGTTGTAACAAAGTCGGCATCCTTCAGGGCTTCGCGGCGGTTCAGTGTTAAGTGAACCTCTACTGGAAGACCTGCTTTTTCAAACATCCGCTTGGCCAAATCCCCTACGATTTCCAGCTTTTCTTTTCCTTCCGGTACATCCACAAGCCAAAGCTCCCCAAGCGGCAGCTCCTGATACCGTTTAATAAATCCTTCTACAAGCTCCGGAGTATAGCTTGAGCCTCCTCCAATTGTTGCAATTTTAACGGTCTTTTTTTCGGTCATTCTGTTTCCTCCCCTTTGCGGCTTGCGGCCATTTCCTGGCGGATGTCGATGATTTCCGCAGCTAAATCCTTCACTGTCAAAGCGTTCATCAAATGATCCTGCGCATGGACAAGAAGAATCGGCAGGTCCAATGCTTCCCCGCCGGCTTCAGCCTGAATCAGCTGTGTCTGATATTTATGAGCTTCATTCAGTTCCCTACCTGCTTCTGAAAGCTTTTCTAAAGCCGACGCAAAGCTTTTTTCTTTTGCCTCAAAGATGGCTTCCATCGCAAGACTCCTTGCATTTCCCCCGTGCAGAATTAGCTGAAAGGATATGGTATACAATTCTTCTTTTGTCATCTTTTCACCTTCTCTAAATATTTACGTTTATGTAACGAATGGAGCCTGCCCGAAGGCAAGCCCCTGTTATCCAAGGCTTACAGCATATTCTATGCACCCTTTTCCATCTTCAGGTTTTGTTTATCCCAGATTTTAAAGAATGGAAAATAGATGACAAAACCGATCGCCAGGTTGATCAGCTGCATTAAGGAGCCGACAATACTTCCGGTTGCAAGGAATCCTCCGATTATAGGCGGCGTTGTCCACGGAGGAAGGGTTCCATTCGTTTTTGGCACAAGACCGGTATGCATTGCAATATAGGTAACAATCGTTGTCACAAGCGGCGTCAGGATGAATGGAATCATGAGAAGCGGGTTCATAACGATTGGTGCACCGAAGACAATCGGTTCATTGATATTGAAAATTCCCGGTGCAATGGCCAGTCTTCCCAGCTGCTTGGCTTGCTGGCTTTTTGAGAAAAAGACCATCATGAGCGCGAATGTGATGGTAGCACCGGATCCGCCCATATAAATGAAAATATCAAAGAATGGCTGGGTAAATACATGCGGGAGTGCTTCATGATTTTGAAATGCAATCCGGTTCGCATCCGTAGCCGCAAGCCAGACCGGTCCCATAACGCTTCCGACAATGGCGGCTCCGTGCAAACCAACCGTCCATAAAAGCTGAAGCAGCAGGACGATCACAAGCGTTCCAATCAAGGATCCTCCAAACGCAGAGAGCGGTCCCTGCAGGAGAGTGCCGACTACATTGTGTAGGCTTCCAAACGAAGTTTGTTCCACTAACAGGCGGAGAATCCAAACCACCGCAATGACGACAAACCCCGGAATGAGCGCGATAAAGCTTTTACTGACAGATGGCGGCACACCGTCCGGCAGTTTAATGACAATGTTCTTCTGTACAATAAAACGGTAGATTTCAGTAGAAAGAATGGCGAGAATCATCGCAACAAACAAGCCTTTGCTGCCAAGGTAGGACAAGGAAAGAACGCCGTCTACTTCAATGGCTGTTTTGGCGCCCAGAGGTGTAAACATCGTAAAATACGGCGTGGCCAAAACAAAGGCCGCAACAGAAATCGCCCCTGCAGATAGGGCATCCACATTGTATTTTTCCGCTAGGCGGTAGGCAATCCCGAAGGCGGCAATCAGGGCCATAATATTAAAGCTGGCATTCACTGGATAGAGAAGCTTTGTTTGCCAGCTTGCTCCAAAGGTTCGTGCCATAAAATCCGCATACCCCGGAATGGGAAGGCTGCTGATAATAAGAAACAGCGATCCGATAATCAAAAGCGGCATCGTTAGGATAATCCCGTCACGAAGAGCCTGTAAATGTCTTTGACCGGCAACTCTTCCTGCAGCCGGCAGTATTTTGTTCTCAACAAATTGGCTGACATTGCTCATACGATCACCTCGTCTGTTTTTGGTTATTACGGGGCCAATCGAATTACGGAATGAGTGACAGGGCGTGCTTTAACACTTCAGGGCCATTGCACATCCCATAATGAACCGTGTTGATCGCTTCTACTTTTATACCTTTTGTTTCTCCTTTTTTCTTTAATTGCGGCAAAAGATAGCGTACCTGCGGGCCGATTAAGAGCACGTCCGCCCTATCCAAATGGCGGTCCACTTCACTAGCCCCTACGGCCCAAATTTCTGCTTCCACTCCCTGTGTTTTGGCGGCCGTCTCCATTTTTGTCACCAAAAGGCTTGTTGACATGCCGGCAGCGCAGCAAAGCAAAATGTGTTTCATCCAATTCCCCCTCTTTTTGTGTAATCGCTTACAATTTTTAGGATGTATAATGCCAATCTGCTAATCTACCACTAAGGTATTCTCTTCTTTTTCACTTTATGTATAGGGAAAAAGGGAATCACTGCAGAAATATATTACCGATTTTTTCCTATTATCTCGTGCTGTTCATTTCGTAAAATAACGAGGATGAATGCCGACACTAAACTGCTGAATCCATTTCCTTTTCTTCCTTCGTCTTCAATTTATCCCACATCCGGAAGAATGGAAGGTAAATGAAGAAGTCCAGGACCATACTGACGAGAGCATGACAGCGCCGGAAATATGGTCGCCTGTCGCAAAAAATCCGGAAATAATGGGTGGTGTGGTCCATGGCACAGCAGCGATTGTTTTGGCTATAAGCCCAGTTTCCATACCAATTTAGGTACCTATTACATTCACAATCGGAGCAAGGAAAAACGGAATGATTAGAAGTGGTTTCAGGACAATCGTCGTACCCAAAATGACGGGGTCATTGATCATGAATAAACAGGAAGGCAACGCCAGCTTACCGAGTTGTTTGAGCTGTTTGCTTTTTGCCCAGAAAATCATCAAAATCACAAAGGAAATCGTCCCGCCTGTTCCCCCAATGGTGACAAAGCTTCCATAGAATTCATTGGTAAAGATATTGGGAATTGGCTGGTGCTGCGCAAATGCAGCGGCATTTTCGCCAGTTGCCTTTAACCAAATCGGGCTCATTACCATTCCGACAATATTGTCGCCATGAAGGCCCCCAATCCAAAATAAGCTGATCAAAAATACGCCTACAATCGTCCCTGCAAGAGGATGCTGAGCGGCTGGGAAAGAACGGCGGCAACAACATTGTGAAGACTCGCTGCTGAAGTTGCTCCAATTTCGTGCAGGTGATCAATCAAAAGACACACCCCTCTTTTTTCCAGTATTATCCCTATTGTGATTTGCTTTATATTCGTATGCGAGGTTGTCCGCTTCTTTCGCTTTTTCTGGTTGAAAAATGGAAAAACGCGGCTAAGAGATCACTTAGGAAGACAACAATTCCTTCTTATCCTCCAAAGACCCAATAGCACAAGCTACTCATCCAACATAATATGAAGTACAAAGGAAGGAGGGAAATATGATGAGTGACTATGATAATATCTTTAAGCATGCTTCGAACCAGGCCAATGACTTGGTTCACAAAACGGTGGATACTGCTAATAATGTCGTGAAGAACGTAGTGGGTGAAGGCGGCTTAATCGGCAAAGTGGCAGATACATCCTCCAGCATCCTGAAAAACACTTCCAGCTTCGGAAATGGCATGGTTGGGAAAACGGTCGATACAACCTCAAAGGTCGTCAAAGGGGTATCGAATAAATTTAAACGATAGTTGGACTCAGAAGGAGGGCGCTTTTAGGAATAAAAGCCCCTCTCTTTTTTTCCACAGTTTTCCTTAAAAACATAAAAGAAAATCGGACAAACCACTGCTCTTCTCTTTCGTTTGCAATTGAATAAAATGGAAATATATGTTTTAATAAAAGAAACTATATAGTCAGTTTTTATATAAACTAATAAGGAAGTGTGCAGGGATGAGAATTCAAAAGATCCAATGGGCCGGAATTTTAATCGAGGATCAGGGTACAGTTTTGATGGTGGATCTTCTGCGGCAGGCTGCCATCCCGCTGCTGGCCGTGATAATCAGGATGGCTATAAAAGACATGATTGTCGAGTGAATCCAAGATGTACTGGTCGAAAGCAGCAACAGCACACCAAGAAGCCTCGCAAGCCCTGCCCTTTGCAGTATTTTTTTCCTGCCAATTAAATCTGAAATATATCCTGCATATAATCCGGCGCAAAATCCAATTATGACGGTAAAGATCATGAGAATACCGGTTAGCTTCTCTCCAAACCGGGAAGCAAAGTAGATGCCCATGAATGGAATGTATATTGAGGTGGACAAACCGTTCAGGAAAACATCAAGAATCCGGATTTTTATATTTTGGTACAGCTTCATTCGTTCCATTGTCGATAACCTCATTTGTAATGCTTGCTTTTATGTTCTACTAGATTTATAAGACGTTCCAACGAACACATCCTTACAGCAAAAACTGATCTTTTATCCAGGCAGCTGCCTCTTCTGCGCTGATATGGGTATTATTCAGCTTTACATAATTCTTTCTTTGGATCTCCCCCTCCCATGAGTTCAATCTATGCTTTTTCATGGAGCTTTTTAATTCAGCCTCGGAGTATTCAACATTCCTTTTGGTCGGCTTGTGTGCAAGGCGGTTAGGGCTTTTATTGCGCTCAAGCCTAACCTCGAGCTCGGTCTCCAGTTCAATCAGATAAACGCTTCCTCCATTGGACTCAAAAATTTCACATATCCTGTCTACATACTCCCAATCCTTTTGCTGGCTAAAAGCCCATACAAAGGTAAAAATTAACCCTTCCATGTTACTTTTTGCTGCGGCTTCAAATATTTCAAACCTGAATAAGTTAGCCAGCCTCCACATTTCCGGAGTGAATCCAAAAAAAGGCTCCAATAAATCGATGGTCATATGATTATGAAACAGCTTTAATTCCGTTATCTTTGCCAATTCCTGTCCAACAGTCATCTTGCCGGATGCCTGCGGTCCAAAAATTAATACACATTTTGCCATCATGCTCCTCCTTTGAAATATTGTATGTAAACGGGGATTCACGCTAAAAAGGCTGAGATGTATTCGTTTACCTGTTAACCCTTCACTCCTGCAATGCCCAGAATATCTACCATATGTAAATTTATGTTCTAAAGAATCTTCAATATGGATACCGAAATCTCCTGCCCAGCCTGTACCCGGCAAAAAAAGATTAATCCTGTCCCAGCCCCGTTTGTTACGCCATGATGCTGCCCCATCCAAAAACCCCCTATTTTTGACAATATCTACTTTTAAACTAGCAAAAATTTGCCAATTTTCAAACAGTTTATTTTATTGCTGCTTTCCAAAATTAGAGGGTTTTCACAAAATAGCGTTTCGATACACTTTAATCTGCACTTTTTTTGAAGATTAGTAGCAGGCCGTATTATTTCTTCCGGAATAAAAGCTGCAAAAGCTGACCTGCTGTCTTTTTTCCCTTTAAATATTGGCGTCCTCCTTCTGCATGCTGTACTTCCACCTCATAGGGTCTCATCATTTCGTTATCTTCATGGTCCAGAATGTGGCAGTGCCATACATAGGCCGGAAATTGGCCCGGATTAAAGGGGTATTTATTTTCTCCCAGCTTTACTTTATTTACCGGTGTATCAATTGGGGCAAAGCGGACACGTATTGTTGTCACTTCCCCAGGGTTGGCAGCAACAATATCATGCCAGCCCTGTTCTGCAGGCTCTGACAGTTTTAGTTTTCCAATTAGATAGTTTTTTACAGAGAGCCCCTTTGTTGGATGGTCCAACGGCATTTTCCCATTTAACTTCAGCCAATCGGCCAGATAGCGATCTTTATCAAAAGGCTGACGGCTGACGATTTGAAAGGGAACCAGATGGATATGTATAGGGTGGGTATCCCCTGTAACATTCACCAGTTCCCAATCCTCAGTGGAGCCAATCATTGGCTTTTCAGAAATGGGGGCGCTCCATGTCTGGCCATCCAGCAAAAGTGAAAGTGAATGATTACTGTTGGTCAATTCTTCATTTAATGTAAGTGTGCGCTTCGGAGCGTTGGGCTTCAAAGACGGGATCGTGTTTAATTTCGCTGGCAATGGATTTGGAAAGCGTGGAATGGAAGCAACAACCTTCCATTGCATAATGTCCGCAACGGGTTCGAAAGGATCGAGTGAAGGCTGATCCGGACTAAAGGGTGCAGGCGCATCGTTTTTCAAGATAAGTGTGGTTCCGGACGGAAGCCGTGAAAAGTCCAGCAGAACATCCGCTCGCTGACCTGGGGCCAATAATAATTCAGTCTTTTCAACAGGCTTTGGCAAAAATCCCTCGTCACGGGCAATGACAGTAAAGGGTAAGAAAGTGCCCTGATATGGAATTTTCATTCGATAAAAACGGGCATTCGAGCCATTCAGAAGCCGAAAACGGTATTGCCGCCGTTTCACCTCCAGAAAAGGCCAGACTTTCCCGTTCACCATAATGGTGTTGCCGAAGTTTTCAGGCGCCCAGTAAGGATGGACTTCCGGGCTCTCCCCGCTATTCTTCATCTCCAAAAGCTGCCCCTTGTCATCAAAGGTGCGGTCCTGAATGACCAAAGGAACATCTAAATCACCATCAGGCAGCTGCTGGTTTAAAGAGAGCTTTGAATCTCTTACTATATATAGCCCTGCCAATCCTGCATAGACATTTAGCCGGGTGATGCCAAGTGTATGGTCATGGTACCAAAGGGTTGCGTCTGGCTGGGTATTCAGATATTCATATTCGTCTGTTTTAAAAGCAGGGCCCGTTTTCTCTTTGTTTTTCGTAAACCAGGCATCTGGATGGCCGTCATACGGAGGAGGATTTTCGCCGCCGTGAAGATGGGTAACGATGGGAATCGGCGCTTGTAATTCCGCAATCCCTTTTCGCGTTACAGGATTGAATGGAACGGGATAAGCAGCTGGAGGAAAGGATTTTTGATTGGGATTTGCCCAGTGAATCGTTCCATCAACAGGAAGAAAATGAGGCCCATCCAGTCGATTGACCCACTTTACCTTTACAGGAATTCCTCTAACCGCTTCAAAGGTTGGGCCGGGAGCATGCCGGGCATATTTTCCCCCTGCTTCGTCTTTTACAATGCCTCCATAGCCGAATACTTGTGTTTTTGGAAAGCCCTCCGGAAGAATTTGCTGCTCGAAAGCACTGACATCCACTTCATATTCATGCCGTACTCTTCCACTTTGGTCCTTCGCCAGTTTTGGCATGAATACAGGCGGGATGGGCAGAGGACTTTTAAATTTTCCTATCTGCTTAGGATTTAAGACCATGCTCAGAAACTCCTTTTTTACCAGTTTATTCAGGTTTGGCGCCGTCATATGCCCTTAAAAAACGAATGGAGTCTCTGAGACGACAGCTATTCTTGCAAAGAAGCAGCTGTTTCACCCGTGACTGCCTTCTTATTCGCTCTTTTTTCATTGCCGTTTACAAAGCTTAAAATCGAACCCTTTTGATCTTCGTCGGGTTCACTTTGCCGAATCACTCGTAATTTTTCCAGGGCTTTTTCAAAGGATAATTCTTCTCTCACGATGTCCCCGATCTCTGCTAAATCCTGAAAATATCCCCAGAATTCTTCATGGGTTTCCGGCACATGATGGGACGTTACATAGTGATCTGCATCGTAATGTTTAATTTTATCAATCAGTTTCTTGAATTCATTGTGGTCATAGCTTGGCGGCCCGCTATGATAATCCTCACATAAGCAATCACCAAGAAACAGGACCTTCTCCTCCGGGACATAAATGATGGAGGAATCCTCTGCATGCCCTCCTCCTACATGCTGGACCACACATGTTATGCCTCCTAAATCTATTTCAATTTTGTCATCAAAGATGATATCCGGAGTCATCAGCTTCAAGCCATGCCGTGTCGGCATTTCCGCTTTGATCATATCGCGGCAAAACGGCGTCTCTTCCCCTTTTTCTACGCGGCTGTCCAATGAAGCATCGTCCCATTTAAGCTCCTTCATATACCCAAGCTTCTTTTTTGTTCCTCGGTGGCTTATCGCCAATCCTCCCATTGCATCCATTCCGAATGTATGATCCCAATGCCAATGCGTGATAGTAACATACTTGATTGGCTGTATATCCAGCTCTGATGCTTTTTGCAAAAATTCTTTGGCATGGGCAGGCGAGTTGCCGGCATCCACTATTAAACTATAAGAATCACCACAGATTAACCCCAGTGCCGGGCGGTCTGTTTCTTGAACATGGTCCATATAATACACGCGGTTCGTCAGTTTTTTTAACATTCTTTTCACCTGCTTCTGCTTTAGTCTTTTTCCTTTTTTGGTCATTTTCTATTTTTATATTTACAAATCGTTCCCAGGAACGTATCCTTTTCCTATTATGCTATATTATACCAGTTAGGAGAATACCCATGAAAAAATGGTTTAAAAACAAAGACGGAAAAGTAAGGAGCGGCTGGAAGCTGTTACTGGCTTTTGCGTTGATGAATCTATTCACATCCCTTCTGTCCATTCCCGTTGTCATCATCTACGCGTTTACGAATATTCACGTACTTGATAACATTGATCGCTTCATGGCAGATCCCGGCGTTGATTTCTTTATGATGCTTGCTCAGCTGCTTGGCGTCATTGTAACATTAGCCGTCTGCTTAAAAAAAGAAAAACGGAATTGGCGTGATCTTGGTTTAACACCGCTTTCAAAACAGGGGAAAAATCTTTTGTTTGGCTTGTTTTTAGGAATGATCTCCATTCTGCTTTGTGCTTTTTTCATGGTAATGACAAAACAGGCAGTATTAGTTCCGGCAAAAATAACCCCTTCGCTCATACAAGGCATTCTTTTGTCCTTTATTGGATTTATTTTTGTTGCTGCCAATGAGGAGCTTTTCTTTAGAGGATATGTCATTTCGGTATTAAAGCAAACCCGCTCTACTCCCCTGATCTATCTGGGGTCATGTTTACTGTTTAGTCTTGCTCATACAGAAAATCCACATGTTCACATCATGGGCATCATTAACATTTGCTTGATTGGACTCCTGTTTGCTTATATGTTCATACAGACAAAGTCACTGTGGATGTCGATGGGTTACCATTTTCTTTGGAATTTTTTTCAGGGGAATATCCTAGGCTTCGATGTCAGTGGTACACCAGGAAACGGCTTCTTTCACATTAAAGAAGCCGATAACCTCTTGACAGGAGGTTCCTTTGGGATTGAGGCAAGCGTTTGGACAACATTGGTGATTGTGATGGGCTTCTTTATTACAAAGCTTTTTCTTGGAAAAAAGAATACGATCAACCCAGCGTTTGATAAGCACATGTAAAAAACGAAAAACAGCGGGCAAAATTGTTAACGGGTTCAATTTTAGGTAGAAAATATCAAATAACAAGATAAAAGGGATATTAATTCGCATATGAATTGGTATCATTATTTTTGTTGATAAAACTACAATTTAGATATTTTAACACTATAAATCACACTATTATTCCCATACCAGTTCACCACAGTCTGCTGACTAGCAGACACCTGCGAATCGATATGTTAAAACGTCTGCGAATTTTATAGCAAAAGGAATTAGAAAAAGACCAAACAATGATACTTGTTTGTATTGTATGAAGCTGTTAGCAAAATTAAAAAAGTGTCCTTAATACAAAATACATCTATAATAGCTCGTCCAGTAAAAACTAATTATGCGGACATTTTCCCCTGTAATCTCAATTGTAAATTTATTAAATAATCCAGTTTTTCACTAAGTATAATGGTTTCTTTAGAGGTAAATCCATTAGACATTCCAACCGAAATCATTTTTCTTCTTAGCATTTCAATTTGTTCAAATAAATCATTATTCACCACAGTTCGCTCCTTGTTTACAACAATAAACTGATTTTAACAAGTGTAAGCGAATTCAATGAAGTTGTTTTGTTCACCAAATACCGACATAATTTATAGATTTTCTTCTCGCTCGTTACAACCGCCCACTTAAACATTCAGTAGAAAAGGTATGGGCTGCTATTACTCAAAATGAAAAATCAGGAATATCGATGCCCAATCTTCAAGTAGTACACCTCAAGCAAGGTGGTACTATCAAATTTAATATGAATGATGGAACAGGTAATTCCTTAGCTAAACATAAAATCCCATAAAACCTTCGAAATAATCAATTAAACGATTCCATAAAGACAGTAAACGCAAAACGCATCAACTAACCAATTACTGTGCGTTTTCAAATGTGAATTCATAAGATTTTAATTTCTAATTAAGGTGCGAATTGATATGCTATTGAGTTTTTCTACTCCAAAACGAATCCATTATTAAATTGCTCCTGTTTTCCCCATTACTTGTAAATGTACACCAAAAAAGGATGCACCCTCGTACATCCTTTTTTTATAGATTAAACTGCTTTGGAACCAGACTCGTTATTTGACTGCAGAGAGTTCTCTTTTTTTATCAGGAAGGATGTCAGTAATGCTACTATACTTCCGCCAAACCCGAAAAGGAAAAGATGATGGATGCCCGCCATAAAGGTGGCTCCATTCGTAAGCAGGGCTCCCATAATGGTGACGCCTATGGCTGTCCCCATGTTACGGCAGAACATAAAGAAAGATGTAGAAATGCCTCTTTCGTGACCGCCCACCAGCTGCTGAACCCCGATCATACCAACTGTTGTCAGCAATCCGAACGCCAGACCCTGTACAATCATGACTGCAAAAACAAATCCAAATCCCAGCTGCTGATTTAAGAAGGTTAATAGCAAACCGGAGATAAATAGAAGCAGGTTTCCGATTATCAGCAGGATTCTATAGCCGTATTTCAAAATCCATTTTCCTGCAGGAACCGCTGCCGCCATCCATCCGATCGCCGTTCCCAAGAGGGCCACACCGCTCATAAACAAGGAAAGATGGCCGACTTTCTGCAAAAACAGCGGAATAAAACTGGAGGTACCAAAAAGAGATACCGTTCCGATAAAGGCGTTCAGGTTAATTCTTGAAATCATTTTATGCTTTAGCATGGACAATGGTACAAGCGGTGATGATTGCTTTCTCTCGTAAACATAAAATAATACGAGCAATACAATACCAAGCGCTAAGTAGAGTAATCTGTTCTGTTTTATTACGGTATCCAATAAAAGGAACGTAACGCCTACAGCGAACAATACAGCTCCTAAATAATCGACCTTTGCCTTCTTCGGCTGGTAGTGCTCTTTATAAGGAAGCAATGTCAGAAAAGAAATCAAGCAGACAGGCAGATTGACAAAGAAAATCCATCTCCATGTCATATATTCAACAAAGAACGATCCAAGCAATGGGGCAAGTACAGCGGATAGTCCCCACATGGCTGTAAACAGAGCTTGGATCTTTCCCCTTTTCTCCACTGGAAACAAATCACCCGCAATAATGGCAGGGAAAGGCATCATAAATCCGGCTCCGATCCCCTGGACCGCACGGAATACCACCAGTTGAATCATGCTTGCGGAAATACCGCATAACAGGGAGCCTACTAAAAATAAGAGAATTCCAAACGCAAATACTTTTTTCCTTCCAAATAAGTCCGATAATCGTCCTGCCACCGGCGAAAGAATGGTGCTGGCAATCATATATGATGCGAAAGACCAGGCATACAAGTCAAATCTGCCGAGCTCCTTGGCGATGATCGGCATGGTTGTATTCATAATCGTCGAATCAATGGATGCAACCAGCATAGCAAGGACAATACTGACCATGACCGTCGTTCTGCTTGTCATGTACAACCCCCCCCTTTTTATCTATAACTATACTTTTTTGTTTTTACGATGTAGATTTAGGCAATGGTTTGGATTCCCGACTTTATTAGGCCATTGTGACCATTCGTAGATCGGATTATTGCAAAACAAAACAAGGCAGCTTTTGCCTTGTGAACAATTCACTATTTAAAAGTTCCATTTATAACTATATACCCTGTTGATTGATATTTGCGCATTGTTTTCAAATGTCACTGGTAATATTACCTGTTGTGTTGCCAAAATCTCTGGCTTAGCGCTTACTTAGCCACCTTAAACTAGCTTTCCTACAGGAGACTTATCCACCAATGATTAATGAAACAAAAAGAACAAAGAGCTTTACCGAACCCTTTCTTCGAGTAAACGGCCGTTCAAAGTCAAAGAATATTTCCCATCCTTATCTATTCGTTTAACAAAAATCTCGAACCTGAGAGATAATCATAATGGATTCCCTCCACCCTGTCAATGAATAATGGCAGTCTAGACCAATATAAAATATTTTATTGTAAGTTCACTTTTGAATAAAAAGATTATTATATAAGTGTATTTATTCCATCTTAAAACAAAAAAAGAAGGCTAGGAAAGCAGAGGTATCTGCTATTTTCTTAACGGGTTCGGTTTTGGAGTACAAACAGTAAAATATCATTGCAATAAGAGGTGTAATTCGCATACCAATTCGCAAAAGTCTGATAGACAGCATACTCCTGCGAATTGGTATGTTAAAACGTATGCGAATTGGGTGTGCAGGAAAGGATTCGAAAACGTCTGTTCAGTGACTCGATATCGCTAAAAAAACATATAACGATAAACGACATAATTTATATGCAATAGAAACGAGAAAAGACCGATTAAGCTTAATCAGTCTTTTCGGTTCCGAATATTCCTTCTTCCACAAACGCACCCGTTCGTGGAAGAAGGAATTTTAACAATAACTTATGATTCCATGCGTACACAATTAAATTAGAATAAAAAGTAATATAAAAGCGATTATCCCAAGCAGTACAATCATAAATGTTTCTTTAAATCCATCTTTTACACGTAAATGTGTAATTAATCCTCCTATGGCTGTCACGCCAAGTATTAATGCCCCTGCAATCGCGAAATCTTTTTGCCAATAACCAATGATTAATAACGCTGCACCAATTAATTCCACTAACCCTGTAACAACACGAAACCACTGAGGTAAACGCCAGTGAACAAATGCTTCACGGTGCATTTTTGAGCCTGTCACTTTACCAAATCCAGCCATTAAAAACATTGCTGCTAATAAACCTTGTAAAATCCATCCTAAAATTGTCATTCTATCTCCCCCTTATTTATTAAACACAATCGGCATTTGTTTTATGTATTTATTATTTTTTACAATGTCATATATAAATTGAGCTACATTCTCTCTTGAGACACCCATTTTAGCTTTGGTGTCGCCTAGTGAAATGGAGTATTCCTGCCCAACATGTTTTACATTCGGATTAATAATACGAACAAGAGTCCATTCTAAGTTGGAATGAGTTACAAGTTGCTCAATTGTTTTCATTTCTTGATAGCCCGTCGGAAATAACCATTTAGCCATAGCGCCAGGAACTACTGTAGCAAATTGATTCTTATCCTCCTTAGCTTTTACCGTTGGTGTCACTAAAGTGATAAAACGTTTTTTACCTAGCTTTTCCATCATAGTAAGGATAATCTTATGTCCATCTGCTATAGGTAAGCTCTTAACTTTTCTTGACGTATCTAATGCTGGACCTAGTGTGCTGATAATAACATCAGCATCACGGATAGCTTCTTCAACTTTGGCTTCATTAGTTAAATTGCCAATGGCAACCTTTAGCTTTTCATGTGTAATGGAAATTGAATTTTCTCGGCGGACAAACGATGTCACAAAATCATCATTTTGCAAAGCATGTTTTAAAACGAGCTGACCGATTGCCCCATTTGCACCAAATAATGAAATATTCAATGGATGATTACCTCTCTTTCATAACAAGTTTCGCTTAGACAACACTTGTTGTATAATTAATTTTAAATAAAGATAACTACATTCTCAATCATCAGTTTTAGCGTTTTGTCGCTTACACAACAAATGGTGTAAATAGTTGTTTACTTTTAAAAGAGAGGGATTAGAATGGGTATTTCAAAAATAGACCCACGTATTTTACGAACAAGGAGACTGTTAGTAGATTCTTTTATCACAGTGGCACAGCTCAAGGATTTTAAAGACATTACCATAAAAGACATTACAGATAAAGCAACTGTTAATCGTGCCACATTTTACGCTCATTTTGTAGATAAATACGACTTGCTGGATGCCGTTCTTTCAGAAAACATATTGAAAAATATTAAAGAGATGCTGAGTTGTCATGATTATTTAAGCGAAGCAACAATTATAAAAATCTTCCTAGCTGTTACCAAATTCCAAAGGGATTTAAGTACACAATGTAAAAAAAGTTATGAATCATTTAGTACGATGATAGAACACAAAATTAAAAAAGAATTGGAAAGTGTATTTTTTTCCCTTCTCATCAAACGAAATCCTCAAAGGGAAAAGGAAGTATTAAAAATTGGTGCAGTTCTATTGAGTTGGGGTATTTACGGAGCTTGTGTTGATTGGCAGCATAATAGTTCGTTACCAGCCGAGGAATATATAAAAATAGCCATGCCCTATTTTTTAAATGGGATGGCAGTTCATTAAAGGAAGGCTTAGACCTTCTTTTTTTATTCCTGTAACACCCGATTTTACAATTTTATTAACAAGGTAATAAATGCTTGTTGAACTGACCTGCCCCTTTCGTGGAAGAAAGGGTTGATACGCAATATAGACTGATTGTGCAGTAAAGAATGAATACCACTTTTATATATTCAATATTCTGCATATGTGGTATAATGATAAAAGTTGGAAATTGGAAGGGGATTTACAATGGCTAACAATATTTTTGTCCCCGTAATCACAGCTTTTCTCGGTGCAATAGTTGTTTGGAGTTCGGTAATAATTGTGAAAAGAAAAAAACGTCCTTAATGAGTTGCTATGCAGAGCAGCTCGTTTTTTTATTTCGCAAAATGGGTCAACTGCCTTAAAATAGCGTCCACCTTACTATGCTAACCTGCCCCGTTCGTACAACAAAATTAACAATAATTCATTTCGCAAAGAGGGGGCGTTTTATTAAATTCCTATATGATACAGATATAAATTATCTTCGGACAATTGTTCTGCCATTGAAATGATTTTTTCAAATTGCTTTAATAAATCGTCTCGATTAATAATTAACCTTTCGTATTCTCCATCCTCATAATTTCCCTCATGGACAAAATTACCTCTAAGCTTTAATACTTTTGGTCCATTCATAAATAAGTTTCTCCACGACATAAAAATGGCTCTTATTAACTCAAAAGACTGCTGTTCAAAAAGCGC
Organism: Heyndrickxia acidicola; assembly: GCF_001636425.1. Taxonomy (NCBI): domain Bacteria; kingdom Bacillati; phylum Bacillota; class Bacilli; order Caryophanales; family Bacillaceae; genus Heyndrickxia; species Heyndrickxia acidicola. Next base: position 1,275,984 of record NZ_KV440953.1, read on the forward strand.
TTCACCGTGATAGTTAAGCCCTCTTCTATTGAGATTTTTACTAGATGAAGGATTAATCCTTGGAATCCAGTTTAATTAGTCCGTTATGTATTGGATAATGTCGTCGTGTATAACTACACTGTCAATAAAACCTTTCTTATGTCTCAAAACCTCTTTTATTGCTGCCTTATCAGATATTAAAAAAAATTTGTGACAAATGAATGCGTAACATAAAAAACGCACAGTCAACCAACTGCTGCGCGTTTTGGTGTGTGAATTTAATTGTTATTTAGCAGGTGAAACTTAGTGTGAATTTGATTTTTGTACTCCAAAACCGAACCCGTTACTATTTTCTAACCTTTTTTATACTGCAAAATGACCAACTTACTGCAAGAACGTTTTAGTCCCTTTTGAAATGAACGTAACCGTTCATTTAGTACCTTTATTTCACTTGTTGTTTAAACATTCGTCACGAAATGGCGAATCGGGCCTTCAGCCTTGCGGCATTTTGCTCATATCCATATACAATGCATTCCACCGATGACCGTCCGGATCGGTAAAGCCACAGCCGTACATCCAGCCATCCCGTTCGCCCGGCTTACTGAATACAGTACCGCCGGCAAGTTCAGCTTTCATTGCGAGCTCATCAACTTCATCCCTGGAGTTCGCCCCCAGAGAGAATAACACTTCAGTACTCTGCCACGAATTCGCAACCGTATTACCAGCAAAACCGCGGAACACGGATTCCGGGAAGAGCATCAGAACAACCTGATTGTCGCCGACGATCAAGCTGAATGAGCCGTCTTGACTCGTATACTTCTCATTCAACTGAAAACCGAGCTGCGTATAAAACTCTTTTGACCGCTCTGGTTCACGCACTGTCATGTTCAACCATAATTCTCTCGTCATACCTAACCCCCCTGAAATAGAAATACAGTGATTACCAACCCTATATATTCCAAGCTTCATATGATCTTACCTTCTTGTTTAAAGGTAAAATCTTTATTCAAATCCTACGTAGTTAGAATAAGAAGATCTGCAAAAACAGACCTTCTTGAACCTCAACAAAGCATTCGTTGGCTGAAGTGTCAATACAAACACCAGTCTTCAGATTTATCTATAAACTGAAATACTTCATTTTTATTATTTACTATGTTCCTACTATCATTACTCTTATACAAATTCATTTTGGATGATTTCAATGTTTTTCTTATGACATTCTTTAGTGAAGGTTGAATGATAACTCATTTCTTTCCCTAGTTGTTCGATTGTTTGACTATCGCCATTTTTTACAGATTCAATTAATCGATTTAAATATTCCTGAGCTAACTCTATTCTTCTATTCATTTCGTCTCTATTTCCTGTTAAGTGGCCATGCCCCGGTACAAGCACACTAATAAAATGGTTCTTCAAGATTTTTTCAGCCTTCAATAGAGTGTTTAAATAGGCTTTAGCACTATCAAACAGATAAGGCAATTCAAAATCAGATAAATAGTCTCCAGTAATCCATATCCCTTGTGGTTCAATTATTGCAAATAATCCATCATGAGTATGACCGGGTGAAAGGTAAAAGGTAATGAAAGTATTACCTATTTCAAGTTGTTGCCCATCTTCTTTGATAACTATATCAATAGTTGGAAATTCAATAGGATATGGTCTATCTATGTAATACTCACGATCAAAGTTATTAATTAAATCGAGTTTATACTGCTTATTTGGATGGTCTGCCATCCCCAAACTTCCTATTACTTTTGCATCTGGGAATGCTCCATATCCAATAATATGGTCAAAATCACCATGCGTAAATAGCAAATATAGTTCCCTTCCATTCCGAATTTGTTCTACATATGATTTAATTTCATTTATTTCATGTGGCAGCCATGCAGGATCTATGATTAGTATAAAATTATCCGTTTCAAACACAGTACTAGTAGTTTTCCATAAGGAACTTTGATAAACCGTTACATTATTTTTATTAAATTGTAGCATAACTATCCTCCTGCTTTATTTTCCCCTAAAAATAAAAAAAGCCAGGAAAATATCTTATTGATATCTCCCGGGCTTTTATCCCTCCGTGTATACAGTAAAGTTCACCGTATGTTTTCTCTCGGACCTGACCAATTAGAAAGTATAATTGCGGAACCCTAGAAAACTTTTAAATTATTATTTGGATTAATTATACTTACAAGACAAAATACAGTCAACTCATATAAAATATGGAACTGAATTACTATTCTCATTAAAATACAGCGCACGCTTAAGTATAATACAAAACAGAATTATAGAAAAAAGCCAAACCCAACACATAATCGGCTTTATTTCTATATATTCTCTTTATAAGCTGCTATACCACTCATCCTCGACAGGTTCTAACCATTCCGTTTCTACTGGTGTCATAGCTAAGTGAACAAACCAGCTTTCTTTTGTCGCACCATGCCAATGCTTCACATTCGGTGGTATATTAACCACATCACCCGTTTTTAGCAATTGAGCTGGTTTTCCTCCTTCTTGATACAAGCCCTCACCGCCAGTAACCAATAATACTTGCCCAACTTTATGTGAGTGCCAATTATTGCGAGCTCCCGGAGCAAAGGTTACATTTCCAATTGATGTATTTAGTGGCTTTGGATCAGTAAATACCATGTGTAAGAATGCATCCCCGATAAAATTCGCTTCTACTTTTTGTCCCAATGGAAAGATAGTGCTATTGCTTAATTGTTATTTTCCATAGTTAAATTCCTGCTTTCTTTTAGTTTTGAATTGTGTCTAGTTTGAAGTTGTTGAATCACAGTTTGTTACATACTTTATCCATAGTCCCCCATCGTCCAGTTTTCCGATAGCTTTTAAGAAGAAGTTCATCTTGTTCCAATCATCAATTTTTTTCTTGTAAAGAAACGAATGCGGCATAACTCCAGCATTATTCACTAAAACATCGAATTTCCAAACTCTACCTTGTCCATCCATGTTTCTCCGCCACATGCAGCGCCTTTAAAAACTGCCATGCGTACATGGCGGAAGCACCTATATATCTTGCCTTTCCAGCCCTCACAATATCATGCAAAGCTTCCATCGTCTCTTCAATAGGAGTATTGTAATCCCAGCGATGGATGATATAAAGGTCTACGTAATCGGTCCCTAATCTCTTAAGACTTTTATCGATTTCGCTCATTATAGCCTTTCTAGAAAGACCGTCTCCATTTGGACCTTCATGCATTCGTTGATGCACCTTCGTGGCAATGACAATTTCATCGCGATTAGCAAAATCCTTAAACGCTCGTCCAAGAATTTCCTCACTGGTTCCCATTGAATAAATGTTCGCTGTATCAAAAAAATTGATACCTAATTCAAGGGCTTTTTTAATAACAGGCCGACTGTTCTCCTAATCCATTACCCACGGGTGAAACCAACGTTCTGCTACACCAAACCCTACAACCAAGGCAAAGTCTCGATACATCTAACCCTGTATTCCCAAGCTTTGTATATTCCATTCGCAAGTCCCCACCTTCCAAAAATGAAACGTTTTAAATCTTACATTATTAGTATAAGAATAATTTCTATTATCACAATTGTTAAATAATTACGATTTGTTCATTAATAAGCAAATCTATAAAAATTGTTCAGTAACTTTTGCACCCGACTTACTTATCACGGTTCAAAGCACTCCCCCACACTGTCAATCTGTTAACCCCTTTTTCAGGTTCTCTATGATTTGTTGAATGGCAGGATTATCTCTTTTTTCCACCTTATAGGCAGCATAGAGCGTATTTTTAACGGAAAGGTGAGGAAATAAAAGGTTTGTTTTCTTTTGCTTTACAGATTCCTGGATTAAATAAAGAGGCAGAATGCTCACTCCCATCCCATGTTCAATTGCCGACAGGATTGCTCTTAAATCCGGAATGACGTGAAACGGTTCAATAAAAGGGCGATCGCCGAAATTCGCCCTCCAATAACGCCGGATGATGGGCAGCTCCAAGCCATAGCTCAGCCATTTTTGTCCGCTCAGCCATTGTTCGATCTCATTATTTTCTAATGCATCCGTTGAATAATCAGGCGGAGCAGTTACGACAAACGTCTCAACATCTATTTTGGTATATTCAATACCTGGAATTTGGAGCTTTTGAGTAGCAATGAATAGGTCAATATGGTCCCTTTGGAGTTCTTCCAGCAATTGAGCCGTTGTACCAAATTGAACGGAAAGCCGTATCTCCAGCTCCTTTAAATTCCCTAAGGCATTTTGTGTAAAATACTCTACAGCCGATCCCAACCGGACAATCGGTTCTGATTTTATTACAGACATATGCCTGATTTCCATTGACATACTTTCCAGATTCTCAATTAAAGGAACAAGCTTGGTATAGAGCTCCTTCCCTTTATCCGTCGGAATCATTTTGCGGGGAGCCCGAATAAACAACGGCTCTCCAACCTCTGCCTCCAAAGCAGCGAGATGCTGACTCATGGCAGGCTGTGTTAATATGCGTGCCTGGGCTGCTGCAGACACGGATCGATGCTTATAGATACTGATAAAGCTCCGATACCATTCAAAATCTATCATTTTGATTCTATTCCTTTCTAGCACTATAACTTTGAGCCATTGAGGGAGGCATTTGAAATGTAGACGGCTTTCTATTGTAAAGAAGCCGCAAATTCCTATCATAAGACTGTATGAATAAGGATTGAGCACCGTCCTGTAATTCGAACGGTGCTGATAGCAGAACTATTCCACAACTTCCTCCAAGCGGTAAACTTCTCTTGTTTCAAGCAAATCTGCAACATTTTTCCTATACTCTTTATAATGCGGAGCCTCCATATGATGTTGAAGCGCTGTTTCGTCTTTCCAGATTTCATAAAACATAAATGTTCCTTTATCATCCAATGATTCATGGAGCGTATATTTTACGCAGCCTTCTTCTTCACGGGATGCAGGAAGCACCTTTTTTAATTCCTCTCTCAGCAGCGGTTCTTTTCCTGGTTTTGCTTTTAAAATGGCTGTAATGATGACGGCCATGGCTTTTCACTCTCCTGTTACGATTTTTTAAAAGAAAGCCTTGTAAGAATAAATGTACACCCCTTACTTTAGTTTCGCTACCATTTTGCCTTTCACATGTCGTTTTGACAGTTCTTCCAGGGCATTTGGTACTTCTTCCAAAGAAATGACTCTTTCCAGCAGCGGCAAGATTTTTTTCTCTGCCACCAAAGCCAAAAATTCGTCCCCTATCCTTGCCAGGTCTTTTTCTGCTATACGATCATGATTGTGATGAATCGCATTTAAAGCAACTTCATGATAAGAAATGACTTTCGTGAAGGGCTTAATCCGCGAATAATCAGGCGCACCTGCAATATGGGCAATATGGCCGTTATAAGCGATCATATCCAAAGAAGCTGTAGCGCTGTCTCTGCTGACTGTATCTAAAACAGCATCTACACCGTGTCCATCCGTCCATTCCATGACTCGCTCTTTTACATCCTCATGTTGATAATCGATTACAAGATCCGCCCCAAGAGAAAGAACATAATCGTGGTTTTTAGCAGAAGCCGTTGAGATCACTTTTTTGCCTGCCAGCTTTGCCAATTGAACCGCAAAGCCGCCCACGCCTCCTGCTCCGCCATGAATGAGGATTGTATCAATGGATGAAAGCGGGAGCTTACGGAATAATGCCTGATAGGCGGTATATCCTGCTGTCGGCAAAGCGGCCGCTTCTTCAAATGATACGCTGTCCGGAATACGGGATATCGTATGGGCCGTTGTAACGGCGTACTCTGCAAAGCCGCCCTTTTTGTTAAAATCACAATGGTAAACGACTCTATCGCCTTTTCTCCAATCCGTCACTCCTTCTCCTGTCTCATAAATTGTACCAGCTACATCCAAACCCAAAATATGAGGGTATTCCCAATTAGGATTGCCCCCTGTAGCTGTTTTATAATCTACCGGATTCAGACCAACTGCATGAACCTCGCCCACAACCTCTCCTTTTTGTGGGCGCGGCCTGTCGATTTCCTCTACTTTCATTGTTCTCCATTCATTTTTTCCTTTTAATAATAACGCTTTCATTCTGTTCTCCTTTCATTTTTTAAGTGCTGTTTAAGCATCGATTGGTGCTTTTCTTTCAATCGGGACATTCTGATTTGGTCCGTCATCATATCTTTACCTTTAAGCTTTACCTGATCGATTAAAAATAAGTTCAAAAAGAGAAGCCTGTACACATTTTGTTATACAGGCTTTCATTGAAATATTATTTACGCTAATTGCTTAGTGACTGCTTTTGCAACACTGATAGTAGATTGCGGGTTTTGTCCTGTAATCAAATTGCCATCTACCTCCAGATGGTCAGACCAGTTGGATGCTGCTTCGAAATTTGCACCTAACTCGCGAAGTCGTGATTCTAACAGGAAAGGCATATATTGGTCTAATGTCGTTTCTTTTTCTTCTGCGTCTGTGAAAGATGTAACTGTTTTTCCTTTTACTAAAGGAGTTCCGTCAGACAATTTCACACCCACCAAGCCAGCAGGGCCATGGCATACAGCCGCTACCACCTTACCAGACTCATACAAGTCCCGAATGATCGCTTGAAGCTTATCATTTTCCGGCATATCGAACATCGTTCCATGTCCGCCAGGAAGGAAAATAGCATCAAATTTAGAAACATCGTTTATTTCATCAAGCTTCACTGTGTTTTCCAAATACTTAGCTGTGTCCAGTACTTCCTGAGGGTCATCCCCTTGTAGACTTCTTTCATCTACCGGCGCTTTTCCGCCTAGAGGACTTGCAACGGTAATGTCATAACCCAATTTATCAAATTCAACATAGGCTTCGCCAAACTCAGAAAGCCAAAGCCCTGTTTCATGGTCCTCATTCATTTTGTCGGCTGTTGTCACAACCATTAATATATGTTTCGACATAAATACATCCTCCTAAAGTCTGTTTTAGTTTCTTTCATCTTACTTACAGTTTCTATCTTAGACCCCTTCTATCTATAATACAAATAATGAAATTATAGCTTTGTTATAAAAATATTTATAGATAATCAGACTATCTTTCATATTGCTCTTATCCATTCCAAGGATATTGTATTCCCACGTTATTCTTTTTTATGTCTTTAGCAAAGGCTCTTTCGTAAACCTTGTTGCTTTTGGACACAAAAATATCATTTTAAATATATGCTCAGTATTAAAACTTGTGAATAGCATACAAAAAGATTCCACGAAGACAGAAAACACAAGGAATAATCCTTTGAACGTAAAACAACAATCTATGGGTAAACAGCTTTAGCAAAAAAGATTACGAAATCAGTTTATATTATAGAGAGCAAGATATCTTACTTAATGTATACCCGCATTTTCATTCTTTTAACATTTCAATATCTGTCAGCTTTTTATTGAATTAGGATTACCTCCTGTTGAAAAAACAAATCATTGACTTGACTTTTAAAGTGAATTTCTCCCGTTGATGAATATAATGCTGAGTCAGCTAAGAAACACTAGATATCAGAAACATTTGCACCAATAAAATACGCTTTTGAATGTAATCAAAAGCCTCTTTGTGTGAATTATGTATTGGCTATAATCTCTAAACAGATATATCGGCAATCGTTACCTGCCTGAATATTGATAAACGCTTCCAACGTCCATTTCTCCATCAGTATTATATTCGACATATGTTTTTCCTTTATCCTGAAACTCCCACAGCGTACCTTTCATTTCTTTATCCACTACACCTATTGTTTTCCAAAAAGGAATAAAACGCGGGATGTGAATACCTAATTTTTCTGCTTCGGGAGTAATAACAACCAATACTAATTTTGTATTCTTAGAAATTAACGTGTTATTTGGTCCAGTATGAAAATGGGGAACAAATAACAAATATTTAGCCCACCACGCCATAAATGAAATAAGTATAATGGTAATTGGGGTCATTAATTTTCTCTTCATATGTCCCCCTATTTTAATCAGCAAAAATATGGTCCATTCCTATTTCCCTCAGAAATCCGGATATCCGCTTCAATCAACTTGGGGCTAACCTTAAATAGAGAAAGCTAAAATGGAGCATCCCACAGCTGAAAGTACTATTTTAATTGTTTCCAGTCACTCTTTAACATGCTAAATAAGATTAAATCTTCGTAATGATCATATAACCACTGGCCTTCACGTTTAATCCCCTCTTCTGTAAATCCAAGCCTTCTGGGAATCGCCAAGCTTTTAACATTATTTACTGCAGCTTGAATTTCAATTCGATTTAAATTCAATTTTTCAAAGAGATAGTTTGCTAATGCCCGCACTGTTTTGGTCATGATCCCTTTCCCTTGAGCATTTTCTGCTAATAAATATCCTATACTTGTAGCTCGATTCTTCCAGTCTATATAATGAAGTCCTATCATCCCGACTAATGTCCCATTGTATCGAATCCCTCCGTCAAACCCATTATTGTTTGCATAATTGGTTAACCATGCAGAGATAACGGGCTCTAAGCCCTCTGGAGATTGTCTTTTATCAACCCATAAAAGCCATTTTCGCAAGTGTTCTCTATTCTTATCTATTAGAGAAAACAATTCATTCTTATGTTCTTGTTGAAACAATTGAATTTCAATCTTTTCATCTACTTTAAAAGAAAACATACTTCTCCTCCTATTACACTTATGAATATCTATTATTCCTTAGGCTTTTTTTATAGACTTACTTATTCATCACAAAACACTGAATAAGACTTCATTCAACTAAATATTCACAATGCATTTCTTTGTTAAAACATTTATTAGGCGCAGGTTAGCATTACACTTAGTGAGTAGAAGCATTAAATAATACTTTATAGGTAATGAAGAAAAATAAAGTCAACAAAGCGCCCTGCCACAATGGTAGACTGTAGGTGAGAGAATAAGATTCTTTTGTAAAAAGGTGTAAGATAAAGGCAAGCAAACCTGGCAAAGTGACTAGTAAAACAAACACTAATCGTTTGGTCCAGTCAATCTGCTTACCAAAAGACTGCCCCTTTACAAAAGATAAGATTAAATATACTGCTGCAGGTAGAAAACTTAGCGTAAAAACTGTTTCAATTAAGTCAAAAGGAACTATCTGAAATGATTTTTTAACAATGGAAGAGACTAGTGCAAACAGAGTATTCACTCCAAATTCTATAGCGAGCAATAAACTGACAATAAAACCTAAATTAACCACTTTTTCTACTACAGATGGGCGAGGCAGAGAAGAAATTAATTCATCGCAATAAGCTTGCGGGTCTTCCCCAAAAACGTCATATGCTGTTTTACCGTCTTTTTGCACTTCTATCAGCTGCTGTAAAATATTCAGCAGCAATTCTTCCGCTCTGCGCTGAGAGACTTTTGAACAGCGTATATAAACTACCACCTCTTTATAAACGTCATCATTTTCTTTAGTTAAATATCTTCTTTTATCAAGATTCATCTGAATCATTTCTTTTATTTTCACTTGCGTTTTTTCTCCTCTTATCCAGCCTTTTTCGGTAAAATCTGTTTATTGCAAATCATGAATGAAACATTCTTCATAATCCTTCCTCTGACAAATCATTTTTTAAGCCTCAATAACCTGTAATACAAAGTATGAATTACACAAATATTACCATATAGTAGATAACTATAATACTAAATTGATATGAAAACAATTTTAATTGGTACGGATAATCAAGACTTCCGCAGATAAAGCAAGTGTCCGGGAGTAGCTCAACCTGCAGGATGATCGGGGCACTTTCTATGTCTCTCTTAAACCTAATATTGACTTCAATCCCAAGTTGATTGAAGCGAAAGGCACGAGACTCCTGCGGGAAAAGCAGGCTTAGGGAGACCCCGCAGGAGCACAGCGACGAGGAGGCTCCCGGCCGGCCGCGGAAAGCGAGTGCCTGCAGCGCAAATCAACCCGCAGGATGATCAGGGCATTAGCAATATCTTAGTTCAATACAAATGGTGAAGAATCTCTTGTTAATTGAAGCGTAATCCGAGTAAAAATGAAAACCTACAAATCTTGAGATAATCGAATCATATCCCTGCACTGAATACCACTTTCAAAGATTTCCTCTGAATAATGCCTTAGAAAGAAATCCATTTCAATACCTATTATTCTAAAACCACATTTTTGATAAAGCGCCAATTGTCCAAGGCTTGAATTACCTGTACCTACTTCTATGGTCTTGAAATCTCTTGCTTTGGCTGTATGGATCGCACTCATTACCAGTTGTTTTCCAATACCCCGTCCTTGTTGTGATTCACACACTGCAATGTTTACTAACTCAACCGTACCTGGTCTTGTAGGCAGCAGAACATAGACACCAATATATTGTTCATCACATTCTGCTACAAAGCATTCTCCCCTTTCTATATACTCTTCAACAAGTAAACGGGAAGGATCCGCTAATAACAATAAATTCATAGGGGGTTTTTCACCCACTTTAAGCTTTCTAATATTCATTCTTAAACCTCCTTTACCAGCCTTACATTCATTCTTTTTGTAAATAACTCTCATTAAACCCAGAATATACAGATATTTCTAGTCCATTTTAACAAAATGGCCTTAAATCTGCCGTTTAATTTTAAATTTCAGCAGAATGAAATGGAACTGGATCTTGCCGCCCTGCTTAAAGCTTAGTTCTAAATTTAAATTCTGTTAAATTCATCAAACAAGAAAAGCCCCATTCATCTGAGAATAGGACTTTTCTTGTTTGTTTTTTTATTGTTCATCGGGTTCATTCAGGCTACATCCACTTTTTCCGTTTGAAATATACCAGCATTCCGCCTGTTACAAGAATCATCAGTATCCATACATATAGGTAGCCGTAATTCCAGCTGTACTCCGGTATATTTTTCAGGTTCATGCCATATAAACCCACGATAAAGGATAGAGGCAAAAATACAGTACTAAAAACGGTCAGTGTCTTCATAATTTCGTTCATCCGGTCAGCCTTCATGGATATTTGCATATCAAGTAATCCGACCAACGAATCCCGGAACGTATCAATGGAATCCACAACCCTTGATATATGGTCATAAATGTCAACAAAGTAGACATCCGCTTCTTTACTTGTATAAGGAAATTTTTGATGGCTGATGGATCCCAGCACTGTTCTTTCTTCTACAAATATCCGCCGTAATTCATGGGTTTTCCTTTTTAGATGAAAAATCTCGTGTGCAATTTTCGCATAAGGGTCCTGATGGATGGCTTCTTCCCATTCTTCCACCTTATCTTCAACATGATCCACGATTTGTACATATTCATCAACGCAGCGATCCATGATGTAATAAAGAATATGGCCAGGATGATTCATCTTTCCTTCTACCTGCTGCAATTCTTCATACAGCTTGTTTAGGATAGGCAGGTTTTCTTCATAAATAGAGATGACGTAGTTCTCTCCTACTACCAATGCAATTTCCCTTGCCTTAAATTGTTCGTCAACCGTAAAAAAAGAAATGAATATATTGTTTTTATACCAGTCCATTTTGGGACGCTGATTCATCTTTAAGCAGTCTTCAACCAAAAGGTGATGGCAGTTAAACATGTCTTTCAAAACATGGTTGATTTCTTCCTCGCTTGGTGAAAGCAGACGAATCCATGCTACCTCGTCCTCCGTCGGTTTCCTTAATTTGCTTGTTGTCATTTTCTGTTCGGCCTTATTGAAAATTAACATATGTACCTCCGGTGTTTTTTACATTTGAATTACAACCTTCTTACATCCAGTTTGTCAACACTGTCTTGTATCCGTTATGCTTCAAATGAAACAATAACCCTTTAATTAGGCACTTCACTCATCCTAACAGAAGAAAGATGCACCATTAAAAGATTTTTTTGCAAGAATTACAGTATGGTGCAGAATTTCCCCTTTTAACCTTTTTGCTGCACGTAGGACAAACAACAAATGAGCTTTCCTGTGGCTGTCTCCTTAATTTAATGGCATAAGCTCTTAGAAACACCATAACCAAAAATAATAATAATGTGATGATAATCCCCATAAGCTATTCTCCCTTTCCCTTGTCTGATTATGATTATCTCAAATTATCCCCAAAAAACAATCTGTTCTTTTCTGCTATTGTCACAGAATGACGGCATTACGCATCTTATCTTTTTGCATTATTTTTTTAGAATTTGCAGCGCATAGCAATTATAAATGCGGCTCTTTTTCAGAAATAGCACTTTTTAGACAGGTCAAATCAGCTTAATTACAACGGCTTGCATCTTCCTTTTAGTATCCTTTAATGCCTTGTAATCATTAGCTGGAAAAGGATCAACAGGCAGATAAAAATCAGCAAAGGATTGATTTCGATAGCTTGGAATCACATGCAAATGATAATGGCCTAGAACATTAAACTCCCCTCCATTTTGAGCAATGGTAATCCCAGCGGGTTTAAACAATACTTGCAGTGTTTTTGAAATAAGAATAGATACGTTCATAATCTTAGCTGCCGTATCCGTATCAAGTTCTATAAGATCCTTGAAATGTTGTTAGGTTAGATTCACGTATGCCCCTCATTAAAAGGATCTCTATCTAAAAGACAGATTATATCTTCATTTTCGAAAACAATATTTACAGTCTCCTTTTTATTTGCAAGCTTGCACCCTAAACATTCACTTTCCAATCTTCATCACACTCCTTTTATCATTAGACTCTGTTAATCTTGCCTGTTGATTTTCACTCCAGGCAATCACTTTCCGAGGGCTTATGCAAGTGCCCCCTGACGCTTGCTTTTGTCGAGATTCCCCAAACATGCTTTTCTAAGCAGGAATCTCTCCCATAAACATAGGAATAAAATTAACATTGTTCTTTAACAGAGCAAAAATTTGTTTCCTTCAATATTTTTTAGATAGCTATATTTTCAGATCACAAAAACAAACACTTGTTCCCCTTGGCAATTGATGGTATAGTAGGAATATGAATGAAAATCATCACAAACGGGAGGATGGTAAAATGAAAGAGGAAAACATTCATATTCTTAATAGATTTAGTGATTATGGGATATGGGTCAAATCTTTACATTATGCAGAGACAGACGTTTGGTGTGCACCCATATCCAAAGGAAAATGGTCTGTGAGTGCAATCATTGCCCACATCACAAATTGGGATCGTTATTTACTTCAAAAAATTATCCCTTCCCTTAAAAAAGGGGATGAAATGACATTTCCTGACTTTGACTCCTTTAATCATAAAGCATCTATGTATGCGGATTCAGGAATTAGTCAGCAAGAATTAATTCAGGAAGCTGTGTCTTCAAGAGAGGCTCTGGTCGATACCCTTATGCATATGCCCGAGGGTGAGCTGACTAAGACTGTACCTTCTAATGGTGTCACCCATTGTCCAAATACAGGAGAGCCTTATTCTCTCATTTACATCATTCAAGAGTTTATTGAGCATGATCATCATCATAAACAGCAAATAATTGAGTTCCTCTCGAAATAAACTCTGCTTGTATCATCACCGCGATGAGGATTACGCAACATCATCCCTTTTTATCCAAATTGATTTGGTGTAGGCGACCGCGACCTTCAGCCCTTCTCTTTCCATATTATTTTGGCTAACAGAACCAAATTTCGCTTGTCCAGTAATTAAATAACAGCCATGAATATAAGCCTGATTAATACGATGGCTGATTAACGCGCTTTGAACACCCCTATTTCTAAATTCAGGTAATGTAGCCGCTGCAGCAAGAGTGGCTATCCCATTCTTCATAAATAGAACACCTATTCCTGCAGGTTCGTTTTCAATAATAGCAAGATAGAAGGTCCAATCTTTGTTGTCATAGAGCACTTCATTATTTTCAGCAACACTCTGTTTTAAAAAAGAAGGCATTTGAAAACCATTGGTATAGATATCCGCAAACAGTCCAAATTCATGCCTTTTTAATTCCCGTATCGTAATGCCTGGTGATATGGATGTTTTTATTATTTGGATATTGCTAGAAAGTGATCGAAATAGAACAGTATGAAAATCATGGTGGTAAAAACCTTTTTTGCTAAGATTGGCAAATAAATCAGGAGAAGTACCTGAAGGAGAAAGTTCGAATCTTGCCGGAATCTTTTTTTTCCTGTAAAAATTAATTATTCTTTCGACTTCCCTCTCATTTCCTTTCTTTAATCCTTTAACAGTATTGAAGGCAGGACCTGGAATATTTTTCACTGTAAATGCGGTGGCACTCTCAAATTTCTGAAATTCCACTCCCATTGGATTTCCCTTTATTTCTTTTATTCCAGCTAACCTCGATATCAAACAATCTATTTCTGCGTTTTCTAATTTTTCTGCTAACGATCTATTCACAACAGTTGGCATTCGTTCACTTCCATATTTTGATAAGCTAAGCATTCGGGCATTTTTTGGGTTAACTTTCACTATATCCAAGGAAAAATAAAGCTTACTGGTTAATAGACATCCTTTTTGCTCTACGCCATCCACTCTATCTATAACCCACATTCATCATTTGTGTTTTTTGGTTTGATAACCTTGCATATTGATTGTCTCTGCATACACTCTCTTTCTCGCAGGAGTTTAGTGTATTGCCTTCAAGCAATACGGGAAAAATTGATATAAATCTTTAAGTGGGTTAATTTTTAAACTTCCATAAAACCCTTGGTAAATCCTTCAAGCAAAAGAAAAAAGCCATTAGCAACAACATTAAGTGTTCCGTTTTGAGGTGCACAACGTTAAATCAACACAAGAACTGGCATACAAATTGACTCTGCCAGTTTTCTTTATATATAAGGCTTTTTAGCGTTTTTTATAGAGAATCGATACCCAAAATGACATAATAATATAAAGGAGAATGATCGTTATTCGCTTAAAAATCGTTCCCAATTAACGTATTAATTCAACTGCTATTTCAATCAATAACTTTATTAAAATACATATGATTTATTTACCTAACGTTTCAGTATACTTTAAGAACGGGTGCTTTTATGGAACAAAAGGTTTCCCATTGTTTGCTCAAGTAATAGCTAAAATAAAATTGGGGAGGATTTTGATGAAATTATATATATTGGCTTCTGTTGTATTAATTTGTGGGATATTTGCTTGTTTGTTCTTGCTTTTGTCTCCTCATAACAATATGTCTATTCATAACAAAAAAAGCTTAACAAACATATCTATACTTTATGTGACTACTCTTCATGCTTCCAATCACGCACCACATTTGAATAATTACAAAGTGACCAATCAAAGCGACGCAAAGGAACTCTACAGTATTTTAATGAATTCAAAACCTTTTCCAAATGGTCCCATATCTTGCCCAAGTGATTCTGGCACTCGGTATCAATTAATGTTTAACGGTAACGGACAATCATTGGATGTCTTAGCTGATCCTTCTGGTTGTGGTTTGACCGTTATTAATAGTTCTGACAATCGAATGCTTTGGAGTGAAAAATTTTGGACCATTTTAGCCAAAGATGTTCATTCCACTCGATTTGATATGATGGGAAAATAAATTAACTAAAAATCTTTTAGAACATCTAATGAGTTACCATTAATTCAAAGAGTGCTTTAGTTTAAGACAGCTTCAATGTCAATTGAAACTTAAATAAAGTAAAAATGGCTTGTAAATCTGATGTCAGTTTACAAGCCATTTATATCGGAACCCTTTAAACACAAACTAACCGCGTTTGTCACTTGCCTCTTATTCTTTTTCACCTACAACAGTGAATCGTTGATTGATATGCTGTGGATGTTCAATTTCATCCAAAACAGCAATCGCATAATCAGCATAGCTAATATAGCTTTCACCATTCGAATTCTTTAGCAGTATGTCATGTCCCTTTTGATAAGAACCTGTTCGTTTACCTGCAGGATCAAAGAATGCCGCAGGACTAATATAAGTCCATTGAAGATCATTTGCCGCTTGCAAATCATAAAGGTTTTGCCCCATATTCTTAGCGGTTTGCAGATAAGCTTCAGGAAAATCAGGTGTATCAAATACTCTAACTGATTTTGTTTCGTCCGCAAATAAGCTTCCTGCTCCCCCAACGACAATTAATCTTGTTTTTTCAACCTCTTTAAGAGCCTCAATTAATACTCTCCCAGCTTCCACGTGCTGAACTTCTTGTCCAGGGGCAGCATTAAATGCATTAATTACAACATCAAATGGTTGCAAATCCTTTGCTTTCAAGTCAAAAATGTTTTTTTCAAGAGCTTCAATGCTTTTATTCTGTATTTTGGAAGCATTCCTTACAATTGCTGTAACAGCATGTCCCCGCTCTGCTGCTTCTTTTAACAGCTGGCTTCCTGCCTTTCCGCTTGATCCAATAATTCCTATTTTCATAAAGGTTCTCCTCCAGTATTACAATCAACTTATTTGTAACAATAATAATTACATGTAATTATTTTAATTACAATTGATTTGCATGTCAATATATTTTTAAAAGCTATTACTGAATAGCCAGGTAACTTTTAAACCCGATTTTTGGCTAATTGCTTTAATATCGTTCAGAGATGTAATGACTTGTATTACAGGTTGAATCCGATATAATAGGATTACAGTAAGATAAAGAAGGTGGAGTTCATTGTCAATCAGCACCCGTTTTGCAGTGGGAATCCATATACTCTCACTTTTGGAAATAAACAAAGAAGGCGTTAATACTTCAGAATATATTGCTGGAAGTGTTAATACTAATCCAGCACTTATTAGAAAAATTACGGGGATGCTTAAGCATGCAGGATTAGTAAACGTACGTCCTGGTGTGGCCGGGGCCGCTTTAGCAAAAGACCTGTCAGATATTACTCTGTTGGATGTTTATAGGGCAGTTGATATACAGGATAAGGAGTTATTTGGCATTCATGACAATACGAATCTGGACTGTCCAGTTGGCCGAAACATTCAAAGCGCTATAACACCTTTTTTTTCTATAGCTGAAACTGCCTTAGAAAAGGCTTTAGGTGTAATCACACTCGAGGATGTCGTGAAGGATATCAAAATGAAAGAGCAACAGAATATTAAAACATCGAATACAGACTAAATTTCCCAACAAACAGAAAAGAAGGATAAATATGGCAAGCACCTGATTTTATTAAACTTTCTTTCTGTCCATTTGGTTTATATTTATAATTAAAGTATAAGAAGAGAACCTAACAAAAAAACCCGAACATTGTTCGGGTTTTTTAAAGGCTGTACCTGGTTTCCAGGAATTTCTTAGCCGCGTCTTCCGCCTCTTCCGCCGCGTTTTGTTTCAGTATTGCGTTTTAGGGATGATAAGTTTTCTTCGCTGACTTTCAAGAAACGGGCCATTTTATCTTCAAAGCTCTCAGTAGGCTTAAAGTTTCCTTTCGAACGATTGTCAAAGCGTCCTTGGCGTTGTGGCGGACGTTTTGTGAAGGAAGAAGCTTCACCTTCTGGTCTTTCGATGGCTTTTTTGATGGATAATGCAATCTTTCCATCTTTTTCACTAAGTATTTTTACTTCTACTTCATCGCCAACTTTAAGATGTTCATTTATATCCTTTACATAGCTGTTCGCTACTTCACTGATATGGACAAGACCTGTTTTTCCTTCCGGAAGCTCTACGAAAGCTCCGAAATTGGTGATGCCTGTTACTTTCCCTTGAACCTTGTTCCCTACTTGAATTGACATAAAAATAGTTTTCCTCCTCAATAATTAACATGCGTTGTGGCTTCTCAACAACATTTTATGTTACTTTCTTACTTAAAGTAAAGGTATTATGTCATATTTCTATGATAAAACATGAATATATATTCAAGAGTCCCAGTATACTGGTAAACTTTAAGTCATAATGATTTACTCACCTTTGCTTTTATAACATTATACTTAAACATGTGGGTATTTGTCATCAGTGTATACCCATAGCGAATCAAAAATAACGCTTACTTCATTATACCACATGACGTATAGCTATTATAAGTAAAGCTGAAAAAGTTCAGTATTTCTAATATCCTGCTTTTACGCATCATCTTCCTGCTATAAATATTTTTTTAATATAGTTTGCAATGGATATTTAAACCATCTTATAAAAAATAAAAATAGATCCAAAAAAGGAGCGGCAAAATTGTTTGCCGCTCCTTTTTTGGATCTATTCAGATACAGCGTTGCTAAGTGTCTCAAATTCTTCATCAGATAGCGTAATCCCAGCAGCTGCGATATTTTCTACTACATGGTCTACGGAGGAGGTACCCGGAATAGGAAGAATGACCGGTGAGCGTTTCAGCAGCCATGCGAGAGCCAGCTGAGCCGGTTTAGCATCATGCTTTTTAGCGAGCTGATCGAGAGGACTTCCTTCTTTCGCGAGTTTTCCTGTCGCCAGCGGGAACCATGGAATAAACCCAATCTGGTTGGCTTCACAATATTCCAGTACGGCTTCAGATTCACGATTTGCTAAATTATATAAATTTTGTACAGTAACAATATCTGTTATTTTAGATGCTGCTTCCAATTCTTCGACACTGATTTGACTTAGACCGATATGTCGGATTTTCCCTTCTTTTTTCATCGCAGCCAGTTCGCCCACTTGATCTTCAAGAGGAACTTTTGGGTCAATTCGGTGTAATTGGAGCAGGTCAATTTGTTCAAGTCCAAGATCACGAAGGTTTAATTCAACCTGCTGACGTAAATATTCCGGCCTTCCAACTGGACGCCAATCGTTAGGTCCACAGCGAGTAAGCCCCACCTTTGTAGCAATGACTAAATCCTCTGCATAGGGATAGAGAGCTTTTTTTATCAGATGGTTTGCAACAAAAGGGCCGTAGGAATCCGCTGTATCAATAAAATTAACGCCAAGCTCAGCAGCTTTTTGAAGTACACGAACCGCTTCCTCCGGGTCGCGGGGATCTCCCCACACACCTTTTCCTGTTAATTGCATAACGCCATATCCAAGGCGTTTAACCTCCAAATCTCCCCCAATTTTAAAAGTTCCGGATGCATCGCTTGTAACATGTTCAACTGCCATTTTAAGATCTCCTCCTTGAACGTATGTCTTACATGATTATTATAAAGAAGCAGCCTGTTAATTAAAAATTTTCTGACTTGAAGTCAGAAAAATATTTCCTTTTTGTACATACCCTTATTAAAAAATGGAAAACAACCATCTCCCATTTCTTTCTAATAAAACTTTTCATCCTCCTGTCTTTTGTCCGATCACAACAGTAACATCCAATTCCTTTGAGAGAATCTTCTTTGGAGCCAAGCCGAATAAGGAAAAGATTTCTTCAGTTTTTTTAGCCTGCTTCATACTCGTCTCCATTAATAAGTGGCCGCCCTCTGCCAGCCAAGGTAACGCTTCTTTGACTACCCTGCGCTGGATATCCAGTCCCTCTTGGCCGCCATCCAGTGCAATTAAAGGCTCATGCAAGCGCGCCTCAGCAGGAAGCACCGCCATTCTCTCGGTGGGAACATAAGGGGCATTCGCTGCTATAACATTCACCCTGCCAAGCAGTTCGGCGGGCAAAGACTCGAAAAGATCTCCCTCTAAAACATGGCCCGCAGTGAGGTTGATCATAGCATTGGATACCGCCCTTGGATCAATGTCGACTGCATAGATATCAATCGCTTCCAGTTTCTTGGCTAATACTGCAGCCACTGCTCCTGTTCCGCAGCACATGTCAACCAACACATCTCCAGGACTTGCAATCTTTACCGCCTGGAGTGCAAGGAATTCTGTCCGTCGGCGTGGTACAAAAACTCCCGGGTTAACTTCGATTCGGTAACCGCAGAATTCTGTCCAGCCAATAATATGTTCAATTGGCAAGCCTGCCTTCCTCTTTTCGATCATCTCAGTAAGACGCTCCAACGAATCCGCCTCAGATAGGAGCAGTCCTGCCTCCTCTTCAGCAAATACACAGCCTGCAGTTCTGAGCACGTTAACGGTTGCTTCAAACATTTCCTTTTTTTCATCTAAAGCACGCCGGTCACCTAAGTTTTCTGCCCCTTCCAATTCTTTAATTTTCTTTCTTTTTCCTATACTATCGGAGTAATTCTCTAAGTTCTCAGACCTCTTTTTCGTATTTATCTTTTTCTTCCCCTTTCATATACACTTTTACACTTAATACAGAATTCATTCTCTGCTTTTTATCCTATTCCTCCTTTGTCATCTTTTTTTAAATGTTGTTGACTCTTCATTTTGAATATCTCTCCGTGTTTCACTTTTAGATACCATTTCATTCTAAATTTCTATTACAAGATTTAATCAACTCGGAGTTATCAGAGACTAAAAATTAAAACAAGAATAAAAAATCAGCTTTAATGCGGCTGACATCAAAGCTGATTAAAAAGAAAGATTCTGATGAGTGTTCAACAACAGCTTAAGCTAATTCGATTCCACCTGTCACTCCATATACCTGAGCAGTGACATAGCTCGAATCCGCAGAGGCTAAAAATACGTATACACTAGCTAATTCGACTGGCTGCCCGCTGCGTTTTAATGGTGTATTTTGTCCGAATGTCGGTATCGCCTCACTAGGCTGTCCTCCGGAAATTTGCAATGGTGTCCAAATTGGCCCAGGTGCAACAGAGTTGACGCGGATACCTTTGGAAGCAACTTGCTTTGCAAGACCACGTGTAAAGCCGGTAATGGCAAATTTTGTTGAAGCATAATCCAACAAATTAGAACTTGGATTGTACCCTTGTACGGAAGTAGTCGTTATGATGGACGCTCCTTCCGGTAAATAAGGCAATGCTGCTTTTACCACCCAGAATAATGAAAATACATTGATTTCAAAGGTTTTGCGCAGCTGCTCTGTTGACAGATCTTCAATCTTTTCTACCGCCTGCTGTTTCCCTGCCACCAATGCCAGGACATCTAAACCATCCAACTCGGAATACGCTTTTTCCACTAGCTCCTTACAGAAGGATTCATCACTTAAATCCCCCGGAATCAGTATGGCTTTTCTG
The DNA here is from genome assembly GCF_001636425.1 of Heyndrickxia acidicola. Lineage (NCBI taxonomy): Bacteria > Bacillati > Bacillota > Bacilli > Caryophanales > Bacillaceae > Heyndrickxia > Heyndrickxia acidicola. The sequence continues at coordinate 1,296,788 of NZ_KV440953.1, forward strand.
CCTTCTGCTTCAATCAGCTTTTTCACTTCTTCTGCATCTGCCTGCTCCTGTGGCAAATAATTGAGGGCAACGTCTGCCCCTTCTCTCGCATAGGCAATAGCTGCTGCACGGCCAATACCTGAATCTCCTCCAGTTACAAGCGCCTTTCTGCCTTTTAACTTTCCAGTTCCCTTGTAGCTTTTTTCACCGCAATCAGGCTTTACATTCATTTCCACTTGAACTCCCGGCGGCTCTTGGTATTGTTTGGGATAATCTTCATTATAGTACTGCTTAAGTGGATTTTCAGGCTTTGTCATCATCATCTCTCCTTAAGTCAATATTATCTGCATCTTATACCTGCAATTCTTTTTTGTATTTCTATAAAAATTGCTAGATAATTGCTCTTTTTTGATTTCCCTATTCTTTTTTGCTATAAACATACATTCCTTTATTAACTGGATAGAGATGTTTCTATCTTTACTAGCCATTCCCATTTAATTTATTCATATTCAAACCAACTCACGCAGATGAGGGAGTATCTTTAATTAAACGAAGGGGCTTTTTGCTTATTTTACACAACCTTAGCTCTGTGATATATTTTAAAAGTTCAATATAAAAATATGTTTTGAGGTGAATATGATGATGAAAAAGAAAATAGTTATTTTCGGCGCAATGTTACTCTTAGTATTCGCCATCCTTGGCGGCTGCGGAAGCAGTACCAAGCAGAATTCAGCAAAACAAGACAGCACTGCCAAAACAGGTACAAAGGCAACTCATGTATCTCCACCGGGTAAAACAGAAGATGTTAAAATTGAAGCAAAAGATTTTGAATATGATAAAAAGGTCATTCGTGTAAAAAAAGGGGATAACGTGAAGATTACTCTTCACAGTGATGATGGCGGCCATGGATTTACAATTCCAGCATACAACGTCACCATCAACGGCAATGGAAGCGCTGAATTCACAGCCAATAAAGCCGGTACGTATGAATATCATTGTTCCGTTATGTGCGGTTCAGGGCATTCAAAAATGACGGGAAAATTAATTGTAGAATAGTCATTTAAAGCTATTTTTATAAAAAGATCACTAAAAAAGATAGGTGAACGAGCAACTCGCTAGCTCACCTATCTTTTTCTATGTCCAATCGATATTTACCATTATATTATATAGTTAATTTATCAAAATATTCCCTGTATTGACAGTGTTAACAATGCCTAAATATTTCCTATCATCACCTTGAACGATTTATTTACCATTTGGTATAGTATAAAAGAAACCTATAGGAAGAGTGATCGTATGCGGCAGGCTTTAGTTATAGTAGATATGCAAGAAATTTTCTTCAACCATCCCCAATACTTTTTATTTCATCATGAGCTTTTAGTGACGAACATAAACGACCTCATTAAGCAAGCTCATTTAAAAAATATTCCCGTCCTCTTCATCCAACATACGGATCCAAACGAAGAGAGTGCTCTCTTTGAAGGGAAAGAAGATTGGCAGCTCCATAAAAATCTGCTTGTTTCCAATAGTGATAAAATAATCAAAAAGTCCAAATGGGATGCCTTTTATCAAACCGAACTTTTAGACTACTTAAAATCTCATGATATTGAGCAGCTTATTTTTGCTGGAGCACAGACAGAGTTTTGTCTTGACACAACCATTAGAGCCGCCTTCAGCTTAGGCTTTCAAAAGAATCTGCTATTTAATAAGACCCATAGTACTTTAGATGGGGCTGTTTTACCTGCAAAGGATATTATTCATCATCATCAGGCCATTTGGAATAACCGATTTTTAACTGTTATGGATGGCGAAATTTCATTATAAATATTTTTACAGAGAACGGTGAGCGCCGTTCTTTTTTTGTATATGAAAGGCTCCATAAATGCTAGATTTTTCTTCAGAAAATAACATTTTAGTACTTTATAATCTTGTTTTCTTTTAAATAAAACTATTTGCTAGATACACATTTAATAGTTTTCAAAAAGTAATATATCCTTAACCCTTCCTATACAAAACATTAACTTTTACTTCACAATCCTATTCTATATTTATAAAGTAAGTTATTTAAAACATAGGGAGCTGAAGATCTTGAAGATGAGAAAATTAGCAACAAAGAAAACCGCACTTGGACTTGCATCCGGTATCCTGGCAGTAAGCAGTCTTTTTTCTGTTCCAAGCTTTGCATCAACACCAAAAACTGTTCATTCCATTAACAGTACAAGCCACCGCTACCATCAGATTAAACGGGTTTTAATGATCAGTGTTGACGGGATGCATGCTAAGGATCTTGCCAACTATGTAAAAAACCACCCTCATTCTAATATGGCTGCTTTAAGTCATCGCGGAATTACATATACCAATGCGTCGACTTCTAAGCCTTCAGACTCTTTCCCTGGCACATTGTCAGAAGTTACGGGAGGTTCTCCAAACTCAACGGGGGTATTTTATGATGATAGCTATGATCGTAAGCTTTTGCCTCCAAAAGCATGGAATCAAGGGGATAAACCAGGTACGAACGTTTTGTACGACGAAACCATTGATAAGGATTTGAATAAACTAAATGGTGGAGGCGGAATCAATCCTGATATGCTTCCACGCGATCCTGTAACCAAAAAACCGGTATATCCTCACAATTATGTAAGGGTAAATACGATTTTTGAAGTAATTAAACAAGCAGGTATGCACACTGCATGGGCGGATAAGCATTTGGCCTATGACCTATTAAATGGCCCATCAGGAAAAGGGATCGAAGACCTGTATACACCAGAAATTGCAGCCAATGGGGATGCTACAAGAAGCATTGCAACTACTGAAGTAAATGATGATTTAAAGGTAAAAGCGATTTTAAACGAAATTGACGGTAAAGATCATTCAGGTAAAAAAGCTGCCCCTGTACCAGGCATGTTCGGTATGAACTTCCAAGAAGTCAGCGTTGCGCAAAAACTTCCTGGTAATGGCTATAAAGATGGCAAAGGAACACCTAGTGCAGGTCTTGCAGAAGCATTTAAACATACCGATGAATCACTTGGAAAAATCGTCAATGAATTAAAGAAAAAAAATCTGTATGATTCTACAATGATCGTTCTGACTGCTAAACACGGACAAGCTCCTATGGATCCTGCTAAAGTGAAAATAACCGATAAAAACCTGATTACGGATGGTGTTCCATCAAACCTGATTGCTCATATGACGACAGATGATATCGGGATGATCTGGCTGACTGACCAATCGAAAACAGCCGAAGTGGTAGCTCAAATCAATAAGAATAAGAAAAAAGCGAACATTTCGGAAGTAACTTCGTATGTTACAACCCCTTCAAAATGGTTATTCAATAACCCTGCTAAAGATTCCAGGGTACCTGATATCGTGATCCGCCCTAATGATGGAGTGATCTACGCAAAACCAGGCAAGAAGATTGCCGAACACGGCGGTTTCAGCAAAGATGACACAAATGTTGCGTTATTAGTATCTATACCTGGATTAGAAAAAGGAATGACGGATAATTATGCTGTTCAAACAACACAAGTAGCACCGACGATCCTAGAAGCACTAGGTTTAAATCCTAACAAGCTTCAAGCTGTACAAAAGGAACATACAAAGGTATTGCCTGGAATTGATAAAGAATTAGATGGAAAGAAAGAGAAACACGAGTAGAAAGATAGAAAGTAATAAGAAATAGCAGCCGGGGATTTGTCTTCGGCTGTTTTCACATCAAAAATATTGCACTATATTGAATCAGAATTAAAAAAGTGGGTATATCCTCCCTACGTTTCTACATGTGGAGCAGTTTCCTGATATTTATTTCTCAGGCCTCCATGAATAATAATCCTTGAACCACAAACTAAACTTTTTAATTCCTTCTTCTATCGACGTATTCGGTGAATAATGAATTATATTCGTTAACTCACTAACATCTGCATATGTTAATGGAACATCCCCCGCCTGCATAGGCAAGAAATTCTTCATAGCTTTTGTATACAATTCCTTTTCTAAAACACTAATTAAGTCATTTAGAAGCACTGGATTTTGATTTCCTATATTGTAGATGTTAAAAGGAGGATCGGATTCTTGTAGAGGAGCTTTCTTCATAAGGCGGAAGATTGATTCAGTTACATCATCTATATAAGTAAAATCTCTTTTCATCAATCCCTGGTTATAGACATCAATCGGCTTCTTTTCCATCATTAATTTTGCAAATTTATAGGGAACCATATCCGGCCTTCCCCAAGGACCATAAACGGTAAAAAAACGCAGTCCCGTTGTTGGGATGTGATATAAATGGCTATAGGAATAGGCCATCAATTCATTGGCCTTTTTAGTAGCAGCATATAAGCTTACTGGGTGATCTGTACGGTGTTCTTCTGAAAAAGGAATGTCCTTGTTCCCTCCATATACGGAACTTGATGATGCATAAAGCAGGTGATGTACATCGTAATTCCGGCAGCATTCCAAAACATTGAAAAACCCTACTAAATTGGATTGAATATAAGTATGGGGATGATCGATACTAAACCGCACTCCTGCTTGTGCTGCCAGGTGGATGACCAGTTTAATAGGGTATTGCTCAAAGAGGCTTTCCAGCAGCTCAAGATTCTCAATCGATCCTTTAACAAATTGGAAGTTTGGATTTGATTTGAGGGTTTTTAATCGTTCGTTTTTTAATGCAGGATCATAATATGGATTCATATTATCTAAACCCAAAACATAGTATCCTTCTTCTAATAAGCGATTTGAAAGATGAAATCCAATAAAACCTGCACATCCTGTTACAAAAAGATAGGTAGTATCACTCTCCACCGTTCATTGCTCCTTTCATTCTAGCATCCTTTTGCATCATGCGCTGGTATGCCAACCCCTGAATAATGAAAACCCAATGATCGTATATATACTGGATTTAATGCATTTCTGCCGTCCATTATATATGGCTGGTTTACCAAGCCCTTTACGGTTTTCCAGTCTAACTCAACTACTTCCTTCCACTCTGTCAACACTAAAATGGCATCTGCCTTTCTAACCGCTTCTATAGGCTCAGAAGTATACAAGACTTCTGAAAATACTTTTTTCATATATTCCGTTCCTTTCGGATCATATGCCGTAACAATGGAATCATTCTGTAAAAGCTTTTGAATAACTTTTATCGAGGACGCTTCACGAATATCATCTGTTTGAGGTTTGAATGTAAGCCCGAGGACAGCAATTCTTTTGTGAGTTAATGATCCTAGTTTATTTATTAGTTTGTCGATAAACCAATCAATCTGACTTTCATTTACTTCTGCAACAGCCTTGAGTATTTGCAAAGGGCTATCTTGTTCATGGCCTAATACAGTAAGCGCCTTTATATCTTTCGGGAAACACGAACCTCCGTATCCAATGCCAGCCTGCAAAAATTGAGGGCCTATTCTTGAATCCATTCCCATCCCTTTGGCTACTTCCAAAATATTGGTTCCGACCTTTTCACTTAATCTTGCCAATTCGTTCATATATGATATTTTCATAGCTAAATAGGCATTTGATGCATACTTAATCATTTCTGCATTTTTTACTGTTGTAAACAAGAGTACAGAATGATACTTGCTATAAAGCTCTTCCATCACTTTTTTCGCTTTTTCGCTGCCAATTCCGACTACCACCCGTTCTGGATTCAAAGCATCATAAAGGGCTTTCCCTTCTCTTAAAAATTCAGGGTTTGACACAATGTCGAAGGAGATTCCCACCTTCCTTTTATTCAGCTCTTCTTGGATGATTTCAGTTATTACATCTCCTGTACCGACAGGAACGGTACTTTTCACCACAATCGTTTTATAGCGATTCATTCCTTTACCTATCGTTCTGGACACTTCTTTTACAAAGGTTAAATCAACTTTTCCATCGTCCTGCGAGGGAGTGCCAACAGTGATAAACAAAAGATCGCAAACTTCAATACTCTTACTCAGTTCTGTCGTAAACGATAGATCACCTTTTGATTTAAGCAACAATAGTGCTTCCTCTATGCCTTCTTCAAAGAAAGGAAGGCAAGACCGATTCAACTTTTCTATTTTTTCCTTGTTATTATCAACAAGGATCACCCTATTCCCGTTTTTAGCTAATGCTACCGCAGTAGTAGTTCCTACATATCCTGCACCAATAACCGTTATGTCCAAAATTTCACCTCATTCACTTTCTAGATGTCTCATCCTGCTTAAAGCATTGAAAAACAAAAGTGGTCGCTGCTACCATATTCTGACGGTTTTATATTTCATCTTCCATACTTTCAAGGGATATCCTTTCCTTCAGATATTGCAGCATTTCCTTTCTTAAATCCGGCCTCCGTAAAGATAATTCTATATTTGCCTGTATAAGTCCCATTTTACTCCCAATATCATAACGATGTCCTTTAAACCAATAAGCCAGCACGCACTGTGTTTGATTCAGAATGTTAATCGCATCCGTTAACTGAATTTCTCCTCCGGATCCTGGTGGGAGGTCCTTCAAAATAGGAAAAATTTCTGGCCTTAAAATATATCGCCCCATAATGGCTAAATTAGAAGGTGCCTCATCCATCAACGGTTTTTCAACAAGCTTCCCAATCGGAATGACCTGCCCTTCTAAACTGGAAGTCTTCGGTTCGATGATTCCATAACTGGAAATTTCATTATCTTCTACCGGTTGGACTCCAACTACAGAGGATTGATAATAATTGAAAACGTCCAATAACTGTTTCAAGCATGGTTCTTTGGATTGAACAATATCATCTCCCAACAAAACGGCAAAAGGCTCATTATTCACAAAGGTTCTGGCGCAATAAATAGCATCCCCTAAACCTTTTGGTTCCTTTTGTCGGATATAGTGGATATTCGCCAATGCTGAAATGGCCTGGACTTCCTTAAGCTGATCCAGCTTGTGTTTCTTTGTCAGTGTTTCTTCTAATTCATAGGATTTATCAAAATGGTCCTCTATAGAGCGCTTTCCGCGTCCGCTAACGATAATAATATCCTCAATTCCTGAAGCTACGGCTTCTTCTACTATATATTGAATTGCCGGTTTATCGACGATGGGAAGCATTTCCTTTGGCATTGCCTTGGTCACGGGAAGAAATCTGGTTCCAAGGCCTGCTGCAGGGATAATTGCTTTTCGAACTTTCACTTTTCCTCCTCCTCGGAGATAGAACTTTTCATATACTATGAGAAAAATGCGTGGACTGTATAGGGGGTTTGCTTATGTCAATTTATAATTTCAGGGATTTCTTCTAAACCGCGTGCCACAGCAGCCCCCATTAATTGTTCTTATAAGGGAACCGCCCTGTACAAATCCTTTCAACATACATAACCTATAATGACCGCATTAAAAGGTTCGACGCCGGTAAACTCAAATGCTGTTAAAGGGGGATTTTTGCGCCAGCTAAGCTTAGACCTCTAAGGTTCCATGCTGGACTAAAAAAACCCATTTAAGAAGTGTAAAGGAGGCAAACTGCAAAATGGAGAATACAACGATTCAGCCTTGGGATACAGAAGAGAACGTTCACGAGTTTTACATCCCTCAGTATATTGAAAAAATGGCTCATGATGTGCTCCAAAAATATGATCTTCATGTTAAAACCATGGAAGTAGTAACAACAAAATCGGATAAAGGCGGTGCTATCTGGAAGCTTGAAACCGATAAAGGGCCTAAAAGCTTAAAACTTTTACACAGAAGGCCTTCCCGCAGTTTATTTAGTTTAGGAGCTCAAGAATATTTAGTCGATGTACAAAAAGCAAAAGTTCCCCCCATTGTAAAAACGATAAATGGAGAGAATTTTGTAGAAGCTGGAGGAAAGCTATGGTTTGTTGCGGAATGGATTGAATCTTTGTTTCCCGTCAGCAAAGATTTAGAGGGGGCAAAGAAGCTTTGCTTCGCTCTGGGTGAATTCCATCACCTGAGCAAAGGATTTACTCCCCCGCCGCAAGCAGAAGTAGCATCAAGACTGGACAAATGGCCTCAAAGCTTTGACAAAGTCCTTCGGAAAATGGACTGGTTTAGAAATATTGCCCATGCTTACCATGACATGCCGGCAAGTCCCTACTTGCTTGAAGTTATCGAAACCTTTGAAGAACAGGCGAAAGAAAGCATTAGAAAGCTTCAGGAATCTTCCTATTTTGAATTAATGAAAAAGGGTAATGCTTACTGGGGTCTGGTTCACCAGGATTATGGCTGGTCCAATGGTCAAATGGGCGCAGATGGAATGTGGATTATTGATCTCGACGGCGTAGCGTTTGACCTTCCTATCCGCGATCTTAGAAAGCTTATATCAGGTACTATGGCTGATTTGTTTCATTGGGATGCAAACTGGGTGATGGAAATGATCCAAGCATATCACGAAGCCAATCCGATTTCGCCTAAGCTTTATGATTTACTGATGATTGATTTATCCATGCCTAATGAATTTTATAAAAATATAAAAGAAGTTATTTTTGAACCTGAATTATTCCTGACAGAGCCAACTATACAACTCATCCAAACCATTGTATCGACCGATGAATCGAAGTGGCCCGTTTTGGAACAAATTCGCGGCGAATGGAAAGGAATGGAATAAAGATGAAAATTCTTATGATTTGCACAGAGAAACTGCCAGTTCCCCCGGTACGGGGAGGAGCCATCCAAACCTATATTTCAGGTAGTCTTCCTCATTTAAGTAAGCTTCATAACATTACCGTTTTAGGTATCAGTGATGCTTCTCTTCCTGAACATGAAACCATTGAGGGTATTCAGTATGTCCGTATCCCCGGGCAAATTTTTGACCTTTATCGAGAAGGAGTGGTGAATTATGTAAAAACACATTCCTTTGATCTCATTCATATTTTTAATCGCCCACGAATGGTGCTAGCAGTCCGTCAAGCTGCTCCTGAGACAAAAATCACACTCAGTATGCATAACGATATGTTCAATCCTGATAAGATTGACCCTCAAGAGGCACGAAGAGTAATTGAGGATGTATCGGGTATTGTCACAGTCAGTGACTATGTTGGAGGGGTGATACGTGACCTTTATCCATTTTCTGCTCCTAAACTTCGCACCATTTATTCTGGGGTTGATATTGAACGTTTCCTTCCAGGAAAGCATGCAGCTATGCAGAAAATAAGGAATGATATTCGCAGAGAACATGGACTTGAAAATAAAACGGTTATATTATTTGCTGGCCGACTTTCTCATAATAAAGGTGTAGATCGTCTTATAAGAGCACTTCCAGCTCTTTCATCCAAGCATAAAGATTTAGCTCTCATCATTATGGGGAGCAAGTGGTTCAGCCAAAATGACGTAACAGACTATGTCGCATATGTCAGGGCCTTGGCGAAAAAGCTGCCTATTCCTGTAGTCAGCACAGGTTTTATTTCCCCTTCTGAAATTCATAAATATTTTGCTGCCGCTGATCTGTTCGTTTGTACGTCACTCTGGCAGGAACCATTAGCACGTGTGCATTATGAAGCCATGTCAGCAGGGTTGCCTATTGTCACAACCGCCAGGGGAGGAAATCCAGAAGTGATTTTACCCGGGGAAAATGGCCTTGTGGTTCAAAACCCAGAGGATCCGTACGAATTTACTGAAGCCATATCAAAAATCTTAACAAATAAAAATTTAATGGAAAAAATGGGTGAACGCGGTAGAGAACTTGCCGTTTCCAATTATCCTTGGAAAAGAGTAGGAACCGAGATACTCGAAGTATGGGAGCATGCAAAATACTCACCAGTAAAACCAATCCAATCGGATGAACCGATTTTATCTGTTTCCACTGAAAATACACCTGAAGTCAAACAAAACGATGCATTAGCCCCTGGAGAATCTGCTCCGAGAAACAAGTCTAGTAAAGTTGAACTTAGAAAACAATTGTTAAGTTTGATGAATAAATCGCCAGGCTTCCCTTCTTTACTCGGTACCAAGCCTTCACAGAATTTCTCCAATTCCAAACTGGAAGGGTTTGAACACAAGCATCCACTTAACCAACAGACCATTCCTTCAAGTACATCCTTTTCCAATGGGATAAAAACTAACTCAATTCATACAAATAACAATCGAAAAGAAGTATTGAGAGCTGAATTAAAAAAGATACTGATGAAGAACTGGAGCAAGGATGTAGATTCCAAAACTTTTTTTAATGATCACTTGTAATCGCGTTTCATTTTCTACACAAATAGTAAATGCCCGCCTCTCCAGCAACGAGAAGCGGGCTTTCTTAACTCTTTCTTACAATCTTTAAGTAGAATTCTGAAAAAAATTACAATTATCTGTTTATATTTTTACATTATCTTCAGTTATTTCTAAACAAGTTTTTCAATAATTGGCTCCTTATAGATTTTAACTCTTCTTTCAGGTGGTCTTTTACATCATTTACTTTATTATCTTCGTCCTTATCTTCTTCTTCTTCCTCTTCCTCTTCCTCTTCTTCTTCTTCGTTGTCTTCTTGTTCATCGTCCACTTCGCCTTTGACAAATTCTTCGTCTGAACCATCCTTAAATTCTAGTTTTATGGTAACCTCACCCTCATTCCTCATTTCAGCTAGTAAACGAAGTGCCTCCTCATACGTTGCGCCTTCTTTTAAGTCCACTCCATCAGGAAAGTCCATGATCAATTTAAATTTGCTAACCTTTTTACTCAACTTTGCTTCCCCCTTTTAAAAGTGCATTACAATTAAGCCAAGGTGTACTTGATCCTTCTCTGCTACTTTTACCTTTTCAAGCTATCCCAAGTTTTTTGAAATATAAAAGATAAAATCACAAAAACCCCGTATTATGAATATTTGTTGGTCAAAGTAGAGAATACTGCTTAATGCGTTTGTTATAAGGTATGTTTATGAAAGGTCAATGGTCTAGGACAACTTCATCAAATTTTGATCTTCCCTTTAAAATGAAACTTTTACCCAAAAGCATAATGAAAGTGTAAAAAATTCAATTATTATTTAGGGTGCTTTATCATTTCCCAGTCCTTTGAGCTTTTTACTTATTATGATATTAAGCCTTAAACGATCTAACCATTTTTTAAAAACGCTTCTTTTGCATGAACCCATTTATATCCTCGCAGTATTCCAGCCCTTCAAAGGAACGATAATGAACATCCAAATTCCCCATTCGCTAGGCAATCATAGGCCATTTGCATCAGTCATTTTTTCTTTAGACTGTTTGTTGATATATTCTGCACATTTTTGAAAAAGCAACATAATCTCGTTGTTTCATCCGCGTTTCTTCCTCTTTTTTCAAAAAAATTTATGTATCAATCCATTCAACCGGATGGGTATACATCGCCCTCTCTCCGTAAAATGGCTTTCTATTTCATATATTAATTCAACTGACGATTGATCGCTTATCGTAATGAAAATTTCCGAGTGGATATCCCTTAATAGGCAATACAGTCTCTTAAACATTTTAAATTGTTGCCTTTTGGATCGAGAGTAAAGCCTTATTTCAGATTTTGATAATTCCTTCCAAACTAATCGACTTTAAGCCCTGTTTATCCTGTCACTTGAATAATTAAGTATTTCAAACAAAAGGGACAACTGAAAACGTTGTCCCTTGCTTTTACAAATTATGAGCTTCCTTATGAATGGTTTGGGTAAATGAATCCTTTTCGTATGTCAGCCTCCATGAAATTTTCATATTTTACAGGTGCGTCTGCAAGTCTTCTCATCATACTCAGCTGTCCTACATGTGTCATGGCATCTGAAAATGGCCCTTGGATCAGCTGTTCGTATGTTCGGATGCTTGGTGTTAAGTCTTTTTCTAGAATATGGTCCAATTTTTCTGCTGTTTCATAAAATGCCTGTACTTCCTGTTCCCAGTTTTTCATCTTTCTGTAATCCTCTAATGGAATTTCTTGAAAACAGTGAATCGTATAAGCCATAAGAAAGGTAATATGATTCAGGATTTCGATTGGCTTTCGTACCTCGTTTCCTAACTCCAAATGTGAGAAATGCGACGGAACCTCCTGAATCGCTTGAGTCGCCCGGTAGGAAAGGGAAGCCAGGAAATGGCGAAGTAAATCATTTTTCATATATGTACCTCCAAATTTCAGCATTTTCTCTTTGAATAGACTGTTTTTAATTTTTATACAAATCTTAACTCAAGAAGTCTCTTTCATCCTCTTATCCAGCTGCTCAAGAACAAATGGCCAAGCCTCCGCGTGCTGATCTCTTGACTCGGCATCAGGAAATCCTGCGTGATGAAGCCGAAGCAGTGTACCTTTACCAAAAGGCTCCAGTTCAACGGTTACCACCGTTTCTTCTCCCTTTGTACCTTTTACACCTGTGACCCATGTTAATTCTATGAGTCTATTTTCTTCGAGTCTCAAGAATCTGCCATAATGAGGGTTGCGTTGTTCCTTCTCTTCCCCTTCAAATTTAAATACGGTCTCAAAGAAAAAGAGCGTATTCACTTCCCCTTTCATTAACACTGTCCCAGGAGCCGCAAACCAACGGTCGAATTGCTGTGTCCATGCACTATATAATACCTCTGCAGAAGAATCCATGGCACGGTCAACGGTCAAATCGAAAGGTCTTTTAGAAAAATCTGGTTTTGTTACAGTTTCCATCATCATTCCTCCATTATTAATAGCATCCACTTTGTACAAGTGATGATTCATAAAAAAATCCTTATTCCATTTTATATTAGTATTTTTTTGGGTTGTTTTAAATCATTACTTGAATTTCCATTCATTCTTGCGAAAATTCCTGTACATGCAGACAAGACCATTATCCATATTATGGTTGTATTCACATGGATTGCTCTTTACAAACATAAAGTCAGTCCGTATGTTGCCTGCCTTCTTGGTATTTTTCGAATAATCGTTTTTTTGTCAAATAGCAACAAAGTTAACGAAAAATGACGCTTTGTCTTTTAAAGAAAAATGGCCCGCTATTTTATTGGCTATAATAAGGTGCATGCTTCTCGATTCCACCCGATTACCCCTTTTTTCTAAAATGAATCACATCAGGCTTCCCATTCGAAGTTTTCTGCGACTCCACCTGCCCTCTTAGCAAACAAAAAATCTTATAATTGTGCATTAGCCCAATCCAGATATCTAAAAAGCACATACAGTACATTAACCCAGTTAAAAGGTGGTGTAATGTATGGGATTCTATGGTGGAGGTTGCGGCTATGGTTACGGCGGCTACGGCTATGGTTGCGGCGGACAGTGGTTCGCATTAATCATTGTTCTGTTCATACTGTTGATTATTATTGGTGCAACAATCTGTTTCTAATATTCTAGATCAGACTTACCAGCTATGATCGTTACAAATAATAGCTGATTCGTAATCAAACCCGCTCCAGAGCGCTCTAGCCAAGCGCTCTATTTATTTTGTGTATGCTTTAAAATGACGCATCCATGTGTAAGGATTTCCAATTAGAGGGATGACTTATTACATTATCCCTTGAATCGGGCCATTAAGACCGTATTATAATATTTTCCGTCCGATAAAATCTTGTCTTTTTTTAACACCCCTTCTGTTTCAAAACCATTCCGCTCATACAGCTGAATTGCTTTTTCATTGGTTTCTAAAACCTTCAGCGTTAATTTTTTGATATCTGCGCTCTCAGACCAGGAAATCGTTTCTTTCAATAGTTTTTTTCCAATCCCATGTCCCCAAAATTCTTTTAACACACACACACCAAACTCTGCCTGATGGGAAAATCTCTTAAGCTCATTCCCTTGACATCTTGAAAATCCTACAATTCGATGATCAACCTCCGCAACCAGGAATAAGTTTCTTTTTCCTTCGGTATCTCTTACTATGACTTGTTCAAAGGCTTGGGGATCCAGGTAGTCTTCTCCTTTTTCCCGATCTAAATTTTCCGTCTCCCCATCGATCTGTACTCTTAATTCAGACAGCTCTTGTGCATCATTTATTATCGCTGATCGAATCGTATATCTTATTCCATTTCCCAAAAATTCTTTTGCGCTCATTTTTAATAACTACTCCTATTTTTAAAAGATCATGATTGTAAATTCTACTCTCTTTTGCATTAGTCCTTCTTTGTTACAAGTCAATCTTATTACTATTAATTTTCATAATAGATTCTAATTTTTCAAAAAAATATCTTTGTACCATGGCCAATTTCTTTTTTATGAACTATGATCAATTCATAGCAATTTCCCGAGCTTTTTATTATATAATATTTCCAAGCTGAAATGCTGCAGCAGTAATCGTATATAGAATCCTAATGAAGAAAAGGAGCCGAAAAATGAATTTAACATATGAAGTACTGTCAGAAAAAGAAATGGAAGCCTGCAGAGACTTGTGTAATGAACTCATGGTTTTTCAAAAATCAAAGGCGTTTATAAAGCCTGAACTGTTTGACGGCATGAATTTTGACACCAGGATGGTCCCATCCATTAAAAATGCCGCCCACAATTATATTGTTGTAGTGAAAGATGCTGGGAAAACGGTGGGTTATGTTTATTCGAATATCTCTCCTAAAAAAACCTATTCAAATGAATTTGCCACTTTTTTTGATCCTACTACAGTGGCAACCGAGATGGTAGGATGCCTCTCTCAATTCTATATTCAAGAAGAGTACAGACAGTATGGGGTTGGATCCGTACTGTTTAAAATGGCAATGGAGTGGCTGCAGCAGTTTGACGATGTTCAGGATTATTTCATCTTTGTTTCAAATGGCAATGACAATGCCCTTGAATTTTATAAACGGAAAGGATTTTCTGTCAGCCATGATATATTAGACGGTTTTATTACCGTTTTGCGTAATAAAGAGTATTTTGAAAATGAGAGTGTTTCTTAATTAAAAGGTTATAGACTGAAGGTTTTTGACGTACTTGCATAAAGTGCGCCTATGTGGCTCAACATTATTAATTTCCTTATTTTACTGGGACAGGTTGATCCGTTCCCTGTCCCCTCGATTCAAACAAATGGGTTATAAAATCTGCTTCCATTATGGAAAGTGACAATGATTGAAAAAAGCAATAGAAAAAACTACAGGGCGGTTGAAGGATTGGAGTACCATGAAGATTTAAATAGCTTTCAAAGTCAAATAAGTGATTCGAAAAAATGGTTAAGCCGGTTATGGCTTAGTATGATGATCAGCGAACCCGCGGTAAAGACAGGTAAATCGATGGATACTCTGGTGCCATCAAAATAAAGAGGTCCAGTACAGCAAATCAAAAGAAACATCCGGTTCTTCCTTTAGAAGTGCGAACCGGATGTATAAGAGTGCACTGTAACGAAACCTTTCCTAAAGATCTACGCTTCATCCTTTAATATAGAGTACAGCTTCAGATTTCTATACTTTCCTTTCGTAAACATACTATTTCTTAAAGTGCCTTCATAAAACATGCCTGCTTTTTTCATGACTCCTTCTGAACCCAGGTTATCTTCTATGCATCTCGCTTCGATCCTTTCCAGATTCATGGTTGTAAATCCAAATTGAATAATGGCTTTTATTGCTTCCGTTATTATTCCTTTTCTCCAGTAAAGCTTTGAAAGTATGTAAGCAATCTCTGCTTTTTGGTGCTTTTGATTCCAACTAACAAAATTGATGGTTCCAATCAGCTTGTGATTTTCTTTATACTCAATTCCAAAGAACACTGTTTTTTGCTCTACTATGTGATTCAGAAATACCTTAGTATCTTCTATTGATTGATGCGCATGCCAGTTTACATATGCCGCTACATCCTCCATCGAGCAATATTCAAACATGTCCTCCATATCATCTGTTCGTATTTTCCTCAGCATTAGACGTTCTGTTTCCAGTTTAGGCAGTCGTTCGATCAGTCTTTCTTTATCCATAAAACAGCACTCACGACCTTTCCAAAATAATTGCTATATCACCTAATTCTACTTCTGACTATCAACCCCTCCTTTAATACCACCCATTTTTATTTGCATGGCTCTTTCGGAAACTTTGTTGCTATTGGACACAAAAATATCATTTTAAAAATATGTTTAGTATTAAAACATGTGAAGAGCTACGAAAAAATGCCACGAACAAAGACAACTCAAGGAATCATTCTTTGTACGTAAAGCCACAATCTATGCGAAAACAGCGATTAGCATAAAAAAAGAGCCGCTATAAAGCAGCCCCTACCGGTTTTTGAAATTCTAGCTTCGTGCCTTTTTGAAACAAGATACTTCTAACTTTTCCCTTGTCAACAATGAACTCAATACTGTTCTTATGAATCTTATCTACATACATGATGACTCTGCCGGATGTATCTGTTCTTTCTACATAATTTTTGCCGTACGCTTTTTTTACTTCTGCACTCGTACTGCCAATGGAAATTCCTTTTGCTGTTTTAAACCGTTGATCAGAAAACATATATCTGACCATTTTGCTATCAACAAAAGAAAATATTAGTTTTCCGCTTTTTCTATTCTGTACATAGGTGAGGTTTTTGATTTTCGGTTTTTCTGTAAAATCTACACTTGAAGGCTTGCCAAACACATTTATGACACCCTTTTCACTGGAATCCAATGTAACCGTTCGTATATGCTCTCCTGTAAGTGATGTGCTTTTGGTTTGAACAGGATTCGGCACTCGATTTGGAGGAGAGACATCACATCCTGCTACAACCAAAACGAAGCACAAGTAAAACCATAACCATTTATTCTTCAATATGGTCATCTTCACGCCTCCTTTTTTAATGGTACTATTGTTCCTCATCGCCATAGGTTTCATTCTCTTCCATTTCTAGTATTTCAAAAAATACATTAGCTCCATGGATATAATAAAAAGCTGCAGCTGCAGCCTTTCTTCATCATTACCTGTAGTTAGGATTCCCTTTAAAAGATTTCTGTCCTGACAGCTTTTTTATGATTTCATTCAAATACTCCCCTGCACCCAGGGCACTGCCCGCGTTCTTGATTCCGCTTTGAAAGACTAAGGGTATGTTTTTCTCCAGCACTATCATTTGATTGCCGCCAATTATCTGTATTCTTTTTTTATCTGCTGAAATTTTTATAAAGGCTTTTTTTCGTAAAATTTGTTGCTATCAACACAAAAAGTGATAAAAAATCGAGATTCAGTATTATAACTTCTGCTTTTTTCTACAAAATTGTAAAAATCTCTATCTTTTATGTACATTCCTACAAGGATAGGGAGTGAATACAGTTCCAATCCTAAGGTTGCTTCCTTTAGGGAGCAATACCTCCTTTCTTTTTACAAAAAGGAAGGAACTCCGACAAATAGTGCAGCGAGAGTTGACAAAACCTCTCATGTCATATCGAGTAAATCTATGTTATATTTAGCTTAAAAATATGAATACATCTAATAAAGGGTCCTTTTTGACTTTTCTTAGTCACCTCCCTCTATGACGAAGGGAGGGACTGAGATGGAATATTTAAAGCGAATGCTCGAATTTTCGATAATGTATGAGGAGTGCGACATCACTCATACCATTTCATGTAATAAAAACAAGCTCATTATTGTTCGTTACAGCAAGGATGACAGGCTTTTTAAAATTACTTACCTTCCTACTTTGTCCATTGTCTACTTTCAGGATATTTACTCCACTCTCGATACAATTAATAAAACATTAAACCATTACGCTGATGCGACCTGCTGAGATACACACACTTTTTACATTTCCTGCATACTTCTAAATAAGGTTAAGACTATTTTTTTATTAGGCTCAGTTATACTCTCCTGTTGATTTCCATTCCAAGCGCTCGCTTTCCGCTCCAATCCCCATTACATTTAACTTCAATATATCCTAATAAAAAGAGTTATAAAAAGAGCAATTGCCCCATGGTCAATCGCTCTTTTTTGTTTCTCTAAAAATGGGTGACTAGTTATTGCCAGTATCCGGATTATCATAATATGTGCCATCGGCTTGCTGTGCGTTGAATGTCCAGTCCACTTTGAGCTTATCCCCCTGGAATTGATTTTGATCTTGTCCATTGTCTACAAACTCGAATAATACAAAAATTTTATCCATCCCGCCAGCTTTAATTCCAAGTGGAGCCAAATGATGTCCGCCCACTCCGCCATACGTATCGATTTCGGCTAAATCTGGTGTTTGATTTTGCAAATCATATAATGTCGTCTCGACCACTGGATCAGTGGCTGTAGTGGTATTATACATAATGGTGACTTTGATATGCTTTGCCAAATCATCGGTATTATCGTTTTTTGCATCGATTACACTATATTTTGTATCTAATAATACTTTGGAAATATCAAGGGAACCGCTGTTTTCTAGTGTAAACTCTCTGTAAATTTGATCCCCTGGCTTCAAATTGTTAAGATTAACCATCGTTTTTGGGTTTACTTTTAAATCCAATGTACCCGCCGCAAACGTATTGCTCGTTTTTGCACTGCTGCTAAAGTATGAAAATGTCCCTCCCCCAATTAAAGACATCCCAAGCGCAGCACTCATAACACCCTTTGTGATCTTTTGTGTAAAGCTCATCGAGAAATCCCCCTTTACCTTTTCAAAAAATATTTATTAAGACTCATATGTATAGCGGTTGATACATAGGAGACATAACCAAATTTATAAGACTTTTTCAGCTTCAAGCTCTTTTCTTGCGCCGACAATGGAATACATGGCTGACAGAATTAAAAAAATTCCCGGCACAATTAATAATAAAGCGGCACCGGCCTTCGAATTTGCATAATTCATGACATATCCGATATACGGAATCGTAAAACCTGTATATTTACCTACTACATCAGACGGCGCCACTGTCCATACATCTGGCGCGTTGTTGTTATCCCCTTTTGTTTTATAAGAAACATTTTCATTTACTTTTTTTACCTCAAAAATCCTGTGTGTAATGGTTTTCCCATCCATATTAAATGTAATAATATCTCCCTTTTGATAGGAGTTTTGCTGATTTCCCAATTTGATCGAGATGATAGATCCTGTTTGAAAGGTAGGTTCCATTGATCCTGATAGAACGGTCTTTACCTGATAACCGAGAATGGTTGGTTCTCCCCCTGAGACTCTGGCGGACAGGATTGAAAAAACTAAAAGGCACAAAACGATAAGAGAAATACCTTTCAATAGGCTACTTGCTATTCGGATGATTTTCTTCTGCATTCTTCTTCACCTGCTTTATTATATTTGAATGGTTTGGGAGCACTTTATTCACTTGTACTGCCCTCTGGGGTTGATTGTTTTCCGTTTTCGTCGGTACTTCTATGGATGTATTCGCTTTTTCTTCCTGTTCCTTTATCTTTTGTTCAATCGTGGAGCGGAGACTCTCGATGTTTTTATAGTTTTCTGTTATTTTCACTTCACTTTCTATTTGTCTTACCCGCTGGAAGCCTTCACGAACAAATACATATTCCTTGATATCTCTGCCTAAACCGCTTGGGATTTCATTGTTATAAGTACACATCTTTTTATACACATCATTTAATGTCTTTTCTTGCTTTTTTAATTTCTGGCCAGCATCTTCTACTTTAAGGAGCTCTGCTTTCCAATCCTCTATCGAAATGCCAGTTGAAGCTGGAGGCATTTCATCATAGGCAGCTTTCATATCTTTCTGGATACTACCAGCCTGGTTTACCAGCTGCTTAATGGTGTCAGGAAATACATAAGCCGCAGATATCGTGATCGGATCCGCTTTTACTTGACTGGAGAATACTGCTTCGGTCTTTCCTGTCAACTGAACTCCTGTATAGAAGGAAATACAGCACAGACACGGCAAAATCAATGATTTGGGTACTGCTCTCATTTTTGGCCTCCTTCTGAAAAACCGTTTTACTAGTTTTTATTATCACTGAATGATCTGAAAATTTAAATTGGGATAATTCCTCCTAAGAAAACCTTGTTTTTTTGTCTTACTTTGTCATTTCGATGTCATAAGCTTGAAAAAACGCCGAAAAATTAACCCAATATTGGATTGCCTGAAAACTATTGATTCTGATTTGAATTTTTTAAATAATTTAATTGTTATATCATTTTTGCCATTATAGAAGGGGTGAATGGATTGAAAAAGAAAAAGAAAAACCAAAAGAAAGCAAGCAAAAAAACAGTTATTCCTGCGGTACTAGCCTTATCCGTTGCAATCGGAGGGGTTTTGCCTGCTGTACCTTCCTTTGCTGATTCAACAACAGCTGTGGCATCAGCACAATCCAAACAGGATATTGTAAAGGCATTTCTGGCATCACAGGTCACAGACAAGTCCGCACGATCATTAGACTCATCTACTGCACCAGCCGGTGATCAATTTAAGATTATTAGTGAGAACACTGATAGTACCACTGGTACATATCATGCTCGTACAATTGAACAATACAATGGAATTCCGATATATGGCTCAGGGCAAACAGTAGCACTGGACAAAAATAATAATGTGTATGCATTTTTCGGAAAAACCATAAAATTCCAGGCTCGCTCAGTAATACCCACTGACCCATCCATTTCAGAAGATGATGCGATTGATGCTGCCAAGAAAGGTGTAGAATCCCAAATCGGCACTGTCAGCCGCTATGATGGCATCGACTCACAGCTAACGCTCTATCCTTATAAGGGTAAATACTATTTAACATACCTGGTGAAGCTTTCTACCTCTGTGCCGGCACCGGGCTATTACTTCTACTTTGTAGATGCAACCAACGGTAATGTCGTAAACAGTTTTAATGCGATTGATAATGCAGCACCCGCTACAACGCCCGTAACAGCAAAAGGGTTGGACGTATTCGGGAAAATGCAAACCTTCACAGCTGCTCAGGATCCCACCACGAAAACAGACTATTTATATGGCACCTCGCCGACAAATGGTGTCCAGATTCATACGTACACCGCCTACCATATGCCTGAAGTAAGTTTCGAATTATTATCAGGCCTCTTTGGTATAACCGGATGGGAAATAAACACAAACAGTCCGAGTAATTTCTTCTATGATCCTGCAGCCATTTCAGCTTATATCAATACAAGTAAAGTGAACGATTATTATCAGAAAGTTTTTAGTCGCAAAAGCTTAGATAACAAGGGGATGACATTGAATAGTACAGTCCATGTAGGAACACAGTGGAATAATGCGGCCTGGAACGGTAAAGAAATGCTTTATGGAGATGGTGATGGAGTAACACTTGGTTCACTTTCCGGTGGTCTGGATGTTACCGGCCACGAAATGACCCATGGTGTCATTTCCAATACTGCTAACTTAACTTATCAGGATGAGTCGGGTGCTATTAATGAATCGTTAGCAGATATATTTGGTGAATTTATTCAAATAAATAATACTGGAAAAGCCGACTGGCAAATGGGTGAGGATGTTTATACTCCTAATATTCCTGGAGATGGAGGCCTACGTTCCTTCAGTGATCCAGCATCTCTAAAAGTCAGTACGACCTACATGCCATCCGGACATTACCCGGATACGTACCAGGATCGTTATCAAGGAACATTGGACAATGGCGGTGTGCATATCAATAGTGGGATTAACAACAAAGCAGACTATTTAATCTGTCAAGGCGGTACTAACAACGGCATAACCATTACCGGAATTGGAACCTCTAAGGCTCAGCAAATTTATTATCGAGCGTTAACTCTGTATTTAACGCCATCTTCCGGATTCCATGAGATGAGAGAAGCTGCCATCCAGGCTGCCCGAGACCTTTACCCTGACAAAAATGGTGCACCTTCACAGGAAACTCAAACGGTTATGGATGCCTATACTTCTGTGGGCGTCAATTAAAGAATTTTCAAACTTCAAAAGATATGCTCCAAGGATGGCCTATTCTCCTCTTAATTGAATAATGCTAAACAATAAAATGGTCCAGATTTTCAATTTTCCGGGCCATTTTATGTTTCAATTACTCTATAAAAACCCGCTAGTTAAGGCTGTATTTTTTCTTTAATTTGGCAGGAAATGCAGTTCAAAAGCACTGTTTATTCCCCTATTTCTATCTTTTCATATGAGATGATTAGATTCTATAAATCTAAAGACACATTCAAATTAAAGCTGTAAAAAATCTCTACATAAATTGAAGTTAGTTTTTTCTTATAAAATGGTTACTGATTTCCACTGCAGGCACTCCCTTTCCGAGGGCAGACAGGGAGCCTCCTCTGAGCAAATTACTCCATTGTCCCGCAGGTTTCTCGTCCCTTCGGCTCCAATCATCAGAATAAAAATTTGAATTCAACATATATAAATAGCGGGTGATCTTTATATTTTAAGTAAAATTCAAGAATAATATGGTATATTTATACTAATTTCTCAATTGAGTTTCACCCTCCTTTATGCCTAAATTACATTTGACCTGTTATTTTTGTGATTTTGCTCTAATAGATTATTATTATTGAATTCTCTCGCGTTGTAATCCTTGTCTGTTGATACCCATACATGCACCTGGCTTTATTCTTCAATTACTACTGGGGCAGGATTACAGAGCTGAATTTTAAAAACAAAACAACGGAACCGTTCATGAGGTGAAGAATCATGCGTAAAATTATTTACATTATTTCAGGCAGTATTATCGTTCTTCTTGCACTTATTTTCACAGGAATTCACTACTATCAGTCCACACGTTTCAATTCCAATATTCGGATCAATGGAATAAATGTCGGAGGACAAACTGCAGTTCAGGCATTAAATAAATTAAAATCGTCCACTTCCAAAAACATCATCTATGTCGGACAGAATAAAATCATTGATGAAAAGGACACAAAGCTGGGATATACAAATCAAAATTTGGCAGATATACAGAAATTATTGAGCAGACAAAAGACTTTTTTCCCATCATCTAAAGCAAAGAATTATACATTAGTCCCAGATAAAAAAGAGCTCTCTCAAAGCCAGACGATAGAAAAGAGAATGGAAGAAAAACTGACAGCGATGAATCAAAGCCGGAAAGCTCCCGTAGATGCACAGGTCTATTTGAAACAAGGCAGCATCCTTGTCTCCAAAAGCCTGAATGGTACGCAGCTAGATATAGCAAGCGAACTGAAAAGCTATCAAAAACAAGAGTTTAATAGTGTAATTCATATACAGCCGGTATACATACAGCCAGTTAAAACAGATAGTCCCATGATAAAAAAAGAAGAAGACATGCTGAAAAATCTTTCTCAAAGAACGGTTACGTACAAGGTACAGAACGAGGTTTATTCTTTAAAAGCCAGTGATTTAATTAAAAATGCTTCCATTACAAAAAATATGAAATATTCAATTGATACGAATGACATTAAAGCAAGGATTTCAGAGATTGCTAGTTCTGTTTCCACATTAAACAAAAATTTCTTATTCAAAACGCACAGCGGTTCTGTTATTTCTGTAAAAGGGCAAACCTATGGATGGAGTCTTGATATTGACAAAGAAACAGAAAGAATTGCGAAAGCCTTTGAGGATGGAGTAAATTCACTTTCGGCTGCCAATATATACGGAGTCGGGTACAGCACCTATGGCATCGGCTATGATACGACCGCAAACCATGGCATTGGTGATACGTATGCTGAAGTATCCATCGAAGATCAGCGTATTTGGATCTATAAAAATGGTAAGCTAGCGATCACAACCCCTGTGGTTACAGGAAGACATGATGTGCATGAAGATACACCCAAAGGAGTTTGGTACATCATGTATAAGCAAACTCCTTCTATACTCGTGGGAAGTGAGGTTGGCAATCCCCATTATTCTATAAAAGTTTCTTACTGGGCACCTTTTACTCTTAGCGGATGCGGCTTTCACGATGCCAGCTGGAGAACAAACTGGGCCAGCAATGCCTATCTTTCACAGGGATCCGGGGGATGTGTGAACACGCCGCCTAGCGCAATGAAAACTGTTTATAGCAATCTTACGCAAAATGAACCTGTTATCATTTATTAAGACTGTCTTCGTATACATTAATCTTTATGGATAATTGATCAATCCGCAGTTTATTTGAAATTGCGGGGTGTTTTAGTAAGCTGTTTTAATGGTAAAATTTTATGCAAGCAGCCGCTATGAAAGTTTCAACCCAGCTACGCTGCTGCAGACACATTAGGAAAATTACGAACAAAACAGGAAGTTTTCTTTTACTTCCTGCTTCTTCTTTTTAAAGTGATACCCTGTATCTGCTTTATACGTTCTCTAAAAGAATGGCAGAAACCTGAACCGCTTTTTCATATTCTTTTTTATTAACAAAGTAGTGGTATAATTCCTTACCATGCCTGTTAGTTAAAACCATGTGCTTATTTGAACGAAAGTAAGGTAATGCCTTCTTTTCAAGAAATTGAAAATACTCTTCTCCTTTTTCCTCCAAACGATAACTGAGAAGCTTGAATAAAGTCTTATATAAAGGACTATTCATTTCTGCTGCCAAGGCTATCCCCTTATGTATCATTTTCTGTAACATGGTTTTTTTAAGCAGTTTTCCATCCAGACAGTTTGTAACATAATTATTTAACAGCGAAATATATTCAATAGAAGACTTTTTCACAATTTGAAGCGCCTCATCAAAGTGAATTTTAGCATGGCGATAGTCTTTTCTCACGTAGTAGGCATAGGCCAGATTATTAAGCAGTCTGCTCTTTTTATAAGGTGCATTTAATTTTTCACTATCAAGAATTAAGTTTTGATAGGATTCCTTTATTTCATCAAGATGTATAGTCACATCATCCCCTTTAATCGCAAGCATAAGGGATTCAGCATTTAATGCCCATAAATAATTATTGGTTTGCTTAAAGTGGCCAAGTGATTTTTCTGCATATGCATAGGCCATAACATTTGAATTAATAAAGTAGTAGGCGACTGCCAAATGATAATAGTATTCAGGGTTTCTATACACATCCGTATCAATTTCAAGCAGCACCTTAATTGCTTTTTGATGATCTTTCATGCCGGAGCCCTTGTAATTTTCCATATAATAAATACCCCATATATGCATTGAAAGATTTCTCTCATAGTGTGAAAGTTCAGGATGTTCGTGTTGTACCTGCTGCATGATTGCCAGTGCTTTTTCGCTGTTTTTATGTAAAAGAAAGTATCTTGCCTGCAATAATTTGTATAATGGTGCATATTTAGAGGAATGGATTAATAATACTTTTTCCAATTCCTTTTTTGTTCTTTCCATTTCATTAAATCTCTGCATCACAATGTGATGGTGCCACCGATGCAGTAATTTTTCTATACTTTCAAAACGCCTGATTTCATTTTCTATATCTATTTGAAGACGTTCCGAGAACAATTCAATGATTTCCGGCGAATAGGCCGTTTGTCCCCTTTCTATTTTGCTGATGTGAGTGACAGAACAAATCCCTTTGCTTAATTGTTCCTGCGTCAGCCCTACTTTTTTTCGGTAAAACTTGATAATTTCCCCCTCTATCATGTTCCAGCCCCCTATACCACAGTCCTATTTAAATGAGTAATAAATTACTTTTCTATGACTTTCATAAACCTCCCCTCTTAAATAAGTAAAGTATAAAAAAATTAAAAATAGTGTGAAAGTGACGATAGTCAGAGGACTATTTACATAATTAGATGAGAATTCATACAAAAAGAGACAGTGGAAACTGCCTCTCATAAACTTTGTGGCTAATTAACATAAAAAAATAATGAAATGATTTAGTATTAAAAGATGCGGATAGCTTACGAAAAGAAGATAATACGAAGACTGACAACATACAAAATGATACCTTGTACGTAAAGCATCAATCTATGCGAAAACAGCCCTAAATAAAACTTTAATTATCAGAGCAATGAAACTATGATCCCCTTATTGGCTCTGTAACTTCCTAAGCAAATGGAAAATTTGGCCTCTGTGGTGTGATTCGTGTTCAATCAAATGGTAAACCACCCACTCAGGGGTAACGTCATACTTTTCCAGATTCCTTGGTTTACGCCAATCCTCCAGATCCATGGTTTTGAAGTGGGAAAGAAATGTTTCACGTACTTTATTCAAGCGGTGAAGATGCCCTTCCAGGCTTTGCCCCTCAATGTGGGTCATGGAACCGTCCTCTGAACGGATTTCTGCCGGAAGTAACGAGCGTATTTCAGGATCCCATTCAGTACAAAGAACTTCTTCATAAAGCCAGTCTGCCTCGACCAATGCAATATGATACAGCAGCGAGCCAATCGTTTGCCTTTCGTCTATTTTACCGTCAAGTACGATTTGGCTTATGCCGTTTAATTCATGTAATAGGTCCTTGCGTACATCTTCCAGGCACCACAGCCATCTGCCAATTTCCTTCTCAAACCCTGGCAATGAAGATACTACTAAAGCAGTTTTTTTCAACAAAATCCCTCCCTATTAAAGTAATACATTCTATTAAGAGAGGTTTTAATCCTTTTTTATCTAATTATTCTTTTGTTAAAGCTCTTTTCGTAAGCTTTGTTGCTATTTGTATAAATGAATCTAGAATACACAGGGTTCAGCTTGAAAACAAAATGAATTAAAACGAAAAGATGCCACGGTTCTCCACTTGTTACGGATTCAACTTTGCGAAAAGCAACAATCTATGCGAAAACAGCCATTGTTAATAAGAATGATGTTCAAATTTCATTTATAGCAATACTTTAAAGCACTAAAGGGGTCAGACCCCTTTAGTGCTTTAATGCAACAAACAAACATCTTCCACAGTATAAAGCGGCAGGGGACACCCCTGCCTTTTTAAGTCAGTCATGAAAATGCGTGCCGTCCGTTACTGCCTGAACTATTCCCGTCCGTACTGCAAAGTCACCAAAGTGTTCTTTTTCATTTCTCTCTTTTGCATAGCGGGAAAGAAGGAAGCGAAGCTCAGCTAAAATTTCATCTTCCCCAATATTTTCACGATACATTTTGCTTAGCCTGCTGCCGTCAAAAGCTGCGCCGATATACATATTATACTTGCCTACCGCTTTGCCGATAAAAGCAATTTCTGCAAGTGCCGGCCGTGCACAGCCATTAGGGCATCCGGTCATACGTATGGTGATTTCTTCATTCCGCAGCCCATTTTCATCCACAATCTCTTCTATTTTTTCCATCAAGCTCGGCAAATACCGTTCTGCTTCTGCCATGGCCAGCCCGCAGGTAGGAAGGGCCACACAGGCAAGTGAACTGCGGCGAATTGCTGAATGGTGCTTTCCATCGGATAAACCGTACTCATCCAGCAGAGCTTCAATTTTTTTCTTTTTCTGGCTGGTTACATTTGAGAGGATCAGGTTTTGATTTCCTGTTAAACGAAACTCACCTGTGTGAATCTTCGCAATTTCCCTTAGCCCCGTTTTTAGTTTGAAGTCCTCAAAATCAAAAACACGTCCCCCCTCAATGAACATAGTGAAGTGCCATTTTCCCTTCAAGCCCCTTATCCATCCATAACGATCCGTATTATGCTCGAAATGAAATTCCCTTGGTTCTTCAAGATTCCAGCCCAGGCGATTTTCCAATTCATTTTTTACCGTTTCAAGCCCAAGCCTGTCTACAGTATATTTAAAGCGGGCATTTTTACGGACAGAGCGATTCCCATAATCCCTTTGTATTGTAATGACCTTTTCAGCAACCTCCAGAATTTGATCTGGAGTACAGAACCCTATTACTTTGGCAAGCTGCGGATAGGTCGCCTTATCGCCATGCGTCATTCCCATTCCGCCGCCTATTGCCACGTTAAAGCCCAAAAGCTTATCCTCTTCAACAATTGCAATGAACCCTAAATCCTGTGAAAAGACATCAATATCATTGGATGGCGGAACGGCAATGCCAATTTTAAACTTACGAGGCAGATACAATGGGCCATACATCGGTTCAACTTCTTCTGTTTCCGGTGTGCCGGCTACTTTTTCTTCATCGAGCCAGATTTCATGGTAGGCCCTTGTCCGAGGCAATAAGTAGTCACTCAGCTGTTTGGACCATTCATAAACCTCCTGATGAATGTCAGATTGATATGGATTTGGATTGCACATCACATTCCGGTTCACATCACCGCATGCTGCGATTGTATCCATGAGAACAGAATTAATTTCTTGAATGGTATTTTTCATACTCCATTTTAATATCCCATGCATTTGAAAAGTTTGGCGTGTGGTTAGCTTTAAGGTGCCGTTCCCGTTTTTGTCCGCCAGCTCATCCATTACCAGCCACTGCTGTGGTGTGGCAACACCGCCCGGCAAACGGACTCGCAGCATAAATTGATAAGCAGGCTCCAGCTTTTGCTTTTGGCGCTCGTTCCGCAAGTCACGGTCGTCCTGCAGATAACTGCCGTGATGCTTCATGAGTCGATTGTCATCCTCGTTAATTCCTGCACTAAGAGGTTCTAGCATCGATTCTTTTATGGTTCCCCGTAAATAGTTACTCCGCTCTTTTATTTCTTCTACATCACTTGGCGGTCCGTCAGGTGCTTTTAATAGTGGATTGACCATGTTGTCAACATTCCTTTCACGCTTTAATACACATCACGCAGGTACCGTTTTTGCTGCTGCATGCCTGCTAAATATTCCTGTGCCCTTACATTGCTCATTCTGCCTTCTTTTTCGATAATCTCAAGCAATGTTTGATGGACATCATGCGCCATGTTTTTCTCGTCACCGCAAATATAGACCGCTGCTCCCTCTTCAAGCCATTTGAACAACTCGCTGCTATGCTCAAGCATCCTGTGCTGTACATATACTTTGTGGTCTGTATCACGGGAAAAAGCTACGTCCATTCGAGTCAATACACCTTTTTCAATCCATTTTTGCCATTCCGTTTGGTATAAAAAATCAGTCCTGAAATGCTGGTCACCAAAGAACAGCCATGACTTGCCATCCGCTCCAGTTTCCTCGCGCTCCTGCATAAAGGCTCGAAAAGGCGCAATGCCGGTACCAGGACCTACCATAATAACCGGAGTACTCGGATCCTCCGCCAATTTAAATTGATCATTATGCTGTATGTATACAGGCAATGTATCTCCAGGTTTCAAGCGTTCTGCACACAAAATTGAACAAACCCCGTTTCGCTTCCTTCCAAGTGAATCATAGCGGACAGAGCCGATAGTCAAATGCACTTCGTCAGGATAAGCTTTCAAACTGCTTGCAATGGAGTATAATCTCGCAGGCATCTTACGCAGGATGGAAATAAAATCTTGGGCTGTCCCGCTCCATGGACCATAGTCACGAATTAAATCTAAAAGGTCACGGCCGCCAAGATAGGATCTTAATTTTCCTTCATCTTCCGCAATGAGTTTTTTCAGTTCCTCATTGACAGTCAGTTCAGCCGCAGATTTTAAAAGCGGCTTTGTTAAAACTGTTATTTCAAAATGTGCAGTGAGAGCTTCTTTGAGAGTGCTCACTTCTCCTTTTTTATTAATCGTCACAATCTCTTCCGGATCCCATTTCATTTCCTGAATCAGCAAATCAACTAAAGCAGGATCGTTTTCGGGATAAATCCCAAGACTATCACCAGGTAAAAACGTTATCCCTGATCCTTCAAGGGAAAGCTCAAGATGACGAGTTTCTTTGTTGGAGCCGCGTCCATTTAAACAAAGGTTTTCGAGCACTTCAGCACGAAACGGATTCGATCTTGAAAAGATGGACTCCACCTCCTGACTAACTGTAGAGGCTGGCTCTTGTCCTGACTGTTCTCTCTGGCCCTGACTTAGCGCATCTAATACTCCATCAAGCCATTCTGCAGCAGGCTCATCAAAGTCCAGATCACAATCCACTCTAGAATAAAGACGAGCCCCTCCAAGCTCTTCAAGCCGCAAATCGAATTCCTTGCCTACCTGGCAGTACTGTTCATAAGAGGTATCTCCTAAGGCTAATACAGAAAAACGGAGCCCTTCCAGTTTTGGTGCTCTTCTGCTATTAAGAAATTCATGGAAGGCAATGGCATTATCCGGCGGATCTCCTTCTCCCTGAGTACTGACGACTACTAATAAATTTTCTATCTTCTTTAGGTTGTTTGGTTTGAAATCACTCATTACTGAAACGATTGCTTTAAATCCTTTTTCTTCTAAAATTTTCCCTGCCTTAACGGCTAAGCTTTTAGCATTGCCTGTTTGAGATCCAAACAGGATCGTAATCTCTTTCGAAAAAGACTGGTCCCTGTTTTGAGCAGGGACTTCCGCGAGTTGAATCGAAGATCCTTCAGTTTGGAATCCCGGCTGTGATGCAGCAAGATAGCCGCTCAGCCATATTTTCTGTGTTTCAGTTAAGGTTGGCAGAACACGGTTAAGGAGCTCTGCCTGCTCCTCATTAAATGGGCTGTTCAATACTTGAAGTTGCAACAATATCCACCTCACAAAGAAAATACACGATAACTTCTTGATCAAAAATTCTTACTATTCGTTTTTTAGTAAAAATTAATTCTAATCATAGAACTACTAACCTTATGAGTCAAGTAGGTATTAATTATCATAATCATAAGTAGATGCTTATGATGCACACAGTTGACCCCTTACTCAATTATTTAAAAGCCATAAAGAATATGTATATACCAATATCTTTAAGCAAAACTAAGAGCTGAGCAAGTTAAAGTGATTCTACGATTAATGAGGTGAAAAAGATGAAACAGGTTGAATTAATTGGAAGCCTATTCTATGAGCCATCTACCCATACATGGTCGGCTTCAGGAACAGGATGGAGGATTGAAAAGACAGACGGAAATAAGGCAAAAATTACTTTTGAAGAACCCATTACCTTTAATCCCCATCTTCCCTCTAAAACCAATACATATAACCTTTCCATTAGCAGCCTGGGTGAAAATGGCCAGGTCCATACCTCGAGTGTAGAGGAGGATGGCTTCATTGTCACCTGGAAGGACATTTCTTCAAACGACACTTGTATGGCCGCTTTTCGCGTGATCGGTACGCAGGTCTGCTTTATTCCCAATGACCGTTCCCTGGGTACAGAGGACAGCATTGCAGACATCTATGCTGCCGAGCTCCTCTTCAGCTATGAAGCCAAATTCGGAGTCGTGACCTTGATGGGATCAGGCACCATTAACAGCAAGGAACTCACCGAGGAAAGAATAAAAGCCTTAAGCCTCGAATCTGAGAAGCTCCTGGTAGAGCTAAACAAAGAAGAGGATACTTTTTGCAAGGATTTATTAAAGGAAAAAATGGCAAAAAATAAACTTAGAATGAAAAGGCAAAAGGAAATCGCTGAACATGGTTCCGTATTCTGGGATTCAGCCTTTCGATTTGGTGAGCTGTGGGGACGTTATTCGGCCAATGACCAGGAAGACTCACTTGGCGGCTGTTATGTTCCCCTTTGCACTGGCGGCGGCCCAGGTATTATGAGGGCTGCAGCAGAAGGTGCCCGAAGTCATCATGCCCATGTGATTGGAATTGATTGTCAATTTGGTGTCGATGATTTTTTTAATTTAAAGAATACCTATTCGGTCTTTTCGAATCAGCGTCTCAGAATGAATAATTTTTCCATTCGAGAAAGTGTTTTAATAAATTATTCACATGTCATTTTGTTCTGGCCTGGTGGTTTTGGCACCGTCTGGGAGGTTTTCGAAACTCTTTCTAAGCTTCAAACCAACCACCTTCGAAGACATCGAACCAAAGCCATATTTGTCCATTCAGAGTATTGGAAACCCTTTTTCGATTGCATTGAACAAATGCGGAAACATGGAGCAATTAATGCCTACGGAGACCGCATTAAAATTCCCGGTGTAGATGATCAGCTTCCAGATGAAGCTTATATCGCCGAGGTTGTAGAAAGCCCGGAAGAAGCTTTTGAAAAAACGAGGTGTTTTGTCGAGAGCCTGTATCAAAAAAATCAATTAACCTTAAAATCCTGAGCTTCTTAATTCTAAAAAATGAATGCATATTTATCCGTTCTTCAAGAAAAATAGGAGTAAACCCTGAGCGCTAATGCTTAATTTCATAAGAACGGAGGTGCAGCATTTTGATAGATGAGAACACGGAATGGCCAAACAAAGTCCAATATAGTATTTGGGATACTTCTGTCGACCAGGAACAGCTTAGGCGATTGAGGCAGGCTCTTGAATCCTATACGGACTTGTCCTTAAATGAACCGTCACTTAAAACACCAGAATAACATCAGGAGAGCAGTTCATTTTTGAGCTGCTCTTTTTAACTATATCGTATTGCTCCAGGGCAAAGAGCGATACGTTTAAATTATTATAGAGCAAGGGCACCTTCATCTTTTGCATCTGCTTCTTCCCATCCCTTGCAGGCATCCACCCAGCCGCTTGCTGAGGAATAATGCTCCAGTTCATCGATGGTCAGCTCAATAGCAGAATTAGGGCTTCCGCATGCAGGAAAAACGGTCGTATACCCTTTCAGCGACACATCAAGAAATACTTTCAAATCGTTCTTTAAACCAAAAGGGCATACTCCACCAATTGCATGTCCTGTTTGCTTGAGAACTTCTTCCGGAGTCAGCATGCGCGCTTTGAATCCAAAGGTTTCCTTAAACTTTTTGTTATCAATTTTGGCATCACCTGCTGCCACTATTAATATCGCGGCATCCTCTTCCCCCCTAAAAGAAAGGGTCTTTGCTATTCTGCCAGGAGCAGTCCCTATTGCTTCCGCTGCCAGTTCCACCGTTGCGCTTGAACGATTAAACTCCATGATATCGTTTTCTCTGTTCCATTGTTTAAAATGAACCCTGACACTTTCCAATGACATTTTTAAACACCTCTCTAAAAAATATATTTATTCTCTTTATTTTCGACATAAATACACTAAGTAATCAGTTAATACTCCTTGGTATCGCTTTCGATATTGCTGAATATTTCAATTTATTCACTTCAATATTAGACAAACTATTTGAACTTTTCAATAAACCTGCATGCAAAAGATTGTGGTTTCCCTTTTATAATTTTCGAATTACAGTTAATGGACGAGGCAACTGTGTTTCTCAATCACCTTCCTGCCTGAGATATGGTAATAGATATATAAATTATCCTAAATGGAATGCTGCATTGCCAAATCCTCTCCAGTACACTAAAATCGATAATTCTATCTTATGCTAAACAATAAATTTTTTTAAATTTCAAAAAATACAAATTGGATATATACTTTACCTAAAAGAACTTATAAAAAGGAGACCGGCTAATGGAATCGATTGTGAAAGAATTTTTAAAAATCCCTACAACCTGTATTTCAGATGTTATGAATGGATTAAATAATATGAATCCTGCTATTAAACCCTTGGAGGAGGACTACCGATTCGCCGGCAGAGCCTTTAATGTAAAGATTCCGGTCGGCGACAATTTAGCTGTTTTAAAAGCAATAAGAGAGGCAAAGTCTGGCGATGTCCTCGTAATCGATGCAAAAGGAGATCTCTATAGAGCCATTGCCGGGGACTTCATTGTAGGAATGGCCCAAACACTGGGCATTAGCGCCATTGTTGTAGATGGAGTCATTCGTGATATAAAAGGAGTTAAAAAATTAAACTTTCCCGTTTTCTCACGAGGAACATCTGTAGCAGCCAGCGGAAAAGCTGGTACAGGGGAAATCAATATTCCTATTTCCTGTGGCGGAACTGCCGTGAATCCAGGCGATATTATTGTGGGTGATGCAGATGGAGTTGTCGTAATCCCCCAATCAGAAGCACAAGCAATCTTGGAAAAAGCAGTTGATAAGTTAAAAAAGGATGAAATTAGAGAAAAAAATGTAGCTGGTAATGTGGAAGCGATCAAAAAATATTTAGATGACATGACTTCTAACTAGGCAGAAAGGATAGCCAGAAGAATGGTTATAATTCGATTATACGTCCTTATTTAGAATATTTAAGATAAATCTTCCAGCATCAATCCTCTTCATTACGCAGAAAATGAGGCTGTCCCAAATGGTTCAAAGATATCAAGTGACCTTGGAGACAGCAAATTTTTTTATGCAGGTTGATTTGCACTGCAAGCACTTCTTTTACTTCAATCAACCTTTAAGTTAAATCAAAATTGGGATTTTAAATAGATATAGACAGTGTTCTGATCATCCTGCTGGGTTGATTTCCGCTGCAGGCGCTCGCTTTCCGCGGGCGGCCGGGAGCCTCCTCGTCGCAAGCTCTTGCGGGGTCTCCCTATGGCCTACTGATCCCGCAGGAGTCTCGCACCTTCCTCTCCAATCAACCTTTGAATTAAATCCAAATTAGGATTGTACATAGATATGGTCAACGTTCAGATCATCCTGCCAGTTGATTTTCATTTCGAATACTCTCTTTCCGTGTGTGGGACTGGAACCATATTGTTGCATGCTTATGGGCTATCCTCTTATAATTTGCTTAACTTGCACGAGTCATTTGCCTTCACTCTAATCAACGTTGAATCCAAATGATCATTGGGTATTACTAGATATGCTCAGCGCTATTCGTCCTGCCTCTTCTACGACCTGCCTGTTCTTTTCTGCTCAAATAAATTTTTAACAAAGACGCCATGCTATTATTCGCACCAAGTGTTTCCCCCCTTTTCTTATCTCTGTCCAAAAATAGAAAGAGGTGACTCAAAAGGCCGCTTATAACCACCTTTTGAGTCACCCTCATTTTTATGTGTAAGCATTCAATAACTGCTCCTATTGACTAACGGATTAACGCACGATTTTTTCGATGTTCCTTGCGTGCAGGTGCCGTCTCAAATAATCTTTTTTCTTCCGTTGATTGGGGTATTACCCCGGGAACAGGGGCGGGTCTTCCATCCTTATCTACTGCAACCATTGTTAAAAATGATTCGGTTGTCAGTGTTTTTTTTCCGACCAGTAGATTGGTAGAATAAACCCGAACATAAACTTCCATCGAAGTACGCCCTGTTGAAGCAACGAATGCCTCCAGGCTAAGTGCATCTCCAACTGCAGCTGAAGAAATGAAGTCTACTGAATCAATAGAGGCTGTAACGACTGCCTGATTACAATGTTTCATAGCAGCAACTGCGGCAATTTCATCAATATAAGACAGAACCTTTCCTCCAAATATTGTTTGAAGATGGTTCGTATCCGGCGGCAGCACCAATTTTGTTTGATGAGTTCTTGATTGTTCTGTAGAATAAGCTTTTGTCATGAGCTGACCCTCCTATGGTTCATCTTTAAATGCGGCTTTATGAAAATTTTTCCACTTCAGTTGCTTTAATCAAAGCCTGATTCATAAAGGGCAGCCCATTGCTCACGAAAATTATGTACGCGCCGTGTACTGGCTTTTTTATTCCTCGGCCATATCATTTGCAACACTCTCCTATCTCCCGTAGGAATTCTGTGTGCTCCTTTATGGCAGGTCTCCTGGCTTGATTTCATCGGTTCTTTACACCTTCCCGTTCCATAGAAACAGTGGCACAGCTTGAAAGAACCTCCCTCTTACAGTGGCGGGACCGCTCCGGACTTTCACCGGATTCCCTTTTCATTCTTAATATCCTATTAAGAAACCATAAAGTATGCAGTTAAATGACTTATCGTCAATTCTATTGTACTATAAAATGTGCTCCGCTAATAATTTTAATCTTTACTTTGTTCTTGACATTCTCACTATTGAATTGTAGACTGAATATTATTAAAACTTCATAATTTTCATTTCTTATCCAGAGAGGTGGAGGGACTGGCCCTTTGATACCTCAGCAGCAGACTTTTTCTGAAGTACTGTGCTAATTCCAGAAGCGTTAAGCTTGAAGATAAGAAGAGCAGCATTTATTCAATCAACCTCTTCTTGTCGACGGACAGAAGAGGTTTTTTATTT
Organism: Heyndrickxia acidicola; assembly: GCF_001636425.1. Classification (NCBI taxonomy): domain Bacteria; kingdom Bacillati; phylum Bacillota; class Bacilli; order Caryophanales; family Bacillaceae; genus Heyndrickxia; species Heyndrickxia acidicola. The sequence continues at coordinate 1,332,234 of NZ_KV440953.1, forward strand.
AATTTGACCCAATTATGATTAGAACTTTACAACGGTTAGAGCTAAGCACCCATTGGATAAAAGTGAAAATCAAGTTTAAAAAGCTTGGCTTTGCTCATCTTGCCTGTTGCTTTCCGCTGCAGTCACCCACCCTCTCTCCAATCAGCATCGTTCTAAATTCAACATTGATCTCTAACAGATATAAAAGCTTATTAAAAATAATGAAAGAAGGAATGAGTATGTCCATTACTTTGACAAAGGCCCCCTTTCGCGCTGACCATGTAGGAAGCTTACTACGACCCGAATCCATTCATCAAGCCAGAAAAGAATATAAAAACGGAACGATAACTTCAGCTCAATTACGTGAAATAGAAAACCGTGAAATTAAACGTATTGTTGAAAGGCAAATTGAAATTGGATTAGAGCTTGTTACAGACGGTGAGTACCGCCGAACATGGTGGCACCTCGATTTCCTTGAGCACCTGAATGGAATCGAAGGGTATGTGCCTGACCAAGGTTATCAATTTGCGGGTGAAGAAACAGATCGCTATCACGTCAGGAATATTGATAAAATTTCTTTTAACAAGGAGCATCCATTTATTCAGGATTTCAAAGATTTTAATGAAATAGTAGGTGGACGTGCGGTTGCTAAACAAACCATTCCAAGTCCAAACCAGTTATTTAACATTGCCATACGAAATAAAACAATTTATCCAGATATCGAAGAATTTGCAAGAGACATTGTCGAGTGTTATCGGGACGTTTTAAAAACGTTCTATGAAGCTGGCGTCCGTTATTTACAATTCGATGATGTTTATATTGCCAGGCTTTGCGATCCAGAGTTCCAATTTAAAGACGGTGAATATACGAGAGATCAGCTTATTGATTTAGCATTGCGCGTGATCAATGGGGTCCTTGAGGGAAAACCGGATGATTTGGTGGTTACAACCCATTTATGCCGTGGAAACTACCGCTCAACATGGGCCTTTGAGGGAAGCTATTCAATGATTGCCCCTACTTTACTGGCACATGAAAACGTAGACGGATTTTTTCTAGAATACGACGATCATCGTTCAGGAGACTTTAAGCCTTTGGAATACGCAGCAAAAAACAATGCCCGGGTCATTCTGGGACTCGTTACCTCCAAAACAGGTAAGTTGGAAGATAAAGAGACGATTAAAGCAAGAGTAAGAGAGGCAGCACAATATATCCCATTAGAGCGCCTTTGCCTTAGCCCCCAATGTGGATTTGCTTCTACCCACCATGGCAATAAGTTAACAGAAGAACAACAATGGAACAAACTCAAATTTATTGTTGAGATTTCCAAAGAGATTTGGGGGTGAATAATGTAGAAAAGCGCAAGCTCCTTGCTCTTCGGCGTGCGGATTTCTGCTACCGATAGGTACTGGAGCTGGACAGAAACTACATTAGTTCTATACGTTAGTGATTAAAATTTTTTTCCTTCTTCAAACAAAATAGCCCCCTATTATGAGGGGAGCTATTTTGCATATACTAATAGAAGAAAAGTGGATCCAAAAAAAATCTATTAAAGAAATGGCCTTATATCCTCCCAGGCTAAAACCAATTCATTAAGTTTTTCCCCTCCAATGTCCACCACTTCCAAGTCTATCTTCTTTGCTCCGAGAGACTCATAAAAATTCTTCGAAGGATTGCCTTCTAACACCATAACTATCATGCTTTTAATATGATTCTGATGCAAATGCTCTATAACTGCCTTTACCAGTAGCTTGCCAAGGCCTTGTCTTTGACATTCTTTTAAAAGATAAATAGCATATAATTCACCCTCATACTCTGGATGATATTTTTTACTCCTTTCCTTCCCTCCGGATGCAAAGCCCACAATTCTGCCACTCTCTTGTTCAGCCACAAATATTCCTCCATTTGGAATAGCATTCAACCACATTTCTTCCCTGGTTTCATACTTAAGGCTATCAAGATAATCTTGAGGAACAATTTTTTGGTAGGTCGTTTTCCAGCTATCTACATGCACCCGGGCTATACCCGCAGCGTCGGCTAATACTGCCTTTCTAATAATCATCTACACACCCCTCAAGAAACAAAAGCAATTTGCATTTCCATTGCCTTTTTAAACCCGTATTTTTTTTATGACTTTGTAAGCAATAGTGAAACACAAATACATTCGCTAAAAAACAATCAAAATCCTCTAAACACAAAAGTATAGTTACTGACTTTGTTGTTTTTTCTTATTCAAGTGAAACTCTTTTTTCTCACGCCTTTTACCTCAGCAGAAAGGTTATAGTAAAGAAAAGAAGCAAAAAAACGAGCAGCTTTCAACTAATTTAAAGAGCCTATTATAAATAGCGAATCTTCGTATAGAAGAAATGGAAAACAATAAAAAAATAAATCTTAAGAATGGCCAATTTGCTTGAGAACTATAATCTATCTTAGACTAAACTGTTTTTAATTGACGGATTATCACTTACATCAGGATCCATAATCGGAGAGATCGGAAGGCTGACCGGAGATAAATCGCCATTAAGTTCTCCGAATGCCTGATTCCGTTTATATGAAAGAAATTGGTCTATATATTGAAGTGAACCCGCATTAATGACCGCTCCATTATCAACTGAATTAACCTTAAATGCAAAAACATTTAAAACCATAGGGGTAAATTGCACCATCATCTTCACTCCTACAAAAAATTTTTTGTTAAATTAAACTATTTTTAATACTAGCACTATCACTTACATCAGAATCTAACACAGAAGAAGCGGGATTAAAAATTGGAGAAAAATCACCATTTTGTTCCCCAATGCCTTGGTTTCTCTTATAAGATACAAACAAGTCCAAGTGTTGACTTGTTCCCATATTGAATACTGCCGAATGGTCAAGAGAATTTATTTTTATAGACTGCAAATTAATCGTTACGGGCGAAAAAAACATACACATCTCTCCTAAAAAATTGTGAAATGCAATTCTGTTTTCATCCATTTCCTCCTTTATGAAATAATTTTGCATTTTAGATGCTTTAAATGAAGAAATTTTTAATGGCTAATTCGTTTTTTTTACCGAAAAAAAATCAGATAAATCGTTATCTATCGTTTTAGCATACGGATTAACTTGAATTGTATTATCCGCTAGCTGCTGACCAAATGCTTGGTTTTTTCTGGCTGTTACATTTCTGCCAATCTGGATTGTTGTTCCTATTGAAATTGCACTTGAATGATCCGCACTATTAAGCTTTAAATCACCTAAATGAATATTAATTGGAACAGGTTTCATAACTGCTTCCCTTTCTTTTCAGGTTTGTTCGTTTTAAAATTATTTCTTTAAGACTAAGTTAAAAGGACTGATTGTCGACTGTTTCATACAAATAAACTATAAAATAGATCTTTAACAAAGCCTTTTTTAAATTTATTTTTCTCAATAAACTATATGTGTTGGATTATAAATTATTAATGCGGAGCATTTTGTTTACTTTACTTTAAATCTTACGGCCCCTTCAAGTAAGGCTTCTTACGGCCTCAATTACCTTTTTAAAAAATATTTTCAGATACATGATATTTAAATGGCACATCGTTATCTGCTGTTAATGTTAATTTTAGGTTCAACGTTTTTTTTCTCTGTTTTAAAGCCTGAATTCACGGTATTGTTCCTTTTCAGTTCTTTATTTTCTTTATTCAAAAAATCCATTATTCCCCCTTCACCATAAGTTGCTCCTATATTTAGCCTTCCTTTCAATTCCTTAATTCCTAGCTGCCCAAAATTGTTATTAAGCTCCACCTTATCAATGACAAGCCGTTCGACGTTAAGCTTTTCAACCACAATAGGCGGTTGGATATTACCTTCAGGAGTGAGAGGTTTTTCATTATTCGGAATTGCATCATTTTGTACAGACTTATTTTTTTCAATTATTTTCTCCAGCTCACTAATTTTTCTTTTTAATTGCTTTATTGTTGAATCATTTTTTAAAAAATAATTGAATACCCCTTTTAAAGACATAAAATTCACCGCTATCTTTATATTTTTGGCTCTGTTAAATTTCTATATTGATAACTGCTCGTTTTTTTTCCCATTTTCCAGGAAAGAAGGGAACAAAAAGCAAAATATCATGCTTTTTTGTTTCCTTTCTTTCCTGGAGCTAAAAACAACAGAGTCCCCAACAAAGCCATATTTTTTGATGGAGCAGCTTAAAAATGATTGTTATTATGTATAGCATGTCCCACCGCTAAAGGAAATGGATATTATTATGGAGTGAAAGATTACAAAAGGGATTGGTTATCATTGTGGATAAAATTAAAATGCTCATCTTATTTTGTAACACAGGTTCTATAGATTCGAAATAGCTTTTATACAAATATAGCCTACTATTCAATAATAATTTGTTCATCACAGTGTTCAATTCGTGTAAATGTGATAATTAAAAGCCCATTAAGGTATTTTGCCGCACTATTAGCATTTTCAACTGGAGCTGGAATCTTAATAGTCCTTTCAAAAGGGCCGTATTTTCTTTCCGTTACAAGTGGTGTTGCGTGGTGAAATAAAGGTTTGACAATTCCTCTTATGGTGACACTTTGATGATTGAAAGAAACCTTCATATCCTCCTTTGCAACACCTGGCATAGAAGCAATTAGAAAAAGACTTTTTTCATTTATATAAACGTCTACTAGCGGCAATTCCTGCTGCGGTGAAACCGGAGTTTGGACAATTGGCTGACTCGGAGCAGGCCCGGAATTTGTATTCATAAAGGAATTTGTTTGATCCTGATCAAAAATAGAATTCCAAAAATCTCCGCTTCCCTGAACTCTTTGCGCAAACTCCATCCATTGTTTTAGTTTTTCTATATCCATTTTAAACCTCCATGTATATTGAAAAGGGTGGCAGCGGCAGGATTTACATGCTGTAAATATAGGAAAAGCCTTAAAGTGAAAACGTTATATTACATACATATCTCATCATCATCATATATATGTTAGGAAAAGGAGGAGGATGTAATTGGCGTCACCGTCTGTTAATATTAATATTTTTGTTTTAAAAATTAATTCCTTTGAAAATGCGTCTGCAGTAAATATCGGCCAAAATCTGTTAGCAGATTGGCACAATTCGGATAAAAAAAATCAAGGATACGGCCAAAATTTCGGAGATGATTCAAAATTTATCGGTACAAGAAGTATGGTAGATGATAAAGACCAAATTGATTGTCCATCAACTTTTGAATCAACGCCGTTGAATTTGATTTAACGAAAGCCGTCGCTAGTTATAGTTGGTTTTTTTAATATTACTATGTAATTGTGCATTGCAAATTATCAGTAATTATGTTTTCTATGAAATCATTTGTTTTTTACTTTACCTTTTAATCTTTAAATAAAAAGGAATCGGCTTAGCTCGATTCCTTTAATCCTTTCAGAAGTTTAATAAATTCCTCCAGCTTCTGAAGCGAGATCATATTTTCATTACATTTCAGACTATCTCTGCAAATATAGTTACCTCGCTTTGTGAATGTCCCTAGAACTGCCCCTTTTGTTTCCGACATAAACAAGCCTACTTCTGCATGGCGGCTGCAAATGGTACATATCCCTTTTTTTGAGAAGGTGTAAATGTACCATGCAGTCCAACGAAATCATTTTGGTAAAGAGCAATCAAGTACTTTTTACTTGAGCCCTTGTCTTCCCAACCCAGATAAGAAATTTCCTTATAGTCCAGGTTCTCCATAAAGGAAGGCAGCTTTAACTTCTTAGCCTTTGGAAACAGCTTCTTAACCGTTTGCTCGGAGACTTTTTAAAAAGGGATCACATACTCCTTCACAGCCTCTAAATACTTTTTGCACTTAACACCATCCTCCACTTCCATTATTCGTTCGAGCAATCGTTTTTGATCTTCATTTAACCTAATAGAAAATAGTTCGTAAATTTTATCTGCTGCCAATGTCTTTAATGCATGAATAACTTTCTTGTCATTTACACTGGCATGACTTTTCACTAAAATTTGCGCTTGTGATTTTATGAAGTTAAATTGATCAGTTCTCATAAATGGATTCATATTCATTCCTCCTATCCATCCACTAGTAGTTTACATCTTGTATATGTAAAAAAATAGGTAAAAAACAATTCTAAACAAACTTTCCACTTAGATTTTTCATTTCTTTTATTTACGCTGTTTTTCCTTAACCAGCAACCAGACTAGCTTATATAAAGAATCAGTTAAATCCAATTCATTTATTTAATGGCTCTGTTAATCTTGCGGGTTAATTTCCCTTGCAGGTATTCTCTTTCCGCGAAAGTCTTGTGCCTCACAGCTCCAATCAACATTGTGCTTAAGCATTGCCTATTTGTTAAAAAATTTTTATACCTTCCAAACATTATAAAAAAGCACTGAAAATTCAGTGCTTTGAATAGACAATCTTTTTGATGGTTTCAACAGAAAGGCAGTATTTGTCTGCCAATTCAGTTAATGCTGTTCCATCTGAATAAGCGTTTTTAATTGTGGCGTTCCGGGATTTTAAAAATCTTCTTGTTCCTGACTTGCTCCCCCATTTTTCGCGTGAGGTCGACTGCTTTGGAATATAAATGGTTTCTCCCTGAACATATTTTTGTATTTCAGAAATAAGCGACTCAGGTAAAACAGAAGTTGCTTTTACATATTTCATTTTTGCCAGCCCCTTAATTATTTAATAAATAATAAGGTGCAAAGCCTACTATTAAATTGGCGAAATATTACTGAATGTTATGCCCCATGCAAGGGATCGCCGTTTCAAAACCAGGCTTTGCATGAGTAGCTGAAGAGTTCGGCAATAAAAATTGACTTGCCATTTGTCTGCCCCCTCACTTTTGTTTTTCACTCTTCATTATAATGGAACCCTGGAAAAACGCCATGCTTTTCAAGCTAAAAATCTACATTCCACTCTTACGTATTTTAAATGGAACAATAAAAGCCGCGTAAGAATTCGCGGCTTTTTCCAACGTATAGTTTACACGATCTCTCTTGAGATCCCTTTTTCTACAGGCGATGCAATCGTAATACCTGTTGTTTCTTCAAAATTATAAAGGCTTGTCGGCAAGTCTGTAAAACGCTCGAGTTCATTATAAGCAGGTATTCCATGATAGGACATATCCAATCCTTCCTCTTCCTCATGGCTGCTAACCCGGAGACCGACTGTTTTTTCACATATTTTGGCCATAAGCGTTCCGCCCATAAGTCCCCAAACCATTACCACAGCTGCTCCTAAAACCTGAACTCCAAGCAATGAAGCATTTCCAGTAGTCAAAAAGCCTTGGGAATGGTCGAACAATCCTACTGCAATCGTTCCAAAGACTCCATTGAACCCATGAACAGCCACCGCACCAACTGGATCGTCTACCTTTAAGAAGTCAACCAATAACGTAGCAAAAATAACAATAACACCGCTGATTATTCCAATTAAAATGGCACTCCACTGAGATACATATGCGCAGCCTGCTGTAATGGCTACCAATCCGGCCAACACGCCGTTAATGGTCATACTAGGATCTGCTTTCCCAAATTTTTTAATAGTCAGGAACAATGCTGCTGTTCCTCCACTTGCACCTGCAAGCATTGTATTCAAAGCGATGGAAGCAAGGGCATTGTTCGAAGCGTCCAACGTACTTCCAGCATTAAAAGCAAACCAGCCGAACCACAAAATAAAGGCTCCAGCCGAAGCTAGTGGAATATTGCTCGGGGCAAAGACATTAGTGCTCCCGTCTGAATTAAACCTCCCTTTTCTCGGGCCAAGGTATTTTGCCATTGAAAAGGCTGCAAATCCACCTACTGCGTGAATGGCAGCAGAACCGGCAAAATCCTTCATACCCAATTTCGCAAGCCAGCCGCTTTGGTTCCAAATCCAATGACCTGTAACTGGGTATAGCACAATACAAATTAATGCCGCTGTTAATATATAAGCGTTAAAATTCATCCGCTCCGCCACTGCTCCGGAAACGATTGAAATACAAGCAACAGCAAACCCTATTTGAAAGAGAACATATGCCGCACTAGGCAAAGGAATAGAGAGGGCAATATGTGATGGATTTCCAAATAGAGTCGTACCAATAAGTCCGAAGGCATCCTTTCCGAACATGAGGCCAAAACCTATAATCCAGAAAGAAAGTGTTCCGACCGTTAAATCTACAAAAATTTTCATGGTGACATTGACGGCATTTTTTGTACGGACAAAGCCTGACTCCAGTAAGCTAAATCCGCCTTCCATGAATAAAACCATTGCAGCAGCAATTACGACCCATACTGCATTTAAATGGATAAGCATCCATTATCCCTCCTTTTCCACTAAATCATCAATATCAAAATCCGGCTTGCCTGTTTTTATATTATAGGCTTCCAATATTGGATAAACGTAAATTTTACCGTCTCCATCATCGCCAGTCTTCGCCGACTCAATAATCGCTTTGATGGTCGGGTCTACCATATAATCAGAAAGGACGATTTCTAATTTCACCTTTGGATGTAATGTAATTTTATAATTTTTCCCTCGATAAACACCTTGAGTGTCTTTTTGCCTTCCTCTGCCTACTGCTTGAGAAACAGTAAAACCTGTAATTCCAATGCTCTTTAAGCCTTTAATTGTCTCAGTCAGCCGTTCAGGTCTAATAATCGCTTCAATTTTTTTCAATTCATTCCACACCGCCTGCAGTATGTGAGATTTTATAACATCAATATGTTTTATAATATAACATATTTGAATTATGGTCAATTGACTTTAATGAAAACATACGCCTAATTGAGCAATTACACTATTTCAATACAAAGAGGTTGTCCCAAATGGTGCAGTGTTATCAAGTGACCTTGGCTACAACAAATTTTTTTGCTTTTTGATTACTACTGCAGGCATTTCCTTTCGCTCCAATCAACCTTTAAGCTAAAAATGGGGATTGCACATAGATATAGGCAGCGTTCTAATCGTCCTGCTAGGTTGATTTTCGCTTCAGGCACTCGCTTTCCACTTCAATCAACTTTAGATTCAGATCAACAATAGGATTTAAGAAAGACATGGGAAGTGCCCTTGTCATCCTGCTGGTTGGTTTTCGTTGTAAATCTCGCTTCAGGAATCGGTAGAGGAAGCTCCTCGTCGCAGTGTTCGTGGGGGGTCCCGCTGATCCCGCAGGAGTCTCGCACCTTCCTCTTCAATCAACCTTTGAATTAAATCTAAATTGGGGAATGTACATAGACATAGGCAGCGTTTTGATCCTCCAGCCAGTTGATTTTCACTCTGAATACTCGCTTTCCGTGGGCGGTAGTGAAATTACATTGTTGCATGCTTATGAGAGATCCCCAAATAATTCTCTTAACTTGCAGGAGTCTTTTGCCTTCCACTCTGATTAACGTTGAATCCCGACGATCTTTGGGGATTACTAGATATGCTCAGCGCTATTCGCTCTGCCTGTTCTCTTCTGCTCAAATGTATTTTCAGCAGATAGATACCATGCTATTATTCGCATCAATTGTTCTTCTTCTCTTTTCCTTTTTCTGTCCAAAAATAAAAAAAGAGGTGACTCAAAAGGCCGCTTATTACCGCCTTTTGAGTCAGCCTCTATTGACCCCTTTAAAAAAAACGTTGAGTTTTTCTTTTCCTATGACACTATAAATCAATTTCTCTATCCAAAAGAATCCCCCTTTTTGTGTACTGTATAATAGAATGCATTTCCTTCAATATTAATTGCTCAGTCTGCAGGTCATCCTGCCAGTTATGTTTCTGGCCGAGCGGCCTGTCATCAGGACATAGGGTATAATCGATCCAGGTGGGCATATAGGTTTTAAGAGTCAAATAACATCTTTTCATATGGAAGGGAGCACTGACCGCTAAGATTCTTTTTACTGTATGCAGCCCTAGCTTTTTTTGCAAAACATATGCTGAACCAATGACATTTTCCGTTGTATTATCCGCTTCGAGCTCCATAAGGATCTTATCTTCGGGAACCCCCATTTTAATCAAATGATTTCTCATCCAGACTGCTTCAGCAGTCGCCCCCTCTGGCCATCGATTTGCGGAACCTGAAACCAGTATGACGGGAGCCCTTTTATCGAAATATAATTGAGCCGCTTTTTTCACCCTATGTAAACTCCTATTTCCAAATACAAGAATGCAATCACCCTCCTGTCCATCATCTTCCATGCCTTCAAAAATAAATTGGGTGATTTGCTCTTTGGTCAATTCCTCTATCTTCAATTGTGAAATGAACATAAATCCTCCTCCAGGCAGTAAACATACCCTGTTCCATAAGGATTTTAAAAAGGCACTCGCTTCATCTTGTCTCTTAAGACTAATTAACTTTCACGTCTCTGCACTCTATTTTTGTAACAATTGTTCTTTCAGCGAGCGTTTTCACTCTGTAAGTTAGACTAGAGTCTGTTTTTCCATAATCTTTTCATGGAGATCAACTCTTTACCCTTGAAGCTTAATTTATAAATATCCGGCATATCAAGTGCTCTCCAAAAAGGGAGCCCGATCTTTCCATCAAAGAAATTCATCGTTAAGACCATGATATTGCCATGTGTGCCAATTACAACGTTTTTCCCTTCATAGTCTTTTAAAACCTGCAAGGCAGCGTTACCCCCTCTTTCTCGTGCAGCGTTATTTGACTCACCCCCCGAAAAAGAAAAACTCTCATCCTCCCAGACTTTGTTGATCGCAGATTGAAAGTCTATTAAAGGTTTTCCAGAGAGTAATCGTTCTCTAAATTCATATTCCTTAACAACTTCTTTGCCAATGAGGTTTGCGATTCCTTCAACTGTTTTAACAGCTCTTTTATAAGGACTGGAAATCACATCATCAATCTTCTCATTTCTTAATCTTACCGTTACTTTAACAGCATCGATAGCGCCTTTTTTAGAAAGAGGTCTTATCAATTCATCAGGTGAATAAACAGAATGTGCATGCCGGACAAAATAAAGATTTGTAAGCAAAATAGCCCCCCTTTAACTCCTTTACAGATGCATTCACATAACTCTTAAAAGAGCCACATTTACATATAAAGTCTGCGTATTTTTCAATCCCTCCTCTCCTAATTCACCGAAAGCTGTATATTTCCTTTTTTATAACATATCATTTTTAATGGATTTTCAGGCTTTTCCCAAACAAATGACAAACCTTCATTATAAACATAAAAACAACCCGGCAATGACCAAGCTGTTTTTAGGGGCTTATGAATACTTTCCTTTATATTCTCCGTAAAACAATATATTTATGAATTCTAGTTCTTATTGGCAGCAGCTAAATATTTGGCATATTGAATTGTATTTTTAGCTACATCTAATTCAAGGTCAAATATCATAGGGGCACCAGGACGCCAATTCACCTCAAATATCCATAATTTTCGTTTTTGGTCTACGCCTATATCAATACCGAGTTCATCAAAAGAATCCCCTTTATAAAGAGTTTCAAAATGGACCGGAAAATTTAATGAAAACCATTTCAATTGCTGATACACATCGAACCATTTATTACCAAATTCATTTTTAAGAAAATGCTTTAAATATGCTGTATAACCTCCGTTTGACATATTGGATGTAAAGGTTCCCAACTGGCCTATTCGTGGATAAATAGAAGTAATGACCCATCTTCCTTCACCATTTTTTTGAACATGAAGCCTAAAATCATAGACATGGCCTGATTTAATTTTACACATAATAAATGGCTGAATTAAATACTCTTGTTCTTTCGTATGTTCCATAAGGAGCTTTTTTAATGCTTTTTCTGAATAAATGTTTGTTTCGCCATTTTCATTTATCTTATATTCTGCTTTTCCTTCTCTTTCAATAAAGAGAATGCCTCCGCCTTGATGTCCGCTTACCGGTTTCATAACAATTTTATCAAAACGGTTCGCAAAAATGTCGAACGTTTCAAAATCTTTATACGTTTCGGATGGAATCAGATAAGGCTCATATTCCCCTCCTTCCTTGATTCTTTTATAAACACTCATCTTATTTCCAATTGAATGGCTTGTAAATGGTATTCGATCATATAGGTAATTAACTATATCTTCAGCCTTGGATGTAGCTGGTCCGCTTGCATTAAATATGACATCCGGAAAGGGAAATTCTTTATCTACCCAGTTTCCCTTGTCATACACTTTTCCCATAATACTTTGTTTATGTATATTCACTTTTCCAGGAGAGAAATAAAAAAAATCCACCCCTTCTACCTTCGCTACAGCTGCATAGGCATACGCTTTTTGAACATCTTTTGGATGTGCCCGATGATGGAGCATTCCCAAAAGCACCATATTAAAACCCCCTTCATTGCGCTCCTCCTTTCAATAATATTGATGTACAGCATGACATATTCGAAAAAATGGTCTGCCTATTTAAGAAACCAGCAAGAACCGTTACACACATATACTTATATTCTATTTCTATAAGCCAGTTGTTGTTGTAATCAAATGATTTTAAAGGTGGGCTAAATTAAATAATGAAAACATTTATATTTATCGGAACCAATAAATCCGGATCCAGCCGGGAGGCTATTCGAGCCGCAGATCGACTTGGTTTTTTCACGGTTTTATTTACTAATAGAAAACAATTTCTGAATCAAAGGGCTGAATTCCCAGATGTACACCTTATGCTGTTTTCAGACTTGGACGACGTTGACTCCTTAAAAAATCGGATTTCTATTTTAAGCAGTGAGGGAAAAAAAATTAATGGAATTATGAGTTTTATGGATTCTTACGTACAAATTGCAGCACAGCTTTCCGAGGAATTCGGACTAGGCACCTACTCTTTAAAAGCCATAAGTGCAATGGAAAATAAATTAGAAACACGAACGATTCTTCAATACCATCCATCCACTCCTTTTTACATCAAATATAATTCAGACCAGCCATTAGATGACTTTGTTGAATCAGTTACTCCCTCTTTTCCTCTTGTTGTAAAATCCCCATTCTCAACAGGGTCTAAAGATGTTTTGTTTGTAAACAATAAAGAGGAATTTAAAAAAACACTCTCTAAACTATCTGCTAAAGAAGAAGATATTTTAATAGAAGAATACCTGCAAGGTCCCCAATATTTAATAGAGGTCCTGGTTCACAATGGATACGTTTCTATTGTGGCGATTATCGAGCAGCAAATTACTTATTTTCAACATTTTATCGTTACAGGCTATGCGCTGCTCGCAGAGGTACAGGAGTCCTTCTATAACAGTATCTTTGCCACGGTAAGCAGTATTTTACACCAACTGGGGTTGAAAAACGGCGCCTGTCACTTTGAAATGCGCTGGGTAAATGGAGAATGGAAATTAATCGAAATCAATCCGAGAATTTCCGGGGGAGCAATGAACCGAATGATTGAGGTCGCCTATGGGATTAATTTAGTAGAGGAAACGATTCGAGTTTATTTAGGAAACAAGCCAAACCTAACTAAAAAACAAAATAAATTTGTTTACACGCACTACTTAACGGTAAATGAAACTGGAACTTTGGTTAAGGTCACTGGAAGAAATCGCTGCTCCAAATATCCAGGTGTAGAGGAGGTTTTTATTAAACCCCGAAAAGGAAAGGTTTTACATTCACCTAAATCAATGGGCGACCGTTATGGATATGTAATGGCAGCTTCCAATTCCCAGGAGGAAGCAAAAAAAATCGCAATTGAAGCAGCAAAAGAAATAACATTTAATCTGAATCCAAACATCAATCGGTAGAAATGAAGGGAATTTTACTCAAGAAACGGAATTCTTTACAGCACTAAGAATGACAATGGGCAGCTGAACTTCAAATATTTAAGGGGGTATGCAGGATACGCCCCCTCCATTATTCTATGATGGTCATGAACCTGAACCTTTCAAATGTATAGAACGTACATAATTGAAGTTCTAAAAACGAGCAGTTATCAACATAGAACTTTAGTGGAGCCATTCACAAAAAAGAAGTTGTCCCAATTGGTGCAAAGATACCAAGTGGCCTTGGCCACAGCAACTTTTTTTGCTTGTTGGTATCCACTGCAAGCATTTCTATGCGCCTCAATTAGCCTCTAAGTTACATCAAAATTGGGATTGTATATAGATTTGGGATTGTATATAGATATAGGCAGTGTTCTAATCATCCTGCTGGGTTGATTTCTTCTAGAGGCGCTGGTTTTCCACGGCTGGCCGAGAGCCTCATCATTGCAAGCTCCTGGGGGGCTCCCTAAGGCCTGCTGCCCGCAAGAGTCTCGCACCTTCCTCTCCAATCCACCTTTGAATTAAATCTAAATTGGGATTGTACATAGATATAGACAGCATTTTCATTATCTGCCAGTTGATTTTACTCCGAATACTTGCTTATCGTGGGCGGTAGTGGAACTACATCGTTGCTTGCTTATGGGGATTCCCCAATAACTCCCTGAACTTGCGGGAGTCTTTTGCCTTCTACTCTAATTAACGTTGAATCCAAACAATCTTTGGGAATTATTAGAAATGCTCAGCGCTATTCGTCCTGTCTGTTCTTTTCTGCTCAACAGATATACACCATGCTATTATTCGCATCAATTGTTTTTCTTCCCTTTTTCTTTTTCTTTCCAAAAATAAAAAGAGGTAACTCAAAAGACCGCTTATTACCGCCTTTTAAGTCACCCTCTTTTCATCACAAATAAAAATAAAAGAGCGTCTCATTTTTCAATTCAAACCAATTAAGTTCTATGGCATGCTTTTCTATTTCAAATAATCAATGATATCCTCAAAATCACTTTGATTTCCACCTGTTTTAAAATACACAATGTCAGATGGCTTTAAAAATGTATCAAAAAAATTCTTTATTTCATTTGCTTCTGAAAAGTGATAAACATTGTTTGGATCCATTCCACCCCTGATGGCTGGGTTTGCCAGGTCTTTCGCAATCGATCCTTTCGTTATAAGTACATCAATCCCTAAATGCCCAAGCAAATATCCTGCTTTCGTGTATTGTTCATTTGCATACTTTCCGAGTGATGCCATTCTTCCGAGTACAACTATTTTTCTTTGAGACGGCTTTGCGATGCTGCATAAAGATTCTAAACCTTTTCTTAAGGAGGCAGGATTCGATTTCCACGTATCATCCACTAACGTAATTTGGTTTCTACCCTTAATGATTTGAAAATGTGATTTCATATGTTGATAGCTTGATAATCTCTTTATGGCATAGTGTAAATCAATTCCTAAAACATCAGCTACCGCCAACGCTGCGACCGCATTATACACATTACTTTCTCCCAAACCAGGTATATACCCGTTAAACTCCCTTTCTTTAGTTAGAAACGAAAAGTTCATTCCTGAAACATCATAATGAATTTCCTTAATCCTAATATCCGCATCGTCGCTTTTCCCGAACGATACTATGCTTCCTTTATATTTTGAAGTATTGAGAGCGGAGAGATAAGGATCGTCCGTATTTAGTAAAAGCGTTCCCTCAAAGCCTAACCCTTCCATTATTTTTGCCTTTTCATTAATATAATCATCAAATATACTAAATTTATCTGTATGGTCCACATCGATCATCGTCATAACTCCAATGGTCGGATAAAAATACTTACATGCCACCTCCATATCTCCTTTTGCGGCTACAGCTGTTTCAAATACTGCCACATCTGTATCTTCATCGATCCCCATTAAGTAAGGCAGATTGTAATAATCCGCATTTTTGCTGGAAATGGTTGCTTGGACATTATGGGTTTCCTCTAAGATATGCTTTAACATTTCTTTCGTGGTGGACTTCCCACAAGTACCTGTTATGGCAACAACAGGTATGTTGAATAGATGCCTGTAATAGTAAGTAAATTTAAAGAAAGCCTTTTTAAGATCATCTACCATGATAATTTGCTCTGATTTCAACTTTTCGATTGAAGGAAACGGCGAATCTGTCACAATAAAAACATTCTCATAGTTTACTATCGAGTCTATAGGCACGTTTTTGTTTGTCAAGTGAAAATATACAGTATGATTATCAATATCAAACCTGTCATGCGTTACATGAAAGATACGTACACCTTTTTGTTTTTCGTTAGGCTGAACGTTCATTGTAGTTAAAATATCGTCTAATAATAATGTTTTCAAAGTAATCCCCCTATTTGCTTTTCAAAAAGAAAATTGCCGTATGAATAAGAACAATTTAGATAAAGATCTAAATAAAATCGATTCTTTAAAAAGACTCTTACATATACTTTTATTGCTATTCAGAATAAAAAGATGGTTAAAATACCGGATTTTGCATGAATAATAAACAAAACGATGCCAAAGACGAGCAAAATAAGGAAAAATTCACTTTACGAATAGCAACAATTTATGCAAAACAGCCTTAATAAATGACGTTCACCATATATCATATGTTGTACCCCCTTTAATTAGTGTGTGATAAATACTCAAGGGACTAATAAATTGGCTCTGTTAAAATTCTTTGTTGATAACTGCTCGTTTTATAGCTCATTCGTATGAAACAACCGTTTCACACGAATGAGCTATAAAACGACAGAGTCCTTTAACAAGGCCAATAAAATAAAAAAAGGTGATAAGAAACGAGATGGATGGGATTGCTTATTATTAATTGATGTGAACGCAGAAAAATGACAAATAGCAACCAGATTCATTTAGGTATTTGCCATACCACCTCAGCAAGCAATACTATATTTTTACTAAAATTAGTCACCTCCTCATTAAGATTACAAACATGGAGACTAAAACATCTTAAAATGTTAAAAAAGGTAGTCAACTAGGATCCGGTCTAAGCGCTTACATAAAAAAGGAACTTCGATTGAAGATTCCTTTTTGATTAAAACTATTCACTTTGTAATTAACCACAGGATTTTATTATTTTGTTTCCACTTGTTTAAATCCTAACTCGTTAAGAGCCTGCTGCATACTGCTAAACGTTTGGATAAAATGAAAATCAATTCCCAAACGAGTAATCGTTTGGGCAATAGAAGGACGAATTCCAGTTATGATAGACTCCACACCCATTAATTTTAATGATTTAATAACTTGAAAAAGCAAATTTGAAACTAAACTGTCTATTATTGGCACTCCTGAGAGATCAAAAATAATTTTTTCAAGACCCAATCGGTTTGATTCACTTAATGCTGATTTCATGATCAGTTCGGCACGGTAGGTGTCCACAGCACCTATAAGAGGAATAACAGCAAGCCTTCTTGCTAAAGGAACTACTGGAACGGATAATTCCTCCAGCTCCTTATAAGCAGTGTTTAACAAGCTTCGATTATACTTTTCATGAACCTCTCCAAAAATTCTAAAAACAGAATCGAGAAGATTATGAAACTTTTCGGAGATATCAACCAAACTGGTGCAACTAATATGGTTTTGCTGTAGTTCTTCTGTGAATATTTCCCATACAATGATTCTGAAAACCGAAACCATACGCAAGGATTCTGTTAAAGAAATATTATATTTAATTGTCAAGTCCCCTGCCCGTCTCGCCCAATCTTCTACTTTTCTATTGACCATAATTTCTTCATTATAAAGTGCTTCTCCGAAATAACCCATAATTTCAGCCCTTATTTCCGTATAATCGGTTTCTGGCATTCTGCTCTGTTCAAAATTGTTCGTCGTGTATTGATATATGTATTTACTGATCATTCGAGCTAAGGTATATCTATTTTCAACAATCTTTCGACCAATATATTCAAACTCTTGATTCCTCATATTAATTCTCCTTTATACTCTATAAAGGCTCTTTTCGTAAACTTTGCTATATTGCTTAAATTACAGCACTTAAATACAAAGTTTATGAAAGATGCCGACTTGACCATCGAAAATACAGATTTATTCATTGCACGAACAGCAATTATAAACCTAGCCTTTTAAAAAAAGCTGTGCATCTTTTCTATTGATTTTGATTTTTGACACCTGGGAGGCTTTCTTAAACTCTTTATCTCACAGGCGTCCCGGATGCAATTCCAATCAAATTGGATGAAAATCAACATTCAACTTTAACAAACCTTAATGAAGACGGGAAATCATTATTCCAACTATATTAAACAAAGAAAAAGAAATACTCCTCTATGATTTCCCGTTATTCTTCCCGAGTAAATAGATATCGAGTTTGGTCATTTCTAAAGCTTTTTGAAAAGTATTTACTCCACTCCTGAGCCAATAAAAATAGATTTTTGCGAAAGCTGTTCGATCATAAACTGTATTCGAATACTCATTAAAAAAATAAACAATGAGAACATTAAAAATGTCATCCTTCATTTTTTTATTTTTCAAAAAGGTTTGAACGGATATTTTATCCAACCCTCTGATATTTCCCTTGGTCAATTTTCCAAGCATTTCAAGAGAAGAAAGTCTCTTGCATGAGTCAATTAGTTCCAGATCATTTAGTATTTCATTCATCTCACTCTCCTCCATTCTTTCACTCGATTAAATCTATAGAAAAAATGTTACAAAACAGTAGTTTTATCACCTGTATGAATACTAGGATTTCACCTTGCTATTTAATAGTTCAAAGTTCAAGTAGCGACTGATGAGAATGAAAGTTAAGGAATTTCATTTAGGTGGATAATGATCTGAATGATTGAAGCGGCAACGGAGCAAACAAGAGGAAGCGCTAGATTGATTTTTTACAATCTTCATATCTTAATGTTATAAGTGTCATGAAAAATGATATTTGTGATTTCAAGCTGTCCATGTGTATATTCTTTGTATATATCTTGGTTCTTTTTTAGAAGGTTAACTTGTTAGCAGCGCTCTTACCTCCTGTATTTTCAGCTTGGAGATATAAGCGACTTTTTTTGTGTTTGATAAGTAAGCAAGATAAGTTTCTCCCATGGGTTCAATTCGAACAATACTTCTTAAATTCACTAAAAAAGACCGATGTGTTTTAAAAAAATAATCTGGCAATCTGCTTTCTATTTCCTGTAAAGATTCAGTTGTTTCAAAAACCTCATCTTTTGTGTGAAGCATTGTTTTTTTATCTTCTTTTTCGACAAATAGAATATCTTCAAAAAGAAGATAGAGATGTGTATTATAGGATCTGACCGATAACTTGCGATACTGGTCTCTCGAGGATTGCCCCCTCTTTTTATTTCTTAACCCTTCCAAAGAATTTTTTCCTTTTTCCAGAGCAGATAAAAGCTTGTGTCTTTGGATAGGTTTGATTAAATAATCTGCAGCAGCGATATTAAAGGCCTCTACGGCGAATTCCTCATATCCGGTTGTGAAAATAACCTGCAATGTTGGCTGACTTTTCAAACATTCCCTGACAGCCTCCATGCCGCTTAATCCGGACATTTGTATATCAACCAATGCAATATCAGGCTTGATATCCAGTACCAAATCAATAAACTCAAGTCCACTGGACGCTTCACCCGCGTATTCATAATCTGCAAAATAGCTGATAAAATTCTTTAATAAATATCTTGAGGAATCATCGTCATCCACTATTACAACTGATAATGGTTTCATTGAATCCCTCCTATGGTACAGCTATTTCATTTTCACAATTCATTGGACCCGGCACTATACGTTGAGTGTACCTTTTCTTCATTAAGATGTCTAACGGCTGCCGGACACATAGAACGTCTATTTGTGTCTAATAGAGTTGAAAAACCACTTTATAATCCCAAATAGTTACTTTTTAGAACTATCTCTAAATGAAAAAACACGACTTGGCCACTTTCCTCCTCCTCAAATCCTTGTCTGTCTAACTTTTTTTCCAATGCGATTCATATTAGAGTTATCACTATATACTTTGGCATTAGAAAAGAGTTAACAGAAAACAGATTTATAATTTAAATATTCCCCAAAAGAGGCAAAATTCTACATATTACTTCTATTTTTTTACCTCTCACGTTTTTGACCACTATTATTCAATTAATTCTGATAGTATGTTCAGCATAGGTCTTAAGGAGGGATGATATGAATAAGCTTGAAGAAGAAATTGAACATTCCAGAAAAAAATTGTTGGAATTGGCTGCTCTATACGGATTAGCTTCTGAAGAAACAATTACATGCAGTCAATATTTAGATCAATTACTGAACTCATTCATTGTCCAAAAAAAACTCAATTCTTGACTGTTTCCTTCATTTGTTAAGGCTGTTTTCACATAGATGGTTGCTTTACATACAAGGCATCATACCATATGTTGTCTGTCTTCATGGCTCTTTTCGTAAGCTATTCACATCTTTTAATACTAAATCTTGATATTAAATTATGTGTCAATTAACAACAAAGTTTACGAAAAGAGCCTTGGTTAATAACTTTCCAGTTTCAATCTTATATCGTTAATTTTAAGCTTTGAAATACTTGCGTTATAGCCAAATTGATGAAAATAAGCTACAAACGTTTTATGTTGGGGCACAATATGAGAAATCTTTTTGAGGTTAATGATATAAGAACGATGTGCTGCATAAAAGGAAGAGTCGAGTCGAGATAGCAAATTCGCTAAATTTTCATTGGTTTCAAGATTCTGGTTTTTAGAGTAAATCACACTCTTCTTTCCTTTTTTTTCTATAAAGAATATTTCATGTAAGGGAATGTAGGTAACACCTTTTTGGTCTTTCACAGACAAATTTTGAATTTTGGTTTTTGGCAGCTGATTCCCATACTCAATTTTATCTATCGCCTTCCCTAAGGCCTGATGCAGCCGTTTTTTTTCTATCGGCTTTACGATATAATCAACTGCCGAAAGATCAAATGCCTCCACTGCATAATGTTCATATCCTGTTATAAAAATAAATCTTAAATTTGGATAAAAGCTGATACATTCCTTAACAGCCTCTATGCCATTTTTATTTGGCATATTAATATCCACTAATAATAAATCCGGTTTTTTTCTCATAACCTGATCGACGAGTTCTTCGCCATTTCTGCAAATTCCAATAACCTCAAAGTGTTCATGCCCTCTAAGATAATAATGTAAGATTTCAATGGAATCTTCGTTATCATCTATAATCATTACGTTTATAGATTTCAACTATAATGCCCCTTCCTGGGTTGTATTTTGTGATCAAAATAGATTGTTAGAGCATAATTGTTTCTCTTGAAAAAGTAAATCTATATTTCACCACAAAAATAACCAAATCATAACATGTGGAATAATAAAAGAAAGCCGCTCTCTAAACTAACTTCGGTTCACAAAAGGAGCATACTTACTTTTTCCATAAATAAGCTGGCAGTGATATTTTAAAACAGCTGCCTATACCTGGTTCACTTTCAACTCGTACCTTTCCATGCAGCTGTTCAATGAATTGCTTTACCAAAGACAAACCTATCCCTGTGCCTTCAATATTTAAAGTAGGGTGAAAGATTCTATAGAATGGCTCAAAAATTCTTTCATGCTCCTTTTTGGGAATCCCAATTCCAAAATCTTCTATACTAATCTCCAATAAATACTCTTGTATGTTACATGTCACTTTAATGGTTCCTTGATTATTTGAAAATTTGATCGCGTTGGTTAATAAATTCAACAGTATGATTTGAAGCCTTTTTGAATCTGCCAGCACCAATGGTAATTGAGTAAAGTCGACATTACATAATAATGTAATCTGTTTATTAGTCAGCTGAGACTGGACCATATTAATGCAATCCATTAAAACAGGACCAACTTGAATGGGTTTTGCTAGTATATCATTTAGTTGATATTCAGCTTTCGCCACATTTAACGTATCATTAATCAGTGTCAGCAATTGTCTGGAGGAATTCAGTATTCTTTTCAATTTTTTGCTTTGTTCCTTAGATAATGGATCGTGTTCATCTTCATATAGAATTTGTCCAAAACCAAGAATGGAATTTAATGGATTTCTGAGCTCATGGCTCATCATGGATAAAAAATCTGATTTTGTCCGATTGGCTTTTTCCGCTTCTTCTTTTTCAAATTTCAACTTAGAAATAAAGAAGATTCTCTCAAGTGTTATGGCCACATGGCTACAAATTACCGGAATAAGATTTAATTCCTCATCGGAAAAAGCCGCCCTTGCTGTTGAACCAAATGATAAAGTCCCGATAAATTTCCCAAAAGAGATTAGCGGATAGCATGCGTACGCCTTTATTCCAATATTTTTTATGATTTGAAGACATTCTTCATCTGACTGATCGATGTTTTCTTTTACAATCTTTTCTTTGGTCTCAGCCACTTTTCCGCATACAGCTTCCCCTATATTCAGCCATTCAATTTCCCTTTTCATTGCCTCAGGAACCCCGCTGCTGTTCATTAATTTGAGCTTATTTACCTTTTCATCATAAATATAATTAAAAAATGTATCTAAATTAAGATAAAGAGATAGCTCATTAAATAATGAATCAAGGATATCTTTAGGATTATCCTTCGATAATAATTGGCTTGTCGTCTCAGAAAGAATAGTGAGTCTTAGGTTTTTTTTGCGAAACGCCTCTTCAACACTCTTTATTGCAGTAATGTTTTTAATCATAATGACACTATTTTCTGCAGAAGGGTAAATAGTGCAATCTATCCATTTAGACAGTGATGTCAAATAGATTTCAGAATGAATTGTTTGAAGTGTTGACTTTGACTTTGCCATCATACTATACAATTCTTCTCTTACTTCAGGGCGAATCAACTCCCAAATCGCTTTACCTTGAAATTCAAGGCCATCTGGTATTTGAAGAAAACCTTTACCTGCTTCATTCACGAATACTATTTCTTCATCTTGGTTCAAACAGATGATTCCTTCTGCTATTCTTTGTAGCATTTTTATGGTATGGTCTTCCTCAATTTTCATATACAAAGCAATCACCTCATTACGTATATCCTTCTGATAAACTGACCTTTGCTTTATACTTTGGACACATATCAAAAAGATAATATATTTGTTACACTAAAAAAATAAAAAATTCACTATAAGTAAATGGTTCATGATCAAAACTGGCAGCACTCATTCTTTCAAATTCCTCCTCTTTTAAAAGGCAAGAAGAATATTTTCCTAATAATATATCCTACCAGTAAGTTTAATTCTTTAAAACTGTACAAAGGAGGATATGAATTTTGGTCCACCGTTACAAAGAATATTCAGTTGTTTCAAATAATTTCTTTCTTTTTCTATTAACAAAAACCCCCATGAAGCTTAAACTGATCTATAAAGAAAAAAACACAGACTTTAGCCTGTGCCACTATATTCGATGTAAATAATCTCAATAACTAATGCTACCATTGTGCCGCAATAAAAGACCCTTTAATATATCTTACTTTCACATCATAGATGTATTATTTTCATTTGCTTCACTTTAATTTTAACACATATTTCAATTTTTTTAAAATAGTTCAGATCTTAAAAAAATTTTTTATTCAAATTGTTTTTTCAGACCATTTAAGTCTGCTTGTACTGCTTAACCCTCTTTTTCCCGCAAGAGTCTATCGTATCCTCTTAGATTGTAGGATAATAAATGGCTGCCTTTTATTTGAAAAAGGTGATAACCTACAAGAAATTTAATGACCGTCTTTTACTTCTATATATTTTTTCAAGACCAGCAGCTTCTCATCCCAGTATTGTTCAAAAAAAGCCAGCCAATCTTTGACCTCCATGAATGCCTCCGGCCGAAGAGTGTACCGCATTTCCCTACCAGCTTTTTTCCTGTTGACTAACCCGGCATCAGAAAGCACTTGCAAATGTTTATTAACAGCAGTACGGCTTATTGGTAAGCACTCGGCAATGGATGCAATCGGAAGTTCCTTGTCAACAAGCATTTTTAATATTCGCCGGCGTGTAGGATCTGCAATCCCATGAAAAACATCATGCCTCGCTTCAGGAATATCCATTTTAAGCTTCAAAATAGGCTGGAAGTTTTTCATTTACAATTTTATCCCATCCGCCATCCATAATCGTTCGAATCATTGAATGAGGCTGTCCAAACTCAGTCGCTTTATCTGCTTCCCAGCCTGAGTGGATGAGTGTAAACTCTGTTTTTTCATCTAATGATTTTAATTCAAAAACGAGATGCCAGTCTTTTCCCCAGTCAAATCCAAGCCGGTATGGCGGTTCTAATTCCGTAACTTTACACGGTGAATCCCCGAATTGACCTGCATGGAGAATAAATTCATGCCCTAAAACCGGCTCGAACGTATTGGGCATCCACCAGGCTGCTATTCCTTCAGATGTTGAGACAGCCTGCCACACCTTTTTAATAGGAGCATTTAGAATGATGGTCTTACGAATTTCCGTTAAATTTTCTTGTGAATTCAAGATTTTTCCTCCTTCTTTTTAATTATAAAGTGTGTGATAGATATAATATAACACCTTTTAGTGTTATTTCAAAATCTATTAAGTCACAGCAGCAAAATAATACGATACGATCCCTGAATATAGATATTGTAAAATAATTTTCAAAGCTATATAAATTTTTTCTTATAAATTGGCTATAGATTTCCGCTGCAGGCACTTGCTTTCCGCGGGACAGACAGGGAGCCTACTCAAAAAACGCAAATTGCGCCTTTGGGGTCTCCCTATGCCTGCTTGCCCCATACGAGTCTCGAGTCTTTCGCTCCAAACATCATAGTATAAACTTAAATTCAACATATATAGAAAAATAGTGAGGAATATAATGCATTCCGCTATATATAATGGAAAATTAAAAAGATTGGATGCTACCTCTTGTTCTTAATTAAATTGGATTAATCTGGGATTTTCCCCTTAACTTCGTTGCTTTTTGACTAAAAAAGGTTCTATAAATAGTAAATAACTTATTAAGACAGACAAAATACTGAATTATCCATTGTGCGATAATGTAACAGTCTCTGCGAATAGAGGCTTTATTTAAAAGGCTCTGGTTTTCCTGCTGGTTGATTTCTGCTACAGGTACTTGCTTTTCGCGGGCGGTGGGGGAACCTCCTCACTGTAATCCTTCGGGGTTTCTCTTAACCGGTTTTTCCTGCTGGCGTCTCACGTAAACTCTTAAATCCTCAATGCGTCAAAACCAGAAAGTAAAGTGTGCACTGCTCGCGGTTAAAGCAGCGGTTGTCGGAATTTTAATCTCTGCCTTCTGTACTCCTATTTGGACGAGTTCAATCCTTTCAGCCAGGGATTTTGCTTTTGCTTCTATTCTGTTTAGCATGCTGATGTTTTGGAAGCTCCCTCCATGGGTCGTTGTCATCACCGGTGCAGTTGGAGGATATCATATCACATTATTCTAAGTTTTATTAGTGAAGCAAGCCGCACCTAGAGGCGGCTTTTACTTTGATTTTTTTCGACTTTTCTACTGCTCTCCCTATACAGCATCTACATAGCTGCCAAAGGTTAATTAATAACGTAGATTTGCCAAATAGATGACAATTACAATTTGGATGATAGCAAGAGAAGGGAAACCATATTTAAATGAGGGGTGTTTTGTTTTATGTCTAAACATCTCCATACCTATCGTCGAACCCACTCCTCCGCCGAATATCGCCACTCTCCATAATGTAGCCTCCCTAATGCGATACTGGCCATTAATTGCTTTTTTCTTATCCGTATACATTAAAAATAGTCCTAGTACATTTATCACTAAATAATAAATGAATACTAACTGAATCATGTTACCCCTCTTTCCGCCATTCTTTCATTCACAAGCTATTATACAGCAATCATAAATCAATATAAGAATAAATTCTCTTCAACTGTACTAGATAGCTAATGGACTATAGTTTTTTAAAGAAGGATTTAGTAACCAATGATCCAGATATAATGGTAGTCATTGCTTTATTTAAACAGTTTATAAGCTGTTTTTACTATCTATCACTATCCACCTTCTTCGATTTTCAGTAATTTTTAATATGTAGTAGCTTTTAACACAGTGATGGAAGAAAGCGGCTGGCTAACAAACCTGTTGCAAGCTCGGGTTCAATTTCATAAACGAGCAATTCTTCCTTTTCCGGCAACGCGGCTGCAAGTATTTCGCCTTTTGGAGAAATGATAGCAGACGTAGTTTCTTGTCCTTTCAATGCGTAGTTCACACTGGCAAAGTAGATATTGTTTTCGAGGCTTCTGCTTACCATTGCATAATTGTAAAACCCGGGGTTCTCGACTATTCCAGTGTATTGGGGATGAAAGACAATTCTCGCTCCTTTTCGTGCAGCCCATCTTACAGTTTCCGGATAACGCCAGCCTTCATGGCAGATGACAATGCCAAATGTCAAATGTCCAACCTTAAACAATTTTCTCCCTTCACCTGGTACATAATTAAATTGATCTTCTTCCGGATCCATTTGATTCTTTGTTTGAAAGCCAAGTATTTCACCATCGTTTGAGATCACCTTGGCGATAATATGCATGCCCGTTTCTCCTTTCCATTCCATTGGCAAAATAACAGATACCCCTGTTTCCACTGCCAACTTCCTTACTTGTTCTACAGCCTCCATTTGTAAATCGTGATTGTAATCCTCTATCTCATAGCCCACTCCTCTTAAACCTGGGAGAAGGGATTCGGGGAAACAAATTAGCTGGCAGTTTTTCTCACCTGCTTCCAGTATCATCTTCTTGATGGTATTAAGTCCTTCCAGTGCCGAAGCCGGAAATCTAGTCTGCGCGAGTGCAATTTTCATATTTTTCACTCCTTACTCAAAAATTTTAAAATTGGCATACGATACAGGATTCTCTTTTTTTTATTTATTTCCTTTTTTCTAGTCAATATCGGGTAAGAAAAATAGGATTTTTTTTAAATAAGTAAAAAGAAGGGGCTTAAATTAGGCTGAAATAGGGAAACTTTTAATAAAAAGGAGGCTTTGTTATGATAAGAATTAATTTGGACACCGATGTTATTATGCTATTTGATGATGAGGCCCAGAAAAGAGAATTAGTAAGAGAAATATTGGAACACAAAAAGACTAATCCAGATTGTAAATCCATGAAGTGCAAAATAACGGGAGAAGTAGATTCCATGGCTTTGTATAAGGATGAGACTCAGGAAATTGATATCGTATCTATAGGACAAGCACATGAGATACCGGATTCAGCGATGGATCACATGGCTTAGACTTGTAACTAATAAGAGGGTATTCTTACTTTTGAGAATACCCTTTTTCATTTGCTATCTAAGTGCCAGAATATCTTATATCCTGATTGATTTAAGGGCAAAGCTAGTTCAGCAGCGGACCATAGTTATCTCTTACAGCTTTATTCAATAAGCCTAAACAGCGATCAAGCTCTGCTTTCATTTGCTTTTTATACAGCTCCTTTTCCTGCTGTCCTTTGTCTGTCAAATGATAAATAATGATTTCCTGAAAGTCTACTCCAGGCTCCCCCAACAGCTTTTTTTCTCTTCTGACAATTCCTTCACGAGTTAATTCATGCAGAACCTTGTATAGTTCAGAATGAGTAGGTGAATACCCATATTGTTTAAAGTCCTCTCGAAGTTCTTCCAAAAGTTTTAAACCGTAGCCTTTTTGCTTGGGAATGTTATTTAATAAATACAGCTTTAAAAAAGCACGCTGCTTTAGCAAAAAGCCGCGATTTTCATATTCTTTAGGCATTGTCATCCCACCTTCTTATTCTGTCTTTTATCAATATTATACTATTTTTCGAGGTAATTTCGGTAATATTTGCTTCCTTTTCCAATCACTTTTTAACACCTTATCGCCACGCTAAATTTTATTATTGAAGATTAGGAACATTGTTTTTGTAATTTTTTGTATCGCTACAATATGAAAAGTATTTGATTCAGAAATATAAAAAGCGTATCACCAATAGCAAAAGCCATTCTAGGTGATACGCCAAAATTGTTTTTTTTAAAACATTATTTTCTAATCATTTGTTTATAGGCATTGATTTTTTTATTCAGGAGCTTTTCGGTCTCTAAAAGGTTTTCTATCTGTTCTTTAATCGATTCTCTATGCTCATTAAGAAGCTGCAGTCTAGCAGCAGCTGTATGTTCCCCTTCTTTCAATAACTCAGCATATTTTCTAATTTTAGCAATTGGCATTTGGGTTTGTTTTAATTTCATTACAAATTGAAGCCATTTTAGCTCTCCTTCACTATACACTCTTTCCCCGTTTGCATTTCGGTTGGGAGAAAGCAGCTTTTCTTTTTCATAGTAACGCAGAGTATGAGCCGTTGTCTCCAATCGTCTTGCGATTTCACTAATATTATACATAAAATCCCCCTTATCTTTCCCATAATAGGATGGACACTATCACTATGCAATATAAAAACACTTGCCTTAGAGTATACTCTAACGAATATAATGGAATCCACTCGAGTGATTATTTTAATCTAGGAGGAATTATCATGAAATATACCGTAATTACAGGTGCAAGTTCAGGTATTGGTTATGAAGCGGCGCTTGCATTTGCTGCCAGAGGAAAAAACTTAATTATCACTGCCCGCAGAAAAGATCTGTTAGAAGAATTGAAAGCCAAAGTAGCACAAATAAATTCTGAATTAGATGTTGTAATACGGGAAACGGATCTTTCTTCAGCAAAAAATACACATACCTTTTATGATAGTGTAAAGGACTACCAAATTGAAACATGGATAAACAATGCTGGATTTGGCAATTTCGCCTCTATTGGAGAACAAAACTTGAACAAAATAGAGACGATGCTCCATCTTAACATTGAAGCTTTAACTATTCTATCTTCCCTCTATGTGCGTGACTATTCCAGCGTTGAAGGAACACAAATCATTAATGTCTCATCCGGTGGAGGATATACCATTGTAGCTGACGCTGTTACCTATTGTGCAACAAAATTCTATGTCAGTGCTTTTACTGAGGGACTTGCACAAGAACTGAAAGCACAAGGTGCACCTCTGCAAGCCAAGGTATTGGCTCCAGCCGCAACGGAAACAGAGTTTGCCAAGCGTTCATTTGAGCTGGAAGATTTTAAATATGAGGGTACTGTACCTCAATTCCACACAGCTAAAGAGATGGCACAGTTTATGCTTGACCTTTATGATAGTGAGAAAGTGGTCGGGATTGTGGATGGAATTACGTATAAGTTTGAGCTTAAAGACCCTATCTATCCTTATGTGAGCAGAACGACTAAATAGGCAGTACAGAACACCTGCTTGCAGCTGAGCTAAAGAAAACCGTATTGAGTTTAATTGTCAATACGGTTATTTCTTATACAGGCATTGTTCATCCTGCAACAGCAACTTACTCTTTAATTAACTTTGGCCACATTTTAAGATTGTACTTTAAGAGAAACGTCGTTATTGCTTTTATTATCCAGCTTGTTGATTTCCGCTTCAGGCACTCGCTTTCCGGGGCGGCCGGGAGCCTCCTCATCGCTTCTCTCCTACGGGGTCTCCCTAAGGTCAGTTAATCCCGCATAAGTCTCGTGCCTTTCTCTCTTAACAACCTTTGTATTAAATCCAAATTAGGATTGTACATAGACATAGGCAGCTCTCTATTCATCCTGCTGGGTTGATTTCCACTTCAAGCACTCGTTTTTCCGCGGGTCGCCGGGAGCCTCCTCGTCGCTGCTCTCCTGCGGGGTCTCCCTATTCCTGCTTTTCCCGCAGGAGTCTCGTACCTGCGCTCCAATCAACTTTGGATTTTGTTTAACATGAGGTTTTAAGAGAGAACGTACGTTTTCCCCAATCATCCTATTTTGTTAATTTCTCCAGCACTCGCTTTAAATGATCAATTGGTGAGCCTGCTCGGCGATTTGCTCCAACAGAGCATAAATACTAAAAATCCCCAATATCTTCTTATATTTAAACGATAAGAATTACTCTCATTTTTTGCAGCACACATCAATTTAAAGTCTTCTACTGGTTATTCAACATCTACAGAATAATTCAAGGCCCTTTGGAACATAATTCAACTATCAAAACGTTTGGAGGTTATAAAGCGTTGAATAAGAAAAATCCCTTAAGTGCATCAGAGGTTGGAACGCTTTGGCTTACCTATTTGGAAAAAACACTCATCCTTCGAATATTGGAATATTTTATTGCAAAATCTGATGAGGAGCAACCAAAAAATATTATGGGCGGTCTTTGGCAGGAACTGGATTATTATATAAAAAAAATAGAAGAGGTTTTCAAGGGAGAAGGCGCTGCCATTCCTGTTGGATTTTCAAAGACAGATGTAAATACCGAAGCCCCCGCTTTATACGGAAACGGCTTTGATATTATGCTGGTCCGGATTCTAAAAGAGATAAGCATGGGAATGTACACCATTAACATGAATATGGCTTACCGTGATGATGTCATGGAAATTTATGAGGGGCTGACTTCCATCACTCAAAAAATCTATAAACTATCGACTCTTTATTTGTTAGGGAAAGGCATTCTTACCAGCCCCCCAAAAGTGACTCTGACAAAACATAATGAGTATGTAGAAAGTAAGGCCTATTTAAGTGGTTTTAATCTTTTCAAGGAAAATAGAGCTTTGAATGACATTGAGCTTGGATATCTTCATCATGGCATTGAAACCAATAATGTAGGAATGCAGCTCATTACAGGCTTTGCCCAGTGTGCAAAGAATAAAGAAGTAAAAAAATATTTCCTTAGAGGAAAAGAATTGGCAAAGAAGCAAATTAAAATTTTTGAGGAACTTCTTATAAAAAGCGATATTCAGTCTACAGCTTCTACAGGGAGCACTGTCACTACATCAACAATCGCACCTTTTTCGGAAAAACTAATGATGTTCTGTGTCTATATTCTGAACGGCTTTGGAATTGTAGGGACAAGCTTCGGGACCATTTTTAGTTTACGGAGCGATCTATCAATGCAATCGGCATTATTAGCGAAGGATATTTATTTTTATGCCCAGGATGGAATAAAGCTTATGATTAAAAATGGATGGCTGGAAGAACCGCCTCATATGGAGGACCGTCATCAGATCATTAATGGTAAGTCTGATCAATAATCAGTGCGATGAATTTTAAACTGAACTGGCAGGATATTAAGTAAGCCATCCTTTTGTTTCGATGTTCTCTACATACTAAATGGATGGTTTACAATCATACTGCTGATTCATTTATGGACTCTCAACCCATCTGAAAGAGGCAATAGTTTAGCATAATAATACTCGTTAAAAAATCTGCCTCCAGAGAAAAGAGAGTGTCGTTTTTCTCCTTCCAATTCAAACCCCATCTTTTTATATAAGGCAACTCCAGCTTGGTTTTCCGTTACAACGGTTAATTCGAGCCTGGAAATATGATGTTCCATCGCCCATTGTTCCAAATGATGGAAGAGCTTTGTCCCTGCTCCGCAACCTCTATATTCCTCCAAAATCCCAATGATAATATAGGCTTCATGTTTCTTTTTCCTCACATTTCCCCCTTTTGCAATTAAATACCCAATGATCTCTCCATCTTCATTTTCTGCACCAAATATAGCTGAGTTATGTTGAATCGCCATGGCTTCCAGCAGAGCTCTTTGTTTTTCTGGTGTTACAGTTCTCTCCCCTGGTTCCATCATCATAAAATCAGATGTGCTTTCCACTTTTTTCATTACCTCTGCGAAGCCTGCTGCATCTTCCGGTGTCAGCTCTCTAATGAACATCCTTCCCCCTCCTGTTGTAGGCAAACCCAACGATATATTCCTTTTTATTACATTCTGCATAATGCCGCTTTTTCCTTCTTTTTAAAGTGGATAAGAAGGGACAAAGGGTTGAAAACATTTCGCCTGTAAAGTGAAAAATTTATTTAAAAGGCTTTGTTAGACGACACTGTTGTTTTTTTAGCCCATTCGTTTGAAACGGCCGTTTCACGCGCCTTTCAGCACATCCATTAAAAAAGAGCCGCTGCACAACAAACAGCTGCTCCTTTTACTCCTGTTACTTTTTATCCATTCGTTGAAGAGTCCATTTCGTTATCACCGGAAGAAGGGATGGAATGCTCATCTTTAGGAGTTGATAAATATGTCCCTAATTCTTCCTTCAGCTGTTCTTCAGACTTTTCCTCGTATTTGATAATTACACCTCCCCTTCATATTACTATTCACAGCTAAGTTAAGAACAGGAAGCGGAACCAAAGACATGTCATGGTTCCCTGCCTTGAAAAAGAACCTTAACCTATCTATACCTAAATAGATAATTTATAAACTATTTTTCCCTTAAGTAATCATTAAGTTATTGTAAAATTAGTAAGCTCTGGGCATTCCATTTGTGATTTCTCCAGTTCCTATTGTGTTTTCCACCCGCTTAAAGTAAAATAAGGATACTATATAACGGAAGGGTGACCAAAGGGCGATGGATAAGTAATCCTATTTGATGAAAAAAGAATCATGTTAAAGTATTGATTATTTTTTCTGGATAGGATTCGTATGGCCTTTTGGAGACTGGACAAAAAGACACGATATTTCTGTCTTTTCCGCCGCCCACTTGCCTCCTCCTGTCCAGAAATGGAACAGGAGGTTTTTTTATGACTGAAAATACAGCTGGTGTGAAACCGGGAATGGGTGATCTGCTAAAAAATCGCGTAGTGCTGGTCATCATGCTATCTTCCCTCTTTCTCCAAATTGGGATATGGGTAAGGAACTATTCCATTTTATTGTTTGTTGTGGATAAAACCCATCAAAATCCGGTTGCCGTTTCATTGATTTCAGTAGCTGAATTTGTGCCAATCTTTTTGTTTTCTTTTATTGGCGGAACTTTTGCCGATCGATGGCTTCCCAAACGGACTATGGTGTGGTGTGATTTGTTAAGCGCTGTTTCGATCTTTGTTGTACTTTTGGCTTTGATGTTCGGCAGCTGGAAAGTGATTTTCTTTGCCACTCTGGTCTCTTCCATTCTTTCACAGTTTTCACAGCCTTCCGGAATGAAGCTGTTCAAGCTGCATGTTCCGGAAGAGCTTGTTCAGCTGGGAATGTCTTTGTATCAGACTATTTTTGCACTCTTTATGATCTTAGGACCCATCCTTGGTACATTTGTGTATCAGCATTTTGGAATTAAAACCGCTATTGCCATTATGGGGATTGCCTTTATATGCTCTGCGGCTGTATTGCTTATGCTCCCTCCGGATCGAAAGCTCGAAGGACCAGCCAGCAAGACAACTCTTATGGAAGAAATGAAAAACGGATTCCTTTATGTAAAAGATAGCAAATCCCTCACCCTTCTCGGTGCATGCTTTCTTGTAGCCGGCCTGGCAATCGGCCTCACTCAGCCTCTTGGTGTATTTCTAATTACACAACAGTTAGGACTGCCAAAGGAAATGCTCCAATGGCTGATGGCGGCTTTTGGAATTGGCATGATCCTTGGAGGTGGATTGACTCTAGCTGTTGCCAAAAAGGCTGCTCCTCAGCTATTGCTTGCAATGGGATTAGCCGCCAGTGCCATTGGGTTCATTACGATGGGCATGTCCACCGTTTTATGGCTCACTCTTCTTGCTCAATTTATCTCCGGTCTCTTTATGCCATGCATTCAGATTGGAATAAATACCATGATCCTGCAAAATACCGAAGAAGCCTTTATTGGACGGGTAAATGGGATATTAAATCCGCTTTTTATGGGAGCAATGGTCGTAACCATGTCCATTGCAGGCTGGCTAAAGTCCCTTACAACCATCACACTAATTTATGAACTTGCAGCGATACTGCTCATCATCGGCATCCTTACGCTGGTTCCATTAATAAAATCGGTAAAAATAAAGCGAGCGACAAGGAAAGAAGCTTAAAATAGACTAAAAGAAAACAGGTTTCATACTGCCTTGAGGACGTATAGTGCAATTATACGTCCTCATCTGTGTTACAATCGTGAGAGTAAATAGAAAGGATGGTATGGATGCTTAAAAAAGTTGCGTTAAAAACCGCCCAGCATGATCAAATGATTGATGTAACAGATGATGTTCAACGCTTTATATTCGAGAATAATGTCAGGGAAGGTGCTGTCGTTGTTTATTGCCCTCATACAACTGCCGGAATTACCATCAACGAAAATGCCGATCCCGATGTTAAAAGAGATATGATTCGCCGCTTTGATGAAGTATACCCTTGGAACCACGACCTTGACAGACATATGGAAGGCAATACTGCTGCCCATATGAAGGCAAGTACAGTAGGCGCTTCACAGCATATTATTATAGAAGACGGCCGCCTGCTTCTTGGAACCTGGCAGGGGATTTACTTTTGCGAGTTCGATGGTCCAAGAAATCGGACATATTATATTAAAATCCTTTAATCTGTTAAAAATTAAATAAAAAAAAGACTGCACCGGGCAGTCTTTTCTTTATTACATCTATATTATGGCTTTAAGACTACCTTAATACATTCGTCTTCCCTGTCGTTGAATATTTTATATGCTTCGCTTGCCTGCTCTAATGGAATACGGTGTGAAATAATTTCAGTAGGATCAAATTCTCCGTTTGAAATCTTATCAAACAGCATGGGCATATAGTGAATAACCGGTGCCTGTCCCATCTTCATTGTTATGTTTCGTTCAAAAAGGTTTCCTAATGGGAACATATTGTACATTGAGCCATATACTCCTGTCAGCTGAATTGTCCCAAATTTACGGACTGCATTGGTGGCAATTTGAATAGCACTCAGTGTCCCGCCCTGCAGCTTCAGCTTTTGTTCTATTGCTTCAATGGCTGACTTCTTCCCATCCATTCCTACGCAGTCAATGACAATATCTGCTCCGCCGCCCGTAATTTCTTTTAAATGGGCACCCATATTGTCAAACTCAGCAAAATTGAACGCCTCAACATTATTCATTCTTTTTGCATGGTCTAGTCTGTAGGAGAGATGATCAATAGCAATGACCCGTTTCGCCCCTTTCATCCAAGCGAATTTTTGAACCATTAGACCGATAGGACCTGAGCCGAGAACTGCAACGGTATCTCCTTCTTTTACCCCCGCGTTCTCCACACTCCAATAAGCAGTTGGTAATACATCAGACATAAATAATAGGGCTTCATCCTCTAATTCACAGGATTCAGGAATAACAAAGGGAGTAAAATTCCCATATGGAACCCGTAAATATTCAGCTTGTCCGCCTAAATAGCTTCCATATCTCTCTGTAAACCCAAAATAACCGCCTGTATCAATATGGGGATTCCTATTGGAATGATCACATTGGCTTTCCATGTCATGCTGGCAGTAAAAACAATGTCCACAGGCAATATTAAAAGGCAGTACCACTCTGTCACCTTTTTTTACCTTCGTCACTTCAGGTCCTATCTCTTCCACAATGCCCATAGGCTCATGCCCAATGACATAATCCTTTTCTGCAGGCAGTGCCCCTTGGTAAATATGAAGATCCGATCCGCAGATAGCGGTTGACGTTATGCGAACAATGATATCATCATTCTTTTCCAGCTTTGGATCTTCGACCTCTTTTACTTCCATGTTCTTAACACCTTGAAAGGTAACAGCCTTCATGATAGTCCCCCCTTAAATTTGGAATAATAGACTATACCCTTACGTCATTAGTATATGCAAACATTTCAGTTATAAAAAAAAGCTTATCCAAGAAGGAACACAAAAATTTGTCTGTACGATTATAAGCTGAATGTTGCCAATTGCTCGCCCCAGGGTGCGATGTGACTCTCTACAAATCCTGCTTTTTTGTAAGCGTGCTTTGCTGCTGTATTTTCAGGATTGCAGCCAATCATAATAAGGGGAATGTTTGCGTCATTTGTCTGTCTTATCTCTTCAATAATTAATTTTATTGCATGTCTACCTAATCCACTCCCTTGAAAATGTTTATCAATCATTAATCTATAAATCCAATAATTATAATCATAAGCATCTATACCATACATTGTAAGTCCAATCATTTTATCCTGCAGGTAAATCCCTTTTACATAAAAATGATCAAGAAATTGCACCTCTGCAATCGTGTAAAGATTAGATGCAATAAATTTTTTTTGCTCTTCTTTTACTGATAATTGAATAGCTTCCTCCCAATTGCTTTTATCAATAATTTTTAAAGATAATTCCGTCAATACTTTCTCCCCCTTTTTATATAAGGAGAACCGTGCAGTTTTGATTAACTAAACGTTATCTCCTCATAAATAAGCCGAAAAATTCCTTTTTTACAAAGTTAAAAAAGAGCCTACATTAATAAAAAGGAGCAGGCAATTCATTAATTTTTATACGGATTAAGCTATAAGGTTTTTTCCGCAGGTCTTTGTCATAATGAAATCCTGCCTGCCGATACAGTTGGTTCACACTCACATATAAGTATTGATCAGGGCAATTGAAAAAGTATCGGGCCATAATATTCTCGGATCATGGGCAAGGGTTTCTATTGTGCCTTCAGGCAATATCCTTCGTATACTGTTGCTTTCATAATCTCCGGCATAGACGGCTCCTTTTGCATCGGTCATTAATCCATCTGATGCCCCTTTTTCTCCCCAATACTCCACCTTATAAAGCAATTCCATATCTGTGATTGTCTCGTCTCTTAAGGACTCTGTTGAAATAGAAAACAGATGGCGGCTGGATTGCGGACAATAAAACAATGTTTTTACGTCTGGAGAAGTCGCTATTCCATCAGAAGCAAATCTTTCAGGAGAAGTGGACCATCCTTGTTTCGATTCACCAAGATTTCCCCTTCTATTTTCGGTAAAAAATAGGGATCAGTAGAAGTGGAAATGTATCTGAATGATGTGCGATTTGATTTCCGAGTCGGAAAATTGGGTTTTGCGTATATAACGGATTCTTCTTCCAAAGGACCGGGAGCTATTATTGTCTTAGATTTAGATACTGGACACGCAATGAGACGGTTAAATGGAGCAGCTGTAGGAAGAACCACATCTTCTTCAAAAGTATAAACTTTTTTTATTGTATTCGTTCTTAAATCAACAGCAATTAATTTTTCATAGATTTATGAATTGGATGCCTTAGAATAAAAGAACTGTCCTTTTTTCAAAACAGCAGTAGTATTTTTATAATATATAAGAAAAAGCGTACTTTTTAGCAAAAAGCCAATCGGTACACTTTTATGTGCAGTACTTTTCTTTTCTAAGTTGGTTATCCATAAGCATGGAACACCCTAGTTCTGGATAAAAAATACTAATCCTGCAATCCCTTTCCATCGAGAATATGCTGCATATATTTTTCAACCCTTGAAACTCTGGTTTTGGATTGTTTTGGTTGAGAAAAATAAAGAAGGTATGCCCGTTGCCGTCCCGGTGTCAATGCATCAAAAGCATTTTTCAAGGCAGGAAATTCATCAAGTTTCACTTGAAACTCATCAGGAATGCTGTATTCTGTATTTTTTTTAAACTTCACTTCCAAACCGGCTTTTTCAACTTCAATCGCTTCATATATGTAAGCTTTCAGTATGGATTCCATTTCACTTATTTCTTGAACATTGGTAAACCGAATCTGGCGCGCTGCCTGTACATTTTCCGTTTGTTGAATTAGAATTCCCTGAGGATCTTTAAGCAATGCTCCCTTGTGAAACAGAAGCGCACAATATTCTTTAAATCCATGGATTAACACGATGTTTTTATTTTCAAACGTGTAACAAGGATGCATCCACTTAAATTCTTCTGTCAGCTCACAGTCAAGAACAATACTTCTCAACGTCTCATACTCTTCCTTCCACTTTTTAGCCTTACTTAAAAATTCATCAACCTTAGGATTCGTTTTACTCCTTGTCATTAAAGACCACCACTCTTTTTCAATTAATGTCTATTGATTGAAGCTATCATAAGTATTATTTCCAGTGTTTACCTTCTGTATTTTGTTTTATGAACGTATTTATCTCCTTCGCTGTATCCTTATAAATATCGTTCTTTTTTAAAATAACAGAAGCTTATCTTCATGCCAAATAAAATGGGACAAAAAAATCAGCTCTTTTGCCTAATGAACATCAGCTTAACCATATTCCCTTTTCATCATTTCCGCTATTGTTTCTGTCAGCTGCTTTTTTAGCTTACCATGTTTGCCTTCGTTATATTGAAGTTCTGCCCAATTCCATAAATCACCATATTGCCAAACGGGATAGGGTTTCTTATCTTCCGGTTCCCACTCATAACGAGGAAAAATATGGGCGTGCAAAAATGCATCCGAATTACCATAAATGGAATAGTTAATGCGTCTGGGATTACATACAGATTGAATGGCATCCCCTATTAAACTCATATCAACTAAATATTCACTGCGTTGCTTAATTGTAAGTTCATTAAGTGTACTAACTTTTGGGTATGCCAGTAAGACACAATATCCAGGCAAAAATTGTGTGTCCCCTATCACGGCATAACCACTTTTCATTTTTGCCATAACCATAGGGTTTTCTCCGCGCTCGATAGCACCAAAACGGTCTTTTTTCCACTCTTCACTCATATTCCCACTCCTATATTTTAAATAGCAAAGGATCATGATATATTCTATAAAACCCTAAAGTATACCTCTTTATTGCCCTCTAGCGTAAGAAAAGGATGACTAAATAAAAAAGGAACCGCTCAAATACTAGGATATATTGTGTATTTTTTATAAATAATAAGATTGTCAAAACATGAAACGAGGAGGCCTTGTATGCAAAAGGATCAACATGCGAGAAGCAACTTGGGTTCGGGGTCAATTGTAAAGGGAACGGATGCGCAAAAAGTAAAACAAGATATTCAAAAAGATGTCAGCCAAGGGCAAGGTTCAATGACTTCCCGTGAGGCGGGAGCGATGCGCGATTAAAGAACCACTATTAAGTGGTTTTTTATTTTTCAGCCTCATGTTTAACATTAGCACCTCTGCATTTGTTAGCTATTAAACCTGCCAATAAAAAACAGATGTAATAATTTTATTACATCTAAAAAACTACATAATAATATGACTGAAAGAAGTATAAAAATTAAAGAAAATTTTTCAACTCATCTATGTTGCTCTGTTCTGCTTTTAGCAGTTGATCTGCTAAGTTAAGAATTTCTTTATCTGCTCCATTGTACTCTTTTATTTTCTTCGTAATATCAATAACACCCATTGTCGAACCTCTTATCATTAATTCTGATATTCGGGATGGTGATTTGTCAGTAAGCGTGTTTATATTTATCGTTATATAAGAAAAAATTTTTGTAAATGGACTTGTTTCTTTCGCTTCTTTGCCTTTTTCGCCAAGTCTCTTTTCACATTCATCATATATTTTTTTATATTCTTCATTTTGTGACTGTAATACTTTTTTTAAATGATCTTCCTCTACTATGCCAAATAGTTGTTCAATAGCAATTAAACCCATTTGTGCATTTTGGTGTATGTAATGTAACAGTTTGATGTTACTTTTCACAAATACCACCTCCAATCGGTAGTGTTTGTAATTCCTAACTTATTTAAACATGTATCCCGATATCATTAAAGTATACCTATTATAAACAGGGGGCTAAGTCTCTTTTATTTTTGATTTTTCATTTTGCTCTTGATTACATTTAAAAACCCATTTACTTTTAAGGAGTCCGAGAACATTTCAAAAATAAAATGAAATTTTTGTGCATATTGTAAAATTACACATGATTTTTAACAGAGCCCTTTTTAAAAAATGACTCCTGCTTGCAATATACAATTTGAGTATGGAGTTGCCTCGCCTGTACGGATAAAAGCTTTCACCTTGCTTGTCATTTGTTTAAATGCTTCATGCGGAATATATTCTATGAGATTAGGAAACTCTTTTTCTAGAAACTCCTGCTGGTGAGGATTGTTTTTCTCCATTTCCTCAGCCGCAAATATCTTTTCAACCACCATATCTGCATGTACGGCTCTTACAACGCTCACGAAGTCCGGTACCCCAATCGTAAGGGCAAGGTCAATTTTGGGGATTCCATCAGGAATGGGAAGCCCCGCATCCCCAATGACAATCCAATCTGTATGCCCAAGATCTGATAACACCTTTGAAATGGAACTGTTAAGCATGCCTGTTTTTTTCATCACTGTCTGCCCCTTTCTCGACTTCTTCACGAGTTGGCATTCCGCCCTGAGCTCCAAATTTTGTAACCGACAGCGCTGCTGCTATATTCGCAAAACGAAGCGCTTCATGAATGCCTTTTTCCTCTGATACGGCGACAGCAAATGCACCATTAAAGGTATCCCCGGCCCCTGTTGTATCCACGGCATGTACCCTTATCCCTGGAACTGTTACCTCTTCGACGCCATTAAAGTAACGGGCTCCCTTTTTTCCTTCCGTTATGATCAGCTTGTTCGGATATTTTTTTAGCATGTAAGATACGTCCGCTCCGCCAAATAGAACTTCACACTCATGCTCATTCGGGGTTATATAGGCGCATTTCTCTATTACCTTTTCTTTTATCACCCGGGCAGGTGCAGGATTTAATAAAAGAGGAACGTCGTGTTTTTCACAAAGCTCAGCAGCACATTCCACGGTTTCCTCAGGAATCTCCTGCTGGATCATCACGATATCCGCGTTTGCAATCGTCTCTTCAGCGCGTCTTATATATTCGGGAGTAATCCGGTCATTTGCACCTTTTACAACGATGATGCTATTATCCCCTTCAGCTAAAATAATGTGCGCAGTTCCGGTCGCTTCATCTGTAACCGGTTCCACATTGTCTGTATTCACACCATTCTTACAGAAATTGTCTAAAATTTCTTTCCCATATACATCTGTCCCTACACAGCCGATCATATCTACCTGTGCTCCCAGCCGGGCAGCGGCAACAGCCTGATTGGCCCCTTTTCCGCCCGGCACTGTGTTAAAGGATTTTCCCAATACGGTTTCCCCGGCGATTGGGCGCTTGTCTGAGCTTACCACTAAATCCATGGATGAACTGCCAATCACTGCTATTTTCACCATGTTACATCTCCACCTTTCTGGTTGTTTCTCTTTCTTTAAATGAAACGGGCAATACAATTTGCTTCGCTTCATTGGATGAATGAAGAATATTTTCAATTAATAGCTTGGCTGCTTCAGCACCCATTTGATATGCAGGCTGATGAATGGTCGAAAGAGCCGGGTAAAGCAGTTCACAAACCGGAATATCATCAAAACCAACGATCTGCAAATTTTCAGGAATATTTTTCCCTCTCTTAAGGGCCTCCCTGAGAACAGCAGAAGCCACAATATCGTTAGAAGCCACGATTCCATCGGTTTCAGGATACATGTCAAATAGCTGTTTCGCTGTCTCATTTGCCCCTTTAAAGGAAAAGGAGGTATTGACTACTTGAAAGACGGCATTCGACCTTCCTAGCACATCTAGAGCAGCAAGAAACCTTTCTTGAGCGGTACGGACATGCTGCGGTCCTCTGAGTAACGTGATATTGTTACTCCCGCGGGCAAGCAGGATCTCGGCGGCAAGCCTTCCGCCTCCTGCTTGATCTGCATAAACGGAAGGATAATTCTCAGTAACCCTGTCCAAAAGAACAACGGGAATTTTCAAAGCTTCCCAAAGGCTTGTGTCTTCGCCGCTGGTACTGATCATGCCGATCACATTATGCTGTATGAAGGTTTCTATATAATTGATTTCTTTTTCTCTATTTTCATCGCTGTTACCAATGATCAAACGGTACCCCTGCTCCTGTAAAAAGTCCTCGACTCCTCTTGCAAGCTCTGGAAAAAAGGGATTCGTTATATCTGGTATCACAAGGCCGATCAGCTTCGATTTCCGGTTAAAAAGAGAACGGGCTATCTCATTTGGGCGGTAGTCAAGCTTTTTAATAGCAGCATCCACCGCTTTCCTCGTATCTTCGTGTACATATCCATTGCCATTTAATACGCGGGAAACCGTAGCGACCGAAACGCCCGCTTCCTTTGCCACCTCTTTAATCGTTGCCATTTGCCTCACCGCTTTTCTTATGTAAATTCATGTGTAACCGATTACACAATAACAATAACACAAAGTTATTGTAAGCGCAAACAAAAAAATCCCCTAATTTCATGAGAAAAGCAAGTGCCTTTCTCTTCTCAACTATTTATTTCCTTACATATCTAATGATTCCCTTATCAATTTAAATGTTCTTTAATATACAGTGGTGCACTAGAACTCACGCAAAAATATTGATTTCAAATGTTTAAGAACGATATTCCTTTGTATTTGAATCTAAAAAGAACCATTGCCTCAATGTTTTTAAGCAAGCCGTGCTAAGAATAAAAGCAGCCAGAATCATTACAACCGAACCACCTATAATCACTGACCGTAACGAAAACCATTGTGCCGAAGTTCCGATTATTAAGGTTACTGCCATTACCAATCCTCCTTCAACAAGGTCAAGGATACTTCCTGCCCTCCCCATTATATCAGCGGGAAGATAATGTTGATAAAATGTCAGTATGCCTGTATTAGCATACGCTTGAAAAAATGAAAGAACAAAGAATCCAGATGCTGCTGCCAGAAAACTGCCAGAAATAGAGTAAATGAAATAGCCCATGGAAACAAACATAGGACTTATCCCTATTAGAATTGACAAAGGAATTTTCTTTACGAGTGCTGTATTGGAAATAGAACCTGCTAAAAACCCAATACCTGCTATACTGACAAGCAAGCCATATCGACTATTTGATAGATGCAATACTTGCTTTGAGAATGCAGCTTCCAAGGAATCAATGGCTGAGGGCATGACCGTTAATATAAAGGTGAAAAGGCCATAAATTAGAATAAAGTATATGTTTCGACTGAAATA
Source organism: Heyndrickxia acidicola (assembly GCF_001636425.1). Taxonomy (NCBI): domain Bacteria; kingdom Bacillati; phylum Bacillota; class Bacilli; order Caryophanales; family Bacillaceae; genus Heyndrickxia; species Heyndrickxia acidicola. The sequence goes on from NZ_KV440953.1 coordinate 1,374,556, forward strand.
GCCCTCTACAACCTGCCAATCCTTTTTCAATAACGCCAAAGAAAATCTTTCAGGTGGTTTATCCTCTCCCTTTTCATCTACATTCGGCAGCATCAGCATAATACATCCCGAAATAAAAAAGGAAATGGCATTTATTAAGATAGCATTTAATGGAGAGCTTATAAGAAACAACATGCCCGCAATGGCAGGGCCAAGCAAAAAGGCACCCGATCCTATTAAGCTTTGAATAGCATTAAAGCGTTTCCTGCTATGGGAAGGGATGAGTTTTGTCAGATATACCATGGAGCCATGCTTGAACGCCGCCCCTCCCATATTCACGATAAACACTATTGTATACACCAGCCAAAGAGAAGGATGCACATATAAAAGCAATAACAGAAATGCCCTCAATAAATCGAGTACCATCATCAGCCTTCTTTTATTTACACGATCCACAAGGCTGCCGCACCAAGCATTGGCAAAAATAGAGGCCGCTGGCTTCAGGATATACAAAACAGCAACAGCAAAGGGTGAATGCGTCATGTCCAGCACAATTAAGTTAAGAGCGATTAAATATATCCAATCACCCATATTTGAAACTCCTATTCCGCATAAAAGCAGCACAGATTCCTTTGAAGTTCTCCTTTTTGTAATATCCATCCTTTTTCATCTCCCCACATTATCCCTAAATAAATATTGTTCTTTTACCGCTATTAAAGTAAAAACTGTAAAAGAGCACTAAAAAAGAATCCCACCCCCAAGACAATTGTCCTGGGGACGAGATTCTTTGATCGCGGTGCCACCCCGGTTTATTTATATGTCACCATATAAACCTTAAAAAGTATCCTCTTTCAGATTCTACTTTCGCTCTATAACAGGAGCTCCTGTCACATGATCCCCGCTCCGGTTCCCATGTGCTGCTCTTGAGTCTTGTTCAATAAAAGAATTTTTACTCCTTTTCAGCTGCCGGAGCTCTCTTTTAAAAATTCGTTTTTTATTTACTATTCTCTTCATCGCATTTAAATTTTCATAATATTATCACATTAATTTTAATTTTGTCAATAACGTTTCTCTTCTTTTTCCCCCAGCTCGAAGGTCTCCCATACAAATCCCTTTCTGCTCCACAGTAAAATCAGAAAATAGGTTCGAAGAAATAAAAAATGACTGCTAATAAGAGATTTTTTGTCATTTCCACTGCACACTGATTTCAAGAATCCCAGAAGCTGGCTTCATTCAAAGAGATTGCTTGTTTCCAAACTAAAAAACTAATTTTTATGATTACTAAATGGCTCGGAGTTTCCCTTTAAGGTAATTGCCTTATCACGCGGATAAACGGAAGAAAAATAGTAAACAGCACCTATTAACATGACAATGACGGCTAAAAGCGGAACGGAATAATTCAAATACCAAGCCTGCCCTGGTGATCTTGGCCAGCAAAGGTTAAGAATAACAAATACGCCCCAGATAAGAGATAAAATGTTTACAGTTAATCCCCATTTTCCTAAGTTCCATGGAGAGGCGGTTGAATCCCATCCCCGGGTTCGGGCAAAAAGTGCTCCAACCGTCACGCTTAAGTAAGCAAGATAGATTCCGACTACACAGATATTTACGATATAGGATTCTGCAGAAGAGGATAGAACCAATAGAATAGCAAATATTCCGCTAAATATGATGGCAGCCACTGGTGTGTCATGCTTTTTGGACATTTTTGCCCATAGCTTGGCTCCTGGAATTTTGTTATCGCGTCCAAAAGAGAACAATAAGCGGGATACTGTCGCCTGTACTGCAGTACCGCAGACGAATATGGCAATTAGTGCTAACACTACAAACGCATTCGATATCCCTGTGCCTAAATTTTTGTTTAAGATGTACGTTAAAGGAACTGCTGCTTTCATTGTCTCACCAAGGTTCGGAATGGCAAGCACGAATGCCAAAAGCGCCAACCCGCCTATGATAAATGTCAAAAATAATGAGGAGATGATGGCTTTTGGAACTACCCTTCGAGGATTAATTACCTCTTCTGCAAGACTGCCTGCAGAATCAAAACCAAACAGAACCCATGTGGAGGTCAGCATGGCAGCAAGAAATACAGGCAGGTAGCTTCCTTTTCCAGCTGTTCCCGCTGTATCAAATGAAAAGCTAAACGGATGATGGATGCCCACCGCAAAAAGCGCAATGGCCAAGACAATCATAGCTACGATTTCAGCGATCATTCCAATACCATTTATAATGGCCATCAATTTTACACTGAATGCGTTAATAAGTGTTTGAAGGATTACGATTACTGCAGTTATAAGGACTAGCAAAACATGATTGTTCGCATCCATTCCCATCAGCTGGGCAATATAGGGCGCCGCTCCAAAATCAACAGATGCTATGGTTGCAAGTAAAGCAATCAAATAAATCCAGCCAGAAAACCATGAATAGGTATTCCCTGCAAGGTGCTTCGTCCATTGATAGATGGAGCCTGCGACCGGATAGTGAGAAGCTACTTCTCCCATTGTAAGCCCCACCAGAAGCTGACCGATGAAAACAATCGGCCAGCTCCAGATAAAGGCCGGTCCTCCTGTGGTTAATCCAAATCCGAACAGGCTAAAGATGCCTGTCGTTGCCGAAATAAAGGAAAACGAAATAGCAAAGTTTGAAAAGAAATTAAGATTTCGCTTTAATTCTTGTGTGTATCCCAAGCTTGCAAGATCTGCAACATCTTCATTTATGGAATGTTTCTCTTTAGACAATCAACTCAACTCCCTTAACATGTATAGAGATAGGCTGCCAACTTTACAAAATTGTAGACTTAATATTTTGATATTTGAATTTTCAGATTTTATAAACCATAGAAACTTCAGATAATCTTCACGATGATTCTGTACAAGCCCTCTAAAAGGCAAGAAACATTATGTTTGATCGTGATTATTTGCCTTTAGTGGAGGCAGGTTTAAAACCTTTACCAGCAGGAATCTGTCTTATTTTCCCGCTGATAAAGGTAATTGCCATTTAGACCGTTTTCGGCAGCTTCCCGCCCATGTTAGTTAAAAATTATATTTTAAGCTTCTACTTTAGCTAATACCTGTTTAAACGTACTCACTACTTTATCCACTTCTTCATAGCTGATGGTTAGTGCCGGTTCAATTCGAATTGTTTTTGAATTAATTAAGGTACCTGCAACCAGTACACCATGGTCAAACATTCCTTTTGACACTTCATAACCAATCTCATCTTTATGAAACTCAATTCCTATCATTAGTCCCTTCCCGCGTATTTCCAGTACTTTGTCTTCATGTCCCTCTGCTGCTTTTTTCAGTTCCTCAAGGAAATATTCTCCTACTTCTGCTGAACGTTCAGGTAACCTTTCTTCAATCAGTACACCAATTGTTGCAATGGCAGCAGCACAGGCAAGCGGATTTCCGCCGAAGGTTGTTGTATGCATAAATGGATTCGGGAACCAGCTCTTGAACACTTTCTCTTTTGCTACGATTGCACCAGCAGGCATCACTCCGCCGCCAAAGGCTTTTGCAAGACAGATAATATCCGGAACAACGTCATATAATTCTGCCGCAAACATTTTTCCGGTACGGCCCATCCCTGTTTGAACTTCATCAAAGATTAAAAGGGCACCAAATTGATCGCAAAGCTCTCGTACTTCTTTTAAATAGTTTTCCGGAGGCAGGATAATACCGCCTTCACCCTGAATAGGTTCGAGGATAACAGCCGCCACATCTTCCCCTACCATTGAGGATGTTTCAAATGTTTTTCTCATCATCTCAATGTCTCCGAATGGCACATGGCGGAATCCCGGAATTAAAGGCAAGAAAGGCTTACGGAACATTCCTTTTGCCGTTCCTGAAAGGGAGCCAAGACTTTTTCCATGGAAAGCGCGGGTTGTGGAAATAAATGTAGTTCGCTCGCTATACATTTTTGCCAGCTTTAAAGCCGCTTCCACACTTTCCGTTCCGCTGTTGGTAAAGAATGCATATTTCAAATCCCCTGGAGTAATTTCAGCTAAGATTTTTGCTAACATTGCACGGAGTGGATCAAGAAGGTCCTGACTGTGAAGAGCCTGCCGTTTTAATTGATCCGTTACGGCTTTTACAACCTTTGGATTTCGGTGTCCAACATTATAAATACCAAAACCGCCAAGACAATCAATGTACTCTTTCCCGTTTACATCCTTAAAACAGGCGCCATTATCTGACCATTCCACTGCAGCAAATTGTCCGTCTTTTGTTACGGTTTTTCGATATGTCAGGAATCCCGGATTTACGTTTTCCCTGAAGCCATCGACTGTTTCTTTTGTAATCCATGCTGCTTCTTCCTCAGTAATTTCCTCTTTTTCAATTAAACTTAATACCTTATTAATGTAATCCGTTACCGATTTTTCCTGGTTTGTTTTTAACTCATTATTTAAATCAATACTCATCTTTTTTTCTCCTCCAAAATGATTAGTTTGAAAACCAGCCAATGGGCTCAACCTGTAAATTAATATTAATCTGTTTAACTTCTTGGAATTCCTCAAGTCCAAACGTTCCAAGACTCCGCCCAATTCCGCTTTGTTTATAGCCTCCCCAAGGGGCCTCATTATACGTTGGGTGATAGCTGTTAATCCACGTGATACCAGCACGCAGCTTTTTAATCACTCGTAATGCCTTGGCTCCATCCTTGGAAAAGACGCCGCCTGCCAGTCCATAAACCGTATTGTTTGCCAGTTTGACTGCTTCCTCTTCATCCTTAAACTTTTGAATGACAACGACTGGACCAAAAATTTCTTCCTGTACAATTCTCATATCCTGCTTCACATCAACAAATACAGTTGGTTCAACAAAATAACCATTATCCAAGCCTGAAACTGTCATTCTCTCTCCGCCTAAAGCAACCGTTGCACCCTCTTGTTTTCCTAAATCAATATAGTAGAGGACCTTTTCAAGGTGTTCCTGGCTTACTAGCGGTCCCATTTCTGAATTCTCATCGTCTCCAGGGCCTACCTTAATTTGTTTAGCTCTTTCAACAAAGCGCTCTACAAATCTTTCATAAATACTTTCTTCTACAAGAATTCGGGAACCAGCAGAACAAACCTGGCCTGAACCCGCATAAATGCCAAATAACGCGTAATCCACTGCGGTTTCAAAATCAGCATCAGCAAAAATAATATTGGGAGATTTCCCGCCCAATTCCAGGGAAACTTTTTTCATGGTATCAGCCGCGGTTTTCATAATATGTTTCCCCGTTTTCGTTCCGCCGGTAAATGAAACCATATCAACATCAGGATGTGAGGCAATTTCATGGCCGACGACTGGACCTGCTCCCATCACCATGTTAGCTACGCCTTTTGGCAATCCCACTTCCTCAAAAATTTCAAATAACTTTTTCGCGGTTACAGGTGTGACCTCAGAAGGTTTAAAGACAATCGTATTCCCTGCCGCTAAAGCAGGCGCAATTTTCCACACGCTCATCAACAGGGGATAATTCCAAGGGACAATCAATCCGCAAACTCCAACAGGTTCGCGGACAACCATTGCTTGCATTGGATCTGCAACATGATAGGTTTGGCCATCCGGTTTTGTAATTAATCCGGCATAATAGCGGAAGCAGCTTGCAGCATCTCCAACATCAAAACCTGCTTCTCTTAATGTTTTGCCATTGTCCATTGTTTCAAGCTTTGTTAGTTCATCTGCATACTCATCGATTTTGTCAGCAATTTCAAATAAATAGGAGGCTCTTTCTTGAGCAGACAATCCCGACCAGGTTCCCTGATCAAATGTTCTTCGGGCTGCATGGATAGCTGCCCGAACATCTGCTATTGTAGCTTCAGGGGCATATGTAATCACTTCACCATTTGCAGGATTCAAAATAGCCCTTGTTTCTTGATTTTTAGAATCCCGCCAACCGCCATCAATATACATCTTTAGGTTATCAAGTCTCTTCTTTAACTCAACCATTCTTTTATACCTCCTTTATCCTCTCAATCTATATAATGCAAGAACTGTACCAACATAGAAAAGCGGAAGCGACTTGCTCATCGGCGTACGGATTTCAGAGTCTTTGACTGAGATAAAGGAAACACCGCGAGGGACGAGCGGATGTTGACTTATCGCAGGGAAATGACGCAGAAATCCGCTAGCCGATAGGCGCTGGAGCTGGACAATGAAAAGCGGAAGCGACTTGCTCATCGGCGTACGGATTTCAGAGTCTTGGACTTATCATCATAGGGAGGATTGGAAGATATCCACTTGAATATAGGTACCAAAGTAATTTATATGAAAAACTTTTTTACTCTCCTTTTAGAAGTTTTATAACTGCATTTCCTAGAATATCCGTGAATTCAAGTTATTCATTTCTGCATAAGAGTATGATTTCTTGCATAATCCAATAACGGAAGACATGCTTGTTATTATGTGATTGATTCACACCAATGAACTAAAACAACCCTTTCCTCTAATAAAGCTAAAAAAGCTGCTTCAGATTTAAAATTCTGAAACAGCTTTTCCATTTCGTATATTTTGTTGCTTTGCAAAAGAGCCTTTCCTTAATGTGTAGAGAAATGTTCTATTTTGGTATTTTTCTCCGTAAGAATCTTTTGATATTTTCTGCTCACAGAAGACTGGCTGATTCCTAACGCTTTGGCTGCTTTTGTGGTTGTTTTGTATTGTTTCATGGCAAGAACGATTAACTGTTCTTCGACATAATCCATCGCTTCTTGCAATGGAATGACCTTCCTAAATACCGGATTCATTTTTTTAGGCTCATATCCTAAAGTAAGAAACTGACTAACAAACTCGGCATCAATTGCCTGATTGTCTGTTGTCACCACTAGTCTTTCAATAATATTTTGAAGTTCCCTAACATTTCCTGGCCAGGGGTAAAATTCAAGAACATCAATCGCGTCTGGTGTCAGGTGGTAATTCCGATTATATTTTTCATTTAACTGCTGCAAAAAGTGAAAAGCCAATAACGAAATATCCTCCGGCCTTTCTCTCAGTGGGGGGATATGTAAAGGAATTACGTTTAGTCGATAAAATAAATCTTCCCGGAATGTTCCTTCTTCCACCATCTTTTTTAAATTCTTATTGGCTGCAGCAATAATCTGGACATTTACCTTTATTGGGGTTGTACTTCCTACTGGAATAACCTCCTGTTCCTGTAGCACCCGCAATAGCTTTACTTGGAGATGCATAGGCATTTCACTGATTTCATCTAGAAATAAAATTCCTGAATCAGCCTGTTTAAAGTACCCCTCTTTTCCGTTCTTATCTGCTCCGGTGAAAGCCCCTTTTGCATATCCGAAAAGCTCACTTTCCAATAAGTTTTCCGGAATAGCACCGCAATTCAATTTCAAAAAAGGCTTGGAGGCTCTTGACCCTAGTTGGTGAATAACCTGAGCAATGACCTCTTTTCCTACACCAGATTCGCCGTGAAGGAGAACAGTGGATGAAAAGTCAGCGATTTTCTTTGCCTGTATAATCACTTTTTCCATTTTCGGACTGCAATAGATGAGCTTTTTTAAGAAGCGGTCCTTGGTTTTAAAATCATTCAATTCCTTCTTATATTTCTCAGAGATTTTCCTTATCTCTCTCAATTCGCTTTTAAGCTTAGTGGTTTCGGTAATTTCTCTGGAGGCAATGATAATCCGATCAAGCTCATTCTGATCATTAAAAACTGGATTCCCCACTGCCAGGATTTTTCTTCCATCACTCGTTTCTTGCACAACGGACACCTTTTTCTTCCTTTCAAGCACAAGTCTTGTTACAGAAGGAGTAAAAAGCCCGCGTTCTTCCAGTTCAAGAATATTTTTACCAATGAGCTCCTTCAAATCGATCTTCCAGAAATCATGAATAATGTTTTCGCTGAACCTGATTAAATCCCCTTTTGCATTCACCACAAGGATTTCATCATAAATACTGGATAAAATCGCATTCAAATCCTTATTTAGATCCTTGATATATTCAATTTCCATTGCCATTTCTTCTACCATCGGCAGATCCTGTACTACAATGATGATTCCTTCCACTTTGTTATCGTAATTCAAAACAGGGCAATAATCGACAAGTAAACCGATATCGTTGGTAATTTCCAGATTGTTCAGCAATCTTTTTCCGGTCGAAAATACGTTGTTAATCTGCTGCTTGTTAAAAATACTCTCTGCAGAAAAATTCAATACTTTTTCTTCCGTAGACTTTATCATTTTTAAACCCGCGTCATTGCAATTAATAATCCGTTTTTCCTTGTCTAGTACGAAAATTCCCATCGGAATGGAACTTAGCATGATTTTAAGCAAGTCGACACTTGTATTTTCTTGTTTAAAAAGTTCAGCAAGAACATCTTCGCGAAGAATATACCCCTCATATTCCTCATCCTCACCTTTAATCACAGCAAAAGGCTCTCCTACTATTTGGAAGAGCTCCGGCAATGAAATATGCTGGTCAAGATGAGATATCCGAGCAATTGATTTCGCCTGATCAAGCAACATCTTGACTGAAAAATCCCCTTTATTCAAGCAGTCTGATAATTGGTCATTTACTACTACATAAGAAATTAACTTACTTTTCTTTTTTAAGAATAAAAAGGGTTCTTTAAGGTTGTTTATGACTGTTTTTAACACTTCTTCATTTTCGTCAATATCTATGGAGACAATCGTCTTAATTTTTTCCTTTGCTACATATAACAAAGCATTTCACCCCTTAAATCCTTATCATTTACTATTCTACCATTCAACACAGAATTTTTTAAATATAAAAAAATCATTAAAAAAAGAAGATGAGGGTTCATCTTCTTTTTTTCAACAGGTGAATATTAAACAAATGGTCTGTTAAACTTCTATGCTAATAACTGCTCTGTTTTTCAGCTCATTTAATGAGCTGAAAAACAATAGAGTCCTTTAACAAAGCCTTTTACTTAAATCTACTTCCATTCTCTTTAGATTCAAATCTCCATTTAGCTTTAACAGAGCTAATCAAATAATTCTTCTTTTATATAGGCAAGAACCATCCCTGGGATAACTTGATCACCTTCTTGTACCTCTATCGACTGTACCTCTCCACTCCTATTCCACAGAATGGTTTCTAAACCGCCTTCTTCTTTTTTGATCATAAATAAAGGATCCGATCTGTATATTCTTGAGTGGCTTTGTATGGCAATTTTCTTCACTATCCCGTAAACAGGACTGAGTATGACGTCGTGATACATGATTCCCCTCCAAATGACTTGTCTAGTGCAATTTGTATATTCTTGATCGTATCCTCTGTTTCAAGTCTTTTCCTGCAGTCAATTAAGGTATGAAAGAAATAGAGGTTATTATTCATTTTTGAATAATCATTTATCAAAGCACTTTTCGTAAACTTTGCTGCTATTTGACACAAAAAAATAATGAAATTCACAGGCTCTGTAGTAAACCTGTGAATTGCTTACGAAAAGATGCTACGAAGACTCACTTTACACGAATGTAATACTTTTTCGAAAAGCAACAATCTATGCGAAGACAGCCTTTATCAAACACTAACATAACTAGATCATGCACGAGCTATGGTGACCTATCGCTGACAAGAACTCAAAGTCCGTGAGCGGTCAGGCTCGCTTGAGTTAGAAAGAGGGTATATTCATTATTTTCTTTTTATAATTTCTGGAAGATTCGAGAGATAACGTATTGAGCTCCCGTGCCTTTTTACAGTGCAGATGTACTATCCGCCTCTTCAAATTCTAAATCAACAATTTTAAGTTTAAAGAACTTAGTTTGGAAAAGCATATAAAGAAATCCAATACCCGCCCAAACAAGGCCGCCTATAAGTGCATCAGCATGTAAATTAGACCATAGGATTCCCGTTGACCCTGCCCCAATTATAGGCATGATTATATATGCGAATACATCTTTTGCCGTTTTATATCTTTTTTGGCGGAACACAAAATAGGCTACGACGGATAAATTTACGAAGGTAAAAGCAACTAATGCCCCAAAGTTAATAACAGAAGAAACTAATTCCAGACTGGGAGCTATAGCAAGCAGTGAAATGGCACCGACCAGTATGACATTAAATGCCGGTGTCCGGAACTTGGGATGAACATACCCGAACAGCTTCTTTGGAAGTACACCATTTCGGCCCATTACGTATAAAAGGCGGGATACACTTGAATGAGATGCAAGTCCGGAAGCAACTGTTGCGGCAAATGCACCTGAAAGAAATATCAGTTTAAAGATAGCTCCGCCCACATACAGGCCAATTTCAGGGAGCGTGTCATCGGTATTCTTAAAATGAGACACATTCGGAAAAAGCGCCTGTGCAAAATAGCCGGCAACGAAAAAAATGGCCCCGCCGATCAGAACCGTCAGCATGATGGCTTTAGGCATTGTCTTTTGATCAATTGCTTCCTCTGCGTACATGGTTACAGCATCAAATCCAATGAAAGAGAAACAAACCACTGTTGCACCGGTTAAAACAGGTCCGAGATGTACATTGGAATGAAAAATGGGCTGCGTTGTTAATATGGTACCTTGTCCCATCCCATGAGAGAACTGTACAAAAGCAAGGACAATGAAGACAGCAATTAATACAAGTTCAAAAGCTACCAGAAATGTATTTAAATTTGATGTTTTCCCCATACTCCATACATTAAAACCAGTCACAACAGCGACATAAATCAACACCCAAATCCATGATGGGACAGAAGGAAATACAGATACCATGTAAATGCGAATAATCAATGCATTCACCATAGGAAGAAGGATATAGTCAAGTAACGCTGCCCAGCCCACAAGGAATCCAATATGCGGATTCATTGTCTCTTTTGTATACGTATACGCCGATCCAGCGTTTGGAAATACTTGCACCATTTTCCCATAACTAATCGCAGTAAACAACATGACTGCCAAAGCGGTTATGTACGCAAGCGGTACAACACCATTTGTTCCTTTGGAAACGATTCCAAATGTATCAAACACAATCGTAGGAGTCATATAACCTAATCCAAGACCGACAATTGCCCATAATCCAAGTGAACGCTTAAGGGTAATATTCTCCAATTTGATCCACTCTCCTTTAGTGTGCATATCCTTTTCCGTATGCAATTTCATTTATTCAGTATGTAAAATAGTAAAAGATTGTCTCATAGATTCCTCCTTTTAGCTTTTTATTTACCTAACAATTTTAAATTATTGCAATTTTCATACCAATTTTATCTTTTTAAGTCGATAAGGATACATTTTTTCAGAAAACTACTTATAACTATCGAAAGATACTCTAAAATTCATCATCGCCCTTTATGTCTCTCCCTATTTGCCATGTACATGCATACATTTCCTCCCTAAAAGGAAGCCGTGTCAAAAAATATACCTATTATTGCTTATTTGCATTCTGACCTCCCTTTTTCAGGTTTTTATTATTAGTAATAAAACAAGCCTCTAGTTTATGAAGTTTTGCATAGCCTAGTCTGTTTTGCATAAAAAGATGATTCAGTGCCAGCTGTTATCAATATAAAAATGTACAAATTAAAAAAGAATCCAGCACCTAAAACATTTATCCTAGGACGAGATTCTTCCCTTTCAGCAGCATTTTGTTCTTCTAAAGAAAGTACTCCTGGCATATACATCCGCTCTCCCACTTCATCCACCCTTAGATGTCGCCATTATTCGCCACATCCACGACATCTGCTTCTAATCCATCTATATTTTTTCTAATTTCAGGAGTTTTTTAAAGGCCGTCGCAAGAAGTGCAAATAATATATTTAATAGCTCCGATACCCATGTAAACTTTTGCTATTTTGTATAATTCAGCCCAATTAGGTAATAATGGTCAGGTATTACTTACAAAATAGATAGGTTGTGTGTAATGTGGACTCTTTTATGGAAGAAGTTAAGACGGTTAAAATATCGTCCCATTTAAAAGAAAATGTAGACTATATCAATCAATTAATTGGTGTAGGAGAAAGCTGGGACATACTGGCCAAACCCTTTAATTTTAGCAATGTAAATATGATGTCATATACTACAAACGGATATTTTCTAACCATGAATATGGTATTAATTCTGGAAAGTTTAGAAACAAGTATACACTCGTTTGTCGACAACTATCCAGAAAACGATTTTCCCCTTGAAAAACTGGTTGATTACTTAAACAAGAATGTTGCCTTTGTCCAGGTGCAATCTGTTCCTAAAATGTATGATGCAGTAAGATTTATTCTTTCGGGGCCGCTCATCATTTTTATTGAGGGATATGATCAAGCGGTCTTGATTGATACAAGGATCTATCCAATGCGCAGTATATCCCCTCCCATGACGGAGCGGCTTATCCGGGGGCCCCATGACGGTTTTACTGAAACGATGTTAATGAATACCTCTATGATCCGCAGGAGATTAAGAGATCCCCGGCTTCGGGTGGAACTCATGCAAATCGGTTCCCGTTCCCAAACAGATGTTAGTTTAATGTATCTCAATGATGTTGCAAATAAAGAAATTGTTGATAATATCCGTGATTTGCTAAAATCCATTCCCGCAGATGCCGTTTGTATGGGCGAACAATCGGTGACAGAATGGATTGGAAAAGTGAAATGGAATCCTTACCCCATCGTTCGATATACAGAGCGGCCGGATGTAGCATCAACCGCTCTAATTGAAGGCCAGGTCGTCATTGTTGTTGATAATAGCCCGGAAGTCATCATTGCTCCCATTACCTTATTCCAACATCTGCAGCATCCGCAGGAATATCATTCCTATCCTCTTTTTGGAACCTATATGCGCTGGATTATCTTATTATCTGTTTTTGGCAGCACCCTTTTGCCAGGTGTCTTCCTTTTAGTTAATCAGTATCCGCATTGGGTCCCATCATGGATGACATTTTTCCAGGCAGATCGCACAGATCCCTTGCCGTTATGGGGTGAATTATTGTTGGGAGAAATATTTATTGATATCCTAAGACTCGCTGTTATAAACACACCGCCTGTTTTAGGCTCAGCTGTCAGTATTCTTGCTTCTATTGTATTTGGACAGTTTGCAAGTCAAATTCATTTATTGCAGCCTGAGGTACTTGTGTATATCGCATTTGTGATGATTATGGAATTTGCCACATCTTCCTATGAAGTGGCGGAGGCAAACCAGCTGGTAAGGGTAGGACTTCTCATTTTTACAGCTGCCGGCCGGAAATGGGGATTTATCCTGTTTATTATCCTAATTTTCATCCTATTGGTAAGAACGAAATCCTTTGGTGTACCGTTTTTATGGCCGCTCATACCATTCCAATGGAAAAATGGTTTACAAGAAGTCATTCTTCGAAGGCCAATGGTCGATATTTCTGGAAGGCCAACGGTATTATTGCCTAAGAAAAAGGCAAGAAAAGGTACTTGATTCTAATTGAGAACTGGGAATATAACCTTTAGTGTACCTATGTAACGGTTTAGTTTAGTGTTAATTCCTACTATTTTTGACCGTAACAATTAATAAACCCAGCTAACCTTTTTTAAGGCAGCTGGGTTTATTTTATTAATTGGATGTAAAAAAACCGTCATCCTTGTTTTTTGAGTATTCCTACTATTTTCTTTACTATTTTTCTCACCATATACGCTTTATTAAAATGCGGTTCACTTCAGCTGAAATTTCCGATAAATGAAATCACTTGATTTTCACTCATTCCCGAAACTCCCACCCACTACGTAATTATTGGATTACGTTAGCCATCCCCGCTAATTTGCTGGCGGTATTCCAATTCCTTAGGGTGCTGGGGACATCCAGTTTATGAAGCTGGTTTGCCAGCTTTGAATCACGTATGCTTTTACGAAAGAATAAATAAACCTCCCTGCCCTTGATTTGGCAGGCTTCTGCATCATTATTATACGCCAGCACCTTGTCAGCTGCTTCTTTTGAAGGAACCTTGCTTAGAAAACTGACATGAATAGATTCCCCCTCCTGCAGCTCATCCGGTCGATAAGGACAGCCATTTATTATCTGAACCATCTCCTCAGATGTTCTCAGCATGACACTTACGGAAAATCCGAAAGCAGCGGCAATCTCACTTTCTAGAAGCTGACATAAAGAGGATTCATTTTCATAGGACTCAAACAAAACATTTCCACTTTGAATATAGGTTTTTACCTTTTGTAAGCCAAGCGATTCGAAAACGTTTCTCAACTCTTCCATTTTAATCTTATTTTTTCCGCCTACATTTATCCCTCTTAATAGAGCTATATATACATTTTTCATTCATTAATCCCTCACTGTTCTGTTCTATTTATCCTTTCTTCCAAAAGGCTGGAATTCCTTCTTCAATCAAAACAAAATCTCACAGAAATAATCATATATTCATAATAGATGATTTTCATATAAAAGTAGTTGACAGTAAAAAAAAAAAATGAGAAAATACTTCTCGTTATAATATTTCGTATAAGAAATATTATTGTCATAATTATTTACAAGCTTAATTAAAGGAGAGTGGATAATGAATGCATTGAACAATGAAGTTTTTGATTCATTTTATGCAATCAATAAAGCAATCTTCAGGCTTGTTAAATCAGATGCAGACCGAATCGGCGTCACCGTAGTTCAACTAAAGGTATTGCACCATATTTCAACTTGTCCCAATATCGGGCTGGGCGAATTAGCAGAACATTTACGTTTGACTAATAGCACAGTGAGCGGCGTGATTGACAGGCTGGTACATAATGGCCTGATTGATCGTGTGACATCTCCTCAGGATAGGAGAGCAATATCCTTACAGTTGACAGAAAGGGGCAAAAAGAAGCTAGACGAACTGATTCAATCATCTGTTTTTGTTGAAAAAATCAACAAAATTATGCAGCTGCCAAAAGAAGATACTCAACGATTATTGCAAATGCATAAAACCATCTTAGAAGTACTTATGATTAAGGAGGACTAAAAAATTTATGAGTGCAAGGCGAATGATTCTTATTAACGTAATACTGCTTGTTATCTTGGTAGGAGGAGGATTTACAGGATATTATTTTTATAATAAATCTGTAAACTACCTGTCTACTGATAATGCCATGGTATCAGGCCAGCAAGTAGCGATTGCTTCTCCTGGAACTGGAACATTAACCGATTGGAATGCAAAAGTTGGAGACAAATTTAACAAAGGCGAAAAACTCGGCACTGTACAAGTTATGGGCCCGGATGGAAAGCCTGCTAATATGAACATCAACGCTCCAGCTGACGGAACCATCGTCCAAAATAATGGCGTAGAAAATTCAATTGCCGCTGCAGGTTCACCACTTGCAATTACTTATGATCTTGATAAACTTTGGGTTACAGCCAATATTAAAGAAACCGATATTAATGATGTAAAGGCCGGCCAGGATGTAGATGTTTACGTGGATGCTTTCCCAAATGCGAACATTACAGGTAAAGTAGATTCGATTGGGGAAGCAACAGCTGGATCCTTTTCACTCATTCCGACCAATAACAACACTTCTGGAAACTACACGAAAGAAACGCAGGTTATTCCGGTGAAAATTACCTTGGATAGCTATGGAGTGAACCTCGTACCCGGCATGAACGTAACTGTGCGAATTCATAAGTAGGTGATATGATGCCGACACTATACATCGCAGGTTATATTCTCTTAGTCATCATTTTATTTGTTGTTATTAACCTGGCACTTCGCCGGGGCAGAAATGAAAATCATAAAACCAATGTTTCAAGTAATACATCTGATGCAAATCAGAGGCTAAATAAGGCTGACACCCCTCAAAGGATGGACACCAGCATACAGACACAAAGCGAGAACCTTCCTTCAATCAGAGACAAAGAAAAAGAAACGAAAGCAGAGCCGCTTTATGCTGAAAAAACAAAGGAATTTCAGGCTGATAAAGCAATAAAAGATGCTCTTCAGGAAGCCCCAAACAGTGCCTCTGCAACAGAATATGTTGTAGAACCAGCCCCGGGGAAGGATGTGCCGCAAAAAGAACCGGATTTAAACCCTCAGCATCTCCATCGCGGAAGGCTGATTGGCGTCCTGCTTTTCGGTGCTTTTATTGCCATCCTGAATCAAACACTTTTAAACGTAGCCATTCCTCATATCATGAATGATTTGGGTGTCTCCGCTACAACGGTCCAGTGGCTTTCCACCGGATACATGCTCGTAAATGGAATTATGATTCCGCTCGTTGCCTTTCTGATCGCAAGATTTGGAACGAGGAATTTGTTTATCGCATCCATGCTCTTATTTGCTTTAGGAACGGTTATTTGTTCCATTTCAACCACCTTCTCCATGCTGATGATCGGACGGGTTGTCCAGGCAGCTGGAGCCGGTATCGTTATGCCATTGATGATGACAGTGTTTATGACGGTCTTCCCTCCTGAAAAACGCGGAGCAGCGATGGGAATCATGGGGATTGCCATGATTTTCGCCCCTGCAGTAGGCCCGACACTTTCAGGCTGGCTTGTACAGTATTATTCTTGGCGCCTGTTGTTCGACGTGGTCATTCCATTTGCTGTTCTTGACTTGATTCTTGCTGTGATGTGGATGAAGGACGTTACGAAAATTACAAAGCCGAAATTTGATTACCCTGGTGTGATCCTATCCACGATTGGCTTCGGATTCCTATTGTACGGATTCAGTGAAGCCGGAAGTGACGGCTGGACCAGCGGAACGGTCCTTACTTCCCTGATCATCGGAGTACTGGGAATTATCTTGTTTGCCTGGAGAGAGCTGACAGCAGAATCTCCAATGCTTGATTTAAGGGTATTCAAATATGATATTTTCTCCTTGACTACCGTCATTAACATGATTAACAATGCGGCGATGTTTGGAGCGATGCTTCTATTGCCGATCTATCTTCAAAATATCAGGGGCTATACCGCACTTCAATCAGGACTGTTAATAATGCCTGGTGCGATTATTATGGGGATCATGTCGCCGATTTCAGGGAAGTTGTTCGATAAAATGGGTTCTCGCCCGCTGGCGATTTTTGGTCTGGCCATTACAGCCATCACGACCTACCAATTTACACATTTAACCATGACAACATCCTATAGCCATATCATGATGTTGTACATTTTCCGAAGCTTCGGGATGTCCTTTTTGATGACAACCGTTATGACAGAAGGGATGAATCAGCTGCCGCTTCGACTTGCGAGCCATGGTACTGCTGCATCCAATACAGCCCGGACTGTTGCCGGAAGTATCGGTACCGCATTCCTGGTTACGGTTATGACAACCCGGTCTGATTTCCATACAAATAACTTTGGAAACATCATTAACAGTTCAAACGGCTATCTTACCAGCCAGCTTGGAGCACTGGGACAAGGCATTGCACAAACTGCAGGACTGCCTGCTCCATCCGGAAATGCTCTTGCACTTTATACGCTATACGGAAATGTTGTAAAGCAGTCAACCATTGAAGGAATTAACGATGCCTTCTTCTATGCTACAGGCATTACCCTTATCGCACTTATTTTAGCCTTCTTTGTAAAGAGGTCTAAATTTGCCAGGGGGAAATAGAAAATGAAAAAGCCAAAAAATCTTATGGATTTTTTGGCTTTTGTTTTCTTTCTTCTAAATGAAATTAAGCTTTTTTTTACATTTCAAATCGCATTATTCGACATTATTGTCATTGCTGTTTTGTTCTGCAGTATTTCTGCGCTGTCCACCCCAAAAGGCTCCCCATGGATTTCTTCTTTCAGGTATAGGTGAATGATTGTTTTCCTGAATAATTTCAACCTGCTTTGCATGGATGACAAGCTTATCTACATGTATCACTTTATTTCCATTGTTAGACATTTCTTTCCCTCCCTCTTTTTATTTACGTATTATGATATTCAAACATGCATTTTATCGTATAGGCTCCCTCCCATTGGTTTGAATTACATCAACAAATATCCCTGCACATACGTTTCTGCTTTAATTATGCAAAAGAGCTGCCATCAGGCAGCTCTTAGATAAAGTCTCTTATCAGACCATTACCTTGCATATATTATTTGTAAGCTCAACAGGATCATGGATCGGCAAGCCTTCGATTAAAAGCGCCTGACTGTAAAGAAGATTTGTAAACAGTTTGGCTTTATCCTTATCTTTTTCAAAAGCTGATTTCAAAGATTCAAAGACTTCATGGTTAACGTTCATTTCCAGCACTTTATCCGCCTTAATATTTTGGCTGTTTGGCATGGCATTCAGTACTTTCTCCATTTCTATGGAGAGATCGCCTTCTGTTGTAAAGCAAACAGGATGGGATTTTAGCCGCTTTGATGCTTTCACTTTTGTAACCTTATCACCCAATACCTCTTTCATAAACGAGAAGAGCTCTTCATTTTCCTTACTTTCGGATTCAGTTGTTTCCTTATCCTCTTCTATTCCCAAATCATTGCTCGAAACCGATTTAAATTCCTTGTCTTTATAAGTCATGAGCATTTTAATGGCAAATTCATCAATATCATCTGTAAAGTATAAAATCTCATACCCTTTTTCTGCAAGCATTTCTGTTTGCGGAAGTTTATCTATGCGCTCATTGGTTTCTCCAGTTGCATAATAGATATATTTTTGGTCTTCTGGCATTCTTGAAACATATTCATCAAGAGTGACAAGCTTTTTCTCACGGGAGGAAAAGAACATGATTAAATTTTGGAGTACCTCTTTATCCTGTCCAAAGTCATTGTATACGCCAAATTTCAGCTGTCTGCCAAAGGACTGATAGAACGTTTCATACTTTTCTCTGTCCTCTTTTAATAATCCTTCTAGTTCTCTCTTAATTTTATTTTTAATATTTTTAGCGATGAATTTTAATTGCTTATCCTGCTGAAGAATTTCCCTTGAGATATTAAGGGATAAATCCTCGGAATCTACCATACCCTTTACAAAACTAAAGTAGTCTGGAAGAAGGTCGCTGCATTTCTCCATGATTAATACACCGCTTGAATAAAGCTCAAGTCCTTTTTCAAATTCCTTCGTATAGTAGTCAAACGGTGTTTTCTCTGGAATATACAAAATGGCATTGTATCTCACTGTTCCATCAACACTAATGTGAATATGCTTTAACGGCTTATCAAAACCATACCGTTTTTCTGCGTAAAAGTTTTCATAGTCCTCAACTATCAATTCATTTTTGTTCTTTCTCCAGATAGGGACCATGCTGTTGATCACTTGTTCTTCTTTTATTTGTTCAAATTCATTTTCGCTGCCTTCCTTCAGCTTGCTTTCCGTCACTTCCATTTTAATAGGGTAGCGAATAAAATCCGAGTACTTTTTAATAATGGCTTTTAATTTATACTCATCAAGATATTCATCGTACTGTTCATCTTCCGTATTTCCCTTGATTTTCAGTATAATTTCCGTTCCAACTGTTTCTTTATCACACGTTTCAATACGATAGCCGTCTGCTCCTTTGGATTCCCATTTAAAAGCCGTTTCACTGCCAAGCGCTTTGGTTAGAACCGTTACAGTATCAGCGACCATAAAAGCAGAATAAAATCCTACACCGAATTGGCCAATAATGTCATGGCCGTCTTTGGCTTCATTTTCTGTTTTAAAAGCCAGCGAACCGCTCTTAGCAATGGTTCCAAGGTTGTTTTCAAGCTCTTCCTGGGTCATACCAATTCCAGTATCCACAATGGAGAGCTTCCTTGTTTCTTTATCTGCTGCTACTTTAATGAAATAACTGTCTTTGTTGAAGCTTAAGCTCTCATCTGTTAGTGCTTTGTAGTAAATTTTATCAATTGCATCACTGGCATTGGAAATCAGTTCTCTTAGAAAAATTTCCTTTTGCGAATAAATAGAGTTAATCATCATTTCCAACAGTCTTTTTGATTCTGCTTTAAATTCTTTTGTTTCCATCTTATTCACCCTTCCTTATTAAAAACTAAGCTATGTAATCTTTTGATTATGCCTTGAATTCTAGTTTAGCACTCTATTTACAAGAGTGCTAACCCAATATTTTAATAACATATTTTTCTATTAAATGTCAATATTTCAGAACAATTTCTTAGGCATTGGTTTTCCCACTATTTGCTACTATCATGTGAATTGTTCGGATTATTCCTGCTGGTTGATTTACGCAGCAGGACACTCGCTTTCCGCGGGGCGGCTGCGAAGCCTCCTCGTCGCTGGCTCCTGCGGGGTCTTCACAAACACGCTGTTCCCGCAGGAGTCTCGTGCCTTCCACTTCAATCAACTTTGGGATTATATTAAAAAGGGATTTTAATATAAACTTAGGTTCCACTCTGTTCATTCCTGCTGGTTGATTTACGCTGCAGGCACTCGCTGAGGGTTCTGTGCTTCCTCTTCGGTACTATGGCTATGAGTGAAAAAACTAAAAAAGAAGCTGATGAAACCTATATACCAGGTCTTCAGCTTCTTTAACATGTACTCCCTCCTATGCCTGCGGGGTTTTTTAATCCGCTTTAGTAAGCATGGGAATCCCTCACCTTACACTAGACATTGGATACAAGTTGGTTTTCATGGTTATTGATTTCCGCTCGATGTGTCCGCTTTTTAGTGGTAGCAGCTTCCTGTACCCGCTCCAATCAACATTGAAATTTAACAAAGGCATTAAATCTCCAAATAGAGCCTATATTATTCATTCTCCTGCAGCATTTGGAGACTTTCAAAAAATTCAGGGAACGATACTTTAACAGCTTCCTTGTTTTCTATCACGGTTTCCCCTTCTGCAATGCAGCTGGCAATGGCCAGCATCATGCCAATTCTGTGATCTCCATGGCTGTTTACCCTGGCACCCTTCAAAGGCGTTTTTCCATGAATGATCATTCCATCGCTGGTTGTCTCAATGTTTGCACCCATTTTAGTCAATTCGCCCGCCACAGTATCAATACGGTTTGTTTCTTTGACCTTTAATTCTGCCGCGTCTTTTATAATGGTTGTTCCTTCAGCTTGCGTTGCAGCTAAGGCAATGATCGGCAGTTCATCAATTAGCCGGGGAATCAGGCTGCCTCCTATTACCACACCTTTAAGTGGTGCTGCATGAACCTCTATATCAGCTTCAGGCTCAAAATTTTGCATTCTTTGATTTTGTAAGGAGAGCCTTGCTCCCATTTGCTCGAGCACATCGATAATTCCTGTCCTGGTAGGATTCATTCCGACACTCTGAATAGTTATGCAGCTATCCGGAACAAGCATTGAAGCCACCATGAAAAACGCAGCTGATGAAATATCGCCTGGTACTTTAATAGAAGCCGCTTTTAATCGCTGCTTCCCAAGCAGTGAAACTTTTTTTCCTTCTATCTCTATATCCACTCCAAATGTTTGTAGCATTCTTTCCGTATGGTCGCGTGATCGTTCCGGTTCTGTTACAGACGTCCTCCCATCTGCTTGCAACCCTGCCAGTAATATGGCCGACTTTACTTGGGCACTGGCTATGGGAGAAAGAAAATCGATAGAATGAAGGGCTCCTCCTCTAATTGAAATAGGTGTAAAGGATCCATTTTCCCGGCCATCTACTGTGGCACCCATTTGCATTAAAGGTTTCATCACTCTATTCATTGGCCTTTTGGCAATGGAGGCATCTCCCTGAATGCAAAAGTGGCCGGGCAGTCCTGCCAGAATTCCTGACATCAGCCGTATGGTTGTACCGGAATTTCCAACATCCAGGACCGCTGCTGGCTCTTTAAACCCCTTCAATCCTTTTCCATGTATCACGACCCGGCTTCCTTCTTGTTTGATATCTACTCCCATTTGTTGAAAACAAGAAATGGTACTTAAACAGTCCTCTCCCGGCAAGAAACCGTCAACTGTTGTGACTCCTTCTGCCATGGCACCCATCATTATTGCCCGGTGAGAAATGGACTTATCCCCCGGAACCCTAATCGTTCCTTTTAGTCTTTTTGACTGAATTATTTGTTGTTCCATGCTTTTCCTCCTCCATTAACAGGATTTACCTCTTTAAATAAGTGCTTTGTTAGAACGATACCGCTTTTTTTATGGGTTCAGGCAGCGAATCCCTATACTCCTTTGCCTGTTCAAAGAATTGGACAATGGCCTCATCATCATTTTCCATCAGCACGCTTTGAATATAATTCATTTCATTTTGCCATTCCTGTAAAAGACTAAGAAGATTGTTCCTGTTTTGTTTTACTATTTCCTTCCACATATACGGATTGCTGGAAGCAATTCTGGTCGTATCCCTGAACCCTCCTGCCGCCAGCAGGCTGACAAGCGGAGCCTTTTTTGCATGTCCTTTCGCCTGGTTTGCGAGGCCTGCAGCAATAATGTGAGGAAAATGACTAATAATACCGGTAACATAATCATGTTCCTCGGGATCCAGTGTTAGAAAATGAGCGTTTGTACCGCTTAGCCAACACATTAATTCATCTATTTTTCCAGATGGAACATTTGACTGGGGAGTGAAGATATAGCGGGCATTTTCAAAAAGGTCAGACTTTGCATTTTGGATGCCCATTTGATGCGAACCCGCCATAGGATGCCCGCCAATAAACCTATCCTTTTTGGGCCACAGATGGTCTGCCAGCCTCATCGTTTTTCCCTTTGTACTTCCTGTATCAGTAATGGTTACCTCTTTTTTTAATGTGATACGGGATAATTGTTCCATTAATTTTTCAGTTTCTTCTACTGGAGCTGCCATTATGATAAGATCTGCCCGCTCTGCAGCTTTTTCAAAGGACTCTGCCTTTTCGGAAACTATCTTCATTGCAACTGCTTTTTCCCTCTCTGTCTCTTGAATATCGTAGCCCATTATCTCAGCCTTAGGATGATTCCTTTTAATAGAGAGGGCAATTGATCCTCCAATTAACCCAAGCCCTGCTACCAATACTCTGCCAATCATGTTAAACCTCCTGATGGTACATTCTCACCTTCTGCTTATCTACGTAATGCATTTTCACGAAATCTCCCTGACCATTAAAACAGCATTGTATATTCTTTAAGATCTTCAATTGATTGTTTAAGAGCATCCATACGGTCACTCGGAAATTGTTCCATGATGACTGCCGCCAGCTCCCATGCTATAACAGCTTCAGCTACCACACTGGCTGCTGGTACAGCACAACTATCTGAACGCTCTATACTGGCGGAAAATGACTCTTTCGATTCAATGTCTACACTCTGCAAAGGTTTATATAAAGTCGGAATTGGCTTCATAACGCCTCTTACAACGATTGGCATCCCCGTTGTCATTCCGCCTTCGAAGCCGCCCAGACGGTTTGTATCCCGATAATATCCTCTTTCTTTTTCCCAAAGAATTTCATCATGTACCGTGCTTCCTGGCATTCTAGCCATTTCAAAGCCCAAACCAAATTCTACGCCTTTAAAGGCGTTAATGCTCATGATGGCAGCGGCAAGTTTTGCATCCAGTTTCCTATCATAGTGTACGTAGCTCCCTACACCTGCAGGCATTCCTTCCACAATCACCTCTACAATCCCGCCGATGGAGTCTCCATTTTTCTTGGCAAGATCAATTGCTTCCATCATTTCCATTTCCGCTTGTTCTTCAAAGCAGCGTACGGAAGACAATTCCGTTTTTTCCTGGAGTTCTTTTATGTTTTTCCATTGTGATGGAGTTGCTTTTACTCCGCCAATTTCTATTACATGTGAAGCTACTTCAACGCCTAAAGAAGAAAGCAGTTTTTTGGCAATTGCTCCAGCGGCAACTCTTACAGTGGTTTCGCGCGCGGATGACCGTTCCAGAACATTCCTCATATCTCTATGTCCATATTTAATGCCGCCCACTAAATCAGCGTGGCCTGGTCTTGGCCGTGTGACCTGACGCTTGACTTCTTCTTCGCCTTCCTCCAGCGCCTCAATCCCCATAATTTTTGTCCAGTGCTTCCAGTCTTTATTCTCAACCTCCAGAGCCAGAGGAGATCCAAGGGTCCGTGCATGGCGGACTCCTCCGGTTATTCTTGCCTGATCCTTTTCAATTTGCATTCTTCTTCCCCGCCCGTGCCCCTTTTGACGGCGTGAAAGCTCGAAATTAATATCCTCTTCTGTTAATGAAAGGCCAGAGGGAAGGCCCTCAATTATGGCTGTAAGTTTAGGGCCGTGCGATTCTCCTGCTGTTAGATATCTCATTTTTCTCTCCTCCAGTTCATCTCTTTATCTTTCTTCTGCCTAATTACACGAGTGTTTTTGATAATCGTTCTTTTAATGTTTTCAGTTCATCCATAAATTCGTGGAACTGTGGAATATTCATTTGCTGTGCGGAATCGGATAATGCCACTGCCGGATCCGGATGAACCTCTGCCATGACAGCATCTGCTCCAATGGCCATTGCTGCTTTGGCTGTTGGAAGAAGTAAATCTCTTCTTCCTGTTGAATGAGTTACATCCACTACAACCGGTAAATGGGTTTCTTTTTTCAAAATAGGCACTGCAGAAATATCCAGTGTATTTCTGGTCGCTCTTTCATATGTTCGTATTCCGCGTTCACAAAGGATGATTTGTCCATTTCCCTGTGCCAGAATGTATTCTGCTGCATTAATGAATTCTTCTATAGTTGCTGCAATGCCTCTTTTCAATAAAACAGGCTTATTCGTTCTTCCCACGGTTTTAAGTAATTCAAAGTTTTGCATATTTCTGGCACCGACCTGAATAACGTCAACGTAGTCAAGAGCCGTCTCTACATCCTCTGGTGTCACTATTTCACTAATGATGGACATGCCTGTTTCGTTAGCTACCCTTCTTAAAATGCGAAGACCTTCCACTCCAAGCCCCTGGAAGTCATATGGAGATGTTCGCGGTTTAAATGCTCCGCCCCTCATCATGGTAAGTCCCTGCTGCTTCATAGCAAGCGCCACTTCTTTCACTTGTTCATAGCTTTCGACTGCACATGGCCCCATGATAAAACGCTGCTCTCCATCTCCAATGGCCTCTCCATTAATATTTACAATGGTGTTTTCCGGCTTTGCCTTTCTGGACACCAACAACGTTTTACGATGATCGTCCTCCTGCAGCTCAAGGCTCGCTTTAAAAATTTCTTTAAAAATATGCTGAATGGTTGCTGCTTCAAATGGCCCGTTGTGATGCTTTAATATAGCCTCAAGAGATTCACGTTCCCTAACCGGATCAAATCGGTTTACCCCTTGTTTTTCCTTTTGTTTTCCAATTTCCTGAACCACTTCCGCACGCTTATTTAATAATTTTAGAATCTCTAAATTAATCTCATCAATTTGGTTTCTTAATTGTGTCAATTCTGTAGTCATCATTCATTCCTCCTGAAATGTTGTTTTTTATTAAGGCACATGGCAAGCCTTGCTGCTTATTGAATAAATTTCTATTAATAAAGGTTCATTTCATTTACCTTTTGAGCAATTTTACGCCACTCTAAGCGAAACAACCTTATTACACTTTTTAATTTTCTTGCTTCAGAACTTGATTAAGCATCACCCCCTTTAATGAAAAGACACTATTTCTCTTTCCTATTTTTTTCACTGTTCACTTGGTCATAATCAGCTTTATAAGCTTCATCTTAGCCGGTAAAAAAATAACCCTGCCGTTCAATAGAACGACAGGGACGATTTTCACCGCGGTACCACCCTTGTTATGAACAGACTCCTGTTCATCACTTTATATTGTTAACGGCTTATTCACCGTCTTTCCCTTCATAAGGAATCACACCTCATTACGAAAAAGAGAGCTCCAGAATTGTAATTCATGCTTATCTTTGTACTGATTTGCACCAACCATCAGTTCTCTTTAACAGGGAGATAAGTCACTACTGATTTCTTTCATTGCTTATACGTTATTTAGTTGAATATTAAAATGGATCTGTTAATCTTGCCTGCTAATTTTCGCTTTAGGCACCTGCTTTTCTAAGCTGTCCCACTCCTCTACCACTCTATTCGGGTGTAAAATAACATTGATCTTAAACTAGCCAATAAAATAAAATCCCTGCTGAATTTTTCAGCAGGGACGATTGTGATCGCGGTACCACCCTTGTTGCGGACAAAGTATATTCCGCCTCTCAACTTTGTTAACGGTTATTCACCGTCTTTCCCTTCATGAGGAATCACGCCTCACTACGAAAAAGAAAGCTCCAGAATTGTAATTCATGCTTATCTTTGTGCTGATTTACACCAACCATCAGCTCTCTTTAACAGGGAGATAAGTACTACTAATTTCTTTCATTGCTTATACGTTATTTAGTTAGATATTTCTTTTGAAATGGTTCTGTTAATCCTGCCTGTTGATTTACGCAGGAATCTTGCGGCTAATCAATTGGTATAATATCAATTTTAATATTTAACTAGCCAATAAAATAAAAATCCCTGCTGAATATTCAGCAGGGACGATTATGATCGCGGTACCACCCTTGTTGCGGACAAAAGATCATCCGCCTCTCGACTTTGTGTTAACGGTTCTTCACCGTCTTTTCCTTCATAAGGATTCATTCCTTATTACGAAAAAGAAGCTCCAGGATTGTAATTCATGCTTATCTTTGTACTGATTTGCACCAATCATCAGCTCTCTATTAAACAGGGAGATAAGTCACTACTGTTTTCCTTTCATTGCCTTTATCTGCAATATAATTTTCCGATGTGATTGTTTGAATTATAGATGCAATCTTCATACGATGTCAATACCTTTTTGAATTTTTTTCGTTCAAATAGAGGATTTGCATATTTTCCCTAATTATTTTCTTATCAACATTGTTCTTTTACAGAGCCATTTTTTCAATAAAACTTTATGCCTAACAGATTCTGCAAAAATAATATACGTTATATTTCAGGGCTATTGTTTGACTGTTTCCGTATATGTACAAGGGATAAATCAGTATAGTAATGTGATCTCTTGGTGGGGCTGGTCTTATTACATAACCTGTTTATGTTAATCATTTTATGCCAATATACTACAAAGGTTACGAATTGAGTCTTTTGCAAAGAAAGCTTGAAAGGAGTATGATTATATTCTATTCCATTTTTAGGATTACGTAGCTTATCTCATAAACTCCGGGAATAATAAAAAAATGTAGACAATGATCACCTTAAAAATTTAAAATTATAAAATGGAGTAAAAAAAAAGCCTAAATTAGGATGAACTGGATATGTTTATTAATAAGCAATTTTAATTTGCTTATGATTTAATCGGGAGTGATTATCATTTATAAAAGAAGTATTCCTAATACATTTACATTACTAAATTTATTTTTTGGTTTCTTATCCATCATGAATTCTGCAGAGCACGATTTTAAGAATGCTGCCATTTTGATTCTTATTGGAATGATGCTCGATAGCATGGATGGAAGGATTGCCAGAATGCTAAATGCAGAAAGTGAACTGGGTAAAGAGCTGGACTCACTTGCAGATATTGTGACCTTTGGAGTAGCCCCCGCAATGATGTCCTATTATTCATATTTTAAGGATTTTGGCATTATCGGCATGGCTATAGCAGGACTGTTCCCATTATTTGGAGCGTACCGACTTGCCCGCTTTAATATTAATGCCATGAAATCAACCCTTCACTATTTTACAGGTGTACCCATTACTGCAGCAGGAGGATTATTGACCCTTTTTACCCTGTTCCACGGCAGTCTGCCTTCAGTCATTCTTCCAATTGCATTCATAGTTCTTTGCCTTCTAATGGTCAGCAAAATTAAAATTCCAAGTTTGAAAGAAGTTCCTCTCCCAAAATATGGAACAATCATTACCATCTTTTTGGGATACGCGATTTACATTGTGTTCAAACACGAACACCATAAATTTCCATATTTTATTTATGTTGCGATTCCTCTTTATATTGCCTTTATTGGATATCAATTTGTTAAAGAAAAGGATAGGCGCAAACAAAAAGAGCAGTGATGACTGCTCTTTTTATCTTTTCCCGCACAGTTAGTGTAAAAAAATTTTTTTACGCGGTCATGTTAAGGGACACTGTTGTTTTTTAGCTCATTCTTTTTTACTGTAAAATGATCTGAAAAATGAGCAGTTACCAGCATTTACTTTAACACAGCCTTTAATTTAAGAGATAAAACAGGTCATCTTTAATTTGCTGTGAGCTTTTAAATGATTTATAAATCAATGCCAGCTCCATAAACCATTCCTCATCCTTGGTCAATAAGGCCAAATCGATCAGCATGCCAATATATTCTTCTGTAATTTCTGAGCTTTCCGGTATTTTTTCAATCCAATGTTCAAGGACTTCTATCGTTTTTCCTCTTCTAAACTTGTTATCACATTCTATTACTTTTACCTTAGCAAATCCCTGAATGGCATTTACTTCTTCTAAATAGCCTTGTATTATTTCACCATCATGCGTTCTTCCTTTGACCCAATCTCCAATTCTAAGGCTCATATTATCAGTCTTTTTCATTTGTATTCACCTTCCTGATTATGGATCATTTAAACCCGCATTCTTGGTTTTTAAGTGAGCGGGCTTCCATTTTATTAATGTAAATATACCCACTTTTTTAATTTACATGCAGATTCTTTCAAAATGAGTACTCTTTTTCTATTTTTCTTTAAATGCCTGATTGATTAAAAACGTTTCAATAATATTCTGTTGGAAATAGGCTTTTATTGTTAGAGATTTTACTAATTTGAGTTTCTTAACATAGGAGGAAGTGACAGAGGATTATCTAAAATAATGTAAAAGGGCGTTACTTCTAGTTATAAATTAATTTTTAAGACCAGAAAAGCGGATCGAACCCATGTCACTATGAGGATGTGTATGTGCTAAGGCTTGTTTGTATTCTATTTCCAACTCAGTTAATGATAATTCAAACAAATGTCTGCCCTCTTTTTTATACAAATTAAACGTGATAAGCTTGTTAATTAATTCATTCCTCCTGACTTCTACTGCTTTCCTAAGAATATTTCCCATTTTACACTCACTCCTTATTCTCATCTCTTAAAAAGATCACCATAGAATACAATAATTCATAAAAATCCTAAGCAAAAACCCTCTCCTTGGTATAAGAAGAGGGTTAATAAACTAAATACTTCCTCAACTTATCTGCCAAGCTCATACGCTTGATGGAATTAGCACAGTTTTCTTTTTTAAAGAATCTGCTGCTGAGGCTTCACAGGGCCATTCCCTCCACCTCTCTGGATAAGTTCATTCAATTTTATACGGATGACATTTCCTTATGATCCATCTTAAACCGATTAATCCTAGTTGTCAACTCGTATTTATTTTTTTATAATCGTATATGTTTTTTTAGCTCATTCGTGTGAAACAGCCGTTTCACACAGATGAGCTAAAAAACTAGCAGATTTCAATTTAAATATTCAACTAATTGTGTTGTAGTCATAAAAGTTTTTCTGATCACATTTTGACCTCTATTTCCTTTTAAAAAAGCCTTATCTGCTGCAAATAAGAGCAGATAAGGCTTTTTAAGTTTATATATTACAAGGCTGCTTTCAAATTATACAGCTGAGCTGCCTGCATTGCCTTGTTTCTTGCTCTTTTCCTTTATCAGTATTCCACCAGCTACACTGAACAACGAAAATAATAAAGGAATAATAAATCCGTAATGGTAGCCTACTGTTTGGGGAGCATGCTGAAAAAAATCAAGTACTTTTCCAAATAAGCTTGGAAGTAAAACAGCACTTAAAAATCCGCCAGTATTTGCAAAACCGGAAACAACCCCAACCTCTTTGATAGGAAATGACTGTCGGACAACCGCAAATGTAAGTGTACTGGCCCCATTGCCAAAACCAATGATTAAGAAAAGGATGACAAGCATAAAAAACGGAGGTTTTCCATTAAATAAAACAAACCCTGCCCAACTGAAAAAAACGATACTCTGTACCAGCAAATAAGGGCGTTTAATAGAACCTGTCCGGCTTGAAATCCAGGTTATTAACGGAGCTCCCACTATCGCACCTATTAATCCAATCATAATTAACTGGCTTGCTCCAGTTCTTGACATTCTGAATATCGACATCCCATAAGGCACTGCCCAAGAGCCAATAAACCCTACATAAGTACCAACTAAGCCAAAATGGCAGAAAAATGTCGCCCATGCCTGTCGGCTTGAAAATAACCGGATTAAAATGGAGAGGGTTTTTTCTAGCTTCTCTTCCTTTTTTAAAGAACGAGAATCCACAGGTTCTTCTTTTTTAAACAATTGATTTGGCTTTCTTATAAGAATAAAATAAAGCGTACAGCCTATAAGGCATAGCAGAATTCCCACTGTCAAAAAGGGAATTCTCCACCCAGATTGTGCAATCCATAATGAAAAAGGGACAGTGGCTGTAAGGAATCCCACGCTTCCCGTTACACCTGCCCAGCCTAAAAGACTGACAAATTCCTGAGCTTTGAACCATTGACTTAAAATTAACACAAGATTAATCCATATGGCTGCGTCCCCTATTCCCACCAAAAGTCTTGCGGCAAGAAGGACTGTTTCATCGGGTGCCAGACTATAGAGAACGGTCCCAATTCCATTTACAAGCGTTCCACCTATTAAGAAACCGTTCGGGCCGAAACGATCGGATAATATTCCAATTGGTATTTGCAAACCCGCATATGCCAAAAATTGAATACTTGCAAGCAGCCCTATGACAGCTGCGGTCAGGTGAAACTCATGCATTAATTGATTTGATATAAGCCCCGGTGCAGTCCTTTGGCTTACAATAAAAAGATAAGCAAACAATACAAAGGCAAAGACTGCCCAACGGTACTTGCTATTTTGTTTTTCCAATTGCCTCTTCTCCTGTTCTCTTATTCCTTAATTATTATAGTATACTTTTCCCTTCCATAAATTACTTTTTATCGTGGAAGCGGATACAAATTTAATTTATATTTAGAGATAGATCTTTAATTTCTCTTGGTTAAAGGTATTTATCAATAAAAACGTAGATTATTGAACAAATTAAATATACATTTCATTTAAAAGCTCTTTTTCATTATTCTGGACAGTAGTATTATAACCTTAAAATTTATTTAGCATTTTTTATGTCAGCATAGTTTTATATGTGGAGCGAAATTTGTTATGTAACTCCCTCTCCTATGGAGTCTATATTCATCATGATGACGGAATTTGGAGGCCTTTATGTATTTACAACTTTATGAACTTGCCGTTACACCTCGTTTTATTGTCGTTGTAATTCTTTCCATCCTGTACTTAGTTATTCTAAAAAAAGAAAAAGGTTTTTTTACAATTCTCTTCAAGATCTGTGCAATTATCTATATTTTGCTGTATTTAGTCGCTCTTTATATGTATTTGTTTCAAATGGGATAAGCTCTTCTTTTCTTGCACCACGAATGAAAAGTATAGAAAAGGTTAAATAAAATTAAAAAATCCACCTTAAAGGGTGGAAAAATAGTTCGAATGACATATACAAAAAATGTTGAAAAAAAGAATGTCCGTTTGTTCCCCTCATATACTTATATCAAGGAGGTGAGCATCATGACTAAACTTTATTTCATTTTTTGTACATTTGTTTTCTTTCTCGTTGCCATTCTCTCGCTCATTGCCGTGATTGTTCATAAATAGGATAGCGGTCACTTGGTATGGCCGTACCAAGTGGCTTTTTTCTATCACATTCTAATCTTATACACTCCCGTGATTAAAAATGATAAAAAATCTCATTTTTAGATTTTAAGTTTTTATGATTTTTATTTTTTTTACAAATACCGGAAACCTCCATATACATGACTGTTTTTGTTATGTTCCCCTCTTTTTCACCCAAATATTTTCTTATTTCTCGTTAATGCTCCGAAATTTAACGTAACGCAGAATTGCCAGTAAAAAAACTCTGTTTAGTATAGCTTATGAAAACTTAAAGTGTCATCATCTATTCTCCTCTACCGATTTCCTATTCCTGCTTTCATTCATTTTAGAATGGAAGCAGTTTTTATAGATTCGGGTTACAAGCTAGCGATAAATGGGTAAACTATTTGGGACTTTTTGAATTATGCAGAGAGAGGAGCAATAAAGATGAGATTAAAGGACAAAGTGGCAATTGTGAGCGGCGGGGGTTCCGGAATTGGAAAAGCAGCAGCAATAAAATTAGCAAAGCAAGGAGCTAAGGTATGCATTTTTGATATCAAACAAAGCCGGGCAGAAAAAGCAGCAGAAGAAATTAAAGCAATCGGAGGAGATGCATTTGCAAAGGAAGTAGATATTGCTAATCCAGAAATGGTCGAAAGCGGTGTAAAAGAAGCCGCGGAACGCTGGGGACGGCTCGATATTGTTTTCGCAAATGCAGGAATTAATGGTACTGTATCCCCTATTGAAGATCTCTCTCCAAATGATTGGGATGAGACCCTTACGACCAATTTAAAAGGAACTTTTCTGTTAACCAAGTATTCCATTCCCTTTTTAAAGAAAAATGGCGGGAGCATCATCATTACAAGCTCTGTGAATGGAAACCGAATCTTCTCTAACATTGGTATGTCTGCGTATAGCAGTTCAAAAGCTGGACAAGTAGCCTTTATGAAGATGGCAGCCCTAGAGCTCTCTACATATAAAATTCGTGTGAACGCCATATGTCCTGGAGCTATTGACACAAACATCGATCAAAATACATGGCCATCTGAAAATTTGGAAAAGGTTAAAATTCCTGTAGAATTTCCTAAGGGAGACCAGCCGTTGGAAGGAAAACCTGGTACTTCGGAGCAAGTTGCAGATCTAGTCCTTTTTCTATCATCTGATGATTCCAGCCATATTAGTGGAACGGCAATTTTCATCGACGGTGCTGAATCTCTTATAAGAGGATAAAATGAGAGCGGATCTTAAAATAAAGCGATGAAGCTAGACAGAGACTACATTGGTTAAATACTTTATTTAATGGAGCATTTTATACTCTTTTTTTGAAGCAAAACTCGCCAATTGGCGAGTTTTTTAATGTCTATATGCACTTTATTTATTTTGCTTTGCTTTTAGCGTGAAGCTTTTGGCGGCTGGCATACATCACATTTACGCTGGTTATTATTTTTAAATTTCGTAAACGTTTTTTCAAAAATGCTGCCACAAGCACACCTAAATTGTAACTTTTGAGAAAAACCGTGATATTCTGTAGTTAACAGCTTACTTTCCGAATTGTTATCAACAAATTCTTTAATTTTATCAATTGTCCATCGTTTATTCATTCTCTTACACCTCAAAACTTTTTTACTAGGCGAGGCTTGTCCGGTATCCTTTTTTTATGAGGGAAACCGAAATCACCCCTAATTCACACACTAAAGCACGGCCATGCTTAAACGGATCGTGCTATCCTTTTTAGTCCTGATTAAACCACAGTTTTTCTTTATCATCAACATCGCCATTATAATTAATTAAAATCTCGTCACCTGCTTTTATGTCAGTGTAAGCATAGAAGTCAAAGGTGTGATTTTCAAAATTAATTTCATATGTGGCATTCGGCTCATAAGAATGGTTAAACAGCATCCCATAACCAAGGAGAATAGCCGTATGATTTATCCCATACTCAAAAGCGTAATCGGCAAGAATGGTTTTCTCAATGTGTTGGTGCTGTTCATTTGGATAAGAAATTACAGGTGCCTCGTGTAAAAGCTCTCCTTTTTTAATATCACATGTAGCAAATACTCCGCGATTAAATTCTCCATCACTTAGTGGAGATTTTTTTACCTCTATCATAATGTTCGCCTACTCACTTTTAAAATTTTCTTTCTAACTTTACCATTAATTTAAACAAGCTTCACCTTTTTTAGTAGATTAGTTAATCTTAACTGTTGATTCCCGCTGCAGGCGCTCTCTTTCCGCTCCAATCAGCATAGATTTAAAATGAACATTTTTTTAACAGAGCCATTCATTTAATTAAGCC
Organism: Heyndrickxia acidicola; assembly: GCF_001636425.1. Taxonomy (NCBI): domain Bacteria; kingdom Bacillati; phylum Bacillota; class Bacilli; order Caryophanales; family Bacillaceae; genus Heyndrickxia; species Heyndrickxia acidicola. Next base: position 1,408,156 of record NZ_KV440953.1, read on the forward strand.
AATGATCAGGTATGCTTAATGAAGGCGGTAATTTTGTATAGATATCACCTTAAGCTGCATTCACTTGTACTTGTGTTAGAAAAATGCTTCCTATGAGATTGGCACCGCTAATATCAGCATCTCTCAAGTCAGCACCAATAAGATCTGCTGACCGCATGTCCGCTTCTTGGAGGTTTGAAGCAATAAGCAACGCACCTCTCAAATTAACCCCCTTAAGATTAGCCCCTCTTAAATTTGCTCCTATGAGATCACGCTTCTTCAAGATTTATATCATCTTGTTATTTATTTGATTATTTTTTACTTTTTTACGGACTAATTCACTTGTCTTTATAAGTAAATTATTGATCTTATCTCTATGGCTCGGTACATAAAGATCTAAGATCGACTCGGGGTTTAAAGAGGTGAGAAGCTCCGTTTCCTGTAAAACCTTCTCTATATCCTTAAAAATGGGCCGAGCTTCTTCTAAGCTTAACGCTTCATAATATTAATATAACATTTCGTGAAGCTGCTGTATTATGGGAAATACTGCAAACATTTCTTTAGCTGTCTCAGGATTTCTCCTCCAGATATTCCCATTGTATATTACTTGAGAAACCTTTTGGCCAGCTCCAAAACATTCATATACCGTACACCCGCGGAAGCCATTCTTTCTTAGGTTTTTATGAATTCCGCAACGATCATCTTTTTGCAGATTTCTGCAAGGAGTTCCTTCCGTTTTATCAAAAGCAAAATCCGTAGATTCCGCAAACGATAACGCTACACAGCATAAGCCGAAACACTTTTCACAGTCTGCACGTAAGTGTTCTCTATAGTTGGCACTTTTCATCAATTGTCGAGTCAATAGCTTAAACACCCTCTTTTATTCATTACATCCCTCTCCATTACAGCTTTACAGCAGATATAACCCCTTACCTTTATTGTTTTAACAATTTTACTCACAAAGTATTCTGCAAAGAAAGCCCAAAAACCTTCTGCCATCCTCTTGCACTGCCATAAAAGCAGGCTGCCAACAAATGACAGCCAGAGCCTTTTATTATCTAGTTATGCAGCGATCCTATGTTGATTTTTAGCTCATTCGTGTTAAACGATCGTATTACGAATGAGCTAAAAACGAGCAGCTATTAACGTATAAATTTAACAAGTCCAAAAAAAAGAAGGGAACCTTATCACTTTTCTTCAGTAAATAAAAGAGGAGAGAAATGTCATGTTTGCCACTATTCTTCTTTTAATGATGTCATCATCTTGGAGAACAAAGCTTCATCTAAAATATGATTCTTTACCCAGTTTTTTTTTAACCACTGTACAAGCTCTTCTTTATTATTAAAGACTTCCCCGCTTGTATCCGGCTTCCGAACCATATATCTTCCATTGTCCTTGTCTGCTGTTATCAAGCAGGGTACTGCACTATCCTGAGTTAAAAATTCAAACTCCATATGATCACCTCGTTAGTAGTATGAAGTGATCCTTTATTTCTATTCGTATCAAGAAAAGCTAAACAATGTTAAAAAAAAGGATAGACCATGTGATCTAATCCTTCTTTGCATGATTATTAAAATGATTCCTTAGTGAAGTCTATTGTACTCCTAACCGTGTTAATCGGCCGAACCATACGTTCAATCTCTTCACGTTTTGCCTCTAAAAATGGAGGCAGGGATAATTTTTCTCCAAGTGTCTCATACGGCTCGTCTCCCATAAAACCAGGACCATCCGTTGCAAACTCAAATAAAATTTGCGGAGCTACCCGTGCATAAAGCGATTCAAAGAAATAACGGTTAACGTAGCCGGATGTTTGAAAACCAAAGCTATGCATTCGCTTAATCCACTCTTCTAATACGGACCTGTTTTCTACCCGGAATGCTGCATGATGAACAGTACCGTACCCTTGGCGACCCTCAGGCAGGATGACATTATGCTCTGCAACAATTTGGGCGCCATTGCCGCCTTCCCCTACCTCAAATAAATGAAACGCTCCTTCTTTCGCAATCTCTTTAAATTGAAGCACCTTCTCAAGCATTTCTTTAAAATAATCCACATTAGCCACTCTCACAAAAATGGGGCCAAGACCAGTAATCGCATATTCAAGCGGGATAGGACCATTTTGCCAAGGAATACCTGCTTTGACACCTTCATTTTTTTCATCTGATATCAGCTGGTATTGCTGATCGTCAAAATCAACAAATGAAAGTGTTTTTGTGCCAAACTGCTCTTTGATTCCACTGTTCTTTACTTTAAGACGTTCAAAACGATTCAGCCAATAGTCAATAGCCGCATCGCTTGGAACCCTGAAAGAGGTTTTGGATATTTCATTTGTTCCATGGACACCTTTTGGAATTCCCGGAAAATCAAAAAAGGTCATATCTGTTCCAGGGCTCCCTGTATCATCAGCAAAAAACAAATGATAGGTCTGAATATCATCCTGATTGACAGTTTTCTTTACTAATCGCATACCTAATACAAATGTAAAAAATTCATAATTCTTTTCCGCACTGCTGGTTATAGCTGTAACATGGTGAATGCCTTTTAATTGGTTCATTTCCATTCCTCCAACTGGGCTACAGATTTTATTCGACTTTAAATTAACGTCTCAATTTTTATCAAGGCTGTCTTCGCACAGATTGTTGCTTTACGTACAACGCATCATTCCGTATGTTGTCTGTCTTCGGGGCATCTTTTGTAAGCTATTCACATCTTTAAATATTAAATCATGACTTTAAATCATTTCTTATGTCAATTAGCAACAAAGCTTACGAAAAGAGCCTTTATCAAATACCTTTTACTTTTTCCTTCCAAGCAAATGTAAAATACAGCCTAATAGCTTCAAATTACTTCAAACTAAAATATCTTTAATTCGAGATAAATATATCATGAATAAAATTCCTTTGTCAATTGAATCATTACTTCGCGGGAATCGCTACATTTATTTAGTCATTCTCTTTCTATATCGTTTTTAGCTAGAGGCTCAACGAGGGGTTGATCACACAGTCAAAGCCTGCCAAAAATTCGGTTTATTTTATTAATTGAGTAATGAAGATCATCCAATTCCTCTTCTGTAACCCCCGCAATTTTCTCGGTAAACGCATGATAAAATGCAGCCCAGCGCTCTTGAACCTTTTCCCTTCCTCTTTCCGTGATCACCAGTTTAATTGCACGTTTATCATGGGGATTTTGTTCTTTTAAAATATATTTTTTTTCAGCCAGCTTTGTAATTAAAGGGGTTAACTGCTGCTTTGATATGTTGATTTTTTGGCCAAGCTGTGTAATGGAAATTCCCTCTTTCGCCTGAAATAACTCCTCTAAAATATGAGCTTGCAGATGTGTTAAATCCAAAGCATTTAATTGTTTTTTATTTAGTTTGGTAAACACGAGAGGGAGCAGCTGTATAAAGCCCCCGGCTATTTGATCTATTTTCAGTTTCATTTTCACACGACTCCATTAGTAAATAATTGTTTATTATTTTTCCATTACACCTATTGAATATACCATAATTTTATATTAAATTGTTATTAATTATGTACTAAACGAGTGAGTATAAGATGATTTAGAAACATATTTATAACGAACTGACATTATAATGCCTTGCGATCTGAAGGCGTTTAAGAGGGTGAATTAAGTGAAAGAAACCGGCTTAACCTTTGGCATATATCCGTTGAGCCCAGCTGGAACTCCCGTCGGCCTGGCTGTCGGGCCTGAAGATGATTTTATTAAAATTAACGCTGCTCTCAATAGCTTGCGAAAAAATGAAAAAAAACTTATTCCCAGAAACTATCTTGTCTATATGGGGCCAGAAAAAGTAACATCGCTTTTTTTAGCGGCAGAACGATATGGTCACGCAGGTTTATTAGGTGATTTAACGGTAGGATGCATGCAGGAATCCCCTGTAAATCTTGATGCGTGGCTTGAATTTTTGCGGAAGATTATACAGAAGTACGGAAAACAGCTTCAATCACTTCAAATTACAAATGAACCCAATTTATCCTTTATGGAGGGGGCAAAGCCGTATGTAATGGAGGTGCTAATTGAAGGGGTAAAGACAGCAAAAAAAGAAGCTTTGGCCCGAAATTGTCCTATTAAAATTGGTTTTGGATCGGTCCCTGACAGTCCCGCTGCTATATCTGCCTTCTGGGAAAAACTCGGAAAACAAGGAGGGAAATCGTTTGTTGAAGCAGTGGACTTTGTAGGACATAATTTTTATGTGGATGTATTCGAGGAACCAATGGATTTAGAGGAAATTCCTCTGGCTGTTGAAACAACGTTGCGTAATCTCAGAGACAAATATCTTCCCCAGGCGGGAATTCACGAGTTGGTCCCGATACGGGTAACGGAAAACGGCTGGCCAACAGGGAAAAATCCTTTTTTGGAATATGAACGAACGTACGAACACCAAGCTCAGGTTCTTGAAAAGGTGATTCGAACCATTAACAATCTTAGACAGCAAATAAACATTACACATTACGAATTATTTGGACTTCGCGATGCAGATTCTTCAAAAGATGATTTATTTCATCAATTTGGTATTCTTAAAGACGATTATTCGCCAAAGCCCGGTTTTTATACTTTTAAAAAATTACTACAGGAACTTGGAAATTAATCTTCCGGTTTAAATCAACTAGCCGGTAGGCGCTGGAGCTAGACAGAGACTACATTGGTTCAATAAAAATCTTCCTTCTTTTTTCACCCTAAAAAAATGGAAGAACACAGGTTCCTCCATTTTTTTGTATCTTAACTTACATTATTATTTAATTGTCCCAACCCATCTTCGTTTTTAAGGATTCAATATGGGCAACATGATGACGTCCATGCCATGCGTACAAGCCTATATTTTTTTCTAAAGAAATTTCTCCGGATTCTGGATGGATAAACGTCTTTTTTAATTCTGATAAAGTCAAATCCTTTAAAAGTGCAGTCCAGCGTTCGTGCAGGGCATCCAATAAAGCAAGTGACACATCTATGGGCAAAGAATAGTCAGCGAGTTCTGCCCACCTTGCTTCCTCATAGGGTTTAATTATCGGTTTGTCTTCTGTCAGAGCCAGCTTAAACCGAATGTAAGCATTCATATGGCTGTCTGCAACATGGTGAACCACCTGCCAAACAGTCCATCCCCCGTTCCGATATGGGGTATTAAGCTGTACATCCGATAAGTCTTTAACGGCTTCCTTTAGCTTTAGGGGCAGACGCTCTATCTCTTTAATCCAGCCTTCTCTTACAGATGGAGTTATTTCTCCCTCAAATTGAAATTGGCCAATAGGATATTTTTCATTCATTAAAGAACCCTCCAAGTTTTGCTGGTGACATATTTTTCTATGGTACTATATTCGCTGCAGTCCTTATAAATTCCTTGGGGATGGTGCTAAACTATCAACAATTCCACTCTCTAATTCATGAAGCCTTTTTTGCAATTTGACATAAAAAAAAGATGAAAATACTCGTTTCTGTATGGAAGTCGTGAATAGCTGACAAAAAGATGTAATGAATAAGAATTCATCCATTGTACGAAAATGTAACTATCTATGCGGAAACAACCTTTTGTTAAGAATGATCAACAATACATTCTTCCTCTACAACCCTAATCAGCTGCTTTAATTGATGTACACTTTCATTCAAGGATAATGAGTAGTAGCGCTGTGTTCCCTTCTGTTCAATTGAAACCAGGTGGTTATCACGAAGGATCTTTAAATGGTGGGAAATGGCCGGCCGTGATAGATTAGATGCTTCGGCAATTTCATTTACGCTTAAGGGCTCTTTTTCAGCCAAAAGCAGAATGATATCCTGTCTGGCAGGGTCGCTTAATGCATTAAATAACGGAATACAATCCCGAAAAATTTCAATTGCTTGTTGTCCCATAGAGTTTTCCTCCACTCAAAAATTATTTATCGCCTGCTACATATTTCGCCACTTTTGCCGCTAATCTTCTTGGCATAAACTTTGCTCCCAGAACACCTGCTTTATTTGCTCCTCCAGGAACAAACACCCTTTTTCCGTTCATTAATGCAGCATATCCTTGTTTTGCCACTACTTCTGCAGACATCGCCTGGCTGAACATTTTAGAATTCTCGACATTTGCCACAGCACCAAAGTTTGTTTTGGTCGCCCCGGGACAAAGAGCTGTTACTGTAATGGAGGTGCCTGATAATTCTTCCATAAGTGCCTCGGACAAAGATAATACATATGCCTTTGTAGCAAAGTAAACGGCCATTAGTGGTCCTGGCTGAAACGCAGCCGTGCTGGCTACATTTAATATTCTGCCGCTGTTTCTTTGCTTCATTTTTTGAAGAAAATAATAGGTTAACTCAGTTAATGCCCCAGTATTAAGCTGTATCATGCTAAGCTGTTTTTGGATGTCCAGCTTGTCGAAACTGCCCTTTAGCCCGAATCCAGCATTATTTACCAGAATGTCTATCAAGATACCTTCCTGTTCGACTTGTTCAAAGACTTCCCTGGCTGCACCTTCAATGCTTAAGTCCTTGGCGATAGTAGTAACATTTACATTTTTAAAGCTATTTTTTATCTCACTAAGCCTGATGTTGTTTCGTGCAACTAATACAAGATCGTAGCCATCATTCGCAAATAGCTTTACAAATTCATACCCCAATCCGCTTGTCGCACCAGTAATTAAAGCCGTTTTTTTGTTCATATCTTTTTCCTCCATCCAATAGGTTTAAATGTTTAAATTCTTAAACATATAATAATAAGCTTTAATCTCTTTGTCAACCTATTAGAAACTTTTATAAATCACATTAACACATTATCCCAATAAAGCATGCTATTTGAAATCCTTCCATGTATAATCAATAGATAGAATGCCAGCGTTTTTTTCTGGTGCCGTTTGATTTTTTGTTGCTAATTCCGGCTTTCGAAAGCAAGCCATCCCTTTATATAGTCCAAACATACTGCAGCGACTGGGGCGAACTACATAGATACCGCATTGATCTTTTTCCGTGTTAAAGAATATACAGGTACCATGAAATCTCGTTTGATTTTCTAAAGCGTCTCTCATTTTTCTGGGCATATTTTTGATTTTCTTTTTTATTTTTATTAATTCTTTTTCCGTGACCGCAGCATAACCCCCTGCAGCCTTTGCATGGCAATGTCTCCATTAGGTTTCCCCTCACTTTAGGAAAGTGTATTCTCTATAACTATTATTTTTTTCTATCTAACTACCAGCCTTTTAAAGCCGCCTTATTTTAATTGTTCCACTTTATATTTATCACGGATCACCTAATGAAGTCAATAAAAAAATATTTAATTATAACATATAAATTTCATTCAGTCAAGTGATAATGAATAAAAAATAAAAGCTTACCAAATGAACACATCAATTTTTCCTAACCATTTTCAAACAGAATTCTTTCCTACTACCTCTTTAGTTATTTCCCTGCACAAAAATAAAAACGGACTAAGATTCTGCCCATTAAACTTTTTCCTCATAAGACTCCTCTGTTAATTTGCCCAGAGGAGTCATACATTATAGGTGGGAAATTCATCACTCTGGTGTCATTCCTATCCACTCTTTTATACATTGTTATTTTCCTGTTTAATTTTGGCCACCCCAAGAGCAAAGTGATCCCATAAAATTTTTTCAATGACAGAAGATAGGCTATCTTCACATTCAATGATCAATATCAATTCTGAATGCTGGCCTTTTAACACTCTTTTTCTTTTCTTGATTACAAGCTCTGTAAAAAGGCGGATGGCAAAGCCAATCATAAAGCCAATAAAAGCCCCGATTAATCCCCAATAAATCGGACCCCAAGCCAGTATAAATCCAACACTTGCACCGATGACCGCGAAGGCTGTTGCCAAGGCCATCCCGATGTCAATAAGCGTCGTTCCATCCGAACGGTTCATAGTATCAAATACTTTACGCTGCTCCACTCTGTTATCGAGGGGAATAGCAAAAATATTTTCTTTCTTTACACCTTCTTTTTCAATTAAGGCAATCGATACTTCCAAAAAAGAGCTATGCTCGAATGTGGAAAAAATTTGCATAGGATCACTTCACTTTTTGTCCTTTTTTAATTTGGAACGCAGTGGATTGATATTGTTCTGTCAGAAAAACTCTTTGCTCCATATTAAATAAATTATTATTTTCTACGGTGTTCATATAGGAATCATAGACGGCAAAGCCGTAGATTGAAGGAAAAAATAAAAACCATTCCATGTTAATAACATTCGTGGCTTCCTGTATTTTCCCCAGAAACAAAAGCGAGATTGCTTGAAGTCCGTGTGAATAGTAATAAAAAACTACCGTCCAGGTGAGAGAGAAAAATGCTGTTACGATGCGGTGCAGGTAAAGCTGCCCCAAGCCAGGGACAGTCAAAGACCAAAATATTGCAAGTATCGGGTATCGTTTATCCATATAGTTGATTTCCAGCGCACCCATACTAAAGGAATTAAATCGATGGTTTTCGTGTTTAGCCAATATGTATACTTGATTCATATCAATAGTGGTACGATAGCTGTCCCATATGCCGAAGATATACACAGGAATATAAATTAAAAGCCACCGCGTATCCAGCACTTCTTTTGCTAAATCAATTTTTCCCTGAAAGGAATAAATCATAGCCACATTAAGATGAGCTTTTAAATTAACGAGCACTTCCCAAATAAACAATACGAATCCCCTCAAGTACTTCGACAATAGGAGGTGTCCAAATCCAGGAAATGCAGCGCTCCACCACGCAATGATATAAGGATTTCGCAAGTGAACCTGTGTTGTACCAAGAATACTGACATGCGCCTGATATCGTCTGGCTGTATTATCATTCGTATAATTATCCATCAGTACCCACCTTAGCTAAACCTTTTTTTATAGTCTTGCTAAAAACATGTTAATTATTCCTGTTGTATCACTTAACTGTTAGAGCAAAGGCAAAAGGACGCTGTGTTTTTTAGCTCATTTTACAGTAAAGAAAGGAAACCCATGCAAACAAGTTTGCATGGGTTTCCTTTCTTTACTGTAACCTTTCAGCAGAGCTGAAAGGCATGTGTAACGGTAGTTTCACACGAATGAGCTAAAAAAACGAGCAGTATTCATTATAAAAATTTTAACAGCGCAATTAATAGAATAAATTATTATGTTCCAAATGTATTTCCGCCATTAACAGCTATGGATTGCCCTGTAATAAATTTTGCGCCGCCCGAAGCCAAAAATACAACTGTCTCTCCTATATCAGCAGGTTCTCCCATTCTTTTTAGCGGAACTTTCTGCTGATACTCTGTCGGATCTACCCCTTCATGCCTTTCGACCGGGATAAAACCGGGATGAACTAGATTAACCGTAATGCCATACGGACCTAATTCTGCCGCCCAGGAACGTGTCATACCAATTTGTGCAGACTTAGCTGTCACATAATTAGCAAAAAAAGGATTTCCAATTTGTACGACTTCACTTCCTATATTGATAATCCTCCCGCCCATCTTCTTTTTCATACATGGAAGTACTGCCTTCAATAGGAGCAAAGGGGCCTTTACAAAAAACTCAAGCTGATCCAAATAATCTTTCCAATTGCTTTCTTCAATGGAAAGTTCAGGCTGAGGTCCAGTTGCATTATTTACGATGATATCAATCGATGAACCAAATTCTTGTTCTGCCATCTTTACAAGCTGGATTACCTCTTCCTGATTGGTAATATCCGCTTTGGCTGCCACTGCCCTTCCTCCGTTTTCTTCAATCCACTGCACTGTTTTTTGGGCTCCCTTACTGTCATGAGCATAATTAACCATCACATTTGCACCAGCTTGAGCAAGAGAGTAGGATATCCATTTTCCTAATCCACGCGAACCGCCTGTTACAAGTGCCACAGTTCCATCTAAATAACGTACCACTTTTTTATCCCTTCTTTCCGTTAACTAAATGAGCACTCTTTCTCCTGTTCGATGTGATTTTGCCGCCGCTTCATTAATTTGAGTTAATAGAAAAGCATCCTCATCCGTAATGGATGGCACGGTATGATTCAGGATGGCATCTACCCATTGTTCCATTGGCATTTTCCCTTTTGCTGGGACATGTTCAGGAATCACCCATTCATATGGGTCGAGTTTGCTGCTTTTTATTCGTATGCTGTCGTCTTCAATCAGTAAAGTCCCTTCACTTCCATACACCTCTAATTTTATAAACGGAGTGTGCAATGATATAAAGGAAGTTTCACAGATTCCAAGAATTCCAGTTTCATACTCTACAATTGCAATAGCATTATCATCAACAGATCGGTCATAAAAAGCTTCAAGGCGTGCTGTCACCGCTTTTGGTTTTCCTGCCAGCCGGTTGACGATATAAATAGGATGCGCCCCTAGATCGATGAATGCTCCTCCGCCAGTTTGCTCTTCATTAAAAAAGTGTTCGGGAAGCCATCCATAGGGTTCTGTTTCAGAAGGAAGGCCTAACCCATGTGCACATCTGCAGCGTACAGTATTTACTTTGCCCAGCAAACCTTTTTCTATTGCTTCACTCGCATAGAGATACGGCGTTTCAACAAGCCTTGGAAGTGAAAGCATAAGCTGGACATTTGATTCCTTCACGCTTGAGAAAATGTCCTTGCTTTCCTGAAAAGATAGAGCCAGCACCTTTTCGCTAAAAATATGCTTGCCTGCTTTTGCCGCTTTCACTATGATCTGATGATGCATTGCAGTTGGAGCAGCTACGATGACTGCATCAATGGATGAATCTGCAAGCAATGTATCAATATCCTCTATAAAGAGGACTTCAAGCTCATCTGCCCATTTACGTCCTCTTTCGGCATCTTCATCCCAGATTGCCGAAATGAAAATATTAGGGTTTTCTTTCGCTTCTCTTGCATAATCATCTGCGTGCACATGCCATCGGCTTAATAGCGCAACTTTTAACATAGAACTCACTCCATTCGCGTACCTGTTTCTTTTGTTCTGTATTTTCCCTTTATTACTGATAAAGTACCATCGTGCTGATCGGAGCAACCTGTGCGCTTCCTTCAACATACAGAGATGATTGCCCTTTTTCCGTTCCAAGCTGTTTCACTTTCCATTTTCCCGCAGGAAGTACCAGGGTCTGAGCCGTATTGTTTGGATTATATATAACAATAATATTTTTCCATTTATCGTTATTAGCATGATCCTTTAGTTCAAAGGCAACCGTATTTGCAGGGCTATCCAAAAATGAAAGATGCTTTTGAATCTGATCCGCGGTTGTCATTCTGAAGGCAGGATGCTCATTCCGCAAATGAATGAGATTTGCATAATAATCAAACACTTGCTTGTACTTTGCTTTACGGGACCAGTCAAACTGGTTTACCTGGTCTCCTGCGTTATAGCTGTTATCATTTCCGCCTTTTGTCCGCAGCATTTCCTCCCCACCCTGCATGAAGGGAACGCCTTGGGAAGTGAATACTACAGCTTGAGCCAGTTCATCCATTTTTATTTTGTCTTGCTCTGTATCATTCGGGTTGCTTGCGGCTATTTTATCCCATAATGTCATATTGTCATGGCTGGTAACATAGTTGATCGTTTCGCTTGGTTCTGACGTAAAGTCCGTTATGCTTCCCATGACACCATTTTTAATTGCCTGGGTTGATTGTGTATCACCTGTCGCGAAGCCTTTTGCAGTTTTATCAAAAACATTGCCATCCAGTCCATTTCTGATATTGTCATTGAACACTGCAAGCCCCAAGCCCTTTTGCTGCCCTTTTGTTAAAAGCTGGCCGCTTGATAACCCAGATGTTCCTCCTGTCCAAGGCTCCCCGTAAAGCACAATTCCTGGAAGCTGTTTGTGCAATTCCTTAGAAAGCTTCGCCATTGTATCTTTGCCTAAAAGAGCCATTAAATCAAATCGGAAACCATCAATATGATATTCATTCACCCAATATTTCACAGAATCAATAATGAATTTTTGTACCATTGGGCGTTCGGCTGCAATTTCGTTTCCACATCCTGAACCATTCGTATAGTTGCCTGCATCATCCGTTCTGTAATAATATTCAGGGACTATCTTATCAAAATCAGAAACCAAAGCACTAAAAGTATGGTTATACACAACATCCATGTTAACGCCAATATGGCTTTGATGGAGACTTTGCACCAATTGCTTCATCTCTTTAATACGGGCTGTGCCTATTGGAGTTGTGGCATATGCACCTTCAGGGACGTTGTAATTTCTCGGATCATACCCCCAATTGTATGTGTCCGGCTTTGTTTCATCAATACTATTAAATTCCTCTACAGGCTGAAGCTGAACCGTGTTAATCCCTAGTTCTTTCAGGTTGTCAACACCTGTCTTGACATGATCCGGGCCTGTTGTACCCTTTTCAGTAAAAGCAAGGTATTTTCCTTTGTGTTTCTGTCCTGAATTCGGGTCAATAGAAAAATCACGTACATGCACTTCATAAATCGTTTCATCTACAGGATTAGCCCGGGTTTAATGACGGTCCTTCTGCCAGCCTGCTGGATTGGTTTGCTGTAAATCCACGATCATTCCTCTTGAACCATTTACTGAAATGGCTCTTACGTACGGATCCACTGCATCCTGTGTTTGACCGTTCACTTTTACTTCATAAAGGTAATACCAATTATTCAAATTCCCTTTTACCTTCAATTTCCAGGTTCCGCCCTTACCCTGTTCCATATTCAATTTTTTCGTCACTTTTCCATTTTCGGAGTTGAAAAGGAGCAAATGAACATCTTCAGCAGTAGGAGCCCAGACTCGGAAAGCCGTTGATTTTTTTGTGAATGTATTACCCAGATCATTTCCTTTATATTGATATTGAGCCAAATCCAGCACACTACGCGGCAGTATGGATTTAGCCTTGTATCCCTTTACTTCCAATAAAAGAGAGTGCCTGACATCTGGATTTTTGGAAAGAGTGATGTTTAGTAAATCTGTTGCATTTGATCCAGTGTTTCCTGATTTCACAGAAGTGGCTGAAATCCATTTATGTGCTGTTTGGTCTAAAACTGAAAATTGGCTTGTATCATTTGTTAACACCAAAGGAGCATTCAATTTTGCAGTAACTTTGTTTTTTCCATCAAGATAGGCGCTGGAAATAGCCGGCTTAGAAGCAGCCTCAGCATCTGATTTGCTGTAGTAAATCGTCGGATCCCCTTGAACAACCCATACCTCATGGCCTTTAGAAAGGTCGATGTACGTATTATCCGGGGAGTTTTTTTCGCTCCAATCATTTTTGCGGACAATTAGGCCAACCTGGCTATTATTTCCGGGAACCTGAACATTTGCCGTCACCCCAAAATCATCTGTGGGTCCTGTGAATTCATAAGCTGCACCATCACCGTTTACTGGCTGGTAAGGCCACATCCACAAATCCCAGTTTGTATAATTGGAATCATAGCGGTGAAAATGAACAATAATGCTTGTCGTTGATGAATCTGCTGATGCCTTTTGATTAAAGAAAAAGGCCGAACTATTCATAAATACCAAAACAACGGCCAGACAAGTGGCTGCAAAAAATTTTATAGTCTTTTTTTTGGCGGACATATACGAGTCTCCTTCCGAAATGGATAATGGCCATTTCCCTATCACACACGTAAACGTTTTCTTTTTTTCGTAAAAAATCAGCTCAATTGTCATGTGAATAATTGTACGGACAGATACATAGACTTTTTCTGCACAAAAACCTATACGCTTATTTGTCTTAAACCTAGTAAAACAGCTCCCCTCCCCTGGCTATAAAAAAGATAGATTTCTCGGAAAATTTATCATAATATTATTAATTTTGCAAGCGTTTACTCAGCGGTGCAGATTCTAAATAAATAAAAGCTCCCTTTGCATTAAGCAAAAGGAGCAACAGAATTATTGCGCCTATTTATGTTTTCCATAAAGCAGCAAGAAAAATACACCAACAATTGTCGTAACAATTCCCCAAATCAAATCAATATTAACACCATGGAGCGCTTTCAATTCAGGAGATGAGATTAAACCTGTTAATAATATCAATACCCCAATGATGGTCAAAATTAATCCAATGTTTAATCTGATATCTGTAAATCTGTTCAAGCTGCATCTCCTCCTTTAAAAGAACCAAATATTTAATATAATTAAAATGATAATTGAGATAGAACCCAGCACTTTTGGCCTTTTATACCACGGAAGATGTGTATGAACCAGCTTTTCATGATATCCAAACACAAGACCCTTGAGCTCTTTCTCTGTTTTCGGTTTTGTGAACATGCTGACAACGATTTCAATAACAACGGCTGCAAAAAATGCCCACCATGCTCTCCAAAAGTTCCCTGCTGCCGCACTGGCGAAGAAATCTTTTGGAAGAAAGAAATAAAGAATAGCGGCAGTAAGCGTTCCGCAAAGAAGTCCCCAAAATCCTCCCCAGCCTGTAGACCTCTTCCAGAACATTCCAAGCAAGAAAACAGCAAATAAAGGAGCATTAAAGAAACCGAACAATGTCTGCATGTAATCCATTAAGCTCGGGAAGCCCATTACGATATAGGCTGTAAAAATACTGATAATCATACCCACTATTGTTGCGATCCGCCCCATCCACAGGTAATGTTTATCGGAAGCATCTTTCTTGATGTATGCCTGATAAATGTCATAAGTCCAAACAGTTGTAAATGCGGTTACATTTCCAGCCATACCAGACATGAAGGATGCAAGCAGCGCGGTGATACCGAGACCTAAAATACCTGTAGGGTAATATTTTGCCATTAAAAGCGGGAGAGTCATGTTAAAATCACCTGCATGACTGGTTGGGCCGAGCTTAGGCAGCAATACAATCGCAGCTAAACCGGGTACTACTGTTAAAATTGGTGTAACTATTTTAATAAAAGAGGCAATAATTGGCGTGTTTTGAGCTGCCGTCATGTCTTTTGCCGCCAGGGCACGCTGTACAACTAGAAAATCTGTTGTCCAATAACCAAACGATAGAACAAATCCAAGTCCGAGTGTTACACCCAGCCAGTCCACATTCATGCCATTTCCAGATGCTGTAGCAGTCCCATGCCAAATATGGGCAAATGTTTCCGGCACCTTCGCCATGATTCCACTCCAGCCTCCAGCATCGATAAGCGCCATGATCACTAATGGCAATAAACCAATCCAGATAAGGAAAAATTGAATAACCTCATTATAAATAGATGACGTAAGACCGCCAATTCCAACATAAACCAATACGATTACTGCTGCTATAATGATACTGAAATTCAATGACCAGCCCAGCAGTACTTTTAAAATCAGCGCCATTGAATAAAGGCTTATCCCCGACATTAAAACCGTCAGGACTGCAAATGATATCGCATTAAATCCTCTTGTTGCTTCGTTGTATCGAAACTTTAAATATTCAGGCACCGATCTCGCCTTCGATCCGTAATAGAACGGCATCATAAATATTCCGAGGAATACCATTGCAGGCACTGCACCTATCCAATAATAATGCACTGTCATCATTCCATACTCGTAACCGCTCGCAGCCATTCCTAGCATTTCTATAGCCCCAAGATTAGCCGAAAGGAATGCAAGTGATGTAATCCAGCCCGGTATCGAACGGCCGGATAAAAAGAAGTCTTCTCCTGTTTTCATTTTACTTTTTAATGCGTAACCAACTAAAATAACAAATACAAAATAAACAAGAATGATTAAATAGTCCACTAAACCAGGGTGAAAAATACCGTTACCCATTACAATACTCCTCTCGCCACTTTAATGAATCCGTTTGCAAAAAGCTTTGTCGTTTTTGCCAGCCGGAAAGAACCAAAACTTTACTAAACAGTACACCTCCTTGGGTTTCGCCGGCATAATGTCAGGAAAATATACATAAGCATTGCACGGCCACGCATTTACCCCACTACCATATGTAAAGCCTTACAATTTCAATCAAAAAAGCATTGTCCATATGACCAGCGATTTGCATCTTCCGTATGCATCTTTTTAACTATACCCTCAGCATTACCATTTTAATCCTTTTTTGTAAGAGCAGATTAGAGATCCTGCATCGGCCTGCGAAAAATTTTAGTAATTTTATACTTATATTTTAGTAAAACTTTGTTCTTCATCATAATATATCAATATATCGTTTTTTGCCACTATTAATTTCCCTATTTTAAAGATTTTTTATGTCTCTTAAAAAATAGTGTTGGTAAAAAGCACAATAATAGATGCTTCTCACATTTTATTGGCTGTTTTCGCATAAATTGCTGCTCTACGTAAAAAGGAACATCCCGTAAGTTTTCTGTCTTCTTGGCATCTTTTTGTGTGTTATTCACAAGTTTCAATACTGGATATATATTCAAACTGATATTCTTGTGTACAATAGCAACAAAGTTTACGAAAAGAGCCTTTACCAAAGACATAAAAAGTATTACATCCACTTATTCGTGCAGCTTAAATTATACAAAAAAAGGCAATAAAAAGAGATACTGATCTCCAGTCAGTATCTCACACTTGATTCATTCCAATAAATGCACATATTAATCGTTCAGCTGGAGAAAAGCTTCTCTCTCGCAGGACTTTCAAAAACATGTTTTAACATATGGGGAGATTTTTTTTCCTCCATAAACCTGCTGAGCTTTCGTTTTACCCGTTGAAGAGCATTATCTATTGCCTTTAAAGGCTGCTTTAAGTGCTCTGACATTTCCTCATACGTTAAGCCATCCAAGTACAGTGCCAATACCTTTCTTTCCAATCCGCTCAGCATGCTGATGATTTTTCCTGCTAAATCGTTCGCCCTCTCCTGACCAATGATCATTTCTTCAGGCCCCAGGCCGTTATCACCAGGAATAATATCCAGAAGCGTACAATCCTTGTCCTCTTCATTTAATGGCTTGTTTAATGATATGGAAGTGTTTAGGGGGGCATGCTTTTGCCTTGTTGATATTTTTACTGCAGTAATCAATTGACGATTAATACAAAGGGAGGCAAAGGATTTAAAGGATGCTCCTTTTTCTTCTTTAAAATCACGAATGGCTTTATATAAACCAAGCATTCCCTCCTGAAAGATATCCTCCCGGTCTGCCCCCCTTAAAAAGTAGCGGCTTGACATGGCCCGAACCAGCCTCTGGTATCTATGTAATAAAAAATTCAATGCTTCACCGTCACCTTTTCGAAAGCGCTTTACCAAAACTTCATCTTCTAATCCCGCCGGGTTCGCTGCCTGTATCCGTCCGATTTCAATCTTCACTTTCTACCCCTCCTAGTAGCTGCTGAATATTACGTCCGCTGACCGCATACATATACTAGACTCTGACCTTTTTGACTGCATCTCTCTCAACTATTCTATTACTATCATAGTAACGGAGAATGATAGAGATGAACACAGTAAAATATCGACGCCAGTTTACAGCAGCGTTAAAAACGAGTTTTATCTTAGCTATTTTTGTCGGAAGTTCAATGGTGAGAAAGCTATATGTCGAAAATTATTTGTTTATTATCCTCCTAAAAGGGTATCGCTTGTTTTCAACATGGCGGTAATACAGAAAAGATGTTATTTTTTTATTGGCTTGTTAAAGGAAATTGTTGTTTTTAGCTCATTGGTGTGAAACGGCCTTTTAGCACAGCTGAAATAATGAGCTAGAAAACGAGCATTTATCAACATTAAAATGTAACACAGCCTTTTTATTAAAAGCTTTTTTCGCATAGATTGTTGCTTTACGTACAAAGGATTACTCTGTGTGTTGTCTGTCTTCATGGCATCTTTTCTAAAGCTCCTCGCACGTTTTAATGCTGAACATATATTTCAAATGATATCTTTGTACCAATAGCAACAAAGTTTACGAAAAGAGCCTTATTAGATACCACTCACCATCATTTTTTTTGATTAGGTGGATCTTTTGATAAAATAGAGAGTATGCGAAACTAATTACAGGGGGTTAAAGCCTTGTTCAATGATTTTAAATTAATCGAAGGACGGCCCGTTTATATACAGCTAAAAGAATATTTAAAGAAACATATAACGAATGGAAATTTACCTGCAAACCATAAGCTCCCCTCCACACGTGAGCTGAGTGCATTGCTTTCTTTGAGCAGAAATACAGTGCTTACAGCTTATGCTGAACTGGAGCAGGAAGAACTAATCTATGCCCTGAAAGGAAAAGGGCACTTCGTCAGCATGGTGGATATAGCCAGAGGTTCATCACCAGAAAACATTTACTGGAATGAAAAAATGAATGCAGCAGCCATATCAGCTGAAGAAATGGATCTCATGAAGCATGGGGTGAAATGGGAAAAAGGAATGATCTCGTTTAATAGTATTGCACCGGATGAAGAGCTGTTCGATATGACAAATGTGAAAAGATCCTTTATGGCCCGTATGTCCATTGAGGGTGAGATTCTCCTTAATTATGGATATGCGAAAGGCTACAGACCCCTGATGGAATACTTAAAGAACTACATGGAGGTCAAAGGGGTTGACCTAACGGATAAAGACATCCTGATTACAAACGGATTTACGGAAGGACTGGACATCTTTTTATCTTCTATTCACCGAAAGTACAGCAGTGTCCTCTGCGAAAATCCCACTCACTATTCTGCCATAAAGCTCTTCAGGCTTCACGGCTTTCACATTACTGGGATTGAAATGCAAGAAGACGGTGTCAATCTTCAAAGGCTTGAGAAAGAGCTTGGTCAAAATAAGTTTGACTTTGCCTACTTCATTCCTTCCTATCATAACCCAACTGGAATTGTTACTTCGTCAGAAAAAAGAATGGAAATCATTCGTTTGATGGCAGCCCATCATATCCCTATAGTGGAGGATGGTTTCAATGAGGAGCTTCGCTATTCGGGGTCCCATGTGGCACCGTTGGCAGCTTTCGAAGGCCTGGGCAACAGTGTCGTTTACATCGGAAGTTTCTCAAAGATCCTTTTTCCCGGCCTGCGTGTAGGATGGATTCTTGCTGACAAAGAACTCATTTACTATCTTGAAAGTATTAAAAGAGCCCGTACCATTCATACTTCTACATTGGATCAGGCTTTGCTGTACCAATATTTACATGATGGCTATTTTGAGAAATATTTAAAGAAAGCAAAGATGGTTTATAAGAAAAAATATGAAGCAGCTATTCAGGCCTGCAGACAATACCTTCCATATAAAAAATTATCCGGTGATGGTGGCTTGCATCTGTTTATTGAATTTGAGGATTCAATAAACACCCGCTCCCTCTTAACTAAATGCCTTGAAAAAGGGATTGTCTTCTCGCCGGGAGATGTTTTTTATACAAACGGTCAAGGCGGCAATACTCTCCGTCTTGGATTTTCCAGATTAACTGAAAAGCAAATTAAAACTGGAATTAAACAAATTGGTGAAATACTAAAAAAAAGTGAGGGACTAAACAAATGAAAGTTGGCGTAATCATGGGAGGTTTTTCCTCAGAAAGACAAATCTCTCTTATGACCGGCGATGAAATGATAAGACACCTGGATAGCAGCCAATACGAGGCTGTCCCTATCATAATTGATGAAAAAAAAGTTTGGATTGAAAAAGCAAAAGGAATTGACGCAGCACTCATAGCACTTCATGGAAAATATGGGGAGGATGGCACCATTCAAGGTACACTTGATACTTTGGGTATTCCCTACACAGGCAGCGGTGTACTTTCTAGCAGCGTGTGCATGGATAAGAATATGTCAAAGAAAATTTTTCGTTTTCATGACATTAAAACACCTAATTGGATTATTTTCACAAAAAATGAAGGCATTCATACTCATGCTGCTGAACAGCTTGGCTATCCCGTTGTCGTAAAGCCTAATTCAGGAGGATCCAGTGTAGGGGTAAAAATCGTTTATAATGAAGAATCGCTTGCTCCCGCTGTTGAGGAAGTCTTTAAGTGGGATGACGAAGTGCTTATTGAAGAATATATAAAAGGTGATGAAATCACTTGCGCCATTCTGAATGGAGAATTACTCCCTATTGTGGGAATAGAAGCACAAGGTGAATTTTTCGATTACATCTCTAAATATGAGGACCTTTCAACAGTGGAAAAAGTAATCGAGCTACCGCCGGATGTCTTTGAACGGGTTTCAAAGGCTGCACTTTCTTGTTATAAAGAACTGAAATGCAGCGTTTATGCAAGAATTGATATGATAATTAAAAACGGAATTCCATACGTAATGGAGATCAATACATTGCCTGGAATGACAAAAAACAGCCTTTTGCCAAAAAGTGCAGAAGCTGCAGGAATATCATTCAGCCAGCTGCTAAGCCTAATTTTAGAAGCATCCATACAAAAATAGGTAATAAAAACGCCTCCGCTTGATATAAATTGTACCCTATAGAAAGAGACTTTTTAAGTGTCAGCTTTATAGGATACATTTTACCAAAAAGCGGAGGCTTTTTGTGTAGTACCACATTTTTAGGCTGAACATAAATGAGCATATAAGACCTTATTTATTCCCTAAGAAATGTTACAACTCATTTTGTTTGATAGTTACATTCATCTACAGGCTTTATAGCATGACCATTATCATCCGTACACCAGGATTGGGATTGGAATGCCAGGAAAATCCCCACCCATTTTTGGGATGTCTTATCAAAGTTAATCAATATGCCTCCATCCTGCCAAATTCCATCATCCTCTGTCCATTGACCGACATTCCCCTGATTCATATGGATATCATGAATCCCGTTTCCCGGCGTAAAATGAAAATAAGGATCAGGTTTGGTTTCGTTTTCCCAAATATCTCCAAACGCATACACAGTGGCATTCTCTTGAATGGCAGCTTTAAAATAGCTGTCAATTGCGTCATTTAAGTCGTTGTCTGGACCTGGCAATGTCTCAGGCAGCGGAATCATTTTTGTATGGTCAAAAAGGTTTCCGCGTTGATAATCAAGGCCTATATCAGGCTGATTATTTTGGATATATGTAAATCCAGTGCCAAGGGCAGTCAAGTTTGTTGTTTCATCCGTATTTATATCTTCGCTTGCAAAATACAATACCTGTGATGGCTGAGATTGTGAAGAAACATTCACGGCTATCCTGTACTGCACACCGTTATCATCTTGGATTCTCACCTGGTAATGAGGGCTTTGTGCAGTTCCATCAATTGTTTCTTTTGGTTGTCCTTTTAATACTCCGTAACGATTAACCGGCATTCTTCTCAACCTCCATTAATTTATTCATTAGCTCTGTTAAATTTCTATGCTGATAAATGATCGTTCTTTTCTGTAACCTTTCAGCTGGGCTGAAAGACGTGTGACACTGGCCGTTTCACACGAATGAGCTAAAAACTTTTCATTAAATACTTCTAGATAAATACCCATTATCCTGTAGGAATAATCTATTATTTTTTCAAGCAGGAAATTCCATTTAATCAGTGCCTAATAGACGATAAATTGACCTGAATGTACCATTTTCACCACAAACTAAATGTGCATATATATTTCTTAACAAAACAGAGGTATAATAAAAAGAAAAAAAACCGATTCCTTCTAAAAGGAGGGTGATTTTCTATGAAGAATTATAGTAAAAGAAAAAATAAGAAAAAGGGCTTTTTGAAGGATTATTTGAAAAACAAACTGAAGAACTGGAAGCCTGCACCTGGAAAACCGCCTCTATCAAATCAAAAAAGCCAAACAGATAAATAATGTACCTGGGAGATGTGCTGCATGCATCTCCCTTTATTTTTTTCAGCTTTTGTCCTTTCGCTTGTAATTTGGTCCAAAGCTGATGGGAATGGATATGCAAGATTTTTATGTAAAAAAGGTAATGTAGGGAGATCCCGCTTAAGCGACGAGGAGCCCTGCTGCCGAACGCGGAAAGCGAGCTTCTGCTGTGTATATCAATGGCATGAAGAACAGAGCGCATTCTATAAGGCTCTTGTCGAAAACTTTGTTGCTAATTGACACAAAAAAATGATTTAATATCAAGATTTAGTAATAAAAGATGTGAATTGCTTACGAAAAGATGCCACGAAGACAGACAACATCCGGAATGATGCCTTGTACTAAAGCAACAATCTATGCGAAAACAGCCTTCTATAAAAAGACTAAAATAATTTTGAAATCTGCCGATATAAAAATTGGTGATTTTATATGAAACTAATACTAGGCATTGCTATATTTTCGGCGGCTTTATTAACTGGCTGCTCCCCTTCCTCTCCGCCAGCGTACGAACTATCTGTTTACAAAGATGACTGCCACATTATAGGGAATGATGTTTATTTTTCATATAACGGGGCTGATTTTGTTGCAAAGAACCAGGCAACAGGCTTTCAAAGTCAAACACAAACGGCAACAGGAATTGATATTACCGTTATCGCTTTACAGGACGGCAGCTATATCATTCCAAATAAATAATATTTACATCACGATGTACAAAGGAGATCTAGCTTCCCATAGATCTTTTTTGTTTATTTTATTTTTAGTTTACATAATAATTTTATGGTATAAAAAGAATATCCCTTTATCAAAGAGACATTCTCTAAAGTTTTATCCTTTTGACCTCGCTCTGAGTGTTGCCTTAACATTCCTGATATCCAAAACGTTATGCTTAGCCATCAAAATGTAACATAGCCCTGCTGGAATAAGAAAAGCCTGCAGCAGCGAAAGAGTTATGGTGTAGCTATAAGGTTCATGGCTCCAGCTTGAAACGACATTCAACAAAACCCCAACTCCTACATTTCCCAGAGTTCTGCCAAGGCTGTTAGATAGGTTTGCTAAACTGAATGCGGCCCCTCTATGCTCTGGGAGATTAACGTCTGATATCAGAGCAAGCCAATTAGGAGTATTGGCGGATTGGCTTGCAGATGCAAATACAGACAGCAAAAACAATAAGGCAATCCATGGATTTAAGAATATTTGCTTAATAAGTGCAATAAGGATAAGTGGAGGATTTCCATTCTCCGGCAATGAAAGGTGGTTCATAGGAAGTAAAAACATAAACACATAAAAGGGCAGCGTAAGAAAAACAAATAAGGCTGTGAAATAAGCTCTGCCTTTATAGGACTTCCTTTGGAGCCTGTCTCCGATATGGCCAAATAAAGCAGATGACATACCGCCTAGCTGAAAAATAGCATATAAGTACCCAGAAGCAATCATTGCTGTAGACATCCTGTAGCCCTCAAATTGAATTTTAAAAATGTAAAGGGTTGGAAGCCAAATCAAACTTCCTGTTGCAACATTCATAAAGAAAGCCTGCAAAAAAAGATATTTATTGCTGCCTTTAAATGCTATTGTTAAAATTTGCTTAGCCTGAATCATGTGTTTATATGATTTGCCGCTTTTAATGAGCTCTTGAAGTTCGGGATCTGCTCCTCCCCTTGAAGGCTCCTGAACAAAAAAGTAAAGCACAATTAAAATGAGACCGATAAAACCAACTATTTCAAACGGAGTCCTCCAGCTTGAAGCAGTAGCAATTAAAGAGGCCATTATAGAGCCTCCAATCCCGCCAAGACCCTGTGCCATACCCCACAGGCTCAGGACAAGCCCTCTCATCCGGTATGGGATAGAATCGGTCAACACACTGAAGCCAATGGACGCAATACATCCAAGCCCTATACCCGTAAGGATTTGGAACAAAAGCAACTGAAAGAAGCTGGTACAAATGGCCGTTAAGAAAACCGATAATGCCCAAATCAGCGTTCCAGCCATAATCAGTCTTTTTCTTTTAAACCTTCCGGAGAGATAGCCCCAGAAAATAGAAGACACGGCAGTGACTAAAATATTCACTGCAGATATAATCCCCATATCAGCAAGCTTAATGTGTAAATCATGGGAGATAGATTGGAATAATGGCGGAAAAAGGCCGATTATTAAATTGTCAAATGCAGCCAAAATAGTGAAGACAAAGATTGTATATATCATGTTTGCTCTGTTTTTTTTCAAATGACTTACTAGCTCCTTCGCAATTTCGATGTTAATTATGGCGTTCTTGTTATATAATAAATCATGAACACCTTAAAACCAAACATCTTGAATAAATATTAGCTGTTTTTGGAAAGCTTGGTGCTTTTCGTGGAATGGGCAAATTCATAGTTAGTCCGTAATCGAGGTACCTTTTCATCCATTCTTCAAAAGGTTGTATATTGACCCTATATTTTATCAAATTCTCGAGCACAAGCAGCAAAGAGTTTGAAAAGAGCCTAAAAAATAAATCAAATTTAACCTGAAAACCAACCAATTAGAACAAAATTACCATCTTATCACTATATTTGATATAATTATAATATACATAGTTAAGAAAGGCATGGTTTAATGAGCAAAAACATCCTAATCATTTCCTCTGATAATACAGGACATGGTCATAAAAGCATAACAGAATCCCTTTGCGAGAAAGTGGATGACCATAACGTTAATATACATGTAGTAGATGGATTTTCACTGGGCGGCGAAGTGCTCCTCAGTGTAGGTAAATCTTATGGACCTATTACAAGGACTGCTGAAGGACTATGGAAGCTGGTTTGGAATCTATCTTCTTTAAAACCGGCAGTAGTGAATCAAATGATTGAAACAGTCATAAAAAATAATTTCCTAAAACTTTTAGAGGAATTTAAACCGGATATCATTTTATCTGTGCATCCAAACTTTAACGGTTCCATTCTAAACATTCTGGAAAAACAAGGAATAAAAATTCCCTTTGTTACTTTGATTGCCGATTTAGTCAGCATTTATCCATTATGGGCAGATAAACGGGCAGATTATATTATAAGTCCTACAGTTGAAGCCAAGGAAAAATGCATTGAATATGGCGTACCAAGTGAGAATATTAAAGTACTGGGCTTCCCTGTACGTTCCCGTTTTTACCGTAAAGCAGCTAATCCTAAAAAAACATATACACCTAATGAAGGCAAGCCTTTAAAATGCCTGATTATGAGCGGCGGCGAAGGTGTAGGAAATATGAAAAATATCGCTGAAAACCTTCTGGACCATTTTGACTGCAATGTCAAAATTGTGGCAGGACGCAATGTTAAAATGAAAAAGAAGCTTGAAAATGCATTGGGAAAATACGGTCAAAAGGTCGAAGTGTACGGTTTTACCAAAGATATCCAAGATCTTATGTTCAGCTCTGATATTGCTTTTACAAGAGGCAGTCCAAATGTCATGTTTGAAGCTTTTGCGAGTAATACACCTATTATTATTACAGGAGCCCTTCCAGGCCAAGAGGAAGGTAACCCGGGTTTTGCAGAAAAATTTAATCTTGGGATAATTTGCAAAAGTACACAGGACATCGAGCCGACAATTGAAGAGCTGCTTGCAAATAATGCTGAGAAACTGAACAACATTATTGAGTCTCAGCAAAATTTTATTAATGAGCATGCTGCAGAGGATATAGTTCAATTTCTTTTAAATCTCGATGATCCTGTATATCAGACATCAGTTAGCCTTTCTTATAATTAATGAGTTTTTTTGGGGGTGCATTGCATCCCCTTTTTGATTTTTTCCGTTTTTTTAATCCCACCCTTTTTAAGTCCAAAATACACTCTTTCACTTACATACCCGGTCCCATCGGAAAATAAAACATGTTCCTGATTCGTCAAGGAAAGGAAAAAAAGTCTTCCCTTTTAACCCTGTGCCTTCAGCATAAAAGGTTTTAGGGTTTTGTTAACTCCTTGGAGCTCAAACGAATCTTATTACCAGATTGCTTTCCCTTTATATATCCTTAAAATACCATTTTTTCTATTATTTAGCAATAATACACTACGAATTCCTCTCATTTTTTTGTTCATTTTTACAACAATTACAAAAACTAGAAGTATAAAATTAGTTATCTTTTACTACAGTAAAGTGTTAAATTCCATGTTATGATAGCAATAGGCATTTATTTTGCCTACTATCCCTTTTTCTTTTTTCTTGCAACCTATTCCGGTTGCTTTTTTTAAAAAATATAAGTTTACATAATATTTTTATTGTCAAAATCATGTCCCCATAGTTTTTTTCTTCGCCAAATAAAAAGATCTTGCAGCAGCTGCAAGATCTTTTTTCATCTGATTTATAAAAATATTAATAAGCCAGGCTGAACAATCCTTTAATATGCGTTAAGTAACGAATATTACTTGCTTCTTTCATCAACGTTGCAGGCATACCTTTAAGAGGAATTGAATTGCCTCCGATTGTAGCAACCCCATCTTTACGTCCTAAGCTTGCCAATGTACCTGAATTAATTGGGCTGAATGTTTCATGTGTTTTGCTTTCTAAGAAAGCATATAAGTTATAACCGATTAATTCTCCCATTTGCCATGCAATTTGAGCTGTTGGAGGGAATGGACGTCCATCACTTCCAAAGTAAACTGCGCTGTCTCCTGCAACAAAAACATCGTTATGAGATGTAGACTGAAGGAATTCATTTACTGTCGCGCGTCCACGGTTTACTTCCAGGCCAGACTCAGCCACTAACGGATTACCTTGAACTCCGCCAGTCCACACGAATGTATTGGTAATGATTTTTTGTCCATCTTTTAAGTCGACAGTATTCCCCTCAACATTTGTAACAGGAAGGCCTGTAAGGAATTTAACACCGCGATTTTCCAAACTCTTCGTAGCGCGTTCAATAAGATCGTCAGGAAGAACTGGCAGGATTTTTGGGCCAGCTTCTACAAGCATTAATTTAATTTCAGAAGCATCTACACCGTACTTCCTTGTTAAACCCGGAAGCTTGTCTGCAATTTCACCAACAAGTTCGACACCTGTTAAACCGCCGCCGCCGATAAGAATAGTTGCATCAGCTTCATTTTTCGTTTGAGCATATTCGCGAATACGGTTTTCAATATGTTTTTGAATTTTAACAGCATCAGCAGCAGATTTAAGCACCATGCTGTTTTCTTCAAGACCAGGAATACCAAAGTAGGCAGTTACGCTTCCAAGACCTACAACTAGTGCATCATACGTTAAGTTCGATCCGTCAGAAAGCTTTACATTTTTCTTGTCTACAGAAAAATTTTCCACTTTAGCAATTTTAAGATCAATATCTTTTCCTTTAAACAGCTTAGTTAAAGGCAGTGATATAGCTGTTTCTGAAATGCTACCAGCAGCCAAACGGTGCAATTCAGTAATAATTTGATGAGTTGGGTATTGGTTTACCACTGTTACCTTTGCTTCATCTTTGTTTAAGTATTTTCGGACAGATAAAGCAGCTAAAACGCCGCCATACCCTGCGCCTAAAATAACAATATGTTTTGACATAGTATTTCCTCCGTCCTTACTTTTAAATGTAAATAGAACTATTTTAAGTTTTGGCGTTCCGCATTGATTTGCAAGAAGGCATTAGCAAAACGGAAAAGCTTTTGAACTTGCGGGTCTTTTATCATTCTTAAAAGTCCGAATAGACCTATCACTTCATTACTTTCGTCAGCACGGTCCTTAGCTTCAATCGCAGTCGCAGCAAGTCCTTTAACAGTTTCCACTACAGGTTCTGCAATTTCTTTTACTGCACCTACTGTATCACTTTTTAGGATATCATCTGTTGCTACAGCTTGAGCAAAATCATATGATTTTGTAAGCAATCCGACGATTTCTGTTAATTTTGGAAGCTGATCGACTAATGCATTTAATGATTCCTGCACCTCTGGTTTTAATAGCTGGTCAAGCACATCAAGCTGTTCTTTGCTTGGAGATAATCTTACCTGTTCAGCATTTTGTTGAGTTGTTTCTGACATATCAATTCTCCTTTACAATAAGCGGCTATGCTTAGTTTTTTAGGATTACAGGGAAATCCTGTTATTTCTAGGTATATACTTCCTTCAACTCGGAGAAGGGTTTGTGAAACTTTACACAAAGATTCACCCAAAAATAAGATGGTCTATATCAGCCCGTATTTCCTGCCCTGCAAACCATTCCCGATTAAGAAGACCTTCCTGAACTATAATATCACATTAACGTTAAAAAATCTCCAATTTATAATAGCAAATAGCATGAAACTTCCACCTTTCTTGTTTTAATGGCGGAAATTGTTCCTATTTATCATTAAGTTTTCCCTTTTCAGTTATTCCATACACTTTTTTCTTTAAAACCAGCAGTAATTTTATTTGCTTAAACTTTGTTAAATTTTCATGTTAAAAACAACGGATTTCTTGAACTTATAATACATTTCTAAGGAGACTTTATAAAAAACGAACAGTCACACAAACTTTTTACTGTTTAATTACATTGTGAAATATGAAGAGACTGTCCCAAAGGTCCAATGATATCAGAAGACCTTGGAAACAGCATCTTTTTCCTGCTAGTTGATTTGAGCTGCAGACACTCGCTTTCCGCGGGTGGCCGGGAGCCTCGTCACAAGCTCCTGCGAGGTCTCCCTAAGGCCTCTGATCCCGCAGGAGTCTTGCGTTTCCGCTTCAATCAACCTGGATTAAAAACGAACATTGGGTCATACTCATATATGCATACCGCTGTTTGTCCTGCCTGTTCACTTCCGTTAATCATTAGAAGTGTATGATCAACTTAATTTTTTTCAGAGGCCACCCTAATATGTTCTTTTTTCCCTATCTATAATAATGACTCCCATAGGTCGTTTGGGTAGTTTTTTGAACTCGTATAAAGTGATTTTTCAGGGCAGCCTAGTCTAAAACTAAATAGAAAAAACTCCCTACCTATTTCCCTTTTTTTATTCAGTAGTAAAAAAAGGTGACTCTATTCAGCGGCATAGTCCCGCTTTTTGAGTCACCCTCTTCTTATTTTCTTAGCACCAAGCAGCTCCAATGATGATGAGAAGGATAAACAGAATGACAATCAGTACAAATCCGTTCCCTGCTCCAGCTCCAGCTGCAGGTGCATAGCCATAGCCGCATCCGTATCCACAACCTGCTCCAAACATGATCCGGTAACCCCCTTTTGGATGTTCCCTTTATTAGTAAACGTATGCTGCTCCAACAATGATTAAAAGAATGAATAACACGACAATCAGGGCAAAACCTGAGCCGTATCCTCCTGCTACGCCATCGCTCATGAAAAAACACCTCCTGTCTCTGTTTGTTCTAATGTATGCAGCAATGCTTCCAAGCGAAACGACTATTTCAAAAGCCATCTTCGGCTTACGGATTTCAGAGTCTGCGACTGAGATAAAGGAAAACAGCAAGGTATTTCACTCACTGATGTGACTTATCTTAGTGAGGGGATGCAGAAATTCGCTAGCCGATAGGGCGCTGGAGCCAGACAGAATCATTGGTTAAATAATTCATTTGATAAGGCTGTTTTCGCATAGATTGTTCCTTTTCGCAAAAGTGTTAAATTCTGAGTAAAGTGAGTCTTGTGGCATCTTTTCAGGTTTACAACATTACTAAAGAGTCTGTGAAATTCGTTATTTTTTGTGTTAAATAACAACAAAGTTTATGAAAGAGCCTTTGATAAAAAATTATTCTTTCTGGTTCATTAAAAATAGCCTACCTGTTTGGGGCAGACTATTTTGATAAATGGAGTTGAAAAGGATTCATTTACGGCAGGATAAATTCTGACGGCTTACTTTTATACTATGTGGAATTTTCTGTCATTGTCTAGCCTGATGCCTTAAATAAGAGTTAACCCTGCTGAATATTTCCAAATAATTATTGAGAGCACATGGCAATAAAGCAAAATTTATTTGTTTTAGGCACCTTTCATGTGATTTGTTCCTGACTTTTCTTCAGAGTATGCAAAATATTATCTACCGGAAAAACCCTTCCAAATTCATCTTTATACACAATATGTTTCCGCTCAAATTTAACGGGAGTATCTATGCCGGCTGCTGCAGCAATGTTGAACAGCCCTTCACGCAGAGAAATGACATAATTGCACACCCGATAATGCTTTTCTTCAATATCCAAACCCTTTTGAAGGTCATGATTAGTCGTAGCCACTCCAACAGGGCAGGTATTGTTATGGCAAACCTGCGCCATAATACACCCCACACTAATCATAAATCCTCTGGCAATATTGACAAGATCTGCTCCCATAGCAAGTGCGACTGCTACCTTATCCGGGGTAATCAGTTTTCCAGAAGCAATTAGTTTTACCCTGTCACGTACTCCGTATTTTTTAAGCAATTCATCAACAATTGGGAGTGCAGTGCGAATAGGAAAACCTACAGAATCAGCAAGCTCCTGAAAGGTAGCACCTGTTCCTCCTTCTCCTCCATCTACGGTAATGAAATCAGGACCTTTCCCGCTTTTTTTCATAGTGGCAATCAAGTTTTCCAATGCCTCCAAATCTCCAACCACCAGTTTGATTCCGACAGGCTTTCCGCCAACTTCTCTTAGGTTGTCAATAAAATGAAGCATGGAAGGAGCATCGTCAAATTCATGAAAGCGGTTAGGGCTGTTTATTGTCTTTCCTGGTTCCACCAGGCGGATTCGCGCAATTTCTTCCGTTACCTTTGAGGCCTCAACATGCCCCCCGCGTGTTTTTGCCCCTTGGGCCAGTTTTAATTCGAAAGCTTTTATTTCCTCTATCTCACTTTTCTTTTTAAATTCTTCAAATGAGAAATCTCCATTTGAATTTCTTACTCCAAACATGCCCGGTCCAATTTGCATTATAATGTCCGGTTTTCCCGCTAAATGGTAGTCCGAAAATCCACCCTCCCCAGTATTCATCCACGTCCCTCCTGCAAGCCCAAGCCCCTTTGAAAGTGCCGTAATAGCTTTGTCTCCGAGCGCTCCAAAGCTCATAGCAGATTGTCCCACAAGCCCCTTAACCTTAAAGGGCTTTTTGCATGTAAACTCGCCTAATATAATGGCCTCTTCATCTCTCAGGTAGTAGGGATCCACCAGCTTTTCTTCGACATGCTCTTTTCTTTTAAAAAGTTTGTCCCCATCAAGCTTATAAACATGCGATGGTATCTTTTTCGAGTTGTCAATCTTCATTTCCTCACGCTGTTTGGGAAATAAAGTATTTTTAATATAGAACCCCGCCTTCTCAAAATCCCTTTCAGAACCAAAACCAATAAGTCTCTCGTTATACTTTCCGGCCTTAACAATATCATCGTATTCTTTTCGGGAAAAAGGTTTTCCTTCATTGTCATTGTTATATAAATATTGCCTTAATTCAGGACCGATCTTTTCCGCTATATATCTGAACTTACCCAGTATAGGAAAATTCCTTAAAACAGCATGCTGCTTTTGTCGATCATCTTTTATAAAAAGATAGAAAAGTAATGCACCTAATCCGATGAATAGAATGAAAAAAATCAGAGCAAAAAGAATAATTAAATCATTCGCAATAGTATTCATACATTTTCCTCCTCGTTTATAAAAAAATGGAATTTCATTTGTTAGCAGGTATGGATGATGGTATGTAAAAGTTCATTTTTTCTTCGGTGTTTTATTCCTTTTTCCACAAAGAATTTTTTTAAAACTATACTGTGTAAATTTCTATGTTGAAAACTGCCCGCTTTAAATAATTTAATAATGACTCATATACAGATCAAAAGCATTTGTACCACCAAGGACCATTGGTATCTTATTGTTTTTTAAGAATACATATATATAAAACTGCCGCGAAAGCGAGGGAAGAAATTTGATTATTCATGTTGTAAAAAAGGGTGAGACTTTAATTGCAATTGCCCAGCAATATAGCATAAGTACCGGTTCACTCGTAAGAGCAAACGGTCTAGAAAATCCAAATCGCTTGGTAATTGGGCAAGCACTGATCATTCCATATCCCTTCATTCGCTATACTGTCAGGCCTGGTGATACGATTGCCAACATTATAAGCATGTTTGGCGTCCGCTTGGATGAAACTTTGCAATTAAATCATTTAACGGATCCATCCTCTATCTATCCCGGACAAAGGATTATGATTCCTATTATTACCCATACTGTAAAGCCTGGAGATACACTTGCGTTAATTGCTCAAAAATACGGTGTAAGTGTTCAGGAAATTATGCAGGAAAATTCAATAGCAAATGCTGGTAATATACGTGTTGGCC
The DNA here is from genome assembly GCF_001636425.1 of Heyndrickxia acidicola. NCBI lineage: Bacteria > Bacillati > Bacillota > Bacilli > Caryophanales > Bacillaceae > Heyndrickxia > Heyndrickxia acidicola. Next base: position 1,439,911 of record NZ_KV440953.1, read on the forward strand.
AATCCTTAAGGATTCCTGCACCTTTTAAAAAGACCATTGAAGTAAATGCTTTTACAACTGTTTTTGGTCAGGCTGGAGCGAGAGAAGTAAAGGATGTCGCTCATGATCTTACATATGTTGCTCCATTTGGATATCGGATAAGAAAAAACGGCTCGCTTGACCCTTTAGATGATGTTCCGACAATACGAGCTGCAATGAATGGTAGGGTCCTGCCCATAATGGCCATCACAAATTTTTCCGCTACGGAAACCGGCACGTCTCTTGCCCATACGATTCTTTCAAATGATGGACTTGTGGACCAATTGCTTACCAATATACTTTTAACCATGAAAAACAAAGGATACAAAGGGTTGAACATTGATTTTGAAAATGTCTCACCAGCTGATCGAGAAAATTACAATCGTTTTTTAGAAAAAGCTGTAACGCGTTTACACCCTGAGGGATACAATGTTTCCTCCTCTCTTGCACCCAAAACGAGTTCAGAACAAAAAGGGCTTTTATATGAAGCACATGATTACCAGGCTCACGGGAGGATTCTTGATTTCGTCATTCCTATGACCTATGAATGGGGCTACCGTCTCGGTCCCCCTCAAGCAATATCACCGCTTAACTTAATGAAACAAGTAATCGAGTATGCTGTGACGGTAGTGCCAAGCAATAAAATTCTTCTCGGGTTCCAGGTTTATGCAAGAGACTGGCTGCTCCCTCATAAAGAAGGACAGGAGGCAGAAACCTTCGATATGCAGGAAGCATTACGAAGAGCTATCCGTTATAACGCGACAATTCAATATAATCAAACCTCCCAATCACCTTTTTTTAGGTATACTGACAACCAGGGAAGGCAGCATGAGGTTTGGTTTGAAGATGCCCGAAGCGCCCAGGCTAAGCTCAATTTAGTGAAAGAATTTAATCTAAAAGGAGTCAGCTATTGGGTATTAGGGTATCCTTTCCCTCAAAATTGGACACTTCTGGAGAATAATTTCGTCATTAAAAAATTTTAAATTCAGAATAAAAAGGGTGACTCCAATCGGCCGCATTGAGCAGTCGATTGGAGTCACCCTTTTTACTTTTAGATAAAGGCTGTTTTCGCGTAGATTGTTGCTTTTCGAAAAAGTATTAAATTCGTTTAAAGTGATTCTTGGTGGCATCTTTTCGTAAGCAATTCACAGGTTTACTACAGAGCCTGTGATTTTCATTGTTTTTTTGTGTTAAATAGAAACAAAGTTTTACGAAAAGAGCCTCGGTAAAAAAAAGAGAAAAAGCAGAGGGCAATCTTACACTTATTTGTGCCTCTCTTTACTTCTGGTTGTTTATTTACCCCTATTTCTTGAAATTTCGGGCAATACAAACGCAGACCCCATCTACCCTTATTTTTAGAAAGCCGCTTCAGATAAACTAATTGAAGAAGCGTTAATAACTTTAATTTACTAGAGGTCACATTGTTTAAGGTGAAACGATATCCCCGATAAATATTTTATTCACCTATAAAGACCGTCTCCGCAAGAAATGACAATACACTTTTTTCATTTTTTCTCTCTTCATTTTGCCGAAATTCAAATTTAAGATATGTTATAATTCTTTTAATCTTTGCCTCTATTAAAGATAGATTTCCAGGGACTGATTGGATACGGGATATGAAACAAACGAGCTACGAGGAGACCCAACAGGAACTTGCAACAAGGATGCTCCCACCGCCAGAGAAAATCAACTGGTGCAAAATAAATTGAGTAAATCTTTTACTATTATTCCGCCCAAGACAATTCTTTCAATAACCATAAGAAAACCCAATTAAGCGCATTTCATTAAATATCAATTTTATTCAAACAGAAATTTACCAGAGCCTTCTATTAAATACTTTTAAAAAGGAGATCATCACTTATGAAAAGTTATCTCGATCAACAGGATGGCGTCTTTCCTTCTGTCTGCTCCCTCGATTGCCCTGATCAATGCGGCCTTCTTATACATAAGCAAGAGGGTAAAATCATAAAAGTGGAGGGAGATCCAAACCATCCCGTTACTAAGGGGAATATTTGCAACAAAGTGAGAAACATGACAGAAAGGATTTATGATTCTAAGCGGCTGGCATATCCACTTAAACGGGCAGGAGCAAAAGGAGAGAAAAAATTTGTCCGGATTTCCTGGGATGAGGCCCTGAATATTATTACTTCAAAATGGAAGGAATTATTAGATAAACATGGCCCCGAAAGCATCCTGCCATACAGTTTTTACGGTAACATGGGAAGGGTTAATTCTGAAGGAATGGACCGCCGTTTCTTCCATTATCTTGGTGCAAGCCGGCTTGATCGGACGATTTGTAATTCTGCCGGCTCAGTCGGATATCGATATACAATGGGCGGGAGCCTCGGAACAGATCCTGAAGATACAGATGAAGCCAAACTATTCATCTTTTGGGGCATAAATGCAGTAAGCACCAATATGCATCAGATTGCCCTCGCACAGAAAGCACGTCAAAATGGTGCAAAAATTATCGTTATTGATGTACATAAAAATCAAACCGGACGCTTTGCTGACTGGTTTATCCCCATCCTTCCCGGAACTGACGCTGCTCTTGCACTGGGTCTAATGAATATTCTTTTTTCAGAGGATTTAGCCAACGAGGAGTTTTTAGGTGAATTTACGATTGGATACGAAGAATTAAGAGAACATGTTAAGAAATATACTCCCAAAAGAGTATCTGCAATAACTGGTATTCCGGTTGAAGACATTTATAAACTTGCGCGTATGTATGGAAAAACGGCCCCTTCTTTTATAAGGATAGGAAATGGATTACAGCATCATGATAATGGCGGAATGTGTATTCGGACCATTGCCTGTCTCCCTGCCATTACAGGACAGTGGCTTTATAAAGGCGGAGGTGCGTTAAAAGGAAATTCTGCCTTTCTTGCTCTGAATTCTACTTCATTAGAAAGACCGGACTTGCTTGAAAATAAAAAGACACGAACCATCAACATGAATCTGCTCGGAAACGCTCTGCTTGAAGCGAATCCTCCCATTCATTCCCTTTATGTATACAATAGTAATCCCGCTGTGGTAGCACCTGAATTAAATAAAGTAAAAAAAGGACTGCTGCGGGAAGATCTTTTTACAGTGGTTCATGATCTTTTTATTACTGAGACAGCAGACTATGCTGATATTGTCCTTCCAGCAACGTCTTCTTTTGAAACAACTGATCTATACACATCCTACTGGCATCATTATGCTCAGTTGCAGCAGCCGGTTATTCAACCATTTGGAGAGTCAAAATCCAACTCAGAGGTATTCAGGCTATTAGCAAATTACATGGGATTTGAACATCAGTCTTTAAAAGATACAGACAGTGATATGATTGAACAAGCAATGAATAATCCCAATAACCCTGCCATTTCAGGCTACGGCTATACTGAATTGCTGAACCATCAATATTTAAAAGCAGACAGAAAGCCATTATTTCCAGGCAGGCTTCCTACACCAAGCGGTAAGATTGAATTGTACTCGGAAACCATGCTGCAAGACGGATTGCCACCTCTTCCTACATATATTCCTTTGGTATTTGAAGAAGACTTTTTCTATCAATTTGTACCTGGTCCGAATCATCATTTTCTCAATTCCACTTTTTCAAATAACAAAAAACATAGGACATTGGAAAAACAGCCGCGTGTATTCATTAATAAGGACGATGCACGTAAAGAAGGCATCATGGACGGAGATTATGTGAGAGTTTGGAATAAACGGGGAGAATGTGTCCTTAAAGCTTCTGTTGGTGAGGATGTCCTTCAAGGAGTGCTTGTCAGCCAGGGCCTTTGGTCCGACCAGCCAGGAACACGCCAGCTTGTGAATGAATTGACTCCAGATCGGATTGCAGATATGGGAGGCGGAGCCACTTTTTTTTCTGGGCGTGTAAATATTGAAAAGATAACGATATCTTCAACCTTAAATCAATGAAAAGAGGCTGCCCAAAATGGTGCAAAGATACCAAGTGACCTTGGCTACAGTAATTTTTTTGCTTGTTGGTTTCCATGTTTATGGGGATCCCCCAAGAACTTGCTTAACTTGTAGGAGTCTTTTGCCTTCGACTCTAATTAACGTTGAATCCAAACAATCTTTGGGTATTACTAGATATGCTCAGCTCTATTCGTTCTGCCTGTTCTTTTCTGCTCAAAAAGATTCTTAGCAGATAGACACCATGCTATTATTCGCATCAATTGTTCTTCTTCCCTTTTTCCTTCTTCTGTTCAAAAATAAAAAAGAGGTAACTTAAAAGGCCGCTTATAACCGCCTTTTGAGTTGCCCTCTTTATCTTGGCTGTTTTTGCATAGATTGCTTTTCGCAAAAGTGTTAAATCCGTAATAAGTAAGGCATCATGGCAACTTTTCGTCTTCAGTCATTTTGTTTTCAATCCTGAGCCCTGTGTACCCTAGATTCATTTATACTAGCAGCAACAAAGTTTACGAAAAGAGCCTTTATCTTTTATAGTTGACGATCCCAATGCCGCAGAGGGATCGCATCTGTCAATTCTTTTGCAAATCGGCCTTTTTCCTCCCATTTCTGATATATTATCAGCCCAGGGACAGAAGAAACCGGTTCTAAACCATCCGGAATGCCAGCAGCCTTCAGCACGGGAAGTGCCTCTTTCCCAATTCCAATGGCTTTAAAGTGAGAAAAAGCATCTTGCAGAAACATTTTGGTTTCTTTTTGAGCAGCAAGCTTTTCAACAGAGCTTTCTCCTCCAGCTACATACAATGCATCGTATAATACGGAGTCCTCTGTCAAAAGAGTACCATTCACTTCAAGTTCCTTACCATCCAAACTTTTAATCATTCCAAGGTTTTGGCTGATTACATGAGTAGTGGCACCTGATTTTTCCAGTTCTTCAAGAACGGCGGCTACCTCTTCAGCATGAAAGCCATCAGCAGCTAATAGGGCCACTTTCCTTGTTTTAGGAACAGCCTTTGTATTTAATTGACTTAGTGCCGGTGAAGACTCGGTTACTTCTGAAGGAGAGCTGCCTGCAGGAACTGCTGCCCCCACTCCCTTCGCTACTTCTTCTGCCAAAGTGGAGTCAATATTACTGAGTACATTTACAACCTGCTGCTGTACATCCTTTGACTTCACTTTGCCTACTTCAAATCGGAATGCTTTAATGATGTGCTTTTTTTCTACATTAGACATGCTGTTCCAGAAAAGCTTTGCCTGGCTGTAATGATCTTCAAAGCTTTCACTGCGCTTTCTGATTTTACGGCCTTCAACTTTTTCCTGATAATGAACATAGCCGCCTTCTTCTTCAGTCGCAGGACTTGGATCATTATTTTGCAGCGAGTTATTATGGTAAGCAACAGGCCCTTTATTAATTGTCATCCGGTGATAACCGTCGTATTGATTATTATGGAAAGGACAAACAGGACGATTAATCGGAATTTCATGGAAATTAGGGCCGCCCAATCGGATTAATTGTGTATCCGTATAGGAAAACAGCCTGCCCTGCAGCAGCGGGTCATTTGTAAAGTCGATACCAGGTACTACATTCCCAGGATGCATAGCTACTTGCTCCGTCTCGGCAAAAACATTATCAACATTTTGGTTTAATGTCATTTTACCAATAATTTTAACGGGGATTTTCTCTTCCGGCCAAAGCTTTGTAGGATCCAGTACATCAAAATCAAAATTAAACTCGTCCACTTCTTCAATGATCTGTATTCCCAATTCATATTCAGGATAATTCTTCATTTCGATCGCTTCCCAAAGGTCCCGCCGATGGAAATCCGGATCTTTTCCTGCAATTTTTTGTGCCTCATCCCAAACGAGTGAGTGGACACCAAGGACAGGCTTCCAATGAAATTTTACAAATCTGCCCTTTCCTTCTGCATTCACCAATCGGTAGGTGTGCACTCCAAACCCTTCCATCATTCGATAGCTTCGTGGGATTGCACGATCGGACATTGCCCACATAATCATATGGGCAGATTCTGTATTATTGGCAATAAAGTCCCAAAAAGTATCATGTGCTGTGGAGGCCTGAGGGATCTCATTATGCGGTTCCGGTTTAAAGGAATGAACAAGATCAGGAAACTTTATCGCATCCTGGATAAAAAAGACGGGAATATTATTACCAACTAAATCGTAATTTCCTTCTTCAGTATAAAATTTTGTTGCAAATCCCCTAACATCACGGACTGTATCACTGGAGCCCTTTGAACCGGCGACTGTAGAAAAACGGACAAAGACAGGGGTTTTCACTGCAGGATCCTGTAAAAATTTTGCTTTTGTGAATTCCGACATAGATTCATATACCTGAAATACTCCATGGGCAGCATATCCTCTTGCGTGCACTACACGTTCAGGAATACGTTCGTGGTCAAAATGAGTCATTTTTTCACGGAAATGGAAATCCTCCAGCAATGTGGGTCCGCGATCTCCTGCCTTCAAAGAATGTTCATCATCTGAAACCTTTAAACCTTGATTAGTGGTAAGCTTTTTACTCTTATTGTCCACTCGATAGTTTTCAAGCTGCTCATTTTTCCGGTTTTCAAAGACGTCATCTACTTTCTTTTGATCCTTGTTTTCCAATGAAACAACCTCCTGAGCTAGATATAGATTTGTTTTGCGATATGTATGTTCTTATATCCATCTTTATCGCCTAACAATGAATTACCCTCTTGCTTGTCTGATAAACCGGTCGATAAGCTCCTTTTCTAAAAGAGAAGTATATATCCCTCCTGCCATCTGCAGGCAAAATTCTTTAAGGGATACAGAACACTTGGTACAATATGTGTATTTCCTCTTCGCAAAAATTTTACCTTAATCTTTTGAAGAGGCTTATCTATTTACTAAAGAAAGAAGCTGACAAGATGTTTAAAAAGAAAACAAGCTTACAAAAAGATAAACAATTATCTGATATTTCTTACTCAGTCCTTGACCTTTCTCCCATCCTGTCAGGCGGCAGTGCAGCTGAATCTCTCCAAAATACACTTGACCTGGCTCAGCGTGCAGAAAAGTGGGGATATACACGTTACTGGCTGGCAGAACATCACAATATGCCAGGTATTGCAAGCTCTGCAACATCTGTCGTTATTGGGCATGTGGCGGCTGGCACCTCCAGCATTCGGGTCGGTTCCGGTGGGATTATGCTTCCCAACCATGCCCCTCTTGTCATTGCAGAGCAATTTGGTACACTGGAATCTCTTTTTCCGGGGCGCATAGATTTAGGTTTAGGCCGCGCGCCAGGTACAGACCAGATTACTGCTCATGCACTTCGGAGGGACAGAAGAAGTGACGGAGAAGATTTTCCGCACCAGCTTGCTGAGCTGAGGGCTTATTTTGATCCTTCATTATCTACTGCAAAAATGCCGGTCAGAGCCATTCCGGGAGAGGGCTTAAACATCCCTATCTGGCTGCTTGGTTCCAGTGGATTTAGCGCTCAGCTTGCAGGGAGCCTTGGTTTGCCGTTTGCATTTGCCAGCCATTTTTCTCCTGAAAATACTTTGCCAGCGTTAGAACTTTACCGCAGTTATTTCCAGCCATCGGACATTCTTGACGAACCTTATGCTATGGTTGGCATAAATGTCATAGCAGCAGATCAACAAAAAGATGCAGAAAAGCTTGCTACCTCCATGCAGCAGCAATTCTTAAATCTAATTCGAAATAATCCCGCTCCTCTTCAGCCGCCTATTGATGATATCAATAAAGCAGCCAGCGATTATGAAAAAGCGCTGCTCCTCCAAAGAACCGGTTCCTCTATTGTAGGAGATGCCAATACTGTAAAAGAAAAACTTCAACACTTTTTAGAGGATACGCGGGCAGACGAAATTATGATCAATTCTCAAATTTTTGATCACCATGCACGGCTTAGATCCTACGAAATTACTGCAGATATTATGAAAAAGGCATAAGAATTATTTCACAGCACTTCAATTAATGAAGTGCTTCTATTTTGTTCCCGCATTTCAAATTTAGAAGTTATATAAACCCTCGCGAAAATTCCGAATAATAGATATAATTTAAAAAAAGAAAAGGGGGAATCTCGTATGATCATAAAGAAAGGCACCGTTCCTGGCTTTAAAAAAATAGAAGTTCCGTATCTTCATATTAAACAGGAAGAGGCATCCAATAAGCTGGCTATTATTCTGCCTGGACTGGGCTACACCTCCCAGGCACCGCTGCTTCATTATTCATGCAGTATTTTTTTACATAAAGGTTTTGATGTTCTACAAGTGAATTATCAATATTTTAGAGAAGAATATAAGGAGTTTAGCAAGGAGGAGCTGGATGAAGCAGTTAGAAAAGACGCGAATGCAGTTATTAATGAAATTTTAAAGGAATCCTCTTATGAAGTCTTTTATTTAATTGGAAAATCCATTGGCACGATTAGCCTAAGTTCTGAAATAAAGCGAGAGCGTTTTAAACATGCAAAAGTCATTTGGCTAACCCCTTTGATTAAACGGGTGGATATAAAACAATCGATGCTGACAAGCACACAGAAAGGCCTATGCTTCATAGGGGATCAGGATCCCATTTACAATGAAGATGCTTTTAACCAATTACACAAAAACACAAATCTCACCTTACGCCTTATTCACGGTGCCGACCATAGCCTCGAGTATCCTGAAAAACCTGTAGAATCCATAGATGTTTTAAAAAACGTTATAGTAGAAATGGCTAAATTTTAAAAACGCGGCAGGTCCGCGTTTTTTTTGATGGAGGTTTTTTCATAACCTTTTATTGCTATTCGACACAAAAAATAAGTGAATATACAAATTTAGTATTATTAACTGTAAAGAGCTTTCAAAAAGATTCCTGTAAGAAAGACAAAGATACAGTATAATCCTTTTCACTCAAACCAAGTCTATGCGAAAACATTCTTTAGAAAAGATTTCAGCCTGCCAGCAAAAGGATTATATTTAACATTTCTTGTGACTCCTTCATACATCAAAATACAAATGCTTATGCAAATTGCAGCCAGGATTAAACTCTGCTCCGCATTCAGGGCAAACAGAATGGCAATTGAGATATTCGGCAATGGTCAATTCCTGTTTACAGCTTCCGCACAGAATTCCCTTCTCCCCAAACTGCGTCTTTGGCCACACCTTAGTCTCCGCACAGCCATGTTCTTCATGGCATTGATAGCATGGATAATAAATGCCGCAGCAATAAAAACGAATGGCGATTCGATCCTTGTCTGAATGATAATGGCTGCAGCGTGTCTCATCATCCAATATGCTCCCTCTTACCTCAATACCTTTTATATACATTTTTCCCGCACTCCTTTCTCTATTCTTTTTATCCAGTATAACATATGGCATGGCGGGATTTTGTTTCTATGCTTCTGTATCTACTATAGAAACACAGATATATACAACATTTCGCAGTATTGGTATCATTTCGACTTTTTATTAACGTGGCTCTGTTATAGGAGGCTGTTGTTTTTTAGCTCATTCGTGTGAAACCCCGTTTCACACGAATGAGCTAAAAAACGAGCAGTTATCAACATTAAACGTTAACACAGCCATTAACGTAAAAGCTGCCACGAAAAAGAACAAGAAAATATAAAAAAGAGCTTATGCTAGATGTAAGCAGTAAGCTCTTTTTTATCATGGCTGTATTCGCATAGATTGTTGCTTTACGTACAAAGGATTATTCCGTGTGTTGTCTGTCTTCGTGGCATCTTTTCGTATGCTATTCACAAGTTATAATACTGAATATATATCTAAGGTAATATTTCAGTGTCTAGTAGCAACAAAGTTACGAAAAGAGCCTTTATCATTATTAATTTAACACAAATGACGCCAGTTTATTGGAGTAGTCGGAAATGCTTATACCATTCCAATTGTTGCTTAAGACGATAATGGTTAATCCATCATTTACATACCGGTCAATCTCTGTTTTTATACCAGGTATACTTCCTGCATGATAGATATCCAAATGATTATTAAAAAACGTAGGCTTCCTGATAAACCAGCCATAGCCGTACTGGCTGTCACTGTTGGCTTGAATATAGCCCGTTTCCATTAGTTTCAGGGATTTTGCAGACATAAAACCATTGTTTTGAAGCATTTGAGTGTATTTATACAGGTCTTCAGTTGTCGATACAAGATCTCCGGCACCGATAAGCATAGTTGAACTTAATTTTTGGGCAGGCTTGTCACTTAAATAAGGCGTTGCCACATTTTTTTGATTTTCCCATTCAAAGCTTGTATTATTCATTCCTGCTTTTTGAAGAATATGCTTTGTTACATAATCCTCATAAGACTGGTGTGAAACGACTTGAACGATCTTGGCCAAGAGTACGTATCCAGAATCCGTATAGCTGAACTGAGAACCTGGTTTGAAACTTAAAGGTTGATTTTTAAATAGATCAATTAAATCATCTATACTATATTTTTTATTTTTATCCAACTGCTCATTATAGTATTCTGGAATGCCTGAGCTATGTGTAAGTAATTGCTGAATGGTAATGGTATTGCCATTAGGAAAGTCCGGTATATATTTAGAAATTGGGTCCTGAACGGATAAAAGACCTTTTTCCTGAAGCTGTAGAATCGAAACAGCTGCAAATGATTTACTTAATGAAGCAATCTGATATTTTGTATTCACTGTTGTAGGTATTCCTTTTACTTGATCAGAATGCCCATAAGCCTTTTGAAAAAGAACTTTTCCATTTTTCACAACGAGAACTGTTCCGTCCAAATGCTTGCTTTTTGCAAAGCTATTCGAATAGTCAGCAAGCCTCTTCTGAATGGATCCTTTCATTTCTGCATCTTTGACGATAAATCCAAATAATAACATACACACCCCAAGAATAAGAACATATCTAAATGTTTTTTTCCTCCAAATACCCATTAAACACACCTTCTATGGAATTTATTTTCATTAGATAAATTAAGAATATTTTATCATGGTTTGGCTTTATATACCTTTTTTCATCTTGAATTTAATCATACTTTAACATTTCTCTATTAAGATTTTCTTAACAACAAACAATTTTAATATTTTTGTAAAACCATTCTTATGACCGGATACCATCTATTCAAGAAATTGTTCATTTACTGATTCTTATCCTCTATCTCTTACGTATACCTTATCATACAGATTAAGGAGGATACACAAATGTTTAAAGGAAAAGTAATAAATCAGCTAGACTTCCATTTTAATAAAGATTTTGACCAACTCACCCACACAGCTGATAAAAGAATACGATTATGCATAGTTTTTCAATTTTTAGCAAAAAATAAACCTTTTATGAAAAATAATTTTAATTTGTTATAAGAAGTGATCAAGCTTATTGATGTAGGGTTTTCAGAGTCTTCGACTGAGATAAAGGAAACACTGAAAGGTTTTTCACGAGCTGCTTCGGAATGATAAAACAGTTTTTTGTCTTCTATTCTTGACATATATGATTCACAAGAGAACATAGCCATCTTCTCTTTCCAGGGTCCTACGAGATGGATAAAAGTATATTTTGCTTTTATTTTGTTGATACTAACGTATGGACTGACATCATGACTATTGTACTGAATAACATGCTTCCCCTTATGTCCTTTGTACTAAAATTAGCATTTCACCCTTAAATCAAGACTAATTGTTTAGACGTTTTCATAAATTATGTTACGATACAATATGGTATTTTTATCTTTATTGAAAGAAGGGTTTTTATGGCGGATCTTGGTCTTTTGATCATTCGTTTAGTAGTAGGGCTTACTTTTATCGGGCATGGTGCCCAAAAATTATTTGGGTGGTTCGGCGGGCCAGGCTTAACGAATACGGGGCAGTGGCTGGAATCAATCGGGATTAAACCGGGAGGAAAAATTTGGGCCATTTGTGCAGGTTTGTTTGAATTAGTTGGCGGATTTTTCTTCGCAGCAGGCTTTCTAACCTGGATCGGAGCAGGATTGATTTCCATTATTATGATTGACGCCATCTTTACAGTTCATGGTAAAAATGGATATTGGGCACAAGAAGGCGGATTTGAATATAATTTTGTATTAATTGCCATCGTGATAGGTGTAGCTTTGATTGGCCCGGGTCAATATGTCTTGTTTTATACACTTTAATCTATCATACATAAAGAAAAGGTCCATTCCTTCAAGAGCGGAATGGACCTTTTCTTGTTATTGCACCATCATAATAAATAAGATATATGACGTTAGCAATGATGTTTTTAATAACCTTCTTTATAAGCCTTCAGAACAAAGCCTAAAATGAAGATATGAAGTAAAATCAATAAGATTGTAAATATTATTATATATCCCATCGATGTCCCCCCAAATAATCATTTACCTCATTCATACCCTTATTCATTGAGGATATAACGGTATTTATATTATTTCATAAAAATCACAAGAAAAATACTCCTACGAGAAAAAAAGTAAACGCTAACACTCCTCGTTAAAGGGATGTGCACGAAGGTTTTCTAAACAAGAACTGCGTAAATACAGGTTTACCTTCAGTAAAGCCTTGCAATTTATTTGGAAAGAGCCAAATGACTTTTATCTACAGCCTTAATTTATCTAAAAAGGCTATAAGAATTGCACTTTAACCATTATATTTTTTCTCCTCGAAAAGATGCTGCCAAAGAACCTATCATCCTCTATGTTCACCCGTTGATTTCTGTAACAAAAACAGCCTGTACAAAAGATACATAGCAAAGAAGCCAAGATAGACACCACTCCCAAGGAACCAGGGATTTAAAAAAATGGCATGAATTTTCGTCATAAATACCTGATGATGCTGGATGATCTCGTAAATATATGCAGAAGAAATATTTCCGAATGCCAGAGCTGCAAGAATGGCCAAACCATTAAAGATCCTCAAAAAGAAACTCCATTTAGATACTAAATATAGCATCATTATAGGGATTAGGATACTAACCAAAACAGATAACCAAATCATTTTCTCACCTGCATTTCTATGTTTTCCACAAAAGCTATACTTTTTTGTATACTTAATGATGCAGATATAAACCATGCCGCTCCTTTACACAAGAAACTGTAAGCCAATCCAAAGGTACTTAGCCATTCACTTTCCAGAAGTAATGTCTAATCCTTAAAATTGAAAAACTTACTCCGGCCTATCACAGTACACAAGGAAACTGTAAGAGTTAAACAAGCTAGGATTATACCGGTGCATAGATAAAACGGCAAATCGGGAGAATATGAATATGTATAATAAAGAATGCCTGTATAGATCAGCAGTCCGGCCAAATAGATTTCAAACAACGCCGCCATGATAAGAAACAAAATATAAGAGATAATTATTTTCCGTTCTTTAATATGAAGTAACGTCAGGCCTTCCCAGCATACAACAGTAAATCGTAAAATTAAGGACATTCCCTTCACTCCATGGAAATCAGTTTATGATATAAGTATGTCCTCTAAAGTTTAATATTACTCCGTACACTCTTTCTTTGAAGACGCATGTGATTTCCAAAAAGGCATACGTATTATATGAACGTTTTTTAAAAAAACAATAAAATCGTTCGCGTTTTTATTGTTTTTTTAAAAAAATTATGCTATTCTTTCATTATAAAAATGTAAATATCACGCACAGTAACTGACGACAATTGTGGAGTTCACCACAGGGGAGCTGTGTGTTACATAGTCGGGTCGTCTGGGCAGAGATAGGGAAGTTGATTATTCCTTATCTCTTTTTTATTTATTCTTTTTCATATTCTTTTCTTATACACATGATTACAAAGGGGGATAAACAATGAGCAAATTATTATTAGATGGGAAACGTGTAGCTGAGGTCATTCAAAACGGGTTAAAAGACAGAATCAGCCAATTAAAATCAAAAAACGTCACTCCATGCCTTGCCACGATTTTAGTGGGGGATGACCCTTCTTCTGAAACCTATGTAAAAATGAAAGGAAATGCCTGTGAAAGAAATGGAATTAAATCTCTGAAAATTCATCTTCCGACCGAAACTACCACTGAGGAACTGCTGGAAGTGATTCAAACTCTAAATCACGATGATTACGTCCATGGAATTTTGCTGCAGCATCCAGTGCCTGCCCATATTGACGAAAGAAAAGCCTTTGACTATATTTCTACTAAAAAAGATGTAGACGGTGTGACAAGTGCCGGATATGGCCAAACAGCACTAGGCTTTGGCCAATATCCATCCTGTACACCAGCTGCCATTATGAAGGTACTTGAATTTTATAACATTGCAGCAGAGGGAAAATTGGCTGTCGTAATCGGGAGAAGCCCAATACTTGGAAAACCTGTATCTGCCCTTTTATTAAATGAAAATGCCACTGTCATTACGTGCCATTCCAAGACTGTAAATCTTCCTGAACTTGTCAGGCAGGCAGACATTGTGGTGGCAGCGGTAGGCAAGCCTAAGTTTGTCCAGGGTACATGGATAAAGGAAGGGGCCGTAGTCATTGATGCCGGCTATAATAAAGGAAATATAGGGGATGTTGACTATGAGGCTTGTCTAGGACAGGCGAGCGCAATTACGCCCGTTCCCGGTGGAATTGGACCTGTAACCATTTCCATGCTTCTTAAACATACCGTAGATGCGGCTGAAGCTGCTGTTACTGAATAATTTTAGATACTATAAAAGAGCACTGTTTAAAAATAGCGGTGCTCTTTCTTCTTTTCTCTATACTCTCAGTTCTTTTATTTAGGCTCTTTTCGTAAATTTTATTGCTAATTGACACAAAAAAATGATGTGAAATCAAGATTTAATATTAAAAGATGTGTATTAGTTACGAAAAGATGCCATGAAGACAGACAACATATGGAATGATGCCTTGTACGTAAAGCAACAATCTATGCGAAAACAGCCTTTATTTCTTCTGCATTGCTGCTTTTTCAATAATACCTTTAATTTTCACGGCAGCTTCTTCTGCATTCTCCACTTGAATCATAAGTCTTCGTTCTTCAGGAAACTGTATTGCTGTATGATGATAGCGGGGATCATAATAATACGTCAGTAAAAGCTCTACAGCAGAGTAAAAATCACCAGACTGAAGATGTATTTCTATCTCCTTCGCAATCGGAGTGTGCAGCCGGTTCTTTATATGGCTAAAGGCTTCCTGGCACTCTTTCTGATGCTCCCACGGTGCATAATCCTCAAGAATATGTTTAATGCGCTCTTCGATGGGCATTTCGATAAAGATCTGGATTCCATATTCTTTTTTTTCAATTAAAAACTCCGGCATTACCACTTTGCCAATCCGCTTACTCTCTGCTTCAAATAAAACAAACGAAGAATCCTTGATTCGGAGTGCCTTTTCCAGAACTAGAGAATCAAAGGTTTTCTGATTGTTTGGCTTTAATCCGATTTGGCCAAAAATCGACCCCCTGTGGCCAGCCATTTCTTCTAAATCCAAAACAGGATAGCCTTCCTGTTCAAGGCTTTTTAAAATTTTCGTTTTTCCGATTCCTGTATAGCCATTCAACACATAAGCTGTAGGAGTGAACGGAAAATCCTTTAGTGTTTCAACCACCCATTTTCGGTATGCTCTCACGCCGCCCTGAATCCTATTTGCGTGAATACCCATTAAGGCAAGTACCGTAGCAGCTGTTTTACTTCGCATTCCTCCACGCCAGCAAAAGACCACTTTATCGCCCTCATACTTTTTGAATTCCTTAATGAAAGCAGGGAGCTTTGCTGAAAAGATTTCAAGCCCGCGTTCTTTTGCAGCCTCAGAGCTTACCTGCTTATAAATGGTTCCGACTTCTGCACGTTCCTCATCATTAAAAACCGGGATATTGATACTCCCTGGAATCGTAGAGTCCCGGTATTCTGAAGGCGATCGTACATCGATTAACACAAGGTCCTTTTTTTTCTGCCTGACTAACAATTCATCAATTGTAATATCCTGAAACAAGCTCTTTCCGCCTTTCTTAAAAACGATTATAAAACGGATATATGCCCTGGGTTCTCAGCTGTTACTTCGCCAATTAAACCAGCTTCAACGTCAGCCTTTATCAGTTCAGCCAGAAGGGATTCTGCTTCTTCTCCGGCAACAGCGATTAAAAGGCCTCCAGAAGTAACTGCATCACATAAAATCCAACGATCAATTTGGTCCATCGTTTCTGGATATGTCACAGATCCTTCTAAATGGGCAAAATTATTTTTCGTCCCGCCTGGAACAGCGCCTGCCTCCGCAAGCTCTCTAACACGATCTAAAACCGGAACTTGATCTTTTATAATCCGAAGTCCTGCCTGGCTGCCTTTTGCCATTTCAGAAGCATGTCCTAAAAGGCCAAAGCCTGTTACGTCCGTACATGCATGCACGTTGTAGGCTTCCATTATTTCGGCAGCTGTTTTATTCAAGGTTGCCATTACCCTTGTAACCCGGTCAATTTCTTCCTGGCTAACTAAGCCTCTTTTAATGGAAGTGGTCGTAATCCCTACCCCGATCGGTTTTGTCAGAATCAATTTATCTCCAGGCTTCGCTCCTGCATTCGCCCTTACTTTATCAGGATGTACAAGTCCAGTAACAGCTAAACCAAACTTTGGTTCCTGATCATCAATAGAATGGCCGCCAACAAGTGTTGCCCCGGCTTCTCTTAATTTATCACCGGCTCCGCGCATAATATCGGCCAATATTTTCTTATCTAATACAGATATCGGAAATGCCACAATATTTAAAGCTGTAAGCGGTTTTCCCCCCATTGCATAGATATCGCTAATGGCGTTTGCAGCTGCTACCTGGCCAAATGAATATGGATCATCGACAATCGGTGTAAAAAAGTCAACTGTTTGAACAAGCGCTAACTCATCACTTAAACGGTATACCCCTGCATCATCACTTGTATCAAGTCCAACCAATAAATTGGGATCAGGCTGGGAAGGAGGCAGCGTGCGAATGACTTCTGATAAATCAGCTGGGCCTATTTTGCATCCACATCCCCCTTTTGAGGTGAATGAAGTTAATTTAATATTATTTTCCTGTGTCATTAAAAGATCAACCTTTCTTTATTACACTGAAAATCACTTATATTATTATAAATCACTTCAGTACAAATTGCACTGCATCGGCTTGTCTGCAGGTTTAAGCAATATTTCTACTAATTTACTGGAATATATAGTATAATAAAATGTCTTTTGTTTCTTTTTCAAACTATAACTATTCTCTATGTCTGGAGTGATACACATGTCACAAGTAAATCCATCTGTCACGCCTGGACCTTCACATAACCGGAAAACGGTATTTTTTGCGGTTTTATTTTTGGTTATTGCAGTGGCAGGTTTGATGTATGTAAAATGGTGGCCTTATTACCATAAGATGCTGGCTGCAGCCAGTACGCATTCAATTGGAGCTTCTATTTTAGGAGACGCCGATACTTCTTCTTCACCCTCCTGGGCAAATACATGGAAATATGCAGAAGCCTATTTTCTCGCAATCTGGAAAGCTGCAATTCTGGGAGTTGTACTAGGCTCTCTCATCCAGGTGCTATTGCCTTCTCAATGGCTTTTAAGAGTCCTAGGTAAAACATCCTTTGGCAGTACAGCTATTGCTGGACTCGCTGCGGTACCAGGGATGATGTGCACCTGCTGCGCTGCACCAATGGCAGTTGGTTTACGCAAAAAGAATGCTTCTGTTGGCTCAAGCCTTGCGTTTTGGCTGGGCAATCCAACTATTAATCCTGCAACCCTTATTTTCATGACATTTGTTCTTTCATGGAAATTCACCCTGATCCGTTTAGTGTTTGGATTGGTTTTAACCTTTGGTGTAAGCTATCTTGCAAATCGTTTTGCTAAGAATACTGAACCGGTCAATATAGACAAGCTAATCAAGAATAAGGAAACCGAAGCTCAAGATTCATTTATAGTTCGCTGGGGAAAAAGCATTGGCAGCATGATTCTTTATTTGGTCCCTGCTTATTTCCTCTCCGTTCTTATTGTCAGTGCGGCACGTGTTTGGTTATTCCCTCACATAAGTGCTGGAGCGTCCAATAACATTTGGATGATCGTATTTTTTGCGATTGCCGGGATGATTTTTGTGATTCCGACAGCAGCTGAGATTCCAATTATTCAAACGTTCATTACCTTCGGGCTTGGTACAGGACCAGCAGCAGCTCTTTTACTCACACTTCCATCCATCAGCCTTCCATCACTGATTATGGTTGGAAGATCTTTTCCAAAACGTGTACTCTTTTTTGTTGTTGTGTCGGTTGTAGTATTGGGAATATTAAGCGGACTTGTCGGGATGTTCATCCTTTAAAAGCTGCATAAAAGGGCTGGAAAGGCAATACTGCGCCTTTCCGGCCCTTTTTATACACTCCGCACGGTATTCCGTCCAATAAAAGACATCCTATTTTCATTTTGAAACGATATCTCTGTTAATCTTGCTTGTTGATTCCCACTGAAGGAACTAAGCTTTCCATGGGCGGCAGGGGATACTCGTCGTAGCAGGCTGGTTAGATGGATCAGCTAACTGGATTTCCCTTTCGTTTCTTTTAAATAAATTTCCTCTAAATCGGTTAGTGTCAAGTTGTATAATTGCTGGTCCTCCAATTTATATACTCCGTAGTCAAGCAGTTTAGCAATATAGTGGTTTTTCAATCTTTCAACTTCTGCCCTCAGATAATTTGCCATGCTCCCACTCTCCTTTTCATTTGACATGATATCCTCTATCCCTTTTTCTCCATTTAGATGCTTGGACTCTTATTACCTATATCGCCTGATTGATTTTCAGCCCTTGATAAAATGTATTTCTTATTCAATTAACTGCATGGTTTTTTTGAATGGCAACTGGTTTTTCAATCCTGCTTTTCTCTATCCTTATCGTAAAAGGTTTTGTAATTCCCTTCTATGTTTTCGTAAATATTCCTAACAAAGTTTTTCTCTCCTGTGGATTTCCATGTAAGAATTTCTCACATCAAACCACACATTCTTTCGAAAATAGTATATATTAGAATCAAAGCTTAGAAATGAGGGGTCCACTTGGGAACAAATCGGGAATTCTACATGAATAAGAAAGTAATTTCAATTGGAACAGTTTGCGAACTGACCGGACTAAGCGAAAGGCAAATTCGTTATTATGAGGAAAGGAAGCTGATCTTTCCTGAAAGAATGAACGGGGGCATTAGGAAATATTCCTTTTTGGATGTAGAAATACTGATTGATATTGCTAATAAACGTGAGGAAGGCGTGCAAACAGCTGAGATAAAAAAAGAAATGAACAAGAAAAATAAATACGACGCCGCAGCAAGAGACCAGGCAATCAAAGGGCAGCTAAATGCGTATTTCCATAAAAGAAGCTAACATATAGGGGTCAGACCCCTTTTGTGCTTTAAAGCACAAAAGGAAAAGATAGCAGTTTACACTCACCTGCTATCACTGTCTTTCGGCTTTTATTTGATGGGTCCTTATCATCCACTTTCCCCCCAAAGGTATCAGTCCAAAAATTTTTCCCTTAGATGAGGCTGCGGAAGCATGCAGCTTTCAGATTTACCAAACCATTTATAGCGGTTTTTAGCCACAAGCCTGTAGAAAAAATTTCTGATCGGGGAAGGAATCACTCGAAGAAACCATAAAAGCTTCCAATATCCCTTTAAATGTCTGCAAATCCTCAATGCAGCTAAAGATTGGGTATAAGCTTTTCCTTCTTCAATAAGTACAACACTTTGCATATCTTCCTTTACTCCGTACTCTTTAAGCAGTTTTCCACCATTTTTCCCTTGAAGAGAAGCAAAACGAAAATATCCTTCTACATCTCTTTTTATAATAAATTGTACACTGCTGCTGCAGAGATTACATTCTCCATCGAACAGAACAATTCCTGACATAGTTCCACCAGCTTTTAAGAATTTTTTCTTCAGGGCTATAATAATCACTGTTTTCCTGTTGATAATAGGCATTATTGCTATATAGCCATTCCTGCCTCGTTTCTATTTTTATCATTCTAGATCTTATTTTTAAGTCTGTAGTATAAATCCTATTTGTATATAATACCAATCACAAAAAAGGCTAAACATTTATGGTTATAGTTTATCAAAAAAATCTCTTTGCAATTTGAGAACAACTCACCATTTCCTCATCACTCGTGGTTGTCAGCGGTTTTTTCAGAGGAGAAAGTATAAAATTTCTTATTACATAAATTGTTTAACTAATATAGTCGCTGTTTAGCTCACGCGCCTATCGCCCAGCGGATTTCTGCGTCTCCTCCATACGATAAGTCAACATCTAGTTTCCTTTATCTCAGTCGAAGACTCTAAAATCCGTACGCCGATGAGCAAGGCGCTTGCGCTTTTCTTTTGTCTAGTTCCAGCGCCTATCGGCTAGCGAATTTCTGCGTCTCCTCCCTAGGATAAGTCAACATCAGCTCGTGAACAACCTCGCTGTGTTTCCTTTATCTCAGTCGAAGACTCTGAAATCCGTACGCCGATGAGCAAGGCGCTTGCGCTTTTCTTGCTTTTTCCGATGAATTGAACATCCCTTTTAAAAGTGTTTTAATAGGTTTACAACATAAGAATTACGTTTATATTAAGGTATGTGATCAGAATAAGTAAAGGGGATTGAACAATGAAACTTGGTTACGCCTGCATAAACCTGACTCTTCCTACTAAATTTAAAACATGCCGGCTTAAAACAGTGGAAACAGAGGGGATCTGTAAAGTGAAGGATTTGACACTGCATAATCTTTCCGAGGTCCTTCGTGCTGTCAAATGGAATGCAGACCACGGCATTTTAATGTACAGGATATCAAGCGATATAATCCCTTTTGCCTCCCATGAAATCACTAATGATTGGATATGGTGGGAGGACACGGATGTTCTCAGATTAGCAAAAGAAATTAAAGAAGTGAAGCATCAATATCATATGAGGTTTAGCTGTCATCCCGGTCAATATACACTCCTCAACTCTCCAAGAGAAGAGGTTGTGCTCCGCTCCTTGGAAGATCTAATGTACCATAACCTGCTGATGGACCTACTTGAAGGACAAGATATGATCCTGCATGTCGGCGGTGCATATGGTGACAAAGTACAAGCCAAAGAACGATTTATACAAGCATACAACCAGCTGCCCACTGGAATAAAGGACAAATTGCGCCTTGAGAATGATCATACTATTTTTACTATTTCCGATGTTGTGGAGATTTCAAGCAAATGCGGTGTCCCTATTTGTTTTGATATCCACCATAGTAATTGTAATCCCCCGATAGAGCCTGTAGAGAGCTTTATTCCATCCATTATTCGATCATGGGACGGATATGGCCGCCCCAAAACCCATATTAGCTCAGGACGAAATAGCAAAACAGATCCAGCTCACCACGATTACATATTAGAAGAAGATTTTGAAGCCTATTGCAATATATTAAAAGGATACGAAGTAGATATGATGTTTGAAGCAAAGAAAAAAGAACAGGCTGTATTGCGAATGATGAATTGGATTCAGAAAACAAATAAAGAAACAGAATTTCATATTGAAGGCCTATAAACGTGTTTCAGGCGGCCATCTCTAATGGACTTTGAACGAATCAGGAGAAAAAGCTGATCCAGCGTCTTAAGCACACCGTTAGGAACTCCTTATCCATACTCTAAAAAGTAATAAAGGAGTTCCCTTTTTTTATGTGAAAATCTCAAATTCACTAGTATATATTGTTGATTTACGTACAAAGAATTATTCCGTGTGTTTTCTGTCTTCGTGGCATCTTTTCTTATGCTATTCCCAAGTTTTAATACTGAATAGATATTTAAAATGAAATTTCTGTGTTAATAGCAACAAAGTTTACGAAAAGAGCCTTTAAAAAACACCCGTATTTCTCCTATCCATCACCATTTTTGCAGATGGTTATGACTTTATTGCTTTTAAAAGCACGGCTTCACCCTTAAATGACTTTACATCCCCATTTTCTATTTGAATAGAAAATTTCTTCTTTATTGGGTCTGCTGCTTTTGCCATTATTTCGTTTAGCTCGGCTTTTACCGATTCTTGCAATCTCATCCTGTCACACCATTCTTGAAACATAAATGTTTTTTCAAAACGATATGTTTCCTCTATAACGAAACCCTCTTGCTCGAGCATTTGTATCCATTCGGTTTTCTTCCATGCTCTAAAATGACTGTAATCTCTTATTTTTTCTACTGTATTGTAAAATTCGTCGAATTCCTTCCTTTCAGGCGCCACATTGTCATCTAGTAAAAACTGTCCTCCAAATACTAGTATTCGATAAACTTCTGACACAAATTTATCCACATGAGGAAAATGATGAGGAGCAATTCTGCATGTTACAATTTCAAAGCTTTCCTTTTCCAAAGGAAGATTTTCGGCATCACCCTGCAGGAAGTCCACATTGAGATTTCCATTTTGTTTTATGAATTTTTCAGCAGCCGTCAGCATTTCAGACGTTAAATCTACAGCTGTCACCTTTTGTACGAAGGGAGCAAAAGCATTGGCAGTATGGCCACCGCCAGTCGCAATATCCACTGCGCGTTCATTTCCCTGCAGATTAGCAATCTCAATCATTTTGGCAAGATCCTTACCTTTTTTATGAATTAGACTGCTGACGTATGACTCTGCATTTTTTCCAAATTGATCTTGAACATCTTTCTTTATGCTCATTTTCATCACCCCATCATATGGTAAATCGCTTATATCCTTACTATATTCAATTTTTCCGATAAATCAATTTTTTGTTTTTTATAGATAATCATAAATAAAATTTATGACCTAGTTATTAATAATCGTTCTGTTAATCCTGCCTATTGATTTCCCGCTAGCTGTCCGGGGTATGCTTATCGTCTTTCGTCTCCCTTTACCCACTTCTAAGCAGGAATCCCGCATACCCGCTCAATCAATATGAGGTTAACTTCAAGATAGAGCTTTAAAAAAGCGATAATAAAAAGCAGGTAACCCTTGTACCTGCTTTTCATACATATTATTTAACCAAAAGCCCTTCATCTGCCTTTTGAGTCCATTCGAGTACGTCCGGCAATGAACCTTTTTGGATGCCTGTTATGGTCGTATATAGCTTTTGAGAAATTTCTCCTGTTTTGCCACCGTTCAGAACAATCGTTTTATCTTTCCAGTTCAGCTCTCCTACTGGAGAAATAACGGCTGCCGTTCCTGTTCCGAATGCTTCAGTCACCTTTCCCTCCTCATGCAGCTCGAAAATTTCTTTTATGGAAATACGCCTTTCAGAAACTGGAATGTCCCAATGTTTTAGCAGCTGAATGACAGAGTTTCTTGTAACTCCTTCAAGAATGCTTCCATTAAGGGCTGGAGTAACGGCTTCACCGTCAATGATAAAAAAGATATTCATGCTGCCTACTTCTTCAATGTAATTCTTTTCGATTCCGTCTAACCAAAGAACCTGCGAATAGCCCTTTGCTGCTGCAACTTCTTGCGCTTTTAAACTAGCTGCGTAATTTCCGCCTGTTTTTGCTGTACCTGTTCCTCCCGCAACTGCACGTACATAATCGTTTTCAACCAATATTTTAACGGGATTTACTCCAGATTTGTAATACGAACCTACCGGAGACATGATAATAATCAACTTAAAATGCTTTGATGGTGCCACACCAAGGTATGGCTCAGTAGATATAACAAATGGACGAATATAAAGAGACATTTCTTCTTTAGCAGGAATCCATTCCCGATCAATTTGGATTAAGCGTTTAAGAGCATAAATGACAAACTCTTCATTAACAGGAGGAATACATAAACGCTCATTTGATTGATTTAAGCGCGCCATATTTTTTTCAGGCCTGAATAACAAAACTTCACCATCAGCGGTTAAATATGCTTTTAGCCCTTCAAAAACCGTCTGTCCATAATGAAACACCATGCACGCAGGGTCAAGGGTAATCGGCTGATATGGAACAATTCTTGCATCATGCCAGCCCGTTTCTGATGAATAGTCCATCACAAACATATGGTCTGTAAATTGAGTTCCAAACTCCAAATGATCAACATCAGGTTTAGCCTTTTTAAATTCGCTTAAGGTTATTTGTAACTTTTCTACTGACAATGTAAAGACTCCTATCTTTTGTGGTTTGAGGGTAAGATATTGTTTTCTAAATATTAAAATTAATTATACATTTGATTTAAAAGATTTCAACAAAAATGAATAGCTTTACTAAAAAATTTACCGCTTTTATGATTTGACTATTTCAAAAAAAAAAATCCGCCACCTTATAAATGACTCAAATACGAAAAAGAAATTTTTAAAGAAAATTGTACCTAAAATCTTATGTTTACGTCAACAAATTGATTTTACTCCATTGACGTATAAAATTCATTTTCCTATACTTGAAAGGCTGAAAACAGAGGAATCAGGTGAGAATATGGAATTTCGTGTTGACTTTATATCATTTTATGTAATTCAGGTTGAAGGCAAAGAAGAACAAGCTGACAAAAGCTTCAAACATTTTCAGACTTTAGATACAGAAGAGTATGAGGAAAGCGCGTTAAAAGAGTTCTTAGATGGAGAGCTGACAAAGATTGTTAAAAGGAAGGTTGAGCGCCATCCTAAGTCAGAGCAGGTTCCAACCAAGCTTGGAAGGTTTATTGTAGAGCCGGGCCACCCGCTGGATTCGAACCCTAACTATAATCAATTCAACCGTGCAAGGGCTTGTCTGGATAAAGAGCAATTCAAACAAGCAAGTGAAGAGTTTCTGCGTATTTATCTTGATACCAGTGCTGTAAGGGGCGGAGCCTTTATAGTAGCAAGAGCCACACCGAGAAAATATTTCAACGATTCCTTTGTGTTTATTATGAAATGTGACTTCGAACCAAAGGTTGCTTCCATTTCAGATGAATCAACCTTAATACGAAATGTAGAAATGGCCATTACAACTAAAAATATGAAGTCGATTTTATACCCTCACATGCCTGAGGAGGGAATGACGGAAGAAGGTGAATTAAAAATCCATCAGGCATCCCATGCCCGTTATTTCGAGGATTTTTTAAAATTTGTGGAATACGGTGAATCAATGCCTGAAATCATGAAGGCACAGGTTAAAACGATGGTAGAAGACCATTTTCACGAAGTATTTGAAAAAGAAAGCCCAGAACGGCAAGCATTTGAAGAAGAAATGGAAATATGGGAAGCAAGCCCGAAACGAGAAATTAAAGAACGACTCTCAACCGAACAGGTCGTGGAAGCTGCAGCTCAAATCGTCGAAAACACTCCTGAAGCCCAGCTTCAATTGAAAATGGGGGAAACGAGTATAAATACCCTGCTTGCAAACTTCGGAGATACGATTCATTTAGGTAAAATTAATGGCCGCTATGTCCTGCTGGTTGAAGCCGACTCTGTACAATTCGAAAAAGGCTTCTCCCCTATTGAATTTCATAAGCCCGATGATTTGCATAGCATCATAGAAAAAATTCGGATTAAATCTTATTAGATAAGCTGTAGACTGGTTTAGTATGTCCAATGAAAGATTTGTTTTATATCCCCTCTTGCCGAAGTTTACTTTTAATTGTAGATTTCGGTTTTTTAAATTTTGGCTGTTTCCCATAGATTGTTGTTTTTCGCAAAAGTGTTAAATTCGTGTGAAGTGAGTCTTCATGGAATAGTAATCTCCATTCTTTACACCCATTTTACACTTTATATAAACAAGCTCTTTTTGATTAGCAGAAATTTCCCGAAAAAAATCCCATACAAATAATAGCAGTTTGGACCTTAATTTTTCTTGTATAGGCACTTTTAGGGTTTTAAATAATAGCTGTGTTAAATTTTAATGTTGATAACTGCTCGTTTTTTTACTCATTTTACAGTAAAGAAAGGAACGTTTCACAACGTATGAGCTAAAAAACATCAGCCTCCTTAAGCAAAGCCAAAATAAAAAAAAACTGCTCTTAAAGGCAGTCAATTATTAGTAACCAATCAGGAGCCTGCTCAATGTTCGAAATATTATTATTCATTATAAAATTCTTTTGGGACAGGGCCGTATTTGTTTGGTCTGTCTTGGCTGTCCTGGCACATAAACACGATAAAGATAATTGTACCGATTACAGGGATGAGATTGATTAATTGCACCCATCCGCTTTTCCCCGTATCATGCAGCCTTCTTGCACTGACAGCTAAGCTTGGTATTAAAACTGCCAAACCATAAAGAAATGGGAGAAGAGAATGAGTGTGCAAAATAGCATCTACTATCCTAACTATCAGTTCGAAAATAAAATTAAAAAGAACAAACATCCAGTATTCTTTCCTCCTTGCCCTCCCCTCAAAACCGGCGTAATTATTTAATACTTTTAAATACCATTGCATTGCAAATCCCACCTTTTATGGAAAACATACTCTTTGTTACAGATAACCCTTACTCTTCCTCTGTCCCTTAATGTCTAATGCTTGTTATTTTATCCTTCAGTCAATTTGTGTTTATCCGAAATGTTTACCCGTATAGAAATCAG
This sequence comes from Heyndrickxia acidicola, assembly GCF_001636425.1. Taxonomy (NCBI): domain Bacteria; kingdom Bacillati; phylum Bacillota; class Bacilli; order Caryophanales; family Bacillaceae; genus Heyndrickxia; species Heyndrickxia acidicola. Next base: position 1,466,230 of record NZ_KV440953.1, read on the forward strand.
ACAATAATATTATCTGTAGCTTAATAATGGTCCGAAAAAGCCTTACTATCCACATTGTTTGCAAAAAAATAGCCGGAGGATACAAGCATGGACAACAATTGCGACTTCTCACCAATGAAGGAACGTTTAGAAAAGGATATTCAATACTTAATCGGTTTATTACAATCGAATTTAAGCGTCCTCGAAAACGAAGGACATTGTGTGTTAGGCGGTCTGGAAAATGTTAAAGAGTACCTTATCGGAATCGAAGCAATGGCTTCCTCCTTTTATTTAAATTGTTATCTATCCTCTTTTACGGATACCTATAAGGATTTATCTACTTCAGTTCAACAGCTGTCAAGTCATAGGCATGGCGCTCTAATCGTTGTGGAGCGCAGTGACTCACTTGATCCATTTATTCATAAAGGTACCACCATAGATGCTATGGTCACACATCAACTTTTAGAAACTATATTCTATCCAGGAAACCCCCTGCATGACGGAGCTGTATTAATACGCGGAAACAAAGTAGCCTCTGCGGGAAACGTTCTTCCCTTGACATCTAAAAAATTGCAGGACGAAAGCCTTGGAACACGCCACCGTGCGGCTTTAGGTATATCCGAAAAAAGTGATGCACTAACATTGGTAGTCTCAGAAGAAACCGGAAAGATTTCATTTACTTTAAATGGAACCCTTCATCCTATTAACACGGAGCTGCCAATTGTTTTCTAGGTTCAGGATTTGCCACTTACCATTACTACGGATAAATCATTATTTAAGTAATCATACGATCATAGCAGTCCCTATTATTAAAAATCACTAATTTCTTTTAAGCAATTCAAACAATCTTTTTTTGGGATTTTGTTAAAGATCTCTATTGTTCTGCGACCCTAAAAAAATCAGAAATATAATAAATTTATACGAAATGCCTTACACGAAGAAGGCGTTACTGCATTTTCAGGTACATTGTTACGTGCTAAAAAATACTCCCTTTTTCCATATCGATTTTTCTTTATAATTAGTCTGGGGTACACATTACAGCAGAGTATCGTTCCTCTTTCCCTATTTTCTAATGAATTATGATATATCAGCACTTTTATTTTGTGCTCAAAGATTAAATCATCTTTAAAACGTATGCCGCTTGCAATATTCTTGCAATCAGCAAATAGAATCTGTCGATTTCTGTTGAAAAAAGAATCCTTTTAATTTATCTTTAAAAACTTGCTATACATGTTTTTTTCTGTTATATTAATAAAGAATTATTTTTGTTCGGTATGTAAGGATAGAAAGTGTTATACTTATCGCCTGATATCACTTGAGCAAGGATAGTAATACATTGTGTGTTCACACACTAGGAGGAAAAAGATTATGACACAAGGTACAGTAAAATGGTTCAACAGCGAAAAAGGTTTCGGTTTCATTGAAGTAGAAGGCGGCAGCGATGTATTCGTTCACTTCTCAGCGATTCAAGGCGAAGGTTTCAAAACACTTGAAGAAGGCCAAAAAGTATCTTTTGACATCGAAGAAGGCGCTCGTGGACCACAAGCTGCTAACGTTACAAAAGAAGCTTAATTAACTTTTAACGAAAAACAGATCCATTCGGATCTGTTTTTTATTTTTTATTTATATACAAGCCTTTATCAAAATCTTCCTCCCGAATGAAAGAAACTTCGCCGCTTTGACGAGGTTTCTTTCATAGGAAATTCATTTAAATACCCGATCTTATATGGTTTCTATTTAAGAGAAAATCCTTTATACATGTATGGAGGGCGAAGTTATTTCCTGTTTCTTTTTGCCAGAAGAGTTTAGAACCAGAAAAAGTGCTGCAAACAACAGCAAGCCTGTTACGACAAACACCATTCGAATTGAAAATAGCCCCCCAACCGCACCGCCAATCATAGGGCCAATCATTCCTCCCAGTTGATTAGCTGTCTGGTTTAAGCTGAATGCGCGTCCCCGGAAGTCTTGAGAAGTCGTTTTCACAACAAGCCCATTGATGGCAGGAAATACACCGCAGAAGAATACCCCAAAGATAAACCGGACAATTGAAAAGCCCCATATATCTCCAAAGATCGTTTGTGCAAGCGTCCCAATTCCTCCGCCGAGCAATCCGATGACCAGCACTTTATTAAATCCTACTTTGTCAGCAAGTTTGCCCCAATACGGACCGCAAATAACACTTGCAATTCCAGGAAGTGAAAAAACAATACCTGCAAGCAAAGAGGTGTTAGAAGCAGAACCTCCTAATTTTACAATATAAAGCGGAAGAACAGGTTCGATTGTCATCAAAGAACACGTTGTGACAATCGTTAAAAACATAATCATGATAAACATCCGGTTAGAAGCAGCTTGTTTTAAATCATTCATAACCGATCCTTTTTCTTTAGATGGGGTGAAATTTTCCTCTTTCACCCAGAAAATAACCATTAGTGTTGAAATAAGTACGAGCAGCCCTCCGCTTGCAAAAGCGACCCGGTTGCCTGCTAGTTCGGCTATTCCTCCCCCTATCAGCGGCCCAATGACTCCACCTGCAGCTGTAGCTGTAGAAATCATGGCTAAAGCATAACCGACTTTATCATTTGGCGTGTTGGTTCCTACCAGTGCAATAGTACCCGGTATAAATCCAGTAAGAAGTCCCTGAGAAATCCTTAGTGCGAGCAATTCATACGGATTGGTAACAAAGGCAGTAAGTGTGTAGATAACAAATAAGGCGAGTCCTGCCCTAATTATCATTGGCTTTCTGCCGTATCGGTCCGACATGCTTCCCCAAAAAGGGGCAGCGATGGCTCCCGCTAAAAAGGCTGCACTAAAAAGTACACCTGACCACATCTCAATATGCTGATGAACATGAATTTGTATTAAAAACAACGGAAGGAAAGGGATAACCATTGAATAGCTGGCAGAGGTAAAAAACGCTCCAACCCATAAAACCCATAAATTTCGTTTCCAGACGGCCAAGATGAACACTCCCTCGGATTTAAAGCATGCATTTTCAGTTCCCTTTTTTACTAAGGTCATCATAACACAATTAAAAAATATTTCCAGACCCGAAATAATTATTTTTTAAAATTAGTCTATTATCCTGCCCGTTGATTTATAAAGGTCGCACACTTTCCAAGCCGTCGGGAAAGCCTCTTCCTCATTGTGCTTATGCGGGTCTTCCTTTGCCTGCTTTTCTGAGAAAGAACTCATTCCTTCTCCTTCAATCAACATTGGAAGTTTACTGAGACAAGGGTTGCGCCTTGAACTTCCTGCTGGTGGATTTACGCTTCAGGCACTCGCTTTCCGCGGGGCTGCCGGAAGCCTCCTCGTCGCTGTGCTCCTGCGGGGTCTTCCTTTGGCCAGCTGATCCCGAAGGAGTCTGGTACCTTATTCTCCAATCAACTTTGTATATCAATCAACATCGGGAATTTAAGATAGATATGGGAAGTGCCATGTCATTCCTGCTGGGTGGTTTCCGCTGCAAGCACTCGCTTTCCGCAAGCGGTTGATAGAGCTTTTTCATCTATGTACTACTACAAGGTCTTCCTTAACGCTCTATTCTAAACAGGAGGTCTTGCGTATCCTCCCATCTCAATTATTGAGCTTTTGCAGAGTAAAAAAATAAAGCCCCAGTTTTTTATCGAGAAAAAACTGGGGCTTTTTGATATTTTTTATAAAATATATTGGCTTTTTACGTAAAATGGTGTAACTATTATTTTCAAAAGATAGTTAGGACACTTGACGCAGTATGCAAGCCTTCGAATAATGAGAATCAAAATTTTATGATGGCTGACTAAATTAAGGATTCGTATCTAAAGCAATATTCTAAGGAAAACAGATATTAATTAGCAGCAACTGCTTTTTTTTCAGTAAGTTCCATAAGCTGAGCTTCTGTTTTTTTCAAACTTGATGTTAATACTCCTGAGATACCCTCAGCCTTATTTTGGTCAACCCATTTTGCAAATGCCTTTAGAACACTTATGAAGTCCTTTACTTGGGTTTTGGTCAAGTTTTCATGCAATCCGGCATAATCTGTGCCAATTAGGCCTTCCCAGAAAGGAAGTGTACACTCCTCCCATTGCTTGATATGCGGATGGAGCTGCATCGCTACCCTTAAATCCCATAAGCTGTTTTTATATTTTCGGACTGTATTATCCTTTTTTCCATCAGTCTTCTCAGTAAAGAATTGCACAAAATCCGCTGCATAGAAAGGCTCCATTTCCTTTTCAGAGAAACCAAGTTCCATGTATACTGGATCCTTTTCATGGAGAGATTTCTCACGCTGTAAAAGAGGTTCTAGAACCGCCTTTCTTTCTGCCCCTCCAGTTACGAAAGGAGAAAGCTTCAGTCCCAGCTGATTGCGCACAGAGTTAAAATCAGCGGTTACATCTACGTTTTTAAATCTTTTCTGTATAAGCTGATAAAGCGTGTACTCTGATTGTTTTAACCAGGTATCTGCATCATCTGCTCTTCCATTTTGGACAAGCTCCATTAAGGAATTTCCGTCTAATATAGGGTTTTGTTTATGAATATCAAGACTTGCATGATTTTGAGCATAAAGAGCAAAATATTGCGGCACGTTTGCATCTGCCTGTACAAGTGTATTATGAAGATCAAAGTGGGAAGGAACAAATGTCTTTTCGTCCCTATCTTCTTCCAGGACAAGGCTGTCTTGTAAATTGCCAAGCCAGTTTTTCATTTCTTCTGCTTTCTCTTTATCCAGTGCAATAAACTGCAGGCGATTGCCTGTAATGGTAAAGGTTCCGAATAAATCTACAAGGCGAATCTCTTCAGCCAATTCAGAATCCCTATAGCTTTTCCAATTTCCTACCCAGCTAAGGCTCTTATGATGCGTTTCCCACTTTTCAACCAGTAAGTTTTCCTGGCTATAAAGAAAATCATGCACATATTCCTCGTTTACTATTCTGTAATCCAGTGAATACTGATGGACTTCTTTTGTTGTTTTCCCGTGTTTTTCCGGTTGATTCTTATCCTCGAGAAGAACCACTATTTCAAGAAAACGTTCAACCAGCAGCTTTTCTATTGTGCAGGCGGTTTCCTCCGCCCATTTAAGTAATTGTTTTTTTACATGATCGATGGTGGATGGATCGTAGAAAGTCCTAACGCCATTAAAATAAGAATAGTCCTCGAAGCTTTCTATTAAACTAAAGGCTCCATACCATGGTAAAAAGTTCCCGATATTTTCTTTAATATTTTTTATATTGAAACGCTCTTTTGAAAAAACGTCCTCAAAAACAATATCTGATCCAACACGATCTACAGCCTGTACAAACGCTGGCTTCATTGCCATCCAATCCTCGGCCATCGTCCGTTCACTTTCAGATAATTTGTTCCCTTTTTCCTCAATAAACCATTCGATTCCACTCTTTCCATTCGCATATGTACGAAAAAAGAACATCCAGTATAGAAAATATCCTTCATGTTTATCTTCACTTAGTAAATGCTTCGTTCTTGTACGAAACTCGTGCTTTAACTGGAAATAGTTACTCATAGAGTGGCTTTCTTCGAGAAACTGTTTAAGCCTTAATACCAGTCCATGACGCTGTACAAAGAATCTCTCGAGCTTTAATTCTTCTAAATTTGCAACATGGTCTTTTTTCATACAGCATTTCTTGTATTTTTTGCCGCTCCCACATGGGCAAAGATCATTTCTATTTACTTTCATTACTATCATTCACCTGCAACTTTTCTTTCGTTATTGTTAAGACTCATTTCATTCTGCCTGCCTAGATTACCATTTAGGTAAAATAAACATTGGTCAGTAGCAGAGCCATTGTGAATAGCCGGACTTAGCCGGCTATTAAGAAGAGAATATATATTGGATATTTAAGGACCCTTCTTATTGTAGGCTAATCCTTTCAAAATTAAAAATGATAAACTAGTATTTAAATTCAGATAATGATTTCAACTGAATACAGTAAAGATTGCACGCTATTAAACTCAGAACAGTCTGATATATCTGCCCCTCAGGTTTGGTAAAGAAATCAATTACGTTTTTACCTGTAAAAATAAAAGAGGCTTATAAACACCTTTTAAGTCACCCTCTTTATGAAAGAAAAATAAATTTTAATTAAATAAACTATTAACCCAATGTAGTCTCTATCTTGCTCAAGGGGCTTTCGGCTAGCGAATTATTTTATAACGCAGGATGAATGGCAGTATGCAGAGTTGCCATCATAAAAGCCATATGTACAACTCCCTGTTCGAAGTCCTTTAAGCGAATTGATTCGTTCGGCGCATGAGCCTTTGAACCTGCCCAGCCAATCCCTGTACTGACAATCGGGAGATTAAGCTTTTCACCAAAAATATACATAGGACCGGTCCCTGCAGCATTCGGAGCAAGAATCACGTCTGATTTATAAACCTTCACCGCTGTGTCCAGTACATGATGAACAAATGGATGATTAAAATCAGACCGATATGCTTTCTGTCCATTTATCATTTCAGCTTTTATATCTGTAAATCCATTGTCAATTAAATGTTTTTGGATACGTTCCAATATGTGATTCGGATCCTGCCCCGGTACTAAACGGCAGTCCAGCTTAGCCTTTGCGTTTTTGGGAAGAACGGTTTTTGCTCCGGGACCTGAATAACCACTTTCCAAACCGCAGATCGTCATGGTTGGTTCAAAAACCATGGCTATGCGGGGATCTTTGCCTGTATCTTTTGTTATAAGCGGCCTTTTCAATCCGTATAATTGGCCAACAGCCTCTTCATCAAAAGGCAATCCTTGAACAACCTTCCTCTCCTCTTCTGTTGGTTCTGTCACCCCATCATAAAAACCTTCCACTAGAATTTCATTCGTTTTGCTTTTCATCGATGCAAGTGCCTGTACAAGCCTCCAAGCCGCATTGTCAACATATGCCCCCACTGATGAATGCATATCAATGTCCGCACCTGTGCAAGTCAATTCAAGATACGCCATACCTTTTACCCCTGCTACCATGCTGACCCGGTTTTTTTCATCTTTGCTTCCAAATTCCCATATGCAAGCATCCGCTTTAAATAGCTCTTTGTATTTTGCAAGATACGGCTCGAGATTGGGGCTCCCAATTTCTTCTTCACCTTCGATTAAAAACTTTATATTACAAGGCAATCCGCCCTCAATGGTATTTAATACCTTTATCGCGGTTAACCTGGCGATGAAGTCACCTTTATTATCCGCTGCTCCTCTTGCATATAAATGTCCATTTGCCACAGTCGGATGAAAAGGAGGTGTATTCCACTCATCCAGCGGCTCAGGAGGCTGCACATCATAGTGATTATAGAAAAGAAGGGTTGTATTGGAATTCCCATCCCTGCCTGCAGGAAAAAAACCATACACCACTGGATTACCACCTAATCCATCTAATATCCTTGCCTCGCCTCCTGTGTCCTGCAGCATTTTCTCCACCAGCTTGACTGTTTCAGGTATTGCTGCAGCTTGAGCAGAAATAGTAGGAAGTGAAAGGTACTGATGTAAATCACTCATTGCCTGGTCCATAATATCTTTTGTTTTTGAACGTATACTTTCCAGTAAGACTGTTCCCATGTTTCTTATCCTCCTTAAGATCACTCTCCTTATCTATATTTCGATTCCCTAAATAAAAACCCTTTATATTTTTAGAATTTATTTAAATATTCTGTTGTTTTGAGTGATCTTTCGATTTCTGAGTACAAATCTAGATGTCCGGGATTATCAATTAAATTATATGTATAGCTATTACATCAGCGCTGTTCTTCCTGTCTGTTTCTTTCTGCTCAAATAAATTTTCACAGATAGATACCATGCTATTGTTCGCATCAATTGTTCTTCTCCCTTTTTCATTTCTGTCCAAAAATAAAAAAGGGGTAACTCAAAAGGCCGCATAAAACCGTCTTTTGAGTCAACCTCCTCATTTTTTTTAGATTAAAAGAATCATGAATGATCCCATTTTCTTTCTTCTTCCCCTTTATCAACTAAATCCCTGACATCCCTTTCACCTCGCGGATTATAGCTTTTTCCCTTGTATTGAATCTCGGAGGCATTGTTTTCCTGATTTTTATTTTGATGGATCGTGGAATTGGATCCAAATGAACTTGTATCCATTTCAATATTTGATCCTGATTCAATCAGTGTCGGTTCATTTCTTTCATAGGACTCCAAAGAGCGATTGATTGCACTTAAGTCTTCCCCCCTCCCGATTAAATCAAAGGGGTTTTGGCTATTTAAAAGATTTTCATCTATATAATGCTGATGTTCAGAGTCAACATCTTTATTATGTGCCGATTTTCCATTTCTCTTCACCTCTTGCCCCTCAGTTTCACCCAATAACACAATTTTGCCATCATCGATTAAACCGACAACCCTATTGGCATTTAACTGGGATACGCCTAGCTGCATAATGTTATCTCTCACACTTTCTGAACCCGTCTCACCCTTAAATTTTGCCATTAATTCATCAAATAGGTTTATGTCGGTATCCAATACTTGTTCTCCTACATCCATTCCTATACTGTCTTCAATCGTATTAATAGCCCCTTGATTACTGGCTACCACAACCAACTCATCTTTTGAATAATTTGCCGACTTCAGCTGATTAATTTCTTCAATAGCTTCTGCTTTTGAATCATATATACCCAAAATTTCTTTTGTCATCCAGCATTCCTCCTTGAAGGGGCATTCTTTTATTCTTCCTTTTTCCTAATTGGAAAACTTTGAAACTTCCATTTCATAACAATCTTATCTATATGATAAAGTCATCTGTTATTTTTTAGCTCATTTTACAGTAAAGAAAGGAAACCTTTCAGAGAAGCTGAAAGGCGTGTGAGACGGTAGTTTCGCACAGATGAACTAAAAAACGAGCAGTTTTCAACATAGAATATTAAAAAGAGCCTTACTAAAATCTGCAAATAACTTTTTGGTCAGTAAAACAAAAAGATTAAAGAACTTATGGAAAAGAAACGGAAATGTTTTTCATAGACAATCTAAAAGCAAAAGGATTATAGTGTATATTAATAATAGTTAATTAATTCGGATTTTTTTCCATTCAATAATGGTTGGGGGAGCAGCTATGATTACTGAAAAGATAGGAAATATCACGGTAATAATGGGCAAAAATAATAGCAGAGTGCCATTCAGTACTTCTTTGGTAATTGAATCAAAAGAAGCTGATGTTCTGATTGATTGCGGCGGTGGAGCGGAAGTTTTCCAGCATTTGAAAAAAGAATTCCAAATTCGCAGCCTTTATCTGACCCATTACCATTTAGACCATGTCTTCGGAGCATACTTGTTCAAGGATGAAGCCACCATACATATTAATCCATATGATTATCTTAAACTTAACGATCCCTTTGAATTAGCAAAATCAAGCGGCATGGCAGGAACCCGTGACAAAAATGAACTGGAAAAGTGGATTAACAAATTCATTAAAAAAAATAAACCTTTAAACCCGGATCGTCCGCTATGGGAGCCCATAATCGGCATCGCGGATTGTACGTATCCTTATGAGAAGACAATTAATCTCAGCGGAACCAATATGATCATGCTTCATACGCCTGGCCACACGGAAGGATTTTGCTGCCCTTATTTCCCTGAACAGGGAGTCCTGTTTGCCGGAGACTATGATTTAACTTCTTTTGGACCTTGGTACAATAATGCGGATTCTGATATTGACGAATTTATCCAATCTAGTAAAAGAACTCTGGAGACAGATGCAAAGTACTTTGTCACTTCTCACCATAAAGGCTGGCGCAGCCGCGATGAATATGAGAAAGGCTTGACAGCCTATATTGAAAAAATTTATGAAAGAGAGGAAAAAGTCCGTCTGTCTATACAAAATGGGGTCTCCCCTGAGGAAATTGTCCATAAAGGAATTTTTTATTTTGTTGAAAATCATCTTAAAAACCCAAATTTGATGATTTCTGAAATCGTGGGAATAGCTAAACATATTCAACGGCTTATCAAGCAGGGGTATCAATATGAAGATTACAGTATAGAATTCATGTCTCATTTTAATCTGACACAGGAAGCCATCGAATATAGAAGTTTACCTTATTATGTAACCGGATAAAGGCCCATTAATGCGGGCCTTTTTGCTTTAACGGTTTACCGCCATCTCTCTTAATACAGTCTTTAATATCTTACCTACACCATTTCTTGGCAAGGCATCAACAAAGACGACCTCTTTGGGTGATTTATTTTTTGCCAAAAAGGACTGACAGTGCTGGATCATTTCCTCTTCAGATACTTCAGCTCCAGGCTTCCTCACGATAAATGCAACAACCTCTTCACCCATTCTTTCATCCGGAACTCCAATTACCGCTGCCTCCAGCACAGAAGGATGGTTCACTATCAGCTCTTCTATATCTCTCGGATAAATATTGAAGCCTCCACGAATGATCAAATCCTTCTTTCGGTCGACAAGGTAAACGTATCCATCATCATCTACTTTGGCAAGATCACCTGTATATAACCAGCCGCCTTTTAACACTTTATTTGTTTCTTCTTCATTTAAAAAATACCCAGGTGTTACGTTTTCACCTTGGACAATTAATTCTCCAACTTCATTTGGAGCCAATTCATTCCCTTCTATATCCACTATCTTTATGTCGACACCAGGAATAGGCAGTCCCGCTGAGCCTGGCTTATGGGGTATTCCATCATAGCTGGAAGTAACGATGGGAGCCGCCTCTGAAAGGCCATAGCCCTCTGTCACATCTGCCTGGAATTTCTTTTTAAACTTTACGCTTAAGGCTAGAGGCAAAGGTGCTGAACCGGATGTTAATTTATCTAAACTGGATAAATCATATCTATCTGCATGAGGATAATGGTACATCGCGTATACCATGGCAGGAACAACGGAAAAAGTACGGACTTTATACTTTTCAATGGCAGAAAAAACCTCTTCCACATCAAACTTTGAAAAAATGACAATAGAACTGCCCTTTAGATAACAAATATTTGAAACCGTCAAACCAAATACATGAGCTAGAGGCAATACTCCGAGTGTAGTTTTGAGAGACTCCTTATTAACCGAGGCTGAGCTCGCTGCATTTGAATAGAGATTTTGATGGGTAAGAATTACACCCTTTGGTTTACCTGTCGTACCGGATGTATACAGGATGACTGCTGGTTCATTCACGCTTGCCTTCAACAAAGAATTAGTTTCTTCGTTTTCTTTTTCATTAAACCAATCCTTCATTTGGATGACAGAAGCATCCTCTAGAGAATCCGTGGAAATAACAGAAGGTTTATGAACCAATCCGTTCGTTGCTTCTTTTATTTTTTGCAAGCTAGCTGAGGAAGTAATAATTGCTTTAGCATTCGAATTTTTAATAATAAATTCGATTTCATGATGGTGAAGCAGATGCATAACAGGAACAATCACCGCTCTAGCCCTGGTTATACCTTGATATGAAAACAGCACCTCTGGGCAGTTTGGCATACAAACGATTACCCTGTCTCCCTCTTGGATACCTAGATTTTTTAAACCGGCAGCTATTTGCCCTGCATGCCTTTTTGTTTCAATATTACTGTACTCTTTTTCTCCGAAATACAAAAAAGGATACTCCCCATACGTTTGAATATTATCATCAAGCAAATCCTGAAGAAGCGGCATTTCTCCCATCTCCAATCATGTAGGATAGTCGTTCATAACATTCTCTGTATCTAAGTTGGTCATTCTATTTTATATGAAAAATAGTGTGTTTAACATCGTTTAAGAAAACGCTCTCGAAATATTTATCTTTTACATAGTCCCACCCTCAAAACTTCATAGCATGACCTTTGTGAATCCCTTCAATAGGTGCCGAACTATCCTTTATACATATGCACTCGAAGTGTATTTATACCATTATCAGTGCTGCCGCCACTCTGATAGTGGCCACAGGGAGGGAAACTAGTAAAATGGAATCTAACGTTTTGGCTCTTTCATTCATTAGCCTTATATGTTACTTAAAAAATGCTGTTAAAGCATTAATTTTTGTTTTTTTTATAAAGGATAATTTCGTATGTTATTTTATTCTGAACCTAGATTTCCAATCACAGTTTTGTGTCAAACAGCAACAAAGTTCATTAAAAGAGCCTACATAAAAAAACCGTCAAAGACGGTTTTTTATCTATGTATTCATTTTCAAGAGAATCACCAGCTCTCAATTCTATTAAAAACTTCATCGAGAGAGGTGTACCCTTTATTTTCACCTGTTTCAGATTGAACCGTCCATTCGTGGCTTGCAGGTGCAACTTCCCCTTTACTGTTTTTGATAAATGGGTTGTTGATCATGTAAACATGGCCATCCTTTCTCACAGTAAAGCCAAAGTAGCATTGGTTCCCTTCTCCTTCTTCTTCATACACCCCGATTTCCTCGAGATCATACTCTTCCATTAGCTCCTGAAGCATTTGGGTCATCTCACTTATTAAGTGTTCCCGATTTATAAATTCCATGTAAATCGCCTCTTTCTTTCGACCGGTTTATTGAATATAGGATATTCTTGATTTTAGGGTTTCCGAAATCACATAGATTATTGCTATATGATTTAAATTCTTGAATCACCAGTGCAAAAAATTTGTAATAGGAAAATGTTTTACAAAATCCTTCTTCATTTCGTATAGTAAGTATGGTAATTAAAGAAAGGTTTGGTAAATGAATGCTTTCCACATAATATTATCAGGCCTAAAAAAGAGGAGGCTGTTCAATTGTCTAAACAATTTGAGCTTACAAGAAAAGTTCTGATTTCATTTATTGAAAATCTTGATGAAGATACGGCTGGTATTCAACCACGTGGATTTAATAATACGATTCAATGGCATATCGGGCATGTACTGGTATCTGCTGAAAGCTTTATGTATGGATATCCAAAAAAATCTTCTCATATTCCCGAAAGCTATCATGAATTATTCAAAATGGGAACCAAACCCGGCGACTGGAATGGAAATGTCCCTAGCATGAAGGAATTAACAGAGCTTATAAGAAACCAAACAGAAAGAATTAATCAATTGCCTGATGAATTTTTTACTAATAAGCTGCCCTTTACGTTCCCTTTTGGAAATATCGAAACATTCGGCGATCTATATGGTTTTATGCTTTACCATGAGGCTGACCATATAGGACAAATGAAAGCGATAAAGCGTATGATTGAAGCATAAAAGCTTTTTGATGACAGCACGAATACTGGACTCTGTTGTTTTTTAGCTCATTCGTGTGAACCAGCCGTTTCACACGCCTTTTTAGCACAGCTGAAATAATGAGCTAAAAAACGAACAGTCATCAAAATGAAAAATTAACAGAGGCTACAATTAGAAAAGGATTTTGGTAAGGACATCAATCTTTATCTGAGCATAGTCCATTTGCCAATGTTTTTAAAGCCGATTTTATGATAAATCCTTCCTGCCTTTGGATTATCATAGAATAAACAAAGTGATTTTCCTTCTTTTAATAGGTCCTTTGCAAGCTTTTGCACAACAAGTGAAGCATATCCCTTTTGCCTGTGATCATTGTGCGTACAAACCCCCACTACCATGGCGGATATGGAATTCTCAGCAGTTGTAGAAGCGCAGGCAACCATTTCATGATTCATTTCTATATAATAGGTTCGCGCTGTTTTCGTTTCTATCCCCTTCATCATCATTTCTTTGGCATTGGGATTAGGAACAAATTCCTGAATGGTTTCGCGGAGGCTGAGAATACGATCTATGTCCTCAATGCCTGCTTCCTTGATCGAAGCCTCTATCTCTTGCTGAAAAGAGAACGATTCCAATGTACACTCACTAAAGTAGGTAAGCTGTTTTTTAAAACGATTTTTCATACTTTGTTCAAAGGGAAGAAGAATCTCTTCTTTACCGGAGATTCCCTTTACATTTGGGTTTGCTTTGATTATATTTAGAAATCCCTCACTGTCATATCCTGGCTTGCCGTATGGTATATATGTATCATAGAAACGCAGCAGCACACCCCTCAGCTCACCTGTTTCAGAAAAATCTCCCCATAGCTCTTGAAAATCCTTATCGTATCCAAAGGACTCAATATCTCCAATGATAAAAAGGTTTATGGATGGCTCTTCTTTTAAAAAACTCATAACTTGACTGTTTAATTTTTCATTCAGCTTTTTAATCATATCCGGTATCTCCTTTGTATAAAAATAATAATTATAAAATTCCTCCCTTGAAGATAAAATGGTTCACGTTACCATTTAAAGTAATTTAACGATAAAATTCAATCTTGTCAATACTTTCAAAAAAAACAGCAAACTCACGCTCACCTGCTTAAGGATTCCGGAGTTAGAACTTAATCCCCAGCTATAGTATCCTAAAACATAGAGGCTGTACCAAATGGTGCAATGATACAAAGTGAACTTGGCAACAGCAACTTTTTTGGCTTGTTGGTTTCCACTGCAAGCATTCCTTTTCCCTTCAATCAACCTTTAAGTTAAATCAAAATTGGGATTGTAGATAGATATAGGTAGCGTACTATTTATCCTGCTGGGTTGATTTCCGCTGCAGACACTCGCTTTCCTCTGGCGGTAGTGGAACCACATCATTGCATGGTTATGGGGATCCCCCAATAACTTGCTTAACTTGCAGGAGCTTTTTGCCTTCCACTTTATTTAACGTTGAAACCAAACAATCATTGGGTACTATTAGATATGCTCAGCGCTATTCATCTTGCCTGTTCTTTGCTGATCAAATAGTTTCTTAGCAGATAGACACCATGATATTATTCGCATCAATTGTTCTTCTCTCCTCCTTTTTCTGTCCAAAAATAAAAAAGAGGTAACTCAGAAGGCAGCTTTTAACCGCCTTTTGAGTCACCCTCTTTATATTTACAATTTTTTTACTTTTATGGGTGCTACCATTAATACAGCAAGTATGATCGTTATAAATGAGCTGCTGTAGGAAAACAATCCCATGAATGCAAGAATTAAACCGGCTGCCGGAATAGGGACACCGATAAAATAACCTCTTGTAGGATGTGCACTGAACCTTGCAAGCCTTACGACACCCATAGTCGGAAACAATATAAAAGCAAAGGAAGTCAGCAAGGAAACAGGAGCAAAAGAATGGAACAACAAAGCTGGGGCTACTCCAAAGCTAACGATATCCGCTAATGAATCCAGATGAATCCCTAAAGCACTGTCCGCTTTCAGTTTCCTGGCAATTCTTCCATCAAAGAGATCAAAAAATGCTGCTAAAAAAATAAAGATGGCCGATGCTTCTGGAAAGCCGCTCATATTAATCGTAATACTTAAAACGCCGCAGATAAAATTGCCGATTGAGAAGACATTCGGTAATGTTTTTACAAGTTGAATAAGCAAAAATCTATCCTCCCCTTTCCCTTAATTATTCTTTCTAAGAATGAAAGGAGTATTCCACTTTTTTCAAGGCTGTTTTCGAATAGATGGTTGCTTTACGTACAAGAAGAAAGGCTTATGAAAAAATCCTTTTTTCAATTACCCGAATCTCTTTCAGCTTTGGGCAGCAATAGACCGGATCCTCTCCGGTTGAATCCATAAAGAAGGTTTTTTCAAGCTCTGCGGCAGGCTTCAACAGTAAATCTTCTCTTCCTTTTGAAGCCATAAACTGCACGCCTAAAGGCAATCCCTGCTTCGTAACATGTAAAGGAACCGACATTGCAGGCTGACCTGTCAAATTGGCGAGCTGTGTAAAAGGAGTCCTTTTAAAGCTTTCCACAAACAGCCTGTATACCATCCCAGATTTCAATAATAAACGCTGAAGCCCCATGCTTCCTACTATGCGGACGAATGCATTCTCGATTTTCGTCGTGGAAAGCTCTCCTATCTTCGCTTGAAGCAAGGCTGTAGCAGGTGTCATATAAAAGTCAAAGCCTTCATAAAACAGCTCCATTTGGCAGGAAGCTTGATCCCATACTTGAATATTTTTCACAAATTCTTCTGCTGGTGTAATCTTTCCCATTAACGCTAAAAGCCATGTAGAAGGCTCTACATCGGTAAAACGGACCTTTCTTCCGATATGCTTTCTAATGGCTGATAGTGCTTGGGCTGTCTCAGCAAAATACAAGGTGAAATAAGCCTTTGTTATAGCGTGCCCATCTACTGGAGGTTCTTTTTCAATCAAAACATGGCCCATGGATTCTAAAAGTAAAGCTGCCTTTTCAACGGCTTCTTGACACTCTGCATCTACTTCTGTTCCAATTGGAGACCTCACAGAAAAGGCAATTTTCATTTTTTTAGGCAGCGGCTCAGTTATACTTTGTAAGTAAGAGCCTTGAAACGGAATAGCAAGGAAAGCCGCCCCTTTTTCAACGGTGGCAGTATGATCAAGCATCGCAGCACTGTCCCGTACGCTTTTTGTTAAAACATGATCAACGCTTGCCCCCTGCCAATGCCTGCCATATAAGGGGCCAACAGATGTCCTGCCCCGTGTAGGTTTTAAACCAAACAACCCACAATAAGCAGCTGGTATTCGAATGGAACCTCCACCGTCATTTGCCCCTGCCAGAGGAACCATGCCTGATGCTACTGCGGCTGCTGCTCCTCCGCTTGATCCTCCAGGTGTATAATCAGGATTCCAAGGATTTCTGGTAGGCCCATGATGCTTTGGTTCAGTAATGGCCATCAATGCAAGCTCAGGTACGTTTGTCTGGCCGAGGAAAATGGCACCTGTCTTTCTTAAATCTCTTACATAATGGGAGTCCTGGTTTGCCCTAAATGTTTGGAGTGCCCTCGACCCTGAAGTAATAGCCTCGCCTTTTATTTCCTGCGTAATGTTTTTCAGCAGCATAGGAACACCTGCAAATACGCCGTTTTGTTCTACCCTGGCAGCCTGTTTTTTTGCCTGGTCATACATTTTATTGATTATGGCGTTAAGCTTTGGATTCCGCTGTTCAATTCTTTCGATTGCTTCCTCTGCCAGTTCTTCTGGTTTTACCTGACGGGTTTTAACCAGTTGGGCAAGCCCTAAACCATCGTAGCTTTCATAATCAAATGAGGACATTTTCTCTCCCCTTCTTTTTACCTACGTTTTCGCCTTGAAACTTCAGAATCCTCTTTTTGGCAGAAAAAATCAAGCTATATTAGCAATGAGATGAAACGGGATTTCCTCCTTATAAAAATAGCTTTGTTAAAGGACTCTGTTGTTTTCAACATCGATAACAAAAGCCATAAAAAAAGAAGACTTAAGGCAGATTCTTTCCAAATCTGGTCATCAGTCTTCTTTTAACAGGATGTTATTCTAATAAGCTCAGGGTTATCCCTGGCTTCTTACTTTTCTTCTGTATTTAAATTGATTCCATTGGAAATAAATAAAGCAGCCAATACAAAATCCGCATATCGCAATCACTGCTGCCAGGGCAACCATAATGGTGAAAATGTAAAATATAGCCTTTAAACCAACTAATGCACTGATGAAACCCCCAGCAAGGCAGCATACTGCAATCACTTGATTAAATTTTTGCTGCTTCATATCTTCCGGTATATAGGCAGTTATTGGCTTTCTAAGAAAGTATTTTGCTATTTTCATTACAGGGTTTACATCAAATAAAAGACCGCATAAGCCTGCAAGAAACGGAATTAGCAATATCCATTCATTTTGAAAAATCCAGGTTAGAAGAACAGAAAGAACAATCGTCCACTGATTCACCCTTACAAGAGGTCTTGGAATCGAAGGGGGTCTAGTATCATTTTTCATTATATCCAACCTTTCTGATCAGAATATTTATATTTAATGATAATGATAAATGTTTTATTAATAATTGACAACTCAGAAGTTCTGTCTCTATTACTATGGCACTGCTAATCTGTCTGTTGATTTTCGCTGCAGGTACTCCAATCAATATGGGGGAATAATTAACATTGGTCTTAAACAGAGCCTTCTTATAAAATAATGACAAAAATATACTTTTCGATTAATCTTGTTATATTGCAATTAAAAAGTTAGGAGCAAGAATATGAAAAATAAATGGCTGCTTTATAGTTTGTCCATCCTTTTGATCATAGTAGCACCAATGGTAAAGCCCACTTCTTCAATCATGTCCGAAATTCTTTTGGGAATCGGCTTCCTCATTTTGATTAGTCTATTAAATCAGGCCTTTCAAAATCGAAAAAAACCAAAAAAGAAGAAGGGGATTTTTTAATCTCCTGTTAAACAGTTATAAGGCTAAGCAGATTTTTTCCCTTGAGCCAGAATGGTGTAGAAACAAACTTCAAAAAAAAGTCTCTGTTAAACTTCATTGTTGATGGGTCGGAATCCACAATGAAGTTTTACAGAGCCTTTTTTTATTGAGGGTATTTCTACATACTTTAATACTTGTTGATGATTGCAGTTTCGTTAAACAGAGCCTGAAAATAATAAAGCACCCAAAAGAGGTGCTAAAAAAATAGTTCGAATGACATACAAATAAAATGAATTTAAAGAGAATGTTCGTTTTTTCACCTCATATATATTTATCAAGGGAGGTGAGGAATATGACAAAACTTTACTTCATTTTTTGTACATTTATTTTCTTTCTTGTTGCACTGCTATCTCTTATTGCTCTTGTGGAATAAATTAATGACTCATCACTTGGTATGGCCGTACCAGGTGATTTTTTCATCACAATGATATCTTATACAAAATCACTTCTAAAAATGAATAGATTTTTTATATTTTCATTTTTAAATTTCGTAATAATATTCCTTATTCATACCAGACAAAAATGCTCTTTCCTACCCTCATTTAAGAACATCGTGTTTCTATACTCACTAACTTTAGTGCACTAAAGGGGATAGACCCCTTTAACGCTTTATCACTCAAAAGCATTTTCAATTAATTCCGGTGATCAGCTTTTTACAGGTTCTTTTTCGAGGATGGCTTCAGCCAGACCTACCTGGTGATAAACCTGATAAAGGGACGTCCCGCCAGTGCTGTTTCGAGCCTCTACCACATTTTTCGGATCTAATACGGTATAAATATCTTCTTCAAAGAGCGTGCTGAAGGATTTAAATTCACTGATCGATAATTCAAGCAGGAATTGATTTTTTTGAATGGCGTAAAGAACAATCTTGCCGATAATTTCATGCGCCTCCCTGAAAGGAAGCCCCTTTGTTACAAGATAATCGGCAATGTCGGTTGCATTCGAATAATCCTGTGAAACGCTGGCAAACATTTTATCTTTATTAATCCCCATTGTTTCAATCATAGGAGCAAGCAGCATTAACGAACCTTCGAGAGTATCAACAGTGTCAAATACCCCTTCTTTATCCTCCTGCATATCCTTGTTGTAAGCAAGCGGCAAGCCTTTTAATACGGTGAGCAAGGAAACAAGATTTCCATAGACTCTGCCGGTTTTGCCGCGAAGAAGTTCAGGAACATCCGGGTTCTTCTTTTGCGGCATGATGCTCGAACCTGTACAGAATGCGTCATCGAGCTCAATAAATTGAAACTCTTGGCTGCTCCATATGATGAGCTCTTCTGACAGTCTTGAAATATGTGTAATTAAAAGGGCGGCATTGGCTAAAAACTCCACCATAAAATCCCTGTCACTGACTGCATCCAGGCTATTGGGGTAAACTTGGTCAAAGCCAAGAAGCTCCGCTGTACGTTCTCTTTTAATGTTAAAGGTTGTGCCTGCAAGGGCTCCTGCACCAAGCGGAAGCCAATTGGTTCTTTTTAAACTATCCTCAAATCGTTGGCGGTCACGTTCCAGCATCCAGAAGTACGCAAGGATATGGTGAGAAAATCGGATGGGCTGCGCACGCTGCAAATGAGTATACCCCGGCATAATGGCTTCCATATTATCCTTTGCCTGTTTCAAAAGGGCTTTTTGAGCATTTTGGATAAGCTTGATCATTTCCTTTGTTTTTCTTCGGACATAAAGATGCATATCGGTTGCAACCTGGTCATTTCTGCTTCTGCCTGTATGAAGCTTCCCGCCCACAGGTCCAATTTCATCGATCAGCATCTTCTCGATATTCATGTGAATATCCTCATGTTCTACTAAATATTCAATTTCTCCCTCTTCAATCTTCGTTTTTATCGATTGAAGCCCTTTTTTAATAAGCTCTGCTTCCTCCGGCTTTATAATCTGGCATTCTCCCAGCATCTGGACATGTGCCAGGCTTCCTTCGATATCTTCTAATGCCAGTTTCTGGTCAAATGATATGGAAGCAGTAAATTGCTCTACCAAATGATCCGTTTCCTTTGTAAAACGTCCGCCCCAAAGTTTCGACATTCGTATTCCCTCCTGCAACGAAAAAAGATTCACTTTTTATTTGTATTCATTTCATCTGTGCTGCACAGTGCATCTCTTAAACTATTTTATATGCATAACGCTTGATAGCTTTTCCTTTCGGCAGCATAAGCACAAGCGCCAGACTTTGAAACTTTCTCTCTAAGTATCATGGTTTTGTAAGCATTGGCGCTTTTTTTTACGATTTGCTTGTCACTTTTTCTTTCGTATGGATCTCTGCAAAAACCTTTGTCGGAAGGCCCCAAAGCTTGATGAAACCTACCGCTGCCTGATGGTCAAAGGTGTCACCTTTTAAGTAGGTTGCAAGCTCTTCATTATATAAGCTAAACGGTGACTGACGGCCTACAACCATATGATTCCCCTTAAATAGCTTCACTCGCACTTTTCCCGTAACGGTCTTTTGTGTTTCCTCACAAAACGCCTCCAGTGCATTTTTAATCGGCGAATACCATAATCCCTCATAAATGACCTTTGCCATTTGCTGTTCAACAATCGCTTTAAACTGGCTTACTTCTCTTGGGAGCGTCAGGAATTCAAGCTCTTTATGCGCATTGATTAAAAGAACCGCGGCAGGATTTTCATATACTTCCCTTGACTTTATTCCGACTAAACGATTTTCTATATGGTCGATTCGGCCGATTCCATGCTTACCAGCCAGATCGTTCAGGCTTTCAATTAAATCGACCAATCCCATGCTTTTGCCATCCAGGGCAACCGGGACCCCATTTTCAAAAGAGATCTCGATATATTCAGACACATCCGGTGCTTTTTCAATTGGATTCGTCCATTCAAATGCTTCCTCCGGGGCTTCATTCCAGGGATTTTCTAAAACGCCTGCTTCACAGGCTCTCCCCCAAATATTAGCATCAATAGAGAAAGGATTATCCAAGTCAATAGGAATAGGAATCCCTTTTTCCTCTGCATAGGCAATCTCTTCATCTCTTGTCATTCCCCATTCACGAACAGGTGCAATTACCTGAAGGGATGGATTCAATGCCTGGATAGAGACCTCAAAGCGAACTTGGTCATTCCCTTTTCCCGTACAACCATGTGCAACTGCTACAGCTCCCTCTTGTTCAGCTACTTCCACGAGAAGCTTTGAAATAAGCGGTCGGCTTAGAGCAGATGAAAGCGGGTATTTTCCTTCGTACAGCGTATTTGCTTTTAATGCCGGTAAAATATACTCCTTAGCCAGCAATTCCTTGCCGTCCACCATAATGGCTTTTATTGCACCGACCTTCAGTGCTTTCTGTCGGACTGCTTCCAGATCCTTTCCTTCCCCTACATCTATCCCTAGTGCAATTACATCATAACCGTATTTTTCTTGAAGCCATTTTATCGAAACAGAAGTATCAAGTCCTCCTGAATAAGCTAGCACTACTTTTTCTTTCGTCATCTTTAACTCTCCCTTTATTTTTGAATAATTATAACACATAATGTTTATTTATGCATATAATTTAATAAAAAAATTCCTATCCCAATAAGTCTGCCAGGATGGCTTTTTGTGCATGCAATCGATTCTCTGCTTCATCAAACACTACGGAATGCGAGCCATCAATCACCTCACCAGCCACTTCCTCTCCTCTGTGAGCAGGAAGACAATGAAGGAAGATAAAATCTTTATTTGCATATTTACACAATTCGTTATTCACTTGAAAACCTTCAAAATCCACTAAACGCTGTTCATTTTCCCGTTCAAATCCCATACTGGTCCACACATCCGTTACGACTACATCTGCATTCTTTATGGCAGTTATCGGATCTGATGTCAGCTCGGCTGTTATTTTTGCCTTTTTGGCTGCTAAAAGCACTCTTTCTGCTATCCCCCGGTTCGGCTCATAGCCTTTAGGAAAAGCTACAGAGATATGCATTCCCATTTTCACTGCACCTTCCATTAAAGAATGGCACATATTATTATTTCCATCTCCGATATAACAAAGCTTTAATCCCTTTAAGCGGCCCTTTTTTTCATAAATTGTTAATAAATCAGCCAACACCTGTGCAGGATGATGCAGATCCGTAAGTCCATTGATTACCGGCACAGAAGCATGTTCTGCAAATTCCTCGATCATGCCATGGCCAAATGTTCTGATCATCAGCCCATCAACATATCTGGATAGAACCTTCGCTGTATCATGAATGGTTTCTCCTCTGCCAAGCTGGATGTCCTTTGAACTTAAAAATAATGCTTGCCCTCCCAGCTGGAGCATGCCTGCCTCAAAGGAAACTCTCGTACGGGTGGAGGATTTTTCAAATATCATCCCCAGTATCTTCCCTTTCAAAAGGGGCTGGCCTCTCCCTTCCTTGTGAAGGGTTTTTAACTCTATTGCTTTTTGCAGCAGCGAGCGAATTTCCAGGCTTGTTAATTCTCCTATTGTCAGAAAATCTTTGTTTGCTAAAATCTTCGATGGTATCCCTTTTATATCCAACGCTATTTGCTCCATTATTTATCCTCCTATTCGGTTTGGCTCAAGTTTTCTTACATACTCATCCAGCGGAACGGGCTCTGATTGGATTCCCGCTGGCATGGAATAAGCGGCAGCAGCTGTATCCAGCCATGTGAAAAGCGGTATGCCTGCTTGTGAGGAGAGTTTTCTCATATAATGACCCGCAGTCTTTTTATCTCTGCCTTTTGCAGGAAGAATAATAGCAGCAGCGATTGTTTCTTTATTAAAGAAAGCTTTTAAATCCATATGGATTGTAGGAACAGTTTCTGATGGTACCCCATTTTGCTGAAGGAATTTGGCAGTTCCAGGTGTTGCAGCAAGCTTATAGCCTTTATCCGCCAATGATTTCATCAGGCTTAGTGCTTCCGGCTTTTGATTATCGGAGATGGAGCAAACCACTTTCTTTTTCCCCATATTATTTTGCAGAAAGTTGACTCCTTTTGGAAATAAAGCTTTATAAAGTGCTGTTTCATACGAGTCAGAGAGAGCCAGTGCTTCTCCGGTAGATTTCATTTCCGGACCCAGTATTGGATCCATGTCGTTCAACTTCCCGTTAGAAAATACAGGAGCTTTTACTGAAATGAAGTCCGGCTCTTGATGCAAACCTTTTTTCAACAGGGAATTTCCCGTTTGGACTTCTATGGCTTTCTCAATAATGGGAACTCCGGTTATTTTACTTATAATCGGAACAGTTCTGGATGCACGTGGATTTACTTCCAATACATAAACTTCATCTTGGTGAATAACAAATTGAACATTCGCCATCCCAACGATTTTAGCTTCCTGGCTGATTTTTTTAGTATAATTGATCAGGGTATCCTGATGCCCCGAATCAAGGTGCTGCGGCGGAATGACAGCCATACTGTCTCCTGAATGAACACCCGCTTTCTCTATGTGCTCAAATATACCAGGAATAAAGATTTCTTTCCCATCGCTAACGCAATCGAGTTCACATTCATATCCAGGAAGGTATTGATCGACCAGAAGCGGCCACATGCGAGCATCCTGTGTATCCTTATACATCTTCAAATAGACCTCCAGCTGCTCATGGCTGTAAATAATATGCATGGACTGTCCGCCAATCACGTAGGATGGACGAACGAGCACTGGAAAACCCAGTTTCTTTGCTGCCTGATTTACTTCGTCAGAATTCCAAGCCATTTCCCCTTCTATATGCGGAATGCCAAGCTTCGTGAGTAACTGGTAAAAACGGCTGCGGTCTTCCAATCGATCAATCGTGTCAACAGAGGTACCAGCAAGCGGAGCTCCCTCTTTTTCCAATTCTTCTGCCACATTTAAGGCCGTTTGCCCTCCAAACTGAGTAAAAACCCATTCAACCTTTTCTTTTTCAATAATATTAAGGATATCCTCTACTGCCAGCGGTTCAAAATAAAGCTTATCTGCAATGGAATAATCTGTGCTGACCGTTTCGGGATTATTATTGATGACAATGGTTTCGAAGCCCATTTTCTTAAGCGCCAGCACAGCTTGAACAGAACAGTAATCGAATTCAATTCCCTGCCCGATGCGTATGGGGCCAGATCCAATAATAAGTGCTTTTTTCTTAGCTGATACATTCACCTCATCACTGCCGCCCCATGTTGAATAATAATACGGAGTAACAGCGGCAAATTCTGCAGCACATGTATCCACAAGCTTATATACAGGTTTCAATTTTAAAGTTTTTCGCAGATCCCTTACTTGCTTTTCCTGGCAGCCCAGCTTTATACTGATGCTTTTATCACTAAAATTCATTTTTTTCGCTTGTATTAGAAGGTTTTCTGGCATATTCTTAAGCGTCCAGCATGACAGCTGTTTTTCCAACTCTATTAATTTATTAATCTTCTCCAAAAACCAGCAGTCTATTTGGCTGTACCGATGAACATCTTGAATGGTAAAGCCTTTTCGAAGGGCTTCCGCTATGGCGTATAAGCGTAAATCTGTTGGCTGCTCCAAAAGCTTCACAAGTTCTTTTGAGGATTTCTCCGCTGCCAAAGGATGATACAAGCCTGTATTTTTATCTTCTATCGAGCGAAGTGCCTTATTTAGCGCCCCTTCAAATGTTCTGTCAATCGCCATTGTTTCCCCTGTAGCTTTCATCTGTGTCCCCAGGCTTCTGTCTGCTTCCGGGAATTTATCAAAAGGGAATCTAGGAAGCTTTACTACAATATAATCCAATGCAGGTTCAAACGAAGCAAAGGTGTTGCCGGTAATGGGGTTTATAATCTCATCCAGCTGATACCCGAGTGCACATTTTGCCGCTACACGCGCAATGGGATAGCCCGTTGCCTTGGATGCCAGTGCTGAGGAGCGGCTTACCCGAGGATTAACCTCAATAATAAAATACTGGTCAGAGTATGGATCCAATGCAAATTGAATATTACAGCCTCCAATTATCCCCAGTGCCCTTATGACTTTTAAAGATGCATTTCGAAGCAGCTGATATTGGCTGTCGGATAATGTTTGGGAGGGTGCTACAACAATAGAATCCCCTGTATGGACTCCTACAGGATCCAGGTTTTCCATATTGCAGACAATGATACAGGTATCGTTGTCATCTCTGACTACTTCATATTCGATTTCTTTCCATCCTTTAATACTTTTTTCCACCAGCACTTGTTTAATGGGACTTGCAGTAAGACCATTTTTCAAGGCCTGGATAAACTCTTCGTCTGTAGAAGCAAAGCCTCCTCCGGCACCGCCAAGTGTATAGGCAGGACGTATAATGACTGGATACCCTATTTTTTTGATAAAAGCAAGACCTGCTTCTACACTAGTGATAATTTCTGATTCAATTACAGGCTCTTGGATGTCAATCATCAGCTGTCTGAATTTCTCTCGGTCTTCCCCTTTCTGGATCGAATCAACAGGCGTTCCTAAAAGCTCCACATTATACTTTTGCAATAGATTCAGTGAATCCAGTTCCACAGTCAGATTTAAAGCGGTTTGCCCGCCTAATGTTCCAATCATTCCATCAGGCTTTTCTTTTTGGATGATACGCTCTATCGTTTCGACTGTCATGGGTTCCATGTACACTTTGTCAGCTACTGATTTATCGGTCATGATTGTAGCCGGGTTATTATTTAAAAGGATAACCTCAATCCCTTCTTCTTTTAGGGCTAAGCAAGCCTGTGTGCCGGCGTAATCAAATTCGGCAGCCTGACCGATTACAACCGGGCCGGAGCCAAGTACAAGGACCTTTTTTATTTCTTTTCTATATGGCATTGGACAAAACTCCTGACTCTAGTTTTACTTTTTGTATGAATTGATCGAAGAGATATTCTGCATCCTGAGGACCAGGATGGGCTTCTGGGTGGAACTGGACTGTATGGATCGGGAGTGTCTTGTGTGTGAGCCCTTCAACAGAACCGTCATTAATATTCATAAAAGAAACGGTAAAAATCTCATTGTCAATGGATTCTATATCGACTACATAGCCATGGTTCTGCGATGTCATCAGGACTTTTCCACTTACCATATCTTTCACAGGATGATTTCCGCCGCGGTGGCCAAAAGGGAGTTTATTCGTCCTGGCTCCATAGGCCAGTGCTAAAAGCTGATGCCCGAGACAAATTCCAAGGGAAGGATACCTTTCACTCATACGTTTGATTTCCGGCAATAAATGGGCAAGAGCCATGGGATCGCCCGGTCCGTTGCTAAAAACAATTCCATTCGGATTCATGGCAGATAATTCTTCATATGTGCTGTTAAAAGGAACAACTGTCACTTTGCAATTATGTTTTAAGAGGTAATCAAGAATGGACTTTTTAAAGCCAAAATCCATTAACAGGATATGAGGCCCCTCCTGATGAAAATATACGTGTTCCTTCGTAGAAACTTTTTCCACCCATAAGGGATCTTCTTCGTAGGGGACCTCTTTATTGATGGAGCTTGTGATGATTCCCTTAATCGTGCCGTGTTTACGAATTGTTCGGACTAATTCACGGGTATCAACACCAAACAACCCGCTAACGCCAGCTTTTTCCATTATTTCAGAAAGAGATGCCTCGGCTTTATAATGACTTGGTCCATCGCAAAGCTCCCCCGTCACAATTCCTTTTACCTGAATTTTCCCACTTTCGAATTCCTCTTCATTCACTCCGTAGTTTCCTATAAGAGGATAGCAGAATACAACAATTTGCCCAGCATAGGAAGGATCAGAAGTGATTTCCTGATATCCTGTCATGCTCGTATTAAAAACAACTTCCCCTGTCGTTTCTTCCATATTTCCAGTCAGGAAGCCTGGAAAAACCTCACCGGTTTCGAGTATTAAATAGCCTTTCTCCACTCTATGCCACTCCTTAGATTTATTTCGTTTGTTCAGTTAGTGTCTTAAAGGTGTTTTTTAGCTTTTGAATAAATAAATCTATTTCTGTCTTATCAACTGTTAATGGCGGAAGAATTCGAACGACACTCGGCCCGGCAGTTAAAATTAGAAGGTGTTCCTTTAAGGCCTCCCTTGTAATAACACCCGCTTCTCCTTCCACATCTATCCCTACTATTAGTCCCTTTCCATGTACTTGCTTCATATTCGGGCTGTTCGATTGAAGCTTCTCGAGCTGTTCCCATAAATATTTCCCCATGGACTTTACATTTTCCAAAATGTTTTGACCAGTGATTTCATTAAGAGTAGCCAGACCTGCACTAGATGCCAAAGGATTGCCGCCAAATGTACTACCGTGGCTGCCAGGCTGAAAAGCTGCAGCTGCCTCTTTTTTTGCCAGCATGGCTCCAATCGGAAAACCGGACCCCAGCCCTTTTGCCAGCGTCATAATATCCGGTTCAAATCCATATTGCTCATAAGCAAATAATGTTCCTGTTCTGCCTATTCCCGTTTGTACTTCGTCTACAATGATCAATATATTATTTTGGGCACAGACTGCTGTAAGTGCATCAATCCAATCCTGATCAGCAGGAAGTACACCGCCTTCACCTTGTATCAGCTCAAGCATGACCGCACAAGGCTTAATGGTCTCAAGCTTTTTCAGTGATGCCAGGTCATTGTAGGGTAAATACTGAAAACCCGGCATTAATGGAGCAAAGCCCGTTTGTATTTTCTCCTGGCCAGTTGCAGAAAGGGTTGCAAGCGTTCGGCCATGGAAGGAATTGGTGAATGTAACAATAATGGGATTACCATTTTGATTAAGCTTTTGAGCATATTTTCGTGCTAGTTTAATGGCCGCTTCATTGGCTTCCGCTCCGCTATTGCAAAAGAATGCCTGATCCATACAGCTTACTTCTGTCAATTTGGAGGCCAGAGCTTCCTGCTGTTTAATTAAGAATAAATTGGAACAATGCCAGAGCTCCTCAAGCTGGCTGGCAACAGCTTCCTTGACCTTCTTTGGCACATGTCCCAAATTACAGGTTGCAATACCTGATGTAAAATCCAAATATCGATTACCTTCCACGTCCCATAAGAAACTGCCTTTGCCTTTTTGAAAATGAATGGGGATACGCGCGTATGTATTCATTAAGGCAGAATCAGCTGATAAAACACTTTCAACCATTGATGAATTCCTCCTTGTTATAGAAAGTCGTTCCGATGTTTTCTCCCGCTGCTGCCCGCAGCAGACTATTTTCTTCAAGACCGTTTATTATGCTAACTTGTTCAATTCCGGCCTCCAGGCATGCCAGTACTGCTTCCACCTTCGGAATCATTCCTCCGGTTATAACCGAGGCTCCAATCAGTTCTATGCATTCACGGCTGGATAAGCTTGTGATGGTTTTTCCATCCTTTAAAACCCCTGGGACATCTGTGATAAAAAAGAGAGGGGCATTAAGGGACTTTGCCAGAGCGGCTGCAGCATGATCCGCATTTATATTCCATGACTGCCCCTTTTCATCTACAGCTATTGGAGATATAACAGGTAAAAAATCCTTTTTTAATAAAGAGATAACCAATTCGGTATTTACTCCTGACACTTCTCCTACAAAGCCAAGCGATTCAGTCGTTTCAAGCTGCTTTGCCTTTAAAAGCATTCCATCAACCCCGCTGATCCCAACCGCCTTTGTCCCGTGTTCAATCATTTTTTTCACCAGCTTTTTATTAATAGAACCTGATAAGACCATTTCAGCTGTATCCAGGACTTCTTCTGATGTATACCTCAAGCCATTCACAAATTTCGTCTCAACCTCCAATTTTTCCAGCAAAGAAGTAATTCCCGGTCCTCCTCCATGAATAAGAATGGGTTTTATTTCACGTTTTGATAGCTCTTGAAGACTTTGAAAAAATGAATTTGGCAGCCGCTCGATAATACTTCCGCCGCATTTAATTACAATATATGACATATTGCTTAGCGCTCCTTCAGAAATCCTTAATAGATTTTTGTGTTGTTATGTTCGATATGAAGCATTAATTTTCACATAATCATAAGACAAGTCGCAGCCCCATGCAGTTGCCCATTCTTTTCCTTCTGAAATATTCACAAAGATTTGAATCAATTCATTGCTCTTTAAATAGTTACTTGCGCCTTCCTCAGAGAAGAAGGAAGGAATTCCATTCTCCACGACCACATAAGGCCCGATCGCAATTGAAATGGAGGATGGGCTTACACGGACACCGCTGTAACCAATCGCGTTAACAATTCTTCCCCAGTTGGCATCCGCTCCGAAAATAGCTGCTTTCACTAAACTGGATCCCACGATCGTTTTTCCTATCACCCTTGCTTCATCCTTTGTCTTTGCCCCGTTTACCACTGCTTCTACCAGCTTGGTTGCCCCTTCTCCATCGCGTGCAATCTGCATTGCAAGAATCCTGCAAATCTCAGCCAGCCCTTCCATAAATTGCTCCCAGCAGGGATGGCCTGGTGACAGCTCCTCGTTCCCTGCCATTCCATTTGCAAGAAGCAGGACCGAATCATTTGTACTCGAATCCCCATCTACTGTTATCATGTTAAAGCTTTCATCAACGGCCTGTTTTAGCGCCAATTGCAAAGCTTCCTTTTCAACACATGCATCGGTTGTTATAAATCCTAGCATCGTAGCCATGTTCGGATGGATCATTCCAGATCCTTTTGCTGCACCGCCGAATCGAATGATTTTTCCATCCATCTCCATTTCAAGAGCGGTTCTTTTTTGAAAGGTATCTGTTGTTAAAATCGCTTTTTCAAAGTCATCAACAGGAGTATCAGAAGCTAAGTCTTTCATCTTCTCAATACCCTGTCTTATTTTTTGCATGTCCAGCTGTTCTCCGATTACACCGGTTGAGCAAATGCCTGCATAATGAACGGGTATATCGAATTTCTCAGCAAACAGCCTTCTCATTTGATACGCATTATCCATTCCTTCATTGCCTGTAAAGGAATTAGCGTTTCCTGAATTAATCATGATTCCCTGTAACTTTCCTTCAACGGCTAAGCTCTCCTTCGTGATGTTTAAAGGAGCTGCCTGGAATTGATTGGTTGTGTAAACAGCCGCAGCATTTGCAGGAATTTCAGAGTAAATCCACCCTAAATCATTTCTTTTTCTTTTAATCCCGCAGTGAAGACCACCTGCTGAATAGCCTTTTGGGGAACAAATATGACCATCTTTTAATCGTTTGATTTTTTTTGTTTCCTTCACCGTAATGTTCATTTTTTGACCTCCGTGTCATGGATATACAGGTGTATGATGAATGCCAGTCTGCTCATTCCATCCGCCTAGCAAATTCATATTTTGAATCGCCTGGCCTGCAGCACCTTTTACAAGATTATCAATCACTGAAATGATGATCAGCTTATTCGTTCTTTGATCGACGGACAAACCGATATCGCAATAGTTAGATCCGTATACCTCTTTTGTGGCCGGAATTTCTCCAAGGGGCCTTACCCTTATAAACAGTTCATCCTTGTACGTTTCTTTATATAACTCGTGAATTTCTGCAGCCGTCATTTCCCTTGTAAGATCGGCATACATTGTACACATAATTCCTCTTGTCATAGGGATTAGATGCGGAGTAAACATAATGGCTACATCTTTGCCTGATAGTTCATGAAATGCCTGCTCAATTTCCGGGATATGCTGATGCCTGCAAAGCTTATAAGCTTGTATGTTTTCATTTACTTCACTAAATAAATTGCCCATAGAAGGTGACCTTCCCGCCCCAGATATACCTGATTTAGCATCTATGATGATGGTCTTGGCTTCTACTATAGATGCCTGGATAGCCGGCTTCATTCCCAAAATGGCCGCCGTTGGGTAGCATCCCGGATTTGCAATAAGTTCCGCTGTTTTAATGCTGTCACGATTTAGTTCCGGCAAGCCGTATACAGCACTTTTCAAATGCTCTTCCTTTGCCGGAGTTTTTCCATACCATTTTCTATATGACTCAGAGTCCTTTAAACGAAAGTCTCCTGATAAGTCAATACACTTTATTCCTTTTTCCAAAAACGAAGGCAATACTTCCTTTGTGACCCCTGCCGGAGTCGCAAAAAACAAAACTTCAACTCTGTCGGTTATACCCTCTTGATGTAAATCCTCAATGTCCCATTCAGCGAGCCCCCTTAAATGCGGGTACTGTTCTGATATCTTCTTTCCACTTGTAGAATGCGAGATTAACAGTTCAATATCTGCATAGGGATGCTGATTTAAAAAACGTATAAGTTCTGCACCGCCATAGCCATTTGCACCAACTATTCCAGCTTTCATTCTCTGACCTCCGAACTAATTTATGAATTATTATAATTAATTATGTATAAACATACAAGTGATTTGGTTAAAAATACTTTTTTTAAAACTTTAATCCTCATTAATTGGATTTATTAACCATAATATTGAATATTTATTCATAAACCACCTTTCCGATAACCCTTGATGCCATCCGAACAAAAGCGCTGAAGCTAGACAAATTCTCTATTAGGTAGATAATTTTATATTTTTCCGCAAAAAAAGAACCGGATATAAAACGCCGGTTCTTCGGTTAAGCATATTGCTATATATAAATTATACTGAAAATCATTGTACTATGGCTTCTACATTACTTTGAGCATCCACAGGGGTAATGGCATCTGCCAGTTCTTTTTCTAATTGTTTTTTATAGTTTTCGGCTGTAATATCATCCCAGTTAAGTTCTTTCGCCATAAGCTGAATGACGCTATCCTTCCATTGCTGTACCCAATTGATTCGGAAAAACAATGCACCCGTCCTCCTGATAAAGAAATCCACTGGTTTTGCTGCCATTTCACATTTAATAGCATACATGACTTGGGCATATACGGAGGCAGGAAGGTTGTATTCTTTTTGTCGATTTTGGTAATCCTCTGCAAACTGATATATTTGGTCAATATTTGACCCATATTTCGCTGCCAAGTATAGCGCTTCTTCTTTTTCCAGACCAGCAGCTGTACCCTGAGCGATTTTTTGATTTAAAAATTTAGAATACCCTGCTGAACCACCAACATCTCCTCCTGAGATCGGCATGTGCTTGGTCTGGCACGGATCAAAGGATCTATTTGTTTCTTCGCCAAGCCTTTTTGCCACTAGATCCACCACCGTTTCCCCCATTTTACGGTAGCCCGTTAATTTTCCCCCTGCAATGGTAATCAGGCCGCTTTCCCCTTCCCAAATTTCATCCTTTCTGGAAATTTCAGAGGGGTCTTTGCCTTCTTCATATATAAGCGGGCGGACACCTGCCCAGCTGGACTCAACATCTTTTTCGGTTACCTTAACGGATGGGAACATATAATGAATGGATTTCAGGATATATTCAATATCAGATGAAAGTGGTTTGGGATTTGCTATATCCTTATCTTCAGCATAAAAGGTATCTGTCGTTCCCACATAGGTTTTACCTTCACGAGGAATGGCAAAAACCATTCTGCCATCTGGTGTATCAAAATATACAGCCTGATGCAGCGGAAATGCAGACTGGTCAAACACAATATGCACACCTTTTGTTAACCGAAGACGTTTATTATTAATCGAATAGTCTTCCTTCCTGACTTTATCCACCCAGGGACCTGCCGCATTTACCACCTTTTTTGCCTGAATACTGATCACTTCATTGTTTAAAAGATCTTTTACCCTAACACCAACCATTTTTTTGTCTTCATATATAAATTGTTCAGCTTTAACATAGTTAATCGCCTGCGCACCATTTTCTACTGCTTTTTTCATGACTTCAATGGTTAGTCTGGCATCATCTGTCCGGTATTCGACGTAGTAGCCTCCGCCCATTAATTGTTCTCTTTTTACAAGGGGCTCTTTATTAATGGTCTCTTCCGCTGACAGCATCTTTCTTCTCTCCGACCGTTTTACACCAGCCAAAAAATCATACACTCGGAGCCCGATATTCGTCGTAAACTTCCCAAAGGTTCCACCCTTATGCAAAGGAAGCAGCATCCACTCAGGAGTTGTTACATGTGGGCCATTCTCATACACAATCGCTCTTTCCTTTCCAACTTCCGCCACCATTCCTACTTCAAATTGTTTTAAATATCGCAGCCCGCCGTGTACCAGCTTTGTAGAACGGCTTGATGTGCCTGCTGCAAAGTCCTGCATTTCCACAAGGGCAACCTTCATTCCCCGGGTACTTGCATCAAGGGCAATACCAGCCCCTGTAATTCCACCGCCAATAATTAATAAGTCAAATGGCTCTTCTTCCATTCTTCTTAACGTTTCTGTACGATTTTGATTGGAAAATGTCATGTCTGTGTCCCCCTTAGTTAAAATGAATGAAAAGATGTACGTGTTTAAAAAACAAAAAGAGACCTCAACAAATATTATGGTTAAATTATTCCCATAAAAATTGTTTGGTCTCTCGATTTCTCTGGACTATTTATTAACTTACATTCAGTTTACCATATGAATGCGCTTTTTTAAAGTAAAAACACTTCTATATAATTTGAAATTAGTTTTTTCTTCTAAACTGGCTATTGATTTCCTCTTCAGGCACTCTCTTTCCTCTTCAATCATCAGAGAAAAACGTAATTTCACATATATATTTTTATAATCAGGAGGCTCTGTTCATCTCTCATGTTGATTTTTGTACCAATTACTATAATACTTTCACAGTATCAATCATCGGATAAAAAGTAAAACCTATCGTAACAAAAAAAGAGCAAGGATTATATCCCTGCCCATCAAAAATTGACGACTTACAAAATAAGATAGCATTCGATGATTAAATTTCAATTAAAAATTTCTAATTTTTTCCTTTCGTTCTCTCATCAGAAACCCATAAAACTGCTCTACTCAAACTGGTCCCACAGCTTGGTGTCGGATGTGGTAATGGCTTCGGCCCCAGCTTTTAAAGCATTGTTCACCTCATCCATTGAACGGATTAAACCGCCCGCAAAAACTGGTCTATTCACTCTTGCTTTCACTTCTTCAATCATCCAAGGCATTGTTCCAGGCAGTACCTCTATATAATCAGGCTGGATTTTATCAATCAGCCTGTAGCTTTTCTCCAAGGCATGTGAATCAATTAAAAACATCCTTTGAACAGAAATAACACCTTTTTGTTTTGCCTTTTGGATAACGTTGGATTTTGTAGAAATTAACCCATATGGTTTATATTCCTGACAGATATATTCTGCAGCATACTCATCGTTCTTTAATCCCTGAATTAAGTCTACATGGTAAATCATCTTCTTGTTATGCGCCTTTGCCATGGAATACACATTTTTCAGTTGAGAAATATGCAAGTCCAAAAAAACACCGATCTCATACTTGCTCTTTAAAAAATGTTCAAATTCCTTCATTGTGACTGATGCCGGCAAAATATACTGTTTCACAATTATCGCCCTCCGTGCCCCCGCTAATTATCCTTATAGTAGCACGTTCACACAAGAAATTCTTCTATTTTCCTTTTTTCCATACTGCCGAGAACCCTTTAATGCGTTAAATCACAAAAGGGGCCTGACCCCTTTTGTGATTTAACGCATTAAAGTTTCCTTACCACATTTAAAAAGCACACCGCTTCATTGTCTTGTGAGGTGTGCTTTATTTTTCATTTTAAGGTTTTAAAATCAGTTTTCCCATTGTTTGTCTTCCCTGAAGGATGGAATGAACATCTGCCGCTTCCACTAATGGGTATTCTCCCCCTAAGGTCAGCTCTAGTTTCCCATCCATTACATACCCGATTAATTCCTGAAGACTTTCCTGCAGCAATGCCTGATTTCTCATAATTTGCGGAAGGAAAAAGCCAATGACAGATTGATTTTTTCCCATTAACGAAGAAGGATAGAATTTTTCCTGTTTTCCACTGGCAACTCCATAAATGACAAGTCTTCCAAATGGTGCCAGGCATTTTAAGGTTTTACGGAATATCTCGCCTCCCGCCATTTCCAATGCAACATCGACGCCTTTCCCTTCCGTAATATCCTGTACTTCAGCCTCCCAATGTTCCTCTGTATAATTAATGGTATAATCAGCACCCAGTTTTTTGGCCAGCGCCAGCTTTTCTGCAGAACTCGCTGTGGCAATCACTTTTCCTGCACCAAACAGCTTAGCCAGTTGAACAGCAAGGGAACCCACACCCCCTGCTGCCGCATGGATTAACACTGTCTCTCCCTTTTCAAGTCTTCCCATGGTTTTCAAGATATGGTAGGCACTTAATCCTTGAAGAGGGAGCGCAGCTGCTTTTTGAAAATCCATTCCCTCTGGCAATGGAATTAATGCACTTTCATGAGCAGTCGCATAATCTGCATAGCCGCCGGATTCTATCAGCACGGCCACAGGGCTCCCGGCCTTTATTTTTGTTACCTTAGCTCCTGTTTCCGTAACAATTCCTGCTATTTCCGCTCCCGGAACAAACGGCAGAGGGGTGGGAATGACATAATGTCCTTCACGCCGGGCAGTATCGGCATAATTGACTCCAATAGCTTTAATTTCAATTAAAACCTCTTTATCGGCAGGTACCGGACGGTCGCATTGAATAATTTTTAATACTTCCGGTCCTCCGTATTCCGATAGTTGAACAGCTTTCATTGTAAATTCCTCCTTTGATTCTTATTAATGTATTATTTAAATCCTTATACCAAATAGCGTTCAGTCAACAGAAAGGCATCAGCAATCCTTCTATTTCTCAAGGTTGTTCCAGATGCACTTAAGCTGGACAGCTCAGTTATGATCAACTGAATCATCGGGAGAACCTCCTTGCCCGATACTGCACCTGAGATCAGTTTTCGGGCGTACCCTTCTACTTTCCGGAGTGCCTCATCTACAATGGAAGCCGATAAATCATATTTCACCTGCTCCTTTTCCAGCCCATTCTTCTCAATTGCCTTGAGGGAGCGATAAACAGATGATTCTGCTGCATAAAGCTGGATGCCAATATTTGAAAGCGCCATAAGGGCTTCTTGCTCTTCAGAAAGGTCCGCTCCAAACCGTTGATAAAGGATACCTGCACAATAAAGGAAAATTCTGCGGATGGAAGCAACAGCAGCTTGTTCACGCGCCATTTCCTCTGCTCCATCGGCCGTCCTTTTCATTTTGAGCTCCAAAATGGCGTCCTGGATGTATTCTTCTAAAGGAATCATCCCCTTTGCCGCTTTCTTAAATAAGGAAAGAGGAATTAACAAGCGGTTAATCTCATTGGTTCCTTCAAAAATCCGATTAATTCTCGCGTCTCGATACATTCTTTCAATTTTATATTCTTTTATGAAACCTGCCCCGCCGTGCAGCTGCAGCGCTTCATCAACAGTGAAATCCAGCATTTCTGAGCTAAAAACCTTACAAACGGCACATTCTGCTGCAAATTCACTTAAGCTTTGTCCTATCAGCCTGTAGTCATTGGATTGATAAAGATCACCCAATGCCCCTTCTAATAAAGAAGCCGTTCGGTACTGCAAAGATTCAGCTGCATAAAGAGCTGAGGCCATGCTTGCAAGTTTTTCTTTGGTAGCACCAAAATCAGAAATGGATTTCTTAAATTGTTTTCTTACTTTTACAAAGTTCAGTGTTTGTTCAAAGGCTTTTTTCGCACCTCCCAAACAGGCTGAACCCAAGTTGAAACGGCCCAGGTTCAAAACATTCAGTGCGATGACATGCCCCTTGCCAATTTCTCCTAATACATTCTCCACAGGAACTTCGCAATCCTCAAAGATAACCGATCGAGTCGAAGATCCTTTAATCCCCATCTTCTTCTCTTCCGTTCCAAGCGAAAGACCAGGAAAATTTTTTTCCACAATGAATGCGGTGAATTGCTTGCCATCCACCTTGGCATACACAATAAAGATATCTGAAAACTCAGCATTAGTGATATATATTTTGGTTCCGTTTAAAAGATAATGAGTGCCTTTTTTATTCAAAACAGCAGTGGTTCTTGCAGAGAGAGCATCTGATCCTGCCTCTGGCTCTGTTAAACAATAGGCACCGATATAATCGCCAGAAGCCAGCTTAGGCAAATATTTCTTCTTTTGTTCGTCGGTACCAAAATAAGTAATAGGAAGCGTTGCAATACATGTATGGTTTGAATGGGCTACACCGTACCCGCCGGTTGCTCCAACCGCTTCCCCTACAATCCCTTTGCTGATTTTATCCAGGCCTAAACCCCCGTAATTCTCAGGAACACTATGGCCCAAAAGCCCAAGCGTGCCTGCTTTCTTTAGGAGCTCTACTACTTTTTTGAAATTCTGATTCTCTATCTCCTCTATAAATGGACTTACTTCTTTTTCAGCGAATTGTCCTGCTGTTTTTACAATCATTTTATGCTCTTCGTTAAAGTCCTCAGGGGTGAAGAGATTATCCATGACTAAAGGTGCATAAAGAAAGCTGTTTCCCTTGCATTTGTTTTTTGTCTTTTCCATGCTCTCACTCCTTATGAAAAAAATATTCTTCTACCCTGATAGAAGAGCCCTTGACAACAGGTATGATCGGAATACGATTCTGACTTGCTGTAAATTTAAGCTCCTCCTCAAAACCCAATTCAGTGAGCATCTTTCCTACCCTGGAAGCCTTCAGAATTTCATATGATTGATCTTCTTGACTTTTATAAAAATAGAGAGCCGCCTTGGAAGCGTCCGTTAATTCCCAATCTCTATCTTCTTCTCTTAAGAGACAGTCCAGCAAATAACCGGCTCCATAAAAATCCTCTAGACTGAGTTGATCAGAAGATCCTGAACAGATTATGATAACCGTTTCATGATGAGAAAATAAAATTCTGTCAGCTACTGCTTTCCCATTCAATATGGAAGCCGCATAAAGCTGTTTGGCATTTCTGGATTTATTGATTGCCACTGTCCCATTTGTGGTAGAAAGAATAACCGTCTTTCCTGATACTTTATCCTTTAATGCCCCGGGGTTCGGATCCATAAAGCCTTCAATGGTCTTTCCATTGAATTCACCGACAAGACAATACGTCTCCTCTTCCAACCTCCTTGCATAGTCCCTCGCTTCCTGTTCGTTTAACGCAGGAATGACTTCCTTTGCACCGTAATAAAGAGCAGCAGTGATAGTAGACGTCGCAAGGAGAACATCCAGCACCACTGCAACCTTTCCTGCTATTTTTTCTTTATCAATCTCTTCTTTTTTTAATATAACATGCAGCTTTGGCATAGATTCACCTCTCCTCATATGTCCTTAAGGCTTAATTTTTTTGAGAAGATTGATGGTTTGCATATTCAATTAAATTCCGGACAGTATGGTTTAAATACTTGAATCTTTGGTCCTCCGTCTGCCCTTTTCTATAGCGGTAGTATATTTGCTGGCATATTACTGCGAGCTTAAACAAAGCAAATGTTATATAGTAGTGAATATTGGCAACATCCCGCCCGCTTCTTTTTGCATAGGCTTCAATAAATTCTCTTCTAGTATAAAAGCCGGCTGATGAAGTAACTGGAGGCTTTCCAAACCCGTTTTTGAGCTCATCAGGATCATCAGCCTGTATCCAATAGCTCATTGCAGCCCCCAGGTCACAAAGAGGATCCCCAACTGTAGTCATCTCCCAGTCAAACAGTCCGGTCATGGACGTTAAATCATATGAAAACATGGCGTTGTTTAGCTTGTAATCATAGTGAATTACGGTCGGACCTTTTGAAACAGGCATATGTTCAGCCAGCCAGCCCGTCAATTTTTCCACCCCATTCATTTCTTCTGTTTTAGAGCGTTCATATCGGTTAATCCATCCATGAACCTGCCTCTCCAGGAATCCATCAGGTTTACTGAGTTCTTTTAACTTCGTTTTCTCATAGGGGATATTATGAAGATCCACCAGTGTATTTACCATTGTTTGAGAAATTGATTGGCAAAGTTCTCTTGCAGGTTCGATTCCATTAGGAAATTCCGTATCCAGAACAATTCCTTTTCTTCGCTCCATAAGGAAAAAGGGACTCCCGACAACCCTCGAGTCCCTTTCAAATAAAAAGGGCTTTGGAGCAACAGGAAAGACTGGGTTAAGTGCGTTCAAGATGGAAAACTCTCTTTCCATATCATGTGCTTTAGGGGCAACAGGACCAAGCGGCGGTTTTCTTAAAACAGCTTCCCAGTCACCCGCCCTGAGTGAATAGGTTAGGTTTGAATGTCCGGCTCCGAATTGCTTAATTTGAAGCTCTTCTTCAGGAAAATCCTTAAAGTGCTGCTGCAAATAGGTAAACAAGGCGGTTTGATCGAGCTCTTCTCCTTTTCGTACTGCAATTGTATCTTTTACTGATTGGTCCATTGCATGCTCCCCCTTTCTTTTTACTCTGGTGCCGGCTGATGCCGAGACAACTCTGATTTGAGTAATTCTGGCAGTGCTTCGCTTACCTGTTTATCAAAATTAAAGTAAACTATGACCGCTTTTCCTTTCGCAATGAGCTTCCCAGTTTTACGATTGATCATACGGTGCATAAGGTGAAAGCTTTTTGTACCAATCTCTGCTACCTCAGCAGTCACTTCGATTTCATCATTAAAATAGCCTTGTGCAATATAATCACAGGTAGTGGAAGCAAGAATGAAGCGCCAATCCTTTATATCCATACCGAATCCTAAATATTGAAAAAACTTAATCCTTGCTTCTTCCATATAAATAAAATAGCTTGTATTGTTGATATGGCCGAGGGCATCTGTTTCACCGCAGCGTGCCGTAACGGTGGTTTTAAATAGCATTCTTTTCTCCAGCCTTTCCTTTTGAAGGCGCTCCCTATATCCCGTTCTTCTTAAAGCAATAATTATTTTTAAACCAGCATTCTCTTAAGACTTGATTTCTTGTTTTTGATAATCATAGAAGCCTTTTCCCGTTTTCCTGCCCAAATTCCCTGCCTTTACCTTATCCTCCAGTATCGATGGCGGTTTATCTTCAGGATTTCCTGTTTCTTCAAAGCGCTGCTGCATGACAAAATAACAAACATCAATACCAGAAAGATCCATTAATTCAAAAGGACCAATTGGATGGTTAAGCGCTTTTTTGCAAATGATATCAATGTCTTTAAAATCGGCTATCCCGCTCTCATACAAATTTATGGCCTCCTTATGCAAAGCGCCCAGAATACGGTTGGCCACAAATCCTGAAATTTCTTTTCGCAAAAGAAGAGCCGTTCTGTTCAATCTCTTCGAAACCTCCAAGGTTGTCTCTGCTGTTTCCTCAGAGGTTTTTTCGCTCATCACCACTTCTACACAGTCCATTACCAATGGAGGAAAAAAGAAATGCATATTGCATACCTTCTCTGGCCGGCTTGTTGCATCAGCAATCAGTGAACTGACAATGGTAGAGCTATTGGATGCAAAAATGGCATGAGAAGGAGCAAAACGCTCCAGCTGCTCAAATACTTGCCTTTTTACTTCTAATTTTTCTACGACAGCTTCAATGACAAAATCTGCATCTTTAGAAGCATCCTCAAGGCTGGT
Source organism: Heyndrickxia acidicola (assembly GCF_001636425.1). Classification (NCBI taxonomy): domain Bacteria; kingdom Bacillati; phylum Bacillota; class Bacilli; order Caryophanales; family Bacillaceae; genus Heyndrickxia; species Heyndrickxia acidicola. Next base: position 1,506,564 of record NZ_KV440953.1, read on the forward strand.
TGTAAAATGAAGGCGATTAAAAGCTGCTTCCGCCTCGTGTCCTGTTATTCTCCCCTTGTCTACCCATTTCTTCATAATACTGCGTAAAGATACTTCCGCTTTCTCAAGAGCACTTTCACTAAGATCCTGTACTGTGGTGTGAAATCCTCCTAACGCACTCAGCATGCCAATTTGATGTCCCATTTGCCCAGCACCCACCACACAAATACGTTTCACCTTGAAATCAGCCACATAATTGCCTCCTTTATACTAACCAGTTAGTATGTATTTTCTAACAGCTACACATCAATGGATGCTGCAGCCAGATGGACGATCACACTTTTTTTTCAATTCCATGTAAAATCATATCTACGAAAATATCTGCTAATTGTTTATCACTGATTTGTTTGGAAGGGTCATACCATTGATAACTCCAATTGGTAACGCCAAGAATTCCAAATGCAGTCATTTCTATCTGGAGGCCATCTCTAAACTCACCTGCTTCTACACCCAATCTCACAATCTCTTCAATTTTCAAACGAAATTGTTTGCGCATTTCCTTGATTTCAGAGGAATTTTCTCCTTTTAAATGTCTGATCTCCCGAAAAAATACTCTTGCACTGGGTCCCTTTTCTCCGATATCTGTAATGAGAAGCTCCACAATTCCGCTAATTTTTTCCTTATGGGTCAGTGAAGGGTTCTCCATTATTTTTTCCTGCTTCTTTAAGAGCTGCTCAATATATTGAAGGTGTATCTTCATTAAGAGCTCTTCTTTGCTGTTGAAGTAATAATAGAAGGTCCCTTTCGTTACGCTGAGTGCATCAACAATATCCTGAATAGATGTTTGACTGAAACCATATTTTTCAAATAGAAGAATGCTTTGTTGAACAATTTTTTCTTTCATCTGTATTCCTCACAATTCTCATGTCTTTTCAGCAATCTATCATACCATCTGCCTCTCCATTTGAAAAACTTGTGATAGTCTTTTCGTCATTTAATTTAAAGGATTGATTTTAACTGCATTTGCTTTTTCCTCTTCCCTTAAAGCCCTTCTCAAGATTTTGCCCACATTTGTTTTAGGCAGTTCACTGCGGAACTCTATAATTTTGGGTACTTTATAGGCAGAAAGATTCTTAGCGCAATACTCCTTCACCTCTTCCTTAGTAAGGTTAGTATTTGCTTTTTGAACAATAATGGCCTTAACCGTTTCTCCCCGATAAGCATCCGGTACTCCAATCACTGCGGCTTCTTGAATTTTTGGATGATGATATAAAACCTCTTCAATATCACGCGGATAGATATTATATCCGCTGGCAATAATCATGTCTTTTTTACGATCCAATATATAGACGTATCCCTCTTCATCCATTTTTGCCAGATCACCTGTATACAGCCAGCCATCTTTTAAGGTGTGAGCTGTTTCATCTGGCATATTCCAATAACCCTTCATGATTTGCGGGCCGGAAATAATCAGCTCGCCTGTCTCTCCAAATGGCATTTCTCTTGTTCCAGTTGCTACATCCACTATTTTGTACCTGGTCATCGGTACACCGATTCCGATGCTTCCCGGTTTCCTCTCAGCAAATGCAGGGTTGCAGTGCGTCACCGGTGAAGCTTCTGATAATCCATATCCTTCAAGGATTTTCGCCCCAGTTTTCTTTTCGAATTCCTCCATGATTCCCACAGGCATGGGAGCGCTGCCGCTATTGCAGACTCGAATCGAATCAATGTTATATTCCTCCGCATTGGGGTGGTTCATAATCGCAATATACATGGTGGGAACACCAGGAAACATGGTAGGCTGCTCTTTTTTAATCGTTTGCAAGACTTCTTCTACCTGAAAACGCGGCAATAATATATTGGCAGCTCCCGTAAAAATCGATAGATTCATACCTGATGTCATACCGAATACATGAAAAAGCGGTATAACCGTTAAACATCGATCTTTTCCATACTGGATATCATGCTTGAAAAATTCTGCCGACTGCATGGTATTAGCCACAAGATTTCTATGTGTCAGCATGGCACCCTTTGATCGTCCTGTCGTCCCCCCGGTGTATTGAAGCAGAGCAATATCGTGTTCAGGCTCTATGGAAGCAGGCTGAAACGGATGACTTCCTGATTGTAAAAAAGCTTCGAATGAATAATCCTCTGTTTGTGATGAAGGCTGGAAACTCACTCTTACAATGGTTTTAATATTGGTATGCTGCTGTACCTTTTTTACCAGTGGGTAAAGATCTTCATATACGACGATCGTTTCAGGCTGAGAATCACTTAGAATATGGAGAAGCTCCCTTTCCACAAGCATAGGATTCACTTGTGTCACAATGGCCCCTGCATTAAGTATTCCATAGTAAGCAATCACATACTGCGGACAGTTCGGCAGCATAATAGCCGCGCGGTCACCCTTCTGCACTCCAGCGTTTTGCAAAGCAGAAGCAAAGCGAATGGATAAGCTGTGAAGTTCCTTATACAAAATCTTTTTTTCATAATAGATTAAAGCAGGATGATCGGGTATATTTGCAGCTGTTTGCGCCAATATGTCCGGAACTGTGATATTGGGTACAGTAAATTCCTTTTTAATCGACTCAGGATACTGACTGTATTGTACATCATCTTTATACACGAAAAGCTCCCTCCACTTCATATGTGATATCGTTTTTTCAAGCCTGGATGCTACATTGCGTGAGATCCGCCATCAACAATCAGAGTATCTCCAGTTACATAATCAGAGGCTGAAGACGCAAGGAACAGTGCTGCACCTTTTAAATCATTTTCATTTCCAAGGCGTTTCAACGGCGTAGAATCTATAATTCTTTGGCCGCCCTGCTCAATGGTCACCTGGGACATTTTCGTAGGAAAAAAACCTGGTGCAATGGCATTTACATTGATATTATATTGACCCCATTTAGCTGCCAGGTCCTTTGTAAACGTGATAATGGCTCCTTTACTGGTATTGTAGCCGATAGTTTGCATAAAACGGGGATCCGTCCCGCCAAGGCCAGCGACAGAAGAGATATTAATGATTTTTCCATGCTTTTGTTTAATCATGACTTTTCCGACCTCCTGGCTGACCAGAAAGGTTCCTGTTACATTCACATTTATTACTTTATTCCATGCTTCAATTGGCATCTCTTCAACCGGAGCACCCCAGGTGGCACCGCTATTATTGACTAATATATCAATAGCTCCAAATTCCTTGAGCGTTTTATCCACCATCACTTTTATTTCCTCAGGATGCGTAATATCACACTTTACAGCCAGCGCTTTTGCTCCTTTTTCTTGCAATAAAGCCGCCGTCTCTTCACAGGATTCCACTTTTCGTGAGCAAAGGACAATATTTGCTCCTGCTTCTGCAAAGCCTTCTGCAATCTGGGCTCCAAGCCCTCTCCCTCCTCCTGTGATAATGGCGGTTTTCCCTTCGAGTTTAAATAAATCTAAAACATGCATGTTTGTTTCTCCTCTCTATTTATTCTTTATTTAAGGCTGTTTTCGCATAGATTGTTGCTTTTCGCAAAAAAGTTAAATCCGTAATAAGTAAGGCATCGTGGCATCTTTTCGTCCTCAGTCATTTTGTTTTCAACCCTGAACCCTGTTTATCCTGGATTCATTTATAAAATAGCAACAAAGTTTACGAAAAAAGCCTTTTTAAAGCTGATATTTTTTTAATTCAAGTCTGCCAAGCTGTGATTTATGTACCTCGTCAGGTCCATCTGCCAGTCTTAGGGTTCTGGCATTAGCCCAATGTGCCGCAAAAGGAAAATCTTCGCTCACTCCAGCAGCCCCAAATGCCTGGATTGTGCGGTCAATGACATTTAGCGCCATATTAGGAGCCACAACCTTAATCATGGCAATTTCTGCTTTTGCTTGTTTATTTCCTACTGTATCCATCATATAGGCTGCCTTTAAAGTCAGTAATCTCGCTTGTTCAATCTCAATTCTTGATTCTGCAATCCAGTCCTGAACAACTCCCTGGCTTGAAAGACTTTTTCCAAATACAACCCTTTTTTGTACACGCTTACATAATTCTTCGAGTGCTCTTTCTGCTGCACCAATAAGCCTCATGCAGTGATGAATTCTTCCTGGACCGAGCCTGCCCTGTGCGATGGCAAACCCCTTTCCTTCTCCCCACAGGATATTGTCAAGCGGTACTCTCACATCTTTGAATGTGATTTCTGCATGGCCGTGCGGTGCATGATCATAGCCAAAAACGGATAATTTACGCTCAATTGTCACCCCTTTGGAATCAAGAGGTACCAAAATCATGGACTGCTGTTCATATTTAGGTGCTTTCGTGTCTGTTTTCCCCATAAAAATAGCTACTTTACACCGTGGATCCCCCGCTCCGGATGACCACCATTTTCTTCCGTTTATTACATACTCATCGCCATCCCGGACAATACTTGCCTGGATATTTGTTGCATCGGCAGAAGCCACATCCGGCTCTGTCATGGAAAAGCAGCTGCGTATCTCGCCTTCTAATAAAGGCGTAAGCCACTTTTCTTTCTGCCCATTGGTTCCATATCGGACAAGCACCTCCATATTTCCGGTATCAGGTGCACTGCAATTGAAAACCTCCGGGCCAATCATGGACCTTCCCATTACTTCACAAAGAGGTGCATATTCAAGATTGGTTAACCCTGCACCATACTCGCTTTCCGGAAGAAATAGATTCCATAATCCCTGTTTCTTTGCTTTCGATTTCATTTCCTCCATTATAGAGGGAACGGCTGACCATCTATCCTGCTGGAAATTCACTTGTTCTTCGTAGATTTTTTCATTTGGATAGACATGCTCATTCATAAAAAAATTTAATGTTTTAAGGAGCTCTTGGACTTTATCTGTATAAGAAAAATTCATAGTTCCTCCTCCTGCTAGGTTTTACGAAAAATACTAACCAGTTGGTATGTTTACCCTTTCATCATACCTCTATGTATATTAAGTTGCAATAATTAACGAAATATTTTAAATTTTATAAGTCCACATTAAAAGTGCTGCCATATGAGAATATTCTACGGCAGCACTTTTATATTTTATTATTTAAGTCTCATTCATTATGAAAAGGAAATTTCAATATTTCTTAATTCTTTTTCACTTACGACTGTTAAAGTAAATCCTAGAGCCTGCAATTCCTGGGCGACGGATTCATGCAGCTTGTCATCTGATATAATAAACGTTCTGTCTCTGTGAATTGTCTCTCTAACAGCTGAAAGCAGTTCAAAAAGCTGGGCAGTTTTCTTTTCCTTTAACTCTTTAATATAATTTGTAGGTTCTTCTGTTACAGGAAGAACCCAGAGCTCGCAATCGTAAGGGATATTAAGAACTTCATAGAAAGCATCTGCTTTTTCGATTGGTGTCCTCAACGTGAAGTCTGTAAATTCATATACATGCTTCTTGCTTAGATCAATATCTTTAAAAGGCTGTTCCCCTTCCGTGTCGAAAAGCTTAATATCTACTTTGGATGCTTCATTCATTAATAAACCTTTTTTTTGTTCGTTTTCAAAAAGTCTGTTCATACTGGCCTCTCCTTTATATAAATAACCATTTGGGCATAATGGGTTTATATATATATATCCTAAAATGCCAGCTGCAAAACTTCTTTCCTGTTAAGTTCTACTCTTTAGTTTCTTTTGATGAAACTTCCCATTGATTTTTCTTCTCTTTTATTCTCAACAGTACATTTAAGCCGTTCTTTTGTCTGTAAAATACATATCCTTTATTTTCCCTTATAAAAGCAGATGGAGTTCCCGTACATCCTTTTTGGCATTGCTGATTTGCAATTGCCATAATTGACATTTCAGAGTAATCATCTGTAACGGTCTCAGCAAGTTCGTTGTATGTAAACTCCTGATATCCTTCTAGATCAACATTAAATCGGTTTTGGACATCATCGATTAAAGTCGAGTTCAATACCTCTACTTCATCCTTCATACCCGTCAAAGTAGTTTTACCAATATGATAGATTACTTCCATATACGCCATTCTTGCACCCAATAATAGAAAGAAGAAAATCCCTATCGCGTATAAAGACTTCACACGTTTCTGGTAACTAGGGCTATTTTGTGCCTCCAAAGCCTAATCCCTCCTATTCCTCTATACGAAAAATGTATATGCTTGTCTTCTGTCATTTAGAAGAATAAAGGTATAATCGATATAGGTTTCTATATGAAAGTACAACAAAGCATGAAGTACTCATATTGATTGGTTAAATTTCTATGATGAAACGAAAATAAAAAAGAGGCTGACTCAGAGGCGGTTATTATAAGCGGCCATTTGAGTCACCTCTTTTTTATTTTTGGACAGAGAAGGAAAAGGGGAGAAGAACAATTGATGAGAATAATAGCATGGTGTATATCTGTTGAGCAGAAAAGAACAGGCAGGACGAACAACGCTGAGCATACCTAATAATATCCAAAGATCGTTTGGATTCAACTTTAATTAGAGTGGAAGGAAAAATACTCCTTTAAGTTAAAGAAGTTATTGGGGTTTCCCCCATAAGAATGCAACGATGTGGTTCTACTACTGCCAAGAGAAAGCCGAGTATCCGGAGTGAAAACCAACCTGCAGGATGACCAAGGCACTTCCCATATCTATCTTATATCCTATTGATGATCTGAATCTAAAGATGATTGGAGCGGAAACCAACAAGCAAAAAAAGTTGCTGTAGCCAAGGTCCTTTGTAATCATTGCAGCATTTAGGACACCCCCTGTAAAAGGTTATGCACCCACCGGCTCCAAATCCTCACGGTATGCTCTTAGTGACTGATCAATGATTTCTTCAAGAATTCCACGATAGTCTTCCGGCACAATGGTTCTAGCGAAATCCCATGCATTTTCTTCAATCTTAAGTGCAATCCTTTTGCGTTCAACGTCACTCCCGCATATGTCATAGCGTTCTGAGAGAGTATTTAATTCGCTGTCTTCTGCATGTCCAAGCTCATGAGCAAGGACAATCCAAAAGTATATTGGAAAGACATCTTCACTTGCAAACAAAAGCCTGCACTGCTTTCTTATTTCTTCTATATATAAAGTGACCGTATGTGTCCCTGGGCTATATTTCCCCCCCACCAAACGATTTCCTGGAAATCTGTTCATTAATCTGACATTGGCGTTACTGCCAGAAAGAGCCAAAACGTCCTTCATAGTTTTATTCATGTCTGTATTATTCAATGCTTGTAATGCTCCTTGTAAAATCTGAATTTAACTTATATGTATTCATACATGCAAGTGTTTATTATAGAGTTTTCAAAATCATGCCGCCTTATTGGAGCCTTTGATCTGAAAGGCTGCTGCAATAAGTTTTTATAAAAGCGGTATCCGTTGTTAAAAAGAATCTAATTGTTACAGTATATCCTAATGCTTTTATGATTTAAAGTATTGACACAAAAAATTCATTTTAAGAAAGTTTAAATAATTTTATATTGGGTATTAATAATAATTTAGATAGTTAGTTTTATTATTTTAAGGTATTGAAATAGACGGTAACAAACTTTTTTTAAAAAAAATGGCTTTTCTGTATTCTGCAAAAATCATTGTTATTCTAGTTTATTCGCGATAAAATGAATGAGTCTTATGCAGTATAAACAACACATTTATCAATTGATGTCAAAGGAGGTGTGCTGCATGGACGACGAGAAACCCAACCCTTTTTATAAGCAATATCCGCTGATTAAAGAGGCAAAATTGTTCATGTTCCACCTTCTTATTGAGGGTTGTTAACATCAAATTGTGCCTCGGAAAAAACAACGAGGTGAATCAGATGATTAAAACATATCTATTTAACAATCACGAGCAAAAAATGATATCGAATTTCGGTCTGGAGCATGTAAATGACTATTTAGCAAATCCCGATGATTTATTATGGATTGATTTATTCGATGTTCAAAACGAAGACCTCTTCCAGGTTGCTAAGATCTTTGGGTTCCACCCCCTGGCTATTGAGGATTGCTTGCATGACAGCCCGCGTGCCAAGATGGATGATTATGAGGATTATAAATTCTTCGTCTTCCATGCTCTTCGTTACAATGAAGAAAGTGATAATGAGATTACGACTCTTGAATTAAACGCATTTGTGGGCCCTAACTATGTCGTGACGATTCATAAGCATAAATTAAAATGGCTCGGCCAGATGGACGCTATCTGTTCGAGGCACCCTAAATATATGGATAAAGGCGCTGATTTTCTTCTTTACACGTTAATTGACGGCATTACGGATGAATATTTCCCAATCCTTGACCGGATCAGTTCCCGTATCGATGAGTTGGAAGATGAGATGTATGATCAGGAAGTAAAAGAAGTAACGGAAGAATTCTTGGCATTAAAACGGACCATTATCTTAATTCGAAGGGTCATTATGCCTCAAAGAAGAATCTTTTTAACCACAAACGGAAAATGGAAATTCGATATTAGAGAAGAGAACGTTCCTTTTTATACCGACTTGATTGACCATCTCGAGAGAATTGTAGATTCCACTGAAACATATAGAGACTTAGTAAACAGTGCGCTTGATACCTATTACTCGATCATCAGTGCTAAATCAACAGAAAAGCTGAACGTTCTCACAGTCATCTCAACCATTATGCTTCCTTTAACGTTTGTCACTGGTTTTTTCGGAATGAACACGCCGCTCCCTTTTGAGCATTCACCTATGGCAACTGTAGTTATTTGTATTTTTCTCATCGTGTTAACATGGGGAATGTGGAGGCTTTTCAAAAATATTATGTAACACCCAGAAAACAACCCGGCTGAAAATTGGCCGGGTTGTTTTCTATTTAGTGTTAATTTTTTTGCTGCTTAAACTAAAGCTTTGCTTTTCTCCTAGCCACATAATTTAAAATACTATAGCTTATAACTAAAACTAATATGGCTCCTGTGTACAAAAGGGTACTGAGAGGGTTTCCATGGCGGACAATGATCAGCCTTATCATTGCCGTAATTCCAATGTAAAGAAAATAGCGAAGAGGAAAATGATAATCCTCCTTGAAGTATTTGATAATCATGGATAAAAACTCAAAATACAGAAAAAACACCAATGTTCTTTCCAGAATTTTATCATCCATCTCTATACCTTTATGCATAGATAAATCAATAAAGTAATAAACTTCCTTTCCTAGTAATATACACAATGAAATGGCTAACAATATAAGTGCCGTATTTAAAGCCATCTGTAAAATAAAAGGCAACGTAAAGCTTGGGCTTTTTCTTACTTTTCTTTTATCCTGTTTCATAAAGTCCTCCTTTTAACTCCTATCTTTTTTAGTATCTGCTTCCATCAGTCTTTCGTTTCACACTATTGTAAACGCGTGTATTTTTTGGTTTAAAGGGTAAAGTTTTAAAAATAGGATTTGTTAAAGTGTTATACAAATACCCAACAATTCAAAAAAAGGGTAGAACATGAGACATCTTTAACAAAGCCTATTAGTTATCATGGAGGTGAACGTTTTGGCTGAGCACAAAAAGGACTCTTTTGAAAAAGAAGAATACGATCGTCCAGAACAATACAAAACTTCGAACAACAATCTGCAGGAAAAGTTTAAGGATGATCTTCATACGGATGCCATCCCTGTTGAAGACTTAAGAGAACAGGCTCTGGATGAAAAGGACAAGGAACATTCAAAAGATACTTCTTCCAGTGAGAAAAAATATGAAGGCTTTTGATTAAAAAAGTGATTACCATGTTCAAAATAAAAAATAAAACGGCCGCTTGAGCTAAGCGGCGGTTTTATTTTTTATTCTTCGTAAATCATTTTGATTGTCATACCGCCGTCTATCATGATATTTTGACCGGTCAGAAAATCATTTTCTGGATCAGTTAAATACAAACATCCTTTGGCAATATCACTAGGTTTTCCTACCCTCTTTACTGGATGCTGCAGGTGATCCTTTTCTCTAAGCTTGTCATAATTCTTTGTTTCAATCCATCCAGGACTTATGGAATTAACCCTAACTCCTTCCTTGCCCAGTGAAACGGCCATTGCGTGAGTTAGGGCTATGATCCCGCCTTTAGACGCTGCATAGGCTTCCGAGTTCGGCTCTGACATATAGGCTCTCGTCGACGCCATATTAACTACAGCTCCGCCTTTTGGATTTGCTTTCATATACCTTGCCGCTTCCTTTGTACAAAGAAAAACACTGCGCAGATTTGTATTTATTACGTCATCCCATTCCGCAGCCGAAAGCTCAAGCGGCGGCTTCCATTTGGAGATGCCTGCATTGTTTATTAAAATATCGACAGTACCGTAGGCTGTTACGGTTTTAATAAATAGCTCGCTTATATCATCAGGCTTGCGGACATCCGTTTCAATGAAAAGGGCTTCTCCCCCGGCTTCTTTTATTTCCTTAACCGTTTTTGATCCATTTTCAAAATGAAAATCTGCTGCGACGACCCGAGCCCCTTCCCTCGCATAGGTTAGGGCTACCTCTTTGCCAATCCCGCTTCCTGCACCCGTTACAACGACTATCTGCTGTGAAAATTTCATTCAAGCCCTCCTTTTAAAAACTTTATCTACAGCTAGTATGCCTGAAAGCATTGTTAAACACCAATAAAATGGCTCCAGATGGCGTTTTATTGAATGCTTTCACTTTTTAAGAGGACGTTACTCTAAGGATTCTCGTCGGATCCTCCTGCAAGCTTTTCACCTAACGCTTGTTTTCTAAATAAACTCCTCGTTTATCAACTCCAATTAATATAGGTTTAAGATCAACATTGTTCTTTAACAGGGTTTTCGTCTATTCTCAACCAGCCGTTAAGTGCATCAAGGGTAGCTTCGGCACCTAGCGGCAAAGACTGCATCGGTGAACAATGACCCGCCCTAAAGTTAAAGATTGCAGGCTTCCCTAAAGGAATGATCATCCTTTCTACAACGTTCATAACCGTATAGCCGTCCGGATAGGAAACAGGTTCACAATCTGTCCAGGTACCAATTACAAATCCCGAAGTATTATGAAGCTTTCCCGCCAACATCAACTGTGTAAGCATCCTATCAATTTTATATGGTTCTTCGTGAATATCCTCCAAAAAAAGAAGTTTACCTGTCGTATTGATCTCAAATGGCGTACCCATCATGGAGCATAAAACAGCAAGATTTCCTCCAACAAGCTTTCCCGAAGCAGTTCCCGGGACCAGCACCCCAATTTCTTCTCCTTCAGGGTTTTCAAGCCTGCGGGGGAATCGATGGCCATTGACCACTTCCAATAATGCTTTACATGTAAAGGGATCGTCCTTTACCAGCTCTGTTGAAGCCATCGGACCATGAATTGTAATAAGACCGCACTCTTGCTGCAGAGCAGTATGGACAGAGGTAATGTCACTGTATCCTATGAAAATCTTTGGGTTTTCCCTAATGAGCTGATAATTTAAATAGGGAAGGATCTGCAAAGATCCATAACCCCCTCTCATGCAAACGATAGCCGTAATTTCAGGATCTCTAAACATCGCATTTATTTCTTGTGCCCTATATCGAGGATCTCCTGCCAGATATCCTCCTGAGTTGGAAAAACAGCTTTTTCCTACTTTCACTTTAAAACCAAGATCTTTAACAGCAGTTATAGCCCTCACAGCCATTTCCGGCTTGGCCGGACTGGCTGGAGATGTAAGGCCAATCGTATCTCCCTTTTTTACCGGGCGCCCTTTCCCCAAGTCCAGATCATTCCCTTCGAAGCCTTAAAGATTTAAGAGGCTTAAAGCGATTTTGTCTTCAATACTTTTTATGTCCGGGACAATGAAATTATTTATCATTACACTAAAAATAAACCTTTTTCCACTTATGGATACTGCATAGCCGGATAATGAGCTGACACCCGTTAATGAACCTGTCTTCGCTCTGATGCGTCCTGCTGCTTCCTTTTGCATAAGCCTATTTCTTAACGTACCTCCGAGCTCTTTGCTTTTTGAGCCTGAAACCGGGAGAGCGTTTAAAAAGACCGGAAACCAATCATAGGATTGAATTGCGAAAAGGAGTTTCGTTATATCATTGGGCGGAACGAGATCTGACTGGGATATTCCCGAACCATCCCGCAGGTATAAATGGTCCTGCCGTACACCAAATGTGCTCATGATATCCCCTATCGCCATTGTTCCGCTGTTCCAGGTTCCCTCATTGTAAACCACTTTTCCCAATTCCTTTGTAAAGATCTCTGCATGGCCATTATTGCTGTATTTTAGTAAGGGCAAAATCATTTTCCCGAGAGGCTTTGACTGATGAACAGCGAGAATTACAGCTTTCTTAGGAGTTCGTTTCATTTTCTCAGAATGTTTTTCAAATTTAATTCCAGACGCTTTTAAGGATTGCTTAAAGAGTGTTAATGCATAAAGTGATGGCTCCCACACGGCTACACTTTTACGTAAAACGGATGATTGGAGGGGAATTGTACCTTTTACAGTCACTTGATTATTTCCATGTTCACGAATAGTTGTAACAAATCTTCTGCCATCTGCTTTAACTGTTTGAACATCCTGCTTAATTGTCAAATACTTACTGTCAGGAATGACACGTATGGCGGCTGGATCACCAGCCTTTTTTCCAGGCTTCACCTGGATGATAGCTGTCCCATTGTCAAATTCTTGACCCGTGGATACGGTCAGTGCAGATACTCCTGCACCATAATAATCATCTTCATCACTCCAGGGCAGATCGATAGAGTATCGGAGTGAATCATATCTGCTGTCATCCCCGTATATATTTCCCTCTATTTTACTGATATGTCTTAGCTTTAATTTTTTGGCTAATCGATTTACATCCTTAGCTAATAATGTAGGGTCGCCATTTCCCTGGAGATATACATTTCCCTTGAGTACAGATCCATTTATTTTCCCATCCGTCAATACCTTTGTTTGGAAAGTATATCCGCTTCCCAGTACATGAAGAGCTGAAGCAGCCGTTAAAAGCTTTAGATTGGATGCCGGCCGAAGCCTTACGCTCCCATTATAGCTGTATAGGAGCCCGCCGCTAATTGCATCACGAATACTGATTCCGGCAATAGATCCCTGGAGCCGCTTATCACCTAAAATTGGCTGAATGCTCGTTTTGAGTGCATCACTTTCTGTTCCATCCATCCGCACAGCGCCTGCTGTTTGTAAAGGCATTGCTACAGCCAAAAATACCCCTAGAAATGAGTTAACAAGGATTCTTTTAACGTTTTTCAAAATACCGCTCTCCTATCATCAACCTGTCTTGGTCGTTGGAATCGGTATTACTATCCCCTTCTAAAATTTGGTTATTCCTTTTAGCATCATTCATATTTCATACAGTGCTTTATTCTATTTCAAAAAATAATTAACGAGCTTTTCTTCGAATACACAGAGAGGAACCTATTTACCGATTTCACATAAAATGAACCACCTTTGCTTAATGAAAGGATGGAATATCATGAATTTTACTTATCAAGATGCACTGGCACATTATGGAATTGGAGGGGCTCATCCGGGAGGGCTTTCCTTAACAAAAGAAATTTTGTCCAAGGAACAAATAACTAAGCAGACTAAATTTTTGGACGCAGGCTGCGGCACCGGTCAGACCGCTGCCTATCTGGCACGTACGTATCCATGCTTTATCTCTGCGATCGATCATCATCCTGTCATGGTAAAAAAGGCAAAACAACGCTTTAACAATGAAAATATCCAAATCGATATACATGAAGGCAGCATAGAAAAGACTTCTTTTGAGGATAACACCTTCGATATCATTTTATCTGAGTCGGTCACCGTCTTTACAAACATCTCCACCACTTTAAAAGAATACTACCGCATTTTAAAACCCGGCGGTGTTTTGATTGACCTGGATATGACTGCAGAGCCAGCATTGGATGAAATCGGAAAAGATAAGATTAAAAAAACCTACAATATTAATGAAGTGCTGACAGAGAAAGAATGGCTGGAGAAATTGACGGAGGCTGGGTTCCATTCCATTGACATTCTATATTCGGACACGGTATATTCCCAGATTAAGAAGTCCTCTGAAACGGTGAATCAGGAAGCAGATTTTAATTTATCCAAATCCATTGATCCAAAGCTGAGTGATATCATGCACCAGCATTACCAATTAACCAACCAATATGCAATGAATTTGGGGCACAGAGTATTCAGGGCGGTTCGCTAAGAAAAGCGCAAGCGCCTTGATCATCGGCGTACGGATTTCAAAGCCTTCGAATGAGATAAAGGAAACACAGCGAGGTACTTCACGAGCTGATGTTGACTTATCTTAGTGAGAATACGTAGAAATCCGCTAGCCAATAGGCGCTGGATCCAGTCAGTACCGTTGGTTAAATAATATAATTACGATAAAGAAGTGCCGAGATTAACTCTTGGCACTTCTTTGTTGTGTACTATAATTTTATATGGTTTTTTCCTTTGAACCACTTTCGGATAAACACGATATTCATAGAAATAGATGCACATAAGATAGCCAGGAAAGTAACTCCAATCCACATATATCCAAGCCAAAAGCCTGCCGCAGAAAATACAGCAAGGGCAACAGAAATGATCCAGCCAAAAATAAGCGTTGCAATATAATAGGTCTTTTCCAATCCATTCCCTGCTTTCTAAAAGGCTAATATTTTATAACTCTTTTTTTAGGAAGGCTCTTTTCATAAACTTTCTTGTTATTTGTATAAAGTAATCTAGCATACAAAGGGTTCAATCTTTCAAACTAAATGACTTAAAACGAAAAGATGCCACGATGACGCACCCCTTACGACTTTAACACTTTTACAAAAAACAACAATCTATGAGAAAACAGCCATTAGGAAAGCATTGCCCCAATGGCCCCTGTCCATCTTCCTGAAGCAGGAAAATGGGGTGTAATTCCAGCCTGTTGGTGATAGCGGGCAGTATAGTCTTTTAAAACTGGATTTTCGTAAAAGGCTCCTCCAAGGAAAATAACGTCTTCAACCTTTAAGCTTCCAACAGCCTGCAGAATTAATAGGCTAAGATTTTCGGCAATCATGTTCGCCAGTGCAGCAGCAAGGGACTCGCGGTTTTTATTTTCACTTCCGGCTTTCCCGAAGTTGGAAGCAGTTAAATCCTTTGGCAGAGGGGAATCACAATCGGAATAGATATCAGAAACCATCAGATCGACAAGGCTTCTGTCGCCTTTCTTAGCCATACACGTCAGTTTTCCATAGTCGTCCTCATTTGTCAGAATGGAACCAAGGCCTACAAATGTTCCTCCACCAAGCCCTGTTCCCAGCAATCTCTTCGATACTCCATTCTCCATATGAAAAAGGGATGTTCCGGTTCCTGCCATTACCATTAAATATTTTTCAATAGGTTTTTTGATTTCTGAGCTCACTATAAATTCTGTTCCCTTTTCAATGGCAGAGAATTCAGGAACCTTCACGATATTTTTGCCAAATTGATACTCCAGCTCTTCCGCTCTTCCGCCTGTAACAGCTATTTCAGAATCTGGAACCAGCCATTTCAGCCAGTTTACGGCTTCAGTTGTTTGCTCATTTGGATAAACCTTTTTGTGAATAGCATCATTCTCTTGATAAACGATTTTCAAAAAACTTCCGCCTGCATCTATTCCAATTTTCTTCATGGCTGCCTCCTTAAGGACAATCTTGTCCATGATAAACAAAGAGATGTGTATGAAACAACTTCCCATATTCGACTAACCAAGAAATTCAAAGCTTGTACAGCTGCCCGATTGGGTTGCTGTCACTTCCAAACGAGCATCAATTCTTTCTTTCAGCTCAGGTACATGTGAAATAATTCCCACAAGCCTTCCGCTGCTTTGTATTTCCATTAAAGCCTCTATCGCATGATCCAAGGATTCCGGATCGAGGGTTCCAAAGCCTTCATCAATAAACATTGTTTCAAGGGAAACTCCGCCAGCATATTGCTGAACAATATCGGCTAAACCAAGTGCCAAAGAAAGGGCTGCTTTAAAACTTTCTCCTCCGGACAGCGTCTTAACATGTCTTTCCTGGCCTGTATATTGGTCAAATACAAGGAGTTCCAATCCACTCTGTGAATTTCCTTTGGATCGATCCGTTTTTCGTAACAGCTGGTATCGTCCTCCGGTCATTTTGATTAATCTGCCGTTGGCCGCGGTTAAAATATCATCCAAAAAAGAGGCCAGTACATATCTTTCAAACGTAATACGGTACGTATTTTGGCCTTTTGCCATGTCCGATAAATGGCCAATTGTCTTATATTTCTCTTCTGCCGTTTTTATTTCTTCATTAATTATTACTACTTTATCCCGAATATCTGCATTTTGCCTCTGCTGCAAAAGAAAACTTGTCTGTTTATCGGCAATTTTTACGAGTTCCTTCTCCATTTCGTGAAAAGCATTTGTAAGAGCCTGTAGATCAGGCATTTCAACGCCTTGAAGACGATCTGTTATATCTGTAAGGCGGTCGGATACTGAGCGGTATTCTTCGCCAAATTGCTGGACGGCTTGCTCCAAAAGCTTTACCTGTTCAGAAGTCCGCTTTGCACCGGCAAATGCTTGATAATTTCCAAAACCTTGCTCTTCAAGCAGGACGACAAAAGCTTCTCTTTCTTCTTTCAGTACTTGCTCGGCTTTTTTTGCCATCTCCTTTAATTGTTTTAAGGACGCTTCACTTGCCGAAAGATGCTCTTTGCTGTTTTGAACCTGCTTCCTAGCTTCTTCATAGGATGCTTCCATGGCCTGTTTTCTAGTTTGTAGATTGTTTAGTTTTTGGTCAAAGCTGCTCCTTGACCTTAAGTCTATCGGTAAAGAGTTCACTAGATGCTGTACAGATGATTTTTTTTCAATAAACTCTCTAATATGGGTTCTTTCTCTTTCTTGAAGCTGCTCAAGCTTAACTCTCGCACCCTTTAACGTATCTGCGGCCTTTTTATTCTCAGAAGACAACATCTCCTGATAAGCCATCTTTTCTTTTAGACTGGCAAGTTGCTTTTCATTCTTTAGATTACTCTGTTGAACATCGGAAAGAGATTCTTCAAGCTTTTCTACACTAAACGCAGGGAGATAAGTGCGCAATTCAGTTATTTGTTCTTCCAAAGAAGTTTCTGCAGCAGAATAAACAGATTTAGATTCCAGCCAGCGCGATTCTGAGTTTGCCTTTTCTTTTTCCAACATCTCTGCATCCAGTCTGGCTGCTTTTAAATCGGATTCATTCGGTATATCGTTTAATGAAACAGCTGGATTAGGATGATGAATTGAACCACAAACAGGACACGGTTCTCCTTCATCCAAGATTTGTGCAATAAGCGAGGCCTGTCCCATCTGCCAGCTTTGTTCCATCTTGGTCAATGTTTCTCTTGCATCCGCCAGCCTGCTTAACGCATTTTGATATTCAGAATTTCTTTCACTCATGCTTTGTTCCAGCCTGCTTTTACGAGTACTCCAGTCTCTAAGCTTTTCCAGCATCTCCAGCGTTTTTTGATGATGATGCAGCATCCTCTCGGTCTCATAAAACTCTTTATGTACCGTCTCTAGTTTTTCCAACTCCCTATTATTAGATTCGAATGTTTCCTCAAGCTTGAAAAGAGTAGTTTTCTCCAGTTCCACCTGCCCCGCAAGGTGCATTTGGAGCTGCTCCAATCTTTTTAATTCCAATTCCTTTTCTGCAAAAGAATAAACATCCTCTTTTACATTATTTAATGTATGCAGTTCTTTTACAATCTGCTCTCTATCAGATGCCCTCTCCTCTTCTTTTTGCAGTAGTGCTAAAGCACTGTCAAGCTCTTTTTTAGCTAAAAGAACCTTTCCCTCCGCCTTTTTAAGAGCATCAAGATTTCCATCATAATCCTTTCGCAGCCGGTGACATAACATATCTTGCTGTTCAAGCCTTGCCGCCTTGTGAGCATTGTCAATTTCTGATTTTTTCCCTTCGATTTGATCTCTTTGCTCAATTAAAATTTCTTTTTGTTTCCTTAGCTGTTCCTTTAACTCTATCTGTTTAACGATTGAATCAGCTTCATCCAGCCTTTTTTTAGCGTTATCCCGTTCTATCTTCTTTTGTTCATATAATATTCTTTCCTCTTCCAGCTTGTTTTTGATTTCATCAATCTCATTCTCAAGTCTGGCAAGAATCCAGCTGTCATTCAAATTTTCCTCTTCCAAAGCAAGCTTTAATTCCTCATCAAATAATATGGATAACCCTTTTAGAATATGGGTCCTCTCGGCCGCTTTCCCTTCAACCTGCCTCTTTAGTACCGTTGCTTCTTCTTTTAAATGGTCCTCAATTCTTTTATATAGCTGCGTATGAAAGAGTCTTTGAAGAATTGCTTCTTTGTCTTTGCTGTCCGATACCAGAAGTTTCCGAAATTCTCCTTGAGGAATCATCAGGATCTGCCTGAACTGGTTGGCATCGAGCTGAATGATTTCTTTTATTTTTTCCTCTACTTCCCGAATATTAGAAGCGATAATCTCCCTTGTTCCATCCTCTTTTAACACATAGAGCTCTGCTTTGGCACCAATGGTGGTGAACCCTTCCCCGCGTGCTTTCTTTTTTTCCTGCAGAGGCGTTCGCCAAATGTAATATTTTTTATTCCGTAGAGCAAACTCAAGAGAGACCTCTGTAACAAAATCTTCCGGAGCAAATTGGCTTCTCAGCTCTGCCCCGTTTCGGTCCTCCCCGCTTGCCTTTCCATAAATGGCAAAACTGATTCCATCAAAAATAGTCGTTTTACCTGCTCCTGTTTTCCCTGAAATGACAAACATTGTACGATTTTCAAGCTCACTGAAATCAATGATTTCCTTTTTTGCATACGGGCCAAAAGCCTGCATCATTAATTTTAAAGGTCTCATATATTTCTTGGTTCCCCTTTCACTTTGTCAATAATGGCAGCCATAAGATCTTTTTTTTCCTTAGTGAAAGGTGTAGTTGTCATCTCCTGATAAAATTGCTCAAACAAGCTCAATTCAGTTACTTTTTCCGTATTCAACCCACGCAGTGATTGTTTTTGCTTCATATCCAGCCTGTCCACTTTACGCTCTAAATGAAGGACATTTGGATACACCTGTCGAAGCTTGTTTATAGGATCAAGTATAGCCCCATCATCAAGGAGCGTTACCTTTAAGTAGTCCTCCTGGCCATTGCCGTTCATAAAGGTTGGCTCAAGCAATTCTTCTAGGTACCCTTCGATTTCTCTCATATCTCTCTTTGGAGCGAGGGTTCTTTCTTCAATCTCTATGCTCCCATTATCTTGAACTGTGACAATTGAAACACTCTTGCGCTGTTTGGCTTCTGAAAAAGAATATTTTAGCAGAGACCCTGAATACCGTATCGTAGCATGCTTAATCGCATCTGGACTATGCAAATGCCCTAAGGCTGTGTAGGAAAATGGTGCAAAACAATCGCTCGAAACGCAGCCTGATCCGCCTACTGAAAGAATTCTTTCAGAATCTGAGGTTTGACCGCCCAGTACAAAGGCATGCCCTATAAAAACATTGGGCTCCTTGGAATTAAGATTCTTTTCGATTTGTCCAACTATTGCCCTCATCGCATCATCGTGTGAGTGAATGGAATCGTCATTCAATACCTGTCTCACTATTCCCGGCTCAGCGTATGGAACCAAATAAAAATTCACTCCTCCTAAGTGTATTGGAGAAAGATCCGAAGACAGTTTTCCCTGCATATAAAATTTGCTGTGTTTATACCATGAGGCTCCAAAGGAAAGCCGTTCAGCACTGTCATGGTTTCCTGAAATGGCCAGGATAGGTGTTCTTAGTTCAACATTTATTTTAAATAAGGTTTTATCCAAAAGTTCCACCGCTTCAGTAGGAGGTACCGACCGATCATATAAGTCTCCTGCTATTACGACAGCATCCGGTTTTTCCTGTTCCACTAGTTCAACGAATTGATGTAAGACTTCTCTTTGTTCTTCTGTCATATATACTCCGTGCACAAGCTTTCCCAGGTGCCAATCAGCTGTATGTATGAATTTCATAACTCCACCTCTATTTATTTTCTGGTTCTATTATTATATCAAATAAAACCTTTTGAATAAATTTGATAGAGTTCTTGTATACGTCCTGCTTGTTGATTTAAACTTGCACTCGCTTTTCCCGCAGGAGTCCCGCATCTTCCACTTCAATCAACTTTGAATTCAAATCTATTTCGGCTTTACGTAAGGTATTGATTGCGTTTTGACCATCCTGCTGGCTGATTTATCCTGCAGGTACTCTCTTCCCGAGAGGTTGCGGAGTCTCTCCGGAATAAATCTCAACATTGAACTTTAGTTGTGCTCTACATAAAGCACGTTATGAATTTTTCTTGTGGGCTTTATTCGTTTTTCGCTATAATAGGAGTAAAGGAAATGCACTGATTTTAGGGGTGAAGACATGTTAAGCGGCTGGTTTTTATGGTTTATCCTTATCTGGGTTATTATTCTCTTTTCCTTTTTCGCCATTGGTGGATTTTTTATGTTCAGAAAATTTTTAAAACGAATGCCCAAAGAAGACGGCAAGTCCATTATGGATTGGGAGGATTTTTACGTTGACGCATCCCTGAGGCTTTGGACACCTGCCCAAAAGGAATTTTTGGAGGAGTTGGTAAGCCCGGTTCCCGAATTATTCAGAGATGTGGCCCGCCATAAAATTGCGGGGAAAATTGGGGAAATTGCCCTTTCAGACATGGCCAGTCAAATTACTTTTGATCATGTTATCCGCGGTTATATCCAAGCCACTCCAAAGAGAGATCATAAATTTCTTAGAAAAAAATTAAATCAGATGGAGATTGATGTTAGACCGTATGAACATTTATTTTAATACCGCTGCAAGCGGTTTTTTTATTTATGCTGCAGGCAGGCAACATACGGAATAAGCCTTTGTACGTAAAGCAACAATCTATGCGAAACATCCTTTATTTATGCTTTCCCTGTACTTTCGTCTGTCTAAGCAATTTTTCCCCTTAGCCATAATCTCTCTAATCACCTTGTACTTTAACAAGATTTAGTAAAAAAACAGCGCCAATTTGGCGCTGTTTTACTGGATTTGAATGTTATGCTGATTCGAGAGCTTTCGATACTGCCAGTACATCGCAACACGCCAGGGCAGAATCATCCCGAATGCCAGCAGGAAAAACATTCCGCTTAAAGGCCCCACTTGTATGGAAGTGTTTGTACTTAAAACAAGCTTAAAGATAATGCGCAGTATCAGTAATCCAATTAAAATAAAAGGAAAAGCCTTTGACCGCTTTAAATAAATTTGTGAATCCCGCACTTCAAATCTCGATGTTTTGATTAACAAAATGGAGAAAAGCATTCCTACCACAATAGCTTCAAGCAATTCCGAAAGAGTTACCCGAAAGAAAGGGAACACGAACATAAGAAAGCCCGTACTCATAAATAAAGGAGGAAGCAGAAGTTTTTTTGGAGAAACTGGCCGATTAGAAGCCTTCATCCTAACAAAAATGACAAAGGTCCCCATTAAGATTGCTATCAAAGATGAAATAATAATTCCTGTCATTTTATCATCCCTTATCACCACTATTGTTATATGTAAATCGTATTTATTCCTTTTATTATAAAGGAATTTTAATAAAACGCAAACCAGTCAGGGGCTGCTTTTATTAGAAGCTCAATACTCTGTTAATGGATTCAAGAACACGTTTTTCGTCAAAAGGCTTTACTATAAAATCCTTTGCACCAGCCTCGATCGCGCTTACGACCATTCTTTGCTGGCCGATTGCAGAGCAGATAATGATTCTAGCCTCAGGTGATGCTGCCATAATTCCCTTTAATGCATCGATTCCTGTCATCTCTGGCATTGTAATGTCCATTGTTACAATATCAGGTTTTAACTCCCTGTATAATTCAATGGCTTTTCGGCCGTTCTCCGCTTCCCCTACAACTGTATGATTACCGTTTTCCAACATTTTGGTTAACGTCACTCTCATAAATTTAGCATCATCTACTACAAGTACTGTTGCCATCTCAATCTCCTCCCGTTACGTAATATGTTAAAATCCTTTGAAGTCGAACAAAACGCTTAGATAACTGGTGATATAGGCCATCCAATTGAAAAACAAGCATATCCCCATCAGAATCATCACATATCCGCCAATTTTCACCATGCCTGCACTATGATTCCGTATCCATTGCAATTTACCTATAAAAAACGAAAGAATAATAAATGGTACTGCGAATCCAAGTATGTATGCGGCCATATAAAGAATGGCAGATTGCGGATTCGTAAAACCCATATAGATGACAGCTCCTAATATAGGACCCGTACAAGGTGTCCATCCAGCCGCAAATGCCATTCCAACCAGGATGGATCCTATAAAACCCATAGGGCGGTTTTTAAAATGAAATCGATAATCTCTCATTAACATTTTCGGCTTAAAATATCCCACAACAAGAAGTCCAAATACTACGATAAAGATGGCTCCCAGCTGGCGAATAAGATCCTGATATTCTCTGAATAATCTTCCAACTACCGATGTACTAAATCCAAGAGCCATAAAAATAAGTGAGAATCCCAAAATAAAAAACAAGGTATGCAGCAGGCTGCGCTTTTGCAGCATGGCATTTTGGTTTTTAAGAGAATGAACAGACATACCCGTTATATACGAAACAAAAGCCGGATAAAGCGGAAGGCAGCATGGAGAAATAAAACTTAAAAAACCTGCCCCCAATGCCAAAAAGAAGTTTACATCGGTCATTCCCCACCACTCCTTGTCTTTATATCTCTATTTTACCAAATTGTAGACAAAATGATTAGTATAGAAATGATTTATTCAATTTATTTCTACTTGATCCTGTAGTGGTCTAAACGAGGGTTCTTCCTTAGGCCTCCCTTCAAGGATGTTTCTTTCATCCTATTAATTTATGTACATTAAATACATTTCTTGATTAAAAATTACTTAACCCCTCAAAATTTCCTTTTAATTAACGTATCTTTTGCATAGAGGTTTTATGTTCACTCCAAGAAGTTTTTGCTTTGAAAAGTGTAAAAGATTGGGTATACTTACAAGTACTCAAATATATTTATTTATCTTAAGACTCTGTTATTCCTGCCTGTATTTTCTCCAGGTGCCCGCTTCTAAGCATGTGCATTTTTTTAGGAATCTCACGTATCGCTCCAAATCATCATTAGGTTACGAGTTAACACTCTTTTGATACACCCCTTATTTTAAGACAAGATCAGTTTAATGAGATTAGAAGAATGGATGATCAGCCATGATGGAAAAGGAAAAGCTCTCAAATCAAATAGAAAATAAACGAGCTGAGTTAATTGAATTGGCGGCAGAAGAAGGATTAAAATCTGATTTAACCATTCAACTTAGCCAAGAGCTTGACCGATTGTTAAATCAATATAACCAAAAATATAGTAAATATCAGAAACCTGATTTTATTTCATTACAATAAGATTTTATCCTGCGCTCCCCTGTTTTTCCTAATAGTACGTATAACAACATACTGAATAATTTTTCAGAAAGGTATTATGGTAATTCTTTCGCCGAAAGAAGGGACTACTCCTTTAATTCTCTGTAACTCCTTTTTACATAAAACATTCCTTTTTAGTAATAAACAGAATAATAAGTGTATTATTTCATAAGCTTTCTTTTTCCACCAATCAACGATGCGATGGCCAAGAACCCTGTATCTTACTATTTTGAATAATTTGACCAGTATGGCCCACATCGTGAAGCATTATGACTAAAAGCTTTTCTTCCAGAGTATTTTGTTCAAGCTCTTCCACGGTTATTTTAATTAGCACATGTCTTGAACTGTGTTGAATCATTTCGCATGTTCAACGACGGCTATCCCATTTGTTGCCATTTAATTGTTAGGTAAGGCAAAAGGTTTCATTACCACCTTCCTCCTATGGTCCAAATAAATAGTATTTCACCAAAAAGTGAATAACTCCTTATTAAAGTAATTTGCCCTTTCGCCACATAAAAAAGGCTGCCAACAATGACAGCCGGATGTTTAGCTCTTACACATTTTATTTGCTTACTTTAATATTCTCCTTTAATTACAAAAAACGAGCCCCGAATTGTTCCAGCTAGTTTAGACTTCTGCCTAGCAAACTTAAACCTCCCTTCTAACTCCTTTGGTACCTCCATTCCCTCAGAAAGCTTAAAACCAACAGCCCGTTTCTTAGAGTCATCAACCGTATACATGACATTGACCACAAGACCATCCTCATAAATGACATAGGTAAATTTGATATTGTCCACTTGAAAACTCGACGTTTCTAAAGGTTTGGCCGCAAATTCAATATCACGTTCATCTTTCAAAACTTTGTTCATATAATTAAGGGTCTCCTGACTTTCACTAGCTGGTACAACCGTAAATTCATGCTTGTATTTGTTCATAAAGTAACGGGCTTCATTTGCACGTAAACCAGCAAGCGCTTCTGCTGCAGGTGAAGACTCTAAACCAACCGTAGACACATCTTTAAAATCAACGATATAGGACAATTCTAATCCCCCTTTTATCTCTTTATTTCCTAACAACAGGAATCCACATTTCACCAAATATTAAGCCGTCTCGCACACCCATCTCAACCGTTGCATTTGGCCCTCCAACATAGGCAATATTCTTTGCTTCGGGCAAGGCCTGACCAAAGGCAATACCAGTAAGCTTAGTACTCAACTCATCAGCCGTCTTCTCTTCCCCTTTCACCACTAGGTATTCTCCCTTCGGAAATTGGATCACTCTTGTGGCTTCTGGTA
The DNA here is from genome assembly GCF_001636425.1 of Heyndrickxia acidicola. Lineage (NCBI taxonomy): Bacteria > Bacillati > Bacillota > Bacilli > Caryophanales > Bacillaceae > Heyndrickxia > Heyndrickxia acidicola. The sequence goes on from NZ_KV440953.1 coordinate 1,531,164, forward strand.
CCAATGCCTCTGTTATGACGCCAGCATAATGCATCATCTTGTTATTTACCGCTTCGTTCACGGCAAAAATGTAGTCATTTGCGGCTATGGCTTTTAAAGTGTCAAGCCTTCCATCTTGTTTGACAGCCCGCCAAAAGTCTGCTTTTTCCTTGTTGATACCAGCAAAGTCTGTGTAATCGCTCTTAAGTTCAGTTCCAATGCCCAAAACCGTAAAGCTGTCTTTTTCTTCTAGAGTATACTCTTCCATATTCAAACCCATCCTTTTTTAAAATTAATCAAACGATTTGTCTTTTCATTTGATGATATTATAATAGCTTTAAATCATGTCAAAAAATGATACCGTTTAGGAGGAACCGATGAAAAAAGTTGTACGGATTAATATCATCATGCGTTATATCAACAACCGCGCCCATTTTACAATTTCTGAAATCATGCGAGAATTTAATATCTCTCGTTCGACAGCTATTAGAGATATCAGAGAAATTGAGGCCATGGGGATGCCGCTTGTCGCTGAATCTGGAAGGGATGGGGGTTATTTTGTGATGCACAACTCTGTCCTCCCCGATGTTCGCTTTACCGATAATGAGGTCAAAGCTCTTTTTATTGCCTTTATGGCCACAAGAAATCAACAGCTCCCCTATCTAAAGAGTCGTCAATCTTTAGCTGAAAAATTACTGGGCCTCATTTCAGAAAACCAACAGGATGACCTTGTTCTTTTAAATCAAATCTTGCTCTTTGAAGGGACCAACCCCAATAATCCCGATCTATTGGATCTAACGGACCTCCCCCATCCCATGTTAGAAAAACTCATCCAAATCCTTCTTTTGGACAGGTATTTATGGATTACCATTCATGAAGAAAAGATAACAAAGTCTTATCCTATTTATCTCTTACACCTTTATCGTGAAAAAAGCCTTTGGCACATTGAAGGATTTGACTTAAAGGAAGAAAAGAAGAAAATTTTCCCTGTTGACCATCTCACCAATGTCAATCCATACCCTGCGAAAAGAAGATTAAGTAAAAAAAAGATTTTTGAAAAACTAGGTAAGCAGGAAAAAGTAATCAACCTTGTCCTTGAACTCGGTCCAAAAGCGATCGCTCAGTTCAAAAAATACCACCCATTAAAAATTTCAATTTCCTATACGAATCCTTACCAAACCACAGCCATACTAAAGACTTTTATCAATGTTAATAATCCTGAAGAATTGACCGAAATAACAAATTGGATGCTTTTCCTAGGTGGGGACATTTTGGTCAGGGAAGTCCCAAAAGAAGTTTTAGAAGGTTTACAAGAGAGATTATGCTTATACTGCCCATGAGCAGTGACCAGTTATCCCCTATTTGTGCGATTTACTATACCAGAAATACATCAATATTAATAAAAAACCTTTATTTCAATAAAAAGGGGGCATCTAAATCGTTTGCGATTTAATGCCCCTTTTCGTATGTCTTTTATTTACTTGTATTTAAAAATAGAACCCGGTACTTTAAAAGCGACTTTTCAAACAGGTTCATCTTCATACTGTCGCCAGTAATTGTTCTCCTATCATTTCCTTAAGTTCTTCCATTGATTTATTTTTATCTTTTTCTCCAAAAGTAACGGCAAAGTATTTTGTTTCACCATTTATTTCACAAGTGCCAAATACTTCAAAGGGTTCTCCCTTTACTACGTGTGCAAAGACATTTTTATTCGTCATTAATTCCTTCTTATGTTCTATGTTAGTGATGTTAATATTCGTTATTTTACCCATAATTCTTCTTTCCTTTCAGTCCAAGTTCTCTCAACTTTTATTGACTCCCTGAATATTCTTTCATAGTTGTTTACCCTTTTTTTCAATTATAAATCACAGGGGGTTAAAAACCTTAATCACTTAAACTGAAGCTGGAAGAATCAGTTTAATCGTAGATGAGATTTGAAGACTAAATATTTACCCAGTCACAAAAAGTCATTCCTGTTACTTATCCATTAATAGGTTGACCCTATTGGTACGTCCCCATCGTGTCCGCCATTTGGCAGAACAACGCTGCTGCTCGCAAGTAAAATGGCTATCAATCCAACAGAATACAAAATTTTCTTTAACTTCATAATGTACCGCCTCCTAAAGTTATAATAAGTTATTAAACTAAAACAAACGGTTTACTCCCTGCTTTTTCAAGCTCCAATAAAGGAAGATTGGCAAAAAGTAATTCCCCTTGTTTAATATATTCAGCATAGGATTGCCATAGGATATCTTTTTCCTTTTCGATAAGTCCTTTCATCAGAATGAGAAAGGGCAAATTCTCTTTCGTAATTTGATCCTTATCTTGAAGAAACATTCCATACAGCTCCTGCGCTAATTGCCTATCGCCTGATTTAACAGCAAAATAAATACGGTCCAGCTGGGTTAGATGAGGAAGATCCTCCTGGGTGGCTTTGTCATGGATACATTTAGCTAAGCCTATGTAATGCTTTATAACTTCAAGGGTCCTTGTATGCTGAAGCTTTTGAAATATTGCTTCCGCCTTCCCCAAATTCTCTAATGATTCCTGAAAGGAGGAAAAAAGAGAAGATAGGCCTTTTGAATAATAAGAAGAACCCTTCAGCCTTTCATTATCTGATGAATGGATGATGGCATCTGCTACCTGGTTGCATTCATAATGTTGGTTTGTCATCAAAAAATATCTCATTTTTATCTCTTCTTTGCGGAGGTGATAACGATGCAGCAGATATTTTTCGCAATCCAGCTTTTGCACTAAAGAGTCCAGCAGCTCAATATTCAGCTTTAATAAATTGTACGATCTCATGTCATAAAGAATATAGGACTCCAATATTAAAATAAGATAATCACTTTCAGAGGTGCTGTCCGTCTTTAATACTGATAATTGTTCACGATATATTTTAAGCGGTATTTGAGAAGTTTTTCGTTTATAGAGCAATTCGTACAGATTAGAAATGGATTCCAAACCTCTGTTGCTGGATTTTTTGCAGCGATTGATAAGGGAGGATAAAAATTCATAATCATGGTGCTCATCTGCAAACTCCAATAACATTCTTAAGTTTTGAGGCTTGGCAGCCCTTTTGGAAAAATCCTTTATTATATCCTGTATATCTTTGGAGTTTCGGCAATATCTTTTAATGATTTTTAACAGTGTATCAAATTTTACTTCATGTGAACCCGGCTTTCCCTCCACAAAATCAATGAAATTAGATAAATAGCTGTTCGAAAGACCTAATTCAAAGGCAATCTGCTTTAATGGTGTTCCTTTAAACAGCTTCTCTTCTATTAAGCATTTTTTTAAATATAATAATGTATGCATATGCATCTACCTTTGTTTTTTTACTTATTTTACAATATTTTCTTAAATATTAAAATACTCTTTTTAATTAATTTTTGTTATTCCTGCCTGTGTACTTCCGCTCCGGGCTAGATGGGGCCTGTGTGGTTCAATTGATCCGGTTTCTTCATCAAAATTAAGTTTTAAACAATAAGTGGTTTTCATTAGTAAGATGCAGAATTTTCTTATTTTCAACTATATTAATTTACCTTAAGATTTTTTAAAATTTATCTATTAATTTCCACTCTGACTTTTGCATATCCTATAACCCTGGGGAAAATCAGAAAACCTTATCCTGCAAGTTAAGCAGATTTTCAAAATGGATTTAGTAATTAGGTTTTATCACATAAGATGAAACAATCAGGATTAGTAAAGATTTTTTGTTCTAAAACTTGTGAAACGGCCGTTGCATAAACGAGGAGAACAAAACATTCCAGAAATAAACTCCGTGTAAAAATGGTTGTAATTTTCTTTTAGTTGTACTACTCTTAATTTCTCATGGCAAATCTATGATTGGCGTTTTTGATATACATTTCACCTAAACATCTAAAAAAATTGGCCGATACTATTAATTGTGTGCATTTAATAGAACAATCGGATCGTTATAGTTGATTTTGGTGCCCTGGCCCTATTAGATTAAAGCGCAGGCCCCCCCTCGAAAACGCGCACCTTGAGCGAAATAAACAGGCAGAATGAACAGAGCCTTTAAAATTAAGGAGAAGGATTTAATGAATTTAAGAGTTGGACAAAAATATAAAATAAATAATGAACAAACCATTCAGATAACAAAAACAGATTATAAGTATGTATATTTTGCGGAATACATTAACGGAAAATACACAACCAGCCGGAATATGAAAAAAGAAAATTTTAATATAGATGCCACTCAACTTTTGAGTGGTATTTTGTTTGTAGAAGGAGTATAGACCTTTGTCTATACGAGACAAATGGCTGTATACAACAAAAAAACCACTCTTCGCTGGTTTCGGTTCCAACGAGTAAGTGGTTTCGGATTAGCTTGATAAAAGATACACTTTAGGGCTATTCAAAGATTTAATGACTAGTATAATTCCAAAATCATTATGATTGTACCCTTTTAAATCCCTTTAAAATAAAATCAAGCCCTAGGCAATTTTTATTACTTGCCTGTCTGTTTGTTCATGGCATTCATCATTTGATTGATTTTCTTTTGGGATGGTTTCATGCCCATTTGCATCATCATCATTTTTAGCATTTGTTCATTAATTGGCGGATTCTTTTTTAGATAGGTCATCATATATTTACGTGCGACGAAAAATCCAATCGCAACCCCAACTAGCAAAGCAATTACGCCTACTAGGATAATTACCCAAGTCATACTATTCCTCCTTCATGTTGTCTATCTTACAGTGTACTAAATCCTCATTCATTTTACAATATTTCAATGATGTTTCAAATGTATTTTCTTGTTTTTACTGGTTTAATCCAACCGAATTGTGCATGCTCTGTATCGACAGCTAATAGACGGCCATCAAATTTACGGAGTTCTTCAAAAAAAATGGATTCCGTGTCATAGTTTCCCCAGGCATTTAATTGGAGCCTGTGATCTTCAATTAGAAGCTCTACGGAGTCATCTGACTCGGGAAGCACATAACGATAGTATCTTCCCTCGAGTATGAATTCTTTATTTCTTAAAAATGACTGATTTAATAAGTGATGCAAATGCAAAACCGGCAGAGGCTTTGTAATAAAGCGAATTTGTCTTTCAATTATATTTTTTAAGCGTCCAGACACCACTTGATACTGTGAAAAAAGCTCGAAGAACATTCTTTCTCTTCCATAAAAATAGTCAGCAAACTCTTCTTCTATTAAATAGATTTGATACGTTCTCAAAGACATTCACTCCCGAATTTATTCCTTTCCCTACAGTATAGAGAATGAGCAGAGCAATTCATGTCACAAGCTGTCTTAGCCGTTTACTTTTTTTGTCGTTTACAACAAATGGTCAAATAGCCTATATAATTACAAATACAACCGTTTACTTCTTATTATACCTGCCGTAATATAAAATACCATCTTTTTAAGGGGATTTTCTGTATTTTTATAAAATATTGCGGTTATCTCATACTATTTTTAATCCTTTGTTAACAAATATTCCTGATTTACACCTATTTTGATTGGAGCTGTAGTGCGAGACTCCTGGATAGAAAAGAGGATCTGAATGGAGTCCCCCGGGAGATGATCCTAAGAGAAGGCTTACTTGCCCCCCACGGGAAGCAAGTACCTGCAGCCTAATTCAACCTGCAAGATTAACAGAGCTATGTTTTATATGGAATTAAACATCCTTCCAGAGTAAATATGTATCAAAATATAATGAGACATTTGCAGAGAAATTTGTTTTTATTAGCATAAGTAAAGGCTGTTTTCTCACAAATAGTTGCCGGGGTTGTCTGTCCTCGCGGCACCTTTTCGCATCCTATTTAAAAATTTAATACTAAACCTGGGTTAAATAATTTTTTGTCAATTAGCAACAAAGTTTACGAACAGAGCCTAAGTAAAAGTAAAAGTATTGCTAGCAATAAATAACATAATAAAGTAAAAAGCATATTATAGATTAATGAAGTGGCACTCACGACCACTTCATTTTTATTACGTTTAAAGAACTTATTTTAAATAAACAGGAATTCCATCATATCCTGATCTTAATAATAAATCGGATACACTAATCATTTCATAGCCCTGTCTCTTTAATTCAGGAAGAATAAATTTAAGAGCTTTCACTGTCTGACTTCGGTCTCCGCCCCCATCATGCATTAATATGATATTTCCTGGCTTAATATCCAGTATTACATTCATGACAATACGATGAAAGCCAGGCTTCTGCCAATCTTTTGAGTCATGATTCCAGGACCATAATATAACACGGTATCCTTCCTTAGCAGCAGTATTAACAACCAGGTCATTATAATAACCTCCGACTGGCCTGAATAATGCTATATGTTTTCCCGTTATCCTTTCTACCACATCTTCAGTAAGTCGGAGTTCATTCCTAAGATTGTTCTCGGAAATCCTTGAAAGCCGGGGGTGACTAAAGGTATGGCTTCCAATTTCATGTCCTGCCTTTGATATTTGCCTTGTAATGTCTGGGTATAGTTCGACTCTCTCCCCTGTTACAAAAAAAGTAGCTTTGGCATTATACTTTGCTAACAATTTGAGGATTTGCGGGGTATATTTTGAATGTGGTCCGTCGTCAAAAGTTAAGGCAATAATTTTTTGATTTGTTTTAACATCCCACACTGCATTTCCGGTTTTTTCATATTCCGCTCTAGTTTTTAATGCTTTTGTATTCACTTGAAAACCACACACTAATGCAATGGCGATAATAAAGCTGAAAAAGTATCTTTTCATAGCGCTGCTCCTATGAACCGATCCATATCGATTAGATTTTTGTTCATTGAGTTTACTTCTTTAATAAAAATGCTGCTTTTAGTAGCAGTATGAATTTGATAGTAAACTACTCTTTCTTTGGTGAATCTCAGGTAAAGTACTCTATTTTAGCTTTTGGAAAAAATTCGTTTATATAATTAGAAATAGTTTCTTTCATATCTGTCTCTTGTTCTTTCGGATAAATATATTTTCCAATTCCATATCTTCCCCATTTATAACGGCGTTTTTCTTCATCTAGTTCCAGTTTTGTCATAGGGTAATTCTTTTGAATTACTCTTTTTGCAGGCTTTGTAAACCTGTGCTGAATCAGTTCAAATGTTATATCATGCTTAGTATCCTCAGGAAGCTTGGCATGTAAGAGTTCAAATAAATGTTTATACCCTTCTTTCCAGCCTTCGTGCAAATAAATAGGAGCTACAATAAAGCCAAGTGGATATCCTGCTTTCGCCACTTTGGCTGCCGCCTCAATTCGATCCTCCAAGCGTGACGTACCCGGTTCAAAATATTTAATAACGTAGTCCGCATTTATACTAAATCTGAATCTGGTTTTTCCATTGTGCTCAGCGTCCAATAAATGATCTACATGATGAAATTTTGTCACAAATCTAAGTCTGCCTTGTTCGGATTTTCCAAAAAATTCAATAGCTCTTTTCAAGGTATGAGTTAAATGGTCAATTCCTACAATGTCGGATGTACATGAGGCTTCAAACCGAGTAATTTCGGGTGAACGTTCATCCATGTACTGTTGTGCCTGTTCAAGTATTTCTTCCACATTCACATAAGTTCTGATATAGGGCTTGCTTCCCATTGTAGTTTGAAGATAGCAATAATGACAGTGTCCCATGCATCCAGTAGCAAAGGGAATGGCATATTCTGCAGAAGGCTTTGAGGTATCAAATTTAAGCGTCTTTCTGATTCCCACGACCAATGTGGATTTGGCTATTCGATACCGTTGGAAATCATTTTCTCCAGGGAGGTTTCGAACCTGATTATGGGAAGTTGTATAGCGAATCTCTACATCCTCTTGTTTAAATTTTTCTAATAAAGTTTGTCCCAAAGGATATTCAAGAGCATCTGGTTCAAAATAAACTAGCTGGGGCATAAAAGGTTTTCTACCTTTACTCATATCCTTCCCCCCTATTCCATACTGCCAAAATAATAAGCATACGCTTGCTCTGCTTCCTCTTCTGATTGATAGATGGCGAACTCATCAGACAAAGGATAATATGTTTCGTATAAAAATAGGGCTAACTGCCCTGGGTGGGAAGGATCCTGTACAACAGCCGCTTCTTGTATATTCGCTACATCTTGTGTATGGGGATTGCGATAAATGACATAAACTACCTCGCCAGGTGAATATGGAGAATCAGTAAAGTTCATTATTATCCACTCCTTTCTATAAATAGGTTTCCTTATCAGTTAAAGTTTATGAGTGATTTAAACAGGAAAAATCAGTTAATCTGTAATGATTTTAAATTTTATTTATTTTTGTCTGTCATTTTCTGCTGCAAGGTCTCCTCTTTATCATTTTTAGCGAAAGTCTTGATATTTACTCACCATTTCTCATTAGGACTACATTACTTTTAGTCTTACATGCAAAAACTAATGTTCACTTATAGAGAAAAAATGATGAAAATTGATGACTATTGGTTCTGTGGTAAAACCTGTGAATTGCTTTCATAAAGATGCTAAGCTTTATACATAAAGCAACAATTAATTCGAAAACAACCTTTATTTAAGACAGAAGAGGCAGTCCCAAAAGTCCACTGATATCAGATGACCTTGGATGCAGCCTTTTTTTCCTGTTAGTTGATTTCCATTTCAGGCACTCGCTTTCCGCGGGTGGTAGCGGAGCCTTTTCTTCGCAAGCTCCTGCGGGGTCTCTACTTACACGCTTATCCCGCAGGAGTCTCTTGTATCTGCTCCAATCAACCTCGATTGAAAACGAACAGTGTGTATTACTCATATATATATACCGCTGTTTGTCATACCTGCTCACTCATTAATCAATTTATGTGTAAGATTAACATCTATTTTTTCATATGCCACCCTTATCTATTCTTTCTTCCACATCAATAAGGTACTAATGATTACCATAGGTCGGGCTGGCTTGATTTTTTGAACTAGTTTAAAGTGATTTTCTGCGTAGCCTAGTCTAAAACTAAATAGAAAAATCCCCCTACCTTTTTCCCCTTTTTTTCAGTAGTAAAAAAAGGGTGACTCCATTCAGCGGCATAGCCCGGCTTTTTGAGTCACCCTCTTTTAAAAAGGTAATATGAGTATTGAAATAATAGCAAATAAAAAAATAAACACTGCAAATAATCTAGTGGCTTGTTAAAATTTCCATTGTGGACTCATCTTCCAAAAATGCTTCCAAACGCTGTTTTACAAATGGCCATTCTTCTTTGATTATACTGTATAAAACACTGTCTCGAACCTGGCCATTTTCAAGTATTCTTTCTCTCCTGATTGTTCCCTCAAAGCTTGCACCCAAACGTAAAATTGCTGCTCTGGAACGCTCATTTCTAGCATCAGTTTTGAATTGTACCCGATTCCAATTGAGTTCCTCAAAGCAATATCGAAGTAATAAATATTTTGATTCCGTATTTACCCTCGTTCTCCAAACCTCGGGAGTATACCAGGTCCAGCCAATTTCAAGCGTTTTATTGGGAATAGAAATATTCAAATATCTTGTCGTTCCTACAATTTTATTTGTTTCATTATCCCAAACGACAAATGGAAGTTCACTTCCATTCATTCTTTCGAAAAGGGCTTTTGCAATATATTGCTCAATGTCTTCCAGTAACTGAGGCTGATTGCTTGTAAAATACGTCCAAATATCGGGATTTTTCGAAACGAAAAACAACGCTTCAGCATGTTCCTCTTTTAAAGGCAACAATTTTACCCTTTTTCCTGCTAACTGAATATCATGAAGCATAACATTCACCTCCCTATTCTAGATTAATATAAAAGCTGTAAAAGCGTAAGAAAAATTTCAATTATAACTTTTGCTTTGAAAGAAAACCCCTCATCTGCTGAAAGTGATATCACCAACAGAAAGAGGGGCTGTTATACTTCATAGTATAAATCCTTCTATTTAAGCAATTCTTTTACCCTTGAAACAACATTTTCCACAGTAAATCCAAGTTCAGCCATTACTTTATCTCCTTTTCCAGAAGCACCGAAACGGTCAATGGCTAAAATGTCTCCTTCATCCCCTGTATAACGATCCCATCCAAAAGATGAAGCCATCTCAATAGCAAGTCGTTTTTTCACTGATTGAGGCAAAACAGTTTCCTTATATTCCTTTGATTGGCTCTCAAAGCGATCAAAAGACGGCATACTGACTACAGAGGCTGAAATATTTTCCTTAGCGAGCCATTTTTGAGCCTCAATTGCCAGATTTACTTCTGAACCGGATGCAAGGAGTAAAATATCTGTTTGTTCTTTTTCAGATGGAGAAACTACGTATGCCCCCTTGCTTACTCCTTCTTCAGCCACTGAAGCAGTAGATTTCAAAGTCGGCAAACCTTGACGTGTAAGAATTAGAGCCGTTGGATTATCCTTTGACGTTAAAGCCAATTTCCAGGCTGCTGCTGTTTCATTGCCGTCTGCAGGACGAATAACCGAGAGATTCGGCATGGCACGTAATGCAGCAAGCTGCTCTATTGGTTCATGAGTCGGACCATCCTCACCAACCGCAATACTATCATGAGTAAATACATACGTGACAGGGAGGCTCATGAGAGCGGCCAAACGGATGGCAGGGCGCAGATAATCAGAGAAAACAAAAAATGTGCCTCCATAAACCTGCAATCCGCCATGGAGTGCTAATCCATTCATGGCGCCTCCCATACCAAATTCGCGAACACCAAACCAAATATTCCGTCCTTCGTATGATTCCGGAGTAAAATCTTTATCCCCTTTTATCATCGTATTGTTGGAACCAGCAAGATCGGCAGACCCGCCAATGAATGTTGGAACATTTTTAGCAATTGCATTTATTACCTCTCCGCTTGATGCACGGCTCGCAAGGGCTTTTCCTTCTTCATAAACAGGAATATCTTTATCCCAGACTTCTGGAAGCTCACCTTTAATCGCTTTATCCAATTGAGCAGCTAATTCTGGATATTCACTTTCATAATCCTGAAAGAGCTTTTCCCATTCTTTTTCTTTTTTCAATCCTTTTTCAACAACTCTTTCTTTAAAACGCTCATACACTTCAGAAGGCACATAGAAGTCTTCATCAAATGTCCATTTATAAAATTCTTTTGTCAATTTCATCTCATCTTCGCCAAGCGGAGCACCATGTACTGTATGTTTTCCTGACCGATTAGGGGATCCATAGCCAATAATTGTTTTTACTTCAATCAGAGTCGGGCGGGATGTTTCCTTTTTGGCTTCTTCAATCGCATGTGCCACCGCATTAATATCATTTCCATCTTCTACACGGAGATAATGCCAGCCATAGGCTTCAAATCTTCCTTTAACACTTTCAGTAAAAGCTTTATCCAAATCTCCATCTAATGAAATATCATTTGAATCATAAAGCATAATAAGCTTTCCAAGCTTTAAATGGCCTGCTAGAGATGCAGCTTCACTCGAAATACCTTCCATTAAGTCTCCATCACCACATACTGCATATGTATAGTGATCCACTACATTAAAATGGTCTTTATTATAGACACCTGCAAGATGGCGTTCTGCCATTGCCATGCCTACAGCCATTGCCACTCCTTGTCCCAATGGACCTGTTGTAGCTTCTACACCATCTGTATGGCCATATTCCGGATGTCCTGGAGTTTTGCTCCCCAATTGACGAAAGTTTTTTATGTCATCCATACTTACATTATAACCGGATAAATGAAGCAAACTATACAACAGCATAGAGCCATGCCCTGCTGATAAAACAAAACGGTCTCGATTAAACCATTTTGAATTCTTTGGATTATGATTCATGAATTGTGTCCAAAGAGTATATACCATTGGCGCAGCACCCATCGGCAGGCCAGGGTGTCCAGAGTTTGCTTTTTCGATTGCGTCAATAGATAACGTACGTATGGTTGTGATCGCTAAATCATCTGTTTTATCAAACACTTTTCAACATCCTCTCTTCTAAAGAATTTCATTCCAGCAGGCATACACCACTGAAAGCAAGCATGTCACACTAATGATATTTTCATTATTCCTTACCATAAAAAAAGTATGTATTTAGCTGACCAAAACACAAGTACCACAGATTACAGATTCTCTTAACCAATGTATGGGCGTTTCTTTCAGCAACGAAACATACTTATAAAAATAACTCTATTAATCTTGCCAGTGGTTTTCCACTTCAGGGTCATGCTATCGGCGGGCGGTTGAAGAGCTCCGATGATTTCCCTCTTTTCTAAGCAAGAGACTCCGTATCTGCATCAAAGACTATTAGGTTCATTCCAACAATGAGCTTGAACATCGCCAAAAGAATAAAAAAACTGGAAATCATCCAGCATTCCAGTTTTCTTTACCCTATTTTTTTCGTTAATAACCATATCTTTAAAATCTTAGTGCAACTTCTTCTTTACCTGTGCTTGTCGAATTTTATCAGGCGTTACGTCTTCTCCATTCGGATCTATAATCTTCACATTCTCAATTGTATTTCTCATAGAAGAACGAAAAGTCTCTAGGTATTCTTTTCTTAATTTGGATTGTTCTTTAGCTTCTTCCTGAGTCAATCCTTCAGATTTTGCTTTTCGGGACAATTCGCTGATTCTTGATAATTTTTCCTTAGATAGCATACTCACTTCCCCCTTCAACATATAAACACGTAAACGGAAATGTTTTGAATATCGTAATGTTACTAGAAAAAGGAATAGATCGCAAGAAAAAGCCTCTCATGGTTATAGCGTATCATCATTCTTCCTGGAGTCTATAAATTCTTGATATCTCCTGTGAACAGTTGCTTTTGACACATTGTAACCAAAGCCTCTTAAAGTAGCTGCTATATCGTTAAATGTTAATCCGTTCATCCTAAGCCGGACAATTTCCTGAACAGGGAGATCTTTTCTATCTCTTCCGTTTTCATTGCCTCGGCCCTTAAGGTTTTTTTCAGGCTTATATCCGTTTTCAACCGCTCTTTTCATTCCACGCTTTATTTTAATATTGTGCAGTTTTCTTTGATATTCTTCTACCATGCTGACAATCTGCAGCACCATTGAATCAGAATCTGAAAGCTCCAATTCACCGTTTTGCGCTAAACTGTATACCTTAATTCCTTCTTTATATAAAACATGCAGCAATGCCATTTTTGCATTGCCTCTCCCTATTCTGGTTTCGTCCTGAATTAGTACAGCTTGTACATTATCTTCTTTAATATAATCAAGCATTTCAAGGATGCCTTGTCTTTCAAGGTCATAGCCGCTGGCCTGATCCTTAATTACTTTTACCACTGTAAAACCCCATTTACCAGCAGCAGCCACAAGCTCTTCGTGCTGCCTTTCCAATGATGTTTCCTGTGTATTCTTTGTCGTGCTAACCCTGCAGTATATAATTGAATTCATGATGTCCTTACTCCGTCTTCAGTGCCAATTTGTTCTGCAATTTAAATTCTTTTTTCATTTTAACAGGTATGGTAAGAATATCCCCCTCTTTAATGGTTTCACTATCAATATTGTTATGGTCCTGTACCCATTTAATAAACTGTTGTGTTGACATAGAATAATCATTTTCATAAATAGATGCAATTTCCCATATAGACTGTCCCTGTTTAACCACTACTCTTTCATAGGAGGAAGTATCGTCATTCAGTGAGAATATGACATAGATTCCAAAAAGAAATGAAATGACAATAAAAAGTATAGCATATGAATAATTCTTAATATAAGTAGTCATATAAAACACCCTTTCGAGAATGTATGTTCGCTTTGTTAAGAAAAGTATAATACGAACATTTGTTTTTAGTCAACAGTTTTTTCGAACTTATGTTTGTACTGTTCAGATATACATGTTATAATTAATTCAAAATAAAGCTGGCTAAGATACATAGGTGTATTTATAAATAAAAGATTCATAGGCAGAGACTCTCATATTAATTATGAAAACGGGGTGTAATAAATGACAAAACTTTCAAAGAGGCAGCAGGATATTCTGGAATTCATAAAACAGGAAGTAAAAGCAAAAGGATATCCGCCTTCAGTTCGTGAAATAGGAGAAGCAGTAGGCCTCGCTTCCAGTTCAACTGTCCATGGACATCTATCAAGGCTTGAAAGCAAGGGGCTTATCAGGCGAGATCCGACGAAGCCGCGTGCAATTGAAATCTTAGATTTAGAGCATGATAACATTCCTCGCCAAAACGTGATGAATGTACCCTTGGTTGGAAAGGTAACAGCCGGGCTTCCAATTACAGCAATAGAAAATGTCGAAGAGTACTTTCCGCTTCCTGAACAACTTGCTCCAGCTGACGAAAACATTTTTATGCTTGAAATTGTCGGTGAAAGTATGATTGATGCAGGTATCCTGGATGGTGACTATGTAATTGTCAGACAGCAGCAGACAGCGAACAACGGAGATATTGTGGTGGCGATGACTGAGGATGATGAAGCCACTGTAAAGCGTTTCTTTAAGGAAAAGAATTACTTCCGCTTACAGCCTGAAAACGCCACCATGGAACCCATTATTTTAAACAGTGTTTCCATTCTTGGTAAAGTAATCGGTTTATATAGACAGGCCATCCACTAATTTTGTTCTTTAATTTAATAAAAAAAATCAGGCTTCTTTAAAGAAGGCCTGATTTTTTATTTCCACAATAGTTCCACATTTTTTATTAAAGCTGGTTTAGTATAGATTGTTGCTTTACGTACAAAGAATTATTCAGTGTTGTCTGTCTTCTCAGCAATTTTTCTTAAGCTCTTCACAAGTTTTAATACTGAACATATATTTATTATGATAGTACTATGTCCAATAGCAACAAAGCTTACAAAAAGAGCCTTCATTAAATTCTCCAAATCATATTTCGCAAGATCCTTAGAAACCAGCTACAGTTAAATTTTACAATAAAAGTATCCGCATTCCCCTAGTACCCTTATGACAAATGCACATATACTGTATAAACAGAAGAAAGGTGGTGTAACATATGGGCTGCTTTGGCGGATGTAACTATGGTTACGCTTATCCAGCATATACTGGCGGAAATACTTTTGCTTTAATCGTTGTACTATTCATTTTGTTAATCATTGTAGGAGCTATTGTTTGCTTTAACTAATGTAATGAAAACCTCTAATACTTTTATTAGAGGTTTTTTTTCAAAGCTGCTCTTCAAAAACTAAGCTTTTATCTTTTTCCCATTAATTTCATAACTCATCGTAAGGGCGGCACTTAATGAGTGTGCAACCGAGCAATACTTTTCCTTTGACAATGTGATGGCACGATGAACCTTTTCTTCAGGAAGCTCACCTTCAAGTACATAGTGAATATGAATATCCGTAAATCGTTTGGGGTGTTCAGAAGCACGTTCTCCTTCTACTTCCATACTAAAGGATGAAACATTTAACCTCATCTTATCCAAAATAGAAATAATATCAATTCCTGTACAGCCTGCTAGAGCATTTAATAACATTTCTGTTGGCCTTGCCCCGCTGTTTTGCCCTCCATCCTCTTGAGAAGCGTCCATTTTCAAAAAATGTCCTGATGGCGTGCTTCCTTCAAAGGCCATTTTTCCTTTCCATTCAACACTCAGCTTCATGGATAATCAATCCCCTTTCAACAGTATTTCAGTCATTTAATTCAGTTTATTTCCTAACATGCCATTCTACAACCACTCATAATATTTCTAATTTTCTCCTTCATTAAAATGGAGATGCCGTCAAGCTTATTGCTGCTAGGCAGCTTTTCCAAAAAACATTTGCACATTATGTTTATGTATAAGTATGTTAAAGAAATTTTAGCATAGCTCATATTTTTGTACCCCAAAGTCCTCCCCATATGAGGAGGACTCTTAAATATACAAAATCTGCCCCTGCCAAGATTATTAGTTTACGGAAATAGCAAGTATTTCATGTATTTGCACTTTCATTTTTTTAAATGTGTATTTGGAATAAGGTTGCCCATCCTCAATTTTCCTCGTTACTGGCTAATAATTATTTATAGAGTTAGTTGCATTTGCAGATATAAATTTTCCTATGAACTTCTTGGACATGACAGCATTCAAATTACAGCAGATGTATATGCTTGTATACCTAAAAAAATTGAAGAGAAGAGCATGAATGAATATGAGGAATATATAATTAAAATTGTTGAGTAAATTTCATTTTATGAGGGCAGTTTGTGGGCAGTATGAAAATAACCTGTCCACTTTCTTTTCTGCCCACAAAAGAAAAAAACCCTGGCACTATATACCAAGGCTTCCATCTATTAATATTGCTGCATGTACTGCTCTCTTTCCCATGGATGTACTTGTGTTCTAAACATATCCCATTCAATCTCTTTCGCTTCTACAAAGTGATCAAGAATATGTGTACCAAGTGCACTAGTCATCACTTCATTGGATTTAAGGTTATCCAAAGCCTGGATAAGTGTAGCAGGAAGGTCAGTAATACCTGCTTCTTCACGCTCTTGCTTATTCATGACATAGATATTGCGGTCAACTGGTGCAGGAGCTTCCAGATTATTCTTAATTCCGTCAAGGCCAGCTTTTAACAATACCGCCATGGCTAAATAAGGGTTTGCCGCTGGATCTACGCTTCTTACTTCCACACGTGTACTTAAGCCGCGGGATGCAGGAATACGAATTAATGGGCTTCTGTTCCTTGCAGACCAAGCAACGTAGCATGGTGCTTCATATCCTGGAACCAAACGCTTATATGAGTTTACTGTCGGATTTGTAACAGCAGTAAAGCTCGTAGCATGCTTCAGGATACCCGCTAGAAATTGATGAGCTGTTTCACTTAGTTCTAAATTGCCCTTAGGATCAAAGAATGCATTTTCATTCCCTTTGAATAAAGATAAGTTTGAGTGCATTCCGGATCCATTCACACCGAATAACGGCTTAGGCATGAAAGTTGCGTGTAACCCATGTTTGCGTGCAATGGTTTTAACTACAAGCTTAAATGTTTGGATTTGATCACAGGCAGTAATAGCATCAGCATATTTAAAATCAATTTCATGCTGACCAGGTGCCACTTCATGATGGGAAGCTTCAATTTCAAATCCCATTTCTTCTAATTCTAAAACAATATCTCTACGGCAATTTTCACCAAGATCTGTAGGAGCTAAGTCAAAGTAACCGCCATTATCATTAAGTTCAAGAGTAGGTTCACCGTTTCCATCTAATTTAAATAAGAAGAATTCCGGTTCAGGTCCAAGATTGAATTTCGTAAATCCAAGTTCTTCCATTTCTTTTAATACTCTGCGCAGATTGTTACGCGGATCACCATCAAATGGAGTTCCATCTGGATTATAAATATCACAAATCAAACGGGCAACTTTGCCTTTTTCAGCAGTCCAAGGGAAGATAACCCATGTATCCAAATCCGGATATAGATACATATCAGATTCTTCAATCCTTACAAACCCTTCAATAGATGAGCCGTCAAACATCATTTTATTGTCTAATGCCTTTTCCAGCTGGCTGTATGGAATTTCCACATTCTTAATGGTTCCCAGAATGTCGGTAAATTGCAAACGGATAAATTTTACATTTTCTTCTTTAGCAATTCTAGTTATGTCATCACGAGTATATTTTGCCATTGTTTCTTTCCTCCCTTAAACTCCACAAAAGTATATATTATTAACTTTAAAAAGGAACACACAAATCAGAAAAGAAATGTTTTAATGAAAACGCGGAAACTCTCTTTGCTGCATTCCGGGCTTTTGAAATCTTCCCACTTGCAATAATTCCTGCCGAAGCAGCTTCCTTACTTCCTCATCAGAGAGATCTGAATTGATTTTCCCACTGTTTTTTTCATCTTCTATATGGTGTTGTACAGTTTTCATATGGAATATTTTCTTTATTCCAGCAATATTTATACCTTGTTCCAACAAATCTTTAATTTCAAGCAATACATCTACGTCATTTAAGGAATAGAGCCTGCGGTTGCCTTCTGTTCTTGCCGGAGAAATCAAGTCCTGTTCATCATAATAACGAATTTGTCTTGCTGAAAGATCTGTTAACTTCATAACGATGCTAATTGGCAATAATGGCATAGAACGGCGAATTTCTTTACGACCCATTATGATCTCTCACTTTCTATTAACTACTTTCATTTTATGTTATGTGAGTTTTTTTGTCAACATAATGTTAGAATACCTTACATCAAAATTCTTTCGAAATTGTTGTAACAAAAAAAGCTTCCTTATCTTCTAAAATAAGACAACCCCCTTGCTTATTTTGTAAGGGTTTTGTAGTCTTTAGTTGAGAAAAAACACAGCGAGGAAGTTACGAACTGATGTTGACTTTTCAAAGGAGGAAACTTAGAATCTGTACGCCGATTGGCACTGGAGCTAATCAGAGACTGCATTGGATAACATTTTTCATACTTTCCTTTTTAAAAAAGCGGATAGAACCCGCTCCATCCGCTTATAAAATTAAATTAAATTAATCCTTTGTCCAAAAGCCTGTCCAAGGCTGATAAAACGGCAATTTTCACATGTGAGTATGTTAGTCCTCCTTGT
This sequence comes from Heyndrickxia acidicola, assembly GCF_001636425.1. NCBI lineage: Bacteria > Bacillati > Bacillota > Bacilli > Caryophanales > Bacillaceae > Heyndrickxia > Heyndrickxia acidicola. Next base: position 1,549,551 of record NZ_KV440953.1, read on the forward strand.
ACATACGCCGTATAAGGGGGACGTATTGGGCCGTCTGCAGATAATTCGATGCTCGCCCCCTGGATAAACGTTCCCGCAGCCATTATTACATCATCATCATATCCAGGCATGTAGCTTGGGTAAGGTGTTACATATGAATTAATGGGCGAAGCAAACTGAATGGCCTGACAAAATTCAATCATCTTGTCCGGATCGTCAAATTGGATTGATTGTATTAAGTCCGTTCTTTCTGCATCCCAGGCTGGATGTGTATTCATGCCAAAATGTTCGAGTATAGCGGATGTAAATACAGCCCCTTTGAGCGCCTGCCCCACAACATGCGGAGCCTGAAAAAAGCCCTGGTACATTTCTTGAAGACTGTATAGCGAGGCACCTGCTTCTGCGCCGATTCCGGGAGAGGTCATCCGATAAGAACAGGCTTCTACCCATTCTTTTTTCCCAACTATATATCCCCCTGTCTTGGCAATTCCACCGCCGGGATTCTTAATGAGGGATCCGGCCATCAAATCCGCACCTGCATGGCAAGGCTCTAATTCTTCTACAAATTCGCCGTAGCAGTTATCTACAAACACTACCACATCGCGCTTGATTTCTTTCACAAAACGAATCATCTCTTCAATCTCATTCACCCTGAAAGACGGACGATTAGCGTATCCTTTTGACCGTTGTATACCAATCATTTTCGTATTCGGTTTAATAGCTGCTCTTACCGCCTCGTAATCGATTTCTCCATTTGAAGCAAGATCAACTGCATGGTAATCAATATTAAATTCCTTTAGAGAGCCGTTTCCACTCCCTCTAATGCCTACTACTTCCTCTAACGTATCATATGGTTTCCCAGTTATATAAAGGAGTTCGTCGCCAGGACGAAGAACACCAAAAAGAGCAATCGTTATGGCATGGGTTCCAGAAATAATTTGAGGCCTCACAAGAGCTGCTTCTCCGCCAAACACATCTGCATAGATCTTTTCCAGTGCATCCCTGCCTATATCATCATATCCATAACCCGTTGTAGGATTAAAATATGTATCACTTACACGGTGGGAACGAAAGCTTTGAAGTACTCTAAATTGATTACTTTCTATCCTTCTGTCTATTTTCTGATGCTTATACACAATTTGGTTCTCGATTTCTTCTACAATCGGCTTTAATTTCTCACCATTTACTAAAAACTGAAACATTTCGCTACTCCTCTATCGATCAAATTTAGCCAGCTCTCCGACCACCGGATGGTCTTCTAGAGCATATCCTTTACATCTGTACGTTTGGTTTTCTTCCTGGAAAACCAATTCACGCAAGATGGTATCATTTTTCAAAGCTGCTAAAAGCTTCCCTTCTGTAGATGGCACCAGGACATTGTAAGCCTTCATTTGTTCTAGCACCTGCTCCTCTATACGATGCTTCAGCTTTTCTCTGTCAGACTTATCAAGAGCACTTATCACAATCTTATTGCCAGCAGCCGGCCAAAAGTCTGGATGCTGTTCATCGACTTTATTATACACTGTTAATTGAGGTATTTGGTTCATTTCCAAATTATCAAGAAGTTTATGAACTGTTTTTTCGTGATTTGCATAATCAGGATTTGAACTATCAACTACATGGAGCAGCAAATCCGCCTCTTTTACTTCTTCCAAAGTAGAACGAAAGGCTGCAATCAGTGTAGTTGGCAAATCCTGAATAAACCCGACTGTATCTGTAAGAATGGCTGAATATCCGCTTGGAAGAATCATTTTCCGACTCATAGGATCAAGTGTAGCAAAGAGCTGGTTTTCCTCATAGGAATCAGCTGAAGACAGCCTGTTAAACAAAGTGGATTTACCGGCATTCGTGTATCCGACTAAAGCAATTTGAAAAGCTTTATTCCTTTTTCTTCGTTCCCTGTAACGCTCTCTATGGTTCACAATGGCACTTAATTGATTTTTTATTTCATCAATCCTTCTCCGGATATGACGACGATCGGACTCCAGCTTTGTCTCACCTGGCCCTCTGGTTCCAATCCCGCCTCCAAGCCTTGAAAGCTCACTTCCTTGGCCAACTAGGCGGGGGAGCATATATTGAAGCTGGGCTAATTCCACTTGAAGCTTCCCTTCTTTTGATCGTGCTCTTTGTGCAAAAATATCAAGAATCAGCTGAGTCCTATCCAAAACTCTAGCATTCAAGTGCCTGGATAGATTCCTCAGCTGACTTGGTGAAAGCTCATCATTAAATATGATGAGATCAGCTTCAAGCTCTTCTTCAAGGGCTTGGAGTTCTTCCACCTTCCCTTTCCCAATATAAGTAGAGGAATCAATCCGATCCCGCTTCTGTGTAACGGTTGCAATTATTTCACCGCGAGCAGTTTCTGTCAGTGCACCCAGTTCTTCCATGGAATATAAAAAACGGGCTTCCTCTTCGTTCAGCCAGCATCCAACCAAAATGGCTCTTTCCATTTGTTCTTCCATCCATTGTCCTCCCTCTCGGACTCGTTTATAATATTTTACCAAAAAAGCTTCAATATCTAAAACTTCAGCTTTATATTTTCCCTTTTGTATGTATAGGCAGTAATGAAAAAGTGACCTAAAATCACTTATATAAAAATTTGCACACTGCCTATTTGGTTTTATCCTTTTTCAGCGCAAAAATCAATAAAAGATTTGGTTAATTACTTATTTAATGTGTATTTTTTCACTTCTGTTCCTTCAATAAAAGGCTTTATTTGTTCATCTAAGCCCTTTTTTAGGGATGTGAACAAATAAAGCCTCGTGACTACTCTTGAAAGATAAGGTCATTACTTCGAAGGGTTAACAAGTCATGCTTATCATAACTGTTTTGCAATAAGAGTCTCATTGCTTGTGAACGAATCGATTTCTCTATGATATTTCTTACATAGCGGCCATTTGAAAAGCTGGATGCATGCAGATTTGTTTTTAAATGATAAAGATGTTCCTTTAATTTTCTTTCCGCATCATGGCTAAGTAAATATTCCTTTTCCTTTAGCATTCGTTTGCCAATTTCCATCAATTCCTCCACTGTGTAGTCAGGGAATTGGAAAACTAAAGGAAAACGGGAATGGAGTCCCGGATTTAAACTTAAAAAATATTCCATTTCGTTGGAGTAGCCTGCAAGAATTAAAATAAATTCATGCTGTTTGTCCTCCATATGTTTAACCAAAGTATCTATGGCTTCCTTTCCGAAATCCTTTTCCCCTCCCCTTCCGAGGGAGTATGCTTCATCAATAAACAGTACACCGCCTAATGCTTTCTTAATTAAGTCTCTTGTTTTTTGGGCTGTATGGCCAATATACTCTCCAACTAAATCCGCTCTCTCTGCTTCAATTAAATGCCCCTTGCTTAAGACATTCATTTTTTGAAAAAGCTTCCCAATAAGCCTAGCAACAGTTGTTTTCCCTGTACCTGGGTTTCCCTTGAACATCATATGAAGGGCCTGCTTCCCTGTTTTCAGGCCTGCCGCTTCTCTTTTCTTATTAATGTAAATCCACGCGTAAACTTCTTTAATCATTTTTTTCATTTCATCCATCCCTACAAGGGCAGACAATTCATTTTCAATTTCCTTTAAAGCTTCATGCTCTACGGAATTCGTCTTTGGAACAACATCTTTATGGATCACATTCATATTCACAGCTTCCCTTTGCTGAGCGTTTAGTACAATACTAATTTGTCCGTTATTTTTCATACGGATAGGTTGATCCAAAGCGTTCACCTCACATTCTAACAGCATTATACTCTACAAGAAAAAAAACGTGACAAATGCCTATTTTCAAAAGTCCCTTATACAAAAAAGAACACAACTACCGTATTCTAAATGTTTGTTTAGATAATACTTAAAGAGTAAGTATTCAGGGATGCGATTTACGACAAAATCCTCCTTCAACTGATACAAATACAAAGATTCTGTCGTTTCCTGCGCTTTCCCGAGAAATAATGGGCCTCTTTTCATTTTATTCATTGCATGACCATTCATGACTTTGTTTATGATTTTCACTCGTTTCATATTCCCTGTTAAGTTCTTCGTCCATTATCTCTTTTAGCAAAACCTACCTTGATCTAAAAAAACAACAGAGTCTTTACCAAGGCCCTCAGAAAACAAAAAAAGCGCAAGCGCCTTTCTCATCGGCCTAGGGATTACGAAGTCTCGACTGAGAAAAAGAAAACACAGCAAGGTTATTCACAAGTTGATGTTGACTTATCTTAGTTAGGAGACGGAGATATCCGATAGACTCTCAAGCTAAACAAGAAAAAAATCTTAATTTCCTGGTGCAAATAAAAAGGCAAAGGAGTATTGTGCACTCCTTTGCCTTAAAAAGTTCTACATATGGATAACGAAGTTCTTAGCTTTGAGGTTCTTCAAAATTAATTTGAACATTTTTTTGTGGTGAAAACGTAGAAATGGCATGTTTGTATACCAACTGCTGTTTGCCGTCAGATTCAAACAGTACAGTAAAATTATCAAACCCTTTAACAAGCCCGCGAAGTTGAAAACCGTTTAGCAAAAAGACTGTTACAGAGGTATTGTCTTTTCTTAATTGATTTAAAAATTGATCTTGAATGTTGATTGCTTGTTTCATTTGGAATCCTCCTCATTCTTTCTCTATCATAAAGTATTCGATTTTAATTCCAGCTTTCCTGCAATATAATTTGAAATATCTTCGATTTTTTTTTGTTTTTCTGCTTGATTGCTCATATCGAACCAGGCTACGTCCATTTTATTACGGAACCATGTGAGCTGGCGCTTGGCATAACGGCGTGAATTTTGCTTTAATTGCTCAATCGCATTCTCCAAACTGATCCTGCCATCGAAATATTCATAAAGCTCTTTGTACCCGATGGCTTGAATTGATTGTACATTACGAACTTTTCGATCGTATAACGTTTTGACCTCTCCCAGAAGCCCTTCCTTAAGCATCATGTCAATTCTATCATTAATCCTCTCATACAGCTGATCTCTACCCATTGTCAAACCCACTAAGGCTGTATCATACAAAATTTCCGGCTCTTGCATTTTTTGATATTCTGTAGCCGTTTTTCCTGTACAATGATAAATTTCCAGTGCACGGATAACTCTTCTGATGTTGTTTGGATGAATTTTCTCTGCACTCTCCATGTCTATTTCCTTGAGCTTCTGATACAAGAACAGAGGTCCTTCTTGATCAGCGAGTTCTTCAAGTTCCATTCGATAGTTTTCATCGCCGGCTGCATCACTGAATTGATAATCATACAAGACTGATTGAATATACAAACCTGTACCGCCCACAATCATCGGAATAGCATTTCGGGCATGGATTTCATCAATTTTTTCTCGTACGGATTTTTGAAATTCTGCTGCAGAAAAAGATTCTTCCGGCTCCTTAATATCAATTAAATAATGCGGAACACCATCCATTTCTTCCTTTTTGATCTTAGCAGTTCCAATATCCATGTCTTTATAAATCTGCATAGAATCCCCGCTAATAATTTCACCATTAAATTTCTTAGCAAGATAAATACTTAATGCTGTTTTGCCTACTGCAGTAGGACCAATTAATACTATTAATTTCTTTTTTTGTTTCAAGTCCTTCACAGCCTTTATGATTAGTTGGATATCGTTATAATTTCTTTAAAATATGCATAAAGAAACGTCTACTCTATCCTACCATAAACCCGCTTTCTAATTGGAACAGTTATATATTATTCCCACTCTATTATTTTTTAAACTCTTTTATTCAGTAAAGTGATATAGGGTTAGGACGTGCCCAGTTTTATACATGGCTGTTTTCGAATAAATTGTTTCTTTTCCCAAAAGTGTTAAATCCGTATTAAGTGAGGCATCGCGGCATCTTTTCCTCTTCAATCATTTTGTTTTCAAGCTTAGCCCCTGTTGTGTATCCTAGATTCATTTATTCAAATAGCAACAAAGATTACGAAAAGAACCTTATACATTACCTATTGCTTCAACATGATTCTTGAGCTATGATAATGACAAAACCTTCCTTCATTCTGCTTCAGCACTTCTCTATTGTCGATTTTTTCATTCTATCTTTTTTCTGTTTAACTGCTTTAATATCCAGGTTAAAATCGACTGATACACCTCTTCTTTATTTGTTTCATTCAGCATTTCATGCCTGCCTTCGGGGAAAAAGGTGTATTCTATATTTTTCACTCCATTGTTTTGAAATTGCTTAATTACTTTTAATACTCCTTTTGTTTTTCCTCCTACTGGGTCATTACTGCCGCTCAGAAAATAAAATGGCAAATCTTTAGGGATATTTCTTATGTACTCCTCCTTATGAATAGCTTCCAGCCCGGATAATAAGTCGTAAAAAAATCCTGAGGTGCATATTTGTCCGCAATAAAGGTCGTTAATATATTTTTCCACCTCGGATTGGTCCCTAGACAGCCAGTCATATTTCGTTTTCACCTGATGAATTCCTTTATTATAGCTGCCAAATACCAGTTTATCTAAAAAGGGACTAGAAGCTTTTGGACCCTTCCTTTTCATTTCCATTAAAGCAATCAGCTTGCCAAGCCTCCCAGCCATGCCGGGATTGCCTCCTGTACCCGATAATATGACTCCAAACATCTCTTGTCCGTATTTTTGGACATAACTTCTTGCGAGAAATGAGCCCATACTATGACCAAACAAAAAGATTGGAATATTCGGAAATTCACACTTAATATACTCTGTTATTTCTTTTAAATCCAGCACAGCGCGTTCAAAGCCTTCGTTATCTGCAAAATGTCCAAACACCCCTGCTTTTTCACCTGTTTTTCCATGTCCTCGGTGGTCATTGCCGTAAACAATTAGACCTTTGCTTGTCAGGTATTCTGCAACCCCCCCATATCTTTCAATATGCTCAGCCATCCCATGCGATACCTGTATTATCGCTCTAGGTGTTTCTTCTTCTTTATACATCCACTTTTTCACATAAACATCATAATTATCACTCATCTTAAGCCAGAATGTAGAAGATCTCATTTTAGACCCCCTCTCTTTCTTTTTATATCTATTTTATCATGGGCCGTTTATAAATATATTCACTTCTAGTGAAATGCCAAAAAATTTGATTATCTTCCTTCAAAAGTCTCTGCTATGCTTCTATAATGAAATCTAATTTCTTGTTTTGAAAAGTCATCCAATCAAAAATTATCCAACCTGCAATCTAAAAAAAGGGGGCCGAATTTTGAAAACAAATCCATTAATCTCTTTTTCTTTCATCCTTCTTATCCTGATAATCGGGGGATGTTCAATTGTATTCAAGAACCATTCCTCAACCAAATTATCTCCAGATAAGAGTAAAATTACGGAAGGATATGTAAAACGAGTGATTGACGGTGACACCATTCTCGTAGCTTTTAAAAATAATAGGGAAGAAAGAGTACGAATGATCCTCATTGATACACCTGAAACAAAACATCCACATTTAGGCGTGGAACCATTTGGTCCTGAAGCTTCAAAGTATACAAAAGAGAAGCTTTATGGGAAAGAGGTACAGCTTGAAACGGACGTTCAGCAAAGGGATAAATATGGGCGTCTTCTTGCTTATATATGGGTAAATGGAGAATTGTATAATGAAGAGTTAATCAATAATGGCCTTGCTAGGGTTGCTGTGTTTCCGCCAAATACGAAATATGTCAGGATATTTCGCAGCCTTCAAGCTATTGCTCGTAAAAAGAAAATTGGGATATGGAGTATCAAAGACTACGTTAATGACAGAGGGTACAATACAGACATTTCTTTTAAATAGCCCTTTTTTGAAAACATGTATCTATTTGTATTAAAAAAATGGTTTAGACACTTGGCGGCAATGCAAGCTTTATATAGTGTGCGTAAAGATTGCCTGATAGCTGACTAAACAAAGAATTGCCCATAATACGTTAACCAGCAACTTATGCAAAAACACCCTTTACTTTAATAAAGCACAACCAGCCGCCTTTAATTTTCCATTTATTTAAGCATCATTTTCGAACAGGGAAGATTGCAAAGACGTTTTCTATCTTAAAGAGACGCCTGCTCTTTTTGACATAGCAAAAAGCTTGCAAATAACTCCCTTTTACAGACAATATTTTTATCCTGCGTTTAGACCAGCTCCCTTTATCTGACCGATAAATGATTTCGAATATCCGTCCACGGCTGATGTCTTTCAATAAATTATACTTATTCATTCACACATCTCTCCCTGCTAATGTTCTTATCAAGTATAAACAAACGTATGTTCGTTTATTCGTTGTATGCAAAGAGAGGGAATAAAGATGCCTCCTCTTAAAATTAAACAGGAGGATAAATCCCAAAAAAAGATAAAAAGGGAGAATGTCTTTCTTCGTTTCATCATAAAGTAAAAGTACAAACTATTGCTGAGTATACTTGTTCAGGTTAGAAATAAAGATTTAGGACAGACTAGGGAATACTCATCCTTCGACTACAGTTATACCTAAAAGCGGATGTTTTTTGGTCTGAATTATGCAGAACCTAATACCTATCTAATCACGTGTGGTTTCCCACAAATGCTATTTGGGTATATTTTACTAGTAGGTCTTTTTTCTCTTTCTGGTAAAATCCTTTTTTATCAATCTTATTTACTATATAATATGTAAAGACCATTTTATTATAAGGCGGTTTTAACATGATTCATGAAGAAGAGCATATTATTTTTATAATTGAACTCGGGCGCCTGATAGAGGACTACCACAATTGTAAAGACGAAAAAACAAAAGACATTATATACAAAGATATTATGCTTCTAAGCGATGTGATTAATCCTAAATATGATTATATAAGCGATAAAAACAAGTTCGATACATTCAAAATGCATCACGTATAATTCCCCTTATGCTTCCGGTTTTTTTTGAGACCGGCCATTTCTTTCCCCACTCATATCATACATATTTTATATTAAGATGGACAAATTATAAGTGGCGTACCTATATACGCTAAGAAGGCTATGTTCAGGGAGGAATTCATTTGAATATACGTGAAGGTTTGATTCCGACTGCACTGGGAACAGCTGTTACCGCTACTGGATATGCATTAAAGCAAAAACGAGGTTTTAACAAAACCCTTTCCAACACGGTTGTCGGCTTTGGACTTGCCCACATTGTATTAGGTGTGATTGACCTTGTTGAACATCGCCATTAAAGATTGTCAGGTGAGCACCAATCAGGTGCTCACCTGACTGTACTAATTGCTGGCATCCTTTAGCAGAATATAATGACTCTCAAGCGTTGCCTCTGATACCGATCTTCCGGTACCTAAATAAATCTGGTTATGCTGTATAGCTGTTACCATGGCTAGAGCTTCTGAATCTCTTCGTTTGTAGATTTGTCCAATTTTCACTTCCACGGTGTTACTCCTTTACACTTTTTATTTTTATCTGTGCTTTATCCATTAGCTTACCCGAAACCAGCCTCTTTATCAGTATCCGACCACCCTGCACACCTTGTATAACAAAAGGCTTTGTTAAATTTCTATGTTGATAACTTTTTTTTCAAGAAAATCTTTTAAAAAATAGGTTCTGTTATAGATCATTATTGGTTTTTGCAACCTTTTTGATTGGAGCGGAAGGAAGGAGACTCCTGCTTAAAAAAGCGGGTTATGGAGACCTCTCAAGTACCCCCGGAAAATGAGAGCCTGCGCCCAAATCAACAGGTAATATTAAAAGAGCCTAAAAATAAAAAGTGCCGGCAATATCTCTCTAAAAAAGAGGATTATGCCAGCTTGATCCAAGCCCCTTAACCAAAGCATTATTGTTCTTTTGAAGGTTTATTTTCCATCCATTTAATTAGTCTCTTAATTATAAATGGAACTAAAACACCTATCATTGCTACAGGTATTGCTTCCCATACTTCTAATGGCGGCGTTATAAGAATACCTGATGTATGTATCCAATATAGTCCGAAAAAATAAACCAAACTTCCAACAAGACCAGCCAGCCAATTCACTTTTCTAATAAGCAGATAAAAAAGAGGAATAAAGATAATCGTGACAGGGACATAGGACGTTGGATAGTCGATGAAAAAAAAGATCGTTTTAGCTGCAAAACGCAGGACGATGTACAAAGCAGCCGCTGCAAGCGGAATTAACCGGCTGCGGCAAATCAGGCTTACCAATAAAACGAACACAGACACTACTAGCACCGAGTAATTGGGATAAATCCATTCCGGAATACCGCCAAATATCTGAGATTTCGGATTAGATATCAGCAATAAAATTTGCTCAGAAGCAATGGATGCATGACGCATATATTGATCATACGAAATAGCTCCATTCTCCTGCTGCATATTCGGAAAAACAAGGTCTTCCAAAACAAACATAGCAAACCAGGTATGATTTGATTTCCAGGAAGGAGCTGTGTCTTTTGTCCAAATAACATAGCCTCTCCAGGCACCAATAATCATGATCATCGTTCCGATATAGTAAATAAAATGAGTAGGACTCCAAGTCGTTAAATCAATTCCAAAAGCAATATGATAACTGAAATCCAGTGGAATTCCTACTAAAAATAATGTATAGCCAACAGTCGTCAGGTTCCTTGAGAGCCTATCCATATAATGAGGACGCCTCCACTCTGTATAGAGGAGGATCAGACCGAGAGCAAATCCTGAGAAATTCACAATATGTGGAATAGAGTATTTCTCAAATAAATATTTAAAGTGATATGAGGCATCCCAGGCTGAACCCACGAATTTCAGGAAAAAAGCAAGGACCCATAATCGATAAAATGTCATTTTCTGCTCCCCTTTAGAAAGATACGCCAATTACCCCAGCAAATCAAAAATACTTCCATAATACACTTCAAGAACGAAGTTAATAATGAGGATGATTCCAAAAATAATGCCGGGTAATTTAACATTTTGCTGGCGTAAAAGTTTATAAATGCACACAATGGCAGTTCCTACAAGAAGGATATTAAAAAACAATAGCCACCAAATCAAATACGGACTCACTGACTTTGAAATGATTATTACATGCCCCAAGTACAATGGAAATGGAATAAACATAGCTTCCCTCCTTCAATGCTGTTAAAGGCAGTCAATCCCTTTTCAAAAATTGGATAAATATACATATAATATAGCATGCCTTATCTTATAAATGTGATAAAAAATGGCTCTGGAAAATTGATATGTTCAACACTATGTGTTTTTAGCTCATTTTTCCTTTCAGTTAAGCTGAAGAATATGTTCAACGGCAAGTTTCACAAGTATAAGGCAAAAAATAACTCTATTTTAAGTTTCATCCATATCTTTTACTATTATTCAAATTTATACATAATAACACAAGATGTAAACCATTTTTAAAATTGCTCTTAAATATAAAGTTCTTTTTAAGATAATAGTAATAATAAAATCCAGTTTAACAAGTCCTTATCCTGTATTTCGCCATACTGAACGTTGAATTTATGCCCTTAGAGCAGGAATAGCTATAGAAATGCCTCCATAGCTTCGTGTATTAAATTACCCAATAAGAAACTGGTTTTTGTCTTTAGTGATTTACTTTTCCCCAAAACAAGTCTATAATTTTTTAGTATCGTTTCTATTAATCAAGCAGGCTCTTTTTGTAAACTTTGTTCCTATTAGACTCAAGAAATGATAAAAAGCAAGGTCCTGTAGCAAAACCTATGTATTGCTTACGAAAAAATGCCACGAAGACAGACAACATACAGAATGATCCTTTGTACGTAAGGAAACGATCTATGCGAAAACAGCCAATCAATTAATATCAGTGAGGTGTGGACTATTTGAGGAGCATTATTGTTTTATGTATTTCTCTTTGTACCTTAGCATTAACCGCTTGTGGTGCTGCGAACATACCTACCTCATCTCTGCAAATGCAAATGAGCTCGATGAAGCCTGTTAGCGGTGATGATACCGAATCTACATGGAATGTTCCCAAAAACCCGCATGCCAATCAAAATGTAACTATTTCAATTCAAATAGAGGATAAGCACGGGAAACTAATAAAAAAGTTTGATACTGTTAACACGAAGAAAATGCATTTAATTGTTGTTAACAAAGATCTCTCTTATTTCGCTCATATCCACCCTGTTTTACACAGCGATGGAACTTTTACCATTACTACTTCTTTTCCTGAGGGTGGAGATTACAAACTGATCGCTGAAATGACACCCTCAGGCTTTCCGGACTACAGCATTGAAAGCCACTGGATACATGTTCAGGGAAAGACGCCTAAGCAGCATCCTATAGCAGCGGATAACGTAACAAACAAAACAATAAACGGGATAAAAGTTTCCATTTCCTTTGATCAAACAGTAAAAGCCAAAAAAAATGTCAATATGGTATTTACAATGCATGACGCCAATACGAACAAGCCCATTCATACTCTTAAGCCATACTTAGGAGCAATGGGGCATGCTACAGCCATTGACAAAGACAATAAGATTTTTCTTCACATTCATCCCTTATATGCAACAGGAAATGGCCCTGGAGTCACCTTTATGACATACTTTCCTCAAAAAGGAATATACAAAGTATGGGGACAGTTTAACGTAAATGGCAAGCTGGTGACTGCTCCGTTTATCGTAAAAGTTTTATAAATTATCGTTTAAAAGAGGAACCGTCCCTATCAGTTATGCCATGATTAACTGCTAGAGACGGTTCCTCTTTTATTATTAGGCTTTTTTTAATATTGAACATAAATTTTCAATCATTTATTTATTTCAATTACCAACAAGTATACGAAAAGAGCCATTATTTAATGGATTTAATCTTTAATAAAAACATATTTATAACACCTATATTCCATCTTTAAAGGGTTTAATCCATTAATCCTTTTTGAAATGCATAGCTGGTTAATTGAACACGATTTTCCAAATGAAGCTTACTTAAAATATTTTTCAGATGGCTTTTAACGGTATTTTCTGAGATAAATAGCGTTTTCGCGATTTCCCTGTTCAAAAGGCCTTTTGCTACAAGCTGAAGAACCTCCAGCTCCCTGCTGGATAATGGTATTTCCATTTCATCACCGGTTCGCACTTTTGAAAATTCACTAAGAATACGGAAGGCTATTTCCTTTGACATGGGCACTTCATCCAAAGCAAAAGCCCTTAGATAATCGTACCATTCCTCGGATTGAATATTTTTTAATAAGTAGCCCTGCGCTCCCTTTTTTAAAGCATCAAAGAGATCGGTAATATCATCGGAAACAGTAATCATGACAATTTTAACAAAAGGAAACTTTAATTTTATAATTTTTGTAGCTTCTAAACCATTCATTTCTGGCATCTGAATATCCATTAAAATAATATCCGGCATTAATTCCTCTGTCAGCCTGATGGCGTCGTTTCCATTTCTTCCTTCCCCCACAATTTGAAAATCCTTGTACTCCTCTAAAATTTCCTTTATGCCTTCTCTAGCATGAGAATGGTCATCAATAATAAGTATACGAAAAGGCTGCATTATACTCACTCCTTTCTAATCTCCAAGACCGTTTTATTCTTTATACAGCGAATTGAAAAGATCCAATTCATTTCTCTCGCCCGATTTCTAATAATCTGGAGTCCAAAGCCTTTGCTTTTCTCGAGGTCCTCCTCTTTGAATCCTTTTCCTTTATCCATAATCAAACAAATCCAGCCACCTTCTGTTTCTTCTGAAAGGATTTGGATTTTACTTGTTTTTGCATGTTTTATGACATTCATCACGGCTTCTTTTATACAGGCAAATAGCTCTATTTTTTCCTTTGCAGATAATATATCTTCCTGGATTCCCCAGCGAAAATCCACATCCATTTGATGATTATTCTCCAGCTCCATTAGAAATTGATGAATGGTATTGGTCCAGCTAAACGTTACTTCATTAGGAGAATGCTTTAGATTAGCAATGGATTGCCTAACATCTTCATGCACATGCTGCAGTGTCTGTTTCAAGTTTTGAAAATCGGTATATTCTTCAAGCTGGTGCTTTCTGCCAAATTTGTTGACTTTTACGCCAAGTAAAAATAAGCTTTGTGCAATGCCATCATGCAATTCCCGAGCCAAGTTTTCTCTTTCCATTAAAGCTGCCTTTTTCAATTTTTCAAGCTCTAACTCTTTTTGAATTTTCTCCAGCATTTTGAATAACCGCAGCAAAAAAATAATGGTTACTGCGAAAACAATCACCGGAGACAAAAAATTCCCTACAATCATTGAGATATATGGAAGTAAAAAGACATGCCTTATGTATTCCCACAAACCAATCGTTACAGTAGGAAGGAAAAGTATAATCCACTTTATATGCCGGTACTTCAAAATATCACCCTATTTTTCTATGAATATATTCTAGTTTATCATTTGTATAAATAGTATTTAAAGTTTTTCCATTAAAATCATCCTTTTGAGTCAGCAGATATGGGGAACGTAATAGAAAAGAAAATTGATTTAAATTCAATATGGAAAAGATGAGGAGAAATAGAGGTACAATAATTCAGATCGCCTTCACTTCCTGTTAAAGGAATAATAAAGGAGCTAGACATAGACTAGCTTGGTAATTGATTTAATAAAGAATTTTTATACTTTCCTATCATGCAAAAAAGGAGGCTAAAACAGCCTCACTATCTATACATATGGTCTTCTCGTCTTCATAAAGCCATAAAGTAAGTAATGGAAGCAATCAAGACAAAAAAGAAAGCAGCATAGATGATTTGAATAAAGCTGATGGTGGATTTAGTGTAATTAGCGTTGCCTTCTCCCACCTTCTTACACTTCTCCCTTTTTTGTTGGTAATCAACTAATCCAAAAAACAATCGGCATACCCACTGGCTAATTTCTTCTGTTTTGAAAATGTAGCTAAGGAGGGGTTTCTTGCTTTTTCGCCTTGCCATCCTTGACATCTCTGCAGAATTATTAACCTCACCCTTTTTCAATGCATATGTATCTTCCATGCTTCATCGACCCCTTTTATTTTCCAAAGTATATTTTTTGAGAAACAAAGTTTTCAGATGAATGTCTTCCATTATTTATTCTATGGTTTTCTCAATCCCAATGCCCCCTTGATCCAATTCTTTTTTATACCCACTTTTTAGAAAAAAGTATACCATACAGCCAAAATCCTATGAGGACAGTATTTGTCGAAGGAAAAACGATTTTTTAGTCGAAAAAGGAGCTTGTATCAAACATCCTTGAAATGATCCTGTAAATTTATCACTTTATCTCTTAATAATTAATGTCTTGTGTTATTTAATTTGGCTGTGTTAAATTTCAATGTTTATAACCACTTATTTTTTAGCTCATTTTACAGTAAAGAAAGGAATGAGCTAAAAACAACAGTATCCTATAACAAAGCTTTTAATTTAAAGATAATACCCTGATTTCATTCACCACTATATTTGTTATTACGGAATTGGCAAAAACAAAGAAGACCCCTTTATACCAAGGGATCTTCTCTTTAAATAAGGCTGTTTCAATTATATTTGTTCCACCCGTTTTTTTCATCACAATTGCAGCATACTTTTCGAAAAGAGCCCTTAGCAATTACATTACCCGTTTAAAATAAGTAAATCGCATGTTTTCGTCTTTATTCTTATTTATTAGATTGATTTGGTAATCATATAAATTGTTATTTCCTTTTTCACCATCTTTTGTTTCGGACCGGAAGATTTGTGGTCAAATTGGTGGTCAATCTTGTTTATGTGGTCAAAAGTTTTTAAATTGGCTCATTCCCTTTCTTGTGTGATAGTTTAAATTGTCTATATTATTACCTTTGTGGTATATTTCTTTTTTCCTAAAAATTCGCAGTGAACGAATTAATTTTGCCAATTCAAAGTGTATGAAGCGGTGCCACCGGATATATATGGGACACTCCATGAATGATTTGATCCGCCTTCCCATGTAATATTTCCTGCCCCATTTTCTTTAATTGCCTTGAACTGATAAGTATGGTTAGCTCCTAAATTAAATGTTGCCTGCCAAACACCGTTGCCAATATATGTGGCAGGAACAGCATAATTTGTATTCCAACCACCAAGCTCTTCACGGTCACCCACAATATAGACATTTTCACCATAACTTGTATTTGCCCCATTAACTGTAATAGTTACTTGTTGAGGTGTGAGTGCAAGCGTTTGTGTAAAAGGGCTTAATTCACTTGTTGGTGTTCCGTCTGAGTTAACAACATTGCTTAATCGTAATAAAGAAAACCCATTAAATCCGTAATTAAAGGTCATCTCAGCAGCATTATTGTATTTACTCTGATCATTACTGATTGCCAATGCATTTTCGCCACTGTGAGGGACACCATCTTGATTACACAAATTTGCTACTTGTTCTACTAGGGTTTGTGGCATACTGTAGTCTGGATATACCCCAGAATCACTCATTTCTAAATCTGTAAATGCCAACTCTGCATTTGCTGATTTGAAGGCTGAAACAAGCGTTGAATAGTTATATAAGCCTGCTGTGTCTTCCGCTTCATGAGGGACAGAAGGATTATTATATTGCCAATGTATGCCTGGGACTTTGGCTCCTAAAGGAGCTCCATATGAATCTAAATCCGAGTGGGCCTTCGACATGACAGATGTTAAATGATTGGTTAACACCGATTGATACCAAGTTAAAAAATCATCTCCATATGTCATACGGTAACCCCCGCTGGAAAAAAAGTTATCTCCATTTGAAGGCGGCATAACTTGTGAAAAAGAACTAAGACTTGTTCCCCATGCTGTATTTAGAGCTGAAATGGTTCCATATTTACTTTGCATAGCATTTTGAAAACTTGTTTCCGCTGCAGTTGAATACGCCTGTAATTGACCACGACCTGGATATGACCACTTATCACTCGCATTATAGCTTGGATAACGCAATTCCCCTGCCGGCCCCATTCCTATAAATATTTTGTAAAAAGAACCTTGGAAAGCAGTCATGTTACTAGCAAAGGATTTGAAGGCTTCATCATATAATGTGTTTGCTTCCGTAAACCATGGAGCAACTGCTTCATTATCATAATAACCGTCCTCAGATTTGTATTGCATTTGATCATTGGTTCCCAAAGCCCAAACCCAACTAGGGACAGGGAAATTACAATTGTCTCCTACATTACCTCCACATTGATGAAAAGAAAAAATTGGCTCAATCAAAAGACCTGCATTTTTAATATGTGTAAATACGTTTTGGTAGTAACTCCAATCAAATTGGTTACGAGCATTAGGTTCAAAGTGATTCCACCACATATCTACTTCAACAGCTTTTACACCGTTATTTTTTAAAGTTGTTAATTGACTATCAAATGCACTAAAATCTGTGATATCCGGTAAATTGAGCATAACCGAAACTTTATAATTACTGGGCACTCCTGCATTCGTTGACCCTTGAGCAAAAGCAGAAGTAAAAGTACTAAAAACTAAAATGAATGTTAGTAGTGAGGGTAAAGTTAATTTTTTAATAGTGATCATATGCGTTTACCAGCCTCCTTAAATTTTTTTTAGTTTTAATAGTTTTGTTTATACACATCACCTCCAAATCAACGAAAACGGTTTCATAAATTCAAAAATGAAAAGTTAGGCACTTTAAATATGCTACCAGTCCCTAACTTATATTGATATTCGTTAGTCTTAAACTGTATTCCTTCTTCCACTAAATGCTCCGTTACTTGAATAAGTAACTGATCGCCGCAGCGATCATTCATTTGGGTGTGGTGGGTTGACAGTTTCGTTCATATCCGTTTTGTAGATCTAAGGTGAAGGGGTTAAAATTTGCAGTAGATCCCAAAGGTGAAGCAGCTACACATGGTTTAAAGATTTATCAAAATGTCCGTCGGGAAACTGGATATAGAAAAACGCAGTTGTGAATGTTACTTATAATGGAGTACATGAAATTACCGAGACGGTTAAGAAGAAGGAATATGAATATTTAACACTTGATTAAAAAAACACCTCCGAAGAGATGAATTTTTATAACTTATATTTATGTATACGGCAATATATATTTATTAAGATAAGTCCTTTTAATTAATTTATTATTTCACAGAGTAATTCCAACATTTTAAAACCATCTTGAAATTCTGTATATTGTTCCCATGGTATGGATTTTAGTAACTCATCAACAATAGTAAATACCTTCTCCGGATACATAATCGCCATTACTGTCGCAAACTCCACCTTTAATTTTTGCCTTGTACTTCTAAGATACTTTTGAGATTCAGTGACACGTATGAATTCCCTTACTTTTAAAATAATTTCCTCTTCTTCGTCCTGAGTGCTAAGCACCTGAAGTAAAAATGTTTCTAAAGCTCCTGGACCATCAAACGGAACAATCAAACACCCTATTACTAAATTTTGACTTAAATCAAAAGAGTTATTATATACTACGTTAGTCCACTGTTTATTCGTTAGACTAACTCCTTCTATTCGTTTCAAAAAATATCCAGATAGTTCATTTGCCTTGTTTTCTTCTGTTTCTTGGTCACGATCAGCTAAAACTAAAATTTTATCAAACATTTGCTCCGGATTACCGTACCAGTTTAATTTCAGTATATTTTCTATAGCATAATCAAATTTGTCCTTTCCTCCTATTCCCCAAATTACTAAAAAATCTTCTCCTCTTTTGTACCAACTCACAATCTCACTATCTTTATCTCTAATTGGAATACTTATTGGCTTTTCATTCTTTTTATAAAAAACCCAGTTTTGGACTTTAATTAAATAGTAAGATAACAAAATGGAATCTGTTTTTCCTTCGCATAAAATTATATACTTCATCGTTTATCTTAACTCCAATTGGTATTTTTCTCTTGTTTCGTATGCTTCTTTACCTGTTAAGACACGCGTAAAAACTTTATTATTAGGGACATCATTTTTTATAGTTATTATTCTAACTATATCTTCTCCATTCAAGGTGCTATCATCTTCATAAATGGACTGTAGAAGATTATCTATAAACTCAATGCTGTGAGAAGTTAAAAATAACTGGTTGTTATATTTTTTTGCATACTTATACAAGTTTTTTGACAACTGTCTCTGTGCCGTAGGATGGAAAGTTGCATCAACTTCCTCTATACAATGGACAGCGTTTTGATACAAGATTAATCCTCCAAGTATATTATACCAGCGTTGAACACCATCACCGAAATTATACATTGGCAGCAACCCTTTATTTTTTACTTTAAAAGAAACTGGTGAAGAAGTTCCATCAGGGTATGGTATTGAATCTATACCATCTATATTCGGAAATGAACTTTTTAACTCCTCCAGAAAGTCACCCATAATCCCATTGCGTTTTAAGAATGAATATATCTTTGTATTCTCAAGTTGATCACGATGAGTAAGTATATCCACGAACCTACCTAACATTAGTGGGTCACTTTGAAGTTCAGGAAAAAATGGGGGGAATCCTAAATCCACACTTTTTACTAAATTATTATTTATTTTAACATTCCACTTACCGATTTTCTGATTTGATTGGTTTCCTTGCAAAGCAATATTTATGTGACCTAAGTTAATTTGGTTCATTTGAATGTTACTTTCAATTTGTTCATTACCAAAACTACCCATTAATTGAGGTTTAAAATCTGCAAATATACTATACGGCTCAAAAATATGATCTACGGTTGTTTCTTGATTATCATGAGTCGCAGAAAAACTAAAGTTAAAAGGTTTTTCGTTATTGTTATAAGGCAAGCCTAATACCCTCTCGGTAAAATCATATATACCGGTTATATTATTAGCCCTACGTGCTAATATATTGCTGACATATGAATTTACATTCCCACCACTTACAAACGAAAAGATTGATTCTAAAATCGTGGTTTTTCCTGCATTGTTACTACCTAAAAAAATGTTAATCTTGTTTAGGTTTTCAAATTGAATATCTTCAAACTGTTTGAATTTTTTAATTCTAAAGGATTTTATCATTTGTTTACCTCTCATCCTCAAATTTCCCTAAAATTAGTGCTATCACCATTATACTTAATTTCTATAAAATTACATGTCGATAATTGGTCTAAAGCAATTTTTTTAGACCCCCTAGTTAATTTTCACTGTTTGAAAAGCATGATGTTTATCTAGAAATTGCAAACAGTATAAATATGTTCCTTTTTAATGGAAAATTAATTGTTTTACATCGTTCAATTTCGCACAAATAGCCCTTATACAATAAGGGCTATTTGTGCAAAATGATTCACATTAATTATCCCCAAAAACCAATAGATTATACCTACTCTATCTGCAACTTTTGTTTTGGAAAAATAATATTTGATTTCAGTTTATTGATGATTTTCACCTCGGACACTGTTAATTGATACTTTTGGGCAATTCCACTAAGAGTATCACCCTTTTTGACTGTATACGTTTTTGTAGTTAGCTTTTTTACTATAGGCTGCGAAGTAAGCTTGCTATTAGACGTATTTGTCTTTGCTGGCTTAACTCCACTTTTCAATTTGGAAAGTAAAGCTAAATTCTGTGCTGACGTCCCTTGGTAGTTGGTTATACCGTAAGACTTGGAAAGCTTGGAACGATTTGAATAAGAAGCGTCCATGTGCTTGGACTTCATATAGTTTACAAGTGAAACACTTTGGATGGTCCCTACGGACTTCGTCACCTTTTGAGTAGCTGCAGTCTTAACAGTATACTTCCCGGCATAATCCTCGCTTACATCGAAATAACCGTAGTTGGCCATTCCGATAAACCGGTAATTCTGGGACCACTGCCACGCCCCCTTACCATTACTAAACTTTGCAGTAGGTTGGTTTTTAACTGGATTTCCCGGATAAGATGCTAGCCATGGTTTAGAAACGTTTAAGGATTGTGGCTTTAATCGGTTGTTATAAAAAGATGAACCAGTATATAGATCCATTCGAGAATAGCCCAGGTTTTTCATCTCTGTAATGAATGTATTCGTATATTCTGTAAGGGCAGCAGGGTTACTCGAGAGAGTATCTGCCTCTACATCAACAACAACATATCCATCCTTTTTCTTATCAAATCCGACTAATTGCAATTTTTTATCAAACCAATCAGCTTCGGTCTTTGCTGAAGGTTTACTAGTGAACCTGGCAAAATGATATGCATTTACGATTAATCCTGCTTGTTTTGCATTTGCAATGTTGACGGATGCTGCAGGATCCACATAATATGAACCTTCTGATACCTTTACAACTACCCCGCCGATACCTCCAGCCTTAATAGTCTGATAGAAAGCAAGCGGTAAACCATCTTCATTATTATGATGGCTAACGTCAATAAAATCGACGTCTGGAGTGCTGCTTGCATGGGCATAAGATCCAAAAGAAAAAGCTAGTCCGAATATAAGGACTAGCCCAGCTGTAAATTTATTTATTTTTTTCAATTAATTCATCCCCCTTTATTTAATTGCTATGTACTGGGATTACTGTGACAGGACCTTCAGTAGAAGGTTGAGTGTTGCCTGCAGAAGCTACAATTTGTTTTGCTGCTTCCACTTTTGCGACTGCAGCTGCTTCTTGTTCTTTCTGATGTTGTTCAGCAACTTTAGCAGCCTTTTCTTTGCTTTTTATAGTTAAATAAGTATTTATTAAACCGGCACAAGAGCCAACAAAGAAAATACCAAAGGCAATTATAAACTGAGCAATCACATTTACAGTGTCACTTGTAAACCAATTGACATGAATGTGCGCTGTTGTTAAGGCTGCTAATAGGGCTGTTAAAAGAGTTAATGCATTTAAGGATAATTGCTTCCACCAGTTAAGATTAGATAAGTATTTCATCATTAGAAATCACTCCTATTGTTTTAGTAGTTGAATTGTTGTTTGAATTAATAAATATAAAATGCCCCCTCCACCAATGGCAGAAAGAGCAAGTTCCCAACGTTTAGATTGACTTGTTTTTTTTATTCCAAGCGTATGAGCAATAAGCTGGTTTAGAAGATCATCTTGCTCCTGACGCTGTTTATTAATTAATGATTTTTGCTCCTTGCTTTCTGTAAGCAGAGCATTGTGAATCTCTAGCTGGCTTGTACGTACCGTAAGCATCTCATTTTTCATTTCCCCATAACTCTTTTCGAGATCCTGAATGCGTTTCTCATGCTCTGCAACCCTTTGCTCCATTGTCATTTCACCCATGTCTGACCCCCTTGCTCCTCTTAGAGCATAAAAAATACACCTTCTTTTCAAAGGTGCTGATTTGTCTACTAATATTTATTTAATTATTTTTCTCAATCTGTATTCTGCCACTCTTATATCCATATCCGTTGATAATCCTGTTAGGATTCTTACCATCATATTGGTATTTGACATCTTTTTTAATGTAAAAAGTACTGTTGGTTTATTCTCTTTAATCAATGTCATAACTTCCTTTATAGGTAATGGATTTGCGCTTATTCTTAAAAAAGATCTTAGAAAGTTTAAAAATTCACAAGCAGAAGTTGATTCGTCTGGATATTCCTCTAGCAAATTGTAAAGATTCTTAATACTCATCTTTAATTTTTGATTTTCACCCATGTTCATTACCTCCACATATATTTAACCAAATGCGGATAGTACCGATTTGGCGGCCTGGCAATCATTACTCATAAGAGTTTTAGACCCATGGCTTTGCGTCCTAACCTTTCGATTAGTTTGCCTTTTTCAAATTAGGGTTTGGTTACTATATACCATTTTATTATAGTTTTTTAATCATAGGTTTCAATATTATTTTAATTTTAAGCTTTGTGATTCCGATCTATATTTAGACATAAAAATACACCTTCTATTTAAAGATGCATAATGATTTTTAATGGATAATTTTATTCAATCTCTCTTCAGCTAAGGTTAACCCCATTGATAATTCTGTTAGAAATCTTAGCCTATCATTTTTTTTAGACATTTGTTTTAAGATATTAAAAACTATGGGCTTATACTCTTTAATTAATGTCATAACTTCAATTGTAGGTATTGGATCCTTTGCCTTTATTCTTAAAAAATATCTTAGAAATGATATAAATTCAACCACAGAATTAGAGTTGTCCGGTTGCCCTTCTAATAAACAGTTGAATTTTCTTATGCTATTCTTTAATTCTTGATTATTTTCACCCATGTACATTCCTCCACACAAAATTTTAACCAAATGCGGGTTGTACCGATTTGGCAGCCTGGCAATCATTACTCCATTAGAGTTTTAGACCCATAGCTTTGCGTCCTAACCTTTCGATTAGTTTGCCTTTTTCAATAGGGAAATTATCCTACATTAATATCGGCACAAATTATCAATGCTTGAGTGATTCGATAAATATGCTTGTTCTTGAATCAGAGCGTCCTACTCTGCTGTTAGCTTTTTCAAATATCTACTGGTTGAAAGTGAAGTAGGTGAAAGCAAAACTGTTGGGTCCAATAAATCAATCCCCAGCTTTTCACGAAACCCATCAACAATCAACTCATCACAGTTTACCTGTCCCTTAGACTTAATTACAGGAGTACCAAATAAAATGTTTAAAGCCCTTGTAATAATATACTTCCAATCGTACTTATCGCTTAGATTTACTTTTATATAATCAATAAGCAGCTTTTTTTGTTGTTCGGTAAGCTCTATGGCCAATTCGTAAACGTCATAGCTTTTGCTCTTGTAGTTAAAATGCTGGATGCTAACCGGAGTTTTATAATCCGTCTGGAGAATATGAATATGGTCCAGCATTAAGGCAACATGGCTATATTGTCCTTTGGTAAAAAGCTTAATAATCCTAGAAATCCACGAATTCCCCCGGTAAAAGACAAAATTAAAAGGCTGAAACATGGTTTCACCCCTCCTTCCTTTACCAATTTATTTTATCTACATCTGCATTTGTAGTAGCTTCTTCCACTTGTGGCTGTAATGTGTTTCTGAGTTTGCTAATGTTTGAGTTTATATGTTGGAAAACTTGGAGCTTTAAAGTGTTAAATGTTGTCTGATCTATGTTGATTCGTTCGGTTTTACCTGTATTAGTGTTTATTACTGTCCATTCAGCTTGAGTGATTGCCCCATCCTTGAAAAGAGTATCTGTCCCTTGGAAATTTGCTTGGGCAGCTAGTGAACAAGAGAACTTATATGAAGTGCCATTAACCGTTGCGTCAAAACCGGCTACAATCGTATTATTACATGCTTCATCTAGTTGGACCATCTTTGCATTTCGAACATCTGCAAGTGCAGCTGTAGTTAAATCTAGTTCTTTGTATTTTTGATCTGCTGTTTTAAGTTGGTCTTGTAAAGCTTTTAGTTGCTCTTCAGGTGTTGGTGGAGTATCAACGTATTCATAAGAAAATGTTTTATCCGTTGGATTGAAATATAAAACAGGTGACTGTCCAGGTTGCGGGTTTGGATGTGGGATGGAATCAACCAATTCCCCGATCGCTAGGATTTCAGGTGGTAAGGAGGCCGGTTCATAGTGCTGTAAAGTCACCCTTGCTTTTGTGTCGCTTTCTTTTTCATATTGAATAAAAATACTCATGTTAAAACCTCCTATGATAGTGTGACACTTTCAAAATATTGACCTAAGTTGTTGTAGGTGTTACTTGAAACGGTTATTTGCCAAACTATTATAATTCCGTCTGTATCATACATATAGAAAAAACGGGTTGTATCCGTTCCCCAATTTGATGCTACGGGACAAGTCTGTTTATAAGCTAAAGTTCCATTTATATTCAGTTTAATGTTATTACCATTTTGGTAATCATTACAGAAATACCCATTTCTCATAATCACAAATGGCGAAGGTGCATAAGGAAAAGTTAATGCATAGGTCCATTGCTGAACTTTTGAATAGTTAAAAGCGATCACAGATGTAGCAGTGTTACTAAAATATACTTGGTTCAAATAATCAATAGCAGAAACATTGCTAGCAAGACCTATCCACGTTGCTACTTGGGAACCTGTTGTAATATCAAACTGATAAACTGTTCCGCTATAAAACGTATAGAAATATTTATCAAGAATAATCGACTGGGATCCTGTTTGAGAAATTAAACTTGATATGGATATTCTTGTACCAGCGGACGGGTCTATTTTTTCATAAATTACACCACTTGAACTTGATGTATAAATAACATATAGATAACCATTATAATATTTTAAATTATAGTCACCATTGAAAGCGTAATTTGTTGAATACGTCCATACAGTTGCCCCTGTACTACAATTAATCTTTTTAATCGTTTGACTGGTACCAAAATACATATACACATAACCGTCATTATTAGAGGTTATTTTAGCTAAATATGAAGTTGGTAGTTGGTCAGTAGAGTTTTTAACTGTTCCAGTTAGCTTGTTATATATTGTTAAATAATAAGTACCGTTTCCAGTTCTAAGATAAATATAAGAATTATCTTCTCCTAATATATACATTTGAGAATTCGCATTCGAATATCCCGGATATTTAATAATAGGCGCATTTTGTTGTGTAGCTGTAAGGGACACTTTGTCATTAGTGCCATATAGTAATTTATTTCCTATTACTCCCTCAATCATTACATCTTTTTTAATATTAGAAGGTGCTAAATTTGTATCTCCAGTAATTCCAAAGTTATTTAAAGAATTTCTAATGGGCATTATTGCACCTCAACTCCACTTACGACCAGCGTAATCGCTCCACTAGTTCCCTGTAGTGCCTGAAGAGTGTCATTTGCACTCAGGGCAGTATTTAATTGAGTAATCACAATAGAATCATTTGGATTAACTGTTTTAGTAGGTAAAATCTGATTGGCTGCTGCTACCCCATTAACTCCAAGTGTGATAGTTGCTGGTGAACCGGATGTATTTACAGCCATAATCTCCTTTATCACTGCTGTGGCATAAGGAGTTGGTTGATTCTGAGTGTTTGATGGAGCAGTATAAATGGTTTGAGCCGTAGTAGATGGCTGATTTTGATAAAACTTCTTTATGTTGGGTGTTCCAGGCATTTAGATACCTCCTTTATCTATTGGATCCAATACATCAGAGAATTGAACGGCGTTGCATTATTTACTGCTGTTAATACTGCGTTAGAAGTTGGAGCTTTTGAAGTACTTGTTGTAAGAGAACTATCTAACTGAACTAATCCAGAAATTGATGTTGTGGCAGCTGGAACACTTTGCAATGCAGAGTCAGCTTTTCCTAATGAAGTTTGTACAGCATTCTCAAGATCTGTTTTTGGAATGCCTGTTGATGGTTTTGTATATTTCTGACCAACTGCATCATTTACTGTTTTTACTGCTTTAGGAGTTGCGGCAGTAGTTTCATCTGTACTATTAGTATCGCTGTTTAGCTTGGTTATTCCTTTTGCAGTTAAGCTAGCGTCAGCTGGAGCAGTTTCATTTAACTGCCCTGCAGGTATCTTGCCATTTTCGTCAAGTGATGCATAACCATTAGCTTTGCCTTTTTCTTCTTTATGCTGAGCATTGTCAAAAAGACTCTGTAACGCTGAATAGGCTTTATTAAATAGCCAGTTGAACCAGTCGGCAGGAGGATGTTCACTCATTCCCCATCCACTGTCTTTATGCGCCTGGGGAGGTTCGGTACCTGAAGCGTTCCACTCAGGTAAATCATTTTGATCAAATGGCATTTTTTCACCTTCTTTTAAATTGGTAGTTGAATATCTGTCGCAGTAACCAATACTCCACTAAGTGTGCCTCCGTCTGATCCATCAGATGAAAGTCCATCAGGACTGGTTTCCACCTCATTAAGCATAGAAGAAAAACGGAAAGTACCATCTAAATTGACATGGGAAACACGGGCATCACCAGGAACCACCTGCTCTACAAACTGCATAAATTGGTTAGCACTCATGCCAACCTGATTTAAGGTTGTAATAGGGATTTTTTTAATTACAATGGCGGCCGGCTCACCTTCCCCTGCCTCGATCGAGCTAAGAATCTGCATTTGACTTGGGTCACAATTAAGAGTCTTGGAAAGCGACTCTATCATGCTATTAATAGTCCCATCTGATGAGCTCCTTGCTTTCTTTCCTCGAATCATCATACGGTAAATTTCGTCTGTGGCCTGACCTCGATATTGATTAACGTCAGATCCTATTTCATCCAGGACAACACCTTCTGCCTTATCGATATCCATCCATTGTTCCATCGTATCAAGCGTGTCGTTTAAGTCCTGTACCTGGTCATTAATAATAGTGAATAGATTGCTGAAATTCGGTTTCTTCAGTGCTTCTACAATCATCGTCAACATATCGTTAAGCACTAATAACCACCTCGATATTTTCAAATGATGTCTCAGCTACCTGTCTCTGCGTTATGACTATGTTTGACGCTGCCAATTGATCTTCAGATGTCCCCAGTTCAATCGTTACATCATCAATCCCTGCAACTTGATATACATTGTTATACAACTGAGATAGAATCACACTTTCGCCCATGCTCAATCCATTTTGAATGACTCCGTCTTGGTCTACTCCACCAATTTTTACGACAAGATTATTTTTAATCTGGTCTGATCCATCTGCTTCAAATTTTGAATTGGTTGTAACTGTAATTCGGCCATAAATCTGGACTTCCTCCGCGTAGTCGAAGCTAATGACATGGTCTACGCCTGAAAGGTCCTGTACTGTTACTTGTAGTTGGCCCACGGTTTGACTGGTACCCGATACACTATTAAACAACGAAGCTGCTACATCTTCCTTTAGCCCTCCCAATACATAAGCATGAACGCTTTTTGGCGGGTTTCCATCTTGATCGACATCCATCGTTTTATTAAAGACTACAGAAGCTGACCGAACGGAGGGAGTATTAAGTAAAGCTGTATAAATAGCGTCAGCTGTACTTTTCCCATTACTTTCGTTTGCTTGTAGGAGCCGTTGCTGGTAAGGTGTGTCGTCTTCTAAATCAGCACCACCAGAAGCCGGAATAGGATTATTTACCTTAAGAATATCTTCTGTTGGCTCAGCTTGATCTATAATCGTGTTTGCGGCTACATTATTATATTGACCACGTTCTAAGGAGACTGCCTCCCCACTACCATTTCCCGATGCATCTAGGGTCACATCTTCTGTTAACATAAAATAGATTCCGTTTGAGGTAGTAAACTCAGTTTCTGCATCAATTAAATAATTAGGAGTACCCGTAAAATTAAGTGTTGTATACGCATAGGTTGCGGGATTTCTAGGAATATTTTTATCTCCCCCATGGTAATCTAGTTGAATTCCCTCTGATTTTTTAATATAACGACTGTTATACACCCGTTCCTGGTTGTCCCACAAAATGGATAAGAACCATGCGAAAATACGAAGGACAATACCTAAAGGTGTATAGGCATTTGTATTGGTATTTTCCCCATATAACTCTTTCGCTTTAGCTATCATCTCGTCCAATAAATCACTGTACGTTTTCCTGGTGAATCCATTGTTATCCAGCACCCACATTCACCCCCTCAAGAGTTACTGTTTGTCCGTTAATAGAGACTATTGTGAGATCTACACTTAAAATTCGATTGGATTTATCAAGGGTAAAGGTTACTTCACTCACTTCATCTACTCTGTCTTCTTGCATAACAGCTGCCACGATATCGGCATGAGCAAGATCCTCATCAAACTGCTTGGTTAAAAGGTTATCTCTATTTAAGCCTACGGTTTCATCTAGAAAGAATTCTCCTAGTCGTATGCTTAAAATGGATTCAATAGCCTGCTTTAGTTCTTCTTCATCGCTGACCAGCTGTAATTCTCCATTTTCATCAAAACCTATATCTCCGTCTATTAGTTTCCAAGTGTTCACGCTTCCCACACCCCTATCACAATGGCATCATTATCACTGAATAACACGTGAGAATCGGGATCTATAAATTCAGTGCCATTCAAATTAGCCAGTGAACGTTGTGCGCAAGAATAAAAAACAACACTCCCATCCTTGATATCACTCTGGCAATGCTTCATAACTGGCGCTTCATAAATAGGAGACTGTTTATAGACACTGCCTTCCTTATCAGAAGTTAAAAATAAGGGCTGGAGATCAGCCCTAAAGGTCGTAGGATTGTATTTAATCACCCTTGCCGGAGCTGTTGTATTAATCCCTAAAAGTATATGATTTTTATACTCATCGCTAAAAAACTTTGTTGTATGGCTCATGAAACCACCTCAAAATCACTAAAAAAATCAGTTCCATCATAGTAATGTTTTCCGTAGCGTACACGAAACTTGCCATTGGCAGTACTACTTTTTATATCTATTAAGGAGGCTGTTGTAATTCGGTATTGTAATAGGCACCTTACGTTGTAACCTTTGGTCGTATTATCTTCAAACTCATCTGGAGGATAAACTAAGCCAGTAGCCTCGCTTAGTTCAAACCGTTCATCGTTTCCTGTTTCGATAGATCGAATGACCATATTGCCACGCCGCCAGTACATCGAGGCACCGCAATCCTTCACTATAGTCTCCAGGTCGTTTTCTATGACACCAGAAACTTTATATCCACTTGTATATACCTTATCTCTAGGTAAATTAAATTCTGCCAGTTTAATTCCCAGGATTCGGACTAAACGGGAGATGATTTGACTAGCCGTTGTTCCTTTTTTAAACGTGATTTGCATGGTTTGTTTTCGGTATTTAGGCACTTTAACCGTCTTATACTTTGTGGTCCGCGTATGTTTATGCTGATGTTTTTTACCATTTTTATCAGTCGTTGTTGTATAGGTTACGGTCTTACTTGGCTTCTTCAATTTATAGCGTTTTTTAACAAAATACTTCTGGGCAGGATCAGCGACGGATGAAGTAACTTTAATGCCCGAATAATCGTTGCCCTCTTTAAACGTGATGGTTGTTATTTTATCGACTCCACTGTATTTAGTGAGCGTCTTAGTAATTTTTCCTGTAACTAAAACACCGTGATCGCTCTGGTATCCAGCAATCACGGTGATCGTGTCGTTCTTTTTGATTTTATTAATGGTTGTATTCGTTAAATTGGAGATTTGAACTGTACTAATGTTAGGCTTGGAATCATCATCGAAATTCACTTCAAACTGTATTTCCAAGTCTGCATTCGTAAAAACTCCACTGCCAATCATGATTTTTATATACCGGCCATAGAGTAAAGGACTAGTCGACATTCGGATCATCACCATTCAAATTATCGTTGGTATCATAGTCGTCAACATTAGGTTCTTCTGAAGGATCACCAATATCATCAACAAACAGAAATACAGTAACACCAAAGTTTTCATAGGTCACTCTTTTTTCATTACCGGCTTCATCCATTGCCGTGAGTGTTGGAGCTGGAAGACGTTCATCTACAATATCCTCAAAAAGGGGTCTATTTAACATCATCTTTTCTCCAAGGACGATGACATTTCCGTCTATATCCCATAAATCCACGGAGAAAAAATCATTCGTTTGATTGTAGTTTATGCCCATTGTGTACGTATCTTCTGCCAGTTCAATATCAAAGATAACCGGTACCTCTTCTTTATCGAAATCGATATAATTTCTTTTAGCCATCCATTCACCTACTTTATCCGCATGTTAGCTCCTACGGGGATTTTCTTCTCTGGCCATGGGTTTAAGTTTTCTAAAGCCTTGATGGTTGTCCCGTATCGATGAGCAATGCTTCCATATGTTTCGCCACTCCGCACCTTATGATAAACCGCATTCGTCTTCTTGGTGTTGGATGTACTTTTCTTTCCGCTCGTTTTTACAGCGGTCTTTTGAGACACATACGGACTATTTGCAATCCTAATCTCCTGGAGGTCGATGCTAACAGCCATCCCGTTTCCAATCGTATTATCATACGTAAGTTGGATATTGGTGATAATGACATTTTTAGCAGAGGTGCGGCCTACATAACTTACAACTGTCCCAGCATTTTGTTTCTTTTCTAACGCATTATAAATTTTTTCAGCATCGCTGCTTGTCTTACCAAGAATCTTTCCGGATATGTTAAAGGTTTTTGGCTGCCGTTGAACTCCGTCAGTAACCGGTAAACCCTTTTCTGTAGGATAAGAGGTGACATTTACTGTATTGGTCTTTGTTTCTTGCAGATTGGCAATTTTATAGCCTGCTAAAACCCCCATTACATCGCCACCCCCGGATCAAACATCGCTCGAAGATCTTTCATAAGTTCTTCAATCCCTTTATTAAGTACCTGTTGTACTTTGGATTCCAAACTACCATTAGAGTCACCAATATTGATATTAAAAACAGGAGAGAGATTGATTGTTATATTTCCTTTTGTTTGTTTCAAAATGTCCTGTGTCTTATTGGTATTATGAACGTTGCTGCCATCTGGTAGATCTACAAGTTCTGGTCCGTCTTCTCCAACCAAAACCCGATCATTACCGAATTTC
Organism: Heyndrickxia acidicola; assembly: GCF_001636425.1. Classification (NCBI taxonomy): domain Bacteria; kingdom Bacillati; phylum Bacillota; class Bacilli; order Caryophanales; family Bacillaceae; genus Heyndrickxia; species Heyndrickxia acidicola. The sequence goes on from NZ_KV440953.1 coordinate 1,580,685, forward strand.
CGGCCACCCATTTTATATCCCTTATACTTACCGCCACTTGCCAGACTCTTAATGCCAGGAACATTGTCAATGGATCCATAACGGGATATGGAATAACGAATGGATGCGATGGCATTATCTACTGGATTCCATATATCGTTATGGCCCGGGAGAGCATAGGCTTTAAATGTACTATCGATCGTTTGCATTAACCCTTTGGAAGGATGACCGGCCTTTGCGTTGCTATCCCATAGATTAATAGCCCGCGGATTGCCCCCGGACTCATGCATCGCTATTTGGCTTAAAGCAGGTAAATAGGAAGGAGAAACACCCGTTGCTCCGATAGCTTCTAATAACCAGGCTTGTACTTGTTTGCTTCCTGCAGCCTGTCCACCACTACCTACAAAGTCACTGACCGCACTTTTCACATAATTCCCTATACCGTCCTTAGCATAATTAAGAATTCCGGTTCCTAATCCAGGTGAATTACCCAAGTCGTTTTTCATTGGTAAAAAATTAGAGAACCATTTCTCAATTTGTTGGACAGGGTGTAAAAACCAAGAAGTAAAATCTTGTATGGCTCCCAACGTTCCACTTGCGTACCCTGGCATTGTACCACTAAGACCGCCATTCAGTACTAGCTTTGTCTGACTATGAGGTAAAACACGGGCACCTTTTGGTAAGTCAACTACCTCTGCTCCATTTTGTCCTACTAAGGTAGCGCCTTTATAAGGGATATAGGCTAGTTCCGGTCCTTCTTCCCCTACTAGAGATTTTCCTCCGGGATGATAACTTGTCCCTGCTGCATAGGTTGCCATGGCGCCTGTACCAGATACATTAATACCCCGAGAGCTAGTAGCACTAGAACTACTTGGTGTAGTAGCATTTGCTCCTGTCGTCCCAGCTGGGTTCCACATTGGAATAGTAGGAATATGCATGAACTTCAAAACATTGTTTATTCCACCTGAAATCCAGTTCACAACTTTAGATAAACTAACTTCAAATTGATTCCACTTGCTCAAAGACTGTCCAGTTTCCCAATCAATTTCGTTAAGATGTCCTTTTGCCTGTTGTTTAGCTGCAGCTACGACTTTATTATTCATATCGTTAGCTAAACTAACTGCGTCATCTCTTTGCTTTGTGGCATTCTTTTTAATCTCATCGTATTGGCTCTTTGAAATGGACCCTGTTACGTAATATTCCTGATCAGCTGCATCCATCACTTGTTTATATTTCTTATTGGCCTCAGAGACAGCTCCGTTTCTCGCTTTAACTGATTGTTTAACGATGTCAGCAGCTTGGCTAGCACTTATTTTTTCGCTATCATCTCTTAATTTGCCCAAGATTAATTTTTGTTCCCTGGCTGATCCAGATAGAGCTGTTATGACGTTTTTATTTTGTTGCTGTTGGAGTTTTTCAATCTGGTTTTTATACTTTGTTTGGACATTGCGTCTCTCTTCTGCTGCTCGTTGCTCAAGAGACTTTATTTTATTCATTTCCTCTTCAGTTAAGGCTATACCTTTTTTCTTAGCCTTTGACTTGATTGCGTTAATTTCGCTTTCATACTTTGAGGTGATTTGTTTTGACTCGATGTACATATTTTTATTTGCAGCTTGAATTTTTTTATTAGTCTTTTCAATATCACTTTTCTCGGAAGCCAGAACACGATTGTGGGTAACTAATATTCCCTTCATGTCATCTGCATTTAAAACCCCAGCTGTAACAAGCTTTTGCAAGTTACCCTTTGTATTTTTAGCACTTTTAGAGAGATCATCTTCCACATTTTTGGCCATATCATTAAAATTTTTAGATAGGCTATTAGAAGCACTTTTAGAAAGCTTATCACCTGATATAGAAAGGTACTCCAATTGTGAAGTAGCTTTGTCGTTTAGCTGTTTGAAATCGTTGTATGCTTGGGCAGTTGTTTTGGAAACTCCCTTGCCAAATTTCTCTACGCCAGTTAGGGATGAAGAGAATGATTTTTGTATTTTAGGTCCTAACCATCCTCCTAGCATTTCTCCTCCTACACTACCTATTGCAGCACCAGCCATAGTTCCGGCTGGTCCTAGAAATGATCCTAAACCGCCACCAATTGCTCCGCCAATAAGGCTTCCGCTAAAGTTGCCTATTTTTTGGCCAGAATTATTGTCATTTATATTTAGAAGGTCAGTAGCAGAAAGCAATGTTCCTACATAAGGAACTGATTTTAATGCTCCTTTGCCAACTCCTTTTGCAACACCCTTGCCGACTTTTCCAAGCTTAGATAATACCCCTGATTTAGCAGCTGATTGCTCAACTTCTTCTACGGCTGTGATTACTTTTCCGGTGCTTCCAGTAACTTTCTTATTGTTTGCTTCTTTCATCAGCTGGGAATAACTCTTTGCGCCTTTTGCACTATTAGTACTTGGCGCAACGACATTACCACTTGATGATTCCATGATTTCATTTGCCTTTTTAACTTGAGAGGCCATTTCAAGTGCGGATGCCCCTGTCTTAGCCATTTCACTTCGATAATTACTAAAGGAAGGTCCTGCAGTTTTCATAAAGTCTTTTATAAGCTTTATGCCCTTATAAACCTTAGAAAAGAAAAACACAGTAGGAGCCCCTACTGTAGCAATTAAACCTATTTCAACGGCTGTCCGTTTACCTGAGTCACTTAGGCCATTGAACACATTACCTGCTGCAGAAAGAATGTTTGTCATCTCTCTGATTGCAGGTGTTAGGACATCAGAAACGTTTATAGCCATACTTTCCAGAGTTCCGTCTAACTGTTCTACAGCTCCTGCAAAGTTATCCTGAATGGTATGTGCTGCCTTCGCTGAAGCCCCGTCGGAGTTCTGCAAAGCTTTAGTTAAATCCTCATATTTCTTAGGACCAGCACTAATGACTGCTAGCATGCCGGAGGTTGTTTCTTTACCAAAGATCGTAGAAATGGCCGCGGCCTTTTGGGCCTTTGTCATTCCTTCCATTCCGGTTTGAAGTTCACCTACAATCGTCCCAAAAGGAAGCATTTGTTTATGGGAATCAGTTATTTTAACTTTAAGATCATCTAGTTCAGCCGCCGCTTTATTAGTAGGACTAACTAATGAAAGCATGGCTGATCTAAGCGTGGTACCGGCGGTTTCCCCACGGATACCCGCGTTTGCCATTAATCCTGCAGCTGCTGATACGTCTTCCAATGATAATCCTAATGTATGTGCGACTGGTGCAGCATATTTAAAGGTATATCCAAGGTCAGTAATATCAGCATTTGTTTTATTCGCTGACATAGCTAGTACATCCGCAATATGAGTAGCCTTAGAAGCATTCAACCCAAAAGCATTCAGAGCATCAGACATAACAGAAGAGGCGATTGCCATATCAGCACCTGATGCAGCTGAAGCATTAATGACACCCGGAATGGCTCCCATTATGCCCTTTACAGAGAAACCTGCCTGGGCAAGATTCATCATACCTTCTGCCACTTCTGAGCTAGATTTGGTAGAAGCAGCTCCCCAATAAATAGCTTCTTTCCTCATGGCCTGGAATTGGTCTTTAGTTGCGCCACTAATTGCTTGGACACCACTCATTTGCTTGTCAAAATCCATACCAACTTTGACAGCTGCAGCCCCCAGGTCAGCCATTTTTTTAGCCAATAATCCGGCTCCAATGGTTTCCATTGCTTTTTTAGCTGTATCAGCATTTAAGACAAGATCTTTAAGTGATTTGCTCGCACCGTCTACACTTTTCTTCTGCTCATTAAATCCATCTCTGGCTTTTCGAATAGCAGAGGCTAAACTTTCATGCTGGCGACTCGTATCCTTGGACTGCTTTGCATTCATACTCAGGGAATCTGTATTCTTTTTTACCCCTTGGCTTGCTTCAACATATTGTTTTCCAGCAGTCTCTATTTGTCTGCCACTTGCCTTCGACTGATTCTCTAGCTTTGCCGCGGATTTAATGGAGGCATCGATGAGTTTGTCTGCTTGTTGTAAAGGGTTAGAGTTGACTTCAATATTGACTTTCATAGTAGTATTTCTTAAAGTCTTCAATTATCCATCAACTCCCCTCAAACAGCTTTAGTTTTAATCGGGCAGCCGCGTTGGCTACTCCTAATTGATGAGCTGTCATTTTACTCACTTCTTCCTTGCTGGCTATCCCCGCCATTACGGGGAGCCAGAAAGAAAATTCTTCTTCAAGTTTTCGATCATATACCTCTTTTGGATCGAACCTACAGTTGGCGTCCAAGAAAGTTATCGGCTAGTGCCATTACCTCACGCAGACCATTGTTTGTGTCCCAGTGATCCCAATCAACTTTTGGACTTACTATGACATTGTCCATGATTTCCTGATAATAAAGGGAATCAATAATATTTCCAAAACGGTTTTTAGATCGATCAACAAGTTCAATGGTGTCTTTTACTCCTGGGAACTGAAAAGTATAATCTACACCTTCAACTGTATGTGTTTCTTGCAAACCGAATTTACTAATTGGTTGTTTAGGTGTGGAAGTGACCTCCGTTTTATCCACAGTATTATCCACATTTTGATCTATAGTTTGGTTTTCAGGCATTTAAAATTACCTCCAGTATTTTAGTTTTTTTATTAGCTATTAATAATGTCAAAATCTCCGACTTTAATTGTATATGCACGTGCTTCATTTCCATCTGAGTAGGTTGCGTCTGCAACCTTTGTAACCATCGCCTGTGTACCTCCACGCTTCTCTCCACCAATCGGATCATCCACCCAAATAGGAAAGAATGCGTGGCTTTTAGCCAGTCCGTTGAAAAACTTACAGAATGGTGATGTTTGGTTAAGAGTAAGTGTGATTGTACCCAGCTTTGAATTATTAATAGCCCACGTGGCTTCTCCTTGAGCATTGGATTCTACTGTAACGTTGTCGTCATCCTTATTTGCTGTAACGAAAGTTCCTTTTTTAAACCCCGTTACACTCATATTCTGTGCTGTTACTGCAATTTGGGAAGCATCATAAACTCCATCTGCCATTTCGTTTCCTCCTCTTTATACAAAAAAGCGAGCTAAAATGCCCGCCTTTGTTATTCTTCAACAATTGTTCCTGTAACGGTCATTTCATGAACAGCGCCCTGTGGTGTGTACTGAAAACTTAGCCCACTATAGATGCGCTTTTCACGATCGGTTTTAGGAATTTGATCAATCGGTGTAGCAGTTACTGAAAAAAGTGCATTTCCATTTACATCTTTTTCAATAATTCCATTTTGAGTGGCTGTCGTCAGCACGGTGGTTAGGACTGACGAAGCCATGGATACCCCAATACTATTGCTTGGAATTTTATCGTTGTCCGAAAGCAAGAGCTGCAGTGAATTTTCACCGTTAACCTTCACCCAGTCCTGGCCATGTAAGATATCAATATACTGTCCTGTCGCAGTGATGCCTTCAGACGTTTGAGGGATGCCGGCTTTTTCTACATACATATTTGCCCCAGCAGCATGAATGGCTTTAAGATCATCTGAAGTGATATCAACGGGTGTAATTCCTACAAGATTCTTACGGAATTTCCATGTTATTGATCCTACTTGCAAAGAGGCTGCCTCTCCAATAATCGCCGCATCCAGCTCTTCACCTGTTTTGCTAGGGTGATAATAACAAATAGTCCTTGAATTAGAGATATACTGTGCCAGTTCATCCTGTGTTTCTACTTTTAAAACAAGGAACTTAAATTTATGAGCTTCCAAAGCATTTGATACAGCTAACCTTTCTGAAGCAATCGCGTCTGGTAAAAGCAAAAAGTTCCAAGCATTACCGAAATACTTTTCAAATGCTGCCACAATGGTTAGTCCCGTGGAAGGATCCCCACCGCCAGTCGCACTATAAGTTGCCACAGCCACAATGTCAGGAGCATTGGCTTGAGCAAAGACGGCCGCAGCCTTTTTGTAAACCGTGGTAGTTTCCGCATAATCTTTTACTAAGTCATCAATTGATGCATATTCTGTATAAGTTGACGTTGTTGAAGCAGATTCTGCTAAGATTAACGGCCGGCCAAGGCCCACTCTCGGAGATGGGCGTTGAATATCTATTGTTACTTGAATGTCTTGAAGTGCCATCTTATTCATTACCTCCAGTATTTATTTGAATGCTTTCAATAGAATCAGCATTATCTACAAAGGAATCTCGGACACGGAGTTGAATATCAAACCCAGCTGTTCTCTCATAATCTATTGAAATAAGATTATCTCTGGCATTACTGTTAGACGTATCAACCAAAACAATTCCGTTATCCTCTAGTGTTTGTCTTCCCAATGTAGATTTAAGATAGGTTTCTAGCTTTTTAGATAAATTTAAGACGCCTATTGAACTAGTATCATGCCATGTAAGTGACAGTACTATTTCAAAGAGGCGTCCATCGTAATTTCTTTCAATTTCAATCATGGGAGAGGTAAAAGTAAACGTACAAAAAGGATATTCAGGTTGATCACCTGAACTATTGCCTTCGATAAGCTGATATCCAGTTGCATCACTAACAGACTGAATAAGAGCACTGGTTACGTTTTTATAATCAAAGTCACTCAAAGGCGCTCACCCACTTTAATTCATATTGATTGAAGCTAGCATAATCGCCATATGGGATCACCTGCTCAACCGAGTATTTTTGGTTGTTGTAAATGATTATGCTCTTTGGCGGGATATCTAAATCAATTAGTAACTGCCTGTCCAACTTAGTAAGACGGCCACCACTTTGATAAATTTCATTGGATGAATACGGAATAACTGCTCCTGTTGTATCAATAGGATCTGCAGTGGGCGATGCCTCCCATTCCCCGGTTTGCTTACTATAAGTCCCTTTTGTACCTGCTTCAGGACTAATAACCTGTATCGGAAAACTGTATTCGGCAAGCAAATCCGAGAAATCAAACATACTCCCCATTGTCCCTCACCAACTTCCATGTGACATGACGCCTTAAGCTGCCATCAACAATTAACGGATTATCCGATCCTTTATTTTCAACAGTTAAAGGAGCATTCGGCGGTGTTCGAATATCCCTCATTTTTTCTTGAATATCCCCTACAATTTTTGCTCCTAATCGATTGAATACTGTTTTAGCATCGATCTCTAACTCACAAACCTTTTCAATCTGACCCTCAAGAAAATCCAGCCACTCATCATTCTTTTCATCAAATGTGGATCGCACAAATGAACGTTCAGGGATGTTTACACTCTCTTTTAGAATAAACATAACCTTAATTCCATCCCCGTCTTTAACCGCAAGAACATTTTTCCCTTTTGGTCTAAACAGGCCTGGTATATCTGCAGCTTTCCTTCCCTCAGCTTCTTTTGTGGGTATGGTTAGGTATTGATTTTTCGCATGTATTGTCATACCAAACTCATGAACGTTGGCAATCATAGTATAAAAAGAATCGTCCGACCCGAATATACCAATCTCAATCGAGTATCGATCAAGCTCGGCTAATTCCTGGTAAAGACGATTCAATCCTACTTCATCAGTAAGGACGTCCATATCCAACCACCGTTAAGTTGAGGCGTCCACGGCCGGTAACTCGACGCATAAGGCGATCGTATTCCTCACCGTAAGGCGTTAACATTGCAGCACCTTTTCCTGTTTCACCGCTAGCTCTTGATAGATTATAAATCTTCGTTAGAGGACCCACGCTCTCCTCATTTGCTTGTCTCACATTAATAGAAGCCATATGAGCTGCTAGATACCTAGTTAAGCGTTCGTGGTACTCTTCCTTAGCGCCAGTAGTCAAAACTTCTTGGAAGGCATCGTCAATGAATATCTGCAGATCATCATCACTCATAATATTGAGGTGCTTTGCAATTGCTTTAACACGAGCAGGCGTTGTAGGGCTTGTATTTTCATCCATAGGACGTCAACCCCTATTCTTCTTTATGAATTTGGTCTTCTGGCAGGTTTTTAATGGACTCGATTTGCTTTGCAATGTCATTTAAGACAGCTTTCCTAGTTTCAACACCTTGCCATTCTTCTAAAACAGTCACATCAAAAGTATCTTTCACTAATTGTTTTGCCTTTGTGGGTGTTAAATCTGTGATTCCACCCTCTTGGACCACGATTTCTTCTAGTTCATCCACTAAGTGTTTGTTTAAAGGATGTTCAAGTGCTTTTTTGAAAGCTTCTGCATCAATTGGATTTAAATTATTCGTGCCCGGAATTAACCGGACACCAATATGACGAACATAATCACCTTTATTTTGTACCAACATAATTAAATGCCATCTCCTCTCGCGATTCCCATAGGGTAACGAACAATAACTCCGCCAAAACGTTCCTCAGCTGGTACCGTCCATTTTGGATATTTCCATTCTGGCTCTAGACGTGTAAGATCCATTGGAATGACCAACTGAATGACGTCCGGTGACGTATCTATTACAAGCATGGAGTCACTTCCTGCAGTTCCAACACCTTTTAAGTCAGGGACACGGTTGATTTTGGAGAACCAGTTATATTCCTTTACGACTTGCATAATAGAACGGGCATCATAATCGCTGTATCGACGGTTCATTTCCTCGTATTGGTCAGCTGGTACCGCCAAAATCAGGTCACCTGATGAAGCATGTCCAGGTAATACAGCTACCTTTTTACGAAGTTTGCGGATATCCTCAACAATCTCCGTACTTGTTTTTTGATTCCACTTTGTTTGGCCACTTGCTCCAGCATCAACAGCTTCAACTTGAATACCTACTGTATTTACAACGCCCTTGATGTTGTAATTAGGCTCCCCAATCCAAGCGATGGCATTTTCTTTTTCTGCAGCTGCCCGTCTAGCAACATCTGCTTTTGTAGCATCAACTGATTTTAAAATGGTGCCCGGCATTTGAGCAGCACGCATTTCTTGAATGCTATAAGTGAAGCCCACTGCGATCGTATAGATACGTGCGAACTCGCGGCGGAAGTCAGCATCTACTAGTGGTAGATCATCAGCAGCATTACCCATGATTTTGGCCACGCCTGTTCTTGTCATGACGTTATAAGCATGTGTTTCAGCACCTGGATGGATATCTGATTTAATTTCAAAAACGCTTCGAGCAGTTAGCTCCTCATATTTTGGCTCATATAACCTGTTATCAATAGCTTCCAGGTCGAGCGCTCTAAACATTACTCTTTCTTCTGCCACGATTGTCTTCCCCCTCTATCCTTATGGTAAGTTAATTTCTAATTCTGCTAGATTTCCTGCAGCTGCAGATGATTTAAATGATCCGATAACTCCTGAAACAGTTGTAATGGTAGTTGTTGCAGGACGGAAGTTCGCCGTTGTTTTATCAATTACAGCATTGTCTCCTTTAATCACGTCTTCCTCCACTTCGACAAAGATGCTGCCACGGCGTAAATAAGAAACTGCATCACTGGCAACATAATGGCCATCAATAAATTGAGAAACATCGGATAATCGAGTCTCTGCATAGTGATTAGCCATGGCTACTCCCTGGAAGTTTCCTGTACCATCGTACGGAATAACTTGATTTGGGTTACTAGCACTTAATTGAACTGCCAGCCCCCATTGAATATCGGCTCCTGCAGCTCCTGTGTCGGCATGGCCTTCATGATATGAGGCATTTTTTCCTTTGCCCAGTTCGGGCGTCATATACTCTCTATAATCCATAATAGGCATGTGCTAAGCCCTCCTTCTTTCATCTATTTTTGTTATTAAGCTTGTTTTTGAGCATTTTCTTTCATGTTCATACGCTTATTTTTCTTTTCTTCAATATCGGTTGCGGATCCTTTGGATTTTCCCCCGACATTTTTCAGGTTATTTAATCCGTCAGAACTGAACCCTCGTGTATTAACGTTGTCCACAGTTGCCTCATAAAAAGCATTGATGTATTCTTCTGAACGCCCGTCGCCTTTAAATTCCGGCTTTACAGCCACGATAACAGCTTCTTTAATATCTCGGTCACTCTTACCTTTAAAATCAAACGAATCGCCCAGCAGTGGCTTAGCAGTGCTAACCAATTCAATTCGTTCACTCACTTTCTCTTCCAGCTCATCTTCGGACAGCGTGTTTTTCTTTGCTTCTTCAAGTTCTGTCTCTAGATTTTTGAATTTAGTATCTAGAGCATCATAACGGCCTTGCAGAGCATCATGATCCTTAACTTTTGTTTCAGCGGCATCTATTTTAGCCGCCTGTGCTTCTAAAAAAGATTTAACGGCCGAGTCCATTTCATATTCTTTTCCATCAATCTTGTATGTTGCCATGTTCTCTTTTCCTCCCTCATTTTTAATCTGCCAGGCATCTGAATCACCACGGATTGACACTTCCGGTCCTGCCCGGCCCTGGTCCACAATTGCGATATGGTTAATTTCGATATTTCTTTGGACATATTCGTAAGATTGCCCCTGGTAAGTCCCGGATTCGGCCACAATATCAGATAAAAAGCCAATACTAATCTCTCGTTTACCGTCCTGTATTTTTTGAATCAGGCCTGCATCGGTAACTGTCAGAGAAACATAGAGTTTTAAATCTTCTACTCTAGCATCCGTATGGGATAATCCTTTTGAATACAAGTTGTAATTTTGTAAGGTAACCGGTTCATTTGGATGGTCGTCCGTAACTGGTTTTGATTTTGCCGATTGAATGGTTAAATCACTGAATATATCTTCTGGCAGCTTGGCTTCCATCTGAATGCTTCCATCCTGCCGTTGATACGGAAAAACACCAGGGCGAGTTATCGGAACAGTAACTGTCAGATAACCTTCTGGTGTTTCGTCATAATCATTTATAAAGGTTGTGTCGTACCTCTTTAGCTTCACATGTTCTCATCTCCTTTAATAAAGCTTTTTTAAAATTTTTCCCAATAAGTTATAATAATTCCAAAGGTGGTGAAATTTATGGAAGAGTTCATTAATTGCAACCTAATAATTGATAGTGCAAGAAGAAAGACTCCGTATACTATTATTTTAAAGGGCACTATTAATTCTGGATTTACAGCTAGGTTTGAAATCAGTTTTACAGGAAAAGTAGAGGGAATTGATTTAGCCTACATCCCTACTGAAGTTCAAAAAATATTTGAAGAAGATTTAAATCGTTTATTAGGTGATAGTCCATTCGACGCTAGTGCTGTAAAGATAATTAAGAAACTCAAAATATTTACATATGAAAGAAGCGCTAAAACTGTACAGAGACATAGAAACTTTGAAAAAAGACTAAATCAAGAAATAATGTCCTAAAAAGAAGAGTGATAGACCTCTTCTTTTTATTTATTAATCATTCAAATACTGGTACCGCAACACATCTACACCGAAAAGGAGTCCCCGGCAATCCCTCGGATGGTGGGTCAGCATAAGAATAAACATTTCCGTTTAGTTCCCTGTGCCTTTTACGAACCCTGCTATCACCTGAATCAGTCCATTTGAACTTCTCAACACCCATTTCCTGATGTCGTTTTGCAGTCATTTGTCCAAAGATAGAGCCTGTCTGGTCAACTGCAATAAACTTAGCTCGGTTTTGGGTCATCCCTACTCTTTCGACCAATTGATCACGAACGGATTTAATACTATCTCCATTTTTTACACCTTGGAGAATAATGCTTTCGATCTTCGAAAAGTACTCATCTTTAATGGTGCTGATATAATTAACATTTTCTTTTATTGACGTCCGGATATATTCATCCAGCCAAGGTTCACTTTGAATAGGGTTGATTCCCCTCACCTTTGCCTGAGCGTCCATATTTGTTTTATTTAACGAATTTACAGAGGTAACAAACCGACTTGAAATCGATTGAATTGTATTATTTGAAAAGATTCCAAGAGACAACCCTTTAATGACGTCTATTGCCCTCTGTATGATGTCTAAAGGTCCATCCACCCTGTAAGACTCGGAGTCATTTTTCATTCGAAATTGGACAACCTGAGGCTTGATCTGGTCATTAAATACTTGCATGGTCACTTTTCCTAGTTCTTTAACGAGTTTATTTAGCTCTCGATAGTAAAAAACCTCGGAAGCATAAGGGAATTTGGTTTTAGGCACCAATCTTCTAGCCATGTTAATGGTTCTCCCTATAGGCTTTGTAGACGTCCAAGGCCATTTTGTCTAGATCAGCTACATCACCATTAAACTTAAGCTCATTCGTTAACCCGAATTGGCCGAAACGTGTTTCCCTGACTTCGTCTGCAGTTAATACACCATTCGTCATGTATATTTGGTCAGCCTGGGCAGTTGCCAGACGTATTTCAGAGTCCGTTTTAGAATCGAGCTGCCAAAGAGGATTGAATTTAAGTTTCCAATCAATTTTATCTGGGTCAATTCGTCCTCCAAGTTCAGCAGATGACCATAATAACAAGCGAACTAAATGCTCCAACTTAGGGCGCATCTCATTTTCCTGCATAGCAGCTATACGGCCATAATAGTTCATAATGTCGTATTGAGCACCAGTAATAGTTCCAGCTTCCTGCCCCTTAATAACGGACTTAGGCATCCGGACAGCTCCGGACAGGTAATCCCAAACGAAATCTAGCAGTTCTTTAATGCCTGAAACGTTTGTAGATTCCTTTTTTAACTCCTCATTTTCACCGATAATTCCCATTGCTTCGGTTTTAAAAGCAAAATTCATTAGCATGCCAAGATCATATTTTTCATCAGTACTCATATCATTTATACCTTCTGATTTGTAAATCTTGAATACAAAATCATAAAGGATTTGTCCAACTGACCACAAAGAAGTATCCATGATTGTAATGATGTCATAAAGAGGTTCTATTAACGACCTTCCCCTATATTCATACTCATATCCATCGTCTAACCGTCTTGTTTGGTCATGAATCAAACGAGAACAATGTACATCCGCCTGCATGATACCAGCAATGTTATAACCAGTAAGATTTTGACGATAGACCTGAAACTTCTCTACTCGACCGAAGTTAGCACTAAACATATCATCATTTAAAATAAATTCATTTACCTTCATGCCACTAAAAGGATGGATATAATCTACACTCATTAATGTTCTTGGATCCAGAGGTTGGTCTAAAGTAAACGGAACTCTTTGAGTAACACCTAACGAAATAAATCCATCACCATGCAATCGCTCATAAGACTTCATTTTTTTGAAGGCATTCTTCACGTCAAGGTCTCGAAGCTTTTGCATAATAGCGTTTTTCAGCTTTTCGTCTTTCATTACTAGATCAAAGCCGTTCTTCGTCATATCCTCTGCCGGAATATCAATGATATTTTGAACAATGGCATTTGTAGCATATAGGTCCGTTAATTCTTCATCCGGAAAACGTCTTCTAAAATGTGGCTTTTGAGTAGTCAGTGGATCTCTTCCATGCCCCTTGCCATTTCCGATAAGAAAATCCTTTTTGTACATCTTAGCCTTTTGTCTTGCATTCATATTTTTCACCGCCTTCGTTGAGCCATTTGTTTATATCTATCAATTGGACTCTTGAGATCAGACACCTCATAATCATCAAGAGCATACCAAATAGCACTCAATGAATGTGGGTCTATGTTAAACTCATCCGGAATGATGATGTCGTTTTTGTCCTTCTTATAAGTGAGGGTTTTAAGCTCAAAAATGGCATTTGGACATTGATCAGAGCAAATGATTTTCTTAAATCTCTTAACCTTCCTGGTATATTGCAACCGAGAACCTTGAAACTTTTTAGCAGCACGCATATTAAAACCCTGCTGTTTATAAAATTGAATTGTTTTAGGCTCAGCAGAATCGGCCCTGATGAGCTCACGAGTTTGTTTAAACTCTTTAATTTCTTCGGCTGTCAGATCATCGGTCATTTTGTTTTTGTAATACTCCCAAATGATGTAGAGGTATTTTCTATTTGGATCTATTACTAATCGATACAATGCGTTATAGGAATCCTCGAAGCCAAAGTCCATACCAACTCTTTTAATGGGATTTGGCAACCTTCTAAGCGTTGCTTCCAGCTCTTCATGAGCCATTACCTCAAACTGTGGAAGAACTTTAATCCCATTAACGCCAAAACGACCTTTCCGGGCAATACGGTAAAGGTCTGGATCATATTCCTTCATCTCCTCAAGCTGTTCAATGTAGCTTTCAGGAAGGAAGATATTATCATCAGCAGTTGAATGATGGTAGTAAGTATCATTTACTACCTTAGTGCGTTGATCATATAAATCTTCATCATCGAGGATTAACCGGTTATTCAATTCATCTTTAAAAAAGTGCTTAAATGACCAGTTATCTTCGCCTACTGGATTTGTAGAAAGAATCATATGGAGCTTTAATGTTGGATGCCTTAAACGTCCAAGGAGTTCTTTAAAACCTGCGTATTTTACCTCAGAGCACTCTTCAATCCAAACAATAGAAACATTATTGATCGATTTTAGCTTTGCTGGCTTGTCCATCCCTTTAAAGATGATCTTACTGCCATTAGGGAAGCGAATCTGCATAGGTGAGGACATGCATTTAATACGGTCATCCAGCTGCAGGTCTATGACCAGTTCCTCTAAAAGGGAAAAGGTTGAATCCCTGTGAGTGTCGTATACTTCCCGAACCACCAGGGCTGTCCGTTTTTCCTTCAGAAGCTTTAGGATTAACTTAAGAGCAACATGGTAACTCTTCGAGGATCCATAGCCCCCAACTAAAAACTGAAACTTAGTGCTCCAATCGAACAAAAAATCTTCGAAATGGGGATTAACCTCTTTTTCAACCATCTTTCTTTACTCCCCGTTTTATTACAATTTCAACTGGCTTTTCATCTGAACCAGTAGAGATCTTTTCAACCTCAGCTTTTGTCTTTTCAATATCCATTCTGAGCTTTTCGTTTTGAAGCTTCTTACGGTCATTTTCAGAAAGGAGATCTGTGTATTTAGAAAGGAATTCTAAGGCCTTCATCTTATCGGCCAGCTTTACACTTACACCGTCTTTACCTTTCTTCACTTCTGTAATTAAAGTGCCGTCTACTTCATCAGCATTTTTGAAATCAACATAACTGTATTTATAAACTACTTGATCGCCGTTTTCATCGAGTACAGGCTCTCCGAATGCATTGGTTTCAAGTTGTTCTTTTTGCCCGAAGTCAACAAAGTCAGTAATATCAGCAAAAGCAATATCAATGTATTTTTGTAACACTGCTTTCCCATCTAATGATATCTCAAGTTGATAATCAGCTTTCAAACGTTCAATTTCATTTTTTATGTTAGGTTTTGTTAGGTGTCTATGACCTTCAACTCTAGCAGTTAAATAGGAGCATTTATATACACTTTGATATGCTTTTGTTGCATTAAAGTATTTGAGATAATTTACGCAAAAAAGTCTTTGTTTATCAGTTAATTCACTGTGGTCTTTATTTTCATTTTTACCACTTGGAGAACGTGCTTTTTTCGCCACACTTTTATTTGGAGTACTCCGTATTTTTGTTTGGAGTACTCCGTTCAGATGGCCATTCCATTTATCTTTAGACTTCCAACCGCCAATGGTCTTTTCAGGAATGCCAAGTTCTGCAGCAAGAGCACGATTGGTTATCTTTCCATCATGCTTTTTAAAAATCTCAAAAGCTTCATCCCTTTTAGGATCTCTTCGCCTTGGCACTACATATCACCCACCCCCACTTAAAATAATAAAAAAACACCTTACTTGGTGTTTTTGAAATAACCATCTATATATCTAACAAAGGTTTGAAGAGTAATAAGGTCTACTGTAAAAGAACCTTCAGTTGGTATTATTACTTCTGCATTAGGTTCTTCTTCTATCCACTTTTTATTTTCCAACTTAAATTTTTTATCTATATAACCAAAGTTATGCACCGTATTATGGCGAACGGATAACATTTCCTTAATTCTTGAAATCGATTGGAACTCATTAAATTTAATATTTTTATCTATAAATAACTTAAAATACTTATTTACGCTTTCTAACCTCTGATACGATAAAAGCTGTGTTTTTTTATAATTTAACTTTTTTCTTATGTGGGTTGTTAATGTGTCTTTGTCTTTTATCTCTTCCTTATTGATGCTTTCTATCAAGAATTCAATATAAAATCTCTCCAATACTGAAATAGCTAACATTTTCATACCACGATAATAATAAATCATTGCAGGCAATAAGTTTTCACCATATTGATGTGAATTTATTCCAGATTTAATTAACTCGTGGCTTGCTTCAATGCCAATAATGTTTGTTTTAAAATTTTTCGCAGCATTAGATTTGTAATCTATATCCATTGTTATCCTCATAAACGACTACCTCCTAGTATCTTTAAAAATTCGACAATAGGAGATGTTTTCCTGCAAAATAAAAAGCACTCAAATGAATGAGTGCTTAGAAGCCACCACCACCGGGATCACAATAAGAGGGTGAGCTACCTGCTCCACCCGGATCAGAATGATGGCCACCGCCATCGCTGGGATCTAGGTGATCCCCCCCCACGACGCCTGGATCTTTCATAAGAGACACCTCCATTCTTTATCTACATAGCTCTACATGAAAAAATTATTTCCTTCTAATACGACCATGGACCCTTTTAAATGTGCTCTTTTTAGCACCCATAAGATCCAGCCAGTCATTTTTCGATAGTTTCTCTTCTTCACGTTTAGAAATGGCCTGCAGATGTGTTCTTTCCTGTTTACTTAACTGATCTTTTATTTTCATTTATTCCTCTCCTTACACCACCTTGTGCTAAATGCTAAAGATATTATCCCGTCCTTTATCAATCACCCGGGAGGTGGCCAGGATTGTAGTAACGGTCGCTGAAAAATCAAGCAGTCCTCGCAAAGGAATCTCACACTTTGCTCTTCCCGTGGCTATCGTACGCAATACAGCCTAGACTCCAGTTGTTCCCCCGTAAAATCAGCCGGCAACCTTCACAGTCATTCGATACACCCGAGTACACCATTGATAAAGGAAAGATGTGTCTCCTACCAGGTATTAACCTGATAAGAAAATCTTACCTGTATTGGAAAAATAAAAATTCCCCTATTTTATCCCTTAAAATGTCCCTATTTTTGTCGGCTTTTTCTCTGGATTTTGTCGGCTTTTTCTTGAGCAAAAATAAAGACACTCAAATAATTCCGAGTGCCGTGGCAATTTGCAATATGGCTTGTCTTTTATATGAATAGTACTGGTCCTTTGTTAATCCCATTTCTATATATAAGTTAATGTCTTTGACCCGAGTAGTTGATAAATATTTTTGTTTAATAATTTCTCGTTCAATATCATCAAGGGCATTCTGCAGAGCACGCTCCATTTGCTTCACCTTAAGCTCTTTTTTGCTTTCTTCAGAATGAAGAGAAGGATATAAAAAGGCGATTCCTGCTTCCTGACGCTCTAATTTATTTTCTAGGGACACCTTTAGTGCCTTATATTGCTTGAGTTCACGTCCTACAATCCGACGCACCTCTTTTTCATTTACTTCACTAAAAAACGAAAGTTGCTTTACTCCCATCATTTTATCCCCCATTTCAAAATTAAAAAGGACACCAAACAAACGCCGTAGCGCTCATTCAGTGTCCTCCAGTTAGCTGGTAGCATCACATTTCATTTATTACTCTAAGAATTTTTTCAGCTGTTTTCCTATATTCTTGCCCTATTGAAAACTCTTGTAAATACTTTTCTATAGCATTTACATCATTTTTTTCGCCAATTAATAGGTACTCTAAATAAAATAAAGCCACTCCCTTTGAGATTGTAATAGCATTTTTTTCTACCCATTTAGCACTAAACGATAAAATTTTGTCTTTCCTGTTAAATAATTCAGATTGGAGTTGCTCTAAAGTTGTAATATTAAAATACATTAACCGTTTTAAATCACTCTCTACAGCACGATCACTATATTTTACCTCAACGGCATTAAATAATCTTTTAAAATGATAGTTTATCTCAGAAATTAAACTCGAATTTTCTAGAAACTCTTCTAATGTTACTTTGTCTAGCGGTATGTTAAGATTATCTAATTTTATATTTTCTTTAACTTTTTCTGAGTATTTTTGGATTTCCTTTTTTATCCTTATAAATTCTATATCAGCTAATTCTAATAAACTGGCAATTCTTGAAAAATTCCTTCTAACATTTTTCGGTATTGAGATGGCACTTTTATATCCAATGTCGTGTTCGATTTCTGCCCATGCATGCTGTAAAATAGATCGAATTTGCAACTCAAAATTAATATCATTAAATCTTGCATATTCCGGTAATGATGCTCGGGGTTCTTTTAACTTTACTATATAGTGTAAAGAAGAATATCCAAAAGTGTCTGGCTTTTTATCCCTTTTGTCAGTAGAATTTTTTTCATCTAGTAAAAATTCAGTCTTTATTAAATTGGCAATTTTGTCAACATCGTCCTCAAAGTAAGTTATAATCCTTAACCCTAAAGTATCAGTAATTTCTTCAAGACCATTATATTTGTCTCCCTTTTCGTCTATCTTTTTCGATAGACTTTCTTTTTGCTTCACTCTAGATTCTATCCCATGAATAGTTAAGCCTTGTTCTTTTATTAGTGAGTTTATTAATCCCTTTATTTTTTCTTCTAATTCAATAAAGATTATTTTTTTATTATCATAGTCCTTTAGAATTTGTTCTTTCAAAGCTCTTCCTCCTCATCAAACTTAACCCATAATATTTTTCTCTGAGCATTAGCACAGGTAAAACTAGTAAATCTTTAAAAGTAAATTTGCCCTATACTTTAACTTTATATAATCATCGTTATCCTCTAAAACGTGAACTCTTCGATGACAATTCGGACAAATCGCTATAACGTTATCTATACGGTCCTTTCCGCCTTTGGACAAATAATCTATGTGATGTACTTCTAAGAATGGATTATAATCCTTGTTCAAGAAAGGAGCCGGGCGTCTACACAGTTGGCAAACGCCTTTTGCTACTTTCAAGGCATATTGCTTAACAAATTCACTTCTATAATAATGATTTTGACTGTATACAACGGTGCCTTTTCTATTGTTATTTTCAGCCTGTTTTTTCACAGTAGAAATAGACATTGTTGCTATTTCTTGCTTTAATTTTTTTATTTTAGCCATAAAAGGTTTTCCATAATAACTTAACCGTTGTTTTTGAATTTCAAAAAAGTTGGAGTGAACGGTATTCTTCTCATCGTATCTATCAATCCAGCTTTCAGCGAGCTTTATATTAAAAATTTGAGCATCTTTATATGCTTTCTCAGCCTTTTCCCTATCCTGACTCAACAAGATTAGCTGAATAAAGTAATCAGCTCTTAGGCCTTTGGAATTTTCCTTTAAGTAATCTAAAATCTCAAGACAGTCATTATAGTCACAAATATAATGAGGTAAGCTTTCATATATTTTAATCCCCATTTTCAGGCCATAATCTTTATACAAAGCTAAAATAGATTTAAATTGTTGATAATTCTCTACAAAACATAAAGCACCTAGTAAATCTTCTTTTTTCACCTTTACTTTCATTTGTTGCAAATGGATTAAAAACATTATTAAATCGTTAATCCAATCATCCACTAGAACTCTTCCCCTTCATCAAATTTAACCCGCTTAATCTTCCCTTGATGAGTAACTATCTTTGTTTCCCCATGTTCAGGTAGCAGAGTAAGTCTAGCCTTACCATCACAAACAACAATGGCAAAACTACCTTTTTGTTCCATTATATCAATTTCTAGTCTCATAGTACTAGGATTAATGTCTATATCTTTTAGTCTCATGCAGATTCCCCCTATGGTATAATTAAGTTGGCGAAGTCAGGAGGAATCCTGGCTTTTTTTGTAGAATGATTTTATTATTTCTCTATTTTGATCCAAGTAAATTCGACAACTTAATGAATATTTCCCGATTATAATGTATTTATCGTTAAAAATAGTTATAATGTATATTTCAACAAATTTGTAATTGGGAGTAATTTGTAATGACTACTTGGTTAGAGACTATTAATTTAAGAAATCAAATTTCGCAATTAAGAAGTGAAATGATAATGGTTGGACAAAAGAAAGGTCTAAGCCATCCTGAAACAATAGAATGTAGTCAAGAATTAGATAAATTAATAATTAAATTTGAGCGACTAATATTGAATAAAGGGTTAGAAGCATCTTAAGAGGCTTCTTTTTTTCTTTAAATCCCAGTATTTTTATAGGTTTAATTTTATGCTATACTAGGACTGCTAGTATACATAATCAATCAAGAGGAGAAAGTAATGTTAACAGAGAGAGTTATATACAAAGGGAAAGAATACATAGTACTTAAGAAATATGAATCCGGCTATTGTGAAATTAAAGAACTTGAGGATAACCATAAGATTGAGCTAGTTCACATCTCTGAGTTGACTTTCATAGACTGAGATTTAACTATATTTCCAACCCAAAACTTCGGAGTGCCCTGGGCACTTCTTTTTTCATGCTATGTATTCCTCCAAACAAAACTATTATTGTTTCTACTCAATTTTTACATTAGCTTCACCTTCTCTTAATAAATTCATGTGAAAATAAAGTCCTAATAACATCTTAGGGGCTTTTTACATGACAACATTATTTGAAACCATCAAACTAAAAAATCAAATTTTCCACTTGAAACAAAAAATAATAAATGCTGAAAAACAGAAAGGGTAGGCTCACCCAAAAACAATTAAATATAGTAAACAATTAGATAAGCTGATTAGCAAATTTCATTCTATAACATTAAATTAATGATAAGAAGCGTCCTAGAATACTTCTTTTTTAATGTACTTCCTTCGCATAATGGACGAATTACGACACTATTTTTCTCGCCCCCTTTATTGCACAGTTTGTCTCAAAACTGCAATGATTTATTGTTTGTAACCATGTTTAATTTTCTAAACTACGCCAAATCCTGCGAAGATGCATGTCAATAAAACTGTCGGATGCTCCATAAATTTTCATAGCTGACGCTAGGTCTCCATGATATAAACGTTCAAAAAACTCATCCATTGTGTTCTTTTCTCTAATCATTATTTGCTTTTTTAAATAGAGTGTATTTACTTTCTTTGTAGCCAAATTAAATTGCATAAGATTAATTTGTTGAAAGGCCATGTGATCTCCAAGATTTACGACTTTCTGTTATTATTGGCTTTAAAAGTTACTTCTATAATTGTTTTATATTCATTTTTTCCTGAGCCTATTTATAACTTCTTGAATCATTTCCCAGAGTGTGATTTTTTCCACTGGACAATTTCCTCCTCCAGCTCTTCAATGCGCTTATTCTGCCGATAAATGGTCTTGGCTGATTTAAGGGCTTCCTCCTGAAAATCCAGCAGCTCTTCAATCGTTTTAACCATCCAGTCGAAGTCATCTCTATAGATCGTCATGGTTTCCAACCGAGGCATTGTGAGAGGCTTGTCCAAGCAAGCCTCCATATAGTCAATCCGTGTCTTTACTTCACTCATTTCAAGCCTCCTTTTTTCTTCTTTAGCTTTTCAACTTGTCCAATTCAATAAAACCGAATGTCTCGTCATATGCCAGGACCGAAAGAGTGTCCAAATACTTAGCCTCGAATAGCTTCCTTTTTAAAGCAAACTCTTTCGTTCCCACGCCTTTTATATCAATAACTTCTATGGTTCCATCTAACTTATGAACCTCGAAGTCTGCTACATATTCAATCTTCCGATATTTCTTACCGTTCTTGACGAAGCCTTCTTGAAGTATGTATCTAGGTTGTAGTTTGAAGCTCTTTATCTCTTTAGCCTGCTCTAACCATTTAAGCTGTTCATAGTATTTAGCTTCTGCTTTGGAATCGAAGGTAATTCCATCAACAACGGTCTTCTTATTTCCGTACTTATGTCTTTTTTTTGTTACCGTTTTACGGTATTCTTTAGCTGGTATTCGTTGCAAAAAATCACACCTCATTTTGTATCCTATGAAGGCTTAAAAGATACCTAAGTGTTCGGTATTCTAGTTCATAGATAGATTGTTTTTGATGTTCTTTGATGTCGGCATTCTCTAGCTGCTGGATAATAAATTTGCGCTTCATATCCTGCTGAACGGCTTTATAAAGAATTGCCATACACTACTCCTTTCACGATCCTGATTTTTGGAACTGCTTTTGCATTTTTTCTAATCGCGCCCGTTTCTCTTCATAAGTTTCATTGGGGTTAATGCCTGGCAATGGGACCACTTGAGCTTGTTGGGGCTCCTGGTACCAATCAGGGAGTTTTTCTTGGCGGACAACTCCCCGACGATTAGAAAAGCTCTTTTTAGACTGTTCATAGGCCTTATTCTCTTCCTCAACATCTTGAACTGTCTTAATGCCTTTAGAGACCCAGTTGTTAAGAATTGATCGGGCATAAGAGTATTTAGCCCCTGCTTCTGCAGCTTTCTTGAAAGCAATACATACAGCCTCTTCTTCAATGCCTTCCTGGTCTATAAAATAATTAATCTCTTGAATTTGAATAGGACTTGGCTGGCCTTTAAAACAAAGCATGTATGAATCAAAATAATTCACCCGGTCAGCAGCAGTTGTATTAGTTTCGTTTCTTTTAGTTTTGTTTAGTTTATTAATGTTCCGGGTACTTGTCGTGCTACTTGTCTGGGCACTTATCGGGGTACTCGTCGGGGTTCTTGTCGGTTTTTCAGACAAGTTGTTTTCGCTTATCTGGTTACTTGTCGGTTTTTCAGACGAGTCAAACGATATTATTCGAAAGGTTGCCGCCCTAGTCCCTCTCTCTTTAAAGTCGATCCTTCCTTTTTGTTTAAGAACATTCCGGGCATTATAGTAGGCGTCTTTCTTCAAGCCTGTTTTGATTTCTATTACTGATTTAGCTACTGCAAATTCAGGGATCCATCCAGCCTTATTATTTATGTTCATTAGCGCATGCCATAAATTAATTGCTGATGGGGGAAGAGAATTTGTTTCGAGCCAATCATAGAAAGCATTTAATTCTTTGATGTAATTCACCCTTATACCCTCCTTTCACAAACTGCAAATTTACCTTTTACGCTTTTCACAACATAATCTGGATATCTCTGCATATATTGTAGTACGAGCTTTTTGAAATGTTCCTTCGTTTTTGCCTCCTCCCAGATCCAGTTAGGGAGGAGGACTTTATGAGGTACTTGATTGAAATTGAGCATCATTCAAAAACAATCTCATCTTGTTCAAGAACTGCCTCTTTCTTTTCTTCTTGCACACCTTCGAATGGATAATCAATGATATTAGATTCATTTGATTCCTCAGTAATATCCTTGATTTCTGGTTCCTTCTCGTCCTCAGTAACTGCAGTTTGCATTTCCACTGAGAGGATTCCCCATTTACCTAGCATGTTGCGAAGTACTGTTTTCATGGCCATCGCATCATAATCGGATTTCCACACGTTATTTAAGGATTTTTTGTCTTTTGCCTTGTTATGTTTAATGCGATGAGCCTCAACTTCATCACGTGTCCAGTAGACTGTCTTTTCGAAGCCATTGATTAGCTTAAAATATCCGCAATAACCAATAACCTTCTCACTTGTAGCAGCTTCCAAATTAAGCTCTACCTCTTCTGTAAGCCGGTTCCACTTAACCAGTTCCCCCTCATGTACCGGGATCACGTTTATTCCCTTATACTGGCCTGTCCTTAAGGCGAGCTGAATGTATCCCTTATATCCAAGTTGGAACTGGGCTGCTTTATGCCCTTTTTTGCTGTCATAGAATGGAACTATCCAGGCATACCCAAGATTCTTATCAATAGGTAAATCTAAAGATGCAGCTACCATTGCGGAAGATACAATACTCATTGGTTCAGCTGCTTGAATGTTAGGATCACCGTTATAAAGGTTTAAGACAGAAGCCATAAATTGTGGTGCTTTCTTAGATAAGACCTGTTCAAATTTCTTTTGCATGGTTGGAGTATTTAAAAGGGATTTAAGTCCAAGGTTTTGAGCAGCTACTTGCCTTGTTCCCTCTTGCTTGTTTGATAATTGGTTTTTCAACCCTTCATTGGTAGCCATTAATTTTCAAACTCCTTTACTGCGAATTTTCGGAAGCAAGATTCTTTTAAAACTTCCTTATAGATATCAGGAAACTTTTCTTTTAAAGCTTTCGTATCAACACTTGTGCGTGATTGATTCTTCCAGGTAACTAAAAAACTATCAGTTAATCCCGATTCAGCATCCTTAAGCTCGGCTTTTATTTTGTTTTCAATTTCTGTCTTTGCTATTTTAATAAGCTTTTCATCCGTTTTAATTTTTTCGTAGTTTGAAAGATATACTTTGAAATCAGCAGGTAAGATAATTTCCTTATCTTTCTCAGCTCGATCATATTTCTCTTTCAGATAATGTTCCGCTGCACTGGATCCATCTAATTCCGGTGGATGCCCTTGAATAACGTGATATTCCCAGAAATGCTTTTCGGCATTAAAGATAATCTGAATAAGCTCTTCATCACGTTCAATTTCCTTCCATACAAAATGATTACCACCAATTAAAACTGCGATATAACCTTTTTGTTTGCCGGTTACTCCAAGATAATGTTGGACCTGAACTAAATAGGCGTCTGGTACTTCATCATCCTCCCATTCTTTTGCTATGTAAGCACTGGCTGTCTTACACTCAAGGATTGCCGACTCCCCTACGACTATCCGATCTAGATTTGCTGTAATAAAAGGGTACTCAGCGTGACTATACATAAAATTGCTACGACGAACCTTTTTTTCAGTTCTCTTCTCAAATTCTTTAGCTACGACATTTTCCATTTCATTTCCCCAGTAGATCGCTTCATTATCAAGTTCTTGAGGGGTAACTTGCCCTGTCTTTTCAAGCCAAAGCTCAAAAGTTGTTCGATATTTGTTCAGACCAAGGATAATACCAGCATCACTTCCGCCGATACCCTTAGTTCTTTCTTCCAACCATTGAGTGCGTGTCATTTCTCTAGTGGAAATAGCATTCATAGCCATGTATCAGGCCCTCCTATTGATTCAGTTTTCAAGGTACGATAAGATATAAGAAATTGTATCTAGATGTGCTTCACTGATCCCTGTTGCCACAGGGATCTTTTATTATTCAGCCCTTATAAACTTAAAGCCGCGAATCTCGATTAAATAATCTTCCAGATTTTCTAAAAGGATAATTTCTCCTGTATCTGTATCCTCCACGATAGAATCACCTGTAAAAATTCCATCACCAAAATAATCAATTCCGTTATGTTCTGGTTGGTCTATCATATTTGGATATCCTGACTTTTCTATTTCAGTAATCATGGGATGCTGCATACTTTCACCTTCTTCCCGATGGTAGATGACCATCATCACAACTAGGATTGAAGGATAATAAGGGGAAAACATCCAATCCTAGCCATGATGACAGGCACCAAAGTGCCCACCATTGCATGATTAAATTTAGTAAGATATAATAAGGAACCAACCTTTTTTATCCTTTTAAATGGCAGTAAGTTAAGTGTCCGTTTAGCTTGCTGCTTTTTCATTTCCAGTAAAAATAATAGCTTTCATCTCCAACTCCCTTTGAGTTAACTTTAGTTGGTTATCCCTCGCCATTTGACACCATAATTTAACTTCTGAACCCTTCATTAGCGGACTAGTAAATAATCTTTTCATATTAAATCCACCCTTTCGCCTTCCATACTGGAAGCCGTTTTTCTGATCTTTGTTTAAGAGAAATGTTGTATTCCTCTCCCAATATTGCTTTAAGGTTTGTAAGTGCCATTATTGCGTCAGATATTTCATCTATTACCTGACCTATCCTTTCGCGTTCTTCTTTGTTTGTTTCAGCTGGCGGTTTAACCAGGCTTACTTCATCTAAGATTTGTATTGCTTCTCTTGCTTCGTTAATAGCAAGTTCCTCTATTGCTAGTCTATGCCTCTCAACCGATTTACCAGACAAAACTGGCGGTGTCATACCATTGCTGAATTCATAAAGGATTTGCATTGAATAAATTGGATTGTCATATGTAAGTAAAGATTGCTTGGCCACGTCCTGCTGCATTTTTCTCCGATTGTTTTTCATGTGGCTTATTAACTGCGGGGAAACATTTAAATCAAAAGCCATTTGCTCCTGAAACAACTCTTCCTGAATTTGAAGAGTCTTTATTGCTCCCCCGACAAAAGCCGATTCTCTCATATTGAATTCTCCTTTTTTTGTATTGTGGTTTGTATTTGTAAATACTTTTCATTCTAGTAATCTAGAATCAAATAACTTGATCAAAATATCTTGAATTTTTTTCGAGCCACCTTGTATTTTTTTCAATCCATTTGAAAAGTAAGTGTGTTGGAATAAGAACTCCTGCTTCTCTGAACACAGGAAAGTCTGATCGATTTAACAGCTCTGATGCTTTTGTTTGACCAATCCTTAATAGCTCCATCAATTCTTGTCTAGTAAGCATTGGAGGTAGTTCATTTTTTCTTACAACATCAGCAACTGCCTTTTCTATTTCTTGGCGTAAAACCTCACGGAATTTTTCATCAGCAAAATCTAAATTTACTTGGATCAACTTGCTCACCACCTGTTTTAAATTAATTTAACTTCTACGCTGAATGATTTTTAACTTTGCGTATCGCATAGCGACTTGGCAAAAAAATTTCTTCTCTTTCTTTGTTATAAAGATTTGCGATTTCTTCTGCGCGATTTGAACTGATTTGTCGTTGCCCATTTTCAATTTGGGATAGATAACCAGCTGATATATCAAGTTTTTTCGCAGCCTCTTCAAGACTAAATCCCGCAGATAAACGAGCCTCTTTAGGTAAACTCAAACTTTCCACCCCCTCAACTTCGCGTATCGTGTTGTCAACATTTATATTACATTGCGTTTCGCAAAGTGTCAACGCATTTTGCAAAGTTTGTTAAAAAAAGTTTAAAGTTTGCATTTCGCAAAGTATAATCTAGTTAGAAAGAAATTGCGGAGGAATATTATATGTTTGGAAAACGCCTAAGGGAATTAAGAAAGAAAAAAGGTTTGACTATGAAAGAATTTGGAAACAAATTCTCCCTCGCTGAATCAACTATTTCAGGTTACGAAAATGGAATAAGAAAGCCAGACATTGAGCTGGTTGATAAGTTTGCTGATTTTTTTGAGGTAAGCTCTGATTATTTATTAGGTAGAACTGATTCTCCCAATCCAACTATAAATTCTTCTATATTAAACCAAAAAGATGAAAAAGATATTGCAAAGCGTATGGAAAAAATAAAACAGGATTTAGAAGAGGCAAACAGTGACGGAGACGGCTTAAACTTTTATGGTGAGCCAATGAGTCAGGAAGCCATGGAGTCACTATTAGAAGCAATGGAATATGCTGTTCGACAGACTCAAAGAATTAATAAAAAGTACATTCCTAAAAAATATAGAGAGAAAAACGAAGAATAGGAATGTGGGGCGATTTCAATGAAAACTGTAAAAAGGATGGTAAAGGATCTTACAGAAAAGTATAGAGAAACAGATCCTTATAAGATATCTTCATTATTAAATATTCATGTTTTTCCCTGGGACTTACACAGAGAAATTAATGGGTTTTATAAATACGACAAACGAAATAAATATATTTTTATCAATAATAACTTAAGCGAAGAGCTGCAACGTTTTGTTTGTGCTCATGAATTAGGTCATGCTGTACTACATCCAAGGGCAAACACCCCCTTTCTTAGGAATAGCACATTTTTTTCTGTTGACAAACTGGAAGTTGAAGCAAATTGTTTTGCCGTAAACCTTCTTCTTTCTAATGAGAATTTACAAGAATATGAAACTGCACACCACATATTAGTTAAAAATGGCATACCAATACATATGGAAAGATTCTTATATTTTTTTAATTTATAGATAGGTATTTTGGTTTATTAGCTAATGCTCAAGAAAATACCTGTTTTCGTTAATTAATTATTAATATGGAAATTTTAAAGAATATTGGAAACCCTGATACAATCACAATTAAACCAAAATAGTATAGTAAGGTGACTCTAATGATAAAAAGAAAATTTTACATAGCAAAAGTAAATATACACGGAAATATTTTTAGCCAAAATTTAGATGAGTTGATAAGTTACCATATTCCTCGTGTGCTTCTAAACCCAGTACCAATAAAAATTCATACATGGAATTGGTCATTTACGGATGTTGAACAAATTAATTATGAAGGACATAATCTTATAATAGGAAACGTTACTAAATCAAAAAGAAAACCACAAAAGTATAAATTAGGTTCTAAAACCTTTGTAGAGACCTCCGAAAATGAACTCGCAGAGACAGCATTTTTTGTTTACGATGCCAAAAGCGAATTGTTAGTTCATGAGTCAAATGCTTCCATATCAGCATTTGAATTTAGAAATTTTTTCACGAACCTACTAAGTAATGACTCTTATGTTGGTGATGTTAGGATAAATCCTATTCCTATTCCGTTTAAAATTAAAGATGAACTAATTTCTTATGATAAAGTAACAAAAATATCCTTTCATCTGATTCATCCTAATCCTGGTCCAGGCAGAGAAGAATTTAATCTTTATAATAAAATAATTCACGATTCCCACTTAAAGGAATTGGACATTGAAATGAAAAATAAGGACGGAATTAATATTTATGTTTCAAATAGCACTTATAATCCTACATTCACGGAGGTTATTGAAGATGGAATAACTCTGGTTGAAAGAGGCTATGGAGACATTGATATCAGTGGTTATAACGAATATACTATACAAGGAAAGAAAAAGCCTCGTATAGAAAGAAAAAATAAGAATTTTAAATCTCGTAACTCTGTTAAACAAATTAATATTATTGAAAATGATCGCGATACTATAATATCTCGTATTTTTCATTTTATGAGGAATACTATATCTAAATCATGAAGATGAGGGTGAAAAAATGAGCAAACACAGCTCGTCTAGATACCAAATCACCTATGAGGAAACCACTTTTTTTGGTTTACTAAAAATAAGTGGATTTAAATCATTATTTGCGGATTGGTCAACCATTTATGCTTTAGTACTAACAGTATTATTCAATTTACTAATATGCAGTAAAGACTTTAATTTATACAACTCATTAGCAAAAGACTTTTCTGCTACACTTTTAGGGGCTTCAGCCACTGTTTTTGGAATAGTTTTGGCCGCATTGGCTGTTACTGTAAGTGTATTTCATCAATCACTTCTTCCTGCCCTTTTAGAAACAAAATTATTACATAAATACTTGTTTCCTTTTTGGTATGCAGTTGGATTATGGGGAATGAATTTAACTATATATTTTTTCCTTATGCTTCTAACCTCAATAGATTTTAACTACTTGCATATAATTGAATTTTTGTTCATTTTTAATACTTTTATATTTATTTATGCAACTTTTTGTACTGTAAAATTAACAGGTTTGGTAGTGCAACTAACTCTTCAAAGAGCGCAAATTAAAGATTGAGAAGCAGTTTTTGCCCCTAAAGGGGCTTTTATTTTACCCCCAAAAACGAACGTACATTCTACTTTATTTGTATAATAACCTCTCTTTAAAAATACAAGTTTATAGCTATTCTAAAATTATGAAAAAAAAGGAGTGATTAAATATGGCTTATTTCAGAAAAATTCAAGCTAAAAATAAAAAAGGTTACACTTGGTCCTTCACACTTGATCTTGGTATTGATCCGGAAACAGGAAAAAGAAAACAAATTACAAGGAGGGGCTTTGATTCTAAAAAAGAAGCAGAATTAGCAGCTAATCAAATTACCCTTGATATTGAAAATAAATCGTTTGTGAATGAAAAAGATGTTCATTTTAAAGATTTAATTCAAGATTATCTTGAACTTATTGCAAAGCAATCAGTAAAGCCTTCGACATTTTATGGTTATACTACTGTAGTTAATAAACGACTTATTCCTAAGTTTGGACACATCAAGGTAAAAAAAATAAACCCTAAACTTATTAGTTCATATTATAATGACCTCTTGAAAGAAGGTCTTACAGAAGAATATATTCAATATATACATGCAATCCTCAAAACGGCTTCACAGACAGCAGTTGATTGGAAATACATAAAAAATGATTTTATGAGTAATGTTAAAGCACCTCGCCGGAAGAAAAACGAAGTGGAAACTTGGTCAATTGAGGAATGTATTAAATTTCTTAAACGAATGAAAGAGCAGCAAGATCATATTTTTATTCTCTATTATTTAGCAATCTATACAGGGATGAGACGAGGTGAATTACTTGGATTAAAATGGGGGGCTATTGATTTTGATAAAAGAAGAATACACATAACCCATTCATTATACTATATTGCTGGACAGGGTCTTGTTTTACAAGATCCCAAAACAGCCTCAGGAAAAAGGAATATTTCCATTACCGATGATGTAATCGCTGAACTCCAGGCATATAAAGTAAAAAAACAGGAGCAACTATTAAAAGTTGGATTGAAGTTAAATAAGGATCATTTTATTATTTCAGCGTTTGGAGGAGAACCTTTAAATCCCAATACAATCCACAAACAGTTTCTTTATGATATTAAACTTGCTGGCGTTAAAAGAATCAGATTTCACGATTTGCGACATACACACGCCACCATTATGTTAGAGATTGGAGAAAACTCAAAAGTCGTTTCTGAGCGACTAGGACATTCTAATGTTTCCATTACTTTAGATAAGTACAGTCATGTTTCTTCTAATTTACAAGATTCATCTGCTGAAAATTTTTCCTATGCACTTCAAAAAACTCGCAGTCAGCAATGAATGTGGTCAAATTGTGGTCAAATTGCTATAAAAACAAAGAAGAACCCTTATATATCAAGGATTCTTCTCATTTAAAAATTACATTACCCGTTTAAACATTTTCTCCATATCATAGGAGGAATAATGAACAATGATTGGCCGACCATGCGGACAGGTAAATGGATCGGACGACTGTCTTAATTGGTCAAGCAGGGATTGGATTTCGTCATTTCTCAGGTGCCTGTTGGCTTTAATAGAGCCTTTGCAGCTCATCATAATGGCCGCTTCCTCCCTAAGCCTTTTAATATCTACCTTTTTCATTGTAAGTACTTGTTCGATCATTTCTTCTATGACCTGCTCTTCCTCTCCTTTTGGAAACCAAGATGGGTGTGAACGGGTAATAAAGCTATTATGACCAAAGGATTCCAGGTAAACGCCGACTTCTTCTAATGCAGAAAGATTTTCCTGAATTTTAATATACTCATCTGTTGAAAACTCCAGTGTGATAGGAACCAAAAGATCCTGAAGTTCCCTCTCTACACGTCCAACCTTTTCACGAAAGTATTCATATTTAATTCTTTCCTGGGCAGCATGCTGGTCTATGATATAAAGACCTTTCTCATTTTGGGCAAATATATATGTTCCATGCATTTGGCCAATTGGATACATTGGAGGTATCCGAGAAGCTGCTGATTCTTCCACTTTCTCGTCTTCCATTTCTGCTTCTCTTTCATCCTCGTTTATTTCAAAAATAACATCTTCCGCAACAGGCAAGCGGCGATCTTCAGTTGGATGGTTATCATGCTCTTCAGCCTTTTCCTCGATTGAAATAGAAGGAAGATTGTTAATCGGCAGCTCTGAAGATGGGACTTCTGCTATCGTAAATCCTTTATTGAACTGTTCTTTAAAAAGCGGATGTGCTGCTTCAGGTTTTTTTTCCAGCCGTGGTACTTCCTCAACCGGTAAATGGTCTAACTCCATAACGGTTTGTTCCGGCTTTATCCAATCCTTTTTGATGGCCGAGTAGCCCGACGGAATTAGATCGCGGGACTTAAAGGCGTTTTTGACCGTTTCTGCCACCAGCTGATTCAATTCCTGTTCTTTGCTTAGCCTGACCTCCATTTTAGATGGATGTACATTTACATCTACTAGAATCGGATCCATTTCAACGGCTAATAGAACAATTGGATACCTGCCAATAGGCAGCAATGTATGATAACCCTCCTGGATGGCTTTAACAAGAGAATAATTTTTAATAAATCTTCCGTTAATCATAGTCGAGATGTAATTTCTTGATGCCCTTGTCACCTCGGGCATTGAGATATATCCTGAAATTTTAAAGTCCAGAGAAGACACAGAAACCGGAATCATCTTTTTAGCAATATTCATTCCATAAATAGCCGCCAATACCTGGCGCACATCCCCATTGCCATTTGTTTGCAGAAGCATGCGGTCATAATGGCGGAGCCGTATAGAAACCTCTGGATGGGCAAGCGCCAGGCGATTTACAACATCCGTAATATTACCGAGTTCAGTATGAAGTGTTTTCATATATTTTAAGCGGGCTGGCGTATTAAAAAATAAATCTGAAACAGTAATATCACTGCCTTTTCGTGCAGAAGCCTTTTCATTTTCCAGTACCTTTCCGCCTTCAATCACTACGCGGCTGCCTGCTCCATCGCCGGTTGAAGTGACAAGCTCCAAATTAGAAACAGATGCAATACTTGGAAGCGCCTCTCCGCGAAACCCTAGGGTTCGAATGCGAAATAAATCATTTTCGTCCTTAATTTTACTTGTAGCGTGCCTGTGAAACGCAAGCAAAACGTCATCCTCTTCTATTCCAGTGCCATTATCAATGATACGGATCTTTGAAAGCCCCGCATCTTCTATATCAATTTCTACCACTGTGCTTTTTGCATCGATCGCATTCTCCACAAGCTCTTTCACCACAGAAGCAGGCCTTTCCACTACTTCACCTGCTGCAATTTTATTGGAGAGAATATCATCGAGCTGGATAATCTTCCCCATGATTTCCACCGCCTATCCTTTCAGCTTTTTTTGAAGCTCATACAGGACATTCATTGCCTGTAATGGATTCATTTCAAGAAGTTCAATAGATTTAAGTTCTTCTACTATTTTTCGTTCCTTTGAGGTTAGTTCTTTCTTCGTCTTTTTAGGCTCATCAAAAAGAGATAGCTGCTCAAGAGGGCCTGCTTCCCTAATCTCTGGAACAGGTCTTACATTTAATTCTGCTTTTGGCTGATCCATATTTTCAAGTGTGAGCAGAATTTCATTCGCACGCTGAATAAGTTTAGGCGGAAGTTCGGCCAGCTGTGCTACATGGATTCCATAGCTTTTATCAGCAGGACCTTGCTTAATTTTATGCAGGAATACTACTTTCCCATTTTGTTCAATGGCACTTACATGCACATTCCTTAGCTTTGGAAGTTCTTTTTCCAAAACAGTCAATTCGTGATAGTGCGTGGAAAATAGTGTTTTGGCTCCAATATATTGGTGAATATATTCAATAATTGCCTGGGCAAGAGCCATTCCATCATAGGTGGAGGTCCCCCGTCCAATTTCATCAAATAGGATTAAACTCTGTTCTGTTGCATGGGTAATGGCATTCTTTGCCTCAAGCATTTCCACCATAAAGGTGCTTTGTCCCGAAATTAGGTCGTCTGCTGCACCAATTCTCGTAAAAATTTGATCAAATATTGGAAGAACTGCTTCACTGGCAGGAACATAGCAGCCAATTTGCGCTAAAATGGCCGTTAATGCAATTTGGCGCATATACGTACTTTTCCCTGACATATTGGGACCCGTAATTAATAACTGCTCCCTTTCTGAATCCATTTCACAATCGTTTGGTACATATTCCTGTGCGTTCATTACTTTTTCTACTACAGGGTGCCGTCCATCCCTGATGATCATTTTGCGTTTATGATTAAATACAGGCTTTACATAATGCCTTTTTTCACTAACGGTTGCAAAGCATTGAAGAACATCTAATTCACTAATCACTTTGGCCAGGCTTTGAAGTCTTGGGATATATTCCTTTACTGTTTCTCTTACTTGTTTGAAGAGCTCGTATTCCAAGTCCACGCTTTTTTCTTCAGCCTCCAGAATTAAAGCTTCCGTTTCCTTCAGCTCCGGTGTAATAAATCTTTCTGCATTTGCCAGAGTCTGTTTTCTTTCATATCTGCCCTCTTCCAAATGCTGCAAATTGGATTTTGTCACTTCTATGAAATAACCAAAAATCCGGTTATAACCTATTTTTAGCGACTTAATCCCCGTACGGCTTCGCTCTTCCTGTTCCAGCTGTGCCAGCCATTTCTTTCCGTTTCTGCTGGCATCCCTGTAACGGTCGAGATCTTCATTGAAGCCATCCTGAATAATGCCGCCTTCTTTTACTGAGATAGGCGGGTTTTCGATCAGAGAGCGTTCCAGTAAATCCTGCAATTCTTCACATGGATCGAGGGTTGCAGTCAGCTCCTCTAATGAACCCTTCCCAATTGATTCCATAATACTTTTAAGAACTGGAACCTGCTGCAGAGAGTATTTTAATTGAATTAAATCACGGGCATTTACATTTCCAAACGCAACGCGTCCCGCTAACCGCTCGAGGTCATATACTTCTTTTAAATGGTCTCTCAGGTCCTCCCTTTCAAAATAGTTGGCAAGGAAAGCATCTACATGGGTTTGTCGCAGCAGAATGCCATCCATACTCAAGAGAGGACGGTCAATCCATTGTTTTAGCATTCTTCCTCCCATTGCCGTTTTTGTTTCATCCAGCAGCCAAAGCAAGGAACCCTTTTTTCCTTTTGAGCGGATGGTTTCTGTTAATTCAAGATTGCGTTTCGAATAGTAGTCCATCTTCATAAACTGATGGAGCATATAGGCTGATACCTTCTGAAGATGATCTAAACTGCGTTTTTGTGTTCTGTTTAAATAATTTAAAAGTCTATTAACTGCCGCATGATGCCTTTTGTCCTGCAGGGAGGTAAGCAAAGGGGCATATTCCTGTTTTAGGGAAGTATCCTCTTCAATCGAAAAGGTTAAAGTGGACCTCTCTGAAAGCTTTAGTTTAAAATCCTCACTAAAGTCAGAGTGAACGACCACTTCCCTTGCCCCTATAGTGATAATTTCATTAACAACCGTCTCAAATCGATCTTCGATTATGGTAACTCGATTCTCACCAGTAGATAAGTCAGC
This sequence comes from Heyndrickxia acidicola, assembly GCF_001636425.1. Lineage (NCBI taxonomy): Bacteria > Bacillati > Bacillota > Bacilli > Caryophanales > Bacillaceae > Heyndrickxia > Heyndrickxia acidicola. Next base: position 1,615,377 of record NZ_KV440953.1, read on the forward strand.
ATAAGCCAGTCCAAAACAATTATCTTCAAAGACAGTAAGAGAGGCAATAAAGTTGTTTTCCTTATCAGTTAAGCCTTTTCCCTCCATCATTGTCCCAGGCGTAATCAACTGAACGACTTCCCTTTTTATAACCCCTTTTGCCTGTTTAGGATCTTCTGTCTGTTCGCAAATAGCTACTTTATATCCTTTACCTACAAGAATATCAATATAGCCCGGGGCAGAATGATAAGGTACTCCGCACATCGGAATTCGCTCTTCGGAACCGCCATCCCTGCTTGTAAGAGTAATCTCCAGCTCCTGGGATGCATTAATTGCATCCTCAAAAAACATTTCATAGAAATCTCCCAATCTAAAAAATAAAAAGGCATCCGGATACTCAGCCTTTACTTTTAAATATTGTTGAATCATTGGAGTGTATTGACCCATAATGAACACCAAAACCCTTTCCGTTCAAATCTCAATAAATCTTATTATACCATATTCCTCTTTGGCCCTACATTTTTTAAACTATATGAAAATGGCGTTCTTACTGTAAATAAGGCTTTATTAAGGGACTCTGTTGATTTTTTGTTCATTTAACAGTAAAGAAAGGAAAGGTTTCCTTTCTTTACTGCAACCTTAAAGCGAGGGGAATAACTCAAGTCCGTTTTATACGAATGTAAGGAAGTCATTTGGGATAGCTGAATCCGGTATACAAATTGATGCAGAAATCTTGCACATACCGTCATCGTAAAAGGGCATGAGCGGCTTTATTTGAACAGTATACAACATACGTATTATCCATTGTACGTATAGGAACAATCAATGCAGAAACAGTCATAAAAAAAAGACGTATGCTGACCATACATCTTTTTTGACTGCCATTCATGTGCAACTGCTGCATTACTCCAGAGAGACTATCTAAATGATTTCTCATCCCTGCCCTTACTTATTCAAAAACTCCAGGAATTCAAGCCTGTTTCCAAAAGGATCAGAAACATGAATTCTAATTCTTCCTTGTATAGGAGGCTCTTCTTTTATTGGGATATGGTGTTCCTCAAGAGTCTGTTTAAGAGAAAGCAAATTATGAACAAGCAAACCCGGATGAGCTTTTTTAGCCGGCGAGAATTCCTCTTCAATTCCGACATGAATTTCCTGGTCCCCGCATTGAAACCAGCAGCCTCCCCTTGCTCTTAAATTTTCCGGTTTAGGCAATTCCTTCAGTCCTAAAATACCGCTGTAAAATCTTTTTGCTTCCTCTTCACATCCTTTTGGTCCTGCCACTTGAATATGATCTATACCTGTAAAAGAAAATGTCATAAGGAATCCTCCCGCCTATTATAGATTAAGAATCTTCTTTATGTAATTCTATCAGTTTAAGAGTTGCCTCTTGTTCATCAAATGTACTGTACCATCGATCCTGTTCATTATCCACAATTCTAAAATGCTGGCTTATCATATTTTGCTGCAATGAAAAATTCCCCAATGTCTTCAGTTCCTTCCACCATACTTTTCCTCCATAGGTCTTGTTTTTAGGCCTGTATGGTTTTTCATAGGAAAGCATTTGTATAGTGTAAAGGGGGTCATCCCCCACTAACGATGTCAAAATTGAACTCTCAGAAAATAACGCACAGATGCCAATCGTATGTATCCATAAAACTTGTGTCTTTCCCTTTTCTATTTGAGTAAGCATCCTTTTAGACATTCCTAAAAGCTCTGCCATTTTATCAAGGGAAAGCTCATTTTCCAGTCTGATTTGCTTTAAATTAGCTGATATTCGTTCAAGTATCTCCTCTTTATCCATAAAAAAACACTGCCCTTATTTTCCTTTTTATATTTCCATTTTACAGTAAATTTAAAAAATGAAAAGGGTTTCCCGCCATTTATTTTTGAACCATACTATATATGTTGAATTTAAGGTTGTACTCTGATGATTGGAACGGAAGGCACGATACTCCTGCGGGACAAGCTGACAAAGGGAGGCCCCAAAGGAGCAATTTGCGCTTGGGAGACTCCCTGTCTGCCCCGTGGAAAGCGAGTGCCTGCAGCGGAAATCAATAGTTAATTTATAAGAAAAACCTATTTTCAATTTATATATATATATTAAAAAAAGACTGTAAAATAAAATAAACATTACCACAATCATTGAGACTGCGGCAATGTTCCAGTTTTGTTTATATGATATGCTTATTGAGCGGTATACTCTTATTCCTCTTCTGAACCGAACAGAACATCAGGATTTAATGCTTCAAATTCATCTTCTAAATCTTCTTCCCACTCATCCTCACAATCACATCCGTCTGGATGGATGACAACGCAAACCTTGGTTTCTCCTATTACCTCAACCAGAAATTCACGTTCCGTGTTTACAATCACCTTATTTCCGTTAGGGGAAATGACGGCTTCGATGCAATTAGGCTGCTGAAGCACACGTGCAACTACCTCTTTATCATCAAGGCAATCAGGATCACGGTAATGAAGCTTTACAACATCTGTGTATTCCACTTTTTCTGTAACAACCGATGTTTTCGTATTGTCATGATGGGAATACCAGACGTTAATATCATATGTTCCGCAAATCTCAACTTTCTTGTCAATTTTGCGTGCTTCATATTGATGATTAATGATCCAGCAACCTAATATGCTCGATGGATGATGCGGCGGGCAGATCGTATGATTGGACTGAGTAAATTTTCGTCCCTTCGCTACGACTGCTTTTGTAATAATCTCTCTGTATTCTGCCATTCGAGCGAACCCTCCTCATTTATTTTCAATTCATCCTATGCATGCCCATAGACTAGTGTGCCATGTTTTCAAGTTGTTTCTTTAATTTCAAAGCTTTCTTAGCATCTTTTTATGAGCCATGAAAACAAAGAAGGACAAGAATCATTCACGCCTAAAAGCTTTTGGGTTATTTCATTATATGTATGGACTAATGATATGTTCTGGGCTCTGTCACAAAGCTCTGGAAACCTATCATTTTCTGATTTCTTTGCTTTATCTCACCTGGAAATTTCCACATGACTTCAAGGGGTGCAACATTAAGGGTGTCTTATGGAGATTTTTTTGATTGCTCTAATAAGGGGGAAAGCTGAAGCACAAATGTTAAATAATGTTCTCAACAAGAAGAATAATTCAAAGGGAATAATAGCAAAAACTAAAAACTTTATCACTTTACTCCACTAAAGGGGTCAGACCCCTTTTACGCTTTAATATGCAAAAGCATTGATTTTTGCAACAAAAAACCCGGATTAAAAGTTTAATCCAGGTCTTCTTTCAATGGTGAGCAGAGAATTAATTGCAGCTTCCGGGAACCGAGTTTCTTACCTGCGAACCGGTTTCTCCGCGAAGTACATCTCCGCCTGTAGAAATAATAATTTCATCCGTTACGGTATTTGATATGGATGAAGCAACTATTTGCAATAAATCATTCACATCGACTTGTGATTGTTTAAATTCTCTTACGATTGGCAGTTCATCAAGCTCTTCTTCTAATTTTTCAATTTTGGCTTCCACCATTTTTAAGGCTTCTGTTTTTCCATAGTGTTGGAAATTAACAGCCTGTTTTTGAAGGCTTTTTATACTTGCAATCATTTCACGGACCTTCTGGTTCTCATTTATTTGAGCTTCGGCCCGTTTAAAGAAATCTACTTCATCTGTCTCTGCAATCATTCTTGCCACTTCCCGAGCTTTCTCGATAATTTGCTGCTTCGTATAGGTTGCCATTATTATTTCACCTCAGCCGCTTCTAATTCTTCCACCATTTCCCCATTTAATGACCATGTTTTCGCATCCGTAATTCTCACTTTTACAAGATGGCCAATAGCCGTTTTAGGTCCTTTAAAGTTTACTAATTTACTTTTTCTTGTATAGCCTGCAAGTACATCCGGATTATTTTTGCTTTCTCCTTCAACCAACACTTCAACAATTTGGCCTTTGTAGCTTTCAAGAGCCTTTTTGGAGTACTCATTAACCACATCATTTAACCGCTGCAATCTTTCTTTCTTCACGTTCATCGGCACATTGTCTTTCATTTTGGCTGCAGGTGTGCCTTCACGAGGAGAATAAATAAAGGTATAGGCTGCTTCAAAACCAACTTCTTTATATAAAGAGATGGTTTCTTCAAATTGTTCATCTGTTTCATTTGGGAAACCGACAATAATATCAGTAGTTAAAACAGCATCCGGAATCGCTGCTTTAATTTTACGTACCAATTCAAGGTAATGCTCCCTGGTGTATTTGCGGCCCATAATTTTCAGAATTTCACTTGATCCGGACTGTACTGGCAGGTGGATATGCTCAACCATGTTCCCTTTTTTAGCCAGAACTTCAATGAGGCGATCGTCAAAATCACGCGGATGACTGGTTGTGAAGCGAATTCTGGGAATATCAATTTTATGAAGATCATCCATTAAATCGCCCAGCCCATACTCAATATCCTCAAAATCTTTGCCATATGCGTTTACATTTTGACCTAAAAGGGTAATCTCCTGATAGCCATGTGCAGCTAACTGGCGCACTTCCTGTATAACGTCCTCAGGACGGCGGCTTCGCTCTTTACCGCGGGTATATGGAACAATGCAATAGGTACAGAACTTGTCACAGCCGTACATGATATTTACCCATGCTTTAATGTTGCCGCGGCGGACACGCGGAAGGTTTTCAATAACGTCTCCTTCTTTTGACCACACTTCAACAACCATTGCCTTAGACATGTAAGCCTCTTTTAAAATGTTTGGCAAACGATGGATATTATGTGTACCAAAAATCATATCTACATGCTGATGTTTCTCAAGAATCTTATTCACAACTGATTCTTCCTGAGACATACAGCCGCACACACCGATTAATAAATCAGGTCGTTCTAATTTTAAGGGCTTAAGATGGCCAATTTCTCCAAACACTTTATTTTCAGCATTTTCACGAATGGCACATGTATTCAACAGAATAACATTGGCATCTTCAACAGTATCTGTAGGCTCATAACCCAGCTGGATGAAAATACCTGCCATTACTTCTGTATCATGTTCATTCATTTGGCAGCCATAGGTGCGAATATAAAACTTTCGTCCCTCGCCCATGCCTTTAAATTCTTCATCAATATGGAAATCATTGTGGTATTTTACTTCTTCTTTTCCGCGCTTTCTAGCTTCTTTCAGATTCGGCGGGGTATATACAGATTGAAAGTATTTACTGTAATCCTTTTCGGATTTTTTGTCCGCTGGATTAATCGTATTTACTTGTTGTCCTTCTAAGCGCTGCTTTTCGTTCATATAAATCTCCTTTCACTTCTATATCCTGCTTATCATAGCACCATACGGATGCTATAATCATTATGTTAGATCTTGTCCATCGTTAATATCTTAACATGGGGCACTTAAAAAAATCAGGATAATGCATTACTTAAGTATAAATCCTTTCATTTTTGAAAACAATAGCCCTCACTTATTTTAAACTATCGATGATAACCCCCTTCCAATTCACTCTCCTTCATAACAAAGTCTCTGTTATAATTCTATATTGAAAACTGCTCGTTTTTAGCTCATTCATGTGAAACTACCGTTTCACATGAATGAGCTAAAAAACAACAAAGTTCTTTAACAACGCCTAACAATAAGAAAAACCTACTCGCTAAAGCAAATAGGTTGGATAAAAAAGGTTTTATAAATATATTTCATCATTTCCTCTTTTCACAGGTAAGAAATGTATTCTGGTCCCGTGACTACAACAGCCTTCTTGTATTAATAGAATGGCACAATGGAAAGTTATTATAATCTTTACTCCACCCCTTATACAGTCACTAACGCGGCTCTACAATTAATTTAATGGCTGTCCGCTCTTCTCCATCAATCTGAATATCTGTAAAAGCTGGAATACAAATTAGATCAACACCGCTGGGGGCAACAAATCCTCTTGCAATCGCTACCGCCTTTACAGCTTGATTTAAGGCTCCGGCACCGATTGCCTGAATTTCTGCTCCCCCTCTCTCACGAAGAACTCCGGCGAGTGCACCAGCTACAGAATTGGGATTAGATTTTGCTGAAACTTTTAATATTTCCATTCCTTCTCCTCCTTGTTATTCCCCATACCGAATGCCCATCAAGAGTGAACAATCCTGGTATAATCCTTCCATTGCTACTATATTCACTGAAAAATAAAACTATTCCAGCCTGTATCAAAAAAAGGGTAAAGGAGGTGGGAGTTATTTACTCCACTATAAAGGAATGGTCGTCATTTATTAATAATGTGTCAATTTTATTTGCTTTTCCAGATTTACGGTCAATCTCTATGATGCAGGCACTCAATTGTTTGCGGCCTGTTTTTGGAACTTCAAACCTGATCGGCAGTGATGTTATAAATCTTTTGATGACTGCTTCTCGGTCCATGCCTAATATGCCATCATAAGGTCCTGTCATTCCAACATCGGTCAGATAGGCTGTACCCTTTGGCAAAATTCTGTTATCAGCCGTTTGGACATGAGTATGGGTACCTATGACCGCACTTACTTTACCATCCAAATACCACCCCATTGCCTGTTTCTCACTGGTTGTCTCAGCATGGAAATCAACAAAAATAATATTGGTCCTTGCCTTTGCTTTTTTTATAAGCTCATCTGCTTTTTGAAATGGACAATCAAGCGCCTGCATAAAAGTTCTTCCCTGCAAATTGATAATCGCCGTTTCAATTCCTTCAGCTTTGATAAAAATCAGACCTGAACCAGGCGTTCCTTCTGGGAAATTGGCAGGTCTTGTCATGAATTTAGCATCATCTATAAATTCAAATATATCCTTATTATCCCATGTATGATTTCCTAAGGTAACTGCATTTGCACCCGTCTCAAGAAATTCCTTATAGATAGATTCTGTAATACCTCTGCCGCCAGCAGCATTTTCTCCATTAATAATCGTAGCCTGCGGCCGATATTTTGCCTTTAACTTAGGCAGATATTCTTTAATCATTTCGCGTCCAGGAGATCCAACTACATCTCCCACAAATAAAATTTTCATTAAAAAGCCCTTCCTATTTAAAAATTTCACTCTTATATTAAACCATTATATCACTTATTTCAGGTTCTTATCTCATTTAGGTTAATAATCCTCCATCAGCTGAAATAAGCGTGTGTTTCCGTCTGGAGAATTTATTTTGAGTGTATTCGCAAAAGGAAATCGCAAGCGGCTTGCTCATCGGCACAGAGATTTCGTACTCTTCAACTATGTAATAATAATTTTATACTTATCCTAAAATAAAAAAAGCGGTGTAAAAGTACACCGCTTACTTTGCGTATTCAACCGCTCTTGTTTCACGAATGACCGTGACTTTGATGTGGCCAGGATAATCAAGTTCACCTTCAATGCGTTTTCTGATATCGCGGGCCAATCTATGAGCTTCTAAATCATCAATCTGTTCTGGCTTTACCATTATGCGAACTTCACGTCCAGCTTGAATAGCAAAAGATTTTTCAACACCATCATAAGACTCGGAAATTTCTTCAAGCTTTTCAAGGCGGCGAATATAATTTTCAAGCGTTTCACTGCGTGCCCCCGGTCTAGCGGCAGATAAAGCATCTGCTGCTGCCACCAATACAGCAATGATAGATGTTGGTTCAGTATCACCATGGTGAGAAGCTATACTGTTAATCACAACTGGATGTTCTTTATATTTAGTAGCCAGTTCCACGCCAATTTCAACATGGCTGCCTTCCACTTCATGGTCAATTGCTTTACCTATATCATGCAGCAAGCCTGCACGTCTAGCAAGTCTTTCATCTTCTCCAAGTTCTGCCGCAAGCAATCCAGTAAGATATGCAACTTCCATAGAATGCTTCAAGACATTTTGTCCATAGCTTGTACGGAATTTTAAACGGCCAAGTATTTTGATTAAGTCTGGATGTAGTCCATGTACACCCACTTCAAATGTGGTCTGCTCTCCAATTTCACGGATGTATTCATCCACTTCCCGTCTGGACTTTTCAACCATTTCTTCAATGCGTGCCGGATGGATACGGCCGTCCTGAACCAATTTTTCCAATGCTATTCTTGCAGTCTCTCTTCGAATCGGATCAAAGCCTGAAAGGATAACAGCTTCCGGCGTATCATCAATAATAAGATCAATACCGGTTAATGTTTCTAAAGTACGAATATTACGACCTTCGCGTCCGATAATACGGCCCTTCATTTCATCGTTCGGCAAATTCACAACAGAAACTGTCGTTTCCGCAACGTGCTCTGCAGCACATCGTTGAATAGCTAATGACAAAAGGTTCTTGGCTTTCTTATCCGCTTCTTCTTTTGCACGAATCTCACTCTCTTTAATCATGATAGCCGTTTCATGCGTAAGTTCATTTTCCACTTTTTGAAGAATGATCGCTTTTGCTTCTTCACGGGACAGACTCGAGATACGTTCTAGTTCTGTCTTTTGTTTCTGTACGATCTCGTCCAATTTGCTTTCCATCTCTTCAATATGTTGTTGTCGTTGATTCAGAGAATCTTCTCTCTTTTCAAGCGTAAATTCACGCTTGTCCAAAGATTCGTCCTTGCGGTCAAGATTCTCTTCTTTTTGCAATAAGCGATTTTCTTGCTTCTGTAATTCATTTCTTCGTTCACGAAGTTCATGTTCAGTCTCAGTACGAAGTTTATGATTTTCATCTTTCGCTTCTAACAGGGCTTCTTTCTTTAATGCTTCTGCCTCCCGCTTTGCTTCTTCAAGGATTTGTTCAGCAGCATTTCTGGCCCCCGCTATTTTTGCTTCTGCAATTGTTTTTCGATAAATATAGCCAACAACTCCACCGACGATTAGGGCAAGCAATATGGAGATGATCAAATATACAGCTACCATCATTTCACCTCCCCTTGCTATTAACTTGTATCATGTCTAAAAACATGTCGGCTGTTACATTGTTACACAGGTTTCAACATACAGCACTAGGCTAAGAAATTTTTCATATTTTTAAAAATAAAATTATACAATTTAATTTTATCGACCCATATATTTATTGTCAAGAAATAATCATTATAGGATTAACATAATCTGTAAAGAAGCATAAGCTCATATTCTATTGTCGCCAACATTGAATACATTAAAACATTTGGTATTCAATCATTTTTTAAATTCTTCTTTAGACCAATTAAACCCAATAGCAATAAAGCTTATCAAAAAGGCCAAAAAAAGAGAGCAAAGCCATATAAGCTCTACTCTCAGCCTTTACGTTGTTTATTCTAAATGAAATTCCTCTTGCCCTTCATCTTCCGGAGCAATTTTTTCTTCGTCCAGCCCGAAATAATCGCGCACCTTTAGCATAATTTCATTGCGAAGATCCCGATTTTCTTTTAAGAATAATTTTGCATTTTCACGGCCTTGCCCCAATCTTTCATCATTATAAGAATACCAGGAGCCGCTCTTTTGAATAATATCAATCTCAGAAGCCATATCAATAAGCTCACCTTCTTTTGAAATACCTTCTCCGTACATAATATCCACTTCAGCTACACGGAAAGGAGGCGCAACTTTATTTTTGACCACTTTGATTTTTGTTTTATTACCTACAATATCATTTCCTTGCTTTAATTGTTCAGCACGGCGCACTTCCAAACGAACAGAAGAATAGAATTTAAGCGCACGTCCACCCGGAGTTGTTTCCGGATTTCCAAACATAACCCCAACCTTTTCCCTGATCTGGTTGATGAAAATGGCAATGGTTTTTGATTTATTAATTGCACCTGAAAGCTTACGTAATGCCTGCGACATTAAGCGAGCCTGAAGGCCGACATGGGAGTCTCCCATTTCCCCTTCAATTTCCGCCTTAGGCACAAGGGCAGCAACAGAGTCAATGACAATAATATCAATTGCCCCGCTGCGCACCAATGCTTCTGCAATTTCTAAAGCCTGCTCACCCGTATCCGGCTGTGATAAAAGCAATTCATCAATATTTACGCCAAGTTTTTGGGAGTAAACAGGATCTAATGCATGCTCGGCATCAATAAACGCGGCTTGTCCGCCTTTCGCCTGAACTTCCGCAATGGCATGAAGTGCTACAGTTGTTTTACCAGAGCTTTCAGGTCCGTATATTTCAATTACACGGCCCCGCGGGTAACCGCCAACTCCTAAAGCAACATCCAGTGCTAAAGATCCACTTGGTATCGTTGATATTTTACGGTCGGTCTGTTCACCCAACTTCATAATAGAGCCTTTGCCAAATTGTTTTTCTATTTGTTTAAGAGCCATATCTAAGGCTGCTTGACGATCATTCACAATATTTCCTCCCTTTATTCTTCTCTATTCTATCAATATGCTAAAGCAATAGTTGTTAACTAATAATATCTCCCAGCCATTCACATTAAATCTACTGTAATACCTAATTTACAGCTTTTCGTGCAAGGGATAATTTCTATTTTTACTATACCCGTTTTTTTGTCATTTGCCAAGTAAAAAATCGAACATTTATTCGTTTTTTTCGCAGGTGAAATCTATTGGAAAATCATCTTTTTTAATCGGCTAAAATATTAAAATAGCCTAATACTCATTGACTATAATAGAAAATCATCTTATTTTCTGACTATATTTCTCAAAGAGTGTTTTCGCAAATAATATAGCGCAGTGATGAAAATACTATTTTGTATTTGGACCGCATCGAGGTTTCTGTACGTATCCATTTCAAAATTTCATTACTGAACCTACTATATTTATCATATTTTAAGTCAATTAGAAGCTAGTTTATGAAAAAAGATTCAAAAGGCTGTGCAGAAAGCTTTTCACCTCTTGAATCCGATAGAGTTTTTAATCATTTGTTTTTAACTCAGCAAGCAGTAAATTTATGCCGTTCTTCACCGTCCGCACCCGATTATTATTCCGATTGCCAGCCAGCTTCAGCTCAGTAGTTTTTGTCTCTTTTCCTTTTATTGAAATCCCAATCCAGACGGTTCCCGACGGATGCCCTTCCAAGGTGTCCGGGCCTGCAACACCTGTAAAACTAATCCCAATATCTGTATCTAAAAGCGTCCGTATATTTTCAGCCAATTCACTTGCACATTCTTTGCTGACAGCGCCGAAAGTATCGAGCGTATCCTTTTTCACATTCACCAGCTTCATTTTAGCCTCATTGGAATAACAGACAATTCCACCTTTCAGCATCTTGCTCACGCCTGTAACAGATGCCATTTCTGACTGAAACAGACCCGCCGTTAAACTCTCCGCACAGGATATGGTAAAGCTTTTCTTCTCAAGTGCTTTCAATAATTCCCTAATAAGGGAAGTCTCATTATATCCATAAAAATATTTCCCAACCCGCGACAGTATCCTTTTCTCCATCTCATCGATCATTCGCTCTGCTTCATCACTGGAATGATGCTTAGCGGTAATTCGCAATGTTACCTCTCCATTGCCTGCATAAGGGGCAACCGTAGGATTTGTCTGCTGGTCTATAATGCTTTCTATTTCTGTCTCAAGCTGCGACTCTCCTATTCCAAAAAAACGCAGAACTCTCGATTCTATCTTTTCAACGATTTCCAGTTTTTCTTTAATAGCAGGTATTCCATAGTTTAAAAACATCGGCTCCATTTCAAAAGGAGGACCGGGCAAGAGCATATAAGAGAGGCTGCCTTGCGATAAAAACATTCCAGGGGCCATTCCGAAATCATTAGGAAGAACCGTTGAACCCTCAATAACGAGCGCCTGCTTTTTATTATTTTCCGTCATTATCCGATTGGTTCTCGAAAAATATTGTTCAATCGATGCCATCGCTTTCTCATCTGTCACAAGGACTTTTCCAATATGGCTTCCAATGGTCTCTTTTGTCAGGTCGTCCTTGGTTGGTCCAAGTCCTCCTGTAAAAATGATTAAATCAGCCCGTTTTTCTGCAATTTGAATACTGTCTTTCAAGCGTTCAGGATTGTCTCCCACTACTGTCTGGTAATAGACATTAACCCCGATTTCTGCAAGTGCTTTAGAAATAAATTTAGCATTTGTATTTGTTATTTGCCCGAGCAAAAGCTCAGAGCCCACTGCAATAATTTCGGCATTCATTTTGCTTTTCCCCTTTCTATAATAGCCGGGTGTTATTTAGAATTTTTAAAGACGTGGCGGTTTTTATAAAAATAATCCCATCCTGACCAAATCGTAAAAATCATAGATACCCATAATGCAACTAGATCAAACCGGAACGAAACAGCCTGAAAAGGGAAGTTATGCAATAACATTAGGGATATGGCAATTATTTGAGTCCAGGTTTTAATTTTCCCAGGCATTTTTGCCGCAACAACTTCTCCCTCTCCTGCTAGAATTGCTCTTAATCCTGTAATCGCCAATTCACGGCTGATAATAATAATTACAATCCAGGAAGGTGCATATCCCAATTCCACAAGAATAATAAAGGCAGCAGAAACTAAAAGCTTATCAGCAAGGGGGTCTAAGAACTTCCCTAAATTAGTGACCAGATTCAATTTGCGGGCATAGTAACCATCGATCCAGTCCGTAACGGAAGCAATGATAAAAATAATTGCACCAATAAAATGCGTTACTGGTATATGTGTAGTGAATAAAATGATCGTTCCCCAATGAAAAGGCACAATCATAATAATTAAAAAAATAGGTATTAAACAAACACGTGAAACGGTAATTTTATTAGGTAAATTCACAAGGCTTTCCTCCAAGGTTACAAATATTGTATACGTCGATTCTCATTAGAATGGCAGCCCCTTAACAGACTTAATTCATCATCATAGAGCTAAAAGAAAAATAGCCATCATTTAGATGACTATTAAGTTGTGGAAGGTTCAAATTGAATTGTTAAAGTCTGATTTACACTTTTGGAAGGAGGTATGTCATATTTCAACTTCTGGCCATTAATATAGACCTCAGTCTCCGTTGTTCTTCCAATTGTTAAAACAGCTTCTGTTTCTTTTGAAAAATCCACTGACTGGCTTTTGCCGTTCGAAAGCATACCTTGGAAATAGGAATACCCTTTTCCGTTTTTCATGTTTACCCATGTCTGTCCTGTAGACTTAAGTGTAACTTTAAAATCCTTTGTTCCTTTTAGTTTATATGTTGTAGTATTCACTCCGCTTGTCCCAGAAACCGATAAATTCTGAGCTGAAGGAGCAGGCTGCTTAGATTTTCCAGAGTTCGTACTTTTCGGTTTCGATGAAGTAGTGCTTCCTGATGAAACAGATTTATTTGCAGACTGAGTTGCTTTACCCGTCTCCTGAAGCTTCATTTGCTGCTGAGTATTGTTTTGCCCCAGTTTTTCTACATGATTTGAACTTACTTTTGTCACAACATACCATATCAAAAAGAACGCTGCAATGATACAAACTACAATAAATATAGTTGGGGCAAAGTTAAATGCTTTAGATGTATTATTGGATACTGATTTTCTGCTTTGCACACGAGAAATAGAGATCATTTGATCCGGAAGATCCTCATTATAGGCTACCGGTATATCAGATTTATACTCCTCAAAAAGCTGTTCAGGATCAAGACCTATCGTTTCTGCATATTGCTTAATAAAGGCCCTGACATAAAATTTACCGGGCATCATACCATAATTTCCTTCTTCAATTCCTATTAAATATCTCTTTTGGATTTTCGTCATCCTTTGGAGATCATCAAGACTAAGCCCTTTAGCCTCTCTTGCCTCTTTCAGCCGAGCTCCTAATTCACTCAAATTAAAACACCGCCAATCTAATAATCAAATCCCCCGAATCCTTCTTCAGAAAAAAAGGGATCCTTTTGTATTACCTCATATGTAATTTCCTGGTTTGGGTTATCCCGAAGTTCAATAATATAGTCGAAATCCTCCAAAGAATACTCTGAATTTTCAACGAAAATATCAGGGTGTTCAATCACTTTTGCAGCAGGTATTCTCATTATTTCGCGTATCAGCTGCCAGTGTTTCTCATTTGCCCTTCTTGAAGATACAACTCCATCAATTATAAAGAGGTTATCTTCACTATATTCATCGTCAATTAACTGATTTCGAATGGTTTGCTTTAATAACGTAGAAGAAACAAACAGCCATTTTTTGTTTGCACAAACACTTGCTGCAACAATCGATTCTGTTTTTCCTACCCGCGGCATCCCCCGGATCCCGATAAGCTTATGCCCTTCCTGTTTAAATATTTCTGCCATAAAATCAACAAGAATTCCCAATTCATCCCGGACAAATCGGAAGGTTTTCTTATCATCTTGATCACGTTGAATATATCTTCCATGCCGCACGGCTAATTTATCTCTTAATTTTGGCTCGCGAATTTTTGTTACTTTTATCGTTTCCATCGTTTGCAGAATTGATTCCAGTCTGGCAATCTGCTCTTCACTCTTTACCAGAAGCAATAATCCCCTTTTATTGTCTTCCACACCATTAATGCTAATGATATTGATCGAAAGCATACCTAATAAAGAAGATATATCCCCTAAGAGACCTGGACGGTTTATTTGAATTTCATATTCTAAATACCACTCTTTACGATCCATATAAACCCTCCAATTTTCAAAACTTTTTTTAAGCATCTAGATTATATAATAAATGATTTTCAAAAAAGATGAAAGGGAAAACCATCTCATATATGCTTTTCTTCGTGCGTTTTCGTCAAAGTTCTTTAATTGGCAAATTTTCACCTCATAAATGTGCAAGCGCCTTGCTCATTGGCGAATAGATTTAATTTCAATGGTCAACTGACAAGATGAACAGCACCAGACAATAAGAAGGGTGTTTTGAGTATCCAGTGATTTTAATTAGCATTAAACAAATGCATTAACAATGCCTCGACAAAAGCAACAAAAATTAGAGCCATTATAACAACCAATATAACCGGTTTCCTAAACATAGAAAAAGAGGCTGTTCCATATGGTGCAATGATGCCAAGTGACCTTGTCTACAGCAACTTTTTTTTGCTTGTTGGTTTCCACTGCAAGTATTTCTTTTGGCTTAGATTAACTTTTAGTTCAAATCAGCTTTTGGAATGAACTCAGACATTCATTGCACTCTGCCAGCAAGATGACTTGGGCACTTCCCATGTCTATTTTAAATCCAATTGTTGATCTCAATCCAAAGTTGATTGAAGTGGAAGGTACGAGACTCGTGCGGGATCAGCGGGCCAGAGGAAGACCCGCAGGAGTCTTTTGCCTTCCACTCTAATCAACGTTGAATTCAAACGATCTTCGGGTAATACTAGATATGCTCAGCGCAATTCGACCTGCCTGTTCTTTCTGCTTAGCTGATAGACACCATGCTATTATTCGCATCAATTTTTCTTTTCCCGCTTTTTCTGTCCAAAAAAAAGAGGTGACTCAAAAGGCCGCTTATAACCGCCTTTTGAGTCATCCTCTTGTTTAAACAGTTCAATTAATGAGTACCATTATTTTTTACAAGCTTCACCATCATGCTGGCAATTGCTTGTTGTTCATCAGGAGATGCAACGGACCAAAGATCCGCTAGAACACGCTCTTGTTCGTTCTTTGGATCCACCTGTCCAGCAAGATAGTCACCAACTTGTTTAGCAAGACCGTTAATGGTTTCTTCCTCTACACCTTCTGATTGCGCTTGATTTAAGCGGTCACCCAAGAAGTTTTTCCATTGATCCCAGTTCTCTAAAACAGACATGTATTTTGACCTCCTTCATTTTTGTTCGATAATATTTTGCTTCAGAAGGAATGTCCTTATACATTAAAAATAAAATAAAAAAATGAAGCCCTGCCAAATCCTCTTACGTATACCAGCCGCCATTTACTCCAATGACCTGACCGGTAATATAGGAGGAATCATCAGATAAAAGAAAGGTGATGGCCCCTGCGATTTCTGAAGGATCTGCTAGTCGTCCCAGCGGAATATCCTCTTGTAAATCAATTAATTCCTGCTCAGTAAACGAATCAAGCATAGCTGTCCGTACACTACCCGGTGCAATGGCATTTACCAGAACCCCATTTCTCGCTACTTCTTTGCTGAGCGCTTTGACAAACGAAATTTGCGCCCCCTTTGCCGCAGAATAGGCCACTTCACAGGAAGCACCAGTTTGGCCCCATATGGAACTGACCAATAGAACACGGGAGGAATGGTTTCTCATTAATTTAGGCATCAGCTTTTGTACAATGACCATTGGAGCTTTTACATGCAGGAGATAGAGTTCATCCATAATTTCTTCACTTGTTTCTTCAAATAAGCCATAATGTGAAGTTCCGCTTATATAACAAACAGCATCAATTTGAAAGATACTTTCAAGTAAAACCTGAATGCCCGCTTTTGTTGTTAAATCGGCACAAATGGGTATAAGATCAAGATTGTATGCGTTTAATTCTCTAAGCAGGTTTTCCATTTCAGTTTTATTTTGATGATAATGAAGATAAAGATTCCATCCTTTTTTCGCCAAATTTACAGCGGCAGCTCTGCCAATCCCTCCGCTGGCTCCAGTTATAAGTGCAAATTTTTTCACCATTGATCTCCTATCCAATCTTGTTTTAAACATATACGTTCCTATTACTTGGTTCGGCATATTTTACAGCGAAAAAGGAAACAAACGCAAACACTTTTGCAGAATGTTTCCTTTTTCAGTCAGTACATAAAAGTAGTTTCGCACATTTCATACTATGAAATGACCATTGTTTAGATTATTTAGGAACAACCTGGCATACCGTGAAACGTTCCTCGGCAAAAAAGCGATCAGCTGTCTTTTTTAATTCGTCAAAGGTTATTCCCTCAAGCACTGGTACAACATCAAACAAATTCATTTCATTAAAGGAATATCTAGTAAATTGATTTGCAATAAACTCAGGTGAATTTAATTGTCTAAGAAAGCCGCCAATTTTCTTCTTCTTGGTGCGCTCCAGTGCTGCTTCTGATAAATGCTTTCCTGTTTTTGCTTCAAGCATATAGCCTTTGAGGCGTTCTGCCAGTTCATCAGGCCGATCCGTATCTCCACCTGCCATAGCAAAACCAAAGCCCGATTCCTGGGTATAGTCATAGGAAAAGGATTCATCAATCAGTCCTTCATTGTACAGAGCATAATAAAGATCCGAGCTTTTCCCAAAAAGTATATCTAACAGAACATTCACCGTTAGTTCATTCTTAAGCATCTCTTTTCCACTTTGTTCCGTATCCATTGCCTTTACTCCAACTAGACATTTTGGAGTTTGCACGTTCATTTTTAGTACTTTTTTCTTTTCAGCAACTTCTGGAGGTTCAGCTTCAAATCTTCTTTGAATATCTGGCTGCTTTGTATAATCTTTTTTACTTTGGTTTTCTTTAATCAGATCCATAATTTTCTGAGGATCAACCGGACCTACTACAAAAAAGAGCATATTGCTTGGATGGTAAAACGTGTTATAGCATTCATATAAAAGCTTATCTGTAATATGGGAGATGGATTCAATGGTACCGGCTATGTCTATTTTAACCGGGTGATGTTTATACATATTTTCAATAACCCCAAAGTAAAGTCTCCAATCCGGGTTATCATCATACATGGTGATTTCCTGTCCAATAATCCCTTTCTCTTTTTCAACAGTTTTTTCGGTGAAATACGGACTTTGGACCATATCAATCAACGTTTCCAGATTCTTCTCCACATTGCTAGTGCTTGAAAATAGATACGCTGTTCTGTTAAATGTCGTGAAGGCATTTGCAGATGCACCCTGCTTTGAGAACTGCTGGAATACATCACCATCTTCTTTTTCAAACAGCTTGTGTTCCAAAAAATGCGCAATTCCGTCTGGAACGTGGTGAAATTCCTTTTGCTCCTGGGGAATAAAATCATTATCAACTGAACCATATTTAGTCGTAAACGTCGCAAAGGTTTTATTAAACCCCTGCTTTGGAAGAATATAGACATCTAAACCATTATCCATTTTTTCATAATAAAGCGTTTCTGTTAATTGATCAAAGGCAATGTTTTTCACTCTTTATTCCTCCGCTCCTGTTAAAAAATAAATAGTATCCATTTCAATCTTTTTCGCTGTTTCAACAATTTGTTCTTTTGTAACCTTTTCAGTTCCTTCAATCCATAGCTCAAATTTTAAATCCTGTTTTGCCACCACATTGTGATACAAAATTTCAACCAGACCTCTTGCCGTATCAACAGTTTCTAATAGCTGATTATTAATCACCGCTTTGGTCTGCTTTATTTCATCCTCTGAAAAATTCCCCTTTTTCATTTCGTCAAATTGTTCGTTAATAATGGTAACGGCTTGATTATAATTTTTGTTCTCAATTCCGCTCATTACCATCATCAAGCCTTTATGGCTTTCAAGGCGGCTTGCAGCATAGTAGGCGAGACTCGCTTTTTCCCGTACATTAATAAACAGCTTTGAATGTGAAAATCCTCCAAATATTCCATTAAACATTTGCAAAGCAAAATAATTTGGATCACCATAGGTAATGTTGGTTCTGAAGCCAATATTTAATTTCCCTTGTTTAACCTCTTGTGTCTCCTTAATTTCTTTTACTTTTTCAACTTGATGCTGCTTCCTGGTTTCAACAACCTGTGGAGTGCGTGACTCGAATTGTAATCTTTCACAAAATTCCTCCACTTCATGTTCTTCTACGTCCCCAATCACGTACAAATCCAACTCATCTTCGTTTAACGCGCTTTTATAATATTGATAAAGGGACTCCGGAGTAATAGAATGAATACTTTCCTTTTCACCATTTGCTTCAAGTGCATATGGCTCTCCCTCACACATCTCTTCTACAAGGCGTACACTTGAATAACGCATCTTATCATCATAAATGGATTGAATTCTTTGTTTTAAAGTCCTTTTTTCTTTTTCCACCGTTTCTGCATGGAATGCCTCATTTTCTGCATTGGGATTCAGCAGAACCTCTGACAGAAAGTCGATTCCTTTTTTCAGCAAAGGAGTCGTATCCTTCAAGAACTTTTCGTTCGCTATATCAATTGTAAAGGAAATAACATGATACTCCCCTTTTTTGGCCAGATCCACAAAAAAACCGGCTCCATACAAATCATCTAAATAAGATCGCAGCGCGGTGGTAGTGGGATATATTTTCGTACTGCTTTGGAGGACATTTGGCAGCAGCGCCCTTAACGTTACTGTATCTGAAGTTAAAGGGGCTTTCATTTTCCAAATAAGTGTATTTGTTTTATATTTACTCGTCTTGACAATATGTAAATTAAATCCATTTTTCTTTTTGATTATTTCATTTACCGTCATAACCATTCCTCCTTATAAATTAGGATGCTGCTGCATAAATTGCCGCTTACTTCATAATACTATTTTGGAATGAAGTTATTCTTACTATACATTCTTTTAAACAATTCCTTCAAGTATTTGCCTTTACAGGAAGGAATCTCTGCGCTTATTCTCACCATTTCAAACATCTGCCTGTTCTCCCCCAGGTTTTGAGATTATTCTCTCAACTGAATGAGCAAAAAAAAGACTCCTAAGAGGGAGTCTTTCACTTTTATCTATGGCCTTTAATATATGGCTGTCCTGATGCTTTTGGTGCGTCTGCTCTGCCAATGAAGCCTGCAAGAGCAAGAATTGTCAACACATAAGGTGCTATTAATAAAATAACATCAGGTATATGCTTCATAAACGGAATATCCGCCCCCACTATACTTAAACTTTGGGCAAAGCCGAAGAATAGAGCCGCGCCCATCGCTCCAAGCGGATGCCATTTTCCAAAGATCATGGCTGCAAGCGCCATGAAACCTTGTCCAGAAATCGTAGAGTAACTGAAATTCAGTGTAATGGACTGGGCATAAACCGCACCGCCAAGTCCGCCAAATATTCCTGAAAGCACAACGGCAAAGTATCGCATTTTTACCACGTTGATTCCCATGGTGTCAGCCGCCATTGGATGTTCTCCAACTGAACGGAGCCTTAAACCAAAGGGTGTTTTATAGATGATATACCACACAACCACGGCCATGATGATAGCAAGGTAAGATGGATAGGTTACATTGGTAAAGAAAATATCCCCAATAATGGGTATGTGTTTTAAAACAGGAATATCGACTTGTTTGAAATTATTTACGATAAAGTCCGTTTGACCTTTTCCGTATAATTTTTTTACAAGGAATACAGCAAGACCCAACGCTAAAAAGTTAATGGCAACACCGCTTACTGTTTGGTCTGCCCTAAAGGTTATCGCCGCTACTGCATGCAAAAGAGCAAATAAACCAGCCGCCACCATCGCCACCACTAATCCAAGCCATGGAGCTGCACCTCCAAGAGATTTTCCAAAGGTTAAGTTAAACACTATAGAACTGAAAGCACCAATAATCATCAAGCCTTCAAGACCAATATTTACTACACCGGATCTTTCCGAGAAAACGCCTCCCAGGGCAGTGAAAATTAAAGGTGCAGCCGATAAAAGAGAAGCAGAAATAATTATCTCCAGCGCTGTCATTAAGCTCATTTATTTTACCTCCCTTTTAAATCGAGTGATTAACCACTTGATCATATAGCTTGATGCAACAAAAAATATGATAAGAGCGATGACAATGTCCACCAGTTCAGTCGGCACACCGGATTGAAGCGGCATATTTAACGCCCCTACTTTTAAAGCACCGAACAATAAAGCAGCAAGCACAACCCCAAGTGCTGTGTTTCCTCCTAATAAAGCAACAGCTATACCATCAAAACCAATTCCTGTAAAAGTATTATTTAGTGCAGCATGCCCGAATTCTCCCAGTCCTTCCATGGCACCGCCGAGTCCGGCAAAGGCACCGGAAATAACCATAGATAAGATAATATTGCGATTCACATGCATCCCTGCATACTGAGATGCATGCTGATTAAACCCGACAGCCTTTAACTCGAAGCCCAAAGTTGTTTTTTCAAGCAAGTACCACATTATAACTGCCGCAATAATAGAAAGATAGATTCCATTATGTAAAGTGGAGTCATCTGTGATACTGGATAGAAAATTGGATTTTAACGATGCAGAACTTGGTACGTCTTTGGTAATATCACCCTGGTTTGAAAGGACATTACGTACAATATAGTTTGTGACCTGAAGTGCAATATAGTTCATCATGATCGTGACAATAACTTCATGAACTCTAAGACGTGCTTTTAAAATTCCAGGTATGAACCCCCAAATTGCTCCGGCAGCAGCCGCTGCCAGAATAGCTAAAGGCAGGTGGATGATTTTAGGAAGGTGAAAAGCCAGTCCTACCCATACAGCTGCAATCCAGCCGACTAAAAGCTGCCCTTCGACGCCAATATTGAATAACCCCGTTCTAAAGGCGAAGGCTACTGCAAGACCAGCAAATATATAAGGAGTCATCTGACGGAGGGTTTCACCAATATAAAACGTTTGTCCAAAAGCACCATCCCAAAGAGCGGCATAGCCTGTTAACGGGTTATACCCGCTAATAAGCATTATTATCGCTCCTGCAATAATTCCTAATAGGACGGCAATAACAGGAATTAATAAATTTACTAGACGATTAGACATTCCCAAATTCACCCGCTTCCTTCTGTTTTGACCCTGCCATCAGCAAGCCCAGCTCCGTTTCAGACGTTTGATTTGGATCGACGATCGCCACTACATTCCCTTCAAAAATAACGGCAATCCGGTCACTGACATTCATAATTTCATCCAGCTCGAATGATAATAGCAGAACAGCCTTGCCTTGATCACGCTGTTCTATTAGGCGTTTATGGATGAATTCGATTGCACCGACATCCAGCCCCCTTGTGGGCTGTGCTGCGATTAAGAGGTCCGGGTTTCGGTCAACTTCCCTGCCAATTATGGCTTTTTGCTGATTTCCTCCAGACAAAGACCTAGCTTTTGTCTCTTCGCTTGGCGTTCTTACATCAAATTCTTCTATTATTTTTTTCGCCTTTTTAACTATTTCTTTATGATTCAAAAATCCGCCTTTTGAATAAGGTTTCTGATAATAAGTTTGGAGAACAATATTTTCAGCAATGGTATAATCCAATACTAATCCATGCTTATGCCGGTCTTCCGGAATATGACCGATTCCGCTTTCAGTAATCTTTCTAGGTTTTAAGTTTAGAATGTCTTTCCCATTTACCTTAATGGAGCCGCTAACGGCTTTTCTAAGACCCGTAATGGATTCAATTAATTCGGATTGTCCATTTCCGTCTACCCCAGCGAGCCCGACAATCTCTCCTGCCCTAACTGTTAAATTCAATCCTCTTACCGCCTGGACACCCCTTGAATCATTCACTACCAGCTCATTTATTTCCAGTATCGATTCCCCTGGGATGGAGTGCTTCTTTTCCGTTTTAAAGGATACTTCACGGCCGACCATTAAATTGGCAAGTTCATTTGGGTTGGTTTCGCTCACATTGACTGTACCAATCCCTTTGCCCTTTCTTATAACAGTCACTCTATGGCACACTTCCATAATCTCTTTCAGCTTGTGAGTAATAAGAATGATCGACTTGCCCTCTTTAATTAAGGTTTTCATAATTTGAATCAATTCATTAATCTCTTGAGGTGTTAAAACAGCAGTTGGTTCATCAAATATAATGATGTCTGCACCCCGATATAATGTTTTTAATATTTCAACTCTTTGCTGCATACCAACTGAGATATCAGCAATTTTAGCTTTAGGATCGACTGATAATCCGTATTTTTCTGAAATCTCTCTAACTTCTTGTTCAGCTTTTTTAATATCTATCCTTCCGCCGGATTTTGGCTCTTTCCCTAGAATGATATTTTCAGTGACGGTAAACTTATCTACCAGCATAAAATGCTGATGGACCATTCCGATACCTAAATCATTTGCTATATTGGGATTGGTAATGGCAACACGGGATCCATTTACACGAATTTCTCCTTTTTCAGGCTGGTAAAGACCAAAAAGAACATTCATTAATGTGGATTTTCCTGCTCCATTTTCACCGAGCAGAGCATGTATTTCCCCTTTTTTTAACTGTAAAGTGATATTATCGTTTGCTATGATGCCAGGGAATTCCTTGCGTATATTCAGCATCTCAATAACATAATCCACCCTTATCCACTCCTTGTAAGGTAACAGACTTGTAATACGTAGTACAAAAGAAATTAAGCAAAGCGTGCACTCTTTACTAACCCTAAATGAAAAATAGAAAAGCTTCTGTTTTTCATTTAAGGTTCTTCCAGAGACAGACTTAAACTGCCTTCTCTGGAAGAACAGAGGCAAAAGAATTAATTTGTTGGTTTTGTCGGAATATTAACTTGTCCGTTGATGATCTTTTGTTTCCAATCATCCACTTGTTTTAACACATCTTTTGAAATATTTTCAGTAGATGGAGCGATGCCAACTCCCCCTTGTTTTAAACCGTATTCAATTTGTTGTCCGCCAGGGAATTTGCCGTCTTTTGTTTTTTGGGATAAATCAATTACAGCCTTATCTACGTGTTTAACCATTGATGTCAGTGTTACATCATATTGCTTGTTGTTGACTGTCACTTTACCTTCGTCGTACTGGTCACGGTCTACACCGATAACCCAAATATTTCTGCTTGGGTCTTGTTGTTTGAGGTTTTTCGCTTCAGTAAATACACCAATTCCGGTAGCGCCGGCAGCATGATAAATAATATCATCGCCTGTTTGATACATGGCAGCTGCCATAGATTGTCCTTTGCTGGCGTTGTCAAATGCACCGGCAAATTGAATCTGTACATTGGCTTTTGGATTTACTGCTTTAACTCCAGCTTGGAAGCCGGCAGCAAATTTGTTGATCAGATCGCTGTCTGTTCCGCCAATGAAGCCAATTTTGTTGGTTTTAGTTGTTAATCCTGCTACTACCCCAACAAGGAATGATCCTTCCTGCTCCTTGAATGTTATGCTCGCTACATTGTTTTGCCCTGTAATCACATCATCCACAATGGCAAAATCATCATTTTTACGCTGTGCTGCAATCTGCTTTACTGCAGGTGTCAGGTTGTAGCCGATTCCATATGTAAGATTAAAACCATTACGTACGGAGGCATTCAGGTTCGTTGTATAATCAGAGCTTGAATTAGATTGGAAGTACGTGTAACCACCAGTACCTTTTTTCATGTTATTGTCCTGACCGAATTTTTGCAGCCCTTCCCATGCAGACTGGTTGAAGGATTTATCGTCAATGCCGCCTACGTCTGTTACTAGTGCAACCGAAAATTTACTTTTGTCCCCAGATTTCCCTTGATCGCTTCCACAAGCACTTAAAAGCGTTCCTGCCGCTAGAACTAATGACAACGCTAACCCGATTTTACGCTTTTTCAAAATGAGTACCCCCTAATGGTTTGTTTGATTAAAACTAGTAGGCGTTTTAAAGTGATCGATTCATATACGCTTTCTTAAGACATGAAAGCTGAATTTATCCGCTTTAAAAAAATTGACAGAGTATAGTATCGCCTCGTCCTTCTCATCAAAGTGAAGCTGCTTTAACACTAAGAGGGCAGTTTCCGGATCACATTCCAAAATTGGCGAAATTTTTTCGTGGTAACCAACAGGTTCAATTTGCGCCACAGCATGTGTGATTTTTCTGTTATCTTCCTCGAGTATTTTCAAGAAAGAGATATCCCGGTTCGTAAAATCCCTAGGAAATAGCTTAACCGGCATTTTATCAATACAGTAAACCACCGGTTCTCCATTCGCAGTTCTTACCCTCTCAACAACAGCAATCTCATCTTCCCTTTCACAAGAAAAACGGCGGATATCCTCCTCAGTCGGACATTGGGTCGTTTGGCTTAAAAAGATTGTGCCGGGTTCCATGCCTGCATTTGCAATCATTTCAGTGACACTGTAAAGCTGTTCTATCCCTGAAGAAAATAACGGCTTAGGATTTACGAAGGTTCCAACACCATGACGGCGGGTAATCACGTTCTCTTCTTCAAGGACGCGAAGTGCCTCCCGTAAAGTGGCCCTGCTGACCCCTAACTGTTTAGCCAGGTCAAATTCCGATGGCAAACGTTCATTTTCTTGGAAAACGCCTGCTTTTATATCATCCTTTAGCCTGTCCATGACCTGCAGATATAAATGTCTACTATCTGTTCTTATTGACATAAGAGGAATCCCACCAATCTTTCTAAAGACATCAGACCTCTGATGTTTTTTTCCTACTAACCGAAAATACTATATCATGTTTTTTTCAATTTAGAAACAAAATTATTACATTTTGTCGAAAAAAGGCGACTTCATTTTATAAATAGAATAATCAATCTTTTTTATGTAGAAAAGCGCAAGCGCCTCGTTCATCGGCGTACGGATTTCACAGTCTTTGACTGAGATAAGGAAACACAGCGAGGTTTTTTACGAGCTGATGTTGACTTATCACAGGGAGAAGACGGAGAAATCCGCTAGCCGATAGGCGCTGGAGCTAGACAAAGAAAAGTGCAGGCGCCTCGTTCACCGGCGTACGGATTTCACAGTCTTTGACTGAGATAAGGAAACAGAGCGAGGTTATCAACGAGCTGATGTTGACTTATCGTAGGGAGAAGATGGAGAAATCCGCTAGCCGATAGGCGCTGGAGCTAGACAAAGAAAAGTGCAGGCGCCTCGTTCACCGGCGTACGGATTCCGTAGTCTTCAACTGAGATAAAGGAAACACAGCGAGGCTATCCACGAGGTGTTGTTGGCTGGGAGAAGACGGAGAAATCCTTACGCCGATAGGAGCTGGACAAAGACGATGTTAGGAACAAAGCCTTTCTCATTAACGTCAAAAAGAGCGAATGACTGGTATCCGCTCTTTTTATCACCTCTATGAGCTTTGTTCTTCAGATGGCTTTGGCACCAATACTGTCCTTGGTTTACTGCCTTCATACGGTCCTACTACTCCGCGAAGTTCCATTTCGTCTATCAATCTTGCAGCGCGGGTGTATCCTACTCGAAAGCGCCTCTGCAGCATGGATACGGATGCCGTTTGCATTTCAGCGATTAATTGCACCGCATCTTCATATAACTCGTCATCCACCTCAGCTGTCGTTTCAGGTATATCATCCGGTATCATTTCTTCCTGATACTGAGCTTTTTGCTGGGAAATGACAAAGTTAACGACATCCTCCACTTCTTCATCTGATAGGAACGCCCCCTGCACACGAATGGGTTTGGACGCTCCTACAGGCAGAAATAGCATATCCCCTCTTCCTAATAGCTTTTCAGCTCCGCCCATATCCAGAATGGTTCTGGAATCAGTGGCAGAAGATACCGCAAAAGCGATACGTGAAGGAATATTTGCTTTTATTACCCCTGTGATGACATCTACAGAAGGGCGCTGTGTTGCAATAATCAAATGGATACCCGCTGCACGGGCCATTTGGGCGAGACGAGTAATAGAATCCTCCACATCATTCGACGCTACCATCATTAAATCTGCGAGCTCATCTACAATAACCACTATATAAGGAAGCTGTGGATGTTTTTCTCCGCTTGCGAGATTTTCCCGCTTTACATAGTCGTTATATCCTTCAATGTTTCTAGTGCCTGTATGGGAAAATAGCTCATACCGTCTTTCCATTTCACTTACAACCTTTTGAAGAGCCTGTGATGCTTTCTTTGGATTGGTTACAACAGGGGCAAGTAAATGCGGTACCCCATTGTATACATTTAGCTCCACCATCTTTGGATCAACCATCATAAGCTTTACTTCATGAGGCTTAGCCCGCATTAAAATGCTAGTAATAATACCATTAATACAAACACTCTTTCCGCTTCCTGTTGCTCCGGCAACCAATAAATGCGGCATTTTATTGAGCTCGGCCAGAACTGCCTGACCGGTTATATCTCTCCCTAAACCAATTTGAAGCTTGGAATCGGGCTTGTTTTGTTCCTTCGACTCTAGGACTTCCCTTAAGGCAACCACTGCAATCTCTGAATTAGGAACTTCTATGCCGATGGCCGATTTACCCGGTATAGGTGCTTCCATACGTATGTCTTTTGCCGCAAGCGCCAAAGCAAGGTCATCACTCAAGCTGACTATTTTGCTTACCTTTACACCTACATCAGGATTTACTTCATATTTTGTAACGGCAGGACCAAGATGAACTTGGGTAACGCGAGCCTTTACTCCAAAGCTTTGAAAGGTCCTTTCTAGCTTGGCCGCATTTGCATGAATAAGCTTATATTCATTGCTCTGGTCCGCTGATTTCGGGCGCTTTAAGAGAGACAGGCTCGGAAGCTGATAGGATTCATTTTCCGGTTCTGAAAAAGAAATGCTCTGTGTTAGTACATCGTCTTTATCTTGAGGATTTTCCTGTTTCTCCTCAGAAGAAGCAGGCTTGGCTTTAAGTTCCTCTTCTTCCATTCTTGAACCGTATGCCTTTTCAGTAAAGCTTGAAATAAGCGGTTTAATGACTTCATCTGCTTCCACTGCAGGAATCTCCGAAATCTCAGGCTCTTTTTGTTTCACATCGGCATCTTTTACTCTGCGTTCTTTCTTTTTTTCTATCCGGTCGGATTTCCACTCTGACAGGTCCCTTTTGGATGCCTGCCACTGGCTGCGAACAAAAACTTTGACCTTTTCCATTGCTTTTTCAAAAAAGCTTCCGATGGATTTTCCTGTAATTAATACAAAACCGATCACGATAAGAACAAAGCATAAAAATTTTGTTCCCAATGAGTCAAACAGAAAATGAGAAACGGCAAATAAGACTGCTCCAATCATTCCTCCGCCCATATCCGGTGTCGAGGTTTCTCCTTTAACCTCCCGTGAAAATTGCTCCCAGGTGTTGGTAATGACACTGGCATTTTTCAATTGGCCTTCTTGCGTCAGCATTTCAAAAAGCTTGACGTGGCTCATCAGCAATAGGCTTGATAACATTATGTAAAGACCATTTAATCTCCTGCTGAAGAAAAAAGGCCATTCACGTTTAATCATTAAGTAGACAGCAAGGCAAATGACTCCTACAAGGGCAACCATATACCATTCACCTAAAAAGAACCTGAAAAAAAGGTCAATGGCTCTTCCTACTGCTCCTAAATGGATAATGGAAATAAGGCTTAGAGCAATAAGAATAATGCCTGTCACTTCAATGCGGAGGTTTCCTTTCGATTGATTCGATTTTTTGTTTCTCTGCTTTTTTTTAGCCATTCTATCACCTTCAAAGAGAAAACTCCTGATTTTTTCCTTCATTAGATAAGAAAGCAGCCATTAACGGCTGCTTTTTCAATTAACACTATTATAGCATAATGATGGTGATTACGGAATTTCTTTCATATTGATTATCCTGCTTTAACTCATTGAAATGTAGGCTCCAGGCATTAGACCCTCACTAAGATAATCGGCAGGATTGCTGCTGAGGACACGAATAATGCGATAATATTGTTCTTCCTGCTCTACAAGGAGGGGCACCCCATTATATTGAATCGTTCTTTGTTTTGTAAATTCACTTGGATCGGTTTGAAAAATAATCTCCTCAGGAACGGTAGTATATAATATCACTGAATAAGTCCCTCCTGCTCCTTCGTTGACTTTCTCATCTCAATTAATTCATTCAGCTTTTTCAACGCCTGGCCGATGCCTCCCACTTCCTCAATGAGTCCTGAATTAACAGCATCCTTCCCTACCACGTTCGTTCCAATATCCCTTGTAAGGTTTCCCCTGGCAAACATTAAGTCTTTAAAAGTTTCTTCCTTTATTTTGGAGTGCTTTGTTACAAAGTTAATTACTCTTTCCTGCATTTTATCCAAGTATTCAAAGGTTTGGGGAACACCAATGACCAATCCGGTTAAGCGGATCGGATGAATCGTCATAGTGGCTGTTTCTGCAATAAAAGAGTAATCGCAGGAAACGGCAATCGGTACACCTATTGAATGACCGCCTCCTAAAACGATGGAGACTGAGGGTTTGGATAATGAAGCAATCATCTCAGAAATAGCTAATCCTGCCTCAACATCTCCGCCAACTGTATTAAGAATCACAAGCAATCCTTCAATTTTCGGGTTTTGTTCGATGGCAACAAGCTGTGGAATGATGTGCTCATATTTCGTCGTTTTATTTTGCGGGGGAAGCTGCATATGCCCCTCTATTTGTCCAACAATGGTTAAACAATGGATATTAGAATCCTGATTAACCTGCGGAACATTCGTTTGTCCAAGCTGCTGTATTTTTTCAATTAATCCTGATGGCGGATTCCCTTTTTGGTCTTCTTTATCGGGTGACGGCTGCGGCTGGTCCATATGTGTATCATTATTCATTCTCAACACTCCTTTTCAGCTCATTACTTTCATTTTTTTATTGGCTTTGATATCTTACCGTTAATTTACCTTCAAACACCATTGGGTCATGAAGTGCTAATAGTATTTTTTATCAAAGGCTGTATTCAAATGGATTGTTGCTTTACGAACAAAGGATAAAATCCGTATTTTGTCCTTCTTCGTGCCTTTTCGTAGTAAATTCAACAGATTTTATTAAAGAACCATTGAATTTCATCATTCTATTTTTGTGTTAACTATGAACAAAGTTTACGAAAAGAGCATAGTCAAGAGGGTCCTTAGACTGCCTTCTTTTATCGTCATACTGATAAAACTAGTATTCACTGGACCTGCGTTTTCATACGGGTTTTTCAATAAAAAACACCGATACCACATGGCATCGGTGTTTTTCGTAATATAACACGTAAATTATACTTCCATAATAATAGGAATAATCATTGGCCTTCTCTTTGTTTTTTCGTATAAGAAATGGTTAAGCTGGTCACGAATGTCCTGTTTAATACTTGACCAATCAAAAGCATCTTTTGTGGTGTTTTTTTCCACGATAGACTGTACCAGCTTTGTAGAGTCACTCATTAACTCTTCAGACTCCCGCACGTATACAAAGCCTCTTGAGATGATTTCGGGACCGGCCACGATCCCTTTTCTTGCTTTGTTCAATGTCACAACAACAATTAAGATTCCATCCTGTGACAATAGTCTTCGATCACGCAAAACAATATTCCCTACATCTCCAACACCGCTTCCATCAATCAGCACATTCCCAGCAGTTACACGGCCAGAAGTCATTAGCTCGCCATTCTTATATTCAATAACCTCTCCCTTATTCGGGATCAAGATTCTCTCTTTTGGAATTCCAACCTCCTGGGCAAGCTTAGAATGTGCAATCAGCATACGGTATTCACCTTGGATGGGGATGAAGTATTTAGGCTTCATAAGGTTCAGCATAAACTTCAAATCCTCCTGGAAGCCATGTCCGGTTACATGAACCTTACGGCTGCTTGACAATACATTGGCACCTGCTCTGTAAAGCATGTCCACAGTTTTAGACATAAATAGCTCCAATCCAGGCGATGGGCTCGCTGCAATGAACACAGAGTCACCCTTTTGAATTTGAATGTTTCGGTGCGACTTTTTCACCATTTTTTGCAGAACCATAAATGGTTCTCCTTGGTTTCCAGTTGTCAGCACAACTACTTTATTATCGGGATATTGACTGATTTCTTTGGCAGTGATCAGCATATCATCTGACTTCACCTGTAAATACCCCTGCTTCAAAGCAATGTCATACACGCGTTCAATGCTTTTTCCCACAACGGCAACCTTTCGGCCAGTTTCAAAAGCAGAATCTAAAACCTGTTGGATTCGAATAATGTTTGAAGCAAAACAAGCAACAATAATGCGGCCTGCAGAAGCTCTGAAAGCACTGGAAATTTCATTTGCTATAACCGATTCAGAAGTAGTATGGCCGGGATGCTCTGCTTCTGTACTGTCAGAAAGAAGGCAAAGGACTCCCTCATCACCGATACGCGCCATTTTTCCAAGTTCAGAACGGTAATCAGCTGAAACCGTTTGATCAAATTTAAAATCTCCTGTATGAACGATGCTTCCTTCTGATGTATGAATGCAGATACCTACAGAATCCGGAACGCTGTGTGTCGTCTTAAAAAAGCTGATGTCTGCCGACTCAAATCGAAGCAGGGAATCAGAATGAATAGTAATGAATTGTGTTTCATGCTTAACTTTAACGTCCTTAAGTTTTTCTTTTGCCAGCGCAATGGTCAATTTCGTCCCATACACTGGAATATTCAGCTTCATTAAAATGTACGGAAGTGCGCCCATGGCATCATCATGTCCATGAGTTAA
Source organism: Heyndrickxia acidicola (assembly GCF_001636425.1). Classification (NCBI taxonomy): domain Bacteria; kingdom Bacillati; phylum Bacillota; class Bacilli; order Caryophanales; family Bacillaceae; genus Heyndrickxia; species Heyndrickxia acidicola. Next base: position 1,646,326 of record NZ_KV440953.1, read on the forward strand.
GAACAGCCCCTGTATACGGTCTTTATTTTCCTCCAGATAGGTAATGTCGGGAATGACAATATCAATTCCGAGCATTTCATTCTCAGGAAACATTAAACCGCTGTCCAAAATAAATAAATCCTGGTCCACTTCCACTATGTACATATTCTTGCCTATTTCTCCGACTCCCCCGAGCGGAATAATTTTAATAGATTCATTTTCTCTGTTATTCAAATTTCAGTTCCTCCCACGCTGTATTTCCGACCTAAATCAGTTATACCCATTATACTTGATTTTAAAAAAACAGTTCAAGAAAATTGAATATTCATAAAGGATAATTTTTAGATGCCGACTTTTTAAGGTCTATCACACTTTAAGATTCCCATATAAAAAAAGAGTCGGGAGTCCAGCTCCCAACCCGGCCATTTACCATCAATCCTTATATATTGTTAAGTAAGGCTTGCAATGCATCCCGTTCCTGTTCGTCTAAAGGGACAAGCGGAAGCCTGACGGAACCCACTCCTAGCCCTTTAAGCTGCAAAGCTGTTTTTACAGGCACCGGGCTTGGAGCCTGGAAAAGCCCCTTCATTAATGGCAGAAGAGACTGGTGAAGCTTAGCAGCTTTTTCAATCGACCCATTAAAGAATGCATCAATCATTTCCTTCATCTCATTTCCAATAATATGGGATGCAACCGAAACAATTCCTGCACCGCCAATTGAAAGAACAGGAAGGGTAATTCCATCATCTCCGCTGTAAAGAGCAAAATCATCGTCCGTTTTTGAAATAATTTCGGTCATGGCATCTAGGTTGCCGCTTGCTTCTTTTACAGCAACAATATTTGGAATGCGGGACAATTCAATTACTGTACCAGGATCGATACTCACGACCGTTCGTCCCGGAACATTATAAATCATTACAGGCAATGAGGTTGATTCCGCTATGGTTCTAAAGTGCTCATAGATTCCGCGCTGATTAGGTTTGTTATAGTAAGGAGCCACAAGCATAATGGCGTCCACTCCCGTTTCCTCTGCCTTTTTTGTCAGTTCTATAGAGGCATAGGTATTATTGCTTCCGGTTCCGGCAATAACAGGCACACGGCCATCTGCAACTTTTACTACATGTTTAAAAAGAGCCAATTTTTCTTCGGTTGACAAAGTAGGGGACTCACCAGTCGTCCCAGCTACAACAAGAGAATCCGATCCATTTTCAATCAAGTATTCCACAAGCTGTGTCGTTTTTTGAAAATCAATATTTCCTTTATTATCAAAAGGTGTAACCATTGCGGTTGAAATACGGCCAAAATGACTCATACTTTCACTCCTCTTCCAATCTATATGTTGTTCCTTCGGTGCAGATTTCTTATTCTTTCACAATGTCCAATGCTTCTTCCTGCAATTGAAAAGCATCGTGAAGAGCATTTACAGAGCTGACTAGATCGGATTCCTTCACAAGAACCCAAATGGTTGTATGGCTGTCAGCGGACTGAAGGATGCGAATTCCTTCTTCAGAAAGTGCCTTTACAATTTTGTATGTTACTCCAGGTACACCAGCAATCCCGGCTCCAACAACAGATACTTTGGCGCACTCTCTCTCAATGACCGGATCGTACCCCATATCAACAAGTATTTTTTCTGCCCGGTCCACAGCATCAGCAGCTACCGTATAGACAACACCTGTTGGAGAAATATTCATAAAATCTACACTAATGGATTCGCTGGCCATAGCCTTAAAGACTTCAGTCTGTAAATTGTATTGGCCGTCTTTTGCAAATACTTTAATCTGAGAAATGTTTGGAACGTAGGCAATCCCTGTTACCATCCTTTCACGGATATCGGTTCCCTTCATTTGTTTATTTAAGGATGTAACAAGGGTACCCACATCGTTTGTATAGGTTGAACGGATGCGAATAGGGACTTTCGCCTGCATAGCAATCTCTACGGCCCGTGGATGGATCACTTTAGCTCCCTGATATGCCATATTACATACTTCCGTATAAGTGACCACGGGAAGTTTTCTTGCATTTTCTGCTATCCTCGGATCTGCAGTCATAATGCCGTCCACATCTGTAAAGATATCGATCCACTCTGCATTCAATGCAGCTCCCAAAGCCGCTGCAGACGTATCGCTGCCGCCCCGGCCAATCGTTGTTACATCTCCGTTCCTAGAAGCGCCCTGGAATCCAGCTACGACCACAACATCATGATCTTCTAGTTCCTTTTTCAGGCGATCGCATTTCATTTCAATGATTTTTGCATTCGTATGCTCGGCATTCGTACGGAAGCCTGCCTGCGCTCCTGTTAATGATACAGCCTTAACCCCTTTATTTAAAAGCATATTGGAAAACACCAAACTCGAAATCACCTCGCCGCAGGAAAGCAGCAGGTCCTGCTCCCTGCTGCTCAAACGGGTATTTGAACTGCCTACAAGAGATAATAATGTATCCGTCGCATAGGGTTCTCCTTTTCTTCCCATTGCCGAAACGACTGCCACTACTTTGTATCCTTCCTTTAATGCATCCTTAATATGATTGATAGCAAGAAGACGGCTGCTCTCATCCCTTACAGAGGTCCCGCCAAACTTCTGAACAATTAACTTCATTTTAACACCTCTATATATTAGTTAAATGCCTAATCGCTTTATGCAGACATGAAAATATAATAGTTAAATGCCGTGCGCTAAAAAAGTATGATTATACAAGGTTCAGCTTAATAAGGCTTTCCGCAATTTGGACTGAATTCCAGGCTGCCCCTTTTAATAGGTTGTCAGAAACTACCCACATATGAAATCCATTTTCCTCATCTAGATCCTTGCGAATTCTGCCTACAAATGTATCATTTTTACCAACAGCATGGGCAGGCATTGGATAAACCTGATTGGAAGGATCATCTTCAAGCACCACTCCATCTGCCTGTAGTAATATCCCTTGAAGATCCGAAACAGTTACAGAATTCTTTTCCACCTCAAAGTATACAGATTCAGAGTGGCCTGTCTCAACAGGAATTCTTACACAAGTAGCAGCCACCTTAAGATTAGGCATATGCATTATCTTCTTGGTTTCATTAATCATCTTCATTTCTTCGTAGGTAAAACCATTCTCTGTAAACACATCAATTTGCGGAACTGCATTAAAAGCAAGCTGATAATGTTTTTTATCACTTTTTACTGGCAGTATTTTCGGTTCAAACGGTTCTTCGGCAAGGAGTGCCTTTGTGTGGTCCTTTAATTCCTGAATAGCAGCTGAACCTGCACCTGAAACTGCCTGATAGGTCGAAACAATCACTTTGCTTAAGCCATATTCTTTTCGGATTGGCTCAAGAGCGACCACCATTTGAATCGTTGAACAATTCGGATTGGCAATAACTCCATTGTGATTTTTCAAATCCTCTTCATTTACTTCAGGAACCACTAAAGGAACTTCTGGATCCATACGGAATGCACTTGTATTGTCAACAACAATTGCACCGCGCTTAACTGCTTCAGGTGCCATCTGTTTGGACACACTTCCCCCCGCACTAAAAAGGGCAATATCTACACCCTCAAAGCTTTCAGGTTTAGCTTCTTGTACTAGTATGCTTTCACCTTTAAATTTAACAGCCTTTCCTGCAGACCGTGCAGAAGAAAGCAGTGTTAACTTCTTAATAGGGAAATTACGTTGTTCCAAAGTTTTTATCATTTGCTGGCCAACTGCTCCTGTAGCACCAAGAACAGCTACATGAAACCCTCTTGTTTCTTTCATAAAAGCATACCCCTTCCATATTTCCTACCTATACATTATTCATCTTCATGTATTTTTTCTACTGCATTCTTATTTCATAAAGTATTTTTTATTTTAAATTGTTTCTTAACGGTTCTGAGGCTAATGTTTTGTCTTTTATGATCTTGCATGCAAGACAAAGGCTAAAATGATTCCTATAATTGCCTGTGAAACCAAAAAAGATTGGCACATCGTGAAAAAAATCGAAATGTGCATGATAAAAACTTCTTCTATTTTAACATATAAAAAAAAGAATCAATACTATTTTCTCTTTACTCCTTTATCATCCTAAACAATAGAAAACTCGCCTTTTTGGCGAGTGTCAGGAAATTATTTACTTACTCATCCCGAAATCTTTCAACAATTACCGGCTGGATCTGTTTTCCTTCAAGGGCCGCTTCCACTGTTTCTAGCAGCATTGGCATACGGGCTACCATTGAATTAGGCTTTTTGACAGGATCATCCTGGCCATACGGAACAAAATATAGATTTTTAGTTGCCATTAGCCTCATTAAATTAACGCCATTCAGTCCCAAAGCATCATTAGTAGAAATACCAAGAACAACCGGCTTAAGATTTCTTAATGTTGCTTTTGCTGCCATAAGGACAGGAGAGTCTGTAAGAGCGTTCGCCAATTTACTCATGGTATACCCTGTTATAGGAGCAATGACCATGCAATCAAGGGGCAGCTTTGGTCCGAGGGGCTCTGCGTCCACAATCGTGTTAATAACCTTAAACCCTGTAGCTGCCTCAATTTTTTCTACCCAGTCCTCTCCATTTCCAAAACGAGTGTCTGTATTTTGGACTGTATAAGTAACGATTGGGCGTACTTCCGCACCTGCATCAACCAATTTTTTTATTTCTGGATACACGGCATCATATGTGCAATGTGAACCTGTCAAACCAAATCCAATGCGTTTTCCTTTTACATTCATATCGTTTTCTCCTTTCTCTTTAATACATCTTCTTCCAGCAATTGAGCAAGCACATTTCCCAATATCTGACCTGCTGTTTTAGGAGCCACAATGCCAGGAAGGCTTGGTGCCAAAAGAGCTTTAATTCCCCGTTTCTCAGCATATCTAAAATCAGTCCCGCCAGGTTTTGATGCTAGGTCTATAATGAGCGTATGGGTTGGCATTTTTTGAATAACAGCGGCATTTACTATCAAATGCGGGATAGTATTTATACAAATATCTATATCCCTGACTTCATTTTCCAACTCGCTCAATTGGAATGAATCGAGCCCCATTTCAGCTATCCTTGCGAGATGTTCCGTTCTCCTCGCACCTACTTTCACTTTTGCTCCCAAATGGTGGAACGCTCTTGCTACACTCATGCCTACCCTGCCAAGACCCAGTATAGCCACCCGTGAATTATGAATAGTGAATTCAGTATGTTGAATAGCCATCATTATGGTGCCTTCTACAGTTGGTATAGAATTGTATATGGCTACATCATCACGCTCAAATAATTTCACTAGCCTCCGATTCGTTCTCTTTGCAAGCTGGTCTAAGTATGAATTGCTGATTCCTGTGAAAATCGTGCAATAAGGAGGAGTTTTTAATAATATTTCTTCCGATAAAATGACCTCCTCATTGGAAAAGATCAACTCAACCTGGCCCTCTGAATTTGTACCGGTTATTGGTAGGATGATGGCATCAATTTCTGCAAAATCCACTTCATTAAACTTTTCTTTATTGACACCTGAAAACACAAGATCTAATTGTTCAAATCCTATTAATGAAAGCTTTGAATCAAGTTCTGCTAATTTACGGATTACTTCCAGCTGGCGTGCATCCCCGCCGATCACCGCAATCTGCAATCCTGTCAACATCAATACGGCCACCTTCTTCAATGTTGATTGGGTATTTACCTCATCATCTTATGCGCAGTCGGCTAAACGGTGAATTTTGTTTACGGCTATCTATAGAAACTTGATGAATTACTATTTAAGTTCCAAGACTGTGTTAAATTTTAATGTGATTCCTGTTCAATTTTAGCTCATTTTATAGTAAAGGTAGAGGATGTCCCAAAAGGTCCAATGATATCAGATGATCTTGGATTCAGCATCTTTCTTCCTGCTGGTTGATTTGCACTTGAGACACTCGCTTTCCGCGGGCGTGAGCCTCGTGTCTTCCTCTTCATTCACCTTAGGATTCGTTTCTCCGTGCTCTAACAGAGGCCCTGATCATCCTGCTGGTTGATTTCCGCTGCAGGCACTCGCTTTCCGCGGGCGGCCGGGAGCCTCCTCATCGCAAGCTCCTGTGGGGTCTCCCTTTGGCCAGCTTTTCCCGCAGGAGTCTCGTGCCTTTCGCTTCAATCAACATTGGACTCGTTTCTATTCCAGGATCTAACAGAGATACGGTGGAGCGCTCTAATTTTCCTGCTGGTCGATTTCTGCTGCAGGTATTTTGTTTTACGAGGGCGGTCGGGAAGACTGTATGAACTAAAAAAACAGCGTCATTTAACAAAGCCAGGTCTAAAAAAATACAAAAAAAAGATTGGCATAAGCCAACCTCATCTGAATAGTTCATTTTCAGGTACTTCCAGTATAATCATATCAGAACCTATTGTTCTTATTTGTTTCCATGGGACTCTTATCTCGGAGCTTTGTTTACGCATCCATTTACCACTTGGAATAATAAGTGTATGGATGTGACCTGTGCTTTCATTAATTTCAAGATCTGTCTGTCCCAGGACTCCTAATTTTTCCGCCTTTTTAAAATCAACTATTTCTTTACCGCTCAGCTCGCTTAAGCGCATGATACCCCTCCTAATTTTTGAAAATGCCATTCAAAAAGCAGCTTTTCCGAAAAGCCCCTTCATACGTGAATCCCAAGACCAGATTCAGCGGACTCTCCTTCAAGCTGCCTGCAAAAAAATATTCACCTGCTGCAATAAGACAGCTCTACTATCAATGTATAGCTCGTATGAATATTTTAGAATGAAATTTTTCAAAGAAGTCTCATTAAGCTTTTGGAAGTTTGCCGTCCGGGCTGACCAGCGAGATGGAATATTTATCAGTGAAAATTTTATTTGCCAGTTGATTTATATTATTAACTGTTACCCGGTCAATCTCTTCCACCACTTCATCCAGTGAACGATGTTTGCCTAATAAAAGCTCATTTTTCCCATTGCGGCTCATTCGGCTATTTGTGCTTTCAAGACTCAGCATAAGATTTCCTTTTAATTGTTCTTTACAATTATGGACCTCTCTATCTGTAACTCCCTCTCTTTTAAATTCATCCAGCGTCATTTGAATAGTTTCAAATAGCTGATTTAACTGTTTTGCACCGGTACCCCCATAGATAGTCACCATGCCTGTGTCTTTATAAGAGGAATGATAAGAAAATACAGAATAGGCAAGTCCCCTTTGTTCACGGACCTCCTGGAAAAGCCTCGAAGACATGCTGCCGCCAAGAATATTGTTAAGAACAATCAGATCGTAGATTTCTTTATGCCCTATCGCAAGGCCTTCAAATCCAAGGCATAAATGTGCCTGTTCTGTATCCTTTTTCTTGACAATTTGGTTGGCATGAAAGATCGGCTGTGATGTATCAACAGATTCTTTTCCGCCTTGATAGCTCCCAAATAAAGCTTCAATTAGTTTAATAAAGGATTCGGAAACATTTCCTGCAACTGAAATGACCACACGATCAGGCGTGTACATGTCATGCATGTATTTATGCAGCGTTTCACTGTTGAAGGTTTCCAATGTTTCTTCTGTACCCAGGATTGGATACCCAAGAGAATGGTCTTCATAAATGGCTTTTCCTAATAAGTCATGGACAATATCATCCGGAGTATCCTCATACATTTTAATTTCTTCAAATACTACATTTTTTTCTTTTTTAAGCTCTTCTTCAACAAACTCTGAATGGAAAAACATATCTGCCAGAATTTCAAGAGCAAATTGAGAATGGTTGTCTAGAACTTTTGCATAATAACAAGTATATTCCTTGGAAGTAAATGCATTTACCTGCCCCCCAATGGAATCAAATGCTTCTGCAATGTCCCTGGCACTTCTTGTTTTTGTGCCCTTAAAGAACATATGCTCTAAAAAATGGGATATACCATTATTCTTTAGTCCTTCATCCCTTGAACCGGTTCCTACCCAAATACCGATGGCTACCGAGCGAACAGTAGGAATTTCTTCTAGTACGATTCTAAGTCCGTTTTGGCAAGTATATTTTTTTATCATAGTCGTTTCCTCCTTGTTTAGTGCCATCGCTTAGATGCAAACATTGCTGGATATGGTTGGTTTACCCATTATCCATGGCAAATATCCCAACCATTCCATTTCTTATAACCGGCTTGCCCTCTCTGACTTTATGACCCAAAGCTAAGCAAGACCTTATTTATTCCCCATTTTGCAGACTACTGGAAGGTCCTCCATCCATTTTTACAATCCGCTCTTCATCCAAAAGTCTTGATACCGTCCCAATACGCAGATTGCGCTTTTTAATGTCTTTAATCAATGTTTCCAGACCGTCTGCGGTCGATTTTGTAGGATGCATTAAAATCATAGATCCAGGGCCTACCTTCTTTAGAACCCTTTGAACAAGAACATCTGCAGAAGGCTTTTGCCAATCGATTGTATCAACAGTCCACATAATGGTGCTCATATCCAGAGAATCAGCTATTTTAACAACCTCATCTCTGTAGCTTCCGCTTGGAGGAGCAAACCATTTCACTTTCTTCCCTGTAGTTGCTTCAATCACCTGATTGGTTTTGATTAACTGTTCACGCACCTGTTCGGAAGCCAGCGTTTTCATATCTGGATGGGTATAGGAATGGTTCCCTACTTCATTACCGCCATCCACAATCATTTTGGCAAGCTCTGGATTTTCTTTTACCCAGCGGCCTTCCAGGAAGAAGGTAGCATGAACATTATACTTTTTCAATGTAGATAATATTTTTGGCAGATATTCATTTCCCCAAGCAACATTAATTAAGAAGCTGACCATCGGCTTTTCAGGGTACCCTCTGTAAATAGGAGAGGCATCCAGATCATCCAAGTGTATTTTTGGAGGGATCTGCTTAAAGACCAGTTTGTGAGGGTCAAATCGATTGCTTTTCTTCATTTTTTTATAAGATGCATTTACATCCACTTGAATACCATTATATCCAGGTGTTGCTCTCCAAACAGGATCTATTACAGCATCTTTCGGAGGGATGTTATAATGAGGAGCTTCTTCCTCAATTTTCTCGTAAAGCTCAGTATGTACAGCTGCTGTATTAACAGCCTGTCCCTTCAGTAATGAAATATAATTATTAATAATGGGATTTTGAACCATTACAATTGTAAGAATAGCAATCAGAGCAAAAGCAATCAAGTTTTTTGTATTTTTCACCTTATGTTCCCTCCTTCTTCTTAAAAATATGAAGAATGGGGACAAGGTAGAACTATTTAATAAAGGCTGCTTTCACATCGATTTTTACATTATGTACAAGAGATCATTCCGTTTGTTGTCTGTATTCGTAGCATCTTTTCGTAAGCTCTTCACAAGTTTTAATACTGAACACATATTAATAATGATATTACTGTGCCCAATAGAAACAAAGTTTACGAAAAGAGCCTAATAAAAAATTTTATTCTTTCTTATACATTAAAAAAGCCAGGTCATAGCCTGACTTATTCCTGCTTTTCTTTTTCACTTTGTTCTTTAAGAACTGCTTTTCTTGAAAGGTTGACTCTGCCCTGGTTATCAATTTCAATAACCTTTACTAAGACCTCATCACCAATTTTCAAGACATCCTCCACTTTTCGAACCCGCTCTTCAGCCAGTTCAGAAATATGAACAAGTCCATCTTTACCATTGAAGATTTCAACAAAAGCGCCAAATTTCTCAATTCGTTTTACTTTACCTAAGTAAATTTGGCCAATTTCAACTTCACGTACAATATCTTCAATGATTTTTCTAGCTTTTTTGTTCATGTCTTCATCGGTTGACGAAATGAAAATGGTGCCATCCTGTTCAATGTCAATCTTAACGCCTGTATCCTCAATAATTTTATTGATTTGCTTTCCGCTTGGTCCAATAACATCTCTGATTTTATCAGGGTTAATTGTCATCGTTAAGATTTTCGGAGCGTATGCAGACAGCTGGTTTCTCGGCTGACTGATCGTTGCCATCATAGATTTTAGAATTTCCATACGGCCGCGTTTAGCCTGCTGTAGAGCTTCCTCAAGAATTTGACGGGATAGTCCTTCTATTTTAATGTCCATTTGAAGGGCTGTTACTCCCTTTTCCGTTCCTGCCACTTTAAAATCCATATCCCCAAGATGGTCTTCCATCCCCTGGATATCTGTTAAAATGCTATAATGCTCTCCTGATTTCACAAGGCCCATTGCAATGCCTGCTACAGGTGCCTTGATTGGTACACCGGCATCCATTAATGCGAGCGTGCTTCCGCAAATACTTGCCTGTGATGTTGAACCATTCGATTCAAGTACTTCTGATACTAGGCGGATCGTGTATGGAAAGTCTTTTTCATTCGGAATAATTGGTTCAAGGGCTCTCTCACCAAGTGCTCCGTGTCCGATTTCACGTCGTCCAGGACCCCTCATTGGTCCCGTTTCCCCTACGCTGAAAGAAGGGAAATTATAATGGTGCATAAACCGCTTGGATTCCTCAACACCCAATCCGTCAAGAATTTGAACATCTCCAAGGGCACCTAATGTACACACGCTTAATGCTTGCGTTTGTCCGCGTGTGAAAAGTCCAGATCCATGTGTTCTTGGCAGTATTCCCACTTCAGAAGAAAGCGGACGAATTTCATCTATACTGCGGCCATCAGGACGAACTTTTTCTTCTGTAATCAAGCGGCGCACTTCAGCTTTAACCAGCTTCCCTAAGATCGCCTTAACTTGTTTTAATTGTTCCTCATCTATGCCTTCGTGTTCTTCAAATTCAGAAACAACCTTTGCTTTTACTTCCTGAATTGCCTCTTCTCGAGCATGTTTCTCTTGAACCTGAATTGCCTGGTTCAGCTCGGTCTCGCACATAGCACGAACTTCTTTTTCCAGTACGGGATCAAGCTCATACAGGCTGAAAGCCATTTTTTCTTTTCCGATTTGAGCAGCAATTTCTTCCTGGAAAGCAATCAGCTTTTTAATTTCATCGTGTCCGAACATAATAGCTTCCAGCATTACTTCTTCCGGCACTTCGTTTGCACCCGCTTCAACCATGTTGATAGCATCTTTCGTTCCGGCAACGGTTAAATGCATATCACTTTTTTCCAATTGTTCAACCGTAGGATTAATGACGAACTCATCGTTTATCCGGCCGACGATTACACCTGCAATTGGGCCTTGAAATGGAATATCGGAAACAGATAGAGCTAAGGATGAACCAAACATTGCCGCCATGTCAGAAGGACAGTTTTGGTCTACACTCATTACCATACTGACAACTTGTACTTCGTTACGGAATCCGTCTGCAAAAAGCGGGCGGATTGGACGGTCGATTAAACGGCTTGCCAGAATGGCTTTTTCACTAGGACGGCCTTCTCTTTTAATGAATCCTCCCGGAATTTTACCTACCGCATATAATCTTTCCTCGTAATTTACTGTAAGAGGGAAAAAGTCTACAGTTTTTGGTTCTTTTGAAGCTGTTGCTGTGCTTAAAACCGCAGTATCGCCGTAGCGGACAATAACAGCACCATTTGCCTGCTTAGCTAATTGACCGATTTCAACTGTTAAATCCCGGCCAGCCCAATCCATGGAAAAAGTATGTTTCTCTCCTTGTGGCATGTTTAAACTCCTTTCGAAAACACTTACTTTATTTTTTCATAGATAAAAGTGTTTGTCATATACATTAAAATATAAAAACTTTTTACATTGAGAAAAAGGCTTTTATCATTACTTCCTAAAAAACACTGTAAATACTTTTTATTTTTTCCAATTTCCCCATTCTCAATTCATCTCCAGCTAATTCTTTTTTAAAACGAAAGAGGCGGGAAATGGTTGAATAAGAGCACTTAATTCCAGCTGAAGCACTGCTTGAAATCTTATTATGTATGGTTTTTCGACATTTGATTACACACAGTAAGCTGAATCACATCATGCATGAAAATAGATTTTACGAATACTCTTTTTATGCTAACAAAAAAGCGGGAAAAAATCCCGCTTTTTCTTTTATAGCTACTTCAAATTAACGACGTAGGCCAAGTTTGTTAATCAATTCACGATAACGTTGAACATCTTTGTTACGCAGGTAAGTTAATAGGTTACGACGTTTACCTACCATTTTCAAAAGACCACGACGTGAGTGATGATCTTTCTTATGAACGCGTAAGTGATCATTCAGGTTGTTGATATCTTCAGTAAGTACAGCAATTTGTACCTCTGCAGAACCAGTATCAGTTTCATGAACTTTATATTGGTTGATGATTTCGTTTTTACGCTCTTGAGAAATCGCCATCCGTTTCACCTCCAAAATCTATTTTAATCCCCTATTACCGAGCAAGCGTCGGTGACTCGACTTGCCAAGCAAAGGTTCATCATACTGTATTAGAATACTACTATTAGTGTTAAAAAACAAGTCTAATCCTGTATTTTTTTAAAGTATTCTATTGCGGTCTCTTTATCTTTGGAAATTTGCGCTTTTAATTCTTCTATTCCATTGAATTTCTTTTCATCTCTTATGCGCAGATGCCACTCTATTTCAATTTCCTCTCCATAGATAGAGCGATCAAAATCTATAATATAGACCTCCACGGTTTGAGAATACTCTTCAGGATTTTTAAAGGTAGGTTTGTAGCCGACATTGCAAACACCATTAAACCATTGGCCAGCTACCAAAATCCGGACTGTATAAACACCTGTCTTAGGAATAATATAATGATCCTCGTGCTGTATATTGGCAGTTGGGAATCCTATTTGTCTGCCGCGTTTTTCGCCATGCACTACAATTCCCTTTGTCTTGTAGAATCTGCCTAATGGCACAGCAGCAGCCTCTGTTTCACCCTCGCGCAAAAGCTTGCGTATCAAAGTGGAGCTTACCTTCTCCTGAAAGGAAGAGTCTGTCAGTTTTTCTATTGTTGTTAAGGTAAATCGTCCATTTGCCATCAAAGGAAGTGTTTCCATAGTTCCTTTGCCAAACCTTCCATATGTAAAGTCAAATCCAGCCACTACATGCTGTACATTTAGGCCTGCTATATATTGGTTCACAAAGTCCTTAGGTTCCAGACTGGCAAAGTCTGAAGTAAACCGGACGACAACAAAATAATCAATCCCCATTTTTTCAACAATTTCTTTTTTCTCATCTAAAGGAGTAATAAGTTCAATTTCCTTATGCTGCTGGCTTAAGACAACGGAAGGATGCGGATCAAATGTCATAACAGCACTTTTCCAGCCATTTTTTTCAGCTGCTTCTTTTGCTTTATTAATCACTTTTCTGTGTCCTAAATGAATCCCGTCAAAATAGCCCAAAGCCATTGCCATTGGCGGCAGGTCTTCCTTTTGAAGGGAATGCGGATGATGGATCGTTAATATCTTCAAAATGCTTCACCTGTTTCCTCTGGTTCATTTCACTATAAAAAATTGAAGAAAAATGTTTTTGGCGAACGTTTTCTTTGTGCAGCCCCCCAAGACAAAAGGGATATCTAATCGCTGTATTTTTCTCACAGCTTTTGAACCGCTTTGCAGTTTCGCTTGCAAGAATAATATTACACCAATAATATCTTATTAGGCTTGACTAAATACGGCTTTTCAGGATGCACTTTATAAATCGCCAATGCTTTTTGGCTATGGAAAAAGACCGCCTCCTGAGCGTTTTCAGGCCATGGCAAGTCCTCTTTTACCAAAACTGCACCATTTTTTACTCTCACAGCTAATGTATCATTTATTTCAATCGTGGGCAAATGAGAAATACCTGTTTCTAAGGGAAGAACAATGTTTTCAACAGTATGATTTAAAACATGCTTCTCCAGTTCCTCAAAGGTAATACACTGGCTCTGCGTCAATGACCCGGAAGCTGTCCTGCATAAAAAAGACATGTGTGCCGGATACCCAAGAATTTCTCCCATCATAACTGCAAGCGTTCGTATATAAGTTCCTTTTGAGCAGCGTGCACGAAATCGAAAAGAAAGCAATGGGCCATCGAAATTCTCGCGGTCATCCAATAATTCCAGTTCGTAAATCGTTACATTCCGTGAAGGCCTTTTAATTTCAAGACCCTGCCTGGCATACTCGTATAAACGCTTGCCATTTACTTTTACTGCTGAGTACATGGGAGGTGTTTGTTTAATTTCACCTGTTAATTGGGCCAATACAGCTAATATTTCGTTTCTGGTAAATGTTTTTTGGACTTTTTTTTCTTCGACTATTTCCCCAGATGAATCCTCTGTGGTTGTTGAGCAGCCTACAGTAACTTCTCCAATATATTCTTTTCCTGTATTGGTCACATATTCAGCAACTTTTGTTGCTCTTCCTAGGCAGATTGGCAAAACCCCTGTTACATCCGGATCAAGAGTTCCAGTGTGTCCTACCTTTTTCATTTTCAGCATCTTCCGGATTTTAAAGACACAATCATGTGAGGTCATGCCTGCCGGTTTCCATAAAGGAAGTATCCCATCCATTTTTCCCACTCCTTATCTAAGAAAAGCTCAGGACGCCTTGCTCATCGGCGTACGAATTTCGCAGTCTTTTACTAAAAAAAGAAAACACAGCGTGGCAGTTCACGAGCTGTTGTTGACTTATCGCAGTGAGAAAACGCAGAAATCCAATGGCCAATAGGCGCTGGAGCTAGACAGAAACTGCATTGGTTAATAAAACATTTATAATTTCTAGTCCTTCAAATAAAAGAAACTGGCTTTTAAAGGCCAGTTTCTCTTTTTATTCGGCTCTGTTACATTTCTATGTTGTTTCCTGCTCATTTTACAATAAAGAAAGGAACCTTTTCCTATTCACTATTGTAATCTTTTTAGATGAGATAAAGCTAAAAACAACAGAGTCCATTAACACAGCATTTTATTATTATTTATCTTCGTGAAGGCCTTTTAAGAGTGTTTCAATCCGATTTCCATAATCAATCGATTCATCGAACTCAAAAAATAATTCCGGCGTTTTACGCAGTCGGATTCTTTGGCCAACCTCAGAGCGAATAAAGCCTTTTGCCTTTTCCAGACCATTGAGAGTATTCGCTTTTTGCTCCTCATCGCCCAGAACTGTGATATAGACCTTGGCCTGTTGCAGATCACCAGTTACCTGTACATCTGTTACTGTAACAAAACCAATACGAGGGTCTTTAAGTTTTTGTCCAATTATATCACTGAGTTCTTTTTTCATTTGCTCACCGATACGATTAGCACGCAGGCTCATGATATACACCTCACCTTTACAACCATTCATACTGTGTCTCAATTCTTTCCCATTCGGGAAAAGAATCAAGGAATCTAAGGGAATTCTCAATTTCTCTTTCTGCAGCTAAACGGGAGGATGCAACCGTCACAACCGCAATCCTCGTGAGCTGCCAAACATCCTGGTGTCCCACTTCAGCCGCAGAAATATTAAACTTTTGTTTAAGCCGGGTCATAATACGTTGTAAAACAGCCCGTTTCTCTTTGAGTGACATGGTGTTAAAAATGCGAAACTCGCACTCTACACTGCCAATCATGCACGTTTTACTTCTTCCATTACAAAGGCTTCAATAACGTCTCCTTCTTTAAGGTCGTTATAATTCTTAATGGTAAATCCGCATTCATACCCTTGGCTGACTTCCTTGACGTCGTCCTTGAACCTCTTTAGGGTATCTATATCTCCCTCAAAAATAACGACGCCATCACGGATTAAGCGGATTCCGCTGTCACGGGTAATCTTTCCATCAGTGACATATCCTCCAGCAATGGTACCTACTTTGGAAACTTTAAAGGTTTGGCGAATTTCAGCCTGGCCAATAATTTTTTCCTCAAACTCAGGATCCAGCATCCCTTTCATGGCTGCTTCAATTTCTTCAATGACCTTGTAGATAATGCGGTGCAAGCGGATTTCCACTTTTTCAGCTTCAGCCGCACGCTTAGCATTCACATCAGGACGTACATTAAAGCCAATTACAATTGCATTCGAAGCAGCTGCTAATGAGATATCCGATTCATTAATAGCCCCTACAGCTGTATGGATGATCCTTACATTAACACCTTCGACATCAATTTTTCTTAATGAAGCAGCAAGCGCCTCAACAGAGCCTTGAACATCCGCTTTAATAATAATATTCAGGTCTTTCATTTCACCCTGCTTCATCTGCTCAAATAAGGTATCAAGACTTACACGGGCAGTTTCGTTTCTTTGAGCCTGAACAGCCTGCTGTGATCTTGCTTCCCCAATTTGACGCGCCGTTTTTTCATCTTCAAAGACGACAAAACGGTCACCGGCTTGAGGCACATCATTTAACCCCGTAACTTCAACTGGAGTGGAAGGACCTGCTTCTTTCACTCTTCTTCCCAGATCATTTACCATGGCGCGAACGCGTCCAAATGTATTGCCGACAACAATCGGATCACCTACACGCAGGGTTCCATTTTGAACTAAAAGTGTTGCCACAGAGCCTCTGCCTTTATCAAGCTGTGCCTCGATAACAGTACCAGCAGCTTTCCGTTTCGGATTTGCTTTGTATTCCTCTACTTCACTAACAAGCAGAATCATTTCAAGCAGCTGGTCGATTCCTTCTCCTGTTAAAGCAGAGATTGGAACAAAAATAGTATCTCCGCCCCAATCCTCCGGAATTAATCCGAATTCTGTTAATTCCTGCATTACACGATCAGGATTAGCCGATGGTTTATCCATTTTATTTACGGCAACAATAATAGGGACATTAGCAGCTTTTGCATGGTTAATTGCCTCAATTGTTTGCGGCATTACACCATCGTCGGCTGCTACTACAAGAATAGTGATATCCGTAATTTGAGCACCGCGTGCGCGCATTGTAGTAAATGCAGCATGTCCCGGTGTATCAAGGAAAGTGATTTTCTTATCGTTTACTTTTACCTGATACGCGCCAATATGCTGAGTAATTCCCCCTGCTTCTCCGGCAGTAACTTTTGTATTCCGAATGGAGTCAAGAGTAGTTGTTTTTCCGTGGTCTACGTGACCCATGATGGTAACAACAGAAGGACGTTCCACTAATTCATTCTCATCATCTTCAGTGAAGTACACTTCAAGATCTGTTGTATCAATGAGGATTTCTTCTTCCACTTCTACCCCGTATTCCCCTGCAATCAGTTCAATTGCATCTTTATCCAATTCCTGATTGATTGTAGCCACAACACCTAACAAAAAGAGTTTCTTAATGATTTCTGATGGTTCACGGAAAAGCTTTTTAGCAAGCTCCGATACTGTTAACGTACCGCTGAAAGTAATTTTTTCGGGTAGTTCTTTTTGTTTAGGCGGTTGAGGAGGCTGGAAGGATTTTTGTTTGGGCTTGCCTTTTCCATTTTTATTATTATTCTTTTTATTTTTAGAAAAGCCTTTATTGTTATTGCTATTATTAGCTCCTTGGCCAGGCTTTTTTGTTTCGTTTTGCTTTGGTTTCTGATTGTTTTGTGGTTTGTTCTGTACGTTATCGCTCACTTGTTTGTCTTCAACTGCCATTCCGTTTGTATTTGTTTGTGCTGAAGCCTTTGCATGTGCCTGTGTGCTGTCAGCTTGTTTTGTTTGTACTGTGCTGGATTTCGATTGCCCGCTCTTATTATAAACTGAATCCAGCTTCTGTATAGCTTGCCCATCTATCGTTGACATATGATTTGTGACATCTACATTCATTTCTTTGAGTCTTGAAATAACATCCTTGCTTGAGATGTTGTGCTCTTTTGCATATTCATAAACTCGCACTTTGTTCATATGTTCACCCCCATTAATTTGCATCAAGCAGAGCTGCAATTTTTCTTGCAAACCCGTCATCCATTACAGCCAAGACGACTCTTTCTGCTTTTCCAATCGACCAGCCAAGTACTTCCCTATTCTCTATAAATTTAATTTGAGTATTATAGAATGAACATTTATCTTGTATTTTTTTTGCAGTATTTGGTGATGCATCCAAAGAAAGCAATACAAGCTTAGCGCGGCCGGCTTTGACTTCCTTTACTACTAACTCTTCCCCTGAAATTACTTTTCGTGCCCGGTTTGCCAGACCAAGCAAGGATAAAGCCTGTTTTTGTCCCATAGGTCTACTTCCCGTTCTCAACAAAAATCAATAGTTCATCGTAAACCGAATCATCCACTTTTGTTTCAAGATGGCCTGCCAAAACATTCTTCTTTTTCGCTAAAAGAATGGCGTCTTTATCTTTGGAAAGGTAGGCTCCCCTGCCTGACTTTTTCCCGGTAGGATCAATAGAAACCTCTCCGTCTTTGGAACGAACAACCCGAATCATGTCCTTCTTCGGCTTCATTTCATTGGTAGCAACACATTTTCTTAATGGAATTTTCTTTTGTGTAGCCATATTGGGTCACCTCTTATTCAAAATCTTCTTCAGATAAACTGAAAGATTCCTCTTCCGTTTGTTCTTCATTGATAACAGATGAGTTTTCGCGAGGATATATCCCTAATTCACGCGCTTCACTTTCACTTTTTATATCAATTTTCCAGCCAGTAAGCTTAGCAGCAAGGCGCGCATTTTGACCGCGTTTGCCTATTGCAAGGGATAATTGATAATCAGGAACCACTACAGTAGTCGCTTTTTCCTGTTCTTCTACCATAACATCCAGTACCTTGGATGGACTCAAAGCATTAGCGACGAAAACAACCGGATCCTCAGACCATTCCACGATGTCGATTTTTTCACCTTTAAGTTCATTCACCACCGCCTGGACCCTCGAGCCCTTAGGCCCTACACATGCTCCTACAGGATCTACTTCCGGCTTATCTGTGTAAACAGAAATTTTGGAACGGTCTCCTGCTTCACGTGCCACTGAACGAATTTCAACTGTTCCATCATAAATTTCTGGAACTTCAATTTCAAATAAACGTTTTAAGAGGCCTGGATGAGTCCTGGATACAAATATTTGAGGCCCTTTTGTTGTTTTCTCTACCTTAGTAAGATACACCTTAATCCTATCATGAGGACGGTAGCTCTCATTAGGCATTTGCTCACTTTGAGGAAGAAGTGCTTCGATCTTTCCTAAATTGACATAAATAAAACGAGGATCCTGACGTTGAACAATTCCTGTCATGATATCGTCTTCTCTGTCGACAAATTCTGAATAGATAATACCTCTTTCAGCTTCCCTAACACGCTGAGTTACAACCTGTTTGGCTGTTTGTGCAGCAATTCTTCCAAAATCCTTAGGGGTTACTTCAATTTCCACTACATCCCCTACTTCATAGGAAGGATTAATTTTTTGCGCTTCTTCAATAGAAATCTCAAGGCGTGAATCAAATACCTCATCCACCACATCTTTACGAGCAAAAACCCTCATCGTGCCATTTGCTAAATTCAGATCTGTACGAACATTTTGCGCCTGGTTAAAATTTCTCTTATAGGCAGAAACCAGTGCTGCTTCAATCGCTTCAATTATAACATCTCGAGAAATACCTTTCTCTTTTTCTAAGATCAATAGAGCATCCAATAATTCTGTGCTCATGAAAACGTCATCCCCCTCAAATATGTGTCAAGCGGCACAAGAACGATTATGCCGCAAGGATAAAAGTAATTATTTTAACCTGGCCAGACTTAAATAGCCGAATAACCATCATAGAAGACTATCCACTTACAATAAAATCTAAGAAAGCGGCTTTTTCGTTTCTCTCATTATTAAAAAATAACAGATAAACGTGCTTTGGCTACTTTGGAATACGGAATTTCTACTTCTTTTTTTCGTGTTTTGATTTTCATTTCAAGCTTTAAAGTTTCACCATCAAATGACGTTAAAGTACCTTCAAAATTCTTTTCGTCTTCTATTGGTTCAAATGTTTTAATAAAAACTGTTTTCCCGACGGCCTTTTCAAAGTCCTTTTCCTTTTTCAATGGACGTTCTGCCCCTGGGGAGGAAACCTCAAGAAAATAATTGTGAGGAATTGGGTCGATTTCATCAAGCCGTTCACCCAAACGTTCACTTACCATTCCGCATTCTTCAATATCGATCCCGTTATCCTTATCTAAAAATACGCGAAGGAACCAGTTTTTTCCTTCCTTTACGTATTCTATATCAACAAGATCAAGCTTCATTTCTTCTAGGATTGGTGTTAAAAGATCTTCAACAATTTCCGTAACTTTGCTCATATAAACCTCCCTGAAAATTGTTTCGAATAAAAACACGAAAGAGCGGGTAGCAGCCCACTCTTTTACACGAGAGTTTATCAGTAGTATTTCCAATAAAAATATACCATAACCCGGATTTTAATGCAAATAAATAGAAAAGCGGAAGGCGCTTGCTTAACAGCGAACAGCATAAGACGAGCCGGCAATAAAGGTTTGCTATTTAACCTTTATTGCCGGCTTGCCTTATGACTCGAGCCGATAGCGCCTGGAGCTGGACAATAAAAAGCGGAAGGCGCTTGCTTATCGGCGACCTGCATAAGGTAGGCTGGCAATGAAGGTTGATTTCCATACTTACTCTTGGATTGGCTTATATAAAGAAACGTATAAAAAAACAGGAGCGATCAACATCACTCCCGCCTAAATTTTCTAGAATAAGGAAAGCTGATTTTGCTCAGGCATAGCTTCCAGCGTTCCATGTTTATCAAGGTACTCCATTAACGTTTTAGATACTTTTCCTCTTTGCTGTAAGTCTTCCTTCGATAAAAACTCACCGTCTTCTCGCGCTCTCACAATATTTTGGGCAACGTTTGTACCAAGGCCTGGTATGGAATTAAACGGCGGAATTAGTGAATCGCCATCAATGACAAACTCCGCAGCCTGGGATCTATAAAGATCGATCTTTTGAAAACGGAATCCTCTTTCGCTCATTTCAAGTGCCAATTCCAGCACTGTCAATAAACTTTTTTCTTTTGGAGCGGCCTCAAGACCTTTTGCTGAAATCTCTTCTATACGCGCACGAATAGCCTGAGATCCGCGTATCATCGCTTCCAAATCAAAGTCCTCCGCCCTCACGGTAAAATAGGCAGCATAGTATAGAAGTGGCAGGTGAACCTTAAAATAGGCGATACGAACGGCCATTAGGACATAAGCGGCCGCATGGGCTTTCGGGAACATGTATTTTATCTTTTTACATGAATCAATATACCAGCCCGGCACATTTTGTTTGATCATTTCTTCTTCCATTTCAGGCTGAAGCCCTTTTCCTTTACGAACGGATTCCATTATTTTAAAGGCTAGTGACGGCTCCAGACCCTGATAAATTAAGTAAACCATAATATCGTCACGGCATCCGATTACCTCAGGAAGTGTACACGTTCCATTATGAATCAGCTCTTGTGCATTCCCAAGCCAAACATCCGTACCGTGAGACAGGCCGGAGATTTGAACGAGTTCGGAGAAGGTAGTAGGCTTCGTATCCTCGAGCATTTGCCTTACAAACTTTGTTCCGAATTCCGGAATCCCAAGTGTACCTGTTTTACACATAATCTGGTCTTCCGTTACACCGAGAGACTCTGTACCGCTAAAAATCTTCATGACTTCCGGATCATCTGTTGGAATCGTCTTCGGGTCAATCCCGCTTAAATCCTGCAGCATCCGGATAACAGTTGGGTCATCGTGCCCCAGAATATCAAGCTTCAAAATATTGTCATGAATTGAGTGGAAATCAAAATGTGTCGTTTTCCATTCAGAGTTGCTGTCATCAGCAGGAAATTGTATCGGTGTAAAATCAAAAATATCCATGTAATCCGGGACAACAATGATTCCCCCTGGATGCTGGCCGGTGGTCCTTTTAACACCCGTACAGCCCTGTACCAGCCTGTCCACTTCAGCTCCACGGAACATTTTGTTGTTATCGGAGGCATACCCTTTTACATAGCCATAAGCTGTCTTTTCAGCAACTGTTCCGATTGTACCTGCCCGGAAAACGTAGTCTTCACCGAAAAGAACCTTTGTATAATTGTGGGCCCTTGGCTGGTATTCACCAGAGAAGTTAAGGTCGATATCCGGAACTTTATCCCCTTTAAAGCCAAGAAAGGTTTCAAACGGAATATCGTGTCCATCTTTTTTATACTTGATATTGCAGTTTGGGCAATCCTTATCCGGCAAATCAAAGCCTGAACCCACCGATCCGTCATTAAAGAACTCTGATTGTTTACAAACAGGGCACACATAATGAGGAGGCAAGGGATTAACCTCTGTAATCTCTGTCATGGTTGCAACAAGGGAAGATCCGACTGATCCACGAGATCCAACTAAGTACCCGTCATCCAGCGATTTTTTCACCAGTTTATGAGAAATTAAATAGATAACGGCAAATCCGTGACCAATGATGCTTTTTAATTCTTTTTCAAGCCTTGCTTCGACAATTTCCGGCAAGTTATCCCCATAAATCATTTTGGCCCGCTCATAGCTTTTATCTCTTACCTCATCATCTGCACCTTCAATTTTCGGTGTATAAAGGTCATCCTTTATCGGCTTCACAGCTTCTATGAGATCTGCTATTTTGTTTGTATTCTCCACAACAATCTCTGCAGCTTTTTCTTTCCCTAAGAAAGAGAAGGAAGACAGCATTTCATCCGTTGTCCGAAAATGGACATCAGGCAGTTCATAGCGATTCAGCGGGTTTGCTCCGCCCTGGGAGCCTATTAATATTTTTCGATAGATTTTATCCTCTGGATTTAAATAATGGACATTCCCGGTAGCAACAACCGGAATGTTCAATTTATCTCCAAGGGAGACAATTTTAGAGATAATTTCTTCAAGTGCATTTTCATCGCGAACTAATTCGGCTTCAATTAAAGGAGCATAGACTTC
This sequence comes from Heyndrickxia acidicola, assembly GCF_001636425.1. Taxonomy (NCBI): domain Bacteria; kingdom Bacillati; phylum Bacillota; class Bacilli; order Caryophanales; family Bacillaceae; genus Heyndrickxia; species Heyndrickxia acidicola. The sequence continues at coordinate 1,668,913 of NZ_KV440953.1, forward strand.
TTTTGGATGTACTTCAAGATAATCATAAAACTTCGCAATTTCTTCCGCTTCGTCCATGCCTTTTTGCATCATCGCTTCGAAAACTTCACCTTTATCGCAGCCTGAACCTAAAATAATTCCTTCACGATATTTTTCCAGCTGGGACCTCGGAATACGCGGAACCCTGAAGAAAAAATCAATGTGGGAGATCGAAACAAGTTTAAATAGATTTTTCAAACCTTCCTGTGTTTTCACCAAAAGAGTGCAATGGGAAGGACGGGCTCTTTTGAATGCTCCACCTTCTCCCATGTAATCATTAAATTGATCATGATAGAGTATTCCTTTTTCAGTTGCATCCTTGAGCATTCTCAATAAAATATGTCCGGTTGCTTCTGTATCATAAATGGCCCTGTGATGCTGGGTAAGTTCAACATCAAACTTCTTAGCCAATGTATTCAGACGATAATTTTTAAACGTTGGGTATAAAAATCTGCCCAGCTCGAGTGTATCAATTACAGGATTAGGAGACTTTTCAAAACCAATTTTTTGCAGCCCCATGTTTAAAAAGCCAATATCAAAAGAGGCATTATGGGCTACTAAGATAGCATCTCCCATCCATTCCCTAAAATCTCTCAGGACTACATCAACATCCGGAGCGGAGCTGACCATATCATCTGTGATTCCAGTAAGTTCTATGGTCGTTGCTGAAAGCGGGTGATGAGGATTCGCAAATGCTTCAAATTTATCAATGACTTCGCCTTTATGAATTTTTACAGCAGCCAATTCAATGATTGTATCATACACAGCAGAAAGACCTGTTGTCTCTACATCAAAAACGACGTACACTGCTTCTTCAAGTAATCGGTGGGTACTGTTATAGGCAATCGGAACACCGTCATCAACAAGGTTTACTTCGAGGCCGTAAATAATTTTTATATCATTCTTTTTTCCGGCACTGAATGCTTCCGGAAAGCTTTGTAACACAGCATGATCCGTAATCGCAATCGCTTTATGGCCCCATTTGCTTGCCTGCTTAACCAAATCTGCTACCGAGGAAGTTGCGTCCATCTGGCTCATGGGAGTATGAAGATGAAGCTCTACACGTTTTTCACCCTCAGGAGCATTATCTTTTCGAGAACGCGGCTTTATCTCATTTAAGTCATTGGCAATCATAACAAGGTCGCGAACAAAGGTATCGTTTTGAATACTGCCGCGGGCACGTAACCACATACCTTTTTTCACTCTATTTAAAATAGCAGCATCTTCTTTATCCCTGGAAAACATTTTAACAAGGATAGAGCTTGTATAATCAGTTATTTTAAAAGTAAGCAGCGTTCTGCCGCTTCGAAGCTCCCTTGTCTCTGCAAAGAAAACATAGCCTTCGATAGAGACTCTTCTTTCTTCATCCAAAATTTCTTCTATTCTTCTAAACGTATCATCCTCTTTAATTGTTAAGCCCAGCATTAATGGACCATCATCAGCAGGTTCGGAGCCGCCTTCTGCTTCACGCTTCTGCATTTCCATTACCGCCAGCTTTGCTCTTTCCTGATCCTCTTTTTTCTTAGCTTCAAGAAACTGTTCGTAATCCTTATTCGACTGTATCTGAGCTACAATCGCATCGATATTAAAAGCAGGAAATCCGATCGTTTGATATACAGAAGAAATAAGCTCGCCGTATTTTTGTTTTAGTGTCCTTGCTTCCGTATCGTTACGCGCCTGTAAAATTAACTTATTCCCTTTTAATTCAGGACGCTGCTCATTTAAAAGTGATAAAAGCATAGGAGACATGCCATCTATTTCCTGAACACAATAATTCCAGTAATCAGCCACTAATTCATCATGGCCGCTTTGGTCGAGCACACGAACGGTAAATTGAACCTCCGCAATATGCTGAAAGCTCTGCCGCAATTGTGTGGCAAACCGTATAAAGATATTAAATGGCAATACTTTTTCTAATAAGAAGTTAAAATGCCATCGTTTTGAATGTCTTTGAATCACTAACTTTTCGATTTCACCATTATTAAAATGTTCAGCCATAGCATCTTCCGTTAGCTGAAGCTGCTGAAGCAAAAGTCGAAAACGATTTTTTCTTTCGGCGGGATTGTCAGTCATAATTCCCTCTCCCTAAACAAAATTTTATCTTCTACCATCATAAAAAAACCTGCACTAAATTTCAATCATCAAACATTTACAGAAAAGCGGAGAGTGTCCGTTCAGCGACATACAGACTGAATGGCTTCGACTGAGATAAAGGAAACACGAAAAGTATCAGCTTTTCGATGTTGACTTATCGCAGGGAGAAGACAGGAAGTCTGCTAGTCGTTGGACACTCGAAGCTGGACATTAGAAAAGCGGAGGGCGTCCGTTCAGCGACGTGCAGACTGAACGGCTTCGATCTCCACAGTTCAAAAACGAAACTCCCCGCCATAAGCAGACAACAAATAAAAATCCGGCTTAAAGAAGCACTAGACATCTAGTAAAGCCGGATTCTTATATATACACATGCTTTTTTGGCTTTGCGTATGCTGGTTGTTCCTTAAAAGACATAGCAAAGCTTTTCTTTAAAAATTATTTCTTTAAAAGCTTTTGAACAGCAGGAATTAAATCCTCTTTGGAAACTTCCAGTACCTCTCCAGTGCTTCGTACTTTCATTTCCACAATTCCTTCAGCAGCCCTTTTTCCAACTGTAATTCTAATAGGAAGGCCAATCAAATCAGAATCTGCAAATTTGACTCCTGGGCGCTCCATTCTGTCATCAACTAAAATCGTATAGTTATGTTGTGTTAACAAGCTATTTAGCTCTTCAGTAAGTTGACTTTGGGCTTCATCTTTAAGATTTACAGGTACAAGGTGAACATCAAATGGGGATACCTGCACAGGCCAAACGAGCCCTTTTTCATCGTTATATTGTTCCGCCACTGCAGTAAGAAGTCTTGACACGCCAATCCCATAGCATCCCATTGTCATTACTTGAGTTCTGCCATTTTCATCAAGGAAGTTGGCCTTCATTGGTTCACTGTAGTTGGTACCCAGCTTAAAAATATGTCCGACCTCAATCCCCATGGCAAAACGGATTGTTCCTTTACCATCCGGTGAAGGGTCCCCTTCCTGGATATTGCGCAAATCACCATAAGAAGCAACCGAAAAATCTCTTTCCGGATTCACGTTGATATAATGGTAGTTTTCTTCATTGGCTCCGCATACTCCGTTTACCATATATTGAATAGCTTGATCTGCAATGATTTTAACCTTGTCTGCCATTCCAATCGGGCCTAATGAACCTACTTCGCAGCCAAGCACTTGTTTAGCAACAGGTGCTTCCGCTATTTCCACGACTTTTGCACCTAAATGGTTTTTTACCTTTATTTCATTTACTTCATGATCGCCCCGTACTAATACTACTACAAACTCGTCATCTGCTTTAAAGAGAAGTGTTTTTATGCAGGAATCAGGTTCGACCTTCAAGTAGCCGGTAATCTGGTCAATGGATTTTTGGTTCTTCGTTTCTACCTTTTCCAATGATTTTTCAGGATCCTCAGACTTCGTATAATGATTGACCACTTCAGCCATTTCAATGTTTGCTGCATAATCGGAGCTGTCTGAATACGCAATGGTATCTTCCCCTATGTCAGAAAGAACCATGAATTCCTGGGTATCCTTACCGCCAATAGCGCCAGAGTCTGCCAGAACAGCCCTGAAATTTAGACCGCATCTTCTAAAAATATTACTATAGGCATTGTACATATCGTTATACGTTTCATCTAAGCTTTCAGCTGAAGCATGGAAGGAGTATGCATCCTTCATAATGAATTCCCGTCCTCTTAACAGCCCAAATCTTGGACGCTTTTCATCGCGGAACTTTGTTTGAATTTGATACAGTGAAATTGGAAGCCGCTTATAGGATTTTAGTTCATCCCGGATTAAGCTGGTAATCACTTCTTCATGAGTGGCACCTAATGCAAAATCCCTGCCATGACGGTCCTTTAATCTCATCAACTCGGCACCATAAGAGTACCATCTACCTGTTTCCTGCCATAATTCAGCTGGCTGCATGGCAGGCATCAACAATTCGACCGCCCCGATATTTTCAAGCTCTTCTCGTATAATCGCTTCAATTTTATGAAGTACCTTGCGTGCCAGCGGCAAATATGAATAAATACCGCTTGCATTTTGTCTAATAAATCCTGCTCTCAATAACAGCTGATGGCTTTTAATCTCTGCATCAGCAGGCACTTCCTTTAAAGTTGGGATAAATGCTTTACTTTGTTTCATCCTTTGCTACACTCCTGTATATGTAAAATTTAATCAAAGATTGTTTTTGCATAGATTGTTGCTTTTCCCAAACGTGTTAAATTCGTAATAAGTGAGGATCGGGGCATCTTTTCGTCTTCAGTCATTTAGTTTTCAAGCTTGAACCCTGTATACTAAATTCATTTATACAAATTGCAACTAGGTTTATTTTACGAAAAGAACCAAATCAAAAACTGCCCATATAGAAAGCAATCGGCTAACCGATTGCCCTCATGAATTTTTATAAGAAAAATCGTTGAATATCATTCCATGTGACAATAATCATCAATAGCATCAATAAGGCAAAACCTATAAAGTGGACGACACCTTCTTTTTGTCTGTCAATCGGTTTACCCCTAAGCGCCTCTACTGCAAAGAATAATAGTCTGCCTCCGTCGAGTGCCGGTATAGGCAAAAGATTCATGATTCCTATATTAATGCTTAATAGAGCTGCCCACTTCATAAGATAGGTTATCCCAGATTTCGCCACAACTTCCGTTGACTTATATATCCCAACAGGGCCAGAGAGCATATTGATAGAAAAATGTCCTGTTACTAATTTTCCAAGCATCTGAATAATATCAACAGTCCATTGATACGTTTGCTGGAATCCATAGGTTGCCACTTTTAAAGGTGACTTCTCCACAGGACTGTGAACACCAATGATTCCAATCTCTTGATTGTCAATTTTTTCAGCCTTTGGAGTGACAGGAATTTCAAGTGTTTTATGGTTTCTTTCAATTGTGAACTTCAGCTCTTCTCCCGGATGTTTTTGAATGACTTCAACAATATCATCCCAGGTTGAAATTTCTGCTCCATCAATACTGATGACCGTATCACCTTGATGGAAGCCTGCCTGCTTTGCAGCACCGTCACTTGTAAGGCTTCCGAAAACAGGGTCTGACACTGGCACACCTTGTACAATTGCCAAGAAGGTAAAAATGAGAATGGCCAAAACAAAGTTCATCATTGGCCCGGCAAAAATTGTCATTGCCCTTCTCCCGAGAGATTTTGAAGCAAACTGGCGATTCCAAGGTGCGATTTGTGATTCGGTCTGATTCTCTACCACAACAGCATTTTCAGCAATGAAAAAGGTTTGGAGCTCTTCCTCCCCCTCTTCATAGCCTTTAATAAAAAGCTTATGTTCTAAATCAGCCGATTCTACTTCTATCATACGAATATCCGAAAAACGCTCTTTTCCATTTACCACCATTTTTACCACGAGGCCATCAGAATTCAATACAAGCCCAATCCGCTGCCCCGGCTTAAACTCAGCCATTTCCGGGTCCTCTCCGGCCATCCGTACATACCCGCCAATCGGGAGCAATCGAATGGTGTATTGTGTTTCATTCTTTTTAAAGGATAGGATCTTTGGTCCAAACCCCACGGCAAACTCCCGGCATAATATACCCGCGCGCTTTGCAAATACAAAGTGTCCTGCTTCATGAAAAATGACAAGTGCACCAAAGATAATAATAAAGGCTATCACTGTAGTCAAATGAAAAACCACCTTTGTTTATATGAGTGAGTGAACATATTCTCTTGTTTCTTTATCCACTGCTTTAATTGTCTCCAAATCTGGATGTTTCATAACATTATGCCTTTCAAGAGAGTTTTCAATCAACTCATCAATTTGTAAGAAGGTTATTTTCCCATCTAAGAAAGCGGTAACGGCTGCTTCATTCGCCGCATTCAAGACAGTTGGCATTGTTCCCCCGGCACTTCCTGCTTCATAAGCAAGTTTCAAACAATAGAATCTGTCAAAATCCATTTCTTTAAAGTGAAGCTTTCCTATTTGGGCCAGGTTCAATTTTTCTGCCGATGGTAGCTCCAGTCGGTCAGGATAAGTAAGAGCGTACTGAATAGGTACTCTCATATCTGGTGTCCCCAGCTGTGCTTTTATACTGCTGTCATGAAATTCCACCATTGAATGAATAATGCTTTCTCTATGCTGCACTACCTTAATTTTATCAAAAGGAATATTGAATAGCCAATGGGCTTCAATCACTTCCAGGCCTTTGTTCATCATGGTTGCTGAATCAATTGTAATCTTTGCACCCATAGACCAATTTGGATGGTTCAAAGCCTCTTTGACTGTTACGTTCGTAAGCTCCGCTCTCGTTTTATCACGAAAGCTGCCTCCGGAGGCCGTAAGAATCAAGCTTTCAATATTTTTTTCATTTTCTCCCTGCAAGCACTGAAAGATAGCAGAATGTTCACTGTCTACCGGAAGCAATGCAACCTGGTTTTCTTTAGCCGCCTGCATAACCAAATGCCCTGCAGTAACCAGTGTTTCTTTATTTGCTATTGCAATTGTTTTTCTTTCTTTGATTGCCTGAAGGGTCGGATAAAGTCCCACACTTCCGAGAACAGCATTGACAACAGTATCCGAATGTGCATAAACAGCAGTCTCTGTTAAGCCGTCCTCCCCGTAGGAAATGTTAATATTGCCCGCAAGCTCTGCCTTTAGAATCTCGTAATCCTCTTTTTTTTGTACCGAAACAAATTCAGGTTGAAATTCAGATATTATTTTTCTTGTTAAGTCTAAATTTCTTCCCGCAGAAAAAGCTTTAAGCTTGAATTGTTCGGGATTATTCCGAATGATGTCCAATGTCTGCGTGCCAATAGACCCCGTCGCCCCTAACAAACTTATATTTTTCATCTAATTTACACTCCAATACCACATGCAATATCATTACTTTAACACGAAGTCTGTTTAAATCCCAGTTTCAATGAATTAAGTGAAGAAAATGTATAAAGGGAAAAACAAAAAGGAGGCTGTCAAAACGGTCCAGAATTCCACCGTGCCCCGGCAGAATATTGCCAGAATCCTTTACGTGGTAATGCCTTTTAAATGCAGATTCTACAAGATCCCCCAGCTGCCCTAATATAGAAAGCAGAGCAGTATCTGCCAGCATCCTTGCCATCGGAATGTCAATGCTCGTAAATAGGTTGAAACAAACTGCTACAACCAGTGCACATATAATGCCTCCAATTGAACCCTCTATGGTCTTATTTGGACTGATATCCGGCCAAAGTTTATGCTTACCCATGGCTTTGCCTATGAAATAGGCCCCTGAATCCGTAGCCCATATTAATAGCAAAGCGTAAAATATGTATAGCAGACCTTTAGAGGCTTCTCTTGTCAAAAGGAAATAGTGAAACCCAATGCCCACATATAATGCTGAAAATACAACAAATGAAATATCATCAAAGGTATAGCGGTTTTTCGAAACCACGGTAAGCATAAGCAAAAGCAGTATTCCTATTAAAATAACTTGTTCCCTATTGTAGCCTATGCTCCTAAAAAGAATATTATATTGGTCAGGTGCTAAAAAAACCCACAATATTAACAATGATATGATTCCGGGCAAAGACCAAAAGGAAATTTTCTTCATTTTACATAATTCATACAGAGCAATTGTACCCATTACATACACAAGCAGTATAAAGGGGGATTTGCCCCAAAAAACTATGGGAATAAATAAAGCAGCTGCTATCACAGCCGTTATAATTCTTTGTTTCACTTGTCGAGTCCCTCGCTTTGTATGCCGCCATATCTTCTGGATCGATTTTGATATGTCTCTACTGCTTCCAGCAGACTCTCTTCATTAAAGTCCGGCCATAATACATCGGTAAATACAAATTCGGTATAAGCAAGCTGCCAGAGCATGAAGTTGGACAACCGAATTTCACCGCTTGTCCGGATTAGAAGATCCGGATCCCTGAGTTTTGACGTCATTAAATAAGATGAAAATGTATCTTCAGTAATGTCTTCTTTCTCTACTTTACCACTATTTACATCATCTATTATCTTGCTTACGGCTTGAATGATTTCACCGCGGCTTCCATAATTCAAGGCAAAATTTAATACAAGTCCTGTATTTCCTTTTGTATTATCTATAGCCTTTTCTACTGCATTTCGAGTATGCCCAGGGATTTGATCTTCATACCCCATCATTCTGACCTGAACGTTTTCCTCCATCAACTCTGGAAGGAAAGTGCCCATGAATTCTTCCGGAAGTTTCATAAGATAATCAACTTCCAGTTTTGGCCTTTTCCAATTTTCTGTAGAAAAAGCGTAAAGAGTTAAAGTTTCTACACCCAGTCTATTTGCTAACCGTGTTATCCTGCGAACTACTTTCATCCCTTCATGGTGCCCCGCAATTCGTGGCAGAGCCCTTTTTTTGGCCCACCTGCCATTGCCATCCATAATTATAGCAATATGCTTTGGGATTTCATTCTGGCTAATCACTTCGATTCTTTCCTCTAAATCTTGAGGAGCTCTAGGTGATTTCCATCTTTTTATTTTTTTAATCATAATGGACCTCCATGTGGATGCTTCTTTTAATATGGCAGCTATAGAAGCGAAAAAACATTTTCATTACTCCTATCATATCAAAAACGATGTCTAATATGTTTGATTACAAAAAATATGTAATGGTTGCCAATTATATTATAGAGAAACGCATCCCTTTTGTGTAGCTTTGTATCATTTGATAATGAATATAATAGCCATATATTCTAAAGTTCGTCTTAATAGTCTGCTATACTCTATTGCCACGTTGCATTGCGAGGTGTTCCAACCGGTTTTTACAATTCATATCACTAAAATAGCTCATCAGCGGTGTTACAAGGCCCCATGAGCGCTTCAAAAGCATTTATGGAATCTGGAGAACGCGCTTTCCTAAAGGAATCTCAGGTAAATGTTCTCAATTTTCATGTCCCTAACCAGGACGGGAAAGCTGCAATCCAATTCAAAACCAGATATAACGATAAGCGTACTTGCTCATTTTAACACAAACCAACTATAAATATAGAATCCTATTTGCGAAAAATAGCAATAAGCTGCGGATTTTCGCCATTAGCAAAGGGCTCTGTCAAATTCAGCAAAAAAAAGCCTGAATTAAAGGGGGTTAGTCCTTTATATTCAGGCTTTTTCTAAGCAATGTTCTGTATAAAAATTAAACTTCAAGTATTTCCTGTTCTTTTGTTTTCGTAATTTCATCAATTTTAGCAATGAATTGGTCTGTGTGCTTTTGAATGTCATCAGAGTAACCACGAAGATCATCTTCTGTGATATCTCCGTTTTTCTCCATTTTCTTCAGATCATCATTGGCGTCACGGCGAATGTTTCTAACAGCAATTTTTGCTTCTTCTGATTCCTTGCGCACTACTTTCACCAGTTCTTTACGTCTTTCTTCCGTTAGTGGAGGGATAGCAATACGAATTAAAGAACCATCACTATTTGGATTTAAACCTAAATCAGATTTAAAAATAGCTTTTTCAATATCCCCAAGGATTGTTTTATCATAAGGCTGAATAACCAAGAGACGCGCTTCCGGTACACTTACCGACGCGATTTGATTCACCGGTGTAGGCGCACCATAGTAGTCAACTGTGATTTTATCAAGAAGCGATGCACTTGCACGGCCTGCACGAATCGAACTTAATTCACGTGTATAAGCCTGAATCGCTTTTGTCATTCTTTCTTTTGCATTAGCAATAATTTGTTTTGGCATTATTCTTTCCCCCTTACAATCGTCCCTATTTTTTCACCCATTACCGCACGTTTAATATTTCCTTTTTCCATAAGCGAGAACACAATCAAAGGAATATCATTGTCCATACATAGAGACGATGCAGTTGAGTCCATAACAGCAAGGCCTTCTTTAATGACATCTAAATAAGACAATTCATCGTATTTCACAGCATTTTTATCAAGCTTTGGATCAGCAGAGTAAACACCATCCACATTGTTTTTACCCATTAAAATTACTTCTGCTTCAATTTCCGCTGCTCTTAATGCGGCTGTCGTATCTGTTGAAAAATAAGGATTTCCTGTTCCTGCCGCAAAGATAACGACTCTCTTTTTCTCAAGATGCCTAATTGCTCGGCGTCGAATGTATGGTTCAGCCACCTGTCTCATATCAATAGATGTTTGAACACGGGTTTCTACGCCATTTTGTTCCAAACTGTCTTGAAGAGATAAGGAATTCATAACTGTTGCCAGCATACCCATATAATCAGCTGTTGCACGGTCCATTCCCATTTCACTGCCGATTTTGCCTCTCCAAATGTTTCCGCCGCCAACTACAACTGCAACTTCTACATTTAACTCAACTAGCTCCTTAACTTGTTCCGCAACCGTTTTAATCACAGATGGCTGAATTCCGAAACCCTGTTCTCCAGCCAATGCTTCTCCACTTAGCTTAAGTACTACACGTTTATATTTTGGGGTGCCCATGTTGAACCTCCAGTTTTATGTATTCTTTTTTAAAAATAGGGAACACATAGTGTCCCCTATTTTTATTTCTTAGGCCTTTATTTTCTTCTATTTAAGAACATAAAGCACCTTCATATAGAATAACATTATTTTTTGATTTGATTCATTACTTCTTCTGCAAAGTTATCTTGGCGTTTTTCAATTCCTTCGCCTACTTCATAACGTACAAAGCTTTGTATTGAAGCGCCATTGGACTTTAGGAATTGGCCAACTTTTTGATCTGGATTCTTAACAAAAGATTGGTCAACAAGGCAGATATCTTCAAAATATTTGCTTAAACGGCCTTCCACCATTTTCGCAACAATATTTTCTGGTTTTCCTTCGTTAAGAGCTTGTTGTGTAAGAACTTGTCTTTCATGTTCTACTACATCCTGAGACACTTGATCACGGGAGATGTATTTAGGGTTTAAAGCAGCAGCATGAAGAGCAACGTCTTTCGCTACGCTTGCATCAGTTGTTCCTTCTACAACTGTTAAAACACCAATGCGTCCGCCCATATGGAGGTATTCACCAAAAGCGCCATTATCTGTTTTTGTTTTGATTTCAAAACGGCGAAGAGAGAGTTTTTCTCCAATTTTTGCAATTGCAGCATTAATATAATCAGCTACAGTAGAACCGTTTTCCATCGTTTGCTGTTCAGCTTCCTCAACAGAAGCAGGCTTGTTCTTAAGAAGGTGTGCAGCAAGCTCTTTAACAAGAGTTTGGAAGCCTTCGTTTTTAGCAACAAAGTCTGTTTCAGAGTTTACTTCAAGGATAACAGCAGTATTGCCTTCGCTTTGGATGAAGGTCGTACCTTCTGCAGCAATGCGGTCTGACTTTTTCGCAGCCTTCGCAATCCCTTTTTCACGAAGATAGTCGATTGCCTTGTCCATATCACCATTTGTTTCAGTAAGAGCTTTTTTACAGTCCATCATACCGGCGCCTGTTTTTTCACGTAGTTCTTTTACCATTTGTGCAGTAACTGCCATGATTATTTCCTCCTTAAGTACTATGTAGATAGTGTCTATAACATTTAATCTTTAAAAAAAGGTGATAAGGATCTTACCTTCTTATCACCTTTTCTCTCATCCTTGTTAGTTGCACATAATAGGGTTAAGCTATTATTCTTGTGCAGCAGCAACTGGAGTTGCTTCTTCTTCACCTTGTTTAGCTTCCAAAATAGCATCTGCCATTTTGCCAGTTAAAAGTTTAACAGCACGGATTGCATCATCGTTAGCTGGGATAACGTGATCGATTTCATCTGGATCACAGTTTGTATCAACAATACCAACGATAGGAATGTTCAATTTACGTGCTTCCGCAACAGCAATACGCTCTTTGCGAGGATCCACGATGAACAATGCATCAGGAAGTGTTTTCATATCTTTAATTCCGCCTAGGAATTTCACTAAACGTTCATGTTCTTTCTTTAATTGAACAACTTCTTTTTTAGGAAGGACTTCAAAAGTTCCGTCTTCTTCCATTTTTTCGATTGCTTTCAAACGTTCAATACGTTTTTGGATGGTTTCAAAGTTTGTTAAAGTTCCGCCTAACCAACGGTGGTTTACATAGTACATACCAACGCGTTCAGCTTCTTCTTTCACGCTTTCTTGCGCTTGTTTTTTAGTACCGACAAAAAGAATGTTGCCGCCATTGCCTGCAAGTTCTTTCACAAAGTTATACGCTTCTTCAACCTTTTTAACTGTTTTTTGAAGGTCGATGATGTAGATGCCGTTTCTTTCTGTGAAAATATATTTTTTCATTTTAGGGTTCCAACGGCGTGTTTGGTGTCCAAAGTGTACACCAGCTTCAAGCAATTGTTTCATTGAGATTACTGACATTTTATTTCCTCCTACGGTTTTAGTTTCCTCCGTTCCAATCATTTTTAAACAGAAACTTTTTACTCTATAAAAAGCACCTTCTATTTAAATCATGAAACGTGTGTAATAACACCACAAAATAATATAACATATATACTTTTTCAGTTCAAGCAAATTATTTATCTTTACGATGAAATTTCATAAAAAGCTCAATCTCTGTTTTCCCTTTGTTAAGCTTTTTAGCAATTTCATCTACCGTAAATCCTTCATCCTGCATGGAATAAATTTGCATTATAATCGTATCATTATGATTAGGCAGGCTGAGCTTCATCGTTTCTCCTGTGTCATTTAATTCTGATTCGGATAAGGCATTCCTGGTCATGGATGTTTGATAGGTTTTGGAAGCATGCATTCTGCCGTAAATTGCTCTTGATACACCTTCAGCTTCCTTTTCATACACGTGCATATCCAGTTCACTTAAAGGATTTTCTTCATCCTTATGCACACCCGCCTCCTTTTTTAAGGGGACAGGCTGGATAGGTGCCTTGTTTAACCCGGCAATGAATCGGTCATTTTCTTCTTTTATTTCAATTATATAGGCTGAAAAAAGATTCTCCATTTCTTCCATCAGCTGCTGCTGTTTTTTTTCGGCTGCAAGAAAACGATTTTGGCGAAGATACAAAATGACGATTGCAAGCAGTGCAATAATATTTAAAACGATTGAAAATGCCGCTAAAAATGTCATCATAAACTCATTCCTATCTGATAGTGTAATGATTCGTTCTTAAAACAAGGAATGTGTGTACTGGCTTTAAAACAGATAAAGCCTTTTATTGATTTCCCAATAACTTACGAAGCTTAAAAATGGCCTTGGAATGAATTTGAGAAATCCTTGAAGTGGATAAGCCCATAATTCCCCCTATTTCTGTAAGGGTCAATTCCTCTTTATAAAATAAACTGAGCACAAGTTGTTCCTTTTCTAATAATGAAGTAATCGTTTTGGTCAGTTCATTAAGCTGTTCTTCTTTTAATAATTGTTCATCCGGTGACAGGCTTTTATCATCTTTCAAAATAAAAGACTGCTGATCTTCTTCATTATCGTTAATTTGTTCATCAATAGACAATACATTAGCGAAAAAGTTTTCGTTAATGGTTTGATACACGTCATCTGTCTGTATATGCAATTCACTCGCAATTTCCTCTGCGGTTACGTGCCTCATGTATTTTTGCTCCAGACGTTCATATACAGCCTCTATCTTTTTTGCCTTATCACGCGTTCCCCTTGGAAGCCAATCCTCTTTACGAAGCCCGTCTAAAATTGCCCCGCGGATACGGAAAGAGGCGTAGGTATCAAATTTCAAATCCCTTTTCCGGTCAAACTTATTCAGCGCATCCAATAAGCCCACAAGACCAAGGGATTTGAGATCATCCTTTGAAACACTGCGAGGCAGCCCGACGGCTATTCGTTGTACATGAAAATCAACAAGGGGCATATATTTTTTCACTAGAATATCTCCTGCAATTGAATCATGATTCTGACACCATAGATCCCAGTATTTTTCTTCTTCCTTTTTAACCGGCTGTGACATAATTCCCCTCCTCGCAGTTTCATTTAATTATTGGCTGTTTTCGCATAAATTGTTGCTTTACATTCATTGGATCATACCGTATTTTGTCTGTATTCGCAGCATTTTTTTGCATGCTATTCACAAGTCAGGACCTTTTAATGATTTTCTTGAGTCAAATAGCAACAAACTTTACGGAAAGAGCCTACTTATTTTATTCCTTGGTACACACTTTCTCATTACTAAAGCGATAGATATTTAGTAAAACACTTGGGATGCTTGGAGCGGCAGGTACGAGACTCCTGTTTAAAGCGAGTGCCTGCAACGGAAATCAACAGGCAAGATTAAAAGAGCCGTTATATAAAAGCAATCCCTTTATTCACTGTCCTGATTTCCAACATGCATTTTTCTGGGTCAAAAACGATGGTTCTGCCATTATTTCCCCCTGTATCTTCTGAAATAATGGCAATTGCTTCTTCTTTTAGGGCTTTTTTTACTGCATCAATATTTCTTTTTCCAATCCTCATAGTTTCATTTACAGAAAAAGAAAACATTTCTGCTCCGCCAGCAATTTTCGCTTTTAATTCCCTATTCTTACAGCCTTCCCGATTTAACATTTGCACAAGTTCTTTTACTGCAGTATCTGCAAACTTTGATTTATTAAATTCCGTTCCCTTCTTCATAATGGAAGAGTCCGGCAGCATGATATGAGCCAATCCGGCAATTTTTAAAATAGGATCATAAATAATGATTCCTACACAGGATCCAAGTCCTGTCGTTTTAATAGGCTGTGGAGAAAATGCAATTTTCAGATCGGCAATTCCGACTTTAAGAGGTTCAATTTTATTATCCATCCAGCCTTACCCCTAAAATATCAAAAAGCTTGTGGAAGGATTCAGGATCTGGTATTAGAAAGAAATGTCCATTAATACCAGATTCACGTTTCACATCATCAATTAATACTGTATCAATAACAATAGCACAGTCACTAGACCGGGATATTTCTAAGAGGCCATAACTGATAACGGCACCTGCCATATCAATACTAATTGCAGGCACAGATGGGCAGAGATTCAAATGAGTAAAATCTGCCAGTGCCGTTAAATAAGAGCCTGATAATATATTTCCCAGCTCCTGGAGAGCCGATAGCCCTGTTTCGGAAAAGGGAGGTGATGCAAAGGAGAAGGATGCCTCTCCTGTCATTCTTCTAATCAGCTCCTCGCCCTGCTCAATGGAAACAATGAAAAACATATTCCCTGGTGCATCTCCCTCAATACGGAGAAAGACACTTGCCACCAATTTTTCAGCACCGCCTGCAAGTTCCATCATTTCATCAAAAGAAGTCATTTTTACACTGGGCACTTTCATATCAATTTTCCGATCTAAAAGCTTAGATAAAGCAGTTGCTGCATGCCCGGCCCCTATATTTCCGATTTCTCTTAATATATCTAAATGAATGCTTGTAAATTTACTTTCTATGCCCATGCCGCTCTCCTACTGAACCGGCTTCAATGCCTGCTCTATATTCACTAGAAGCAGCAGCCTCTTCCCTACTTTTGCAACTCCTGAAATAAACTCAGAATTCATAGAATCAAACACCTCAGGCTGCGGCTCAATAATTTCAGCAGGAATATCTACCACGTCGTTTGCTGCTTCCACCATTAATCCTACTTCCATATTATTGACCATCACAATGATGATTCTTGTACTTTCTTCTATCACCATTCGTCCGCCATTAAACAAACATTGTAAATCAATGATTGGTATGATAACTCCCCTAAGATTAATGACTCCCAACGTATAAGAAGGAGTTCCTGGTACTCTTGTAATATGATGAACCTTTTCGATTGCCCGTATCTGTTGAACGGGAATTGCATATTCTTTGTCTAAAAGTTTAAATACGATCATTTTTAAATCTTCAACCGTTGTTTCGATTGGCAAATTCATGCACCCCTGTCCCCTATTTGATTAAAGCATTACAATCTATGATTAAAGCAACCTGCCCGTCGCCAAGAATCGTCGCCCCTGAAATAGCAAATACAGAGGCTAAATAGTTGCCCAATGATTTTAATACAATTTCTTGCTGGCCGATAAAGGAATCCACAATCAGGGCAGCAGATTTATTTCCTTTTTTTACAATAACCACCGAATTAACCTGTTTGTCCTCTTGAACATCTTGAACGCTGAATACCTCTTTTAATGAAACAAGCGGGATTACTTTCCCTCTGAAATCAATTACTTTTTGATTATGAGCATTTAATATATCTTCTTTTTTAATAATTGCGGTTTCAATAATCGAAGACAAAGGTATTCCATATTTTTCATTTCCGACTTCAACCAGCATAGCTGAAATAATGGATAAGGTTAAAGGCAATTGGATCGTGAAGACAGAACCCTTGCCTTCTTCAGAATCGATCGTAATGGACCCTCCAAGAGATTGGATTGTTGATTTTACGACATCAAGCCCTACTCCTCTACCTGATATGTCGGATATTTCATTTGCTGTTGAAAATCCTGATTCAAAAATAAGATCATAAATTTGGTTATCAGACAGAATCCCTGCATCTTCCGGTGAAATAATTCCTTTTGAAATTGCTTTGTCCAGCACCCTTTGCCGGTTTATTCCTGCACCGTCATCTGTAATTTCTATAAAAACGTGATTTCCGCTGTGAAAAGCTTTCAAATGAATTGTTCCTGTTTCCGGCTTCTGAGCAGCTAATCTAGCCTCAGGTGATTCAATACCATGATCGATAGCATTTCTTAATAAATGGACAAGAGGATCTCCTATTTCATCGATCACCGTTCGGTCCAATTCTGTTTCTGCACCCGATATTTCTAACGATAATTTCTTATTTAAACCCTTTGCCAGTTGCCGTACCATTCGAGGAAAGCGATTAAATACAGTTTCTACGGGAACCATTCGCATATTCAAGATAATGCTTTGCAAATCACTTGAAATACGAGACATCCTTTCTACTGTTTCATTTAACTCAGGATGCCTTAAATCTTTCGATATTTGTTCCAGCCTTCCCCTGTCAATGACAAGCTCTTCAAATAAATTCATCAAAATGTCCAGGCGCTCAATATTTACACGAATGGTTTTGGACGAAGGAGCATTTTGGGATGAAGAATCCAATTCCTTCTTTTCTGTTCCGTTTGGCTGAGCTTCCTTTTTTTCTGGTGAGATGACATTATTTGAAGGCTTATTTTCTGTAAGATTTACTAATTCTGTCTTAACCCGGTCGACTTCCGAAACATTCATTATTTTCTTTTCAATGACATCAAGAGGCTCATTGGTTATCAGTGTGACCTGAAACTCTGAATCAAATTTTTCCTCTTCCAATTGATTAACAGCAGGAACACTTTTAATGACTTCCCCCATTTTTTCCAACACATCAAAAACCATAAATGCTCTTACAGCCTTTAATAAACAATCCTTACGAAGAATCACAGTGATCTCTGCCACGCTATATCCCTGATCAGAAGATTGCTGTATAACGGTTCTTTCGAAATCATCATAAATTATTTCTCTCTTCTGTTCTTCAAGGTCAGCCGCCGCCGCTGCCACTTCCTCCAAAGCTGTCGATGCAGAAGAATCAGGCTCCCCGTTTTCTATGTATTCCAGCTTTCTAATGACTTCAGTTACATCCATCTTTCCATCGCCGCCTTGTGCAACGGAATTAATCATGGCTTCCAAATGATCAACAGCCATAAAAATAATATCGATGATTTCAGGTGTAACGATGATTTTATGGTTACGGATACCATCCAAAACGTTTTCCATTTTGTGGGTTAAACTCGCTAGATCCTCATACCCCATGGTTGCTGACATACCCTTTAATGTATGTGCTGACCGGAAAATATCATTGATGATGGTTAAATCTTCTGGGTTTTGTTCTAAAAGCAATACCTTTTCATTACAGGATTGAATGTGTTCTTTACTTTCTTCAATAAAGACTTCTAAATACTGGCTCATCTCCATCCATTTCACCCCTTCAAAGACATATAGTTCATAATAACCAAAGCAATTTGTTCCAAACTTGCTACCTCATTGACGTAATTCGTTGCCACTGCTGCTTTTGGCATTCCATAAACAATGCAGGATTCCTCCGACTCCGCAATGGCCTTTAGTCTTCCAGTCTTACTTAAATCCTTTAAACCTTTTGATCCATCGGTACCCATTCCAGTCATAATGACTGCAATAATATCAATGCCTTTTAATTTACTAACGGATTGAAACAAAACATCCACCGATGGTCTATGCCCATTTACCGTTTGAGATTTTGACAACTTAACCATCATGGTGTTTTTTTTCTCTTCAATAAGAAAATGAAAGTCACCTGGTGCAATATACGCGATTCCATTTTCCAGTATTTCTCCCTCTTCGGCTTCTTTAACTTTTATCTGGCAAATGGTATTCAGCCTGTTTGCCAAAGATTTTGTAAAAACAGGGGGCATATGCTGAACAATCAAAATTGGCGCTTTTATCGAAGATGGCAATGATGAAAGTACAACCTGCAGGGCACGCGGTCCCCCTGTTGAAGTGCCAATACATATCAGTTTTTTTCTATAAGTTCCTCTTTGAGCACTGTTTTCAAGTACGTCCTTCATACTTGGAGAAATACCGGGAACTTCGCGCAAGATCATGTCCTTCCCTTCTTAAAAAGATGGCGCAACTTACTTATAAAGCGGCTTTTATTCACGGTGTCTGTTTCTGTTTTACCTAAGTATCCATTTACAAATCTAGTTAATTCATGAGAGATGTGTGCATTAGGAAACTCCAATAAAAATGGTTTCTGCCGCAAAACGGCTTTTCGGACATGGGAGTCCTCCAGCAAAACACCCGTCCCGGCTAGCTCTTTATTTAAAAATTTGTTCATCACCGCTTGTAGCCTTTCGATTGTATCAATCCCTTCTCTCTCTATATCGGCACGATTACAAAGAATATAAAAATTATGGCTTTCATCAAGCAATGTAATATATTTCATCATGGAATAGGCATCCGTTATAGATGTAGGCTCCGGAGTTGTCACAACGAAGATATCGTCAACTGAAAGGAGTACATGTAAATTAGAATGGCTCGCACCCGCTCCCATATCAAAAATAATGTAATCATATAGGTTCTGTATTTTCTCTAAATCGCAAAGCAAGCGTTCAAGGACTTCCTCATTTAACTCTACAATTTCGTAAAATCCGTTCCCTGCAGCAATATAAGATAGACTATAAGGACCTTGGCATATGATATCCTCCAGCGTTATGTCTGAGTAAATGTAATCGGATATACTTTTCGGTGCACTTTCCCCCAGAAGAACCTGCACATTTCCCATTCCTATATCAAAATCGAATAACAATACTTTTTTCCCCATCTTTGTTAATAACAACGATGTATTTATGGATACATTAGACTTTCCCACTCCGCCTTTTCCACTTACCACGGCAATTGTCTTCCCCATTTGTGTGCCGCCTTGCTTCAGCTTTTCACGCAGCTTTTCTGCTTGATCTCTCATACTCCCAGTCCTTTAAGCAGCCTTTTGACAATCGTTTCCGCCGATGCCTTTTGTATATCATCCGGAACGTCCTGTCCATCTGTTACATAAGCCACACCAATCCTATTGCGGAAAATAAGATTGATCATGGAGCCATATGTAGCTGTTTCATCAAGCTTAGTAAAAATAAATTGATCTACTTTTATATCATCGAAGCTTTGGATAATATCAGCAAGATCTCCTTCTTTCATCGTTAACGACAATGTTAAAAAGGTTTCGATATCCTGCGAAAAATCAATGACTTTTTTAAGTTCTTCAATATACTGCAATTCTCTGTAGTTTCGTCCGGCTGTATCAATAAAAACAAGATCATAATCAGTAAACTTTTTAATCGCCTTCTGGAAATCCTCCCGCTTGTATACCACCTCAACAGGTACATTTAAAATAGAAGAATATGTTTTTAACTGTTCAATTGCTGCAATTCGGTAGGTATCAGTTGTAATAAAAGCGATTTTTTTCCTTTTTTCCAACACAGCCTGGGCAGCCATCTTTGCTAGTGTGGTAGTTTTGCCAACTCCCGTTGGCCCAACTAGATTTATAAATTTCTTCTGAAACTGGCTGCCTCCATATTCAACTCCTGCCAATAATTCTTTAAGATGCTGAAAACCGCTCTGATAGACTTCTTGTTCTGTCTTTTCTCTGTTTTCGGATCTCCAGTCGTTTAGAAGCTTTGCATTAATCTCACCCATTATCATACCGTTAATGCCCTGTTTTCGCAGGTGGTCCAAAAAGGTCTGAACAGGAATTGGATAATACTTGTATTCATCAGGAGAAGAGTGTTCCGACAGCTTTTGCACCATGTCTTTTAATTCCTC
Organism: Heyndrickxia acidicola; assembly: GCF_001636425.1. NCBI lineage: Bacteria > Bacillati > Bacillota > Bacilli > Caryophanales > Bacillaceae > Heyndrickxia > Heyndrickxia acidicola. The sequence goes on from NZ_KV440953.1 coordinate 1,689,193, forward strand.
TATCTGGTTATTCAACTCTTTCTCATCTGCAGGATAGACAGAGGATGTAAGGCTTTGATTGCGTACGTTTGGCTTTTTTTCTGTTCGAGAAAGAGGCTTCCGTTTTTCTTTAACCCTTACATCCTTCATTTTAGGCTGTGGTTCAACTGCAGCTATAACTTCTATTTGCTTCTTTTTTAATAGACCAAACATCCTGGCTGTTGAAATCTGTTTAGAATTTAAAATAACGGCATTCTCGCCTAATTCCTGCCTGATTTTTTTCATGGCTTCAATCATATTCGAGGCAATAAATTTTTGAACCTTCATTCTACATTCACAACCCCCACACTTTGGACTTCAACATTGGCTTCAAGCTCGTTGTAAGAGAGAATTGGTACTTGAGGAAAATATCTTTCAGTCATCTGGCGGATGTACATTCTTACTGCCGGTGAACAAAGGATAACAGGCGATTGTCCTACAATAGCCAATTCTTCAATTTGCTTAGCAATGGCTTCAATAATTTTTTGAGAATCCATTGGATCCACTGATAAATAGTTGCCGTGCTCTGTTTGCTGAACGCCATCCGCAATAATTTTTTCAACTCTTCCTGAGACGGTTATTACCTTTAAGACATCCCCTTCTGCCATTTGGTGAGTAATCTGCCTTGCCAGTGACTGGCGCACATACTCTGTTAGCAAATCCGTATCTGACGTCATTTTCCCAAAATCAGCAAGGGTTTCAAAAATGATAGTTAAATTGCGGATTGAAACATTTTCTTTTAACAATTTTGAAAGAACTTTTTGAATTTCACCAACCGAAAGAGGATTTGGCGTGACTTCCTCCACAAGAATAGGATAGCTTTCCTTTAAATGGTCGATCAGCTGCTTTGTTTCCTGTCTGCCCAGGAGCTCGTAGGCATTATTTTTTAACATTTCAGTAATGTGCGTCGATACAACTGAAGGAGGATCAACAACTGTATACCCGAATATTTCTGCCTGTTCCTTCATTCCTTCTGTTATCCATTTAGCAGGAAGCCCAAAAGATGGCTCAACTGTATCAATACCTTCAACTGCACCATCCTCTGCGCCTGGACTCATTGCCAAATAGTGGTCAAGAAGTATCTCCCCGCGCCCCATCTCGTTCCCTTTAATTTTTAATCGGTATTCATTAGGCTGCAGCTGGATATTGTCCCGTATCCTGACAACAGGAATAACAATACCAAGCTCAAGTGCGAGCTGACGGCGGATCATGACAATCCTGTCAAGAAGATCGCCTCCCTGATTTGCGTCAGCCAACGGGATTAAACCATAGCCAAACTCGAATTCAATCGGGTCAATATTCAGTAAGCTAATAACACTTTCAGGTGTTTTCATTTCTTCAGGTTGAACTTCATTTTCCGTCTCTAGTAAATCCTTCTCTTCAAGAGGAACTCTTGATAATCTGTATGCTCCAAATGCCAGTGCAGCTGCAATAGGAATTGTAATTAATTTATTAATTGGAGTTGCAATTCCAAGAATAAAAATCGTTACCGCAGCGATATAAAGCATTTTTGGGTATGCGGTCAGCTGAGAAACAATATCCTGCCCAAGATTCCCGTCAGATGCCGCCCTTGTGACGACGATACCAGTTGCAGTAGAAATTAATAAGGCAGGCACCTGACTGACAATTCCGTCCCCAACTGTCAAAAGCGAATACCTGCTGGCTGCCTCTTGAATACCTAATCCTTTTTGAGTCATGCCAATAATAATTCCAAAAATCAAATTAATAATAACGATGATAATACTTGCTATGGCGTCCCCTTTTACAAATTTGCTCGCACCATCCATCGCACCGTAAAAATCGGACTCACGGCTTACTTTTTCCCGACGCATGCGTGCTTCCTGATCCGATATCATACCGGCATTTAAATCTGCATCAATACTCATCTGCTTACCCGGCATAGCGTCCAGCGCAAAACGTGCAGCAACCTCTGAAACCCTCTCAGATCCCTTCGTAATTACGATGAATTGTATGATGATTAATATTAAGAAAACGACTAAACCAACGATAATATTTCCACCGACTACAAAGGTTCCAAATGTTTCAATGACGTCACCCGCCTGACCCTTGGACAAAATTGACCGGGTCGTTGATATATTTAAACCCAGTCTAAATAGAGTGAGCAATAATAATAGAGAAGGAAAGACAGAAAATTGAAGAGGTTCTTTCGTGTTCATGGAAGTTAGCAATACTAATAGCGCAAGAGAAATATTGGTTATGATAAGCAAGCTCAACAACCATGTTGGAAACGGTATGATCAGCATTGCCACAATTAAAATTACGCTAAATATAACGGATAAGTCTCTTGCCTTCATTTATTCTCTCTCCCAACAATACTTAAAAAATAATACCATGACCATTTTTCATAGATTAAGTGTGTTTAAATCTTATTTTTTAATCGATAGACATACGCCAGTATTTCAGCTACGGCTTTAAAAAACTCTTCTGGGATGGAATCCCCAATCTCTGTTTGATCATAGAGCGCCCTTGCAAGAGGTCTGTTCTCGACCATTATAATCTCTTTTTCTTTTCCTTTTTCTTTAATTTTTTGAGCGATAAAGTCCACTCCTTTTGCAATTACATAGGGAGCATCTCTTTCCGTTTCGTCGTACTTTAGACAAATCGCATAATGTGTTGGATTGGTTATAATTACATCTGCTTTAGGAACTTCCTCCATCATCCGCCTCATTGCCATTTCTCGCTGTCGTTGTTTAATCTTGGACTTAATTAATGGATCCCCTTCACTGTTTTTATATTCATCCTTGATGTCCTGTTTTGACATTCGAATATTCTTTTCAAAATCAAATCTCTGATAAAAGTAATCAAAAAGAGCTAAAAAAAGTAATGCAATAGAAGCGGCTAGCCCCATTTGCAGAGTTATATTTCCAATGACTCTGAAGGAATCTCCTAATGATTTAAAAGACAGTCCCAGGACTTCATCAATTTTTTGCCAGAGGACTAAAAAAGTAATGGTCCCTATAAAGGATATTTTTAAGATGGATTTTAATAGTTCGACTATAGCTCTAATAGAATAAATTCTTTTAAACCCTTTTAAGGGATTAATTTTATCTATATTTGGTTTTAAAGATTCACCGGATAAAGTGATTCCAACCTGTGCAAAGTTCCCTGCTAAACCTGCTGCGACTGCTACAATCAGAATGGGAGCAAGAATATATGCTGCCTCCTTCAAATATTTCATGAATAGCTGCTGAATATTGCCGGGAGTTACAGGAATAGTCAAATTGCTGTCAAAGGAAATTTGAAAAAGCTGAAATAAATGCTGGCCCATATAGGACGAGCCAAAAAAGAAAAATAAAAAAGTACCCAAAAGACTAATAGCCGTGGTTAAATCCTGACTTTTTGCAACCTGTCCCTTCTTTTTTGCATCCTGTCGTTTTTTTGGAGTGGCTCTTTCCGTTTTTTCACCAGCAAAAAACTGCAAGTTGAGTGAGAGAAGTTTCACGGCTTTTCCCCCATCATTTCCATCAACTGTCTCATCATTTGAAAGGTTGATTCAAATAAATGCTCCACTACGACAAAAATTCCTCCCATAACAGTTATTAAAATGATATAACTGACGATCATTTTAATCGGAAATCCTATAACAAATATGTTCATTTGCGGTACCGTTCTTGCAACAATCCCTAAAGCAACATCTACCAAAAATAAGGATGCTACTACAGGAATTGACATTTGAAAAGCAATGACAAACATATTGGCAAATATTCGTACAATATAGACCATGATTGTTGCATTCGTAAATGGAACCATATGGTCAATCGGTATAAACTGATAGCTGTAATAAATTCCGTCCAATATCATGTAATGCCCATTTGTCGTTAATAACAATAAAAGAGAAAAAAGATATAAATACTGGCCAGTAATCGGACTTTGAGCACCGGTCTGGGGATCAATCACATTCGCAATGGTGTAGCCCATTTGAAAGTCAATAAGTCCTCCTGCTATTTGTATAGCAGAAATCATTATATAGGCTGCAAAACCAATTAACAGCCCGACGGCTGCTTCTTTTAATATGAGCAATACATATAAACCGTCAATATTAAAAGGTCTTACATGAATCGAATAACACATTGCCCATGCCAAAAAGAAAGCAAGTCCGATTCTGAGAGAAGCAGGCACCGTTTTATATGAAAACAATGGCATTGTGACAAAAAAAGCCGAAACCCGGGTGAAAATTAACAGGAATATACTAAAGGATGGGAGTAGTGATTCCATTGCCTTATCCGATAAACCTTGTTAAGTTTGAGAAAATATCTGATGTGTAAGATAAAAGATGACTCAGCATCCAGGGCCCCAAAAAAACGATTCCCAGCAATACGGCTACGATTTTAGGAACAAAAGCCAATGTTTGCTCCTGAATTTGTGTTGTAGCTTGAAAGATACTTATAATCAACCCAACTACCAATGCAATAATTAATAATGGACCTGCCACAATCATTGTAATAAAAATACCTTTTTCAGCTAATGAGATGACCATTTCTTGGCTCATACATTTTCACCTTCTTTAAAAACTTTCCAATAACGATTTAACAACAAGATACCAGCCGTCTACCATAACAAAAAGCAATATTTTAAACGGGAGAGAAATCATCACCGGAGGAAGCATCATCATCCCCATGGACATCAAGACACTTGCCACCACCATATCAATGACTATAAATGGAATGAAAACCATAAAGCCTATTTGAAAGGCAGTTTTTATTTCACTAATAGCAAATGCAGGTACAAGAGAGGTCATAGGAATATCCTGAACGGTTTTAGGCTGCTTTGCATGGGAATAATCAAGAAATAATTGCAAATCCTCCTGCCTAGTCTGTTTACTCATAAATTCCTTAAAGGGAACTGAAGCTTTTTCATAGGCCTGATCCAAGGTGATTTTGTCATTGAAAAGAGGAGTTAAGGCTTCCTTATTCACTTGACTAAAGGTAGGTGCCATTATAAAAAAAGTAAGAAACAGGGCTAAACCGACAATGACTTGGTTTGGAGGTATTTGCTGTGTACCCAAACCCGTACGCACAAAGGACAAAACAATCACAATCCGGGTGAATGAGGTCATCAGAATAAGTATACTTGGAGCAAGAGAAAGAACTGTCAATAAAAGCAAAAGTTTAACAGCCGAAGATACTTGTTCAGGAGAGTTATTATTAAAAAACTGCATAAACTCATTCATCTGATTTGTTCTCCTTTTTCTCTAAGTCTCTCAATGCCTTATTTCTCTCTTTTGTTATGTCATCCAACTGTGATTTCCACACACTCTTAAACGATTTCTCTGGAATGGATGAATCAGCAGTTTTACTGCCTTGCTTTAACAAGCCGATTAACTTTGTTATGATATCTCTTGCTTCGAGGTTTTGCTCTAAATTTTCGTTATACTGACTGACAAATCCCTCAATTTCTTCTTTATCATCGATTTCTTTTATTAAACGGATATCGTCTCCTACTCCAACAATCAGAATTCTTTCACCGGCTTTGATTATTTGGATTGATTTATTACCGCCTAAAGGAGTGCCGCCAAAATTTTGAATCAGACGATTTTTTTGAAATGATCGGCTCTTCTGGTTTATAAATTTTAATAAAAAGTATAATAGTGCTACTACAAAAAGGAGGGCCAGAATCATTTTAATAACATCCCAAGCAGTAATAGCTGTCGTTCCAGACGATTGACTTGCCGTGTTTCCATTATTATTTTTCATCGTGCCTGTGCTTTGGCTGCATTTTTTTGGTTGATCTATACACTGCTTTACGTTCCCATTAAAAGACTCTGCATGGACAATTGAATCTTGTCCATACAGAGGCAGTAAAAAAAGAAATATCATCATCATTGCTATTAAGCTCTTTTGCAATTTTGCTGCCACCTTTAGTAAAATATCTTATCCAAGCGTTTTTTGAATGGCTTCTATTACTCTATCAGCTTGAAAAGGTTTCACAATGAAATCCTTTGCTCCAGCTTGAATAGCATCAATAACCATTGCCTGCTGTCCCATCGCTGAACACATTATGACTTTAGCATTCGCGTCAAATCCCTTAATTTCTTTTAAAGCAGAAATTCCATCCATTTCTGGCATGGTGATATCCATTGTTACCAAATCCGGTTTAAGTTCTTTATACTTTTCTACAGCCTGAGAGCCATCTGCAGCTTCAGCAACAACCTCAAAACCGTTCTTTGTCAGTATGTCTTTAATCATCATTCTCATGAAAGCAGCATCATCTACTACTAATATTCTATTTCCCATACTAAAACCCCCATTTTACTTAAGTTTTTTTATACGATCTGATTTGCTAACAATATCGGTGATGCGTACGCCAAAGTTTTCATCAATGACTACGACTTCTCCGTATGCAATTAATTGTTGATTCACTAATATATCGACAGGTTCACCAGCTAATTTATCCAGTTCTATAATTGACCCTGAACCCATTTCCAGTATTTCTTTAATCGATCTGGACGTTCTGCCTAGTTCAACTGTTACTTGAAGCGGGATATCCAATAACATATTAAGATTTTTCGTTTCAGGTGCAGCTTCATGATATGGTTCGAAGCTTGAGAAAACAGCCGGCTGAACATTCGCATTTCTAGCAGCCTTTTCACGTTGTGAATCCTTTGTGTCAGATACAGCTGATTTTTGCACATCTCCGCTGTATCTCGGTTCGTGATACCGTTCATTGCTTGGTGTCTGATAGGGAGTGGATTCATTTGGTCTTCCTATAGACTCCGCCTGTTCAACGGCAGCATTACTTTCATGATGAACTGAAGTATCCTGCTGGACTTCAGGATCCATCAATTCTTTCACAAACATTTTTCCAAAATCAAGCGGTAGGAGCTGCATAATCGATGAATCGATAAGGTTTCCAATCATTAATCGAAAAGAAATTTTCACAAAAAGATTATGGGTTGGAACATTTTCCGTCCCTTCTCCTAATGAAAAGTCTACTAAATCTACAGTTGGAGGCGATATATCTACCCTTTTGCTGAATAAAGTGGACATGGAGGTCGCAGCAGAACCCATCATTTGATTCATCGCTTCCTGCACTGCACTTATATGAATTTCATCCATCAAATCGCTGGGATTTTCGCCATTGCCGCCGAGCATCAAATCTGCAATAATGGCTGCATCTGTTTGTTTTATAACAAGTAAATTCATTCCAGATAAACCTTCTGTAAATTCTACTTGTATAGACACGAATGGATGAGGGAATTCATCTCTGAGCTTTTCCCTTTCTACTATCGATACCTTAGGTGTTGTAATTTCTACCTTTTGAGATAGCAGTGTGGAAAGAGCTGTTGATGCACTTCCAAATGAGATGTTGCCTATTTCGCCCAAAGCGTCCTGTTCAATAGAAGTAAGATAATCATCTACATGAATTACACTATCATTTTCTGTACTTTCTCCGGTTCCTCGAAGCAGAGCATCTATTTCATCTTGGGAAAGTAATTCACCGCTCATTCCTCTTCATCCCCCTCCTCTATGGTGCTAAAAATCTGAATGGCCATTTTTTTGGCTTGTTTTCCTGGTTGTGCCAGAAATTTAGGTGTATGATCCACTTTTACTTTAATTAAATCCTCTACCCTATTATCCAACTCAATAACATCTCCAATTTCTAATGAAAGAAAATCCTCAATAGTTATTTCAGAGTAGCCTAATTCTGCAATAATAGGAACAGAGGCATTTATCAATCTGCGTTCCAATTGCCTGGAGGAATTTATATCGGTTTCTTTTTTATTATTATTTTGCATCCAATAATGAACAGAAAGCTTCGGTACGATTGGATCAATGACATTTTGTGGAATACACATATTGATCATACCGCTTGTTTCTCCAATGGTTGTATTTAAAGAAATAACGACTACTGTTTCATTAGGAGATACCATTTGTAAAAATTGAGGGTTCACTTCAAATTCCGCTAGGGATGGAGTGATGTCTATGACACTTGACCATGCTTCCTGTAAATTTTCAAATGCTCTCTCGAATAAAGAAGACATTATCGTTTTCTCTATTTCTGTCAGGTTTTCAACCTTATTAATACTTTCCCCTCTTCCCCCCATAACTCTGTCCATCATGGTGTAGGCGATATTGGGATTAATCTCCATTAATATGCGGCCATCCAGCGGAGAGATATCCATCACATTTAAAATGGTCATTTTGGGTATAGAACGGATAAACTCTTCATACGGTAATTGATCTGCTGAAGCAACTGTTATTTGCACATAGGTCCGCAGCTGTGCTGAAAAGAAGCTGGTCAAAAGCCTGGCAAAGTTTTCGTGAAGCCTTGTTAGGTTTCTAATTTGATCTTTGGAGAAACGCAATGCCCTTTTAAAATCATAGACTTTAACCTTTTTCAATTCCTCTTCTTTCTTTATATCATCTGCATTCATTTCGCCTGTAGAAAGGGCAGATAATAGTGCGTCAATCTCACTTTGTGACAATACCTCATCAGGCAATTAAACCACCCCTTTCTCTATCTATCTCTTTATTTATGATTAGCTGTAAGAAGAAACAATCGCTTATCATGATTTACCGACTATTGAATCATATAAGATGTGATATAGACATTTACTACTTTTCCACTTTGCATGACTTGATTAATTCTTTGCATTAAAGCCAGCTTTAATTTGTCCTTGCCATTTTTTTGTTCAAGCTCATTCGAAGTCATTTGTGACAGCTGATCAATGATCATATCATTAACTTGAAAAAGTCTTTTATTTAACTCATCCCTTGCACTGCTGCTATTTGTCTCTAATTTAAATGAAATTCTTATATAGCTACCGTTCATTAAGTTAGTAGTTAGCTCAGGCACATCAATTGAATATTTAACTATTTCATCAATCGAAGGAGTTTTATTACCACTTGAGTGGTTGAGTTTATTGAGTAGTACATAGGCAATGACACCAACAAGCAGAATAATAGTTAAGATGATTGCCATCTTTTTTAACAGGCTATTCCTCATCCTTTTTGTCCTCCTGATGTATAACACCCAGCAATTGAATGGTTTTATAATAGTCATTTATTCTTTCTATTACATTTTCCTTCGGCTCAGCTACCACGTACTTACGACCGTTTGTTAAGGTAATCATCGTATCCGGTATTGCTTCTATTGTTTCTATGTATAAAGCATTCAAAGTAAAGGGTTTTCCATTTAATTTTGTTAACTGTACCAATATATCAGGGCTGAGCATTTCTCAGCCCTGTCCCTCCTTTAACCAATTATTAATGTTTTAAATTAAGCAATTCCTGGAGAACTTCATCCGAGGTAGTAATGATTCGGCTGTTTGCTTGAAATCCGCGTTCAGCTACAATCATATCCGTAAATTCTTCCGATAAATCCACGTTTGACATTTCTAGAAAACCTGATGCGATAGAGCCTGTACCACCAGAGCCTGCCACTTCAAGTGATTGATTGGCTGGTAAAGTAGATCCGGCATTTGGTGTCCCAGAGTTGGCACTTTGTTGAAAAAGGTTTCCTCCAACTTTATTTAAACCTGAAGGATTGGCGAATTTCGTCAATCCGATCGTTCCTACAACTGTAGCCGTCCCATTCTGTACTGCCGTTACTTGTCCAGTTGCATTAATACTGTAGCTTTGAGTTGTAGAAGGATCAATTGTAATCGGATTTCCATCAATCCCAAGAACTTTATAACCATCACTCGTTACAATCGTTCCCTGGTTGTCTAAATAAAAATTTCCCGCACGAGTATATAGCTTTCCTCCTGCTCCATCAGAAACAGTAAAATAACCGTCACCATTAATAGCTAAATCTAATCCTCTTCCTGTGTTTTGCATGCTGGCTTGTGTATCAATGGTGTCTATACTAGCTACTGTTGAACCAAGGCCTACCTGAAGCGGATTGGTTCCGCCTTTAGTAGTAGTGGCAGCACTTGCCCCCGCTGTCATTTGACTGATGGCATCCTTAAACGTCACCCTCCCTTTTTTAAATCCGTATGTGTCCACGTTGGCAATATTATTTCCAATTACATCAAGTTTTGTTTGAAAATTTTTCATTCCGGTTATGCCTGAGTACATTGAACGCAACATAAATTAATTCCCCATTTCTGTAATTTGCTGTTTCGGTCATTCCACAGCATCGGCTTCCTTTTCAGTCCAGCCGTTAATCGACTACTATTGCACCATTAATGTTCGTAAAAATTTGTGAACTCGCTTCATTTCTATCCATCGCTGTAATGACAGTATTGTTTTTAGCACTGATGATCAGTGCTGCATCTTTTGTTAACACCAATGAATCATTTATTCCCTTGCTTTTCGCTTGTTCCACTTTCATACTAATTTCATCCCATAATTGAGGTCCTATTTTAATCCCCCGTTGTTCTAATCGTTCTCCAGCATGTTTGCTGATCACTAATTTATTTGTATAAGATGACTTTGCCTTATTTAAGTGCTGTGCAAATGAAGTTTTATTCTTCGCCGTATCGGATTTAGCTGTTTGTGAATAGACGGCGGGCTTTAACGGAATAGGCTGAAATGATATTTTTCCCACTTCAACACTTCCTTCTATTGTTCTATTTGTGTTATTTGACCAGTGTTAATGATTTGATTATTGTCCAGTGTTAACTGAATGTTACCATTCTTGGAAGAAACATTTTGAACAACTCCTGATAAGGAATCACTTCCATTAGACCAAGTAACTTTTTTACCAATTAAATAGCTTGCCTGGATTAAAGAGCTGTCAGAATTATTACTGTTTATATCTGAAATATCTGTCGGATCGATGGTAGTTCCATCGTCCAAAGTAATTTGGGCACTGCCATCTTTCATTTCAACTCCAGTAATTTTCCCAGTCCCCTGAAGCGGCCCTGTTGAAGAAGAATCTGTGCTGTCGGCTGCCTTTGTCCAGGACACTTCCTTTCCAACTAATTGTGAATAGCCCATCAATTGATTTTGTTGAAGAAAATCCCCAAGCTGTGTATTCATATTCGTCAGCTGTTCCAAAGAAGAAAAAGTAGCCATTTGAGAAATAAAAGCTGAATCATCCAGCGGCTGAGTAGGATCCTGATTTTGCAGCTGCGTCATTAATATTTTTAAAAAATCATCCTTACCTAAGCTGCTGCCACTGCTACTACTTTGACTTTGCTGAACGGAGGAAAGCAATGAACTTGAATCAATCGTATTTGTCATAATGTTCACCTTAGTTCTCTTTCTCTATTAAATTTTCATTTAAAACCTCAAAAAAATCTTCATCGGAGTTATGCTGACGTCTTTGCTGCTGCTGATGCTGCTCTTGTTTGTTTTCCTGTCCACTTGAAAATTGCTGCTGGTTAAACTCCTTGTCAGCTGAATCTGCTTGGGAATAAGAAACATCTATTTTATCCACCTGTATATTTTGCTGCGAAAAAGCCGTTTTTAATTGACTAATTTGAGAATCCAGCATATTTTTTGCCGTGCTGTTTGAAGCAATCAGTTTAGCAGTAATGCTGCCATTTTGGTCAACCAGCTCTACTTTAAGAGTACCAAGATGTTCAGGATTCAATTTTATTATCAGTGTATTGGAATTAGCTCCCTTTTGAAATTGAGACCTGCTTAAAATAGAAGAAAAATCTTTAGCGAACTGCTCAAAGCTCGGACCTTCTCCATCCTTGTTGGTATGAATAACATATTGTTCAACTTTTGACATCACATTCGAAGGATTGGTTTGAAAATCTGCACTATTCTTTTCCGCTGACTTTGCAGGCAACGATTCCTTTTCTTCTGTTTGACTTTTCATTTGGCTTTTTGCAGTTGAAGCAATAGATGAAAAGGCTGTTCGTAGGATAGAATTCTTCTTATCCATTTCAAGAGGTTTCGTATACGCCTCTAATTTAACAGCTAAATCCTTTAACTGGTTTTTCACATCTAACATCTGCAAAGCTTGGTGTAATGGCAGATTAAGATTTGCAGCCTGTTGAATTAAATTCCCGCCTGTACTTAATGCTGTTTTCAGCTTTGATTGATCTAGCTTTAATAAGGATGGAACAGGAATTGCCACAATCAATTCCAGCATGTTTTGCATAGCTTTCTGCAGATCATCATTATTTAAATTGTTTTTAGCCGATTTCATGAGGGATGCAAGCTTATTATTTTTTGGATTTATTATATTCCCTACTTCTTTTACTAAATCATTAAGAGCGGATTGTAAATCCGTTACATTTACTCCGGCTTCCTTAGCTGCCTTATTGAGATCAATCCCCTGTTCATTTGATACGGGCTGTATATTCACTTGTTTTAATGAACCCTTTATCAGGTTTATTAACTCCTGCAGTGTATTCTCAAGCTGAGCTGAAGCTTGTTGTTGGGGTTCTTTTTGAATTGACTGAGGGACAAGAAATGAAGAAAACAACCCATTCATTTCTTGATATAGCCCCTTATTGTTTACTCCCGCTGCACTACTATTTATGCCTAAGCTTGGCGGCTCCGATGCTGGTGAAATTGTATTCATTTTTTCCACCCCCCTCCAAATATCTGGGAAGATTATTTCGTTTTAGCAGAAAGCATTTGTGTATATTTAGCCGCTTTTTGAGGTGACAATTTCTCCATAATGCTAGCAAGTGTATCTGTATCAAGATTTGCCAGTATTTCTACAGCGTTATTGTCATCTAAATTTGAAATGATAGCAGCTGCACTATTGGGTGACATATTGGTATAGGTAGATACAATATCCGAAAACTTCTTCTGATGGATCTGTGCTGCTTTTTTCATATCGTTTATATCTGACTGCAGCTGTTTTTGTTGAAACTCAAGCTCTTGTTTATCATTTGCTTGGCTGTCGATTTGATCTTGCAGCTTCGTAATTTCAGCATTTTTATTCTTAAGCTGATCTTGCAGGTCTAAAATTTTGCTGTTGTTCGAACCTATAGTAGCACTGGTATTTGATACTGTTGTTTTCGAGGAGAAAGGCAAGCTGCTTGTTAGTGCTTTCGCTTTATTAATCACATTTACACCAGATAAGGTTGCAATAATTAAAACTAGCATAATTGTAAATAGTACAGGTATTAACACCACATATAAAAACCATTGCATTCTGCTCGTTTTTTCCAGCTCAAATTCTTCCTCAGACGCTTTCCCCATATCCTTCACCTCATTACACTTTGACGAATAAATTGAAGTGTTGATATCTCATCCATTTCTTTGTTTTCAGCCCGCTTAAGCTGTTCTAAAAATTGCTTAAGGCTTTCTTCTTTCATGGTTTCGTATTTTTTCACTTCGATATTTTTCTCATTTAATAACTGCTGGAACCAATTCATCCTTGTCCTTGCATTCACAACCAGTTCCTGCAAATGGTTGATTGATAGCTCCAAATTATTAATAAAGTTTTGATAATGCCTTATTTCCTGTACTGCCAGCCCAGCCATCAACTGATCTTCTTGAAATTTCATAAGATCTTCTTTCTTTTTGAGCAATTTATATAATTCAAGAGCAATTTCTTCAAAAGATTTTACAGATTTTTGATAATTTGATATCGCTTCTTCTTTTTCTCTCTCTCTTAACGCCAGTATCTTTTCAAGCTTAAATTGAAACTTCATATTCGCCCACCTTATTTCGCGAGATTCATAATATCCTGGACACTATCATGAAAAGAAATTTTTTCTTCTGTTTTCTGCTTTAAAAAGGAGAGAATTTCCGGATATCTTTTGATGGCCTCATCAATCTCTTTTGATGCTCCCTGCTTGTATGCCCCTATATTTATCAAGTCTTCTGAATTTAAATAGGTGCTCAGCATTTCTCTAACCCGTTCTGCAGCAAGCTTGTGCTCCCCACTAGCCAGATGATTCATTAAACGGCTGACACTTTTCAATACATTAATCGCAGGATACTGTCCTTTATTTGCGAGTGTACGATCTAAAACAAAATGTCCATCCAATATTCCACGAACCGTGTCAGCTATTGGCTCATTCATATCGTCGCCATCTACAAGAACCGTATAAATCCCTGTAATACTGCCTATATGATTTGTCCCTGTCCTTTCAAGCAGCTTTGGAAGGATGGAAAAGACTGAAGGCGTATAGCCTTTTGTTGCCGGGGGTTCTCCAGTTGCTAATCCTATTTCTCTTTGTGCCATTGCTACACGAGTCACAGAGTCCATCATAAACATCACATTGTGTCCCTGGTCTCTAAAGTACTCAGCTATTGCGGTTGCCGTATACGCACCTTTAATCCTCATAAGTGCAGGCTGATCAGAGGTTGCTGCAACAATGATTGATTTCCGTAAACCCTCTGGACCCAAATCACGTTCTATAAATTCCCTTACTTCACGGCCCCTCTCGCCAATTAACGCAATGACATTAAGATCCGCGTTCGTGTTCCTTGCAATCATTCCGAGCAATGTACTCTTTCCAACACCGCTTCCGGCAAAAATCCCTACCCTCTGACCTTTCCCAATTGTTAAAAGGCTGTCTATAGCTCTCACTCCAACCTCAATGGGTTCATGAATCGGCGGGCGTTCTAATGGATTGGGAGGCGCTTGGTCAACCGGAACTGAGACGAGTCCAGGCAATAGCCCAGTTCCATCCATTGGATGCCCCAGCGAATCAACAATGGATCCAATTAAAGAAGTGCCGACTTTTATTTCTAATGGCTGTGATGTTGCCTCAACCAAATCACCTGGTGAAATATCCTGGACATCTGTGTACGGCATCAAGATTACATTTTCTTCTTTAAACCCTACTACTTCACATAAAACTTTTTGGCCTGTCATTTTTCTTTTTATGTGAATAAAACAAATTTCACCAATCGAGCTCGCGGGTCCCATTGATTCAATCATTAACCCTACTACTCTTTTGACTTTCCCATATCGCTTAAAAGTATCGATTGTCCTTATTTGGCTAATCAGATTAGTTATTCCCATGATGTTCAACCTCAAGTAATTCGAGAAGCTTTTTCTTCATTTCTATTAATTGGCTGTCTATGCTGGCATCTATTCTTCCATTATTGGACTCTAAAATACATTGAGTTTCGCTTAAATCTTCATTTGCATAAATATAGCAATTTGCATTGTTTAATAGAAGGGCATCAATTTCTTTTTTATAGGAAGCAATCAACTCGTACCTGGATGGATGTATGTGAATTTGTACCGCTTTAAATTCTTTTGCTTCTTTTACTAGCTGTTTTACAATTGATAAGTACAATTCCTCGTTTTGATCAAGCGAAGCAAGCAGGATTTTTTCAGCTGCCTTTATCCCAAGATCTAGAACAACTTTTTCTGATTGTTCAAGCTTTTTTACAAACTCTTCCTTGGATTGTTCAACAATTTGGTTTGCCTGGACTAAAATCTGCTTATACTCTTCTTGTCCATGCTTTCTTCCAAGCATTAACCCTTCCTCATACCCCATGTTTTTAGCCTGTTCAATCCATTGCAGCTTTTCTTCTTCCCATTGTTCCCGTTCTTTAGAAATCTGCAAACGAATGATTTGGGCCTCTTCTTCAGCTTCGCTTATCACAAGACTTGCTTCACTCTTATATTTTTCCAAAAGTTCCCGTTTTACTACCTCTTCCTTGTGGATGCCTTCATCATAATCATCTTGTTCATGACCACCTAGTACATTCTTTACATGAATGACTCTAGCAGGTTTTTTTTGCAGGCCATACTGGGATTTTATAATTCTAGACAATAATGTCATCCCCTCCGCCGCGTGCAATGATAATTTCTCCACTATCTTCTAGTCTTCTTATAATTGAGACAATTCTAGACTGGGCTTCTTCTACATCTTTTAACCTGACTGGTCCCATGTATTCCATTTCTTCTTTTAAAGTTTCTACCATTCGGCTGGACATATTTTTAAAGACAATTTCTTTGACTTCTTCCCCTGATACTTTGAGGGATAATAGAAGATCTTCATTTTCACACTCTCTAATAACTCTTTGAATAGAGCGGTTATCAAGTGTGACAATGTCTTCAAATACAAACATTCTTTTCTTTATTTCCTCAGCTAGTTCAGGATCCTGTATTTCAAGTGCATCCAATATCGTTTTTTCTGTAGCGCGGTCTACCCCATTTAGCACTTCCACAACTGCTTCAATTCCTCCAGCCTGTGTAAAGTCTTGAGTAACAGTTGAGGATAATTTTCTTTCTAGGATAGACTCGACTTCATTGATAATCTCAGGAGAAGTCCCTTCCATTAAGGCGATTCTCCTGGCAATATCGGCCTGTACATCCTGAGGAAGCTCAGAAAGAATTTGTCCAGCTTTTTCAGGATCTAAATAAGATAATATCAAGGCAATTGTTTGAGGATGCTCATTCTGAATAAAGTTTAAAATTTGTCCAGCTTCCGCTCTTCTCGCAAAATCAAATGGCCTTACTTGAAGCGATGAAGTTAATCGATTAATAATGGTTGCTGCTTGATCAACTCCTAGCGCTTTTTCAAGAACCGTCTTTGCATAACCAATACCGCCCTGTGAGATATAATCCTGGGCCAAGGCTAAATTATGAAATTCATCAAGAATATCTTCTTTTGTATCGGAGTCAACCTTTTTTACTGCTGAAATTTCAAGTGTTAATTTTTCAATTTCTTCTTCCGTAAGATGTTTATAAATAGAGGCAGATACATCTGGACCAAGAGAGATGAGAAGGACTGCAGCTTTTTGTTTTCCGGTTATACCCTTTTCTTTGATTGCCATTTCTGATCCTCCTTACTCCTCTGATATCCACGTTCTTAAGAGCTTAGCAAACTCATCCGGCTTTTCTTTAGCCATTCGCTCCAGCTGTTTTTTCCTCATAGTCGTTTCAGTTTCCTGTTCGATATTAATATCCGGTATATTAAATGTTTCTCGGTCAACCACTTGTTCTAAATCGTAATCTTCCAAATTTGTTTTTCTTCGAGAGCGTAGTAAAAAGAACACTAAAAGACCAATAATTAAAAGTAGTCCCCCTCCAACTGCATATATCCACCAGGGAATACCGCTTGAAGTGCTAGTAGAGGTTGTGAGTTTTCCATTAAATGGTTCAACAGATACAGCAATCTTACTTTGAACAGCTGAATTGGATAAATTCGTTCCTTCTGACTTATCAATCGATGTCGATACAATCGTTGATAATATATTCTTTATATCGTTTACCCTTGAAGCAGGCAGTGATTGCGGATCTTTTGGATTTGGCGGTTCTACCATAACCTGAATACCTAAATCCCTTATTTTATAGGGGCTTTCCACAATCTGCCTGTGAATTTTATTCACATCATAGTTAACGGTATCCTGAATCTTCTCGTAATTGCCATTAGAATTATTACCACCGGAAACATAAGAACTGGTCGTTGTATCAGTTGAAGATCCTGAAGTGGGAACTCCACCTGCTGCAGCACTTCCGTTACCTGTAAATGTTTCGGTTATTTTTTGGGCGCTGACCGCAATTCCCTTCATATTTTTTTGATCAACAGGGGTAACAATGTTTTCATCTTGTTTTTCCTGGGTGAAATCTATATCGGCAGTGACACTTGCAACCACCTTGTCATATCCCATCATAGTGCCCAGCATACTCTGGACTTGCCTTTGAATATCACGTTCTATTTCATGTCTCGCATTCATTTGCTGTGTAAATTCATTGCTTACAGAATTATCGCTATTATTTAAATCGTAATACTCAAAATTTTGATTCATTATGACGATATTATCAGTGGGAAGATTTGGAACGCTTTTTGATACAAGATGGTACAACGAATTAATCTGTTTTTGATCAAGGTCCACTCCTGGTTTCAACGTCAAAACAATAGAAGCTGACGCCTGCTGTGTCTGATCATTTACAAAAACACCTTTATCCGGCATGTTAATCATAACTTTCGCCTGTGAAACACCGTCAATTTGTTCAATTAAATTCGACAGCTCCGTTTGCATTGCATCAAGCTTAAGAACATTAAATTGATTATCCGTCATTCCAAAACTGGCATTCTGGCTAAAGAAGGAATAATCAATACTCCCTGATTTGGGAATCCCATTTGCAGCAAGCTGTACTTTTAACGCATTCACATCCTGTTCAGGAACTTCGATGGTTTGTCCGCCATCTGTCAATAAGGACTTCGTTCCTTGCGAATCCAAGGTCTGCTTTATTTGACCCGCTTCATCAGGCTTAAGATTGCTGTATAACGGAACCATTGTGGTCCTGGTTGAGAAATAGGTGAACCCTCCAATCAGGAGGAACAGAAATAAAAATAAGGAAATTGAAATAGTTTTCTGCTTTTTCGTCCTGCTTTTCCAGTAATCTACTATTTTTATAAAGTTTGCTTTAAGTCTTTCTATCATTCCAAGCCTCCGGGATAAAATATTTCTGGTTCATTCCCTTAGTAGAGGTTAAACCTGCATGTTCATCATTTGTTGATAAGCATCGACTACTTTATTTCTAACTTCCAGGGTGGCCTGTAATGTTACACTTGCTTTTTGAGCAGCAATCATGACCTGATTAATATCTACGTTGTCTCCATTTGCAAACTGCTGTGTCAGGTTATCTGAGTCTACTTGTGTTTGATTCACATTATTGAGAGCATTCTTGAAAAGATCGCTAAAATTCTGGGTGTTTACAGTAGAATTATTATTTGATGGAATATTATTTGTTTGCAACGGACTTAAAAGATTAGCAGCAATCGAAGTAATATTTTGAACAGCCATTTTAGTCGGCCTCCTATTTATTTACCAATATCTAAAGCCTTCATCATCATGTCTTTATTTGCATTAAAAGCTGTTACATTGGCTTCATATGATCGGGTGGTGCTCATTAAATCTACCATTTCCTTGGTAGGATCTACATTTGGAAGTTCTACATAGCCATTTTTGTTAGCGTCTGGATTTGTGGGGTCGTATTCCATTTTGAAAGGTGTTGGATCTTTAATGATTTTTGCTACCTGAACACCCCCAGATGCATCGGATTGATTCATTGCTGAATCCAAAAAAGAAGAAAAGGATGACGAAGAGGATTTAGGTTCCAAAACAACTTCTTCCCTCTGGTACGGCTGCCATTTTCCATTTATCAGCTGACTTCTAGTAGTATCCTGATTTGCCATATTAGAGGATATAACATCCATTCGTAACCGCTGTGCTGTTAATGCCGATGCTGATATATCCATACTGCTAAAAAGCGACATGATTAACTTCCTCCTTTAATGACCATTTGAAGTGTCTGAAATTCATCACTCATACGGCTGACCAGAGTGTTATAGTAAATTTGATTTGTAGCCATATCAGACATTTCTTTATCAATATCCACACTATTGCCATTACTATTGTAATCAACATTTTGCTGAGTAGTAACAGCATAAGGCTGAGCGCTTGTATCAAAAGAAAAATCCCTTGGGTCAGTAATCTTCGTTGTAAACTGGGAATTAACAGCATCGGATAATGCATTTTGAAAACTAACATCTTTAGCTTTGTAGTTAGGCGTATCAACATTGGCTATATTGTCAGATATAACCTTTTGTTTTTGTGAAGCATACCCAATTGCATTTTCTAAAGATGAAAAAGTACTTGAAAAAATATCCACTCCACTATCCCCTTAACCATTTTTTATGACAAATTTCCTTTTTTTGTGACAAAATCATTATTATTTTACAACTCTTCCATATATATTGTCTATGTACTTTTTAATTTCTGATAACAATTCAGGTCTTTATCCCCATAAAACATATTAATATTTCCTATAATGCCATGCTTATACATTTATTCCTGCATTTCTACTCATTTATCTAACTATGATTAGCTGCCCACTACCGATCGTTCTGCTGCTTATAAATTACTCATTTACATAACTAAAATAAAATAAGTATGTTTAATTTAATATGCTTAAACCACATTCAACTTAATCTGTCATAGGTTAAAACACCTTATTCTTTCTCTTTTTTAAGGATTCATAAATATAAGCGGGAAAGGAACAACAAGGGTATAGTTTTAATAGATGCGGTAGTAGGATTCAGTGGTAATTAAAAAATAAAAGAAGAAATGATTATATTAATGGGGTGTTATTCCTTTTTAAAGTAATTAAGGAAAGGAAAAATGTTATTAGATTTACGAAGGAGAAGTGATGACAGGAGATTTTCGATGAGGGGTGCTGTACTGCTCACAGTATAGAGAATTCCACCTAAAAAGCTACGCTTATAAAGCAATATAGCATAGGATTAATTCACTAAAAAAGTAAATATATAATTAATAAAAATGAACCAGTTCCCGAAAAAATGTCGAGAACTGGCTGTAGTCCATTTCTTCAAGTAGATATATTTCATCCGTCTATTTGAAAGATAAAGATTACTTATTAATACTTATAATATTAGTTTGATTTAAGTTTTTCCAATTCGAATAGGAACTTATCATTTAAAACTTTGATATAGGTTCCTTTCATACCAAGGGAACGGGATTCAATTACTCCGGCACTTTCAAGCTTTCTTAAGGCATTGACGATAACCGAACGGGTAATTCCAACCCTGTCAGCGATTTTTGATGCTACTAATAAGCCTTCCTTGCCATTAAGCTCTTCAAAGATGTGTTCGATTGCTTCTAGTTCACTGTAAGAAAGTGAGCTGATTGCCATTTGTACAACCGCTTTGCTTCTTGCTTCTTCTTCTATTTCCTCAGCTTTTTCACGAAGAATTTCCATCCCAACAACTGTTGCACCATATTCTGCAAGGATTAGATCATCATCATGGAATTTTTCGTTTAAACGGGCAAGGATTAATGTTCCCAATCTTTCACCACCGCCAATGATCGGCACAATCGTTGTAAGGCCGCTCGTGAAAAGGTCTTTATTTTCAACTGGGAAAGCTGTATATTCACTTTCTACTCCAAGATTTGAAGAAGTTACATTAATATTAAATAGACTATTTGTATACTCTTCAGGGAACTGACGATCTTCAAGCATTTTCTTCATACGGTCATTTTCAATCTGCTGGTTGATGGCAAAACCCAAAAGCTTCCCTCTTCTGCTCACAACAAAGATATTTGCTTCAATTACATCACTTAATGTTTGAGCCATTTCTTTAAAGTTAACTGGTTTTCCCGCTGCTTTTTGCAGCATCGCATTAATTTTTCTGGTTTTGTCTAATAAATTCATCTTGCTTCCTCCTAATGGACACGTTTGTCTCATCTAAATTTCGATTATTTTGTAAAGGAGTTGTTTTCGGTTATTGTAACTAAAGCAAATAATGCAAAAAGGTCACCATCTTCACTGATAATGCTATGCTTATCTCTGTTGTACCCTTTAGGTCATATCCTAAACAACTGCCATTTCTTCAGTGGAACGAAAATTTGTTCCGTTTATTCTTACCATGCAAATCGCCGAAAAGCGAACCGCAAAGCGCAGGCATTCATTCGAGTGCACACTATAAGATAAATTGGCTTAAATCTTTGTTCTTTGAAATGGCACCAAGCTTCTCATCGACATACTGAGGAGTTATTGTGATCTTCTCCATTGTAATATCAGGCGCCTCGAAAGATAAATCTTCAAGCAATTTCTCTAATATGGTGTGTAAGCGTCTTGCCCCAATGTTATCTGTATTCTGGTTTACTTCATACGCCATTTCTGCGATTCTGGTTATAGCTTCGTCAGAAAATTCAATTTGTATACCTTCCGTCTCCAATAATGCAATATATTGTTTAATTAAAGCATTATCCGGTTCTATGAGAATTTTATAAAAGTCATTTACAGATAATTTCGCCAACTCCACTCTGATTGGGAATCTGCCCTGCAGTTCAGGAATTAACTCAGAAGGCTTTGCCATATGAAATGCACCGGCTGCAATAAATAGAATATAATCTGTTTTGACTGACCCATATTTTGTTACAACCGTAGACCCTTCAACTATTGGCAGTATGTCACGCTGAACACCTTCTCGTGAAACTTCTGCGGAAGACGAATTGCCGCTTTTGCTGACAATCTTGTCGATTTCATCTATGAAGACGATTCCTGTTTGTTCTGCCCGATAGACCGCTTCCTGCGTAACCTCATCCATATCAATAAGTTTCTGAGCCTCTACATTCGTTAGAACCTTACGTGCTTCTTTTACAGGAAGTTTTCTTTTTTTCTTTTTCTTAGGCATTAAGCCTCCTAAAACATCCTGCATGTTCATGCCCATTTGTTCCATTCCGGAGCCCTGAAGCATATCAAACATGGATGGAGGAGCTTCTTCCACTTCGATGCTGACCATTTCGTCTTCTAATTCGCCATTTTTTAGTTTTTCAAGAAGGCTTTTCTTCAGTTCCTTTTTTGAAGCATCCTCGGAAATATCTTCATCTTCTTCAACAGGAGAAGAATTGTTGTTATTTCCAAATAGCATTTCAAAAGGATTTTTGTAGTTAGCTTTCTTTTTGCCTGGAACGAGCAATTCCACAAGCAGCTGGTTTGCACTTTCTTCTGCCCGCTCTTTGACATCCGAAATTCTCTCTTCTTTTACGAGACGGACGGACGTTTCTACTAAGTCGCGGATCATGGATTCCACATCGCGGCCGACATATCCAACTTCTGTAAACTTCGTTGCTTCTATTTTAACAAATGGAGCACCAACCAGCTTGGCAATTCTCCTGGCAATTTCCGTCTTACCAACACCTGTTGGACCAATCATCAGAATATTTTTAGGAATTACCTCTTCACGCAATTGCTCGTCTAGCAAGCTACGCCGATAACGATTCCTTAATGCGACTGCAACAGCACGTTTTGCATCTTTCTGACCGATAATATATTGATCTAAACGCTCAACAATTTGTCTTGGTGTTAAGTTCATATATTTATTTGGCTTAAATGATGACAAGCTGCTCACTCCTTATTGTTCAGCTTATTTTTTAAGGCAATTAAAAACGCATGTTCACGGTTTTAGAAAGTAAATGTCTATTAACTTCACCATCGCATTCAGAAGCTTTTAAAGCTCTTCCACGATAATATTGGAGTTGGTATAAACACATATATCTGAGGCAATTTTCAAAGCTGCTTCAGCAATCTCCTTTGCAGAAAGCTTATCACCTGCAAATTGCTTTAATGCCCTTCCAGCAGACAAAGCATAATTGCCGCCGGAACCGATAGCTAAAATGCCGTCATCGGGTTCAATGACTTCTCCTGTACCCGAAATGAGCAGCAGGCTGTTTTCATCCATGACAATTAACATCGCTTCAAGCTTGCGAAGGATTTTATCACTTCTCCATTGTTTTGCAAGTTCAACAGCCGCCCTCGTTAAATTCCCATTATACTCCTGAAGCTTCCCTTCAAACATTTCGGATAAAGTAAATGCATCTGCCACTGACCCTGCAAAACCGGCAAGTACCTTTCCGTTAAAAAGTTTTCTTACCTTTTTAGCCGTATGCTTCATTACAACTGCATTTCCGAACGTAACCTGGCCATCCCCTGACATTGCACATTTCCCATCATGTTGGACGGCAAAAATCGTAGTAGCATGAAAATCGCCCATTCTCTTCAATCCCTTCAATACTAATTTAAACAGGAATATCTATGCTCTTGGATGATGCGACAAATAGGTCTTCCTTAAATGTTCCTTTGTTACATGCGTATACACCTGAGTTGAGGAAAGATTTGCATGCCCCAGCAGTTCTTGAACAGTTCTTAAATCAGCACCGTTATTCAGCAAATGGGTAGCAAATGTATGCCTCAGCATGTGGGGGTGCATTTTACCTGTTAGTGCCGCCTTTTCAATCATAGTGTTTAAGATATGACGGATACCCCTTACCGTTATAGGAGTTCCACGGTAATTAACAAAAAGATACGGATGATCATGCGCCTTATTCATTAGCCTTTGTCTGGACTCATTTATGTAGGTTTTTAATGCCTCATTCGCAAAAGAACCAAAAATAACAATGCGTTCTTTTCTGCCTTTGCCTTTTACAAGGATCGTATCGAAGTCAAGATCTATATCTTTAAGTGTAATATTTGCACATTCACTGACCCGAATACCCGTAGCATATAATATTTCGAGCAATGCTTTATTACGCTGGTCTATCTCACTAGTTCCGCTGCACACATCAAATAATTTTTCCATTTCTTCTTCATAAAAAAATTTAGGCACCCGCAAGTGCTTTTTGGGCTGCGAAAGAAGAGCAAAAGGATTATCATCCACAATTTGCTCGCGCATGAGAAATTTATAGAAGCTTCGAAGACTGGATATTTTCCTGGCCAAAGTAGCCCTGCTGTATTCTTTTTCAAATAATTGAGTCAGATAAAGTCTGGCATCAAAGTATTCGACATCTTTAAGGGAATGAAGATTTTGTTCATTCATAAATAAAAATAAATGCTCAATGTCTTCCTGATAATATTGAATCGTATACTCAGAGTAATTTTTCTCAATTTGAATGTATTCGATAAAAGAATGTAGACAAGTTTTTCCAAATAGATCCATTTTAACACCTCACAAGGGCTACTAAATAGTATCACAATTCAGTAGCCCTTGCAATCAATCTTACAAATTTTTCTTAAAGTTTTGAATTGTTTCTAATAGTTGATAATCAGGCGGTAAAAATCTTTAGTTTTCATGTATTATTTTCACTGGAAACGAAGAAACGATTTAGCTTTTGCAATGGCAGAAAGTCTTTCTACATATAGATTGTTATTGCTTACCGCTCCAATCATCAGAGCAATCCTAAATAGAAATATAAATATTCTTCCCCAGCGATATGGCGAAGCTAACTAATTGCACATTTTGGTGTTGTGCAGGATTCTTTATTCTGGCGAATGTTAAGCTATGAACCATTTAAGAAATATGCCAAGCTTGTCAATTCAGGGTTAGCCACCCAAAATTGTTAATAGCTCGCATTATCCTTCCGTTTTTCTGTTGATACAGCCTTTATCTCTTTTTAATACATTTTGTCCCTTATGCATTTTACAATACATAATGAAATATGAAAAGGAAAATACTTCTCAAGCGTGTTAACAGGTTTATCCATATTTTTTTATTTGAAAGGAAAAAGAGTGAGGGGCTCTCACTCTTAACAGATCACTAAAGATTAGTTCACCGTTTCTTCCTTATAATCACAATGGATACACTGAACCTGAGTGCCTTTTTTCAGCTTTTTTTCGACCAGTATATGATTACATTTAGGACATTTTCTTTCAATTGGTTTGTCCCAGGATAAGAAATCACATTCAGGATAACGGTCACAGCCATAGAATACCCTTTTTTTCTTTGATTTTCTTTCTATAATATTGCCTTCCTGACATTTTGGACATTTAACACCTATTTCTTTGACAATTGGCTTTGTATTACGGCAATCCGGGAAATTGCTGCAGGCCATAAATTTCCCATACCTTCCCATTTTAAAAACCATCGGACTGCCGCATATCTCACAATCTTCACCGGCAAATTCATCCTTGATTTCAACTTTTTCCATTTCGGTTTCTGCTTTTTTAAGCCTTACTTCAAAACCTTTATAGAAATCATCTATGACTTTTACCCAGGCGTTTTTGCCATCTTCCACTTCATCCAGATCCTGTTCCATTTTTGCTGTAAAAGCAACATCCAGAATTTCCGGGAAAAATTCACTTATAAGCTCAAGTACAATTTCACCAAGCTCTGTTGGGATAAAACGTTTATTGTCTAAAGCAACATATCCCCTTTTTTGAATGGTATCCAGTGTAGGGGCATAAGTAGATGGCCTTCCTATTCCCAGCTCCTCGAGCATGCGTACAAGCCTGGCCTCGGTATATCGCGGAGGCGGCTGTGTAAAGTGCTGTTTAGGATCAATTTGTTCCGCCTTAACTTTGTCTCCTTTTTCCAATTCAGGCAGCATATTATCTTTTTCTTCTAAATTATCATCTGACCCTTCAACATACACCTTCATAAATCCGGGGAATTTCACTTTAGAACCATTGGCTCGAAACAGGACATCACCATTGGTTATATCTACACTCATCGTATCCAGTACAGCAGATGCCATTTGGCTTGCAATAAAACGATCCCATATTAACTTATATAATCGGAATTGATCCCTTGAGAGGTATCCCTTGATTGAATTCGGTTCTCTATTCGCGCTGGTCGGCCTTACACCCTCATGGGCATCCTGGGCATTCGTTTGTTTTTTCTCTTTTCTTTGTTCATTTCTGACAAATTCCTTGCCGAAATGCTCTTCAATATAAGCTGAGGCTTCCGCTTGAGCAACTTCGGAAATACGAGTGGAGTCTGTTCTCATATAAGTAATTAAACCGACTGTTCCTTCTTTGCCGATTTCAATTCCTTCATAAAGCTGCTGTGCAAGCATCATGGTTTTTTTGGCACGGAAGTTTAGCTTGCGAGCCGCTTCCTGTTGAAGGGAAGAAGTAATAAAAGGAAGAGCGGGATTGCGTTTCTTTTCTTTTTTGGTAACAGAAGAAATGTCGAATTCCTTTCCCTTGACCTGCTTTAAAACAGTCTTAACATCTTCCTCGGATGAAAGCTCCATTTTCTTTCCCTTTACTCCATAAAACGAAGCTTGAAATTTCTCCTGACCCTTCAGAAACTCTGCTCCAATAGTCCAATATTCTTCCGGTACAAAATCTTTGATCTCATTTTCTCTGTCTATTATGATCTTCACAGCTACAGATTGGACCCTGCCTGCACTCAGGCCTTTTTTAACCTTTTTCCATAACAGCGGGCTTATATTATATCCTACCAGCCGGTCCAAAATGCGTCTGGCCTGCTGGGCATCAACAAGATCCATATTAATTGGCCGCGGATGCTTAAACGATTCCTTAATGGCATCCTTTGTTATTTCATTAAACACAACACGGCAATCCGAATGGATGTCCACATCTAATGTATGGGCTAAATGCCATGCTATTGCTTCCCCTTCGCGATCCGGGTCAGCTGCCAGATAGATTTTCTTTGCTTTTTTGGCAGCAGTTTTCAAGTCTTTTAACACAGGGCCTTTTCCCCTGATTGTAATATATTTAGGTTCGAAATTTTGTTCAGGATCTACTCCCATTTGGCTTTTAGGAAGATCTCTTACATGCCCCATTGAAGCTTTTACTTTATATTTTTTTCCAAGATATCTTTCAATCGTTTTCGCCTTTGCCGGCGATTCAACAATTACTAAGTAGTCTGACATTCATAGGCCTCCCCAGAGGTTTTAAAATTTTCTCCAGCACCCTTGACTGCTCAAAATGAGGAATCAATAGGTCCACTTTCATATATTCTTAAAATCAAAAGTAAATACTAGTCGTGATTTTGTTATTTGTCAACGAAAATCATTTTTTATAAAAGTTGTTTTCGCAAGGATATCACTTTTCTTCCATTGGATAAATGGGTATTGTATTAGTCATTAAAGAATATCAAATAGCAATAAAGTTTACGAAAAGTGCCTTTTAAAAAACAAAAAATATTAATTCCCATTGCCATTTAGCATTCTAATCCTATTAAAAACATTATTAATAGAAGAATAAAGTCTTTTTAGCATATAAGTTCATTTCATTATTTCAGGTAATCGTTTTCAATATACCTTAATTTATTAATAAATCCCAGTATATTGTTTGAATATACCCTTTTCATTTGGCTGTTTTCGCATAGATTATTGCTTTACGTACAAAGGGTTATTCCATGTGTCGTCTGTCTTCGCGGCATCCTTTCGTAAGCTATTCACAAGCTTTAATACTGCACCTGAATTTTTAATTATTTTTTTGTCAAATAGCAATAAAGTTTACGAAAAGAGCCTTGTAAACTTTTCCTGTAAGAAAATTGTGGAGAAAATCAAGTCAAAACGCAGACTTTTCATTACTTTACGTAAAGTAACGCGTACAGAACCGAAAAGATACGCATGAAAACCATGTACCGGAATCTATTCAAAAAAGTATTCGATTAAGAGGTTTATATGTTGTGAAAAGATGAGCGGCCACGCTATAACCAATTTAAAATTCGTTTTTTACGGCATCAACATTTCATTTTTCTTATGATGCAAAATGTATAATAGTTTATTCAAAAATGCAACCTTTTTATGATAATAATCACCAATAAGCCTTTAAAATTTCAGTTCTTCCAGAATATCACTGCCTGTCATCACCAGCTTTGCCCCCTGCTGAATAAGGTGGTTTGTGCCATCTGATAAGGGATCCAATATACTTCCGGGTACAGCAAAAACCTCTCTTCCTTCGTGAAGGGCAAGATCTGCCGTAATTAAAGATCCGCTTTGCTTTTCAGCCTGAATGACCAATGTCCCTCTGCACAACCCGCTGATGATACGGTTGCGCATAGGAAAGTGCCATTTTTTCGCCGGTACTTCAGGTGGATATTCTGATACTATTAAATGATTTCTTTTCATATTCTCTGCAAGATAAGTATTCTCCTTTGGATAAACAGAAAAAAATCCGCTGCCAAGCACAGCAATCGTTTTTCCGCCTGCGGCCATTGCCATGTTGTGTGCCATTGTGTCGACACCTTTTGCAAGCCCGCTGGTGATGGAACAGCCTTTTTCTAGTAAGGGAGGAATAAGCTGTTTAATCGCATTTTGAGCGTATATAGTTGCTTTCCTTGAGCCTACAACAGCGATGGATGGCATACGAAACAAATCGGTATGTCCCATTGTATAAAGAACAAATGGAGGATTATAAATTTGCCTTAATAGAGGAGGATAGTCTGGATCTGTTATCACCTTGAAAGATATTCCGGCATTTTCATAGAATTGAATTTTCGAGTGGATGGAAATGGTATGAAGGTCCTTATAAAAGGCTTCTGCATTCAAAGCATTCATATGCATAATGGAAGCGAGCGAGGTCTTGGATAAGGTATAAAGGTCAGATAACCCAGCATTTGTTTGTAAAAGTCGAAGAACTCCTTTTGGTGTCGTACCCCTGCATTGAGAAAGATGCAGAATTTTGAGTCTTAAATCGTCCATATAACCCCCCCTTGTATTTAAAGCCTGGTCTATTGATTTTTTGACCTTTAATAGAGTTAAAGCTTAAATGAATATATAAAACAGTCCCTCAGCACCCGAGGGACTATTTCTAAAAAGTATTAGTTTGTTTTACATTTTTCGTAAAGTCCTTTTTCTTTCAGCACACTAATCATTGTTTCACCAAGTACAGAAGGAGTTTCAGCAACCTTGATGCCGCACTCATTCATAACACGGATTTTTTCATCCGCAGTACCTTTTCCTCCGGAGATGATAGCGCCGGCATGACCCATACGCTTTCCAGGAGGTGCTGTTACTCCGCCAATAAAGCCAACAACCGGCTTCTTCATGTTTTCTTTGATCCAAAGAGCTGCTTCTTCCTCAGCAGTACCGCCGATTTCACCAATCATAATAACCGCTTCGGTTTCAGGATCCTCGTTAAATGCTTTTAAGACATCGATGAAGTTTGTTCCGTTAACAGGGTCTCCACCAATACCAACTGCTGTAGATTGTCCAACGCCTTCTTCAGAAAGCTGGTTAACAGCCTCATATGTAAGGGTTCCCGAACGGGAAACAACACCTACATGGCCTTTTGTATGGATATATCCAGGCATAATTCCAATTTTGCACTCACCAGGAGTAATGACACCAGGACAGTTAGGGCCCACTAAGCGGGTTTTCTTGCCCTCCATATAACGTTTTACTTTTACCATATCCAATACTGGAATGTGCTCAGTTATACAAATAGTCAGATCCAGTTCAGCATCTACTGCTTCCATGATGGCGTCAGCAGCAAAAGGAGCTGGAACGTAGATAACGGAAGCATTTGCGCCTGTTGCTTTAACAGCTTCTTCAACTGTATTGAAAACAGGAACACCTTCAACCTCAGTACCACCTTTACCAGGAGAAGTACCGCCTACTATTTTTGTTCCATATTCCAACATTTGTTTCGTATGGAAAAGGGCTGTTTTACCCGTAATACCTTGTACAATGACTTTCGTGTCTTTATTAACAAAAACGCTCATTCTGTTCCCCTGCCTTTCTAATATCAGACAAATAATTTACCTTCATGCCAAAAATGATCAGCCCACTAGCTCAACAATTTTTTGCGCGCCATCAGCCATGGACTCAGCCGCAATGATATTCAATCCTGATTCATTTAGGATTTTCTTTCCTAAGTCAACGTTCGTTCCTTCAAGGCGAACAACAAGAGGGATTTCCAAACCAACTTGTTTAGTAGCTTCCACAACGCCAGTCGCAATTACGTCGCACTTCATAATTCCTCCGAAAATGTTAACAAAGATTCCTTTAACATTTTGATCAGAAAGGATGATTTTAAAGGCTTCTGTAACCTTCTCAGCTGTAGCACCGCCCCCAACATCCAGGAAGTTAGCAGGGTCTCCTCCGTAGTACTTGATAATGTCCATAGTGGCCATTGCAAGTCCAGCACCATTTACCATACAGCCAATATTTCCATCAAGGGAAATGTAGCTAAGGTCATATTTGGATGCTTCAATTTCTTTTTGATCCTCTTCATCAAGATCTCTGTACTCTACAATATCCTTTTGGCGGTAAAGACCATTGGAATCGAAGTTTAATTTAGCATCAAGTGCCATTACCGTACCTTCGCCTGTAACGACAAGCGGGTTAATTTCCGCAATGGAACAGTCTTTTTCAACAAAAACTTTATACAATCCCAGCATGAATTTTACAGCCTGGTTAACAAGAGCTGCCGGAATATTAATATTGAATGCAATTCTTCTTGCCTGGAATGCAGTTAAGCCAACTACCGGGTCGATTGTTTCTTTAAAGATTTTTTCAGGAGTTTTTTCAGCTACTTCTTCAATTTCTGTACCGCCTTCTTCTGAAGCCATTAGCACAACGCGAGATGTAGCGCGGTCTAAAACAAGACCAACATAGTATTCTTTCTGAATATTGCACCCTTCTTCGATAAGAAGACGCTTAATCTCTTTACCTTCCGGGCCTGTTTGATGTGTAACAAGGGTTTTTCCCAGCAATTCCTGTGCATATGTACGAACATCTTCTACACTTTTAGCCACTTTTACACCGCCGGCTTTACCGCGTCCGCCTGCGTGGATTTGCGCTTTGACAACGCATACATCAGTGCCTAGTTCTTTGGCTGCTTCCACCGCTTCTTCCACTGTAAAAGCAACTTTCCCATTTGGCACTGCTACCCCGTATTTTCTGAGGATTTCTTTACCTTGATACTCATGGATATTCATATTCATCCTCCTATCAAACTCTTCATAAAAAATTACTGCGCTTTCATTGTAATAAATGGTAGAAAATATGTCTACCTTTCTGATTAAAATATTATTTTAGTTTTGTAATTTTTTGATGAAAATTGTTATTTTTATAGTTTATTTTTACATTTATGCGACTTTAATGGTTTTACTGGGATAATTTCCATTTCCAGAAATTTCTTTTAATTCACTGTTTTTCACACTTAGTATGTAAACGGAATCATCCTTTCCAAACCAAGCTTTCTTAAAGTGAAAAAGTAAAATATACCGGTTTAAACGATAAGAAAATCCACTGATAAATTCTATACTGAACGAAAAAAGCAGAACATAATAAAAAAATTTATAAACTGAGTTTATTGTTTTTTATTTTTAACATATTTAGCAGATTACTAATTAAATATTGATAACTGCTCGTTTTTTAGCTCATTTTACAGTAAAGAAAGGAACCTTCAGCTATGCTGAAAGGCGTGTGAAAAAGCCGTTTCACACGAATGAGCTAAAAAACAACAGTGTCCTTTTACAAAGCAAGTTATAAAGACAAACAAGGAGCCTGCTAATCAGCATTGCTTCCCGCTTTTTTGTCCAGTCTATATATAAAAGCAAATACCTCAGCCACAGCACCATACAATTCTTCCGGAATTGCCTGATTAATATTTAGCTGGCTGAGTACCTGCACTAAGCTCTTGTCTTCTTGAATCGGTATCTGATTTTCTTGTGCCTTTGCAATAATGTTTTCTGCTGTCATTCCTCTTCCTTTTGCTATTACAACAGGTGCATCCTGGTGGTCTGGCTGATAATGAAGAGCAACTGCTTTTTTTGAAATATATTGCTCTTTTTTTATCATATTTTTATATCGACTCCTGCGTAGGGTGTGTTGGTGGTGGTTGACCAGACAGGATTTTTTCCTGCAGAGGTTTCTGCCTGCTGTCTGAAGCTGACTGCAGAAAGAGTATACCCTTGATTTTCAAGCTGTTTTTTTAATAGAGGAGTAAGATCTAAAGACAAATCTTCTGCCCTCGGAAAAGTATTTAGTATTGTTACAGATACCACACGGTTTTGTACTTTCATATCCACAATGGTTTCTTTCAAATGCTCCAAATCTAAGTAAAAAAGAATCTGGCAAAAATCAGCGTCCAGTTCTCCGTTTTCTTTTCTTTTACCTGACCATTGCATGGTTATATCTGTAAAATGGTTTCCGATTTGAAAAGGCAGCTGAAATACAGCCTGCAGAATAGGACCTGTATCGGAGGATAACAGCTGCTGGCTGTTCATTTTTGATATTAGTAAATCAGCAATTTCTTTCGTATCAGACGGATGGTCCGGCTCCTCCAAATATTTTACAAGTAAAGGCTTTAGCGATTTAATTACATGATCTTCCTGATTGTTTAATTTTTGAATATCAGCTTCATAAAAAAGACCCATTTTTCCCAGTATCCCTTTTAGTTGCATTGCAATACGGCTTCCATGGGGGGATTGTTCAAGCTGATCCGCGAGTTTTTTAAGAAAAAGCTGCTCCTCAGAAGAAAAAATATTTTTCGAATCTCCCTCACCCTTTAAAACATTTTGGAGCTTTTCTTCCACTTGCTTTTTTATATCAACTGGTTGCGGCTCAGCTGCCGGCTCTTTCTTCAATATTACGCTCCCTACTGTCGCCTTCGGTTCACTGGCACTATTTGTATCCGTACCATTCAGTCCTAATTTGTTTAGAATGTTCTCGGAAATGGATTGAAATTGACTGGCTTGATTGGAGGAATATTTTAAAAGAGCTTGCGGCATTTCCTGAATAATACGGTTCTTCTCTTCTCCATCCAAAGAGTCTACAACCGATAGCAATGATTGAATTGTTTTATTTGGGGTTTCTTTTATTATCTCCCCTTTTAAGAGCTGTATAAGGGTTTGGGTTTTTTGCGAATCCTCCGCTTTCACTAAGGATTGAAAGATTGCTTTTGAAAAAGGAAATTGTTTTGAAGCCATAAGCTGTATTGTTTTAAGCCCCAAGGCGGAATCAGGGGCCTCTTTCAAAAAGGCTGCAGCCTTTATTACCTCTTCTTTTGAAAGTGGAATTTGTTCCTTTTGCATATAGGCAGCCACTTGCTTAAAAGCCTTCTCCTGAGGGAGGGATAGCTGTTTTAATAAAGCTCCAGAATCATTTCCCTCCAGGCTATTATTAGGCACTACTTTTAAGTAGACTTCTCCTTCGTTTAGTGAAACTTCAAACCAATAACCCTTGCCGCTAATTAATGGAGCTTCGAGTTTAGCGATGAGGGGATGGTTTCCCGCCTGAACGACCGCTGTTTGATTAGGAAATATTTTTTGAATACTGCCAAAAAATATTTGTCCCTGCTTAAATGGAACACCACTGTCCATTTTAGCAGCCTGTATACCAGCCAATTGCTGTATTGGTACAGTCAGCATTCTTTCTCCCTCCTTCCTTTGCTTTTCTTCTACTGATATCACAACCATTTTTGGCTGTAATGCGACAATGCCAGAAGCGGCCATATATACCTGTAGCTATGATAATGAATATAAAAAAGGCCTGCTGCACCCTGGCCCTTCGGGTAATCCTCTGTCCAATTATCTATATCGGCATTTTTCAGCAAAAAGTTTACTCCTTTGCTTATCTCAGGAGTAATGTGGTCAGACACAGCTATTAGACCATCCAAGGCCCATGCTGTGTGTGTCAGAGTGCTTGCTTGAAGAGGAATATATTCGCCTTGAATATCACTGTTGCACGATTCTCCCCATCCTCCGTCTGGATTTTGTATAGAGGAAAGCCATTGAACAGCTTTTTTAACAGCTGAGAGATTTTGATACCCTGCAGAATTCAAACCTGTTAACGCAGCCCAAGTCCCGTAAATATAGTTAATTCCCCATCTGCTGTTCCAGGAGCCATTGTTTTCCTGGCGGCGAAGAAGCCATTGAATAGCCCTTTTAAAAGCACGCTTCTCCATATCTGCATGAGTACAGCTCCCAAAGAACTCCAGCGTACGGGCTGTCAGGTCTACAGAGGATGGGTCAATTAAAAAGGTATCTCCACCCGGAATCATAGAAAATAAAGGATTGTCTGCATTCCTTTCAAATGCTGGCCACCCTCCGTCATCATTTTGCATGGAAATAACCCATGAAATCCCTTTTTCCCATGAGTGTCTGTTAGCTGAATCAGAGGCTGCATACGTGCGTATCGCTCTCAATGTGGCAGTAGAATCATCCACATCCGGATTGATAGTATTACTATTTGAAAAGCCCCATCCGCCTGGTTTTCCAGAAACATTATGAATAGACCAATCTCCATATCTGGTATGCTGCTTTGAAAGCAAAAAACGGTTTGCACGGCGAATCGAATGGTGGGAAGGATGTACACCCGCTTCCTGCAGTGCATAACTAATGAGGGAAGTATTCCATACATGTACGGTTGTATATTGGCAATGCTGGGCACCATCAATTGTGTATACCATCGCTTTCAATCCGTTCACCGCTTTGGCAATCTCAGGGTCTGTTTGTTTGGAGCCAGTCGCCAACAATGCAAAGATCATGAAAAATGTAGCACTGAAATAACTAAGCAAGGTTCCATCATACTCTATTCTTTGAAAAATATAATCTTTTAATTTTCTTTGAGCCTGTTCATGAAGCTCTTCTGGTATTCCAGCAAGCTGTTCAACGATCCCTTTAATTTCATCCAATACTGAACTCCAATTTGCTGCTTCACGAACAAACGCATGATTTTTTCGTTCATTATTAATAAAAAGATTGGAAAGGTCAGGGGTGTTTTCTGTTTTTAGCGAAAATTTTTGATCCGCTATTAAAAGAATAGGCGCAAGATTGCTTCTTCCAAAAACAGAAAGGCTATAAAAGTTCAGCGGAAAGAATTTTGGAATTAAAATTAGCTCAATTGGGATTTTAAGATAAGCCGGCCATTTCATCTGCCCTGTTATAAGCAACAAAAGCTTTGTCAGAATACCCGCTTTTTCAATTCCCCCATTGCTTTTGATAAATCGCTCAGCTTCTTTCAGTACTTTTTCATTTCCTTTTTCATAACCGGAATAAAGAAGAGCATAATAGGCATCGATTGTTAATGAAAGGTTTCCTGGTGCTTCATCCCTGAAAAGCCTCCAGGAGCCATCTCTGTACTGTTTACTTTTAATCCTTCTTACAAGACCCAAAATCAGTTCTTCATCATGAATTTTTAAACTTCGTAATAATATAATCATATAGCAATCTGTTATAACCCCTGTCTCAAAGGGATACTCCCATGAACCATCAGGCAGCTGGCTGTTGTGCAGGATAGAGACCAGACGATTTATCTCATTTTGCACTTGCTGTTTCATGTACCTCTCTCCTCTCTTTCTCCTACATACCTATTCCTAAAAAAAGAATGAATGCTACAAAGAAAGGATTTTTCAAAATGGAACTCCCATGGTTAAAAACTTTTTTAAAAAAAAGCAAATACAAATATCATGATCTTTCAGGAGCTGTAAAAGAACTCAAGCACATTGGAAAACAGCCTGCGAGGCGGCTGTCCTCAAAGGATCTATCCTTATCCTAGAGGAAGCTGATGCAAGAGATACAAGATAAGACGATCGAAAAGAATGTGAATAACCTTACTAGGACAAAAGCCTATTTGGATTTTTATTTAGAACACCCGGATATTCATTGGGCATTGCTGGCCCACATGGTTTCGAGAAATGCAGGATGGAATATGACAGACTTAAAGGGAGAATGGCTGCCTCAACTATTTAGCCAACGTGAGCAGAAGGACTATTTTCAATTTTTAAAGAGGGGGAATTGGCTGATATTCCAGGATGTCTATCCACAGCTTTTAATTTTTCATTATAGTCTTAAACAAAAAAAGCGCTTTTTCACCTATTTGGACCTTTACAGATTTCTATT
Source organism: Heyndrickxia acidicola (assembly GCF_001636425.1). Classification (NCBI taxonomy): domain Bacteria; kingdom Bacillati; phylum Bacillota; class Bacilli; order Caryophanales; family Bacillaceae; genus Heyndrickxia; species Heyndrickxia acidicola. The sequence goes on from NZ_KV440953.1 coordinate 1,725,131, forward strand.
TTTATGGAAATTATGTGGAAACAAATCTTTATTTACAGTAACACTATTTCACTTGCCATTGCTACCATTGTAAATGAGCAAAGTTATTTGGAGTCAAGGCTGATCCAGAATCAAATGTATAAAAAAGTCATTCATTCCTTTACTTTTCATGCACAGGAACCACTGAAGCTCAATCACATTCTTTTTCCTCTTTATTCTGCCTCCCCAAAAATCAATCCCACTTTGTTTGGCAGGACAGTGGACCATTTTTCTTCTTTAAAAGACCGTATAAACCTCTGTATTGAGTTATATTACTCTCTATTTCACCAGGAGTCATCCCTGGAAAATGTCCTATCGTGGGCAAAAGCTCACCCGCATTCCGGCTCGCTCAGTGACTATTGGCCTCAGCTGACTGCCGCCTGGGAAAGAGCCAGCATTAAAGGTTAAAGACTGTTTTCTGGCCAAAGGAGCCTCCCGTATCTACAGGCCAACGCTGCAGGCTGCCTGGAAAGAAATCTCCCATGAAAAAGCCGAACTGGGTGACTGGTTTAAAAACCGGAGAACCGTTGATTATTTAATCATGAAACCAACATTATATGAAAAAAAATAGGCAGTCTATCTATTGCAAATCCCTCGAACAAATCCAAATGTTCACAGAAACAAAGGAAATAATATTTAGATAGAAAAGCGGAGGGCGCCTGATTATCGGCGACCAGCATAAGACGAAATGCCCTAGAGGTTCGCTTTTTAACCTCTTGGGCAGTTTGGCTTAGACCTCGAGCCGATGGCGCTCGGAGCTGGACAGAGAAAAACGGAGGATACACCAAAAGTAATAGTTTTCCAAATAATAAAAGGCTGTCCCAAAAGGTCCAATGATATTAGATGACCTTGGAAACTGCATCTTTTTTCCTCCAGGTTGAAAACGAACAGTGGGTAATACTCCTATATGCGTACCGCTGTTTGTCCTGCCTGTACACTTCAAGTAATCAATATAAGTGTAAGATCAACATCGATTTTCTAGAGGCCTATAATATGTTCTTTCTTCCATATCGATAAGGCAATAATGATTACCGTAGGTCGGTTTGGCTTGATTTTTAAACTCGTATAAAGTGATTTTCAGGGGAGCCTATTATAAAACTAACTAGAAAAATCTCCCTACCTTTTTCTCTTTTTTTATTCAGTAGTAAAAAAGGGTGACTCCATTCAGCGGCATAGTCCAGCTTTTTGAGTCACCCTTTTTTTATTTGGATTGTCGCATGCTTTATACAAGTTCCTTTACTGGAGCAAATGAACGGCGATGAATGCTGCTAGGACCAAACTTTTGTAAGGCTTCTAAATGGTCTTTTGTTCCATAGCCCATATTCTGATGAAATTGATATTCAGGAAACTCCAAAGCATACTCTGACATCAACCGGTCACGGGTGACTTTCGCCACAATGGACGCACATGCAATGGAAACACTCTTTTCATCACCTTTGATCAGTGATGTTTGAGCAATCGGTAACTCCAGCTCCATGGCATCAATTAATAAATGGTCCGGCTCTAAAGAAAGTGATTGCAGGCTTGTAATCATAGCTTTTTTGGAAGCCTGATAAATATTTATCCTGTCAATTTCCTCCGAAGAAATGATTCCAATGCCAACAGCAGTGGCTTCTTCCATAATCCTACCATAGAATTCATTCCGTTTTTTTTCACTTAATTTTTTCGAATCATTCACACCAGGCAAGTAAAAATTCTCTGGCAGTACGACAGCAGCTGCTACAACAGGGCCAGCCAAGGGGCCGCGGCCCACCTCATCGATTCCTGCAATAGAACGATAGCCCTGTTTCATAAGCGCCTTTTCATATTGAAGCATTTGAATGAATCGGCCATGAAGCTTTAGCTTGCGGTCTTGTTTACTCTGCCATTGCCTGAGAAGAGTTTGTACACCTTTTCGAGAATCCTGCGCCAGCTTCTCCATCAAAGGCTCTTCTATTGTATCAGTGGTATTTAAATAGTTATGAATTTCATTAATTGTATAGTTTTTCATTTCAATCCTCTGTAACACGTATTTCACTTTCCAATGCCGGTAAGTCTATTCCTCTGGCGGAATCTCCTCTTCGCCTGGAATATCGAAGGATAATGGGCCAAGCTTTAATGAGCGGATATCTCTCACTACCAGCTCCGCTACCTTATCGTAATTCACTTCGCCTTTCGCCCTTAAGCTCCCGCGAAGCTCCCCGATGATATCAAAAATTTCTACAATATCCTCCGGAATCTCACCTACATTGTACCTTTCCATTAACCGGCCTGGATAGTGCTTTTCAAGGAATTTCAAACCATAAATAGAGATGTCATGGAGATTCAAAATAGTATCCTTTATTGCTCCTGTTAATGCTAGTTTGTATCCAATCTCCTGATCATCAAATTTTGGCCAAAGAATTCCGGGAGTATCCAAAAGCTCTAATTCCTTGCCAACTTTAATCCATTGTTGTGATCTCGTGATCCCGGGAGTATTTCCCGTTTTAGCAATATTCTTTTTCGCAAGGCGATTAATTAATGTAGACTTCCCTACGTTCGGAATTCCGATAATCATTGCCCTTATCGCACGAGGCTTTACACCCTTTGCCTTTAAACGGTCAAACTTTGGCTTTAACACTTCTTCAGCTGCCTTCACTATTTGCTGAAGTCCTATGCCTTCCTGAGAATTAATAGCAAGTGCTTTTTGACCCTCAGAAGAAAAATGGCTGATCCATTCTTTTGTTATTTCTTTGTCTGCCATATCCGCTTTATTTAATAACTTTAAACGGGGCTTTTGATGAATAATTTCATCCAGCATTGGATTGGCAGAAGATACTGGGATTCTGGCATCCACCAATTCAAAAATAATATCCACTAGCTTCAATTTTTCCGTTACTTCTCTGCGTGCTTTCGCCATATGGCCCGGAAACCACTGTATTGTCATTTATTTCAACTCCAGCTTCTTTATTTAGCAAGGCCAAAATGATCAAACGGCCAATAAATTAAACGAGTTTCCCCAACAACTTTTGTTAATGGAACAGCCCCTATATAGCGGCTGTCTTTGCTAAACCGTCTATTATCGCCCATCACAAAAATTTCTCCTTTTGGAACAGTGTCTCTCCCAATAATATCTTTTAGCGTGAAATCTTCTGTTAAAGGGCCCCCTGCTAATCGTTTTTTATATTGATTTAAGTAAGGTTCTTTATATGTTTTTCCATTGATATATAGTGTGTCATTTTTGTATTCCAGTTTGTCGCCAGGTAGTCCAATTACTCTTTTTATGTAATCCTTACCTTCAGGAGCATGAAAAATAACAATATCAAAGCGCTTAGGGGTACCAAACTTATTAACAATCATTCTGTCACCATTATGTAAGGTTGGCATCATGGACATTCCATCCACTACGATCGGAGAAAAAATGAAACCTCTTATCAATGCAGCCAGAACTACCGCTATTAGAATTGCCTTAATCCAATCCCATAATTCACTTTTTTTCTTCTCCATTTTTCCACCGCCTACTTTATTAATCCATCGGAAACAGAACTAATAGTTACTTTATAACCATATTGAATTTATGTTAACCAATTCAAATGTCTCTGTCCATATTCAGGAAAGGTGGCTTATCCGCCTTTCTATTCAGCTTTTTTATCACATTCTGAGAAAAAGTTTTTAAGAACCTTCTCGACAAGCAGAAAAAGGAGCTTGATGAGAAGCCCCTTTTTTAAACGTTCCATTCCTTAGCTGCAGCAAATAGCCCAAATTTCAGAGCAGGTATCCTGTTTAACACAATTTCTGTATGTAAAAAATAAAAACGACTATATTGCCATTCTTCTGTTTGATTCTATTAATGAAGCGGCTTCATGACAGATATGATCTTCTACTTACGGAATAAAAATGTTCAACTGCACTTTGCTATTAATTTTATCGCAGCCTTCACTATTTAGCAATAGTAATTTCTTTAGCAAGGCACTGGTTTTCTTGCTGGTTGATTTTCGCTTCAGGCACTCGCTTTCCGCGGGCAGCCGGGAGTCTCAACATAACAAACTTCTGGGGGGCCTCCCTAAGGCCAGCTGATCCCGCAGGAGTCTCATGTCTTACGCTTCAATCAACATTGGGTTTAGTTCAATAATAGAGTTTCAGAAAGACATGGGGAGTACACAGATCTTCCTGCTGAACGATTTTCACTCCAGCTCCTGCTTTCCGAACAATTAACTTTAGATCATTTCTAAATTAAGATTTTTCCTAAGATGCGGGAGTACCCTAGTCATTACTGCTGGTTGATTTTCACTTCAGGCACTCGCTTTCCGCGGACAATTGGGAGGCATCCTCGTCTCTGTTCTCTTTCGCTGTGCCTTCAATCAACTTTTTATCCTGAAATAAAAAAGAGACGCCCCATTGACAGGACGACTCTTTTAATTAGCGGTTGATTATCGAATTTCTTTGATACGAGCGGCTTTACCACGTAGGTTACGTAGGTAGTAAAGTTTCGCACGACGAACTTTACCGCGACGCACTACTTCAAGGTTCGCAATCTTAGGAGTGTGAACAGGGAATGTACGTTCAACACCAACACCATAAGAAACTTTACGAACTGTGAAAGTTTCACTGATTCCTCCGCCACGGCGTTTAATTACAACACCTTCAAACAACTGGATACGTTCACGAGTACCCTCGATTACTTTAACGTGTACGCGAACTGTATCACCAGGACGGAATGCAGGAACATCACTGCGAAGTTGTTCTTTTGTAATTTCTTCAATTAAATTGTGCATCGTTTTCAACTCCTTCCAACAGATGCTCTTACAAATAAAATTATATGTAGCGGAACATCGTTTTAGCGCGGATTTACGTTTAACGCAAACCACAAATACAATCTTACCATATTACAACAAGGGATGCAATCACCTTTTTACCGGAATTTCATATCCCCATTCTTTCAGCCACTTTTTTTGTCGGTCAGATAATGAATAATCATTTAATAAATCAGGACGTCTGGTTACAGTTCTTCGAAGTGACTCCTGTTCACGCCATTCTTCTATTTTCGAATGATTTCCTGAGATCAGGACATCGGGCACCTTATACCCTCTGAAATCTGCAGGACGGGTATAATGAGGATGTTCCAGCAAACCAGATGAGAAAGAGTCCAAAACAGGAGAGTCTTCATTCCCCAGGACACCAGGAAGCAGTCTGACGATACTGTCGACCATAACCATAGCTCCTAATTCGCCCCCAGTTAAGACAAAATCCCCTATAGAAATTTCATCTGTCACAACATGTTCCCTGATGCGCTCATCATAGCCTTCATAATGGCCGCAGACAAAAATCAAATGATCTTCCTTTACGAATTCTTCTGCCTTTTTCTGTGTAAAAACTTCTCCTTGCGGACAAAGCAGAATTACCCTCGGCTTTTTAACTGCTTTTCCAGAGAGATGCTCTACTGCGTCAAATATGGGCTGCGGCTTTAATACCATCCCGGCTCCTCCGCCATACGGATAATCATCAACTGTTTGATGTTTATTATCTGCAAAATCGCGAAAATTGACCACATTGTATTCAGCAGAACCTTTTTCCCTTGCCTTTTTTAAAATAGACGAACCAAAAACCCCTTCAAACATTTCTGGAAACAATGTTAAGACATCAATCTTCATGATAAAAGGCCTTCCATCGGTTCAATCACAATCTTTTTCTCCTGAACATTGACTTCCTTCACAATATCTCGGATGTAAGGAATCAGGTATTCGGATTTATTCTCTCCTTTTACTACCCAAACATCATTTGCTCCTGGAGTTAGTATTTCTTTTACTTCCCCCACCTTCTCACCAGAAACGGTAAAGACACTGCAGCCAACAATCTCATGAAAATAAAACTCTCCTTCATCTAAATCACCAAGCTGAGATTGGTTCACTTTCAGAAGAGAATCCTTCCATTTTTCAACATCATTAATGCTGTTATAACCTTCAAAAGAAAGTAAATCGAAATTCTTATGCTGCCTATGAGTTTTTATTGTTAATTCAATGGGTTCTTTGCCTGCAGGTGAAAATAAATATATCTTATTCCCCTTCTGATATCTTTGTTCAGCAAAGTCTGTCCTTGAGATAACCCTTACTTCTCCAGCTAATCCATGTGTGTTGACAATTTTCCCTACATTAAACCATTGTTCCAAATCAATCACCTCTAGCGTAATTCTGTAATAACCCCGTCTGTAATAATAATTTCTCTCTTATTCTTTATTTCTTCCCAATGGTCCCCAACCTTAACATCCACTAATGCTTGAATTTCCTGTTCCTTCAGTTCACTGCCGAGAGGCAATATGTTCAATTGCTCAATTTGAAAATCCAGAAGTTTAATTTTTTCCTGTCTTGTATTAATTTCTTTCTCGAAATGTATTTTTAAGCTTGGTGAGGAAAATTTCTTTGTATGCTCCATTTTCTTACACTCAAAACGCAGCTGTTCACATTCTTTTTGTAAAGAAAGCCTATTATTTTCATAGGAAGCAAGCAATTTCCCTTTGCTTTTCTCGGTCAAGATTTGTTTAACGGCGACAGATTGAAGAATTTTCATATTTCCTCTCCTTCATCTCAACTCACTGCGGAACTTATTTAAGATAAGGGATGCTGAACCCTTATTTTGGTCCAGGCTTTTTCAAACCTTCCCTTATATGTATTTCCCCTCTGCTGTCTCTCTATGTATCCATAGGGTGTTACCCACGCCTATTTTAGGCTCTGTTAGCTTCACCTGCAGACTATTTGTAGCGAACGAATTGGGAGCCGCCTTACCGTTTACAGTACCCGCCTTTTCTAATTAGGCGTAACGTCAGATTCAATCACTATTGGATCCACTTCAACATGAAGATTAAACAGCGCCAAAATATAATAAAAGGGAGGCATTCATCCTCCCTTGTGCAGCTATGCTTTCTACTCGTTTATTTCCAAGTAAATTTTCTTATGATGTTTTGCTCCTGCTGCGGCATAAACAACAGTCCGAATCGCTTTGGCTACACGGCCCCTTTTGCCAATGACTTTGCCAATATCCTCTCTGTTTACAGAAAGTTTATACGTCACTTGATTCTCTTCTTCAAAGGTTTCAAGTTGTACATCATCCGGAAAGTCGACTAAGGGTTTTACAATCGACAAGATTAGCTCTCGCATAGCTTCCTCTTATTACTTATTGTTTTTTAAATTGTGGAATTTTTCCATGATGCCTTGTTTTGAGAATAGGTTGCGAACTGTGTCAGATGGTTTCGCACCAGTTTGAAGCCATTTAAGTGCTAATTGCTCATCAATTTTCACTTCAGCTGGTTGAGCAACCGGATTGTAAGTTCCTACTGTTTCAATGAAACGTCCATCACGAGGAGAACGAGAATCTGCTACTACGATACGATAGAAAGGAGTTTTTTTAGCTCCCATACGTTTTAAACGAATTTTTACTGCCATTTAAAAGCACCTCCGAATAGTTTTACACAAGATAGTATGTTATCAAAAAAGTATAAGGTTTGTAAAGTGTTTTTTCTTAACACTTCATTTTTATTCAAAAATAATGGAACAAAAGATAGAAAATCATTACATAAACGGAAATTTAAAGCCTTTTTTCTTCCCTTTTTGCTGCATATTCGTCATTTGCTTCATCATTTTTTTCATTTCTTCAAATTGCTTAAGAAGACGGTTTACTTCCTGTACATTAGTACCGCTGCCTCTAGCAATCCGTTTCTTTCTTCCCGCATTAATAATTTCAGGGTTTTCTTTCTCAGCTTTGGTCATGGATTTAATAATCGCTTCAACGTGGCCGATTTTCTTCTCATCCACCTGAAGATTATCCAATCCTTTCATGCGGTTAGCACCTGGGAGCATTTTAATGATATCCTCAAGAGGACCCATTTTACGCACCTGTCCAAGCTGATCAAGGAAATCATCAAATGTAAAGGACATCGTACGCATTTTTTTCTCAAGCTCTCTGGCTTTTTCTTCATCAACACTAGCTTGAGCCTTCTCAATAAGTGTGAGCATGTCTCCCATACCAAGAATACGGGAAGCCATTCGTTCAGGATGAAAGGGCTCCAGAGCATCGAGCTTTTCGCCCATACCAACAAACTTAATTGGCTTTTGCGTAACACTTCTGATAGACAATGCCGCACCGCCGCGGGTATCACCATCAAGCTTCGTTAAAATGACACCCGTAATCTCCAGCTGTTCATTAAAGCTCTGTGCAACATTGACAGCATCCTGACCTGTCATGGAGTCTACCACTAGGAAAATCTCATCTGGATTTGCAAGATCCTTGATCTCTTTAAGCTCGTTCATAAGCTCTCCATCAATGTGCAGACGTCCGGCAGTATCCACCAGGACATAATCATTGTGGTTTTCCTTGGCTTGTTCTAAAGCCTGCCTGACAATTTCCACAGGGCTTACCTGATCTCCCAGTGAAAAAACAGGCATATTCAATTGTTTTCCGAGTGTTTCCAACTGCTTTATAGCCGCAGGACGATAGATATCAGCTGCAACCAGCATAGGACTGCGGTTATACTTTTTGCGTAATAAATTTGCGAGTTTGCCAGTAGTGGTCGTTTTCCCTGCACCCTGCAGCCCTGCCATCATAATGACGGTTGGCGGCCTTTTTGAGACGGCAATTTGACTTTGCTCACCGCCCATAAGTTCTGTCAGTTCTTCTTTTACCACTTTTATTACCTGCTGTCCTGGGGTCAGGCTTTTCATGACCTCCTGGCCAACGGACCGCTCACTAACCTTTTTAACAAATTCCTTTACGACTTTGAAGTTAACGTCCGCTTCCAATAAGGCTAGGCGAACTTCCCTCATCATCTCTTTTACATCAGATTCAGTAACTTTCCCTTTGCCGCGAATTTTCTGTATCGTATTTTGCAGTCGGTCGGCTAATCCTTCAAATGCCATTTATGTGCCGCCCCCCTAATCTAAATTCTCAAGTTTATCAATTAAAGAGTTCAATTGCCCGGACTGCTGCCCTTCATTTATAAGGCTTCTAATTTCTTTATAGAGCTTTGAGCGATCTTGAAATTTTTGAAAGAGCAAGAGCTTCTCTTCATATTCTTCCAGCATGGCCTCTGTTCTTTTAATATTATCAAAAACAGCTTGCCGGCTAATTTCATATTCTTCGGCAATTTCACCAAGCGAAAAATCATCTAAATAGTAGAGGGACATATAACTGCGCTGCTTAGGAGTCAACAAAGATTGATAAAAATCATAGAGATAGTTTATTCTCGTTGTTTTCTCTAACACGTCTTTTCCCCCTTGTTAAGTGAAAAACCTTTACATATGAAGAATACACAGTTTTTTAAGCATTGTCAAGAATATCTATTGCGTATTATCTACTTTGCCCAGCAAAAATAGAAGAGGGCTATCTCCAAAAAGCCCTCTAGTTACATTCCTATTATTCTTCTGCTGTTTCAATCAAGTTGGAAAAAAGGCCATAGACATATTTCTCTGCATCAAACTCCTGAAGATCGTCCATCTTCTCCCCTAAGCCAACAAATTTTACAGGTATTTCGAGCTCGTTGCGAATTGCCAATACAATTCCTCCCTTAGCTGTTCCATCAAGCTTGGTCAGAACAATACCTGAAACATTTGTGACTTCTTTAAAGGTCTTCGCCTGTATCAAAGCATTTTGGCCTGTAGTCGCATCCAATACCAGCAGCACTTCATGAGGTGCACCAGGTATTTCCCTTTCAATAACACGCTTGACCTTTTCCAATTCGTTCATTAAGTTCACTTTATTTTGAAGACGGCCGGCTGTATCGCATAAGAGGATATCCGCTTTACGGGCTTTGGCTGCCTGAATGGCATCATACATTACTGCCGCCGGATCAGAGCCTTCTCCCTGCTTAATGACCTCCACACCGACACGGTCGCCCCATACTTCTAATTGATCAATCGCTCCTGCTCTGAAGGTATCCCCAGCAGCCAAAAGTACTTTTTTGCCTTCTGTTTTAAACTTGTGTGCCAGCTTTCCAATTGTCGTTGTTTTTCCCACGCCATTGACACCTACAAACAGAACTACAGTTAATCCGTTGTCCTGGATATTAAGAGTACTTGATGTGTCCTGTCCGTTTTCATAAATTTCAACGAGCTTTTCAGAAATAACGGATTGTACATCGGCTGTTTCCTTGATGTTCTTCCTTTTCACTTCCATTTTTAATTCTTCAATCAATTCCATGACTGTATTAAAGCCAACATCCGCCTGAATGAGGATTTCCTCAAGTTCTTCAAAAAAATCCTCATCTACTTTACGATAGCGTGCAACCAGATCGTTAACTTTAGTGCTGAAATTGTCCCTTGTTTTTGTAAGACCCTCTTTAAATTTATCTGATACAGAATCAGCTGATTGAGTAAATTTATCCTTCAACTTTTTTAAAAAACTCATGTCTACACATCCCAACTAATCATTTACTATCCAATAATCCAGCAATTAGAACTTTATTGATTTATCCAACGAGTTCCTTTGTGTCTTCCAGCCTTACCGAAACCAGCTTGGAAACACCTGATTCTTGCATGGTTACCCCATACAAAACATCTGCTTCTTCCATTGTACCTTTTCGGTGAGTGATCACTATAAACTGCGTTTCCTCACTAAATTGCTTAAGATATTTACTGAATCGGTATACGTTTGCTTCATCAAGTGCCGCTTCCACCTCGTCAAGGATACAAAACGGAACAGGACGAACTTTTAGAATGGAGAATAGCAAAGCAATGGCCGTTAAAGCCCGTTCTCCTCCGGATAATAGGCTCAGGTTTTGCAGTTTTTTCCCCGGCGGCTGGGCAACAATGTCAATCCCTGTACTTAAAAGATCATCAGGACTGGTCAGCTTCAATTCAGCCCTTCCGCCGCCAAATAATGATTTAAAAGTCGGTTCAAAATGATAACGGATCGACATGAATGTCTCTTGAAATCTCCGTTTCATTTCCTCATCCATCTCGTCTATGATTTGGAAAAGAGTATCCTTTGCTTCCTGAAGATCCGTTTGCTGCTCTCTTAAAAATTCATAGCGCTGGGATACCCTCTCATATTCCTCAATAGCACCGAGATTGACTGTCCCCAGTTCCTCAATGGCAAGCTTAATCAGCTTCACATGTTTCCTTGCATCCTCCAGAGGAATCTCGAGTGGAAATGACTCATTAGCCGCTTCAAATGTCAGCATATATTCTTCATGAAGGCGATTTAAACGATTTTCCAATTCAACGTCCAAACGGTTGATTTTTACTTCCTCGTCCTTTACCACTTCCACTAAGCCCTTATGCTGCCTTTTTAATTCCTTTAAATCGAGCTCAGCATCCTCGAGCTGACTCTGCAATTTCAGCCTTTCATTTCTTCGGATGGATATCAGATTCGCGGTTTCCTGTTTATCCAAAAGCTTTCTTTCAGCTGCCAATGACAGTTCTTCTTCACCTGAATGATTTGTGCTAACTTCACTATTCAGCCAATTGAGCTCATCCTCAAATAGAAGCTTCTTTTTAAGTGTATCTTCACATTCAGTTTCTATTCTTTTAAGCTGATCACGGCTCGAAACCAGCTGTTCGTTCTTAACGGCAAGCCTTGCTTTTAAATCACTTATTTCTGCCTGAAGGTTTTCCTTGGAAATATTTTCACTGTTCTTTCTTCGTGTCAGCTTATCAATTTCCCTTTCAAGTTCCTTTATTTTAGCTGCGCTTTTCTTAAGAGCTTCATTGATTTCCGCCATTCTTGCCTGAACGGTATTAGAGGCTGTTTTTGACTCTGTGCGATCCATGTCATAAATCATCAGCCTTTCATTCAAGTTCTTTTCGGCTAATTCTATTTGTCTTAGTTCCGATTTTTGCTCCTGCTGTTTAAAACGAAGTTCTTCCCCTGCAAGCCGCATCTCCTCCAGAGAGGCTTCAAAATCAGAACAATCTTTTTTCAGCATTTTGACTTGCTGCTCAAGCTGCGAGGTCTTTTCTTCCATGGAGGCAAGCTTTTCCTTTAAGTCCTCCAACTCGCCTTTTCTGCTTAACAATGAGCTGCCTGATTGTTTTACCGTTCCTCCAGTCATGGATCCGCCGGGATTTACTACATCTCCATCTAGTGTCACAAGCCTGTAGCGATATTGAAGAATTTTAGCAATCACATTAGCTCCTTGAAGATCCTTCGTAATCACCACATTCCCTAAAAGGCTGCCTGCAATGTTCTGGTAATCAGGTGAAATACTTAATAATTCCGCAGCTATCCCAACATAGGCAGGATGTTTTTGAACAGCATCCAGCTGATTAGCTGGGATAAACTTGCTCTTCATAATATTTAACGGCAGAAATGTTGCTCGTCCAAAACGATTGGCCTTAAGATATTGTATCGCTTTCCTGCCATCCTCTTCGGTCCGTACCACAATATGCTGCATCGCGCTTCCCAGTGCAGTATCAATTGCAAGCTCATATTCCTTTGGAACCTGTATTAATTCAGCAACTGCCCCTACAATTCCCTGCAGCTTTAGATTTCTGGCCTTAAGGACTTCCCTTACTCCTTGGAAAAAGCCTGTATAGTCATCTTCCATTTCTTCAAGTGTTTCTTTTCGTGACTTAGCCTTCTGCAAGTATTGATAGGCCTGGTATAAAATCGTTTCTTGTTTTTGATATTGATTTTTAATATTTTCTAGCTTTCTTTGTTTTTCCCTGTAGGATGAAATATGCTCTTCCAGCTGTTTGTCCAAAGTCTCCAGCAGCTGTACAGCCTCCTGCTTTTGCTTTTGGATAAAAACTCGTTGTTCTATATATTTTTTATTTTCAGCTTCCAGCTTATCAGTCTTAACAGCCTGCTGGTTTAATTGCTGCTCTAGATAATGAAGCTCATTTTTACCTGAAGCCTGTTTGTTTAACCATTCAATATAATCGCTTTTTAAAGATTCAATTGCGTCCTCAATGTTAATGTCGAAGCTTTGAATTTGACTGTTTTTATCTCTCAGGCTGGTCCTTAGGGCGTCTGCTTCTTGTTGATTGCTGTCTGATTCCAGGGCAAGTTTTTCTTTTTGATTGCCGAGCCTGTTCAGTTTTTCAGTTAATTCTTCAATATTCTTTACTAGCTGGTCTTTATTGTGTGTTGCATTTTTTTTCCGTTCTTTTAGAACTTCTTTGCGTCCTTCCAGCTTTTCCAGCTCTTCCGTTGCAGTAAGCAGTACACTTTGGAGATCATTAATTGATTCGTCATGGGCAGCTAAATCACTCCTCATTCCTTCTAAGCGTGTCTCTTCTTTGTGAAGTTCTATTGAAATTGCTGCCTCTTGTCTTTGATGAAGCTCAAACTGCTGTTTCAAACTTTCCCATGATGCATGCAGATCTTTGATTTCACGAACGGTTAAAGCGACTTCAAACGCTTTAAGATCTTCTTTTTTCTCTAAGTAATCCTTTGCTATGGATGCCTGTATTTTTAAGGGTTCAACCTGTCCTTCAAGCTCGAAAAGAATATCATTTACACGGTTAAGATTGTCCTGTGTTTCATTCAGCTTATACTCGGCTTTCTTTTTACGGTTTTTATATTTCAAAACGCCGGCTGCTTCTTCGAAGATTGTTCTCCGTTCTTCTGCTTTGCTATTTAGAATTTGTTCTACTTTCCCTTGGCTTATAATAGAAAAAGCTTCACGTCCTAATCCTGAATCCATAAAAAGGTCGACAATATCCTTCAACCTGCAAGACTGCTTATTGATTGAAAACTCACTCTCTCCTGAACGGTATACACGGCGGGATACGCTTACCTCATTGTATTCAATAGGCAGTTTGTGGTCTTCATTATCCAGAGTAAGGGTTACTTCTGCAAAATTCAGTGCTTTTCTGGAATCGCTCCCCGCGAAGATAATATCTTCCATTTTTCCTCCGCGAAGAGATTTTGCTGATTGTTCACCAAGTACCCATCTGACTGCATCAATAATATTGCTTTTCCCGCTACCATTAGGCCCTACCACCGCTGTTACTCCTGTTACAAAGTCGACAGAAATTCTTTCAGCAAAGGATTTAAACCCAATAATGTCTAAGCGTTTGAGGAACATCCGTGCTCCTCCTTTCATCTGTCCTGCCAGGACCGTTTTTTATTTATACTATTATTGTTTCTCTTTCAGTTTGCTTAAGGCTATCTGGGCTGCATGCTGCTCTGCTTCTTTCTTAGACCTGCCGGCTCCTTCGCCCAGTTCTAGGCCGTTTAATGTAACACGTGATACAAATTCCCGGCTATGAGCAGGTCCTCTTTCGTGCAGTACCACATATTCAAGCATGCCTGCACCATCTTTTTGTACAAACTCTTGCAATTGACTTTTAAAATCCATCACATGAGAAAAAGCACCAGCATCTACTTTTGGAAAAACGACTTTTTCCAAAAACCCTATTACGGTATCTAACCCTTGATCCAGGAATAACGCCCCAATAAAGGCCTCGAAAACATCCGCCAACAAAGCAGGACGCATTCTTCCTCCTGTCATTTCTTCCCCTTTGCCCAGCATGACGACATCTCCAAACTTCAGTTCGTTTGCAAATGTCACTAATGAAGGCTCGCAAACAATGGCTGCTCGAAGTTTTGTCAGTTCTCCCTCACTCATTAAAGGATATTTTTTATAAAGGAATTGAGAAACAGTCAATTCTAGAACTGCATCTCCAAGGAATTCAAGACGTTCATTATCTTCATAGGGTTTTTTGCGATGCTCATTCACATATGATGAATGCGTAAAAGCCTGTTTCAAAAGCTTTGTATTTGTAAATGTATAGCCAATCCTTTCTTGAAAGATTTTAAATTTTTCATCTGTCCTGGCGACAGTCTTTCTCTCAAAGAGTTTGTTTGTTTTACGCATGAAACCTCCACCTTGCTAATAATATTCATTATAAAAAACAATATAAAAAAGTACATTTAAATTTTATATAAAAAACCGGTCAAGTGCAAAGGCATCTTGCAAAAGATCATGCGCTTGATGTAATTTCCTTTTAAAAACATATAAAAAGCCCCGTTTAAAATAAACGGGACATTGAAAACCTGAACGATTATTGCTTACTTTGTATGTAATTCACAGCGTCTCCCACTGTAGCGATTTTTTCAGCATCATCGTCTGAAATCTCCATATCAAACTCATCTTCTAATTCCATGACAAGTTCAACTACGTCAAGGGAATCTGCCCCAAGGTCATCCTTAAAATTCGCTTCTAAAGTTACCTTAGACTCTTCTACACCAAGACGGTCAACAATGATTTTTGTTACACGTTCTAATACTTCTGCCATTTGGTTCACCTCCCCTCAAGCCATTATAGAGGATTTCCTTAAAATAATAAAGCGAAACTTGCATACTCAAACTTTTCTATTTATTTAGCGAAAAGCGGAAAGTGCCTGCTTATCGGCGACAAGCATAAGTCAAGGCGGCTGAAGAGGTTCGCTCTTTAACCTCTCTGACGGCTTGGCTTATGACCTCGAGCCGATGGCACTTGGAGCTGGACATAACGAAAAGCGGAAAGTGCCTGCTTATCGGCGACAAGCATAAGTCAAGGCGGCTGAGAGGTTCGCTCTTTAACTTCTCTGACGGCTTGGCTTATGACCTCGAGCCGATGGCACTTGGAGCTGGACATAGCGAAAAGCGGAAAGTGCCTGCTTATCGGCGACAAGCATAAGTCAAGGCGGCTGAGAGGTTCGCTCTTTAACTTCTCTGACGGCTTGGCTTATGACCTCGAGCCGATGGCACTTGGAGCTGGACATAGCGAAAAGCGGAAAGTGCCTGCTTATCGGCGACAAGCATAAGACGTTACCCTTACATCACCATTCCGCCGTCAACATGCAACGTTTGTCCTGTCATATAATTGGCATCATTAGACGCCAGGAATACCGCTACTTTTGCTACATCTTCTGGATTGCCAAAGCGGCCCAGAGGTATTTGCTTTAGCATTTCTGATTGAATTTCTTCTGTCAGTTCTCCTGTCATATCTGTTGTAATAAAACCTGGCGCTATGGCATTTACGGTAATTCCACGAGTAGAAAGTTCCTTAGCGGTTGTTTTAGTTAATCCAATAACACCCGATTTTGCTGCAACATAGTTGGCTTGTCCAGGATTACCGCTGATCGCAACAATGGACGCCACATTAATAATCTTGCCGGATCGTTGCTTCATCATCTGGCGTGTAACGGCCTTAGTGCATAGGAAGACGCCCTTTAAATTCGTATTGATGACATCATCCCATTCGTCTTCCTTCATTCTCATTAACAAATTATCTCTCGTAATGCCTGCATTATTCACCAGAATATCGACCTTGCCAAAATGGTCAATCGTTTCTTTGATCATATTTTGGACATCTTCAGCATTACCAACATTGCATTGGACAGCAATCGCCTGGCGGCCAAGCTCCATAATTTCCTGAACAACCTCGTTCGCCTTTGCTTCGCTTCCGGCGAAATTCACGACAACGTCCGCACCTTCTCTTGCAAATTGAATCGCAATTTCACGCCCTATTCCTCTGGATGCTCCTGTCACGATGGCTACTTTTCCTTCTAGTTTCATGAGTTTATTCCCCTTTAATCGCTTTAATGACTTCCTTACAGCTGTCTAAATCCTGCACGGCATAAGTATTGACTGATCTGTCCACTTTTTTCACTAGTCCGGAAAGAACTTTTCCAGGACCTACTTCGACAAAAGTATCGACTCCCAGTTCAATCATCTTTTTGACAGAATCCTCCCACAGAACAGGAGAATAAAGTTGTTCTATCAGTTTTTCACTAATCTCTTTTGCATTTGTCAAAATATCTGCCGTAACATTTGCAATGACTGGAATTTCTGCATCCTGAATTTGTATGGACGCAAGCTCTGCTTTGAATTTTTCAGCAGCTGGCTTCATAAGTTCTGAATGGAAAGGCCCGCTCACCTGCAGCGGAAGAGCTCTTTTTGCGCCTTTTTCCTTAGCCAGTTCACATGCAAGCTCTACACCCTTTCTTGCACCGGAAATAACAATTTGTCCAGGACAATTTAAATTAGCGAGCTGAACCGGATGTCCCTGTTCAGAAATCTGCTGTGTTACTTCCTGGAGAGCTTCTCTGTCCATTCCTAGTATTGCCGCCATTGTGCCTTCTCCATTTGGAACCGCCTCTTCCATGTACTGTCCCCGCTTATGGACGGCATATACTGCATCTTCAAACTTGATAGCTTCTGAAGCAACAAGAGCAGTATATTCCCCAAGACTATGGCCTGCAGTATAATCTGCTTGAATACCTGACTCCGAAAAAACCTTAAGGATTGCAATACTTGTAGTTAAAAGAGCCGGCTGTGCATTTGTTGTTAGCGTTAATTCTTCCTGAGGGCCATTAAAGGTGATATTGGATAATGAGTACCCCAGACGGCTGTCAGCTTTTTCAAAAATCCCTTTTGCCTCTGGGCTTGCCTCTGCAATGGATTGGCCCATCCCAACTGTCTGTGATCCTTGTCCCGGAAAAACAAATGCTATTTTCCCCATAGTAAATTCCTCCTTCATTCCATTTCGTTTTTAGATACAGCATTTTTAATTTTATCTACTACTTGGTGATTAACCATGTCACGCGCCTGACGCACTGAATGGTAAATTGCATTAGCATTCGAAGAACCATGCGCTTTAATAACTGGCGCCTTGAGGCCAAACAGCCCCGAACCGCCATATTCCGTATAATCCATGAGCCCTTTGAGTCCTTGTAGGTCAGATTTAATCATTCCTGCAGCAATCTTTGTTTTTAAATTGCTCATTAAGACCTTTTTAATCATGGAAAACAGGGAGGAGGCTGTACCTTCAATCGTTTTTAATACCATGTTACCTGTAAATCCATCTGTTACAATGACATCCGCAGGCCTTTTTAGAATATCCCTTGATTCAACATTTCCAATAAAATTAATATCTGCTTCTTTTAGGAGTTCAAAGGTTTTTTTCGTTAATTCATTCCCTTTTTTCTCCTCAGTTCCAATATTTAAAAGTCCCACTTTGGGATTTTCAATTCCACGGACTTTCTCCGCGAAAATTGAACCCATAATAGCATACTGAACAAGATGCTCTGCCTTCGCGTCTGCATTCGCTCCGAGATCCAGCATGACTACTCCTTGCACATCCATTGTAGGGAAAACCGAAGACAAAGCAGGCCTTTCAATCCCCTCAATACGGCCTACGACAAACAAGCCCGCTGCCATCAAAGCTCCTGTATTGCCTGCAGAGATACAAGCATCAGATACGCCATCCGCAACGGATTGTGCCATTAATACCATGGAGGAATTTTTCTTTCTTCGCACTGCACGTACCGGCTCATCGGTCGCTTCTATTACTTCTTCTGTATGTATAATTTTAACCCTGGGATCCTCTACTAAATATTGCTTGATTTGGTGCTGATCCCCATATAGGGTTACTTCAATATCATTAAATGCCTTTATCGCTTTATTGACACCCAATACAATTTCTTTGGGAGCATGGTCCCCTCCCATAGCATCTATAGCTATTTTCATTTTTATCATCCTCTTCATATGTGGTACAGGCAGTTTGGAAGCCCCATCACCTTAAAGCCATTGGAGCGTCTTCTTGAAATAATATCTTCCTGTTTGGCTTAGAGAGATCGCTGTATGAGGATTATTCTTCTTCCGCTTTACTATTCCGATACATTTCAAAATCACCCTTAAAAACCATGTCCTTGCCTACATGACTGATCACTTCAACTATGGAGCGCCCATGATCCGGATTTGGCTTAAGTACCTTCGCTTTAGCGATGACCCGCTCACCTTCTTTAACTGGTCTGGTAAAATGGATGTTCGCTTTTGCCGTTAAAGCCAATTCATCATTGATAACTGCTACTGCAAGAGAGTTTGCTTGAGCAAATAGATGGTGCCCCCGGGCAATTGAATTCCGCTTAAATACGTGCTCTTTTTTTACATCGAAAATGGAAATTGCACTTTCGTCCAATTCAATATCAATTACCTCTCCTATCACTTCCTCAATAGGGAGAGCCCTGACTTCATCGTCGAATCTCTTTTCCGCTACATTCTTGATTCGCTCCCGCAGCTCAGGTATCGATAGCTCCATGCGGTCCAAGCGAATCGTTTGAACACTTACATTGAAATGTTCAGCAAGCTCCTCATCTGTAATAAAAGGATTTTTCTTTATTTTTTCTTGCAAATGATACTGCCGTTCTTTTTTTTGAATTCTCACAAAAAAACACCATCCGAAATATTAGGACTTGGTACTAACAGTAGTATATAAAAGGAAAGAGAAGAATGCAAGGAGTGAACGGATTTCCCACCTTCTTCTCTCTATTAATCTAGCTTTTCACCACTTAATACTCCGGATTCCTCAATCGATTTCCTTAAAGCGGAATATTTCGGATTTCCCCAAAAATCCTCCTGGTTAATAAGAACAGCAGCATCTTGGCGAGCTATTTCAAGCGCTCGATAATCATGGATAATATCCGCCACTTTAAACTCAGGCATTCCGCTTTGCTTTTTCCCAAAAAAATCTCCCGGCCCTCTAAGTTCGAGGTCCTTTTCACTTAAAACAAACCCATCGTTTGTCTCTGTCATAATTTTCATTCTTTCTTTTCCAACATCAGTTTTCGGATCTGCCATCAAAATACAGTAAGACTGATCACTTCCCCTGCCAACCCTCCCCCTTAGCTGGTGGAGCTGTGACAGACCGAAACGCTCGGCATCATAGATTACCATTATGGTTGCATTTGGAACGTTTACTCCCACTTCAACAACGGTTGTTGAAACTAGGATATGAGTATGATTTTGGCTAAAGGATTTCATTACTTCCTCTTTTTCATCATTCCGTAATCTTCCATGCATTAAACCTACCTGATATCTTCCAGAATAATGGATAGCCAGCATATCGTGTACATCAATGGCATTTTGCACATCCAATTTGTCCGATTCCTCTATCAGAGGGCAAATTACATAGGCTTGTCTTCCTTGAGAAAGTTCTTTTTCCACAAACCCTAGAACCCGTTCAAGCATTTCCTGCTTTACCCAATAGGTCTCTATTATTTTGCGTCCAGCAGGCATCTCATCAATAATCGAAACGTCCATTTCCCCAAAAGCTGTTATCGCAAGTGTTCTAGGAATCGGGGTTGCTGTCATGAAGAGAACATCAGGATTTTGCGCCTTCTCTCTCAATATCCTTCTCTGATTTACTCCAAACCGATGCTGTTCATCGGTAATGACAAGGCCAAGCTTTTGAAATTCAACATCGTCCTGTATTAAGGCATGTGTGCCGATTAGGAGATCAATTTCTCCACTTTTAAGTCGGGATAGGAGTTCTTTTCTTGCTTTTCCCTTTACAGAGCTGGTTAATAGAGCTACATTGACGCCCTGGGGCGATAAAAGGTGATCAAGCGAGTCTGCATGCTGCTCTGCAAGGATTTCTGTAGGAACCATTAAAGCTCCTTGATATCCCGCGGTAATGGTTGAGTATAACGCAATGGCAGCCACTACTGTTTTTCCTGATCCTACATCCCCCTGCAAAAGACGATTCATGCGAAAGGGAGATTTTAAGTCTGCCGAAATTTCATTTACAACCCGCTTCTGTGCATTTGTTAATGGAAAAGGCAATGAAGCTATAAATGCTTTCACTTTTTTTAAATTATACTTTTGTGGGATTCCCTTTGAATTTTCCCTTTCAAATTTCCTCAACGCCTGCATTTTCAGCTGAAAAGATAAAAACTCTTCATAGACGAATCGTCTCCGGGCATGCTTCACTTCATCCTGTGAAGCTGGAAAATGCATAATTCTTACCGCCTGCTGGCGATCGACTAACTTATATTTTTCCTGCAAATCCTCAGGGAGCGTTTCTTCGATTTGATTACCATACGTTTCAAAGGCAGTTTTAATGTAACGCCTTAGATTCTTTACTGATAGGCTGCCTTTAACAGAATAAACCGGTTCAAATTCAGCAGGTTTTGTATACGGCCCTACAGTAGCTTCCTGGGCTGTAATGGTCTGCCTGTGCTGATCCCATTTCCCTGTAACTGTAAGGAAATCATTAATATTCATTTTTTTCTTTAAGTATGGCTGGTTAAAAAACATCGCCTTAATTAGATGCCTTCCAACCAAAAGGCGAACCGTCAGACGCGATCGCTTTTTACTATAAAAGACAAGAGAAGGCTCGCTTTGAACCTTCCCCTCCACTGTTATTTTTTCATCGTGCTTTACATCCATTAAATCACGCAAACGATAGTCTTCATATCGATAAGGGAAATGATCCAATAAATCCCCAATCGTGTAAATACCCATGACTGCGAGATTCGCTTCCGCTTCCTGTCCTATTCCTTTGAGCAGAGTGACGGGTACATTTAAATTCTTTTCCACTTACTTCAGCGGCATACCGAAGATCTTTGCTTCAAGCCTGCGACCTGTCGGAGTGTCCGCCAACCCTCCTTGAGCAGTTTCTCTTAAGGCAGAAGGCATGCTTTGGCCAATTTTAAACATCGCATCAATAACTTCATCACAAGGAATTCTGCTAGTGATGCCGGCAAGCGCCATATCTGCAGCAACCATTGCATTTGCTGCTCCCATTGCGTTTCTTTTCACACATGGTACTTCTACCAGTCCAGCAACGGGATCACATACAAGACCGAGCATATTCTTTAGTGTAATAGCCATGGCTTCTGCACATTGAGAGGGTGTGCCGCCTGCCATTTCAACAATGGCTGCGGCAGCCATGCCAGCTGCTGATCCAACCTCTGCCTGGCAGCCTCCGGCAGCTCCGGAGATAGAGGCGTTGTTTGCCACTACGAATCCAAATGCGCCAGATGTAAAAAGAAAATGAATCATTTGCTCGCGAGTAGGATTCAGTTTTTTCTTCACCGCAAATAATGTGCCTGGAACGACCCCTGCAGATCCCGCGGTCGGGGTTGCACAAATGGTTCCCATTGCAGCATTTACTTCATTCGTTGCCACTGCTTTACTGACAGCATCCAATATGGTTTCTCCTGACAGGAAATTCCCTTTTTCAATATATCGCTGCATTAAGACGGCATCTCCGCCCGTTAGACCTGAGTGGGACCTGACTCCCTGCAACCCTTTTTCAACTGCTTCTTCCATTACCCTTAAATTTTCATCCATCCTGCTGAGAATCTCTTCTTTAGTTTTCCCCGTAAATTCTACTTCCTGTTCAATCATAATATCGGATATTTTTTTATTTTGACTTTCAGCTAATGCAATTAATTCAGCTACGTTGCGAAACACGGCTGACAGAACCTCCTTTTGAAATCAAGCTGAGAAAGCGCTATCATTATAACACT
Source organism: Heyndrickxia acidicola (assembly GCF_001636425.1). Taxonomy (NCBI): domain Bacteria; kingdom Bacillati; phylum Bacillota; class Bacilli; order Caryophanales; family Bacillaceae; genus Heyndrickxia; species Heyndrickxia acidicola. The sequence goes on from NZ_KV440953.1 coordinate 1,747,339, forward strand.
TCAGCAAAAAACTTATTTTGTATAGACTGGCATATTGGCTTGACCGAAATTAATCAACAACCCGAGCCACCTGAATGATATTAGGCAGTTTTTGTATCTCCTGTAAAACGACTTCGTCTATATTTTGATCAACTTCTATCGTCATTAACGCCATCTGTCCTTTTTCCTTACGTGATACTTCCATATGCCCTATGTTTAATTCATATTTTGATAGAACATTAGATACGGCGGCAATTGCCCCAAAACGATCATTATGAACGACAAGAATGGCAGGATGGTGACCAGAAAGCCTTAACTGAAATCCATTCAGTTCGGTAATCTCGATTTTTCCGCCGCCAATGGATATTCCCACAAGCTCCATTTCTCCATCTTCGTCCCCAATTATTATTTTGGCTGTATTTGGATGCTCAGGTACCGCATCTTCTTCAATAAAGACAATATCCATGCCTTGATCTTTTGCAATATCCAAGGCAGATATTATTCGTTCATCAAAAGTATCAAAGTCCAGTAAACCGCCTGTTATCGCTACATCTGTTCCATGGCCTTTGTACGTTTTGGCAAATGACCCATATAAAGAAATCTTTGCCCAAGCAGGCTGCCTTCCAAATAAATTTCGAGCAACACGGCCAATTCTTGCTGCACCTGCAGTATGTGAACTCGACGGGCCAATCATAACTGGACCAATGATGTCAAATACACTTTTATATTTCATTTTTCCCACTCCCTTTTTCTTCAGAGCAAGGCTTACCCCTTCTATTATATGCAAGTTTAATTGCAAATGAAATAGAAGGGCTTCCCCTTCTATTCCTTTTTTTGTTCTGGCGGCTTTGGATGGAAACAAGTCAATGCTTCCTTGCCGGCTCGTCTTATGCTGGTCGCCGATAACCAGGCGCTTTTCGCTTTTCGTTATTCAACCGCAAAAATGAATGAATACAACGGCTGTTTTCCGTCATGAATTTCAATTTCAACATCTTCATATTGTTCACTTATAAAGCCCTGAAGGGTTTTCACTTGCTCACTTGTAACGCCTTCCCCGTATAAAATAGTCAATATTTCGGTGTCCTCATCAAGCATTTTTTGCAATAATTCCTGAGAAACGGTGATTAAATCAAGATTTGTACAAACAATTTTCCCCTCTTGAATCCCCATATAATCGCCCTTGGAAATGGCAATTCCGTCTATTGTTGTTTCACGCACAGCGTACGTAACCTGACCGGATTTCACCTTTCCCAAGGCTTCATTCATTGCTTCATTATTCACTTCAAAGGAGCTTTGCGGATTAAAGGCAAGCATGGCAGACATCCCCTGAGGAACCGTTTTGGACGGAATCACGATCACATCTTTGCTGGACACTTCAGCTGCCTGTTCTGCCGCCATAATAATATTTTTATTGTTAGGCAAAACAATTACTTTCTTGGCATTGGTCTTTTCGATAGCATTCACAATATTTTCTGTGCTTGGATTCATCGTTTGACCGCCTTCAATGACCACGTCAGCTCCAATGCTTTTAAAAAGCTCAGCTACTCCCTGGCCCATTGTTACGGTTACGATGCCATATTCCTGTTCTTTTTTACTGGAAGGCTGTTCCTCAAGCTGGTTATGGGTTTCACCCACAATATTAGTATGCTGCTGCCTCATGTTTTCAATTTTCATATTGATAAGACTGCCATACTGCTGCCCATAGGTAAGCACTTTGCCAGGTTCTTCAGAATGAATATGAACTTTTGCAAGTTCATCATCCGAAATGACCAATAAGGAGTCACCGTATTGACTTAGGTCGTTACGGAAGCTTTCTTCATTAAAAGAATTACCTTTTAATTTTTCTTTTTCAAATTTCACCATGAATTCGGTACAGTAACCGAATTTAATATCTTCCGTTTTCATAAAGCCCTGGACGTTTTTATGATGTTCGGCATTGACAAGCTCATCCATTTTAGGCATTTGATATGCTGAATCCGAAAGGGCCGTCCCCTTTAATTCAGCTAAAAATCCCTCTAAAATATAAACAAGTCCCTGCCCACCGCTATCGACTACACCCACTTCTTTTAAAACAGGCAATAAATCTGGTGTTCTATTCAATGAAGCATTGGCTTCTTTCACAATCAGTTCCATAAGGGACACAATGTCGGACTGCTTTTTAGATTCCTGAACTCCTTTTTTGGCTGAATCCTTAGCAACTGTCAAAATCGTTCCCTCTACCGGTTTCATAACAGCCTTATAGGCAGTTTCTACACCTGATTCATACGCAGATGCAAATTCGATGCTTGAGATGGAAGACTTCGTTTCAATTGCTTTCGCAAATCCTCTGAAGATCTGCGATAGGATAACACCCGAGTTGCCCCGTGCCCCCATTAATAATCCTTTTGACAGCGAAAGCGCTACAGCGCCAATGTGTTCCTGAACATTTTTTTGGACTTCTTTCGCACCTGAAGTCATGGTTAAATTCATGTTTGTCCCAGTATCGCCATCCGGAACGGGAAAAACATTAAGGGCATCTACCGTTTTTGCATTGGCCGACAGGTTATTGGCACCTTTAATCACCATTTCGGCGAATCGTTTTCCATCTAATGATGTCATAACCACGAATGATTTCCTCCTTAACTAGGGGTTCGTTACACGAACTCCTTGAACGTAGATATTTATTGATTCAACAGATAAACCAATGGTCTTATCCAAAGTGTATTTCACCTTTGATTGAACATTATGAGCTATTTCAGATATCTTCGTTCCATACCCCACAATAATATACATATCGATATGGACTTCATCGTTTTCCTGGCGAACAATGACACCCCGAGAGAAATTTTCTTTACGTAAAATGTCGGTTATCCCGTCTTTAATCTGGCTTTTTGAAGCCATCCCCACAATGCCATAGCAATCAACAGCTGCACCGCCGGCAATAGTGGCAATTACATCATTTGATATATCGATTTGACCATAAGTTGTTTTCATTTCAATGGACATTTTCCGTTCCCCCTTACCGCTATAATACGGAATTCTGACTAGCTATCGTCATTTTACTATAATACCAATTTTTTTAAAAGAGAATCTAAACAATTGCCAAATAGCTATTGAAGTATTGCATTCTAAAAGGTTGTATGATAAATTATTAAGGTATCTTTAATGATGAAAATGTGAAGTAATGAAACAACGGATATTTCAACTTCATAGGCGAGGAGGGAAACTTAAATGCCAAAACAATGCGTAATTACTGGCCGTAAAACTCGTTCAGGTAATTCTCGTTCCCACGCGATGAACGCTAACAAGCGTACTTGGGGAGCAAACCTTCAAAAAGTTCGCATTCTTGTAGACGGTAAGCCTAAGCGTGTCTGGGTTTCTGCAAGAGCTTTAAAATCGGGTAAAGTTGAACGTGTATAATAATCGGGAAAAAGTATCCATTTAAGTGGATGCTTTTTTTGCTTGTATTCATACATAGCTGATATTAATATCCACTAGCCGATAGGCGCTAAAGCTATACAGAGACTAATTTGGTAAAACTTTATTTAAAGCTGTGTTAAATTTCAATGTTGATAACTGCTCGTTTTTTCGTTCCTTTCTTTACTGTAACCTTTCAGCTGTGCTGAAAGGTTACAGTAAAGAAAGGAACGTTTCATACGAATGAGCCAAAAAACAACAGTGTCGTTTAACAAAGCCTTATTTAAAGTAAAATTTTATTCATTCTGTTGCAAAATAAAAGCACCCAATCGGGTGCTTTAAAGCATCAGTTTCACTATTCTTTTTTGAATGTCCCCAGCATAGCACGTACAATTCCACCCAGGAATTTAGGCAATTTAATGGTATAAAATTTCATTAATTTCCCTCCTCATCAATCTAAAAACTACTCAACTCCTTTGCTTGGTATCATATTCAAGCAAAACGAGCCATTAGCAGGGCTTGCATAGAATGAAATGAAAATAAATGAACATCAGCAGCCTATATTTCTTTCAATCCATTATATTCATCCCCAATGGAGAGAGAGCACATTAAATGAAAAATAGGCGTCTGCTAATTTAATCTTGACTTCTTACCATCAATAATATGCCTTTTGAAAAAGAAAAAGTACCTGAATCTTGAATTAGTTCATTACTTATGCACAGAGAAGTACCCCTTGTAATTTGTTTATTTTCCAGTGGGTATTTAAATCCCTTCAAAGTCAGCCCCTCAACCCTTGAGGAAATGGGTATAAACGAAAGATACTTTCTATCGGGCATAAGGGAAATAGAATACTCTCCAGGTACATATGCTGCAATTTGATTTTGTTTGTCAATAATACTAATTTGTACATGAGAAGATAAGACATTTTGCCTTGTTAAAAGCAGCACATTTGCAAAATAATGGTCAGCACGGCCCCCGGTTGCAGCAAAGATCCGTATACAGGATGAATTTTGTTGAATTGCCCAATCCAGGGCCAGCTCCAAATCGGTCTCGTCTTTTTCAGGCTTATATTGTTTTATTCGATTACATTTAGCAGAAATCAGCATGCGCTCCTCATCTGACACTGAATCAAAATCCCCAAAAGCCATTTCCGGCTCAATACCTGCAGAAATTAAGTGCAGAACACCTCTGTCAACTCCAACCCAAATGACATTATTTCGCTGGAAACGTGTTAAATCAGGCAAATATTGTTCGGGACCGCCCGCTATGATATGGATATCTGTCAATTAAAGCACCTGCCCAGTAATTAATATATAACAGAAAGCTGTTTTCACATAGATTGTTGTTTCACGTACAAAGGATTATTCCGTGTTTTGTCTGTCTTCGTGGCATCTTTTCGTGTGCTGTTCACACGTTTTTATACTAAATATATAAAAAATGATATTTTTGTGTCCAATAGCAACAAAGTTTACGAAAGGAGCCTGACAGAATGAAAAAAGAGGCTGGCACATATCGCCAGCCGCCTATACAATGCATTATTTGTTCATTGCACCATTGCGAATCGTTTGAATGGCTGCCCCTCGGTCTTTTTGCCCGTAAATGGCAGAGCCCGCAACCAGGACATTCGCGCCCGCTTCTGTACAAATTCTTGCTGTTTCAGCGTTGATTCCTCCATCTACTTCAATTTCAATGGAAAGTCCTTTTTCATCAGCCAAGGCTTTAACCTCTGCTATTTTAGGGACAACCGAATCAATAAAAGCTTGTCCCCCAAAGCCAGGATTAACAGTCATTAATAAAACCAAATCTACATCCTGAATGACATGCTTAATCATTTCGACTGGAGTGGCAGGATTAAGCACCACTCCTGCTTTCACACCATGTGAACGTATCAGTTGAATCGTTCTATGCAAATGCGTACATGCTTCAGCATGAACAGATAAATAGTCTGCACCGGCTTTTGCAAATACTTCAATATGCGGATCCGGATTTTCCACCATTAGATGGACATCAAGCGGAAGATCTGTCACCGGGCGAATTGCTTCCACAACAAGGGAACCAATTGTAATATTAGGAACAAAATGGCCATCCATCACATCTACATGGATATAATCCGCTCCGCCTTTTTCTACGTCTTTAATTTCTTCTGCCAGTTTTGCAAAATCGGCTGAAAGAATAGAAGGTGCAATTTTCACCATTTTTAATACCTCGGCTTTCTGTCTTTAATTTCTTGAAGGAATTGTAAATAATGTTCATATCGATAATCTGGAATCTCTCCGCCTTCAACTGCTGCCTTCACAGCACACTTGGGTTCGTTTAAATGGAGGCATCCGCGAAACTTGCATTCTGAGCTCCTTTTTACCATCTCTGGGAAACAGTCTCCCAGTTGATCAGCTTCTAGAGAATCGAGTTCAAGTGCGCTGAAACCAGGTGTGTCCGCAACCAGGCCATCCGCAACCTCAATTAACTCTACATGCCTAGTGGTATGCTTTCCTCTTCCTAAATGAGAGGAAATCATGCTTGTCTTCAACTGAAGATTTGTATTTAACGCATTCAGCATTGACGATTTCCCAACACCGGATTGCCCTGCCACCACGCTTGTCATACCTTTTAGCAAAGGCAGGATATCCTTCATTCCTGCATCTGTTTTTGCTGATGTCCGAACCACCTGGTATCCTATTATCTCATAATCCCTTGCTTTTTTCTCTAAATCTGCTTTTTCTTCTTCGGTTAGGAGATCCAATTTGGAAATGCATATAATCGGCTCAATATTATTAGATTCTACTATGACTAAAAAACGGTCAAGCAAAGAGGTGCTGAAATCAGGTTCTTTTGCAGAAAAAACGAGAATGGCCTGATCTACATTGGCTATCGGAGGACGTACGAGTTCATTCGTTCTCTCCTTTATTTCCATCAAATAACCCTCACGATCGTTATCAGCCTGGTAAACAACGTAATCTCCGACCAAGGGGGTAATTTTATTTTTTCTAAAAACACCTCTGCCTCTGCATTGTATAACTTTTTCGTTATCCAAAACGTAGTAAAATCCGCTCAGTGCTTTAATTATTTTTCCTTCCGGCATTGGTTCACTCCTCTAAAATTTTTAGCTGTCAGGATAATTTACCGTTTCTCCGGCAATAACCGTGTTATCCCTCATCACCTTATAATACGCTTTTTTTCCTTGTTCTACTGTAAGCTGCAATTTTTTAGTCGTCGTGCTGGTGATTTGAAACGTCTCATACGGTTCAGAAATATCATTGTTCATATCTTCTATAAAAATTTGGACTTCCTGAGGCTCCCCCTGTTTAGTAGGCTCATAAGGAATGGTAATTTCCTTATCAACTGTTTTAGGCGGCAGTTCCTTAGGACCTTTAGACATCACTACTTGAACAGTATCTCCCTTTTCAAGCTGAGTACCTGCTTTTGGATCCTGAGAAATCACATGGCCCTCTTTTACTGTATCGGAATTTTCCTCCGCAGTCATATTAATTAACAGACCTGTTGACTGTGAATAATCACTTAAATCTTTAGCCGTATAGTCGCTTAAATCAGCCACAGGAATTTTTTCAGGCCCCTTGCTGACGGTAAAAGTCAAATCAGTATCTCCAGGAACTACCTCTTGACCTGCAGCTGGTGTTTGGGAGATGATGGTTCCTGCCGGTGCATCATCTGTTGTTTCATTTTCATTAATACTTTTAAAATTCAAGGGTTTCAGGAGATTGACAATATCATCATACGACCTCCCGGTATAATCCGACAGCTCCGTTTTTTCTTTACCAGTACTGACATACAGATCAACGGAAGTACCATCACTAACCGACGAACCTGATGCGGGGTCGGTTTTTATAACGTGTCCGTTATCAACGCTATTATTAGGTGCATTAATCGTATCACCGACCTTAAGACCTGAGGAAACAATAGATGTCATAGCATCTTTTAAACTATCGTTTGCAACATCAGGAACGGCAACTGACTTTGGACTCATCATTTTTGGAACCAGAACTGCTCCCAAAACACCCGCGATAAGAAACAGCAAAAGGATGATAAGTAAAACCCAGGGCCATTTCCGCCGTTTTTTCTTTTTATCCTTCCCATTCTGATCATGGGGGAAGTTCTTATTTGACTCGTTCATTTCAGCCTTTGAATGTACGAGTGTTGCATCCTTATCCGAGCCTTCAAGTGAGCCAGTTATAATAGGGACTGCTTTTGTCACCTCATCATCAGCAGGGATCTCAAACTTGTTTTCATTAATGCGTTCCGGATCAAGGGCAGTATGTATGTCTTCTGCCATTTCTTCAACTGAATCATACCTCATGAAAGGATCTTTGGCAGTTGATTTTAAAATTATGTTCTCCACACTTTGAGGAATGCTTGAATTCCATCTTTTTGGAGAAGGAGTTTCTGTTTGCAAATGTTTTAGAGCGATTGCAACTGCAGATTCGCCAGAAAAAGGGAGTCTGCCTGTCAATAATTCGAACATAACGATTCCGAGTGAGTAAATATCCGATTTTCTTGTAGCCATACCTCCACGCGCCTGTTCAGGAGATAAATAATGGACTGAACCAAGAACAGAATTGGTTTGGGTAATTGAAGTAGAAGTTAGTGCCATCGCTATCCCAAAATCAGTGATTTTTACATTGCCGCTGTGGTCCAGCAAAATGTTATGCGGCTTTATATCCCGATGGATAATGTGATTATGGTGGGCATGTGAAATAGCTGAAGCAAGCTGTCCCATAATATCCAAGGATTTTTCAACTGAAATAGGGTAATGCTGTTGTATGTATTGCTTTAAAGTCATCCCTTCTACGTATTCCATTACAATGTAGTATATGTCATCTTCTTCTCCAACATCGTATACACTTACGATATTAGGATGAACCAGGCTTGTAGCAGATTGGGCTTCTCTTTGAAAACGATGAATAAATTCCGGTTCATTTGCAAAATCTAAGCGCAGAATCTTTACCGCAACATCCCTGTCCAAAATCATGTCTCTGGCAAGGTAAACCTTTGCCATTCCGCCGCCGCCAATCATTCTAAGAATCTTATAGCGGTCATTTACACGTCTGCCAATCAGCATTCATTACACCCGCTTTCATTATTCGGAGCAAATTGAATGATGATAAGCGTTATATTATCTTCCCCGCCATTTTGGTTGGCCATTGTAATCAATTTATCGGCCTTTTCCGAAAGGGGCATTTCCTCTAACAGGATTTTCTGCATGGATTGCTCTGATACCTTATTAGAAAGCCCATCTGAACAAAGCAAAAGATAATCTCCTTCTTCATGGATAATCGTAAGGAAATCAGCTCGAATGCTGTCTTCTGTTCCAAGCGCTTTTAAAATAAGATTTTTTCTGGGATGATGCTCGGCATCTTCTTTTGTGATCTGTCCCGTTTTAACTAGTTCGTTCACTAAAGTATGATCATCTGTGAGCTGTTTAAATCCATTTTCATTTAGAATATAACAACGGCTGTCACCTATATTGGCAATGGTCGTGAAATGATCGGTACAAACTGCCGCAACAACCGTTGTTCCCATCCCTTCACACTCTTTATGATTTTGTGCATGCAGGTAAACAGCCTGATTAATTTCAGAGATTTTATCTTTCAGCCAATTTTCAGCTTGTTCAGGACTCTGCATTTCCTCTGTGTTTTCAAAGCGATCTTTAAATAATTTCACTGTCATCTCACTTGCAACATCGCCAGCATTGTGACCGCCCATGCCATCTGCTACAATGGCAAGCCGGTCACCCTTTTTACTGGTGAAAATTCCGCCGCTGTCCTCATTATGCTGACGAACTTTTCCGATGTCTGTTTTAAAAACAGACTCCATAGACGTCACCTCGTTTCTTCTTTGCGTTCCTTCGCACGGAGCTGTCCGCAGGCAGCATCAATATCGGATCCCTGCTCCCGTCTGATCGTAACGTTTACGCCCCGTTCTTTGAGGGTTTTTTCAAATTTGAAGATTTGGCTCTTAGGTGTACGTACATAGTCGCGCTCCGGTACATAATTTACCGGAATTAAATTCACATGGCATTTCAAGTCTTTTATTAACCTTGCAAGCTCTTCAGCATGCTCTACCTGGTCGTTTACATTTCCAAACAAACCATATTCAAAAGTAACGCGTCTGCCTGTTTTTTCATTATAATATTTTACTGCTTCAATTAAATCAGGCAGTTTGTATGCCCTGTTAATCGGCATTAATTTTGAGCGAAGCTCTGAATTGGGTGCATGAAGAGATATCGCAAAGTTAATTTGAATATCTTCATCTGCAAATGTATAAATTTTTGGTACAATTCCACTAGTTGATACTGTAATATGGCGCGCTCCAATATTTAATGCATCCTTGCTGTTTACAATGCGCAAAAATTTCATAAGCTGGTCATAGTTGTCGAAAGGCTCGCCAATTCCCATTACAACAATAGAGCTCACACGTTCATTTAATTCATCCAGTGCCTGCTGTACCTTTACAACCTGTGCAACAATTTCTCCAGCCTGCAGATGCCTTTTAAGCCCGCCTAAGGTAGAAGCACAGAAAGTACAGCCAATTCTGCAGCCTACTTGTGTAGTTACACATATAGAATTACCATATTCATGCCTCATTAAAACTGTTTCAATAGAATAACCGTCATGAAGCTCAAACAAAAACTTCATCGTTCCGTCGGCTGATGTTTGCTGGATAATGGTATTTAACGTCGTAATAGTAAAACTATTATTTAATTTATCTCGCAGCTGCTTGGATAAATTGCTCATGTCATCAAAGCTTGTTGCTCTTTTTTGATAAAGCCAATCATAAATTTGAGCGGCTCTAAAGCTTTTTTCCCCATTCTCGGTCAGCCATTGCTTCAGCTCATCCAGACTCAAAGAATAGATAGAGGAAATAGCCGGTTGTTCATTTACTTTCTTTCTTTTTGTTACTTTTGTTTCTTCCATTGTTAATTACCCTTCTTTCTAAAGCATGCTATGAAAAATCCGTCTCCTCCAAAATCCTGAGGGAAGATTTGAAGCATGTTTTGTTTGACAAATGGTTTGATTGGTTCAGGAACATTTAATGAATAAAGCTCAAAGTCCTCGTGTTTATCAAGAAATGCCTCTACAGTACTTTCATTTTCCAGTTTATCAACTGTACAGGTACTGTAAACCATCAAGCCGTTTTCTTTCAGCAGTTTTGCTGCCTGGTGCAGGATTTCCTGCTGAATCTTTTGAAGCTGTTCCATATCCTCTAAGCTTTTCCGATATTTTATATCAGGCTTTCTTCTCAATACTCCAAGGCCTGAGCATGGTGCGTCTACTAAAACGCGGTCAAAGGAGTTTTCTTTAAAGCACTCCCCTGCCTTCCGGCTGTCTAAAGCCATTGCATTTATGTTATCCAACCCTAAACGGGATGCATTTTCCTGTATGAGTTTAACTTTATGTTCATGTAAATCAAGAGCTGTCACATCGCCAGTTTTATTCAGCTTTTCAGCAATATGAGCCGTTTTTCCGCCAGGGGCAGCACAGCAATCAAGTATATGCTGTCCCGGTAAAATATTTAAAGCATAAGCAACCATCATGGAGCTTTCATCCTGAATTGTGATTAACCCATTTTTAAATGCTTGTGAATGGGCAAGATTGCCTTTAAGAGATTGAATTGCTTCCGGAATGAAAACACTCCCTTGAACCTGGTAACCTTCCTCCGTAAGCAGCTCAAGAGCTTCTTCACGTGTTGTCCTGGTTAAATTGACCCTTGCAGTTTGCAAAGGCGCAAGGAGATTGGCTTCACACATTTTCTTCGTCTTTTCGAAACCAAACTGCGATGTCCATCTTTTTACCATCCATAATGGATGGCTTGTCTCAATCGAAAGTCTTTCAACTGGATCCTTGATTAAATCAAGAGAACGTACCCCTTCTCTTTGGACAGCCCTTAAAACGCCATTTACCATTCCGGAAATTCCCCTATGCCCGCGTTTTTTAGCTATTTCTACTGCTTCAAATAAAACGGCACGATCAGGAATTTTATCTAAGTATATCATCTGGTAAAGAGATAGGCGTAATAAATTTTGTACCCAGCTTTCCACTTTCTTTTTCAAAAATGGCTTTAAAAAATAATCAAGGGTATATTTTCTTTGCAAAGTTCCATAGGTAATTTCTGTCAGCAAGCCTTTATCAGGGCTTGACAGACGGGAGGTTTCAATTACATGATTTAAAAGCAGATTACTGTATGACTGATTTTTTTCAACAGCCTGTATTACCTCAAGAGCCGCTTCTCTTACATTCATTATTTTATTGGCCATCCATATCACCCAGCTTAGTACCGGCTGTCAGTCCGGCACCTGTACCATTTAAGAATTGTTCTGCAGTCATTCTTTTTTTTCCGGCCGGCTGGAGGTCCGTAATTTTTATGCCGGTTCCATTTCCTGTTGACACGATAAACCCATCCTTCATGATCTGGGTTACCACACCAGGTTCCTTCTGGCTGGACAGGGCATACTTTTCTCCCCACCAAACTTTCAGCGTACTACCACCTAACGTTGTATAGGCTACAGGCCATGGGTGTAGTCCACGGATATGATTATAGATTTCCTCTCCGGATTTCGTCCAATCAATTTTCTCCTGTTCTCTTTTTATATTAGAAGCAAACGTTGCTTTTTCTTCATCCTGTGGAATCGACTGATTTTTTCTACTAATGATGTCAGGCAATGTTCTGGATAAAAGCTCTGCACCGGCGATGCTTAATTTTTCAAAGAGAATCCCGACATGGTCCTCTTCTTCAATTGGAACCTCCACCTGACTGATTATATTACCTGCATCTAATTTTTCCACCATGTACATAATGGTAATTCCCGTTTTTTCTTTACCCTGCATGATCGCATAATGGACCGGCGCCCCACCTCTAAGCTCTGGGAGCAGGGATGCATGCACGTTGATACAGCCAAGAGCAGGTGCGTCCAATAATTCTTTTGGAAGAATTTGGCCGTATGCCGCCGTTACAATCAAATCTGCTCCAAGTGCAATAATTTCCTTGAGTTCCTCGGATTTCCTTAATTTTTCCGGCTGATAAACAGGTATCCCTCTTTTTACAGCTTCTTCTTTTACAGGAGGAGGAGTCATGATTCTCTTGCGGCCCACAGGACGATCTGGCTGTGTGACAGCCGCAATGACTTCATATCCATCTTCTATTAGTTTCTGTAATACTGGAACGGAGAAATCAGGTGTCCCCATAAAAACAATCTTTGTCATTCGCTGTCAAACCCTTCTATATCTTCTTCCTTAATATATTTCAGTACAAGAGAAGTAAATAAAATACCATGTAAATGATCGATTTCATGCTGAATAGCTCTGGCCAGATAGTCTTCCGCTTCTACTATAAAAGTCCTGCCTTTCACATCCTGGGCTTGTACCTTCACATAATAAGGACGGGAAACGGTTCCGTATAAACCTGGAAAGCTAAGGCATCCTTCTACATCGGTTTGTTCTCCGGAGGTTTTCAATATGACAGGATTGATAAGATCCAGCCTGCCAATATCCTCTCCTATATCAACTACAGCAATTTGCTGGCCAACACCAATTTGAGGTGCCGCAAGTCCAACTCCATCTGCAGCAAGCATGGTTTCATACATATCATTTACTAATGTTTTAAGCTTTTTATCAAATTGCGTAACCGGCTTGCATTCTTTCTCAAGAATACTGTCCGGATATTTTACAATGGGCAGTATAGCCACTTAAATTCCCTCTTTTCACTCAAATAGGTTTTCTTTCATTACATCATCATATAAGGATTGACATCAACCGAAATGGTTAATCCTTCAGAATTCTTGTTTTGCTGAAAATGCTCCAGCACAGCCTTTAAAGCAGAGGGTAATTCTGGTTCCCGTTTGTATTTTATCAGACATTGATATCGATATCTATTCTTGATCCGCGAGATTGGTGAAGCAACTGGCCCTAAAATGACTGCCTGGCTGCTCAAACGCTTTTGGATGAATTTCGTGATTTTATCTGTGACACCAAGGGTTTTGGTTAGATCTTCATGTGAAACAGTAACCAATGCCATGAAATAAAAAGGAGGATAGGATCCAAGCTTCCTCATTTGCATTTCTCTATGATAAAAAGAGTCATAATCATGCAATCCTGCAAGCTCTATACTGTAGTGCTCAGGAGAATAGGTTTGAATGATTACTTCTCCCTCTTTATCATGCCTTCCTGCTCTCCCGCTTACCTGGGTAAGCAGTTGAAACGTCTTCTCTGAAGATCGGAAATCAGGAAGATGAAGCATCGTATCTGCACTGAGAACACCTACTAAGGTGATGTTAGGAAAATCCAAGCCTTTTGCTATCATTTGAGTACCGAGCAAAATATCGGCTTTTCCTTCTTCAAACTGGGTTAATAGTTTTTCATGGGCACCTTTTCGGCTTGTTGTGTCGACATCCATCCGGATAACTCGAGCCTGCGGCAATAGTTTTCCCAGCTCCTCTTCGACTTTTTGCGTGCCTGTTCCAAAGTATCGGATGTGATCACTGTTACATTCAGGACATGTGTTTGGAACGTAGCATTCGTACCCGCAATAATGGCATTTCATTTGGTTGGAGTGGCGATGGTATGTCAGCGAAATATCGCAATCAGGGCATTGAAGCACATATCCGCAATCCCTGCACATAACAAAGGAAGAATGTCCTCTTTTATTAAGAAAAAGCACAGTTTGTTCCTTTTTTTCTAATCGGTCCTGAAGTTTGTCAAATAAATCTGTTGAAAACATTGACCGGTTTCCGCTTCGAAGTTCCTCCCGCATGTCAATGATGGATACCTTGGGGAGGGACTGGTTATTCATTCTTTTCGGTAGGGTTAAAAGTGTATATATTCCTTTTTGGGCTCTGGCAAAGGTTTCGAGAGAAGGAGTAGCACTACCCAGTATAACCGGGCATTGGTGGGTAATGCTTCTGTGAATCGCGACATCCCTGGCATGGTACCGCGGGTTTTCCTCTTGTTTATAGCTGTTTTCATGCTCTTCATCTATAATAATAATTCCTATATTCTCCAAAGGGGCAAATATAGCCGATCTGGCCCCGACCACCACTCTTGCTTCTTTTCTTTCTATCTTGCGCCATTCATCATATTTTTCCCCCACTGATAAACCGCTGTGCAGGACCGCCACATCACTTCCAAACCGGCTTTTAAAGCGGTGGACCATTTGGGGGGTTAAAGAAATTTCAGGAACAAGCACAATGGCTTCTTTCCCCTCATTCAGCACTTTTTGTATCGATTGGAGATAGATTTCCGTTTTTCCGCTTCCGGTAACGCCATATAAAAGAAAGGTTTCACTTATTTCACTGTCAATAGACTCTAAAATAGGCTTTATGGCTTTTTGCTGATCCGTGGTAAGCGGCAGGGCCTCTGTTTTATAAAACGTATGGTGTTCGTAAGGATCTCTGTAAACCTCCTCATTTATTTCCCTCAAAAAACCTTTTTGGACCAATCCACGAATGACAGAAGAAGCCGTTCCGAGAGAATCGGAAAGCTCCTTGGCTGTAATCCTTTTATCGTTTGAATGCAGGAAGTACTGGAGGATTTCTTTTTGCTTTACTGCATTTTTGGGAAGTCCATCTGCTATTTCTTTGAGGTGGTCATGAGGCAGCACAGGTTCCAATACACGGACTGTTTTCTTGTTTGCCTTATTTTTCACAATATAAACAACCTCTGCGTTTCCCTTTTTCACTTCCTTTTGAAGTGTCAGAAGAAGCTCCCTTTCCTCGGCTTCCTTCCAAGTCATTTCTTCTTTTCCATGGAAAAGTTCAGCCAGAGGGGATGAAGAATCCTTTTCAAGACGGCGAAACATCTTTTCGTACTTTGCTTTCATCGCAGCAGGGAGCATAGCCTGATATGCCGAAATAGCCAAACAAAGCGTTTCTTCTGTAAGCCAGTCACCCAGCCTTAAAAGCTCCTCATTCAGGACAGGGGTAAGATCCAGGGGCTCAATTATACTTTTAAGCTTATTCACTTCAGTATCTTGTTTAATGCCTATCACAAAGCCCTGGATGGAACGGGGACCGAATGGTACAGCTACCCTCATGCCGGGCTGAATGCTTCCAAGCCATTTTTCAGGAATCAGATAGTCAAATGTTTTATCCGTCCGCATGGCTGGAACATCCACAATTACACTTGCAATGTTCATTCTTTTCTTCCTTCTTTCAAGCTTTCAGCAATTTCCAGAAGGACTTCTTTGGCAGTATCATGTTTACTTAGCAAGGGCAGTTCTTTAATGGATCCATCACGTCTAAAAATGGTAACAATGTTTGTATCTCCAGCAAAGCCTGCTCCTTCAGCACTCACGTCGTTGGCCACAATCATATCTGCATTTTTCCTTTTTAATTTTCCTGAGGCATACTCTGCTACATGATCCGTTTCTGCAGCAAATCCGACAAGAAATGGCTTGTCTGCTTTTTGGCCAAGTTCAAACAAAATATCTTGGGTTCTTTCAAACTGAATAACAAGCTCGCCATCCTTTTTCTTAAGCTTCTTGTCTGATATCTCTACAGGACGGTAATCTGCTACCGCAGCACTTTTTATTACTGCATCCGCTTTTGGATATAGCTCCATTATGGTTTTATACATATCCTCTGCACTCTCAATCGGATAGAGGCTGACTCCCTTTGGAACAGGAAGGGTAGTCACACCCGAAACCAGCAAGACTTCAGCTCCTAGCTTGGAAGCCTCTTCCGCGAGAGCAAATCCCATTTTACCGGTTGATCGATTCGTTAGATATCTTACTGGATCAATTCTCTCAATGGTAGGGCCAGCTGAAATAAGGATCGTTTTTCCTGCTAGTTCCTTTTTACTTGGATGAAAATAATCTTCCATTAATGAAACAATTTTTTCTGGTTCCTCCAATCTTCCTTTTCCTACATATCCGCAAGCGAGAAATCCCTCACTCGGTTCAACAAATTGATAGCCATAACCAGCAAGAATCGATATATTTCTTTTCACTGCAGGATGATCATACATGTGTACATTCATTGCAGGAGCAACCCATACTGGTGCAGTGGCAGCCAGGAGGGTAGTGGAGATCATATCATCTGATATGCCATTTGCCAGTTTTCCAATAATGTTCGCAGTAGCTGGTGCAATTAAAATCAAATCCGCCCAATCAGCCAAGTCTATATGTGAAATCACTTCTGGATGCTTTTCTTCAAAAGTGTCTGTATAAACATCATTTCGCGAAAGAGCCTGGAAAGAAAGAGGCGTCACAAACTTTCTAGCGGACTCACTCATAATCACTTTTACTACGGCTCCTGCCTGTACAAGCTTACTTGTTAAAGCAACAGCCTTATATACGGCAATTCCGCCCGTCACGCACAATAAAATCTTTTTTCCTTGCATTTTACTCTCTCCCATCTAACAGCTAAATGTATTGTAAGTTTCATTTATTTCATTATGATGGATTTTTCCTCAGGATAAAAGAAAATAACAACCTATTTCTAGGTTGTTATACAAAACTTACTCTTGTTCCTGACCGGATGTAACCTTTAGCACCCCGCCATTAATTTCCTCAAGCGCTTTTCCTACATATTTTTGGGAAACGTAATGATTCATTCCTTTTTTCGCATGTTCCTGCATATTGCGCGCTCTTTTTGCTGCAACCGTAACAAGGGAATATTTAGAATCAATTACAGTCAATAATTTATCAATAGAAGGATATAACATTATTTCTCTACCTCCAGCATTTGTTTGTATTTGGGTTCAACCCGCTCTCTTCTACAGTGCTCAGCCTGCACAATTGCCTTGATTTTTTCACAGGCCTTTTCAACTTTATCATTTTCTACAACATAATCATATAACTCCATTAATTCAATTTCTCTTCTTGCTTCAGTCATACGATTTAATATAAGCTCATCCGTTTCCGTGCCTCTTGTAGCAATGCGTGTCTGCAGCTCTGAAAGGCTTGGAGGTGCCAAAAAGATGAATAATCCATCAGGAAATTTCTCCCTGACCTGTTTTGCCCCTTGCACTTCAATTTCAAGGAAGACGTCCTTGCCATCCTCCAATGTCTGCCTGACATAATCAACAGGCGTCCCATAGTAATTGCCTACGTACTCAGCATACTCCAATAATTTTCCTTTACTGATTAAATCCTCAAATTCTTCCCTTGATTTAAAAAAGTAATCAACCCCATCCACTTCTCCTATCCTTGGGCTGCGGGTAGTCATGGAAATAGAATATTCGAACTGAGTATCCTCATGTGAAAAAATTTCTTTACGTACTGTTCCTTTCCCTACACCGGATGGCCCGGAAAGTACAATTAACAACCCTTTTTCTTTCATCTGTAAAAATCCTACCCTTCATCACCATTTTCTTCTTTGCTGCTAAGCCGATGCGCCACCGTTTCAGGCTGAACAGCAGATAAAATAACATGGTCATTGTCCATAATCAAAACAGCGCGGGTTCTTCTTCCGTAAGTAGCGTCAATGAGACTGCCCCTGTCCCGCGCATCCTGGATCAACCGCTTAATTGGAGCAGATTCAGGACTGACAATCGAAATAATCCGATTGGCGGACACGATGTTTCCAAACCCTATATTGATAAGCTTAATAGACATGTTACTCCCCCACACACCAATATTCTATTGTGACCGTGTTGATTCATGAATAAACAATTATTCAATATTTTGTGCCTGTTCACGTATTTTTTCCAGCGTAGTCTTCAGCTCGACTGTCATTGACGAGATTTTTGAGTGGCTGGATTTCGAACTGATTGTATTAACCTCGCGATTCATTTCTTGAAGCAGAAAATCGAGTTTGCGCCCGATAGGATCCTGAAGCTCGATCGTCTGACCGAATTGAGAGATATGACTTTCAAGTCTTGTCAGTTCCTCGTTGATGTCAGCCTTGTCTGCATATATAGCAATCTCTGTCATGATACGGGCTTCATCCAGTAAGCCATCAGCATATTCCCTAATTCTTTTCTCCAATCGGTCACGATATTGTTTAACAATATTAGGAACAAAGAGCTTAAGCTCAACAACCGTTTCCTGAAACTTTTTCAAGTGTAAGACCAGGTCTTTATGAAGCTCTGCGCCTTCAATCGAACGCATATTTTTAAGCTGCACGGCTGCTTCTTCCACCGCTTGCAAAAGCAGCTTCTCAAGTTCTTCATTTCCTTCTTCTTTTTCCTCAACGGCAACTATATCAGGCAGGTTTAACAGTTCCTTAAAATCAATAGATGCTGCAATATCATATTTATTTTTAACGTCAAGAATAAACTGATAATAATTCTCTAAAAGAGACCAATCAATTTGAAGTGACTTTTTTGTTAAGCCTTCACTATTTAAAGAAATGAAAACTTCCACTCGTCCTCTTTTTATGTACTGGCTTAGTGTTTTCTTGATTTTTTCTTCTGCCTTCAGCAGCTGCCTCGGAGTTTTAACAACAAACTCGCAAAACCGGTGATTCACCGATTTTATTTCAACTGTAGCAGTGCCCGCAGAAGACGTTTTATAGCTTCTCCCAAATCCAGTCATGCTAATAACCAACATTATCACTTCCTATCGAACTTGAGGAAATTGTCATATTAAAAAGGTAATAGAGACATCCCTATTACCTTTTGCATTATATCACATTATAACATAAATCATGCTTTTTTTCTTATATAATATGTGCCTGCAAGTAAAAATGTTGGTATAGCGCTTAGGCTTATTATCAATAGCCAATCTTTTGGCTTAATCGGCATTGTATGAAAAATCGCTTGCAGCCCAGGCAGGTAAATGACGACCAGCATCAAAAGGATGGATGAGAGGACAGCCAGCACCAAATACATATTTCCAAAAGGATTCCTTGCCAGGATAGAATGCTCACTGCGGCAATCAAAAACATGGATAAGCTGAGCAAGGACCAAAGTGGCAAAGGCCACTGTTTGGGCATAAGCCAATGGTTCATTATTTTGATAATAAATGGTCATAAAGGAAACAAGCGTAATCAGCCCGATTAAAAATCCCCTTGAAACCACTTTCCAGCCTAAACCTCTTGCAAAAACGCCCTCTTTTGGATGACGCGGCTTCCGCTTCATTACGTTTTCTTCAGGCTGATCAAGCCCCAGTGCCATCGCTGGCAATCCATCCGTGACCAAATTAACCCATAAAATTTGAATAGGTACAATCGGCAATGGCAGGGAGAGCAGCATGGCAAACAGCATAACAAGAATTTCTCCTACATTTGAAGCCAAAAGATAACGGACAAACTTGCGGATATTTTCATAGATATTTCTTCCTTCTTTAATTGCAGCCTTAATGGTGGCAAAATTATCATCCAAAAGGATTAAAGAAGAAGCCTCTTTTGCCACATCCGTACCGGTTATTCCCATTGAAATTCCAATATCTGCTGATTTAATCGCTGGAGCATCATTAATTCCATCACCTGTCATGGCGACAATATGCCCTCGGTTTTGAAGTGCTTTCACTATTTTAAGCTTGTGCTCTGGAGAAACCCTCGCAAAAACCGATACATCCTCAACTACGTTTTCAAGCTGATCTAATGTTAAATCATTTAACGTCTTCCCATCCATTACTTTTGACTTTCCATGAAGGATACCCAGCTGCTTAGCAATAGCTTTAGCTGTAATAAGATGGTCTCCTGTTATCATGACGGTCTTTATTCCTGCTTCTTTACATTCCTGTATAGCTTGTTTCACTTCAGTGCGCGGCGGGTCAATCATTCCCTGAAGCCCAATGAAGGTCAAATCCCGCTCAGCCTCTTCTTCCCTGCTGCAGGACTGCTCTTCTTTAAGGGGTTTGAACGCAATGGCGATTGTGCGCAGGGCTTTTGACGCCAACTCATCAATGGACTCCTGGACTTTAGATAAGACATCTCCGCCAAAATACTGCTGCCTGCCGTCCCATAAAATAGATTCACTTATCCCGACCAGAACATCCGGTGCACCTTTTGTAATGACAAAACGCTTACCATATTTATCTTTTACAATCACACTCATCATTTTTCTTGTAGAATCAAATGGAAATTCCTTTTCAATCGTAAATTGTGAAAGTAAAGCTTCTCTTTCCAGTCCTGCTTTCATAGCCGATACCAGCAGAGCTCCTTCAGTGGGATCACCATCTATGATGAACTCTTCATCCTTAAGCTTTAGTTCTGCATGGTTGCATAAAAGACCAAACGTTAACAGCTGGTATAAGCTTTTTTCATTACGGGGATTTAATTCCTTGTCCCCTTCCAGAAAAGCTCCTTCCGGCTGATATCCCGTTCCCGTAACAGTCCAGGTTCTTCCTCCGCTCCATAGATGGGTAACCGTCATTTTATTTTGTGTCATAGTTCCTGTTTTATCTGAGCAGATAACTGATGCACAGCCGAGCGTTTCAACGGCCGGAAGCTTTCTTACAATGGCATTTTTCCTTATCATTCTTTGTACGCCTAAGGATAGAGCCACGGTCACAATTGCCGGAAGTCCTTCGGGAATTGCCGCTACAGCAAGTGAAACACCCGCAAGAAACATCGTATAAACATCGTGGCCATGCACGACACCTGCTACTACCACTAGTAAAGTTAGGAGCAATGCGACAACAATGAGGATTTTTCCAAGCTGTTCCAATTTGCGCTGTAATGGAGTGGTAATGGACTCCGCGTTTTGTATCATATCTGCTATTTCACCCATCGCTGTTTTCATGCCAATGCCAGTTACAGCCCCGATTCCGTTTCCTCTCGTCACCATGGTTCCCATAAAAGCCATATTACTTAAATCTCCGAGAGTAGCATTTTCCTGTTCAATGGCATTGGAATGTTTAACAGATGGCACTGACTCACCAGTTAAGGCAGATTCCTCAATTTCTAAATTATTGGCCTGTAGGATCCGCATGTCCGCCCCAATCCGGTCTCCACTTGAAAATCTCACAATATCTCCGACAACGACTTCCTTGGAAGGGACTTTCACCCATACGCCATCCCGAAGAACGGTTACCTGGGGTGCTGAAAGCTCTCTTAAGGCATTCAGTGATTTTTCTGCTTTTCTTTCCTGAAAAAACCCAAGAAAGCCATTAATAAGGACAATGGCTATAATGGCTATCGCATCAATGTACTCCCCTAAAAGTCCAGAGATTAAAGTCGCACCTAATAATACCAACACCATAAAGTCTTTAAACTGACTAAGAAACAGCACAAGAGCAGATTGCTTTTCCCCTTCTTCAAGCTCATTCCATCCAAACTTCTCTCTGCGCTTCTCTACATCTTCACTTATAAGCCCCTGCTGAGTGTTTGTATTCAATGCACTTACTACGTCTGTTTCCTTCATTTCATGGTACATCATATAAACTACTCTCCCCTTACCGCTGCCATAGTTGTCCTACTAATAGCAAGATATTCAGACTCGTACAAAAAAATGTTATAATTTATAATAAAAACCGTGGACATATAGACATGATATTGAAATAAGCAGCAAGTAATGGCATTTACATTTAGTTAAAGAAACATAAATTGAGATTAATATCAGTAGGAGAAGGTAATTATGTCTTTCGATGGATTATTTACAAAAGCGATGGTAAAAGAGCTTTCAATATTAAAAGGTGGAAGGATCAACAAAATCCACCAGCCGTATAAAAATGAAATCATTATGAGTGTACGTGCGAACGGAAGAAATCATAAAATGTTAATTTCTGCTCACCCAAGCTATGCAAGGATTCAACTGACATCTGAGGCTCACGAAAACCCAAATGAACCTCCAATGTTTTGCATGCTGCTAAGAAAGCACCTGGAGGGTTATATTCTCGAGGACGTCCGGCAAATCGGGCTGGATCGTATTATTGTGTTTGATATTAAAGGCAGAAATGAGATTGGCGATATATCCTATAAACAGCTTTTTGTTGAAATCATGGGACGCCACAGCAATATTGTATTAGTCGATAAAGAAAAAAATGTAATACTGGACAGTGTAAAGCATGTTACTTCTGCTGTTAACAGTTTCCGCACGGTCCTTCCAGGAGCAGATTACAAGCTGCCGCCTGAACAGGGGAAAAAGAACCCTTTAGAATCCAATAAAGAGGAACTTCTCCAGGCCATCGATTTTAACAGCGGTAAAATAGATAAACAAATTGTTGAGCACTTTGCAGGTATTTCGCCGCTAGTTGCAAAAGAAATCATCTATCAATCCGGACTGCCAAATTCATCAACGCTTCCTGAGAGCTTTGTTCAGATTATGTCTGGTATAAAATTGGAAGAATATCAACCTACATTAATAAAGACCGATACTAAAGAAGCCTTTTATATGATTCCAGTTACTCATCTTAAGGGAGAAGAAATATTATTCCATACACTTGGAGAGCTGCTTGATCGTTTCTATTTTGGTAAAGCAGAACGGGATCGTGTTAAACAGCAGGGCCATGATCTGGAACGATTGATTAAAAATGAAAAGGAAAAAAACGAGTTAAAAATCGAAAAGCTGAAAGAAACCCTTATGGATGCAAACAATGCAGATAGATTTCAGCTGTATGGTGAACTATTAACGGCCAACATGCATATGGCTAAGCGGGGAATGGAAAAAATTGAAGTCCAAAACTACTATGATGATCAAGGCGGGATGGTTATGATTGAGCTCGATCCGCGTAAAAGCCCTTCTGAAAACGCTCAAGCCTATTTTTCCCGCTATCAAAAAGCGAAAACAGCGATTGTCATTGTCCAGGAGCAAATTGAAAAAGCAAGAGGAGAAATCCTTTATTTTGAAAACCTGCTGCAGCAACTGGACTCTGCCTCACCTAAGGATATTGAAGAGATCCGCCAGGAATTGGCCGAAGAGGGCTATTTGCGAATGAAACACAAACGAGGCCAAAAGCAAAAGCAGCAAAAAATTTCGCTTGAAAAATATATTTCTTCCGATGGTACTGAAATTCTAGTCGGCAAAAACAATAAACAAAACGACTACTTGACTAACAAGGTAGCAAACCGGGACGAAATCTGGCTCCATACAAAAGATATTCCCGGCTCTCATGTTGTCATCCGAAGTAAGGACCCAAGCCAAGAAACGCTTGCCGAAGCAGCCAATTTAGCAGCATATTTCAGTAAGTCCAAAAATTCAAGCTCTGTACCGGTTGATTACACTCGAGCTAGGTATGTAAAAAAACCGAATGGGGCAAAACCGGGATTCGTCATTTATGAAAACCAGCAGACATTGTTTGTTACTCCCGATGTCGAGCAGGTACTGTCCATGAAGAATACTTAACGATAAAATCAACTATTAAATAAAGGCTTAGCCAACTCATTGGCTAAGCCTATTTCTATACACACGCCTGCCAGCAGTGTATCTTTTTATCCGTGTGTAATAGCACTCCATTCTTCAGGGTTCTCTACCCATGCTTTTAAAACACCCATATCACTTTCCTCAATCAGTTTCTTTTCGAGAGCCGTTTCGATCAGGATACTGTAATTCGTTAAGGAAACGGCATGAATATCTGATTTTTTCAACAGCTCTTTTCCCTTGTTCAATCCATATGTAAAAATCGATACCACTCCAAGCACTTCACAGCCTGCTTCACGTAAAGCATTCACACAAGTGATTACACTGCCGCCTGTTGAAATCAAGTCCTCTACTACAACAACCTTTTGTCCAGATTCCACTTTGCCTTCCACTTGATTTCCTTTTCCATGCGCTTTTGCTTTGGACCGTACATAGCACATCGGCAAATTCATTTGATCACTTACCCACGCGGCATGAGGAATACCGGCTGTTGCTGTACCTGCGATGAGGTCTGCCTCAGGGAATTGTTCGTTTATTAGGCTTGTCAGCCCTTTAGCAATTTCCTTTCTGATTTCGGGATATGAAAGTGTCAATCGATTGTCACAGTAAATGGGAGATTTTAATCCAGAGGACCATGTAAACGGGGTTTTTGGACTTAAAAAAACCGCCTCAATCTCAAGGAGCTTTTCTGCTATTTTTTTCTCTATCATTTAATTTCCCTCCCATGCTTCTTTTACTTTGTAATAGGCTGCTACGGAATCATTCGCTTTCGTTATGGACCTTCCCACAACAATTGCTGTTGATCCCATTAAAAAAGCTTGTTCCGGAGTCATGACACGTTTCTGGTCATCTTGCGCGTCTCCGTGAAGTCTAATCCCTGGTGTAACCTTAATAAAATCCCCCCGGGTCACTTCACTTACCTTACCGGCTTCGAATGCCGAGCAAACAACTCCATCCAAACCAGATTCAAAGCTTTGCCTTGCATAGTGAAGCACGGATTCCTCCAGTGAAACAGGAATAAGCTGATCACGCTGCATGTCCCTTTCCGAAACACTGGTAAGCTGCGTAACCGCTATAAGATTTGACCTGTTTCTTCCTGCCGGTGTCCCTGCCTCCAGGCCTTCCAATGCAGAGGTCATCATGTTCCTTCCGCCTGCCGCGTGGACATTTACCATATCTACTTCTAAACCAGCCAGCCCCTTCATTGCTTGGTATACTGTGCTTGGAATGTCATGAAGCTTTAAATCAAGAAAAAGCTGATGGCCTTTTTCTTTTATCGCTTCTATTACAGCCGGCCCAGTTTGATAAAATAATTCCATTCCCACTTTTACGTATAACGACTCTGTTTCAAATTGGTCTAAAAAGGCTTTTGTTCTCTTTAAGTCAGGAAAATCAAGAGCTATAATGGGCTTCATTTTCAAAGAACTTCCAACTCCTTCCTTTTAAATCCGAAATGTGGTCAATCCCTAACTTGTCAAGCTTTGCCGGGAGTTCATCAATTAGCTTCTTACAAATGAAAGGATCCACAAAGTTGGCGGTTCCTACTGCAACAGCACTTGCCCCTGCATAAAAAAATTCGATAATATCTTCAGCAGTCTGAATGCCTCCCATGCCAATAATAGGAATATCTACGTGCTGGCTTACTTCGTAAACCATCCTAATTGCTACCGGTTTAATAGAAGGACCGGATAATCCTCCTGTCCTGTTTGCTAAAAGGGGTTTCCCTGTTTTGTAATCCAATCTCATTCCAATGAGTGTATTGATCATGGTTAACCCATCTGCCCCGGCATTCTCGACCGCTTTTGCCATTTCTACAATATTTGATACATTTGGTGAAAGCTTTACATAAACCGGTACACTGGAAACCTCTTTCACTTTTCGGGTAAGTTCTGCTGCTACTTCAGGTATTGTGCCAAAAGCAATGCCGCCTGTTTTTACATTCGGGCATGAGATATTCAGCTCAAGAGCCCTGACATTCGGTGCCTTAGAAATCCTTTCGGCAACATGAACATAATCTTCTGTCACAGAGCCGGCTACATTCGCGATAATGGGCACATCGTATTGAGACAGCCAAGGCAATTCATTTTCCATGACAGATGCCAAGCCGGGATTTTGCAGCCCAATGGCATTCAACATACCTGAGGATGTTTCGGCTACGCGAGGTGTTGCATTGCCAAACCTCGGTTCGCTGGTTGTTGCCTTTATCATAATGGCACCAAGCTCACTTAAACTATAAAACTGGCTGTATTCCTTTCCAAAACCGAAACAGCCTGAAGCCGGCATAACGGGATTTTTCAAGGATAAGCCTGGTAATTCTATGTTTAATCGTTTCATAAAACCACCTCCCCGATTGGAAAAACAGGGCCATCGCTGCATACCTTCTTATACTTGAATCCAGCAGGATCCTCTTTCACATGGCATACACACGCGAAGCAGGCTCCTATTCCACAGCCCATCCGTTCTTCAAGCGATATATATGCCCTCCTTCCGGCATACCTCTCTTCCAGGGCCATTAGCATGGGGATAGGGCCGCAAGAAAACAATACATCAAAGTCCATGCCAACTTTGTCTAAAATCTCCGTGACAAATCCCTTTTGTCCTTTGGATCCATCAACTGTGGCCATATATACAGGTCCTAGCTCCTCGAACTTTTCGGTGTAAAAGGATTTAGCAGCCGTTTCGAATCCAAGTACATGGATAACATTGACTCCTTTTTCTGTCAGCTGCCTGGAAAGCTCATAGAGGGGAGGAACTCCGATTCCCCCTCCCACAAGCAAAGCCGTTTCTCCAGCCATGCCTTCTTCTGTTGGAAAACCGTTACCAAGCGGACCTAGTACATCGACTAGGTCACTTGGCTGTTTTTCAGAAATTTTTTTGGTTCCTTTTCCTTCTGCACGATAAAGAACAGTTAGCAGATTTTCAGCTTTATTGTACTCTGCAATACTGATCGGCCTTCTTAATAACGGCTCTTCTCCAACCCTGATATGGACGAATTGGCCAGGCCGGCTGATGGAACGGACTAAATGCCCCTTCATTTTAAGCTCATAAATATTTTCAGCAATGGCTTGTTGGGAAACCACCTCCATATTCTCCTGGATAATCATAGGGACACAGCCTCTCTTTCCTTTGTATCCTTCGGCATTGCTTCTGATGAGAAGCTCATAGACTCCAATACTCGTAAAATGGCTTCAGCCGTATCCAGCGATGTTAAGCAAGGAATGCCGTTCTCTACTGATTCTCTGCGGATTCTGAAACCGTCTCTTTCAGGAAGCTTTCCTTTTGTCAGCGTGTTGATAATTAATTGTGCCTTGCCTTCCCGGATTACATCAACAAGTGTTTCCCCGCCAGTGCCAATTTTATTAATGACCTCGACTTTTAATCCTTCCTTTCCCATGAAGGCAGCAGTACCGCTTGTAGCCATAAGCGAGTAGCCGATATTTGAGAATCTCCGTGCAAGCTCCAGCGCTTCCGCTTTATCCTTATCGGCCACAGTGAACAGGACAATCCCTTCATTTTTCACTTTTGTTCCTGCCGCAACCAACCCTTTGTACAATGCCTTTTCAAGCGTTATATCTTTTCCCATGACCTCGCCTGTTGATTTCATTTCAGGTCCGAGAGTAATATCAACCCTGCGCAGCTTTGCGAATGAGAACACAGGAACCTTTACGTAAACGCCGGTTTTTTCTTTCACCAGTCCATTTCCATATCCCAGCTCTTTTATTTTAGATCCCAATATCACTTTCGTAGCCAGGTTTGCCATCGGGATATTCGTAATTTTGCTAATAAATGGAACGGTTCTGCTTGACCTCGGGTTTACTTCGATAACATATAGTTCATCATTTGACAGGACGAATTGGATGTTTAATAATCCGATTATCTGAAGCTCTTTCGCAAGCTTAGCCGTATAATCTGCTATTTTTGCTTTCACGCTCTCTGATATGCTTTGTGCTGGATACACTGCAATAGAGTCACCAGAGTGGACCCCGGCCTTCTCAATATGCTCAATGATTCCTGGAATCAAAACCTCCTCGCCGTCAGAGACTGCGTCTACCTCAAATTCCTTGCCAACCAAGTAGCGGTCGATTAAAACGGGATGCCCAGGATTAATTTTCACAGCATTGTTTACATAATGAACAAGCTCTTCTTCCTTATACACGATTTCCATTGCTCTCCCGCCTAAAACATAGGAAGGTCTGACCAATACAGGGTACCCGATCTCTTCTGCAATTTTTACTGCTTCCTGAATGGAGTACGCCGTTTTCCCTAATGGCTGAGGAATTTGGATTTGCTGAAGCGCTGCTTCAAATTTCTCACGATTTTCTGCTCTATCGACACTTTCCAGTGATGTGCCTAATATGGTAACTCCGCGATCCGCTAATGAGGCTGCTAGATTAATAGCTGTTTGACCTCCAAATTGAACGACCACTCCTTCAGGCTGCTCCAGATCAATAATGTGCATAACATCTTCTGTTGTAAGAGGTTCAAAATATAACTTATCCGAAATACTGAAGTCGGTCGAAACGGTCTCAGGGTTATTATTAATGATAATAGCTTCATAGCCGGCTTCCTGAATGGCCTTAACGGAATGGACAGTAGCGTAATCAAACTCTACACCCTGTCCGATACGGATAGGGCCGGATCCAAGAACAATCACTTTTTTTCGTCCGGTACGAATGGATTCATTTTCTTCTTCATACGTACTGTAGAAATAAGGTGTGTTTGATTCAAATTCCGCAGCACACGTGTCTACCATTTTAAATACTGGAATGATTCCCTGCTGTTTACGCCAGCTGTAAATCGCTTGTTCTTTAGCGTTCCAAAGCTTTGCCAGTGAGTGGTCCGAAAATCCCATTTGCTTGGCTTCATGGCCTATTTCCTTTTCAAATGGATGATCTTTTACTAGGCTCTCAAACTGAATAATTTTTTCAATTTTACGAAGGAAAAATAAGTCAATGCGGCTCCACTCGTGAATGGTCTGGATGGATACCCCTCTTCTAAGCGCCTCTGCCAGATAAAATAATCTTTCATCCCCCGCTTTGCGGATTCTTTTCTCAATTAAAGAATCTTCCATGGATTTAATCTCATCAAGCTCTATATGAGTCAGGTCATTCTCCAGGGATCTTACCGCCTTTAGCAGTGACTCCTCAAAGCTTCTTCCTATCGCCATTACTTCTCCTGTTGCTTTCATTTGAGTTCCAAGCACCCTTTTAGCGGATTGGAATTTATCAAATGGAAAGCGCGGGATTTTTGTGACCACGTAGTCGAGAGCAGGTTCAAAGCAAGCATACGTCTTTCCTGTAACAGGATTAATCATCTCATCCAGTGACAGCCCTACCGCAATTTTCGCAGCAAGCTTGGCAATTGGATAGCCTGTAGCTTTTGATGCTAATGCTGAAGACCGGCTTACCCTTGGATTAACCTCGATAATAAAATATTCAAAGCTATCGGGATCAAGAGCCAGCTGGACATTGCAGCCACCTTCGATTTTTAAGGCGCGAATAATTTTAAGAGATACATTTCTGAGCATATGGTATTCCCGGTCACTTAATGTTTGACTAGGTGCTGCCACAATCGAATCCCCAGTATGAACACCAACTGGATCAATGTTTTCCATATTGCAGACGACTATAGCATTGTCATTTGCATCCCTCATCACTTCATATTCAATTTCCTTAAAACCTGCGATGCTTCTTTCAAGCAGGCATTGATGGACAGGGCTGTTCTTTAGTCCGCTCGCCACAATCTCATTCAATTCCTCTTCATTTTCACAAATTCCCCCGCCTGTACCGCCAAGCGTATAGGCTGGACGTACAATGATTGGAAAACCAATTTGCCCAGCAAACGTTTTGGCTTCCTCTAAGGAATGAATAATCTCACTATCAGGCACTGGTTCGTTTAACTCATTCATTAATGAACGGAATTTTTCACGGTCTTCCGCTTGTTCTATAGCTGTTAGTTTTGTTCCGAGAATTTCCACATCACACTCTTCTAAGATTCCTGATTCCGCCAATTCCATCGCCATATTTAGGCCGGTTTGCCCGCCAAGTGTCGGCAGGATGGCATCTGGTCGTTCTTTACGGATAATTCTTGATACGAATTCCAATGTGATGGGCTCTATGTATACCACATCAGCTATTTCTGTGTCTGTCATAATGGTGGCAGGGTTTGAATTGATTAAGATTACTTTGTAACCCTCTTCTTTTAATGCAAGGCAGGCTTGTGTACCTGCATAATCAAATTCAGCTGCCTGGCCGATGATGATCGGCCCTGAACCAATTACTAGAATACTTTGGATGTCTTTACGTTTAGGCATGATGCAGTGCTCCTTCCTTCCACTTCGCTACGGTTTTTAGAAATTCATCAAAAAGATAATTGGTATCTTCTGGTCCCGGAGAAGCTTCGGGATGATACTGTACAGTGAATGCTGGAGCATTTTTGTGCTCAAGACCTTCAATCGTTCCATCATTTAACGCCCTTTGTGTAACAATTAAAGGAGTATTTACAAGAGATTCATCACTTACGGCATAGCCATGATTTTGAGAGGTCAAGGCTACCTTTCCAGTCTTTAGATCTCGTACCGGATGGTTTGAGCCCCGGTGGCCAAATTTCATTTTATAGGTGTCAGCACCGCAGGCCAAAGCAAACAGTTGGTGACCCAAACAGATGCCAAAAAACGGGGTGTTGCCAATTAATTGCTGAACCATCACAATCGCTTCCTTTACATCCTTGGGGTCGCCAGGTCCATTGGAAAGCATGACACCATCCGGTCTCATGGCTAAAATGGTTTCTGCAGTGGTGTTATATGGAACTACTGTTACATCACAATTTCGTTTATTCAATTCTCGTAAAATGCCATGCTTTGCTCCAAAGTCAACCAATACAATATGATGTCCTCTTCCTGGACTTGGATAGGCTTGCCGGATGGAAACCTGCTGTACCTGGTCATTTGGCAATGCTTCTGCTTTCAGTTTTTTTATGACCGCTTCAGCATCCTCTTCCATACTGCAGATAGCCCCTTTTAACGTACCAAAGCTGCGAATAATTCTTGTCAGCTTTCTTGTATCTATCCCAGCTATTCCCGGTATGTTTTTCTTCTTCAGATATTCATCAATACTCATTTCGCTGCGCCAGTTAACTGGGTAGTCAGCCGCTTCTTTCACTACAACACCTTTAATAACTGGATTGACTGATTCAAAGTCATCTCTGTTAACTCCATAATTTCCGATCAAAGGGTAGGTAAATGTAACAATCTGGCCGCAGTAAGAAGGATCTGTAATGGTTTCCTGATATCCAGTCATCCCTGTGTTAAATACCACTTCCCCCACCGTTGCATCTTCGCTTCCAAAACCTTTACCGACCATAATTGTCCCATCTTCAAGTATCAGCTGTTTCTTTAGCATTTAACTCCCTCCTCTTTCCATACCAATGTTCCATTTACTATCGTTGCTGCAGGCCATCCCTTACATTCCCATCCATTAAATGGGGTATTTTTTCCTTTAGATAAAAATTTTTCAGAATCAACCACTTTCGTATGCTTCAAATCCACTAGCGTGATATCTGCTGCCTTTCCTTCTTCCAATCTTCCAAAAGGAAGACTGAATACGCTGGCCGGTTTTACGGTTATCCATTCAAGCAATTGAGCGAGGGTAAAAACACCCTTTTCCACAAAATGGGTATATAACAATGGAAAGGCTGTTTCAAATCCCACAATCCCAAAAGGAGATTCATAAATCCCCTTTTGCTTCTCTTCTTGGCTATGTGGAGCATGGTCTGTCGCAATAAAGTCAATCGTTCCGTCAAGCAGCCCTTCAATCAAGGCATTACGGTCAGCCTCTGATCTTAATGGCGGGTTCATTTTATAGTTCGTGTCAAGGCCAGGTATGTCTTGGTCACATAGAAGCAAATGATGCGGGGTAACCTCTGCTGTTACACGGATACCTGCTTTCTTTGCATCTCTCACCACCCTGACGGATTCCTTTGAACTAATGTGACAAACATGATAATGGCAACCCGCCGCTTCAGCTAAAAGGACATCACGGGCAATTTGAACCGCTTCACATATCGATGGAATTCCTTTCACAGTGTGTTCTCTTGAAAACTCCCCTTCATGAAAGGCACCGCCATATATCAGACTGTTATCTTCACAATGGGCTACGACGGCCATATCCAGTGCGGCGGCCCTTTTCATAGCTTCATACATCATTCCCGCATTCTGAACACCTACTCCATCGTCTGTAAAGGCGAAAGCTCCATTTGCTTTTAAGCCCTCGAAATCCGTGAGCTCACCACCTTTAAGTCCAGTGGAAATCGCTGCGTAGGGCAATACTCGTACGAGCCCGGTTTTTTTAATCCGCTTTTGCATATCCTCCATTTTCTCAGGAGTATCCAATATAGGATTCGTATTTGGCATGGATGCAATCGTTGTAAAACCGCCCTTTGCTGCTGCCTTGGTACCCGTTTCAATCGTTTCTTTATGCTCTCCTCCCGGCTCTCTTAGATGGGAGTGAAGATCGAGAAATCCTGGTGATACAAGATAGCCTTGAGCATCAATAATGATTTCTCCATCATGTTGTAAATTTCCCCCTATTTCTGCAATCAGATTTTCCTTAATCCTTAGATCCATCTGCATTGCTTCGCCTTTTTCCATATGTACATTGCCGTTTTTTATAAGATATCCCATCATCTGCACCGCCTTTTAAAATTCTAACGCTCTTTTAAGGACTGCCATCCTGGTGAACACACCATTTTGAATTTGCTTAAAGATTCTTGATCGTTTACATTCCACCAGCTCATCAGCCAGTTCCACATTTCGATTAACTGGTGCGGGATGCATAATAATACTGCTTTTTTTCATTCTCTTTTCCCTATCAGCTGTTAATCCGTATTTCAAATGATATTGATCCGGAGAGAAACCGATTGATCCACCATGCCTTTCATGCTGAACCCTCAGCATCATGACGACATCCGCTCTTTCCACCGCTTCGTCCAGTTCAATATATTGGCCATTTTCCTGAAATGATGGGTCACTCCATTCATGAGGGCCAGAAAACAGGACCTTTGCTCCGAGCCTATTTAATGCTTCCTGATTGGATCTTGCTACACGGCTATGGGAAATATCCCCAACAATCGCTACCTCCAATCCTTTGAATCCCCCAAATTCCTGTTGTATCGTAAAAAGATCTAATAGACATTGTGTAGGATGCTGGCCGCTTCCGTCTCCGCCATTTATGACGGGAATATGGATATTTTCCATTAAAGAGAGGTAAAAATGATTTTGCGGATGCCGAATGACTACGACATTTACACCTATCATTTCCAGAGTTTTCACAGTATCGTAAAGAGTTTCCCCCTTTTGCACACTGGAAGTACTCGCTTCGAAAGGGATGATGTCCAGCCCAATTTTTCTTTCTGCCATTTCAAAGCTGCTTTTTGTTCTTGTACTCGGTTCAAAAAATAGATTGGCCGCGTATCCCAGTCCCTTCTGAATCCGGCAGTCTCCTTTGGCAAACATTTCTGCATCATGAAGTATTTCTGTTATTTCGGTTGTGGTTAATTGTGATATGGAGAGTAAATGCTTCATGTAAACTTCTTCCTTTCATACGAAAAGTGAAAGCGTCTTGCTTATTCGCTAGAGATAGGCATAAAAAAACACCCTGCCAGTGCTTTAGGGTGTTGGTTAACAGGCTGAAGCCAGCATTCGCTTTCTTCAACTGTAAATCACCCTTGAAAGCCTCTCTGGACTTTATTTAAAAGGTGTAGCTTTATTTAGTTTTTCCTTGCAAAAAAACCCTCTTTGTCCATAAAAAAGGCAAAGAGGGTTGATCAGGAAAAGCTTTGCTTTCCCGGTCGCCTTTGCCAGTCTCTCAGGACTGTTTTAAAAGGACGTATATGTTATTTTTCGTGTATACTTACTTGATCTAATTGATCTTGCTCTGTTAATTCCACAACAATTTTCTCAGAGCTGGAGGTAGGTATGTTTTTACCAATGAAATCTGCACGGATTGGAAGTTCCCTGTGTCCCCTGTCAACAAGGACAGCAAGCTGAATTTGTGCCGGTCTTCCTAAATCCATTAAGGCATCCATCCCCGCTCGAACCGTACGCCCTGTATAAAGAACATCATCAACCAGTATTACTGTCCGGTCTTTAATCGTAACAGGAATATCAGTGCCTTTTACTTCAGGCTCTGCATTGACGGTTTTCTTTGATAGATCATCCCTGTACAGGGTTATATCAATTTCGCCAACATCGATTGCCTGACCTTCTATCTTTTGGATTCGTTCAGCCAATCGATTGGCTAGATGGATTCCACGGGTTTTAATACCCACAAGCACACAATTTTCTATTCCTTTGTTACGCTCTATAATTTCATGAGCAATCCTTGTTAAAGCCCTGCGTATAGCTTGTTCATCTAGAACAGTGGCTTTCATTTGCATTATTACTCTTCCCTTCACTTTTAAAATACAAAAGCCCTCTCGTGAGTATGCAAGAGGGCTCATAAATACATGTTAAACAAAACAAATACCTATTATTCCTTTGCAGCCTCACGGGACTGTGTTAAAGGGTATTTAATTAATTTATAGTGTAAATGTCTATCCCCATTTTGTCAACGATTATTTTTTCAAACGTTCCATCAGATCAGTAAATTCTTCTGGAAGCGGGGCTTCAAATTCAAGATATTCATTTGTTCTCGGATGGTTGAAGCCTAATACTGCTGCATGCAGGGCTTGTCCATCATCGGTTATTGGTTTTTTAGGGCCGTATTTAGGATCCCCCACTAGCGGATAACCGATATATTTCATGTGAACGCGTATTTGGTGAGTTCTTCCTGTCTCCAAAACACACTCGACAAAAGTAAATTGTTTAAAACGATCCAGCACTTGAAAGTGGGTTACAGCATGCTTACCATTATCCACAACGGCCATTCTTTGCCGTTCCAAAGGATCACGTCCAAGCGGGGCATCAATTGTTCCATGATCATGCGGAATAACGCCATGAACAAGGGCTTTATATCTTCTTGTAACAGTTTTATTCACAAGCTGTTCTACCAGGCTTTCATGGGCCAAATCATTTTTAGCGACCATTAATAATCCAGAGGTGTCCATGTCGATCCTATGGACAATCCCTGGTCTTAGTACACCGTTGATCCCTGAGAGATCTTTACAATGACCCATTAGACCATTAACCAATGTACCCTGTGTATGGCCGGGAGCAGGATGTACAACCATTCCCTTGGGCTTATTTACAACTAAAACATCCGCATCCTCATAGTATATATCTAAATCCATCTGTTCCGGTTCAACATCTAATAATTCAGGTTCCGGTATTTGAATCACAATTTTGTCGTTTTCATTGCATTTATAATTTGCCTTGACGGGGGCATTATTCACTGTCACATTTCCTTCCTTGATCCATTGCTGAACTTGAGACCGGGACCACTCCGCATTTAAAGTGGTTATCACCTTGTCAAGACGCTCATTTCGCTCAGTATCAAGAATGATGTGTTCCTTTATTTCCATATGATTTCTCCTTTGATTTCCGTTCGTCTAGCAGCATAAGAATTAACAAAAGCACAACACCTATTGTTAAACTGGAATCGGCAATATTGAATATTGGAAAATCATATCCAAATATATAAGTATGGATAAAATCAACCACTTCTTTACGGGCAATCCTATCTATAAAATTCCCAATAGCCCCTCCCAGCATAAAAGCCATGCTAATTCCAAGCAAAGGTTTTCCTTTGGCATTCTTTTGAAGAAAATAAATTAGACCAATTATGACAACAACTGTTATAAAATAAAACAGCCACATCTTCCCCTGCAATATCCCCCAGGCAGCCCCCTGGTTACGGCTAGAGGTAATATAGAAAAAGTTTTCGATAATTTTAATACTTTCTCCTGGCTCCATATTTTTTACTATCAACCACTTTGTAATCTGGTCAACCGCAATAATGACTGCAGCAAGCAGGTAAAAATATACCACAAAGGATACCCCCATGTACGAGTTTGATTAGCTAATTCTGGCAAGGGTTTCTTATACCTGTCCAGTATTTTCTATACCCTTTGCATTTTAGCATAATTTCCGCCATTTAGGAATATTCACTGCAAGGTTCTGTTGATTGCTGCTCGCTTTTTTGGATGAAACAAAGACATGAGGAGTGCACTACTGTTCCTGCTGGTTGATTTCCACTGCAGGCACATGCTTTCCGCAGGCTCCTGTGGGGTCTTCCAAAGGCCTGCTAATCCCTCAGGGGTCTCGTGCCTTCCTCTTCAATAAACTTTGGTTTCAATCAAATATTGGGGTTTAAGACAGACATGGGGCGTGCACTGCTCTTCCTGCTGGTTGATTTCCGCTGCAGGCACTCGCTTTCCGCGGGCGGCCGGAAGCCTCCTCGTCGCAAGCTCCTGTGGGGTCTTCCTAAGGCCTGCTGATCCCGCAGGAGTCTCGTGCCTTCCTCTTCAATCAACTTTGGGTTCAATTCAAATATTGGGGTTTAAGACAGACATGGGGCGTGCACTGCTCTTCCTGCTGTTTATTTCCACGCCAAATATTCGCTTTTCCCCACCCTGCTCTTTTTTAACTTTACTATCAATATTACATTGTTCTTTAACCTAGACATTAATAGTGCCTGGCCATCCTGCTGATTGTTCCCGCTTTAGGCATTCGCTGCTTTCCGCGGACGGCCTAGAGCCTCCTTGTTGCAAGCTCCTGTGGGGTCTCTCCCTTTGGCCAGTTTTTCACTCAGGAGTCTCGTGCTTTCTGCTCCCCTTTACATAGGTTTAAAACCAACATTGTAACCGGCTATTTTCACATAGATTTGCTTTACGTATAAAGGATTACTCCATGAGTTGTCTGTCTTCGTGGCACCTTTACTTAGGCTTTTCATAAGTTTTAATATTGAACATATTTATATTGATATTACTGTGCCCAATAGAAAAAACATTTACGAAAAGAGCCTTAATAATTAATTAAAAGGAATGGTAACCTTTCCATATTGAAGCAACTGGTTCCATTCTTCTGAATTTTTCATGGTGGGGATACTCTTCAGCCAGGAACTCGGGATTGGATCTCCGTTTATCTCGCAAATCCCAAAGCTTCCTTCCTGAAATTTTAATAAGGCACTGTCAATGTCCTGCAGTTCTTTCAGAATGAGGGGCTGTATATTTTTATTTTGGGCCTCGTATGCACTTAACTCTTCTTTTAAAGCTTGAAGAAAACGAAAGTGTTCATCATGCTGCTCATTCATGTCATTATCCCTCCATGCAGTTTGTTGTATTTTATCATCCCCAATCTTTAGGATTGTTTAAAGAGTAACTGTTTCTAAAAGTTACAAATAATACAAAACCCCCAAAGAATTACCTTTGGGGGTTCCTTTATATTGTACTAGCAATCGGCTTACGCTTTTCTTTTAATAATTTTTTTCCACTACTTCAGCACAGCGCGGACATAGTGTAGGGTGCTTTTCATTTTTGCCCACTTCCGGTGTAACAATCCAGCAGCGTTCACACGTTTCACCTTCTGCTTTTTCTACTACGATGGAAGCATTTTGAAGGTCAAGTGCATTTTCAGGTGCTTCTCCCTTAGATCCTCTTACTTCAAAACCAGAGACAATAAAGAGCTGGTTCATACTTTCATGAATGCTTTCCAGCAATTCCTTCATCTCTTTATTTACATACAAGGTCACTTTTGCAGTCAGGGATTTTCCGATCACTTTTGCATTTCTTGCTTCTTCTAATGCTTTTAATACATCATCTCGAAGATCCAAGAATTTAGACCATTTTTCTTCAAGTTTTAAAGCATTCGGAAGCTCTTTGTACTCTGGCATATCCGTCAGCTGAACACTTTCTCCTTCCACTCCAGGAATGAATTCCCACACTTCATCAGCAGTATGAGGAAGAACAGGTGATAATAATTTAGCAAGAACTGTTAAACATTCATATAAGACTGTTTGCATCGCTCTGCGCTCATAATTATCTTCCGCTTCGATATACAGTACGTCTTTGGCAAAATCCAGATAGAACGCACTTAGATCTTGAGTACAGAAATTATTAATTGCATGATAAATGCTTGGGAATTCATAATTTTCATAGGAAGTACAAACAGTTTTGATTAATTGATTTAATTTTACAAGCATGAACTGATCTACTTCGCGCAGCTGGTCATAGCTGATCTTATTTGCATCAGGCTGGAAATCATTTAAGTTGCCAAGCAAGAAACGGAAAGTATTACGGATCTTTCTGTAAACTTCAGAAACCTGTTTAAGAATAGCATCAGATACACGAACATCCGCTTGATAATCTACTGATGCAACCCATAAACGAACAATTTCGGCACCCATTTGGTTAATGACTTTACCAGGCAAAATAACATTTCCTAAGGATTTACTCATTTTTCTTCCTTCACCATCGAGTGCAAATCCGTGGCTTAAAATTCCTTTATACGGTGCCTTGCCGGAAACAGCAACAGAGGTTGTAAGAGATGAGTTAAACCAGCCGCGATATTGGTCAGAACCCTCCAAATATAGATCTGCTGGACGCTGAAGTCCATCACGTTCAACTAACACGCCCTGATGGGAAGAGCCTGAATCAAACCAGACATCCATAATGTCTGTTTCCTTAGTGAATTGGCCATTCGGGCTTCCAGGATGGGTAAAGCCTTCAGGAAGCAACTCCTTTGCTTCACGCTCAAACCAAACGTTGGATCCATTCTCACGGAATAATTCAGAAACATGCTCGATTGTTTCTTCTGTAATAATGGCATCACCATTTTCAGCATAGAATAC
Source organism: Heyndrickxia acidicola (assembly GCF_001636425.1). NCBI lineage: Bacteria > Bacillati > Bacillota > Bacilli > Caryophanales > Bacillaceae > Heyndrickxia > Heyndrickxia acidicola. Next base: position 1,785,689 of record NZ_KV440953.1, read on the forward strand.
CGGAATTGGAACACCCCATGCTCTCTGGCGGGAGATACACCAATCCCCACGGTCACGAACCATATTAAATAATCTTGTTTCTCCCCAAGATGGAACCCACTTCACTTCTTTAATTTGCTCCAAAAGCTCATTACGGAAAGCGTCGATTGAGGCGAACCATTGAGCAGTTGCCCGGAAAATAACCGGCTTCTTTGTTCTCCAATCATGCGGATATGAGTGGGTAAAGAAATTCAGTTTAAGAAGGGCGCCAACCTCTTTAAGCTTTTCTGTAATTGGTTTATTAGCCTCATCATAGAACAGTCCTTCAAATCCTGGAGCCTCCGCTGTCATTCTTCCTTTATCGTCCACGGGACATAAAACGTCCAAGCCATACTTTTTCCCAACAATAAAGTCATCTTCCCCATGTCCAGGAGCTGTATGTACACAGCCTGTTCCAGATTCAGTTGTAACATGGTCACCAAGCATGACTAAAGATTCGCGGTCATAGAAAGGGTGTTCAGCTGTAATATATTCCATATCGCGACCTTTGACAGTTTTCACCACTTCTGGCGACTCCCATTCAAGTACGTTGGAAACCTCTTCAAGAAGAGCTTCAGCCACAACAAATTTTTCATTATTGACCAAAACGACGGCATAATTTAAATCTGGATGCACTGAAATACCTAAATTAGCAGGCATTGTCCAAGGTGTAGTAGTCCAGATAATGATTTTTGTTTCATTATCCAGCACGCCTTTTCCATCTTTCACTTTAAAGGCGACATAAATGGAGGCTGAGCGTTTATCCTGATACTCAATTTCTGCCTCTGCAAGGGCTGATTCACTGGATGGAGACCAGTATACAGGCTTTAGTCCTTTATAAATATAGCCTTTGCTTGCCATTTCTCCAAAAACCTTAATTTGTTGAGCCTCGTATTCGGGCTTTAATGTAAGATACGGATTTTCCCAGTCACCGCGCACTCCCAGTCTTTTAAAGGAAGCCCTTTGGTTATCAACTTGTTCATAGGCATATTCTGCACATAGCTTTCGAAATTCAGCAACTGTCATTTCTTTTCGTTTTACACCCTTATTAGTTAATGCCTGTTCAATTGGCAGGCCGTGGGTATCCCAGCCAGGTACATACGGTGCGTTGAAGCCTGTCATGGATTTATATCTTACAATAAAGTCCTTTAATGTTTTGTTTAAGGCATGGCCCATGTGGAGATCACCGTTTGCATAAGGCGGTCCGTCATGCAAAATAAACAATGGCTTTCCTTGATTTCTTTCCTGAACTTTTTGGTAAATATTCATCTTTTCCCATTTTTCCTGAATTTCAGGTTCTCTTTTGGGAAGATTTCCTCGCATCGGAAATTCCGTTTTAGGCATCAATAAGGTATCTTTATACTCCATCTTTTACTCCTCCTAAATAAAACAACTAATTATGTTAAAATGAATCATCATAAGGCCATTACATATAATTGACAAAATTTTCTTTATGCATTCCTGCACTGATTAGGCTTCTGAATGTTCTTTATTACCCTAAAAACAAAAAAAACCTTCTCATCCACAAAGGGACGAGAAGGTTTCCCGCGGTACCACCCTGGTAGACAATGAATAGTCATTGTCCGCTTTATCATTCAATATCGAGAATGACCCGCTTTTATCTACTAACCAAATGGTTTTCAAGTCAAGAACTCATGGGTGATCTTCCAGCTGTTATCTTATGCCGGGCTTCCACTATCACCGGCTCGCTAATATAAGAATTAAACAGATATACTGTCCCAGTCATCGTTTAATTATCATGATTTTAAATTATTATATGTGACAGGTTTTTATCCCGTCAAGCCTAAATGACCGATTCTTTTTTTATTTAATCGCGTCCTCTTCCAAATCAAACTCTGTAGCATCTAACTCAAATTCCATAAGCGTATCCCAGTCATCACTTTTAAGAAGATCAAGCTGTGCTTCCACAAGCATTTTAAAACGGGTACGAAACACTTTTGATTGTTTTTTCAATTCCTCAATATCCAAGGCAATTTTACGGGCTTTGGAAAGTGATTCATTCACTATGCGGTCAGCGTTCTTTTCCGCTTCCCTAATGATAAGCTTTGCTTCCTTTTGAGCATTGCCTCTTACTTCTTCTGCTGCTTCCTGAGCCACAATAATGGACTTATTCAGCGTTTCTTCAATGGAAGTAAAATGGCCAAGACGTTCATTTAAAGAAGCCAGCCTTTCTTCCAATTCCTTCTTTTCACGAATCATCAATTCATAGTCTTTTATAATTTGATCCAAAAATTCATTTACCTGGTCCTCATCATAACCGCGAAAACCCTTGCTGAATTCTTTATTATGTATATCTAATGGCGTTAAAGGCATATTGCCACCTCCATAATAGTAGTTTAAATACTTACACTCCTGTTTTTCTCTTTAAAAGGATGTGCACTGAATCATCCTAATTTACAGAAGTTTTTACAGAGAAAAACGGGAAAGTAAAAATAGGCATTATGGCTAATTAATTTTTTATCGATAACACTTTCTTCACATATTTATATTATACTGAATTTCGACAGCTTTGGGGAATATCCTGCAAATTTAATCAAAATTATTTTAGGATGCCTGCAGTCAATCGCCATTTTTCTTTTTTTGTTTGGCCATCTATGGAAATAATTCGGCTTCTTCCATAGCCTCTTGCAGATAATACATCTCCTTCTTCGCATGTAAATGATGTTTGTTCCACCTGTTTCCAATTAACTTTAACGAGACCTCTTTGGATCAATGCCTGCGCTTTTTGGCGGGAAATATTATAAATGCTTGAAAGAATAACATCCAGACGGAGTGAACTGGCCGTAGTACTTACTTCCATCCACTCTTCTTGAGAATTTATCCTTTCTGCTAAAGACTTTTTGAGAAGCTTAACCGAAGCTTTTCCTATTTGCTGGACTTCCGAGATAATAAACTCGCATATCTCCTCTCCGGCAAAGAATTGAATCCTGTCTTGCCCTACCAAGATATCCCCGTATTTTTCTCTCTTTAACCCTATAGACATGAGAGTTCCAAGGATTTGCCGGTGTTCAATGGACACAAATTTACTTGGATAATCTATTTCAACTAAAGCGAGCTGGAAATCTTCTTCCTCTGGAACATAATAATCCGGAAAAAGCAGGACTCTTTTTCTCTCTGCACTTTCATATCCGCCATGCTCTTTTATTTTTATGTCATCATTCTTTCCTATAAGGGCATGAACAATAAGTTGCTGCCGAGGATCCAAAAAATCAGTCAACCTCGGAGAATAGGTATTCTCCACCGACTGCCGCCAATTAAGCACTTGATCTATAAACTCTTTTTCATCTGGTCTAAAATGCTGGTAAATTGTATCCAACCGGTTTCTTCTCCTTTACAAAATAAATAGTAAATGTATAGGTATAGGTCTGTTTAAGGACTTCGTACTGTTAAAGCTAATTCACGCCAACTGTATATATCACAGCTTTCCGCTTAGCTTAAGATTACAATAAAAATTTACTGGCTCAATAAGAAAAGGGCGCTTTTAAAAGCTGCCCTTTTTTAAAACCACTGAAATAGCTGATAGATTCCGTTCCTCGCTAAATCCAAAACGATAAATGCAACAATTGGTGAAATATCTATCATTCCAATTGGCGGTACAATCCTTCGGAAGGGTTCAAGATATGGCTCGCAAATCCGGGCGAAAAATTCACCTACCGTTGTATTTCGAAGGTTAAACCATGACATAAAAATGTAGATGATCAATACATATGAGTATATTTGAAGAATATATACTATTAGGCTCAGCAGCATTCCCATTTGGCTTACGACCACCTCGAATCATGCAAATCATTTTCCTGGAGCAATTCAGTAATATTTCCGGTTACTTCAACTGTGTCAGGAGTACATAAGAAGATATTGCTTCCCACTCTTTGGATATCTCCTCCTATTGCATAAACCGTGCCGCTTAGAAAATCAACAATTCTTAATGCCTGGTCATGCTGGATTCTTTGAAGATTTACAACCACAGAGCGATGGTTATTTAAATGGTCCGCAATTTCCTGTGCTTCAGCATAGACTCTTGGTTCTACCAAAATAACCTTACTCTGTTTTTGTACACTTTGGAGGCTGACAACATTCTGCCTTGGTGCCTGTGAAGAATTTACAGGCTGCTGTCTTTTTATCGTTTCCCTAATCGGCTCTTGAACAGGTTGCTTTTGTACCGTTTCTTCTTCCAAAATTTCATTTTCTTCCTCATCAAGAAGGAAAAAGGTTTTTAACTTTGTTTTTAATCCCACTTTTCACACCTCCTATTTTTAGCCAACCAAAGCCGTTCCAATTCTAATAAAAGTAGCTCCTTCTTCAATCGCAATTGTGTAATCATTTGACATTCCCATGGAAAGCTCCGTACAAGGGGATGCCGGTAATTGCAGTGACTGAATATCATTTTGCAGCTTCTTTAATTCCTTAAAGCATTTTCGGATGACTGTCTGGTCGTCGGTCAAAGGAGCCATTGTCATAAGGCCAATCACCCTGATTTTTTCAAACTTCTGTAGTTCCTTTATAAACTTAAGCACCTGATCAGGTTTAACTCCATGTTTTGTTTCTTCACCCGATACATTGACCTGGACAAAACAATTTACTGGCTCGGAAGCCCTTTTGTCAATTTCCTGTGCCAAAGATATTCGGTCCAAAGAATGAATATAAGCAACCTTATCAATTATATTTTTCACCTTTTTTGTTTGAAGTGATCCAATAAAATGCCAGATTGGCCTATCCTTCAGGATTTTCCATTTTTCAAGGAGGCCATCATCCCGGTTTTCACCTAAATTCAGCACGCCTGCTTCAACAGCTTCCAAAGCTCTTTCAGTGGTTACATACTTTGTAACAGCAATAATGGTTACGTCCTTTGTATCCCTTCCTGAGGCCTCACAGGCTATCCTAATCTTTTCTTCTATATCTGCGAGGTTATCTAATACCTTCACGCCAACTCTCCTTTCATCCCAATAAAAGCCAGCATTCTGCCTGTATTGCCTTTATCGCGGCGGTGAGAGAAAAACTCTTCCTGGTCACAGCTTGTACATAATGCGGTTACTGAAATATTACTTGCTGGAATTCCCGAATTTTCTAAGATAATTTGATTTAATTTTCTTAGATTCAGTTCATATTGTCCAGTACTAATTTCATTATAGGGCATTTCTTTAGAATCTATTACCCATTTTTGAACTTTATCTATTACTTTTTCATCTACTATATAGCATTTTTGGCAAATGCTTGGACCAATCACAGCCAAAATGTCCTCTTTTGAAATGCCTTCTTCTGCCCACATGTCTGCCATTTTTTGCGCAATACCGTCTGTGGTGCCTTTCCAGCCAGCATGAACAACGCCAATCCTTTGTGCCTTTGGCGAGAAATAAAAAATCGGTACACAATCGGCATAGCACATAGTCAATAATATATCTTCACTGTCACTATAAAAACCGTCCGTTCGAGGAATACTGGAGCCATAATCAAGTGCCCCTTTCGATTTATCCCTTTCGTCAATTTTTTTAATATTTACTTCATGTGTTTGTTCTGCACTCACCCACTGCTCAATGGAAAAGCCCAATTCACTTGCCAAATGGTGCCTGTTTTGTTGAACGTCTTCCTGATTATCCTTCACATGAAAAGCAAGATTCAACGTACCATTAAATGATTTGCTTACCCCATTGTTCTTTGTCGTAAAACCTGCTATCACTTTTTTATTCCTATCATTCCAGCTTTTTATAATGTAATATTCATCTTTTTGTTTCAAAAAAGGTTCCTGCATCTTCCCTCTCCCTTTCCAACTCCATTAACGGTTCTTTTAGTACATTTATTATACCAGTATTACTCGTTGTTTTTCATTCTATGAATCTATCTTCCACTATCAATTTCTTCCTCATTTATCAAATTATAAAGAACCCTGTTTAAAGAAATATGTCGGTTGTAAAAGTATTGTAAAGAAATTCGAACGTGTTTGTTACATTCCTGTCACATTATATTGGTAAGATGTACCTACATTATATAAAAAAAGGAGAAAACGCGATTGAAAAAAATAATAGTGACCATTGCTGCTCTATTAATCTTTTCTTTTGGATTATCTGAAGGGACTTTCGCTGCTTCTGTGTATAAAGTTAAATCCGGAGATTCTCTCTCAAAGATTTCCAAAAAATACCACGTATCCATAAGCCATTTAAAACAATGGAATCACCTTAACTCAGACATGATTAAAGTGAACCAGCTGATTAAATTATATCCTTCTGCCTCTTCTTCATCTTCATCATCTCAGAGCTCGCCGAAGGAATCATTTCGATACATAACAGTTAATAGCACAGCCTATACTGCTTCTTGCAAAGGCTGCAGCGGCGTAACATCAACGGGATTTAACTTATTGAAGCATCCAAACGCAAAAGTCATTTCAGTTGACCCAAAAATTATCCCATTAGGATCTAAGGTATATGTTCCAGGGTATGGCCTTGCAATAGCAGGAGATAAAGGCTGTGCCATTAAAGGAAAAAAAATTGATCTTTTTATATCAAGCAGGTCAAAAGCTCTTCAATGGGGTGCTAGAACGGTAACCATTAAGGTATATAACTAATAAATAGCCAATTTCTAATTCAAATAAAAAAACACCTACGTGGTGTTTTTTTATTTGACTATGTTAACTTCTAATAATGAAATGAGCTAAAAAACAACAAAGTCCCTTTAACAACAACCCCTTTAAAACATGACAGGGCATCTTAATCATTTTGATTTGATGCCTCTTTTAAACTCGAAAACAAAAACCCAATACCTTTTTGAATGATTATTATTTCGACTACATTATTGCTCTTTTGGCTCCTGGAGCTGCTGCTGTGTATATTTCTGCTCTCTCATTCGTACTAAGATAACATCTGCTCCAATTTTAACAATGCTGGCCCATGGGATAACAGCCTCATCATCCTTGCCGAAAAAACCCAATATTTTACCTGAACCACCTACTATAATGTTTTCGATTTTCCCAGTGTCTAAATCAATATCAATATCGCTTATATTCCCCAGTTTTCGCCCATCACTCACACTAATAACATCTTTAACCTGAAAATCAGATATACGAACCATATCCATCCCTCTTTCCATGATTGCGTCCCCCTAATAAATATATGCAGCAATTGCTATTTATTTATGAAAAAAGTTAGGACATGCTCAATTTTTAAAAGAGGGCACCCCTCTGTTGATTTTCGTAACAGGCACTCGCTTTCCGCGGGCGGTAGTGGAGACTCTTTTCGTAAGCTCTTGTAAGGTACCCGCTCCAATTATGGATGTACAATCCACTTCCAGCTTTAACAGAGCCTATTAAATAAAAAATTTTATGCTTACCTTCAATAAAAAAGCTTCCTGTTTTCACAGGAAGCTCTTATCTATTGTATATTTTTATTCATATGCTTGATTGCTGCTTTTTCCAACCTTGATACCTGTGCCTGAGAAATACCAATCTCCTCTGCTACCTCCATTTGGGTTTTACCTTGAAAGAATCGTTTCCGTATTATTAATTTTTCACGGTCATTTAACCTTCTTAAACCCTCCTGAAGCGCAATCTCTTCGATCCAATTAACATCCTTATTCCTTTCATCACTTAACTGATCCATCACGTATATGGGGTCTCCACCATCATTGTAAATGGGCTCAAATAACGAAACAGGATCCTGAATCGCATCAAGGGCAAAAACAATTTCTTCATGAGGTACATCCAGTACCTTTGCTATTTCTTCGGCTGTCGGCTCCTTCGATGTTTCACTGATAAGCCGCTCCCGAACTTGAAGAGCTTTGTAGGCAATATCTCGAAGTGATCGTGAAACCCGTATTGGATTATTATCTCTTAAGTACCTGCGAATTTCACCAACTATCATTGGAACTGCATAAGTAGAAAATCTTACATTTTGACTTAAATCAAAGTTGTCAATTGATTTCATTAAACCAATGCATCCAACCTGAAATAGGTCGTCCACATATTCACCACGGTTATTAAAACGTTGAATGACACTCAAGACAAGACGCAGATTTCCATTCACCAGCTTTTCCCTTGCCCATGAATCTCCTCCGTGCATTTGCCTTAATAATTCCCTCATTTCTTCGTTTTTTAAAACGGGAAGTTTTGAGGTATCAACTCCGCAAATTTCTACTTTATTTCGCTTCAAGTCTTTTCCCTCCTTACAGGAGCTGCTGTACAAAATTAAGTATCTCCTGGGGTGGGAAATTTATGCATAAGGTTCCTGCTTCACCATCTTCTCAAAACGTGCTTGTTTATGTGAAAATGTTTTAATAAAGGGGTTTTATGGAAAAAATGATGAGAAATATTTTTTTATTGGTTAACACATTGATTGTTATATTCCCCACATGAGTTTTACTCTCGTGGTAAAACGTGCTCCTATTAAGAGAAATCGGAAAAAAAGTGTATAGAACCAAAATCTATCATATTAACAACTGGTGTTGAATCAATAATCAGGCAACAGAGTCCAGTAACAAAGCCAATCCATTTGTTTTAAATTTCAATGTTGATAACTACTCGGTTTTTAGCTCATTTTACAATAAAGAAAGGAATGAGCTAAAAAACAATAGTGTACTTAAACAAAGACCTCCATGCTTGCACCAGGGCACATAAAAATGTGTTCTTTCTTCCATAACGATAGGGCAATAATATTACCAGAGGTCTGTTTGGCTTGATGCTTCGAGCTCGTAATAAAATTTTTTTCCTGTTCAAAAAAAAAAGGAAGACATACTATATGGATGTCTCCCACAAAATATTAAATCATTTTATTAAATTCCTTTCTAAGCCTTTTAATAATTCTTTTTTCCAATCTGGAAATATAGGACTGTGAGATTCCCAGCATATCTGCTACATCCTTTTGCGTCTTTTCTTCTTCACCCTGCAAACCAAACCTCAATTCCATAATTTGTTTTTCTCTAGCAGACAGCTGGTGAAGTGCGTTAAACAATAATTTCTTATCCACATTTGCTTCCAGGTCTTTGGTAATAATGTCGTTTTCAGTACCCAATACATCCGATAGCAGCAGTTCATTTCCATCCCAGTCAATATTTAAAGGCTCATCAAAGCTAACCTCCGAGCGTACTTTATTATTCCTCCTTAGGTACATTAAAATCTCATTCTCTATACATCTTGAAGCATATGTTGCCAGCTTAATTTTTTTTTCGGGGTTAAATGTATTCACGGCCTTTATTAAGCCAATGGTGCCAATACTAATCAGGTCCTCAATATTTATGCCTGTATTTTCAAATTTACGTGCAATATACACAACCAGCCTTAAATTTCGTTCAATTAATAACGATCGCGCAGCCTGATCCCCATTAGGAAGCTTTTGCAGCAATAATTCTTCTTCTTCTTTGGATAATGGCGGAGGTAGAGCTTCACTTCCTCCTATATAATATATTTCATCCGTTTTTACGCCTAATTTGACCAGTACTTTATACCATAGATACGAAAGCCTGATTCGTAAATTTTTCATCCGTTGTCCTCCTTCTAATTTACGGGGAATATGAGTATAGTATTAGTACATAGCAAATGTTTTTAAGAGGCTGAGCTGTTAGGAATGCCTGTAAGCATTTTCGGATGTACAATGCATTGAAATTGATCATCACTGGATAATTGCATAGTAGTAAATGATATAAGTGCTTTTTTCACAGTCCAGCATTGCTGGTTTGTTTGAATCTCAATAGAATCAGGTTTATATGCCAGCAAAAGCTGGTGTTTTTTTCCTACAGATTGTGCTGGGATAAATCTCATCCGTTCATGCCATTCAGCAGGCAGCGATGCTGTCCCATTCATAACACTTTCGGAATTCTCTGTAATTTTTAACACATCCTCAGGCATCATGCCTTCAATTTTCCTTGTTGACACAATCATAACTGGCATTTTTGATAAAGGATCATAAAGATTGTTTCCGCTGTCCACCATTCCCTGCAAAATACATTTTAGACCATTAATTTCAATCTGAACTTTTACAATTTGATCGTATTGAATTTTTGCCATTTCGAAACTGTTAATTCTCTGTTTGGAAAAATGCCAAGCAATCGGCAGACCCAATATCACAAATATCCAGCTAATAGGATCTCCAAAGCCTCTGATACTCGCTAGAAACATAGAGGAATTCAATTGAAGATTAAAATTCAAAAAATAATGTGTGCCAATCAATATTCCCCCCAGAAGAAATGTCGCAAAATAAAAGGTCAAGAGATTACTAAAGAAGTATTTTAGACGCTTAAATCCAAATACTGATAAAATCATCAAAAATGAAAAGCCCAGCTTTACAAAAGGACTGCCTGCATATACAGCTAAAGGAGTTATGCTCAAGATTATTAATACAGACCCTACTAATCCCCCAGCAAGAACACGCCACAACGAAACCTTTCTTTTCAAAATGATTGAGGTAGTCCACAGCAGCATACTATCGACCAGTAGATTTAAGAGCCAAATAACATCCATGTAAACAACCAATTCATTCCTCCTTCCCGGCATGATTCCTCCTAATATTTATAAAAAGTATATCGTACATCCTCCTTAAAAGTATGTCATTTCCTGGGCGTAAAATTGGAGAACTTTTCATATATCGTTTCGAAATTTGTCAATCTATTTATTGAAAGGTTTGTCTCTGTTAATCTTGCCTGTTGATTTCCGCTGCACGCTGCAGGTATTTCGTTATCGCTGATGGCAGGGAAGCCTCGTCGTGCTCCTGGGGGTCTCCCCTAACACGCTTTTCTAAGCAAGAGTTTCGCTTATCTGCTCCAATCAACATAAATTTACAAACAACATTGCTATTTAACAAGGCTCTTTTTGTAAATTTTGTTGCTATTGGACCAAAAATATCATTGAAAATATATGTTCAGTATTAAAATTTGGGAAGAGCTCACGAAAAGATGCAAGAAAACAGACAACTCACGGAATTATTCTTTCTACGTAAAGCATCAATCTATGCGAAAACAGCCTTTAACAGAGCCTAAAAAAAAGCAGGATCTTCCCCTAAAATGGAGAGATCCTGCTTCTTTATTAATTAGAGTATCATTGATTTTATTAGCGATTACGGTTTCTGTTACGGTTACGCAAGAATGTAGGAATATCCAGCGCATCCTCCATAGGCTGTGAACTAACCGGTCTTGAAGGTTCCTGAGGAGCTTCCTCACGTTTAGGTTCGCGTTTTATGCCTTGGCTTACATTTGGTTTAGATTGTCCAAAAACAGGACGCTGAGGCTTCTGCTGTTGAGAAACTTCCTCGTTAAAGCCGGTAGCAATAACTGTCACTACAATTTCATCTTTAAGATTATCATTAATGACTGAACCAAAAATCATATTAACTTCTTGGTCAGAAGCAGATGCTACAATATCAGCAGCCTCCTGAACTTCATATAAACTTAAATTAACGCCGCCGGTAATGTTCATTAATACACCCTGCGCTCCATCAATGGACTTTTCAAGCAACGGAGAGGATATTGCCTTTTTAGCTGCTTCTGCTGCACGATTTTCGCCTGTCGCAACACCAATGCCCATTAATGCTGAACCTTTATTCGTCATAATGGTTTTTACATCAGCGAAATCAAGGTTGATTAGTCCAGGAGTAGCAATTAAATCAGAAATCCCTTGGACACCCTGGCGCAGAACATTGTCTGCTTCTCTAAACGCTTCAAGCATTGGAGTGCTCTTATCCACTATCTCCAATAAACGGTCATTAGGAATCACAATTAATGTATCAACTGCTTCCTTCATTGCAGAAATACCGCCGGCAGCCTGTGTAGCACGTTTTCGGCCTTCGAATGTAAATGGGCGAGTTACTACACCAACTGTTAATGCCCCAAGGTCCTTTGCAATTTTAGCAATGACCGGTGCAGCCCCTGTACCTGTTCCTCCACCCATTCCGGCAGTGACAAATACCATGTCAGCACCTCTTAAAGCTTCTTCAACCTGTTCCTTGCTCTCTTCAGCGGCCTTTTTTCCTACCTCTGGATTTGCACCTGCTCCAAGTCCTCTGGTTAACTTTGCTCCTATTTGCATTCTTATTTCTGCTTTAGATAGGTTTAAAGCTTGTGCATCTGTATTTACTGCGATAAATTCAACACCCTGAACATCATGTTCAATCATTCGGTTAACAGCATTATTACCGCCGCCACCTACGCCAATAACTTTAATAGTCGCTAAAGAATCTAAATTTGTATCAAACTCCAACATGAGAGAATCCTCCTAATTCTTCGATATTCCACTAAGATACTAACCAGCAACGGTACCATGTTAGAGGTCGGGAGAATGAATTACCCATCTCCTGCATCTCATTTCTTTGGTTACCCAAGATACCTCATTTATCTACTCAAAAAAGTAGCCAAAGAATTTCTTCATTTTTGCGGAAAGTTTCTCATCTGGTTGCTTTTCTTCTTTTTGTTGTTTTGGTTGCGGTTTTTTTACTGGTTTCTTTTCAGGCATTTCCATCTGTACTGGTGAGGCACTTACATTTCGACCTTGTAATCTGGCATTCTTGTAAGCATATTTTATCAACCCTACTGCCGTTGTGTATTGGGGTTCGCGAACGCCAATATAATCAGGTATCGCAATCCTCACACGATTTTGAAAGACCGCTTGCGCCAATTCCAGCACTCCCGGCAGATTGGCAGAGCCTCCTGTCAATACAATACCTCCAGGTAAATCTTCGATGTTCAGCCTTTTAAGCTCTTGCAGAACATAACTGAACACTTCTTCCATTCTTGCTTCTATAATATCAGAAATCTCCAACTGATTAAATTGTTGATGCTGATCACTGCCTATGATAGGTACACTGAAAACTTCATCTTCAAGTGCATCATTGCTGTAAGCATGTCCATATTTCACTTTAATACGTTCAGCATCCTCGGTAGATGTACGAAGAACGATCGATAAATCTTTTGTGATATTATCTCCGCCCACTGGCATAACCGTTGTCGCTTTAATTTCACCATGTTCAAACACTGCCAAGGTAGTGGAACCGCCGCCCATATCGATTAATACTGTCCCCAGGTTGCGTTCATCCTGTGATAAGGCAATCGCTCCGGCTGCAAGAGGCTGCAAAGCAATTTCTGTAATATTCAATCCAGCTCTTTCAACGCAGCGTAGGGTGTTATGTAATATCGTTTTGGAGCCCGTGACAAGTGTCCCTTCCATTTCAAGACGAACACCAATCATGCCACGAGGGTCACTTATTTCATCTAACCCATCTACAATGAATTGTTTTGGGATGACATTAATAATTTCCCTTTCAGGAGGAATTGAAACTACTTGGGCTGCGTCTGTTACCCTTGCCACATCTTCATCCGAAATTTCTCTGTTTTCACTGGATACTGCCACTACACCATGACAGGATTGCAATATAACATGGTTTCCTGCGATACCGACAATGACATCCTGAATATTCATGCCAATCATTCTCTCGGCTTGCTCTACTGCCTTTCGAATTGTATGCACTGTTTCATCTATGTCAACAATCGATCCCTTTTTGATACCCTCAGATTTTACATTCCCGACTCCGATGATATTTAAGGTTTCATTAACCATTTCTCCAATAATCACCTTAACAGTGGATGTACCGATGTCAAGACTGACGTATATTTCGTTGTTGCTCATACAGTGGCACCTCCCTTTAGATCACTTTTATTTTCACCACAAATATTTTTCGATTTATTCATCCATATTGCGTACGTATTTCGACATATCTTCCTGTCCCAGGAAATTATATCAGCTATGTATTTATCCTATAGGGTATTTACTATAGAAATATTCGTCAAAAATGATAAATTCCCTTTTAAAACAGCTATTTTTTTTCAGATTTTTCTAGTTACTATACAACGGAAATTGTACTCTGTTTCATGTATAACTTTCCATACTAAATGCAGACCAATTTCACTATAAAGTTATTCATTTAAGTCTACACTAATATGAATTCTTAGAAAAGCTAAAGTTTTTTTCAAGTATTATATTAAAAAAAGAACCTCTTATAAATATACTCGTTTTATAAATATTTTGTAAATAGGGATATTAAGAGAAAATGGAAATTTAATAGGAATATTGTAAGAAAAAGTCGAATCTTAGCAAATAGTCCTTATTTCTCTCTCAGACCCAATTTAAAAGACTATTTCTTTTTCGCTGCTCCGCTATTTTTTTTAGCAGAACCATTATTATTCTTAACTGAACTGCTGTTTGTTCCAGAGGCAGTATTGTTCTGCGCATTACTGCTATTGGGGAACGGTTGGAAATATGAACCTACTTCTAAATCAATAATGCCCTTTTGCTTCGGATCCAACTGACTGACTATGGAGGGGTAATTTTCAATCTTATCAGCAAAAGTCTGAATAGTGGCTATGACCTCATTGCCGTCATTCATATAAAGTGTAATATGATAACTGTCCGTGCTTTGAGGCGTATACTGAATTTCAGAAATAGAGTTGATAATTTCAACCGGCAGATTTTCAAGTTGTCCAACCATTGCCTGCAAATACTTTTTCTGTTCAAATCCAGTTAAAATTGGAGCGTTCATTAGCTTGGAACCCGTTGATTCTTTTAAAATTGAACCGTCCTCCAGAACTGGATAGTAATGATTGCCATCCGATACATATGCCATCTTTTTGTATTCTTTAATATGAATTACCAAGCTATTTGGCAGATGTATTGAAATATTGGCAGATTTGATTTCAGGCATTTTTTGTATATTTGCTTTTATCTTTGTTTTATTAAGATTCCATATGTTTGTTTGTTGTGTTACTCCGCTCTTTTTTATAATTGCAGCGGATGAGACAGCTGCATTTCCTTCAACCGTAACATTATGAACTCGGCTGAGAGGAGATTGAAAATAAATGATAACTAATATTAAAATAAAAAAAATGGAAAGCAAAAGGACAAGCCTTTTATTTGTTTTGCGCTTACGCTGTTCCTTTAATTTCGGAATCCGGTCTTCAAGAGAAACTATTTTCCCTTTTTCCATTGGACGTTCTCCCTCCCGATGGTATGATGCGTCCATTAAACTAATACCCATGAATGGTTAATTTATTATTATAATATAATAATAAAACTCACATTATTTATCAAAGGCCTGGCTTATAGACATCTCTCTTTATTCTATACAGCCTAGAGTAGATTTTGTAAATACTTTTTTAAAGATACACCGTAAAAACATCTTATCTGAAAATGTTTCCCTGGAAATTATTTCGTCATCTTAGTTCTGGATAATTCTCGCATCACATTGTAAAGACGGTCGGAAGCATCGGGAATTCCAAGCTTTTGAGCTGCATTCTTCATTTTATTTTCTTTATTCTTATCCAATAGGATGGCATCTATGGACTCTAAAAGCTTACTTCCAGTTAGATCCTTTTCAAGAAGCATGGAAGCAGCGCCATTTTCAGTCAGTGATTTTGCGTTCTTTTCCTGATGGTTATTGGTTACATATGGACTTGGTATTAGTATGCTCGGCAAGCCAAGAGCGGTAATTTCAGCAATGGTAGTAGCCCCTGCCCTCGCAACAACCAACTCCACTGCCCTTAAAATTTCAGGCATATTATGTATAAAGGGAACCACTGCAATATTTTGGTTTTGACCAATTAACGAAGCTTCTTTCTTAACATTTTCATAGTGAACATCACCTGTTACATAAAGGACTTGGTAGGATTTTTGAGCGAATTGTGCAAGCGTCTTGATGACAGCTTCATTTATCGGCCTTGCTCCCCTGCTCCCTCCAAAAATTAACACAGTGGGCTTTCCTTCACTCAAATTATAACTTTTCAAAACACTTGTGTCTGTTTTCCCCAATACTTCAGATGCTCGTGGATTGCCAGTCAGCACAACTTTTTTTTCAGGAAAAAACTGTCTCGCTGATTCAAAACAAATTGCTACTTTATTCACATATCTGCTTAAAAACTTATTTGTTAGTCCCGGCACGCTGTTTTGTTCATGGATGATAGACGGTATTTTTAATTTAGCTGCCGCATAAACAACCGGACCGCAAACATAACCGCCTGTTCCAATGACTGCATCGGGTTTGAAATCTTTCAAAATCTTTTTACAAGCTCTTACACCCTTTAAAAATCTTGTGATTGTTTTAAAGTTCTCTGCTGATAGTGACCGCTTAAAGCCTGTAATTTCTATCGCTTTAAAAGGAATGTTTTCCCTGGTAACTAATGTCGATTCCAGGCCCTTCTCAGTACCAATATATAGGAACTCTGTATCGGGATGTTTTTGTTTTATTGTTCTAATTAGTGCCAAGGCAGGATAGATGTGTCCACCTGTTCCGCCGCCGCTTACAACTATCTTCATCATTTCACCTCTGTTATCATACAAAACCTACATCTATATACATTTAAATGTTTAAATGCAACCTATCTTTTTAATCACCTTCTATAATACTATATTCTAAACCACTTGGAGGCAGCAGTAAAAGAATAATTACAGGAATGTAAACGAACTGTAGCAATTATAATTTTTCTCTCTTTTCCATGACTTTCAACACACTAATCAGTCAGACCGTTGTATTCGCTGATTTTTAAGCATCTAGGAGCGAAGTATGCGAAAAGATTCTTTTTAAAACTCTGTTGTATTTTCGTTCATTCTTGAAAAATGACCCTCTTTTCTGCTTGTCAGCTTAGTTGAAAGATAAATGAACAAAAAAGAGCAGTTATTTAAATACAAACAAAGCCTCTCAATAAAATAAGGCCGGCTCAAAAGGTAAGGAAAGAAACCTTAAGTGCCAAGCCTTTACACAGCTTACTATGCTGTTTAATTATTTTGTACCGTGGCTTCTGTTACAATGTTTAGGCTAATAAACTACTTTCGTCCGATAATTACTTTACCCGGAGATTAGATTGTTAAACCTGAAAAAATTAAAGTCTTGAATATCGGCTTATGTTCAACAATACTCCTACAGCACAAAGCATGAGGGTTAACGATGAACCTCCGTAGCTTAAAAAAGGCAGCGTAATCCCTGTAACGGGCATCAAGCCTGTTACCACTCCAATATTAATCATAACCTGAATGGCCACCATAGAAATAATGCCTACGGCTAAAAAACTTCCATACAGATCAGGAGCACCAAGGGCAATCCTAATTCCTCTCCAAAGCATCAAGGCAAATAATAAAAGGACAAAGCTCCCTCCAATAAAGCCCAGTTCTTCAGATAAAATAGCAAAAATAAAATCTGTTTGGGGCTCGGGTAAGTAGAAAAACTTCTGCCTGCTCTCACCAAGTCCCATTCCAAATAGCCCTCCCGGCCCAATGGCATAAAGTGATTGGATAATTTGAAATCCGCTCCCAAGCGGATCTTTCCATGGGTCAAGGAAAGAAGTAATCCTTTCCATACGGTATGGAGCGGAGAGAACTAGTCCTACAAAACCGGCTACACCCATCAATCCCAGCATGACAAAGTGTGCAATCCGGGCACCTGAAATGAAGATCATAACAATACAAGTCCCCAGCATAACCGTGCCTGTACCAAGATCCGGCTGAAGCATGATCATCCCAAAAGCAATAAATACTAAGCCAAGCGACGGAATAAGACCTTTTCGGAAGGAGGTAATATATTTTTGATTCTCAGATAGGAATTTAGATAAAAAAGCAATCATCGCTAATTTAATAAATTCCGATGGCTGAATTGAAAAAGCTCCAACACCGATCCAGCTTCTTGAACCGTTCCTTACAAGCCCTACGCCCGGAATAAGCACTAAGACGAGTAAAACAAAACAAATAATTAAAAGCATTTTTGCCCATGACCGCCATGTCCAATAGTCCACATTCATAATAAAAAACATAGCGACAACACCGATACCGGCAAAAAGGAGCTGCCGTTTGGCAAAATAGAAGGAGTCAGCAAACTTATAATCCGCCCAAATCGCACTGGCACTGTAAACCATAATGAGTCCAACTGCTAATAGTGATAGTGTCACAATAATAAGCAGAAAATCCGGGTTCGATTTTTTCAAAGGCAAAGTCCAACACCTCGAGAGTGAAATATTAGAGCCGTCTCCTTTTATTCCTGCCTGAGGGTTGAATCATGAAGCACGGAGAACATTTGTCCAAGCTCTTACTTTAGCTTATGCACGGCATCAATAAAAATATCACCACGAATCTCAAAAGATTTGTATTGATCCCAGCTTGCACAAGCAGGAGATAATAAGATGACATCTCCAGGAATGGAAATATCAAAAGCTGCAGTAACTGCCTTTTCAACATTATCGACACGTTGAATCCATTCTATTCCCGCTTCACGCCCTGCTTTTTCCAGTTTTTCAGCTGTTTGACCAAACGTTATCATGCCTTTAACATTTTTCATATAGGGAATTAGCTCTTCAAATCCATTTCCACGGTCAAGTCCGCCTGCTAACAGGATGACAGGTTCATGAAATGCATTTAGGGCACTTTGTGCGGCTAGGATGTTAGTGGCTTTAGAGTCATTATAAAATTTCCTGCCTTCAATCACATCTACAAACTGCGTACGGTGCTTTACTCCTTTAAACGTCGTCAGTACCTTCCGAATCGCATCATCACTTGCCCCGATCAGCTTGGATGCTGCAACGGCTGCAAGAATATTTTCCAAATTATGATCTCCTGGCAATACGATATCCTTTCTTTCGATTAATGTTTCTCCAAGGAATGAGATAGAGCCATCCTTTAAAGAACAGCCATTTTCCAAGTATTTCTTTGTAGAGAAAGGAACGATCTTTGCTTTGGTAAAAGAAACCAGATCCAAAAGCTCCTGTTGATCCGCATTGATGATCAGCAAATCTTCTTCCGTTTGGTTTTTCGTAATATTCGATTTTGCCTTGGCATATTCTTGTCTTGTGCCATGATAATCCAAGTGTGCATCATAGAGGTTCGTAATAATGGCAATATGAGGTCTGAAGGATTCGATTCCCATAAGCTGAAAAGATGATAGCTCAATAACCATCTGATTTTCTTCTGTTGCTATCTGTGCCACTTCTGTAGCAACTGTCCCTATGTTTCCTGCAATTAAAGGATTCAGACCAGAATCAGCTTTCAATATTTCATAGATTAAGGTAGTGGTTGTCGTTTTTCCGTTCGTACCGGTAATGCCTATCATCTCAGCCTCTGAAATTTTATAAGCAAGCTCCACTTCGGTTATAACTGGAATCCCACGTAATAATGCTCCTTCAACCAAAGGATTCGTATAAGGAATACCCGGATTCTTTACAATCAGCTCGAATCCTTCTTCCAGAAGTTCAATAGGATGGCACCCGCAAATCACCTTGATTCCCTGTTCTAGCAAGCCCTGAGCCTCGGGATTTTCCCCCAGAGGCTTTTTGTCATTTACCGTTACAAAGGCTCCCAATTTATGCAAAAGCGCAGCTGCACTTACACCGCTTTTTGCAAGTCCCAATACTAAGATCTTTTTATGCTTATACTCATTTATCGTTTTCACTTACATCCACACCTCAATATAGATTCCTAATATCGCGCATAATAACCCAACTGCCCAAAATGTTACGACAACCCGCCATTCAGACCAGCCGACTAACTCATAATGATGGTGGAGGGGGCTCATTTTAAAGACACGCTTTCCTGTTGTTTTAAAAGATATTACTTGAATGATTACAGACAATGTTTCAATGACGAAAACCCCGCCAATAATAATAAGAAGTATTTCCAGCTTTGTTAAAATGGCAATAGCCGCAATTGCTCCCCCCAGTGCTAGGGAACCAGTATCACCCATAAACACCTTTGCAGGATGAGCGTTAAAAACAAGGAAGCCTAAAACTGACCCAACAACTGCTACAGAAAATACAGAAACATCATATTGAGATTGGCTCCATGCCAAAATAGCAAAAGCTCCGAATGCAATAGCCGAAGTACCGGACACCAATCCATCCAAGCCGTCTGTTAAGTTAACGGCATTTGAAAAGCCAACCAGCCAAAAGATAATAAACACAACATAGAACCAGCCAAGGTCAATAGTGGTGTGCACAAAAGGAATGGTGATGGCATTAGAAAAATGATACTGCCTATAGATCAAATAAAAAATAACAGAGATGATAATTTGCCCCAGCAATTTTTGCTTCGATGTCAGCCCTAAATTTCGTTTTAACACCACTTTTATAAAGTCATCAAGAAAGCCCAGCAAGCCAAATCCAACTGTAACCAATAAAAGTAAATAAGTTTTTACGGTTGGCTGAGCAAACTTCCCCGTCATGACCAAGGTAGCTATGATAATAGATAATACAATGACAATTCCGCCCATTGTAGGTGTACCGGTTTTCTTTTGGTGGGACTTAGGCCCTTCCTCCCTTATACTTTGCCCAAATTTCAGCCTTCTTAAAAAGGGAATAAAAATGGGTGAAAGCAATGCTGTCAGCAAGAATCCTAGTATTATTGTAAATAATGTAACTTTCTCTATCATTCCCATTATTTTATTCCCCTCCTTTTGCCTTCAGCAAACAGATTAAGTGCCGCCAATAAATCATGTCCCATTTCTTCTACAGCTATATCATATGTAAAAGGAGATTTATTAAGAAGCTGTGGTGCATAAAATTCAAATTTAGTCATAATATCACACTCTTTTTGTTTCACTTTTTGGATGTATTGCGCTGCTATAGAGGAGTAGGCATAAGCCGTATCTTCTACATAAATAATTGGAAAATCATTTGGTGTATAGGAGGGCAGCGCCAAGCCCTCCTTCCAAAGAGAAGCAATGGCTCCATTTTCAATTGCTTCATCCAGCTTCCCGCTGCCTTCTAATGGAATGAACAATCCTTTCGGCTGCTTGGAATCTGAAAAAATTGTAACATGATTAAATTGAAGGGATGGGTCATTCAGTCCCCTTGTACCCTTATTTAACGGATAAAGCTCTTTATACTTAAGCATTCTTACGCTCCTTTATTGCTTGTAATGCAACGAGGCGATCATCAAAGTCATGGATGGTTTGACCAATAATTTGGTAGGTTTCATGGCCCTTTCCGGCAATAATAATAACATCTCCATCACTTGCCATCTGCACTGCATGCTTAATCGCTTCCTTACGGTCAGGGATTACGGTGTATTCTTCACCTTTAACGCCTGTTTCCATTTCTCTTAATATCTCCATCGGATCTTCCGTACGAGGATTGTCAGATGTAAAAATAGCATCCGTAGCAAGCTTTACTGCAATTTGCGCCATGATCGGCCGCTTTGTCCGGTCCCTGTCTCCGCCGCATCCAACAACAACAATTATTCTCTTGGAAGCGATTTGTCGAACCGTCTGCAGAACATTTTGGAGACTATCAGGTGTATGGGCATAATCCACAATGACAGGGTAGGATTGGCCGCCCTTTACTAACTCAAATCTACCCGGGACTCCTGGAATACTTTCAAGTGATTGAATGATGGATTCTAATGGGATTCGTGCAGCATACCCGGCAGTTATAGCAGCAAGAACATTGTACACGCTAAATTTCCCGATCAGCTGCAAGATTACAGGAAATTCTCCCTCAGGCGAAATAAGAGTAAATACTGTACCATCTGCACTCATTTTAATATCTTTCGCTTGAAAGTCAGACTCATGGTCAATTCCATACGTGAGTACATGGGCTGCTGTAACTTTTTGCAGCTTTAAAGAAGCCGGATCATCATTATTTATTACAGCAAATCTGGGCTTAGCTGCTTCATAGGTATTGCCAAGTTGAGAAAACAAAAGGCTTTTTGCGTATAAATACTCTTCCATTGTATGGTGATAATCAAGATGATCCTGTGTAAGATTAGTAAAAACAGCAATATCAAAATCAATTCCATACACCCTGCCCTGGTCAAGTGCATGCGAAGAAACTTCCATAACAGCAGAAGCTACTCCATTATTCACCATTTTTCCGAACGTTTGCTGCAGCGTCAGACTGTCCGGGGTTGTATTCTTTGTTTCAATTTTTTCTTCATCAATCTTGATATACATTGTTCCAATAAGGCCGGTTTTTTCACCTGCATCCTGAAAAATTTGGTCAATTAAATGGCTTGTAGTCGTTTTTCCATTGGTTCCCGTTATACCTACCATACGAAGCTTTTTTGTTGGATGTTGATAATAAGCATCAGCAAGGACAGCCATTGCACGTTTTGTATCTCTAACGACAATAACGGGTACATCGACATCAAGTTCTTTCTCAGAGATAATGGCTGCAGCACCCTTTTTGACTGCTTCCGAAGCGAACTTGTGTCCATCAACCGTCAGTCCCTTAATACAGATAAATAAGCTGCCTTTTGTTACTTTTCTGTTATCCTGATAAATCCCTTCTATTTCTGGATTTGCCTCTGGTACTTTTACAAAAGGCAAAGCGGTTAAAAGTGTATGTAACTTCATCTTGTCAATCCTTCCTATACTATCAACAGAACATGATAACTCATTCGACTGCCGATACCATTATACCTGATACAAAAAAACAGTCCATGTCTATTTTACAAGAAAATCTTTTATTAATCTATTACGCTTTTAATACTTTTTGCTGCCCAGACTTTGATAAAGGCTTCTGTTGTTTCTTAGCTCATTCGAGTGGAACAGCCATTTCACTCGAATCAGCTAAAAACAAGCAGTTAGCAGTACAAAAATAAATATAATAAAGTCATTGCCTAAACAAGAAGGCGGCAATGATAAGTTGCCGCCCTCCGCATTATTTCATATATACCCGAATGGTAGATCCTTCCTCCACCTTCACTCCAGCCTCCGGAGCCTGTCTGACAACCGTATCTCCATCTCCGCTTACATCAAGCTGCAAATTATAATATTCATTTGCTATCTCTGATTTATCAAGCCCAACAAGATTTGGCACTTTCACCATCGGAGTTTGAGGGTAGGTATACTCTTTTTCAATTTGATTTTTTCGCGGCTGTACCCCCATAGCCCTAAGGCTGTCACCAATTATATTTCCTGCTATTGGAGCTGCCACCTGGCCGCCGAATTGTACCGTATTCTTTGGATTATCAACTGCAAGATAAACCACAATCTGCGGATTATCAGCAGGGGCAAAGCCTATAAATGATAATACATAGTTATTTTCCAAATATCTTCCGTTCTTTGCCTTTTGTGCTGTACCAGTCTTCCCTCCAATTCGATACTGCTCAACAAAAGCATTTTTACCGGTACCCTGCGCTACTACTGTTTCAAGGGCATACCTTACTTCCTTGGAAGTGCTTTCTGAGATAACCCTTCTTTTGGCAACAGGTGTTTTTTTCATCACAACATCTCCTGTTTCCGGATCCACCAGCTCCTGAGCTATATATGGCTGGTACAATATCCCCCCATTAATGGCTGCGGATACAGCCGCTACCTGCTGAATCGGCGTTACCGATACCCCTTGGCCAAAAGCAGTAGTTGCCTGTTCAACAGGTCCCACTCGATTCAAGTTAAAGAGTATTCCCGTTGATTCTCCTGATAAATCAATTCCTGTTTTTTGCCCAAATCCAAAATTTCGAATGTACTTAAATAAAGTTTGTTTACCAAGTTTTTCTCCTAATGCAACAAATCCCGGGTTACAAGAATTCTGCACTACCTGAAGATAGGTCTCGCTGCCATGCCCTCCTCTCTTCCAGCAATGGAGGGTGGCTCCTCCAACTTTTACGGCACCAGAATCATAAAAATGATCTTTTTCCAGATTTACTTTTCCTTCTTGAAGTGCTGCAGCCAGAGTAATTACCTTAAAAGTGGAACCCGGCTCATACGTACTCCAAATAGGAAGATTCCGGTTGTAGACCTCCTGAGGAACATTTTGATAATTTGCTGGATCAAAATTTGGGCGGCTTGACATACCAAGGATTTCCCCGGTATTGGGATTCATAGCAATCGCAATGAGGCCGTCTGGATGGTATCTTTTTTCAGCGTTATCAAGTTCCCTCTCAATAATCGTTTGAACCTTAGAATCAATCGTGAGTTTTAGATCAAGTCCATCAGTGGGCTGCTGGTAATCATCCGACATATTGGGCATTCTTTTACCTTTTGCATCAGAATAAAATTGAACCGAACCTGCATCACCTTCCAGCTCCTTGTTATACGTATATTCAAGCCCAGTAAGTCCTTGATTATCAATACCCGTAAAACCAAGTACATTCGATAAATAACTCCCAAAAGGGTAATATCTCTTTGAATCCTCAGCAATATAGACACCCTTTAGTTTTAAGTTTCTAATTTCGTTTGCTTTATCACTGGTAATTTTCCTGGCTTCTTTGATTCTTTCAATTGACGCTTTTACAGTAAGGTGCTTATAAATGGTTTCTTTTGATATATTTAAAACCTTAGAAAGCTTTTGAGCTGTCGTTTCAGGGTCTTTTACTTGTCTTGGAATAACGTAAACGGTTGGAGCACTTTGATTTGCTGCAATAGGGATTCCATTACGATCCAATATTTCACCTCTTTGCGGTTCAAATGGAATTTCCCTGCTCCATGAGTTTTTCGCCTTATTAGTCAGCATATCCCCTAATACAAACTGAACATATCCCAGACGGGCATCAATTACGACAAAAACGAACAGACCTGCAAGCAATATCGCGACCAGCCTTTTTCTTACGGTAACACTGGATACCCGTTTCACCATTTGGGTCATCCCCTTTCATAAAATTGCAAATCACCCTTTTCACGCTAAGCTTGTTCCAATTTTCACTAATAAATCCATCTTCGTTACAGTACTGTTCCCTTACTCCCCCACTGAATCAGAAACGTTCTGATGGCAATTATTTCTCTCATACAGCCCCCTAAAAAACACTATTAAAATATATGCAGAGAGGATTTTCAATAGAACAAGCCCTTCCACATTGGAAGGGCTTGTTGTTTATTGCTATAAATGAAAAGCAAAGTATGCTCATTTAACATTCTTTCCTATTAATTGTTTTTATTTGTGTTTGACTGAGACTCTGCATCCGGCGTTTGAAAGCTTACTTCCAAAGGATCACCTTCTTGAACAGGGGAATTCGGAGAGACACTTTGACTAATGGCAAATCCCTCCCCATTCATTGAGAGATTTAAGCCCAGCATTTCAGAAACACTAATAACATCGCGTTTTGACCACCCTGTCATATCAGGCATTGATGCTTGACCATCTGTTTTTATAAATACTTTTTCCCCTTCTAATAAAGGTTCTCCCTCATTCGGGCTCTGGCTGACAACAGTGTTTCCTTTACCAAGTACAATTGGATTTAGCTTTGCCTTTTTAAACATATTTACAGCGTCTGTTATGTTAAGGCCAGAAGCGTCCGGAATCTTGGTTACCGCTGCAGTTTGCATTTTATCAGGTTTTATATTCAAGTACTGAAGACTGCTTTTCATTACCGGATTGAAAATCATTTTTACCGGAGTTGATCCGCTCTCCAGTGTATTTTGATCTAAGTGAGGCTGCTGTACAACAACATACACAAGCAGTTTTGGATCATTCTCTGGAGCCATGCCTAAAAAGGAAAATACATAGTTGCTCCAGCCTTTTAAGTAGCCTCCGCCATTTGGATTCGGCATCTGGGCAGTTCCGGTTTTCCCGATAACCTGATAGCCGGGAATGTCATATACCATACCCGTCCCAGGCTTTTTGGCAACTACGTCTCTCAGGTAGCCTCTCACCGTTTTGGCCGTTTCTGCACTAATTGGATTGCCAACCACTTCTGGCTTAGTTTGTTTTACTTTGCCGGTATTCGGATCAACAATTTTGTCAATGATATATGGCTTCATCATTTTCCCATCATTTGCTACAGCAGTAGCTGCCTGAACCATTTGCATAGCTGTTACCGATGTTCCCTGTCCAAATGTTGTTGTATATCGTTCAATTGGATACTTGTACAATATTTGGCCGGATGCTTCATTTGGCAAATCAATCCCTGTAGGCTGGCCAAAGTGAAAACGATGCAAGTAGCTAAGGAATGTGTCCTGGCCAATCTTGTCCAGCAAACTAGAAAATGCCACATTTGAAGATCTTTGCAAACCTTCTAAATAGGTTATCTTTCCCCAGCCAATTCCAAAGTTATAGTCTTTAATAGGATTTGGGACCCCTTTTACATAAAATTTCCCTGAATTGTACTTTTCATTTGGATTAAATACACCCTGTTGAACGGCTGTAGACAGTGTAAAGATTTTCATAGTAGAACCTGGTTCAAAGGTTGTTTCCACCGCTTCATTATGCCATGAATTGCTTAATCCTTCGCGGGTCGCAGGATCAAATGTCGGCCTTTGTCCCATCCCCAGAATTTTACCTGTTTTCGGATCAGCAACTACTGCAATCATTTTTGCTGGATGATATTTCTGCTGAACGTTATCCAGGGCATCTTCTATAAAGTTTTGAATCTTATCGTCAAGCGTTAAATAGACATTATCGCCGTTTTTGGGCTTTTCCACTTTCTTTTTACTGCCGGGAATGATATATCCCCACATGTCTCCTTCATATTGAACCCGTCCATTATAGCCTTGGAGCAGATTGTCAAGGCTTTTTTCAAGACCCATTTCACCCACGAGTTTAGATTTGCCATTACTATCCTCCACTGATTGTGCATACCCTATTACATGAGATGCAAAGGAGCCATTCGGATAGAAGCGCTGGGCCTCAGGAGGCATAAACGTGATGCCAGGCAAATTTAGGGCTTCTATTTTAGTCATCATATCATAGGAAAGATTCTTCCCTGCTTTCCCGAATTCCACCTGAAAAACACCTTTTTTCGTTAAAAGATTGTAAATTTGATCTTCAGGCATATTGATTACAGTCGACAGCTTCGCTGCTGTCATTCGGGGATCTACTACATTTTTTGGGTTTTTAGGATCCACAGTCATCCTTTTGTCGAGAATCGCAATGAGTGTGTAGGACGGGACATCCTCAGCGAGTACATCCCCATTGCGGTCATAAATTGTCCCCCTGCTTGCCTCAATAACGTTAGATCGTAAATATTTTTGAGCTGCTTTAGCTGCCAGTACTTTTCCATCTACCTGCCCTGTGATTTCAATGATGAAAATCCTCGCAAACAATACAAAAAAGAGCAGACCGAAAAACACAAAAATAACGGCTGCTCCTTTGTTCATATTTGGTCTTTTTTGCTTCATTTTTTGTCAACAACCTTGATATTATTTTCATTTAATTTCAAACCCAATTCTTTCGCTTTCTGGGCAATACGATCGTATCGGCTGAGGTCACTTACTTGTGTTTGAAGACCTTCATTCACTTTCTGCTGGTTTTGTATTGTTGTCTGGGCGTCCTGTACATTCTTATTGACCTGATAGATGGCAGCCTGGGCGGAAATAATTTTAACCGCCATAAAGCAAACAAAGACTGCAAAAAATGCTGCTAATAATTTTTCGCCAAGTGTTATGCGTGCCCGCTTATGTAGAGGGGTTGACTGAATTTCTATATGTTTTTGGGGTTCTAAATCGTGCTGAAGCTGTTGTTTCCTTGCTAAGTTACTCATCTTTCTACCTCCATTCAACTTAATTTTATTTTTTCAGCTATTCTTAGCTTGGCTGATCTTGAACGATTATTTAGATTAAGTTCTTCTTCACTTGGTACGATAGGCTTTCGATTAACTAGCTTTAATACAGGCTTATATTCATCAGGTATTATCGGAAGTCCTGGAGGTAAATCAGGCCCGCTGCTCGCTTCTTTAAAGATCGTCTTACAAATACGATCTTCCAGAGAATGAAAGGTAATGACACTGATACGGCCTGCCGGATATAAAATGTCAATAGCATTTTTTAGTGATTCCTCGAATGCGGCCAGTTCATCATTTACCGCTATTCTGATTGCCTGGAAGACTCTTTTTGCAGGATGTCCGCCTGTCCTTCTTGCCGGAGCGGGAATTCCTTCCTTTATAAGTTCAACTAATTCACCTGTTGTTTGAATCGGGGCTTTTTCGCGGGCCGCTTCTATTTTCCTGGCAATTTGCTTGGAGAATTTTTCTTCACCATATTTGAAAAAGATGCGGACAAGCTGTTCAAATGGCCAGTGGTTCACGACATCATAAGCACTTAAATCTCCCTGCATATCCATCCTCATGTCCAGTGGAGCATCGTGGTGATAGCTAAAACCGCGTTCTGGTGTATCCAGTTGAGGAGAGGAAACTCCTAAGTCATACAAAACGCCATCAACCGATGTTATCCCTCTGTTTTCAAGCTCCTCTTTAATATGGCGGAAATTGCTTTTAATGAATGTTACGTTTGCTTCAAATGGCGACAGCCGCTTTTTTGCATTCTCAATCGCGGTATCATCCTGGTCAAACGCGAATAATTGTCCTTCAGCTGATAGTTGGGATAGTATATATTCACTATGTCCTGCCCCTCCAAGGGTACAGTCCACATATATTCCATCCGGGCGGATATTTAGTCCATCCACCGTTTCTTTGAGCAATACAGTAGTATGATTAAACATTTACATCACCTTTCCAATCGATATTGAAAGAATGCCATAGCTTATGTTCTGGTCTATATATCAAAGCCAATCATATTTTCAGCAATCTCGGCAAAGGATTCCTCAGACTCTTCAAAGTAGTCTCCCCATAAATCCTTGCTCCAAATCTCAATTCGATTGGAAACTCCTAAAACAACACATTCTTTTTCTAGCTGCGCATAGCTGACAAGCGGAGAGGGAATGTTAATTCTCCCCTGTTTATCCAACTCACATTCAGAAGCCCCAGAGAAAAAGAAACGTGTAAAGGCACGGGCATCTTTTTTGGTTAACGGGAGGGCTTTTAGCTTTTCTTCAACTTGCTTCCATTCGTCTATGGGGTATCCAAATAAGCATCGGTCAAGACCTCTTGTGATGACAAAATTGTCACCAAGAAGTTCGCGAAACTTGGCCGGTATGATAATACGGCCCTTCGGATCGATGTTATGTTGATATTCCCCCATGAACATGGCCCTTACCCCCACTTTCTATAATTAATGTACCACAATCCCCCACCTTTCACCACCTATAATTAATATTCTTTCTCCGGGAATTAATTCCTTCTTTTAAAATCAAGCTTTCTTGTCTGTTGACTCAAGTATTTCAATTTCCACTAGACAATATTTCTATCTCAAAAAAAAGCCCGCCCTCCGATTAATAGACGGAGAAACGGACCTTTAAAAAATGAAATTTATATGTGAATCAGTTTATGGCTACCGTCAAATTCATAAGGCAATTCCATTAAATCCTCAATAAAGTTAAGACCATACTTGTTTAAATAGTAGAACAAATTCCAAGTTCGCTCCTGAGGGCCATTTTGAGGGCGCAATGAACGCTCAATTCTGTCATACCTTTCCAGCGAAAGATCATTCTTTTCTTGCAGGCTTTGGTCAAATTTTCTTTGCAAGAAATCAATTTGGCCAAGATGGAAAGAAAGATTCTTTTTCACTAGAGGACTTAAGCCTTTAGTGGTTTTCTCCTCAATTTTTTCATAGCTGGTTTCAAGATGTGCTTTAATATCTTCCAGAATATGTTCAATGGATACGTCCTTTATCGAGTTCCAGAAATCAATCTTTTCCTCTTGTACTCCCTTTAGAACTACCTGCTGAACGGATAGTCCAAGCTGCCGGATATCTCTTTCAATAGAAGATTCCACAAAACTGATATTCATTCTCGGAACAATGGGCGGCATCTTGTAACCCATCGTTTCAAAAGCGAGCTTCAGTTCACCCCAGTAGGAAATTTCACCCGGCCCCGCAATAAAGGCAAGTGTAGGAAACAGCCATTCCTGCATTAAAGGCCTAGTCACCACATTATTGCTGAAAGCCTCAGGCCTATCATTTAACGAGTCAATAATTTCAGACTTCGAAAAAGAATAGTCTCCATTCTTTGTCCTAAAAGCCTCGTGCTGTGAATCATACTCCAAAAGAAGTCTTTCTTTCCCAGTATAATAGAAGAGATTAACCGCATTCTCATATAATTCAATGGCAGGTGGGAATTCAAACGCTTGAATTTGTTCCTGCTGATCCAATACAGCCCGTGTAATACGATCATGCTTTTGAATTAACTCCTCAAAGTATGCTTTTTCTATTTTCCTTAACGAAGGATCTGCTGAATCAATGACCAGTAAACCATACTTCTTAAATAGCTTTAATATAATAAAATTAAAGAAATCAACGATGGTTTTGGAGGCAGCAGCAGCTTGCTCAGCAAAATCCAGAACCTGCTTTGTATATCGTGTTTCACCGAATGGTTCAAAAACTTTATGAAGCCATTTTTTCATTTGGTTTTGATCGAATATCACATCCGAAACCATTTTCTTTTCCATTGGCCCCTCAGAATAACTGAACTTTTTCAGCAAACGGTTATGCTCTACAAAAACATGATTTATTTCTAAAAAGTCATGATCTTCCCCTGCAATCCAGAAAACAGGGACTACTGGCTTCTGGAGCGCTTTCTCCTGTTCCTCTGCCAGCTTTAATACAGAAATTAATTTATGTATCGTATAGAGCGGTCCTGTCAATAAACCTGCTTGCTGTCCGCCAATAACAACAACTGAATCTTCCTGCTTCAATTTATCTAATGACGCTTTTATCTGCTCGGAAGAAGGATATCTTTTCATGTACTCTTCAATACATCGTGCAAGGCTTTCGCGTGGAAAATGCCTCTCCTGTAAGTCCGCATATCTCTCTTTAAAAACCGAGGTTTTTTTTATGTCATAATGAAAAAAATCCTTTACAGGCTCCATTTGTTCTATGTAAAGGGAAGCAAAACGGTTTGTTGCTGGAATTGTAATCTTTTCCAGTTCCATAAAACGGTTCTTCCTTTCTTGAAGTACGATATTTTACCTCCTAGAGTATAGCATTCTTAGGGGGAAAAAGAAAAATAATTGCTTTTTAAATGGCTGAGTCTTTTAACCTTGTTCAGATACCCCTTTGAATAATTGCCTTTTTCTATTTTTTACTTTAAGCAGGAGTTTTTACAAATAGATTGACAATTTTGGATATCCATAAATATTGGGTTAGGCTGCAACTTCGGATGTGCACTGATTCTCCTGCTGGTTGATTTCCGCTGCAGGCACTCGCTTTCCGCGGCCGGCCGGGAGCCTCCTCGTCGCAAGCTCCTGCGGGGTCTCCCTATGCCTGCTTTTCCCGCAGGAGCCTCGTGCCTTTCGCTTCAATCAACATAAGTTTCAAATCTACATTGGACTGTAATGAGTTGTTGGTTGCGTTCTAGTCTTCCTGTTGATTGACTTTCACTTCAGGGCTCTCTCTTTCCACGGGTGGTTAGTAAAACTTCTAATCGCATTCTCTTCTACATGAATATCCCTCAGAAATCTCCTGCCTTATAATTCGATTGAATTCGGATGTCCATCACCGTTGGGTTGGGCTGTAACTTCGGATGTGCACCAATTCTCCTGCTGGTTGATTTCCGCTGCAGGCACTCGCTTTCCGCGGGCATCGGAAACCTTACTTGCTGTTAACTGAGAAGGAATTTTGCACATTGCGAAACAATTAGATTGTGGGGTTAAACCACAAGGACCATTATCAAGGCCAAAGTGATTAGATTAAAAGCGCTGAAACTACACTTCTTTTTCTTCTTCCTTGCCTTTTACCATCTGATAAATGGCAAGGGTAATTGGCAATTTGATCTTTAATGCCTCGGCTTTCTCGAGTATAAATCCAAGAATACTGTCAATTTCAGTTTCCGTATGGTGATCCAAGTCTTTTAACATGGAAGATCTGTTTTTTGCTGTTTTTTTGCAAATTGCTGTGATTTCGTTTAGCATTTCATTCTTGTCAATTCCAGGAAATACAGGCACTATTTCATTAAATAACTCCAAATAAAGATGATAATAATGCTTATTGGCAATGAGTTCGCCATTTGGTACATTCAATATGGCTGTCAAAGGATTTATAAGTGCATTGACAAGGAGCTTCCGTACAAGCATAGTGTTAAAATCACGTTCAAAATGAAAGCAGAAATTCCGCTGTTCTATAGAAAGTAATTCTTCAAGGGTTTTTTTGTTCCCTTTATAAAGAGCTACATTGGTTTTTCCAATTCCGTTATGTGAAACTTCAGCCGGAGCCATTCTCAGGGCACCATGTTCAACTGTTCCTACAAATATATTTTTCTGCGGCAATCCATCAATAAATTTCAAATGCCCCATACCATTTTGCAAAAATAGTAAAGGAATATCTTCTGGTAATCCCTTAAGGTTCACCTCTATATCTTGCAGGTGGTAGTGTTTCACCGTAATGATAATCAGATCCTGCCTATCAAGGTCTTTAAAATCATGAGAAGCCTCTATATGACCTTTAAAAGAAGGCTTACCATCCACTAACACGCTAACCCCTTTCTCTTTTAAATCAATCGCTTGTCCTTCAGTCCTCGTAAACAAAGTAACCTTGTTTTTCCTGCTTAAGTAAGCACCAAATAACAGGCCGATTGATCCTCCACCTATTACACCAATTTTCATATGATCCCTCTATTTATCAACTTTGATATATGCCAGTTCGTCCATATTGTTTAGGCTGATTATCATTATATGCAAAAGCAACAGAGCACAATAACAAAGCTTGGATTTTAATATGAGCGTACCTCTTTCAATGACTTCGGCTCCTTAAAGGAGCTGCCTCTTTCATATTTTAGCAAAAATGAATAAATCCATAAAATTTTTTCTCACTTATAAGTAAAAACAACGAAAGCAGCACCTTTAAGGTTGCCGCTTTCGTTGTTTTTACACAGGATATACCGGGTGTTTTCTGGTGCTAAAATGAAGGTCCTTTGACTGATACATCTCAAAACGATTAGAAAGCACCTTCCTAAGATCGTTTGGAGCTACAATTTCATCAATAATTAACTCTGAAGCCAGCCTGTAAATATCAATTGATTCCTGATATTCTCTTTGCTTTTCTTGAACATAAGCAATTTTTTCTTTAGGATCTTCAATCGCCTCTATTTTATTTGAATAGACAGCATTAACCGCTGCTTCCGGCCCCATTACGGCAATTTGAGCTGTTGGCAAAGCAATACAGCAGTCGGGTTCAAAAGCCGGTCCTGCCATAGCATACAGTCCGGCCCCGTATGCTTTTCGCACAATTACAGATATTTTAGGCACAGTTGCTGAAGCCATAGCAGCAATAAATTTTGCACCATGGCGAATAATCCCTGCTCTTTCCACCTTGGTACCGACCATGAAGCCTGGTACATCAGCCAGAAATAATAAAGGAATGTGGTAAGCATCGCAAAGCTGAATAAACTTCGCTGCTTTGTCTGCCGAATCTACAAAGAGCACTCCGCCTTTTGTTTTAGGCTGATTGGCAATAATCCCTATTGCGCGCCCGTCTATTCGCGCAAAACCAGTAATCAGCTCCGGAGCAAACAGCTTTTTCATTTCAAAGAAAGATCCTTCATCGATTAATGCATCGATGCATTCATACATATTAAATGGTGCGTTTTGGTGCTTTGGTACAATTTCTTCTATGCTTCTTCCCTGCTTAGGCGCTACAGAAGAAACGATGTCCGTTTTCCCAGTGAAATTAGCTGGAAAATAAGCAAGATAGTCACGGGAAAGCGCAATGGCTTCTTCCTCCGATTGAGCCAGTACATCCCCGCATCCGCTGACTGTGCAATGCATTCTGGCTCCGCCCATTTCTTCAAGGGTTACTTTTTCTCCAATTACTTTCTCAGCCATGCGTGGGGATCCCAGATACATAGAGGCATTCTTATCAACCATGATAACAATATCACAAAATGCCGGAATATAGGCCCCGCCTGCTGCAGAAGGACCAAATAACAAACAGATTTGCGGAAGCATGCCTGAAAGCTTTACCTGATTATAAAATATTCTTCCTGCGCCTCTTCGGTTAGGAAACATTTCTAATTGATCGGTAATCCTTGCTCCTGCAGAATCTACTAAATAAAAAAGAGGAACCTTTAACTTCTCAGCCGTTTCCTGGATACGGATAATTTTTTCAACTGTTCTGGCACCCCATGAGCCTGCTTTTATAGTAGAATCATTTGCCATTACACAAACAGTTTGGTCATGAACTTTCCCTATTGCCGTCACAACACCGTCTGCCGGCAAATTTTCGGCGAGTGCATTGGCAAATAGGCCATCCTCCTCATATTGGCCATTATCAAATAGAAGCTTAAGCCGATCGCGGACAAAAAGCTTATTCTGACTTTTTAATTTTTCATGGTATTTTTCTGGTCCGCCTTTTTTTATTTTCTCTCTGCGTTCATCTAGACTTTGATTAACTGATTGTGAAACAGACATGATTCTCTCCCCTTTCTTAACTTATTCGAATACGATCAAAACATCGTCTTCATTTACAAAATCACCAATGTTTACTCTTATCTCAGAAACTTTTCCGGGAAAAGCTGCTTCAATCGGAATTTCCATTTTCATGGATTCAAGCATTACAACGGTTTGACCCGCGCTGACTTCTTCTCCTGCGTTTACTAAAACATTTAATACCGTCCCTGCCATTGATGCTGTTATTTGATTCATGTTCAGTCCTCCAATTACTGTTTTATTTGATTGTTGACATGATTCCGGTTGTATAGTGACCTGACAAAAATTGATCATTTCGCAATATTCCCAAAAGGTACGGAAGATTCGTTTTTATCCCTCCTATGACTGTTCCCTCCAAAAAGGCGGATGCCTGTCGAATGCAGTCTGTCCGGCTATCAGCATATACCGTACACTTTGCAATCATAGGATCGTAAAAAGGCGTAACCTGAGAGCCTGACACATAACCGCTGTCGATTCGAACATTCTTTCCGCTTCCCCAATTCAATTCCTGAATCGTACCTGGTGATGGAAAAAATGTTTTAGGATCCTCTGCATAAATGCGGAATTCAATCGCATGCCCTTTAGAAAGGATTTGCTCCTGAGTTAACGGAAGTTTTTGCCCATCAGCTATTTGTATCTGCCAATCTACAAGGTCAAGCCCTGTAATTTCCTCTGTAACAGGATGTTCTACTTGAAGACGGGTGTTCATTTCAAGAAAATAAAAATTTTCCTGTTCATCCACAATGAATTCAACTGTTCCTGCGTTAATATAGTTGACGGCCTCACCCGCTTTGATAGCGGTTTCATACATTTTCGCTTGTGTCTCCAGCGAAAGATTCGGTGACCTTGATTCTTCTATAACTTTTTGGTTTCTTCTTTGAACAGAACAATTTCTTTCAAATAAATGAACGATATTTCCCTGCTGATCTCCAAATATTTGAACCTCTATGTGTCTTGCATGGTCAATACACTTTTCTAAAAATAACTCCTCAGATCCAAAATACGCTTTAGCACGATTTTTTGTGGAAGCATAATGTTGATTGAGCGCTTGTTCATTTTCACAGCGAACCATGCCAATCCCTCCGCCTCCTCCGCTTGCCTTCAGCATAACAGGGTACCCGATTTTCTCTGCAAAGGAAATGGCTTCTTCCAGTGACTTCAACCCTTCCTCATTACCGGGTACAACAGGTACTCCCGCAGCTTGCATCGTTTTTCGAGCCTCTATTTTATCTCCCATTTTTTCAATGGTTTTATAAGAAGGACCAATGAATTTCATTCCATTCTCCGTAACCTTTCTTGCAAAGAGGCTGTTCTCAGATAAAAGGCCATAGCCAGGATGAATGCCATCCACATTTTCCTTTAAGGCAATGTCAATAATTTCGTCCATGTTTAAATAAGAACGGTTTACAGGAGGCTCTCCGATACGGAAGGCTTGATCGGCTTCCTGTACAAAAGGCAGGGCTGCGTCCGCATCCGAAAAGATTGCTACGGTTTTAATTCCTTTCTGTCTGCAGGTTTTTATAATTCTCAGTGCAATTTCTCCCCGATTAGCAATTAAAATTTTCTTCAAAGCCATCCCCCATTTTTGAAACCAAAATTTTAAAAATATCCTTCAACTTATCTCTTTCTACAAAAAAACGTATAATCCTCCTTTTTTGAAACCGCTTCCCAAAAAAATCCGATGGGCATTCGGGATATTTCCAAGTACACGTAACACCTGTAAGAACATAGTTTCTTATTCACCAAAGATAAAGGAGGAGTTTGGCCATGGATCACTTAACTAACAAAGAAAGAGATATATCAGTTTTGCGAAATTACTGCTTCATAGCAACGAGGAAATCATTTAGGGTAAAATTTTGCACTATTAAATGATTTGACCTGCCATTACTATTACGGATGCAAAAAGGATAAGAGAAAGGTTCCCTTACCAAAAGGTGTTCATTTATTTCGCATAGTAGATGATGAATTAACAACACCAACTTACAACATTCTTCTTTCCTCCGAATAATGGAGATTCGCAACTGCATTTCTTACTTCAATTTAAAGGCTTTCAGTGTCTGATCCTACGTCCATTTAATGGCTGAATTTGACTTAAAGGACATCTCTGTAAAAAGGCTTCAACGTTTTGACTCATATTTATAAAGCATGCGAAAGATCACAATTAGCCATTTAGGATTCATTTCCCTTTTCCTTCATCACAGAGGAATCTATCTTTACGTGAAAATTGGAGCAAGCCTGCGGAGGATCAGGCAAGCGACTCTGATACAAATTATTTTATAGAAGCCAACCCATATTCTTAATATTGAATACACGAATGCTCTCTCGCCCTTGCAGAATTGCAGTATTTTGGACCTATTGAAAACTAAAGGAGGATACTATGCATTAACGGGTATACAGCATTCCAACCGCTGTTTTTTAAATCCTTTAACCATCTGTCCCGATTATTTGGAAGCGATAGATAACTAAAGGGGCTGGGAGGGGTTAGTTATTTAATGATTGGGGGTTTAACATAGCAGTAATTCATTAAGACTCCATTTTCGACACTAATCTAATCATCTTTCCTTTTGACCCTGTTTTAATTGTCACTGATCTTTAATGAAACTTGTAATTAATCGTTTTTAAATCGGCTAATGGTCCGATAGTAAAAATAATATCATTCATTTTTATCATTGGACCATTCGCCACCTTTTTCAAAAATCTCTTGTATGAAACCCTTTCTCTATGCAAGATACACTTTGGCAACCGTTGCTATTTACCCGCAAGTTGCCTTGCTTTTTCGAAAAAGGAAAGCAAAGAGTTATATTCCTTTTTCAAATTTTCATATTCCTCTTTTTGAATTTCAAAGTGGAGCTTTAGATCTTTATATGACTTTTCCCATTTTTCTTTTTCCTGTTGAAGATTTGCATTATGCTCCTCCAGCACAGAAGCTTCCTTTTCAGCTGTTAGTAAATTTTGCAAATAACTTACGACCTGACTAAGGGTCAATTCATCATTTCCTTTGGTTTCGCTGATTTCCTGAACAGTTTCAGACACTTTAGGCAATGGCACTTCTTCTAACTTTTCCACTGCTTTGAATTTTCTTTCTTTTCTTTGTTTTTTTGCGAGTTCAATCCCGGATTTATACTGTTTTCTAACATATGAATTCCAACGGAACCCGCATGCAGCAGCTGTTCGATTCATTTGCTTTCCAACTTCTTCAAATGCTTGAAGCTGTGTTCCGCCTTCTCTTATGTGCCTAAGTACAATTTCTGCCAGCAGCAAATCTTCATCATGTGTCCAAGCGTCTTGTCGAGTAGATGACATTTCTATCCCTCCCAGCTTTTTATTTCATACATATGCTGGTGGTAGAAAAGATAGACTATTTATAGATTTAGCTCTGTTAAATTTCTAGGCTCCTTCACACGAATGAGCTAAAAGACAACAGATTCCTTTAACAAAGCCATAGATTTAGAAATGAATACCCCGTATCACCAATTATTTTATCCTTTATTTACCTGTTCTGAATCTCGAAACTGCTTCATGATGAACAGGCTTTTCCCATAAAACGGCGCATTGTCTGCTTTCTTCCAACATTCTTTCTTCAAGCTTTGTCTGCTTCCATTTGGAGACCAATTGCTTTTTATATGCCTTTAACACGTAGATGTCTGTTTTTAAAATACTGTCTAGAAAAGCCTCCTCCATCTCACCTGTCCAGTCCTCATAGATTTCCTGTATAAAATCTATTTCTTTTAAGGTTCGAACATCGTACATTCTTGCCTCTGATAGAATTTTCAAAGCATGGGAACTAAGAATCCTTTCAAATAGTAAGGAAGCCCCTCCCCAGCCTGTAGTAATGGCAAGGGACCCCTGGATAAAGCCCAGCCGTATTCCTTTTTTGGCGATGCGGAAGTCGCAGGCAGCAGCAATTTCACAACCGCCTCCAACTGCAGTGCCGTTTAATACCGCTATTGTTGGTTTGTTAAGTGAGGCAATCCTATAAAGGACTTTACTCATTGTTGCAAGCATACCATAGGCTTGCTCTGCCGTAATTAATGCATGAAACTCATCTAAATCTCCGCCTGAACAAAACGCTTCCTCACCTGATCCGGTAAATGCCAATACCTTTACGCTGTCGTCTTTTTCAGCTTGCTCCAACACCTCTTCAAAACCTTTCATTATGTTGTAGTTTACGGCATTTCTTTTGTTCGGACGATTTATTTTAAATTGCAGTACACCCGATCTCTTAAGGGTAATCTCGTATTCACTCATCCTGCATCCTCCATCCCGTTTGTTCCTTAAGCTTTGTTGCAATTTGTTCTTAAAAGGTTGTTTTCGCATAGATTGTTGCTTTACGTCAAAGGATCATTCCGTAGTGTTGTCTGTCTTCGCGGCATCTTTTCGTAATATGTAAAGTTATATAAAAAAAGCGTGAAGAGCCATGGTCTCTTCACACTTTTTCGCGGTAGTAAAGGCTCTGAATCGCCTTTGCTATTAGTTATTTACAACGTCCTTGCCTTTATATGTTCCACACGCTTTACATACGCGGTGTGCAAGTTTCATTTCACCACAGTTAGGGCATTCTACCATGCCAGGAACGTGTAATTTGAAATGTGTACGGCGTTTTCTTTTCGCTGTTTTGGATGTTCTTCTAAAAGGTACAGCCATTCTTCCCACCTCCTTAAAGAGATCACTTTAAGTGTTATAAGATCCAGCATGCTGGTCTTTAATATCGGCTTTGATCAAACTAATAT
The DNA here is from genome assembly GCF_001636425.1 of Heyndrickxia acidicola. NCBI lineage: Bacteria > Bacillati > Bacillota > Bacilli > Caryophanales > Bacillaceae > Heyndrickxia > Heyndrickxia acidicola. The sequence goes on from NZ_KV440953.1 coordinate 1,824,575, forward strand.
TTTGTTACTAGTTTTAAAGAGCCGGTGATCTTAGCATAAAGCATTTTTCATTTTTTTTCATCAAAGAATTTTGCAAGCTCGGCAAGCCTTGGATCAATTTTTTTTTCACCCTCTGCTTCTTCCCTCTTGACCTGGTCTTCTGTTAAGACTTCCCAGTCCTTTCCGGAAGGCATATGGTCATCGTCCGCTTGCTTACTAAATACCTGCATTGGTATTTCCAATAGGACAATTTCTTTGATGATCGGGTCCAGATCTACCACATCTCCAACAGGTAAATGAAACTCATCATCTTCCATCTCTTCTGCATGTTCCTGCGGTTTCAGATAAAAGATTTCTGTTGTATCGACATCAATGGGGAAATCCACATCGACAAGTGTTCTGGCACACGGCAAAACCAGTTTTCCTGTTAAATGAAGCTGGAAGGTAACCTTTTCCGATGTAATACTGGCTGTTCCAGTTACAAGGAAAGGTGTTGCATCCCTGATTTGCGGGTCCTGCTTTTTAAGTTCTCCCGTTAAATCAACACTTTCATTTAATTCTAAACTCTTGCCGCGAAATTTTTGCAGTTGAATGATAGACCATTTCAAGTGAAATCACCTCAAGACAACAAAGGTAATTATAGTTTTATTTATACCTTTTGTCAATATTTTTTCTTTACAGTTTCAATATCCATTATGTCCAAAATATCCATGGATATCAACTATTCTAGCTCTTCATTTCGAAAATATCGATAAATATTGTTCTAGTAGGTATAATGAAGGAACGAAGATGAGGAAATAAGAGCTGGCTTGCATGAATAGTGCTATTATTTCCTTTGCTTTTTTTCTGATCATTATTTACGACCTAACAAAAAACAGATAGCACGTACATCATTGTAAAATTTTGTAAAAAGAGGTGATGCAGGTGGACAGTACAGGAGTTGTAGTGGAATATAACCCCTTTCATAATGGACATGATTATCACTTTCGCCAGGCTCGAAAGCTATCCGGTGCTGATGTAGTTATTGCTGTAATGAGCGGTAATTTTCTTCAGCGAGGGGAGCCTGCTATTGTGTCTAAATGGGCGAGAGCTGAGATGGCCCTAAATGCAGGCGTGGATCTGGTTGTAGAACTTCCCTATGCATTTGCTGTACAACATGCTGATATCTTTGCCAGGGGAGCCATTGGAATTCTGGGGGAGCTTCGGTGTCAAAGCTTTTGTTTTGGAAGTGAATCAGGGGAAATAAAAGACTTTGAAGCATCCTTAAATTTAGTTAAAATGCACAAAGCAGCCTATAATATGCAGGTACAGACTCTTTTAAAAACAGGAATGAGCTATCCACAGGCTATGGCTGAAAGCTTCAGTAATCTTGATCCTCGAGGTACATATGTTGATTTATCAAAGCCAAATAATATACTCGGATTTCAATACCTGCAAGCAAACCATAATCTTCTTCACCCTATGGCACCCCTAACTATTTCGAGAAAAAATGCAAACTACCATGATAAAAGCCTGTCATCTGAGTCAATTGCAAGTGCAACAGCAATAAGAAAGGCTTTATTTGAGGGAACATTGGATTTTGCCAAAACAAAGGCCTATCTACCTTCTTTCTCCACAACAGGGTTAATAGAGTATGAAAAAAGCTTTGGGCTGCTTCATAGCTGGGAAAAGTACTGGTCATACCTGCAATACCAATTACTAACTCTCGAGCCAAATGAACTTAATTCCATTTATGAACTCGAGGAAGGAATTGAGTTTCGCCTCAAACGGGCTGCGGAGGAATCGGAAAGCTTCGAGGCTTTTATGAATAAAGTGAAAACGAAACGATATACCTGGACACGTATTCAGCGAATGTGCGTACATATTCTTACTCATTCAAAAAAGAAAGAAGTAGTTGAACGCAGCAGGGCTCCAGAATATATCCGCCTGCTTGGAATGAATCAAAAAGGGCGGGAGTATTTAAATAAAGTAAAGAAAGAATTATCCTTACCTCTTGTTTCAAGGCTCGCGGCAATATCACCGGAACTTACGCGGCTCGATGTAAAGTCATCTTTAGTGTATGCACATGTTTTATCTGAACCGGCAAGACAAAGGCTTTTAAAAATGGAATACGCACAGCCGCCTCTCTTCCGGTAATCTGTTTGAACGTGCATGCTCCTTGCTCTTCGGCGTACGGATTTCATAGTCTTAGACTGATATGAAGGAAACACAGCGAGGCCCTTCACGAGCTGATGTTGACTTATCAAAGGGAGAGGATGTAGAAATCCGCTATCCTATAGACGCTGGAGCTAGACACAGACTATGGGCTTTGTAAAAGTACTCTGTTGTTTTTCAGCTCATTCGTGTGAAACGATCGTTTAACACGAATGAGCTGAAAACCTAGCAGTTTTCAATATAGAGTTTAAACAGAACTCTTCTATAAAAAAAACTCTCTATAAACAGGAGGCCGCAAAAAATTTTTCGCGGCCTCCTGTTATTTATTTAGCTTTTAATCCATTCAGATAATTTAATGCATCATCAAAAGTTTTTACAGGGACAATTTTCATTTTCGTACCAATTTCTCTCGCTGCTTTTAAAGCTTCCTGGTAGTTGGATTGGATTCCAGGTTCTTCTTTTTTCATATCAGGCGTGATTTCATCATTAGGAGCAAAAAAGATTTCTGCTCCCTCTTTATCTGCAGCCACTACTTTCTTATCGATGCCACCAATTCTCCCCACTTCGCCATCAGGAGCAATTTCCCCGGTACCTGCTATTTGATACCCTTTTGTTAAATCCTGTTTGGTTAACTGATTGTAAATTTCAAGCGAAAACATAAGTCCTGCAGAAGGCCCGCCTATATTATCCGTCTTCACCGTTACAGGAGGCGAAGTAATCAGATCACGGTCGTCAACCAGGCCAATTCCTATTCCCACTTTTCCTTTTGGCTTCTTAAACTCTGCCAGTTTGATATCCGCACTATTTTCTTTTCCGTCGCGAATATACGATATACGTATGGACTGACCGACTTTTTTCCCTCCGACATACTTTATAAACTGTGCAGATGACTCAAAACGATGTCCATCTACCTCAGTAATTTGGTCTCCCGCATTCAATGCTTTTGCTGCTGGCATGCTTGGATCAACACTTAACACATAAACACCTTTATAGTTGAAATGATAGGGTTTATGGGCTTTACTGTACGCAACCTGAATAGCAGTATGCTTTGAGTTATCCATTAAATAAAGCTGGTAAACATTATATTCTTCTTCCGTTTGGTCTTTAGGCATTATCTGATCCAGCGGAAGTACATCCTCGTGTTTGCTCATCTTAGCCAAAACATAGGAATAAATATTGGCTGGCCCCAGCCTCACGGTCGTAAGCATAAAGTTCCCTTTTTCTTTATATCCGTTTTCCACCTTTACAATTGGTGCCAGCTTTTCAGCGCTGCCCGGAGATTCCACATAATAAGGCAAATGGTAAAAAGACGCAGCAAATAAAATAATGACAACAATGAACGTAATACGCAGCCATATCTTCTTTTTTTTCATTTTGAATTTTGCACCTTCCATTCCTCAATTACACGCATAATATCAGGTAAGCGTTTTTCCGCTTCCTCTTCTCCTATCTTAATGATTTCTTCAGTATTTGTAAAAGCTATTGAACTAAACTTTTCGAGATCAGGCTGAATCATTATATCATGGTTTTTTTCACGGCTCGCTTCCATTTCCCATTGAAGGATATCTATACTCTGCATAATAACATCATAAATGTTCGAGATTTCAGCATCCCGTTTAACACCAGACACATCCACACCAATAACAATGTCTGCCCCAAGCTCCTTTGCCACTGTAACAGGAACCCGTTCGATCACCCCTCCATCTACCAGCAGCCTTCCGCCAACTTTTTCAGGAATAAATATACCGGGAATAGAAATGCTTGCTCTTACTGCTTCGGCAATGGGGCCCTCTCTAAACACTACTTTTTCACCTGTTTTTAAATCTGTTGCCACTATCGCAATCGGTACTTTTAATTCTTCTATTCTTTTATTATGGGTAAAAACCCTGACAAACTCCTTGACTCTTTTACCCGATATAAAACCCATTTTTGGAACAGTAAAATCCAAGAAATATTTTCGTTTAAACGCGGCCGCAACTTTAACAAGTCTTTCAATGTCCTGGCCTGTACAATATATCGCACCCACCAATGCACCCATACTGCTGCCAGCTATATAATCAACGGGGATGCTATGAGCCTCAAGGGCCTTTAAAACACCCAAATGTGCAAATCCCCTGGCTCCTCCTGATCCCAGGGCTATTCCTACTTTGGGATTAACCAAGCTGAGTCCTCCTATTCTCTTATAATATCTTCCTGTCATTAAGATGGACGGTATATTTTATGGTCTAAAATCAATTTCTATGAGTATATTGATTTATGGGGACAAGGCTTTTGTAAATAAGCACCTCTGCTTTTAAGAACAGCGCAAGCACCTTGCTCAATGCTCCATTGCATTCCAAGTGGTAATTCACCAAATCTCTGTCAAAAAGCCAGTTTACTTTTTTAGGGAGGAACAGACATTGATTCGATCTAAATTTAAAACTCTTTTTTTAGCCGTCTGTGTAACCATGATGGCCCTCTCAATGATCGTTCTGCCTGAAGAATCCTTTGAGGCTTCCATCAGGGGATTAAATATGTGGTGGGAAATCGTTTTCCCTTCTCTCTTTCCGTTCTTTGTAATTTCAGAGATGCTTATTGGCTTTGGGGTAGTAAAGTTTATTGGAGTAATGCTGGAGCCGCTTATGAGACCCTTATTTCGGGTTCCGGGAGTTGGAGGTTTTGCCTGGGCGATGGGACTGGCTTCAGGGAATCCAGCCGGGGCGAAGCTTACTTCAAGACTTCGCCAGGAAAAGCAAATTACTTTAATTGAAGCAGAAAGGCTTGTTGCCTTTACGAATTCATCCAGTCCTTTGTTTATATTTGGAGCTGTTGCTGTTGGATTTTTTCATAATGCAAATCTCGGAATTGTCTTGGCTATCTCCCACTATCTTGGCAATGTATTAGTAGGAATAATGATGCGCTTTTATGGCTATTCACCAAAAGAGACCTTTAAGCAAGGGAGAAAGAAAATTCCAATCATGGCAGCCTTGCGAGCTTTACATAAAACAAGGATCCAGGATAAACGACCGATTGGAAAACTCTTGGGTGATGCAGTAACCTCCTCCATACAAACACTTTTGATGATTGGCGGATTTATTATCTTGTTTTCGGTTATAAACAAGCTATTATTCGTCTTGAATATTACTTCATTCCTTGCATCGATTATTGGAAAGGTCTTTGTTATTCTCCATTTACCGTCACTGCTTACTATTCCTTTTATATCAGGCTTATTTGAAATTACATTAGGCTCTAAGCTGGTCAGCCAGGTTCAGGAGTCAACATTGCTTCAACAATCAATCGTTACCGGCTTTATATTAGCATTTGGTGGTTTTAGCGTCCAAGCACAGGTTGCAAGCATACTCGCACAAACTGACATTCGCTTTAAGCCATTCTTCTTTGCCAGGATCATGCATGGAATCTTCGCTTCAATTATAACACTTCTGATATGGAAACCCGTTTATATTAACTGGCTGCAGCATGGGCATTTCTCAGCCCCTGCATTTTCCATGGGAAGACATACGAAAAATTGGTGGGAACTTTATACGGCAAGCTCCATACATTATGGTCCTCTTATAACCATATGGGCTCTCGCATTCTATGTTTTTATTCTATTAAGACAGCTCCCCTCTCATAGTTCCAAATAAAAATGACGATATCGCCGGGATATCGTCATTTTTGCTGTGTAACACACTTAACCTGCAGAAGTCCACCTATCATATCCATTGGAATAAAGTAAACACGACTGAAAACAAGTAAAGAATTATTTTTTCCCCAAATGAATCGCTGAGTACTTTAGTTTCAATGCTTCTTCCACCTGAGGAGGGACCAATTCAGAAATTTCGCCATTATATTTGGCAACCTCCTTCACAATGCTCGAGCTTAAAAACGAATACTGGCTATTCGTCATGATGAAGAAAGTCTCAATTCTTTCATTCAATACTCTGTTCATAGATGTTAGCTGCATTTCATATTCAAAATCCGACACCGCCCGCAGCCCTCGGATAATAGCATTCGCATTTTTACTTTCAGCGTAATCCACCAACAATCCTTGAAAGGTATCCACTTTTACATTTGGAATGGTTTTGGTCACCTCTTCAATAAGCTGCTTGCGTTCTTCTACATTAAATAACGGTTTTTTAGAGGAATTATTTAGAACTGCTACGTATACCTGATCAAATACCTTTGCCGCTCTCTTTAATATGTCGATATGACCGTATGTAATAGGGTCGAAGCTTCCGGGGCAAACCGCAATACTTCCCATACCTATATTTCCCCTTTCTCATCCCCAAGAATATAAATTGATAAACCAATAATGCCGTAGTTCTCACTTCTTTTTTTAAAGAAACTCCCTACCCTTTCAGGCAATTGCAGCCCTGAATCATGTTCACAGAGGATGAAACCGTTATCATTTAACAGTTTCTCATCATTCATGACTTGTAATAATTCAACCAGCCTTTGTTTTTTATAGGGCGGGTCAAGAAATATGGCATCAAACGTAATATCGCGCTTTATGATTGCTTTTAACGCCCTATCAGATTCATTTCGATACACTTCACTATATTCTTCAAACCCACAAGTTTGGATATTGGATTTAATGGTTTGAATGGCTTTAAAGTCACGATCAACAAAAATGACTTTATCCAGCCCCCTGCTGATGGCTTCTATCCCAAGCCCTCCGCTCCCAGCAAATAAATCCAGACCAATCCCTCCAGTAAAGTATGGGCCAACAATATTAAAAATAGCTTCTTTAACTTTGTCGGTTGTAGGCCTTGTTTGGTTCCCGGGAACAGCCTTCAAATAAATTCCTTTACGGCTTCCAGAAATAACTCTCATTCGCTTCACCACAATAATTAGATTTTCCTACTTATCCTACCACACTTTACTCAGGATAGAAAATATTTTCTTAATTTCGCTCTATTTGCTTTCTAAATGTATATTATTAACCCTAATGGCCATACTGAGGTTAGCAACACCATTTTGGATGTTGTTGCCAACCGCGGAGAAGACTTACGTTTCCCCATAAGTTCTTCCTCCGGTTTCTCCTCTCCCTTTGCCTTCTTTCCTTTACATAGGGATATAGAAGGACCCTGCAGTTTTTATCTGCAGGGTTTTTTATTTTTAGTCAACATGCAGGGTTCTTGATTATAGTTCCAATCAACAGAGCAATAACCACAAAGATTCCACCGTAAACAAATTTCAATATTTAAAGCATTATAAGCTTCTCACATAGTAAGGTTAATGATACATTATATTATAGTCATATAGGCACCATCAAATTATGTAAAAATTTTAGAAAAGAGGATCGAGTATGCTTCAACGATTTATTGAATTAGGAGAGGGCTATTCAGACATATATGAATTAATTGAATTAGCCAGAAGCAATCAGCATAGGGTGTCATCCTTGCTTGCATTTCACTCTTCTATTAAAGAAAAGTCACAAACATCTTTATGTGTCATTTTGAAACCTGCAGGCACAGGAGATTTTCAGCCGCTATACATATGCCGTGAAGGCATCCCTAACCCTCATACTATGCCTACGAAACGCTTTGAGATTTTTGAAAATCTTGGCAGAGAGCTGGGGAAAGCGATTGTAGAATTAGATGTAAAGCCATCTGTCCACTTTGCGGAAAAAGAACTATTTTACCAGTATTTAATTGGAATTTTGCGCCTTAATCATTTTATAGCTCCACTGCAATAAGCTTTTAACAATGACTCAGATTAAAAGGGGCACTTTATGAACGATTAACGCCTTCAGAACATAATGAAAGACCAGGTATATGAATACCCGGTCTATTTTCATTTTTTATGTAAAGGCTCTCTGTTAATCTTACCTGTTGAATTCTGATGCAGGCACTCATTTTTCCGAGGGCGTACTGCCTCAAATAATGGTTGATTTGCTGGATATGTTTACTTAAATCCCTATCTTATAATCATATTCTTTTGCCTTATCAGGTTTAGAATTTTCATATTCCGTTTTTAAGAATGGTTTCAAAGATGGCTCAACCCTTTTAACAAAAGACATCGATGAAAATTTTTCCTGTAATGCTTCTATCTCATCTTGATTGCAGTATAATACGACATATTTCATTTTTTTTGATACATAGTGTACATTCCCAAAACGCCTAAGTGTTTTAGCATGCTTTAAATTGTATAACCAGACAATGAGCCCTTGTCTCTCAACAAACATACATTCTTCCCCTTATTTTTGCTTAATGGCTTTTTACCTAGATCATGATTTTTTTATACTACAACACGAATGCATTACCCAAGGACAACAATGCAGAAAGAGTATCCTGTACATAAATGATTCTTATCTTATCATATCTCCGCTCTTTTCCACAATAGCAAGATGTTACCAAGTAAAAAAGAATAGAAATCCATAGCAAAAGCGCAAGCATCTTGTTCATCGGCGTAAGGATTTCGTAGTCTTCGACTGAGATAATGGGAAACACAGCGAGGTCGTTCACGAGCTGATGTTGACATATCATACAGAAAGAGACATAGTAATCCGCGAAGCTATAGGGCGCTGGAGCTGGACAGAGAATATAATGGGTTGAATAATTGACTTATACTTATCCTCAAAAAAAGGAATACACATGTATTCCTCCTTTATGCTGAACAGCTGCAGCCCCCACCAGAACCGCAGCCCCCGCTGCAGCTGGAGCCTGTTTCAAAGAAAGGATTCCCTGAAGGAACCTTGATTTGTTCCGAAACAGCTTGGCCCACAATTCTGCTAATCTCATCAAGCATGGATTGCAAGGCTGTTTCCGCCCTTCGAAAACCTGCCACATTTTCGTCAAGATCCATTTCTCTCTTAGCTTCCCTCACTTCTTTATTAATGAGCGAATAATCAGGATGATATCTGCCAAATCTTTGAACATCCTCATACTGTTCTTTTAATTTAACAAATTTACTAATCCTTATTTGGGACTGTGTATTATTCTTTAATTTATAATAAAATCTGCGATACTCTTCTGCTTCTTCAGATTGTAAAACCATATTAGCCAGCTCTTTTGTTTCATCCAGAATTTCCAGCCTTTCAATAGTTGCAAGCACAGTGCTCACCTCCAACCATATTTTATCACGTTTTAGATTTGATAGCGAATATTCTCCTCTTAATCATAAGGGATTTATACTAATTTAATCTTTCGCTTCTCCCTCATTTTTAGGATATGGTTACATAAAAGTTCCGGCTGATCCCGAAACTTTTATTTTTTTGGTTATATATTTCAACCTTAACCAGGTGAGACCCTCTTGGAACATCTTTCATAATAAAAGCTGCCGTGTGATATTCCGCTTTTCTAAATCCATCAATAAAAACAACAATCTTGCCTCTTCTTGCCCCTTTTGTTGCACCAGTAAACGAAACACCAGGTACCATGCATTCTACAAAAACATCGTTTTCCTGGACAATATGGCGGATGATTGTTTGTTCCTTTGCTGTTTTAAGCGAAACATTATGGGATGCGTCTGCATGAAAAATTCCGGGAAAGCTGCTTAGAATACCACCGCTTACAAGAACAGCACTTAAAGTATATATAATCCACTTTTTCAAATTTATCACTCCTTAGTACTATATAAATTGCAATTAGTTTTTACTTATAACATGGCTGTTAATTTCCGCTGCAGGCACTCGCTTTCCGTGGAACAGACAGGGATTGCTCTTGTAGCGCCTGCCTTTGCCTGCTTGTCCCGCAGAAGCCTCGTACCTTCCGCTCCAATCATCAGAGTAAAAACTTAAATTCAACATATATAGCTTTTGCAAATTTAGTAAATTTACTCAAAAAAAGAACACATTTTTCAAATGTGTCTTCATCATGAAAAATAGATTATTAACTTTTCGTTGTTAAATTCATCAAAATGGTAGTAAAGAATTATTTGTGTTGAGGCTTCAAAATGACACAGGAAATGAGGTTACGAAATTCTAAGAAATACGGTTCTACCAATAATCCATGAGACCTTTAAAAATTAGCTCTGTTAAAGGACGCTGTTGTTTAATAGCTCATTCGTGTGAAAAGGCGGTTTCACTCGCTAAAAAAACGAACAGTTATCAATATAGGAATTTAACAGAGCCTAAAAATTAATATTTTGAAGCATGCTCATCATCATGGAGGCCATCTGGAGATTATTATAAAATTTATCTACTCTGTGAGGAATGGTCCTCTCATAGTAATTTAAAGATGCAATTTCGAATTGTTCCAGGTCTTCCGGATGCCGGCTAAGCCTTCTATACCAGGCAGGCTGTTCCCGGATAAATTGTTTTAATTCATTTTTGGAATAGATATATTCCAGAACTTCAGCTCTCAGGATCATTCCTCCTCTCTTTTAATCTTTTCGGAATGAAAATGGATTTTTTACTTCAGGTGCTGAAGAAGCCCCTCCTTTCGATTGCGCCCCTTGAAATTGCGAAATCACTCCCTGTATTGCTCCGATTGCCTCACTTAAGCTATTCACATGATGCTGAACCTGATTTGCATCGAGCCTTTGGATAAGAGATCCTATTTGCGACATCCATTTTCCACTTGTACTATTATTTGTATCTTCTTTCGTTTCTACTGAAGTCGACTCATCCTTGTATGCATCCCACCGAGGATCTTCTTCACCCAATAAGTACCAGTCTTCATACAATTCCTGTAATGTATGATCTCCACGCCGTACATCCTCCAATAGCCTGGGACGTGCCTTAGCAAAGGCTTTAAATTCTTCAATGGACGGGTGGAGCTTTTTATTTGCCATGATACTCACCTCTTAATCTTGCCTTTTGCCTATAATAAAATATGAAGTTCTCATGAAATGGTGAAAAGTTTTCAGCAAACTCCTTATCTGGTACGATAAAGGAAGTGACATAGAAGAGTGAGGGGAATTATATGAAGGAAACCATCCGGGAATTATTTAACCAAAGCCTTGAAAACGCAGATACAGAGGATGTAAAGGTACTCGAGCAGCTGCTTAAAGGATTTTTAAACAGCAAAAAGAATTCTGAAAGACCATTGATCAGCCATCTCCTTAATATGGAGAAAACAGTTGATGCTGAAACCAGTTATATTACAACTCCTATAAACTCTATAACAGATAATTCTTTTCGAATTGTTCACGGCGGAATAACAGCAACTGTAATGGATACAGCAATGGGGATTCTTGCAAATCAACTTCTTCCTGAGGGGTATAGTGCGGTCACTTCGAATATGAACATCCATTACATTGCTCCAGGTATTGGAGAAAAAGTAAAGGCATCTGCAAAATTAATTCATAAAGGCTCAAATACCCTTGTAATGGAAGGATCCGTCTTTAGGGATGACGGAAAACAAATTGCCCATGGAACAGGCACATTTTTTATTGTCCCTCCGAATGACGGACGGAAAATTTAGTCTAAAACTTTGCTACAATGACACTTTATCAGGATACTGACTCCTTCTCTAGCGACAGCCATTCATGCAATAAAAGCCATAATGCAAACTGTGTTTGTAATTGATAAAAGCCCAAACCCATGCTCATCGGCTGCCCGATAGGCATTGGAGCTGGAGATAGACCACATTGGTTAAATGATTTATTTAATAAAGGCTGTTTTCGCATAGATTGTTGCTTTACATACAAAGGATCATGCCTTAATAAAAAACTTATCCTTTTAAAAAGAAGCAGCCTTCCAAATGGCTGCTTCTTCTCATTAACACAATTAGTTGCTGAATGATCTTAATTATTTTCAATAAAGTCCTGAGTAAAATAGTTTCTGTAAACACCAACCCCAAGATAATTATACTTGCTTTCCAATAATGCGGCTCTATGTTCTTCAGAATTTAACCAGCCTTCCATCGCTGCCGGACCATCCACATATTTTGCTGCAATATTTTCTCCTGCTACTTGATAGAAAACATCTGCTGTTTTTAATCTTTCTGAGAGATTACCGTACTTAGGTGAATCGTGTGAAAAGTACTTATTCAAATCCATATCCTCACTATGTAGATAAGCAATTTGGGAAAGTGTATCGTCCCATTTAAGAAGTTCAAGATTAAAGCGTCTACGAATAATGTTCGATAAATCAAATATTTGCATTTCGCTTCCCTTTTCAATTTCCTTCCATTCTAAAGCAGTTGGTGTTTTAGGAACAACTAATGGACCCACATATTTCATTTCGTAGGGTCTTTGTTTAATTAAGGTCTTTTTATCCATAAAGCGAATACTTGAAAGCTTCTCAGTAAATTTGTCTAACGAAAGTTCAGCATAGATATCACCTAATTGAACCAGGGGATGAATATTCAAATCCTCTTCGGACAATTCAAATTGGTAGGTCCCGCCATTATATTTTACTGTAATTTCTGTATTTAAGAGTATAGATGCAAAGATATCTTCAATCTTCTCACCGATACTAAATGGGTACACAGATACTTTCTGACCAATTGCAAATATGGTAACAACCCTGCCATCCTCGACTCCTGCCTGGAAATATGTTTTATTATCCTTTTTATAGATCCACCAATCATAATCATAGGCAGATGGATCAATTCTTGCGGGCTTTCCATAATCTTTTATCAATTGAGATGTTTTTTTGCCAATTAAAGTAGAAATGCCCTTAACCGGGCGATGGGACTGATTCTGCTTACCTGTATTCTGAGTGTGGATAGAGTGATTTAATGTATGATTAATTGATTTATCTTCATTTAAATTAACATCGGGTTCTTCTGGTTTAAAGAAGAAGTATAAACTGGAGATAAATGCAACAATGAGTGCAACCAGTATTTTAAAAAGAATCTTCAGTACCACCACTCCTCTTACATTCAAGCTTTTACTAAATAATATTATAGCATTTAATTGTTAGGTATAAAAAAAGAAATTACTCCTTTTGCAGTTGTATATATGAAGGATAAATGCTTTTTTATCATCTTTTAGCACAAAAAACAGCAAGATAACAGCTTCTTATTTATTTCCTACTTTATCCTAATATAATCAAAAATCATGTATTCTTTCAAAATCTATGATTTAGTATGATAACGAATAATTCTCTTTTCCTATTTTAAGCCTGATTTTTTTGAAGGGTAGTCAAAAAGATTTAGTGGTCATTATGTTGATGGCAAACACTCAATTTCCATGTTGAACTTTTAATAAAAGGCTCTGTTAATCTTGTCTGTTGATCTCTGTTGCAGTCACTCGTTTCTCGCAGGCGGCAGGGTACACGCTTTTTTAAACTGGAGTCTCGTATATCAGCTCCAATTAAAATAGTTTTAAAATCAACGTTTTTCTTTAACAAAGACCACCATGGTAATCAAATCCGCAGCATAGCGCATGAAAATGTTTTCTTTCGCCTATACCTCCATGGTAATGATTACTACCAGAGTCTGTTTGACATGATTTTTCAAACTCGTAGCAGAATTATTTTCAGGCTAGCCTAATAAAAAGTTGTTTTCTTCATTTTTCAGCCGATTAAAAAAACACTTATTTCCATTTTTCTACTTCTAAATCCCTCTTTTGAGCATTCAGTCCATATGAAATAAATGCTTGCATTTTTGTCCTCATTGCACCATTAGAGAATTTAGATTATTATTAAAGGTGTGATAATTCAATAAATACTTGGCGATGGGTGTCTTAGGAGGGACGAATCATGCAATTCGATGATACACAATTGGAACGTTTTAAAGCCGACTTATCAAGATTGGACGATTGTCTGCAAAAACACGGAATGGTCAGGGCAGGTCAATGGGATTATGAACGGGTATCCTACGATAGAAAATTTCAAGTTACTGAGGGAACCTATTATTTACGTATCCAGGGCTATGCGATTGAAGGGGATATAGACTCTTCTGATGCGCTCGTTCAATTGCTGCCTCCTATTTTAGGCAAGTATTATTATCCTCATGGTGTTGAATATGGTGATGATGAGTATTATCCGGGCCAACTCGTAAAGCAGTGTGAAAAACTCCTTTTAAACATAAAAAATGAAATTGAAGGGTTTGCAGAATAACTCTGCCATTCAGCGCAAACGCCTTGCTCATCGGCTTAGTGATTTCTTAGTTTTCGACTGAGACAAAGGAATCTCGATCTTGACTTATCGAAGGGAGGAGACGTAGAAATTCGTGAGCTGATAGAGGTGAAGCTAGACAGAGACTGCCTTTAAAAAAGCAGCGTAGAAAAAAATTCTACGCTGCTTTTTATGTTCCTAAAATGGCTTTTATCATTGAGGTCGTTTCTCCACCATGATAAAAAATATACAAAAGCAAATAAACAACAATTCCTGTTATTCCAGTAAAAAACCAAATAATACTTGCAATCGGCCCAAATTTCCTATGATATTTTAAGTTATTCTTGTATCCGGACCATATTTGCAGGATACCAAAGACAGCCCCAACAGTAGCCAATGTAATGTGAAAAACCAGAAAGACAGTATAAAATATTTTTAACTTTTCAGGTCCGCCAAAAGATGTATTGCCAATAAATATTGTTCTGGTCGCGTAGATAATAAAGAAAACTAATGCAAAAATGGCTGCTGTCAGCATAACTTTTTTGTGCTGGTCAATTTTTCTTTGTTTAATCAGCCACCATCCAATTGCTACAAAAATAGCACTGATTACAATACAGGATGTACTAATAGTAGGTAAAATAGGAACGGTCATGTTTTTAACCTCACAGCTTCTAAAGTATTTGTAAGAAAAGGCAGGACCTTTTCTTAGTCGATAGGGGCAGAATTCTTTAACATTAAAGATCCGTTTTGTTTCTCTGCTTCCTCTTGGTCTTTACGGTACCATTCAAAAAATACTTTAAACAGTATAGTCGTATCTACAATTTCCTGAATAATTTTCATAATTACACCGCCCAGCTGCTGATCCTGAACCACGGGCATATGTGAAAAGAGTTCTGGGCCGCTTAAACCAAGATTATTCAGTGTATCGCCTGGCACACAAAGTGACATCGATTTCAACCACATTGCGCCATTTGAGTAGGTTGTATAGAGTGGCGAATTGGAAAAAATGATCATTCCACAAGCGGGTGTTAACAGTACGGCACTTGCTATGAGATAGCTTATTTTCTTTAGTCCGCTAATCTGATATTGCCCCGGCAATGAATTTAAAAGAGGCCACCATAAAAATAACGAAAATACAAATAAAATGAGTGTATAAGTACTATGTAAAAATTCATTCAGCTTAATTGCATCAAAGACGGTTGGAATGTGGTATAGGGAAAACAAAATACTAAAAAGAAGCACAGAAAGAATGGGCTTTGTAAAAAAAAGAAACACCTTTCGTACGATTGGCAGCTGAATAAAATTTGCCCATACCCAGTTTGGTATTCCAATTATAATCAATGGGCTTACCACCATATAAAGAAGTGCCATTTGAGTCATGTGAATTGAAAACATGATATGGCCAAGCAAATCCAAAGGAGAACCCAGTACAGCGTATATGATGAGCATGGCAGTAACAAAACAGATTGCCTCAATGGGCTTAAGCTTCTCGCTGTTGGAAATTTTTTTTCTCCAGGTAATCGTTAATAAGAAAAAGAGAATGGTCAAACCAACAACACAGGATAAGAAGTATGGACTCCACAAAGCTCTAAAACCAAAAATCCATATGGACATAAGATGCTCTGCCCCTTTCGTTTAATTATACTGATTAATAACTGCATGTTCAATCTCAGCAAATGACAAGTTTTTGACAGAATAGAACATTTGTAATTCACTTTTCTTATCCTGGTTTATATAGGATGATTTAAGAAAATGAATATATACCCTATTAAAAACTGAAAGGTTAAATATACTTCAATGAAAATCAAGTTAATAAAAACCAGCCGTCAAAAATGTACGACTGGTTTTCATTTTTCTACCACCAAATAATCGTAATAAAGGTCAAAATGATCGTAAATGCAATAAAGACACCTGTATAAATAAACAATTGAGGACCTTCATGTCCTTTATGGCTCATATGCATAAAGTAATAAATCTGAAATGCTACCTGTACGACAGCAAGCAAGAAGATAAATGGAATAGTAAACCACTTAGAAAAATCAGCATAAACAGCTGCAAACGCAATAACAGTTAAGAAAATCATCAGTACAAAAGAAACTACCTGGAACTTCATATCCTCTGCGTTTTTTCTGCGGCGATATTCAAAATCAACTCTAGAATTGTTTGAATTAGCTTGCTCTCCAGACATCTTTTATCCCACCATTCCCATTAAATATACAACAGTGAAAATGAAGACCCATACCACATCAATAAAGTGCCAGTAGAGGCTGGCTACGTAGAACTTAGGGGCATTATACAAATTCAATCCCCTTTTAGCATTCCGCAGCATAAGGGATAATATCCACAATAATCCAAAGGTCACATGGGCACCGTGAAAACCAACAAGGGTATAGAAGGCAGATCCAAATGCACTGCTTGTAAAGGTATGATGAAATTCCGTAACATATTTATGGAATTCGTAGATTTCCAGACCCAAAAACCCTGCCCCAAGGAGAACCGTTATGAGAAACCATGCCTGCATTTTCTTAAAGCTGTAATTTTTCATATGGTATATGGCATAAACACTAGTTATTGAGCTTGTTAAGAGAAGCATGGTAGCAGCAAAAGATAAAGGAAGCTCAAACAAATCCTTAGCAAGCGGATGACCGCTTGGCACTTTATCTTTTAATGCCAGATAGGTAGCAAAAAGTGATGCAAAAAGGGTTGTTTCACCTCCCAGGAACAGCCAAAACCCTATAAACTTATTTTTTCCTTCTAGGGTCGCTTTCTCTGGTGATTCCGGCCAAGTCTTTGCCGTAAACGCTTCTTCAGCATGCATTATGCCTCAACCCCCTTTTCCTTATGATCTACTAACTCTTCCCTGTGGATATGATAGCCATGGTCATCCTTCACGGAACGAATAAGCATACAGAAAAGGGTGAAGCCTACGCCCAGTATTAATGCTGTATATCCGGGTATTTTATAGTCAGTATGATACATAGCTCCAAATGCTGCAATAAACAATCCCAATCCCATTAAAACAGGAAGAATCGAACTATTCGGCATGTGAATATCACCCAAAGGTTCAGCAGGAGTAAACTCTGTTTTGCCTTCCATTTTTTCAAGCCACCATGTATCAATTCCCCTTACAAGCGGGAGCTGCTTAAAATTATAATATGGAGGAGGAGAAGATATTGCCCATTCCAGCGTACGTCCATCGCCCCATGGATCGTTTCCTACCTTTTTATTCATAACAGAAGTTGAAATTATGTTTATGACAATGATCATAACTCCCACCGCCATAAACCCTGCCCCTATGGAACTAATCAGGTTGGCCGTCTCAAATCCCTGTCCCGGCAGGAACTTCCATACACGTCTCGGCATTCCCATTAAGCCAAGGAAATGCTGTACAAAGAAGGTTAGATGAAACCCAATCAAAAACAGCCAAAACGATATTTTCCCAAGTGTTTCATTTAGCATGGTTCCAAAGATTTTTGGCCAGTAAAAGTGTGTAGCGGCAAGCAGCGCAAGAATAACCCCGCCTACAATAACATAGTGGAAATGCGCGACTACAAAATATGTGTCTTGGTACTGATAGTCTGCAGGTGCAGCGGCAAGCATTATCCCTGTGACTCCTCCCATTACAAATGAAGGAATAAACGCTGCTGCGTACAGCATCGGGGTTGTAAACTCTATACTTCCACCCCACATGGTAAAAATCCAGTTAAAGATTTTAATTCCGGTTGGAACCGCTATGGCCATTGTCGCAACGGCAAAGATAGCATTTGCCACGTCTCCCAGGCCATCTGTAAACATATGATGTGCCCATACCATAAAACCTAGAAAACCAATTAATACAGTTGCAAACACCATTGATGAATATCCGAATAAACGTTTTCTGGAAAATGTAGCGAAAATTTCAGAAAAGATTCCGAAGGCAGGCAAAATTAAAATATACACTTCTGGATGTCCGAAAATCCAGAAAAGATGCTCCCACATAATCGTATTGCCTCCAGCAGCCACATTAAAGAAGTTAGCGCCAAACATTCTGTCAAATGTCATTAAAAACAAAGCAACTGTAAGAGGCGGAAAAGCAAAGAGAATTAAGGCTGATGTGACAAAAGTCGTCCACGTAAACATTGGCATACGCATATATGTCATACCAGGCGCCCTCATATTGATGATGGTCACCAGAAAATTAATTCCCGCCATAAGCGATCCAAATCCCGAAAGCTGTAAGCCCAAAGAATAAAAATCAATTCCATGCCCCGGGGATTCAGAAGCTAATGATGCATAGTTAGTCCATCCAGCATCAGGTGCCCCTCCAAGAACCCACGATAAATTTAAAAATACCCCTCCAAAAAAGAACAGCCAAAATCCCAGCGAATTAACAAATGGAAATGCTACATCACGAGCTCCTATTTGAAGCGGGACTACTGCGTTCATAAATGCAAAAATCAGCGGCATGGCTGCCAGAAAGATCATGGTGGTTCCATGCATTGTTAAAACCTGATTATAGGTACCCGCACTCACAAAGTTATTATTCGGAACTGCCAGCTGAATACGGATTATTAACGCTTCAATTCCACCTACCAGGAAGAAAAAACCGCCGGCAGCTAAATACAAGATAGCTATTTTTTTATGGTCAACAGTAGTCAAGTAATCCCAAACGGCAGCACCAAATCCTTTTTTCTGAGCTTTACTACTCACAGTGAAACCTCCCTTTCATGCCAATTCCCCTATTGATTATGCACTTTTAAACCCATCAAGTATTCTGCCAGGGCATCGAGATCTTGGTTGGATAGCTTATCTTTAAAGGCTGGCATTTTAACTCCAGGTTTAAACTGTGATGGATCTTGAATCCACTTTTTCAAATTTTCTTTATTATGAGCCAATATACCGCCAATCCTTTCACGTTCTCCAAAGGTAGCGAGATTCGGAGCAAGACGAGCTTGTGCCGGTCTTGGATCCTGAGGTGTGACCGCATGGCAGCTTATACAGGTTTTATTAAATACTTGCTGACCTTCTTGTGCCAGCGCAGTCGTTGGCTGAGGCTTTTTAGCATTTTTCATTTGATCGAGCCATTGAGCAAATTCATCTTGTGACATGGTTTTCACCTTAAAGTCCATCAGAGAATGTGATGGGCCGCAAAGCTCGGCACATTTTCCATAAAACAGGTTCCCAGCTTCCTGGGCCTTTTTGCTGTCGAATTCGAGCCAAAACTTATTGACATTGTCTACATTCGTATCCATTTTCCCGCCTATAGCAGGGATCCAAAATGAATGTTTTACATCAGAAGCCTTTAAAGTAAAGTAAACCTTTTCATCTGTTGGCACCACAAGTGTTTCACTTGTAATCACCTTAGCATCTGGATACTCAAACTCCCACCAATAGAGGCTTGAGCGGACATTAATAACAAGTGATTTATGATTCCCGTTATTGTCTTTTTGGTCCATGGCTGAGGTGTCTCCGAGCTTAAAGGTATCGGCAACTACCGGCACTGCCAGTATAATCAGTAAAAGTGTCGGAATAACCGTCCATAAAATTTCAAGGACGTGATTCCCTTCCACTTGTTTCGGAATGAAATTTTCCTGATTTTTACGCCGCCGAAAGCGCACGATAGCAATTACATAAACGATGACGACAACAGCTATTACGAATACCATAATGCCCAAACTCAATTCCATTAAATTGAATTGCATTTGAGCGACTTCTCCCGCTGGCCTTAAAGTGGACAAATAGGGTTTCCCACACCCTGCAAGCACAAGTCCCAATATTGCGAAAATTGAGAACATACGCCATGTACGAAACCAACGTTTCATAGCTTCATCAAACCCCTCTTTCGTGTTTATGTAGTTTTGTTACAAGGACACAAACATATATTTGAATTCTTTTATAGGGCTTGCACTAAACAGTAATCCTGATGAAATGGAATATTCGCATGGATTAGCTTCCATACGAATAAACCAACTTTCAGCAAGAATAAAAAGGCAATCCCCGAAAGAAAGAATCCCTTATTTGAATAGTGTTGCAATGACCATGGCTACAAATAATATAGTCAGGTAATTTAAAGAATACACAAACATTAATTTAGCCCATTTCAGATCATCCTTCATCTTATAACCGGCAATCCCCAATACCAGCCAACCAATGTTAAATAATGTAGCTAAAACAACAAATGGAATTCCTAATGGCAAAAGAAAGAATGGAATCGGCAGAAGACACGCTACCCAAATAACCATATGGCGCTTTGTAACTTCAAACCCACGTACAACCGGAAGCATAGGAATACCTGCCGCCCTATATTCTTCACAACGTTTCATCGCCAAAGCATAAAAATGCGGAGGCTGCCAAATAAACATTAATAAAAATAACATCCATGCTGTAGTATCTAAGTTCGGATCCACTGCTGCCCAGCCGATCAGCGGAGGAACAGCTCCCGAAATACTCCCTACAATAGTGTTGCTCACAAATAATCTTTTTGACCACATAGAATATAGAACAACATAGCTTACAACACCAATGATTCCAAAGATCCCTGCAGTGACAGAGGTAAGAAAGAGACAAATCAGCCCTAACACAATAAAGCCAAAACCTATTGTCAGTACTTTGGCCCCGCTCATTTTCCCTGTGACGGTAGGTCTTGAAGTTTTGCTTTTCATAATTTGGTCAATATCACGGTCGATGTAATTATTCAGTGCACAAGACCCTCCGATAATTAATGCTGTTCCAAGAAGGGAAAGGAATACAATATCCAATGAGTCAAGGAAATGCTGGTGAGTAAATACTAATGCAAGCCATACACCTGTAAAGGCTGTAATTAAGTTTGAATTTACAATTCCTATTTTAATAAGTGACAGGAAATCTTTGAAAGCAGTCGTTTCTACAACCTCAGTTTCTTTTACTCCAACTGCTGTATGGTTGTCAGGCATTCAGACCACCCTCCTCTTTTTCTACGATTAAGTCATGTATATAAACTATCATCTTTGCATCTCCTCTAAAAATTTATAAAGCAACAGAGTGCTCAGTAAGTATAAATAATACCTTTATTGTACTACTATAAATCAAATTAATCACCATTACCATGCCGACCCCTGGCACTCTCACAGAAACTGCTGGACCTGTCTGTACACCCTAATTTTACCACAATTAACTACTGCTAAGTTGAAATAAACTCCATCAATTCAATATTAAATCATATTTTGGTCTTTGAATGTGACGGTTTTGCATACTTTTTTTGTCAATCCCGTGTCATACGCCGTAATCTTTGAAAAGTGCCTTTATTTGAGATATGATGTACATCAATGAAGAAATAGCAGTATATATTATATTTTCATTGAATTAGTAAAATACTGCTTTTGGATTGGATGACGGCCGCTTGGTGAAAGGCTGGTACTGGTTGTAATGTCCAGCATAGAGGAAAGTTGAATTAGTCTTATCTCTATCTAAACAAACTTTCCGATTTCTTTCAAGGTAAGAAGGTATTACTTGTCACAATTTATTCGTTTGTTTTTTCAGTGGGGTTTATGTACTATCAAGTAGGAACTTACTCATTATATTATTTTTATATATTTGTTTTAGAAGCAATATGCAGGTATATGAATAATGAAATATCAATTTAAGAAGGTGAATCAATTGCATCGAGGTTTAAAATGGCTTGCTGTCCTGTCAACGATTGCAATGTTATTGGTTTTAATTGATGGATCTCTTGTGACTAACTCAAATTCAGCTATGGGCTGCGGACGCTCCTGGCCGCTTTGCAACGGGAAATTAGTTCCGGATTTTTTCTCCATCCATACACTGATTGAATTATCCCATCGTATGATCTCAGGTGTAACGGGAATTTTAGTTCTTCTTTTATCCATCTTTTCATGGAAAGCAATAGGGCATAAAAGAGAAACAAAATTTTTGTCAATATTGTCTTTTCTATTTTTAGTTATTCAAAGTTTAATTGGAGCTGCAGCAGTTATCTGGCAGCAATCAAGTTTTGTACTGGCGCTTCATTTCGGAATATCTTTAATTTCCTTTGCCGCCGTATTGCTGCTTACTTTATTAATTTTTGAAGTTGATCAGAAGTTTGATGCCTATACACTTGTGTTGGACAAGCGGCTTAAATGGCATACAGTCTGCGTTACAATTTACAGTTACATCGTTGTCTATTCAGGAGCACTCGTCCGCCATACGAACTCAAGTTTAGTCTGCAGGGACTTTCCGATGTGCCTAAATGATGCGCCCGGTCTTATCAGCAACACAAACCAATGGATTCAGATGGGTCACCGGACTGCAGCCTTATTAATTTTCTTATGGATTGGGTATTTAGCTCTGCGGGCGATCAAGAAATACAAAGACAGCCGAGTAATTTATTGGGGATGGATTATCGCTTTTATACTGGTATGTCTGCAAGCCTTGGCGGGAGTACTAATCATTTATACTCATTTAAGTATCTTCGCTGCCTTGCTGCATGTATTATTTATCACTTGCTTGTTTGGCCTGCTGAGCTATTTAACACTTCTTGTAAGCAGAAGTGCAACATCACGAGCTTAACAAATTTTAAATGGCAGCCGATCTGGGTTCATACTCAGATATAGTATTTAGTCAAATAAAAAAGAAAGGCTCGAAAGCCTTTCTTTTTTATTTGACTCTGTTAAATCTTGCCTGTTGATTTCTGCTGTAGGCCACTAAACAGGAGTCTCTACCTTTTGCGCCCCACAACTACGCTTAAAATCAACATTGATCTTTAACAAAGCCTTTATTTACTGACACTTTTATGATTGCTTTTCGACTTCTAACAACAAATCTCCAGGCTGAATTGCATCACCGTTTTCGACATGTATTTCTTTGATGATTCCTGAAAAAGGACTTTGTACAGTAGTCTCCATTTTCATCGCTTCCGTAATCATAATGTGTTCTCCCGCTTTTACTTGGCTTCCTTTTTTACAAAGAACTTTTATGACAGTACCTGGCATCGTTGCCCCGATATGCTGTTCATTTTTAGGATCAGCTTTTACTTTATCAGCCACTGCTGATTTAATATTTTCATCACGAATGATAACTTCCCTTGGCTGGCCATTCAGCTCAAAATAAATCACTCTTTTTCCATCATTGCGGGGCTGTCCAATGGAAACAAGCTGAACAAACAATGTTTTCCCTGTTTCAATCTCTACCTCAATCTCTTCACCAAGTCTCATTCCATAAAAGAATGTAGGTGTATCAAGGACAGAAACATCTCCAAATTGTTCTACAACCTTAGCATAATCCATGAATACCTTTGGATATAACACATACCCAAGGGTATCAAAATCAGTTGTTTCTTTGCCTAATTCATTTGTCAGGGTTTCTTGGGTTTTATGGAAATCCACATCTTCCATCAATTCTCCAGGCCTTACAGTAATTGGTTTCCTGTCTTTTAATATGACTTTCTGAAGATCTTTAGGAAATCCGCCGTACGGCTGGCCGATATCTCCTTGGAAAAATTCCACTACAGAATCTGGAAAATCAAGCTTCATCCCCTGCTCCAGTACATCCTTTTCATCAAGGTCATTTTGCACCATAAATAAAGCCATATCTCCGACTATTTTTGATGAAGGAGTCACTTTAACAATATCCCCAAACATATGATTCACTGTCTGGTACATTTGTTTTACTTCATCCCATCTGTTTCCAAGCCCGACCGCTTTTGCCTGTTGCTGAAGATTGCTATATTGTCCTCCAGGCATTTCATGCTGATAGATTTCGGAGTGCGGTGCATTCATCCCGCTTTCAAAGTCAGCATAGTATTTACGGATATCCTCCCAATAATGGGAAAGACTCTCTGCTGCGCCAATGTTGATATTCGGCTTTCTTTTTGTTCCTTCAAGCGCATAGTAAAGGGAGTTTAAGCTTGGCTGAGAAGTCAGGCCCGACATCGAGCTTAATGCTACATCAACAATATCGACACCTGCCTCAACGGCCCTTGCATAAGTAAAAATTCCATTCCCGCTTGTATCATGTGTATGCAGGTGTATAGGTATATTAACAGTTTCCTTTAATTCAGAGATTAACTTGTAGGCTGCCTGAGGTTTTAATAGGCCCGCCATATCCTTTATTCCTAGAATGTGCGCACCCTGATTCTCTAATTCTTTGGCCATATCTTTATAATATTGCAGGCTGTATTTGGTCCTTGATACATCCTCTATATCACCGGTATAGCATATGGATGCTTCTGCAATTTTTCCGCTGTCCCTTACAGACTCTATGGCCACTTCCATTCCCTTCACCCAGTTTAAACTGTCAAAAATTCTAAAGACATCGATTCCGGTTTCAGCTGATTTCTGGACAAATTCTCTTATTACATTATCAGGATAGTTTTTATAGCCTACTGCATTCGAAGATCTCAAAAGCATTTGAAATAATACATTTGGTATCTTATTACGCAATGAAATCAATCGTTCCCATGGATCTTCTTTCAGAAAACGGTAAGCTACATCAAATGTTGCTCCGCCCCACATTTCCAGTGAAAAAAGCTCTGGAAGCAGTCTCGAGGTTGGAACAGCAATTTTATTCATATCATGTGTTCTTACCCTGGTTGCCAGCAAGGATTGATGGGCATCTCTAAACGTAGTATCCGTCAGAAGAATTTCCGTTTGAGCCTTAATCCAGCCGGTAAGCCCTTCAGGGCCTTTTTCATCTAACATTTGCTTTGTTCCTTTTTTTGGAACAGCAGTATCCTGATACGACAATCGCGGAATTCTTGGATTCCTAAAGTCAGGCTTTTCCTTTTTCTCAATGCCCGGAAAACCGTTTATTGTTACATTACTAATATAGGAAAGCATCTTTGTTCCTCTATCTTTGCTGACTGGAAAATCAAACAGCTCAGGCGTTGTATCGATAAAGGATGTGTCATACTCACCGGTAATAAACTGTTGATGCCTTACAACATTTTCAAGGAACGGGATATTTGTTTTAATCCCTCTGATTCGGAATTCTCGCAAATTTCGGATCATTTTCGCTGCAGCTTGCTCAAAAGTCAGCGCCCACGTGGAAAGCTTGACGAGTAAAGAATCATAATATGGTGTAATAACAGCCCCTTGAAATCCATTTCCAGCATCCAATCGGACACCAAAACCGCCTCCTGAACGGTAAGCCATGATCTTCCCTGTATCCGGCATAAAGTTATTTAATGGATCCTCTGTTGTGACGCGCGATTGAATAGCAAAACCGTTAATTTTCAGGTCATCCTGTACCGGAATTCCTACCTTTTCAGAATGAAGAGTTTCTCCTTCTGCAACTAAAATCTGAGTCCGCACAATGTCTACCCCTGTGATCATTTCTGTAATGGTATGCTCAACCTGCACCCTCGGATTTACTTCAATAAAGTAAAAATCGTTTCCTGAAACCAGAAACTCCACTGTCCCTGCATTCAAATAATTTACATTCTGCATTAATTGAACAGCTGCATCGCAAATTCTCTCTCTCAAATCATTTGTTAAAGAAACACATGGGGCAACCTCTACTACTTTTTGGTGCCGTCTTTGTACAGAACAGTCTCTTTCAAACAAATGAATGATATTTCCTGATGCATCTCCAATTATTTGAACTTCAATATGCTTTGGATTTTTTACAAACTTTTCAACATAAACTTCATCGCTTCCGAACGCTGCTTTGGCTTCCGACTTCGCTCTATGATAAGCATCAGATACCTCTTCCAGAGTCTGAACGATTCTCATTCCGCGGCCTCCGCCTCCAAGAGCCGCTTTTATCATAACAGGGAGCCCATGGCTTAAAGCAAAGTCCTTGACTTCCTCAAGGCTGCCAACAGGCCCACCACTTCCAGGGATTATTGGAATCCCTGCAAGTTCAGCCTGTTGTTTTGCCTTAACTTTGTCTCCGAACATATCCAAATGTCTGGGTTTTGGGCCAATAAAGGTAATTCCTTCTTCTTCACATCGTTTTGCAAACTGCAAATTCTCGGAAAGGAAGCCATAGCCGGGATGGATTGCATCCACATCAGCATTTTTAGCAATTTCAATAATACCCTCTATATCCAAATAGGCATCAATCGGTTTTTTCCCTTCCCCTACGATATACGCTTCGTCCGCTTTATAGCGATGGTATGAGCCGGTATCTTCTTTTGAATAGATCGCTACCGTTCTTATATTTAGTTCTGTACATGCACGAAAAACTCGTATAGCGATTTCTCCTCTATTAGCTACTAAAACCTTTTTAATTCTTTCCAACAAAATATCCCCCTTTGAAAAGATCTTGGATAGTTATGATAAATCCTAGCATATTCTATAAGGATAAGTCATTTAAAAACTCTTAATGTAAATTAAAATTTTTATAGTTTCTTCTCTCTGTAACGGAATCGGGCAGGTCCTGTTTATTTTTATATCTCTCCTCGTATTTAGTAAACATTGATATATTCACCAGTATTCCAAGAGCAATAGAAAGCACCATTAAAGATGAACCCCCATAGCTGATAAAAGGCAGCGGCACCCCAGTAATCGGCATCATCCCTGTTAAGCCGCCGATATTGATAAAGGTTTGGATGGCAAGCCATGAAGAAACCCCTATAGCCAGAAGAGTGCCAAAAGGATCCCTGCATTTGATGCCAATGTAAATACCCCTTAACACGAGATAGGCAATACCAAAAATAACAAAACCAACACCAAATACCCCTAATTCCTCAGCAATAACCGCTAAAATAAAATCAGTTTGCGGTTCAGGGAGATACCCAAGTTTTTGAATACTCTGCCCAAGGCCCTGCCCTTTAATCCCTCCGGATCCAATTGCCAAAAACGAGTTAACCAGCTGATACCCCTCTTTTCCTTCTGTACTAAAAGGATGAAGGAATCCAGTGAATCTTGCCATTTGATATCCGGATAAAACATTGTGCTTTGCAATGAGAAGAACAGGCACAAAGAGTAATACCAAAATGAGAACAAGGCTTGCCAGCTTAAGAATCGTTTTAAGCTTCATTCCAGAGCACAAGATAATGACACTGCCAATAGCAAGGACGATAAGCGCCGTTCCCATATCCGGCTGAATGAGTATCAGGAAAAATACAGCAATAAGATAAATAAGCGGCGGGGCTACTCCTGAATTAATATTATCAATATAACCAATCTTTTTTGAGTAAACAGCCGCCATATAAATGATAACACTCAGTTTAACAAATTCACCAGGTTCTATTGAGAGCGGCCCAATATGCAGCCAGCTGTTTGCCCCTCCTGAAATATGTCCAAAGATGAAAAGAGCAAATAACCCAAAAAGAGAAGCGACCATAATAAATCCCAACACTTTGTTTCCTTTATAAGCTTTATAAGGGAAGAATGCAGCGCCTAGAAAAAAGATGAAAGATATGCCAATAAAAATGAGCTGCCGGTAGTAAAAGTGTGTACTGCTGTAGCCATACCGCTCAACAGCAGTTACCATGCTGGCGCTATAAATCATCACTAAGCCAAATAAACAAAGAAGTATGTACACAACGATGATGCTATAATCGAATGACCTTATGATTTTTTTAAACATATTTACCTTCCAATCTACAAATATTCTATATGAAAATCGAACCCCTTTTTTTCCTCAGTAATGATCTCTATGTATTTTCATTCAGCGAAAATAATGCCTATACTGTTTCATTTTTTTGATGAAACAGGCTTCTCATTCATTGTACAAAAAAACTCAAACATTTTATATGGTATTGTTTGAGTTTTTTCTTTATATTATTTTTTTGTATAAGCTTCATGAAGCATGGAAAGCTCTCTCTCTAAAGATCCAAGCAGTTCTTTCCCGTGATTCTCATCTACCAAACCGAGCCTGACAGCAAAATCTATTTCACGTGATAAACCAAACATCTGCGTATCCAATACTTCCTCATACAAAGGGCATTGAGGCATTGTAAGGTTATCCATTTGAACCTTAATTAAGCGCAAAATCTTGTCTGCGTCCGCCTTCAATAAAGAATAGGCTTTTTCCCGGTGATCAACCTTTGTTTCAGACGCCACATTGATCCCCCCATTTTCCAAGCAAATAAAGCATCTTATCTAAAAATATTACATGGAATCCAGCTAAATTGCAAGAAAAAAAGGGGTTCCAGTTAAAGGATTGGCTGCCATTTCACTATAATGCATTTTTTTGTTTCAGAATAGGCTGTGTGTTAAATTCAATATTGATTACTGCTCAAAATAAAGGCTCAAGTGACAAGTAAAAGTTTTATAGGTATAATCTATAAGAGATATTCACCATTGCGTTTTAAAGTTTTTCAACTAAACATCACGAAAATTGAAAAACTTTTTCTAGGCTTTCTTTTATTCATTACTAATTGGATAGTCGTCGTTTCAGCTATGAAGGGAAAGCGGCTTCATGCTTTCCATCTTTGTTTAGCCTTTACACCATGACATTCATTATCACTAAAGGGGGCAGCATTTATGATCGTGACCATTACCGGAAAAGTCACTTATTCAATCACTCTTGATCCAGGCACCTGGATATTTGATGACAGACGAATTGATATGGACACTTATTTCACAAGTGATAGAAAAGAAGTGGACGAGGATGAAGAATACACCCGTGCTACCGGCAGATTCTTCGATCGAGAAATTAAAGAAGGCGCTATTTCTCCTCCTACATTAAATACAGAAAGAAAATACCTTAAAGAAAGACTCCTGACAGGATCTTTCGGCATTAAGCTTGAACCGTTTTTGAAAAACGCAGAGCCCTTGCACGATGCCCAATCATTTATCCTGATATTGTCTGATGGAGAAATAAAAATACCTCTTAAAAAGGCTTATAATTTGATTCTTGCGTTTTCCAAGCAAGGAAAACCACTGAAAGAAGACGGCCCTATTCATGCTTATTTTGAAGATGGATCCAATAAAGAAAATCCAATCAAGCATGTACAAGGCTTTAGGGTCGAGTAAGGAAACAACTTACCTAAACAGTCTTATCCTTATAAAAAACATCGGGATGTGTCACAACATCCCGATGCTTTTTATATACTGTATATTGGTTCTATAAAAGATCGGCTGCCAATTGAGCCAATGAAGAGCGCTCTCCCTTTAATAATTTTATATGTCCGGCAACCGCCTGCTCTTTAAATTTCTCCGTTACATAGGTAAGTCCATTATTATATTCATCCAGGTAAGGATGATCAATTTGTTCAGGGTCACCCATTAAGATAATTTTACTTTTTTCCCCAACCCTTGTTAAAATGGTTTTCACTTCGTGCTTGGTAAGGTTTTGAGCCTCGTCAATAATAATAAATTGTTCCGGAATGCTTCGTCCGCGGATATATGTCAATGCTTCCACTTCTATGGAAGCCATACCGGCCAAAATGGCATCAATTTCTCCAGGCTTCTTTGTATTAAAAAGATATTCCAGGTTATCATAAATAGGCTGTACCCAGGGCCTCAGCTTTTCTTGTTTTTCACCTGGAAGATAGCCGAGATCCTTTCCTACCGGAACTATCGGACGGGCAACCAACAGCTTTTTATAGTTCAATAAATCCTCTGCCTGCATCAGACCGGCAGCAAGAGCAAGAAGTGTCTTTCCGGTTCCCGCTTTTCCAATCATGGTTACCAGTTGGATATCATCGCGCAGCAGCAGTTCCATCGCCATCGTCTGCTGAACATTTCTTGGCTTAACACCCCATATTGATTCTTGGTTGTACACCAGTTTTTTCACAAAACATCCTGTTTTCTCCACTATGCCGATTGCCGAGGATGAACCGCCAAGCGAATTCTTCATGATGATAAACTGATTGGGATAGAAAAAGTGGGTTGTTATATCGGATAACCGCAGCTGGCCTTTTTCATAAAATTCATTTACTTTTTCACTATCTATATAAAGTTCAGCAAGTCCTGTATAAATATGGTCTAATTCAACCACCCGGTCATTCAGAAAGTCCTCTGCCTGGAGACCCAGCGCATCAGCCTTTACTCTGACTAACGCATCCTTGCTGACTAAAATGACGGGACTTCCATTCTCTTTTGTTTCCTCTTCCAAGGATAGGTTTTTTGCCACTGCCAAAATCCTATTATCATTTGTTTTTTCTACAAATATTTCTTGAAGCTGATGAAAAGAGCGGTGATTTAGTTCAATGCGCAGGAATCCTCCGTTTTCCAACGGAATTTTTTCATGGAGCTTGCCTGATTGCCTAAATCCATCAATCAATTTGGATACATGCCTTGCGTTACGGCCAATCTCATCCATATAACGCTTTTTCGAATCTACTTCCTCCAGCACAACCGCCGGGATAACCACTTCGTTATCTTCAAAGGAAAAGATGGAGTATGGATCCTGTAGCAAGACATTTGTATCTAATACATATATTTTTTTCAAATTGATGCCTCCTGCCCCTTATTAGATTACTTTATCATATGATTTTAATCATCATCCGGTTCATTGTTGTGGACGGACATTTGTAAAATATATGTCCAAATCCTTAAAGATAGAAGAAGATTACTCACTAATCTAAGCAGAGATATGGCTCCTTTACTCTTCAGCTCCCCCTTGCACAATTTTAACAGCAAATATTACTTTCCTTAAAAACAACATATCACGCCTTTCAAAAGTTATCAAAGAAAAAAGCATTGCAATGTTAGCTTTATAACTGAAAACCTTTTTCTTAAATTTTTATCCAGTTAGCCATTCTATTTTTCTTTTCTATCATGATATACTTGTGTAATAGAAATAATTGCTCCTAGAGGTGTACCCAATGAAAGTACAGTGCATTTTATGCGATAAAATTGAAGTGATAAATCAAGATTCTATTATAGCGAAACGTTTGCGGAATAGACCGATTCATACGTATATGTGTGAGGAATGTACCAATCGTGTAACAGAAAAAGCCCAGGAACGATTGGCAAAACGGAAAAACGGAGATGACTCCACATCAGAAGAATGGTAATAAAGAATACTTAATTAGCAGTCACAAATATCTTTTTATTTCAACATAAAAACCCCTCTGCAATGATAGCAGAGGGGTTTTTCATTAGCTGTTTTGTGCTTCTGATTTTTTTTGGTTATGGAGCCGAATTTTATAAATGATCAGTATAAGAGCGGCTATAACCAAGCCTTCCCCGATTGGAAGGAAAATTCCTAAAAAAGTCAATAGCGTGCATCCCAATAATAAGAACGCATAGACCACGAGAGACTTAAAGATGGGCAGTTTTTTGGCAAATCCAAGCTTGTAAACTAAGATGGATAAAGCAACAATTGTTAAATAGAAAAGCCACATCCCCAGTTTTGGGTGCTGATCCACTTGATATAAAGCTGCAAAAAAGGAAAGCGAATCGTGAACAGTTTGGTTTGGCAATATCCAACTCCCCTAACATGATTCCTTATTTTCCTTAGTTTAACATATCAAGAAACAATTTTTTAAAAAACTTAATTCACTTCTGCTGATTTTAGTTTTTTAGCTGCTTTTTCCCTTTCGTTCTTATTCAAGATTTTCTTGCGAAGACGAATAGACTCAGGTGTTACTTCACAATACTCATCTTCATTTAAATACTCAAGAGCTTCTTCGAGTGACATAATCCTAGGCTTTTTAATCACAGAGGTTTGATCTTTTGTTGCTGAACGCACGTTGGTTGCATGTTTAACCTTAACGATGTTAACGGTAATATCGTTATCACGTGTGTTTTCACCAACAATCATACCTTCATAGATATCTGTACCCGGTTCAACAAAAATTGTTCCTCTGTCTTCTACTTGCATAATTCCATACATAGTAGTCTTACCTGTTTCCATGGAAACAAGTACTCCATTGTGTCTTCCGCCAACCCGGCCTGGTTGCATTGGCTGGTAGCTGTCAAATGTATGGTTCAGAATCCCGTAACCTCTTGTTAAAGTCAGGAACTCAGTAGTGTATCCAATTAATCCACGTGCTGGAACATTAAATACAAGACGGACTTGACCATTTCCGTTATTGATCATGTCAAGCATTTCACCTTTACGTGATCCTAAGGATTCAATGACGCCGCCTGTATACTCTTCAGGAATATCAATTTGCACACGTTCAACCGGCTCAGATTTTACACCATTAATGTTTTTAATGATAACTGTCGGTTTAGATACCTGAAGTTCAAAGCCTTCTCTTCTCATATTTTCAATAAGAATCGATAAGTGAAGTTCTCCGCGTCCTGAAACAATCCATTCATCTGGAGAATCAGTGTTGTCGACTCTTAAACTTACATCCGTTTGCAATTGTGAACGCAATCTTTCTTCAATTTTACGGGAAGTAATAAATTTACCTTCCCTGCCTGCAAAAGGACTGTTATTTACTACGAATGTCATTTGTAAAGTAGGTTCATCGATTCGCAGTGGTTGAAGAGGTTCCTGATGATCAATAGGTGTAACAGTTTCCCCTACATTAATGTCTTCCATTCCAGAAACGGCAACAAGATCACCTGAGTAAGCTTCTTCAATTTCCTGGCGCCTTAAACCGAAGAAACCAAACATTTTGGTAACACGGAATTGTTTGACTGTGCCATCAAGCTTCATAAGCGCAACCTGCTGCCCAACCTTCATTGTTCCACGGAACACACGGCCAATACCAATTCTCCCAACATAGTCATTATAATCAAGCAATGCTACCTGGAATTGAAGCGGTTCTTCTCTTGTATCTACAGGAGCTGGGATGTGTTCAACAATTGTTTCAAATAGTACCTGCATATTTTCATCCTGCTGATCGGAATTAGCACTTGCTGTTCCATTAACGGCAGATGCATAAATTACTGGAAATTCCAATTGATCTTCATTTGCATCAAGCTCAATAAAGAGCTCAAGTACTTCATCTACAACCTCTTCAGGACGAGCGAAATCACGGTCAATCTTATTGACAACGACAATTGGCGTTAAATTTTGTTCTAGAGCCTTTTTCAATACAAATCGAGTTTGAGGCATACAACCCTCATATGCATCAACCACTAGAAGTACCCCATCAACCATTTTAAGGATACGTTCTACTTCACCGCCAAAGTCTGCGTGTCCCGGTGTATCCATTATATTAATACGTGTATCTTTATATTGAATTGCCGTATTTTTTGCAAGAATCGTAATTCCTCTTTCACGTTCCAGGTCATTTGAGTCCATTGCTCTTTCAGCTACGTGTTCATTGGAACGAAAAGTACCTGATTGTTTAAGCAATTGGTCAACCAGTGTTGTTTTCCCATGGTCAACGTGAGCAATAATGGCAATATTTCTTAAGTCTTCTCTTCTATTCAAAATGTTTCCTCCTGCCTAAAAAGCAAAATCATTTAATTAGTATATCCACAACCTATATATTGTAACACACCTACTAGAAAATCAGAAACAATTTATGTAAAATAAGAGTAAAGGAGGCGCTCACATGAAAGAAATTAAGTGGATTTTCGTTCTTTTTTCCGTAGCAGCAGCAGCTGATATTATAGGAATTGGTATCGCAATAGCTGAAGAAAGCATTGTAGGCATTTTAGGCAGTATCGTACTTATAATTTTAATTATGGGATTCGGTTTCAAAACAAAGAAAAAATACAGGGAAGAAGGAAGGCTGTAAGAAAAGCGCAAGCGCCTTGCTCATCGGCGTACGAATTTCATAGTCTTCAACTGAGATAAAGGAAACACAGCGAGGCACTTCACGAGCTGATGTTGACTTATCGCAGGGAGGAGACGTAGAAATTCGCTAGCCGATAGGCGCTGGAGCTAGACAGAAAAGCGCAAGCGCCTTGCTCACCGGTGTACGAATTTCATAGTCTTCGACTGAGATAATGGACTCTGTTGTTTTTTAGCTCATTTTACAGTAAAGAAAGGAAACACAAGCAAACAAGTTTGCTTGTGTTTCCTTTCTTTACTGTAACCTTTCAGCGGAGCTGAAAGGCGTGTGAAACGGTAGTTTCGCACGAATGAGCTAAATAACGAGCAGTTTTCAATAAAGAATAGTCTACTTTCCTGGCTTTATTTTGAAATACCCCTCAGGAGATAATTATCCAAAATTTCTTTATGAAGTCCGGGCTTACATGCAAAAACAGAGCTTTTTTCCAGCATATTCAATGAATTACCAAAAACATCGGTAACCACCCCGCCTAACTCTTCAATAAAAATTTTACCCGCCGCAAAATCCCATGGGCAAAGTCGCATTGTTAAATAGGCGTCTGTTCTTCCCGTGGCCACATAAATACATTCCAATGCGGCTGAACCATAGGATCTCGTTGCCCTTATATCTCTCACAAGAGCATGCAGGTTCTCCACTGGGACCAATTTATTTGATAACAGCCAGGTTGCATTCATTCCAATAATGGCGTCACTGAGAGGCGGTTCCTCTAGTGGAGCAAGCCTTGTTCCATTAAAAAAAGCACCTTTGCCTGCTTCAACAGAGTATAACTCTTTTTGAACGACATCATAAATGTAGCCGAGCCTTCCAACCCCATTTTGATAAATTCCAATAGAAATAACAAAATTGCGTTGCTGGTGCACAAAATTAACCGTTCCATCAATAGGATCAATAATCCAGACAATCCCATCCATACTCTCTAATTTCTCACCATATCCTTCTTCTCCAAGTATATGATGATCCGGAAATTTAGATTGAATATTTTTTATGAAATATTGTTCTGTTTCTTTATCAATATTCGTCACTAAATCATTACGATCTGATTTCGTCTCTATATTCAATTCATTCTGAAATGATGCAGTAATTCGGTTTCCGGCCTCTTCTAACCAATGCTTAACGTATGTATCGATTTCATTCCAATTCATTTTAAATAGACCTCCATTTACCTACATCCATATATGTATTGTAACCATTAGATTAAAGGAAAGTTGCCCCTAATTCAAGTATATGGTTTTTTCCATGGCCATAAAAACGAACCCCATCTGCTTAGAAGGAACAGGGAGTCCGTCACAAATCCATATATAATTACTGGAATCCTTTTACATTGCTTTCATTTTCAATAATTCTTCACGGATTTTTTCTAGTTTTAATGTAGATTTTTTTTTCTTATCTTCGTTTTGTTCCTCCATGGCTTCAAAAAGGACAGCTAGCTCATAGTCCATTTCCAATCTCAATACCGCAATGCGTTGTTGATCAAATTTTTTCTTTTTAGAGGCATTCATTACTTGTTTCATGAACTTCACATCCCTTCAAGATTTAAATCACATAATATTCTGATATTATTACTTTTATAATATGCGTAACCTAAATTTGATGTAACAAAAATGTGTATACACCCATGATAATTTCTTCATGCGTTTGTTTATGAACCTTTAAAGCAATTATGATAAAATATCTAGTAAGTAACGAACACCTTTAGCTACAGGATGTTTTTGGAGGTATTGTAATGAGCTTTAATGGTTTAACAAATGAAGATTTTGATGTTTTCACATTGAATGGGCTTGAGGAACGCATGGAACAGATAAAACAAACCATTCGTCCTAAATTAGAATTTTTAGGGGATACATTTGCACCTGCTTTGAGCTCTTTAACCGGTATTGAAATGTTCCACCACGTTGCTAGACACGCCCGGCGTACGATTAACCCGCCCAATGATACTTGGGTAGCATTTGCCAGCAGCAAACGCGGCTACAAGATGCTTCCCCATTTTCAAATTGGACTCTGGGAAACTCACCTGTTTGTTTGGTTCGCCGTTATTTATGAAGCACCTTCCAAGGAAGAATTCGGAAAAAAGCTGGAAAATAATATTAGTAAAATACTGGATTCCATCCCAAATCATTATATGTGGTCAGGTGATCATATGAAACCTGATGCCATAAGGATGAGCGAAATGACTCATGATGATTTATTGTCGCTTTTCCGTCGTTTGCAGACCGTTAAAAAAGCAGAAATCCTTTGCGGCATCCAGATTCCCAGAGAGCAGGCAGTACGCTTAGATGGCAGTGAACTTGTTGATACAATTAATAGTGCGTTTGTAAATTTAGTACCCCTTTATAAATTGTCATAAACGTAAAAGACCCCCCAAAAAACGGGAGGTCTCATTTACATTTTTATCTTTTTTATTGCAGAGCCTGAGTCAGTTTCTTTCATTCTTTTTACCACCTGGTAAGCGGAATATCCGCTTGCCTTTTCAAATTCATTGCCATATTTCTTTTCTTCCGCCTTGCCAGGGACAATTTCTTTAAAGCGGCGGTATTTTGTTGAAAATTCTTCCCTTTCAATGCCTTTTTCATACGCTTTCTCTACTGCCTCATAAAATTGAATAACATCCACTACTTCTTCCGTAGTCCAATCCATAGAAAATGGATATTGGTATTCCATATTTTCACCACTTTCCTATTGTCAATAATCAAGGGGGAAACATCCATCATTCAGACCACTTCTCCCTAATCTGTTCCGCCTGCATGATCATTCTGGTAATTAATTCATCAACGGAAGGGATATCACGGATAAGTCCCATCACCTGGCCTGCCCACGCAAATCCCCCCTCCACATTATCATCATATATATAATTTTTATTAGCTTTCCCGCTTATGTAATCTTTTAATTCTTCATACCCACCCTGGCGATTTTCGATGTCCACAATCTTCTCCGTCCAACTATTATGAAGGGCTCGTGCAGGGGCTCCAAGTGAACGCTTAATAATAATCGTATCATTTTCCGATCCATTCAGCAAAGCCTGCTTATAAGCATTTCCAGCATGAATACATTCCTTCGTCGCTATAAAACGTGTCCCCATTTCAATACCTTCCGCACCCAAACTAAGTGCAGCCATGAACCCTCTCCCGTCTCCTATGCCTCCTGATGCAATCACTGGAATCCTTACTGCATCTGCAACCTGAGGAATCAGAACCATTGTGCCCGTGTCATTTTTCCCAAGGTGCCCTCCCCCTTCATGTCCAACAACCATGACAGCATCTGCCCCTAATTCTTCAGCTTTTACAGCCTGCCGTTTTGCGGCAACAAGGACCAATTTTTTTGCATTGCTTCCCTCCATTTGTTTAAAAAAAGGTGCAGGGTTGCCACCTGTAACAGAGACTACAGGCACCTTTTCTTCAATTGCCACATTTAGAAGGTCTTCAAAAGGCCTCCCATGCTGACCAATGGCATAGTTAACTCCAAACGGCTTATCCGTCAGTCGTTTCACCTTCCTTATCTCTTGTCGCAGAGCTTCCGGTGATTCAAGCGACATCGCAGTAATTTGGCCAAGTCCCCCAGCATTGGAAACGGCGGCAGCAAGTTCAGAATACGCAAGATAGGCCAATCCGCCTTGAATTATGGGATATTTAATATTTAAACAATCTGTTACACGTGTTTTCCATTTCATCTTTCTCACTCCTTTTTTAAGGTCCCTATTTTTTAGAGAAATTAGCCCTGAGGTGATTAGAGACGATATTAGAAATCCCTCAAGAATAACGCTGAGTCGTCTCCCTAACTGCCCGCTAAAAAACATACGGCTTAGCTAAAATCAGATCGCAGTGAACAGAGCCTGTTAAAAAGTAACTTCTATGTTATCATAATTAATTCCTCTTTAGGTGAAAAAACTATTTGCAAGGGAATTGTAAGATGCTATAATTCATTTGTTTTCTTTTTTTAAATGTCTTTGAATTAATATACTGTTTTTATACAATAATCAGGTGTATGCCGATTTACAGATCCTTTTTTTAAAAAATCTAAAAAAACACAGACACATCAATCATATTTAACAGTTCATCGGCCATCAAAATAAGTTATTACAATTATTTTCCATCAACATATTTATGAATAATCCTTTATTATTATTCTTATATAATAATGTTCATGGAATTAGAACTTTTACTCAGAAAAAGAGGTGCAGAATTATTGTCACAATTTGAAACTCCCCTGTTTACAGGACTTAAAAAGCACGCTAAAAAGAACCCTGTTCAGTTTCATATACCCGGTCATAAAAAAGGCTCAGGAATGGATCCTGAGTTCAGAGAATTTATTGGAGAGAATGCCCTATCAATTGATTTAATTAATATTGCACCATTGGATGATCTTCATCAGCCAAAAGGAATGATTATGCAGGCACAGGCATTGGCTGCTAAAGCATTTGGGGCTGATTATACTTTTTTCTCTGTTCAAGGTACAAGTGGAGCTATTATCGCTATGGTTATGTCAGTATGCGGACCAGGAGATAAAATTATAGTTCCTCGAAATGTTCATAAATCTGTCATGTCGGCAATTGTCTTTTCAGGAGCCATTCCTGTGTTTATACATCCTGAGGTTGATCCGAAGCTTGGAATATCACACGGAATTACCACAGAATCCGTTTCTAAAGCCTTGGAACAAAACCCTGATGCCAAAGGAGTACTTGTTATTAATCCAACCTATTTTGGTATCTCTGCAGACTTAAAACAGATTGTTGAAATTGCTCATTCTTATCATGTTCCTGTACTCGTAGATGAAGCACACGGCGTGCATATTCATTTTCACGAGGAGCTTCCTGTTTCAGCTATGCAAGCAGGTGCAGATATGGCAGCTACTAGTGTTCATAAGCTGGGTGGTTCCTTAACACAAAGCTCAATATTAAATGTTCGCGAGGGTCTTGTATCGCCAAAACATGTCCAAACCATTTTGAGCATGCTAACGACTACTTCCACCTCCTATATCCTTCTCGCATCATTAGACGCAGCCAGAAAACGGCTTGCTACAGAAGGACATAAATTGATAGAAGATACTATTCAACTGGCTCAGTCTATCCGCAAAAGAATTAATAAAATTGACCGCCTATACTGTGTCGGTGAAGAAATATTAGGAACAAAATCAACTTATGATTATGATCCAACCAAATTGATTATATCGGTTAAAGATCTTGGAATAACAGGATATGATGCTGAAAAATGGCTTCGGGAAGCTTATAATATTGAAGTAGAGCTTTCAGACCTGTATAACCTGTTGTGCATAGTTACACCTGGAGATACCGAAAGAGAAGCTGATATTCTTGTTCAAGCATTAGAAGAGCTGGCTAAGCAATTTTCCAACTATGCAGGAACGGTTGACATTGAAGTTCTGCTGCCTGACATCCCTTCGCTTGCATTAACCCCGCGAGATGCATTCTATGCAGAAACAGAAGTAGTTCCTATTGAGAAATCGGTTGGAAGAATTATTGCGGAGTTTGTCATGGTTTATCCTCCTGGCATCCCAATCTTTATTCCTGGTGAGATTATCACGGAAGATAATCTTATTTATATTCAAAAGAATTTAGAAGCAGGACTTCCTGTCCAGGGGCCTGAGGATTATGAATTAAAGACACTTCGGGTCATTAAGGAACATAAAGCAATTCAATAATTAAAGTTCATGCAGCTTGCTCATCTGCGTACAGATTTCGTAGTCATCCATCGAGATAAAGGAAACACAGCGAGGCCGTTCACGAGCTGATGTTGACTTATCTTATTGAGGGGACATAAAAATCCTATAGCCGATTGGGGCGCTGAAGCTAGACAAGAAACAATATTCACAGGTTTAGCATTTTTAAAAAAGCGGATGATTTTGTCATCCGCTTTTTAGTGTAATAGGAATTAGATTATATAACCAGCATATCTACAAATCCTCAAAAAACAGAAGCACCTTAAAAGGCGCTTCTCCCTAAAAAGTCCCCTATTCCTCTTCTTTCGTATCCGTACAAGTACAGCAGTTAGAATATAGTATGGTTACTTTCTCATCTTCAAAATGGTCAATTGTAGTATTACATGATTGGCAGACAATAATCCCCATCAGTATACTCCCCTCCCGTTTGAAAGCGTTTTATTTTGTTTCTTTAATAATAATATAACACATTAAATATTTCAAGCCTAAATTGTATGTCACATTAAATTAATTAGTGTCTATTTTCAATTATGATAAGTCTCTGCAAGATATCTATGCTGATAACAGCCCGTTTTTAAAAAGACTTCAATCATGATGAAATAGGCAGAGGCAATACTTGCTGAAGAAATAATTGAAGCAATCCATATGTGGCTAAGCTTGCACCGGTAATAACAAGTGTCTGACGATTGGACTTCAAAATACTTCTGGCTAATAAAAAGGCTAAGTAGAAAAAAGCTGCAAACATCAGCACTTTGTAAACTGTATGATCCCTATGTGATAACCATTCCGCTAATTTAAACCCGCTCCAAATCATCAATTGAAATATAAAGGCGACATATTTTTTCATCTTCTCACCATCATTTAATGAATGACTTCATTTTCTTATTAATATATGCACTAGCAAGAAGTTTTTAAAACCTGTATTTTTTTTACAAAAACGGATGGCGTCTGATTATAGGTTGCTAGCAAATGACGCGCAGTCAGAGAGGTTTGCTCTTTAAGCTCTCTGACTGCTTATCTTATGGCTCTTAAGACGAAAGCGCATAAACTGAAGATTAAAGAGCTGAGAAGGCTTGATCATCGAGTCAGGCATATGAGGCGTCCTTACTTCTTATGAACGGCTTGGCTAGACCTCTGGAGGCATTAAACTGGACAAATCTACGCGGAATACAATTGTTTAACAAAGCGCAGATTGAAAGCCTCGACTGATAGTTAAAATGTTTATTATGCTCATTACAAAAAAGTCATGAAGACCGTCCTTTAGGGTGTCGAAACACAAAATGGGATTCATCCCAACTGTAAAGGACTCTAACTATTTGCTACCTTCCCCTAAGGGCCTTCATCCTCCCCTTGGAGTACTCTACCCACTGGTTACTTCCTCCAAAGTTGACTTCATCCACTAGACAAAGAACTTTTACAAAGGGATTACCTCCAAAAGTATCAAATTCACCCACTCGAAAAATCAAGCAAACGAGTTAAAAATCAGCATAAAAATAAAAAGGCATCCTTGTTCAATAGAACAAAAATGCCTTTTTCATTAATAGTATAAGCTTATTTCAAAATGTGAATAGGTGAACCTAGAGCTACCTCAGCAGCTTCCATTGTAATCTCGCCTAATGTTGGATGAGCATGGATTGTCATGGCAATATCCTCTGCGGTCATACCCGCTTCAACAGCAAGGCCTAATTCTGCAATCATATCAGATGCGTTTGCTCCAGCAATTTGCCCCCCAATAACCAGACCATCTTCTTTTCTTGTAACAAGTTTAAGGAATCCGTCTGTACTGTTAAGAGCTAAGGCACGTCCATTTGCGCCGAATGGGAATTTAGCAGTAACTACTTCAATTCCTTCTTCTTTTGCTTGTGCTTCTGTATAACCAACTGATGCCAGTTCAGGTTCAGAAAAGACCACAGCAGGAATTCCTAGATAATCAATTTCAGATGGATGGCCAGAAATAGCTTCAGCTGCAATTTTTCCTTCATAGGATGCTTTATGAGCTAATGCAGGTCCTTCTACAATATCACCGATAGCAAAAATGCTGGAGACATTCGTACGGCACTGCTTATCAATTTTCACAAGACCACGTTCTGTTAATTCAACACCAGCTTGTTCAAGGCCGAGTTCATCCGTATTTGGTCGGCGTCCTACTGTGACAAGAACGTAATCTGCTTCAACTGTTTTTTCTTCGCCTTTTACTTCGTATTTTACAACTACTCCATTATCGCTTTCCTCTACGCCTTTAGCTAAGGCATTTGTTACAATATCCACGCCTTTTTTCTTAAGGTTACGGGAAACAAGTGAAGTCATTTGCTTTTCGTAAGCCGTTCCCAAAATTTCTTTGCCGCCTTCAAGAATTGTTACTTGAGTGCCAAAGTTTGCATAGGCAGTTCCAAGTTCTACGCCAATATAGCCGCCGCCAATGACTACAAGCTTCTCAGGAATTTCTTCAAGCGCAAGAGCCCCAGTTGAATTAATTACACGCTTTGTATATTTAAATGTAGGAAGCTCGATTGGTCGTGATCCTGTTGCAATGATAGCATTTTTGAATGTATAGGTTTGAGCTGACTTATCGTCCATAACACGGAGAGTATTTGCATCAACGAAATATGCTTCTCCTTTTACAATGTTGACTTTATTTCCTTTCAAAAGACCATCAACACCGCTTGTTAATTTATTTACGACACTTGCCTTCCACTCTTGTACCTTTGAAAAGTCAACTTTTACATTTTCAGCCGTAATCCCGATATCGTCGGAATGCTTTGCTGTTTCGTATTTATGAGCAGCTGATATTAATGCTTTTGAAGGAATACATCCTACATTTAAGCAAACACCGCCGACATTTTCTTTTTCGACAATTGTTACCTTTTGTCCTAATTGTGCAGCACGGATCGCCGCAACATATCCCCCTGGTCCCGCTCCAATTACTATAGTATCTGTTTCAATTGGAAAATCTCCTACTACCATTTGTTTACGCCTCCATAAGTAATAATTCAGGATCGTTCAGCAAACGCTTGATGTGGTTTAGTGCATTTTGTGCAGTTGCTCCATCAATCATTCGATGATCAAAGCTCAATGATAATGCTAACACAGGTGCTACCACAATTTCACCATTTTTTACTACAGGTTTTTCAGCAATTCGACCAATTCCCAATATAGCCACTTCCGGATGGTTGATGACAGGTGTAAACCATTGGCCTCCTGCAGAACCGATATTGGAAATGGTACAAGATGCACCCTTCATTTCATTGGCAGACAATTTGCCATCTCGTGCTTTGCCTGCTAGTTCATTAATCTCACTGGAAACAGAGAAAACGGATTTTCTATCGGCATTTTTCACAACAGGAACCAGCAAGCCGCGATCTGTATCAGCTGCAATTCCAATATTGTAATAATGCTTATGAATAATTTCATCGTTTGCATCATCGATGGAAGTATTTAAAGCTGGATATTCACGCAGTGCACTTACCAATGCTTTTACAACATAAGGTAAGAAAGTAAGCTTAATGCCTTTAGCTGCAGCAACTTCTTTAAATTTCTTACGATGTGCAACGAGTTTTGTAACATCCACTTCATCCATTAATGTAACATGAGGAGCTGTATGTTTAGAATTTACCATAGCTTTGGCAATGGCTTTTCTAATACCGCTCATTTTCTCACGTGTTTCAGGGAATTCGCCTTCTGGGATTGGTGCTGGAGTCGGAGCTGCCGCCGTCTCAGGTGCTGTTTTTTGAGCTGCTGCTGCAGCATTTTCAGCTGGAGCTTGTTCTTTTCCTCCACCATTTACAAAGGCATTGATGTCTTCTTTTGTTACACGCCCATTATCTCCGGAACCTGCAACCAAACGAATGTCCACACCTTTTTCACGCGCATATTTTCTAACTGAAGGCATGGCAATAACTCTGCGGTTTGGATCTGCTTCTTCAGCAGGCTTTACTGATTCCTGAGATGTTGCTTCAGGCTGTACCGCTTCTTTAGCTGCTTCAGCTGGTGCTTTTTCTTCTTGTTTTGGCTCTTCCCTCTCGTCAGAACCATGGTCACCTTTAAATTGAAGGTTTTCATATCCTGGTGCATCAAATTTAACCAGTACGTCACCTACAACTGCAACCGTTCCCTCAGCCACAAGTACATCTTCAACCGTACCTGCAACAGGTGATGGAATCTCCACAACGGATTTATCATTTTGTACTTCACATAGTACATCATCTTCATCCACTTTATCGCCTGGTTTTACAAACCATTTAACAATTTCACCCTCATGGATACCTTCACCGATATCTGGCAATCTAAATTCGAATGACAAGGTTTTCGCCCTCCTATAACATTAAAATTATTTAACGAAAGCTCCGTTCATTTTGCCTGCTGATTTTCACTCACCTTTGAGTCAAAATCAACATTGTGCCTTAGCAGAGCCAAACTGAAAAAGAAGAACGAGGGACTTCAGTTTAATCTTCCATAAGCCAAGTACTTTACATACCCTGCTTATTACTTTATAAACCAGCCATATAGTGAGACTTGCCTGAAAGGAATCAATCAGTCAGGCCTAAGCTCATCTGAACAGGTCCCTCGTTTTTAGTCAATTGTATTTAATTAAAAAGTAAGAACTTTTTTAGCTGTTTCAAGAATATCTTTATAGTTAGGAAGCCAAACTGTTTCAGCTTGTGAGAAAGGATAAACAGTATCTGCAGCAGCAACACGAAGTACAGGTGCCTCAAGGCTTAAAATAGCCCTTTCATTGATTTCAGCTACCACATTCGCAGCAATTCCAGCCTGTTTTTGTGCTTCCTGCACAACGATTGCACGATTTGTTTTTTCCACAGAAGC
The DNA here is from genome assembly GCF_001636425.1 of Heyndrickxia acidicola. Classification (NCBI taxonomy): domain Bacteria; kingdom Bacillati; phylum Bacillota; class Bacilli; order Caryophanales; family Bacillaceae; genus Heyndrickxia; species Heyndrickxia acidicola. The sequence goes on from NZ_KV440953.1 coordinate 1,868,677, forward strand.
GACAATCGTATCAATATCAAGAGGGCTTACTGTTCTTAAGTCGATCACTTCAGCAGAGTACCCTTCTTTTTCAAGCTCTTCTGCTGCTTTTAATGACTCGTGAACCATTGCGCCATAGGCAATGATAGAAATATCTTTACCTTCACGCTTTACATCCGCTTTTCCAAGAGGAATCGTATATTCTTCTTCCGGCACCTCTTGGCGGAAGGAACGGTATAATTTCATATGCTCAAGGAAAACAACCGGACTTTGATCACGAATTGCTGAAATTAACAAACCCTTTGCCTCGTAAGGTGTGGATGGAATAACCACCTTCAACCCTGGAGTTTGTGCCATAAGCCCTTCTAAACTGTCGGCGTGAAGCTCTGGAGTATGTACTCCTCCTCCAAATGGTGCACGAATTGTAATCGGCATTTCATAATGTCCGCCTGTACGGAAACGGTAACGCGCCATTTGGGCAGCAATGGAATCCATAACTTCATATACAAAACCAAAGAATTGAATTTCAGGAACGGGACGGTAGCCTTCGAGAGCAAGACCGATTGCAAGACCGCCGATACCTGATTCTGCAAGAGGCGTGTCGAATACACGCTCTTCACCGAATTCTTTGTGAAGACCTTCTGTCGCACGGAATACGCCGCCGTTAACGCCAACATCTTCACCGAATACTAACACGTTTTCATCATTTTTTAATTCTGTACGTAACGCGTCAGTAATTGCTTGAATCATTGTTAATTGCGCCATGGCTTATTTCGACTCCTTTGCTTTGTATATTTCAAGCTGCTCTTTTAAATTATACGGAAGCTCTTCCGCCATAATTGAAATAAGGTCAGATACCTTTTGTTTTGGTGCCTGGTCAGCTTTTTTAATCGCTTCTTTAATATCTTCTTTTGCCTGTTCAATTACTTCGTTTTCTTTCTCTTCATTCCATAGGCCTTTTGCCTCGAGGAATTTACGGAAACGAACCAAAGGATCTTTTTTCTCCCACTCATTATCTACATCTGCAGTACGATAACGGGTAGGATCATCTCCTGACATGGTGTGAGGGCCGTAACGGTAGCATACAGTTTCAATAAGGGTAGGTCCCTCTCCATTTACAGCACGATCACGAGCATCACGCACTGCTGCATACACTGCCAGCGCATCCATTCCGTCAACTAACACACCTGGGATTCCTGCAGCAACTGCTTTTTGAGCAATTGTTCGTGCTGCTGTTTGTTTTTCACGAGGAGTTGAAATAGCAAACTGGTTATTTTGAACGATAAAAATAGCAGGTGCTTTATATGCGCCGGCAAAGTTAATACCTTCGTAGAAGTCCCCTTGAGAAGATCCGCCGTCTCCTGTATATGTAATGGCAACTGTATTTTTGCCGCGTTTTTTAATACCTAAGGCTACACCAGCAGTTTGAACATATTGCGCACCAATAATAATTTGCGGCGGCAGAATGTTTAAACCCTCAGGAAGCTGCATTCCTTGATAATGTCCTCTGGACCATAAAAAGGCCTGGTATAATGGAAGGCCGTGCCAGATTAACTGTGGAACATCCCGGTAGCCAGGTAAAATAAAATCATCACTTTCCAATGCAAAGTGTGAAGCCAGCTGAGATGCCTCTTGTCCAGCTGTTGGAGCATAGAAACCTAAACGCCCTTGGCGGTTTAAGGAGATTGAACGCTGATCTAGAATTCTTGTATAAACCATCCGGCGCATTAATTCTTGAAGCTGTTCATCTGAAAGATTTGGCATTTCAGATTCATTTACAATTTCGCCTTCTTCATTTAAGATTTGGAACATCTCAAATTGTTCTTCAATCGTTTCGAGCGTTTTTTTCGCATCGAATTGTGCCTTCTTCGTTTTAGAAGCCATTGAAGCCACCGATCCTTTCCCTCATAAATATATTGATGATTGATTACATACAAAAAATAGGATGCCCAAATTACATTGCGGCTACCACGGCAAATCCCGTTAATCGAAATGATTCATGCATTTACCACTACATTTTTCCACTATTATATAAAAAGCAAACGAAAAATTTTCAAATCTTTTATCGATTAAACTGTATCAATCAAATCACCTATTAAACTAATACAATAATATTCACAACATAATTAGAGTACCTGAATATTTTGGGTCCGTCAATTCATAAAGACTCCTTTTTCTTTACTTTTTCGCTAAAAATCTCTCCTCTGTATTACTATCTGTACTAGTGTAAAATCTCAACTGTTATATATTCATGAAAACAGTTACAAAATAAAACGCCCCAGAAAAGAAAACGATTTCTTTTCTGGGGTTGGAAAAATGAATTTTCTATTCTCCCTGACTCATGTTTAATCCAGCATTTTTATAAAAACTTTGTTTTTCATTATTAAACAATTGTGTTTTTGCATTAAAATCCTCATTCGATTTCATCACTACTGCGAATGCTACATTTGTTTTATCAATCTGCTTTTCAAACAAATCAATATTTAAGGACTTATTTAAAAGCATTTTATATACATTTTCATCAAGATAAAGACCTTTTTTGTAGGAATCAAAGAGGTGATTATGAATTTTATACCGTTCTTCCATTGTTTGATAGAGTTCTGTAACTTCTTTTTTTCTTTTAATGTTGTTAATTTTGGAAAGCGGGTCTTTTATTTTGTCAAATTCTCTTTTTGAAGCAAGGATAGAAACCTGCTCTTTACTCATTAGCACTTTGCGCTTCTGAAGATTGCTTAAGGCAGCCCTTGACAATGCACTTACCCTTTTTTCATTTTTCATTCCTGCATCCATAATTTCTTTAAACAGAACACTTTCTTGCGATTCCATTTCTTTTAGTGGCTCTTGCTGCTGTTCGAAGGTTTTTTCCTTCTGCATTGATTCCTCCAGAATACGATAAACCTTTTCCTCCGGGGTAACATTCTGGCATCCCGCTAAAATGATTGCTGCAAAAAAGCAAAGAATACTAATCCGAATAATGACCACGATATACCCTCTTTTCGAAACTGACTTCATATACGAGTATAAATTCAAATTCTAAATTAGCTCAGTTCCTGCATCTTGTCCAAATTTTAAGTGCTTAAAGCTTCTTAGGAGAATACTATGCATTTTCAAAAAATATATGACCATTTATTCGAAATTATTTTTATTTTTCCCATTTAAAACAAGAGCCTTTGTTAATGGACTCTGTTGTTTTAGAACTTTTATCTGAAATGAAAATGCTAATCAAATTTGCCCCTTGGCGCTTTCTTAACTTTGTTGCTATAGGACACAGTAATATCATTTAATATATATTTTTCAGTATTAAACTTGGGAATAGCACACGAAAAGATGCAATGAAGACAGACCCCATACGGAATGATTTTTTGTACGTAAAGCAGCAATCTATGAGAAAACAGCCTTTTTCAAACAACCCTTTTTTGATATTCTATACACTAATAAGGCTTAAATGGGGGGAAATATTTATGATTACCATGAGAGATATTATACGGGACGGCCATCCAACATTGCGAAAGATTGCTGAAGATGTGCCCATGCCTCCTTGTGAGCAGGATCAGGGCATTCTTAAAAGTTTGCTTGAGTACGTCCAAAACAGTCAAAATCCTCAGATAGCTGAGCAATATGATTTACGCCCCGGTGTTGGCATTGCCGCTCCTCAAATTAATATTTCTAAGAAAATGATTGCAGTTCAAACAAAGGATGAGAATGGACGCTTAAAAAGCTTTGCAATGTTCAACCCTAAAATTATCAAGCATTCCTCTGAAATATCCTATTTAAATACAGGTGAAGGCTGTCTATCAGTACCTGAAATCATTCCAGGTTACGTCCCGCGATATTCTAAAATTAAAGTTTTAGGGAACGACATAATCGGAAAAGAAATAAAGCTACAGCTTAAGGGACTTATCGGCATTGTTTTCCAGCATGAAATTGACCATTTACAAGGCGTAATGTTTTATGACCATATTAATAAAGAGGATCCGTTTTCTGTGCCGGATCACGCAGCAGTTGTTGAACGGTAAGAAAAGCGCAAGCGCCTTGCTCATCACCGTACGGAGCTAGACAGAGACTACATTTGTTAAATAATGATTTAATAAATAGGCTGTGTTAAAAATCAACATTGATCTTTAACTGAGCCAATAAATAAACTCTATACTTTCTTTTAAAAAATCCGGGTATCTGACCCGGATTTTAAATAGATAATTTACATATTGCTTTTTATTAAGGCTCTTTTTCGTAACGTTGCTGTTATTTGACAAAAATATACACTATATGCAAAAACAGCCTATATTAGATTTAAAGACTTAAGTCCTTTGTATAAACCGTCTTCTCCGACATCTTCTGTAATAACATCTGCACTTTGCTTCACGATATCGGGAGCATTCCCCATAGCTACCCCAGTACCCACAGCATTAAGCATTTCAATATCATTTAATCCGTCGCCAAAAGCATAGACATCCTCCAGCTTGAAACCTAATTTAGAGATCATTTGCTTGATTCCTTCTGCTTTTGACCCGCCCTTTGGAATAATATCAGTAGAATACGGGTGCCACCTAATAAAGTGGAAGTCTTCTTTAAATTCCTCTATGTACTTTGCCTCATCCTCAGCTTTACAGAAAAGCAGCGATTGAAAAATATCTTTTTTTCTGTAAAAATCTTCGTCCACTTCAGGATGAATAAACTTCAGGCTGCCCATACTCTCCTCAATAAAAGGATGATGTTCGATATTTGCTTTCATAGTCTCTTCATTTAAATAAACCAGCGGATAACCGTCTTTTGTAGCTATACCCAACAAATCTTCAAGTTTTTCCGTATTCATAGGGTTTTGAAAGATCACCTTATTTTCAAAAACAACGTACTGTCCATTAAAGCTCACATAGGAATCAATATCTAGTTCCTCTCTTAAGTACTTAAACATAAATGGTGCTCTTCCTGTTGCAATTGCAACAAAAACACCATTTTGCTGAAGGGTTTTTACAGCCTTTCGAGTTGAATCAGGCAAATTCTTTTCATGGTCTAACAAAGTTCCGTCTATATCAAAAAAAACAATCTTTTTTTTCATTCTAAAGCTCCTTAATTTCTTATCATTTTTAATTCTAAGCTGTATTTCTATACTGCTATACGGAAAATACCCTATATCTTTCCGTATAGCTTGTCAAATCATTTGTATATTTTCCAGAATAAACCACGAAGAATAAAATCGCTTTTACATATAATATGTACAAGAATTATCTGGCCGTCTTGTATAAATGCTGACATTTGATTAAAATAAAAGAAGGAAGTGACCCACAGTGTTAAAAAAGCTGAAAAAAAAGCTTGTTAAACAGTGGAAAGAGTTACTTAGGAAAAAACTAATAGCCTAATAAGAAAAGTGCAAAGGCGCCTATTTATCCGCGTACGGATTTCGCAGTTGTTGACTGCTATAAAGGAAACCAGATGTTGACGAGGAGACGCAACGCAAACTTCCGCCAGCCGATAGGCGCTGAAGCTAGACTGAGACTACATAGGTTAATTTATACTTTCTTACCTATAAGAAATCCCTCCTTCTGAGGGATTATTCTTTATAAAATGCAGTTTTCACTTAAATTGCAGCTTTTCGTATATTCGCACAAGGGATGAACCCGTATTTTGTTCGAATTCGCAAGGCCTTATATAAAGCTGTTGCCCTCCAAAACTGCTTTTCATTCCTTCAGACTTATCTGTAGTAGAGCCTTTTAACAGAGAAATGATTAAAATAAGCTTTATTGGGAAAACATGCTATTGATTCACTTTTTATAGTATACGATAAACTTCCCCTATAATATTATTTTAATTCCTAAATCTTATTTTGAAAAAACATGAAAAAGTTGTTAACTTTTTATATAATAGAAAAAGTTACATTTGACAACGGAGTAAGGAGAGAAAAAGATGATTTATAAAGTTTATTACCAATTAGGTAAAACAGAAGTACCAGTCCGTGAAAAAACACAAACTATTTTCATGGAATCCAATTCAGAGAAGGATGTGCGCCTTGCTTTAAAAGACCGCGAAATTAACATTGAATTTGTTCAACTGCTGCAAGGGCCATATCTGGAGTATGAAATGCAACAAGAAAATTTCAAATTAATGGAGATTAAATAATCTATGAAATTTGTGAAAAATGATCAAACAGCCGTTTTTGCCTTGGGCGGTCTTGGCGAAATCGGAAAAAACACTTACGGTGTTCAATTTCAAGATGAAATCGTTTTAATTGATGCCGGTATAAAATTCCCGGAAGACGAGCTATTAGGGATTGATTATGTTATTCCTGATTATACTTATTTAGTTAAAAATGAAGATAAAATTAAAGGGCTTTTCATTACCCACGGACATGAAGACCATATAGGCGGTATTCCTTACTTACTCCGTCAGGTAAATATCCCTATTTACGGGGGTAAACTCGCTCTTGGACTTATTAAAAATAAACTGGAAGAACACGGCCTTCTTCGCCAAACGACTTTACATGAAATTCAGGAAGATGACATTATTAAATTCAGAAAAACATCTGTATCTTTCTTTAGAACAACCCACAGCATTCCGGATTCTTACGGTATTGTAGTCAAAACCCCTCCTGGGAACATTGTTCACACCGGAGATTTTAAATTTGATTTCACACCTGTTGGAGAACCTGCAAACCTGACCAAAATGGCTGAAATCGGAAAAGAAGGGGTACTGTGCCTTCTTTCTGATAGTACAAACAGTGAGGTTCCACACTTTACAATGTCGGAGCGCAGAGTAGGAGAAAGCATTCAGGACGTTTTTAGAAAAGTGGATGGCCGAGTTATTTTCGCCACATTCGCGTCTAATATTCACCGCCTGCAGCAAGTAGTAGAAGCAGCTGTGATGCACGGCCGCAAGGTTGCTGTCTTCGGCCGAAGCATGGAAGCTGCCATTTCAATTGGTCATGAGCTCGGCTATATTAACTGTCCAAAGGAAACCTTTATTGATGCACAACAAATTAATCGACTACCTGCAAACAAGGTAACCATTCTTTGTACAGGAAGCCAGGGTGAACCAATGGCTGCTCTTTCTCGTATCGCAAATGGCACTCACCGCCAAATACAAATTCAGCCGGGGGATACAGTTGTATTTTCCTCATCCCCGATACCTGGAAATACGATCAGTGTAAACAGAACCATTAATTTATTGTTTAGAGCAGGCGCAGATGTTATACATGGACCATTAAATGACATTCACACTTCAGGCCATGGCGGCCAGCAGGAACAGAAACTTATGCTTCGACTGATCAAACCTAAATTTTTTATGCCGATCCATGGTGAATTCCGTATGCAAAGAATGCATTCCCAACTGGCAATGGACTGTGGTGTACCAGAAGAAAATTGCTTTATCATGGACAATGGCGAAGTGCTTGCACTAAGCGAGCATACCGCCCAGGTGGCAGGTAAAATTCCTTCTGGATCTGTTTATATTGACGGAAATGGAATTGGAGACATCGGCAACATCGTTCTTCGCGATCGCCGTATTCTTTCTGAAGAAGGATTAGTCATTGTAGTTGTGGCCATTAATATGAGTGAGTTTAAGATTGCTTCAGGTCCTGACATTATTTCAAGGGGATTTGTGTACATGCGTGAATCCGGTGACTTAATTAGCGAAGCTCAATCCATTATTACGAAACATTTGAATAAAGTCATGGAGCGTAAGACAACACAATGGACTGAAATTAAAAATGAAATTACGGATACGCTTGCTCCTTTCTTATATGAAAAAACAAAGCGCAGACCAATGATTATGCCAATCATTATGGAAGTATAAATTAAACAAAGAAACACCTCCCATTTACATCGGAGGTGTTTCTTTTTAATTTTTTACTTACTTATACTATCAAAAAACCCGGCAGATGCCAGGGTTACATTGCTTCCAACACTTTAAACTGTGCTTTAACAAGGCGATAATATTCTCCGCCGTGTTTCATTAACTCATCATGATTCCCTTCTTCAATTATATTGCCATGATCCAAAACAAAGATATTATCTGCTTCCCTAATTGTCGATAGACGATGTGCGATAATAACGGAGGTTCTACCCTTTAACAGAGTTCGAAGCGCATTCTGGATTTGAACTTCCGTTTCCGTATCGATACTCGCAGTCGCTTCATCCAATATGATAATTTTAGGTTCTGCAAGCAGTGCCCGTGCAAAGGATAATAGCTGGCGTTCCCCAACAGACAGAATGTTCCCTCGCTCCTCCACTTCAGTTTGATATTTGTTTGGTAGCATCTGAATAAAATGATCTGCACCTACCACTTTGGCAGCCTCCATTGCCTCCTCGTCACTGGCATCCGGACGTCCAAATTTGATATTCTCCATAATTGTGCCTGAAAAGATAAATGTGTCCTGTAAAACAACACTGATCTGGTTCCTCAGGCTTCGTAAGGATACTTCTTTCAAGTCATTCCCATCGATACTGACAGATCCTCCAGTAGGATCATAAAATCGGCTTATTAAATTGGCTATGGTTGTCTTGCCCGATCCCGTGTGCCCAACCAAGGCGATGGTTTGACCCGGTTTCATTTCCAGGCTTACTCCGTTTAACGCTTTGCGTTTGTCATCATAAGAAAACTCTACTTTGTCAAAGACAATCTGTCCTTTTATATTAGTTAGGTCTCTTGCACTATTATTTTCGTCCACTAATGGTTTTTCATCCAAGTATTCAAAAATTCTTTCAGAAGAAGCCATCGCTTGAAGTAATTGATTATAGACCTGCCCCATTCGGGAAATAGGCTGCCAGAACATCCCAAGATAAAACGCAAAAGATACAAAGGCTCCTAATTGCAATTGGTGATTTTCAATCAAATGGGCGCCATACCAAATAAGGACAGCCGTTCCGACAGCATTTGTCATATCCACCATCGGGCGAAATTTTGCGCTCCTTCTTGTTGCAATTCTCCATGCTTCATAGTTTTCTTTATTGACCCCATCAAAAAACGCCATATTCTCTTGTTCTTGCGTGAATGACTGAGTGATGCGTATCCCTTGAATGCTCTCATTAAGATGGGAATTTAATTTTGATTGTTTCAGCCGCATATACTGCCAAGCTAATCGAATGTTCTTCCGAAGTTTTGTTGAAATAAAAAACATGATCGGCATAATAATAAGAATCGCCAATGTCAGCTGCGGACTAAGGCTAAATAAAATGATAATGACGCCCAGCAGCATCAGCATATCCATTAGCATATTGATAACACCGTTTGTAAACAAATCCTGAAGTGAATTTGTGTCATTCATAATTCTGACAAGAATAGAACCTGCTGAGCGCTGGTCAAAAAAGTTATGAGAAAGGCTTTGTACATGTGTAAACAAATTACTTCTAATATCAAAGATAACGCTTTGTCCCAGCATATTTAACCATCTTACCCTCAAAATATTAGAAATATAGGAAACGACATACAGCACAGCGATGACTGCTATCATTTCTGTCAGAAAACCGGTATTTTTCCCTGTAATTCCTTGACCGATGGCATATACACCAATCAAGGTCGGAAGGATCAATTTAATAAACGTATTGATCAATACTGTAAAAAAAGCCTTTGGCAATAGCGTTTTTGTATATGGCTTTAAGTAATAAAAGAGTCTCCACATTTGTTTCCAGTTGAACGGCTTATCAATAAGCTGGTCTGTTGAATAGTGGAATCTCTCCAATACTTTTGGATTTAGTTTTTGTGTCAATTATCTTCACCTCAGCCCGTTTGTGATTGGAGAATTGCCTGCTGGTCCCTGAATTGTATTTTGTAAATCCTTTCATATGGGCCGCCGTTTTCCAGCAATTCATCATGTTTCCCTCTTTCGACAATCCTTCCGTTTTCAAGTACTAAAATTTCATCAGCATGCTTAAGAGATGAGATACGATGGGCGATGATAAATGTTGTTCTGCCTTTCATAACCTCACGCAAGCCTTCTTGAATTTTAAACTCTGTATCCATATCAACAGCACTCGTTGCATCGTCAAGAATTAAAATACTTGGATCTAGACAAATGGCACGGGCTATGGCAATTCTTTGTTTTTGCCCCCCTGATAAACCAAGTCCCCTCTCTCCGAGCATCGTATCATATCCATCAGGAAGTTCCATGATAAAATCATGGGCTTGTGCCATCTTAGCAGCATGAATAATATCTTCCATTGATGCTTCCGGTTTTCCATAAGCAATATTCGACTTAATCGTAGAAGAGAATAAGAATGATTCCTGCATTACAAAACCAATATTCGACCTTAAAGAATGAAGACTGTATTCATTAACCTTCTTTCCATCAATGTATACCGCTCCCCCTGCCGGCTCGTAAAATCTAGTCATCAGCTGTGTAATACTTGTTTTGCCGGATCCCGTTGACCCGATTAGTCCAATGACTTTTCCAGGCTGAGCTTTAAATGTAATTTCTTTTAAAGCTGCTTTTTCATCCCCAAAGTATTGAAGGGTCACATTATTAAATTCTACCTCTCCCGTTAAGCGTTCAGCTTGCAATGCATTTTCATTATCGGTTATTTCCTCGTCTGCTTCCAATATTTCCAGAAGCCTTTCACCTGAGGCCTTTGACTGGGAAAACATATTAATAGTAAAACCAAGAGTAATAATAGGATCAAGGATATAGCCAATCAGGCTATAAAATGCAACCAGTTCCCCAGGCTTTAAATCTCCATGGATAACGAGGTATCCACCGTAGCTCAATATGACAATAACTCCCACATTCCCCAAGAGTTCCATTAAAGGAAAATATTTCGCCCAGATATTAGAGGTTGATATTTCCCTATTTTTAAAGTCTTCATTCGAATTCATAAACTTGCTAGTCTGGAATCCTTCTCTTGAAAGAGATTTAACAGTATTTATTCCACTTATGTTTTCTTGCACATTTGTGTTTAATCTGCCAAATGATCGTCTTATGCCACGGAAAGCAGGATGAATCAGTTTATCAAAACGATAGACTGCTATTGCCAGGAAGGGCAAAGAAATCATCGTCATGAGTGTCAGTGAAACAGAATAATAAAACATCACACCAAAACATATTGAAAGTGTAAATACAAAGCGTAATAGTTCTGTAAATCCAAAAGAAAGAAAAAAGCGGAAACCTTCTACATCTGCTGTCAGCCTTGACATCAGATCACCTGTTTTGGCGTTGTCATAATAACGGAACGGCAGATATTGAAGCTTTTTATATAATTCATTCCGCAGTTTATACACAGAGGTTATACCAAACAAATCACCTGTGTACTGCTGCACGAAGGTTGCAAGCCCTCTAAAAATCATGACAGCAATAAATCCTAAGGCTAAATAAGGAATCCAACCATATTCTCCTTTCGTAATGCCGTCGTCAATTGTAATTTGCAAAATGATCGGATAAGCTACTGTAATGACATTTACAAAGAGCAATAGAACCATGGAAGTAAAGAATAAATGCCTATACGGCCAGTAAAAGCTTTTCAATTTTTTAAACGTATCCATTTTTTCCCCCCAGTTGTTCAATTTCATTTCACGTAATATTAAATATATCGGGTTTCGAAGTATTTTTCCATAATTTTTCATCAATTTTTAAAAATTTTTTAATAAATTTTTCTCTTTTGTTTTTTCGGAAATTACCCAGGAGAAAAGTATGTCAAACTATAGTCTTTTTTGAATTTCTATGTTGATAGCCTCACGTTTTTTACTAAGCCAAACCATAAAAAAAGAATGGAGAAATCCGCTCTCCATTCTTTAATATTTTAGATTTATTGTTTGCCGGCTTCTGTTTCATCAAGTACTCGATTCACACGTTTCTCAAGCATTTTCATGCCGCTTCCGCCTGCCTGGAAGTGGCGAAGCTTGCCTTCCTTATCAAAAACATAATATGCAGGCACATACTGATTTTCAAAGGCATCCGTAAGCTTATGCTCACTATCCACAAAAATAGGCTGAGTAATCCCATGTTCCGCTGCAGTTTTTTTAATATCTTCTATATTTAAATCATCCTCTGAACGAGGCATGTGGACTGCTACCACATTTAACTTATCCTTATATTTATCTCGAAACTCATTAACTTGAGGCATTGCTTCTTTACATAAATGGCAGCTAATGGACCAAAAATGGATAAGAGTGGGTTTTTCACCCACTAAATCTTCTTTCTTCACTTCCCCATTCAGCCATTCAACAGCTCCATTTAGTTCGGGCATTTGTTCACGAAGTTTCATATTATCCTCCCTTTTCTAAAAACATTACATACGATCTTCTGCTGAACCTTTTAAAAAAGGCCTAACAAAAGTCAGGCCTAAATCTTTAAAAAGATTAAACGTTAAGAGTAGCTTGTCCAGGCTTCCAGTTCGCAGGGCAAAGGCCGCCAGTTTGAAGAGCTTGAAGTACACGAAGAGTTTCATCTACATCACGGCCGATATTGTTATGGTTAACAACCTGGTACATTAATTCACCTTCAGGGCTAATAATGAATAATCCGCGAAGAGCCACACCTTCTTCTTCTATTAATACACCATAATCACGGGATACTGATTGGTTATGGTCTGCAGCTAATGGATAATTTAAATCACCAAGCCCATTCTCTTTACGATCTGTTTTAATCCAAGCTAAATGAGTATGAATAGTATCTGTAGATACTCCAATTACTTCAGCATCAAGATCTTCGAATTCATCATATCGATCAGATAATGCTGTAATTTCAGTAGGACAAACAAAAGTAAAATCCATTGGATAGAAGAAAAGAACCGTCCATTTGTCATTTTTCATGTTTTCTTCAAGGCTTACTTTGCCAAATTCTTTATTAGGCAATACTGCTTCCATTTCAAATCGAGGAGCTTGTTTTGCTACCATGCGTTCTGCCATTATAAATCCCTCCAAATGTTTTCAAATGATAAAGTAGAGATCATTTTCTCATTTACTTTTTATTAAATACATTGATATTATAATTTAAATCTAGATTTCAGTCAAATTTAATTAAAATAAATTTAAATAAAAAATTATTCTATTTATGGATAGTGCCCATACTTGTTTTGCCCCATTCGCCATGATTATAAACATGGTTTTAATTTCTACAGGAATAGTTTATCATTTCTATTGACGGGAATAAAACAAAACGCCCTGCAGCAAATTAACATCTTAGATACTAACTTTTTTGAAAGGATGATCCGTTTGAATATTGACCATTTAGCAAATTTTAATTGGACAGGACTTCTTATTAAAGCTGGAACCATTGTCCTGCAGATTATTGTGTTGTATATTATTTATCTTATAATTAGAAGCATCGGTACAAAAATAATACATACCATTTTTGTCAGGTATCAGGAAAGGCAGCATGTATCGGTTGGACGTGCCAAAACCTTGGAGCACCTAGTTAAAAATACATTTTCATATGTTCTTATCTTTTTCTTTTTTGTTACCGCTCTACAAAGTATTGGCATTGGCGTTACTAGTATATTGGCTGGTGCCGGCATCGTTGGTTTAGCAGTTGGATTTGGTGCTCAGGGATTAGTGAGTGACGTTGTTACAGGCTTCTTTCTTTTGCTTGAAAAACAAGTAGATGTTGATGACTATATAACAGTTGGTAATTTTAATGGGATTGTTGAGCAAGTAGGATTAAGGACTACTCAGCTTAGAGATTTTGATGGTACCCTGCATTTTATTCCAAATCGCCAAATAACGAGTTTAAGCAATCACTCTCGTGGAAATATGAGAGCCTTGGTTGATTTTCCAATTGATTACAATGAAGATTTAGACCAAGCCATCCAATCGATCCAAAATGCCTGCAAAGCAATTGCAAAAGGAGACAAAGCCATTGTGGATGGACCACATGTTCTCGGCGTAGAAACAGTTGATAGCTCGAAAGTGGTACTCAGAATCATCGCTAGAACACTAAACGGGGAACAATGGAATGTGGAAAGAAGGCTCAAAAAGGTAATAAAGGAAGCCCTCGCACAATCAGAGCAGGAAGGGTAAAAGAAAAGCGCAAGCGCCTTGCTCATCGGTGTACGGATTCCGTAGTCCCCGACAGATATAAAGGAAATACAGTGAGCATTATTTCTTATCCTTTTAAGAAAGTTTGGCCAGGCGTTAATGATGCCTGGCCAAACTTTTTTTTAAGCTTTATTAAAAGACTCTGTTGTTATTCAGTTCATTTTCAACAGAGTTGAATAACGAGCAAAGCTTAGCAAATAAACTTAACAGGACGGTTTATAAAGTTTGAAAATAATCGGTTAAAACAGATATGGCAAATTCTATTGCCTTCTCATCCGGCTGCAGTTTAGCGTGGTGAAGTCCAAAAGGTGATTGAACCCCAAGCCAAAACATAAAACCCGGAATTTCCTTAAGCATATATCCAAAATCTTCTCCTGTCATGGCTTCCTTGCATATAATTAAGCTTTCTTTTTGATTTTTTTCAAGATACTCGATAAAATGGGCAGTTCTTTCTGGATCATTGTAAACCTGATGGTACATTGAGCCGTAGTCTATATCGGCTTCACATTCAAATGCCGCTTCTATCCCTTTCACACAGGCTTCAATTCTCTTTTTGACAGTTGACATTGCTTCTGCAGAAAGTGTCCTTATTGTGCCTTCCAATCTTGCATTTTCCGCAATAATGTTCTGGACAGTTCCTCCAGTTATTTTCCCAACTGTTATGACAGCACTATCAAGAGGGTCTACGTTCCTTGAGACAATCGACTGCAGCTGCGTAACGAGATATGCTGATGCAACCACCATATCCTTTGTATGATGCGGATATGCAGCATGGCCTCCTTTGCCTTTTAGATCAATAAATAATTCCGAGGTATTAGCAAATAAAAGACCTTCTTTAACTGCTATTGTTCCCAATGGATACTCAGGAGCGATATGAAGGGCGAAAATGATATCCGGCCTCCACTCCTTCATCATTTCGCTCTCAAGCATAGGAGCAGCACCGCCTGGCCCTTCCTCTGCAGGCTGAAAAATGAACAATAGATCATCCTTCAACGGCTTTTTAACAAATGCGGTTAATACCCCTAGCGCAATGCTCATATGTACATCGTGGCCGCAGGCATGCATTTGTCCGGGGTGTTCAGACTTAAATGGCAGTCCTGTTTGCTCCTCAATAGGGAGTCCATCGATATCCGCCCTCCAACCAATAAGTTTCTCTGGTGCAGTTCCATGAACTTTTACAAACAGGCCCGTTTTCCATTTCCTAATTTCAACACGTTCTTTGGAAAGGCCTGACAAGTAGTTTAAAAGAAAGGCTTGTGTTTTAAACTCTTGATATCCAAGCTCAGGAATTTTATGCAGATCTCTTCTAATTTGAACAAACCGATTTACTTCTTCCAACTGTTTTCCCCCCATAAATAATAGTAAAGGCCCTGGCCAGAAGCTTCATAAAGCTTCCAGACCATGACCTTTAATCATTTGTGCCTTAGCAGGCCCCTGCTATTATAATTTTCTAAGCTCTTGTTTAATTTCTACTTTTGACTTTGTTTTTTCATCAATATCTTTTATTTTTCTAGCAGGTGTTCCTGCCACTACGGTATTCGGTTCTACATCGCTTACTACTATTGCGCCTGCCGCTACTACTGCACCTTTTCCAACTCTAACACCTTCAAGAATGACAGCGTTCGCTCCAACAAGAACGTCATCTTCAATGATGACAGGCTGAGCGGATGGCGGCTCAATTACTCCTGCCAGAACAGCACCAGCACCAATATGGCAGTTCTTTCCTACTGTAGCACGGCCGCCTAATACGGCATTCATATCAATCATCGTTCCGTCACCAATTACGGAACCGATATTGATTGAGGCACCCATCATGATGACAACATTATTGCCAATTTCGACTTGATCGCGAATAATGGCACCAGGCTCAATTCTGGCATTAATATTCTTCAGATCCAAGGTTGGAATGGCTGAATTTCTTCTGTCATTTTCCACCACATAATCTTCGATAGTTTCCTTATGTACTTCTAATGCATTTGATATTTCTGCCCATTCACCAAAAAGAACACCTGTGGAGCCATTTATAAAGGCTTTTGTTTCTTTGCCAAAATCGATGCCTTCCAGTTGCCCTTTTACATAAACCTTTACAGGGGTCATTTTTTTGCTATTTGATATAAAAGCGATGATTTCATTTGCATCCATCATTTTCATTATTATTCCTCCTAAGTGACTTTACTTTTACCCTATACTTAAGCATAAAGCAGTCTAATTTTCGTACACCTGAAAAATACTTTAGCAAACATGTCGAAACAGTACAAGTTAAATTACCTTTAAAATGTATGGGGTTGTGTTTCAAGGAATTCATTAACAACCTCTAAAAACGCCTGTACCTGTTTCAATTGAAACGCAGACTCATAACCAAGCAGCCACGTATCCCTCTTCAGCCTTTGTTCATGATCGCCTTGCAGCGGAATTTTATGAAGATCCTTTTCTGCCCCATTCAATGTGATTGCAGGCAGAATTGCATAGCCAATTCCATTAAAGGTCATTTGTTTACAGGTCTCAATTTGATCCACCACAATGGTCCTTTTTGGGGAAGTTTGGAATTCCCTGTGCCACCAATCCAAAATTTCCTGGTAATAATTCGAATCACTTTTAAATTGAATAAAAGGACGGTCTGTTTTCAACACATCTTCAATATGACGTATTTCTTTATCTACTAAATATAATGTATCCTCAAACAAGTGAACTTTTGGTCCTTTCCAGTCCGTTGACCCTCTTATAATTCCAATATGTACTTCATCATCGTATAAGGATTTAAGGATTTCACTGCTCCATCCAGTAATAAGGGAAATTTTTGCTTGAGGATATTTATTTACAAATTGCTTAAGTACCTGTGGCAGCCAGTTTTGTCCCACAATAGAAGCACAAGCAATTTTCAAGGTACCATGAACCTTTGAGTCGAGAGCCTGTATTTCCTCTTTCACTCTCTCACCCATTTCCAGAACATCATTCGCATAACGGATTACCAGTTCTCCTGAGGGGGTCAGGGTGAGCCCCTTTTGAGTGCGGATAAACAATTTGGTGTCCCATTGTTTTTCGAGGTTTTGCAGGCGTTGTGAAAGTGCGGGCTGCGAAACAAAAAGCCTTTCAGCAGCTTTGCGCATATTCATTTCCTGTGCTAAGACTGATAATAAATGAAAGTCAGAAAACGACATATTGAATACCTTACCTCATAAGATTTTCTTATATTATATAGTAATTTTTCACAACTTTCATTTATTCTTTTTAACTTGAGCATTTTTTGGAAGAAAAAATATAAACACCAAACTTACAGCAGCAAATAAGAAAACAACCCAATAGACTGTATGCAGCGAGGCGGTTAATGCATCCTGAATTATTCTTCTCACTGCTGGAGCAAGCTTGTCCCGTTCCTGCTGATTAAGAAGAGAATTTGTTGAGTTTAAAGTCAGTATATGTCCTGTCTGATCTCTTTTCCCGTTTAAAAAAACAGCAATGCGGCTATTAAGAATTCCACCCAGCAATGCAGCCCCTAAAGTATTTCCCAGATTTCTCATAAACATATTAGCTGCGGTAGCTATGCCGCGTTGTTCCCAATTTACACTTCCCTGTATCGACACAATAAATGCTGTTGATGTCATGCCCATCCCTACTCCTAATAAAAAGGAAGCTGCTGCTGCCCATATCGGACCGAAACCAGGCTGCATGGACACAAATAAGCATCCAGAAACCATAAATGCAAAAGCACCGATGAAGGCTGTTGTCCTTAAGCCGATTTTATATAGAAGCCTTCCGGAGATTGCTGAAGAAACCGGCCAGCCAATGGACATAGCCGTTAAGGTAAATCCTGCTACAGTTGCGTTTTTCTCCATTACTCCTTGCACAAAAGAAGGCAAATAGGTTGTAATTCCAATCATCATAATGCCAGCAGTGAAGGAAACCATATTGGCAATCCATATTGGCCTATGCCTCCATATTCCAAAAGGCATCATTGGATCGTCTGCACGTTTTTCTTGGTAAATAAAAAGGACAAACAATAGAATGGAACCTAATAAAAAGCTGAACGTTTTCATTGAACGCCATTTCCAATGAGACCCCGCTTCTACAAGAACAACCATTAATACAGAAAGGGCAGCCATAATGAGGATTGCTCCCCAATAATCAATTTTTGTTTTCACAGACTGGCGGGACTCTCGATGAAAAAGCAAAAGTCCTGCTACTGAGAGCAGTCCCAATGGAATGTTAATCCAAAAAACTAATCGCCAGCTCGCAAATTGCACAAGCAGCCCTCCTGCTGCAGGTCCTGCGATAGCTGAAATTCCCCAAACGCTCGATAAATAGCCTTGAACTTTCGCTCTTTCTTCATTCGAATATATATCTCCCACGATTGTACTAGCTACCGGCATAATGGCTCCTGCCCCGAATCCTTGTATAAATCTAAATACAATTAATTGATGGATATTGTCAGCCAATCCACAAAGGGTGGACCCGATCAAAAAAATTAGAATCCCAAAAATCAATACTGGCTTCCGTCCGAGTAAATCAGCCAATTTCCCATAAATAAGAACGGTTACAGTATTCATAAGTAAATAGGCTGAGAAAACCCAGCTATATAAGGAAAAGCCGCCTAAATCATTAACGATGGAGGGCATGGCCGTCGCAATAATTGTTCCTTCAATTGCACCCATAAATTGAGCGAGCATAATAGATACTAATATATATATGCGCTTTGAACGGTTACCCTGCATTGTTTCAGTTTGGCTCATAATTCTTCTCCTATATTGTAATACACCCTGGGATTACTTTCTTTAAGGCTTGCTTAAGCATATCCTGCTTACTTCATAAAAGAATGCGGCTCCCAAATGGGAGCCTCTTTAAAAATGATTTAATTTATGAACATGCTCGTTCAGTTTTTTCAAAAGCATTCTTCTGGTAAAAATCCCAGCAAATAAACCTGAGTCATCCTCGACACATAAAAAAGGATGATCTACTAAAAGGCCCAGTGCTTTTTCAAATTGGTCGTCAATATGTAAACGTGGAATTTCCCTCGTCATCACACTTTCTACTTTAATATCACTTAATTTTTCAAATTCTATACGTTCCAACCCTAATATGGCTTCGGTAATACCGGAGGAACTAATCAGTCCATGCAGGGTAAATTTCGCATCCAATACAGGAATGGCCGAATAGCCGCTTTTGGTTAAAACTAAAAGGGCGTGCTCAAGATTATTGCCCAATTGTACATGCGCAACTTTCTCAGATTCAATCATAAAATGACTGATTTTTGGCTCTAAAAAATCCTTGCTTTGTAAGGAAATCATTCGAAAACTCCTCTTTGTTATTGGCTCTGTGAAAGCTTAATATTGATATTGACCCGTTGGTGATTGCAACGGAGGGCGCAAGACTCCTGCTTAAAATAGCGGGTTAACGGAGAGACTTTTCAACCGCAAAACGCAGGGAAACGAGCACCTGGGTGGGAAATCAACAGGCATGACTACCAGAGCCTTGTAATTAAATATTCCCTAGAATATTTTAGCACAGAACAAAAGGATAGGAAGGAGTTACCTGCGGTTTTCAAAATAATTTCTTATTTGATTTTTCAATTCAATTATTTCCTTTTTTGTACTTATTAATTCAGCTGCCATTATCAGCATTAAAAGCAAATGAATTCCAAGAAGTATATATATATAAATCATTCCATTTTTCCTCCTTTTCCTTCCTATTATCAATAAATGCAAAAGTATTATTTATAACCATTATACATACCATTATAGAGCATAGCTTTTTTATGATTATAAACGGTCTTTGAGAAAGGCTCTTTTCGTAAACTTCATTGCTATTTGACAAAAAAATGATTAATAGTTCAGGGTCAGTATTAAAACTTGCGAATAGTTTATGAAAAGATGCCATGAAGACAGACTATATTCGGAATGATCAATGTTATTCAATTATACTTCGAGCTTTAACTGAGACAATGGTTGTGCTCTGGTTTTCCGCTGGTTGATTTGCGCTTTTAGGGACTCGCTTTCCGCGGGGCGGCCTGGAGCCTCATCATTGCACGCTCCTGCGGGGTCGTCTCCCCGTTCCCACTTTTCTAAGCAGCAGTCTCGTGCCTCCAGCTCCATTCATAATAAGCAGTGTAAAATACATTGAGCTTTAACAGATCCTATGAAATAAAAATTTTATACTTTATCCAAAAAAATAAAGGTGTGACTAAAAAGTCATCACCTTTGCATGAAAAAATAATTATGAAAGTTTATTCCTGATTGGCTTCCTGAACCAGATCAAAGATTTCAATGGATGTTATGTCAAGGTCATCAAATTGATACTTGTTTGTTTTCTTATCGTCATCGTATACTTCCAGTTCAAAAGTATCTGTCGCAGGAAAATATTTCACCTGGCATAATGTTTTCCCATTTACCTCAAAACGGCGCTGTTGTACTTCACCGCTGTCTTTCGCTTCCTGCATGGTTTTTAATCTTTGGATAATCCCTAATAGTTGAGACATATCTATACTCCTTTCAAATAATCAAACAGCATTTATACATGCTGTTTGAAATCATGGCATCTTCTAAAATGATGATTTTTCATCTTTTAATGATGAATACTCCCACAAGGAATTTTACAGCAAATTTCGATGTTGTGAAAGGCTATTAAGGTTTTTTTTATTATTCAGCGTGTAAAATTTTATTATTTTCGTTTAAGAAGTCCCTCCAAGCGATATTTGTCTGATATTATCATTCCCTAACATTTCTTTTTCACGCAAAAAGAAAGTTCAAAAACAAATATTTCTGAAAAAAAGTGCATAAAATCAAG
The DNA here is from genome assembly GCF_001636425.1 of Heyndrickxia acidicola. NCBI lineage: Bacteria > Bacillati > Bacillota > Bacilli > Caryophanales > Bacillaceae > Heyndrickxia > Heyndrickxia acidicola. Next base: position 1,889,389 of record NZ_KV440953.1, read on the forward strand.
AAATCCTTCACTTATTAATCTATAAGATGGAGATATTTTAAGGTTGGAATGAATGTGTTTTATTATTGAATATTCTAATAAATAGGGTTATAGTAAAGTTAATAAATTCTATATTTTAGATGATTGAGGAAACCCAATTTCTACAAGTTCATTATACTATTTTTTCACGGAGAGGAGAAATACATATGGAATTTGGAGTCGGGAAGATCATTTTACTTCTTATTGTAGCGTTATTAGTATTCGGGCCTAAAAAGCTCCCAGCCATCGGAAAAGCCGCCGGGCAGGCACTGGGAGAATTTAAAAAGGGATTAAACAACCTAGGGAAAGAATCAGAAACCGAGATTGATCCAGACGAAAAAAAATAAAAAAGGCTCCCAAAACTTTCAATGGTTTCCCATCCTATGGGGGCCTTTTTTATTTAGCGGTCTTTCCGTAAAAGATATGTTTACGAAAAGATTTATTTAGGAAGACAATTTATCGATATATCCATTGCTTCTAAAATTGTAATCTATTTTAAAATAGCAGCTTCTTTTTTAAAGGCTCTGTTAAAGGATACTGTTGTTTTTTAGCTCAATTCTTTCTTTACTGTAAAATGAGCTAAAAAACGAGCAGTTATCAACATTGAAATTCAACACAGCCTTTTTAAAAAGGGTGCTGATTCAACCACTGTCCTCCATCCAATGTGATACATTCACCATTCATATAAGCTGCTTGATCGGAGAGAATAAAATAAGCTAAATCCGCTATTTCTTCCGGCGTTCCCAGCCTGCCTAGGGGCACGCTTTTTATTGTACGCTTTGCAGCTTCTTCGGATTCCCACAGTTTATCTGAACCTCCTGTACGTTCTATAGGACCGGGTGCAATGGCATTCACTCGAATCCCGTACTTTATGCCCCATTCAACTGCAAGAGTTCTTGTCATCGACAATACACCGGCCTTAGCCGCTGCAGAATGGATGACACCTGCTCCTGCTCCCCATGCGTATGTAGCAACCATATTTATCATGCTGCCTTTCACTTGTTTTTCAATCCAATAATGACCGACTGCCCTTGAGCAATAAAAAGTTCCATTTAAAACAATGTTAATCACCGAATTCCAGCCATTTACGGATAATTTTTCGGCTGGACAAATAAAATTGCCTGCTGCATTATTCACTAGATAATCAATTCTTCCAAAAGCCTTATCTGTCTCGTGAACCATTCTTTCGACATCCTCTGGCTCTCTGACGTCCATAGGAATGGTTAATATGTCTGAATGAATCTCTTTCAATTCTCTTTCCACTTCATTTAACCGTTCTTCGCTTCTTCCAGTGACTACCACCTTCGCCCCTGCTTTGGCAAATCTTAACGCCATGTATTTTCCCATACCGCTTGAACCGCCTGTAATAATTACGACTTTATCCTTCACGCTGACCCCTCCAATGAATGAGTATTCACTCATAATTGTACCATGAAAGCGCTACTCATTTTACTATTATTCAATTAATATTTGAAATTATCTATTTAAAATGTTGTTGATATTTGATACACAGACCTTTAATTCCTGGCTCTCTGTAATATTGCCTGTTGATTTCCTCTAAGGTACACGCTTTCCGCGAGCGGCATTGCCCCTCTTTTTCCCCTGGAATCCAGCCTACCTGCTGACTTCACCATTGACTGCATTTAAAAATAAACTTCAGCAGAGAGAAATAAATAAAGGAGCCAGACTGAAAAGGATTTTTCCAGCCGGCTCCTTATAAACTTTTAAAACGGTACTTTGATATTAATCTTCTTTTTTATTCAACAACGACTCATTTAATCTGGTAATGGCACGAATAATGGCTTTTTTTCGATGGTAGCCTTTTACAGATATAGTTACGCCGTTATAGTCTATATATACCTGTCCCCTCGATCCAAGTGGTATGAACCCGTATGAGAAAATTTTTACATTTCCCGTCTCTGTAGGGACAATCATAATGTCCATTTGCTTGTGTTGCTTTAACATGCACATTTCTCCTTTCCTCCTCGTTTTACTGAACCTTCTTTTCTTGCTAAATGAAGTGTATGAAGAAATACATTTGTTTAAAGAGAAGGTTGCGGTACTAAATACTAGTAAAATGAGATAAAGTGAGATACCTTATTAAGCCATTATAAAAAATATACATGTATACCCAGCAGATTTCAACCAAAAAAGCCTTGTATGATCAAGTTGGCCGCTGTATCGACGAAATATCTAATTCTTCCCAATATATACAGAATAAAAAAAATCAAGCAATGAGCAATATTGTTTTAAGATTGCTTATGCTTGATTCCTATACGGGTAAGAGAATACACCTAGTAAAATGCATTAAACGCATTCTAACTTTTTTTCAATTTCTTCGGCGGTTACGGGCTTACTGAAGTAAAAGCCTTGTGCTTTTTGGCACCTGGCTGAAAGCAAAAATTGCACCTGACCCTTTTCCTCCACTCCTTCAGCCACTACTTCCATCCCCAAATTATGCGCTAAATGAATAATTGTTTTGGTTATGGCAGCGTCCTTTTCATTTACTTGAATTTCTTTAACAAAGGATTGATCGATTTTTAAAATATCAATTGGGAATTGTTTGAGATAATTTAAGGATGAATACCCTGTTCCAAAATCATCTACTGAAATAATAACTCCTATTTCCTTTAATCTCTGGAGCATGGTAAGAGTTACTCTTGTATCCTCCATAGCTCCTTCAGTTATTTCAATTTCAAGGGAAGATGGCTGCAGACCATATTTCTGAAGTGCTTCACAAATCGTAACGGGCAAACTTGGCTGTTGGAATTGCTTAGGCGATATATTTACAGCTACCCGTATATCTTTGTACCCTTTTAAATGCCATTCTGAAATTTGACGGCACACCGTTTCAATCACCCATTCTCCAATTGAAATAATTAAACCCGTCTCTTCTGCAAGAGGGATAAATTGAGCAGGTGGCACGTTCCCAAATTTCCGGTTATTCCAACGGAGCAATGCTTCAAAGCTAGTTGTTCTTCCCGTATTTAAGTTTACCTGCGGCTGATAATGAATGGTAAACTCGTTCTTTTCAATGGCCTTCCGCAGGTGAGATTCCATAAGGATATAGCTGGGAAATGCTTCATTCATATCTGAACGGTAAAACTGAAAATGCCCTCTCCCTTTTTGTTTTACTCTATAGAGGGCACTATCCGCGTTTTTTATCAGACTTTCAGCATCTTTTCCATCTGAGGGATACATACTGATCCCAATTGAAGGGGTTATATAGTAGTCCTGCTCATTTATCATGAAGGGTTCATGGAATATGACAAGAAGTTTTTGTGCAATTGTACAAACTTTTTTCCTATCGCTGTCTTTCAAAACAATGACAAATTCATCTCCGCCTTGCCGGTAAAGATGCGTTTCCTTTAAAAACAATCCCTTCAATCGTTTTGCAATTTGTCTGAGTAATTCATCGCCTGCCTGATGTCCAAATGTATCATTAAAATATTTAAAGCGGTCTATATCCATATATAGAACGGCAAAATTCACTTGATCTCCACCTGATTTTTCCACCAGTCCCGTTAAATCCTCCATTAACGACCGCCTGTTTCCCAACCCTGTCAAATAATCATGGTAAGCCATATACTCAATTGTCTGCAGATTTTTTGTGTTTTCTGTAATATCTCGAACAACGATGTAAACGGAAGTAACTTGATCGCCAGTATAAAAAGGGACAAGCTTAAGCTGTGCTTTAACTTCATTCCCGAAAGGACTTAGGATAAGATGACAAAAGGGCTCTTGGTTTATCCCTTTAAAAGCGGCATCCAGAAGATTTTTCAACTTTAGAGTTTTTTCCTGCTCAAAAAGGCTGTAAATGGAAATATTCTCAAGCTCGTTTTCCGGAATACCAAGCAATTTGCCCATAGCATTATTGGCTTCTATTATCGAGCCATCTTCGTGGATTGATATGACTCCATCCGAATTAGATTCAAATAATGGATGCCGGGAAAACTCTTCAATGAGAGAACTCACTTCCCTTGTTATTGAAATAATGCACTGGATATTTCCTTCATTATCCTTCATTCCTTCTAAATGGGTCTCGTAGGATTGAATCTGATTATTTCTCTGTACTGTTTCTTTAACCCAAAAAGGCCGCTTTGTATCCACAACTTTTTGAAAGCTTGAATATACTGCTTGGAAATCTTCAGCATTCACTAATTCTTCTATAAGCTTTCCCGCATTCCCCATATTAATGTTACCAATTCCAAGTCCATCTTCGTTAGCAAATAACAGACGAAATGTAGGCCCAGGCTCTACACCAACAATATAAATAAATTCAGCTCTTTCTTTGTTAAATGGAATAGGATGTCTCTTGTACACGGCTGGCATAGCATTTTTAATCTGATTCATACAATCATCCTTTTTAATAACCCCTAATATTGTTTATTATTTATATATTAATCATTTTACAAGGAAAAAGTCGAAATTAATAGAATGTTAGCAAGAATAAATGATAACGAAAAAATCATGTTGATTTAAAAATTTATTACTATGTAAACAGACCTCCATTTTTTATTTCGGTTAAAAATAGAGAAGGTTTAGCGTTTTTTCATTTTCCTCCCATACCATTCATCAATATTCATTGCACCAAGCCTTTGGTTAATAGTACTTTCATGAAAACTTTGTTAAAGAACACTGTTGTTTTTAACACGGATAAGCTAAAAAACGAGCAGTTATCCGCATTGGAATTTAACACAGCCTTCATGAAAAAAAGAAGCCTGCTTTAAAAATGGATATCCCTGTGACTGGAACATCATCTTTAAGCAGGCACTGTTATATTATTCTTTCATAGAGATAAATGGCCACCAATTGGCTTTGCCCAGTAATTTCACAATAACCGGAATCAGCAGCGGCAAGAAGATTAAAGCATAGAACAATAAACCTGTGAGGACAATTGTTGCTATTTCCAGCAAGGACAATACTCCTGATGGCAGCATGGCTGCAAATGTTCCTGCCAGAATAATAGCAGCAGATATAATAACCGTCCCCATATTTTTCATTGCCATCAGAATACCTTCTTTTACTTGTAAGTGGCGATACTCAGTGAATCGGTCCATTAAGAATATAGAATAATCTATTCCGAGAGCCATAAGAATAACAAAGCCAAAGAAAGGGACAGCCCAGCTGATTCCTGAGTAGCCAAGTATATGCTCAAACACAATTTCTGTTACAGAAATAGAACAGTAATAGGTTAAAAGGAGAGAAGCAATCATATAAATTGGCATGATCAGTGACCTTAACATGATGACCAAAGCGATAAAAATACCTATAAGCATCAGTGAAACAGTGCGGCTATAATCGGATTTGGACATGGTTTGCAGGTCATGGTTCATACTCGAAACTCCGCCAATTCCAATTTGGGCATTTTCAAGCTTTGTGCCTTTCAATGAGCGTTTTATGGTATCAGAAATTTTCTCTACTGTATCAATTGCTTGATTAGAATATGGATTTTGGTCTAATACAATGTCAAAAGTGGCCATTTTTCCATCTTTTGAAACATACGCATCAAAAGATTTTTGAAAATCCTTATTTGTCAAAAGTTCGTCTGGAATATAGACACCGGCGTCTTTCAGGCTGGCAGTTTGAGAAAGCTTATTTAAGTAATTGCCGGTTTTGTCAAGGCCAGTGCCAATTTGGTTTAGGCCATCCACGCTTTGGTTTAAGCCGGAAGACAGTTGATCCAGCTGCCCGCCAAGTGAACCAAATCCTTCTTGAAGCTGCGACTGTCCGTCTGCAATCTTTCCAAGCCCGTATGTCACATCTGGCAGCTTGCCAATCACCTGCGACTGTCCATCTGCCGCCTGGGCTATCCCATTTTCTAAGCTTGCCAGTCCGCTGATGATTGGAGTGAAGCCTGATTCAAACTTGCCTAATCCGCCTGTAATTTGTGAAAGGGCTGAATTTGCCTGGCTTAAACCATTATTTAAATCAGACAGCTTGCTGTTCAAAATGGATGCTGTTCCATTCGCAATGGCAATGTTTTTCATCGTTCCTTGAAATTGAGGATCAGCTGCAATTTCCGGATGGCGCCCGGCAAGTTCCTTCAAATTAACTGAGGCTTGATTTAATTGAGAAGGAATGGCCTCGTAATTTTTTAAGATTTCTCCTACTCCGTTATGAATTTCATCATAATGACTGAGCAGGGTTTGAGTACTGCTTTGTAAAAAAGCTGCCTGTTTTTGTGCCTGCTCTACTCCAGCTTTTAAATCTCCCGCTCCTTTAGAGCCTGAACGAATTCCTTTTTCAATTTTAGTTAAGGCTGTTTGCAGATCTCCAATGCCGGATTGCAGACTTTTCGTTCCCGTTTGTAAGCTTCCAATTCCTGAAGTAGCTTGATTAATTTTCGGCTTGGAATCAGAAAGGTTTTGAGCAGCGCTGTTTAAACCATTTTTTATTTTGTCTATTCCTTTATTTCCCTTTTGAATTCCTTGACTTAGGGAACCCGCTTGTTTTTTCACATAGATTTCTTTCATGATTTCACCAAGCGGACGTGTTGCACTCCTCACTTTATCTACATGGCTGACAGTTGCCACATCATTATTTATTTTTTCCATCAGCCCAAGATAATCCTTGGATTTCATTGACACATCATTTTCCAGTACAACTTCAACCGGCATGATGTTTCCAGGCCCGAAGCTGTCTGCTACGAGATTAAATGCTCTCACCGATTCATATTTATTTCCGACTTCATCCAGTGAATTATAGGAAAGCTTTCCGTCGTAGCTGATCAACAGAGGAATGGTTATGATGGCAACGATCCCAACAGCTATAAGGGGCCTTGCTATCGCCAAATTGCCCATACGGCCCCACAATTTACTTTGAGAATGTGAGATATCCCCTTTAACAGGCCAGAAAAGACCTTTTTTCAAGGTAGCCATAAAGAAAGGCACAATCGTCAACAATGCGATTAATAAGAAAACAATTCCTATAGCAACGGCAGAAGCAGATTGATAGAGCTTAAAACTCGCAAAACCGATGGAAGCAAATCCTATTAAAACTGCAATCCCGCTAAAAAGAACTGTTTTTCCTGCAGTTTTATAGGTGCTGATGATAGCGGGAATGGTCTCCTTCCCGCTGGATAGCTCCTCTTTATAGCGGCTAAGAAGTAAAATACAATAATCCGTACCTACTCCAAATAAAACTGCCACTAAAAATATTTGTGTAAAGTTAGATAAAGGAAAATTAACCTTATCTACTAAAATAGCAACAACAGATTGGCTAATAATATACGAAAATCCAACCGTAATTAAAGGAATAAGCGGAGCAACCACCGACCGGAAAACGAGTACTAATACTGCAAGAATAAAGACAAAAGTAATAATTTCCGTTTTCTTTAGTCCTGCCTGAGAGCTAATAACCACGTCCTCATTTATAAGCGCCTCCCCCGTCATCATGGTTTCTACATTTGGTGTCTTTATTGCCTTGTCCAGACGGGAGCGGATATCCTTTATTTCCTGGTTCCCCTTATTTATATCCAGCAGGGCCAGCATGGTTTTTCCATCCTTTGAAACCAACTGATTCTTCAGGTCCTTTTGGTCGAAATAGTTTGTAATATCACGGATACTGAGATCTTTCTCATCATCTTTTAATCTATCAATTGTTGTATGGATATTTTGCATCTGGCTTGTGCCGAGTTTTTGAGCGCTATGAAAAACGACAATAAAGGATTCCGTGTTTTTGTCCTTTGATGAATGCCTTGCTTTTATTTCTTCTGCTATTTTAGAAGGATAGCCATCCGGAACAGAAATTTGACCCTTATCCCTAACAAGGCCCTCCATTCCCGGAGCTTTCCATGCCAGCAAAAATACAGCCAGCACCCAAAGGAGCAGTACCACCCAGCGAAAACGAACGATTAATCTCATTATTAGTTTGCCCCCTTATGGTTTTTAATAATAAATAATATTTTTTCATATAAGTTCACGAAGTTTTCAAGATCTTCATGTGAAAGATCATCGAGATATTCCTCTACGAAAGAAACAATTCTGCCTTCTACCTTTTCGTAAACACTCCTTCCTTCTAAAGTTGTGGTTAAGTAAACATTTCTCCGGTCCTTTTCATCTCTCTCACGAGTGATTAAACCTTTATTCACAAGCTTTTCTACCTTTGCTGTGATGGCACTTTTGTGAACCCCCAATTTATCCGTTAATTCAGAAGCACGCACAGGACCATCTATATGTATTCTTCGCAGCATCGAATATTGCTCCAATGATAAATCCTCGAGAACTTGTTCAGAAATGATAGATGAAATACTTTTGGTCGCAAATAAATAAACGTCTTCGTACCTTTGGATTAAAAGCTTGATTTTTGTTTTGTCCAAATTAGTTCAACCCCTTAACTGTTTACGGTATAAACTATATATAAATGCCCATTTCATGTCAATCTTTTTCCGGCGTCCTGCCCACCTTTCCATCTTCACTAAAAAGTAGTATAATAAAGGAAATTCAAAAGCCGTTAAACCCTGAAAGGAGATCTTAGTTTGAATCTGCAGTCATCCGCTCCGTTAAAACCTACAAACGAAAACCTCTCACAAGCCATATTTACAGTGAATAGACATGCAAAGACAGCAACAAATCCAAAATTTCTCTACAAGCTTAAAAAGGCTGCTATTGAGAAAATGATAAAAGAAGGAAAAGCTGTGAAATTGGGCCTTCATTTTTCAGAAAACCCCAAATGGAGCCAGCAGCAATCGGATGTACTGGTTAAATGCGGGAACTATTCATTTCATATTCCTCCTTCCAAACAGGATTTCGGTGAGCTTCCACATCTAGGAAAACTGGATTACTCTTCCCGTAATCCAAAATGCCGTATGCCCCTGCACCAGGCAAAACAGCTTCTGCAATTTTATACCGGTATAAAAGATGAAACTCCTTCGTCCAAACATCGCAATCCAAGAAAGCAAAATAAGCCTGTATTTAAAAAATTGGGCGAGAGCTTTTTCTAATTTCCTTGTTGTGATCTCCATCATCTCGTTTTGGAATTATCATAAGGAAAAGCACAAGCGTCTTACTAATTGATGTACGGATTACCGTGAGCTGAAATAAAGAAATTTCCATGTTGAAAACTGCTCGTTTTTTAGTTCATTTTACAGTAAAGAAAGGAAACAAAAGCAAACAAGTTTGCTTTTGTTTCCTTTCTTTACTGTAACCTTTCAGCTGTGCTGAAAGGCGTGTGAAACCTCCGTTTCACACGAATGAACTAAAAAACAACTGTATCCTCTTTAACTGCTGGAGTTAGACAACAAAGAATCCAGCAAATAGATGTCAGCGATAAGTACATTTCCTCGTCGCAACAGAATTAGTAAAGGATTTTATACGTTACACTAAAAAACCGATAGCAGTTGTTTGGCTATCGGTTTTCACAGGATATACTCTTTTAAAAAAATATTTTTATGAGTTCTGCTTCTGGTATGTTCAACTTAAACTAAATAAATTTAACTATAGAATATACTGATCTATCTTTTCTACTAGCTTTTCAATTTCCGGTTTACTTACCTGATCATCCGCCCCAACCATTACTCCCTTATGAAACAGGCTTTCAGTAATAAGAGAAGAAAATATGATGACAGGAATTTTTGATAACTGGTCATGTTCTTTAATCTTTTTGGTCAGATGATGACCATCCATTAATGGCATTTCAATATCCGTTATAACAAGCTGAACCTCTTTTAAGATATCTGTTGTTTCAGAAAGCAATGTGTCAAGATAATTGTAAACGTCTTTCCCATTTTCAAAACATTGAACCTTTACATATCCTGCTTTTTCCAAAGTTTCGATTAACAGTTTTCTTAATAAAGAAGAATCTTCTGCAACGACAATTCTTTTGTCTGAACGTTCGCGTTCTCCCAGGTGTCGTAGCTTCTGAATATTAATTCCTGTTTCTGGATTAATATCTGTAATTATCTTTTCAAAGTCAAGCATTAAAATCATATCTTCTTCCCGCTTTACCACTCCAATGACTTGACTATCAGCAGCAGAATACATATCTGAAGGCTTCTCTATTTGTTCCCAGGAGATGCGGTGTATTTGTGTAACATTATGAACACGGAAACAAACTTTTTGCTGGTTGAATTCTGTGACAATAAATTTCTCAGTTGGACACTTTTCTTGGGGAAGATTCAACACTTTTTCCATATTTATAACAGGCAAGACCTCTCCCCTGAGCTGAATAATTCCCTTAATGTACGGATGGGCATGAGGGATGGGCGTTACCGTCCCTGGCATGATAATTTCCTTAACCTTTATCACGTTAATTCCGTACTTATTTTTGCCCATTTCAAATTCAATCATTTCTAATTCATTAGTTCCGCTTTCAAGCAGAATTTTGTTTCTATCCGTCATGATAAGCACCCTTCCATGGTCGTTGTTCCTTTTATACGTCAAGGATTATATCGGTTTGTTCGGGTAAACTTTTTAGCTCCGGGTGTTATCATAACAGACAGTTTTTTCTTCTTATTAGATATCCAAGCATAAAGGATTCTCTATTAGAATTATATATTGATAAGTACTCTTTTTTCTGCTTATTTTCAGCTGAACTGAATGGAGTAGAAAAACAGACGTTTTGCACGCACTTTAACTAAGGCTGTTTTCGCATAGATTGTTGCTTTACGTATAAAGGATTATTCCGTGTGTTGTCTGTCTTCGTGGCATCTTTTCGTATGATCTTCACAAGTTTTAATACGGAATATATATTTTAAATGATATTTCTGTGTCCCATCGCAACAAAGTTTACGAAAAGAGCCTTAACTAATAACACCAATGTTCATTAACAAGGTCTTTTTATTACATACGTTCTGGCAATAATATCATGAAATGCCTGCTTTCTTTTTGTAAATACAGCAATAATATATCCAATATAAAGAATGGTCGACAGAATTGCGGCAAAGTAACGCCCTAAGGAGCGCCCTAAAGTGATGCGATTTCCCGATTCATCTACAACGATCAATCCGAACGCCAGCTTACCAACTGTAGCTTGTAATTTAGATGCATGAAGTACAGTAAAATAAATAACGGAAATAACAAACCCGATTAATAACAAAACATATGAAGTGTTTGTGAGCATATTTACCTCTCCATTGGTAATAATGGCAAAAACAGATGACTCCTGAGGAGCGTTCTTTCTGCTATTTATAATTATCATTGAACAATATAATAAATAAATGATTCCCAAGGGAATAGATATTATAAACGTATCCAAAACATACGCAAGAAATCGTCTCCAAAATCCGCCGTACTTCCATTCTTCTTGCTGTAATTCCATTTTCAATCCTCCCTATACACTTTCCAGCCCTTTAATTTCAGGCTATGTGTACCTGCGGTCTTATTTATCATTGGCTGTTTTCGCATAGTTTGTTGCTTTTCGCAAAAGTTTTAAATCCGTAATAAGTAAGGTATTGTGGCATCTTTTCGTCCTCAGTCATCTTGCCTTCAAGCCTGAACCCTGTGTATCCTTGATTCATTTATACAAATAGCAACAAAGTTTACGAAATGAGCCTTATCATTTAAATGAGCAGACATGTAAAATCGTTCAGCTCTATAGATTGTGATACTTTTTACAAAGATATTATTCATAGATAACATAATACTAATCTTTTATTAAAAAATCATGATAAAATACTAATAATAACAAAGGAAGGATGAAAGCTTTGGAACATTTAGTCAATCCAAGAGTAAAGAAAATAGAAATATCCGGCATACGTAAATTTTTTAATATGGTCAGCCATGTCGAGGACATGATCTCATTTACCATTGGTCAGCCGGATTTTCCTACTCCAGAGCACGTCAAACGTGCAGGAATTAAAGCCATTGAAGAAGATTATACTATCTACACTCATAATGCCGGCATGCTCGAATTGAGAGAGGCAGCGGCGCAATTTATGAAAACAAAGTACGCTGTTGAATATGATCCATCTTCTGAGATTTTAATTACTACAGGTGCAAGTGAAGCAATTGATGTTTCTCTTCGTGCCATATTATCCGAAGACTTGGAAGTTCTTTTGCCAGGACCCGTTTACCCTGGTTACGAACCTATTATTCAATTATGCGGAGCAAAGCCAGTTCATATTGATACCCGCGATTCAAATTTTAAATTAACTGCTGCAAAGCTTAAAAATTATGTGACTGAAAAAACTCGCTGTATAATTCTTCCTTATCCTTCTAATCCTACCGGCGTCAGTCTGTCAGAGCAAGAATTGCGTGAAATTGCTGAACTTGTAAAAGGAAAAGACATTTTTATCATTGCAGATGAGATCTATAGTGAGCTTGTTTACAGCGGCAAGCATGTATCGATCGCTTCTATGCTGAAAGAACAAACTATTCTCATTAATGGCCTTTCAAAGTCTCATTCAATGACAGGCTGGAGAATCGGAATGCTTTTTGCTCCAGAAAACATCGCTAAGCATATCCTGAAGGTTCATCAATACAATGTATCCTGTGCATCCTCCATTTCTCAAAAAGCTGCACTGGAAGCCTTAACTGAGGGGATAAATGATGCGGATGGCATGCGGGAGGAATATACAAAACGAAGAGAATACGTTGCAAAGCGGCTAAAGGAAATGGATGTACAATTTGTGTATCCCGACGGGGCTTTTTACTTCTTCGTAAAGCTTCCTGAAAACGCGAATATGTCTTCCTTTGATTTTGCTCTGGAGCTAGCCCATAAAGCCAAAGTAGCTGTTATACCAGGAAGTGCATTTTCAGAATTCGGAGAAGGATATTTTCGTCTTTCATATGCCTGCTCTCAAGAAAAATTAGAAATCGGCCTGAACAGGATGGAAACATTTATAAAACAGTTAAAGACAGAATAAGAGAAGCCTGTCGTTACAACTTCAATTTTTCTAAAGCTCCTTTTTTTCTGCTCGTTCGTTTGAAGCATCGTTTTACACAAATTAGTTAGTATACTACAGATTACATTAATAAAGTTGTTGCGAAAAAAATTCCATTTGGACTATTGAACCCAAGATAAAAAAAGCCTTATTAAAAAGGGAAGCAGTAATCAATTATACCGCTTCCCTTTTTTTTGGTTATGTTAAAGATTAATGTTGAATTAAAACCTATTTTGATTGGAGCGCAAATCAACAGGCAAGAATAACTGAGCCTTATTTTTTAATCATTCTCTCATAACCAATACTTAATTAGGGCTTGTGTTCCGTCATTTTCATTACCCTTTTCAGCAAGCTCATCATACAATTTTTTGGCAATGGACAACCCAGGAAGTTCAAGACCCATTTTTTCAGACTCATTAAGAGCAATGCCCATATCTTTAATAAAGTGTTTAATAAAGAAACCCGGTGAATAATCCTCTATTAGCATTCTTGGCGCTAAATTCGTAAGTGACCAGCTTCCTGCAGCACCGGCACTAATCGATTTTAGCACCGTTTCCGGGTCAAGTCCTGCTTTTTTTGCATAGACAATCGCTTCTGTAACGCCCATCATATTGGAGGCAATGGCAATTTGGTTGGCCATTTTAGTATGCTGGCCAGAGCCGGCAGCTCCTTGGTAGACAATGTTTTGACCCATTACTGCAAAAAGAGGACGCACTTTATCAAATACCTCTTGATCTCCTCCTGCCATGATTGTAAGAGTACCTTTTTGAGCCCCAATGTCGCCCCCTGACACAGGTGCATCCAATGCATATATGTCGTGTTTTTTCGCTTCCTCATAAATTTTTTTCGCAAGCGTCGGAGTAGAAGTCGTCATATCTACCACGATCAAACCCGCTTTCGCATGCGGGATAATTCCTTTACTTCCTAAATACGTTTCTTCTACATCCTGAGGATAACCAACAATGGTGAAAATAATGTCAGCCCTGCTTGCAACTTCTGCAGGGGAAGAGCACCATTGAGCACCTTTATTAAGAAGCTCAGCTGCTTTTTCTTTCGTTCGATTATAAACAAAAAGCTCATTTCCAGCATCCATAAGGTGTCCTGCCATGCTTTTTCCCATTACTCCTGTTCCAATAAAGCCTACCTTAACACTTTTATTTTCCATGTAACACCACTCCTATGTAATTTTTAAAAAACTTATGTCATTTTCTCAAAAAAAGGGGAGCCTTTATAAAGGCTCCTCAAAAAAAATGGGGGTATGTGGGAAATTTAATGCTTTACATATTCATACCCTACCCGTCTTCACTATTTTTCAAACCCTTTTTGTTTCTTATATGGATTTAATTTTTCCCCCATCCACTAGAAAGCTGCTCCCCGTCATATAAGAGTTAGCATCTGAGCAGAGAAAAACAATTACATTGGCGAACTCCTCAGGTGTACCATATCTTTTTAATGGAATACCTGCTTTTTCTTCCTTTTCAATATCCTCTATGGATTTTCCAGACTTATTCGCATTCACCTGGTCTAAATGTTTAACACGGTCAGTAGCAATTCTGCCAGGCCCAACTGTATTCACTAAAATATTGTAGGGTGCAAACTCCTCAGCAAGAGTTTTGGAAAGGCCCACAATTCCTGTCCTAAAGGTATTTGAAAGAATCAAGCCTGGAATTGGTTCCTTAATAGAGGAAGAAGCAATATTAATAATTCGCCCTCCATTTACCTTCAACATAGGGAGAGATTCCCTAATAATACGAATGTATGAAAGTAAATTTAATTCAAAGGATTGCTGCCATTCCTTGTCACTTAGCTGCTCAAAGCTTCCAGCAGGGGGGCCGCCTGCATTATTAATCAGAATATCAAGCGATCCAAAGGTTTCATTTGTCTTTTCAACAAGAGAATGGATAGCACTTGGATCTGTAATATCACACGGGAAATATTCTACTTTCCCTTTCTCTAATGACAACAGCTCGTCTTTTACCAATTTCAGCTTGTCTTCATCGCGACTTGTAAGCATTACGTTCGTTCCTTCTCTTACCAGCCCTTCTGCAATAGCTTTTCCCAACCCCTGGCTGGAGGCTATAACTAAAGCTGTTTTTCCGTTTAAATTAAGTTCCAAAGAGGCACACTCCTTTCAAAATAAAAGACTTTATTAAAGGCTGTTTTCGCATATTTTGTTGCTTTTCGTAAAAGTGTTAAATCCGTAATAAGTGAGGCGTCGTGGCATCTTTTCGTCTTCAGTCATTTTGTTTTCAATCCTGAATCCTGTGTATCCTTGATTCATTTATACTAACAGCAGCAAAGTTTACGAAAAGAACCTTATTAAAGAACACTGTTGTTTTTCAGCTGAGCTGAAAAACGAGCAGTTATCAACAAAGAAATGTAACAAAGCCAAGTTCAAAAACATTGAACTAACTAGTTATCGATTTTCTCATGCCCATATTAAGTATAATCAAAAAATCAAAATGAATAAAATATAAGCTCTTCTCAAGCCTTTAAAATTTTTGGCATAGTTAAAAATCAATTAATCAATTGGCTTTAACCACATGTTGATTGGAACGCATTTGCTAGAACCCGCCCGCTTAGAAAAGAACAAAAAAAGGCTGAATAATACTCGGTATTATTCAGCAAAAATAGGGGGAAAAATGAGAAAGAAATGACTTGCCTCAAGTAAATCAACTAATCCAGCGCAAGGAAAGAACATTTCCTACGCTTTCCTTGAGATATATAACTTTACCACGAATTCCCCGAATATAAACTTTTTTTACAAAGTTTTTTTCTTAACAGCTTCAATTACTTCCTCTGTGGTCTGTAATTGAAGTACCTCTTTAGCCAGGATTTCCATTTCAGCTTTTGAAAGGGAAAGAATTTGAGTACGGGCTTTAAGGATGGATGATGCACTCATGGAAAACTCGTCTAAACCTAAGCCAAGAAGAATCGGAATAGCCATTTCATCACCGGCCATTTCACCACACATGCCTGTCCACTTGCCTTCTTTATGAGAAGCGTCGATAACCATCTTAACCATTCTTAGGATAGCAGGGTTATATGGCTGATATAAGTAGGAGACGCGTTCATTCATACGGTCAGCTGCCATGGTGTACTGAATAAGATCATTTGTTCCAATACTAAAGAAGTCAACTTCTTTTGCAAACTGATCAGCCATCACTGCTGTAGATGGTATTTCCACCATAATACCAACTTCGATATTATCGGAAACATTCACACCTGCAGCTTTCAGCTTTTCTTTTTCATCAAGAAGAATTTCCTTAGCCTGACGAAATTCATTTATCGTTGAAATCATAGGGAACATAATCTTCAGATTGCCATACACGCTTGCACGCAATAGTGCTCGTAATTGTGTGCGGAACATGTCCTGTTCTTCGAGGCATAAGCGAATTGCACGAAATCCAAGAAAAGGATTCATTTCTTCAGGCAATTTAAGATAAGGAAGCTTTTTGTCTCCGCCAATATCAAGTGTACGTACAACGACAGACTTCCCTTTCATTCCCTCAAGGACAGCCTTATAGGAATTAAACTGTTCTTCCTCTGTAGGAAGCTGGTCTCTGCCCATATAGAGGAACTCTGTACGGTATAGTCCAACAGCTTCTCCACCATTGTCAAGTACACCCTGTAAGTCATCTGGAGTACCAATATTAGCAGCCAGTTCTACATGATGTCCGTCTTTTGAAACCGTCTTTTCATTAAGAAGTTTCGCCCATTCTGCCTTTTGCTTATCGAAATTGACTTGTTCTTGCTTATACTTTTCGACCACTTCTGGAGTAGGATTAATATGTACTTCTCCATTTACTCCATCAACAATAACAAAATCTCCGTTTTGAATCTCTTCTGTTGCTGTTTTCGTTCCAACAACCGCAGGGATTTCAAGTGAACGGGCCATTATGGCTGAGTGGGAAGTACGGCCTCCAATATTGGTCGTAAAGCCCTTAACAAAATCTCTGTTCAATTGGGCAGTATCAGATGGGGTTAAGTCTTCTCCAACCACAATCACTTCTTCGGCAATCATACTAGGATTAGGTATTTTCACGCCTAATAAATGTGATAATACACGCTTCGTTACATCGCGTATATCGGCAGCGCGTTCTCTCATATATTCATTATCCATTTGTTCAAACATAGAAATAAACATATCAGCCGTTTCCTTAAGAGAACTTTCTGCGTTCACATTTTCGTTTTTAATTCTATCTTCAATTGGTGTTAACAGCTCTGGATCATTTAAAACAAGAAGATGCGCATCAAATATTGCAGCTTTATCCGCACCGAGCTCAGTATTGGCCTTTTCACGAATGTTTTCCAATTCAGCTCCAGCTGCAGACACAGCAGACTTGAATCGGTTTACCTCCTGTTCAGCATCCTCAACCTTCTTCTTTTCAAAAGAAAGATCTGGTTCAACCAGGCGGTATGCCTTTGCAATAGCAATGCCATTTGATGCAGCAATGCCTTTAAGGATAGTCGACATTATTCAGCTAAACCTTCTTTTGCAAGTAGTTCTTCAAGGCTGTTTAAAGCCTCTTGTGCATCATTGCCTTCAGCAATAATGGAAATTTGAGCATCTTTACCGATTCCTAGAGACATAACACCCATAATGGATTTAAGGTTAACTTTTTTATCTTTGTATTCCAATTGAATATCTGAATCAAATTTGCTAGCTGTTTGAACTAATAAAGTTGCTGGACGAGCATGAATCCCTGTTTCTGCAGTTACAGTAAATTGTTTTTGTGCCATTTTATTTACTCCTTTACCTTTATAAATTTAGAATTTCCCATATAATAAAATTTAACCACCAAGCTTCATATTTATCTAAAAGCGTTTCCCTTTATATACGAGTTGGTGTTTCCAAGGAAATAGCATACCACTCTTTATTATATAAAACAAATAAAGTGCTCACAATTATTATAACTAAAAAAAAGTATTTTTTTCTTTATAAATTGAAATTAGTATTTTCTTATAAGTTGGCCATTGATTTCCGCTGCAGTTACTCTCTTTCCGCGGGGCAGAGAAGGAGCCTCCTCGTTGCGTATTGCGCCTGTGGAGTATCCCTTTGCCTGCTTGTCCAGCTCGAGTCTCGTGCCTTTTAGCTCCAATAATCAGAGTAAGAACTTAAAGTCAACATATATAATTATTTTTTCTCCAATTGTTTACCCTTCATTTGACGATAGATAAACTTAAGCTCGTTGCTAAATTCAGCTGCAGCGGTTTTTGTTTCCCCATAGGCTCCATACCTGGCCATTTCATATACCCTAAGCCAATTATCGTTCCATTCTACACCGATTCTATTCAGCCATTCTTCAACGTTTTCCTCAGCCTTTCTTTCCAACCCCTTTTTCCTCGCAAACTTTTCTAAAGACCTCATTTGTTTTCTGATTTGATTAGATGCCTTTGTATAACCAGAATCCAATTGAACACCTTCATCGTCCCGGTCTTTCTGAGGACTGTTTGTGACAGAAAAGAAAGCTGTATTAAGGCTGCCCTTGTCATATATTTGCCATTTTCTCATTTTAATAAATAACAAAATGATCAGCCCAATTACGATTCCTACACATATTATGCCAATGATTTCATAGTGGTGGACAGGGATCTTATCAGGTACTATAGATTTTTTGATGCTTCTTGAAGCCAGTACTTCTTTTTTTCCAAAAATCTTATTTGTTCCTGGTGAAAAAAAATGGACTAATATAGTAAGAAGCGGGCCAATCATATATAAGAATTGATAGAGCAGAAAAGTGAAGATTTTCTCGAAAGGAAAACGGATAATGAAAGCAGCCGCTGTTATTAGAGATGCACATCCCACCGGAATAATTACAAGAAATCCCGTTACGTACATAACATGACGTTTTTCAATCGGCCCGTTCTCAAAATATTTTCTTATAAACGACCCAAAGGTGTATAAAAATAATTGGAAAACCACCAATAATAGCGGATCCAGGCCAATATTCACTCTTGAAATCATACCTGCTGCATAATTTACAAAGATCAGGATAAAAGCAGTTAAAATCTTTTTACTTTCACTTTCGTCATCTTCAAGTAAGTTTTCCCTGAGATTCGCATGGAGCCTCCATTGTATAAAAAGAGCCGTACATATACTCAGCCAAAGCGGCCAGGAAAATGCTATCCCTTGAACGACACAAATTAAGAATGAAAGAATAAATAAAGCGGGTTTTATTTTGAGACCTGCAATAAATCGGGTCACGAAAAGCGGAAATCCTATGGAAATGACGGGAACAATGATAAATGGCCAAATTGGCTTCGTTGATGTTAGTGGGTTTATTACATTTAAACAAAGCAGAAATACAGTCCAATCCATCATTATTCTTCTATTTAATTCCAAAACAAAAACCAAGAATGACCGGCGGTTCAGTTTATTCATTTCTACCATGCTTTGATAACT
Organism: Heyndrickxia acidicola; assembly: GCF_001636425.1. Lineage (NCBI taxonomy): Bacteria > Bacillati > Bacillota > Bacilli > Caryophanales > Bacillaceae > Heyndrickxia > Heyndrickxia acidicola. Next base: position 1,908,636 of record NZ_KV440953.1, read on the forward strand.
CCCTGTCCGCTTACAGCCTCTGCAACAAAGACAGAAGAACCTGCTTGCTTAAAAGCGGAAAAAGTGTTCATAGTTTTTGGATCCGATTTTCCGAAATACACAATCGTCGAAAAAGCTAAAGCCTGTGTTTCTAAATGCTTCATCATATATTGAACCGGCACATTCAAGGATAAAGAAGATATCGCAGACAAAAAATCAAAGGCTTTTTGTCCATGAACTCCTCCTTCTCCTTCCTTCAGATAATAATAAGGAATATCCAGGCTCGACCTGACGTTGGAAACGAGAGTAAAAGGAATATTTCCATTTAACGCAAAGTCCACTACATAGGCCAAAAAGCTGATGAAATTCTCAAGGCTGTCCGGATAAAGTCCCTCACATTCTACATTAAGAATGAAAAGCCAATTTTTAGAAGAGACGTTCGAATAAACTTTTGTTTGCAGCACCTGCATTCTGGCACTGGCCTTCCAGTGAATATGCTGAAAAGCATCACCTGTCTGGTATTCTCTTGTCCCTATGAGATCTGAAGGATTAAAAAATAATGAGTTGGGGTCATTTTGGAGCCCTTGTGAATGCAGTTTCTCCTTTCCCTTCCATGCAACTCTTTTTCTCTTAGGATAAACATAAATCTTCGTATTCACTGGCCGCTTGTTCTCCATAATAACGACTCCGCTTCCAAACATATGAAGGATTTTCACTTCAATTTTTTGGATAGCTGCAATCCCTCTTTGTTTTGCAGAATAAGGAATTGTTACCGTCACAGCCTCCCTCTTCCACGCTCTAAACGGAATATTCATATGAATGGTGGAACCAATCTCCTGAAAATTTCCTGAAAGAGGTTCTACTTTATTATTAAATGTTATGGTCAATACTCCCTTTAAAATGGGGAGACCATTATTAAGAAACGAGAGTCTCCATTCTCCTTTTTCTTCTATATTAATTCTCTGTATCTTTTTTTCATTTTGAAAAACGAATTCCTTCCCTATATTTTCTATATACCAATTATGGCCATATATTAATATTACCCCCACTAAAAAACCCAGGAATAAGAAACTTTGGCCATATAGGAGAGCAAATATTGAAAAGAAAAACATCAAACGGCCCACTGCCAACAGAATTTTATCCGTTAAAATATCCCGTTCCCAGAACATCAAGATACCTCTGTTTCAACAGGAACAGGAACCTTGGAAAGAATTTCTTCCAATACGCTTTCTGGTGTCATCATTAAAGAAGCTTCAATCGATAACTGCAAACGATGTGACAAACAAAACGGAACAGCGCTTTTAACATCTGCTGGCGTTACAAAGCTTCTGCCATTAATAAAAGCTAATCCCTCAGAGGCTTTTAGCAAAGCCAATGAAGCTCTGGGACTGGCACCATTCATGATGGAAGGGTGTTCTCTTGTCTCGCGGATAATCATGAGAATATACTTTTCTATATCCTCATGTATTTGAATTTTCTTCATTTCTTCCCTTATAGTATAAAGCTCATGTTTGTCCATCACTTTCCTGACACTAGCAGAAGGATTGCCGTTGCGGAATCTCTTCAAGATTTCACTTTCTTCCTTTAAGGATGGATAGCCTATTGTTAATTTCATAAAAAAGCGGTCCAACTGGGCTGCAGGAAGAGCAAAGGTTCCTTGCAGCGATTCTACAGGATTTTGTGTTGCTATGACCATAAAAGGCTCTTCCAGGATGAGTGTTTCCCCGTCTATTGTCACCTGACGTTCTTCCATGGCTTCCAAGAGGCTGGATTGTGTCCTTGGTGTTGCCCTGTTGATTTCGTCCGCAAGCAAGATATTTGTTAAAATTGGTCCCTTGCGGAGCTGAAATTCCTGCGTTTTGGGATTGAAGAATTGAATGCCTGTTACGTCTCCAGGCAGTACATCCGGAGTGAACTGAATTCGTTTAAAATCCGCAGACAGACAATTTGCAAAGGTTTTTGCCAGCAAGGTTTTACCTGTCCCCGGAACACTCTCCATCAAAATATGTCCGCCTTGCAGCAAGGCTATCATAAGTAAGTCTAACTCTTGTTCCATCCCAACCATCACTTTTGATATTTCCTTTTTCAATTCTTCGATTGCCTGTATCAAGTTTGTCCCCCCAAAAATCCTATCTTTTTATAAGGCTATAATAACATAATTAATTAAATATTTTCTAATTTCAGTTTTCATCCACACAAGAATCAATATATATAACCATTACAAAAAGGCATCCTTTTAGGATACCTTTTATTAAAGGAAAGAAGTTATTTAACCTATGTACTGTCTAGCTCTAGCGCCTATGGGCTACCGTATTTCTGCTTCTCTTCCCTCCGATAAGTCAGCATCAGCTCGTAAAAGGTATCGCTGTGTTTTCTTTATCTCAGTTGAAGACTACTTAAATCCATACACCGATTGGTAAGGCGCTTTCTCTTATATTACCAATCAGCTCCTGGCTTCTTGTAAATACTGATATCTTACATTCCCGCCCCTTTCAGCCGTTCCTTGAAAGTGTTTGAAATCCTTTTGTTTAACAAGTTCCTTCCTGAAGTCCAAAAAAAACTGATTTTCAACATAGTATTCCTTGATCGTTCCAGTTCTTAATTGTTCTAGTATCTCTAATACTTCCTCTGGGGTCATCGCTATCCCTCCTTATCTTTTGCTAACTTATTTTACCACAGACATATACTCTTTTCTTTACTTAGATTCCATACATCTTAGCGATGCCTCTTTAGTCAAATTGAAACGAGGACAATCTATTTATCACTTAATCTATGTTAAAGCTCATTGTGTATCGAATATCATGTTTGATTGAAACGTTAAGTACAAGACTCTTGCGGAAAGCGAGTCCCTGCAGCGGAAATCAACATGCAGGACCAACAAGCTATACCTATCAGAGTTATAGCCCAATACTAATAAGAATTCACTTTTGATTGATCGAAAGGCACGAGACTCCTGCGGGATCAGCGTGTTAGGGAAGTCCCCGCAGGAGCTTGCGGTGAGAAGGCTTCCCTACCGCCCCGCGGAAAGCGAGTCCCTGCAGCGGAAATCAACATGCAGGATCAACAAGCTATGCCTGTCTGTGTTATAGTCCAATACAAATATGAATTCACCGTTGATTGCAGCGAAAGGCACGAGACTCCTGCGGGATCAGCGTGTTAGGGAAGACCCCGCAGGAGCTTGCGACGAGGAGGCTTCCCTACCGCCCCGCGGAAAGCGAGTGCCTGCAGCGGAAATCAACATGTAGGAAACAAAGATATGAATCCCACGGATAATGAGCATTTTACCCTTCGCCCTCACATTCAATTGTAAACGTTTTAATAAATTGATTATAAGCGCTTGAATTTTTCAGAAAAATAGTGCAAACTAAAAAAAAGAAATATTAGGAAAATAATATCACTGGGGGAGAACATATGAAAAAAGCAGAAGTGGGCTGTATTATTGAATTTAAAGATGGATTACAGGGCATCGTTGAAAAGGTAAATGAGAATTCAGTAATTGTTGATTTAACCTACATGAAAAATTATCGTGCCCTCGATCTTGAAGAAAAAACAGTGGTAAATCATAAAAATTACAAAGTGATTAAAGACTCAGTAAACGCTTAATTGTTTATTTCTCCAAAAAATATATTCTGACCCTTCGTTTAAAATGGCTTTTTGGCCATTTTTTACTTTTCACTCCCATCCTGAACCTTTTCTTTTCTCCTTTTACTGGTTATCATAATAAAAACATAATTATTATTAACCTAAAGGAGCTTTCTCTCGTTTGACTACTAAACATATTTCCGCCAGAATTTTTGCCTTCATTTGCATTGCCAATATCTTGTACTACTTTACCTATAATCTTATTCCAGTTTTTTGGCATATCAATACATGCTCTATGCTCATATTATTAGGAATTTCCACTTTAACAAATTTGCCTTTTGAAAATAAGCAAAAGAAAGCCGTTATTCCTGGTGTTGTAACAGGAATAGCGACTTATCTTGCTTTTATGGCGGGTAATTGGCTTTTACAATGGCTGTTTCCGCTTCTACATCAACAGGTTGTTGAAGTATATCAGCAGCTAGCCCCCCGAAAGTGGTGGCATTATATTGTTCTTTGTGCTGTATTCGTTCCTGCTGAGGAATTTTTTTGGCGAGGGGTCATTCATGGTTTACTGGTGAAGGTTTTCAAACCCTATACAACCGTATTTGTTACTGCTGTTTTAAATGGGGCTGCCTTAATTTATTCCGGTTATCTGATCCTGCCGATGGCTGCCTTTGTCAGTGCATTAATTTGGGGAATCTTATACATAAAAAAGAAAAATATCATAGGTGTCATTACAGCCCATCTAATTTTCGATTTACTGCTTTTGGTTTTCCTGCCTCTACATTAAAGAAGCTATTTTACCTTTTCGTTTGGTTTTAGCCATAATAATGCAATAAAAATAATACTTACATATCCAAACAGTGGGTACAAAAGCCCAAGCAAGGCACCATATTCCAACTTACTGATAAAATAGATAATCATAACAATAATGATGTTTATCCAAATACTATTAATGGGCAAAAATTGTTTAAACTGCTTTTCAAGACCGTAGATATCTCCAATAATAGATGTGAAAATTTCTCCAAAAATCACCATTACGTAGATAAAATAAATACCAGAAAACGTATTTTTCACAATAACAGCCATTGGAATCTCATAAATCGTTACATTCGGCAGCGAAATTAAAGCAAAATGGCTGGAAATTAAAATTAGTGTTAATGCAATACCTCCTATTTTCCCTCCAAGCCTTACTGCTTCACGGTCATTCATTTCTGCCGCAAGGGGCACCAGTACAGCTTGAGAAAGCCCTAAATTAAAAGCTACATAGGCAAAAGGAGCTGCAGCTGCTTTCCACCAATTATGAATATGGGGGATAAATAACAGAGACTGTATAAAATGGATGCCCGTTATAGACCTGCTCATTAGCAATAAATTGAACAATATCATCATGGGGACTATGAAGGTATTGACAGCGAAAAGCCCTTTTGTTCCCAAAAGCATAACACCAATTGTTAAAGAAATCGTTATTGCGATTCCCATTTCCTTATTCATATGTAACTGTTCCTGAAAAACCGCTCCAGCTCCTGACAGCATAACTCCGGTTACTGCCATTAGCATAAACATCATCAAGATATTCATTATGGAAGCAAATGTTTTTCCAAATAAATGTGTATTGAAGTCTTCAAAAGACTTTGCCCTCAGTTCAACAGCTTTCACCATTAATTTTGACCCCAGAACTGTGAACAAATATCCACTGACAAGCAAACCAGCAAAGCCCACAAGCCCGAATCTTGTAAAAAACTCTACAATTTCTCTTCCAGTTGCAAATCCAGCTCCTACTACTGTTCCTACATATACAGCAGCTATCTGTAAAGCACCCGTCCACTTTTTCATTCCTCATCTCCCCTTAGACGAACACGGCCCCCTGCCTTAAAAGCAGCACTATGGTAACGCACCAGTTCATTGTCTAATGTCTCCCTTAAATTTTTATGTTGATAACTGCTCGTTTTTTAGATCATTTCCTTTAACGTCAATGAGCCAAAAAAAAAAGATTCCATTAACAAAGCCTCCTATTAATTATCCTTATGTACGAGCATTTAAAATAAGACATATTAATGAAGGATGCTGGAAAAAGAAGTTAACTCTTAATGTTTTTATTTAAATCGTTTCTTTTGTACAATTGAGTAATTTTAGTTAGTCCTCATATTTTCCAATATTAAAAAGGTTTGCATACTGACCCGGTGCTTGTTCCTATTTTTCAAACAAAGGCATACCTGTTGATTTCCACTGCAGACAGGAAGCCTTCTTGGCGCTAATAGCACCTGCGGGGTATCCCTATGCCTGCTTGTGCCGCAGGAGTCTCGTTTTATCCGCTCTTAAAGCACAAAGAAAAACCACGAAGAATCAATTTTTAAGTTCAACCTATATTAAAGATCTTTTATTTGCAATGTAAAAAGAACTCCATTACAATTGATAAAATTATTCTTAATTATATAGCTATGCCGCCTCTCTATCGATATGTTTCATTTTCCGAGAATCTTTGCTGCAATTGGTCAAAATTAATCAAACAAAAGTATTGCAAATCAAATGAACTTCGTGTATGATAATGCCATAAGGTCAATGTTGGTCAAACTTATTCTTGACAAAAACTGACAAGACCTGATACATTGCTCATATAAGCTAAAGATATTTTCTTAGCTTCATTTTTTGAATTTAAAAGTCAAAGTTAGTCAAGGTTAATTTCACTCCGCATTAAGGCAGGCAGACAAAAATTAAATTGACTTTTGTTTCAACTTAAAAGTCAAAGTTAGTCAATATCAAACTATTTGCTAGGAGGAATGACTGATGTTATGTCAAAAATGTAATCAAAATCAAGCAAATGTTCAATTGCATGTAAATATAAATGGAAATGCTCAAAATCTTCACTTATGCTCAACCTGTTACCAGGAAGAAAAATCAAAGCTGGGAAGTGCATTCGGAGGAAATACATTCAATGCTTTTAAAGGCGGATCAGGCTTTTTCAATGGTTCAGAATCTCCTTTTGGCCCTTCTATGGATGGTGTAAAACAAACCGTTCAAACAGAAGAACGCAGAAATGGCTTACTTGATCAATTTGGACGCAACCTTACAAATGGTGCAAGAGCTGACCTAATTGATCCCGTTATCGGCCGTGAAAATGAAATCAATCGTGTCATTGAAATTCTCAACCGTCGAAATAAAAACAATCCTGTTTTAATTGGGGATCCTGGTGTAGGTAAAACTGCTATCGCTGAAGGGCTTGCATTAAAAATTGTGCAGAACGAAGTACCTGCTAAGCTGAAAAATAAAGAAGTTTATTTACTTGATGTAGCTTCATTAGTAGCAAATACAGGCATCCGAGGCCAATTTGAGGAAAGAATGAAACAATTGATTACGGAATTACAAAGCCGTAAGAATGTAATTTTATTTATTGATGAAATTCACCAATTAGTAGGGGCTGGCTCTGCTGAGGGTTCTATGGATGCTGGCAATATCTTAAAACCGGCCCTTGCCCGCGGTGAGCTACAAGTCATCGGTGCAACCACTTTAAAAGAGTATCGCCAAATTGAAAAAGATGCGGCTCTTGAAAGACGTTTCCAGCCTGTCCAAGTAAACGAGCCTACTCTTGAACAAGCAAAAACGATCTTAATGGGACTTAAGGATAAATATGAGCAATACCATCAGGTGACATTTTCTAAAGAAGCCATTGAAGCTTGTGTAAACTTATCTGATCGGTATATCTCAGACCGCTTCCTTCCAGATAAAGCAATTGACTTAATGGACGAAGCAGGTTCTAAAATAAATTTAACCATTACAGTACCAAGCAAGGAAGAAGTACAACAGCGATTAGCAGAAATACAGCAGCAAAAACAGGCAGTTCTTCAAAAAGAGGATTATGAAATGGCTGCTAAACTGCGCGATGAAGAAGCTAAGCTTGAAGCAATGCTGAAGGATGAGGTGACAACCGAAAAGCCTGTTGTAAAGGTTGCACACATCCAGGAGATCATTGAAAACAAAACAGGCATCCCTGTAGGCAAGCTTGAAGAAGATGAACAGAAAAAAATGAAGAATTTAGAAAATCATTTAGCTCAAAAAGTGATCGGCCAAGCAGATGCTGTTAAAAAAGTAGCAAAGGCTATCCGCAGAAGCCGTGCTGGGTTAAAATCCAAAAACCGCCCAATTGGTTCCTTCCTTTTTGTAGGGCCGACAGGTGTAGGTAAAACAGAGTTAGCCAAAACATTGGCAGAAGAATTGTTCGGAACAAAAGATTCTATGGTTCGTCTCGATATGAGTGAATATATGGAAAAACACAGTGTGGCAAAATTGATTGGTTCACCTCCGGGATATGTAGGGCACGATGAAGCTGGTCAATTAACAGAAAAAATCCGACGCAATCCTTACAGCATTATTCTGTTGGATGAAATTGAGAAAGCACATCCTGATGTACAGCATATGTTCCTGCAAATTTTAGAGGATGGCCGTTTAACTGACAGCCAGGGTAAAACAGTCGGATTCCAGGACACTGTTATTATTATGACAAGTAATGCTGGTGTAACTGAAAAACCTAAACATATGGGGTTCGGTGCAAGCCAGGCTGTGGAAGAAGCTAACATTCTTGATTCACTTGGAAGTTTCTTCAAACCAGAGTTTCTGAACCGTTTTGATAACATCGTGGAATTCAAGTCCTTAGGAAATGAACATCTTATTAAGATTGTCGATTTAATGCTATCTGAATTAAATAATGCATTAAGCGGACAACAGATTTCAATTGTAATTACTACAGATGTCAAAGAAAAAATTGCTGAGCTTGGTTATCATCCTGCCTTTGGCGCACGCCCATTACGCCGTGTTATCCAAGAACAGCTGGAGGATCAAATCGCAGACTTTATTCTCGATCATCCAGAAGCTAAACAACTTAAAGCTGTTATGGCAGATGATAAAATTACAGTTCAGTCTGAATAATAATATGTAACTGATTAGAAAAAGATAGATAAAGCCAACTGTGCTTTGTCTATCTTTTTTTTACCGCCAAAACTCTTTTTTTGGCTCTGATAATCTTGCCTTTTGTTTCCGCTGCAATACTCGCAAGGGGGCCTGATCGCCCCATGCTCCTTCGGGTTCTCCCTTAACTTTTCTATGCAGAAGTCTCGTGCCTATCACTGCAATCAAAAATGGATTCAATTTAACACTGAGTATTACTCAGATATGCGTAACGATGTTTGTCATGCCTGTTTATCTCCAAATAATTTCTACAGGTTTTCCTATTACTCACACTAACTATCCATCCCCTATAGAGTCGTATACTTTATTTGACTCCAATAAATATAAGCGTTAATATAATAAAGTATTTATATTGCACTCCAGGAGGGGAACTAATGTCCCTTGAACATCGAGTTATTGAGTTGGAAAATGAACTGGCAATACTCAAAGAAGAAATGAAACATATAAAGAGCTTACTTAAAATTACCACTGAAGAGGCAGACTTTGATTGGGCTGCCAATAAAGCAGGCGAATGGATGATCAAGGTTGTGTATCCAGGCATCTATGATCAGCGAATGACTCCTTCTGTTGGATTTCCAAAAAATCGAAAGAAAATAGCTGATCAAATTAAAACCGGACAAAAGATGTTTATTTATGTAACAAAGCCCGTAAAAAGAATTATCGGTTTAACCAGGGTCATTTCCACTGTAAAAGCTGTTGAAGGTAAATGGCCATATGCTGTTGATCTTGAATGGGTTATTGGTCCGAAGCTTGGTCTTACGTTAGCAGAAACAGCTTTGACCATACGTCCTCGTATTGGAGAAACTTTATACGCCCTAAAAGAAGAAACTGCTATTCGAATTATGGAACAATTACAGGCACAGCCTGATTTAAATGAGGATGAGCTGCTCATTTTAATAAATCAATATCTCGAGCTTACCAAGAAGGAAAGAGTATCATATAATGAGGCAATTATCAGACTCAAGGGCGCTGGACTCACTGAGGCAGCCCAAGCACTCTCAAGCTATCGGGCGCAGGATGGTTCCGTTAGAGGGTGGGATGAACTTGCTGAACGCGGTGAATTATATCGGCGATATCCTCAGGCAAGAACAGCTATTTGGCCGGATACCTATTCTTTAACATAACCACCCGGCTCTTAAAAAATCTTCTCAAATCATTAAGATAAGTCTCTTTAAAATATCGGTAAAGTAAAAAAGTAAAAAGAAAGTCTGTCGCTTGGATTTTTACTTAGCATCCACTGCAGGAATGCTGTCAGTAAAGACTTACACAAATAGAACAAGCATAAAAAGCGGAAACAGGCTTACTTTTTTATTTTGCTGATAACGTCTTCTATTTTCTTTCTAACATCTCTCACTTTTCCCTTTATCTTTCCTGGATGATAATGTGCAATTTAAGAAATTATTATCATTAAGGAGTTGAGCAAATGCGTTTACAAACTATAATGGATGAATCACCATTTACTTCATTTCATCGTAAGCTGACCATCTATACCTGTGGCGGTCCATTTTTAGACGGTTATATCCTGACTATTATCGGAGTGGCCTTATCACATATGCAGCAACTGCACTTAAGCACATTTTGGAGTGCGATGATCGGGGCATCTGCCCTGGCCGGCTTATTACTGGGAGGTTTAGTATTCGGTTATATTACTGACCTTGTGGGCCGTCATGTCATGTACACTCTTGACTTGGCAGCTATCCTTGTATTTTCTGTCCTCCAATTCTTTGTTCATAATGCAATTGAGCTGACGATTGTACGATTTTTAATGGGTGTAGCAATTGGAGCCGACTATCCAATTGCTACTGCACTGCTGGCTGAATTCTCTCCCAAAAAGCATCGTGGTAAAATGCTTGGGATATTAATGTCTACATGGTATTTAGGTGCATTAGTTTCTTATATTGTTGCCTATTTTTTACTGCCTCTGGGGGATAATTCCTGGAGATGGATGTTGGTCAGCAGCGCTGTCCCAACGTTCATTCTGCTTGTCATGCGCTGGGGTACACCTGAATCGCCAAGATGGCTAGTGAGTAAAAAACGATACAAGGAAGCAGAAGAGGTTATTCACACTGTCTATGACGTTGAAATTGATTTAAGTCACACAACTATAGAAAAAACAGAAAAAACTCGCTTTGGAAAAATGTTTACAGGAGGTTATTTGAAAAGAACACTGTTTGTGGGGCTGTTCTGGACCTTCCAAATCATACCTACCTTTGCTATTTATACCTTCGGGCCTGAAATTTTGAAGGCTTTCAATTTAAAGGGGGAAAATGTTTCATTTCTCAGTGAAATCATTATCAGTCTGTTCTTTTTAATAGGGTGTATTCCTGCTCTGTTCTTTGTTAATAAGCTGGGACGCCGCCCTGTCATTATATGGTCATTTGTGATGATGACAGTTGGGATGCTCGTATTGGGAATCTTCCCTAATTCTTCAATATGGGTCATTCTACTTGGATTTGCTCTTTATGCATTTTTCTCCGGAGGGCCAAGTGTCCTGGATTATATCTATCCAAACGAATTGTTCCCAACGGAAATCCGGGCATCGGCAGTTGGTATGGGAACGGCATTCAGCCGTATAGGATCCTTTGTTGGTACCTTCCTGCTTCCATATTCCCTTAGTTCAATGGGAATTGGGGTAACAATGCTGATTGGAGCAGGACTCACACTATTAGGGCTTCTTGTAGCTATAGCATGGGCTCCAGAAACCAAAGGAAAAACCCTTGCTGAAGCCAGCTCAGTCGAACATGAAAAGGCGTCTTCTTATCGGCGACAAGCATAAGATAAGCCGTCAAAAAGAATTGTTTTTTATCCTTTCAACGGAGCTGGACAAGAGGCATTTTATAATAAAAAAGCGGGACTGCCAGGCAGTTCCGCTTTTTTTGTGGGTTATAAAGCTTCTTTTTAAAGCCTCTTATCATTAACTTGATCAAGCCAGCTTTGGATGGTGCCAATAACCGACTCCACACAGCCATCTTCAAAAGGAGAGATCAAATTTGCTTCCTTTACTAGAGCAATAAAAGATTTACTCCCTCCCTGTTTGCATAAATGGATATAATCCTTCCAAGCATTCTCCCTGTCATCTTGTGATTTTTTCCAAAATTGAAAAGCACAAATTTGTGCAAGTGTATAATCAATATAATAGAAAGGAGCTTCATAAATATGCCCTTGGCGCTGCCAGTATCCCCCGCGCTCAAGATAATCAACACCATCATAATCGCGATGAGGCAAATATTTTCTTTCGAGATTTCTCCATGCTTCTTTTCTTTCTGCAGGTGTTGCATTGGGATTCTCGTAAACAAAATGCTGAAATTCATCCACCGCCACTCCATATGGGAGAAAGAACAACGCACTGCTTAAATGGGAATATTTATATTTGTCTGTGTCTTCCTTAAAGAACAGCTCCATCCATGGGTAGGTAAAAAACTCCATGCTCATAGAATGAATTTCCGCTGCTTCTGATGTTGGCCAGGCGTATTCAGGAATTTCAAAATCGCGGCTGGAATAAACCTGGAATGCATGCCCAGCTTCATGTGTCAGTACATCAATATCTCCTGAGGTTCCATTAAAGTTGGAAAAAATGAATGGTGATTGATAGCCTTCAATATAGGTGCAATATCCCCCGCTTGCCTTTCCTTTCTTCGCTACCAAATCCATGAGGTTCTTTTCATTCATGAATGTAAAAAACTCATCCGTCTCAGAAGAAAGCTCCTTGTACATCTTCTTACCATTTTCAATAATCCATTCAGGAGACCCTTTTGGGGTGGCATTTCCAGAAACGAAAGAGAATCCCTCATCATAGAATTTCAATTCATCTACGTCAATTCTTTCTTGTTGACGCTCATATAACTGACTTGCAAGCGGAACTATATGCTCTTTTACCTGCTCACGGAAATTTTTCACCATAGTTGCATCATAGTCCGTGCGTCCCATTCGGTAATAGCCCAGCTCCACAAAGTTCTTATACCCCAGTTTTTTAGCAATCTCGTCTCTTACCTTTACCAATTGATCATAGATGTCATCAAATTGTTTTTCGTTCTCTGCAAAAAAGTCTGCCCTTGCAATACTGGCTTTTTTTCTCATGGAACGGTCTTTGGATTCAGCAAACGGCTGAAGCTGAGGAAGGGTTCTTTCTTCTCCTTCAAAGAAAATCTTTGCAGATGCTACTAATTTGGTATATTCAGAGGATAATTTATTTTCCTTTTGAAGCAATGGGATAATTTCAGGAGAGAATGTTTTCAGCTGAACTTCTGCTAATGCAAAAAGCTGCTTGCCCCATTTGCTTTCAAGCTCCTTCCGATAGGGTGAATTAACCAGTTCCTGATAGTATTGAGAAGAAAGGCCCTCCATCGCAGGAGTCACTTCATCCATAAAATCGTTCTCTTCTTTGTACTGTTCATCATTTGTATCAATCGTATGCCGTACATAGCAAATATTGTACATGGTACTGAATTGGTTGCGAATTTCATTAATTTTTTTCATAGCCTCGGATTGCTCTTCCGGACTTCCTGCCTTTTTGAATTGTTCCAAAGCAGTACCAAATGAAGCCTCAATTTGATCAAAATCCGGGCGTTCGTAATTATATTCTTCAAATTTCATTTTAAAGACACCTCTCTTATTTTCACTCTTTTACATATTCGGGATAATAATTAATTTTCCCTTTATTTCCGCTTCCATTTCCATAAAAAAGGAATGTTGAGATTTAATCACAAGGCTTTGTTAAAGGACTCTGTTGTTTTCTAGCTTAAAACTTGTAAATAGGACACGAAAAAGTACACAAAGACATTATTCAGAATTATCCTTTGTACGCACAGAGCAACCATCCTTGCAAAAACAAAATATATGAAAAAAATAAGCCCTAATTGGCTTATTTGTTCATCCTTCTATTAGGGATTAAGACCTTTTAATGGTATCCTTTAATGATTCATTTTTTTAACATTAACACCGATCTTCTTAATTAATTCTATTGCTGTTTCTTTTTCCTCTTCTGTTAAGACCGACATAAGTTCATGGATTCTTTCTTCGTGTCCTGGAAAAAAGGACTCAATAAAGCTTTTACCGTTTTCCGTTATCTGTCCGTATGTAACGCGCCGGTCGCTTGGGCAGGCAATACGCCTCATCAATCCCTTGCCTTCCAGTTTATCCACAACATAGGTAATACTTCCGCTCGCCAGCAGTATTTTACCGCCTATTTGCTGAAGAGGCTGGTCCCCTTTATGATAGAGTAACTCAAGAACAGCAAACTCTGTAGGATTCAAACCATTTTGCTGTACAAAGTGGTTTGTATATTCGCTAATTGCCCGATATGCTTTTGATAAGACAATAAATAATTTTAATGACTGCTGTGTTTCTTTTCTATTTTCCATTTAATCATTTCCTTCATGTATACTTCAGTTAAAATTAAACAAATTATATAGATGAATACCGTGAATGTCAATGATTTATGCTGGTTGTCACTTTCCAATTAGTGTTTACTTCTGCTTTTATGGTTTTTTGCTTTTTCAGATAGACTGCAATTAATTCCGTCATGTCTGTTTTAACCTCTTTCACCACTTTCTTTCCTTTAAACATTCTGTATTCACCGCCCCCGCCCGCACGATAATTATTCATAACGACGTGATAATCCCCTTCAGGATTAAGAGGTTCACCATGATAAGTCAGTTCAACAATTCTGCTGCCAATATTTTTGGATACATCAATAATGTAAGAAATGCCTTCCCACATATCATAGTTATAATGTTTGGGTTTTGGATAAGAAAAGGATGGATTAGCCACAATCTCTCCTTCTTTCGTTAGGGAAAAATAGGATGCCGATTTTTCCAGGGCTGCCTTAATATCGCTTCCTTTGATTTCAATCACTGTAAGCGTATTGGGATAAATATAATTTGTTACAATATCTTTCATCGTAACCTGTGATGAAAAACCTTTTGATGTATTATTAAAAAGGGCGGTTAAAGAGATGTCTACCTCCGCAGCTTCCATTTGTATTTTATTGATGAGTTCGATTAAAGGATGTTCTTTAAGCCTGACAGAAAAAGGATCAGAGATGGCCATATCTCCTTCAATCTTACATACAGGCTTTTGCAGCCACTGTTGCGTTTCCATTTCATATTTTTCAGTAATTTTGATGATCTCCTGATCAGGCACTTCATTTTCAGGATAAATGAACTCTCCAAACTTATCTTTTATATTCCACTCACCATCCATCATTTCGAAACCAATATTGACTCTGCCAAGAACCTGGCCATTATAGCCGGGCTGGAGGACGGTAACGCCATTAATTTCACCAGTTACCGTACGATGCTGATGGCCGGAAAGCATGATATCTATTCCATCTACCTCGTCACAAATTTTAAAGGCCTGATTTTCATCTGATTGAGTTTCCAGCCATTCCCCTGTTTGTATATCACGTTCAAATCCTCCATGATAGGATACAATCATAATATCCGGATGCTCCTCATCATGTATATATGGCACCCAGCGCCTTGCGGCAAATAAAGCTTCTTCAAAGGCTAGATCTTTGATATGATCAGCATATTCCCAATGTGGAATATGATGGGTGCTAATACCAAGCACAGCAGCCTTTAGTCCATTTTCGAAGGTTTTAATTAGATATGGTGCACCAAAATACGTTTCCTTTGTAAATTTATGTACAATATTTGCAGACAGCCATGGAAAGTTTGACTGGGAAACTGCTTTTCTGAAGTATGGCAATCCATAATTAAATTCATGGTTCCCTATTACTGCAGCATCATATTCCAAATCATTTAAGACATTAATCATAGGGTTTGTAAGACTGTTCATATATTTCGCGTAAAAATGGGTAAGGGGAGTTCCCTGCAGCAAGTCTCCATTGTCGATCATTAAGATATTTTCCTCTTTAGATCTAATTTCTTTAATAATAGGGGCAAGCTTACTTAGACTGTAGGATATCTCCTGGTTGCTGCCATAATCAATTGGTAAAAGATGTCCATGTATATCGCTCGTCACAAGGATGGTCAAGCTGGTTTTTCCACTGTCGTTCTTCATATTCGCATCCTCCCCTTCTATACATAAATACTTCCTTCTGCTGCACACCCGAAAACCCTTTCCGCATAAAAAATAAAATATCTTACCCCTCATTGGAGTCCAAAGCTCGTATAAAGGCACATGGAAAAGATGCCAAAAGTGAAAGGTTATCTCAATTCCATTCCTGTGACCCATTATTTACCTATGACTTCTCCTTCTATTCTATCACTTAATGCAGCGAATTGTGCTCCTTCTCTCTCAGTAAAATTATTTCACATACCAATAGCGCTAAGGTGTAAAAGTAATCCTGTTCGTATTTGAATCAGCTTGCCATTATAAGGTTTAAATTTAGTATTGAGCTTTAAAAAACAAATGAATTAAAAAATGCAGCAGTTAGGCGAAGATTAGCAAGAAGAATATTGGAGGAAGCAATCGGAATCCATCTTTATTTTTAATCATGTCTGTTGATTTCCAATTCAGGCACTCTCTTTTCCGGACTGCTCGTGAGTCTCCTCGATGCATATTTGCAGAAATCGCTCATATCTTTTCCAGTCCCCCGTAGATGTCTTTGCTTTAACAGAGCTATGTTTAAAAAATCGGTAAAAAAGTAATTAGAAAACTAAGCAGCTGCCATTAAACTATTTCCACATGCACCGGGTGCAGTTTAATGACAGCCTGTGATGACGGTTAGTGCCCTTTTTGTAATGGCTCGATTGAAAAAGTTCTTCAATATAGATTGAACTTAAGGTTTTCTTATAAATTAGCTATTGATTTCCGTTCCAGGCACTCGCTTTCCGCAGGGCAGACAGGGAGTCTCTCCGGCGCTAATCGCGCCTGTAGGATCACCCTTTGCCTGCTTGTCCCAAGCAGGCTCATTTTATCCGGAATACCTTTAATTGAACGCACTTACCTAAAAGCATAAGACCAAAGTCTATTCATATAGCGGGTTTTGAAAATATTATGATGGCGGTATTGAGGTTTAGCAATTGAGGATGTTTCCCAACCGATTAGTATTAGGCCCAGCATTGATATCTACTGATAAGCGAGAGCATTGACTTCAGTTGCAGCATAATCTTCCCTTTTGTATAAAAAGAATGATATTTCTTTAATCATCAAGGGAAATTTTTGATTAGTATGTGTTACTTGAAAGCATTTGTAATATTCATTCAACAGGCTATCCAGCTGCTGACTGCAATCAATGGTTTTCGCGTCCAACAGTCCATAACAATTTCCTAGTCTAATCATTTCCTCACGCTTGGTTTGAATTTTCTTTAGAAATTTACTTTCATTCATCGTATTACTGTACACTTGATCCAATCTCCTTCTTTTTATTTACCCTCTCTCATATAAGCAGAATATCTCAGATTTTGTCTCTCTCATTCGATTACTTGTGAATTATCGCAATAATTGATTGAAAAGTAAATAGATTCGCAATATAAGACATTCTTTTTATAAAACACCCTCTTTTCTACATTCCTCATATAAAAATTCGACAAAAGCCTTCAATTTACTGGGTTTTTTAAAAAGGATAATTGGGAAAATAATAATAGAAAAGCTCAGGCCCATTAAACCCGGAGCTTTATAAAGATTATAAATGAATGTAAATATAATTGTATTACAAGGCAATTATATTGGAAAAAGGAGGAAAATTGTAGAATGCATACTAATCAGCCCCTCCTCTAAAATAAGAAGAACTATAATTTTTACAAATTTGGACTAACGTATTGAAATAACCGACAATGTAACTTTAATCTGAGGAGGGAAAAAATGCTGATAAGATGGCTTATTCAAAAGATTGCGTACTGGTTATTTTACAAAAGGGCAAACAATTATTTAAAAAACAGAAACCAAACAGATTCTGTGTTAACAAGGATAGAACGAAAAGCTTTGTCTAAAAAGCTGAGTATTAAAGGGGTATGGGAGCGTCTTGGCATCCTCATCCAGCTTATTAGAGCATGGGTTTCAGGTGAATATAAGCTGGTCCCTTATCGCAGTATCCTGATGATTATGATTGGCCTTGTATATTTCCTTTCTCCCTTTGATCTAATACCGGATTTCATTCCTGGTATAGGGTATTTGGATGATGCAGCCGTCATTGCCTTCATTTTAGGACAAACGGATAAAGATCTTAAAAAATTTACCGCTTGGAAACAGCAGCAACTGGATTAAATGCCGCCTACATAATATAAGCCAGTGGAAGTTTTTTCAACCGGCTTAATCTTTTGGCTGTGTTATAGGACACTGTTGTTTTTTAGCTCATTCGTGTGAAACGGCCGTTTCACACGCCTTTCAGCAGAGCTGAAAGGTTACAGTAAAGAAAGAGACCAAAAGCAAACAAGTTTGCTTTTGGTCTCTTTCTTTACTGTAAAATGAGCTAAAAAACGAGCAGTATCTTTTTTATGAAGTCTCTACGAAGAAGCTTAAAAAAACGAAATTCCGATAAGTGCAATTACCTGTTCAAGCTTCCTGAGATTGTGCCTCACTCTCGTAAATTGGAACCCAGCCTTCCTGTGTGACAAAGATTCGGACAGCCACTACCTTTCGATCTTCATCTAAAGTAAAATAATGCCGAACATTTTCAGGCACAGAAATAAGGTCTCCAGGATTTAAGTGTACTTCAAAGAAGTGCCCGTCATTTCCCTGAATAATGAATACTCCATGGCCGCTGACAATAAAACGAACTTCGTCATCAGAATGATGATGCTCACGCTGGAAGTTTTCAAGGAGCTGATCCAAATTAGGCGTGTGCTCAGCAAGCGATATGACATCAGCCGTCTTATAACCTCTTCGGTTAGAAATATCCTCAATCTCTTCTTTAAATACCTCAAGAATCTGATTGTTTTCCTCAGGCGTTAAAATGAATTTCTCCTTAAGCTCCTGTGGAAGCTTCTCAATATTCCAGCTTTCATAAATAACTCCTTGATCATTTAAAAATTCAATAACTTCTTCCTGATTTTCAATACGGCGTTTCGTTCCTTGTACTAAAATCGTTGTCATGATAATACTCCTCCTCGACTAAATTTATTTATTTGCAGCAAAGATAGCTGGTACTGGAATAAAAATTCACAGGCCTCCAGAATCTTTTTCGCTTCAAATCCTGTTCTTCCCCATGCCGTTATTCCATGATTATGAATGAGAACGGCTCCTTTATCTGACTTAATATGACGGCCGAACTCCCGTGCAAGGACCGATATATCAGCATGATTTGTAATGATAGGAATGGAAAGTTCAGCATCTTCCTCCCAGAGATCAAATGCCTTAATCAATTCCTGTCCCTTAAAAACCACCTCGAAATCCTGGTAGTAAAGCTCCGAAATGACATTATTGGCAACAGTATGAACATGCAGGCTGCAGCCAGCATTGGTTTTTTGATAAATTTCCTTGTGAAGAAGTGTCTCAGCGGAGGGCTTTAAATGGGTTTCTTC
The DNA here is from genome assembly GCF_001636425.1 of Heyndrickxia acidicola. NCBI lineage: Bacteria > Bacillati > Bacillota > Bacilli > Caryophanales > Bacillaceae > Heyndrickxia > Heyndrickxia acidicola. Next base: position 1,927,586 of record NZ_KV440953.1, read on the forward strand.
AATCTTTTCTCCCTCTGAATTGACATGTAGAAAGTCTTCAGCTGTTCTTTTCCGTTTATCCTTGCCGCTTGCTGTTACTAAAAACTCTAAGGGCTCATTTGTAATCTTAATCGAAAGGTTTCCACTGGTGCCCATAAACCAGTCTCTTTCAGCAAGCTCCGCTTTGATATCCGCTAATTCATTCCACTTTTCTTGATATAGACTCATTACACCACCTCCAAATTCTGTTCTAGAATTGCCCGGCAATCAAAGAACGTCTCAAAAGGTATATAGCGAATTCCCTGTTTCTCACAGGCTTTACTCAAAAAATCACGGGCCAATACCAAATCTGCCTGTTTTGCCGCTTCTAAATCTGTAATGGAGTCGCCAATGACAATCGTAAAATGCTCTTCTCTTGAAAGAGAGCGAATAATGGTCGGCTTACAGCAGCCGCAGCCATTTTGGCATTCCTTATCACATGGATATGGCCACTTAATTTCTACAAACTCCCCTTTAAAGCTGGCTTGATTGCAATAAATTTCTTTAATGGGCCCATATGGATCCAGTAAAGGCTCTACAAAAAAGTCCATTCCTCCGCTTACAATATAAAAAGGGATAGAGCGATTTTCTGCAAACTCCAGAAATTCTTGAAATCCTTCCCTAATTGCGGCCGTTTTCTTTAAAAAATGAATCATTTCCTTTTTTTTATCAGACTCTATTAAAGAAAACATCCGGCTAACCCCATCTTGTATGGTAATGGTTTGGTTCAGCACCCTATCCTTTATTGGCACCCATTCAGGAGGTGCAAACTGTTTCATTAAAGAAATAATATTATCATTATCCGTTACAGTTCCATCAAAGTCGCAAAAAATAATTGGCTTCTTCACCCTTCACTCACCTCTTGGCTGCCCCACAACACTATGGCTTTTTCCAGCTCTTTATGTTCTTTTGCTGCTTCCCTCAACGTTTGTTTTTGAAGAACAGCTTCAACCGCTTGACGGAATGCTTTCCCGCCGCCTATTGCTCCATCTGGATGTCCATGGATTCCCCCACCGGCGTTGATCACAGATTCTTCTCCAAAATCTCTATAAATTAAGGGTACTAAACCTGGATGGATGCCTGCCGAAGGAACAGGGAAGGACTTTTTATAACGGCGTTCAACTGTAAGTTCATGTCCAATCCCAAGGGTTGCTTCTCTTTCAAGGGCAACGCTTCCATATGGAGATGGAAATAAACCAAAGTCCGCTCCAGCCAACCGAAGAAGTTTTCCAAGAAATAGCTTATGGGAAACCCCATAGTGGCTCGATTGGGTAAACGCTCCACTAAATGCAGGGTGAGCCATTAAGGGAATGTCAATTTCCGGGTCTTCTCTAAGTTCCTGCAATACATCTAAACCGTATGTAAATACGTTGAAAAGAAGAGCATCTGCACCAAGTTCTCTTGCAAGCCGTGCCTTGGAAATAACCTCCGATGTGCGTCCTGTAAGATTGACCGCATAGAGTGTTCGATGTCCCGTTTGCTCATGCACTTCATCCAGGACTCTTCTCCCCATTTTGATACGCTCAGCAAATGGAGCTAGATTACTTTCAAAAAGGATTTCATCATCCTTAACTAAATCTACACCCCCCAGAGCCTGATCTCGAAGCTGTTTTTCAAGAAATAGTAAATCTCTGCCGATTACCCCTTTAAATATGCTCATCACCAGCGGACGATCTGTTACGCCCAGCCTATCTCTAATGCCATCGATTCCAAATCTCGGACCGGGAAAATTCCTTTCAACCGACTCTGAAAATTCCAAATTTAAAAGTTTTACTTCTCCATCTAACGAAAGCTTTCCAAAAACCGTAGTAAGAATGGCTGGCAGATCAGGACTGAAATTTACTGATGGATAAGAAATGATAATTTCAGCAAAGGTTCTGCCATCTTCATCTACTCCCTCAATAACTTTCAAAACATAACCTTTATGCTTTTTTAGCTGCTCCTTTTCCAATATGGCCAGGTTCGTCCATGATCCCACTGTTAATCCAAGAGCAATGTCCTCAGCCTTTTTTTCGAAAGTTCCCGGTTTTCCATAAAATTTATACGTTGCTGTTACTTCACTCATTTCCTCACCTCTTAACCAATTATGCAAAAACTTGTTGACTACAATAAAAGCGGAGGGCGATTGACCATCGGCGAACAGCATAAGACAAGGCAGCTTTGAAGGGTGTTCTTCCCCTTCAATGATGGCTGGGCTTATGACTCGAGCGATTTCTTACCTTTTCTTTTCATAAACAATAAAAAACCTCTTCGATAAGAAGAGGTGGAATTCTACCGTCTTCTTATCTCTCAGCCTTTTAGCTGCAAGAATTAGCACCGTGCCTAAAGAAAATCCTTAGATCGGTTGCCGGGCTTCAATGGGCTCGTCCCTCCGCCTGCTCTTGATAAGAAATAGTTATATAATTATCAGATTGTTAATTCAAATAGGATTATGCCATCCATACACAATATTGTCAATTGAAAATTATTTAAATATTTTTAAGTCTCCGATTCTTTCAACCGCTTCCCGAAGCCGCTCTTCCGTTTCCAGCAAGCCAACACGCACATATCCTTCACCATAGGTACCAAAACCAATTCCGGGTGCTACTGCTACCTTTGCCTGGTATAAAAGTACATCAGAAAATTGTTCAGAAGTATATCCTTCAGGGACCTTTAGCCAGGCAAAAAATGATCCCTTTGGAGCGGCAATGTTCCAGCCAATCTTTCGGAGTCCTTCCACCAAAATGTTTCTTCTTGTTTCATACATAGAAACAAGTGCATCTACACACTCCTGTGATTCCAATAATGCGGCCGCTGCAGCCTCTTGTACTGCTCCAAAAAGACTTACGTATAGATGATCCTGAAAAAGATTCAATGCTTCGATTACACTCTCATTGCCTATTGCAAAACCAACCCGCCAGCCTGCCATGTTATAGGTTTTAGAAAAGGTGTAAATTTCAATTCCGACCTTTTTCGCTCCTTCAGCCTGCAAAAAACTAACAGGTTTCTTTCCATCAAAGCCAATAGCGCCATAGGCAAAGTCATGCACGACACAGATATCATGTTCATTGGCAAATTCAATGGTTTTTTTAAAAAAGGCCAAATCAGCAGTAGCTCCTGTCGGATTATTCGGATAGTTCAAGAACATTAATTTTGCTTTTTCAGCCTCTTCTGTACTGATGGATGAAAAATCAGGCTTAAATCCGTTTTCCTCCAAAAGAGGCATAGTATGCATTTTCGCTTGGGCAAGTGCTACTCCAGACCAGTAGTCCGGATAACCGGGATCAGGCACTAAGACCGTATCCCCTGGATTTAGAAGGCATGGAGGAAGCTCTACCAACCCGGCCTTGCCCCCAAATAATATGGCTATTTCCTTGGCTGGATCTGCTTTGACACCGTATTCACGCTCATAAAAAGCTGCCGCTGCTTCCTTCAAATAGGAAAAACCCCTAAATGGGGAATACTTATGATTTACAGGGTTTGCAGCAGCCTCCTGAAGTTTTTTTACAATGTGGCCTGGAGTAGGCTGATCAGGGTTCCCTTGGCCTAAATTTATCACATCATAACCCTCTGCCTTTACTTTTTCGACTTTACCTACAAGAGAAGCAAAAAATTGGGATGGCAGGGATTTTAACAAATCTGATTTCGAAAAAGTTTTCATTTTTTCCTCCTTACTGCAATCAAAGCGGGGCCCTTCCGCTTTTCTTTTGTCCAGCTCCAGCTGGAAGGATACAAATCAATCCTTCCTAACCATCGGCTCGAGGTCATATGCCATTCCGTCAAGAAGGTTAAAGATCGTACCTTCTTTGACGGCCCGTCATATGCTGGTCGCCGATTAGCAGGTCCCTTCCGCTTTTCTTTTAATTTTGAACTTTTAAAATCTAGTAACAAATGTTATAACGAAAAGAAGCCAATGTAAAGAGATAATCTAAAAATGAGGAGGAAAAATCCTTTGCTGAAAAAAATGGCATGTATTCAAATGGATATTCATTTTGGGCAGCCTGAAAAAAATTATGAAAATGCTGAGAAATGGATTCACAAGGCTAGTGAGGAAAAATGTGATTTGGTTATTTTACCAGAACTCTGGACGACTGGATATGACCTGACCAGGCTTTCAGAGATAGCAGATGAAGAAGCAAAACAAACATTCAAATTTTTAAAAAGATGCTCCTTAACATATCAGGTGGACATTATTGGCGGATCCATTGCGAAGAAGACAGCACAAGGCCACTACAATACGATGCTGATTGTAGACAGAGAAGGAAATTTTATTAAGGAATACAGTAAGCTCCATTTATTTAAATTGATGGATGAGCATTTGTTTCTTCAGCACGGAACAAACAGTGGTGAGTTTACCTTATATGGCGAAAGCTTCTCAGGTGCAATTTGTTACGACATTCGATTTCCTGAATGGATACGAAAGCCTTTTTTAGAAGGAGCCTCGGCATTATTTGTTAGTGCTGAATGGCCAAAGCCCCGTCTTTCCCACTGGAGAAACCTCTTAATAGCAAGGGCAATCGAAAATCAGTGCTATGTCATTGCCTGTAACCGTGTTGGGAATGATCCGAATAACACGTTTGGCGGGCATTCTTTAATCATTGACCCGTGGGGAGAGATTCTCGCAGAGGGGGGAGAAGACGAAGGTCTCGTCATTAAAGAAGCGGATTTTTCCCTGGTTAAAGAAGTCCGGAGAAAAATTCCTGTTTTTAGCGATCGTTTGCCGGAATATTATTAACTATTAATTTCAAAGCCTTTTAAAGCTCGAATGCTATAAAAATTGAATCATTCAAGCTTTAGAGTAGGCTGCCCGCCAACAATAACATCGTACAGATTCATCCTTAAAGTGAAAAAGCAGCCATTGCTTTTAACTAATTTTTGAAAATAGTGATTGACATAATGAAATAAATACTGATAATATAGCAATCGTGAATTGTAATTCTTTTAAAAAATATGAAAATTAATTCTCTTATCAAGAGCAGGCTGAGGGATTTGGCCCTATGAAGCCCAGCAACCGACCGTAATACCATTGTTCAATGGGGCGCTTTTTTAAAGTGCCGGATTTTTCCGTAAGGCACGGTGCTAATTCCAACAGAAAGAATTCTTTCTGGCAGATAAGAGGTTCGGAGAATACCTTCGGAGCCTCTTTCATTACTGAGAGAGGCTTTTTTAATCCAGGATATTCGAAAAGCCTCTTCCAACATTCAGAATAAATTGGAGGGATTTTTCTATGTCTTATACCGAAGTAAAGGAATATGAGCCATTAACAGAAAAAACAGCTGTCACACTAGCAAAAAGCCTGGGGCTTTTTTCAAACGAAATATTAATGTGTAACGAAATTGGTGATGGAAACCTCAACCTTGTTTTTCATATCAAGGATCAAGAAAGCCAAAAAGGAATCATCATTAAACAAGCTCTTCCATATGCAAAAGTAGTTGGGGAAAGCTGGCCTTTAACTCTTCAGCGTTCCCAAATCGAAGCCAATGCATTAAAGCAGCACGGTGCAATCGTTCCGCATTTTGTACCTGAAGTGTTTTACCAGGATGAACTTCTTGCCATCACCGTTATGGAGGACCTTTCTTATTTAAGAATTGTTCGAAATGGATTAATTGAAGGAGAAAGATATCCTCTGCTTGCTGACCATATTGGAGAATATTTGGCCAAAACCCTGTTTTACACATCTGAATTTGCTCTGCCGCCTTCTAAGAAAAAGGAATTCGCCAAACAGTTTTCAAATCCTGAGCTTTGCAGGATTACAGAGGAATTAGTCTTTACAGATCCTTTTTTTGATAGCGAATCCAATGATTTTGAAGAAGAGCTTTATGATGAAATTCAGTCGATTTGGCAAGATTCATTGCTTAAACTCGAAGCGGCAAAGCTGAAGAGAAAATTTTTAACTGAGGCTGAGGCGCTGCTTCATGGAGATTTACATACAGGAAGCATTTTTGCAAATCAATTGGAGACAAAAGTAATTGATCCCGAATTTGCTTTTTATGGTCCTTTTGGATTTGATGTGGGACAGTTTTTTGCAAATCTTATCTTTCAGGCAATTACAGGAAATGAGGAAAAGCGAGATTTTATTCTACAACAAATTCAACAAACCTGGAAATCCTTTGTAAACCATTTTACACATGCTTGGCTGCATCACAATATCGATAATTTCGCAGAAGTACCAGGCTTCTTGGATTCAATATTGAATAAAATTTTTGAAGATTCCATCGGTTTTGCCGGTTGTGAATTAATCAGAAGAACAATCGGCCTATCCCATGTAAAGGACTTGGAAGGGATTGCGGATAAAGATGAGCGGATTCAAAATAAAAAAGCTGCTCTAACCATTGGGAAAACATGCATTTTGGAGCATTCCCGCGTTGATAGTATCCAGCAATTTATTGTACTGCTTCAAGAAGCTTTGACAGGTGAGGCAAAAAAGTAAACGAGGTGCAATTGTAATGACAAGACTTCAGACTGCCATTCCTATTTCAATTGAATGGATGGATAACCACATTAAACTGCTTAATCAGCAGGCGTTACCGCATATAACTGAGTATATCGATCTATATACGCTCCAGGATGTATATGAAGCGATTACGGCATTAAAAGTGAGAGGTGCTCCGGCAATTGGCATCACAGCCGCATTTGGGCTTGCAATGTCTGCACAAAACTATGAAATCGATGAACTTGAAGCATTTCTTGTTAAACTTCAGAAAGAAAAAGAATACTTAAATTCTTCAAGACCCACCGCAGTGAATTTATCCTGGGCACTGAACAGGCTGATAAATTCGATTGGTAATGCCCGTTCCGTAAATGAAGCGAAAACTGACCTGCTTCATGAAGCCATCCAAATACAGGCTGAGGACGAGGCCATGTGCAGACAGATAGGAGAAAATGCATTATTGCTTTTAACACCGGGCGACTCAGTGATGACTATCTGCAATGCAGGATCCATTGCAACTGCAAAATACGGGACCGCCCTGGCACCTTTCCATCTTGCAAGCGAAAGGGGCAAACATTTTCATGTATACGCCTGTGAAACACGTCCCGTTCTGCAGGGTGCCCGTTTAACTGCATGGGAACTTCAGCAATCCGGAGTTGAGACAACACTCATTACAGATAACATGGCAGCACATACAATGAAAACAAAAAAAATTAAAGCTGTTATTGTGGGTGCTGACAGAATTGCAGCGAATGGAGATACTGCCAACAAGATTGGAACATATGGACTTGCTCTCATAGCAAAGTCACTCCAAATACCATTCTATGTTGCTGCTCCTTCCTCAAGTTTTGATTTAACATTGAAAAATGGTGATTCTATCCCAATAGAAGAAAGAAACTTGGAAGAAGTTACAACACTGAATGGCACCCAGATAGCACCTGAAGGCATTCAGGTTTACAATCCTGCCTTTGATGTCACTTCATCAGAGCTGATCACTGCCATCATAACAGAAAAAGGAATTTTGTACCCATCCTATACTGAAAGCATAAAGAATCAACTATTACGTTATTAAGCCTTCTTTTTTAGAACAAAGCGTCTTCCGATAGGCGCTTTGTTCTATTTTGTTTAGATATGGCTGTATATTCATAAATTGTTGCTTATTGTTGACCGTCTGTGTGGCAGCTTTTCGTAAGCTGTTCACAAGTTTTAATACTGAACCTGAATTAACTATAAAACACCTTCAATCTTCAGAAGGATTTCCTTTTTATCAATTTCTTTTCCAGCATACCCTGTCATACTTTGATTTTTTCCTATTACCCTGTGGCAAGGGATGATAATTGGAAATCTATTCGCTTTATTCGCCTGTCCGACAGCGCGAACAGCCTTTTGCTTTTGGATTGCACAAGCGATATCCTGGTAGGATCTTGTTTCACCATATGGAATCTTAGTCAATTCCTTCCATACTGCTTTTTGGAATTCTGTTCCCTCAATAGAAAGAGGAATTGTAAAGTGTTTTCTTTTATTTTTAAAGTACTCCTTGAGTTCTTGGACTGCCATTCTTAATATGGGATGTCCTGGATCTTCACTATCGTTGTACTGGGTGTTTATTACTGGTATTCCTTCTTTGCCGGCTATCTTAGAATTCTCCCTGCCAAAGTAAATACCGGTTAATCCACTATCATTTGCCGTTAATACCAAAGGGCCAATTTCACTTTCTAATACGGTATAAGCCATTTCCCTCTCCTTTTTTAACGTTTTTTTATCCTGCTGGTTGATTTACGCTTCAGGCACTCGCTTTCCGTGGGGCGGCCGGGAACCTCCTTCTCCTTGCTCCTGCAAGAATCTCCCTTAACCAGCTTCCCCGCAGGAGTCTTATGCCTTTACTTCGATCACGCTGGGTCCAAAACACCATTAAAATAAAGAACCCGAAGAAAACGCTTGAGTTCTTTACAATAATTATGAAGCATGTACAGGAATGTAGATGTGAAATGTGGAACCAGAGCCTTCTTCACTTTCCACCTCAATTTTCCCATGATGCTCTTTAATAATTTTAAAACTGATCATCAATCCGAGGCCGGTCCCTCTTTCTTTCGTTGTATAAAATGGTTCCCCTAGCTTATTAATCTTATCTTTAGGAATTCCCATACCTTCATCTTGAATCATAATATGGACAAATTCATCTTCACCTTGCTGAATTTTGATGCGGACTTTTCCGCCATTGGGCATAACTTCAATCGCATTTTTAATAATATTGATGAATACCTGTTTAATTTGATTTGGCTCACAAAAAACATCTGGAAGATTTCCCCGATTATCCAATTCAAATTGAACGTTGTGCATAAGCGCCTGTGCATTGAGCAAGTCAAGTGTATCATTCATTATACTATTAATCGGGTGGTTTTTAAACTCGATGGCCTGAGGTTTTGCAAGGACAAGGAAATCTGTGATAATAGACTCAATCCTGGCTAGCTCTGATGTAATGACATTAAAATAAAGAGAATGATCCTCCTTTATACTTAACTGCAAAAGCTGGATAAACCCCTTTAGTGCCGTCATGGGATTTCGAATTTCATGAGCTATTCCTGCAGCAAGCTCTCCGACCACATTTAAGGTATCGGATTTGCGGAGCTGCTCTTGTAATGCCATTTTTTCAGTTATTTCACGAATGACGGTCAAGTTTAAATTAGAGGTAAGGTTCCCTTTTGAGCTGATTTCATAAAAATGGCCGCCGCTTTCTTCCTGCACAGGAAGAAGCATATCCGATTTCCCTTCCCGCTCAAGCTCTTCCTGATGGTGTTCTATCATTTTCCGTTCTCTTCCCTTGAAATTCAAGAGCTTTATCAGGTCCCTGCCAATCATTTTTTCCCGTGACACTCCAAGCCAGCTCGCTGCAACCGGATTAACGTCAATAATGACATTTTGTTTATTCCACAAGATCATTCCATCAAGGGTCCCCTCAAAAACCTTGCGAAATCGTTCCTCACTGTCTTTCAATGTCTGCTCAAAATAATACCGCTCACTGACATTTCTGAAGATGGCCATATCATAACCGGCAATCGAGTGAGCCTTATACGTAAATTCGAGATTTTTCAGCTGTCCGTTTGGCATGAGAAAAACTAATTCGTCACGTACTGCCTTGTTCACTCTGGATTCTTTCATAACTTTATGAAAGTGGCTGTCTTTTTGATAGACATAATCCCAGATCTCTTTATTCATTAGTTCTTCTGAAGTACATTCAAAAATCTTTAATGCAGAATGATTTGCAAGAACAATTCGGCCTTCATGATCAGCAAAAATAATTCCATCTATTGCTTCTGCAAACAAGCTTTTAAATAGTTCACCGCTTCGATCTAATATGGAATTATTTCGATAGGCAAATGAGAAGCTCTCTTCCTCAAATTCCCTGCTTCTTTTCATCCTCTTCTTCCTTTCATTATGATCACTATTGAAGCAAATAAATTGTGTTAAACATAGGGATCTAAATAAGTTATTACCACTCGATTCACGACTTTTTTCCTGGTGTATTCCAAAAAAACTAAAGTATTATTAAGGAGATGAAAAATCGAAATCATGGTTTATATTGATATTTTTCGGTAATTTTATTGAAAATCCTGCGCAATTTTACATCTTTTACGCTCTTTTTACCCAAATCATCCTTTATACCGATTTCCTGCCATTGAGCTTTTCTGCCTCCTTGATTACAATATTATGTGTACGCCATGAAGAAAGAGGTCTAACAAATCAAATGAAAATAGTTTTAAGTACTTTAAACGCTAAGTATATCCATACTAACTTGGCCATCCGTTATTTAAAAGCATTTGCAGCTCCTGAATATGAAGCTGAAATTGCAGAATATACCATTAAAGATCCGGTCATGAACATTGTGACAGATTTATTTTCAAAAAAACCGGATGTATTAGGATTCAGCTGTTATATATGGAACATTGAGGAAACGATCCGAGTCATTAAAATGATTCGAAAAATCATGCCGGAGCTTATTATTGTGCTTGGCGGTCCTGAAGTAACCTATGATGTTACCTATTGGCTTGACCGAATTCCTGAGGTTGACTTCATTGTTATGGGAGAAGGAGAAGAAACCTTTAAGCAGTTTTTAAAAGAAATAGACGGAGAACGTGTTCTTCAAAATGTGCATGGGCTTGCTTATAAAAAAGACGGCAAGTATGTTATTAATCCTCAAAGAAACAAAATTGATCTTAAAGAATTACCCAGTCCTTTTCGTTTCGAGGAAGATCTTTCTCACCTTCCCAAGAGGGTTATTTATGTAGAAACCAGCAGAGGCTGTCCATTTAACTGTCAATTCTGTTTATCCTCTATTGAGGTTGGTGTGCGCTATTTCAACAGAGAGAAAATTAAGGATGACATTCGCTACTTGATGGCTAATGGAGCTAAAACCATAAAATTTGTCGATAGAACCTTTAATATTAGCCGGAGCTACGCAATGGAAATGTTTCAGTTTTTGATTGATGAGCACCAGCCAGGTACAGTTTTTCAATTTGAAATTACCGGAGATATCATGAGACCTGAAGTGATTGACTTTTTAAATCAAAAAGCGCCTGCTGGCTTATTCCGTTTTGAGATAGGCGTTCAATCAACAAATGACGAAACGAACGAGCTCGTTAAAAGAAGGCAGAATTTTGATAAACTTACAAGGACTGTAAGAATGGTTAAAGACGGAGGAAAAATTGATCAGCATTTAGATTTAATTGCCGGACTGCCGGAAGAAGACTATACATCCTTTCGTAAAACCTTTAATGATGTCTTCGCACTGCGGCCGGAAGAGCTTCAGCTTGGTTTCTTAAAAATGCTAAGAGGAACAGGCTTAAGAATAAGAGCGAGTGAAAACGATTATGTATATATGGATCATGCTCCGTACGAAATTCTCGGAAATAACGTGCTTTCCTTTACTGATATCGTGCGCATTAAACAAGTAGAAGATGTATTGGAAAAATATTGGAATGACCACCGAATGGATACGACCATTGAGTATCTGACCACTCATGTCTTTGAAACGCCTTTTGATTTTTTTCAAGAATTCGGAGCTTACTGGGAAGCACAGGGATGGAGCAGAATCGGGCACCAGCTTGAGGATTTATTCAAACGTTTAAAAGCCTTTCTTCATACCAAGCTGGAGGATATAACCGTTATCGAGGGATTAATGAAGTATGATTATCTGAGTAATCAACGATTTAAACCGAGAAAATCCTGGTGGACACATGACCTGAATAAATCAGAACGCACGAGGATTTATGAATTCATTTCAAATGAACCTTCTATTCTTGGTGCAAGTTTTACAGAGCTTCAATTATCGGATAAAGACATATACAAGCACACCATTATTGAGAAAATGGAATTTGATCTGCCATATTATCTTGAAAATCAATCCGTTACTAAAGGTACAACCTATTCATTAATTTATTTCCATCCAACTACAGGGGCTTCGTCCATTTTTCCTGTTTCAGCCAAAACTATTTCATAAAGGACGCTTACGATTCACGGATTTAAAAGACCTTTAAACAGACAGGCTGTCGAGTTCAATCTCGACAGCCTTTTTTTTATTTCTTTTTTGGTTTTTTACTTTTTTTGTCTTCCTTCTCTTTGTCTCGATTAAAAGGAAGCTCAAAAAATTTATCTGCATTGATATCACCGAATTCCATGCCGAATTCAGTGTTTTCAGCACTTCGATGTTTTATCCTTTTCATTATGCTCTGCCTTTTTTACCCTTTTTGGAATTTCGGTTGGCATGCTTCATAACTTCTTCACCATTCGCATATTCAGCAGAAAATTCTGTTTCTGCTATGTTCTTTTTAGGTGTATGACTATGCTTTAGGGCTGCATTTGCTTCTGCTTTTCGCTTTGCCATTTGAATTACCTCCTAATTAAGAATGATGCCTTTATAGATTATCCATTCTTCTTTTTGTTTACTCTGAAGGTTAACAAGTGTTTTTTTCACTTTTTTGAACGTTTTTCCACACATGTTTCCCTTTCTTTTTCTCATAATAAACTTATAGCCAAAACATTTTGGATGAAAGGAGGAATTAAGATGACTAGAAGCAGTAACAAGCTATTGGTTCCGGGTGTTGAACAATACCTTGACCAGGTAAAGTTTGAAATAGCGCAAGAATTTGGCGTACAATTAGGCTCCGATACAGTATCAAGATCTAATGGCTCTGTAGGTGGTGAAATTACAAAGCGCCTTGTAAAGCAGGCTCAATCCCAGCTTTCAGGAAAATAAACTTCTACGGGAATTGTCTCTATACCAAAAAAAGAAATTGGTTTCGTTTTAAACCAATTTCTTTTTCATTTGCTATTATGAATGCTTAAATTTCCTGACACTGAAAGTATGTAAAAAGGAGTGCTCTTTCTCATATTCATGTACTTCCTTATGTTTAAAAGGTACAATTTTTCGATTTTGATGCATACTCCACTCTTCCCTCATTTCGCCCTCCCAATGATTCCTATCGTGACGCCTGCCATGCTGTTTTTGAGAGTTGATTATTCCATTCTCTCTCCTTGCTATAGAATGCTCGAGATGAGGAGAAGATTTTTTTGATCTTATGTAGTTGGCTCCGATGGTGCTCCCATCCATATGTTTAGAAGCAGGTGTTCTTCTTGGATATTTTGACTGTACTTCTATAATCCCTTTTGCTTCATTAGCCGCTTTATTTATTACAGGAATGTAAGCAGTATGCTCATTAGCTTGCAAGGGCTTATGAGAATTGGGTTTTGTTCCTTTCACAGCAGAAGGAGATGCATTCACTGGTTTCCTTTTATTCTCCCTCTTCCACAAATAAAGTCCTGTAGTCATCCCTTTTTGCATTGCAGCTTTACGGTCTTTGCTGGAACCTTTTTCATATAAGACGTGATCCTGATATTTTTGGACAAAATGGCTGAGCGAATTTATTTCTTGTGAAAGCTTAGATAAGTCATTTTGGCTTATCACAGATGAAATGATGATATTCTGGTTATTCTTTAAGTAGCCTAAAGCCCTGCTCCCGTTAAGAATCATTTCTGCAGCCTGCGTAAAGTTTTGATTCTTCTTTAAATCTGCCCTTCTCAATACTCTTTTGCCTTCCTCATTAAAAGATACAGCATTCAATACATCCAGATTTTTATTTAATGCCAGTTCAATACTTGGTTTAGCATCAACTGTTACATAGGCATATGCCTTGTTTCCCTTTGCAAAAGGAACGAGGAGCAGCCCTGCTATTAAAATAACAGCAGCAGTCGTCACAATGGCTTTACTCCGGGATAACACATATAGTCGCTGCTTCCAATCACTGTAATACGGATTAAATATAATTTCCTGGCCTACATCATAATCCAAGTTTCTCTTTTTCCCTTTTAAAAACTCCCCTTCACTCGTCATCATGATTAAATATTTTGGCTTGACCTCTAAAATGACCCCTTTTTTCATTAATCTAACCGCCCTTTTATATAATCCTTTAAATAAATAAAGTCTCCTGAAAGGATAATGGCAATAGCTATTATATATTTACGATTTCGTTCCAGAGTCTTTCTGCTGACTTCCACCTTTTTTTCTAAATCTTTCATTGGCAGACGTTTCGTTTGAAATAAAGACTCTTTTAATGAATCATCCTGAACTAAAACCGCTGCAGCTTTAAAGGCGTTTATACGAGCATCATCATGCTTTGGAGCTTGTTCCACTAAATCTTCAAAGATTAATCCGAAATTTTGCAATTTCATTCGAAAAGCAATAATTTCTTCTTTTCTTTTCTCTTCATCTTTTTTGATACGATAGTGATTAAAGGATATTGTATTTTCTAATGACTTTCCTGCCCCATTTTCATCATCTTCTTTAGTATGCTGTTCAATGCTTATATCTTTATATCTTGAACTGCTCCTGAGAAAATCAATGACTTTCCGTTTAATAACAACCTCTGCAAACGCTAATAAGGAACCGCCCTTGCTTCGGTCATATTTAAGGATGGCTTCGTGAAAAGCAATAAGGCCAATGCTAAATTCATCATCACGCTGGTCTATGTATCTTTTACAAACAGAAGAAACCACTTTTTTCACAAATGGCTGATAGTCTGCTAATAACGAATCTAAATATTTTTGCTGCCCGCTTTGAACCAGCAGCGCTTTTTCTTCAAGTGTTTTTTTATCTTTTTGAAATAATAAATTCAGCACTCGCTTCACCTCACCCTGTCGACTATTATAACAGAAATGAGATATACTGGTTTTTCGTTAAGTTTACGTTTATATTTCAACTTCGTTTATAAGTACGCTGGAATCAGATCATTTTAAGAGGGTATTTGAAGTCATTTTCATATTTTTTTCATGGATTTGTTAAGGGGCTCTGTATTTCATTTCTTGTTATTTTTTGTTTCTGGCATTAACTTTTAAGAGGAGTCTCCTAATGGCTTCTAACGCTTTGGAGGCTCCACAGACCGCTTCCCCCCCGGACTCTATTGGCTTTCTTTACAAACATTGACCGATTATAAACAACCCAAGCAGTGTCCATTCTTTACATACTTCCTCTTATCTTAATTAAGATATATCTAATAAAGAATCCCGCAACTAATCCAGGTATTATGAATAGAATCGGTAAAAAAATGGGGCCAATCAAGCGATTCTTAATTGTTACAATTGGGGAATACATTAAACCAATTGTCACGAAATAAGCTGCAAACGCAAACGGAATGTAAGAAAATTGGCTTTCTCTCTCCAAAGAATTTTTATATGCATCCCACATGGCAAACATATATATACATGGATAAAACATCAACCATTGATAATTAACGATTTCTCCTGCTAGTCTTGTATCTCCCAAAAAACTAAGCATAATTGCCTTATTAAAATGGCTCTGTCCGTTTACAAGAAATTCTAAAAATAAAAACAAAAAACCTTTGATATACTTCCCGGATAATAATTGAGGAAAGCCCGGAAATGCAATGCTCCATAATATGGCTTCCAGAGGGGCTACCTTTTTCATATATCTGCCCATTCTATAAAGCCCAGCAAGCGAACCGGCCTATTTTTTTTATTAAGGGAACTAAAAATAAAATAATAATATGTAATAATTTTTTATAATGGTTCTGTATATGATTGCCGCATTGCATAGTGGGCCCTCCTCAACAAATCGTATTTATAGAATGCCCTCATAAAATAAAAATATGTTATCAAATCATCTTTTTACATTTTATTACAAATCATTTTTTGTTTTATGCGTGCTTACTCACCATATTTTTTGCTAAGGTTAAAATTCTAAACTATAGTCACTGGCACTGATAGAGGACTCTATCATTTTTTACGAATGAGCTAAAAAACGAGAAGTTATCAACATAGTAATATAACAGAGCCTAGTCATTAGAAAACACTCATGCGAAAAGAGCTTAAATGAAAAAGGGCACTGGATTTTTAAAAACCAGGTGCCCTTTTATTTCATTTTTCTATTCCATTGGATTGCTGAGCTTTATTCCAGGATTCTTATCCTGGAACCATCTTAAAGCAAAATCATTCTCAAAAAGGAATAATGGCTTATCGAAACGGTCTTTGACAAGCAGGCTCCGGGAGCTTGAAAGCGATTCGTTCACCTGAGTTTCTTCAATCCAGCGAGGTATCTTGGAGCCGATTGGTTCCATAATAACATCAGAATTGTATTCATTCTTCATTCTGTGTTCAAATACTTCAAATTGCAGCTGCCCGACAGCGCCCAGTATATAATCATCTGTACGGTACGTTTTATACAGCTGAATGGCTCCCTCTTGCACAAGCTGGACAATTCCTTTATGGAAGCTTTTTTGCTTCATAACGTTTTTAGCTGTTACCTTTACAAATAACTCAGGAGCAAATTGAGGAAGCTTTTCAAACTGGATGGCTTCTTTTCCTGAAGTAATCGTATCGCCTATCTGATAGGTCCCCGTATCATACAGTCCTATAATGTCACCGCTGACTGCCATATCCACGGTACTGCGGTCATCTGCAAGAAACGAGGTGGATTGAGAAAGTTTCATCGGCTTACCTGTTCTTGAAAGACTGACATTCATGCCTCTTTCAAATTTTCCTGAACAAATGCGCACAAATGCAATACGATCCCGATGGGCAGGATTCATATTAGCCTGAATTTTAAAGACAAATCCAGAAAAATCCTCTCTTACAGGATCAATCATTCCCACATTCGAATTTCTAGGCTGTGGAGAAGGAGCGAACTTCAAATACGTTTCAAGAAAGGTCTGTACGCCAAAATTCGTCAAAGCACTTCCAAAGAAAACCGGAGTAAGCGTTCCATTCGCTATCCTATCTTTAGAGAATTCATTTCCTGCTTCATCCAAGAGCATGACTTCTTCTAATGCCTGCTCATATAGCGATGACTGCTTAATAGGAGACTCACCCTTAATTTCTCCATTTTCATCAAGTTCAATAAAGCGATCTTTCTCATCCACCCGAAACTGTTCAATGCGGTTATGGTAGCGATCATAAATTCCAAGAAACTCTTTACCCATTCCAACCGGCCAATTCATTGGATAGGATTCAATCCCAAGAACCTCTTCCAATTCTGCAAGTAATTCCAATGGAGCTTTCCCTTGGCGGTCTAGCTTGTTGATGAAAGTAAATATTGGAATCCCTCGCATGCGGCATACCTTAAACAGTTTAATGGTTTGATCCTCTATTCCCTTCGCTGAATCTATAATCATCACAGCACTGTCTACTGCCATAAGAGTTCTATAGGTATCTTCACTGAAGTCCTGATGTCCCGGTGTATCCAAAATATTCACACGAAACCCTTCATATTCAAACTGCATTACAGAGGAGGTTACTGAAATACCCCTTTGTTTTTCAATTTCCATCCAGTCAGAAGTAGCAAATTTCCCTGTCTTTTTTCCTTTAACCGTTCCCGCTGCCCGAATCGCGCCTCCGAATAATAAGAGCTGCTCGGTTAACGTGGTTTTCCCGGCATCCGGATGGGAAATAATTGCAAATGTTCTTCGAGAGAGAACCTCATCTTTAAAAGTACTTGTCATGTTGTTATTCCTTTCAATTCAAAATGTATTTCAAACCCAATAATGGATTACATCTCCTTGGCCCACTGCAAAAGTCTGCGTCCAAGGTCAACTGCATCAGTGCCAGCTGCTGCTTTTTGATCCAAAGAAGCAATTAGCCGTTCCTTTAAATCTTCATCTTCTTCATCATAAGAAAAATGGATAGACCACTCTAGTTCGGGAATGGCCATGACGAAATATTCATCCTTTTTATTTTCATATATAAATACATCGATTGGATTACCACGCAGTGTCGTTTTTCTAATCTTCAAGAAAATCCTCCTTCTCCTAAAAGCGGACGTCACCCTCTTTAGGGCATCCTGTAGCCGGATAACTGAAAGGTTCGAGATATCAGCTTATTTTACAGGGATTCTATCGTAAAGAAAAACTGTTTATCTTCCTATAATAAAGGCTTTGTTATTATTCTGTGCTGATAACTGCCCGTTTTTCAACAGCACTGAATGGCTTGTGAAATGACTGTAGCGCATGAACGAGCCAAAAAACAACCATGTCCTCCAACAAAACCATAATTAAAGACCATCTTCTATTATAAAGGAAAAGGGCAAAAGAAAAAAATACCCATTCATAAAATGAGCAGATTTTTTGTATTTCGTTAAATCATTTTTCAGGAACGTTTTTTTGTACCTTTGTTGCTATTTGCTAAAAAATATAAAACATCACCATCCATTTGTTGAAGAATAGACGCTGACTGACAAAGGGATCAACCAAAATATAAAAGGCTCCCCGTTTAAGGAGAACCTCTTTAAAAATTGCTTCCATCTAATATTTTATAATTTCAGACTGGAGATACGCATATAACAGCTTTTCAGTATTTTCAATTGAAGTTTCATGGGTTCTTTCATAAGCATGCGAAGACTCTATTCCAGGTCCGACTAAGCCATGAATAATATCATGACCTGCTTTAATGGCAGCAGATGCGTCTGAACCATAATAAGGATAGATATCCACTTTATAGTCAAGACCATTTTTCTCAGCCAATTCCACTAAATGTTTTCTCAATCCGTAATGATAAGGACCGCTTGAATCCTTAGCACAAATGGATACGGTATATTCATCGGATGCCTGCCCATCTCCTAATGCTCCCATGTCTACTGCAAGATATTCAATCGTTTCCGGTGTAATATTTGAATTTCCTCCATACCCGATTTCTTCATTGTTAGAAATCAGGAAATGAGTTGTATACGGAAGTGTAATATTATGTTCTTTAATATTTTGTATTATTCTTAACAAAATGGCCGTACTTGCTTTATCATCTAAATGTCTGGACTTTATATAACCGCTGTCGGTTATCTGTACTCTTGGGTCAAAGGAAACAAAATCCCCTTCCCTTATTCCCAGCTCTCTTACATCTTCTTCGCATTGAACCTTCGCATCAATCCTAACTTCAATATTTTCTTCATTACGGTCAGCCTTTCCTGCATCCTTATAAACATGTACAGATGTTTGGTGCATAAGAATAGTGCCCGTATAGCATTTTCCTGTCGAGGTTTCAATCTGGCAATTTTCACCTTCTATTGCATTCCAGGCAAATCCCCCTACCATCGAAAGCTTAAGCCGACCGTTCGTTTTAACTTCCTTTACCATTGCACCAAGAGTATCCACATGGGCCGTTAACATCCTGTGCTGTTTTTGGTCAGTACCAGGAAGCGTAACAATCAAGCCGCCTTTTCGATTTCGGCAACCTTCAACGTTGGACTCTTTTAAATATTTTTCGCAAAAGGCAATTACTTCAGCTGTATTTCCTGTAGGGCTGGGTATTGTCACCAGCTTTTTAATCAAATCCATGGTTTCTTTAGGCTTCACATATGTATTTATATTCATATTCCTACCTCGCTTCTTCAATCTCTATGGCTATTATATTAGAAAATTCCGAAATGATACAGAGCTACATTTCTTTTTTGCCTTTCTTTCATGGGCTATAATAGAGTAAAGGAGTGATTGCAATTGGCTGAACATCATTTTCATTTAACCGCTGAGTGGCCTGGAGGAAGAAATAGCGTTGGCATTATTGATGCAGGAAATTTAAAGACAAAGGTTTCTATTCCTCCTGAAATGGATGGGCCCGGCATTGGAACAAATCCCGATGAAATGCTGCTCGGGGCAGCTTCTACTTGCTATATCATAACATTAGCAGCCATGTTGGAGCGCAGTTCGATTGAAACCCGTTCTCTTTCACTTGAATCTGAGGCCGTGGTGGAAGTGATAAGAGGGGTAAATACATTTAAGAGAATTGTCCACCGGCCTTTCATCGTACTTCCCAGTGAGAGCAGTAAGGAGCTAGTCGAAAAGGTACAAAAACTGGCTGAAAAAGCAGAAAGCAGCTGCATGATTTCCAAAGCAGTAATGGGAAACGTTGAATTAGCTCTTGAAGTAAAAATTACATGTGACTAAGAAAAGCGCAAGCGCCTTGCTCATCGGCGTACGAATTTCAGAGTCTGCGACTGAGATAAAGGAAACACAGCGATACGGTTTACGAGCTGATGTTGACTCATCGCAGGGAGGAGACGCAGAAATTTGTTAGCCGATAGGCGCTCATTTTTATTATGGATCTGCCAGTTTTGCTTGTTAATATCCCCCAATCGCTCGTTTTTCCGCACGCTACCGGAAACCTCATCGCTTCCCCCTTTTCTAAACAGGATTCTCGCTCCCTTCGCTTTAATCGTTATCAGCATTAAGCTTTATCATTATTATGGGCAGTTTTGACATTATATACTTTGGTTTGTTTACAGTTCAGCATGCTGTCGAAAATTCATCATTCTAGTTTGTTAAATTAACTTATTTTGCACTTTTAAGAACTCTCTGCCAAATCTTAAATTTCATTTCTTTTAAGTATGACCTTTGGAAACCTGTTTAAAATAAACGTTGTAAGACATTCAAATTAAACTACATTTACAGGAGGTCCAATATGAAAAAGAAAGAACAAGAAGCTACCCTTGCTCCTGGTATGGATGATCAACCCGAACTGGAAAAAGATGCTACAAAGAAAGAAATTGAACGCGGGGAATACACCAGTGTGACAACTTTATCTTTTGATGAAGTAGATCCCAGTTAACCGTTCTCCACGACCTCACTTCGGGTCTTCTCTCCAATGCTGGCTTTTATATTTTAGCTTCTCTTCGACATTTGAAGGATATAGAAAAGTTTCAGGGAATAACAGGAAATACCGTTACCCCAACGAAAATCTATGGATAAACAGCCTTTATATAAAGCCAGCATCCCTCCTTTTGTGATAACATTACATTAATCTATATCAATGCAGCAGATTCTTATACTCCCATTAATCAAAATAATAGGCTGCATGAGGAAAAATTGTTATTGGCCTTATCCTAAAAAATACCTTGAGAGGGGAACTTCATCATGAAACTTGCCACAATTGGAACGAGCTGGATTACCTCTGAATTTATAGAGGCCGCTAAGGAGTCAGGAAAATTATCTCTGGCTGCAGTTTACTCCCGTTCTAAAGAAGCAGCGAAGAGATTTGCAGAAAAACATCAGGCAGAGACCAGCTATCATCACTTGGACGAAATGGCGAAAGACAAAAATATCGATATTGTTTACATAGCTTCTCCCAATTCACTTCATTATGAACAAGCCATTCTATTCCTAAAGAACGGAAAGCATGTAATTTGCGAAAAGCCTTGCTTTTCCAACAGTAAAGAATTACATAATGCATATCAAACAGCTAACGAACATAAGGTTTTTCTTTTTGAGGCCATACGGAACATTCACACGCCCAATTTCAAAAAATTGAAAGAGAAGTTATCCGATACTGGCTCTATCCGGAGTGTTTTTTTTCAATATCAACAGTATTCTTCCCGTTACGACGCATTTCTAGCAGGAGAAGAACCTAATGTATTTTCTCTTAAATTTTCTGGGGGTTCACTCATGGATTTGGGGGTCTATCCCTTATTTCTGGCTGTATCGCTTTTCGGAAAACCAGAAAAGGTATCCTATACCCCTGTTATCCTTCGGAACGGAATTGATGGTGCTGGTACCCTTATTCTTCAATACGGAAAATTTGTCTGTACCATCTTGGCATCGAAAATTGTACAGTCTAATTTGGATTGTGAAATTGCTGGGGAAAAAGGTAGTATTTTATTCAACAAAGCTTCTCTTTTAAAGAAGCTTGAAATTATTGATTATCGAACAAAGCAGCAGAAGTCTTTTGCATGTGAACAGAAGGAAAGAGACATGGTATACGAAATTCTGGAGTTTACCAGGATTATAGAAGAAGACGACCATGAAACCTATCATGATTTACAAGACTTAAGTGATACTGTTGCTTCCATTACAGAAGACGCCAGAATGCAAAACAATATTGTTTTTGATATAGAACAATACTGACAAAAATTGATACATTATAATATAAGCACCTTGCTCATCGGCGTATTTATTTCTTTGTAAAGGAGACACAGTGCAATCAAACATGAGCACATGTTGACTTATTACAGTGATGGAACGTAGAAATTCGTTAGCCGATAAGCCCTAGAGCGAGACAAGGTCTGCATTGGTTAAGCGCTTTATTTATTGGCTTTGATAGCGGACTAATTTGTTTTTAAGCTCATTTTACAGTAAAGAAAAGAAACCAAAGTAAACTTCGCTTTGGTTTCTTTTCTTTACTGTAACCTTTCAGCTTAGCTGAAAGGCGTGTGAAACAACCGTTTCACACGAATGAGCTAAAACGAGCAGTTTCAACATACAATTTTAACAGAGTCTATATTAGATTAATAAAATGGATTTATCCACTGTTGCCTGTAAAACAGTGATTTAAACTAAAGCAGGCTCTTTTTTCAAGCGATGGCGGCCTTCAATAAATCGAAGGGTCCCGGTTTTTGCGCGCATTACAACGGAATGAGTCGTACCGAAATTGCCTTTATACTGAACACCTTTAAGAAGCTCCCCGTCTGTTACGCCCGTCGCTACAAAAAAGGCATCCTCCCCTTTTACCAGATCGTCCATCAATAACACGCGATTTACATCATCAATGCCCATTTTACGGCAGCGGTCCAATTCTTCCTGTGTTTGAGGAAGCAGTTTACCCTGAAATTCTCCGCCAAGACACTTTAATGCTGTAGCTGCAAGTACCCCTTCTGGAGCACCTCCAGATCCGAGGAGAATATCAACACCTGTGTTTTCAAAGGCTGTATTAATGGCAGCTGCCACATCCCCATCTTGTATAAGCTTAATTCTCGCTCCGGCAGAACGGATTTCATTAATCATGCTTTGATGCCTTTCACGATCCAGAATGGCAACAACTAAATCATCAACATCCTTGTTTTTGGCTTTTGCAACAGCTTTTAAATTTTCAATCACAGGTGCGTTTAAATCAATTTTCCCGGCAGCTTCAGGACCAACGGCAATTTTCTCCATATACATATCCGGAGCATGAAGTAAAGCTCCCTTTTCTGCCACTGCAATCGTAGCTAATGCATTCCAGGTACCTGCTGCAACGATATTCGTCCCTTCAAGCGGGTCGACTGCTATGTCAAATTCAGGACCGTCTCCTGTCCCCAATTCTTCCCCAATATAAAGCATTGGAGCTTCGTCCATTTCTCCTTCACCAATGACAACAGTGCCTCTCATATTGATTGTATTAAACATATCCCGCATACCTTGTGTGGCAGCTTCATCTACCTCGTCCTTTTTTCCTCTTCCCATCCATCTTCCGGCAGACAGAGCTGCTACTTCTGTTACACGCACTAGTTCAATTGACAAACTTCTATCCATTTTATCGCATCTCCTATTTAACTGTTTTTATAAGATTATCTCCGAAATGACAATGACAATATTCTATTAAAGCCATTGTTTTTTTACTTGTTCTTCAGCTAAACGAATTATGTCTTCCTTCATTGTACCTTTACGTGCAATAACATTTGTTTGATATTGCTTACCGCACATTTCAACTGTAAGAGTAATTTCAATCATCTTACCACTCCTGTCCAAAACCATATTCTTTTAATCCCTTTTCTTGCTAATCTTCTTTTTTTGAAGGTATTTATTCATTTGGGACACAATCTATCGGTATATCTTTATGGGAAGAATGGACGCAGGCTTACATGACGGTTTTACAGCAAACGATCCGGCATCTAGCTTTATATAAAAATAGTAACTATTTATAAATACAAATAGATTTATATCCTTATTTTTAAGCACTGAGTTACTTAATGTAACCATATTAAACCTTTATTTTTAATCCGTCAAGAAAAATGTGAACAACTTGTGAATAGCAAAAACAGGGAAATTTCCTATTGTTTTAATGAAAACGAATACATTACTTGGTTCATTATAAACCCAACGGAAATTATTTAGTTGATACATCTAACGGAAGAGGTTATTTTTTGTAAACGAATTTAGTTTTATTTATAATAATATTTTTTATATAAAGATAATTATCTCCTTATATTATTTGCATTGACAAAGGCTCTTTTCGTAAGCTTTGTTGCTATTAGACACAAAAATATGATTTTAAATGTATGTTCAGTATTAAATCTTGTAATGAGCTTACGAAAAGATGCCGCGAAGACAGACAACTCACGTAATCATGTTTTGTACGAAAATCCACAATCTATACGAAAACAGCCTTGACATAAAAACAAAGAAATGGCTCAATGATTATCCTAAGGAGGAGAAACAGGAGGAGCATTCTTACTTCATGTATTCTTTAATTTTACATTGTTAAACCAGACAGGCTTTTTTTATCAAAAATGCTCCTTTATACTATAGGTAGATTATTACATATGTTCAAAAGGACGGTGCAAAGTGAGCAAAAAGAGATTTGAGAATCTAGATCGCATCCAAACAACAAAACCATTTAAAGAATTTAGACAATGGCGGAAAGAAAGAAGATCGAAACAAAAGGACCTGTCTTTCCAGGTTTCCCATATTGAACAACCAGAAATAGAATTCTTGCAATCCAACAATCACATTCCCACCGTAACATGGATTGGCCATTCAACCTTTCTGCTGCAATATAAGGGGCTGAATATACTAACTGATCCAGTTTGGGCAAGGCAGATGGGGACTGATAAACGCTTGACTCCTCCGGGGCTGAGCATAAACGATTTACCCTCCATTGATTTTGTTTTAATTTCACACAGCCACTACGACCACCTCCACTATTCAACAATAAAGAAGCTGCCAGGAAATCCAGCTTATCTGGTACCATCCGGGCTGGCAGCGTGGTTTCATAAAAAAGGCCTCGATCATGTTCATGAATTAAATTGGTGGGAGCAAATAGAATTGTCATCTGTACAATTTTCTTTTGTACCGGCACAGCATTGGACAAAAAGGACACTGTTTGACACAAACACTTCACACTGGGGAGGTTGGATGCTTACAGCAGAAAAATCACCTGTTATTTATTTTGCAGGAGACAGTGGTTATTTTAGGGGCTTTTCAGAAATTGGCGAGCGTTTTACAATTGACTATGCATTAGTTCCTATCGGAGCTTACGAACCTGAATGGTTTATGAAGGAACAGCATGTGAATCCTGAAGAAGCAGTAAAAGCCTTTATCGATACCAAGGCAAAGTATATGATTCCCATGCACTACGGTACATTCCGTCTTGCAGATGATACACCTAAGGAAGCTTTAGATCGAGTCCAAAATGAATGGACACGAACTGGGCTGGAGCCAGACCGCCTTCTCTTAGCTAAGCTTGGAGAAACTCTCAGGCTGACCATTCATTAAATAGGCACAGGGGAGGTGTGGTAGATTACCTGTGCCTCTTTTTATTTGACTGCTTTTAAAACTTCATAATTATACTTTTTAACAGCTGGATTATGCTCTAGCTCCTCTTCACAATGTCAATCTCCTTTTAAATGGTTCCTTACACCTCCTACTGAATTGGTCTTAATTCTAGTTTAAGGACACGATTGTTTTTTAGCTCATTATTTCAGCACAGCTGAAATAATGAGCTAAAAAACGAGCAGGTATCAACATTGAAATTTAACACAGCCTTTTAATAAGTAAACAGCAATCGATGGACTGACAAATCGACTTCCACCCATTACTAAAATTTTTACTATTGAGTTGCCTCCTTCTTCTTATCCCTTTTATACTAATTCTCCAGTTATTTCCCAAATTACTTTTGAAACATGTTTACTAGCTAAAATGACAGGGTATTATTTAATATAAAATACGCTTTATATAAACTTTTGTTGAGACTCGGTTTATGAAAACGCTTACTAAAAAAAGGAGGGAGAAATAATGTTATTTACTGGGTTGATTCATCTTTCAGACCAGCCGGTAATGAAACTATCAATTAAAGCAACCAACAAAGAATTGGCGGAAGAGGGATTGAAAAAAAAGGCGCAAATTATCAGTAATCGCAAAGATAAAAAGATAGTCGCTACAGAAGTATATGAGTTCAATGAAGTGAAACCTGATATCGTGATGTATTGAGAGATTACTAAAGATTCACTAGACTCCAAAATGAAAAGAAATAATGATTCAGCCATAGTTATATGGCTTTTTATTTTTTTTGATACTGATCTTCTTAGAAAAAATAAGCTCCCTTTCCATAAGAAAGGGAGCTTACATGATTTAAGCAATATCTTGCAAGTACTCTTCGGCTTTTTCATTGTCGAAACGCTTTTCCCATTTTGCCACAACTACTGTAGCCAGAGAGTTTCCAATTACATTTACAACCGTGCGAGCCATGTCCATCAGGCGGTCGATTCCAGCAATAAAGGCAAGTCCTTCAACTGGAATATGGGCTGACCCCAGTGTTGCTAGTAATACAACAAAAGAAACACCTGGAACTCCTGCAATCCCCTTCGATGTGATCATTAAGACCAGCATCAGGGATATTTGCGCACCAATAGACAAGTGGATACCATACATCTGGGCTATAAAGATAGCCGCAATGGACTGGTAAAGCGTGGATCCATCAAGATTAAATGAATAGCCTGTAGGGATAACAAAGCTAGCAATCCCCTTCGGCACTCCAAAGCGCTCCATTTTTTCCATTAATTTCGGAAGTACTGTTTCCGAACTGGAAGTGGAGTAAGCCAGAATCAGCTCGTCCTTAAGAATTTTAAACAGGTTCGTAATCCGGATTCCGACAATCCTTGCAACAAAACCCAGAACGATTAGGATAAAGAAAGCCATTGAGCCGTAGACTGTTACTAAAAGCTTGCTTAAAGGGACTAATGACTTAACACCAAATTCAGATACTGTAACGCCAATCAAGGCAAAAACACCAAGCGGTGCAAATCTCATAATCATGTTGGTTACATAGAACATGGCATCTGCCGTACCCTGGAAAAACTTAAGTACAGGCTGGCCTTTTTCGCCTATTGCTGATACACCTAAACCAAACATAACAGAGAAAAAGATAATGGCAAGCATGTCCCCGTTTGCTAAAGATTCAAACAAATTAGTCGGAACGATATTTACAATTGTATCTATAAAAGAATGAGATTCTACTTGTTTTGTTGTATCAAGATACGTGGAAATGTCTCCTTTTTGCAAATGATGCATGTCTATCCCATTTCCAGGTTTGAAAATATTGGCGATCAGAAGACCGATAACAATCGCTACAGTCGTAATAATTTCAAAATAAATAATTGTTTTCCCACCAAGCTTCCCCACCTGCTTGATGTTGCCGACACCTGCTACGCCAATGATGATGCTTGACACCACGATTGGTACCACGATCATCTTAATGAGCCGTAAAAAGATGTTCCCTACCGGCTGCAAGTATGTTTGAACTTCGGGATGGCCATAAAATACTGCGCCAACGATGATTCCCAAGATAAGTCCAATAAAAATTTGCCAAGCTAACCCAATTTTCCTCAAATATTTCCCCCGTCCTTTCTATATAAAACAATTTTTATATAATTATAATATTATTTTATAATAGTGCTAGCCGTCAACCTGATTCACTTTGTAATATTTCCCTAACCAAATTTCCGCTTATTTTCTATGTGTTTATATCCTAAAAACACTTTAAACATTGTGATTTTTAAAAACCGTTAAGACATAAAGAAGATTTAAATATATATTAAAATACTAATGTTTTTTAGCTCAATGAAAACGTGAATAAAGGCACACAGCCTGATACCTGTTTCAGGGCATACGTGCCTTTTTTACTTTCTATTTTTCCTGCTTGTTATTTCACTCTGAACACGAGTCAGCTTAAAATAAAATATCGCTTTAACAAAACTTCTTTAGGCATTGTCAAAGTGGACTTTATTGTTTTTGCTTAATAGAATAGGAACTTTTACAAGTGCTTAAAGCTATGGATGATATAATTGTTTTATCATAAAAATGTCATCAACAAATTGACCATTTAAAAAATATTTATGCTTCACCCTCCCTTGTTCCTTGAAGCCGCATTTTTTATAGAAAGCGATAGCGGAATCGTTTGTCGAAAGAACCTTTAACAAAAGCTTGTTTCTTTTCTCTTCCATTGCCACACGGGAAATATAATCAATCAATCTGGTGCCGACTTTCTTGCCTTGATGGGCTGGATGAACACCAATAATAATTTCAATTGTATTTGTACTGGAGGCAAAACTCATAAATGAAGGCCTTTCAGCCTGAATGTATCCTGCCAATTCCCCATTAACAATTCCGACATATTGGCTGCCTGCAGGATGGTATTTCGCATATTGTTCAATTGATGTCCACTTTATTGGCTGGGGGGAATTTCCCGCATTCCAAATTAAATTATTCAGCTCCACAAGTTTAGGGAAATCCTCAACTTTCGTTGGCCTGATTTCAAACATGTACAACACTCCAATCCTTTCCTGGATATACCATAAAGTATTCGCATTCAAGGGAAAGGGCACTTATACATAAAGATAAAATCTGGAACAACGCCGTTTAAATTTTCAATTTAATAAGTGTTCGTCTTTTAAAGGACTATTATATTTTTTAGCTCCATCGTGTTAAACGGCTGTTCCACATGATGGAGTTAAAAAAACGAGATGCTCTCAACCCGTTCTTTAGGGAAGAATGACTCATTATCCTTTTACATGTGTTTGTTTTCTTATTAACAAACATTAGTCGAGCAGCGTGCAACAAAAACGTACTCTCGTCCCGGACGGTCTGAAGCTTCTCTTACATCTTCCACAGACAGTCCTACTTCTCTAAGAGATTTGGTGATTTCCTTAAAACTTCTAAATCGCAACGTAGAATCGGACGTGATAATGGCACCATCGTTCTTGAAAGCATAAGTCCATCGGAAAGACACCAAGGATTCTCGAACATCAATAACATCTACCCATCCCTCGACAATACCGTATTTGTGTGCATCAATTCGCTTGTATGTATTCTCCTTGTTCCATTCTAGCCAAGCCTGTGACTCAGGTTTCCGGGTTTCAAACACCAATCTTCCTCCTGGACGTAATACCCCCCGAATTGCTAGAAATAACTCTTGCCACTCTTGATCCGTCAGAAAAACCTGAGCAACATTAGCAGTCATCGTAACAAGATCCACCTTCAAGGGTGGAAGGTCACGTACATTACCGTGAATCCATTTAACACGGTCAGACTAATTATTTTGTTTTGCCACCATTAGTGACGCTTTAGCTGGATCTAGAGACCAATAACCTCTAAGCCTTTGGCTGCTAAACGGCAAGCAAAAGTTCCTGTTCCACAACCAATGTCAAGTACAGAACTTGCTTCAAACTCATTAACCATAGACTCATAAGCATCTAAATCAGAACGGTCAGGGTCAAATGAATCAAAGATATAAGCCAGTCTTGGGTTCTCAAATATTTCATCAGCCATCAAACTTACCCCAAAAATCAAATATTTCACTATTTCACTATTTCCTCTTTTTCAAGTAGCCTGTCCCGTTCTCAATAAGAAAAACTGCCAACAATTATTAGCCGAGTCCATGGCTCTTGTACCCGTTTACTTAAATTCGATATTTTACAATCTTAATTTTTTACCACCACTAACTTTCTCAATTAGTCAATAACTCTCCTACATTGTTAGCAAAGAAATTTTTTATAAATAAGAACTCTCCCTTTTCGAAGTTATAACAGTCCATCTTATTGGAATAATTGTAAATCACTTTATGGAGTGTGTGGGACATCTCTGTTGGTAATGATGTTAATCCCCAGTTTCCTGCCTCTTGCTTCGATGAGATAACCTTTTCCCTCAAGTACCAATACACTCTTATTAAATTTAAAGTACAATAAACTGGATTCTCTAATATATTTTCTAAGCAATCATTAAAATCACCCACTATAGAGGAAATAAAATAGGATTTAGGAATCAATGGAAATACCTCCACAATGGGTTTTCCTTCAATACAAATTCCTCGTTTGTTGATTATAGTTATATGAGCAGCTAAATCAGGGTCTTTCCTAACCTCACCAGTTAAGAACTCATACGTTTGTAATGACAACTCCTCTTCATACCGTTCTCTCCAAAATTCACTAAAATGGAGGTCAAAAGGGCAGGGGTGCTCAAATTCATTTAGTTGTCCTCGATTTAAAATGCTTACTTCCAGTGGATACTGATTTTTCGAATGAGTTAGGAATAATTTTGCTAATCGCCTTTTGGTACCAATTTCCAATGATTCATCCGTAACTATTATTATATCAATATCACTACTATGAGGATTGAATCCCCCCATTGCAAGCGAGCCGTGTAGGTAAAAACCAATAAAATTATCTTTGATTATTTCTTTTGTCTTCGTTAGAAGCTGAATAACAAACTCTTTTATATCTAATGAACACGTAGTCCAATTATAAGACATCATCACTCCCCCACTATATCTTATTTCGTAAACTTACCCCTTTGCTACTTTAAGAAAAAATTGCTAATAAAAGCAGCCGGATAATTCGCTCTTGCAGGAGCTAGCTTCATTTTTCTTTGTATTTTCCACTAAAAACTATACCTAAGGAAATTCCAAATGCCACCGAAAAGGCTGTAAAGATGTTTAAAGTATGTTTTAAAATTTCATTTACCATTAAACCTACTATAAAAAAAAGCCAAAAAATATAATAAAAATCTATATAATCGTTTCACATTTATCTCTCCAAGTAAAACATTTCTAACATACACAGAATCTTACTCTTTTTGTAGATAATATTTCCATTTGTTTATCACTAGGTAATTTAACCTGAATCTATCTTCTACTTGCCCCATTTAGCAACATAAGTTAAACGCTGTCAACAATGTCAGCAGGATAATTCACTTCTGCGCCGGTTGAATAAAAACAGCGATTTATTTCTTTGTAGCTGATTCAGTAATTAATTTATAAAGAAATCCAACTATATATTCCCTTTGTGTTGTTTTCAATATCATTGTTCTCTAGAAGGTCATTTATCCCTTTACTAATTACTTCCCATAGAATGTATTCGGCTATTAAACTATATATTACATAATCGATCATCCAAATTTCCTCCGCCAAACTGCCTGTTAGTGGAAGTAGGTTACTTGAGAGCTACCACAGTACACTGCGTTAAACACCTGAATAAAAAAGTTATAATAATAATGAAGGGATTACAACTGCATTACACGCTTTTTCATAGAATTCAATCGTTCTACTTAAATAAAGACGGCATAATACGGGTATCAACATTAAGATTTACCTGTGCCTAAAATTAAAAAGGAGACTCATCAGAATCTCCTTTTTACAAAATCTAGAAGCAACAATGTAAGAATAAATTCTACTGTTCTACTTCTACTTTTCTTTTTAAAAGACCAACCATTAATGCCGTAATGATGGTTCCTATAACAATGGCCAGTGCGTACAGGAATGGATGTGTGACAACCGGAAGAACGAATATGCCGCCATGTGGTGCAGGGAGCTTAACCTTAAATAGCATGCTGAGCCCGCCAGCCGCCGCTGAGCCTACTATAGCAGATGGGATGACACGAAACGGATCTGCTGCTGCGAAAGGAATGGCTCCTTCTGTAATAAAAGAAGCGCCCATTACATAGCAGGTAAGTCCCGCTTCTCGATCCCGTTTGGTGAATTTGCTGCGGAAAAGTGTTGTGGCAAGAGCCATCCCGAGCGGAGGCACCATACCTCCAGCCATGACCGCTGCGTGGGGAGCAAAGTTTCCGGCATTAATCATAGCAATTCCAAATGTAAAGGCTGCTTTATTAATGGGCCCTCCCATATCAATTGCCATCATGCCGCCCAGAAGGACTCCTAAAAGAATAAGATTGCCAGTCCCCAAGCCTCCTAGTACATGCGTTAAGTACGTATTAAAAATGCTGACAGGTGTATCAATGACAAAGAACATAATCATACCGGTTAAAAAGATTCCAAATAAAGGATAGATCAGAACAGGCTTTAAACCCTCCAATGATTGGGGAAGACGGTAAAATGCTTTTTTGACAAGGATAACAAGATAGCCTGCTAAAAAGCCTGCAATTAATCCTCCTAAAAATCCTGCCTTGGCCTGTGCTGCCATAAACCCTCCGACCAATCCTGGTGCGAGGCCCGGACGATCTGCTATGCTCATTGCAATAAATCCTGCTAAAACGGGGATCATTAATCCAAAAGCGTTGCCTCCGCCAATCGTATTAAGGGCTTCCGCAAATCGGTTATAGCTCGGATCTTTCGGGTCTGCTGAATGAATGCCAAACATAAAGGAAATTGCGATTAAGATACCGCCTCCCACAACCAATGGAAGCATATTGGAAACACCATTCATTAAATGCTTATAAAATCCCTTCCGGCTGCTCCCAGCGTCAGACTGTGCTTTTTTCTCTCCTGTTCCCCGGTATATAGGAGCATCTTTTCTTACTGCACGTTCCAAAAGCTCCTTTGGACGCCTGATTCCGTCTGCAACAGGAACCTCTATCACATGTTTGCCTTTAAAACGGTTCATTTCCACTTGCTTGTCAGCCGCTACAATGATTGCGGATGCCCTCTCAATCTCTTCAGCTGTTAAAATATTTTTTGCACCGCCGGATCCGTTTGTTTCCACTTTGATAGCAAGGCCCATTTCTTTTGCTTTCTCTTTTAAAGAGTCAGCAGCCATATACGTATGGGCGATTCCAGTGGGACAGGCTGTTACAGCCAGTAAGAGCTGCTGTTCATTTAAAGCGCTTTCTTCTCTATCATCCATAGAATCATACATTTCAAAGATCTCCAATACTTCAGCTGAGGATGAAGCATTCAATAATTTAGTTCTCACTTCATCTCTCATTAAAAGTCCGGAAAGCCTTGACAATGCTTCTAAATGAGTATTGTTAGCGCCTTCACTTGCAGCAATCATAAAAAACAAATGGCTGTCCTGTCCATCCAAAGAGTCGTATGGAATGCCCTTTTGGGACCTTCCGAAGGCAATAGCAGGTTCTTTAACCGCTGCCGTTTTGGCATGGGGAATGGCAATTCCGTCTCCAATCCCTGTTGTACTTTGTTCTTCTCTTGCCAATACGGCTTTTTCGTATTGTTCAGCGTCATTTAGTTTGCCTGCATTGACTAAAACGGAAACTAATTCATTTACTGCATCCTTTTTATTGGAAGAAACTAGCTCTAATTTAATGGTTGCATTTGTGAGCAGCTCGGTAATTTTCATAATTCTCCCCCTTATAAATGCGTAATTTCAACTTGTGTAAGTAATGTGAACACATCTTCTTTCTTACATAATTCCATTGAAAAAGCTGTTGCGCTGCCGGCTGCCGTCCCCATTCGAAAAGCTTCCTGGTAGTCTTTACGGGTTGCATAGGCGCTTAAAAATCCTCCAACAACAGAATCTCCTGCCCCGACCGAATTCTTCAATTCACCTTTGGGGGCATTTGCATGATACAATGCCTTTTTATTAATAAAAAGAGCTCCCTTTTCAGCCATGGATATAATAACATTTTCCACTCCCATTTCCACAAGCTTCTTGCCGTAAAAGGCTGCATCCTCAATCGTTTCTATGCTCGTTTTAAAAATTTCACCAAGCTCATGATGATTTGGTTTTACGAGGAAGGGCTTAGCCCGAATAACACTTTTTAATGCCGCTCCTGAAACGTCTGCAACAACTTTAACCCCTTTTTCTTTGCATACATGAATTAACCCTGAATAAACATCCGGCGAAAGAGATTTAGGGATACTTCCTGAAAAAACGATGATATCTTCATTTGTCAACTGATCCAGTTTTCCAAGAAATTCTTCATATTTTTCCGTACTTATATGAGGGCCGCTCCCGTTAATCTCCGTTTCTCCCCCTGTTTTCAGCTTGATATTAATTCGTGTGTCTTCATTAACCTGTACAAAATCCGTTTGTATATTTTCCCGCTTTAGGAATGACTCGATAAAAAAACCAGTGAACCCTCCAATAAATCCTAATGCTCTTGATTCTGTCCCCAATCTCTTTAATACGAGGGACACATTAATTCCTTTCCCCCCTGGAAGCTTCAAGTCCGATTTTGATCGATTTAATTTCCCTACTGCAAAATCTTCAACCTCTACCACATAATCTACAGAAGGATTCAATGTTACTGTGTAAATCATTTGCTCTTCACAACCTTCAGTTCCGTTTTTGCCTCGTATTCCAGCATCATTTCTGCATCTATATCGTTTGTAATGATAACAGCCTCTGATAAAGGAGAAATCAAAGCAAAAGCAATTTCTCCCCACTTAGAATCATCCGCTAAAACATATGCTTCTCTTGATAGCTTCAGAGCCTGCTGTTTCATGGAAGCCTCCTCTGGATCAGGAGTCGTAAAACCATAAATTGGATGAATCCCATTCACTCCGAGGAAGCACTTGTCAAAACGATACTTACTAATACCATATAATGCTCCATTCCCAATCATAGCTCCTGTACTTCCCTTTACAAACCCGCCAGCCAGGTACGTTTTAATCCCTCTGGCCAAAAGAGGCTCTATATGGGTAACACCATTCGTTACCACCACAATATCCAAAGGAAGATATTGAATCATTTGTAGCGTTGTAGTTCCTGCATCAAGATAAATACATTCTCCTGCACCTGGCAAACTGGCAGCGTAACGTGCAATTTGATCCTTGCCTGAAAGATTTTGGTTTGATTTTTCATGTAAATTTGCCTCTTTTATAGTTCCTTGGAGACGGGCTGCACCGCCATGAACTCTTTTTAACAGCTTTTTATCTTCAAGCTGGATGATATCCCGTCTGATGGTTGATTCAGATGTATTGGTTTCTGCCACCAGTTCCTGGATACTCACTGTCTCTTTCATTTTAAGAATATTAAGGATGATATTTTGTCTTTCAACCGTCAGCATGTTGTACACCTCTCTTTTTTGGAACCGCATACATTTATTTTCTGTGTTTTTATTTTACTACCAAAAACCTTAAATAACAATCATAAAAAATCATTTTCTTTCAAAAACCTTCAAAACTTTAATTATAACCTTAAGCTCTATTAACTTTATATATGGATAATGGTTGTTTTTAGCGGGCAATTCTCTAACCACTTTAGCCTGCAGAGTGTCCCCTTGCCCTTTTCTAAGCAGTAGTAATAGGCCTTTTGCTTACTCTCCTCTCATTTAATCTCGTCAATATGCTCCAACAGTGCCAAAAAAATGAAAAGAGCTCCTATCCATCAGGATAAGAGCCCATTCATTCCATACAATTTTGTTAATCATTCACATTACAGATATCAATGCTCGAAGGTCTGCCTGTTAATAGTAGTAGCCTCCGCCGCCGTATCCGTAGCCGCCTCCAAGGTAAGCAGCTCCAACAATGATTAAAAGAATAAACAGCACAACAAGTAATGCAAATCCAGAACCGTAGCCTGCTCCATCAGACATGAAGAAAACCTCCTTTAGTAAGATTCTCTACATCCTATGCAAAAGCAGAAAGTTTGTTATGGACGAAAATCTATTTTTAGGAATAATGCTTTTTTCCACTGTTTCAAGAGAAATTTCCTTTCTATCCACTAACGTATGAAGGTATGGCAGTAATCAAGAAGAGAAGCATATACACCGGCTTTTTTAGCTGCTGAATTCTTCCTTTATCATTTATTTCAACAACTGCCTTCCTCATTAAGCAGTCCATATTTTCTTTTGAAGCGGTTAATAATTTTAATCCATCCTTTTCCGAAAAATGCAAGAAAGAAAACATTGGAACAGGCATGGGCTAAATCAAAGTAAAAGCTCGCCGCATAGTAGGCCAAAATGACCGATACATTTGCTTGTTTCCCAAGACTTATAACATACCAGAGGTTCATAATCCAATCAAAAATAAATCCAGACGCAAAACCAAATAAACATCTGCCAATACTAGTATTTAACCATTTAACGTTTTGCAGCATCCCCGCCATTAATCCGATTATTCCCCATGCATACATCTGCCAAGGCGTCCAGGGGCCTTGCCCCAGAAATAAGTTTGAAACAATTGCTGCCAAAGCGCCAATCACAAAGCCGCTTTCAGGCCCAAGTGCAAGCGCAGACACTATAATAACAAAGGTAGTGGGCTGTACATTCGGAATGGGAGCAAAGGGGATTCGGCTAACAGCAGCAACAGAAGCGAGGACAGCCAAAAGAACGAGCTCTCTGCCTGCAACTTTTCTTTTTTCAAAGCGAATCATTAAAGGAATAAAGCTTGCTGCCATGAATACAATACCGACAGCTGCAAAATGCTGTTCATTAAAGAGAGCTGTTCCCGCCAGAATGCAAAGCAATAAAAAGGATATCAGAATTAATGAAAGCCTTGAACGTGCCATAATCGGCGGGCCTCCTCTGCAGTAATGACCTCAGGCACTGCCAATCCACGTGTCACCCTGTTTACAACAGTTGTATAAAATGCATTTCCTTTAAAAAAACGTTCCGGCGGGGCTGATACCGTAATCGTCCCCTTGAACATCATTGCACACCGTGTAGAATGCTTTGCGGCAAATTCTATATCATGGGTGACCATTACAATCGTCATCCCATTGGATTGCAGACTGGCAAGCAGCTTGCCAAAATGCTCCCTTGCTTCTGGATCCAGCCCTTTTGTAGGCTCATCAATTAGAAGAATTGAAGGCTTGGCCAGCAGCACTCCCGCAAGTGCAGCCTTTTGAATTTCACCGCCGCTTAAATCATAGGGATGGCGTTTTTTTACCCCTTCAAGCTGGAATGCTTTCAATAGCTTTTCTACTTCTGCCGGATCTGAACCATGCAGCTGATTAATCTGCCTTAATTCCTGCTCGACTGTATCCGCCAAAAAAAACAGCTTGGGATTCTGCGGCAAATATCCAATGTCTGAAATTTGTCCCTTCAGCTTTTTTCCATTAAATTTAATGGAGCCGCGCTGAGGCTTTACTAAGCCTGCCATGATTTTTAAAAGAGTCGATTTACCCGTTCCGTTAGCACCCACGAGAGAAAGCCACTCACCCTCTCCCACTGTTAAAGAGAGCTGGTCAAGAATTTTCTTGTCATGCTTATCATATTGAAAATCTACGTTTTTCCCTTCCATAAGGACTGTTTTTACTGAACTTTTCATCCGATGTGAATAACTCTCGCCAGACATCTGTACATTCAGCGTTTCCGCCCACTGCCTTCCTTCTTTAACCGTTAAAGGCATGACTTCCTGTGAAATTTTAGGAGATTGCTCTAAATAAAGAATGGACGTCCCAGGAATATAAGGATACATTTTTCCCTGTTTATTTTTTCCTGCTTCAAAGAGAATTTCCCTCGGAGTCCCATCCAGTACCAAATTTCCGTTTTCCAGGTAGAGGGCCCGATCGGCAGCAGCAAACAATTCTTCTAATCGGTGCTCCGCAATAATTACCGTTATGCCCAGTTCTTCATTCATTCGATGAAGAATTCCAATAAACTCTTTGGCGGCTATGGGATCAAGCTGGGCAGTTGGTTCATCAAGGAGCAGAAGTTCTGGCTCCAGCAATAAAACGGAAGCTAAATTTAAAAGCTGCTTTTGGCCTCCTGAAAGCTCGAATGTTTTTTTATCAATAATATCCTCGAGACCAAAAAAATGAACCATTTCTGCTACGCGTTTCCGCATATCTTCCGTTTCGAATCCTACATTCTCCATTCCAAAAACCAGTTCGTCCATTACATTATCCATGACAATCTGATTTTCGGGATCCTGAAACACCATTCCGATTTTGCTGGCCATTTCTAAATCATCTGCATTGGAAAATGGCTGCTCCTTAAATAAAAGCTCCCCTGTTTGAATGCCATGCGGCGCAACCCCTCTTTTCAGCAAACGAAGGAGAGTTGACTTTCCGCTGCCGGAAGGGCCGCACAAAACAGTAAATTCCCCTTTATTCATATTAAATGTAAGCCCATTCAATGCTTTTTCTTCTTGGTCAGGATATTGGAACGTGAGATTTCTTGCTGTGAGCAATGCCATAAGTATGCCTCCTTTCCTTCCAATAGCAATGGAAATCCGATATATAATACAAGTACCACAAGATAAAACCATTCTCTGCCTTCCAAAAGAACAGGCTCCAGAATCGGATAAATGGACAAAACCCCATCTCCAAGCCAGCAGCCGAATAAACTTAATCCACCAAGACCCAATAAATAAACAAGTGCAGCCCAATCTTTTTTATGCATTTTGTATGGAGAATATTTTGAGCGTTTTTGGATTCCATAGCCTCGTGCAGCCATCGAGTCTGCTGTTTGTATCGCTTCTTCCAAAGACCATGTCAACAAAATTTGAACGAACAACAGGCCGCTTCGCGAACGCTCTCTGATGGTTCCATTATGAATGCTTAAGCCCTTTCCCCGCTGAACCAGTTCTATTTCATTCAATCTTCTTTTTAAAAGCGGTACAAATCTCAGACAAAGCATGACTAACAACGCCCATTGAGGCAGCCATTTCGAAAAAAGAAATAAAAATTTTTCAGCTGTAACCACGTGATTATATGTGCCAAATAAAAGCAGCAAAGAAAAAATGGATAAAGAATAAATAATTCCCTCCATAACGGATTCAAGCATTATAGGATTTCCATGAAAATAAAACAGGATATGCGTCCCTCTGTGATTGACTAATGGATTTATTACAAGAAAAACAACCGCCATAAATACCATTAGTTTTCCGAATCCGGCTAGTGTTTTGCCCTTATCGAGAGCATAATGAAGCGCAATTAAAACAAGAGCTCCAGCCAGAAGAAAAACAGGATGCTTATCAACTGTCAGCAAAATCGCAGCAAAAATATAGTAAATCAACGAAACGAAAGGATGAAAGGATCGAATTCCACGATTCATCCCTGGCCATCCTTTTGATAATCAGCCGTATAACTCCACACAATGTGATCACCTTTTGAAAGCTTCATTGCACCTGCGCTCTCTGACAGCAGCTTTCCATTGACATATATATTCCATCCGCTGGTAGGGCCATCATCGAACTCATAGAGATTATCAATTCCCTCAACATAGGCCGTTGCACCGGAACCTCTTACACTGTACTGAATCCCTTTTTGTTTTAGAAGGTTTAACGTCATTGTAAGGACGGTATCCCCTTTCTTAAAATCAGCTTGTGAAACAGTAAGAATTGTTCCTGTTTTTGAATCTCCCTTCACAATTATAGAGGCATCGTACTTGTCTGCCTCATTTGTTTTTGGTGTTGTACTTGTGTTCTGGTTTACTGAAAATTTTGTTTGAGGTTCAGAGTTACTTGATTTTTCGTTATTGAGGGATGATGACTTCTTATTGCTATTCCCCTGGCTGTTTTGAGGCTTTGCAGAGCTATTATTGGCATCACTCTCACTGGCATTTTGACTGTTTTCCATTTCTGAAGCCTTTTGATTTTGATCGCCGTTTTGATTCAGAACAGTTTTATCTTTTTGGGCTGTTTCCGAATTCCTGTTTTGGTTCGCCTCCTGCTTTTCTTTTGTTTTTGAATTTGAATTTGTTTCATGAACATTTTCTGTTTGACTGGCTTGAGGTGTTACCGGGTCCTTTTGGCATCCAGTAAAAACCATCAGGGCCATTAGCGTAAACAACGTGATGCAAAAAAGTCGAAACTGACGCAAGATGTTCGCCTCCTAATTCATTTTTGGATATGCATATATGATATATCGATCTGGAGCGTCCCCAATATAATAAAAAGGATAACAGGTAGTGAGGATCAGCTCTTCCTTTGGTGCAGTAGAGTGGATCACGGTACGGTCATCTGCCTTTACAACCTTCATATGATTAATGACATACACAAAGGTGCCGGATTGTAAATCTGCAATCAGCTCGTCACCTTTTTTTAGTTCTCCAACATGGCGAAAAACTGTGTCCCGATGTCCTGAGAACACTATTTGGTTATGTTGTCCCGGCAGCCCGGATCCTGTGAAATGCCCAACACCTTTTCTCAACATAGCTTCGCTAGTGCCTTCTATAATAGGAAGCTCCTTATGTAATCTTGGAATTCGAAGTATTCCCAATATCGATTCTTTTTCAGAACCATTCTTCCCGTTCGTTTTTGGCACCTCTTTGCTTTCTGCAGTCTTTTTTACTTTAATTCCAGGATCCATTTTTTCTAAATGTGCATTTTGAATCATCCTTTTAGCCTGAGAAAGAGCCGACATTTGCTCATGCCGACTCTCCATACTATTTAAAACACTATAACCTATACAAAGGACACCTGCTGCGAATAAGGCAACGGCTGCTCTTTTCATCATTTCATCGATTCTCTTCTGCGTACAATCACATAAATGATTGCGGCTGCCAGGATAAGAATTATACCCGCAAACAGCCAGTTTTCATCATTTGCTGCTGTATTTGGAAGCTTTCCTCCCTGCCTTGAAGCAGAGTGGCTTACTGCATTGCCCGCTGCTTCATTGGCACTTGTGGCAGAAGAAGGATGAAACTGGTAAACAGACCCTTTACCTGTAAGATAGCTTTGATAGGCTGTTAATGCTAACAAAGCCTGAGTAGTAGAAATTTGATCAGAAGCTTTGTCAGATAAAAGGTGTGAATAACCGCCATCTTTTTGATTAAAGGCTGCCAAATGCTTAAGCAAATTCCCTCCTGGTTTTGTAAACTCCTTGCTGCCTGGAGAGATCTGAACGGAAGCTAATCCAATAATCACTTGGGCTGTTGTCTCACTTGAATCTCCTCCATTATCTGAACTATTGTATCCCCCTTGCTTATCCTGTGTCACTGATAGCCAATGAACGGCTTTTTGTATAGTATTCTTTACATTTCCCTGTGATTTGTACGGGGCAAGTGACGAGAGAGCCATGGCCGTAATATCTGTACTTGGAGAGCTGCCAAACAATGCCCAGCCCCCATCCTTGAGCTGATGACTGACCAAATACTGAACGAGCTTCTGCCTGCTCCATTCTGCGTTTTCAGGAAGCTTATAATTGCCGCTGTCATATGCTAAAAGGGCAAAAACAACTCCATTAATCCCCTGGTTAGTCATACGGTTATTAGAATATACTTTTCCAATAAGATTGTAGCCATTAAAATTAGCAGCATTTTTCCCTGCCGCCGTTATCCCTATTGCCATTCTCTCATAATCCGTAACATTTCGGAATGAACCGTTGTTTTCTTTTAGCGTCTTTAGCACACTCTGCAAGTATGAAGACGGAATTTTGGCACCTGCTTTTGTTAAAGCCATTATCGCAAATTCGTCTTCTGTACCCTGCCTTTCTAAATACTGGGCAGAGGACTTAATAAGGGTGCTGACCTCGCTATTGGAAAAGCCAGCAGCCGGGACCGTCCCTTTCCCAGTTGTTCCGTTGTCAGTGGTACCGTTAGTATTGTTTTGGCTGCTTTCGGAGGTTCCAGCTGGATTTGTTACATTCACATCCAGATGATCCCCGTTTTTTAGCGTATAAGAGGATAACCCCACTTCCATCGATTTACCGTTCAAGGACATATTCCAATAATCATTTTTATCAAGCTTGATATCACCAATATTTTGGACAAAAGCAAAGTATTTAGAATCAATCGGTGCAGTGAGAGTTTTTTTATTTAGGTCTGCTGCCTGTTTCAAGGCATCATAGGCATTTGCCCCATCTACAATCGATAGCTTTGTGCTGGGAATAACCTCACTGCCTTTTTTATCTTTTGCCGAAACGATCACAGAATTTTTTTTCTCAGGATAGCTGACGATCTTTATTAGAAGATCATCACCTGTTTTTACTTTATAACTTGATAATCCAACCTGAGAATCAGATCCGTTAATAAAAAAGCTCCAATAGTCCTGACCCTTTGGTGACGCCTCTCCAATTTGATTAACAAGGTATCCGTTGTATTTTTGATAATAGGTAGCGTCCAATTTCATATGATGCTGACTTGTAACCTCTTTCAACACATCGTAAGCCGTTTCATTCTTTTTCAGCTCTACCGCTGTTAAAGGAATCACTGATTTCCCATCCTTATCAAGTACAGAAATCATGGCTCCATTTGTTAAAGAAGCAGCAGAGACATGATAGGATAGACCTGGTACAGCCTGAACCATAAAAAGCATGGCAATGAACACTACAATTGCTGCTTTTCTCATAAATTTTCCGCTTTTCATTTTTTTTCCCCCTTTAATTCAATCGCAACGTTACTATAAACCTGCCTGTTGATTACATCTTCCCGTACCATCTGGAACACAGGATTCAGCTTTTTATAGACCAATCCCATAAAAAAAACACCTCCTATTCAGAGATGTGCGTGTTGCAGCAGGCAGAGCCAAGATGGAAAGCCCCTGTTCCAACACCGCCCTATCCGCGTAGGTCATTTGGTGTAAAGAATAGGCAGGTCTCCTGGCTTATGATCAACACTTTCCAATTCCTTCCCATCCGTGGACAGTGGTATTTTTAGAAAGCTCCCAAATACAGTGGCGGGACCGCGCCGGATTAAAACCGGTCTTCCCTTTTCATGACAGCAGCATTGTTCGCGGCTATCAACCTATCTTTTTCATATAGTAATCTCACTATCATCATAACTATTACATTTACATCATGTCAATAAATTGCTGGAAAATAGTTGAATCCTATGACAATTCATAGTGTAGCCATTCAGAGCGCTTTCCACCAAGCTTTTCATAAAGGCTTTGGGCGATCTTATTATCCTCAGCGGTTTCCCAGGTCATACCAGCCAGGTCATTCTCTCGGACAAATTTTGCACATTCTTTAAACAAGTGTTCTCCTAGTTTAAGGCCGCGAAATTCCGAGGAAACAAACAAATCATTCAATATGGCTGTTCTTTTTAGACTCAACGTACTAAAAGTAAAATAAAGTGTAGCAAAACCGACAATTTGGTGATTCACTTCTGCCACTAGCTGAAGACCTAATTCAGGACTAATTAAAAGTAATTCAATGTGCGCTCTTAAATCACTATCTTTCGGTGTATCCCTTTTATAAAAATCGACTATGTATTTTCTCATTAAGTAACATAACTCCGGAATATCCCTTTCTTCTGCTTCCCTAACAGCTGTCTGATGCATCCCTCTCCCCACTCTCTCCTTGATAACATTTACCTAATTATACCAAAATATTACTTCTATGCACATATAGCTTCTTATCTAAATACGGGCTTAAAAAAATACTAATGGCTTGGAAGGTGTTTTATATTGAAATGAAAATATATGTCTACTTCCTATCCGCCGCTCATCTGCAGTTTCCTGCATTAAAGCATCAAGATATCCGAGGCTTTTTCCCTAAAAAGGCTCAAACCTATGAATATCATACAATTTCAGATGGACAAAAGAGGATCTACACAGATGGGGCAATTTGGTTTATGAAGGACAAGAGGGAAAGAACATTATTCATACACTCAACCTCCCGACAAAAAGTACACCCATTGTCTTGTAAATAGTCGAAATTCAGCCTGCGCTTCCTTCTTAAGAAATATGCCAGCACCCTTTTTAGCGTAATAATAACCTTTATGGAGGCGCATTTGTGTGATTCCCTGCATAGAAATGTGCCTTTTAATACATGAGATAAGAGAATTATTTCCCAGGAAGTGTTTTTCCCTGCTTGCCCTTTTTTGTATCTTTTTCTTAGCCCAATAGACATTTCATGAAGGCTCTTATCCCCAAAAACACCTATTTGCAATGGAAATACCTCTTATTAACTTCCTTCCACAAATCTTTATTGATTCCCACTTATCCACATCCGGTAATTCAAACATACAAACCCTCTCATAGGACAGTCCACTTCGATCAGCCCATCAGCATTGATTATTGGGTTCCATTTTCCTAGAAAACGCTAATACGTCGATCGTATTTCTGTTTCATTTCCTTATAGATTGCAAGATGAGTGACCGAATTGGCATTTGTATAAATGTCATGATTCTAAGAGACCCAAAGTTTAATCCATTTACACATTATTAATTCAAAAAAAGCCTCTGTTAAACCTCCCGTGGAGTTTTAACAGAGCCAAAAAAAGAAAAAAATATGGCAGCAGGTAGTTCCCAACAGCTTGTTATCCCGTAGTGCAAAAATACAAATTACGGGTTTGTAGACCAAAGTCCAGCTGATTTTATAACAATGCGCGGATGAAGTTTAAGCTGTGCTACCATGAACTCAGCCAAATCTTCCGGCTGCATAACCTTTTCAGGGTTCCCGTCCGTTAAATTGGTTTCAATAGCAAGATCTGTTGCAACAGTGCTTGGAGTTAAAGCTGATACTCGAATGTTATGTTTTCTTACCTCCAACATAAGGGACTCTGTTAGGCCAAGAACTCCAAATTTAGAAGCACTGTAAGCACTTGTAACTGGTGCTCCTTTTTGTCCCGCTGTAGAGGATACATTGATTATATCCCCTGTTTTTTTTTCAATCATGCCTGGAAGAACAGCTCTTGTAACATTGTATACGCCCATTAGGTTTACGCGTATAATATTTTCCCATTCTTCAGGATCCAGCTCTAGAAAGCCTCCGAATTTGGCGATCCCTGCATTGTTTATCAGAATATCAATTTCACCAAGATCACTCGTAACATGCTCTACAGCCTTGTTGACAGACTCCAGATCAGCAACATCCGCTGCAGCTGCAGAGAACTGGATGTCATACTCTTTCACTTCCTCGGCAACCTTCTCGAGATTGGATAGGCTGCGGCCAATTAAACCAAGATTGACACCTTCTTTTGCCAGAGCGATAGCAGCTGCCCTGCCAATACCTCTTCCTCCGCCGGTAATCAAGGCGGTCTTGCCTTTTAATGTT
The DNA here is from genome assembly GCF_001636425.1 of Heyndrickxia acidicola. Lineage (NCBI taxonomy): Bacteria > Bacillati > Bacillota > Bacilli > Caryophanales > Bacillaceae > Heyndrickxia > Heyndrickxia acidicola. The sequence goes on from NZ_KV440953.1 coordinate 1,972,047, forward strand.
TGCATTTTTTTCCTCCTTGGTTGTTTTTTTGAATCTCTAGCGAATTTCCGTACAATTGAAAAATCCTATGCTGTACTTATTCATAGCATCCTTTCGTAATCATCTTCCCAGTTTATAATACAAAATCTTTTATTTCCTCATTTATTTGTCAAATAGCAGCAAAGTTTACGAAAAGAGCCTTCTCATTCTTAACCTTATTGTTACTCAAGATTAGCATGTTTTCCATACATTGTATTAGCGTAAAATGACTGCATCATAAAACAATAACATGGTTTGCTCAAACAAAGAACCCATTGGCTGAATGGTTCTTTTATCATCATCCTTTTTATCCTTCGGAGCACCAGGCAGCTTAACTGTAAAATCAGCAAGCTTCCCCAATGAGGATTCAGAATTTATCGTCACAACAGCCACTTTTCCTCCAATAGCTTTGGCTCTTTCTGCCATCGTAATCAAGCTTTTAGTTTCTCCAGAGCCGGAACAGAATATCATCCTTTTCAAAAGTACTAGTTACCGTTTCACCGACGGCGTAAGCATCAAGCCCCATATGCATGAGTCTCATAATAAACGATTTCCCCATTAATCCAGATCTGCCTGCTCCAACCGTAAAAACTTTTTGGGATTCTAATATGCCATTAACCAGATGTTCGGCCGCTTGATCTGAAATCTGATTTTTCGCCCGGCTCAGCTTGCCCATTATCCTTTAATCATTTTTTGCATTGCAGCGGCTGCAGCTTTTTTATCGTCCTGAGCTGTAATACCTCCGCCTACGATGATTAAATCCGGCTGCACTTCCACCACTTCATGAAGAGTGTCCAGCTTGATACCTCCAGCAACAGCTGTTTTTGCATTTTTAACGACACTTTTAATCGCTTTTAAATCTTCGAATGAGTTTTTGCCTACTGCTTGTAAATCGTACCCAGTGTGCACACAAATATAATCGACTCCAAATTCGTCAAGCTCTTTTGCACGAGTTTTAATGTCCTTCACAGCAATCATATCAACAAGCACTTTTTTCCCTTGTTTTTTTGCTTCTTCCACTGCACCTTTAATCGACATGTCCTCTGCAACGGCAAGAATAGTCACAATATCTGCACCTGCTTCAGAAGCTTTCATTACTTCATATCCAGCAGCATCCATAATTTTCAAGTCGGCTAAAATTTTTAAATTAGGGAATGCTTTCTTTAAATCACTTACTGCTTTTAAGCCTTCATTTATAACAACCGGAGTCCCGATTTCAACGATATCAATATGTTCCTCAACTTCTTTGACAACCTCAATGGCTTCTGGGATGTTAACTAAATCTAATGCTAATTGTAATTCCATTACAATGCCTCCTTGTTGTATATGTGTACAGAAATAATATCTCCATAAAAGCATTTAAAATAGGCCCTTACAGATAAAATGAGTATCCAATTTATTGTATACCTGATTTAACACTGATTATTATACTCGTTCTATTATATTTTGAAAGTACGCACATTTTTCTTACATAGTGTCAAAAAGTATACTATTATGTATAATAAAGGTTGAGGTGATATGATAATGGGCCGTTTTGAGGACAAAATGTTTAATTGTGAAAAAGAATTGACTCTTGCCGTCATTGGGGGTAAGTGGAAAATGCTCATCCTCTGGCATCTTGGGAAAGAAGGAACCAAACGATTTGGTGAGTTAAAAGCTCTTATGCCTGGCATTACGCAAAGAATGCTTGTTAATCAGCTTCGGGAACTCGAAGAAGATCTTATTGTCCATCGTGAGGTTTACCCGGTTGTTCCCCCCAAGGTGGAGTATTCCCTGACCGTACAGGGAGAAAGCCTGATGCCCATTCTGGACTCCATGTATGAATGGGGAAAAAACTACATGGAACTATTAGATAATCAGGAAATCCTTATCAAGAAAGAAAATATTAAATAAAATACTTTTATAATCCTCTATATGATTGAGATTATTCAAGGAAATAGATAGGGAACCCTCAGTAATTAAAAGGTTCCCTTTTTTATGAAGCTGAAATCATAGCGTTCTAAGGCTAAAAAGCTCTTTCGCTAAATGCACTGCTTGTCCTATTACACAAAAACCTCTTATAAATATTTTTTAAATCCCTTGCTAACCGAACCGTTATATCCTTCTCTCTCAAAGAACTGATGTGCTTGGAGACGCATCGAATTACTCAATAGCATAATCCTGTGGCAATCTATTGATTTGCAATATTTCTCAACATATCGTAAAAGTTTGTGACCAATTTTCTTATTTCGATGATTCTCATGCACAATAATGTTTTCGACTACTCCATAAGGTCTTAATCCGTGCAAAGCCTGCAAACATATATTAAGTGTAAGTGTCCCAAAAATTTCTCCATTTTCATCGTAAACAAATAAGAAATTTTTGGGGTCCCTTCTAATAAAATCAATTTGTTCTTCAAGAACATTCATCTTCTTACTGTTCGGTACCAGCATTTTATATAAATTGTAAATTTGTTGTTTATCCGCTGCTTCTGCTTCGCGTATCATATCCATTTTGATTCCTTTCGTTTTTTTCTAGGTCAATTCATATACCCTATAATTGCGCAAAAATCATATATTTTAAAATCTATTTGTTATGTAATAGTTAAAAAGGCATAGATTCACAAAGCTTTCACTTAATCAATTAACCGACACGGTTTTCACAAATGAGAAACCTAAATAGCGATAGTTGATTCTTACAGTTTCTATCGACTTATTGTAGATAATAGATAATCCGTAACTTTTATCTTTATTGGTAGCTGTGCCCATATTTTTCTTTTCTAATAGCTGCTGAGGCGAAGTGTTAGGCTGTATTGTTACAGATGTTATCTTCTTAAGTCCGTAATTCTGTGCGTCACCCTTAAAGGAATCAGCAATAATTAAACCCTTTAATATATTGCTCACTTGCACTTTCAATTTTTTAGGGCTCTCATTATGATTAACAAGAACACTAGTAATTTTTATATCTATAAAACCTTTATTGCCGATTTCAATTACTACCGCATGCTTATCATAGGAAGTACCAACAGTTCCATCGACCAAAGGCTGATTAAGTTTTATATATATAAATAAGAAAACAAAAAGAACAAGAACACCTATACCCACAGCGAAAAAAATGACTGATTTTTTCATTGCTTCATCCCCCCTCTAATTAGTTAAATTTAGAACACTAGATTTATTAATTACGCTAATAAAGTGAATTCAAAGCAAAAGAACAACACTTGTATTTGTCTCTTTCAAAATAGATGATATTAATAAACCGATTTCCTTTTTTATTCCACATAACACCTTTACTTATCTTCATATTGGCTTTTAAACAATAAAATATACAAAAGCATCTACAAAACCTCTTCCAAACAATGCCCTTTTCCATTTGTGCACAAGCAGCCTCTCAAACAATTATTTCATTTAGAACTGTCTTTGCATGATGATATTTTATCTTTTTCTTAAGCTCTAAATAGCAACAAAGTATACGAAAAGAGACTAATGGATTAACAAAATAAAAATACTTATATTACAATTTTATGTACTTTAATTATTCAAATTTCCATAAATAAGTTTGATTTTCATTTTAAAACAGGTAAAATAAAGGTATGTTCTTAAAAAAGAACATACCTTTATTTTAGTTTCACATTAAAAAGATAATAACATTGAGCGCTATGCTAGCCAAGAGACTAAATAGAAGATATATGGATAAATTATAATCATATTAGGAGTGAGGATAACATGGATTTAAAGCAATTGAGGCAATTTCAGGAAACCCTGCTTGAAAACCAGCATTCCGGACAAAAATGCTCTCATAACGTTCTTTATAATGAAAACGAAAAAACTGAAAAATACCTTGAAGTCCTATATCGAATTGAAGCAAAATTAGATGTACTTCTCATGCAGCAACAAAAAAATGTTCATAAAGATAATATTTTCTAATATTCTTAAAAAGGAATGACTGAGGTCAACCCGTTATGTTAATTATTCTTAATCAATTAGAAACAAAGTCTATTGAAAGAGACTTAAACAAACAAAAAAGATGATTCCTGTTAACGAAACCATCCTTTTTCAGCGTTCTCAGAAGGAAGAATTTATACCCACTGTACCACTTGTTTTAGTTCTTTTCTTGTTTTTTCTCTGTGCGGTTCCTCACCTCTATAGCCAAAGGCTGCCATTACCGAAGCTTCCAGCTTTCCATCCTCAAGAAGGCCATTCTCAGCAAGAATCCGATTGACAGCATCATAATCAAATCCTTCTATCGGACAGGAGTCAATTCCGATTAAAGCAGCAGCCGTCATCATATTCGCAAGCGCAATGTAAGTTTGTTTGGAAGACCAGTCAAACATTGCACGGCTGCTCTCAAATAATTTCATATCCACCTCTTGAAAACTTCTGTATCTTCCGGAAATTTTTTGAATCACTTCATCGGGCATCTTTTTTACATTTTTCAAGTGATCAATCACATCTGGAGAATCATACCTCGCATTCTTTTGGGCCAAAATAATAACAAAATGGCTTGCTGTTGGCAGCTGGCCTTGCGCTCCCCATGAAACTTCTTTTAATTTTCCCCTTAACTCCTTGTTTTGAACGACTAAGAATTTCCACGGTTCAAATCCAACAGAGCTGGGTGACAGCCTTCCAGCCTCTAAAATATATTCGAAATCCTCATCCGTTATTTTCCTGGCTGGGTCAAATTTTTTTGTTGCGTGTCTAAAGTGAAATGCATCTAAAACCTGTTGTTTTATCAGTGTATCTTTCATTATTTATATCTCCTTTAAATACATATTAGTTCAAATTAATTTGCTTCAAATCTTTCTGCATTCAACTGCTCCAATAATAAATTGTTCATTTCTTTCAAATATCGCTGGACAGGCAAAATAACTACTTGGTGCGATTAAAATCTAATTGGTTTAATTGAGTATTATAGCAGTTAGACAATTCCATAAACCATTCTTCATCGTTTGTTTTTAGTGCAAGATCTATTAGAGGAAGGAGCTGTTCCAAGGTCTTGTCCTTTGCTGCGGGTATTTTTTTTATCCAGTGATCTAAAACATTAATAGATTTTCCTATCGTTGTTTTATTATCACATTCTGTCACTTTTACTTTTGCGTGTCCCTGGAAAAAATCTAATTTTTCAATATATCCTTGAAAAAGCTCTCCTTCCACGGACCTTCCTTTAACCCAGTCACCTATTTTTAATTTTAACGTTTCATTGTTTTCCATTTAATGGATTACCTCCAAATAAAAGATGTATAAAAGAATTCATTATTCAATTTTTTTTTGCTTTGTTATGCTCGCTTGTTGATTTCCGCTAGAGGCGCTCACTTTTCCCGTAGGAGTATCGTGCCTTGTGCTTCTATCAGCACTGGCTTTTTCAAATACATTGGTTACTACCTGGTCTCCCTGACTGTTGATTAATAATAATTTGAGCATTAACACAGCCTTTATAAAAGACTGACTGTAACAAAAAAAAATTACATTTATTAAATAAAAACAAGATTTAATTTTTTCAAAGGCTGTTTTCGCATAGATTGTTGCTTTAAGTATTATTCCGTATGTTATCTGTCTTGGTTGCATCTTTATATAAGATATACACAAGCTTTAATACTAATCTTGGATTATTAATCAATTTATTGCGTCAAATAGCAATAAAGTTTACGAGAAAAGCCTTTTCAAAACACTGCTGACGGTTATTTTTTCAAGATATCTGCATAAATAAGTTTCTGTTTCATTAAAGATACCATCCATTACATGCTGAATATTCGACGAAAGAGGACATGTTTGTTCAGGATCTCCTGAACACCAATTAGGTTTGAGGGTACCTATCGAAACGCTGAGATAGATTTCTGCAAGAGTAACCTCATCTGGGTCACAATTAAGAATATATCCACCGCCAATTCCTTCTTTCGTTTTTATATAACCATTATGTCGTAAAATACTCATAATCTTACGGATTCTCGCAGCATTTGTAGAAACATTCCTTGCTATTGTTTTACTGCTTGCCATATGATCTGGCAAATAAGATAAATAAACAAGAATATGAACGGCTATTGTAAATTCACTATTCAATGTTTTCATTTTCTTCCCAAGAAACGTACTGTAATTTTATTATGTACAGTTTATGTCGTCAAACAAAAAGCTCAGCACCTGATTCCCCTGCTTTAAACAACTCTAAACATATTCTCAGCATTAATCCCATGGCTTTGATAGAGCACTCTGTTGTTTTTTAGCTCATTCGATTGAAACGGCTATTTCACTCGAATGAGCTAAAAAAGAGTAGTTATCAACATAGAAATATATCAGAGCCAATCCCATAATAAAATGAAATCCAGATAATCAAGGCATAAAAACACAGCATTCCATTTGGAGTGCTGTTATTTTTTCTATTTATTCTTTTTTATTCCAATACTAGCCAGTGCAGTATGCAAGTTGGCAAAGGTTTGAAGGTTAGACAAGTCAATACCTAATGACACAATGGTTTGGGCAATCTCGGGCCTTATTCCGCTAATACAGGTTTTTACTCCTATTAAGTTTAGTGCTTCTATTACTTTAAGCACATGGTCTGCCACCATTGTATCAATAATCGTTACACCAGAAATATCTAGGATTAGATATTGGAAACCTAAACGGACTGATTCCTGGAGGGCTGATTTCATAAGCAGATGTGAACGTCTGGTATCAATTTCACCAATAATAGGAATAATCCCTGTGTCCTTTGAAACAGGAACCACTGGAATAGACAATTCTTCTAAAGCAGTATAGGCCAGCTTCATCATTTTCTGACTATGCTCATCATATACCTGCCCTATAATCGCGCTCACTTCATCCATAATCGGATCCAAGATTTTACTGACATCAAGCATGGTAATCGGTGCAAACTTTCTTTGCTCAAGCTCCTCTGTGAAAACATCCCAAATCACGGTGCGATAAAAAGAAAGGGAGCGTAAAGATAAGGTTAAAGGTAAATGTATTTCAATAGCCGACCTCGCCGATTCCCTTGCCCATAAAACAACTTTCTCATTTGCAGCAGGTTCCGGCTGAACCAGATATTCACCTAAATAAGAAATCAGCTCCGCATGCCATTCTAAAACAGATGCTTCATGTTCTCCTATCAGACTGTTGGCATCTTTTACGAATAATTCATTTTGTAAAACTGCTATGCTTTTGGCTAATAAAAGCTTATTTGAAATAATTTTTTCTCCAATATACTTCAGTTCTTCTCTCATGCCACTGCTCTCCCGGAACCGTATTTCATAACTATACAGATTATATAATAAAGCATACTTTGAATGTAAATTTTCGAAATTTATATTTTCTCTTACCATCCAAAGAGTAGCTGAAGGCACAAATTCATGCTTCACGCCTGCTGATTAAAAGATTTAACGGGAGTAATAACAATTACTTTTTTAAAAACCGGGTATAACCAATATCCAATCTCTATTCCAACTGTATTTAATATTAAATCATCAATATCGAGGCTTCCACGATGCGTCAAAAGCTGCAAAACCTCAATAAGGGAGATACAGGCCGCTGGCAAAACTGCCAGTCTGAAAAAACTTCGTTTCTTAGTCAGCAGTAAAATACAAATTCCATTTGGTATAAATAAGACAATATTCGCAGCAAGATTATAAAAAGCCACCAAAAATTCCACTCTTTGCGATAAGTAAAATAGAATAGTTTTAAAAGGAATAAGGTTCCACTCATGATAATGCTCATTGGCAGGTCTGAAAAAAAGTAAGATTAGCAGACATACAGAATATAAAATGATTACTCCTTTAATTGACCACCTAGGTATATGAAGCTGAACGCCATTCAATAGGCATACGGCAAATAAGGTCATTCCAGTCCAGAACCCCCACACGACTGCAATGGCAATAGGATTTAGAAAAAGAGCTAACCTCATAAGAAAAGGAAGCATGATGGAGTAAATAACCTGAGAAAAAACCTGAGAAAGCAGTATTGTTTTTTTCATTTCAAACACTCATTTCATAATGTCCATATACATTACCTTTACTTATCATAACCAATCTTTTTCCTGGTGTCATTTATACAGGAATAGGATGTTGCACTGAAAAGCAACATCCCTCACCTTTTTTAAATTCACAATTTTAAAATTATTCTACCCAAACAAACTCCAAAGCTTTTTTGTAAACATTATTGCTATTTGACACAAAAACGATTAAAATCCATGTTCAATATAATACTTGTGAATAAGCTTACAAAAAGATGCCGCGAAGACAAACAACATAAGGAATAATCTTTTATAGGTAAAGCAACAGTCTATGCTAAAACAGCCTATTACAGAGATTCAATAGTTGCTTTTGCTGATTTAGTTTGCTCAATTCCAGCCAAGCCCCTCTCTTTTACCTGAGCTGGCAAAACAATTAGATAGTAGCAGCCAACCACTGCCATCAAAATCCCAATTGCATAATAAATGGTTTCCACTTTAACAAAGACAGGGAAAATAACGGCTATAATCCCAAGGGAAATGGAATAAGAAAGCATCATTAAGGGATCAATCCAACCGGAAACTCTCCCCATAAATTTAGGATCCACCAGTTCTGTCATCCAGCCTGATAACGCCGTATTTAAAGGAGCTAAAATGATACCAAGCAATACGACGCTGGAGAAATAAAACCAAACGTTGTCAAGCATTCCCAAAGTAAAGGTAACGGCACCGCTGAAAAAAATTCCGGCTATGAACACACGATGAACCTTAAATTTCTGTATAAGCCGGCTTGCAACTGCACTTCCGAGGAGATATCCTATCCCCATACAAATTGAAAACAGCGATGAGAACTGTTGATATTGTGCCGGCGCCAGCTTATATTTCATGGTAAAAAGCGGAAGTACAGAAAATCCTCCGTTGATCAGCCCAAAAATGAGGAAACCAGCGATAATTGATTTTAATAGTTTAAAACTGAGAATATAAACAAGACCTTCCTTAAAATCTTTTAATATGGTTGAGAAGTTTAATACTTTAAAGTGTACTTTTCCGTTAGGCAGTCTGGCTTCAAGGGATATTGCACAGCTTCCAATCAGCAAACCAGATAGTATAAAACTGATTCCATCTGCCAAAACGGAGCCTGTAATCCCAATATAGTGATAGGAAAGGGCTCCAATTCCCATTCCAAATAACATGAACATCCCCATAACTGTCTGATTTAAACCAGATGCCTGCATATACATGCCTTTATCAAGAATCCCTTGAAGGAGACTCATTTCTGCAGGAGCAAAAAACTTTGAAACAGTACTGCGAATAAACAGAATCACAAATGCAAGCCATAGAATTTTCTCATAAACGGCAATTAACAAAATTAACGTCAGTGCTGCCCGAATCCAGTCGGTATTGACCGTTATCTTTTTCCTATCCATTCTGTCAGCTATAACACCGACTAAAAAAAATACAAATAAAATGGGCAGTGAATACATTAATTCTGCCAGTGTAGCCAAAAAAGGCTTTTTGCCGAAAAGGTCGAGAAGATAAAAGGTGAATGCAACCGTTCCCACCATTGATCCAAGCTGCGAAGCAATTGAAGCAAAAAACAATTTTCTGAAAATCTTATTTTTAAAGAGTTTCACTAATATTCCCCTTTCGAATCCTGAACCTGAAGTATATTTTTTAATACTGTTTTAAAAAGCTCCATCTGCTCTCGAACTCTCACTTGATCGGGACCTGCTGCCCTTGTATGAAGCATGATTCCCTCAAAATAAGAAGTAATCATTTTTACAATGACTTCAATTTCAGCCAACGGGCTAAATTCATTATTTAAAACTCCTTGCTGTAAAAAGTCCATGATAAATCGGTGCTGCCTGTCATAGCGCCCTTCTAAAAACAAGTGGCGCTCTTTATTTCTTAAACCACCGAGAAAGTATTCGTAAAACACCATATCCAGATTATCTGAACCTTCCAGAAGTTCCTGTTCTATGGCAGTAAGCATGGCTTTCAGCCCTTCCCAAACAGAATGGCGGCTTGCCAAAAGATTTTCAACCATTTGCTCTGTTTCCATTTCATTCTCGATTAAGATGGCTTTCATAATTTCCTCTTTGTTCGCAAAATAAAGATAAACCCATCCCCGGCTCATTTTTGTTTCATCGACTATATCCTGCATAGAGGACGCTTCGTAGCCCTTTCGAATAAAGACATTTTTGGCGGACTGGACTATGTGTGAACGACGTCTTCCTTTTTCTTCCTCTGATATCTTAGGTGCCACTTTGCTCCCCCCAAAAAATTAATGACGCATCTGTCATCTATATTATAATGACAATTCTGTCATTATCACAATAGTTTTTTTGTAAAATAATCCATTTTTTCTTTAAATAGGAATATATTAAAGAGTTCTTTACCGCTCCTTATCAACTAAAAGGTATGATATATGTTCTATTGCTTAGATTTATACAACAAGGTAAAATGATTCGGAAATGGAAAAAGATCAAAATATGAATGTTGATTTAAATTTTTGCACTGAGGAAATGAGAAGATGGAACGAGACTACTGCGGGACAAGCAGGCAAAAGGAACCTCTACTGGTGCAATGAGCACGGAGCAGGCTCCTTGTCTGCCGCCGGAAAGTGAGTACCTAAAAAGGAAAGCAACAGGCAAGATTAGCAGAGCCATAGAAAAAAGACAAACGCATCATTGTTCGTTTGTCCTTTTTATTTCCATATGTTTTATAGCTTCTTTCACATTTGAATAGGTTTTTACAGAAGCGAAGTGAATACCATTTTTAACAGCATTGCTGGCTATATCAGGGCGGATACCGGTAAAAATAACGGAAATCCCAAGTAAAACAAGCATTTTATAAATTTTAAAAATGTATTGTGAAATCTCCGGATCTAAATTTTTTATTCCTGAAAAATCGATAATAAGACAATGAATTCCCATCCCGCTAATTTTTGGTATAGCCGTATGAATGAGATACTCTGCTTTTTCATGGTCAATTGATCCAATTAGCGGAAGGACGGCAACATCTTCTTTAACCGGTACTATGGCAGATGATAATCGAATAATTTCTTTTTGTCTTTTTTGGTCTTCCATAATTGTATATTCTTCATATGCTACGATAGACTTCGTAAGCCCTATATCGAGCATATAATTAAGCCGCTGAAGGATCAAAGAGGCTTCAGCAAGTGTCAGGGAGTACTGCTCGCAGATAGCAGTGATCCGTTTATTAAAGAACAAGCGAACATCCGCATAGGGAGCAACAATACTGGAAACCTTTTCCGGAGGTGCACCCTGCTGCTCATATTTTCGGTACCATTTATGAAAACCATCCGCAACCATCTGGTCATTCTCATAGGTGATGGCCTCCCCTAGAAATTGAATGAACTCAGTCTGAAAATGAATGATATTATGTTTCACAGAGTCTTGCACTTCAAACTCCAGTTTAGCAATATTATATTCTACAATTTCAACAGCTAAAGAGGACGCATGTTCAATAATATAAGCAGACACACTATTTACAGAATTCATGATGTTTCTCCTCTCTGTCTTAAAGATTATCAAAAAAAGTCGGAAATTACGGAAAAGCAAAAGGAAATTACACACCCTATTTCCCATCATGTCCTGAGCACAAAAAACTTTATAAAAGGGCAATTTCAGTCATTAACCCCCATAAATATACAACAAAATTCGTAACAATAAAACCTTACAAAAAAAAAATCCTTCTTTACTCCCACGCTTTTCCCTTGACAAATCTACTTAGGGTGAAGAATAAGAGTTCTGTTAATCTTGACTGTTGAGCTTCAATCCTGGAACGAAAATCAACACTCTATGATAAACTGCTTTTACTTAAAAGCTCTTATACTTACTTGCATAAAAAAACAGCAGTCTGCATAGAGCCGCTGTTCCGAAAAGGTAATTGTCTTCTTTTAATGGTGATGATGTTCATGAGTTGTTGTGGAACAAATTTCGGTTTCGTCATGTGGATGATCTTCATTTTCCATTTGGATGGTCACATGGCCAATTCCTTGATGCTGCAGACAATGCTCTATTTCACGCAAGATGATCTGGCTTTCTTGAAAGTTTACCTGATCATTTACGACCACATGACAGGATAAAGCATTTTTATCGCTGGTTATACTCCAAATATGCAAATCATGTACCGTAAGAACACCCTTCACCGAACAAATATTCCTTATGACTTCATCTATGCGGATACCTTTCGGCTTCCCTTCCATTAATATACATACTGTTTGCTTAACAATTCTCCATGCACCAAAAGAGATTAGAAAAGATATAAGCACACTAAGAATCGGATCCAGCATATACCAGCCGGTAAACAAGATGATAACACCGCCTAGGATCACCCCTGCTGAAGCAATGGCATCCCCAATCATATGAAGTACCGCGCTTTTGACATTAATATTATCTTCTTTACTTAAACCAAGACCTAAATAAAGATTGAGTGCCAGTCCAACGGAAGCACTTATAAACATCCATGTACTTTCAACTGGCTGCGGATGTTGGAAGCGTGCGATAGCTTCTATCAGAATTATGACTGCAATTATAATCAATGCCATGGAATTAATAAAAGCAGCCAATATCCCGGAGCGATGATAGCCATAAGTAAATTCCTCGGAAGCCGGCTTCTGTGACTGATGCAGTGCAAACCATGACAATCCGATTGACGCAATATCTGTCAGGACGTGGCCGGCATCTGAAAGCAAGGCAAGACTATGCGAAAAAAAACCTCCCGCCACTTCAACTATTAATATTATAAGCGTTAGAAAAAATGCCAATTTCATTTTTCCAGCAGGGGCATGTGAGTGAAATACGTCTCCGTGATCATGATCATGATGATGATGTTTTTCTGACATGTTATGCTCCTTCCTTTTATTATACATGGCAAGAATGATTTATGGCTTGTCTCATAAGATCAAGAATATGTTTGTCATCGTGACTATAGTAAACAGTAGAGCCTGATCTTCTGAATTTAACAAGACGAAGGTTTTTTAAAAAACTTAATTGATGGGAAACGGTAGACTGATGAAGTCCCAAACATTCAGCAATCTCATTTACTGAGCACTCTTTTTGTGACAATAAATACAAAATTCTAATTCTAGTAGTGTCAGATAAAGCTTTAAAGGTTTGAGTTACCATAAAAAGAGTCTCTTCATTTATATTTTTAATTTCACTTGGTTTTGGAATATTTCCTTCTTTTTTTTGAAACATACCCTTCCTCCATCAAAAAATACGTTCTTTTTATCGGATTGATTATATGAACATATGCGCATATTGTCAAATCATCATGTATTGTATAACAAGATAAAAAAGCTTTCTTCCTATCAGGAGCAAAAAAGTGTTCAACCAACTCGGAAAACTTTAGGATCTATCAGTGCCTGTAAAAATTTTTTACAAGTATGTTTCTATCCTCTTATTATGGGGAATCTAATGATACCGGATAGATATCTATAAATTAGCAGCTGCAACAATTGGGTGCTATAGATAGCAGAAAGCCTATCATTTTTTTCTATTGCAAAACAATACATAATTGAAAGCATTCCAATCTTATACTATTTTTTGAATAATAGCAAAACATTCAAAACATTACGACTGTTTCACTAACCATGCAAGCGCTTTTAGATTCATGATAGAATAATAGAAGACGTTTGTAACAATAAATATAGAGGTGAGCAAATGGACAATAACAACATGAGAAGAGATATTAAAACCTTTGCCTTAACAATGACTGGACTTGGTTCTATTATTGGTTCCGGTTGGTTATTTGGAGCATGGAGAGCAGCTGAAGTTGCCGGTCCCGCTGCTTTAATCGCTTGGGTTTTAGGAACATTCATCATTCTATTCATCGGACTAACGTATGCTGAATTAGGAACGATGTTTCCAGAAGCAGGCGGAATGGTTCGATATGCACATTTTTCACACGGCTCTCTTGCCGGCTACATCTCGGGTTGGGCCAACTGGATTGCTATCGTTTCAGTAATTCCCGTTGAAGCCGAAGCCTCTGCTCAGTATATGAGTTCGTGGCCATTTGCATGGGCACACTCATTGTATAACGGTACACAGTTATCCGCGGCAGGACTTTTAATTGCAGCCATCTTAGTTATTATCTATTTCATTCTCAACTATTTTACAGTACAACTATTTGCACGTGTTAACACGGCCATTACGATCTTTAAATTTATTATTCCAGGATGCACTATTCTTGGCTTGGTAATTGCTGGTTTCCACAGCGGCAACTTTACCCAGTATCACGGCGGCTTTATGCCTCACGGATGGGCTGGTATCCTAACGGCCATTGCCACTTCCGGAATTGTGTTTGCCTTTAATGGCTTCCAAAGCCCCATTAACCTGGCCGGTGAAGCAAGGAACCCTCAGCGCTCCATTCCGATAGCCGTTATCGGATCCATCCTGATGGCTGGGGTTATTTACGTACTATTGCAGCTGGCGTTCATTGGTGCAGTAAAGCCTTCTATGGTTTCAAATGGATGGGATAACATTCAATTAAAATCACCTTTTGCCGACCTTGCTATGGCATGGGGATTGAACTGGCTCGCTCTTTTACTTTTTGCTGATGCTTTTATATCACCATCAGGTACTGGAATGACCTACACTGCGACAACCGCCAGAATGATTTATGGAATGGAGCGGAATGGATATTTCCCAAAAGTTTTTGGGTTTGTTAATCCAAAAGTCGGAGTGCCCCGTGCAGCAATGTGGTTAAACCTTGTGGTATCCTTTATCTTTTTATTCCTATTTAGAGGATGGGGATCACTCGCTTCCGTTATTTCTGTCGCTACGTTAATTTCGTATGTAACAGGGCCAATTTCTGTTATGGTCTTTAGACGCTATAGTAATGAGGCCGTCCACCGTCCGTTTAAGATTAAAGGCATGCAAATTATCGCACCCCTCGCCTTTATCATGGCATCACTCATTTATTATTGGGCACAGTGGCCTTTAACTGGAAAAGTTACGTTAATCATGGTTATCGGCTTGCCTATCTATTTTTATTATCAAGCTAAATCCAACTGGGAAGGATTTAGTAAAGATTTAAAATCTGGTTTATGGTTAATTATCTATTTACTTTACATGGCGTTTATTTCTTGGATCGGCAGTTCCAAATTTCATGGGATAAATATCATTCCATACGGATGGGATTTTGTCGTTATTATCATTTCGGCTTTAATTTTTTACACTTGGGGTGTCCGCAGCGGCTACCTGACGAAGGATTTAGAAGATGGCTATCAAATGAAACAAAGTAAAACTGACGTTCATTAAACAAATAAAGAGAGGCGGCTCATAAGAGTCAGCCTCTCTTTTCATATAGCTATTTTCATAAGTTCTTTGATTTTCGTGTCTATTTTTATTCATAGCATTTACAGATAGAAGCGAAAATCACTACAAACACTTGAAGCACTTAGTTTTTTTAAAAGTTTTTATAAGCAGATTTGGCATTTACATGCGTTTGAATCACTTTTTCATTATAGAGCCATTTTTCAACTTTATTCCAGGAGCTTGCATCTTGATATCCGAATGGCTTGTTCTTAGCATCCATCAAAGGCAAAAGAATTTGCAAGCTTTTTGTCTCTACCTCTTTATCCAATGGTGATGATTGATCTTCATGCTTTAATAGGATTGAAAGTCCTTCTTTAGGGTGCTTTTGGACATATGCCTGTCCTTCCCTAATAGCGGCCATGAATTTCTTATATACGTCAGGCTTTTCTTTTAATGATTTTTCACTTGCAACCAGGACTAATTCATAGTAATCAGGAACGCCGTATTTTGCGGGGTTAAAAGTACGCATAGGGTGCCCTTCTTTATCAAGTAGCAGCTTTTCATGGTTGATATAGCCTCCAATAAGTGCATCGGCTTTTTTTGTTGCCATTGTTGGAATTAAATTAAATCCTACATCGATCATCTTTACTTTATCTGGATTTCCCCCAGCAAATTGAACCATCGAATGAATGATTGCTTCATCCAGCGGAATAGATGGATACCCAACCGTTTTCCCTTCAAGATCCTTAGGCGATTGAATGGTGCTGTTTTCAGGGACCATCAAATAATTCAATGGATGGCGGACAATTGCACCAAAGGATTGGACAGGGATATTTTGGCTGCGGGCAATCACCACTTCCGGCTGATAGCTTAGAGCCATGTCCACTTGATTAGCAGCAACCAATTTAAGCGGATCATTCGTATCTGCTGGCATTTCAATATTCACATCTAAGCCCTGCTGTTTAAAATAGCCTTTTTCCTGTGCTGTATAAAGAAATGAATGTACAGCATTCGGATACCAATCCAGCATAAGAGTAACCTTTTGCATTTTATGTGAACCAGCTCCTGATTCTGCATTATTCACACCGCATCCGCCTAAAACCAGTAATAATGCTGCTGCTGTAAAAAAGAGAATTTTTTTCATGTTGTAGTTTCCTTCCTATTCCATTGTTTATTGATTAAAGTATCTTCTTTTTAATAATTTTTTTTCGATAAATGCTATGATTAAAAATAATGCAATCCCCATTAATGAAAGTATAAACACAGACGCAAACACTGCATCTGCCTCCATATTTCCAGACATTCTCCTGCTGAAATAACCCAATCCTGCAGTCCCGCCCAACCATTCACCGATTGTAGCTCCAACGACACAATACACGACTGACATTTTCAATCCAGACAGAAAGAGGGGTAAAGCCTGTGGAATTTGAATTTTCCTGAAGATTTGAAACCGGTTGGCCCCCATCGTCAAGAGCAGTTCCCGATAGTCATCCCCCCCTAATTTAAGCCCATCATACGTATTAATAACAATTGGAAAAAACGCAGTTAAAAAGGTTACTGCAACCTTGCTCCAAATGGAATACCCGAACCACATGATAAAAATGGGAGCAATTGCAATTAAAGGAATGGTTTGAGAGATGACCAGGAATGGATAAAGTACTTTCTCCATCGCTTTAGAGAAATGCATAATCGATCCTATAAGAACACCACCTATAACCGATAGGATAAATCCAATCAGGACTTCTTCAAGTGTGATCGGTAAATGCACCTCAAACAGAAGCAGGCTGTTCGTTAACAGGGACTTCCAAATGGAAAGAGGCGAAGGCAAAATAAAAGGAGGGATCATCCCCTTATCCACAATCCATTCCCATATACTGATCACAAAAATGATCACCAATAAAAACAAACCATATTCCTTTCGCCAACGGTTTAATTTAGTCTTCATCATTAATCAGACACTCCAATTCTTTTCTTACATGAATAAATTCAGACTGATAGATGATTTCCGGACTTCTTGGTCTTTTAAAATACACTTTCACTTCCTTTAATGGCTTTCCATTTTCTTTAGGCAGGATATAAATACGATCACTGAGTAAAATGGCTTCTTCTAAGTCATGCGTAATAAATAGGATTGTTTTTTGGAGATCCTCCCATAAATCCAAAAGCCATTTATGCACTTTTCGCTTCGTCAAAGAATCCAGTGCTCCAAAAGGTTCATCTAACAGCAAAAGATCTTTTGCCGAAATGAGGGATCTTAAAAAAGCGACACGCTGTCTCATTCCCCCTGAGAGCTCGTGTGGATAGGCATGTTCAAAAGAAAGTAAATCAAATTTAGACAGCCATTCCCTGATTTCAGCTTGCTTCTCCTTTTTATTCACTTTGGATATTTCCAATGGAAGCATAATATTTTCCGTCACCGTTCTCCAAGGTAAAAGCAAGTCTTTTTGCGGCATATAACCAATATTCCCTAAACGTTTATCCGGTGTCCCGTTTGAAAGAACAATCTCTCCATCTGACGGCTCCAGTAAACCTGAAATCACTTTAAACAAAGTGCTTTTCCCAGAACCGCTGGCTCCAATGATGGATACAAATTCCCCTTTCTCAATCTCCATGGAAAGATTCGCAAATACAGGCAGACCGTTCCCTTCATTATGAAAAATATACGCTACATTCTTTAAGGAAAGTAAATTAGACAGGCCAATCCCCTCCCTGATACACCATATCCCAAAACATATATTCAAATCTGGATGTTGTAATAAAATGTTCTTCCAAAACACTTAATTCCCGTTCACTTATTCCCTCTGCCAGGTGATCGAGTAAACGGATTAACCAGCTGGCTAAAGAACCGAATTCTTCAGAAGCATACATGGCAATCCACTCGCCATATAAGGCGTGTTCCTCAGAACCCGGATATTGTTCTTTTAGCATTTTACCGATTTCCCAGTAACTCCACATACAGGGAAGTAAAGAGGAAACCAATTCTGCAAGTGAACCCGTATGGGCAACATTCAGCATATATCGGGTGTAGGCAAGATTGATTGGGGCGGGCTTTGTTGCTTCCAACTGTTCATTCGTGATTCCAAACCTTTTCGCATATTGACGATGCAGGTCCATTTCGCCGTGGAGAGTATCATTCAAAAGCTTGGCAAAAGTGCTCATGGTCTCTAGATCTTTTGCTTTAATAGCCCCTAATGCAAAAAGTCTGGAATAGTCGATTAAAAATACGTAATCCTGCTTCATATAGCGAATAAAGGCTTCAGCAGGAAGGTCTCCATTTCCCAATCCCTTAACAAATGGGTGCTGGTGGGTTTGGAACCAAACATGTTTTAATTTTTCATAGAGCCGTTTTGAAAGGGCCATTCTTTTTCCTCCTTTTGCGTATTGCACCACTCAGCCATAAACATCGCTAAGGTTTTTGTAAAATCAACCAATTGTTGAACTTCCAGCTTTTCATTTATAGCGTGGGCATCCTCCAGTTTTCCCGGACCGAATATGACTGTTGGGATACCTGCCCGTCCAAGCCATCCTGCATCGGTGACTGTCGTAGACATCCCTATTTCGGGTTTCTTGCCTAAGGTATTTCGATACGACTTCACCAGTAATCTTGTTCCTATGTGTTCAGGATCGATTTCAAGAGAAGGGAAGACTTCGCCCTTATCCATAATCATGGATTTTCCTCCCCATTTAAATTGAGGAGGATGATTCCTTAACCAAGGGTCGCTTTGAGCTACAAGATGGATATGTTCTTCAATTTCCTTGATGATTTGTTCATAGTTCTCATTGGGATAAAAGTGTACTGTCACCCACAATGAACATCGGTCGGCAACAAAGGCTGCATGCCGCCCACCTTCAATGACGGCAGGATTAATGGTGTTGGTACCCGGAGCAAAACCAGGGTATTGTTTTGTAATCGCCCAATGCCGTTCAAGCTCCTGAAGACCTGAGATGACTTTCATCATCTTTTCAATAGCATTGGCCCCATGTATCCCGCCGCCTGCGTGAACCATTTTTCTGCGTAAACCATCATGGTACGTTTCTGTGCTCTGTATGGTAATCCAGCCTGTAATGACTCCTCCTTGGCCCTCGATATGAAGATCACTGGTATCCACGACTACTGCAAAATCCGCTTTGTACCCTCTCTCCGTACAATCAAGGGTTCCTGCTTCCCCCACCTCTTCACCAATGACCGATTGTAATTGAAGATTCCCTTTAAGTGGGATATTTAAATCTTTTAACACCTTCACGGCCAGCAATGCTCCTGCCAAACCGCCTTTCATATCTGCAACTCCCCGGCCGTATAGATAGCCCCCCTCTTCTCTTAAAACAAAAGGCGGTGTTTCCCAATCACTCTCATCCCCTACTTCTGCCACGTCCACATGGCCGTTTATAATTAAGCTTTTGTATGCTTCTGCAGAGTCTCCAGGCAATATCCCCACAACGTTGGAGTCACCGGGGTAGACCTCCCATCTCTCCGTTTTAAAATCCAAATCCATTAAATACTTATTTATGTAATGTTGTATTTTGCTTGAATTGCGGGCTGGAGGGCTTACAGTTGGATATCCCACAAGTTTAGATACTAATTGAATAAGTTCATCTTTTCTTGCCTCAATCTCATTCGTAATTCTTGCAGCTAGTTCTTCTGTAACAAAGTCCAAGCTTTTTCACCCCTTATTGCTTTGTCTATGTACTTTTTAACGCAAAAAAACCACTCATTTACGGAGAAATGAGTGGGTTATAACCATGTCATAAAAAATAAAAATATAAGAATTGACCTGATTGTTAATTTCCACTTCCCTCCGCTGGTATAATCCAGTTCAGGTTCAAAGGGTTTAGAACTAATGTTCAGTCTCAGCCATTCAGGCTCCCCTAGCAGTAAGCAATATTTATTTCATTTCCTCGATCATATCTCTATTTCTTAAAATAGTAAAGTGGAAATGATTATTCTTCTAATATCTTGGCATGCATTTAAGATAATGTCTCTGTTAATCTTGCTTGTTATTTTCAGCAGCAATCAACGGTGAATTAAATTCAATATTGGGCTTTAACTCAGATATGCAAGCGTTGTTGGTCCTGCTGGTTGATTTCCGTTGCAGGCACTCGCTTTCCGCGGGGCGGTTGGGAAGCCTCCTCGTCGCAAGCTCCTGCGGGGTCTTCCCTTACACGCTGATCCCGCAGGAGTCTCGTACTTTTCACTTCAATCAACGGTGAATTCAAATTAACATTGGGCTTTAACTCAGATATGCAAGCGTTGTTGGTTCTGACAGTTAATTTTCGATCAATCAATGTGGGTGTAATAGTAACATTAATTTTTACAGAATGTTAAATTACAAGGTTGAAAACTGTTCGTTTTTTAGCTCATTCGTGTGAAACGGCCGTTTCACACGAATGAGCTAACAGTGTCCTTTAACAACGCATATTAGAAAAGAATTCATGCTCCATTAACATCGTATGTCTGGATATAAAATATAAGTGTTTTCCTTCGATGGAAAAAGTTTTATTAATAAAATCCTATTGATACATTTTACTTCCAGTATTTCTAAATTCTTTCGCTTTTTCTTCCATCCCCTCCATAATCATTGCTTCCTTTCGGTGATCCTCTTCTTTTACCCGTTCTCGTATATCCTGTGAAATTTTCATACTGCAGAATTTTGGACCGCACATGGAGCAAAAATGAGATGTTTTCGCCCCTTCTGCCGGAAGTGTTTCATCATGATATTCCAGCGCTCTTTCCGGATCTAATGACAAATTAAATTGATCTCTCCATCGAAATTCAAATCTGGCTTTTGAAAGGGCATCATCCCGCATTTGGGCTCCGGGATGCCCTTTTGCTAAATCTGCAGCATGCGCAGCAATTTTATAGGTGATAACCCCGGTTCTTACGTCCTCTTTATTTGGAAGGCCCAGGTGCTCCTTTGGTGTTACATAACAGAGCATGGCCGTTCCAAACCATCCAATCATTGCAGCACCAATGGCTGAAGTAATATGGTCATAGCCTGGGGCAATATCTGTTGTTAACGGGCCTAAAGTATAAAAAGGGGCTTCATCACAAACTTTCATTTGCTTATCCACGTTTTCTTTAATTAAATGCATTGGAACGTGTCCTGGACCTTCAATCATTACTTGTACATCGTGATTCCAAGCTATTTCCGTGAGTTCTCCAAGTGTTTCCAGCTCCGCTAATTGTGCCGCATCATTTGCATCTGCAATGGAACCTGGACGAAGGCCATCCCCTAAAGAAAAGGATACATCATACGTTTTCATAATTTCACAGATTTCTTCAAAATGAGTGTAAAGGAAGTTCTCCTGATGGTGGGCAAGACACCATTGAGCCATAATAGAACCTCCTCGGGATACGATACCTGTTACCCTGTTTACTGTTAAGGGGATGTAACGAAGAAGCACTCCTGCATGTATAGTGAAATAATCCACTCCCTGCTCAGATTGTTCTATTAACGTATCACGATATACCTCCCAATTTAGGTCCTCCGCACACCCATTCACTTTTTCGAGCGCTTGATAGATTGGAACAGTTCCTACCGGTACGGGGGAATTTCGGATAATCCATTCGCGCGTAGTATGTATATTTTCCCCTGTTGAAAGGTCCATCATGGTATCTGCCCCCCAGCGGGTAGCCCATGTCATTTTTTCTACCTCTTCTTCAATAGAAGAGGTAACGGCAGAATTCCCAATATTCGCATTAATCTTCACGTGAAAACGGGAACCAATAATCATAGGTTCACTTTCAGGATGATTAATATTAGCAGGTATAATGGCACGTCCACGTGCAACCTCATCCCGGACTAATTCAGGTGACACATTTTCTCTGATTGCGATAAATTCCATTTCAGGAGTAATAATCCCTTTCCGTGCATAATGCATTTGGGTAATATTTTTTCCTTTTTTTGCTCTTAACGGTTTTCGCTTTAATCCTGGAAACAGGCTGGTATTCGCTCTTGAATCATTGTTCTTATAACCGTTATCCTCCGGTTTTACTCCACGGCCGCTATACTCTTCTATATTTTCATTATCCCGTATCCAGCTGCGGCAGGGACTAAGACCTTTACGTATATCAATTGGACAGTCAGCATCTGTATAAGGTCCGCTTGTATCATAAACACGTACAGGCAAATTAGCTTCTTGCTCAAATGTTCCTTTGGTATCAGAGAGTTGGATTTCGCGCATAGGTACCTTTATTTCGGGCCTTGGTCCCTTAACATACACTTTCTTGCTTCCTGTAAAACTGGACATAATGGATACATTTTTTTCATTGTTTGAATTTGTAAGCATTCTTTTATTCTCCCCTTTTTATCATTTGCTCAGTTAAATGAAAAGATTGTTTAACCGCCTTTTTCTCTCAGCTGAAAGGTTAATGTAAAAAAATGAGCTGAAAACGACAGAGTCAATTAACCAAGTTCTTATTAAAAAGGACAAAATCAGTTCAAGGGACCGCATGAAAAAAACCGGATCTATAAAGAGACCCGGCTGATGTTAGCATAAACACGTTAATGGAAATACACCATTAACGAGCATAAAAATTCTAACTTCCCCACGCTGGTATGAACCAGATCAGGTCCTGAGGGTTAAGAAACTTACGCGTTTCTCTCTCAGCCCAGCATACTGGACACCCCTAGTTTTCACATGATTAAATTGTACAAATTCATAATAGTCCTAAGGTAAATCAATGTAAATAGTTCTTTTTTCATTTTTCCTCTTATTGTATTTTAAAAATAGAATCTGTAAAAGCACTTGCTATATTTAAAACGACTGTGAACCTGCAGAGTAAATCAGCAGCTTAAAAAATAAAGACAAACAATTAAAAAGAGCGTGTCCAAGGTTACTGGAACACACTCTCCTATATTCCTATTTATCTTACCAGGTAAATAAACCTACAAACATCGCACTTAATAGAGAAACAGCAACACCGCTGACTAAAAGCTTCCATACATTTTTACCAATAATGCGGGACTTGTCTTCACCCATTATAGAACTGATTGCCCCGTAAATCATACCGACAGTACTAAAATTGGCAAAGGAAGTCAAAAATGTTGTTGCAACAGCAATTGTATGATGCGGAAGGCTATGGACATGTTTTTTCAAATCCATCATGGCTACGAATTCGTTTGTTGACAGCTTTATTCCCATTAACTGAGCGACATACATGGCATCATGGCCTGATAATCCCATCAGATAAGCAAAAGGGCTAAATATCACGGAAAAAATCTTTTGAACCGTAAGACCGTGAATGAAAAATCCCAATATACCATTTGCACAGGCTGTCAGTGCTACATAACCGACCACCATTGCCATAATCACAATCACCATACGTATCCCTACAAGCATACTATTAGAGATAGTAGAAAAGAAATCTTTTTTCTCTGCTTTTGTAGGGACATATACAATATCTTCTTCTTTGCTAACTTCTATTGGATTTAATATACTCGCCAAAAGTAGTGCATTTAAGCAGTTTAAAGGAATTGCAGCAAATACATATTCGCCTGGGACCATGCTCAAGTATGCACCGATGATCGATCCTGAGATACTGCTCATACTCATGATTCCGAACGTAAGAAGGCGGTTTTCTTTTAATACTGCTAATTGTTGGCGGATAACTGCCAATGCCTCTGTATTACCAAGGAACATCATTTGCAATGAAAAAAAACTTTCCAGCTTTGGCAGACCTGAAACCTTGGAAATAACCCAGCCTACTTTATCGATAATCCATGTTAAGATACCAAAATAACTAAGGATATCAAAGAAGGTAATAATAAATATAATCGGCATTAATGCACTAAAGAAGAAATCAACAGAAGGATTCGCCATTGCAGATGGGAAAGCAAAAGAAATCCCCTGGTCTGCACACGATATAAGAAACGTAAAAAATGATGCTATTTTATTTATGACCCATGTTCCGACTTTAGTGCCAAGCATAAACCAGGTAATAAAAAGCTCTACAACGATTAAGCTTAGGACAGCACGCCATTTAACCTTTCTCTTATTAGGCGAGCAAAGGAATACCAGGCCAAAAACAACCAGAACCCCTAGAATATTCAATAAAAAAAACATGCCAACAACTCCCTGTTTAGGATTCCCTGTATAAAACGCCCTCCATTTCACCCCCAGCCACAGGCTGAAGCGTGAAAAATAAGAGCTGCGGAAACCTATTACTTAATACGGTTATAAAAAAACCGGTATCTAAGGAAATAGTCTGCATGTATGGCTCTATATTTATTCACACTTCCCTGTAGTCCGGCATTTCTGGCTGCCGGGTAGAAACTATCAGACCATTCAACTGACATTATACAAGGATCATTATTAAGACCTGATTAGTTTATATCATATGACAGAATACGACAATATTTTTATTAAAAGTTGAAATCATTTTACAACTGAAAATAATAATAATATTGTAATTTATTCACCAAATCTCAGGATTCTTACCTGTTGAAGTATGTAATTTTCTCCATTATAAAAAAACAATTGAATCCTTTAGCGTAATAAAGTAAAATGAAACTCGTTGAATGAATATACATTTTATTGGATAAATAATTATCGGAGGAATAATAGATGAATAATAACAAATTAGGAATATGGCTTCTTGCTGCGCTTGTAGTAGGAAATATGGTTGGCTCAGGAATTTTTATGCTGCCCCAATCCCTTGCAAAAGCTGCCAGTCCTGCCGGCGTAATTCTTGCATGGGTTTTGACGGGTGCAGGCGTTTTAATGCTTTCCCTCGTTTTTGGAAATTTATCTATTCGAAAGCCTGAACTAAATGGAGGCGTACAAATGTATGCCCAAGCACTTTTTTCAAAAGGCTCCCGTGCAGGCATTCTTTCCGGGTATGTCATCTCATGGGGATATTGGATAGCCAACGTAACAGGCAACGTAGCCGTCTTAACAACCTTCATCGGATATCTATCGACATTCTTTCCTATCATGACCAGCAGCGCTACCTTATTTGCTATTGGTCCGGTCAGTGTCAAAACAGGTGGTTTTATTACCTTTCTAATTTGCACCATCATGCTTTGGGTCATGAATGCTATTATTCTTCGCGGCGTTAAACGCACCGGGCAGATTAATTTTGTTGCAACGGCTACTAAGGTAATAGGATTTATGATCTTCATCTGTTTCACTCTTTTTGCCTTTCAAAAAACAAACATTTTTCCACTTGTCCAAGCTCGTACAGGAAGCAATGGAACCTCTCTTAGTCTTCTGGGACAAGTGAACAATGCCGCCATTACCACGCTTTGGGCCTTTATCGGGATTGAATCGGCGGTGATGTTCTCTAACCGTGCTAAAAAGCGATCTGATATAAAGAAGGCAACTGTCATTGGACTTGCTGTATCGCTTGTTATCTATGTTGGGATTACTACTTTAGTGATGGGCAGCTTAACCCAAACAGAACTGATGAACGCTAACAAACCGCTCGTTGATGCGCTGCAAAAAGTAGTAGGACATAATGTGAGCTATGTAATGGCCATTTTTGATCTCATTTCTTTAACCGGCACAACCATTGGATGGATATTTTTAAGTGCGGAAGCTCCTTATCAGGCAGCCAAGCAAGGTTTGTTTCCATCTATCTTTAAAAAGGAAAACAAAAATGGGGTACCATCTGCATCTCTTGTTCTTACAAATCTATTTTCTCAGGCTTTTCTTTTCTTGACCATTTCAGATTCACTCAGCAGTGCATTTAATTTTGTGATTCAGGTAGCCACTCTTGCCTACCTAGTTCCATATACTGCATCTGCACTCTATCAGGTGAAGCTGGTCATCACAGGCAGCACTTATAAAAATCAAAAAAGCCGTTTTACTGACGGGATTATCGCTATCCTTGCGACAATTTACTCCATTTATGTCATCTTTGCCGGTACGTCCAACATGAAAACATTCCTTTTAGGCATTGCATTGTATGCATCAGGAATAGCTTTGTATCCACTTATCATGCGTTCTAGGAAATCATTAGCGCAGCAAACAGATATAAAAAAAGAGGCCATCTAGTATTCCCCCTTTGGGCAGATAGACTAAAAAGAGAACAAACGATTGTTCTTAACGGTCTGCCCAAAGGGGCTTTTTCTATGCGCTCTTATACCCAACAAATGACTGTTAGGATTATGTACAATATCTACTTCTTTGATAGAAAGTCCTTGTTCAAGGGAAATTCTCATAATCATTAGACCTAAAAAAGACGCGCGATTGAACCTTTCCACTCAATTTCTAACATAAATAGCAGCCAAGTCCCCTTAACACCGATGAAGAAAAAAGCCAACCTATCATGTTGATTAGCTTCTTCTTTAGGTTAGGCTCTTTTCGTAAGTTTTGTTGCTATTTGTATAATTGAATCTAGGATACACAGTGTTCGGGCTTGAAAACAAAATGACTGAAAACGAAAAGATGCCAGGATTCCTCACTTATTACATATTCAACACTTTTGCGAAAAGCAACAATCTATGCGAAAACAGCCTTAGGTGAATTATCCATTTCCTACTTTCTTTTCATAGCGTTTATGCATATGGATAAATACATTTGTAATTATTTTGGTCCAGAGAATCACAATAACGATAAACACAAACAGCCAAGCATAGTTTACCCATTTATAAAATTGAAAAAAACCTGCCCACACAAAAATAGGCAAAACAATAAAAGCTAAAATAGCGGATACTAATAGCGTATAAATATAATAATTCTTTTTATGGTTTAGCGTCCATTGGTATACCAGTATATATACAACAGGGGTCAGGGATGCACAAAAGCTAAAGTATGGAAAAATAGGGGCTAATCGATTGGGAAACTCCTATAATCCACATCTTATACCAACTATGTTGAGATAAGTGTACCAAACATGAAAATTAAGGCCATAAAAACCCAAAAGATATATTTTTTTCCGATCAATGAAGAAGAATAAAACAACTAAAGGAATAATTAGCATTAATATATTTACCCAGAATTGCCAGGTAGTAAAGCCAGAATACTTTATCCAATAATGGAATTCTGTATCAGATAAATTTTTTTCTATATTCCTCAGCTTATGAAGATATTCTATTTTTCCAGTTTGCATTGGCAAATCCTCACTAGTTTTTACTATTATTTTTCACCTGTAATGAAAAATTATTCCAACACAATTTAAAACGTTCCATACAGCTTCTAATGTGCAATGAGTAACCAGGTGAAAAAATGTAGCAGTTACGGTTATAATCAAAATGATTCTGCTGTCGGTCATGAACCATTTGCAGGATTTGGACTGACAAAACCGAAAAAAGCGTAAGAGTTGTATTGCTTTTCAAAATGTGGACAATATTTTTACTGTCAGCATGAAAGGAAAGCCAATATGATTAAAATGGTGAAGAAAAAAGAAATAGCCGCCACAGCAGCCATTTCTTTAAATACGATTATGTTAATGTCTAACATTTACCTTTACAATACATTATCGGATTAATCCTATTTATTGAATACAAAACTGGATATTCCCAATTCTAATTTATTAATGGATAAGTGATCCTTCTAAAATTCCACTATCTTTCACCGCTTCAACAGCCCTTTTTAAAATTTCTTCTTCCTGGACTAAAGCAATTCGAACATATCCCTCACCGGATGGACCAAAAGCACTCCCCGGAGTTACCAGGACGCCTGCATTTTCAATCAAATCAGCTGCAAAGTCCACTGATTTTTCGTAATGAGAAGGTATTTTTGCCCAAATGAACATGGTGGCTTGCGGCTTGTCCATTTTCCATCCAATAGCATTAAAGCCTTCACAGAGAACATTCCTTCGCTTTTCATAAGCTTTTTTTGTTTCTTCCACACAGGTTTGGTCTCCCGAAATGGCTGCAATCGCTGCTGTTTGTATTGGCAAGAACATCCCATAATCCACGTTTGACTTCAATGCTTTTAGGCTGGAAACGATCTTTTCATTCCCAACACAGAACCCGATTCTCGCCCCTGCCAGTCCGTATGTCTTAGACAATGAATTAAACTCTACCCCTATATCCTTGGCACCCGGAAAAGACAGAAAGCTCTTTCCTTTTTTGCCATCATAAATCAAATCACTATAAGCATTGTCATGGAGCACAATAATATCATATTTCTTTGCAAAGGCAACCAGGTCTTCGTAGAAACGATCGGGAGCGATTGCCGCAGTAGGATTATTCGGGTATGAAACAAGCATTGCTTTAGCTTTTTGGGCAATTTTCTCTGGAATATCCTCTAAACAAATGACATAATCGTTTTCTTTTTTCTGAGGCATAAAATAAATTTCTGCGCCAGCCAGCATCGGACCATGTGCAAACACAGGGTAGCAAGGATCTGGCACCAATACCACATCTCCCTCATCGATAATGGACATGGAGATATGGGCAAGCCCCTCCTGTGAACCTAATAAAGAACAAATTTCTGTTTTAGGGTTCAGATTTACCTGATATCGCTTATCATACCAGTCACTTACTGCCTCCAATAAGGCATTCTGGTCATTGATCGCATATATGTAGTTTTTTTCATCCGCTGCTGCCGTACATAAGGCATCAATGATATGTTTTGCCGGTGGAATATTAGGAGTGCCTATGCTTAAATCGAACACTTCATCTCCGCTTTCTTGTTTCTTTCTCTTTAACTCCACAATTTTAGTAAAAACACTTTTACCAAATAGATCTAACCTATTTGAAAATTTCATGGTTGTTGTCTCCTTTATGCTTAAACGTTTTTGACTACCAGGAACTTTTAAAGATTTCATTAAAAAGATAACGTTTTTTAGAATCGCTTTAAAATTCTCTTTCTTGCTTCTAGAAAGTTCCTATCATTTTATCAAACTTTCTATCAGTTTTAAATACTGACGACAATGCCGCGCAATGCTAGACAAGGCTATTCCGTTGTGATCTATTTTTTTTATCTTAAATAGCAGGCTTATAAACAAGCTGGACAATCCCTTTTAAACATCTCTTTTTAAAAAAGGCTACCCTAAAATTATCTTTATTACGAGCTCGAAGCATCAAGCCAAACCGACCTCTTGTAATAATGACTAAGTACACGTTATGTGAGAAAGAGCACATTTCCATGCGCCATGTGCGGATGTGAATAGTATGGTAGTCTCTGTTAAATTTCTATGTTAATAACTGCTCTTTTTTCAGCTTATTTTACAGTAAAGAAAGGAACAAAAAGCAAACTTGCTTGCTTTTGTTTCCTTTCTTTACTGCAATCTTTCCACAGAAAGGCGTGTGAAACAGCCGTTTCACACGAATGAGCAAACAACAGAGTCCTTCAACAAAACCAAAAAACTGCCTGGCCTATAGTGAGTCCAATATATCTTCGAGCTTAAATTGAAGCATCATCTGGGTTTTTAAGACTGTTCTTAGCGTCCGTTCGATGCTTTGGTTTACAGCTAATAATTGTGAAACAGAAGATGCTGTAAGACTTACACCAGGAAGTGTTCCGAGTACAGCTTGAAGCTTTTCAGCCTCAGCGTTAATAATGTGTGCCAGCCCCAGCTCTTCAAATGCAATGGATGCCAACAATAGGTTTATTACATCTTGACGAGATAGGTTAATGGATGGAGTCACATTCGGGATATTAGGAAAAGTCAACGTAATCCCTCCTTTTTCATAAGTTCTTTATAATATACTATTTGTTTCTCTTATTGCTTGTGTGAATGAAGCAGGGGTGTTTCATTATTATTTAAGGCTGCTTTCGTATAGAATGTTGCTTTTCATACAATATACAAAGCCTTATTTTGTCAGTCACCGTGGCATCTTTTTAGCCCATTATTCAAGAGCTTGAATACGGATCCTAATATTTTATTTTTTCTATGAGCAAAAAAATTCATGTTAAGGGCCCTTATTCAAGTTGGCTTATCATCATTTTCAAGGATTGTTTATCCTCACCTTGGAAGTTTTTGTTTACGATTTCCTCTAAATTGATATCCACTTTTTTAGAGATTTTAGCCATAGATTCAAAAGCATGCAAGTATTCTGGAGAAATGGCGATCGAATGCAAATAGGAAATAACGGCTTCCACTTCTTTTCCAAGATTCTCCTCGCACAGCCCTTTATAATGCCAGGCCTGGAAGGTTCCAACACCCCGCAAAATTAAATGATGAATATTATCTTCTCCCATTTCAATACATGTTTCAAAGGTTTTTAGAGCTTCATTATATTTTTTCAAAGAATAAAGAATGAGACCTTTAAAAAAGTAAAGATCAACGTAATCAGGGTATAGGATAATCGCCTTTTCAATGCCTGGCCATGCCCCTTCAAAGCTGCCCATGGAGATAAGAATGGAGTATTTCAACTTATATACCATCGAAGGTGGAAGCAAACCTTCCAATAAAAAGGCCTTAATAGAGGCATTTACTCTCTTAAATGCTTCTTTAAATTGGCCTTTTCTATAATGCTCCATCGCTATATAGTATTGAGCCCAATAGACATTTTCCTTTGCTTTGAGCTGTTCTTTCAGCATTTTAATATTTCTTTCAAATTTCCCTTTTTTATCTACAACCGGGTCTAAGTAACCATAATGATGGACTTTTATATCCACATGGCCGATTCGTTCTTGGTTAATCCCGTTAATCTCCAAACACTCATGAATTTTATTGATGAATTTAATTCCAGTATTACGGCGAAATAACCTTGTATGGGCTATATCTGTCGTTTGGTCTTTAATAGCTTCTTTTCCATGGTAATTCACCAAATGAATCGTTAGAACGTCATAATCTGCAAAGTGATTCCCCTTATGCAATTTATCCTTATCCAATGAATCTAGTTCTTCATCGGCATCCAGCCACAGTATCCACTCACCTGTAGCCTTGTTAATCCCGAAATTTCTCGCATCAGCAAAGCTCCCATTCCACTTAAATTTTTCTATGACTGCGCCATGTGACTGGCAAATTTCAATGGTTCTATCTGTAGATCCTGTATCAACAATAATGATTTCATCGACAAGATCTTTAACACTGGTTAAACATTTATCAATAAACTCCTCTTCATTCTTAACAATCATACATAGCGACAAGTTTGTTCCTTTCAAAAATCCCCCCACCTTTCTCTACTCAGTATATTAAGGAAATTCGCGGATTCTTTAGGCGTCACCACATTTTAGTTCACTTCCAAATTATCCCTTTCTCAAATTAAGAATAGCGAGGATATAGCCTATTACTGATAGAGCGTACACCCTAAGAAACCATTAGAGTATCGAAGTTTTTACTCTGATGATTAAAGCAGATGGCACGAGACTCCTGCGGGATCAGCGAGTTAGAGGAGGCCCCGCAGGAGCATAGCGACGAGAGGAGGCTCCACTACCGCCCCGGGGAATGCGATTGCCTGCGTGAAAATCAATAGCCAATTTATAAGAAAAAACTAATTTCAATTTATATAACAAAAATAATTTCTAATATCCGACTTTTCGTTTTTGATTATGAATAGGCGACCCATTTTTAAAACCACTGAATACACTAAAGATAGTTACGCCTTATTAATGGAGGTTTGTATAATGAAGGTCGCACTCTTAACCATGTTTAACGGGCTTGAAAGTACTTATTCTTTAGTGAATGTTGTAGCTGAACAGCTTCGCATGCTTTTAGAAGCAGAAATTGAGACCAAATTAATCGTCAGTGAACATTGTCCTGATCGTGAACGGCACGGAATCTTTTTAGATGAGAGAATTAAATGGATAAAAGCCGTAAATCAAATCGATGGCCAAATTATTCATTGGAGGGATTATTCTAAACCAACGGGAAAAGTTCACGACAGCTTTTTTAAAGAAGCAGAGGTAATAGCCGAAGACCTTTTAAAACACCTATCTGATGTGGATGTTTGCATCATGCACGATATTCATTATCAGGGCTGGCACCTTATTCATAATGTCGCCATAAGAAAAGTACAAAAACAACTGCCAAATTTAAAGTTCATTGCGTTTACTCACTCTGCACCTGTAAGCCATCCCAAGAAAACGGAATGGCCCCTTTCTGCACGTTACAGCCAAATGCCGAATACTATTTATGCTTATCCAACCCAGTCAGGTATCCCCGCTCTTGCCAAACAATATAAAGTACCAGAGGGAATGTGCCGTGTTGTTAACAACAGCCTCGATCTACTCAGTTTTCTAAGTGAGGATGTTAAAGCATTAGCTGAGGAAACAGATTTATTGACACCTGATTTCTTAGTGGTCTATCCCGGCCGATTAACACAATCTAAAAAATTCGAAAAGGTAGCAGCACTTTGCGGAGCGATTAAAAAAGTTAGCGGTCAAAATGTAAAAGTCATTTTTTGTGATTTCCCATCTCAGGATATTGAAACAGAAAACTATAAACTCCATATTCAATTGCAAGGAATAAAGCAGGGTCTCGAAGCTGGCGATATGGTATTCACCTCAGATATAGGTTTTTCAAATGGTTTTCCGAGAAAATCTGTCCTGGAATTATTTTCGTTATCCAACCTGTTCATATGCCCTTCGTTTTCAGAATCATTCGGTTTAACGGTAATTGAAGCGGCCAGCAGGGGGAATTTTCTCATTGTGAACGAAGCCGTACCTGCTCTTGAGGAACTAGGCAAAAACCTGAACGCCTACTTCATGCGATGGGATGCCCGCAATTTCGGTTTTGACACCAAGGAAACCTATCATCCTTCTGAGAGTGCATATCTGGAGGAACATGCAAATTTAATTATAAGGAGTATTATAGAAAATCCTGTCCTTAACGCTAAGACCTTAGCAAGGCAACGGTATAGCCCTCAATGGGTATGGAAGAATCAACTTGAACCTTTGTTACTTCGTTAATAAGATCTATAACAAAAGTTCTTAGTGATATTCGATATAAGGCACTCTAAAAAAGAGGAGGTCTCACATAAACCTAGCTGTGAGGCGTCTTCTTTTCCTTTTGATAGATGGTAGCTATTTTCAATTATGCCGAGGCTGCGATAAATCTGTATTTATAAAATAGCTGCAGCAGTATGGCAAATGAAAAAGCCCGTTTTATTTGAACGGGCTTTGAACAGACTGCTTTTTGGCATGGTCTTTATTATTTAAATAATTATTGCCATTTTCATATTTTTCTAGTCAGTGTAGTTCCGGCATCGCCAAGGAATATCAGGTAAATGGGAAGAACTTTTTGGACGCCAACAATCGTACTTGCCGGGGGACATGGCAAAGCTATCCCGGCAAATTTCTCTCCGATTAGAACTCTTCAATTCTGAAGCAAACCTCGAAACCATGCCTGGGGCAGTGGTATGTTGTTGTGCTAGTTGTACTTGTGGTCGTTTTTGTTGTTGTGCTTGTTGTGCTTGTGGTGCTCGTTGTGCTTGTGGTGCTTGTTGTGCTTGTGGTGCTCGTCGTGCTTGTGGTGCTCGTCGTGCTTGTGGTGCTCGTCGTGCTTGTGGTGCTCGTCGTGCTTGTGGTGCTCGTCGTGCTTGTGGTGCTCGTCGTGCTTGTGGTGCTCGTCGTGCTTGTGGTGCTCGTCGTGCTTGTGGTGCTCGTCGTGCTTGTGGTGCTCGTCGTGCTTGTGGTGCTCGTCGTGCTTGTGGTGCTCGTCGTGCTTGTGGTGCTCGTCGTGCTTGTGGTGCTCGTCGTGCTTGTGGTGCTTGTGGTGCTCGTCGTGCTTGTGGTGCTCGTCGTGCTCGTCGTGCTTGTGGTGCTCGTCGTGCTTGTTGTACTCGTGGTGCTCGTGGTAGATTCAGCCGCGATTAAATCTAATACATCCTCTAATTTGAATTGAAGCATCATTTCGGTTTGTAAAATGGTTTGTAACGTTCTATTAACGCTTCCATTAACAGATAACAATTGGGATATACTTGAAGCCGTAAGACTTACACCAGGCAAGGTTCCTAGAACCGCTTGGAGCTTTTCTGCCTCGGCATTAATAACGTGAGCTAACCCTAATTCCTCAAAGGCAATGGATGCTAACAATAAATTTGCTACATCTCCAGGATTAAGGTTAATGGATGGTGTTACATTCGGTATATTAGGAAATGTCACCAAATTCCCTCCTTTTTCTTAAGTTAGTTACAAGATATTAAGAATTTCTTTCATTGACTGTGTGAATGGAGTGGGTATAAACGGATTTTTGCATGTTTTTTAATCGTTAGGTAAAAGACATTCTTTTATAACCTGCAATACTTTAGGACTACTGCCATAGGATTGCAAGTGATGAATGAAATCTGGCGGGCTTTTGGAGGGATTTGATTAAAATGAAGGATTTATTACATTAAAATTCTACAGAAAAAGATAAGACTACATCCGTATTATGAACATATAATGATAATGACTTTGATTTTTAAGGAGTAATGAATAGTGCTTATTTCAAATTTAAACGAAGATAGGAACATTCCTTCATTTGAAGAAGTGTTCATAAAATTATTGCAATCTGTTGCAGAAGAAGAAATGGCACTTGCAAATTTCATTTCTATAGAGGCTGACAAAATAAATGTTTTCGCTGTCGAAAATTTCAATCATGCCTCCCTCAAAAATACGGAGGTCTTAGAATTCAATCAATCCATTCTGAGAATTATTGATTCTGTGATGAAGAGAGATTGGCTTTTATATAAGAAACTTGAAATGATTTTTTCTTTTACAGAAAAAGTAGAGTTACATCAATGTTCTGAATCACTTCGAAACATTCATGTTGAAAAAGACCAAGACTATTGGGCAAAAGCAGATCAAAACTTCGTTTACAAGTACAAGGATATTATTATAAATAAACAAAAATTTTTAAGTCACCACCTATTGGCCGTAAACACTCTCATGCAAAATACTAATAAAAGTAAAATTAAAAAAGAGCATTTTCTTTTCATAGAAAATACAGCAGAAAAAATAATGAATACTGTCATTGAATTGCACAGCCTTCAAATAAAAAAATTGAACCTAATTAAGTGCCCACGATAAAAACATTTGCTCACCGCCAAACTGAAACATCTCCCATATATACTTTCATTAGATATTATCCAATCAACATTCATTAGTTAAACTTAGTTTCAATGCTTAGAAAAAAATCTTTTTCAAATAAATAAACATCCTCAGCTTGTAGGGAAACCCTTCTCAATAATGCTCCATTGCAATTTTTTATTTTCTGACACTAGGTTAACAGCCTGACTAACCTATCGTTTCAAAATAATGTCCCACGACAAACTCAAAATGGCTGTCGAGAATATCTTGACAGCCTGAGGGTATTTTTTTTTTACTTCCCATTTTTGTTTCAAAGTAAGTGTAGAATTCTTTTTACCAGGTTGGATCTATTTTTTCCTCATCCTCCGATTGCTTTGGATACATTGGAATTCCCAGTAATTCTTCAAGCTTAAATTGCAATAATATTTCTTTTTTAATAATTATTTCAATAATCTTTTCTACACTTCTGCTTGCTTCCAGTAAATCCCCCAAGGTCTCTGCCTGTTGTATAGCCTTCTGGAGTTTTTCTCCCTCTGCATTTAGTAAATTTGAATGGCCGATTCCTTCCAAGGCTACAGATGTAAGCAAAAGGTTAATGACGTCTCCCCTTTTTAATTTTAATTCCGGATTTATATTTGGAATATTAGGCATAGACAAATTACGTCACCTCCCGTAATTACACTCGTTTTATTTATATGATTTTAAATGGTTGTCTTATTTCACTATTTTTTATAAACCTCAATTTGCTCTGCTTATTTCGGATACAGTCATCAAAACTCTGCTTGGGCTTTTATCCTTATATCCTTATCCTTTCATGTACTCGGTCATTACGTTAGAATTGATGATATCAAAAAGTAAATTAATAAAATATTTTTCTGTATTAAATTTCAATGTTGATATATGCTCGTTTTTCAGCTCATTTTACAATATAGAAAGAAACCAAAAGCAAACTTGTTTGGTTTTGGTTTCTTTCCTTACTATAACCTTTCAGCTATGCTGAAAGGCGTGTGAAACGCCGTATCACACGAATGATCTAAAAACAATAGTACCCTTTAACAAAGCCTTGAACAAAAAGGTTCTTCATTCCAATCCATTCCATTCCCAGTTTTCCACCTCTGGTAAATCTGTCCCTTCAGTAGGAATAAATTGC
This sequence comes from Heyndrickxia acidicola, assembly GCF_001636425.1. Classification (NCBI taxonomy): domain Bacteria; kingdom Bacillati; phylum Bacillota; class Bacilli; order Caryophanales; family Bacillaceae; genus Heyndrickxia; species Heyndrickxia acidicola. The sequence continues at coordinate 2,008,263 of NZ_KV440953.1, forward strand.
CTGTGCTTTTCAAGGATATTGTCCATTTCCTGAATAATATTCTCACTTTTTTTAACATCAGGAAGATTCCTTACAGCTTCTTTAACTAAATTGTAACGGTCCATTTGATTTATGACACGCATATCAAATGGGGTGGTAATATCTCCATTTTCACGGTAACCATGAATGTGTACGTTACGGTTGTGGCGATCAAAGAGCAAATTTCTAATTAAGCCTTCAAAGCCATGGAATACGAAAATAACTGGCTTTTCTTTTGTGAAAAACTGATTAAATTCCTCATCAGATAAGCCTCGCGGATCAAGCCTTTGGCTTCTGAGTTTTAGTATATCCACAACATTGATAAAACGAATCTTCAGCTCAGGCAGCTTTTCATGCAAAATGCTTATGGCAGCCAAGCTCTCAAGATTCGGTTCAGTTCCACAAGCCGCTATCACCAGATCCGGTTCAGCACCCTGATCTGTGCTTGCCCATTCAATTCTTTTTAAACCCTTTTCCACTAATTCCTTTGCTTCGCTGGCAGAGAACCATTGCGGACGGGGATGCTTAGAAGAAACAATCAGGTTGATCTTTTGCCTGTCATTTAAGACTTTGTCAAAGACGGCAAGCAGTGTGTTTGCATCCGCTGGCAGATACTCTCGAATAAACTCCGGCTTTTTATCAGCCAGGTGGCCTAATATTCCCGGATCCTGGTGGGTATAGCCGTTATGATCCTGCTGGAATACTGTCGAAGAAGACACAATATTTAACGAAGGAATATCAGCCCGCCACTTTTGATCAGATGCCTTTCGCATCCATTTAAAGTGCTGGGTTAACATAGAGTCGACCACACGCAAAAATGATCCATAGCTTGCAAAAAAACCATGGCGGCCTGTCAGAACGTAACCTTCCAGCATTCCTTCAGCCTGGTGCTCAGATAATTGTGAATCAATGACACGACCCTTTGCACCTAAAAATTCATCATTCGGTTCGCGGATGGATGCCTCCCATTGTCGATTGGTTACGTCAAACAGCGGAGACAGCCGGTTAGACATAGTTTCATCCGGGCCAAATATTCTAAAGTTGCGGTTTTTCCGGTTTTCTTGTATAACAGCCTTTAAGTAATTACCTAGAACCTCCATATCCTGCGCTTTGGCTTTCCCAGGCACAGAGTTATCCAAGGCATATTGTCGAAAATCTGGAAGCTGCAGATCGACAACATGCTTTCCTGCGTTTGCGACAGGATTCATCGCCATGCGTTTTTCCCCTTTAGGGGTGATCCCTTCAATGTCAGGCTTAATACGGCCAGTTTCATCAAATAGATCTTCCGGTTTGTAGCTTTTTAACCACTCCGTTAGTGCATCGGAATATTCCATATTTTGCTGATTTACAGAAAGCGGAATCTGGTGTGCCCGAAATGAGCCTTCGATGGGTACTCCATTTTTTTCTTTGGGGCCAGTCCATCCTTTAGGTGTCCTGAATACAATCATGGGCCATCGCGGGTGAACAGACTTATTGGATTTATGGGCACCTTCTTGGATTGCTTTAATTTTCTCTATGACAGTATCGAACACTTTTGCCATTTCCGGATGCAGCTTTTCGGGATCATCCCCCACCACAAAGAATGGTTCCCATGCCATACCTTCAAAATATTTGGTTAAATCCTCATCATTTACACGTGATAAAATCGTCGGGTTACTTAACTTGTAACCATTTAAATGTAAAATGGGCAAAACAGCTCCGTCATTTACTGGATTGATGAACCGATTGGAAAACCAGGATGCAGCTAGCGGCCCTGTTTCAGCTTCCCCATCGCCAATAACGACAGCAGCAATCAAATCGGGATTATCCAGTATGGCACCAACGCCGTGAGAAAGTGAATATCCGAGCTCTCCCCCTTCATGAATGGATCCCGGTGTTCCGGGAGCAGCATGCGAAGCAACACCCCCCGGGAATGAAAATTGCCGAAATAATTTCTTCATTCCATTGATATCCTGTGAGACTTCGGGATAGATTTCACTGTAGCTCCCATCAAGATAGGAGTTGGAAACCATTACTTGGCCGCCGTGTCCAGGTCCTTCAATATACAGGATGTTTGCATCATATTTATTAATGACACGGTTTAAATGGGCATAAATAAAATTTTGCCCCGCAATGGTCCCCCAATGTCCGATAGGTTTTATCTTTACGTCAGCAGCCTTAAGAGGATTTCTAAGCATAGGATTATCTTTTAAATATAATTGACCCACTGAAAGATAATTGGCCGCTCTCCAGTAGGCATCCAGTTTATTCAAATAATCTTTAGAGGAAAAATCCATCAGTTTAGTAGATTGATGCATTTCTTATCACCATTCCTTATTTAAAATATTCATTTACAATGTTGATATATAGAAGAATCCCGGCTCTTTTTAAAGGCTTTAAAGAGTTTCTCTATACACCTACCCCATTTTTCCAATAAGATTCATTGAGAAAAATGAATTTGTTGTTTATATTAGAGAATATTTATTAATGGCTTTGTTGTTTGAACATAGAATTTTAATAGCCTTAATAAAAAATTATTAACTTCTCTTTTTAAAAAACCTTAATTGGAACTGTCTAAGATATGATATGATGAGGAGATATGTTAACTATTTTATTTTTGAGTTAACATTTATTGAATGGAAACTGACTGCTATCTGGAGGGAAGGATTATGTATAAACTTCGCGGTCACCACCTTTTTTGCCTTTTAGGCTATCGTGGGATGGGATACTCAAAAGAATATGTGGAAAATATGACACTTCTGCATCAAACTCTTAGAAACAACCCCAAAACATCCATCCAGATAATAAAGGGACCGGATCAGTTATGTGAAAAGTACCCAAACTCAGGTGAGTACCATTGTCTTGATAGACACATTTATGAAAGGGATGCGGCTATCCTGGATAAATTAGGTTTGAAGATTGGACAAATTCTTTCATGGGAATTTATTGAGTCTTGCATACGAAAGCATATAACCCCCTCGGACATACAGCTTGTGTGTGAAACCTGTTCCTGGCGTTCATATGGAGTTTGTGAAGAAGGAATTCAAGATCTTCATGAAGGTAAAGGTTTAAGAGAAATTAAATAATACAGTTTAAAATATGTAAAGGATCTCATTGATCCTGCCATTTTCATAGAAGGATAATCAGTTCCAGCAATCCTTCAAAAAGACTTTTAAAATATAAAATAAGAAAAGCGCAAGCGCCTTGCTCATCGGCGTACGGATTTTGTATTCTTTGACTGAGAGATAGGGAACACAGCAATTAATTATTAAAGAGGCTTTAGACCTATGTTGATTGGAGCAGAAATCAACCAGCAGGATAATCAGAGCACTCCACCATACCTTTGTTAGATCCTGGAATAGAAACCAGTCCAATGTTGATTGAAGCGGAAGGCACGAGACTCCTGCGGGATCAGCGTGTTTGCGGAGACCCCGCAGGAGCATGCGACGAGGAGGCTCCGCAACCGCCCCGCGGAAAGCGAGTGCCTGCAGTGTAAATCAACCAGCAGGATAATCAGAGCACTACCAACTTATAAGATAACTTCCAATGGAGAATCGAAACTTTAGTTGATTGAATTCCTTTCCCTACTCTCTCACAACTTTTATCAAAATGAGTTATAATCATCATGAAAAGATATTTTTGAGGTGAATATGCAATGGATAGACATTCAAGATCAGGCCAGCAAGCAGAAGATACTTTTAACGTAAATAATCAAGGAGAAGAGTACACTGCCCGGCAAGAAACAGAAAATATTTATGCCGAAGAATATATAGACAGAGAGCACTCTACCAGGCATGTTGAGGAAAGTGTGCCCTCAGAAGAAAATAAAGAAATAAAGTATCCAAATAGGCAGGAATTGAGAAAGGCACAGGAGGAAAAAGGGTATAAACAACGGTTTTTAGGAATGAATAAGAATAAATCAGTAGAAGAACCCGAAACCGATGGGTATACGCGATCCAGATCCAGAAAACCAAAAAGCAAAAAGAAAGCGGACCTCTTCTGGGGCAAAATAGTACTAAAAATTTTAGCGGTAGCTGCTGTTTGTTACAATATCCATTTCCTTTTAAATTTTATGAACGATTCCTTTAGTTCGCTCTATCATACAATATCTGTCGTTGGAATATGTATAGCTATTAATTATATTGCTATTTGGATCCTGTTCTATAAAAATGCGCTTATAAGATTTTATCTATCCTTAATTGCTATTTTAGGAGCATTGGGATACTATTTCTACACAACCTATACTACGCAATCTATTTTGGGTCATAATTTGGTTTCTTCGGCACTTGTTGCAGTAGCAGCTGTGATAGCAATCAATCCTAAAGTTAATTACTATGTGAAAAGCCTTGCGTTTATGGTGATTCCTTTAGCAGGCATCTATTTAAGCGGCAATAAATTCGCACTTGTATGGGCCTTGCTGTTTAATGCAGGATTGATTCTATTTTTTAGAGTCGCAAAATCAAATAAAAAAGAACCTCGTTTCAAAAGAAAACAAAAGCAATCAGCATACGATAGTCGGTCTTATAAACAGAATTAGAAAGCTTTACAGCAGGTACCTGCTAAATAAAATACGTATATTATAAAAGGTCAGCCAATCAATTATTGGCTGACCTTTTACTTTTATAGAAGACTATTTTTTTTCACTTAACACCCTTGTATCGATATCCATTGATCTAACAAAAGATCGGCTTTTTCCTCTTAAACGAAGCGCCTGTGCTGTGGATTCATGAATTTCTTCCAGTAGCTCGGGGTTTTTCAGGAGTGACAGCCCATAAGAAGGAATCATTTCTTTAATTTTAGGTTCCCAGTCCTTCATGTGTTCAGGAAAGCATTTTGCAATGACTTCAAGCATGACATGAACAGCTGTAGATGCACCAGGAGAAGCGCCAAGTAATGCAGCAACAGAGCCATCGGCGGCAGTAATAACTTCGGTACCAAATTGCAGAGTTCCTTTTCCGCCTTCTTTCGTATCCTTAATCACTTGTACACGCTGGCCCGCTATGACTAAATCCCAGTCCTCGCTCTTTGCATTCGGGATAAACTCACGCAGCTCTTCCATCCGCTGTTCTTTTGATAGTAAAACCTGCTGAATCAAATATTTTGTTAACGACATATTTTTAATGCCAGCTGAAAGCATCGTAATAAGATTATCCGGTTTAACGGAAGTAATTAAATCAAACATAGAACCCGTCTTTAAAAACTTTGGCGAGAATCCTGCAAAAGGTCCAAATAGCAGTGATTTTTTATTATCTATAAAGCGCGTATCAAGGTGGGGAACGGACATTGGAGGAGCGCCAACCTTTGCTTTTCCATACACTTTTGCATGGTGCTTTGCGATTACTTCCGGATTATTGCACACCATAAATATACCGCTTACAGGAAATCCCCCAATATGCCTACCTTCAGGAATTCCAGATTTTTGCAATAAATGCAGGCTGCCTCCACCCCCGCCAATAAAGACAAATTTTGCAGTATGGCGTTCGATAGCACCGCTTTCAATATTTCGTATTTTCAGTTCCCACAAGCCGTCGCTGGTACGTTTAATATCCTGAACGCTATGGTTGTAATGTATATCGACATTTTTATCCTGCAAATGGTCAAAGAGCATTCGCGTTAAAGCACCGAAATTGACATCTGTTCCAGAGTCAATTTTTGTCGCAGCAATTGGCTCATTCGATGTACGCTCTTGCATAATAAGGGGAATCCATTCCCTCAGTTTTTCCGGATTATCTGAAAATTCCATTCCTTGGAACAATGGATTATTTGATAGCGCTTTAAAACGTTTCTTTAGAAAAGAAACATCTTTTTCCCCCTGCACTAAGCTCATATGAGGCAGCTGCATGATAAAGTTCTGAGGATTGCTGATTTGATTGCTGTTTACGAGATGAGACCAAAACTGCATTGAAACCTGAAACTGTTCATTAATGTTTATTGCTTTACTAATATCTACTGATCCATCGGGCTTTTCAACGGTGTAATTAAGCTCGCAAAGTGCTGCATGCCCTGTTCCCGCATTATTCCATTCATTAGAGCTTTCATCACCAGGATTTGAAAGCTTTTCAAATACAGTAATTTTCCAGTCCGATACTAATTCTTTCAGAAGTGTTCCCAAAGTCGCACTCATAATTCCTGCACCAATTAAGATAACATCTGTTTTAGTTTCTCGGTTGCTCATTTTTACCTTCCTTCTTCCTTATCCCCTAAAATTCGCAGAAAGGATGCTGGCGCTCCTGCTTTGGTATCAGCCAAGCAATGTCCAAGCCTAGACACATCCCTATTCTGTCTTATTACATATCATATCATAGTCTCCAACTCTATTATTGCAACTTTCCACCAATTTCACAAAATTTATTTCTATTTTTCCATTCGTTCATTAGGAAAAGATGCCACTATTACCCATTGTGCCTAAAGCAATACTCTATACGAAAACAGCCATTGTAAACCATTTCATTGTCTTCTCTTCTTTATTTTAACTTTCTATTTCGGTTTTTAAAAGATATCATTTGTCTAAAAAAGAAGAAATTAATCTTTCTCTTTTTAAATTTTAAGGAAAAATGTCTATAATGATAAAGATTTAACTATCAAAAGAGGTGAGCCTATTGGATTTTATTTTAAATCATTTATTCGTAATCCTTTTAATATGCATTGTTCTATTTGTGGTGCTACCATTAATAATGAAGCTATTTAAAACCGCCATCACCTTAGCTATTATCGTCCTCCTTTTAGGAGCTGCAGGTGTTTTTGGATCAGGATTTTTAAAAAATCTTCAAAAGCCTATTGCCGCAACTCAGAGCTTTACTGCCCATACGATTGAGCCGGTAATCAAAAAAGATCTTACTGCAGCAAAGTTCAATTACAACCCTCAAACAAAAAGGTATGAGATTCAAAGCGCTTTATTTAAGCTTGACGGTGTTTCTGATCAAAATAAAGCAACTGTAGAAATTAATAAAAAGAATTACACCATTGACGTATCTTTTATAAAATCCTTTATTGATAAACAAATTGCTAAACAAGATAACCAAAAAACATGAAGCATGCTATCTCTTAAAAAGTGTATTTTTTAACTTGTAAGAATTAAAAAACAAAGCAAAAAAAGGAGCAGCCATTCATTTGGCGAACTCCTCTTTTTTTGGTAAAATGCTACCCTGAAAATAACTCTATTACAAGTTTGAAACGTCAAGCCAAACCGACCTCTGGTAATAATCATTGCCTTACCGATATGAGCGAAAGCACTCATTTTCAGTTGTCTATAATGAGAACTTCTCGTTTTTAGCTCATTTTAAAGTAAAGAAAGAAAGGATGCGCGGAGTATCATTTTCCCGAAATGGGTTCATGAGCCCCCTCAAATTACGGTCTGCCACCCTAACGACTATCTTGATCTCATGAAGGAGCCCCGTGAAAAATATGAAACCTATCCAAAATATGCAGTACCAGAATTTGCTGATATTACATTTATCGAAAACGCAGGCGTTGATAATGAAGACTTGATTTCTGTTGCTCCATATGAAGGAATGACAGATGATATTCGAGCCGGCAAGTTAAAATAAGGGAATTCTCTTTTTTCAATAGATGCATAGCAATGGAGCAAACACTCTTTAATACGAAAATATGTCAAGCTGGCATCAAACACGCATTGAGCAATCGATGCGTGTTTTTTAGTGTCTTCCAGTAAAGCCTTAATACAAATAAATGATAACAGTTTGTCCGTAAGATCTTCTAAGATACTTACAAAAATAAATGCCAAGAAGACTGACCGCTTACGAATTTATCCTTTATACGTTATGTAGCAATCTATATAAATATCGCCTTCAGTAATGGGAAAGATGATTTCCAAATGGAACTGACTAAACCCCTGCAGAATGGTGAGCGAAATGTCGAGTTCATTAACTTCACTCATGTTATTCTCTTAATAAGGGGGGGTGGCAATGGATTTGCTTAATGGGATGAATAATGCAATTTGTTTTATTGAGAAAAATTTGACAAAATAGTATTGATTTTAAAGAAGTTGCGAGGCTTGCTTTTTGCTCGGAGTATCATTTCAAAAGGATGTTTTCGTTTCTTGCAGGTACTACACTGTCAGAATATATCCGCCGAAGAAGACTTACACTTGCAGCTTTTGAATTAAAAGATCCTAACGTAAAGGTGATTGATATCGCAGTAAAGTTTGGTTACAGCTCACCAGATTCGTTTACAAGAGCCTTTCAGAACTTTCATGGTATTACACCATCGGAAGCAAGAAATGCCGGAGCAGCACTAAAAGCTTACCCGCCAATCTCTTTCCATTTATCCATAAGAGGGGGAAATGAGATGAAGTATCGTATTGAAGAGAAAGCTGCTTTTAGAGTCATTGGAATCAAAAAAAGAATCCCCCTTGTATTCAAAGGAATTAATCCTGCCATTGCATCAATGTGGAAAGGGCTGACAGAGAACACCTTAAACGATCTCTTAAAACTTTCCAATGTACAGCCTTTCGGATTGATTAACGCATCAGCAAATTTTTCACAAGGAAGAATGGAGGAAAGAGCAGAGTTTGATCATTATATAGGTGTTGCAACAACAGGTTTCTGTCCGGACCACTTCTCCATCTTAGAGGTTGCTCCGTCTACTTGGGCAGTATTTGAAGCAATCGGCCCTTTTCCCGATACACTGCAGGATGTATGGGGGCGTATATACTCCGAATGGTTCCCTTCCTCCAGCTATGAACAGATAGAAGGCCCGGAAATTCTCTGGAACGAAAAGAAGGATACTACCCTGCCAATGTATAAGAGTGAAATATGGATCCCTGTTTCCAAAAAAGATTAGGATTAGTCTGATTTGTATAGCCCAGCAATATAAAAATAACCTCTTATAAAATTCTCAAGAAGAGGTTATTTTTTTCAATTGCATCCTTATAATTGATCTTTAAATAATTCATTTATTCAGTGTGAAAAACTTACCTTTTTTGCCTCGAGGAAACATTTCAACCAAAAATCTTTAAAATCTAGGTGTATTAACTTATTATTCACTCCACAATGGGCGTTCATGGCCTTGAAACGTTTCTAAAATTCTTTTATATTCCGATTCACTAATAATTCCCATTTTCAAACACAGGTATGAATTAACCATTATTTTTTTCTTCATGCGTTTATCCATTTGCATCCGAATCAACTCCTTTATTCTCATTATATTTTACAAAAACAAAAAAGTTTCCTTCGACCAAAAAATAGTTATTCTGGCGTCTGGCTTGTTCTATTCACTGGTCTGACTCGGGATAAATTTCTATGTTAATAACTTTTCGTTTCTTGCTCAAAATTTCACCTAAGCAGAACATTTAACCTAAAACAACAACTGCCTAGAAGAAAGACGAAGAAAAAGTGATTGCCAATTTAGCAGCAATCACTTTTTTCCTAAAAACATTTCATCATTTCTTTAATCGTCGTATGTTAAAGTTTTATGTATTTACGAACGTGATTACAGGAGTTTTGTAATTAACACGAGAGCTCCTACAATCCAACAATAATAAACAAACGGACGCATTGCGTTGATTTCTTTCTTTTTAAACCATCTCATTAAAATCCAGACACTTAAGAATGCAAAAATACCTGCGACTACTCCACCGATTAGTGAAGTTTCTAATAATCCTGGAGTATGGGATTTTAAGATTTTTGGGACTTCCAGAATGCTGGCGCCCGCAATGATGGGTGTTGCCAATATCATCGAGAATTTAGCTGAAGCTTCATGCTTCAGCCCAGCCCAGAACCCTGCAGTCATACTGGAACCGGAACGTGAAAAGCCTGGAATGAGAGCTAATGATTGGAACAAGCCAATAATCGCTGCTTCTTTTATCGTTAAATCCTCGATTTCTTTTGTTCCCCTTGAACGAAGCTTTTCCCCAAAATAAAGGAAAAATCCATTTACAATCAAAAAGATTGCGGCAGTTGTTACATTGCTAAATAAATTCGTTAATGGTTTTTCTAACACAAGACCAATAATCGCTGCAGGCAATGTGGCGACAATCACCAAAACCAATACTTTTTTGCTTCCACTAAAGAGCGATTTGACTATATCCGCCCATTCTCTCCAGAAAAATAATAATAAGGCAAGCGCAGTTCCTAAATGAAGCATCACTACAAACGGGAGAAAATGAACTTTTAAAAATTCCTCATCCAAATTCCAATGAAAAACATACGGTGTAAGAACACCATGTGCCACACTGCTTATCGGAAATAGCTCCGTTATTCCTTGTACGATAGATAATATGATAGTTTGCAAAATGTTCACCAAAATTCCTCCTTTCCATTAATCTGATTTAGTATACAAATTAATTCAAGACTTCAGGTTAAGATTGTGTATTATTTTCGTAAATTTTGTTACATGATGGAAATAATACATGACCTTTGTCCGAGCTATCACCTTACTCCCCTTTTTGTTTCTTTATATTATCCGGAATTTTTATCTATTTTTATTCCACCATAGTAATTTTTCGGTATAATTAACTTTTCATTAACCGTTTAGCCGTTACGATAAAGGAGAGAATGAAATGCAAGGGAAAACGCATGTGTTAGGCGGGGCAGCGGCAGGTCTCTTATATTTATCCGTTAATTCCGCGAATGATCCATTGTTATTTGTTAGCAGCTGTGCCGTAGGGGCTTTAATCCCTGATATTGATCATACAGGATCCACGTTAGGCCGAAAGATTCCGTTGTTGGACAATGTCATTAGTGGTCTTTTTGGTCACCGAACCTTTACACATAGCCTATTATTTTTATTTTTAGCCTTTCTGTTGTTTAAGTTTACACATTGGAATATAGACTTTGAATTTGGGATTCTCATAGGGATGTTCAGCCATATGGTGCTCGATGCCCTAACCAAAGAAGGCATTCAGTTTTTGTGGCCCCTTAAAATTCGGATAAGAATCCCTCTGGGAATTCGGACAGGCGGCCCGTTGGAAAAAGTATTTATGCTGGCATTGGTCTTATACATAGCTTACTGTGGTTACCAAAAAATTGTTTAGAGGCGTATTTCCAGTATCAACGAAGTTTTTTCTAATAAACGCGCAAGCACCTTGCTCATCGGAGTACTAATTTCGTCACTTAATACGGATTTAACACTTTTCTGAAAAGCAACAGTCTATGCAAAAACAGCTTTTCCTAAAGTTTACAAAAGCCGATTCCACTCATGAAATCGGCTTTTTGTTTTTTTCTTAACTATATATTTTAAGTATATCGATACCGATTCTAGATGTTACCTATTGATGAAATCATTTAAAATCTTTGTGTTTTCATGTGATTTATTGTTATTTTCTATGCAAGAAAAATAACGCCACAGAACAAATCTCAGCTGTATGATTTACTCGCCAGGTTGATTGCACCATCATTCACCTTGATTTCCCTTGTTATTATCTATACACTTTTTCCATTAAAGTAGCCAACAGCGTCAAACTTTACTTCTTTAAGCTTTTTTTCTCAATAGGTATATATGGTAGCCGATTACTAATAATATTTATGCAAGTTTAAATACTACTAATAATGGGGTTGTTCTAATGGGCATCATGAGGAAAATGGTTGATAAGCTTTTTATGAGTATTTCATCTCCTGATTCTCCCCTCTCAAGTGAAAGTCCTCAAACCCTAAACTTAAATCTTCAAGTAAATTTACTCAAAATAAAACAATCCTTAGGAGATAGCAGTGATATTATTTTTCGAACAATAAAAATGGGTAAAAACGAGAGTATTGCCATTGCTCTTATTTATATCGATGGATTAATTGATTCCAAATCAGCCCAGAATTTTGTGATGGAATCATTAATGTTTGAAAGCCGAAGTATGGATGTTAAGCCTAAGAAAGTTTTAGAAGTCTTAAAAGACTCCCTACTTACAGTTACAGATTTAAAGGAAGTTCACCTTTTTCATGATCTTCTGGATAAAATATTATCCGGACATATGATTATTTTAGTAGAAGGCTATACTCAGGGCTTTGCCATTGGGTTACAAGGGTTCGAACAAAGAGGTATTTCGGAGCCGGAAACAGAGGGACTTGTTCGGGGACCAAAAGAAGGATTCACTGAATCACTCCGAACTAATATTACTTTGGTTCGTCGCAAAATAAAGCATCCAAATTTTCGTGTGGAATCAAAAAAAATTGGAAGCTTAACGAAAACGGATATTGCTATTCTGTATATTCAGGACTTAGTCGATGAACAAATACTAGATGAATTACGTAAACGCTTAATGAAAATTGATACGGACAGTATTTTGGAAAGTGGCTATATTGAAGAATTCATACAGGATCAACAATTTACACCATTTCCAACTGTACAAAATACAGAACGTCCCGATGCTGTAGCTGCTGCTCTTTTGGAGGGAAGGGTCGCTGTTGTTGTTGATGGAACTCCTTTTGTTTTAATCGTTCCAGCCCTGTTCAGCCAATTTTATCAATCTCCAGAAGACTATTACCAAAGCGCAGATTTTGCTACCTTTACTAGAATTCTAAGAATTTTAAGTCTCTTCATAGCTTTGTTGGCTCCTTCCCTTTATATTGCTGTTTCCACCTATCATCAAGAAATGCTGCCTACTGCCCTTCTTTATAATCTTGCGGCTCAGCGTGAAGGTGTACCGTTTCCCGCCTTTATAGAGGCTCTATTTATGGAAATTACACTGGAAATATTGCGAGAAGCAGGAATTAGACTTCCAAAATCAGTTGGTTCTGCTGTTTCTATTGTTGGAGCATTGGTAATCGGACAAGCCGCAGTAGAGGCAGGTCTGGTCTCAGCAGCGATGGTGATTGTTGTCTCTATAACAGCTATTTCAAGCTTTGCGTTTCCTGCTTTTCATATGGCTATCCCTATAAGGCTTTTGAGATTTGCTTTTATACTGTTAGCAGCAACATTGGGCTTATTTGGAATAACCACTGGATTAATCGCACTCATTCTCCATTTATGTCGACTAAAATCATTCGGCGTGCCATATATGAGTCCTTTTGCGCCCTTGGTTCTGTCCAAGCAAAAAGATACTCTGATACGAGTGCCGAGAAATCTGGCTGATACTCGTTCTAGAAAAAAGTTAAAAAAAAACAAAGTATATGACTAAATAAACAGGTTTGTAGGTGGAAGCGATGCTAAAACGGATAATGGCAGTAGGTCTTACACTTTCTTTTATTCTTATTTTGGCTTCCGGGTGTTCAAGCAGAAGGGAGCTAAATGACATGGCTATAGCCTCGGCGATAGCTATTGATAAAAGGCCTGATGGTTTCCTGGTAACTATACAAGTAGTAGATCCAGGGGAAGTATCATCTCAAAAGGGAGGCAGCGGGAATGCTGCTGTAACCATATATCAAGAAAAAGGAAAAACAGTGGGAGAAGCATTAAGAAGAGTTTCAGTAAAAGCTCCTCGCAGAATCTATTTAGCGCACTTACAAATGCTTGTCATTAGCGACAGGTTAGCAAAAAAGGGATTAGGTAAAATTTTAGATCTTTTCTTTAGAGCTCCAGACTTCCGTTCAGATTTTCTAATTGTGGTAGCAAAATCCATTGAAGCCCAACAGCTGTTAAAAATAACTACGCCTATTGATAAAATTCCTGGGGGAAATATGTTTAAAGCATTAACATCCTCCGAAAATATATGGGCACCATTGACTACTGTAAAAATACAGCAGCTTGTCACCGATTTAGTGTCGGAGGGCAAAAATCCAATATTAACTGGAATAACTGTTACTAATAAAAATAATAAAGCAAAACTAGAGAAAGCTAATTCTACAGCAAACATTCAGGAAATACATAAAGATTCCCGGTTTATCTATAAAGGCCTGGCTGTATTTAAAAAGGATAAATTAATTGGCTGGCTTAATGAGGAAGAAAGCAGCGGATATAACTATATTACAGATAATGTATTTCAGACTTCAGAATCTCTCGTGTGTCCAAATAAAAAAGGCAGTTTACTGGCTACACTTACAAAATCATCCACTAAGATTAAAGTACTGTTTCAAAATCATAGACCTAAAATTAAAGTCCAGGTTCAGGCAAAAGGCAGGATTTCCGAAATTGATTGTCAAGATGTAGATTTAACAAACCCTCATACTATTTCTTTAATAGAAGCCCTGACAGAACAGGCAATTAAACAAAAAATTAAAAAAACCGTACAAACGGTTCAACGTAAATATGATTCCGACATATTTGGATTTGGAAGCAGTATTTATGCCTATCAGCCAAAGGCATGGATGACTTTGAAAAAAAATTGGAACCAGACTTTTAAGGTTCTCCCAGTTGATGTCAATGTCCATGTAACAATAGAAAGGACCGGAAAATTTGGAAAGTCGTTTATTAACGATATTAAATAAACAAATTTAGTTAGGATGAAGATTTTATGAATAACCAAAAGATTGGTCCTTATCAACTATTTACTTTGATGTATTTATTTGAACTAGGGACGGCAATTGTAATTGGGACTGGTTTAACAGCTAAACAAGACGCATGGTGGATTCTTCTTTTGAGTACAGGTATTGGGATTATCTTACTTTTAATCTATACGGCTCTGTACCGAATGAACAAAAATCTTCCCCTAACATCCCTTATTCCCAGAATACTGGGACGTTTCCTAGGGATTCCATTATCACTGCTCTATATATTATTATTTATGAACACGGCTGCAAGAGATGTACGGGATTTAATGGAATTAATTATCATTTCAATTCTCCCGTACACCTCTAAATTAACAATCGGGGCAGTCATCATGATTTTAGTCGCATACGCTATCTTTGTAGGAATTGAACCTTTAGGAAGAGCTGGTGAAATCTTTTTTGTTATCATCCTTATTTTAGGATCTGTTGGAACTATTTTACTTTTCTTCACCGGACATGCTTTGCAAATTAAACGTTTTTTCCCTTTATTTCAAGTAAATTGGAGGGAGATTCTAACAAATACACTCCCGATTACCATTAACGTTCCATTTGGTGAATCGGTTGCATTCACCATGTTGTTCCCCTATCTGAATCAAGCAAAAGCTGTTCGTAAAGCAGGTATATCAGCTATGCTGTTAGCTGGTTTATCTCTTTGTTTAACTGCTGTCCTAGAAATAGCAGCATTAGGTCCTTATATTGCTTCAACAAGCGTTTTTCCCCTTCATATTCTTTCCCAGCAGGTAAATGTACTAAACTTTTTACAGCGGTTAGATGCAATTGCTATTTCAGTTATGATGATCTGTATATTCTTCAAAATCACGATCTTCACCTATGCAGCTTATATCGGCATAAACGATTTGTTTAAAATTAAGAAAAAAAGGCTGACTAACTTCATTATTTGCATCATCATTTTTTCCGCTTCTATTTTGATGGCCCATAATACAGTAGAACATCTTTTTATAGGACTAAAGATTTTCCCTATCTTTATTCTTACTCCTATGCAAATTGCGATTCCACTATTGTTACTACTAGTAGCTTGGATTCGTAAAGATCGGTTAAAAAGTTTATAAATCACGATTTGTACTAAGAGGATGTGGGGCCAAATCACTGGTTTCATCGTACATAATCTGAAAAAACATTGTATTTCTTTTTAATTAACCTCCCCCGTTAGCACATGCACCTGCTGAATAAAATTTATGATTAATTGGAAAAATACTACTAAAAAACTAACTGGGGTGCAGTATGACAAGAGCTATAGAAACACTAAGTGCTTTAATTAAAAATTTCATCGATAAAGAGCCAAAACCTGCACTGCATGTTGGCGAAGTAATGGACTTATGGACAGCATTCACCGCTTTCCATGAAGCACATTCTCTATACCAGGTTGGCCTTAATACAACAACAGACCCCGACTTAAAACATGTACTTATTAACGCATTAGAAAGCAGTAAAGGCGATACAAAGATCATTGAAGAATTTCTATTGCAAGAAGGGGTTCCTTTACCTTTCGTGAATCCAGACAAACCTATCTCCGAACCAAGTGCTGTCCCTGAAGGAGTAAAACTAACGGATGATGAAATAGCAAATCTGATTTCTGTCAAAATTGCTTCTTCCATTACTTTCTGTGCACAAGCTATGTCGAAAACTGTCAGAACCGATGTTGGAATGTTGTTCTTTGAAATACAAATTGAATTAATGAAATTTGCGGCACCCTTAAAAAATTTAATGAAGGAAAGAGGCTGGTTAAGAATCCCTCCATATTACAATCCTCCTGGCAGCTTAGTTCTAAAGAATGAATAATTGCGGAAGGAATATCTCTCTTAATAGTTGGAATGGCCATTTGAAATGATTGTGAATTTTTATTAAAGCATAATAAAAAAAGCCTGCTCCTTTGGAGTTCAGACTTTTTTAATCGTTTTCATTTACAGATTCTCGAACCTACTCTTGAACAGCTTAACCAAATGATCCAACAGGATAAAAATAGTTTGTGCTTATTAAATTAAGAGAACTTTGTGCGAATGATTCTGCTCTACCATTTATCCAAGCATATAATGTTTGAGAAGCCGCTTGTTTTAAGAAATGAATTCAACTTCTTCTAATTTTGATTTTTTAGGAGACTCCGATGAAAATTCAATCACAGAGCGTCCTACATTAATACAATTACAATCATGAAAAGAATCAAGGGCTTTATTAATATCATCGAGTTTAATTCGATCGAGTACAAGTTCATCCAACATAAATTTCCCATCCAAATAAAGCTGAGCAATCATTGGAAAATCACGGAACGGCTGTGTATCGCCGTAGAAGCTTCCTTTTAGGATTTTTCCAACCCGGTGGAATCCGCCTGCAGGAAGGTTTAATGTAATTGAAGGATTGAACGCACCAACAACCACAACGGTTCCACCTTTACGAGTCCCTTTCCACGCTCCCTCGGTTGCCTTCGTATTCCCTGAGCAATCGATAGCAAAGTGAACACCAAAGCCGCCCGTCAGCGCTTTCAAAGCCTCTTCCACATTTTCTTCAGCCACATTGACAGTATGTGTTGCACCGAATTTTTTGGCCATTTCAAGATTGGCCGGTTTTACATCACATGCTATGATTTTGGCAGCACCTGCAATCCGTGCCCCTTGAATGGCATTTACACCGACACCGCCGATACCAAAAACGGCAACCGTAGATCCCGGTTTTACATTAGCAGCATTAACAGCTGCCCCATACCCCGTTGCAACACCGCAGCCAATTAGGGATGCTTGTGCCAGAGGCATCTCATTTGGAAGCTTTACACATGACATCTCCGGCACGACTGCATATTCAGCGAATGTAGATAACAAAGAATTATGAAAAATCGTCTTACCATCTTTACTTAAGCGAGAAGTACCATCTAATAATGTCCCATCAAACATAGGCCCAAAAGCTGACTCACATAAATGAACAGCCCCTGTCACGCAAAATTCACAAGTTCCGCAATAAGGTACCCAGCTCAACGCTACTTTATCTCCAGCCTTCACACTTTTTACATTCGGCCCAACAGCGGCCACAATACCCGCCCCTTCATGGCCAAGAATCGTGGGTGCGGGTGTTGTTTCATCGGTTAATGCGTTTAAATCGCTGTGGCAAACGCCTGTTGCTTCAATTTTCACAAGAACCTCATTCGCTTTTGGTTCAGCCAGTTCTACTTCTTGAATTTCAAGCGGTTTTCCTGCCCCTGTCATGACTGCAGCTTTCATTTTCATTTTATGTTCCCCCATGTCTCCAGAATTTTAATATGCAAACCAGATTGCTTTTTGTTTTGTATAGGATTGCAGAGAATGAATCGCGTACTCTTTTCCCCAGCCGCTTTGTTTCCATCCGCCGAAAGGACTTGCAAAATCATAACATCCGTACTTGTTGACAAAAACCATCCCAGCTTGAAGTTTATTTGCTACACGATGTGCTCTGGAAACATCATTCGTCCAGAGACCTGCACCAAGGCCATATATCGTATCATTAGCCATTTTGATAACTTCTTCTTCTGTTTCAAAAGGAATAATACAAAGAACCGGTCCGAAGATTTCTTCTTGGGCAATTTTCATCTTATTGTCTACTTCAGCGAAAATCGTTGGGCGAATAAAGTAACCATTTGCATTTTCACCTGTTATATCACGTTCTCCGCCAGCCACCAAGCGGGCTCCTTGGTTCTTGCCACTTTCAATGTAGTCTAAAATGCGCTCCATATGAGCTTTAGAAACTTGAGCGCCTTGATTGGTTTTCGGGTCAAATGGGTCTCCTACTATATAGCTGTTCGCGAGTGCGGCAATGTCTTCAACCACTTTATCGTACACATCAACATGTGCAAACAAACGAGTCGGGGCAGAACATTTTTCCCCTTTGTGTGTAAACAAACCGTAAAATGAACGCTCAATCGCAAAATCAAGATCCTGAGCATCATTAAATAGAATGTTTGGAGATTTCCCTCCAAGCTCAAGTGAGACAGGCTTTAGGTTAGAATCCGCTGAATTGTGTACAAGCTGCCTTCCAATTTCCGTACTTCCTGTAAATGCCACTTTATCTACACCCATATGTGTGGCAATATTCCTTCCCGCTTCACCGCCGCCAAGGATTAAGTTGATGACTCCTTTTGGTAAAATATCTGCTTCATCAATTATTTCAAACAGCCGGATAACGGAAAAAGATGTTTTTTCTGACGGCTTTAACACGACCGTATTTCCCATAGCCAATGCCGGTGCAAGCTTCCATGCAGCCATATCAAGAGGAAAGTTGAAAGGAACGATTTGTCCGCACACACCAATTGGATCTCTTGTTGTAATGCTTAAAAAATCACCCTCAACAGGATTGTTTTCACCGTAATATTTATCTGTCCAGCCGGCATAGTATTCAAAAATATCGACTGATTCTCCAACCGTATCATGATAAGATTCTGTATATAGCTTACCGTTATCAAGAGTTTCGATTGTAGCAAGTTCTGCACGGTGCTCATCAATCAACGCACTGATTTTGCGCATTATTTTTGCACGTTCTTTACGCGATATCTTACTCCAAGCTCCATGATCGAATGCTTCTCTTGCTGCATCTACAGCCTTGTCCACATCCTCTTTTGCAGCACTTTGAAATGTTCCAAGTACTTGTCCCTTTGCTGGATTGATAGACTCGATTATTTCATCATTAAAACTATTAACCCACTCTCCGTTGATATATAATTTCTTTGTTTCTTTCAACCATTCTTCTGCCCAGGCTAATTTAGGTTGTTCAATTCTTTCAAATACTGTTTTTTCATTGATTTGTGTCAAGTTCCTCGCCTCCACTGTTATAATAATTTTTTATCCCTTCTCTGCCTCTTTCCTTCAGCAGCTTCGATACGGCAGAATATCCAACCCTTTCTTTCAGCTTCACAACGAGTGGGATAAAGCTGTTAGAAAGTTCTTCGCACCTTTGGTGATTTGCTTGAATTCCCTTTACACAATTCCCGGCAAACGATGAAAGGGCATTTTCCAGCATTTTCATCGCATCTAAAACATTTGCACCAGCAGCACCTTCAAATATGTTTAAATCCAACTCGCCATGTTCCAGTGATGCTTGAACGACACGGTCACAACCAATTACTTGAAAGCAGCATTGGATTAATGTTTCCGGAATCACAGGGTTTACTTTGCCAGGAAAAAAAGATGAGCCGGCTTGTACCGCTGGAAGCTCAATTTCAGCAAAACCAGCGTCTGGCCCTGATGAAAGAAGACGTAAATCTTTTGCTACCTTAATCAGGCAGGAGGACAGCATACGCAGTTCACTGGATACATTGGCAAGGTCATCGATATTTTGTGCTGCATCAAATAGATTTTCACGCTGACAAAACGGCCTTCCTGTAACTTCGCAAAGTTTGGATACCACAATGTCCCGGTAAGCCTGAGGGGCACCTATACCTGACCCAATCACGGTTCCACCTATATTAATCTGATAAAGTTTTTCAATAGCTTCTTCTAAAGAAGTCAATCTTCTCTTAATCACCGCACTATAGCCGCTAAAAGTATCTCCCAGCTGTATCTGCATTCCATCTTGTAAACAAGTGCGGGCAATCGTTGTCACTTGTTGAAATGCCGCTGCTTTTTCATCAATATGTTTTATACATCTTTCGATTTCAGCGCGCAGGGGCTGAAAACTTAGGATTATCGCCATCCTTATAGCGGTATGGCATACATCTGATGTAGATTGAGAGGCATTAATATGTTCTGTTGGATGAACCGGTTCATAGCTTCCTATTGTTCCACCCATTCTTTTATTAGAAAGATTTGCTATGACCTCATTCATGTTCATATTCGTACCTATTCCACCGCCGCCATGAAGGATATCAACGACAAAATGTTGATTATGCGACCCAGATAAAATCTCACTACAGGCAGTATTGATTGCGTCATACATTTCTTTTTTTATCGAGCCTATTTCAAAATTTGCACTCGCTGCCGCTTTTTTTACCATTGCAAGGGCTTGAATGTAGGTAGGATAGTTTCGTAAAGTTTGCCCTGAAAAAGAAAGATTTTGAACCGTTCTTATGGTATTAATACCGTAAAGAGCGTCAGCTGGAAGTTCGATTGTCCCGATGAAATCTTCCTCAATCCTTACTCTTTTCACTTGAATACCTTCTCTCTTAACACGAAAGTTAATATCAATCTTAAAATCTACTATATAGACTATATGCTATACATGTTTTCAATTAGGGATTACATTTAAGTCCATTAATGTATGCGCCTTCATAACTAAAAACAAGCAGATACAATTATTAAGGTCTGCGATGCTAATAAATCCCTCCATCCTTTAACGTTCGTATAATGAACATATTATTCATAATAAGAACTATATAATTATTGTAAATCGTATAGTGGATTCAGTCAAATCAGATTTTGTTTTTTATAAAAATTAAATTTTTTAACTAATCGTATAGGTAGCAATGATGGATGCGATTACTTTATAATAATTCATATGAAAACTAATAACTCACAACCAGACCAAAATAAAAAACAAGAAAATTCATTTGTGCAAGCAGTGGACCGAGCCTTAACATTGCTTAAATTAGTAGCAGATAATAATGCTCCCATCTTAATTGGTGACTTGGTAAACAAATCAAATATGAATAGGACAACTGTATGGCGGTTACTTGCCACTTTAGAACAGCATGATTTCATTGAACGTGATCCGCTTACCAAAGGGTATTGTATAGGTTATGCTGCAAGCCGGCTCGGAGCAGGAACAGATCAATATGCTCCACTTGTTCGCAGGGCTCGTCCAAGTATGGAACGTTTAAGGGAAGAAACAGGAGAATCTGTTCTTTTAAGTGTGCCCAAACATTTTGGAACTTTAACGATTGACCAAATTGATTCGCCGCACAGTGTCCGTTTAATTGATTATGTGAATGTTCTACTACCGCTTCACTGCACATCTAATGGAAAGCTGTTATTAAGCCGCCTTTCTAACGATGAGCTACACACACTGTTCCAACAACAGCCATTGGAAAAGATGACTCAGTTTACAATTACAGATCATGAACAATTACTTAAGGAGGTTGAGTTAGTACATAAAAATGGATTCGGAACTTCCTTGGGCGAATTAGATGAAAGTGAAAACGGTATTTCTGCACCTATTTTAGACAAACAGAAGAATCTAATTGCTTTTCTAAGCTTATGCGGTCCAAATTTCCGTTTTACAAAAGACAGGGTATTAGCGTCAGCTCCCCTTATCATCTCAGAAGCTCAAAGGATCTCTCAAAATCTTTAAATATGCTTTGTTTTATCAATACCTGCCCACTTATTTTATTCAATGGCTATGTCTTAACAACATGGTGTTTCCTATCAACATAGATTTTTTTAAAAAGGTTTTTAAATTTATCTTTCTAAAAAGAGCACCTTTGTGCTCTTTTTTTATGCTCCGCCCACCTTTTATCTTACGCTGTTGAAAATCGTCCTTTCAGCTTTTGGATATGATCTTAGCCATAGTATAAAAAATCAATTGACATAAATTAAACGAAAACTTTATAATTTGACTATAATTCAAATTACGAAAATATTGTTCATATTATGAACAGATTTACACAACAGTTATCCACCTATACTTGTAACCGCTTTCCTTCACTTAACCTAAATTCCCTTAGGGATTTAAGACTTGAAAGAAATATCAGATACTTCTGGATTTTCACTTGGTTGCAAGAAGATAGTATTTAAGGATACTGAAAAAGGGGGATGGAAAATATTCCAGATTAAACCTTAAATTTGGAACCATCAATGTATTTGCTTTTATATTTTCTTAAAAATCATAAAGAAAAGAGGGAAACATAATGGCTGAAAAAAGAATGAGGCTAGATGATGCTCCACTTAATAAGTTTCACTTAAAAATTACAGCGCTTACTTTTGGTGCCCATTTCACTGATGCTTATGCTCTCGGAATTATAAGTATTGCTCTAGTGATGCTTACTCCCCAAATGCATCTCACCCCGATTTGGGTAGGATTGATAGGGAGTTCTGCTCTTATAGGAATTTTTATTGGCAGCCTATTATTAGGATGGCTCTCGGACAGAATTGGGAGACAAAAAATCTTTATTTTTAATTTTTTACTTATTACCGTTGCAACGTTTTTACAGTTTTTTGTTCATAATGCTGTAGAATTATTTATTTTAAGGGTCCTTATTGGTATTGGACTTGGCGGAGACTATACAGTTGGTGTTACGATGTTAGCAGAGTTCGCACCAAGAAAGTACCGCGGCTCATTATTGGGCTCTTTAGAAGTCATGTGGGCAGTAGGATATGCCGGTTCAACAGTATTGGGATATTTTATGCAGCAAAGCTCTCCTGACTCTTGGAGATGGATGTTGGTAAGCGGGACTATTCCATCCTTAATCGTGCTTCTAATGAGGATTGGAACACCGGAATCTCCAAGATGGCTTATCAGTAAGGGGCGCAGGCAGGAAGCAAATCAAATTATAACAAAGCATATTGGACCAAACATTGAAGTTGATGAAACCGAGGTACAAAATCAAGGAGGATTTTCAAAACTATTCAATAAAAATTTACGTATACGTACGGCAATAGGAAGCTTGTTCTTCGTCTGCCTAGTTATACCATATTTTGCAATTTACACCTTTTTGCCTTCTATACTGACCCATATGGGATTTAAAGAAAACTTTTTGACTGATTTAGTATTAAACATATTTTTAATTATTGGTGCCATTTTCGGTATTTGGTGCACAGACAAATTTTCAAGAAGAGGATTCTTGATAGGTTCGTTTGCCATTCTCACTGTTTGCCTCTTTCTTTTAAGTGTATTACCAAGTGGATCGAGTGCATTGTTAATAACCTGTTTTATTATTTTCACAATCGTCATGTCAGCCGTTTGTAATCTAACAGCTGTCTACACGGCAGAGCTCTTTCCAACAGATGTACGAGCATCAGGTATTGGATTTGTAACAGCCATAAGCAGGGTTGGTTCTGCAGCCGGGACATTCTTCTTACCAACTGCTATTGCAAATTTTGGTGTTGCCTACTCTATGCTGGGACTTACACTTGTTTTATTAATCGGAATGATAACATCCATTGCCTGGGCACCTGAAACCAAAACACTGACATTAAGTGAGGCTAGTAATACTGAAACTGATAAAGTTAAGTCTCAATTGAAGGATAGTAAGGTTTTATAAAAAAGAGTAAATCCTCCTCTCTCTCCCCTATTTTAAAAGCGTTTACAAAATTATGTAAGGATCATAAAGGATTTATAAAGAGAAGCCAACAAAAAAACTGCACCTTCCATTGTTAGCAATACTAACAATGGAAGGTGCAGTTTTTTTTGAAAGAATGTTTTAGCGTGTTAGAAGCATCGACCCAAACTGCCGCTAGTGGTATTGATTGCTATATCGCTAACGGAGAAAAAACACATTATCATGCGCCATAGTGCGAATTTGAGGTGCATAATGGCCTCTATTAACGTTTTTTGTTGAAAACTTTGCTCGATTTTACTAGTTCATTCATGAGAAATGGTTACTTTACACGAGAAATAGGGTAAAAAACAACAAAGTCCTTTAACAAATCCTATTTTTTTATCTGAATAAAAAGAGATTGAGGAAAAATGTCTCAATCTCTTTTACATTCGTACAGCCAACTAATATAATTTTTGGCTAACCTTCATAGAGTCTGTTAAATTTCTATGTTGATAACTACTCAATTTTTAGCTCATTTTACAGGAAAGGTGTATGAAACAGCCGTTTCGTACGAACGCTAAAAAGCAACAGAGTCCTCTCTAACAACTCAAAAAAATTAGTATAATTTTTAATGTTTTTTATTGCAGATAAAATTCGTTTACTAGTTGAAAATTGGATAAGCCAGTTTTAAAATCTCATCTGTATGCACTCTCACATTTTTAACGACAGTATCGTTGATTTTGTTGTAGAGTACATAATTTTTCTGATTTGGTGCAAACGTTTTTTGCGTTTTAACCATTTTACTTGCAGCCTCATAAAAATCTTTGTAAATGGATAAATGTTGACATACACAGATTGCCGCTCCCAGACAGGCACTGCTGCTGCCTTCTCTTCTGTGAACGGGCAATCCAAAAAGATCTGCAATGATTTGCATAATGACATCACTCCTGGAGCCTCCGCCTATTACCACCAAATTATGTAACGTTACATCGATTTCCGCTAACATATCATCAATATTGTTCTTAATATTAAAAGCAATCGCTTCCAATATGGAGCGATAGATATGGTATTTTGTATGGCGTTGATCAAAGCCGATCATGATGCCCTTTCGATAGGGTTCAGATGGTGTCGATAACCAGTCAAGGATGGTAATCAGTCCATCACTTCCGACAGGTATATATTGTGCTTTTTTATTTAAATATTCCTCTTCCGAAACACCGAGTTTTCCTGCTTCTGTAATGAGTTCTTCACCAATTAGCTTTTTAAACCAACTCACTGTCCACATACCACGCCGTATTCCATTCGATTCGTACACATATTTAAACGGGATACAAGCAAGGGTAGGAAAAAAATTACGGGCATTTTCCTTATATTCATTTCTTAACACCATGGACGAAATGAAGGTTCCAAGAGAAATCATGATGGTCCCCTCATCCTTCATTCCAGAGCCCAATGCCTCGACAGCTTTATCATTGGCAGTTGCTACTACTGGAATATCCTGATAAAGCCCTAACTCATGAGCTAGTTCCTGTCTTAGCGTTCCTAGCTTTTCGCCGGGTTTTACAAGATCAAATACCATCTCTCTTTTTAAGCCATATGTTTGAAATACTTCATCGTCCCTGGACCATTCCAATGTTTCCCGGTCTAATGGCCAATGAACTTCATAATTTGAAGCAGTATCTTTAAATTCCCCTGTCAACCGAAATCCAAGATAGCCTGAAGTCGTCGTCACATACTTTACTTGATCATCAGAATGGACATATGGACTGTTCAGTCTTGAATCCATCCAGCTTATCACGGGATAAGCAAGATGGCCATCCGCCTTTAATAACACCCTGCAGCACCTGATGGTACAAAGGCCAATCCCGGCAATCTCTTTAGGATTGCCGGGAAAATTGGCCAGACAATTTTTCATGGCACCATACACGCTGTCCCATAAATCATCGCTGGAATGAATGACCACACCTGGTTCCGGGGATAAGGTTTCTTTTAATTGAAAAGCTCCAAAAGCTACTTCATTTCCTTCCAAATCGTAAATGGCTACTTTTGTACTTTGTGAGCCATTATCAATCCCCATTACATACCTATTCATATGGATCCCCTTATGTTAACCTTTAATATATTTCATGCCTTCTTCTTGAGGGAAGATGGTGCCAAAATTCATAATGCCATTTGGATCAAAAGCTTCTTTTAGTTTTTCCAGCATATAATAAGCTGAACCATGCTCTTCTTTTGTCCACTCGCTGCGGTATTTTCCAATACCATGGTGATGGCACATGGAACCGCCTAGCTTTAATGTTTCTTCAACAATAATAGTTTGGATTGGATGATGATACAATCTCATTTCATCCTCTGGTGCACAATTAATATTGTAGTTGTAGACAAAGTACATATTTGTCCCATTTAAATAGCTGTGGGATGAGTGGCCGCCAAGCATCGTAATATCTTCAATTCTATCAAACTCTTCCCTAACTCGCTTTATGACATTGTGATAAATCGTCGTAATGCTTTCCCAATCAGCCGATACTTCCGTTGTATAACCATCGTGCTTATGGTGATCCACCATGGTTTGGAATTCACGGTCAATGTGCGCCTGCGTCCAGTTCAAATGATTAAACCAATTTTCAATTAATTGGTCCTCAACTTTTTCAACAATTCCTTCGGAGAATTTAGCAGCCGCTTCTTTAATCGCTTCATTCGTGGCCTTGACGATCCCTGCTGGCCCTTCTGCCATGAAAATCAAAACACATTTGTCTTTATAGAAATCAGAAAAATGCTGTCTTGCATCTTCTTCAGAGTAAACGCGGGCAACGGATGGTTTAAAACCGTTCGTAATGACTTCTCTTAAAATATGGATACCAGTATCCACATCTTTAATTAAATACCCATGGAACACATTGTATTCTGGGTTGTATTTGAAAATTTTAACCGTAACTTCTGTAATGTAACATAATGTTCCTTCATTTCCGATTACAATATGCCTTATATCTGGCCCTCCGGCTCTTCTCGGAACATTTTTGATTCTGGAAACATGTCCATTTGGGAATACGCATTCTAATCCTACAACCATGTCTTCAATCGCACCGTATAAAGTGGAAAATTGGCCAATACTTCTCGTTGCCAATAACCCGCCATATTGTGCCACTGGTTTTGACTGTGGAGAGTGGCCTGTAGTGTAGCCTATTTTACGCAACTCATCCTCTAACGTTTGTAGTTTCACGCCTGCTTGTACAGTTGCTTGCATATTATATGGATCAATTTTGATAATTTTATTCATTTTTGATCCATCAATGACTAAAGCGGTTTCTTTCCAGTTTTCAAGTCCGCCTTCGGTTGCAGTTTTTCCGCTTCGAGGAATCACATTAATCTTGTTTTTATTACAGAACATGAGGAGTGACTTTACTTCTTCTGTAGAGTATGGATAGACAATTGCTATTGGCAGAGGAAGATTAAGGACTTTTTTTGCTTTTGCATATTTTTTATAGCGATCGGCCGATGCATCATATAGAACTTCATGGTCTATATTTATTTGATTGACTGAAATAATAGACTCCAATTCTTTTAATAACTGTTCTTTCACCTTAGAATTCTCTTCTATTTTTACTAACTGTTCATTAGTCATTGTACGATTTCTCCTTTATTGAATAGTTTCGTTATCTTACTAAGTATCCGCCATCCACATTCACTAAAGTACCATTGACATAATTTGAAGCGTCCGAAGCTAAGAAGACAGCCGTACCCATTAAATCTAAGATATTGCCCCATCTATTTGCTGGAATATGATCTAAAATACGTTGGTTCGCTTCAGGGTTCGCTCTTGTCTTTTCTGTAACAGCCGTAGCAAAATATCCAGGTGCAATCCCATTAACTTGAATATTAAATTGAGCCAATTCATCACAATATGCTTTTGTAAAACCTGCTAAACCGTGTTTAGTTGCAGCATATGCCGGCGACCATTGTCCTCCCAGATAAGAAAACAATGAACAAGTATTAATGATTTTTCCGCTTTTTTGCGGAATCATATACTTTGCTACTTCATGAGATAATTCAAAACCAGCCGTTAAATTAATAGCGACCATCTTATCCCACTGCAGTCTAGTAAACTTCGTTACATCGGGTTCATTAATACATATACCTGCGTTATTAACGAGAATATCTATTTTCCCATAAACATGAATACATTCTTCCGCGATTTTTTTACATGCACCTTCTTCAGTAACGTCTGTAATCATCAGATGGTACTTAACACCTTCTGCTTCAATTAAGCTTTTCGTTTCATCATTGTCATCAGCAATGCTGACGGCAAAAATATCGGCGCCTGCTTTTGCAAGTGCAAGAGCAAATCCTTGTCCCAATCCGGAATTTCCTCCTGTGATAATCGCTGCCTTTCCTTTTAAGCTAAAAAAATCCATCGAGAAATCATTAATACTCACTTTTTCAGTATTCATGCTGGTACCTTCCTCTTAATCTTTTGTTTTGTATAGTCGTTATTGTACATGAAGGATTTTTAATTGTAAACGAATTCAACAGAAAATTTTCTGTTTTTTTTTATTATTTTTTATCAAACGGAAAATTTTCCATTATTTCTTGACTACTACTATACAATTGATTAAACTATTTCTAAGATAAGGAAAAGAGAGATGTCATGATCAATATAAATGTAAATAAATTAAACCCACTTGAATTTTCTGTCCATCATAAACTGTCAAAAATGATTAAGATTAATGACAAAATAAAAATATTGGAAGCTGCTGATGAATGTGATGTGTCTCCTTCTAAGGTATCAAAGCTTGTAAGAAAATTAGGGTTTGAAAATTTTAAACAATACAAGCAATTTTTTAGCGGACAGGAAATCATGCCTGAAACCCAAGATAATTCAACCGAGTTAGAAAGACTAAAAAGTTTTATTGAAAGTTTTGATTACGAGTTAGTTGATCAATTTTTAACCATTTTCAAGAAATTCAGCAGAATTGTTCTTTTCGGATTAGGCCCCTCCTTTATTTGCGTTGAATACCTTGCTTATAAACTCGCACTTATATCAGAAAAAAACATTTTTGCAGCGCAAAGTGAAATGTATGCTCAACATTTGGTTAATGAGGATACACTTTTAATTATTTTTTCAGTAACCGGTAAATTTACATCCTTTGAAAACCTTTTACATGATGTAAAATCACGCGGTGCCGAAACCTTATTGATATTAGAAGAGTATAATAACTCTTTAAATGGAGAAATCGATAATATATTTTACTTAACCAATTCAACTCAAAATGAAAATCTGTTACCATTTGAAAAAACGAGAACCGTCTTCTTTATATTTATAGAAGAAATTATTGCAAAATTAATGTCAGAACGGCATACAAATCCTCAATAAAGCATTTCCCCCCTTACTGCTAAATTTTATTTTTCAGTCTTAAAAGGGTAATTTGTTAAAGGACTCTGTTATTTTCAGCTCATTTTCCTTTCTTTACTGTAACCTTTCAGCTGAGCTGAAAGGCGTGTGAAACTATCATTTCACACGATTGAGCTAAAAACGAGTAGTTTCCAACATAGAATATGATTAAATCTTAATATTTTGGAAGGTGATAGTACTTATAGGAGATTTAAAATTTAAAAATCTTTTTTGTTAAAGTATTTTGAAGTTATTTATTAAAACAAAATGATATGATAGAAATATTCTTGTACAGATCAATAAGGTATAGGGTTTTACCCTTAATTAGGTATAAAGTCCGAAGTTAAATAGAAGGATTTACTTCTTTCCTTTAATTTTTTTAAATAGAGAGAAGAAGGCAGCATGAACGGTTGAGTGAAAAGTAAGGAAGGGGTCGATAAGATGCTTTATATATGGGATATTGAGGAAATCATTAAAAATACACTGCTCGAGCATAAATTAAATATTAATTATGAATTGAACAATAAGCTGCCTTCCCCTATGAGTTATAACATTTCAACCAATACGCTAAAGTTTAACTATCTGCAAATAAATGGATACATTGCTAATATTAATTTTAAAATTAAAGAAACGGATAAAGACTGTGTTAAACTTATTCTTTATCATGAGCTAGGCTATTATTTAGATTTTAAGAAGAACAAACATGATATGAGAACATTAGTGTACGGCGGTGACGAAGAAAAAGCACATCTTCTGTTCCTAATAGAAGAAAACGCCTGGGAATATGGCAGAACCTTGGTACCGGAAAAACTTTTAACTTCATATGATAAAGTACGTGAAATAGATAAAATGCTGCTTAAAAACTATTAACCCAATTAATTAAATACTAAGTCCATGAATTCCGAAGAAATAAAGAGGGCTCCAGCGAAGTTGCTATTTTTTCTTAACAAGCGTCAGTACGTTTTTTTTGATAATTAGAGATTTTTTATTAATGTAAAGTTTTTAAGCAGTTCACTTTCATTGAGAGATATCCTACTCGTTAAGTCTTCTGTTCTCATTACAAATTCCTTTACCCCTATAAATTCGGATTCAGCAATTAAGTAAAACTGAGTCCCTTTTTTATATCCATTAAATTGTTTTTTTAGTTTATATAATTTCATTGGATAACCTGCCTGATTCCTATAGCTTTTGTGTTTAAATTATATCATTATAATCCTATTCTGCTTATTCAAGTGAACCGCCTTGTATTTATATTTTACTAATTCTTGTTCCCAAGCTACAAAAAAATCAGAAGTTATCCAACAAAATTTAGCACCAAGCCATTTAAGACATCAACAACGAATGACGTTTTAGTGTACAAAGCTTTAGAGATAAAAAAATTTAAGTGAAAATAAAATTACTAAAAAACTTTTAAATTACTTTTTTGCCATATATAATCTTACTTCTTGCGGAATAATTATGACACCTCCATTACTGTCAATATAGTCCGCAATATTAGTAAGAATAGTTTGTTGCTTCTCCTCACTAATCTCATGGAAATCCGAGAAGGAATTCATTAGTTTTAGATACCTTTGTGCAGAATATTCCTCATTCCATCTGTATATCTTGGTTATGGGCTCACTAAATAAATGATTAGTTTGTATCTCTGAAATTCTGCGATTATGCAGGCCCTCTGCTTCATTCTCACTTATAAAAGTATCCAGCTCGGGAGCATGCTTTCGATAAATATTTCTTATGTGATCTAACATTTCGGTTTTTGGCTCAACAATCGATGACATATGCCAAAAAACAGCCATTACTCCTCCGCTTTTCAATAAACCGTATGCTTTAGGGTACCCAGTCTCCGGTTTGATCCAATGAAATGCTGTAGCTGAAAAAATTAAATCATATGTTTCCTGATCGCACGTGTAATTTTCAAACGAAGTACATACAGCTTTAAAGTTTTTATATTTTGAATACTTATTCAATAGAAACTCTACTTGTTTTTCTCCAAGCTCCAATCCTGTAATGGAGTAATGATTTTTCACAAAATAATCTGTAGCCTGACCTGGCCCGGAGCCTATTTCAAGAATTTTCGCATCGTTTTTTATCCCTGCATACTCAACAATATCCTTAAACAACTCAAAAGTATAACCTGGCCGGGCTATTTCATAATCTGAGATGATATCATTAAAGACTTCTTTATTTGCCAAATTAATACCCCCCTCTCTTCAATATTCATTTTACAATTTTTCATTCAAATTTTATCATTATTTTTCATACTTTTCGCATCATTTCACCAATTACTTTCTTGTAAATAATAGACACCTATTATATTTCCGTGGCCTTCAAATGCTTTTGAAGAACTGTACAGCATTCTTCGTGCTAACTTTTCGTTCAACTCCCAAAAACAGACATATACATAAAAAAAGGAAGTCCAATTCGTATACGAATTGGACTTCTTTTTTACTTAAAAACAAAACGGTAAGGCTGTTTTTCCTAATTGTGATTTTGTTTTGCTAATGATTCTTTAGGCACATTAAGATTCATTTTTACACTCCATCACTAGTGGAAAGATCTACTATCTAGAGTAATGCTGCAGAAACCTTTTATGCTGGACCTATATTTATGCTTATAGTATTCCTGATTACGATGCAGGGCTGTATATCCTGACTCAGCTATTTTTATTTATACAAAAAAATCTTCAGGCTATCTTTCTTATCATAGGTGGCAAGCAGTACATTTTTAACATCCGTTTGATATGTATTTTTCAAACAGGAAATAAGCCAGACTTCGTCTTTCTGAATTTGTATTAACTCTTTAAAATTAATTTTACCTTCTTTAATAATCGTTCTTGGCAAAAAAAAGGGTCCTGTTTCACTGAAAGAAGAAGGTGTGAGCGGTTGGTATTTGGGATCAAGGAAAACTGAGATTTTCCCGTCCTCTTCCCAAATCGCTAAGGCTACTTTCTTCACATCTTCAACTTTTTCTTCCCGTAATTCTTCCAATAAATCATCTATAGATATCCTTGCTTTTTTTAATCCTTTATAAAGGATTTCTCCGTTTTGGACAATGGTAATTGGTTCATGATTAATTATCCTCCTAAACCAGGGCGATTTAAGCATGATAAAAATGCCCCCAAGATACAATATGACCAATACAATGGTTGTAATGATGGATCCTTTTAGCCCAAGACGCGCATCTGTTAACGGATGGGCAGCAATATTTCCAATGACTAAAGCAATTACAAAATCAAGGAGTCTTAATTGGGAGATGGCACGCTGGCCAAGCGCTTTAGCAACAATCACTAGAAATAAAAATACAACAACAGCCCGCAGTATCCATTCAATCGTAGTTAGTGATTCCTGGGCTTGAAAAAAATCCATGTAAGACACATCCTCCCCCCCTTAAGCTATCACTTAGTTTGACACTGATGTAATTTTAATAATCATATCAACAGCCATATATTAAAAATAATTTCATTCCATTATCTTATTTATAACATATCCCAAAGATCAAATATCTTTCATACAGTGATATGAAGTAATACAATACTCGGAATCATTAACGGCATCAAAAAAATTCTTTACTCACTTACCTACCTGTATAGATGTTTTGGAAACAGATGAAAAAATCTTTACTAATAATAATAGAGAAACCTGTAAAAGCAGTTCAAGCAGCTGCTTTTAGAATGCCAAAAACACCCATCAAGATTAGAAGACCAGATAGATGTTTTTGAAAAAAACTATAAGATTATCCAATCATCCCTGATATCGGTGAAAAAATCTCTAACGATTATTTCCGATATTGAAGAGATTGATCGGTTTTATCACCCAAAGAAACTAGTGGCTTTCACCGAAATCAACCCTAGTAGGTTTGAACATTTTAGAATTATAGGCACCGTAAACAGGATATTTAAGGAGGATCGGAAAGAAAACGCAGATAGTTGTGCAAAACTTTTTAAAATCATTTAAAAAGTTTCTCAAGAATTTCAAAGTTTCCTGAATTTTTTTAACGCTTGTGTGTTTAATAGATATAACAGGAATGCATACACAATTAACCCGAGAAGATAAGCCCAGATTTGAAGGAAACCATCGCCATAAATCATGACACCTTTAATCGCAGCTGCACCATAATATACTGGCATAATGTAACATAGATACCCTAGATGATATGGGATTAAATCTAATGGAATCAAACCCGAAAAGAACACTTGCGGAATAATGGTAAACGGAATCATTTGGACGACTTGCAGCTCTGAACTAGAAAACACAGAAATCATGGCACCAAATGAAACGGCTGTAACGGCTAATAAAACCATCGCTGCCAAAATCCAGCCAATGTTCCCAATTGAACTTAATTTCAACACATAAATAGAATAGAGGACAATGAGGATCGCCTGAATAACTGCAAACACACCATATCCTATCGTATAACCAAGAATGACCTCGCCGCGTTTAACTGGTGTCATCAATAATCTTTCCAATGTCCCCCCACTTCGTTCTCTTACAAGCGCCATTCCCGAAATGATAAAGACTAAGAAGAATGAGAATATACCAAGAAACACATATCCGAGGGAATCAAATGTTGACTCGCCTTCAGACCCATAAACATAGGACATATTGACCTTTGCAGAAGGATTTAAGGAAGTTAATGCCTTTTGAATATTAGTTACTGCCTTTGCCGCTTTAGACGAAGGCTCATACATCGTAACAGCTGTTCCCGAACTTTTTGAAATAGTAAAAATTGCATCCACATCATGATGGTCCTTTAAATATTTTTTTACATGTTTAGCATCACTGTCCGAAATGTTAACAACTTTCAACTCTTGTGCTTTTAAAGCTGTTGCAAGAGGTGCTGGTATTGCACTATTGTTAATTCCAATGGTTGGCACATAGCCTGAATCACCAAGCAAGAAATAAAGCAAAGTCAAAATCAATAGCGGCGCAACTAAAATCATCATAACACTGCGCTTGTCATTTATCGTTTGACGGATGACGCGTTTAGCTAAATTCATCATTGTAGAGCACCGCCTTTTGAATCTCTTGAAGCGTTGAAAAACAGTTCTTCGACACGTCCGTTTTCAGTTTTTTTAAGTAGATTTTTTACAGTATCATATTGAATCAAGGAACCATTATAAATAAGTGCCGCTTTATCGCACTCTTTCACTTCATCCATTACATGTGTGGAAACAATAATGGTAGTCCCAGATTCTTTTATTTTTTGAAATTGACTCCAAATGGTTCGACGCAGCACAGGATCAATCCCTACTGTTGGTTCATCTAAGAATAACACCTCCGGATGATGAAAAATTGCAGCAGCAAGTGAAAGCCGCTTTTTCATTCCCCCAGAAAAATTCTTGACCAACTTTTTTCGATGCTCCATCAAATCAACCAAAGCAAGTACTTCATCCAGACGCTTTTCCAATTTATTTTTATCTACATAATAAAGTCCTGCAAAAAAACGCAAATTGGCTTCTGCAGATAGATCGTCATACAACGCGTCGTTCTGCGGCATAAATCCGATCTTTCTCAACATATTTAAATTTGGCATTTGTACGTCATCAAAATAAATAGTCCCATTATCCGCAGCAATTGCCCCAATCATCAGGCGTATCAAGGTTGTTTTCCCAGAACCAGAAGGCCCAAGCAAACAACAAATTTCTCCCGATGGAAGTGTGAATGTAATATCCTTAATGACTTGCTTTTGATCAAAGCTTTTACTGACATGCGAGATTTGAATAGCCATGTTTCCCCTCCACAAAAATAGATAAATGATCTTGACATTTCTATCTAAAAAACTCCATTCCTCCATATTTTCAGGTAAAATGATAAACAACGTGTTGTTTATTACACTAAAATTATAATTTTTGATAAAAAACTTAACAATAATCAGAAATTAAGAATGTGTCGGTTATCCAACACCTTTTCTGAATGTGTTGAAAAAAATTTAGGTGGGGAAATATAGTGGGGAATATAAGTTCAGATTTACGCGTTATTCGTACAAAAAAATCTATCCGAGAAGCGTTGGTGCAATTAATTGAAGAAAAAGGTTTTGAAGCGATTACGGTTAAAGACATAACAACCAACGCAAAAATTAATCGTGGAACTTTTTATAGCCATTATAAGGATAAATATGATTTAATAGCCAAGTGTGAGGAAGAATTTATGAATGAATTGGAAGAAAAAATTATAAAGAACGTTCCAAACATCATTGCAGACCTAGGAACAAACACTCCGAACACAACATCCTTTACCATTCTTGTTCCATTTTTCGAATATTTAAATCGAAATAGGGGATTTATGAAAGCTGTGTTAGGTCCAAAAGGGGATCTATCGTTCCAAACAAAATTGAAAGAATTTATGTGGAAAACCCTTTTTAAAACGAACAAAAATCCAATTGTAAAGCAGGAAAATCTTCTTGTTCCACCTGAATACTTAGTTTCCTACATCGCTTCAGCACATATAGGGGTTATTCAGCAATGGCTGAATAATGATAGAAAAGAATCTCCACAAGAGATAGCTAGAATTATTTCCACAATGACTATAAATGGCCCTTTATTTGCGGCAGGATTGAAAAATTAAATGGAAGGTCATGGGATGCACCTTATCATAGCTATATGCCAAAAACAATCAACTTCAAAAAGGTTAGAATTAAATTTATTAAGCGGACAGATCTTCTTCCAAGCTTTCACTTAGTTTACGATTTAGACCTTCTCTAAGATCCTGTTATTGAACTACAATAGCAAAAATGGTATTATACAACTAAATATTCCTTTTAAATCGGTCCAGAGAGGCTGAAAAGGGCAAGTATTCTTACTATAGGTTCAGTCTGCCTATGCCCTTTTGTCCTCTGTGACAAAAGGGCATTTTTGGTTTTACATGGTACTCTTTTTAACGTAGTCCTGTGAGGCTTGAAAAGAGAATGGAAGATTATTCGCTTGAATACAAATCCATTCCCTTCAACAACATTTAAAACATGGAGGGCGAAAAAATGAATAATCAGAAAAAAACTGTTATGGCATCCTTTACAGGCTTAACATTAGAAGGCATGGACATCATGTTTATCTCCTTTGCCATGTCAATGATCATTGCTAATTTTCATATTAGCTTAGCAGCGGGGGGACTCATTTCATCCATTACAAATTTAGGAATGCTTGCTGGCGGAGTTGTCTTTGGAATTTCAGCTGATAAATTTGGCAGAGTCCGGACTTTTACCTATAGCATTCTTTTCTTTGCCATAGGAACAGCGTTAACTGGAATGGCCTCGAGTATGGAGCAGGTCTACATTTTCCGTTTTATTGCCGGACTCGGTGCTGGCGGAGAATATGGAATCGGGATGGCACTTGTGGCGGAGGCATGGCCGAAGGATAAGCAGGGCAGAGCCTCATCTTATGTAAGTACCGGTGCTCAAGTGGGGGTTATTATCGCGGCTTTGTTAAGCGCTTTGCTTCTTCCTGTTTTTGGATGGAGAGCACTCTTCTTTGTGGGAATTATCCCTGTCATTTTTGCCGTCATGTTACGTAAAAACTTAAATGAATCGCCAAAATGGCTGGAAACACAAAAACAGAACAAAGCAAATAAAACACGTGAGACAGGAAAGCTTCTTCAGTTGTTCGCTGATCGCAGAACAACGTTAACAACCATTTCATTAGCCATCATGGCTACCGTTCAAATTGCCGGCTACAACGGTTTGATGATTTGGCTCCCTTCCATCCTGCAAAAATCGCAGGGTTTATCCGTTTCAAGTTCTTCATTATGGACGATCAGCACAGCTGTCGGAATGCTAATTGGCATGCTGACCTTTGGACAAATCATGGATCGATTCGGAATGAAGTCTTCCTTTGGGATTTTCTTACTTGCCTCTGCGTGTGCAGTATTTTTTTACTCCCATGCCTCCGGCAGTGCAGAAGTGCTAATTGGAGGAGCGATTGTAGGCTTTTTTTCAAATGGAATGTTTGCCGGCTACGGTGCATTAATCAGCCGTTATTATCCAATCCAGATTCGCAGCACTGCCACCAACACCATTTTTAACTTTGGCCGGGCACTTGGAGGACTATCCCCCATTTTAGTGGGTTACATTATACAAAGATACGATATAACCATGGCTATGACGTACCTTGCTGTTTTATACTGTGTATCTTTTATTGTTATGCTTAGTCTTAAGAAAACCAAGAATGTAGAAATAATAGAAGTAAAGCAGGCTTCTTAGGGAAGCTTAGAACTTGAATGGCATCAGTTTTAGTAAATAGAAATGCAGTAATAGGGAAGCAGGTTCCAATACTTGCTTCCCTTCGTTTATACTGCTTTCCTAATATCTGCATAGGTATTGTATAACCACATGTTCGTCCTATTTTAAATTAAATTGAACTTTTATATAAACAATGCATATTATGTATGAAGCTTTAATGTCAAAAAAATTGTCGAGGGCTGAAATTTTAGATGAAGTATAAAAAAATTAGAAACCGAATTTCCATAAATAAAATTGAAGTAAATAACGTTGATACTGCTTCTGGTATATTTGTGGGGACTAATTATTCAAATAATTGGTCATCCCATAGAAAAAATAACTATGGATTTGGTTCTGTCAGTAATAGTAATATTTATCAAAACTTTAGCTATGTAGTGGATAACGATATAGTCGATACACCCATTAATCAAAATACAGTAAATGTAATTGAACGCGGTAAAAACATTAATAACAATAAAGTGGATGTTTTGGAAATTAAAATAAACGTTATAGATACAAACTCTGCACTATCCTTAGGTGAAAATGAATTAAATGGATGGAGTTCACATGGCAAACGAAATGGAGGGCAAGGCAGATTTATAGGAGAATTTCAAAATACACAAAATTCAGGTGTAATTTTAGATCAGGATATCATTGACACACCTATAGACAATGTAAATCTTGATCTTGGTTAAATTACACCTTAAGCGTTAGGAGGGAAACTTCATTGGCATTATCTTTTGCAGTAGGAGCAATCAATGTTAATTCACAAAATACAAATGCGGCTATTTCAGTCGGTGAAAACCAATTACCTGGCTGGGCAGCGCATCGCAAAGTAAATAATGGTCTCGGGTTTCAGGCTGGTAATTTTTTTAACATGGGTAACGGAACGTTTACCGTTGATACAGATTTTATTGACGGACAAATAAATAACGCAAATATCTCCCCAAGCGTACAGGGACAGAGTTTATAATAGGGGATAGCAAAGCTTACATTGAAATTTAAATAATATGTCCAGCCAATCCTTTTTAGAAGGATATTTTTTTTGAATTCCAGCTTTCCCTTTTAGTTTAATCATTATTAGCTGAGTTTTAGCATAGATTTATGTAAATAGGGTTGTCATTCCTGCCTCTTTACTTAACGAGGAGGTAATACATGAAAAAGATATATGACCGTACAAAGATCAACAAAATGTTAGGTCCAGATTTTTTTAATCTATTATCAGAAGTATCTCCTTTTGTTTCCCCCAGGATAGATGTATTTAAAACAGATCATTACTTTGTCGTGTTAGCGGATGTAGCGGGAGCGCATCCCGATGAGCTTAGGTTAACACTTCAAGACGGGGTTTTATTTATTGAAGGATACATCCATAATAAACTAATCCAGGATGGCGCTGAAATTATTGCTCAGGAAAGATTTTATGGACAATTTCAAAGGTCCATCACAATTCCAGCCTATTGCTTATTAAATAAATTAAAAGCTCATTTTAAAGATGGGATTCTAATGATACAAATACCTATGATTCCTTCTGATGGGGGAATGGAAGAAACGATTGAAATAAGTTAATTCGGAGGGAACACTATGACAAAGATTAATTTTCAAACCATTAAAATTAATAATCTGAGAAATTCATCTGGTTTATTCCTGGGAACGAATAATCAAAAAGGAAGAGTTAGTAAAAATATACTAAATGAAGGCTTTGGAACGGTTAATGGCAAAAACAGTGAGGTGAAAAAAAACAGCGCAAATATTGAAAAGAAATAATGAAATAGTAAGAAACTTTTATTAGAAAAAGGATTTGAGTATGGATGGACAATCAGACATTAATGGAATCATTAGAGAAACTAACAAAAAAAGTAAACGCTTTGGAAAAATCTCTTCAAAACAATCATGCAAAGGTTCAAGTCCAAGTAGACATCCAAGAATTTAATTTAAAAGAATTAAACCTTGAAGAACTGGCCTTCCATCTCGATAAACTTGATATACAAGAGTTAAGCGGCATGTTAAACCTTGGAAATACTTTCTCCCCCATGGTTACTAGAAAAAAAAGTGAAGAAAAAGCTAAACGAAGGCAGCCTAATCCATTAAATAAGAATAATAAGGAAATAAAAATTAATATTAGTGGAAAACCAGTCCCTTATTCTTTTAATAGTGGAAAGGATGATGAACGTGAATAAATTTTCTCCTTCCTTTTTTATTGGCAGTATCTCTATTGGAACGGTAGAAGGTGCCTCCTGCGTGAATTTTGGCAACAATTTGCCAAGTGGATTTACTAACTATAAAAAACACAGCCAAGGGTTTGGCACAGTTTCAGGTGATAATGCAGATGTCCATGATCTATTAGCCAGACTTGAACAGCAAGATACAAAAGATCTGTTTCGTTACGATAGTAATGTTGAAGAAAATTCTCATGAAATCAACGAAATGCTTAAAGAATTAATTTTGAATGATGATGTTTCTATCGAGGATGAGGACGATGAACAAAATGAGCCGATCGATATTAACATTGAATAGGTAGAATACTTGTTAACTTCTAAATAATCATCTTTTCATTAGAAAAAGAATTACCTAAGCAATTCAACATTTATTAATGCCATCCTTTATAGTTAGGTTACACAGTTTCAATACCATTAGTTGAGATAATATATTGAAGTGTATAATTCTTTTTTCTGGAAGTACATAGGCAACTAACTGTATTCATCATCCTATGAGAAGTATGAAAATTTTCCCAACACTTAACTTTTATGATAATAACCTTTCCCCCTCCTATTTTAGTCGAATATCTTTCTTTCCACTATTTCATTAAAACTGCCAATATAAACTTTAATGGATTTTTCACCTAATTTACCGTCCTTCATTAAATATTCTTCTAAGATCAATACTCTCCTCTTAATCCCTCCTTTCTGCCAATTTCTTATTTAACTGACAGCAAATAATAAAACTTAGAGGGTCTACTTCTCTATTACTGAAACCTCACAGTTCCTGTAAAATAACAATTATCAAGTTAAATCAAAATTGGGGTTGTACATAGATATAGGCAGTGTTCTAATCATCCTGCTGGGTTGATTTCCGCTGCAGGCGCTCGCTTTCCGCGGGCGGCCGGGAACCTCCTCGTCGCAAGCTCCTGCGGGGTTTCCCTAAGGCCTGCTGATCCCGCAGGAGTCTCGCACCTTCCGCTCCAATCAACCTTTGAATTAAATCAAAATTAGGATTGTACATTGACATACGCTGCGTTCTGTTCATCCCGCTGGGTTGATTTCCGTTGCAGGCGCTCGCTTTCCGCGCCCTGCCGGGAGTCTAATCATAGTAGCTCCTTCGGGGTCTCCATAAAGCCAGCTGATCCCGCAAGAGTCTCGCACCTTCCGTTCCAATCAACCTTTGAATTAAATCAAAATTAGGATTGTACATTGACATACGCTGCGTTCTGTTCATCCCGCTGGGTTGATTTCCGTTGCAGGCGCTCGCTTTCCGAGGCCTGCCGGGAGTCTAATTATAGTAAGCTCCTTCGGGGTCTCCATAAAGCCAGCTGATCCCGCAGGAGTCTCGCATCTTCCGCTCCAATCAACCTTTGAATTAAATCAAAATTGGGATTGTACATAGGAATAAGCAGTGTTCTAATCATCCTGCTGGTTGATTTCCGTTGCAGGCGCTCGCTTTCCGAGGCCTGCCGGGAGTCTCATCATAGTAAGCTCCTTCGGGGTTTCCATAAAGCCAGCTGATCCCCGCAAGAGTCTCGCACCTTCCGCTCCAATCAACCTTTGAATTAAATCAAAATTAGGATTGTACATTGACATACGCTGCGTTCTGTTCATCCCGCTGGGTTGATTTCCGTTGCAGGCGCTCGCTTTCCGCGGGCGGTAGTGGAACCACATCGTTGCTTGCTTACGAGCGATCCCAATAACTTGCTGAAATCGCAGGAGTCTTTTACCTTCCACTCTATCAACGTTGAATCCAAACGAGCATTGGATATTACTAGATATGCTTAGTGTTATTCTTCCCTCCTGTTATACTCTGCTCGAATAAATTTACAACAGAGACACCATGCTAATATTTGTACCAAGTGTTCTTCTCCCCTTTACCTTTTCTGTCAAAAATAAAAAAGAAGTCACTCAAGGCCGCTTATACCCGCCTTTTGAGTGACTCTCTTTTTGGATTTTTCCTTCTTTACGAACACTTCGAAAAACTGTTTTAAAATATATAATAAATCTTATGAAAAACTTTAAAATGTAGTGTCTCCTTTTTGCTTATGTTTTGCATCCCTTATTGCTAGATAAATCATAAATCCAAAATCAATGATGATAATGGCAATCGCTGACCACTGGCCGCCTGTAAAATGGTAGAAACGAGGAGCGTCTCCACGGAAAAACTCCAAAATAAAACGTTCAACAAAGTAAAGAAAAACATAAAAAGAAACAATCCATCCCTTAGCAAATCTGTGGCCAGCAAATGCCTGTATCATAAATAAAATGCAGAAAATAATGATGTTTCCTTGACTCTCCCATACTTCAGCCGGCCACAGCGGCTGACTGCCGTAGTAATTGTATGCATCAGTTCCTTCCGGATATACTATCCCAAACTTTCCACCCGTAGGACTTCCAAAGGCGTCACCATTCATAAAGCAGGCAATTCGTCCAATACCCTGGGCCAAAATCATAGCAGGTGAGAGGTAATCAGCAAATTCCATAAAACTGATTTTATGGATTCGTGAGTAAATAATTAGTGTAACAATCCCGCCGGCAATCGCCCCTTCAATCGAAATACCGCCTTTCCAAATCTCAAAAATTTGAATCGGATCCTGCGAATATGTCGGCCATTGGAACACAAAGACATGCCAAATTCGTGCACCAATGATTGCACCAAATACACCGTAAATAAGAAAGTTTTGCAAATGCTGATAGTAAATCGTTTTTTTGGTTAAAGCCAGACCAACACCATAGCCAAGCAGTATAGCGAGAACCGAGATAACTGCATGAGTCTGAACAACATACCCAAAAAGGTTAAACAAGTC
Source organism: Heyndrickxia acidicola (assembly GCF_001636425.1). Taxonomy (NCBI): domain Bacteria; kingdom Bacillati; phylum Bacillota; class Bacilli; order Caryophanales; family Bacillaceae; genus Heyndrickxia; species Heyndrickxia acidicola. The sequence goes on from NZ_KV440953.1 coordinate 2,050,403, forward strand.
CTTATGCATATTTTTTCAACATCCTTTCAATCAAACCCCTTTAATTTATTTGAACCACATCAAAAAATAGTAAATTTAAAATTTGTTTATAGTATATGGGCATACTAAGTAATCAGGATAACGGCCTCAAATTTAGTTAAACACCCACTTCTTTCGAATGCAATCTATCGTTATGTTTTAGCTTCTTTTTATAATTATTAAATGTTAAAAGAAGAGTTAATAACGAACAAATTGTAATGACAAAATACGAAGATCGAAAGGTCAAAAGTAAATGACCGGGATTCGAAGCTTCATATGTTCTGAAAAAAAATTGATAAATTAATCCGCCAAGCGTCACTCCTAAACCCATTCCCAATGTTCTAGACATATTTAAAATTCCCCCTGTAATACCTATAACATTTTTAGGTACATTGCCCATGACACTGCTATTATTCGGAGGAGTAAACATCCCAATTCCTAAACCAACTAAGAAGAGTCCGATACTAGTGATGATGTAGGTTCCAGTTACGTCGATAAAGGTTAACATAAGCGAACCAATTGTAGCCATCGACAGTCCAAGAAGCGACGGAACAGCCGGTCCGTGCCGGTCGGTCATCATCCCAGAAATAGGGGTAGAAATTGTCATACCGATTGGAATCACTGTAATTAAAAAACTAGCATAAAAAATGGGAAGATGCTTTACCTGATTTAAATAATAAGGTGTTAATAGTAAAACGGCATACATAACCATAAATGACATAATACCCGTTATATTCCCAAAGGTAAAAGCCGAATTTTTAAAAAGGCTTAAATCAATTAATGGTTCAGCTTGCTTTTTTTCAATACGTAAAAATAAATAGGTAAACACAACCGCAATCCCATAGCAGCAAATTATAAAGGGTGAAGACCATCCATTTTTTAATCCCATATTTAAGATATAAATAATCGAAATTAAGGAAGGGATTAGGAAAACAGCTCCTTTGTAGTCAAATTTAGTATGAACTCTCCCTTTCAAATCCTTTGGTAAGAACCTTATTCCTAGAAGCATACCTATCACACCGACTGGGAGATTAATAAAAAACAGCCATTTCCAGCTTACAAGTGACAGCAATGCTCCCCCTATTACAGGGCCCAAGCTTAAACCTATGCCTTGGGCGCTCGCTTGAATTCCTATTGCTTTACCAAGGTCTTTCTTTGGTGTCGCAAACGTAATAATGGATACACTGTTTGCTTGAAGCAAAGCGGCACCTATTCCCTGCAGCACTCGGAATGCTACTAAAATAGTGAGTGTTGTAGCAAGTCCGCAAAACAGAGAGCTAATTGAAAAAAGTGCAAAACCAATTTTATAAAGCAAGCTGCGCCCAATCATATCAGCAAGCCTGCCAAAAATTAATATTAAAGAAGCTAAAGATAATAGATAAGCTAAACTTACCCATTCAATATCGTTCATGCCCGTATGAAACTGCTGCTGCAGCTTTGGAAGGGCAACATTAATAATACTTGCGTCAAGTGCTGCCATAAAAGCGCCGATACAGACAGTGGCTACTACATACCAATGGCCATTAAATTTTTCTTTGTTCATCAATTCTTCAGATTCCATAAAAAATCATCTCCATTAAATAATAAAAAACGAAAATAATGAAGTTCAAACGTAACGATTTATGTTGTTAGCAACAAAAGTCTTACTATCTTCAGGTATTTCCCTCTATTACATTATCAAAGATAATAGCAAGAGTATATTGCAACATCATTATAGGGTATAACAATTTGTTATATATCAATACTTAAAGGGTGCATGTGATAAGATCAAAATGTGCGATAGTTATGGAGGTCGTTTCTTTGAACATAGAAAGTCTGAAACTGTTTTGTTTAGTAGTAGATGAAGGGAGTATAAGCCAAGCAGCAAGATTGAGCTTTGTATCCCAGCCAGCTGTAACAAGACAAATTAACCAACTGGAAAATATATATGGTACTTTATTATTTGATCGTACTGAAGGAAAGATGACATTAACAGAAACAGGAAAATTGCTATATCCTTTTGCAAAAACAATTGTCTATGACTTTAATCGATCAAAGGAAGTCATTCAACAGGCTACCGGCAAGTCTAATGCCAGTCTCAGAATTGGTGCAACTTTTACAATCGGCGAATATTTGCTGCCACAATTGTTGGGGGGATTTAAAAAACAAAAACCCGAGATAAAGGTGACATTAACGATTAAAAATACCCCAGGTGTATTGGATGATTTATCAAATGATATTATCGATTTAGCTTTAGTTGAGGGGCTTGTTGAGAATGCAGATTTTGTAATTGAAAAATTTGCAAAGGATGAACTCATTCTTATTTGTTCACCTGATCATGATTGGGGAGAAACCATTGCAATTGAAGAGTTGGCGAACGAAAGGATGATCTGGAGAGAAGCCACTTCAGGAACACGGCTTATTGTTGAAAATATGTTAAGAGCTTACGGAGTATTAGAAAAAATAGAAAGTTATATGGAGATCGGCAGTACTCAAGCAATAAAAAGCACTGTAGAGGCCGGGCTAGGAATCAGCATTCTTTCAAGGCTGACTGTGGGGAAAGAATTAGAGCAAGGATATTTACGAGAGGTTAAAATTGAGGGGGTACAATTAACAAGAAATTTATGGTTGGTCAATAAAAAGCAGCGCTTTAAGAAAAAGGCCGTTACTGAATTTTTAGAGTTTATTCATGATCAGAATCCTATACATAAGAATATATAAGACGTCCAATATAAAAACAGTTTTCACATTGGGAATATACACCATATTTTATATATAGAGACTATACAGATAATGTTTTTTCTTTTGTTTTTTTGAAGACAATATTTCACAGCTAAAAAGTCGCAGATTTGCACAAGTAATCATAATAACTGCAAACAAAATTAAATATAAAAAACCAAATTCTCATTCATATTAGTCAGAATTTGGTTTTTTATTTTTTGGGTCATGTCCAATATTCAAGTTCCAATTTTGCTAAATCGCTTTTTTTACGATAGCAGCCGCTCAAACTTTTACAAGTATCATAAAAAGGCTGCTTATAACATACAAACAACAATTGTACAGTTAGTATTTATTATTAAGATAAGAATACTATTATCGGCTTCTAATTAGTAATCTTACTGCTTCTTCAACAAAATCTGAATTATCTCTTCCTGATTCTATGGATTCCCGTACACACCTCTCCAAATTCTCGCTAACCACCACACCAATAACTCGATCAATGGCAGTTCGTACTGCAGTCAATTGAGTTACGACTTCTTTACAGTCCTCATTTTCTTCCATCATTTTCAGGATTCCACGTAATTGCCCTTCCGCTCTCTTTACCCTGTTTTTCGCTTTAGCATCGTAATGCATTCGTCTCACTCCTTATAACTGTATATTATATCTTCAATCATTAGAGTATCAAGCTGAAACTCCAAGTTTTTTTATTAAAATGATACCTCTACCCGGATATCGCTTTATTATTACCTTTTTATCTCTGTGTGACGAAGATATATATATTAATAAGACTTGGAGAAGTATCTTCTAAACACAAAAAGACTGTCCATTTACAACCACATTGAAAGTTTTCAAAAATATATTTTTAATAGCTAATTATTGGATTCCTTTTAACGGCCCCTTTGATACTGAAAAAAACCACTCCATATATGAAGTGGTTCTGGGATATTGGTATACACCCCGTGCAAAAAAAATAGACCTTTATTTTATTCTGTAACGAACATTTTAATAAAGGTATCTATTTTATCTGTCCTCTGTTTCTGTTATTCGCCTTTTTTAATCCAAAATTTAAGAACCCCAGCTTCTTCTGTTGTTTCAACTAATTCATTTCCAGTTGATTTTGTCCAGGCAGCCAAGTCATTTTTTGCACCTTTATCTGTTGCATGAACTTCAAGGATTTGACCCGGCTCAAGCTCCATTATCGCGTCTTTTGTTTTAACGATTGGCATTGGACATGCTAATCCTTTTGCATCTAACACTTTATCAGAACCCATATTTTATCTCCCCTTCAAATCACTTTTATATAATCACTTTGTTTTTATTTTTCCAGTGGTCCATCCCACTCAGACATTCCAGGTACTACATTATAAACCTTCACAAATCCTTTTCCTGAAAGCTTGTCGGCAGCCATATCACTGCGGTTGCCTGTATGGCATACCACATAAACCTCTTGATCTTTATTGAATTCTTCCAAACGATCTTCCAGCTCTCCTAAAGGAACAGAGATAGCACCTGGGATATGTCCAAATGCATATTCTGCATTTTCACGAACGTCAAGGATGATCGTATTATTTCCTAATTTCGCTTTTAATTCATCGTTTGTCAACACTTTTCCAAATGAGTGCGGGGCTTTTTCCTCATTTGCTCTTGCTTTTCGGATGTAATGCTTTAAAAGATCTCCCTCTTCTACAGTTCCAATATACTGATGCCCAGTGCTTTCTGCCCAAGCTTTCATATCCGCTTTAGAACCTTTATCTGTTGCCTGGACTTCAAGGACCTGACCAGGTTCAATTGTACCGATGGCTTTTTTCGTTTTTACAATCGGCATTGGGCATGCCAATCCTTTTGCGTCTAGCACTAGATCTGTTTTGATATCTGCCATCCTATTTATCCTCCCTTATTCTGTTTTGCCTTCCCAGGCAAGCATTCCGCCGTCCATATTGGTTACATCAAACCCATGACTTTCTAAAAATACCGCTGCTTTTGAACTTCTACCGCCAGAACGGCAAACTAAAATATATTCTTTAATTTTATCAAGATCCTGCAAACGGAATTCCACCAATCCAAGGGGAATATTAACGGCCGAAGGAATTTTGCCTGCTGCAACTTCCTCTGTTTCGCGAACATCAATTATATTGAGTTGTTCGCCATTTTCCAGCTTTTGCTGAACTTCTTTTGCTGATAAATGCTTCATTCGATTCATCCTCCTAACGCCAAGCGTTCATTCCGCCTCTTACGTTTGTGATTTTTTTAAAGCCCTGCTTTTTGAGAAGCTTGCTGGCACTGCTGCTTCGCATCCCGCTCTGGCAAATAACAATAACTTCCTTATCTTTCGAAAGTGATGAAGATTTTTCCGCTAATTGATTTAACGGGATATTTTTAAATCCCTTGATGGAATTTCCACGAAACTCAACTGGAGTCCGTACGTCAATATATTGTTTATCGCGGTCATTGAGCTCGCTCTTCAACTGTGTTGTTGAAATGTACCGCACCCCTTTGGTTGGGAGCATACGCCAAACCATAAAGGCGGCAATTACAACAATGACCAGAATATTCCCTATACTCATGTTTCACTCCCTTTCTTTCATGTAAAGCATTGAACGATTAGATAAATAAATTCACATTCCCATTCTCTGCTTCCGCTAAATAAGCTGCTACTCCTGCATATTGAACCCCATCCATAATCTCTTCTTCTTTCAAACCAAGAAGGTCCATCGTCATTTGGCAGGCTACTAGTTCAATCTCCTGCTCTTTTGCCATTTCAATAAGCTGGGGCAGCTCCATAGCATTATGCTTTTTAATCACATTTTTTATCATTTTAGGCCCCATCCCAGCAAAGTGCATTTTCGATAAGCCCATTTGGTCAGCTCCGCGGGGCATCATTTTCCCAAACATTTTTTCAAGAAATCCTTTTTTTGTTAGTACTTTTTCATCCTTCCTTAGAGCATTTAACCCCCAGAAAGTATGAAAAATGGTTACCTTATGATCATAGGCAGCAGCCCCGTTTGCAATAATATAGGCTGCCATGGCTTTATCATAATCACCGCTGAATAAAATAATATTAGTTGATTTTTGTTCCATGTTTTACCTCCTAAAACCCCTATATACCCATAGCGGTATTATCCTTCTTAAAAAAATTTGTATTTTCCTCATTCATGCAGACATTTATTTAAACACCTTAAAGATTGAGCATTTTCTCTCTCTCCATCTATGATAATATATTCCTTAACTTGATATCCCTTCTGATGGAGAAACCGAATGGCTAAATTTTTTTCTGGGTAATCCTCAGCTATAATAATAATCTTCTTATTAGGAATTTCTTTAAAATAGCGTTTTAAATAACCGTATGGAATTTTAATAGCATTATCAACCGGGTCTTTAAAGACCGTTTGGTAATTTCCTACATCAAGTAGAATCTCCTGGCCAGTTAGCTGGCAAAATGCCTGCCCAATAGGAGCATACCTTCTATATAAAACTAAAATTATAATGAATGTAATAATCATTGTAATTTCCTCCAAAGGAATGTTACAAAAAATATATACCCATATAGGTATATAGTAGAGCGAAAAGTTTAGAAAGAGATCCTTTATTGTGAACTCTTCCCTTGATATCTCTGTAAAGATAACTGTTCATTACTCTTTAAACCAATGCTTAACATTGAGAAGGTTTAATTTTTATCTGTTCAATGATTTCAATACTGTCTTTTACTGATTGAGCCATAGAACAGTTTTTCATCGCGACTTTTACAGATTTCTCTAAAATCTCTTCGTTAAGATCTTCTCCTGAAATCGTAAATGTTAATGCGATTTTCTTAATTCGCTTGGGTTCTTGCTCTTCACGTTCTACTTCTGCATCAATTTCTATGTCCTTATAGTTTATTCTCTTTTTTTCCAAAATAGCGCGCAATACACCGCCGCTGCATCCAGCTATGGAAGCGATAAGTAATTGAAAAGGGCGAAAACCATAGTCTGAATTTCCAGAAACGGACAAATTTCCATATTCAAGATCAATGTTAAATCCCACTTCTTGCATTTGAAATTTCATTTAAATCTCTCCTTATTGTGTGAATGTGTATAGTCATTCTCTAACAAGCAAAGCATTTTCATTCGTTATTTCCCTTTTTTAGATGTACATTTTTATCATTCACTTTTCACATATTAGCCCATTAGCCGGAGGTATAGTAAAGTATTTGCCAGATTAGTACCTCCATTTAAGTTCACATTATCTCCTGCTATAAATGTTCAATTAAATCAATCCAAATTTTAATGGCTGTTGCCAATATTAAAATAGCCAAAATCCATTGTAAAATTTTCGTATTGGCTTTCTGCCCTATTTTTGCCCCAATAGGAGAAGCTATTAGGCTGGCTATTACAATGACGAGTGAAGGAATCCATACTATTTGGTGTGTAGCAACCTTTCCTGCAACAGAACCAATGGAAGAAATAAAGGTGATCGCTAAAGAGGAAGCAATGGTTACTTTTGTTGGAATTTTTAAAATGACCAGCATAATCGGCACTAGCAGGAAGGCTCCACCTGCCCCAACAATCCCTGCAGCAATCCCAACGATTATAGCTAAAATAGAGCCCAGTAAAATATTAAATTGAACTTCTTCTCTTTCCTCGATATGCTTTTTGGGTATGAACATCATAATAACGGCAAGGATGGCAAGAATACCATAAATGACATTAATGGTATGGCCGGAAAAAGTATTGGAACTAAAGCTTCCAATTATACTTCCGATTAATACACTTATACCCATGGAAAGGATAATTTTTTTATGAAGATAACCTCCTTTCCGGTAGGCAATCACCCCTGCCAGTGTGGAAATGAAAACCTGAACGGCCACAACTCCTGTTACCTGATGGGCCGTCATAGCTGAAATACCCAACAACGCTGGAATATACAGCAGCAAAGGGTAATTAATGATGGCTCCTCCAATTCCCACCAGTCCAGAAATAAATGAGCCTGCAAAACCAAGGACAAACAAGGTAATCAGCTCATAGATGTTCATAATATGCTCCTTCCCACTAAAAGCCAAATAATAAACTTAGATTAATAAACTATAATTCTTCTTCTTTTAAACGAATAGAGCTTGCCCATTTCAAAAATTTTTCATATTTACTTTTAATACATTATCTTACGGCACAGCGGTTTGGCCCAATTTCCATTTCCCGCTGCGTGTCAATATCCGGACAGATTTTACCCATATTCGTTTTCCGGATATCCTGGTATGCATTTGGCTGCGGTGGAAGGTTCTCTGTGACCATTTTTCTGAATTCATCCATGTCTTCTATATTTAAGCCATGATTTTTCTCAAAAAGGTTTCCTAATGTCTCGGATACGCTGCCGTCTTCATTTAATTCATCACTAATCATGAAATGAGCTGGCAGTACGATTAGCTTATCAGATAATTCTTTATATCGTTTATAAAGTGTTTCACGAAGGTCCATTACCCAATCCTCCGCCCTTCCTGCTAAGTCAGGGCGCCCTATAGAATCAATGAATAAAATATCCCCTGATAACAGAAACTTATCATCTACAATGAAAGAGGTAGATCCGATTGTGTGACCTGGTGAATATAAAGCCTGAATAGAAATGGATGAGTTACCAATGATAATCTCGTTACCATTTTCTAATGGCTGGTATTCAAATATTACTTCAGTAGCATCTTTGGGAGGCAGCCAATATTGGGCATTCGTCTTTTCAGCAATGCTTCTTCCTCCTGAGATGTGGTCCGCGTGAAGATGGGTATCCAAGACATTTGTGATTTTCACGTTTTTATCTTTAGCAAAATCAACAAAGGTATCGACCATACGCGTTGCATCAATTAAAGCTGCTTCACCGTTAGAAATGACCATGTAAGACAAACAGCCTTTCCCAATCCGGACAAATTGATAGATTTCTCCGCCATTTTTTAACTCCCCTACCTTAACTGGCTCTAAATGCTCACCCCAAGCTTTCATACCGCCTGCCAAGTAGAAAACGGAAATACCTTCTTCCGAGAGCATATCTGCCACAAAACGGGAAGATCCTTCTTTTGCACACACCACGAGAATATCTTGGTCTTTTGGAAGCTGATTCAGAATTCCTTCCACCCCATCCAACAGTTCAAAATAAGGTACGTTTAGATAACTGAAATTTTCTCCTTCGATCTTCCAATCTTGAAAGTCACTGTCGTTACGAACATCCAAAATAAACATTGTTTCCTTGTAAAAAACTTTTTGTGTCACTTCATGTGGGTTCATTGCTTTAACTGCCATTTCAAATTACCCCCTACCGTATATTTAAAGTTAAAATTTTTTATGTTACTAAATTGTTTTAGATAAATCCTTATACCCATATAGGTATTATAAAACCTAAAAATAAAAGAGTGTCAACCATTTATATTTCACCGGCTTTTTACCAGCAGGTTTACAGCCTCTTTTACTAATTCCTCTGTGTTTTCTTTATTTTCATGTGCCCTTTGCACACATTCAACAAGGTTGGAACTCACAACCACCCCAATGGTTCGATCAATTGCTGTTCTGGCGGCAGATAGTTGAGCAATAAGTTCTTTGCAATCCTTGTTTTCTTCCATCATCCTTACCACACCGCGCAGCTGACCTTCAATTCGTTTCACCCTGTTTTTCATTTGACGATCATACACCATTCTATTTTCCCCCATCTATTGATGGATTTTGTACAAACAATCTAGCTATTTCTAAAATCCTAAAGTCAATCAAGTTCATTGGCTTATTACAGAATGATTATATACCCTATGGGGTATAATGTCAAATCGAATATTGAAAGGTTATTTTTACTTCATAAAAATTTTCGTTTGGGAGATTATGACTTAGCACGACCCAGCAACCCCACACTGTTTCCATAGTTTCAAATTAATTAGCTGTGTTAAATGAGTGTAAATAAGCTTGATATACAGAAGTTTTTTGAAGGTCCATTTTCATTAAATCCTTTGAGAATTTTTGAACCATATTACTTTTTAATATCCCACTTCTGCATTTTCCTCAATAAGGTAGCATGGCTTATTTGCAAACGAGCAGCGGCTTTGCGAATGCTCCCCTCTATTTCAAGCGCTTGTCTGATTAGCCTGATTTCTAATTGGCCTATCTGGGCTTCCAATGACTCTAGTGGAATCGTTTCAGAATGAAAATAAGCTGGGAGATGAGCTGGTAAAATATATTCGGAATTAATCGTAACGCAAAGCTTTTCAACCAGATTTCTTAGCTCCAGAATGTTGCCGGGAAAGGAATAATTTTTTAAGATTTCCAACGTCTCACTTTTGAACCATTTTTCTATATTATATTCCTTGCAAAAATATTTAAGATAGTATTCGAGAAGCAGCGGAATTTCCTGCTGGCGATTCCGCAATGGAGGCACTTCCACAAAAGCCACATTCAGGCGGTAATATAAGTCTACCCGAAATTTCTTTTCCTTTACAAGCTGGATAAGCGGGACAGTTGAACTGGCAAGAATTCGGATGTTTAATTTTTTCGACCAGCTTCCGCCTCCACGATCATGTTCCCGGTCCTGTAAAAAACTCTCCAGCTTCGCCTGCAGCCTTGGATTTAATTCACCAACTTCATCTAAGAAGAGTGATCCCTCATTTACTGTATCAAAAAAACCCTGTTTTTTACCGATAGGAACAGAAGGGCTGCCCGTGTCAAACAACTCTGTCTCAGATAAATGGCCTGCGAGAGAACTGCAGTTGATTTTGACAAATGGCATATGAGACCTGTTGCTGTAATGATGGATCGTTTTCGCCATCAATTCCTTTCCAGCACCTACCTCCCCTTCTATTAAGATGGTTGTTGGATAACCGGAAATCCGTCTTACCATGTCAAACACTTCCGGGTCCAACAGTTTTTTTATAATATACACTTCATTCATGATTTTCTCACCCAATTATGGTTCATCTATTAAAAAAACAAATCATTCATGAACCGCTATTTTATGGTATCAATTAAAATTATGGTTTATATCCGTACCAAAATCAATATTTAATTACTTTTAATATTGTAAATATTTTAATTTCACTTTATATTTAACTCATACTAAATAAGAAAATGGTACAACATCAAAAGGAGGAAGAGCGCTACATTGTCAGATTCCAATTGGCATCATCACCTTCAACAAATGATTCGAGATTACCAGATTCATACTGTAAGAATGTCTTTGAATGATAACTCAAATATTGCCAGAGCCCGTTATATTCCTGCTCAAAAGTTTTTAGAGATAGGAACAAGAGGAAATGTTTCTTTTCCTTCGGTTCTTTTCTCAATGGATACCTCTGAAGGTGTCCAAACGAGAGTTGGAACAGGTTTTCAAGGGGGCTTTCCAAGTTGGGAAATTAAACCTGACTATTCAACCTTTAGTCCTCTCCCTTACAAACCAGGAATTGCAAGATTAATTGGCGATCTTTACGGAGTGGACGGCAAACCCATAGAAACATCCCCCCGTTTTGTATTACAGCAAGTTCTTCAGGAGTATAAGAATGGCGGTTATCTTGTCTATGGGGCCTTTGAGTATGAGTTTTACGTATATAAAGAGACTGAAAACGGTCTTGAACCCTCATGGAAAGGATTACACTGTTTTTCCGAAACAAAGCAGTCCCAGGTAGAAGATATATTTATTTCCTTGTTTAAAAATCTGTCTGAGATGGGCGCAGGTCCGGAGGTGGCCAATACGGAGTATGGTTCCGGACAATTCGAAGTCACCCACTCTCCATTTTGGGATTTAGAGATTGCGGATATGGCCTTTTACTATCGGACTAGCATTAAAGAAATTCTACATGACCAAGGGTACAAAACAACCTTCATGAGTAAACCCGTTAAGGATATGAGCGGCAGCGGTGCACATTTAAATTTATCGATTCATGATGAAAAGTCCGTAAACTTATTTTCAAACCCAAATGCACCGGATGGTTTGTCTGATTTATGCCGATGGTTTATTGGAGGCCAGCAGCTACATGTACGCGCATTAAGTGCCCTTGTAAACCCTACCATCAACAGTTACAAGCGTCTTCAGCCCTATTCCTTTGCTCCGACGACCAACACATGGGGATATGAACACCGCGGCACCATGATCCGTATTCCTCGGCAGCGAGGAAGGGATACACGAATAGAACACCGTTTACCTGGCGCAGATACAAATCCTTATTTATCATTAGCAGCAATTTTAGCTGCAGGATTAGATGGGATAAGGAAAAAACAAGAGCCGACTCTCCCACTTCAAAACCAAGATGCCTATCAATCTGATTTTGAAAAACTCCCGCGTTCCTTATATGAGGCTCTCAGTCACCTTAAAGAAGATACTTTTTTCAAAGAAATGCTAGGAGAGGCATTTATAAATGATTATGTGGAACTCCGGCAAGCAGAATGGGATCGTTATTTGGCTCACGTCACCGATTGGGAGCTACAGGAGTACCTAAATATTTTTTAAGATTAGAGGAGGATAAATATGTACCGAGTAGAGAGAAAACATTTAATTTACACAATGTCAGATCAAAACAAACCTGTTCTTTATGTAGAGAATGGCGCAACAGTCGTATTTGAAACCTGTGATTGTTTTGAAGATCAGATTACTTCACCGGATACACCTTATCATTCATTGGACTGGGACCGTATTAATCCAGCAGCAGGCCCTGTTTTCATTGAAGAAGCTGAACCTGGAGATATCCTGGAAGTAAAAATTGAAAAGATTGACTTAGCTGAACAGGGTGTAATGATGACAGGTCCAGGACTTGGGGTGCTTGGAGAAGAATTAGGTGAAAACAAAATTCAGATGGTACCAATCAAGAATGAAAAAGTCACTTTATTCGACAAGGTGGAAGTACCAGTAAATAAAATGATTGGTGTAATAGGAACTGCACCGGCGAATGGGGAGTCCATTTCTTGCGGTACCCCAGATAAGCATGGTGGAAATATGGACTCAAAAGTCATTTCCGAGGGATCTACACTTTATTTGCCAGTCAATGTTCCCGGAGCCCTTTTGGCTATGGGCGATCTTCATGCGGCTATGGGGGATGGAGAGGTTTCCGTTTGCGGTGTAGAAGTTGCAGGTGAAGTGACCGTAATTGTAAATGTTATTAAAGGAAAACAGTGGAAGGTTCCTATGGTCAAAACAGAGCAGGCACTCTATGCGATTGCTTCCGAAAAATCTCTTGATGATGCGGCTGTTACTGCAACTAAAAATATGGCTGCCTTTTTAGAATCAGAAGCCGGGATGAGCAAACATGACGCAGTTTTCCTGCAAAGTATTAGTGGAAACTTACAGATTTCACAGGTGGTCGACCCCTTGAAAACGGCACGTTTTGAATTACCAATATCCATTATTCAACAGCTTGGCATAAAAATTTAAAGATATAGGGGGATTCGTATGTCATTAGAGAATTTTGGCTATAAACAGGAATTAAAAAGAGCCTTAACGTTTTGGGATCTATTGATCTACGGAATGATTTTCATGGTTCCCATTGCTCCTTTTGGTGTTTACGGTTTTATTACCGATGCCTCTAAAGGAATGGTTGCCTTGGCGTATATGATTGGAATGGCTGGAATGATTTTCACTGCACTCAGTTACGCAAGAATGTCAGAGGCCTTCCCCATTGCCGGATCTGTTTACGCTTATGCTCAAAGAGGACTCAATGACAAAGTAGGCTTTCTTGCGGGATGGGCCATTTTGCTTGATTACATTCTTGTGCCTGCACTCTTATATCTTGTCAGTGCTGCTGCCTTGACTGCATTAATCCCGTCTATCCCCATCTGGATCTGGTTGATTTTGTTTATCGCTGTGAATACGGTGATAAACGTGTTTGGTGTTGAGTTTACCGCTAAAGCCAATAAAATCATCTTAATCCTGGAATTTATCGTATTGGCCATTTTCATCGCAGTTGGTCTTGTCGCCCTCTCCCACGGGATGGGAAATGGTCATCTTACAACAAAGCCGCTTTATAATCCAGGGTCATTCAATCTATCTCTGGTGATGGGTGCCGTTTCTATTGCGGTATTATCCTTCCTTGGATTTGATGGAATTTCCACCTTATCAGAAGAAGTAAAAGGCGGAAGTAAAGTAGTCGGGAAAGCAACCGTTACAGCGCTGCTTGTCGTGGGAGCCTTATTTATCATTCAAACCTGGGTCACCAGCGATCTTGGTGCAGGAATGAAACTAAGCAACCTTAACACTGCATTCTACGATATTGCAGGAAAAGCTGGCGGAACCTGGCTAAAAAACTTAACGATTATTGCGACAGCGTTCTCTTGGGGAATTGCCAACGCTCTTGCTGCACAAGCCGCAATTTCACGAATTCTTTACTCTATGGCCCGCGACCGTAAATTACCGGCAGTGCTTGCAAAGGTTCATCCGAAATTCAAAACGCCTTATATCAGCACCATCCTTGTGGCCATCGTTTCTTTAGCGGTCGGATTATTCTTCCAAAGCAAAATCGATGTCCTTACCAATATCGTTAATTTCGGAGCACTGACCGGTTTTCTTGTCCTACATGTATCCGTTATTAATCATTACATCATTCGCCAAAAATCAAAGCAATATGTTCGCCACCTGATTCTCCCGCTTATCGGCTTTTTGGTCATTGGGTATGTCATCAAGGGAATGGACATGACGGCCATTAAACTTGGCATAACCTGGATTATTCTTGGTATCGTTTATTTATTTGTCATTACAAAAGTATACAAGCAAACTACAACGTCATTAGATATTTAATTTTTCGAACCTGTTGGAACTGCCTTTCGGGCCATAAACGGCCTGGAGCAGTTCCTATTTTATATTTTGATATTTAATTAAGAATTTTATGTTTTTGAACCATTTGTACTTTTCAAATCTTCTAGATTTTTTATTTTTGCTTTATAATGACGGTCTTTCTTCAAGGATAACGTCTCCTTTTTATCTCGTTTGTGGTTACTCCACATCGCCCCACTAAATCCTCAGCTTTTGTTAGATCAGTAATATACATTTTACAATGACATTGGCAGAGTTTTTTCAGATTTCATCTAGGTATTCATTCCATTTTAAGCAAAAAATAAAGGATATCCAGAAGCTAAGCTCTCTGGACATCCTTTAAATAATACTATTTTTTCAACCTACATGGTATCAATGTCAATGACGAATCGATACTTCACATCTGAAGCTAGTACACGTTTGTAGGCTTCATCGATTTGGTCCGCTGAAATGACTTCAATTTTAGGAGCAATGTTGTGTTCTGCACAGAAATCCAACATCTCTTGAGTCTCCCGGATGCCGCCAATCATTGAACCGGCAAATGAACGGCGATGACCGATGAGAGAGAACACATTTACTGACAATGGTTCAGCGGGCGCACCAACATTTACTAGAGTACCATCCAATGTTAACAAGGAAAAATAAGCATCCATGTCAATCTTTGCACTGACCGTGTTAATAATTAAGTCAAAGGTTCCGGCGAGTTTCTTGAATGTTTCTGCATCGCTTGTAGCATAGTAATGGTCTGCACCAAATTGCAAGCCATCTTCCTTTTTGCTTAATGTTTGGGAAAGAACGGTCACCTCTGCACCCATGGCAGCTGCAATTTTAACAGCCATATGACCAAGACCGCCCATACCAACAACGGCTACTTTCTTACCTGGGCCAGCTCCCCAATGGTTAAGCGGAGAGTAAGTGGTAATACCAGCGCAAAGCAATGGTGCTGCGGCATCCAGCTCAATGCTGTCAGGAATTCTGACAACGAAATCCTCCGTTACGACAATGTGAGTTGAATAGCCGCCTTGAGTAGGCTCGCCATATTTGTCTACACCAGCATAGGTAGGAACATTTCCTTTGAGACAGTATTGTTCTTCTCCTTTACGGCAATTCACACATTCTCCGCAGGAGTCAACCATACAGCCAACACCTACCCGGTCACCGACCTTGTACTTTGTCACCTCTGCTCCTACTTCGGTGACAATTCCGGCAATCTCATGTCCAGGTACGAGTGGATAATTCACAGGACCCCATTCGCCGTGGGCAGTATGGATGTCCGAATGGCATATGCCTGCATATTTAATCTCAATTAGAACATCATGCGAATCAAGATCGCGTCGTTTAATTTCAGCTGCTCGAAATGATTTGTCTGGACCATCGACAGCTCTTGCTTTAGCAGTTATCATTTGTTTCATCCTCCCATTTCATTTCTTAAGAGAATTGAAGATACCGGCAAGCTACGACATTACCTGAATTAACCTTCTCATTTTCTCTTTCAAAACTAGCATAAACCCTATAGTTAACTCTAGGTCAAGCAAAAAGCTTTAAGACAGGATTCAAAAAAAGAGTTTGTTATCCTTTGACAATCACCATACAGCATGATAATATTTCGCCAAAACAGATAGAGTTAACTCGAAGTCTATACTATTATGAATAGGAGAAAAGGGATGAAGACATACACAATCAGCGAAGTTGCAAAAGAAATGGATCTTACAGTATATACCCTGCGCTACTATGACAAAGAGGGACTTATGCCTTTTGTTGAACGGACAGCGAGCGGAACACGATTGTTTAAAGACTCAGATATTGAAGCGTTAAAAATAATTGAGTGTCTGAAATCCACCGGGATGCCTATTAAGGAGATTAAAAGTTTCATTGATTGGTGTTCTGATGGAGATTCCACTTTGCAACAAAGGTATGACATGTTTTTGGAACGAAAAACCAGTATAGAGGGCCAGATGGAAGAATTAAAAAAAACAATGAAAATCATCGAGCATAAATGTTTGTATTATAAGCTTGCTCTTGATGCTGGAACGGAAGAGATTCATAAAAAAGATAAAATAGTCATTTTTAGTTAGCAAAAAAAAGCCATCTGTCCTTTTTCACTGCAGATTTTAAGGATAGATGGCTCTTTCTGTATAAATAACTCTAATTATTCGAGGTCACAGCCCATCAACGCTCGTTTGTTCAAAGTGATGGAGTAAGGCACGCACTTCATCTGTTGACTCCGTGCTCATCAATTGATTTCTTAATTCACTCGCCCCTCGAAAACCTTTTACATATATCTTAAAAAAGCGATGAAGAGCCTTGAACGGACGAAGCTCTAATTCTGAATATTTATCGTGGAGATCCAGATGCAACCTTAGGAGATCAAGTAATTCCTTACTGCTATGCTCTTTCGGCTCTTTTTCAAAGGCAAATGGATTTTTAAAAATACCACGCCCAATCATAACCCCATCAACACCATATTGATCAACGAGCTTCAAGCCAGATTGGCGGTCAAGAATATCCCCATTGATGGTCAAAAGGGTATCAGGTGCTACCTGGTCACGAAGTTTCTTAATTTCCGGGATTAGTTCCCAGTGAGCATCTACTTTGCTCATTTCCTCTCTTGTACGCAGATGAATGGAAAGATTGACAATGTCTTGTTTCAAGATGTGTGTCAGCCAGTCCAGCCATTCGTCTACTTCCGTGTAACCAAGCCTTGTCTTAACACTTACAGGCAATCCTCCTGCTTTTGCTGCTTGTATTAATTCTGCAGCAACTTCAGGACGGCGGATAAGGCCGCTTCCCTTCCCATGCTGGGCCACATTAGGTACAGGACAGCCCATATTGATATCCAAACCCCGAAACCCAAGCTCCGCCATACCAATACTCATTTGCCGAAAGTATTCAGGCTTATCTCCCCATATGTGGGCTACAATTGGCTGTTCATCCTCTGTAAAAGTCAAACGCCCGCGCACACTCTGCTTTCCCTCTGGGTGACAATAACTCTCACTGTTTGTAAACTCTGTAAAAAACACATCAGGCCTGCCTGCTTCACTAACCACATGGCGAAAAACAACATCCGTCACATCTTCCATTGGTGCCAGTATAAAAAAAGGTCGTGGTAAATCACGCCAAAAATTATCTTTCATATACAAATTCAAATCCTCTCATTATGGGATACTAGGTCAAACTCTTGTCCCAAAATTAAAAAGCATATTTGTTCCCGCTTCTTTTACACTTATAGCATGCTTGAGCACTTTTTATCAAACTACAGTAAATTTCGAAAATTTCATTTTTATTATTAAGAAATTAAAAGTGCAAAGAAAATCGAGTAAGAAAAGGCAGTTTGGGTCATAGGGTTAGGTAAGTTTTCTCCAGTTTTTCATTACTCTTCTTCACTCCCTCAGTAAAAAAAATATTTCTCACAAATGCTCACTTATTAGCAGGATTTCACCATCACAGAAAATAGTTTTCAGTGATGATTGAAGAGCAATGCTGTCAACTTTTTTAAGCCATACGAGTTCCTTTTTCAACTGTGTTTATTTAGACAGAACAGGAAATGTAGGATAATCCTTTGCCTGTTTCTTTGTATCGATCGTTCCATTTGGCTAAAATGTGAAGGAATATGAAACGGCTGCATCCGAATGTTTTAGTAATAAATTTCTCTTGTACTTATGTTGGGTAGATAAGGAATTTATATGCTTGGTTGACTAACATTGTATTCACTTCAGCCCATAAGGGAATATACATTCTTGTTATATCATGATGAGGAAAGTTCTGGGTATCGCCAAACCGCCATTTCTCTCACACCTACTCATTGGGCTATCCTCTTTACATTCCTTGAGGTGTGAGTCTTTTGTCGGGAAATGATAAAATTATAAAGGCCTGCAACCCTAAAGGATTACAGACCTTTCATTAACTATGACTTTAACTAGGCTCAGTCAGCTATCCACCATAACCTTGGATGATACCTTATTATTCTTTAGTAACCCAACTGCACGATTCTCTGGAACAGATAGGGTCTATTAGAAAAAACTCCGAAGATTTGTAACTCGGTTCTTATCTCTTACATTGTCTAAACATTCTCTAAGCAAAATGTTAGCGATTTACCCGAACAAATTGACACATGTCTTTTTAACCCTTCTGAACCGCTGGCACAAGAAAAAGAAATACCTATTAAAGAATCGTTTCATTTTTACTTATTAACACTCTCAAATTTAGGCCCAGTCTGATTCTTTTGGATTTCGGCCGTATTTGTTCTCTATTGTACTATTTTGGCACCAAAATACGATTAGGATAATTCCCCCCACAAGTGGGATAAAACCAAGAAGTTGCCACCATCCGCTCTTTCCAATATCATGCAGCCTACGTGCGCCAACAGCGAGGCCAGGAATTGCAACAGCAAATGAGTAAATTGTTGATAAGATTTTATTTAGATGAAACGCGGAATCAACAGCAGTAAGCACCAAGGTAAATATGGCATTCAATAGAAAAAACATCCAATACTCTCTCCGGCGAGCTCTTCCCTTAAAATTCACGTAATTTCTTAATACCCCCAAATACCACTTCATTACTTTCCCCCTTTAAAAGGTAAAGACAAATCCTTTTTTTGATCACTCGTGATTTTTATATAACTGGTTTAATTACAATATTAACAGAATACTTCCTCAAAGGCTGTTTTCGCATAGATTGTTGCTTTTCGCAAAAGTGTTAAACCCGTAATAAGTGAGGCATCGTGGCATCTTTTCGTCTTCAGTCATTTGGTTTTCAAGCCTGGATCCTTTGACACTTATACTAATATCAACAAAGTTTACGAAAAGAGCCTTCTCAAAAAAATGGAACTACAATGGTTCATGCAACAAATGTTCATCAAATCAAAACAGCACCTTCCTCACATAATGGAAAGGTGCTGTTTTATTATCTTCGAAAATAGACCATATTTATTTAGGACACGGTTTACCTTACATTACCCAGGGCAAACAAAAAAACTTGGTATACCTTACATTACATTTCTTGCTGATATCACAGAAGGATACTACGTTACATTAAACATAAGAGATATAACACCGACTGCCCTTCCCCGAACTAAATGATGAAATAAAAAATGACTAAAAACAACTTACTTTAAGTTTTCAACTCCAGTTTCTAATATTTCCATTTGCAGCAGTGTCTGTTCGTCTGTAATGGTTTTCTCTTTACCATGTATAATGGCTTCATATAAATCATCATAGACTCTTCCATAATCACCATTTACGGATTTCACTTTTTCTTCGTGGATTGTACCTTCTTCATCGATATATGTCAGTACACCATAATGGTTTATTGTATCTATCCCAAAATCTTTGTTATCAGGCATGTAAAATAACTTTAAATGTTCTTCCTGGCGATCTTTGGTTTCTTTCACAAAGCATCCCTTATTGCCATGAACGACGAAGCTGGGTCTTTCTTTAAGTCTAAAATAGCTGGATTTTACAGATATTTTTAACTGACCATAATATAAATCTAAATCAAAGTAATCATTCATTCTTCCTTGTCCTAATAATTGCCTTACATCATAGTGTATATGATCCGGCTTGCCAAAATAGCTGATGACCTGATCCAGTGTATGACAGCCATGTCCATATAAAAATGACGAAACAGGATCAAAAGAATAAACAGACTCAGGTACTTCGGGACGATAATAATCATAATGCATTTCCACTTCCAGCAAGTCCCCTAGTTTCCCTTCTTCAATGACTTTTTGAACGGTTAAAAAATCACTATCAAAACGCCTGTTTTGATAGGACTGAACAATCAAGCCTTTATCTTTTGCTAATGCAAAAATTTCTTTTGCCTGCTCTGAGGTTTCCATAAAAGGCTTTTCAACCAAACAGTTTTTATTATGTTCTAATACTAATTTTGCGTATTCATAATGACTGTCATGTCTTGTGCAAACCACAATGAGCTGAATGTCCTGGTCATTTAATAATTCATCTAAATTAGAAGTATAATTTACTCCTGCAATCCTATCCCAACTTTCATGCTCAGGATTTCTCTGATAAATTGTTTTTACCTTTATATTCTCTCTTTGCAGTACGAACGGCAGATGATATCTGTTAGTGCTTTTCCCATTTCCAATATAACCAATTGTAAGCATAGGAGCCCCCTAGAATTTATTCATATTTAATATGTACTGTTTGGGATTTCATAATTAAAATTCTTTGCTATAAGTATAAATGGTGAAACTATATTTTTCTATCATTCAACTTCGATTACCTAAGATTTGAAAAGAAATCCAATCGTTGGTCTTGATGTATCAGTAATCTAACGGGATCATGGTAAGTTTGTTTTGTTTTGTTATATGAAAAGCACCTCCTGACATTGATAGGTTTATCCTATCAGGAGATGCTTTTCTATTTGTATACGTTGTTTGAATAAGGGCTTACCCTTGATCTTCGAAAAAAACCTTAGGCAAGTGTTTTATTTATTACATTAAGCCTATTAAGTGGAAGACAATACCAACCACAAACAACCCAAGAATCATAACGATTGGAGAAACCTTCTTCTTAAGCAGCCACATGCAAAGAAGTGTTATTACCAATCCAGCTAAACCAGGAATTAAGCTATCTAAGTTGTTTTGTAAAGTAGTGACTTTAAAAGGTTCTAATGAAAGACCAGAAGCTTGTTGTTCCAACGCAGTTTTTATCCCTTGCGCTCCGGAAGGTAAATGACTCCAGTCAATATAAGCACCTTTGGAAAGTTTAACTTGTGATACAACTGGCGCAAATTTTACAGATACCCAACGGTTAACTAATGAACCAAGGATGAACATACCCAGGATTGATGCGCCTTTCGTAATATCTTGAAGTAACCCGCCGGATAGGTCGTCCGTAATTTTAGAACCAGCTTTATAACCAAATTCCTGCGTATACCACGTGAATCCCATACGAATAAGATTCCATAAAACGAAGAAAATAATCGGTCCAAGGATGTTACCGGTCAAAGCAAGAGAAGCCGCTAACGCACCAAGGATCGGTCTAACCGTGAACCAGAAAACCGGGTCCCCGATTCCTGCTAAAGGCCCCATCATCCCGACTTTTACCCCTTGAATGGCTGTGTCGTCAACCGGCGCACCATTTGCACGTTCTTCTTCAAGCGCTAAAGTTACACCAATAACAGGTGAAGCTACATAGGGGTGAGTATTAAAGAATTCTAAGTGACGTTTTAGTGCAGCAGCACGATCTTCTTTTGTTTTATATAATTTTTTGATTGCGGGAATCATTGAAAATGCCCAACCGCCGTTTTGCAAACGTTCATAGTTCCAGGAACCTTGAATGAAAGTTGAACGCCACCAAACAGAAATACGGTCTTTTTTTGATAATCTCACTTCATTAGCCATTTGTATGTCCGCCTCCTTCTTAGTAACTATCAATAATATCGCCTAGCGGGTCACCAGTGTTTCCATTTCCGCCATTACCTGAACCGCCTTGCTTGGTAAGTGCTAAATAGATCAGTGCAAGAGCCACTCCGATGGCACCAAGTCCGATAAGTGTGATTTGTGAAACAGTCGCTAATACGAAACCAATCGCGAAGAATGGCCAAACTTCTTTTGTAGCCATCATGTTAATAACCATTGCATAACCAACGGCTACGACCATTCCCCCGCCAATTGCTAAACCAGCTGTCAACCAAGTTGGCATCGATTCAAGCAAGCCTCTAACTGGACCTGCACCAATAGCTATAATTAATATAGCTGGAATGGCAATACGTAACCCCTGCAAGCAGATCGCAACGATGTGCCATAATTCAACTTTTCTGATGTTTCCTTCTTTAGCTGCAGCATCCATTAAATGTACCAATCCTGTTGCAATCGTACGGACGATGATTGTCAACAATAAACCTGCAACGGCAAGCGGAACCGCAATCGCAATTGCCGAAGCCACGCCAGCTTTACCTTGTCCACTTAAAACTAAAATAAGGGCAGATGCAATTGATGCTAACGCAGCATCCGGTGCTACGGCAGCTCCGATGTTTGCCCAGCCTAAAGCAATCAGTTGAAGGGTACCGCCTAAGATAAGACATGGTACTAAGTTTCCTGTCACTAAGCCGATTAACGTACAAGCAACGATTGGTTGGTGGAATTGGAATTCATCCAAAATTCCTTCTATACCAGCCAAAAATGCTACGATAATGACTAATATTATTTGAATCATATTCAAATCCATTATGATTATCCTCCGTTTCCTCTGATAATTGGGGTTATTTTTGTTTGTTTAACTCCTCTTGAGCCTTCTTAATAATTTCGTCCATGTTCCCTTTTGAATCGTTCGGAACTTTACGTACATCGAAGTTCAAACCAGCTTTTTTTAACTTCCCGAAAGTATCAATATCATCTTGGCTAAAGGCCAGTACCTTATTCGGCTGAACTTTACCAGGTGAATGTGCCATAGAGCCAACGTTGATTGTCTTCAATGGAACGCCCCCATCAACCGCTCTAAGCGCATCTTGTGGGTTTTCAAAAAGAAGTAATGCGCGTTGGCCGCCGAAATGTTGGTCATCTTTTGCAAGTTCAATCATTTTATTGACAGGAACAACGTGTGCCTTTACACCTGGAGGAGCAGCCTGCTGGATCAATTTCTTACGAAGTTCATCCTTAGCTACTGCATCCGATACAACGATGATACGTGTAGGCTGTGTAGACCTTGTCCAAGCAGTCGCTACTTGTCCGTGAAGTAAACGGGAGTCGATACGTGCTAACACGTATTCAAATTTACCAGGAGCTCCTGCATTTGATGGTTTAGCAGCAGCTGCAGCAGATGGTGCTGCTGGTTCTAATTCTTCAGGTTTTACTTTAACGCCTTCTTTAGCTGTGCCCAAAATATGCGCGGCAATTTCATGTGCTGTGTTCATGGAGAAGCGCGATGCATAAGCTTCAATCAACATTGGTAAGTTCATACCAGCAACGATTGCCCATTTGTCATTGTGTTCTTCAAGCAAGCTGTTGGCTTGGTTGAAAGGGGTTCCACCCCAAAGATCGACTAAGAATAATACTTCGTCCTGGTTGTCGAAAGAGGCGATTGCTTCTTTCATTTTTGCCTTTACATCATCAGGTCCTTCGCTCGGCATCAAAGTAACAGCTTTTACATTTTCTTGTTCTCCAAAGATCATTGATCCAGATTGCAAGATACCGTTGGCAAATTCACCGTGACTAGCAATGATAATTCCTACCATCTTTTTACCTCCTATCATTATTGTTACAGCTTTTTCGGCTCATTTAAAGCGGTTACAGCCCTTCGAAAACAATAAAAAAGGCACAAGCAAAAAGTTGGTTAAATGAAGGTATAGAAAAAAATGGGTATAGAATTCCCCTAATTCTTCATTTAATCAATACTTTTCACTCATGCCTGATCGAATCAGTAACACGTAAAAAATAATGACAATAACTATTAAAATTTATTTTGAAAACGCTTTAAATATAGTATCGAAAGTTTTCTGCATTTTTTAATGTTTTCTGTATCACTTTAATGAGCTTTCTTAAGAAATTATAGCACACTGATTCTCCCTCTTCAATAGGAAAGTTATTTTTTCTAGTTCCAAAGGGCCACTCTCTCAATCGTACAACAGAGATGCTGGACAAGCCGTCTAGAGTAGAGACCAATTTAATCCTTTTTACGGTAAGATTACAGTTGGAAAAGGCCTTCATTAGGGCGAAGAATGACCATTATGTGCAAAGTTAAAAGAAATTCTTTAAATTCGTAACCGTTTACCAGTTAACCACTTCGGAATTGTCCCAACAAAAGAAGACAAGCTTCTACCTGTCTTGTATGTAAAACTATTATTTTTTAAATTTACTCTTTAAACCGCGTTTGATTACTTCAAAGAAACCTAATGATTGGACCATATGATTCGGATCAACGTATTCACGAATTGCTCGCAAAACTTTTTTCTGCTCTCTAGAAGAAAATGAATATGTACCATTTTGCTTCGTTTGGATAGCATAACGCGGGATCCATTTCCCTTTGAACATGACCGAAGCGATCACGTAATCAACTTCTTCCCAAGGAATTTGAATAAACTTCCGCGCATCACGGCTATTGAAGAATTCAAATCCTTTGTCTCCAATCATGATCTTACCATAATTAGTACTTCCTATATGTGAAGTTGCATCAATAACTAAATCGACTTTTGTATTGATTGATTGTACCATGTGATTTACTCCATTTCTCTCTTTAATAGTAATTATTATACGCATTTTATCACTTTAAGCAAAAAATAATTAGGATGAGTACCAGCATTATCTTCAATATTATAATAGACCAATTAATTTAAACACCCTTCAGAGAAAAAACTGACGAAATTCACACTGAGTCCAGTAGGATATTGTTTTTAAAGCTTTTATTAAACATTTTTACAAACTATTAACTGGTTTAGTTGAATAACAAAAATCCGGGTATGGCAGCCGGCTCATCAGTAATGTGCCTTATAGTTTCGAAAGAAATTTGCTGTAAACTGAGTTTCCCGTCTTGTTCCAAACATTCAGTGTGTATGTGAGACGCAGGACGGATGCCAAAGTGATTGTATTTTACAATATGAAATAATTGAGAAAGTTTGTTTCTGCCTTATAAAGAAAAACGAGTGATCCCTAATGGATCACCCGTCTTAGTTTGGGATTACTTTCCGGCAAACTTTTTCGCCAGCGCTGCGACATCCGGGATACCAAGACCAGTTGCTTGGTTATAGATGGTACCAGCAGTTCCGGTATAGTAACCATTATCATTGGTGGTGCCGGTATCGTTTAACGGGGTAAACGGCGAATCCGACTGTTGTGCAAATCGATAGATTTGTGGGTTCCAAAATCCGACTCGTTGTCCTACCGAGCTGTTAATGAGTGCGGAGAGCCCGGCAAGCTGCGGAGCCACAAAGGATGTACCGCCGTATGTTGCCCAACCTGTTGCATCAGGAAGATTCATATACACACCATACCCTGTATGTGGATCCGCATCCATCGAAAGGTCTGGCATATTTCGTCCTGTACCTGTTCCTCCTGTAACGACGTTTGGATTGTCGTTTTTGGTCACGCTTGTAAAATCAGAGCTTGAAGTAAAGAGATTGACCGCTGAGAATGTGTTGACTCCTTTAACACTCAATTGGTAATCCGGCGTTGCGAAAAATTTACTGAATCCTCCGCCGCCGCCTTCAAAGTAGTGTCCATCCGGGAATACGTAGCCGAGCTGTGCTAAGATTGGGAAATAATAGTCATAGCCCCAAGCACGTTCATTGTCGCCAGAAAGGCTGGTCACACCATTGAGTGTCCGAGTGTAGCCCGGAAGTGTCGTTCCACCTGCTGCCGTGATATACGGGCTATCCGATGGGTTAAGCGTCGAAAGATCGAACGTCCCCAAATCACGCTCAGCTGCATACGCACCGGAATCCCCTGATGCAGCAAATGTAGCTTGTCCTTGCGCTGCCGCTTGCATGTATAGTTCATTAAAGACATATGGATATGCAGGCGTTTCATAGTTCGAATTCACAGCTGCTTGAATGATAGTTTCGCTTTCACCCCAGCTGGCAGATATGGATTGCGCCTGGTTGTCATTGATTGCCTTTGCATATGCGTCTACAAACCCTGTGTCCGTGTTAGGCGCGACATACACGTTTACATTTGCTTGTGGAGCAAGCCCGCCCGATTGTTGTACGTCCAAGTCTGTTTCATCCGAACCATAGGCAGCTCCAAGTTGTGAACCACCATCCACTAAAATTCGGTTGACACGATTTGGTTTATACTTAATGCCGAGTTGATCCCAGAAGCTATACGCATCACTTGGATTGAAATCCGCAAGTGTTACGATTCCAATCGTTTGTCCAGCACCCGTTGCACCTGCTTCGTATAATGGGTTTACGTTGTAATGTTTCGCTAAATCAAGCGGTGTATTACCTGTCGGCGTTGCAGAGTTGGCTTGCGGAGAAGATGTAAGATCCCCCGACTCTTTCACGGCTTGACTTGTTAAATTCGAGTAGTTTGTGAGTCCAAGTACACACAACAAATTTTGTGCAACGTCCATCGGAAGTTTTGGATCGGATTTGGATGCATGGAACGTTTTCCCTTTATATTCGGCTCGTTGGATTTCTACATACAAAGCTTTGTTCAATTGAGCAACGGTTCCTGTAACTGTAACAATCAGATTGTCAGGATAGACTTTGATATCGGTGATGCCATAGCCATTTAAATATTTTTGTAATTGATTAATTGCCCCATTTGATGCCCCGTACTTTTGCTGAAACTGACTTGGCGTTAAATAGTTACGGAAATTTTTTGACCCCGGCGTAGTGGTATCCGTTATGTACTGTGCCAATTGGTCTTGGTGTTGTACTTTGAATACAAAATCAACGGTGACTTGTGAATTTGGATCAGCGTCGCCAAAATACTGGGCGTTGTTCAGCACAGCAGAACCAACACCTTGTGACACGGATTGATTCGTTGTGGCGGCGGCAAATGAGGTGCTTGTCCCAAGGCTGAAAACAAGTGCCGTAGCAGCCAATGCTGCTGTCATTTTTTTCTTTTTTTTCATATCATATCCCCTTCAATATCATATTAGAATATTTCGAATTTTAAAATATTCCAATAAAATTATAGGATTATAGACACAGTGCGGTCAAGAAAGAAATTTTGACGTGTTTCGACGCTTTGGTTCGCCTTTTGACAGTTGTGATTTTGCTTTAGCATTTTGACTTGATTCAATTTACAGGTGTATTTGATCATTCAAATAAAGCTACTTCGATCGTGAAAGTGGGGTACATTATTAAGATTAAGCCTATTGCTAGTGGAATGGACGTAGTTCCTATCTTTAAACTGTTCAATCCATTCGCAAAACCTGAAAAAAACAATCCCAATACCTATTTCTACTGCCTTGGCTAGGAAAATGCCAAGGGTTAGTACCAATCCAGAAAGGAGAGGTGTTTTTTCCGTATTATTCATTTTTCTCGACTCCCCTTTGCATTGTTTGGGACCCGTTCGCACAAACTATATAGGCAGAATATTAGGGAAGGTTTGTTTCAAGTGCAGACAGTAAAATTTTTTTTCAAAACTCTGATTCAAGGCATCTTTCATCACAATATTATGTATCTAGGTTCCATCATTGCATATTTCGGATTTGCTTCCACGATCCCTCTTACGTTGCTGTTGATTTTTTTTGCGTCTCTTTTTATTAATGGTACTGCTGTTGAGCACTTTCTCGATCATCTGTTTCAATCATTTATCCCTTCCTTGCCGAAAGGCAAATCATTTGTTACGACCACCATCGATCATCTAACGCAATTCCGCACTACGGTGGGGGTAATGGGCATAGGTGGAATGCTGCTGGCGGCTATTGGTGGCTTCCTGTCTTTACAAACGACGCTCGACACTATCTGTGAGGTACGTAAACACCGTTCCTTTTTTAAGCAGTACGTGATTGGGTTCGTGATGCTGGTTTTTTTGCTTGTGTTGATCCTCGTGTCTTCGCTTGTATCTGCGGTTTCACCAGAAGTCGTCACAAGTATCGCAAATTTTGATGGATTCGAGTGGGTTCACATTGTGCACTCCATGTCACGGACGTTCTTCTTGTTCGTCATGTTCGTAACCTGCTTTCTCTGCTATCGGATTCTCCCTTCGGCAACCCTCTCGACGCAAGCTTTGTTGACAGGAGCGACTGTGGTAACAATAGGCGTTGACGTTGGACGCCAGTTGTTCGTTATTTATACACACCATTTAGGGAATTACGAATTGATTTATGGGACACTAGCGTTTACAACACTGGTCACGTTTTGGATCTATATTGTGAGCGTCCTCTTTTTGTTTGGAATGGAACTATGTGTGACTGTTGATTGTGTTCGTGGAATACGCCCATCATATAAGGATTAACAACCACAACAAAGCATAGGATTTATTTTTCTATTTGTTCAATTTTCTCTCTTATCAGGTACATGCTCTAAAATATCCTTAATAAGTCCGTATATTTCATTTTGTGAAATCCCTGAGATTTACCATTTTCTCAGGGATTTTTATTAAATCTTTTTTGGTCTGAATTTATATACATTCACGAAAAAGTAGAAATCGGCAAAATGAATTTTGAATTTCTTCTCATTATTTTACTAGATATAATACCTACAATCATTGCCCCGATGACATCAGTTGGATAGTGCAGTCCTATGTAAATCCTAGCAAACTTCCCATGACTAAAAAGTTGTTAAACCATTTATGTTAACCGATTTATGTGAATCAATAAATGACTTTCAAGTGAGAAGGATTAGATGTAAGTGAAAAAGGTAAAGTGAAAAAAATGGGGGGATAGTGAGACAAACAGGTTTGCAAAAAGAGTATGCAGAGGAACTTGATTGTTTTTTAAATCGCATTGTTCCGGAATATGAAGAAAGAACTGTAAATGCCTATAGAGGTGAATAATACCATATATTGGATGTTTCTTTTCTTTCGATTTTTTTATCTACCCATACTAGTTATGGGTAGATAAAAAATTCAAACTTTTTAATACTTCGTTAATAAGCAGCAAAAAACAGCCTATGGAACTAGGGACAATTGGGGCTTAATATTCAAAATAAAAAGGATAGATGAGCAGTAATGAAATGCTCGTTTCTATCCTTTTTTTATATACGTTTATACCCTGATTCAACAGGGTACATAAGTATTTCATGCGGTTTTTTACACTATACCAGCAAAAAATCATATCATTTCATATTTTTCAAGCTTTCCGATTGACCATCAAAAGCGTCTCCTGGGATTTGCTTTTTCTTACCAGGGTGAAATAACAAAGGAAAGCCAAAAAGCTGGCACCAAAAATGATGGCGGCCATTGGAACTCCTGTGTAGGCTCCGCCAATCCCTACTAGCGGGGCAGATAGAGAGCCCATGACAAAAGGCAATACCCCCAATAAGGCAGACGCGCTGCCCGCCATATGTCCTTGCGACTGAATGGCCAAGGTGAAAGACGACGTTCCGATTATACTAATGGAAGATATAAAGAAGAAAACCGGGATAGCGACACCGATAAGCGGGGCTTTTAGTAAGAGTGCGATCAATAACCATAAACCTGACACATTCGCAAGCCCCAGACCTATTTTCAGGAAAGTCCCTTCCGAAATGGTGTCCGTTAAGCGGCCGACTGACTGACTCCCAATGATTAAAGCCAACCCATTGACCCCAAACAAAAGACTAAATTGTTGGGGGGTCACTCCGTAAACATTCTGATAGACAAACGGAATACCAGAAACGTAGGCAAAAATACCGGCAGTGATAAACCCCTGAGTTAATGCATAGCCCATGAACTTTTTATTTTTAAATAATGTGCCAAAATTGCTTAATACATAAGGCAAATTACTCGGGACACGCTTTTCAGTTGGAAGCGTCTCTTTTAACTTATACGAAACGGTAAAGATCAATATGATTCCAATACATGCCAGTGCAATAAAAACCCAATTCCAATCCTTAAAAGCAAGGATTGCTCCTCCGGCAATCGGAGCAAGGATTGGTCCGAGGTTCCCTACTAACACCATTAAAGAAAAGAACTTTGTCAGTTCCTTTCCTGTATAAAGGTCTCTTACGATTGCCCTTGATATGACAATTCCACCTGACGCTGCGAACCCTTGCACAAATCGGCATCCAATAAGGAAATAGATATTGGGTGAAAATGAGCATGTAAGGGATGCTAGAATGTATAAACAAAGGAAAAACAACAAAGGTTTCCGGCGTCCTTTCACATCACTTAATGGACCAATGACTAATTGCCCTAAGCCAAGACCCAATAAGCAGGATGTCAAACTAATCTGAACCAGTGAAGCGGTCGTATGATAATCTTTTACAATTGTAGGAAAGGACGGCAAATACGTATCGATTGTAAAAGGACCCAGAATTCCCAGAGATCCCAAAAGCACAGCAAGCTGCAGTCGTTTCTTTCTGCTAGATTTATCCAAGTTGCTCTCGCCTTTCTTTATTTAATTTTTTCATCCTCAATACGTAAGCACAAATGTTTCGAGAACCGAAATTCAATATCCTTCATTATAACCGGAACCTTGCCTGATGGTAAACAATTAAATATCATATAAGAAAAGCGACAGCGCCTGTGAACGAAGAAGTGCCTTTTCCCTAGGCTATTATTTTAGTAAAATCATTTTTAAAAACATTTTTGTTATTGAATGATATTAATAAAAATTGTTTAATGGGATTAGTCTGCCTATGCGCTTTTGCCCATATAAAAAAAGGGCTTTTTTATTAGCTGCAAACATTCCCTTTATCACAACCTAGGTGCCTTTTCTTTCGTTAATTTTTTTGGCAGATTGCTCATTTTTTCAGTTCCTGCATAATCTTCGAAAGTTAACGTTAATGGAAGTAATGATAAAAAATCTTCGCTAGTTGGAGTATCATACATTTTCACGATTACTTCCTCGTTGTGAAAGCTCATTTTTATACTGCTCATAGTCCCTCCTCATTGAACCACTTTCTCGTATTTCGCCACTTTACTAGTAAGACGAAAAGATAACAATGTCATAATGGCAGCAATGGCCACTGATGCGGCCCAAATCCAGCTAACCGCTAGTACGGATGTGCTCTTTACGGCAATACCCCCAATTCCTGCCGCAGCAGCTATGCCTAACTGTATAAATAGCCATATAACTAAGCATGATTTCGGAAGCTTCTGGAGCAAGCCAAACCAGGTTATACTGCATACCCGGTCCAGATGACCATGCAGAGAAGGACCAGAACATAAGCAACGGGATGGCAACTAAAGTTGATTTGGCGACGGTAGAGAGTAAGACAAGAGCTAAATAATGGACCACCAATCCCCCCACAAGCGTTTGGGGGTTACTAATTCGATCCGTCATAAATCCACCAAACTTAGAACCTATTAAAGTGGTGATACCAAAGGCAAACAAGGCACTGCTCACATTACTGCTCTTCAAGGGTGAAACAGTGAGGAGGAACGGGGCAATATATGCTATACATCACCCCATACCCTAACTGCCAAAAGAACGTGACTCCAAGGCCCATTAAGATTTTCGAGTTCTTTAAATAGGAAAGTTGTTTACCTAGAGGGATAGCTGCCCCATTATCAAGAGCAGAAATGGTTCGTATGATAACCAAAATGGCTAGTACACTTAGAACGCCAATTCCTACGAAGATTAACTTCCAATTTTATACAGTAGCTATGACACGACCTATTGGCACACCAAGGATAATGGCTGCACTAAACCCAAGTATCACAGTACCCATCGCTCCAGCTTGTTTTTCGGGCGGTGCTAACTTTACTGCTGTAGTCTTCGCAGCAATAGCAAAGACCCCACTTCCTAAGGCAAGTATAATGCCTGATACGATTAGAAGACCGAAGCCTGTAAGGGAAAATGTCAACACACTGCCGAGCACCATTAAACATAGAGAAAGCATTAATAACTTACGCTGATTCAGTTTTGTCGTCGCCATCACAACGAGGGGAGAACCAATGGCGTCAGCAATCGCAAATACGGTGATTAGCTGTCCTGCCATCGCTACCGAAACATGATTCGAGGTAGCAGCTTTATCCAAAATGCCTGCAATAACGTACTCTGATGTACTGACCATGAAAGTAATAAGGGCAAGCAAGTAAATTTCCCAGGTGTTTTTAATATTTTCACCCCTCTAGAAATCTCCCTATACACTTATTTTGTTGAGAAAAAGCCCTAATGCAGCATTACAACAGGGCTACTGTTGGGAGAAAAATCACTTCATTTATAGCCAGGTATTTTAGATAGATTGTTTGTTGGACGAATCTAAGCAGAATCTGGCAGTCTTCCATTCATTACCTATTTATTTTAATTTCCCGCCAAATACCGGGAAGAAGCTATGCTCACCATAATTCTGGATGTGCTCTACATTCTTCAATGTCTCCATATCTGAATCGCTAATAACAAAATCAAGCTCTGCATTGTTTCTCATGTGATCCGGATTTGCCGTCTTTGGAATTACTACGAGACCAAGCTGGATATCATAACGCAGGCAAAGCTGTGCAACAGATACCCCATACTTATCAGCTATTACCTTAACCTCTGCGTTATCAAGGACGGCACCGTGTGCAATTGGTGAATATGCTTCTACTAGGATGTCATTCTTCTGACAGAATTCAATTAGTTCCAAAGGAGTATTGCTCACATGTGCCAATATCTGATTGACCATCGGCTTGATCTCACAGCTTGCTAGAATATTCTCTACATCAGCCTGAAGGAAGTTAGAAAGACCAATTGCCTTTACCTTGCCTGTCTTATAAGCATCCTCCATTGCTTTCCACACTTCTTTGTTTTCCTCGAAGTAACGGTTCTCCTCATGGAATTCCACCCAAGGCTGTGGGCTGTGAATAATCAGAAGGTCAATGTAATCTAGTCCCAGCTTTTTCAAAGATTCATCAATGGACTGCGCAGCTGCATTATAGTTCTTTGCTTCTGCCGCAACCTTTGTCGTGATGAAAAGTTCTTCTCTTGCGACACCGCAGGAACGGATTCCTTCACCTACACCTTTCTCATTCATATAAGCCTGGGCAGTATCAATATGACGATATCCGATCGATACCGCATCACGCACTGCCTGTGCTGCCTGAGCATCGTCAAGCAGCCAGGTACCGAGACCTAATTTTGGAATTTCTGCACCATTTGATAATTTGTATGTTTCGTTCATCATGTTTTTGTCTCCTTTGCCTTGTTACATTTTTTGCGGTATCTTATTGACTTTACATTTTATAAATTTTGGACATGTGGAGAAACGTATCCAATGAATTGATTCAATGCGTTAACTTTTATAATTTACTATACGTTTCATCATCGACTGGCTCTAACCATTCCGGCTTCCCTGCAGTGATTGCAATGTGTACAAACCAGCTATCTTTTGTAGCACCATGCCAGTGCTTGACACCATCGTGAGTAACTATAACATCGCCAGCTTTTAAAAATTGAGCTGGTTTTCCTTCTTCTTGGTACCATCCTTCGCCACCAGTTACCAATAAAATTTGAAATCCATCATGATGGATATGCCAGTTATTTCGGCATCCTGGTTCAAAAGTCACATTCCCAACACCAACGTTGACTTTAGGATCAGCCACTAGTCCTTTAAGATAACTTTGTCCCACAAAAAACTGTGAAAAAGGATTTTTTTCACCCGCTGGGAAAATAACGCCATTTTTTACTTCTTCGTGTTTTGCCATTTTAATTCCTCCAATAAATTTTATTTTAGTTTTCAGGAATAATTTCATTAACGCAAGCTAATGCGTTCAGTGTTCTCGGAAATCCCATATATGGTAGGCAGTGGGTGATGGCGGTGATTAATGTTTCCTTGTCATTACCTACATTTTTGTTACCCAGCACATGTGACTTTACTTGACTTTCACAACCGCCCAACGTGCTTATAATACAAAGAGTCAGCAATTCCCGTGTTTTCAAATCAAGTCCTCCACGGGTATAGAAATCTCCAAAGCAAAAAGAGGAAAGATATTCTTGAATATGCTTTTGATTTGCCGGGGCGTTCTCTTGCATTTTTGCAATGACATCACCAAAAATCTCTACTTGAGTTTCAAGTCCTTTCTCAAAACGATTCTCTTCCTCTACAGTCTTTTGGCTTTCAACTGGTAAAGTGATATTTTTCGTTTTGAAAACCTCATTTACTTCATGGATGGCATTTAACGTTTTTGGGAATCCAATATACGGGGCGCACTGGTAAACAGCCTCTTTGATTTCTACAGGTGAAAGCCCGGCGTTAAGTGCGGCACCTACATGGGCCTTAAGTTGAGGCAGCGTCTGGTTTGTAGCAAGAACAACCAGAGTGATAAGTTCACGTTGCTTGTCATTAAGATTACCTTGATAGAAAACTTCCCCAAAGATGAAGCGGCTCAGTATGTCCTGAAAATCAGGGTCAGTAGCAGAGGCAGCAGGCACTCCATTTCCAAAAAGCTGTTTGTATTTTTCTTTGCTCTTTTCAACACGCTCCATAATTAAGCCTCCTGTTTAAAGTAAATTTACTTTTATAGATTTAGATTTAAAAATAACTAAACTGATGATTTGAAAATTGATATTGATTGATTAATCAACATCTGTTTATAATTATAAAAAAGCCATTCATACTTTCAATGGTTAAATTAACGCAATTCGTTGATTATTCAACAAATCAACTAAAATTGTTGATTATCTTTAGAAAGACTGGTGAATTAAATTGTCTAGGGTAGACAGAAGAATAGCCAAAAGCCAAGTAGCGATAAAAAATGCTGTAACTGAACTGATGTCTGAAAAAAGTTTTGACGACATTACCATTCAGGATATTGCTGATAGAGCAGATGTTAATCGAGGAACCATTTATCTTCATTACACAGATAAATACGACCTCCTGGATAAGATGATTGAGGAACATATGGATAATCTCCGAGAACTATGCCAATCGGCATCTGAGATGACGTTTCAAGAAGGTAATTATGTCTGGTACGAATACTTTGAGCGTCATTATTTATTTTTTTCAACAATGTTAGTGAGTAAAGGTGCACCGTATTTTCGTAGTCGTTTTCTTGATTTAGTCGTCGAAGAGTTTAAACCTGACGTGGAGACGAGCGAAGGAAAAAATCAAGGATTAAGTGAAGATGTTATTCTTCAATTTTTTGGTTCAGCGGTTGTTGGAGCAGTTGAATGGTGGTTTAAAAATGGAAGGCCTTTGCCAGCTCGTGTTATGGCTGAACAAACGGGGGTATTATTAGATAGGAATTTTGAGTAAATTATCAAATGTTCCAAGCCCATTAAAAAACCTGATTCCATATCAATAGGACTAGACGTAACGGCTCCTATTATCGGTGCCACAAAAATCTCTCATTTAGAAGATGCTATAGGTGCATTATCTGTTAAGCTAACTTCTGAAGAAATTTCATTTATTGAAGAGCCGTATGTACCACATCCAATTGATGTAATAAAAAATATAAATAAATAACCCGCTCATTCTATTTTGAGGTTATTTTTTATTAAACCTCATTTTCATTAATTAAGGGATGCTCCCCCGTTAGCGTAACAAAAGCCTATTTTGTGAGTAAATGTGAGCAGACCCTCTCATAAAGTAAAATTGAAAATGAGGGATGACGCTAATAGCCCAAAACCCTTGTTACACAAGGACATCAGACCATTTTTCCAAATGATTTAGCCGGAATCAGCATGCGATCCTCCTGCCCGGGTAATGACAAACCGCACGGCTGTCCTGAGCGATTGCCAGGTCTGTATCTCTTCTATACTAACTAGTATTCTTGTAAGCAAACTCTATTTTAACTGTGAATTCAAGTAATCCACAAAAAAAATAAAAAAGGCCTGCATCCTTGGAAGAACAGGGACCGCAGGCCTTCATTAGTTGGAAAGCTGAAGAAGGAGTAATGACATTGAAAAAAACGTTAAAAGCTAACCCCTTAATAAAAAAAGGTTAATTGAAATTCACTTAAGCTACTCCGAATTCCCAATACCGGTGTTTCCAATTTAACAACCAAGTCTGCATTACTCTTACAAGATACGCCATGTTCTTTAAATGATCGCCTTTATAATAGATCCTTAACTAATTTCATCATCATAGGTAAACCAACCTGGCCTCAATAATAGCAGTTGAATCTCGTTAAGGATCTAATAGACGACATTTTGAAATTCCTTCATTATTCTTTAGGTTTTAGTGGTCCGTAAAAATAAGAAGCCGTCGCTCCGCCGTCAATTAGGAAATCAGAACCGGTGATGAATGCTCCCCACGGCATCATCAGCAGCTCAGCCACATTTGCAACCTCATCAGCTGTCCCTGGACGTCCAGCAGGACACTTGGCAAACATATTCTTATAGAACTCTCCTCTTGGACCATTGAACTCGTCTATAGCCAATGGCGTTACGATAATCCCTGGAGAAATAGAATTGATACGAGCGTCTTTTCCCCCCCAACGTATAGATTCATACATAACTCGCTTCACATTGCACCGTTTCGCCATTTGATAGGCGTGCAACGTATCCTTGATATTTTCTGGTCGAAGGACTTCCAAACTAAGAAGTTCTTCAGTTGGTGTCGTTGCCAGCTGCTCATCAATTTCAGTTCCCAATTGAGGCATTCTATGTCCAGACTGACTGGAAATTGTCACACCAACGCCTCCAGGAGCTATGACCTTGCCTACTTCCTCCAGCAATACTGCAGTTCCATACAAATCCACCTTCAAAATCATTTCAATAGGTGCCTGACTAGGTGACACGCCGGCTGCATTGATAAGAGCAGTGATTTCACCATACTTCTGACCTTCTGCAATCAAATTTAAAATAGATTCTCTGGAAGAAATATCTGTTTCGACAGGTACCACATCAAACCCGGCTTCAACCATAATTTTTGTAATAGCCTTGGCATTATCCAAGTTCTTATCACCAACAATAATTTTCTTACCAAAACCGATTCTTCTAGCTATTGCCATGCCAATCTGTCCAGCGCCAGTCCAAAGTACAACTTCATTCATTGTATGTCCTCCTTACTTCTATTCTAGGATCAATTTACTTTATTATGGTCTAATTAATAATTTGAGTGCACAAACCTCTTTTAAAGTTAATCACATTAAAGCGAGCAATAATTTATATTACCGATCTTGTGATGTAGGTCGGATGATCATTTCATTTATCGCAACATCAGCTGGCTGTTCAATAGCAAAAGCAATAGCACGGGCTATTGAGTCGGCAGCAATCGCACCTTCATAAATTTTATCTATTCCTGGTTTCAAATCCATGTCAGTAATTGAATTTGTTAATTCTGTCGCAACTGCTCCTGGTGAGATAATAGTAGAGCGAATATTGTTTCCAGCCTCTTCTTTACGAAGACCTTCCGATATTGCACGTACAGCATGCTTCGTTCCAGCGTAGACAGTACTCCCAGCTCCCACAACGTGTCCTGCTACAGAAGAAACACTAATAATATGACCTGATTTTTGTTCTCTCATGGCAGGAAGAACGGCAGCAATACCATATAGTACGCCTTTAATGTTTACATCTATCATTTTGTTCCAATCATCTACTTTTTTCTTATAAAGAAATGAATGTGGCATAACTCCTGCATTGTTGACTAAAACATCAATTTTCCCAAACTCTTTTAGAGCTATCTCTGCCAACTCTTCCATCTGTTCATGAGATGTTACATCTGTTACCTTATAAATGGCTTGAGCGCCATCTTTCTGAATCTCTTCTTGCAATTTCTTTAAACGGTCTTCACGGCGAGCTGCTAAAACCAACTTTGCGCCTTTAGATGCGAGTTCTTTTGCAGCAGCTTCTCCTATTCCACTAGAGGCACCTGTTATTACAACTACTTTATCTTTAATGTTAGACATACTAATACCTTCCTTTCGAGCTTA
Source organism: Heyndrickxia acidicola (assembly GCF_001636425.1). Classification (NCBI taxonomy): domain Bacteria; kingdom Bacillati; phylum Bacillota; class Bacilli; order Caryophanales; family Bacillaceae; genus Heyndrickxia; species Heyndrickxia acidicola. Next base: position 2,088,198 of record NZ_KV440953.1, read on the forward strand.
AAATTAATCATTAGAGTTAAATGGTGAACCTAAAATTCTAATTCAAATTTTTTCATTTATGCTTTCAGTCAGCTTTTTGTTTATCAAATGATTATTTAGTAGAAAGCAGGCTTATCGCCTTTAGTGTTGGGTTTGCTAATTCCCCAGCTTTGCCGAATACCCCAGTCAGTAGTTTCAGCCAATTTAACTACTACTGCGGCGATACTTTTACGAGAAATCTCCGTTCCCACGAGTGGTTCACCCTTTTCCGTTAATTCGTATGCTATTTCCTCTTTATTCGTGAACCAGGTACATCTTAAAATAGTATACTCAAGATCTGAGTTCTCAATAATACTGGCTGATTTACACCAGCTATCCATCCCGCTGCCAACCATGCGCTTGTTCCATTCCCCGAACTTTCCAGGTACCTCATCATAAATACCTAAAATATTGATAAATATTCCTCTTTTAACACCAGCAGCCTTCATTGCTTTTACTACATTTTCGGTTTTCTCAACTATATCTGAGCCACCCAGATTAGCGTATACAACATCCTGTCCTACCATCGCTTCCTTTAACTTAACAGGATCATTGACATCACCTTCAATAACACGCTCTCTACTTGGCTCAACAATTTTTAATCTTTTTGATTTGCGCAGGTAAAGCGTCAACTGAGCATCTGTTTCTTTTAAAAATAGATCGGTAGCAAGACGTGCGACTTGGCCATTTGCACCCAAAATTAATACATTCAAAATATATTCTTCTCCTTTGCTCCTCAATATTAAGTAATGAAGGAGTTGCCTTAAAACACGCAACTCCTATAAATTTTTTTATCTCTTGAATCGTCGGAAGAATAATCATTTCATTAATAGCCACATCAGATATTTCCTCAATGGCATAAGCAATTTTTATAATGTAGCAATATCAATAACGAATCGATAACGTACATCACTGCGAAGAATTCGCTCATATGCTTCGTCAACTTGGTCAACACCGATTACTTCAATCATAGGAGCAATCCCATTTTGTGCGGCGTAATCGAGCATCTCTTGAGTTTCCCTAATTCCACCAACGTTAGAAGCAGCAATGCTGCGGCGGCCAGCGAATAGGGAGAAGACATTGTACTGATCTGGTTTGTTTGGTAAACCTACATTTACAAGTGTTCCATCTACGTTAAGAGTTGATAGATAGGCATCTACGTCGATATTCGCAGATACTGTGTTTAAAATAAGATCAAATTGACCAGCCAACTCACTAAACGTAGCAGGATCACCGGTTGCGAAATAATGGTCTGCTCCAAAGCCAAAGGCTTCTTCTTTTTTATTCATAGTTTGACTTAGCACAGTAACTTCAGCACCCAAAGCATGGGCAAATTGCACTGCTATGTGGCCAAGTCCTCCCATTCCCACAATCGCAACCTTCTTACCTGGTCCGACGTTCCAATGTTTTAATGGAGAGTACGTAGTGATGCCTGCACAAAGTAATGGGCTTGCTACAGCAAGATCTAGTCCGTCTGGAATACGGACAACAAACTTATCCTTTACAACAATTTTTTGGCTATATCCACCATATGTTAAATCACCGTCGTAGCCTATTGAATTAAATACCACCACAACACCTTTTTTACAGAATTGCTCTTCACCTTTAAGGCAGAATTCACATTCTCCACAGGAGTCAACAAAGCAACCGACGCCAACACGGTCACCAACAGCAAATTTTGTAACTGCGGATCCTACAGCCGTCACAACACCTGCAATTTCATGGCCTGGAACCATCGGAAAGACACCACTGCCAAAATCATTGTGCGCGTTATGAATATCAGAATGGCAGATACCACAATATTTTATATCGATTAAAACATCATCTGGCCGTAAATCTCTCCGTTCAATTGTCGTTTTTTCAAAAGGGGCTTTTGCATTCGGAACACTTAATACGCGTGTGATAATTTTATTTTGATGATTACACATAAGACACAACACAAACCTTTCTAATTAACATTGATATTTTAATGTACATCTGTCTATAATTATAAATGTGTATAAAATGTTTACAATGGTTAATTAAATAGGATTTGTTTAATACTGAACAAATCCATAAAACTTGTTAATTATCTTTAAGGAAAGTTTGGTGAAATCACAATGCCTAAAATAGATAGAAGAATAGCTAAAAGCCAAGAAGCAATAAAAAAAGCCCTTATTGAACTGATGTCAGAAAAAAGTTTTGATGACATCACGATACAGGATATTTCTGATAGGGCAGATGTTAGCCGAGGAACTATTTATCTTCATTACTTGGATAAATTTGACCTATTGGATAAGCTCATTGAGGAGCATATAAACGAAATGGGAGAAATTTGCGAATCCACATCTGATATGGAGTATAAAGATGCGAATCTGCCATGGTTTGATTACCTCAAAAGTCATTATTTATTTTTTTCCACAATGTTAGCGAGTAAAGGTGCCCCTTCTTTTCGCAGGCAGTTCCAAGAGTTTCTTGTGGAAGAATTCAAAGATGAAGTCGATACCTCAAAAGGAAAGAACCATGAATTAAACGAGGATGTTCTTCTTCAATTTATTGTCACTTCGTATGTTGGGATAGTGGAATGGTGGATCACGAATGGAATGCCTCATCCACCTCAAGTCATGGCCGAACAAGTTGGAATTTTGTTAGAGAGGAATCTATAATATTTTATCTTCCCTCTGGTTCCTTAGAGCACCAAGCACTTATTGATAAAAAAATACACCATAGGAATTGAAATCTGCCTATGGTGCATTTTTAATTAGAAGTGTGTTTCATCAACATCAATTTTAGTTAAAGCACGATTTAGGCTGTCTAATTCTTCTATTGTTAATTCTATATCGGCTCCACCTAAGTTTTCTTCTAATCGGTGTAATTTTGTAGTACCTGGAATTGGAATAATAAATGGTTTTTGAGCTAATTCCCATGCTAATACAACTTGAGCAGATGGTGCATTTTTGCTTTCAGCAACTTCTGCAATTAATTTTAATAACGCTTGGTTATGGTCAATGACTTCGGGCTTAAATCTTCCCATGAAGCTTCTAAAGTCACCTTCTTCATATTTTGTATCTTTTGTATATTTTCCGCTTAGGAAACCATTTCCTAGTGGACTGTAAGCAACAAATGAAATCCCTAACTCTTCACAAAAATCAAATAATCCTTTTTCGGTTTCACGCCACATCATGGAGTATTGATTTTCAATAGCAGCAATCGGACAAACAGCATGTGCACGTTTCATATAATCAATTGGTGCATTCGATAATCCCCATGCTTTAATTTTCCCTTCTGCCATTAATTCTTTCATCGTTGCTGCAACAGCTTCTGGTTCTACATTTGGGTCAATACGATGTTGATAATACAAATCAATGCAATCTACTTTCAATCTTTTTAAGGAACCCTCCACTTGTTCTCTAATGGATTCTGGTGTGCTATTTAAAATATGTTGAGGGCGATCACTTACAATTTTTGTCCCAGTGATTCCAAATTTTGTCGCAATCACAACTTGTTCTCTTACTGGTGCAAGTGCTTCGCCCAGTAATTCTTCATTGGATTCTCCATAAACAACAGCAGTATCAAAGAAATTACAGCCTAGTTCAACAGCTCTACGAATCAATTTGACCATATCATCACGATCAGCAGGCTTTCCATAAGCATGATCCATTCCCATACAACCTAAACCAATCGCAGAGACTCTTAAGCCGCTGTTTCCTAATTCTCTCATTTTCATTTTACTCATCTCCAAAAAAAGCATTTTCTGGCATATATTTAAATCACATAACCCCAAATAGCATATTTTAAATGTCGATACTCAAAAAGGAAGCCCTACTAGCTCCCTTTTCGTCAGTCTTTATTGTTTATCTAACTAGTCCTGTTATCATTTCAACTGTTTCAGGAGAGTAATGTGAGAAGAATAAACTTTGTTCTTGATCTAGTTTCGCAATTTTATCCATATCTTCGTTTGATAAAGCAAAATCAAAGACATCAAAATTTTGAACCATTCGTTCTTTCGTTACCGTTTTAGGAATGACAACAACATTCCGTTGAATGAGATAACGTAGGGCCACTTGAGCAACAGTTTTACCATATTGCTCACCAATCTCTTTTAAAGTTTCATTGTTAAAGAAATCATTTCTTCCTTCTGCAAAAGGTCCCCAAGACTCAATTTTGGTTCCGTATTTTTCCATTATTTTTCGAGCTTGTTTTTGTTGGTTAAATACATGGGTTTCGACCTGGTTCACCATTGGGGGGATTTCACTAAACTTAGCAATATCAATGAAACGGTCAGGGTAGAAATTACTTACACCAATTGCTTTGATTTTTCCCGCCTTATAATACTCTTCCATAGCACGATAAGTACCATAGTAATCATTAAATGGTTGATGAATCAACAGTAAATCAATGTAGTCTGTTTGTAACTTTCGTAAAGACTCGTCTATTGATGCTTTTGCTTTCTCATAGCCAGCATTGGAAATCCAAACTTTGGTTGTAATGAAGAATTCCGCACGGGGTATGCCACTTTTACAAACTGCATTCCCAACAGCCTCTTCATTCCCATAAGCTTGAGCAGTATCGATAGAACGATACCCCACTTCAATTGCTTGACCCACAACACGTTCACATTCTTCAAGGTCAGGAATTTGATATACTCCGAAACCTAAAATTGGCATCTTAATTCCATTGGATAAAGTAACAGTTTCCATCATAAATTCCTCCTATGTTTACTAACTTTGACTACTAATTTTAATACGTAACTGAGAAGTTGCAATGATTAAATGGACACGATTTGTCTATTAGTTCACAAATTCAGTAATATTGTGTAATAATTTTACTTATTTATTTACATGTTGCTATAGTATTTACTGGAACCCAATTGTTTTCGCGTTTCTCAAAATGCATTTCCATTCTCATACTCCACGTGTTACTAAAACCATAAATTCTAGCATCAATTTTAGTATCACAAATGAGAGTAGCAGTATTACCATCTATTGTGATGGTTGTTTTTTGGGGCATGATTTGGAAGTATTTCATTTGCTCATTATCAATTTGTTCAAGCCATTCTTGCTTAGATTGATGATAACCTGTCATGTGTACTAGTACATAATTGTCATCAAGGATGTTAGCCAAGCTTAAAGTAGCTTTATTAACCATTGCATCATCAATTTGTTGATAAACTGCTAGAATTTTTTGTTTATCTTCGCTCATATTTGTACTTGCCACCTCATCATAAGAAATTTCCGAAGCGTTGTTATTTACTACCAAAATACTTAATAACAGAGCCTTTTGATTTTAAATTTAAATTAGGACTAATTTCCATTAAGACAGCAGTAAATGATTTATTCAGGTTTATTTACACCCAAGCTGCTACGAACTTCTAATCCTGGTGTAACAGCCAATTTAACAATCAAATCTGCAATACTTTTTCGTGATACATCATGCCCTATGAATGGTTCGCCTTTTTGTGTTGTCTCATAGTCAATTTCATCTTTATTGGTAAACCACCCTGGTCTCAAAATCGTATATTCAAGGTCTGAGGCTTCAATGACCCCAGCTGATTTTCGATATGGATTTAAAATACTACCATGTCTTTCACCTGGGACTTCATCATAAATACCCATTGAGCTAATCCAAATGAGGCGTTTAAGACCCGTAGCATACATTGTGCCTACAATTGTTTTTGCCATTTGTTCTAGATTACCTGCAAGATTGGCATACACAACATCTTGTCCAATCATTGCTTCTTTTAGTTTTTCAATATCCATAACGTCACCTTCGATTACTCGCACACGATTTGTATCGATGTTTCTTAGTCTGCGTGAGTTTCGTAAATAAAGAGTCAACTGTGCATCAGTTTCTTCAAGGAGCATATCAATAGCTACACGAGCAAGTGAACCGTTTGCCCCAAGGATTAAAACATTAGTCATATTTAAAACTTCCTTTCATTATAATGTTCGTCCATCTTATTTATTTTTGCTGGAGAATCCCTCAAGTTATTGAGGGCTCCCCTTATTCAACTAGCCTCAAATAAACCTTATGAATTAGAAAGTCATACCAAGCACTGGATGTGGCACATACGGCTCTTCTAGCAACACAATCTCTTCAGGTGTTAATTTAAGAGAAGCAGCTGCTACAGCATCTTCAATATGGGATATTTCAGTTGTACCACAATCGGAGCTGTTACTTGTTCCTTCTGAAGCAACCATGCAAGTGCGATTTGTGACATTGGTACACCACGTTTTTCTGCAATTTCTGTTAGACGTTCAACAACTTGACGATCAGCATCTGCTGTTACGGAATAGATAGCCTTTCCGATAACATCTACTTTGGCACGTTCGTCCATTTCTCCCCAAGGTCGTGCCAATCTTCCTGCAGCCAACGGGCTCCACTGCATTACACCAATTTTATTTTCCTTACAAAGTGGCAGCATCTCCCTCTCTTCCTCTCGGTATAAGAGGTTGTAATGGTTCTGCATAGTTACAAATTTGGTCCATCCGTTACGTTCTGCAACATTCTGTGCCTTTAAGAATTGCCAAGCAAATATCGTGGATGCCCCTATATATCTTGCCTTACCAGCCTTTACTACATCATGCAATGCTTCCATCGTTTCTTCAATCGGTGTATTGTAATCCCAGCGATGAATCTGATAAAGATCTACATAATCTGTTCCCAGTCTTTTAAGGGTTTTATCAATTTCACTCATAATATGCTTTCGGGAAAGTCCAGCACCATTTGGACGATCATTCACTGGGTAAAAAACCTTTGAGGTGATGACAATTTCATCCCTATTGGCATATTCTTTTAATATTTTTCCAGTAATTTCTTCGCTCGTTCCAGCTGAATAAACATTCGAAGTATCAAAAAAGTTGATCCCTAACTCAAGGGCTTTTTTAATCATAGGACGACTTTGTTCCTCATTAAGTGCCCACGGAAAATCTCCACGTTCTCCTATACCAAAGCTCATACAGCCTAGACAAATCCGAGATACATCCAAGCCCATATTTCCAAGTTTCACATATTCCATTTAATTGTTCTCCACTATCCTATCCATCATATTTAGTTTCGATATATTTAAATTGGCAAATAACTAGAATATTCTAACCATGTTCTGTAGTTTTTATCTTCCAGAGAATTAAGAAATTAGCTTTGTATTGATCGTTTGTCATTAATCGTAAAGTGAGAAATACGGGTCTTTATTAACCAAGTTCCGTTCTGACGCACATATTCATCGTGGTAGATGATACTACTATCGGTGATGACTTCTTTCCCATCTTCCTCGCTCACTAATTTAACTTGGCAGTAGGCAATACCTGTTGCAGTATCGCCATCAATTTTGACAACTTGTTGTCCGTTCATATGAAATGAACGTTTAACATTAGCCGTGAAACTTGTGAATACTTCTTCCAATTGTTTTGTGCCTGAAATATCAAACAATAAATCGTCCCCCATGTAGACCTGAACCTTGGTATCAGGGGTAAATAAATGCATTTGGCCTGGAATGTTTTTTTCATCGGCCAAATTAGAGAAAGTATCAACTAATTCTTTTAATTCTGCTTTTGCTTGTGAATTTTCTAATGACATGGAAGTTCCTCCTTATTTATTAATTTCTGTTCCTGTGATTTCTAGCGTACTAGTTAAGAGCAGAAAATATTTTCTTATCCTTTATCTTGATGCCAACAATAATTCACATTGATGAATTATGTGACATCTGTATATAATTATAAACAGAAACAAAATGTCTACAATTGTCAAAAAAATTCGATTCGTGAATTAGTGCACAAATGAATTAAAATTGTTAATTATCTTTTAGAAAGTTTGGTGACTCTCACAATGTCTAAGGTGGATAGAAGAATACTTAAATCTCAAGAAGCCATAAAAAAAGCTGTTATTGAACTGATGTCAGAAAAAAATTTTGATCAAATTACGCTACAAGAAATTTCCGACAGAGCAAATGTTAGCCGAAGAACCATCTACCTTCATTACCTAGATAAATTCGATTTGCTGGATAAGCTCATTGAAGAACATATCAGCGAACTAAGGGAATTGGCGGAATCGGCAACTGATATGGATTTTATAGATGGGAATCTGATTTGGTTCGAATACTTTGAAAGTCATTGGTTATTCTTTTCAACAATGTTAGGAAGTAAAGGAGCTCCTTCTTTCCGTAGGCAGTTCCTTGAGTTTGTTATCGAAGGGTTAAAGGGTGAAATGAATATAACTGAAGGAAAAAATAACGGAATACATGAAGAGGTTACTCTTCGGTTTATTGCAGGGGCGTATGTAGAGATTGTGGAATGGTGGTTCACGAATGGAATGCCTTATACACCTCAAACCATGGCGGAGCAGGTGGGTATTTTGATTGAGAGGATCGCATAGTTTAAAAAATATCATAAAAAGCCCTGATCTCCTTCTTTATCTAAGGAAATCAGGGCCTCGCTTTTTACAGAGCGATTACTGAAACATTATTACTTAGAACTTAAAGCACCAACAACAGGATGCGGAACATAAGGCTCTTCCAAATACGCAACATCTTCAGTCGTTAATTTAACCGCAAGAGCAGCAGTTGCATCTTCAAGATGGGAAATTTTCGTAGCACCGATAATAGGTGCTGTTACTGTTTCTTTCTGTAGTAACCAAGCAATTGCTATGTGCGATCTCGGTACACCATGTTTTTCTGCAATTTCCGCAACTCGATCCACAACAAGACGGTCAGTATTTTCAGTAGGACCATATTTGGATTTTTGAGTTTTATCGGTTGCGGATCGATGCGTTGTTTCCGACCAATCACGAGTCAATCTACCTGATGCGAGAGGACTGTATGGAGTCACCCCGATTTTTTCTTCCTTACAAAGAGGTAACATCTCTCGTTCCTCTTCTCGGTATATGAGGTTTAAATGGTTCTGCATAGAGACAAACTTGGTCCATCCGTTTTTCTCTGCTACATGTAATGCTTTTTGGAACTGCCATGCGTACATGGCAGAAGCACCAATATACCTTGCTTTGCCAGCTTTCACCACATCGTGCAATGCTTCCATTGTTTCTTCAATTGGGGTATTGTAATCCCAACGGTGGATGATATAAAGATCGACGTAATCGGTCCCTAATCTTTTAAGGCTTTTATCGATTTCACTCATGATGTGTTTTCTAGAAAGACCGCCTCCATTAGGACCTTCGTGCATTCGTTGATGTACCTTTGTTGCAATGGCTATTTCATCCCGATTGGCAAAATCATTAAGTGCCCGTCCAAGAATTTCCTCGCTGGTTCCCATTGAATAAATATTTGCTGTATCAAAAAAATTGATACCTAATTCAAGGGCTTTTTTAATAACAGGTCGACTTTGATCCTCATCAATTACCCATGGATGAAACCAACGTTTCGCATCACCAAAGCCCATACATCCAAGACAAATCCTAGATACATCTAATCCTGTATTCCCAAGTTTTGTGTACTTCATAGCAAGTCCTCACTTTCCAAATGTTTTTAATCTTTCATTATAAGTATTAAAAATAAGATTGATACTTACAATTGTTAAATGATTAAAATCTGTTAATTAATGAACAAATCTATTGAAAATGTTCATTTATTAATAAAAGTGACAATGGATAATGGAATGGTTAAGGGAAATTTAGTTACATTGAAATCTACAACTGTGTATATTTATATATGAATTAAAACCATATAGTGAAGGTTTACACTTAAACTGAACTGCCCTGTAAGTGCAATAACCTCTCCATATCGTGAGCAAATGTGAGCAGAATCTCAATGAAAGTCTACACCTAAAGAAAAGGCTGAAACCTTTAATATACAACGGCTCCATAGCATTATTTCGTTAGTAATCTTACTGGCTGGTATCGTGATCCCCCTGCCCGGGTAGTGACAAACGTAAAGGTATGGCGGGATCTGGGGGCAGATCCTCTCGGGCAAGCGATACCCAATGTCATATTGGAAGTCTACCTCATCTTATTCCAAGTCAGGACAATGATAGCCGATATCTTCCAAGAAGCGATCGAAAAATTTTGTGAGCAAAATGTGAGCAAACCCTCTTTTGATCATGAAATTGAGCACTCCGAGAAAAAATAAAAAAAGCCCGTAACCCCTGATATACAAGGACTACAGGCCTTTCTCTCGGTATGATTCTGACTGGGCTCGAACCAGCGACCCCCACCCTGTCATTTTTGTGTCACAGAATCAAACTAGATCAGCTGGATTAAATGAGAGTAAGAAAGCTTGATTTAATAAGGTTTTTCAGGGGTGAGAAAAACCAACTTGGTTAAATAAAATAAGCTCAGGAAAATAATTATGTGAGCAAACGTGTTAGCAAATTGGTGAGCAGGTGGTCTGTTATAGTATCAAGTGCTAATAAAGTTAGTACAGTGACCTAAAGTACGTTGCCAAATACAACTTCTTATAACTCCTTCTATGCAGAAGCGGGGCATTTGGGAATGGCAGCAGCCGACTTTGCTTGCATATTGGTTAAATCAAGTGCAATTTTTTCTTATGGCTTTATCATTTTTCCCAGCCAATGTCTGTGTTCAAACTCTCCTTTATCCTTATTGAAAGATACAATAGACCTAGGTTGTTAGAATTAAAATCAAAATATACTAAAAAAGCGGTTCTCTACTTAGGATCGTAAAAAATTCCAACATAATAAGAATGTGCAATATTGGTGGTATCTTTAAAGCATATACCCAGATACAAAAGAAAGCCCCCTCCTTATGTCTGAATAACATTTAGGAGGGGGCTTTCTTTTTCGATAACCGAAACTTGACCCTTTTATTGGTATTAGATTCTATTAGATGAAGAGATTGTTCGATATTCTATTAAATTCATCTAATATTCACTTCATTACGTACCTCTGCCTCTTCCTATGCAATTTCATCCATTTGATCTGGTTCACTGTTTTTAGCCTCAGAAAATGTAATTTTTGCAAAATCATTTTTATTCAGGAAAAAAGCGGCGATGGTTCCACCTAATAATCCCCAAAATGGTGCACCAATATGGAAAATGGAAATTCCCGAAACGGTAATAAGAAATGAGAATAATGAACCGGCTTTAAAATTATGGGAAAAACTCATTTTCAAAGAATCAATCAGTACTCCAATCATCGCCAAACCACCGAGTGTTTTAATTAGCGATGCAGGGATTAAATGTGGAATAGATGCTGCAACAGGAGCAAATACAGCTAGAAGACATGATAATATCCCTAAAACAACAGCTGAGGTATAACGATTTTCTTTATGCCCTGATTCCTCTCCTGCTAATATACCTGTCATGGGGCCAGCAATACAGGCAGGATGCGCGCCAACAAAGCTATTGAGAATGGAGCCAATCCCGCTCCAGGAACTCATGGCATTTATGGGCGGCTTGTAATCATGACTTTCCAAAACAGCAATTCCTTGTGCATTTTGAATTGCAACCACTGTCAAAACAAGCGGGAGTACCAGCTCTCCCATTGTCGATAAATTAAATGACGGCAAGATTACATGTGGAATCGTCATCGAAAACGAAACGCCAGCCTGTGTTTTCATCGGAAAGATTTTAAGCATAATGACGGATGCGATAATCGCTCCCAAAATAGGCGGCACTTTTTTCGACAGATTTTTAAAGAAAGAGAGAAAAAGAAAGACCAACAGCGGAATCCCGTTGATTAATGGATTATCTATAACTCCATGGACCATGTCCGTTCCAAATGGAAGCAGCACACCTGACACCATCCCCATCATGATAGGTAATGGCAGAACCTTCATTAGAACACTAATCACGCCAGTTAGTCCCAGTACTAAAATAATAACCCCCGTCACAATATAAGCCCCAGCTACTTCATTTAAAGTATGATGAGTTAATGAACTTCCAACAAGAATGGCCCCCGGGATTGAAAAGGCAAACCCTATCGGCTGCCGATAATACAATGACAAAATCAGTGTTAATAATCCGCCCATCCCATAAATGCCAAAGATCCATGAAGAGACGGAGCTTTCATTCAGATGCCCAATGGATGCTGCCTGTAAAATTAGAAGCAATGGCCCTGTTGCCCCGAATATCCAAGAAACAAAACCATTAGAAAAACTGCCGATCGTTAAATAGCGAGGAAAATCGAATATGTTTTTTTTCCACAAGATGTATCACCTCTCCTTTGGCATTTTACTCCTTTTTAAATTATAATTGAAATATATATTTCGTATATAAGTTATACGTTTTAATTATAGGAGTGTGGAATCAATGGAAATAAAACAGTTGCTCTATTTTATAGAAGTAGCCAAACAACATAGTTTTACAAAAGCCAGCCAAAACCTGCATGTTTCTCAGCCGAATATAAGCAGAATGATCAGAAATTTAGAAGAGGAGGTTGGTTTCGCACTCTTAGACCGTACTTCTAATCATATTCAATTAACCGCTGCCGGAAGCATTGTATTTGAAGAAGCCACCCAGGCCCTGCAAATTCTTAATCATATCGCAGACAAACTCAATGACTTGAATCACGTTCCCAAGGGAATCATTAGAATGGGATTGCCGCCTACCATTGGATCAAAATTCTTCCCGAAAGTATTGGCGGATTTTTACAAGCTTTATCCGGGCATTAAATTTGATTTTGTTGAAAATGGCAGTAAAACAGTCGCCAAGGAAGTAGGTGAGGGATATTTAGATGTGGGAGTTGTCGTCCCCCCTGTAAATGAAGAATTATTCCATATAGTGCCTATCATCCACGAGGAAGTACAGCTTTTAGTACATGAAGACCATCGGCTGGCAAGGCAATCTTCGGTTCAGCTACAAGAACTGAAGGGGGAAGCTTTTATGCTTTATCGAGAGGACTTCACCCTGCATGGACGGATTATAGAAGCCTGTAAAAACGTGGGATTTGAACCTAATATTATCTATGAAAGCTCACAATGGGATTTAATTCGCGGTATGGTAGCCAACAATCTCGGAGTATCCCTCCTCCCCAACTCCATCTGCAGAGAAGCAGCCTCCAGCCAAATCAAAATTATTCAAGTTACTCCACTTATACCGTGGGAGGTCTCAATCATATGGAGAAAAAATCGATATCTTTCGTCTGCGACCAGAGAGTGGGTTCAGTTTGTTTGTTCTCAGTTTTCAGGGTTTGACTAATTTATCTCTAGATGTAATGATCCTCTTAATGTAGTCTTTTACAGAGATAAGCCATTTCCATTCATAATAGTAAATTGTATCAGCTGCTTTATTCCGGTAACCTGCCCCCTTTAGCACAATAAGAAAAAGTCGTCTCATGCCGGCTCTTACTCCAGAGAACGAAGGATAACAATATATCAAGGAATATAGTTATAGTGTTGTTATACACTTTTGAAATTTAACTCAAAAATTCGGAACACATACCTTTAGATTTACTGGTGATACTTTCCTTAATGGAGGAAAGATTATGTACAATTATCTTTACGAGCATTTGATAAACATATTGTTTAATTTTTGCTGGTTGTCTGTACCCTTTTTATGCTTTCCATTATTTTTTAAAGGAATAGTAATTAAATTGGCTTTGCCTAGCACAGGTCTATCTGGAAATAAAGGATTACTCTGAAGATAAGGATACTGTAGTGACTAGAAAATGACTTACAGTATTCCCTAAAATAAGTCACATGAAAACAGACTCTAAAATATAGAGTCTAATTTCTAAGTGATAATAAATTCAATGCTGTCTTAATTTCAATAAAGGTCTTGATATAATTGGAGCAACAATAAAGGAAGCAATAGCCTCTGCAATACCATTAGTCGCTACAATTGATAATAGAGCTGGTAATACCTTGCTCACATTCATATGCAAAGCCTCAGCATAAGGCTGTTTATAAAAGAGATAAGTTAATCCTAAAACCAAAATAGTGTTAGTTAAAGAACCTAACAAGGCAGCAACAGGCATTGATCCCATCATCCCTAGTTTAGTCTTTTTAAGCCACTTATAAGAATATCCAGCGAATATACCAATCAATATTCTAGGAAGAACAGAAATGAGAGGATTGACAAATATAATTGGTGCAATAGGGCTTGTCGGATCTGAAAAAGCCCTTATAAAAGTAATTAGTCCCCATACTCCCCCAATAATGGCTCCATCTTTAGGACCCAAAACAAAGGCGGTAATAATAACTGTAATTTGAATAATCGTTAAGCTTAAAGGCCCAATTGGAATATATCCGAGAAAAGGAATGAATGTTTGTAAAACAATTATAGCAATAAGTACACCTAATACAGTAATTCGATATGTTTTATTTTGTCTTTTAGTTTGATTCACTGGCGTCCCCTTTTGTATCACATTATTATTATTTTGATTACTTTAACACTATTATAATTAATATTGTTTTCTTATACCAGAATATAGCTGAATAAGCCTGCTATCTCAAATAGCCCCGTAATGCTTATACATGATAATTTCCACCTATTCTTAGTTACCTTTACATTCTCATTAAGAAACTTTACCTTCTGCACCAAAAAAGCTACTCGAGTAGTGACAGCCGAATATCGATTCTCTATATTTTTTAAAGCAGTTTTATTCCACTTAAAATGATTAAAATTGCAACAAAACCTTTTAAAGGTCTTGCAGGAAATTTTGCTGATATCTTACTTCTAATAATCACTCCGGGAATAGAACCCACTGATAAATTTCCGATTAACAGATAGTTTACATTTGCGTAAGTAATAGGAAGTAATCCGGTAGGAGTGACTAAAAGAAAGGCGTGAGTAATATCAGTGCCCACCATCTCAGAAGCTGTCATTCTGTATAGAAAGATCATAGCAACTGCAAATAAAGAACCTGAACTGAGAGAAGTACACCAACTATAAATTCAAAAATACAACCGATCAATATTGTTAAACCTTTCTTTTCTTTCACGATCTTAATTACCATTGATTTGGCCGAATTTTTTTTCAGAGAATGTGCGAGAGGAAATAAACGAAGTGTCGCAAGTGCTCCATTCCCCTTCACATCTTTAAACACTTGGCGAAGCTCTGGAAAAACAATATCTACCCACCGAATTATTTGATTAATAGAACTTACAAGACGCTTGACCACCACGTCCCGATTGGACATAAAAACACGGAGTTTCTCTAATGATTCAAAAGTGCGCCGGACAAAAGCATAATAACCGTTTTATGACCATATCTGCCATCACCAAGGCATCCTTTTGACACTTATAGAGTATTATCTCGATTCTCTTTATTTCTCTTGACTAGGTGAGGGTTTACCGTCACTACCTCCACATTCTGTTTTAACAACCACTTTGAGAGATTGATCCAATAATACCCGGTAGGTTCCATGCCCAATATAGCTACATTAAGGTTATTTGTTCTTTGTGATGATATATCCATATAAAGAAACGTGTAAATCCCTCTGCATTATTATCAAATGTAAGTGGATCACCTATATAATGCCACGAAAGTTTACAGTCTAGCTACATGGAATTGTTGAGCAATATCCACACCGACCAAAGATGTTTATCAGAAATTCTTTCTATTAGTTGATTTTGTTTGTTTTGCATTTTGAACTTCATATAAGGGTTCCTCCTTAAGTAATGAGCTAGAGTGGTGTCTATACTCATATCATACTGAAGGAGCTCTATTTTTTTCAAAGTCGAAAAATAACACTCTACAGCAATGCTAACCTACCCCTTTGGTTTAAAATAAAAAAGCCACCAAAGAATGGCAGCTTGAATAAAGTATACTCTCTAAGATTGTTTTTACATTAAATATTCCTTTACACTTTGTTGTAATGTTCCCTTCTTTATTGCTTTATCATTAAAATTTATACCAAGATGAATCATCTTCTTTACCAGTTCGGGTCTCAATCCAGTAATAACCGCTTTACATCCCATCATATCAATTCCATCCAGCACTTTATCAAAAAGATGTATTACATCCATATCCATATCTATAATACCTGATAAGTCCATAATTAAGGTATTAATTCGAACCTTAGCAATATCAGTTAATACCTTCTCTTCAATGGTCTCCATCCGACAGGAATCAATTGTTCCTATTAAAGGGAGTATTGCAACGGCAGGGCTGATGGGAATAACTGGAACAGAAAGGTGTTCAACACTTTTTCTTTGGCTATGGATCAATTCATCTTTAAAATAGGAGTAGTTAAGAAAAAATGTATTTAAAAACTGATCAATGTTATTATTTATTTTTTTCTCTAATTCAAAAAAATCTTCCCTAATGCTAGGAAAACTCACTTTAGTTTGGTATTCATAAATTAACGTCCATAAGGTTCTTCTGATTGCCTGAACCCACTCAAGCTTAAAAGCTAAAGTAAGCGAGTGCTTCGCCCATAGAACCCCTTCCTGTTTGCCAAATGATACGATATCTGCATCCTTGTTTTCTAAGATATAAACAACAAGTTTTTCAGCATTTTTTAACAGATCAATATTACCTTGCTTTAGTATATCATTAATAACTTCTGCGACGTTTACTGCTTCTTTTAATAGCATTTGTTGAAAGAGGCCTCTTTTTTCCGTAATATAATCAATCATTGCTGCCTCAAAATGGTTCTCCATTTAATATTTCTCCTTCCCCAATTACCTTTTAATAGCCTTAATTTAAGCTGCTTAGGAGACTTACCTATTATTTCACTATAATAGTTCTATGTAACTAATAGCAAATTTGAACTTAGATGAAATTATCTCCATTAGCTTCCCAATAATTAGGCAAAAGTTTTGTTGAAGCTTAAGTTCGTGAAGTTGGGAAGTAATAAATTTTTTCCGTTACTAATATCGGGGTTTACTTGCATTGTAATAACTGCCGTGTGGTTTTTATTTTACGTTTCCATAATTTACCGTATCGGTGCTTTTATGAGCCTGAAATGCCAAAAGTAATTAAAGGAATTAAACGCACAGTTCGTCTTAAAATAGCCCTAGAAAAAGTTAAAATAAACATAGATATTATTTTTAAGTAAGATCCTTGTTCTCATCCAGGGGGCCCTTTTTTGTCCGGTAATTCATTTTTCTGTTAAACTAATGCTGCCCCGTTTGTTTAAGTACATTTCTTCACATACCTACACTCGGTGTAGAAGCCCCTCGTACTGAAAGAATTAAAAAGCACACAAATAGCTTAGCTTTCTGATATAGAGTGTAAAGCATCGGCAAAGCGTGCAATCCCTTTTTCAATTTCACTGTTTTCTCCCCTTCCAAAGGTAAATCGTACATAATTCTTTTGTGTGCCCATGACGCTTCCCGGCAAAAATGCCAACCCTTTTGTTAAAGATTCTTCTAGTAAACGAGTTGGGGTTACGTCTTCGTTTAACCGGCACCACAAGTGAATGCCGCCTTTTGGTGCATGGTAACTGACACGATTTCCAAGAGTATATCGAAGACTTGCCACGATAGCATCACGTCGTTTTTTCAACTCCCACTGTAACGATGTGATATGTTGATGAAATTGACTTGATTGTAAAAAATGATGGGCGATCCATTGGGGAAAGATGCTATGTCCAAAATCCACCTGTTGCTTGGCATCCGCTAATCTTTCAATCACTCTCTTGGGTCCTATAATCCAGCCGATTCGCAAACCGGACGCAACGATCTTAGACAACGAACTGATATAAAGGACGGTACCATTGGTATCCATGGATTTTAAAGTAGGAATGAAGGTCCCGTCAAAGGATGTCAAGCTGTATGGATCGTCCTCTATTATGGGCAGTCCCAGTTCTGAAGAGAGCTCAAGCAGTTGTTTCCTTCTTGTTAGAGACATGACGGTACCAGTGGGATTATGGTAAGTTGGATTTGTAAAGACCATTTTAATTCGGTGTTTTTTATGAAGGCTCCGTATATCTTCTGGATTCATGCCGTTATCGTCAACCGGCAACAAAAAAGTTTTAAGACCAGCAGACTGAAATATAGGCAATGAGTAGCAATAGGAAGGATCTTCAATCGCAACTGCATCCCCTGGTTTCAGTAGACACTGTATAACTAAATGGAGTGCCTGTTGTGCTCCGGATGTAATAAGAATGGACAAGGGTTCTGTGTCAATTTGCTTAGTTTCTTTAATGTGTGATGTAATCGTCTTCCGGAGTTCTAGATTACCCTGAGGATGGTCATATCCCAATGGTGCTTCAAAGGGCATTTCTGCAAGAATGGACTGAAATTCGGTAGCTGGAAATAGCTCAGGAGATAGTTCTCCACTAGAAAGATTGATTATGTCGTGTTCCTGCGTTTCATTCCGAATCTTTTGAACTAGGGGCAAATTAGGAAGAAAGGAACCATACTCCACATATCTCCCCCAGTTAGGGATACGTTTATGAGCGATCCCCCAAATATCGGAGCTTACCTGTGTGCCGCTACCCTTTTTTCTGATCACCACTCCAGCTGCAGCTAATTCCTCATAGGCAGCTACCACCGTACTTCTGTTAACTCCAAGTTCTATTGCCAGCTTCCGCTCAGATGGAAGCATGCTGTCTGGCAAGTATTCACCTGAAGCAATACCATGTTCAATATAATCAGCAATTTGCCTGTACACTGCTTTGTTTGCTTTTCTGTCCGGCTTCCAATTCATTCCGCTTGCACGCCCTTTCTAAATGTAAGTTATTATAATGAATTGGATGAGGAAAGTAAAGCTTGATTGGATGGTGCTTAATCAGGACCGACAACTTATAGTAGAATTATGTACCCTTTAAATGGGATGCTTTGAT
This sequence comes from Heyndrickxia acidicola, assembly GCF_001636425.1. Lineage (NCBI taxonomy): Bacteria > Bacillati > Bacillota > Bacilli > Caryophanales > Bacillaceae > Heyndrickxia > Heyndrickxia acidicola. The sequence goes on from NZ_KV440953.1 coordinate 2,106,833, forward strand.
GTATTTTAGTAAGGTCCCTTTTTGCAATCTCCTTGGTAGTCCTAGTGCACATCTTTTGTATATTAATAAAAAGCTACCACAAAGGAAAAAGTCCAAGGCCAATCCAATATATTTAGAAACAACCTTATCAAAAGGAGAATAGAAGTCAATGAATGCTTTAGGTGTAGCTATTTGTATAGTGATCCCATTTATTGCTTTTTCATTAGCAATATGGGTATTTTATAAAAAAAATAAAGATTTCCTATAAAAAAGCATTTCTATTCTGAATGAAGGGAAAGAAGAAATGTAAGAAAATAGCTTTTTTCGTAATCGGATTGATTGCCATTGGTTCACTAGTAGGCACACTAGTACAGACCAGGCATGCTGATGAGAACTATAGTCAGGCTGCAAAAGGAAACATTGTCCGTCTTTCCCAGATTTATGGGGCAGTGGGAATCATTGCGCCTATCGGAATCACCCTTTTTATTTTTCTAAAATAGAAGGAATTTGCAATTGACAGGGAGTGGCGGGTTTTGGAAACGACAGATACAGAGAAAATCAATAGAATAATTAAGAAACATGTCATCCCTTTTGTTAAGGACATTGATACGCTCGGATATTATCCTGAGTCATTTTTAAGAGAGACTGGGAAAGCGGGTCTGCTTAATTCCTCTAAGCTGACTGAAGATCTAATCAGAAAGCGCGAAATTGGCCTAATTGAACAGGCTGCCAAGCACTGCATGACTTCCGCTTTTTTACTTTGGTGCCAATTGGCAGCCATAGCCTCTTTAAGATTGAGCCATAATTCTTCCATTAAAGATACCATACTGCCTTTGCTTGAATCAGGGGAAGGCCTTGCGGGTCCTGGCTTATCAAACGGACTAAAGTTTTATGCGGGAGTGGAACCAATTCGCTTGCAAGCGGTCCGGACGGAAGCTGGGTACAGGGTTACTGGCTCCTTGCCAAGTGTATCCAACTTGGATCAGGGCAACTGGCTTACAATTTTAGCCTCTGTAAATGAAAACAGAAGGATAATGGGGATATTACCTGTACAATCACAGGGCTTAAGTCTTAAAGAAAAGACCGGATTTATCGGAATGAATGGTACGAAAACTAATTCCTGTTCTTTCGATCAGGTTTTCCTGCCTGATAAATGGGTCATCACAGAGGAATCAGATGTATTTATTGAAAAGCTTCGTCCTACATTGGTTCTTTACCAAATTCCTTTGGGAATTGGGGTTTCCTCTGCGGCACTTACTTCTATGTATTATGCCAGGGGAAAAATGCCGGAATTACAATATTTAAAAGTGCAACCTGAAGAACTGGAACGGGATGTAGACGAAATTAGAAAACGAATTTATTGTCTAGCTGACTTGCCTAATCTACCAAAGGTTGGGAAAGAAATGCTTTTAACTAGATTAGATGTTGTTCATGTCACTTCCAAAGCGGTATACGGTGATATGTTATTCTCAGGTGGAAGAGCTTATCTTAAAGAAAGTTCCTCTTTTAGACGGCTTCGCGAGTCCTATTTCCTAGTGAATCTAACTCCAACTTTAAAGCAATTGGAAAAGCTGAAAGGAACTATAAAGGCAGGTCCATCTTGAATAACCTCGACAGAAACTATAATTTTAAACTAAGAGTAATTAATTGCTTGACCCCCCTGTATAGTAGACACTAAAAAATGACTACTCTACAGGTTATTTGTAAAACAGGTGTAAGGTATTGTTATGAATTGGATGGGGAAAGAAAAGTTATTTGGATGGTTCCATAAGATAAAAAAAATCCTATAATATATGTATCGCGCTAGGAAAGAGTATAATTTAGTAACTAACTCATTTCTTTTCTAACATTGAAGACCGCTTTCGGCGGTTTTCTTTTTTTAGATCATATATAAGCGAATCACAGTTCATTAGACTTATGGTTGAACCATAAAGAACCCCAAATAACAGATCGTTTTAGTCTCATGTACTATTTTCGTCGCTATTTCCGAATCGTTTAAACAATTCATAAAAAAGTATTGCAGATTAGCGAACATCAATAGGTAAAAAGTTTAAACCTTTGAACTTGACTCCCGCCACTCCTTTTTGATGTAATATCTTGTTCACTAAATGTTGTTTAGCTCTGGACATCACGACCAAGGAAAAACAACCATATAGTTTACTAACAACGAATTTGCAAATTTACATGTGAGTATTTTTTCAGATAAAACTCTAAGACATTTAAATTCTTCAACTTACTTCACATTTTCTTGCAGTACTGGATAATAGACTGAAGTAATCAGTTAATTACAGTTTTGCCGACACGCCTGTAACAACCGTATTCTTTGGTACATCCTTCGATACAACTGTCCCCTGTTCTCTCAAAAGCTTTAAACTATGCATTTGATTAAAAAAAGCGACTCAACTGTACTGTTTTTTTGGAATTTTCTTAAAATAACTTTCCTAAATAATATGGGATTTGGCGCCGCCACCATATCCAATCATGCGAAACATCTTCGCCCCAATCATCAAACCATGCTGGAATTTGTTTTTCTTCAAAGGCTTCTTTTAATGTAAAGTATGAAGAAAGCCCATCCTGTTCCCAATCACCCCGCCCGGTACAAATAATGATATCTGCTAAACGATATCGATCAATAAACCAGCCGTCATTTTGATTCCATATGTAATCACTCGGTGAATTTTGGTATACAAGCGGATCATTTCCGTAATCCCCAAAAAAGAAACGTACATCGTAAACACCGCTTAGTGCAACGGTTGTTTGGAAGACATCCGGATGCCTCAAGAAAAAGTTCAATGCATGATATGCCCCCATGCTACACCCTGTTGTCATCATCGGATCAAACCAGCCTGTTTTATGTTTAATAAACGGAATAGCTTCTGAAATCACATAACGGTCATATGCTTCGTGAGCTAATGCACGGTCATGCGCCCGTTTTGAGTCGTGCAGCCAACTTTCGCTATCTATACTGGCCAATGTAAAAAACTGAACTTTTCCGGATTCAATAAAGTCATGACAAACATCTATCATTCCAAAATCATTGTATTCAGTATGGGTCCCTCCAGATGAAGGAAAAACTACGATTGGCATGCCACCGTGCCCATATCTGTTCAACAGCATTTCACGTCCTAATTCGCCACTCCAATGGTTTAGCTGTTCTATATGCATAGAAAAATCTCCTTTCCCTATCTTTTTCGTTCATGTACAAAACGGATAATTTCATCAACTTCTTCTTGCGTATCTGCAATAATCGCATAAAATTGATTTCCTTGGAGGTTCGCAAACGCATCTGGAATGCGCTGTCCTGACTTCACACGAGCGCCAAATCGTTCATAAATAGCATTCTTATCATGCTTATACTCATACACATCACGCTGTGTTACACCGACACAAAACTGGTTTTCTGCCTCGGACTCCTTAAATTCTCCTCCTGTCACAAGAGAAGCATACTGAGCAAATAAATCAATGGAGTACGCGAAATTGTACATATCAATCGTGTAGCCGCCAGCCAAGCGATTATTGTATTCAAGTGCAACATAATCCCCATTTTCTAATTTAAAAAACTCAATATGGAAAAAGCGTTCTTTCATTCCAAAAGCTTTTACGATTGCCTTTCCATACGTTTCAAGCTTTGGATCAATTTCATTTTGAATCACATAAGCTAAATCCAACTGACCCTTAACGAGTTCCAGAGTTGGCACATTATATGTAAAGCTTGTTTGGAAAACAATGTTCCCTTTCTGATCGACTAAACCATCAAATGTACAAAGCACGCCCCCTTCTACAAATGGTTCTAGGAAGTACACTTGTGCTTCTCCCCATACTTCTTCAAAATGACGTACATCCTCTTCTGAATTTAGTTTAAAGGTTGCAGCTGATCCCACTCCATTATCTGGTTTAGCGATAACTGGCAGTCCTAATTCATCAATGGCTTTAGCTAACTCCTGTTTAGTTTTAACGATTCTTCCTTCTACAACAGGCACATCTGCTTCTTTAAACAGTTTCTTCATTTCAGATTTAAACTTAACTTTTTTCAAGTCATTCGTTTTATTGCCGAACACGTTAAATTGCTCACGCAACTGTGCATCAAGTTCTAACCAGTGCTCGTTATTGGATTCAATACGGTCAATTGGACCATGTTTATAAAATAAAAATGCAACAGCACGTTTCACTTCATCTAAATCTTCTAAATTATTCACACGATAATATTCTGTTAAAGAGTTTTGTAATTCGGAACCTAATTGATGATACGGCTCTTCGCCTATTCCTAAAACATTGACACCTGCTTCTTTTAAACGATGGGCAAATGTTTGAAAATTACCTGGATAATAGGGTGATATCAAAATATAATTCATAAAAAAGCTCCTTCCTCAGAATCAAATATTCATAGTTTTTAAAAATGATAAAATCCTTTAAACTTTAAATCAATTTAAACTTTGGAAATGTTCAATAAAATTAATGAATACCACCCCTGTTCAATATAATTATCCAGTTCTTTCAATACCACTTCTCACTTAAGAAACGTAAACATTCAGGTAAGCGTTTTGCCCAAGCTTTTTCATTATGTTCTTCATTCGCAAAAATAATATTTAAACGAATGCTATCAATTGGAACAGCTTAAGTGAACTGCCAATCATTGCTGTATGATACTTATCTGATTTAGTTCGGTAATGCTTATCGATAAACGGCTTCACGACTGTCATGACAAACTCAGCAAATTCCGATCCTCTTCCTCCTAGTTCAATATCTTCAGAAAGTGGGCTTTCAGTAATTTTCCAAGGCGTATATTCATTAATTCGATCTTGTCCAGCGTTATCTATCCCAACAATAATCATTCTCGGCAAATCCGGGTTTTGTTTAATTGCCGGAATTACTTTCCATGAATACCCGCTATAAGATTCACTACTGTAGAAAACATTTTGTCCATCATGCAAATAGACAACTGGAAAATTTTCAGACTCATCCTTATCATAATTTTTCGGCAATAAAACACGCACGCGACGTTTTTCATTTTTATAAGACATATGTAATTGATGTGTTTCTAGTATTAAATAAAAACAGGATTGATTCATTTTATCTTCTTACTCCTTGGATATTAAATTAAATCTTGAGAGCCCATTATTAAATACCATATGCTATTAACCCATCCTGTTATCATTTTGCCAGCCAAACACCAATGATATTATCTCTCGCTTGTGGTATTTCTCAAGGTGCTTGACTTCAAGTCTTTCTTCATTTTAACATTTCCATTTCAACTAATCTTCCGTTAGACCATAATAGAATTATTTCTTTAAAAAGGGATGATACATTTCAGGATTAATAATTATCTTTTCAGTCATTCTCAAGTTTAAACATAAAAAAGAGCCGGTTTCACTTCACCGACTGCCGCCTTTTTGTCCTATATTGTCATACCACCATTGTGTTGTCTCGATCTGGGTGCCAATTTGGTTAAAATTCTTGATATCTTAACAATCGAACATTTCCTTGACCCGACTCTAAAACACCCGAAGTCTTCATTCTTTCAACTGTGGTCCCTTTAGCAGTAGCAAGTACCTCTGCTTGTCCGAATTTCCCTTGGCTCCAACCATATTGATCAAACCAATTAAGGCAAAACAATGTATCTGCGTCCAGTTCATCATCTGACGCATTTAAATAAGCATCTACTACTCGATTAATGAGTTGGCAATGCAGTTCGAACAGACATGGGGTTATGGTGTAATTCGTTCCACCTTTGAATTGTATTCTAAGGGATGCAAACAGTTTTGACCAGTATGTCCGCTCCCCCCTCTATTACTGACTTTTCATTTTCAATTGTTTTAACCACTTCCAGAGTGGCTTTAGTTCCGCGGACCGAGTATATTTTCTAGGACTGACCAGAAGATCCAAAGCAAGAATGGAGATACATTAAGACAGGATGCGGAATAGCTGTGTTATTTATTCAGGAGTTGTCTTACTTGTGGTCATTCCTTTTTATAAGAGTATCTATGCGTTACATAATGCATGTTAAATATGGTCGATAAGCCTACTATCTAAAAGTGGGTTTCATTTATTTTCCTCATAAGAAAGGAATGAATTGTTATAAAACATGCTCCCATAATCCAAGTTTTCCTTTCGCTGGAATCAATTTGTCCAGCAACTGCATTTCCTTAACTTGCCAAGCATAGCCTCCTACTTCAAAGTCACCTAAAAAGTAGTCATTGCCTGATACTATTTGTCCATCTTCCAGGACTGCCCATGTCTTATTGTTTTCTATAACCTTTAAACATTTTTCAAGCTGGCATACAGCAATAATCATGCCAGTTGGAAGATTGTCTTTTGTGTAACCATGCTTGCCGAGCAATGCTTGGATTGCCACATGATCACAAACCGCCTTATCTATTTTTTTACTTGTGTGAATAGCCAGCGGACCACGATAATTCGTTCTCCATGACCTTGTTTCAAACTTGGCCTCCCTAAGGACAAAAAGGCTTGCCCAAGGCTGGATCATTGATAAAACCTTCATATAATGGCCTCCAACCTAAATTCATTTTCTCTATAGAGTGTCCATGTAGAAAAAGATTATGACTAGTTTGTTTTAGTTTCTAAACTATATTGTTAGCTTATAAAATAGTGGTTTACAAACAAGACCACCACAGTAAACTGGCACCTATGTCAAGGACACAATAAAAAAAGAAATTAAGCAACTAAAAGATGATTCCTATATTGAATAGGGGTCATTTTTTTAAATTCCACTGATATCGATAATTGTTATAGTAAACCATATAATGATTAATTTTCGTCTTTAATTCTTTCAATGTTCTAACCGATCGATAATCGACTTCATCTTTTAAATGGCCAAAGAATGACTCTTGGGAGGCATTATTCCAACAGTTCCCTCTCCGAGACATAGATTGACTCAGGCCATGTTTTTTTAATAACTTTTGGTATCTTGGGCTTGTGTAATGGCTTCCTTGGTCCGAATGGATAAGGGCATCTTTATGTAGAGTAACTTTTGTATTGATTAATTTATTATTCGACTTAGTTGTGATGTCTAAAGTGATACGACTAGAAACATGATAAGCTAGGATTTCGTTAGTAGAAGCATCTTTTACGGGCGACAAATAAGCCATACAACTACCGTTATATGGTAAATAGGTAATGTCGTTAATAACACTTTTTCTGGAACTCCTTGCTTAAATTCTCTGTTTAACTTGTTTTGGGACAACCTAGTGCTCCTTTGTTTCTTTAGCAATCTTTTTATAAGGATTCGCCCTCCTATGAGGTTAGACAATTCCATATTTCTTCATAATTCTTTGTATCTTTTTACGACTAAAGATAAGGTCATAGTCATTCTCCAATATCATTTTTATGGATCGTGATCCTTTCTTATATCCCCGTCGTTTAAATGATTTTAATTTGATTTCTTTCGCTTCCAAATCCAATTGCTCTTTTGCTTCCCAGACCGAGGATGCCTTTAGGTAGCTATAATATAATAACCAGAACGGGAGACCTCTAAAAGTTCACAAAAATACTTGGTCATTCGCTTGAAGTGATTTTGTTCAATGGTCTCATGAATCAATTGATATACTCTACTCGGATTTAAGTTCTCGCTTCTGTTTAGCAGCCTCCTTTCTGTCGCTTCTAGCTTTTTTAATAGCTCCACTGTCCCTCCAGTAGCTTGATTCTTGCTTCCTGCCTTTCAATGAATTCGGACGGTGTAAGTTCCCGTTTTAATGGTCTGCCAGACCCTGTCTTCCTCGAATCGGTAAGCCCAATTAATCCATTGTTTTCAAAAGCTTTCTTCCACCTATGAGCTGATTGTTCAATTCGCTTCATTCCTATAACTTCCACATCAAATCCGTTTTCTTTAAAGATTTGTCGACGTAGTTTACCAGCCAGATACTCATCTATGAATCTATTTTTAAAGGAATCAGTATAGGTAATAGCTCGCTCGCTAACATGTTGAACATTTGGATTCTTTTGAAGTGTTTTTATCTCTTTAGTTGAAAATGTTATCTTACTCATGATGTCCCCTAATCCTCATATCTTAAAATTCAAGTATATAAAAAAATACCTGTAGTAAGAAATGTACCCGAGGTTTCTTTGGTGAAAATATTTAATACCGTTAGAACAGGTGTACACCTCAAAAACCTTGTACAATTGAAGTTCTGTTATATGAAAGTTGTTCAATTTCTTAAACATACGATTGCATAGCTTAAGTATGAAATAAAAATGTGAAAGAGACAGTTTGGTAACTGCCTCTCTTTTTACTCTTCTTTCACAAAAGCACCCGTTCGTAAAAGTTATCTTATAAACAGAGAACGTTCATAATTTAATTTTTAAGTTTTATGAACGCGAAAGAATGCCATTTTTAAACAAAAAATACCTGTTCGGAAAAGTGTACTTTTTCGAACGGGTTCATAGGTTGGAAACATATAGAATTTATTTAATTCAGAATAATTTTATAAAAAACCATTGGTCCGTTGAAGAACTTCATACAAATAACGAATAACAAATGATTGTCCTTAAAAAGAAAAAAGGAAAAAGGAAAAATGACCTCAAAAGAGTGTCGCTTTGACAAATATTTATTACATAATATGGTATAACACTCCAACTCCTAAAGTAACATTGAAAGTTTAAACCTTTGAAAACTTTTAGAATTATAATCTTTTAAACTATTGGGTAGTCCACCACCACTACATTTGCACATACATTTTCTAAAGATTTTACAAACTCTTGGTGAGCAGGGTGTGGACCGTATTGATCTAGAGAATCTTTATTTTCAAAGGTAACCCGTAATCCTAATCCGTAACCTTGTTTTCGTTCTTCCTCTTCCGTTATGTTAAAACCCGCAGAAATTTCAACAATCCCTGAAATTTTTTCTTTAAGACTGAGCAGTTTTTCAAGAAGTTCCTGCTCTTTTTTGGGAGTAATATTTTCATTAAATTTAAAAATTACCAAATGCTCGTACATCTTTTTACATCCTCTCAATACGTTTTTTTAATGAGATGACAACAATATATAAAAATAATCTTAATTTTGACTTATTTCCTTAATAAAGCACTACACTACATTTAGTACAAAACTTCATAATCTCATGTCAACATAAATGTCCATTTGTTTTAGGAGCTTTCCAGAACAAATACGACCTGTTAACCATTTATCTACACACAGCTAGCTTCTTTTGACCTCGTTTTAGCCTTAAGGTTAAAGGCTATTTTTTGACTAGTTTCTTCTATTATTACTGTCTGTTTAACACCTATTTCTTTCATCTCTTTTACAGTATCGGTTATTCAAAGAACGGACCACTAAAAGAAAGCTTATTCATGATTGTTTGCTTTTAAAAATCATCCGGATTATCCCCAAAACGTTTGTTTATGTTCAGGGCATCTATCCTGTCCATTTCTTCTATAGTTAACTGAAAATCAAAGATATTATAGTTCTCTTCTATCCGATAAGGATTACTAGATCTTGGTATCGTTACCACTCCATGCTGTAGATCCCAACGAAGAACAATTTGAGCTGGTGATTTTTTGTGCTTTTCTCCTAACTCTTTAAGTAATGGAAAGTTCAAATTTCCTTCCATCAACGGACTCCAAGCTTCTAACTGTATGTGATTATTTTTGCAGAAAAAAAGTAGATCTTTCTGGGTTAATAGGGGATGAAATTCAACTTGGTTTACCATCGGTAATACTTCGCAATTTTCCATAATCTTTTGTAAATGATGAATTTGGAAATTACATACCCCGATAGCTCGAACAAATCCATCTTTATAGAGCTTTTCTAACGCTTTCCATGTCTCTTGATATTTGCCTGTGACCGCCCAGTGGACTAAATAAAGATCTAAATAATCCAATTTTAGTTTTTTTCTGCTTTTCTCAAAGGCCTGTAAGGTGGAATTATATCCTTGTTCCGTGTTCCATACTTTTGTGGTGATAAAAAGTTCTCTGCGAGAAGCACCAGATTCCCTAATCGCCATTCCAACTTGTTCTTCGTTATTATAAAAAGAAGCCGTATCTATACTATGATATCCTGTACGGATGGCATGCTTGATCAAGTTTGCTACATCATCGTTTTTGTTTAAATTCCCTACTCCTAAGCCTAGCCAAGGCATTTGAACCCCATTGTTTAAAGTAGTAAAGTTGTTTATTTGTATAGTCATACATACCTCCCATTTTTTTAAAAAAATTGGTTACATATAACGCGTTCATCTCCCCCTTTCCCTGTACGACTTCAAGTTGTCAACTGTCATTTTGGTCTATGCGTTGATGATATGCATTCCACCTTTCCCATGCAAGCAAAAATATTAGTTTGAAAGTTGGTCCTTTAAATATTGACTTCTTTATAAACTTCATAACCTTTCATATTCGTAAACAAAATCCAATTTGTCGTGGTGCTTTAGCTCGTTTTTATGGTAATCTTGCTACCAAGCATTTAAGTCATCAATCTTTCTTATTTAATTATTCGAATCAAACGGCTGATTTCCTCTGCACTTCTTTTCATCAATTGAGCTGCCTGAGAGGGATTCATGGCTTCTTCTAAAGACATTGGTGCTGGGACGATTGAAAACACCGCATCAATTCCATGGTTGTGAACTGCCTCCGCTCCTTGCCCAATGCCTCCTACCACAGCAATAACAGGTATACCCCATCTCTGAGCGACTTTCGCCACGCCAATGGGGGTTTTCCCGTGAATGGTTTGGCCATCGATTTTTCCTTCCCCAGTAATGACTAGGTCAGATCCCTGTATCGTTTCGCTTAATTTTGACTTTTCTATGACTACCTCAATTCCCGACTTGAGTACAGAATCAAAAAAGGCAATGAAACCACCACCTAAACCGCCCGCAGCTCCGGCTCCCTTGACCTCTAGTATGTCTTTTCTTAGGTCCCTTTTTATAATTTCTGCAAAGTGCCTTAGACCTTTATCTAATTCTTGAACCATAACCTGTGAAGCTCCCTTTTGAGGTCCAAAAACATAGGATGCACCTTGTTCACCGCAAAGAGGATTATCCACATCACACAAGACGGTAATTTTAGTTTCTTCTAATCGGGTATCTCGATTTGACATGTCGATTCGGTACAGGTTTTTTAGTGAACCTCCACCAAACCCAATGTCTCTCCCTTCTCGATCCAGGAATTTTATCCCAAGAGCTTGTGCCATGCCCATGCCCCCATCATTGGTTGCACTTCCACCAACACCAAGATAAAATTCCTGGCACCCTTGATCCAAGGCTTTCTTGATCAATTCGCCTGTTCCGTAGGTAGTCGTAACCAAAGGGTTTCTTTTTTCCTTAGGTACTAAAGGAAGACCAGAGGCAGCCGCCATTTCAATGACAGCCGTTTTACCATCGCCTAAAATTCCGTAAAAAGCATCCACTTTATCTCCCAATGGTCCGGTAACCTGTTCAAAAACCATCCTTCCTCTAGTTGCATCCACTAAGGATTGAACAGTTCCTTCACCTCCATCAGCAATCGGAACCTTAACGATTTCTATATTTGAAAAAACCTTCTTCATTCCTTTTTCAAAAGCTGTACAAGCTTCCAGGGCAGTCAAACTTCCCTTAAAAGAATCCATCGCAACAATAACTTTCACACAAAACTCCCCCAACAGATTTTTTTCTGTTAAATCCTGATTTAATGCTAGATTCGGTTACATTCAACTTGTTCTCTTTCTGAAAATCACTCGAGGATTATCGTTCTTGATGACGCTTTTGTAGATATTAACAGGGAAGACATATTTACGGTTCAGTCATTCAATAATAGTTGGGAGGAATAGTCATGGGATAGTCAAAGCGTAAATCATGAATATATATTGATTTTATTGGGACCAGAACTAAATATGTCTGTAAGTTATAGGGACATTTCTGATATTTTTGTAAACAATTTTTATAAGCTTTCTAGATAATGCTGTAATTTAAGCGCAGCCAACACTTCCATTTCCAATGGCTGCTACTACTTAACAAGATTAAACCATAAGATTTCAATGGCAAGATTCCCAAAAGGTAATCGACGTTTAGAAGAATTTGACTTTGCCTTTTATCCTTCTATAAACGATATCCACCAAAATTCGGGAACTTGCCACTTTAGGACTCCTTGAGAAAAATGGATATCAGCTATTTGTTAAAAATGGATATTATGCAATTGGATGTTGGGCTACATTTCTTACATTTCCACTTTCCTGTCGAACTCTTCCTAGGAGATGATCAACAGTTAAATAGGCTAATGCCATAATTGTCTCTGTTGGGTTATATGAAGAAAGAGTAGGGAACTGTCCGCCTCCTACAGCGTATAGCCCTTTACATTCGTGCACTTCCCCGAACGGATTGACGACGGAATTGTTGGGATCCCAGCCCATCCGGTGCGTCCCGGTATCGTGTACAGTGACATGATAAGTAGGTGCAGGAACATCTTCCCAATGCTCAGAGATCCCCATCTCTTTAGCAATCTGCCGTTTAATTTTCATGAAGTATTCAACTGTCTTACGATCGTAGTCTGTCCAGTCATGTGTAATTCTCATTGCTGGTTGGCCAAATTTATCCTTTACTGTTGGATCTAGATCGACATAGAATTGTTTTGAAGGTAAGGACGAATGTTGAGAGTAAATTTTGAATAATTTTCTATAATTTTCAGTCATCCAGTTTTTAAAGCCTTTGCCCCAACGTGGAACATGCGGAGGAAGACTATGCGCAACCTCCAGAGGCTGCATATCACCCGTCCACGTGGTAATTGGTGAACCCCAAAGGACTCCCTCGTCATTATCAGGTATTAATTCTGATGTTAAATCGTCGATGACACTTCCAGATTGCAAAGAACCCATAAATGGATTCGTAAATTCAGGTAAAACTCCAGTGAACCAACCATAATTATGAATGGACAAATGTTTACCCACATGACCGTTTCCATTAATTCCTGAAGCTAGTAGTAATCGTGCGTTTTCGAGAGCGTAAGTGGCTAATATAACGATTTCTGCCTCAATATCAACAACTTGCCCTTCCGAATCAAAGTAGGAAACTCCACGGACTCTTCCAGTAGAATCAGTATTTACCCTAAAAACCCGAACGTGAGGACGGATTTCAAGATTATTCGTTTCTAAAGCTGCTGTTTTTACAAGATCATGTGTAGAAACCTTTGCCCCTACATGACAATGATATCCATGACAAAAACCACAGTTTGTACAAGCATTTCTTCCTTTATAGTCTTTTGTCGCAATCGCTGTTGGAGTAGGAAAAGGATTGTAACCTAAACGCTTGGAAGATTCTACAAATAGCTTATCCGCTGCTGCACGTGGAAGAGGTGGCATAGGGTAGTCTCTTTTCCGAGGAGGGTCAAAAGGATTACCGTTAGGTTGTATCTCACCGTTAATATTCCCGGCTTTACCAGCTATCCCAAGTTCCCATTCAACCCGGTCGTAATAGGGTTCTAAATCATTATAACTTATTGGCCAATCAACGACTGTGGTATCCTCAGGCAGTGCCGATTCAGAAAATCTTTCAATAATGGTACTGCGCATACTAAAATCCTTTTCCCGAAACCGGAATGCAGCAGCTCCCCAAGAACGTGTGCCGCCGCCCGTTCCAATGGAAGGAGGGACCTGAAAGGGATCTCCAAGCCCTAATTTATTAGAGGCCCATGGAAGAACTTTTGCCTGTGTTTTCTCATTCGGTCTCCATGTTATCGGATCTGTCCTCATGTGCGGAACCATAGCACTTCGTGTATAATAACGAATTTCATCGAATTTTGTTAAAAAATCGGCATCCTGATAGAATGCTCCCTTTTCAAGTCCAACTACCTTTAATCCTGCACGAGCAAGTTCTGCTGCAATAAGGCCACCGGAAGCACCCAGACCTACAACAATCGCATCAATTTTTTTTGTCATAATTTCACCTCTGTTACCACTGGCTTGTATTCCCTTTGTATATCAGAAAGCGTCTTCACTTCAATTTTATTAACATCAAAACCTAAATGCATCTGTTCAGGAGTATAGCCCCATTGTGCGCCTGGAAAACCAATCAACTTCCAGCCTAACGCATCCCGGTTTCCTCCATATAAGGGATCACCGAATGTTCCTTGCAATGTATGCTCATGTACAACGGCAAAAAATTGTGCTATTAAATTTTCTTTTTTAACTATATCATCACTGGAATCTAATGGATCAGCGAGCTGGAATTGTTCTATAGTTAGAAGAATTTGATCCTGTTGCTCTTCTGTAAGTTCAATGAAAGATGCACCAAAAGTTTCTCTACAAAAGCCTTCGAATTCTATTAAACCTTGACGGTAAAATGTTTGAAGATGCCGAAAATAACCTGCGAGTGATTGATCAATATAAATCAATGCACCAGCTTCTTTTGCACCTGCCCCATGCTCATCACTTGGAATGATACGGGAGGCCATGGCTTCAATGGTCCTAGCTTCTTCCTGGTTTAAAAACATTAAAACTGGTAATTTCTCGATATTGTTCATCTTTTTCCCCTCCCTATTAAACTTGTATTCTTTTTTAATAGCGGGCGGAGTGTCCGGCCCGCTATTAATTAATTGATAATAGGGTTCTTAAACCCGTGCCTTTGACAGCGGTAATGACTTAAAGCGCTTTGTATTTTCTATAATTGCTACTTCAACAGGCAATCTTTCCATACTAGAAGCACCATAGAATCCATCAATGCCTTTTGTATGTTCCAAAATATATTCCACATCTTCAGGTCCCGCTATTGGGCCGCCATGGCATATAACAAGCACATCCGGGTTCACTTCTTTGGCAGCATCGTGGATAGACTGAATAATTCGGGCAGCTTCATCAAGGCTCATGGTGCTGTGTGCTCCAGTTAATCCACTAAGTGTTGTACCAACATGAGCAACAATGATGTCTGCTCCTGCTTCAGCCATGTCACGTGCTTCCTGCTCAGTGAAAACATAAGGTGTGGTTAAGAGATCAAGTTCACGCGCTATGCCGATCATCTCCACTTCCAAATCATATCCAAGACCTGTTTCCTCCATATTTTCCCGGATACGCCCCTCAAAAAGTCCCACTGTTGGAAAATTTTGAACACCTTGATACCCAATCTTTTTTAATTCCTCCAGGAAGGAACGCATGTCTCTAAACGGATCCGTGCCGCATACACCGGCAAGTACTGGAACATTTTTCACGACGGGCAATATCTCTCTTGCCATGTCTACTACAATTTGGTTAGCGTCTCCATAAGGCATCAATCCAGAAATAGAGCTTCTTCCTGCCATTCTAAAACGCCCGGAATTGTAAACAATCAAAAGATCCGCACCGCCGGCTTCCGCACACTTGCCAGAAATACCCGTACCTGCTCCTGCTCCAATGATTGGTATCCCTTTAGCTACTTGTTCTTTTAATCGGCCTAAAATTTCTTTTCTACTCATAATTCAACACTCCTATTTTTTTATAATTGGAATACAATTCGTGTAATTTCTTAGCCATTTCCTCAGCAAATGCTGGGTCATTAATATGTGTATCCATAACGACTAAATCAATATGTGGATCCAATGATTCCTTAAGAGAATCAATTAATGCTTGATCCGCCTGAGGATCATAGAAAACTTCACCTTTTTTTGCAATAGCAGAAATGCCTTTGAGCGGAATAAACACACTTACTGGTCCCTTTGCCCGATTCAATTTATAAGCAATAATTTTTCCGAGTTGATCGCATTCTTCTACTGTAGTACGCATAAGTGTAACATTTGGGTTATGCTTATAAATCTTTCTACCATGGAAATGCGTAGGGAGTGTATCAACAGGTCCGAAATTCACCATATCTAATGCTCCAAGTGATACAACCTGTGGAATACCAAGCTGGCCCGCCATTTCCAGTCGATCTTGACCTGCCGAAAGCTCTCCTCCAACCAGCTCATCAGCCAGTTCGGTAGTGGTGACATCCAATACTGCACTAATAAATCCATCTTTCATTAGAGCTTCCATTGCACGTCCGCCAACACCGTTCGCAGAGAAAACCACCACCTCGTATCCCTTTTTTTCGAGCCATTTGCTTGCTCTTAGGACACATGGGGTTGTAACGCCAAACATCGTAATTGAGATCAATGGCTTATTTTCTTTTTGCGGTTGAATGGTACAGCTTGCTTTTGCCATTTCAGCAATCGCAATAGCTGCATTATTTAGAATCTTTCCAGAGATAGAATTAATTCCAGCGATGTCTACCACCGAATACATCATCGTGATATCCGATTCTCCCACATAAGGCTTGGTATCACCTGAAGCAACTGTCGAAACCATAAGCTTTGGTACCCCAATTGGCAGTGCCCGCATGGCGTGAGTTGCGATAGAAGCCCCACCTGAACCTCCCAACGCGAGAATTCCATCAAGTTTCCCATCCTGATGCAACTGCCGAATAATCTTTGTTGCACCTATTGCCATGACCTCCATAGCGAATCCGCGATCATTTCTTTTAACTAGTTCTTCAATCTCAACTCCACCCGCAAGAGCTACCTCCTCTCTGTTTATATCTGGTTGGGTTTGAGGCTGTCCCAGAACACCAATATCGATCAAAACGACATCACAACTTGTTTTACGGATGATTTGATTGACGAAGTTGTGTTCGTTTCCCTTCGTATCCAGCGTTCCTAAAACGACGACCGTTGCCATAACACTTTTCCTCCCTCTTAAAATACAATCTATCTATTCGGGATCTCTCCGGGCGGTGCCACCCTGCAATCAGGTGAAATTTTCAGCTCCTGCTCAGCACCTGCGGGTGAGTAAATCACAAATGATTTCATCGGTTCCCAACCTGTGTTGATCGTATAATGGTATCTTCCTTTAGGAACATAGACAGTGCAGCCGGCCGTTACTTTCTGTATCACTGGATTGCCATTCTCATCCTCTACCATTTGTTCTCCTTCACCTGAAACAATATAGATAATTTCTTCCGTACCAGGATGGTTATGCCGTTCGTGTCCTTTACCTGGATCAACAACGACTACACCCGTACTAAAGCTTTTTGCTCCTGTAACATCCGGTGTAGAGGTTAACTTAAAGCAACCCCAGTCAAACATCAACGTTTCTACATCATCAGGTCTAACATACAATTTTTTATCACTCACAGAAGGTGCCCCTTTCTCAATGAATTTCCTATCAATTTGGTAGATACATTAAATAATGCCAAATTGATAGGAATAATAAATTATTTATTTCGATTTAATTAATAAGCTTTTATTAGCCTCATCTACTAATGGTTTTAAGTACTCAAATGCTTGGCGGGCAACATAGTCCGGCTCAATATCGCGACGGTCGAATCCAAGCTCCATTGCTAAATATCCATCATAATTAATATCCTTAAGTGCATTAATAACTGAAACGAAATCTCCTCTACCTTTGCCAGGTGCTAAACGATCATTATCGGAGATATGAATATGATGAAGATTTTCCCCCATCCTGTATACATAATCTGACGAAACTTCTTTTCGGTACAAGGCATGGAAGGTATCAAACATAAGCTTTACGTTTGGTTCTCCTACTTCTTCCATCAACTCAATCGCATCATCGCAACGATCAATTAGGTTACTATCAAATGAGGTTGGTTCTATTACCATTGTGACTCCATAATCTGCTGCAGTTTTCGATATCTCACTAAGAGCTGCACTACTCCAAGCCCATGCCTGTTTAAGGCTGGTGCCAAAAACTTGCCAGCCCGGAATGTAAAGGACTGTCTTACCTCCCCACTCAGCACATAGCTCCACCACTTGTTTATAATGCTCGATGGTATGTCGGCGCTCTTCTGGTATAGGTGAAGCAACATTATGACCAGGTCCTCCACTTAGACCAGGAAGCATACTAGATACTTCAAGGTTGTAATACTCTAATATACTCTTAATATTTTTACGTCTTTCTTTAGTTGTTGTTGGTGGATAAGCATGAGGGCTAGCAGCACCAATTTCAATTCCGTCATAACCAATATTTGCAATACGTTTGATGACCTCTTCAAGCGGGTAAGCCGGTAACCAAACTGGAAAACTAGCATAAGGCCAAGTATTAAAGGATAGTTTCATTGTCATAGTAAATTACCTCCTGAATTTTATAATTATTTAATAGGTGGTACCGTTATACTTTGATACATTTTCTTTTGTCACTGTTGGTGAATCTAATTTTATAAAGCTTGGTAGTTTTTCTCCTGCCAGGGCTTTTGCAGCCGCAATAATATCCATAGGAGCAATAACAGGATAAACAGTGGTGGAGTCAATAGTACCATTTGAAATATCATTAAAAGCTGCCTGTTGACCATCAATACTTATAACTTTAATTTCATTTCTTCCTGCATTCTTAATTGCCTGGATGGCACCAAGTGTCATAATGTCAGCTTGACTGAATACAGCATCAATTTTGCCCTTAGGGAATCGTTGTAATAAATCTTCCATGACACTAAGACCTTTTGATTGGTCATAGTCTGCATTTTGACTTGCAATTACTTTGATTCCAGGATAATCTTTAAGCGCTTCCATAAAACCTTTATGTCGATCAATGGTAGGAGATGCTGAAGGGCTTCCTTGTATTTCTACTACATTTCCTTTCCCATGTAATCGAGTTGCAAGGTCTTTACCGGCTGCTATCCCTAAATCAATGTCATTGGCTTTAATAGTCGTAAGAACTGGTGCATTTACGGTACGATCAACCTCGATAACCTTTATCCCTGCAGCTTCAGCTCTTTTAACAGCAGGTGCTAAAGCAGCCTTTTCAACTGCATTGATGATAAGGACATTAATGCCTTTAGCGATAAAATCATCGACAATTCCTGATTGGACAGATGGATCATTTTGTCCATCAGCAACCAATAGCTGCATATTCGGGAAATATTTTTTTGCAAATGCTTCAGATTCATTTTTAATAGCTACACCATAAGGAAAAGTTGTTGAGGCAATGGCCATTCCTACCTTTCCTTTTATGGAATCAGGAGAAACATTTAACTTTAATGCATCTTGACACTGAGATCCACAGTATTGTCCAAAATCCATTTTTATAGGACCCGTAGATTTAATGGCCGAAGTTGTCGTAGAACTTGAATTACTACTACAGGCTGTCATAAGAAACATTAGCGATGATACCCCAATTAAACTATTAATTAGTTTAGACTTCATATTTTCTCTCCTTTTTCAATTATTATTTTTGACGGCCATTCAAATTCTTAAATTTCTTGCCTTTAATCCATCATAATCCTGTCCACTGCTGTTTAATATGTTGCTTTAGAGATGGCGTTGTGAATAAAACGGCAGCTACAATAATGATACCTTTGGCTATTTGTTGGTTGTATGGCGATACCCCCAGCAAGTTTAATAGATTTGCAACCATAGCCAATAATAAAGCACCTAGGATTGTACCTCCAACTCCTCCTTTTCCTCCCATTAAACTTGTTCCACCGATAACAACGGCGGCAATGCTGTCAAGATTGATATCGCTATTTGCAGTTGGATGACCAACATATAGCCTAGAAGCAGTAATGATTCCTGCAACAGCAGCACATAGGCCACTGATAGCATATACAATTAGTAGGATGCGTGTTGTTCTAACCCCTGAAAGACGCGCAGCATCTTGACTACCACCTATCCCATATACAAACCTTCCAAAAGGTAAATATCTTAGTGACATCCAAGAAACGATTATGATTAGTGCAAACAGAATAGCTGGGCCCGGTATTGGTCCTATTCCCCCATTACCAACAAAATTTATAATTTGGCTATTAGAGTTGAAGCTCTGAGGTGTCCCATTTGTTAGAAGTAAAGCAGCTCCATCCCCAATCGCCATCGTCGCAAGAGTCATGATAAATGGTTGAATTCCTAAGAAAGTTGATCCAATTCCATTAATCATGCCAGCCACAATACCTATTAAAAGAACGAATAGAATGGCAATTGGAACGGATAGACCATGGTTTAACATCATCGCGAACGATACGCCAGAGACAGCAAGGATAGCGCCTACTGAGAGATCAATCCCCCCAGTTAAGATGACAAAGGTCATGCCGATTGCCACCACTCCAACAACTGAAGCCTGTCGTATTACGTTTGTAATATTGACTATATTAAAGAATTCTGGTGTAAAAATGGCTGTGAACGCTAAAATTAAAACAAATAATAGGATAGTGACACGATATTGCTTGATGAACTGTTTAAATACGCTGTTTCTTGGTAATTCTTTAATAATAGTACTTTCGGAATTAAGGGACATTTCATTTTTCATTTTTCCACTCCTCCTACGGCATATTTCATGATTCTTTCTTCAGTTGCTTCTTCATGATCCAATTCCCCAGTAATTTCCCCCTTACACATAACAAGCACTCGATGACTATTCTCTAAAATTTCAGGTAGTTCCGATGATATTAAAATGACAGACATTCCCTGTTCACAAAGTTCCCTCACTACAGTATAAATTTGAGCTTTAGCCCCAATATCAACCCCTCTTGTTGGTTCATCCAGAAGAAGAACCCTAATCCCTGACTCCAACCATTTAGCAAGTACGATTTTTTGTTGATTCCCACCAGACAGACTACCAACGGGTGAACTCAAATGGGGTAATTTAATTTTTAATAATTCAACATAGTTTTCTGCGAGTTTTTGTTCAATGTTCTGTTTAATCACTTTGTTTTTACTGCTAGCCATAAAAATGTTTTGTAAACATGAAAGATTTTTGAATAATCCCTGTCTTCCTCTATCTTCGGGTACTAATCCTATTCCATTTTTAATGGCAACTCTAGGGGAAGTAATATTAACATGACGACCATCTACAAAAATTTTTCCTGACTCCATAGGATCAGCACCAAGTATAGCCCTTACCAGCTCTGTCCTGCCAGCGCCTCTTAATCCAGCTATCCCCAGTACTTCTCCTTTATAAAGAGAAAGATTGATGTTACGAAGGGCTCCTCTACGGTTTAGCCCTTCTACCTTTAGGGCCACCTCATTTTTTTCATAATTAATCTTCTTACGAGGAGCAGTGTTAATATGACGTCCAACCATCATGGCAATCAACTCATCAGGATTGGTGTCTTTTATGTCACCGTCCCCTATTTGATGACCGTCTTTAAGAACTAAATATCGATCGGCCAATCCGAATATTTCATCTAGCCTATGAGAAATGAATATCACAGAAACTCCACGTTTTTGTAACTTCTTTACGATTGTAAGCAGCCTATCCACATCATCTCCGCCTAATACTGCGGTAGGTTCATCCAAGATCATTAGTCGAGCATTTCTATAGAGAGCTTTAGCGATTTCCAACATCTGTTTTTGGGCAATACTTAGGGTGGATACGGGTTTCTCAACAGGTAAATCGACCCCAAATTCATTCAAGAATCTCTTCGCTTCTTTATGTAGTTCAGCCCATTTAATAAGTCCCTTTGATTTGTGAAGATTTGCATAAAAGAGATTTTCAGTTACTGAAAGATCAGGGAATAAATTAAGCTCTTGGTAAACTGTTACAATTTCATTCAACTCTGCATCAAGAGGAGAATGAAACTCCACTTTATTTCCATTTATTAAAAGCTCCCCTTCATTCGCTTTTATGGCACCTGATAGAATTTTGATTAACGTAGATTTCCCTGCCCCATTTTCCCCAACTAGCGCTAATATTTCTCCAGCATGAATTTTTAAATTGATGTGATTGAGAACTGTAACTCCAGAATAGCTCTTTGATATATTACGCATCTCTAGAAGAGGATTTACGTTAACCTCAATAGCCATCCCCATACAGGTCTACCTCCTTTTAATTCTTTCGAACTATAAAAAATCAATGTAATCGATTACATCTGTCTATTCGTCCTTTACACTCTAAAAAGAAAACACTCCCTCTTCATTTTTCTGTAATGAATTTTCAATTATTTTATCCACAGTTAAAACCGCTGCTCCAATTATTCCAACCTTTTCTCCCAATAGAGACTGCTGGATTACTAAATTACGTGTAGATAAGGGCGACGAGTGGGAATATATTCCTTGCCTTATAGATGCCAAAAGTACATCACCAACTTCCGACACTTTCCCTCCTATACAAACCAGGGAAGGGTTAAAGAAATTAATAAGGCCGCCTATTACTTTTCCAATTTCTAACCCACATTCACGAATGAGTTCAACTACAAGTGGATCAGATTCTCTTACCGCCCGATTGACATCTTCCAATTTTAATTTCCGATTCGTAGCCAGTAATTTTGAAAGTATCTTACTATGTCCATTCTTTCCTATTTCCTCTGCCCTTCGGACGATAGCTCTCCCCCCTGCAATTGCTTCTAAACAACCTCTATTGCCGCAATAGCAAAGTACATCATGGCCGACATTTATATGGCCAACGTCACCTGCACATTCTATAGAACCACGATAAATTTGACCATTGCATATAATTCCTGCGCCTATTCCATTTCCGATTTTTAAGTATATTAGATTATCAATCTTAGATACTGCCTCAACAGTTCTCTCCCCTAGTACCCTTGTAAATACATTATTGTCGACATAACAAGGACAATTAAAGTATTCATTCCAAAATTGTCGGATAGGATATCTATCCCATCCTGGCATAATAGGAAGTGAACCAGGTAAACCTGTACTATATTCTACTGGTCCAGGTACACCCATACCTATTCCTTTAATTAAAGAAATTTCTATTTTATGTTCATCCAGTAAAGAAAAAACCATTTCTTTTATATGTTCAAGTACAGTTAGTGGACCTTTTCCAACATCTATCTCACTCGATTTTGAAACAACAATATCGCAGTTCAAATCCGCTATCCCGACCTGAACATGGGTTGATTCTAAATCAATCCCGATAATGTAACCGGATTCATTATTAAATGATAGAAGACGTGGTCTTCTTCCTCCCGTGGAATGCCCCATCTCAACTTCTTTTACAAGGTTACTTCTAATTAGGGTTTCAACATGTTCTGTTACAGTTGCTAAACTGAAGCCCGTTAATTTGACAAGTTCCGCTTTAGAATTTGGTTTTTTACTCCGCCAAATTGCCTGCAAAACTCTCATTGTTCCTCTTGGCAAATTCAAAAAACCCCTCCTTTCTACTTGTTTCAACTATATTTCTTTTTTATTTTTTCTTTATACTTAAAATTTAGAATATATACTTTTTAAAGTCAATTTAAAAAAGTATATATATTTTTAGGAAAAGTTGGATAAAAAATTTAAAAAGAATGTTTCTATCCAAAATAAGTTAGATAAAAAATTAAAAAAGTTTAATCAAACTTTTAATGATTAGCCCAAAATCTTCAATTGGTGTAGGACGATATGCTGTTAAAAGTTAACCCAGGATCCAATGACATATCTCGTGACATACTGGCTCTAGTGGATGAATTAGCCAGTATCTCACCAAAAATCACAGTAGAACAAACGCAATTACCGAGAACGGCTAGCTTTAGGGTAAATCGTGTTGGCGAAGACACCGGAGTAAATTTTGCCGGTATTCCTCTGGGACAAGAATTTACTTCTTTAGTAATAGCTCTGCTACAAGTTAGCGGAAGATCTCCAAAGGTTGATCAGAAGGTAATTGATTCTTTTGCATATTCGCTTTTACAAATGTGCATGTTGGAATTAAGGCTTTGGAGCTTTTCAGCAGTTGAAATAAGTGTGGATTCACCCCTTCCGGTAATGACTACATTTGCACCGGCTTAGCAAAAGCGATGGCAATATCTTTTCCAATCCCTTTATTTCCTCCTGTTACCAAAACCTTTTGTCCAGCTAGCTCACCAAAATATGACATATGGCCCTCCCCTCTCGTTAAGAAAAGCACAAGCTCCTTTTTAAACAAACTCCTCGAAAGAAAAACACCGGAAAGATGAAATGCTCCCCAATTGTTAGACACTAGTCTAACAATTGGAGGTGCTTTTCTTATGACTAAATTTACAGACATAGATAAAATAAACGCAGTAAAACGCTATCTAAGTGGAAAAGAAAGTCTACAGACTATCGCTGATTCTATTAGGGTTAATAAATCGTTTTTTCTAAACTGGACTCAACAATACCGACATCATGGAGAAAAAGCTTTTGAAAAAGTCTTATGCAACCTACACTTGGGAGTATAAACTAGACGTACTTAATTATATGAATGAGCACGGGACGTCTATAAGAGAGAAACAGCTGCGATTTTTAACATTCCAGCTCCTTCTACACTCACCAATTGGAGAAAGCAATTAGAAATGGAAGGATTAGACGGCCTGAAAATGAAGAAAAAGGGGCGTTCATCCATGGAAAAAGACAATCGAAAGAAGCAAGTTGAAGGATCAGTTGAAGCTTTGAAAGAAGAGGTAGAGCATCTGCGAATGGAGAATGCTTACTTAAAAAAGTTAAATACCTTAGTTCAAAACAAGGAAAAATCACCAAACAAGATAAAACGAAAGTAGTCTATGAACTAAGGACAGAATTCCCGGTGATCGCACTTCTTCAACTCGCAAATATCCCGCTCAGTACCTATTATTATTGGGTGAAAAACCGCAATCGTCCTGATCGAGATACTGAGTTAAAAAAGTTAATTCAATCAATTTATGATGAACATGAAGGTCGGTATGGTTATCGTCGTATTCGTGATGAACTCACAAATCGCTTACATAAAGTGAATCATAAAAAAGTGCAGCGTTTAATGAAAGAACTTGGATTAAAATCCTTAGTCCGTATGAAAAAATACCGTTCGTATAAAGGAACTATGGGGAAAATTGCCCCTAATATTTTAAATCGTAACTTTAAGGCTCAAAAACCAAATGAGAAATGGGTAACTGATATTACGGAGTATAAATTGTTTGGAGAGAAATTGTATTTATCGCCAATTTTAGATTTATATAATGGTGAAATCATTACATACACAATTAGTTCAAGGCCTGTTTATTCACTTGTTTTTACAATGCTTGATCAAGCAATTGAAAAAGTAACAGATAAAGCTAAGCTTCTGATTCACTCTGATCAAGGTTGGCACTATTAAATGAAACAGTATTGACATGCCCTGAAACAACATGGGATTACGCAAAGTATGTCTCGTAAGGGTAACTGTTACGATAACGCTGTAATAGAAAATTTCTTTGGCATTATGAAATCAGAATTTCTTTATCTAAAAGATTTTGACAGTGTGGAACACTTTAAGCTAGAGCTAGATAAGTATATAAATTACTACAATAACAAACGTATTAAGGCAAAACTAAAAGGCATGAGCCCGGTACAATACCGAGTTCATGCCCAGCAAGTTGACTAATGGAATAACCGTGTCTAACTTTAAGGGGTCACTTCAAGATTCCGATGTTCTAATAATTTACTCAACTCTCTCAGAGTAAAATCGGTCACAAGATGACGGAACGTGCTAATGTTAAAAAGATCCGTTTTCATGATTTGCGTCACACACACGCATCCATCCTCATTTCTGAAGGGGTGGATCTGATGAAAGTAGCCGCTCGTCTTGGTCACGCCAATCCCAAAATTACATTGGATGTTTACTCTCATTTGATTCCAGATCAAGAAAACGAAGTGGCCGAAATCTTCCGGGAAGCGATTAGGAAATTTTGTGAGCAAACCCTCTTTTTAAATCTGAAATCGAGTCAATCACAAAAAAATGAAAAAAGCCTGCAACCTTTGATAGACAAGGACTACAGACCTTTCACTCAGTATGATTCTGACTGGGCTCGAACCAGCGACCCCCACCCTGTCAAGGTTATTTACTGAAAAATAACCTTATAAATTTAATTTAATCTAGCATAAGTAAAGTTAAATAAATATTGGTATATCAACATTTTTGATCGATTGATTTTTAAATAAGTTTATCTAGCCAATTTAATATTAAATCAAAACTTGCACATTTTGTGCAGATTTTGTGCAAGTTTTGTAAGTGTGTAGTATGCGGCATATTTTTAAAAATAGGATTAATATATTTCCTCAGCATGACACTGGTGGTCGGGGTCGAAATAGAGCTAAAACCCCTGAATTCTATCATGTTCCGTGGTAACGATATGTAAAAATAAAATCTGTGTAAAATTAATTTTTCATGCGTAAAACAGGTTTATGTTAAAGATTCACACCACTGTTAAATACTTATCTTTATGATCTACAAAAAGACGTTTCCACACTTCAGGTGGCTTGGGTGTGGATGGCAGATATCTAAGATGTAGTAGTGTTTACCTTACAATTTCTAATAAGTAATCGTTTTGTATCCTAGGAAAAATAAATTTTCACAACACTACATCATGCCCCCCATAGGTAGAGAGTGTGTAATATCTTTAACGAGAGGTGCAAAAAGCGCGGTAAATCAACGTTTTGGTGATTGTTAATTGTAACATCGTTAACGGTGATTTACCATTTTTTATGGGATGGCGTTATTAAAATGTTTGTTTTTTATTAAAAACCTTCTACATGAGAAGAATGTTCATTCTCTTTTTTTAAATATTTCTTTTTCTTCAATAACACTATAGTTAAAAATAAAGATATTAATACAAGACCCTAATAAAGAAACTATATAAAAAAGAATAAAAAAGAAAAAATATGATAATAAAAGCCCACATAATAAATATAACCAAGCTAATATAAAATAAAAAATAACACAAACGATAATTAATCCAATCATAATTACTGCTATATAAACAAAACTAGCAAAGACGCTTAATAAATATTTCATTTTATTTTCTTCTATTACATTCGTTAAAACTGTATTTGAAGTTGTACTTTACACTATTGCTAGTCCAGCTACTATAAATCCTAACATAGCTATTAACCCTGATATTATATATAACAGCATATTCTGACTCATTGTTACGATGTTAGATATATTCCCAAAATTCCTTAAATGCATTACGTGCTTCTCTTAAAATTTCACTAAGTTCACGTGCTGATAAATCGATTATCTGTAATTGAAAAGCCTGTTCAATTTTCTTTACATTTCTCGTTTTAATTGTCGCTAAAATCTGTTCATAATTCATCGCTGCTACACCACCTAACAAACTTAAAGAATTATATTATGTAATAATTATACAATAACCATTACATTACTATTATCCTATAAACATATAAAAAGATATTTCAAGTCCATAAATCAGGAGAATTATATCATTATGACAACTTCCTTTACTGTTGACTCACTTTCGCAAAAATATAGTATTAAATGAACTTAAATCAGTAGATTTATAGACATGAACCATAGAGGATATTGATTAGTACGCACGCATTAATCAAGACCGGATATTTCAGAATAAGAGTAAAACATAAAAATGCTGCAAAAATACCAGAAGTAAAATGACCCCAATATTTCGGAGTCATTTTACTTCTGGTATTTTCTTTTGAAGTACTTTAATTTGTGGATAGATTTAAGTATATGATTAACTTTGAATTCCAAAATTATTATTACTAATACTGACTTGCAAATTTTTGAGACTTTTTTAATAATGGAATGCAAAACTCAAGTAGTTTTTTATAATTATCTAAATCGATTTCAAACTTAGTCCAAACTCCGTGCTCAACACCCGCCCACAAAGTAATATCCTTTTCTCGACAAATAATTTTTAATAATTTCAATAGTCGGATAACAATAATGGTAGTAATCACTAGTTCCATTACCATGAAACTCAATGTTTATAATTGCCTTTTTTCTTCTTGGTTCTATACATAGTAAAGGTAACCTATTTTTATAACAGAAAGACTGATAAGCAAAGAAAGCATTATAATATGTATCCTTAGCAATAATGTATTTGTGGTTTTTCGCAGTTTCCAAATCTAAAGTTTCTAAAAGTTCCCCCTCTTTTATTCCTACAAAACGTCTGGATAGTTTACCTAACTCATTATCAGTTAAACCCAAGATTATCATCAGGGCATAGGAATTAATTTTAGTGGCTAAGGCTTGATAGACGAGTTGTGCATTTTTGTTTGGACCTGCGCTATACCCAATAATTTCTCGATTATAGAGATCAATAAAGACACATATGTAATGCCATTTATTTTGGACTCTTACATAGGTTAAATCGCTGACAATCACAGATAAAGTCTGTTTTGAGTAAACTCACGATTCAATTCATTTTTTTGCTCAGATTCATTGGTATCTTTTGATTGAGGTTTGAACTAGCGAAGGTATAGGAAGAAACCAGACCTTGCTCTTTCATTATTTTACTTATTCGACGTCTGGAAGCAGTCTTTTCAAGCTTTTTAAGCTCGTATTTAATCTTTCGAGTCCCATAATTTTTCCTGCTTGCATGAAAAATCTCAATGATATCAGAAGTCACATTCTACAACTGGTTGTTCCTTGGCTTCATAATAAAAAGTGCTTCTTGGTATCTGGGGGACTTTGCACATTGCTGATATCGAGTATTTGTGCTGATTGTTCTTTATCACATTTACTTTCGTCCCAGTATCAGCGCGGCTTGCTTTAAAATGTCATTTTCCATTTCGAGCTGTTTATTTCGTTACGAAGCTCCATCAGCTCTTTTTGTTCATCCGTTAAATTGTCTTTTTCCTTAAATGAGAGCCTGATTGTTGGCTTTGGTTCACCCACTTATCCAGAGATGAAGGAGTAAGGTCATATTCTCGAATAATTTCTTTTCTTGGCTTGCCACTTTGATATAACTGCACCATCTGTTGCTTAAAATCATCGGTAAATGATCGACGTCCTCTTTTAGTCATCGTAGATCCTCCCTTTGTTTATTAAATGTAGTCTACTTGACCTTGAAAATTCTGTCCAACTAAGTGTAGACTACCCAAATTCAGGAGGATCTTCTAAAGTAGTAATAGGACTTTTATTCGCAGAAGATATAGTACTTAGAATAGGATTTTTACCAACCGAATCTAGTAATTGAATTTTAACTAAAGAAAGAGTAAAAAGAATTATACCTAAAAAAAGAAAGTTCTTCATAATATTACCTCCAAAATAAATTCTAAATTTATTATATCAGGTAATATAAGTATATTGTATTGAGAAAAAAGATACAGAAATTAGTTGATGTTTATTATTTATTTTATTAAATTTATAAATAATGGAATATAAATAAAACATTATTCCTATTTTAAAGTCGAACCATAATCGAGATCATTGCATTTTTTAAACTATTATAAACTTCTCTACTATAATCCTTTTTTTGTTCGACTCAGTATGAGATATTTTAAATATAGTTATTAGCCCAGTGTTGAGTTATTATGGACAAAAAAATGACCGATTTTAAGGCCATTTTTGTGATAAATGCTTTTATTTTACTATTTGTTTAAGCTTGTTCAGTCTGTTTTTGCTTAGATTGTTCCTGCGTATGCTGAATCAAAGACTTTGATTTCCACTTTCCACCCAAAAAGTAAATACAGGATGTCATGAAAGTTAGTAGTTCAATTAATCCTAGAGTAAAAAATACTCCTGTATTAATATCTCTAAATAAGTGAGGAACTAGTAAAAGACTACTGATTACCAGAACATACATATTTATTATAGTTAAAAACAAACCACCTTTGGTGTCCCCTGCTGCCGCAACAACAAAAATGAAAATAAACGCAAGCATATTAAACACCCATGGAATAGTATAAAAATTCAAAAACTCTTTAACTAATGGCTTTAAATTGTTGTTAATTGACATAGCATTTAATACTAAATCCTTACTGATTAGTAAAACACATGCTGCTATACCTCCATAAATTAATAACACTAATAGCATTTTTTTTGCTAAGTCGATAACTTCTTTTACTTTTCCAGCTCCCATGTATTGGGCTGCTAAGGGAATGATAGTAGCAGAAAAATTTTGTGGGAATATACCTAACATCATAAATATATATATTGAAATAGAATAAACATTAAAAATATTTTTAGGATA
Organism: Heyndrickxia acidicola; assembly: GCF_001636425.1. Taxonomy (NCBI): domain Bacteria; kingdom Bacillati; phylum Bacillota; class Bacilli; order Caryophanales; family Bacillaceae; genus Heyndrickxia; species Heyndrickxia acidicola. The sequence continues at coordinate 2,136,543 of NZ_KV440953.1, forward strand.
ATAGGAAAGGATCAAAATGTATAAAAACATTGAAATATTAAATGTTACTCCTGTTAACACTTGTGACAATATGTACCCTTTATTATCCTTTAATATATAAAATTTGAATTTCAAGGAGATCATTTTTTTCGTTAAGCCTATTCCTAACTCATCTTTAATAAAAATTTTATTCAAAAGAAATATTGCACAAATAAAATTGGATACTATAACTCCAATTGCCGGTCCAATTATTAAGTTTAATTCGAATCTTTTACAAAGAGCAATTAGGAAGGGAGTAACTGCAATATTAACTAATACAAGAATTGTAAGTCCCCAGTAGATTATCTTAAGTTTTTGAAAGTACCTCGGTAAAAGTAAAAGTAAACTATTTACAGAAATAATAAAATAGCCAATTAAAAAAACAGATAAATAAAAACTTAAATAATTCTTCGTTTCAATTGTTACACCAAACAGTAGTTTAAAAACTGGCATCAGTAATAATCCGACTAATGTGGTACATAAACCTGCATAGAAAGAAAAAGATAAAACACTTCCCGCTCCTTTTTTAGCTTCTTCTAGTTTCTTCGCACCCACTAATTGACTAACATAAACAAGTAGAGATGATATTATACTAACGGTGACAGCTTCTATTAAGGTTATAATAGCTCCTGATAATCTTATAGCGGCTAATGCCTCTGGCTTTCCAATATATATGTAACTCCAAAAAAGGCTTATCCCTATTAATAGTAGTTCAGCTAACCCAATAAAAGTAGCTGGCAAGGAAAATTTGATTATTTTTCTCCAGTTATTTTCCAAGTTAAGTCCCTACTCTCTTTTTATTTTGGTGCATTAATAAGAAAATAAAATGGTGTATAATTATCCTTATCAATTTTTAATAACTTCTCAACTTCAAAAAAACTAAAACTTTTTATTGGCCTACAAAAAACATGATAATCAGCATGGTACATACAAATGGATTGTGCAATATAACCTAAACTTAATAAATATTTTGTTGCATTTTCAGTTGTGAAAGTTCTATTTTTAATAAGTAAAAAAGAAAAGGTATTTACTCCTTTAAAATTTATATATGGGTATATCATATTAAGGTTACGATAGTTAATATAATTATTTTGTTTACTGCCCACTTCTAGGAACTCACCGTTTCCCCTGTTTAAATACGTTTGTATTTGTATCTTTTCACTTATATCGTTATTTTTGAACAACCTTTCAATATCGTGAAAATCTTTTTCATAATTATTTAAAACTACCTTAGTATTATTATTAAGAGGTGTTAAAGGATGTCTATAATGACCACTATTCCGCAAATAACTTCTTCTTGAAAATTCAGTAATTTTTTTTGTTTTATTGATATCAGTTTCAACTTTCTGTGATTTTAAGTGAATCCGATATTTATCAATGGTTATAACCTCGTATTTATAACCTAGCATTAATCCAACTTTATTTATGTTATATAAAAAGTGACCACATTCTAAAATAAGTAACGTTTTTTTTATGTGATTATAATGTTCTGGATATTTGTTATTGAATTCTAATAGGATATCCCCTTGCTCTGCCTTAATAGAAATATTACTATAGTACTTGTATTGATCCTTGTAGTTATCCTTTAAAACAAACTGATTTTCATTTACACATATAAACATTTCAATTGGATATAGGCTTCTTGGGGAAGGATAACCTTTATGCAATTTATATGGACCTGGAGTTTCAATTCTAATAAAGTCATTTAACTTTAGTAACTCAGCATAACTATTATCTATATGTTTTGATCCGTTTTCTATCCTTAAAAATTTATACTTATCTAGTCCTGACTCCAATGTTTGAGTAATTGTTAAGATCTCATTGTTGGATGCGATTTCACCTAAAAAATCAGCTATATTATAAATCATTTCTTAGATAACTCCTTTATGCTAAGGGATGAATATTTCTATAAGCTTTTCTAACATTTGTAACTTCATTATTCTGAAGCCTGATTAAATCAGATGTAAAGTCTAACGGAGCAGAACCGATTAGTATTGCCTTTGTACAGTTTAAGGAGAAAGCCTTTAAGTAGTTATTGGTTTGGTCAACAATCAAAATATCTGTGTATTTCTTAGATAGATTCTTTACTACATATTGTAATTCATCGCTTATATCAATGCTCATAAAGTTATTTATTTTTAAATCATCAACATCGACATTTTCAAGTATATTTATTTTATCTTCAATGATTTCCATAGAATCAAAGGATGCAAAGTAATACAAATGATCTTCTAAATTACTTATTATTCCACTTTTAATACTCTGTATTTTCTTTTCAATAAGGAATTTATTCTTTTCAAACCCAATAAAGACATTATAAATTTCTTTAAATGCAGCTTCAATTGCATGTTGGAGTTTTAAATGACAACCTAATCCGGTAATTGAATAAAAATAATTGTGTATATTATTACTTCGTAATAATCCCCATACAACATGTATGTTTAATCCGTTATTAATATAGAAAAAGTCTAATGTATAACCCAAGTCATTAAAATACTGCACTTTTTTACTTAGTTTTGGCTCCACGTTAATATCTATTCTCGTTGCTTTATCTTTACTAAACCAGAAGTTCATAAATACGTCTCTTTCAACTACCTCTAAAATTGAAAATAGAGATGCCTCTTCAAATGTATTTCCTACCGCACAACCATTTGAGCTTTCATAAATAAACCTATTCTTGATATTAGGAACTAAATATTGAACATATTGTTCTGGAATTAGTAAATATTCACCAGAAACTAGTGACTGTCCTTTTACCCAATCAATCACTAAAGAATTACTATAAATACTTAAATTTTGCTGTATACATTGACTATTGCTATACACCCCTAATTTAATTGGGTTTATTGCTGATTTACTAATATTTGTATAACAATCACTAATAGTTTCTTCTAGCTTTAAAGAGGCAGCATATCTTTCTAAATATTCTAGTTTAGCTTTTAAAGAGGCATCCTCTTCATTAAAGTCGTATCCGAAGCCTTCTATATTAGAATCGCCTCTATTAACAACTGTTGCCGAACCATTATTCTCAGAAATAATACAACCCTCTCCAAGAAATATTAAAGTTTCATTCAAATCATTAAATAGTGAACCGTTCGTCTTAATCCTTTTTATAGTTTTGTCCGTCTTTATGTTATTACCTTTACTGTCATTGTAATTGAAATAAAAAGTAACATTCTCTTTTTGTAATACCATCAAACCAATTCTTTTGATATTCATTAAAAAGTACATAAAATGCTTAATTAAATTTGTTGACTCGTTAATTTTTATAATAATTTTGGGGTAATCATCCTTAACTTTAGGTAAAGTGCAACTTTTTACTGTAAATTCCACTTTATCAAAAGACTCTTTTATATAAATCACGTTGTTTTTATAATATAAATTACCATCTTGTATGACTATATCCAGATCTTTATTTAGCATAACAAAGTTAATTACTATACTCTTTAACTTTTCTAAGTAACTCCATTCCATATATATTAATCTCCTCACATTCAAACAAATTATTTTCTAATAAAGAAATATAGAGGGTATACGGATTAAATATATTATTTTGTGAGAACTTAATCGTAGCATGCATACTATCAAACACTTTAAAACCAGCTTCATCATAAATAGTAATCTTATGCGAGAAATATAAGTTGCAAAACTTAGAAAAGAAATAATCGTAATTTTCTCCCCATTTATATTCATCAACAAAGTATTGAATCTTATTTGAAAAAGTGTAAACATCCTTTAATAAAACCAATAAATTATTAATACAATCATTTTTATCAGTTCCAAGAACCGAAATTGCATTTTTCTCATTCTTATATTGAGCACATATTAGCGGAAAGTATTTTTCAAAATCCCAACTGAGATAATATTCCGAGAGTCTTTCATCAGAAAATGTACTATAGAAAAAGTTTGTTTTATCAATATTTTCCCCGACAATTTTAGTAATGTTGTTTTTGTAACTCAGTAAATCGATCTTATAAATTTGAAGATCTTTTTGAGTTTTTAATCTTATTTCCGAGTTTTTAACTTTTTCTAAAAACACATACGCAGCATATGTATTTAACACATCGTTAAAGATATTAGAAGTAAACTCCATAGTTTCAATTTTTTGATTAGATATATAAAATGCCTCCTCAAAAACGTAAATTTTCCATTCGTTTTCGTTATTTAAAGACACAGGAAAATTCTCGTTCTTCAATATTGAAAGGATTTTTTGGGGAGCCTGTATGGAAAATTCACTTGAATCTAAAACTGGGTTTAAAATTCTTGTATCATTACTTTCTAAAAGGATCTTTTTGTCTTTAAACAATTTAATAATCTTAGATTCAAATGTTTTGTTTTCCTTAGATAGCACACTTCTGTAATTATTTTCATTTATACTTCGTACTAAGCTATAAATTTTTTCTTTTTGTTGATTTGTAATTTTAAATTTTAAGTTTACTGTACCTGTAGTTATAATAAAATTATCTTTAGTATCGATAATATGAAATGTTGGATCTAAATACATATTATACACCTCCAATTTGTGTGTCTGTAAACCTTACAGAACTTAGTAGAAAATTCATATAAAATTTATCTAATGGTTTAATTTCCAAAAGAACTAGTTTTTCATACAAAACATTTAATATCCATCGATTAGTACATAGAACATTATCTTTAATTATTAAATTTTTATTGCTACTTTCTAGGTGAACCTGCTTATGCCTTTCTGAAGCAAATTCTAATTTTTCTTTAACATCTTCAAGAGTATTAGGAGAATAGAAATCAATAAATCCCTGCTCTATTAAGTTTGAAATTAACCTATGAATTGTAGTTAGATTATGAATAAAAGTCTTGTTAGTTTTTGATGTGTCATTTTGCTTTAATTTTAATAGGTCTTTATCCCGTCTTATATTAAACTCATTTCGAATCCGTTCTCTTTCTTCTTGTTTTAATGAATGCAAAAAACCTATAAAATGGGACAGATGAGAAATATATCCATTAGATACCATTAACGGTTTATCCTGTAAAATCCTCTCAGGAAGAGTCTTAATAAAAGTTAATAAATCTTTAGTTATGCTAACTATGTCATTTTTTTTAAAATAACGGTCTAAGTAGTATTCATCAAATATATTATGAATGGCTGAATAAACTTCCAATTGTTTTTGGTTTTGAAATATATAGTGATCTTCGATTTTTGTTGTACAAACTGTATTCTGATAAATTGGATGTAAAGCTTCAGTCTTTCTTAGTAATTTAGCCACTGGATAGTATTTAAGTTTGAATTCTTTATCATCATAAATTGGAGAAGGGAAACTTTTTATAACTTTTGAGAGTTTTTCCGAAATTGAGCGAAACTTTTCATTATCCAAAAAACCATAAAGGGATATATGGTATCCATTTTCCCAGCTTTTCTTTAAAAACAGGTTGTAATTTTTAATCAAATGTTTAACATTCTCAATTACAGCGGTATTATATTTACCTTCATTTATATAACATTTTATTTCATAGAAATTCATTGTATCCCCCTAATAACTCTAGTTCGTACTTCATGTTGTAAAAGGTGTACCTAGAGTATTCGTATATTTTATTTTCTAACTCCCGATCTATTCCAATAAATCTATTAATACTCATATGAACAATGCTGCTTAAAATATAAAACTGTCTTTCTTTATTAAAGTTACTTTTAATATTTTCTGTATAACTTCTAGCAAGTAATCTTTTATTTTTATATAGCAGGTTTGAATGATAACTCTTCAATCCATCCATCATTAATTCATTATAATACTTCCTGTTTTTGTTAAATTCTTTTAAATATTTTTTATTTTTACTTGTGGTAAGCTGATCAAAAAATGCGAGAGCTTCCTTATAATTTTGAAAAAGGTCAATTATAGTGTTTATACAAATAATTATTCCTTTCTCTAATTCGGATTTATATTTTATTAAATTAAAATTTTCAACAAGATAATATATTTCAGATTCATAGCAAAAATATTGATTTGCATGATCATATAATTTGTTGCCACCATATCTATTTATTTCCGGCTGAAATAAAGATGAAGTGTATTCTGAAAGGTATTGTTTTTGCACCAGTTCTTTTAATAATTCCTCAAATAACTCAATTACATTAGTTTCATTACAAATAAATCTGAACCTAATATGATCACGACTATCCTTATAATTAATGAAAAAGTATTTTTCTACTTTCATTTCCTTTAAAAAATTGATAACCTTAATAATTAATTTAACTTTTTGGCCTTTCCTCCAATACAACTTATAATAGCGCCAATTAAAATCAAAGTTATCCACACCTTGGGTGTGTATTTTTTTACCATTACCGACAGATTTTTCTGATCGACTAGATTCAGGAAGTACAGTAATAATAAAATCCCTGTTAAAGTTCTCTTTCCTTTGTAATTCTGGGGCCTCAATCAATGTTAAAAAGTTTGAATAACCTTTATTTTTTTTTAGAGAGTGTAGAATAATTTCTATTCCAAAATCAGAGTTAGTGCGAACAGGAAGTGCCCTATCTCCTTGTAGTATACTGACCAAGTTGTCTACACTATTCTCTTTTATAAAATTTTTAATAAAGGATTTCATTTCATTATCATCAGATTTATTGCTTATCACATCAATATTTATATTCCAGCGTCTTGGCGAAAGTATAATATTTTTATACTCAATCCTCGGGATAGATTCAAGTGTGCTTATTCCACCCAAATAAAAATCCATAGGCAGCTGAGTCAAAAAGGTTTTAAATAAAGAAAGAAAAAGTAATGGGCGATTTTCATTAAAGTTTGCATAAAATAACATATGTGTTGAAACAGGTAATATTTTTTTTTCTAACAAAATCGACTTGGCATACATACCATTCTTATCCATTCCAATCACAATATCTTCCAATCCAATATCTATAACTTTTTTGTTATGAGTAATTGAATTAATATTAATTTGATATTCAGGAAGAATAGAGGTAACACCAATATCACTATAACATAAGGGTGATGTATTTATTTCTGCGCTTATATACTCGTTATCTTTATATTTAAGCCTTAGGCCGTCTACATCTTCGTAGGAATGAATTTTAAATCTACCAGTAAAGGATAACGAAGTATGGCCAAATGAGTTATCCCCTAGAATATACTTTGATTTATTGTTTTCCGTGATTTTATTCAATTTAACATCATAACCATCTGATATAAAATTATTAGATGAAGCATAAATAGATTTTATTTTTTCGATATCATTCGACTTCAATTTAATTGTGGTTTCATTATCTCTTAACGTTTTATTGATTAAATTAAATAAGAAAGCATTGTATTCAGTTTCTTTTTTATAATCTAATTCAGCAACACTCATATTTGGAAATCCTAAGCCGCTGTCATTATCTAACAGTTCCATTAAACTAATTTCGTTATATAATCCATATTTGTCCAAAAATTTCATTGAATAATCTTGAAATGCTACATTAACAATTCTTGTTCTGTTAAATAACTTTAAAAAATCTATTTCTCTTATTACCTCTTGTACTTCCGATTTGTTTAATGGTATATTTTCACTCTCTAACAATAAGTCAATTACAAGGAACCGCTTACTTACTTCTATACCTTTCATTGCATTTATCAGACTAATGTATGAACTTTCTCCTTCTCCCAATTTTGTCTCTTGATAGTTTTTTAGAAGATTTTTTACTTCCATTAACTTGTCTAGCATGTCATTGTCAATGTTAGTCTTATTTTCTAATAACCAGTTAAAATTATCTGTGTTAGCTATTATTGCATTGGGTCTTAATTCACTAATTAAAATATTTTTCTCAAGTAAACTTTTGATGAGATTTAAAGCTTTAGGTTTCAAGTTCATTTGTTCATTTGATAAATCACTTAATAAGTCTGAAATATTCATGGGTCTACCTAATAATCTTATTAAATTAGTTATAAAAGCATTTTTTTGTATTAGAATTCTTTTTTCCTCTTCTTGCTGAGATATATCTATATAGAAATAATCTGGTGTCTCTCTCAGTAATTCACTCTTGCTGATCAATAAGGTCGAATTAATGTTTTGCATTTGCTCTATTTTTTTTGAAACGTTTAATACCCACTCAGATGAAACTCTTATAATTTTCCTCTTCTCATTCTCTAACTCATCACAATTAAAGTTCTTACTTGTTATACCAGCGAACAGACCATACGGCATTGGCCTTGAAGCCATCCGAAGTAAATACTTTACAACGGATATTAAAACGTTTTTTGATATACGACATACTCCTTGTTCAATTAGCCGAATCTGTTTATAAAGATCGTAACTCCCTATAAGAAGACTTTCTCTAATATAATCTTCTTTACAAAGATTCATTATCAATTCCTCTAACTCGTTTTCTTGAGCAGAATAAATTTTTTCTATTAAATCTAAACCGATCAACGGTCTTCTAACAAAATAGTTGTTTGAAATTTCCATTTTCCCCCACTCTCTCACACATAGATATATTAAATGCCCAATTAGAATTACCTAATTGAGCATTTATAAAATTATAATAAAAATGACAGAGGTGATATTCTACAAATAAGACTATTCCATAAATTATATTAAGGACCAGTCACTACTTTAGAACATGAATTCACACTCACTGACGCTCCCATTGTTTCAAGTACTGTAGCCGAGGACACATCATACACTTCAATATCTAGATTAAGATTTCTATTTTGTTCTCTCAGGATATCCACTCTTTTTACTATTGGATTTAAGTTCGTTGTTAATTAGGAAATACTACTACCATAGAGAAAGCTTTAATATTCAAATTAAAGCTTTCTCTACCTTCCCTCAAAAGTTTACTAAATTCTTAATAATATCATGGTCCAGTCATTACTATTGAGCATGAATTTTTTCCAACTGATGCTCCTATTGTTTCAAGAACTGTTGTTGAAGATACATCATACACTTCAATATCTAGATTAAGATCTTCTTCAATTAGATTTCTATTTTGTTCTCTCATGGTATCCACTCCTTTTACTATTAGATTTTAGTTCGTTGTTAATTAGCCAAAACTACTACCGTAGAGAAAGCTTTAATATTCAAATTAAAGCTTTCTCTACCCTCCCGCAAAAGTTTACTAAATTCTTAATAATATCATGGCCCAGTCATTACTATTGAGCATGAATTTTTTGAAACTGATGCTCCTATGGTTTCAAGAACTGTTGTTGAAGATACATCATACACTTCAATATCTAGATTAAGATCTTCTTCAATTAGATTTCTATTTTGTTCTCTCATGGTATCCACTCCTTTTACTATTAGATTTAAGTTCGTTGTTAATTAGGCAAAACTACTACCGTAGAGAAAGCTTTAATATTCAAATTAAAGCTTTCTCTACCTTCCCGCAAAAGTTTACTAAATTCTTAATTATATCATGGCCCAGTCATTACTATTGAGCATGAATTTTTTCCAACTGATGCTCCTATGGTTTCAAGAACTGTTGTTGAAGATACATCATACACTTCAATATCTAGATTAAGATCTTCTTCAATTAAATTTCTGTTTTGATCTTTCACTGTAAGGTCCCCCTTTCGTTTTATGTAAGATAGAAAAATTTCAGAAGAATTCTATCTGGATAAAATATATCATGCAGCAACCATTTTTTGTATTGAGATAATTCTTAAAATTAAGTGTATTCATACAGGTTAGACCTACTTTGTTTCTCAATAAAAATATAAAAAAAATAAAATTCCTTTAGAATAAATATCGCTACACATCTATCCCTGTCTTGCTAAATGTGCAGCAGTCTTCTTCCTGTTCTGGCAAGCATTTGTTAAAAGAACTCATTCACCACCTACTTTAAACAAACACCCCAACGCGCAATAGCGAAGACCATGAAATTGTTTGGACTCTGTAAAGCTTTGCTCTATTTTTCTTTTCTAAACTTATATAGTTCTTTTCCATCCGTTGAGAGGTGGTTTATACTAACATGCCTTGTTACGACCTTTGTTTTATTTTTTAGAATGCGCACATTGGAAAAGTAACGGACACTCGTCGCACTGCTTTGAATCTGACTTATATGCATAATACCCATTTCTATGGATATAGTGCTATAAGTGAGGGTTTATCCATTTGGGAAAACATAGTAGTTTTTCTATGTGTCATATATGAACTTTCGTTTTGAAAACAGTCCTTTTGCGCTGATTCAAACTAATGGTAGAATGGAGGGACAGGATCACTGATCTTTAATCCAAAAAACATCTGTAGACAATATTAATCTGGATTTTTTAACAAGCTATCATCCAAAAACTAATATTCTGTAAATGTACTACAAACATCATCTTAAATAGAACAAGAGACCTTAGTGGATTAGTGGATAACGGGCATTAACCTCTCGGACAAACCATTTCCAAGATAAAGGGAAAATCAATATATTGACCAATCTTACAAGGAAAGTGGTTCGTAGGAACCAGGTCATCCAGTTGGAGCAACTCTACTTCATTTTGAGTATTCTCTCTTGTCTTAAACTTCGTAACACCACCGTAAATCGTTAAGAAATCACAATACAGTAACACGATGATTAATTAAAACAAAGAAAAAAATAAGGCTGTCGATTTTCTCGACAGCCTAAAAAATTAAACTAAAGGTTATTCTTATCTCACAAATTATTTAGTAGTTGAAAGCAAAGATGTTTCATATGCAAGTTTATAGTACAATGTACTTTTTTTATACATTTGTCTTTTGGAATATAATTCAGCAGCAGTTATATAACAATCACAAAGATTTATCTTATCATTTCTCTCACTAAAATATTTTCTAGCCTCTATTTCAATTAAGTTTAGAAGCTTTTCATCATCTTCTAAAATTTTATACTTCAATATTAATACCCTATATGTTTGTGTTTTTGGTAATAAATTTTTTTTCACGATAGAATAAGCAACTTCCAAATAATCTATTGCGCTTTTTTTTTCTTCCAATTTACTATATTCCTTAGCTAGATAAATCAATGTATTTATATAACTTTCGTTTTTTTTATCTTTAAGTTCTAGACTCTTTGTAAAATATGATATTGCCTTACTGGAGTTATTCCTTTTACTCTCCAAATTACCTAAGTTATGGTAAGCTTTTGCTAAAATAGCATCATCTCTAAATTTACTTGTAGCTTTTATTATTAATTTAAAATAGTATTCCGCTTTGTTAAAATCATTTAATCGAAGATAATTTATTCCTAATAGTAAATAACATTCTATTCTCCTATTACCAGAAAATTCTTGTCTTAAATTATCTAAGCATAAATTTGTATAAATTAGAGTCATAGGGATGTTATAAATTAGATTATAAGCTAACCCTAAATGATAATATAAATTTAAATCCACTACTTTGCTCTTTGAGAATAATTGTTCAGCTTCTTTTAAATAGAAGAGCCCTTTATTATAGTTCGATCTTAAACAAAAATATACACCAGAAAAATATTGTAAATAATTGTATATTTGCTCAGGTAATTTTGAGACATGTTTATTTAAGTATTCTATCTTTTCCTCAGCTGCATTTAAGTTTACTTTATAAAGAAAATACCTCAAAGACAATAAATTATAATAATATACTAAAATTACCGAATCTATATTTTTTATCATTTCATCAACTCTGCTTCTTACTCTTTCTATTTCTTGATTTTCTTGATTAGTTATTACAGTATACCATTCTTCAAGTGTTTCAATAAAATTTTCGTTGTTATTCAATAAATTTTGAAAGTCACAATTTAACCTTTCTAAAAGTAATAACAATGTATCATGACTTGGCTCTATCTTTCCGTTTTCTAATTTACTTAGATAAGTAATCGAACAAATGCCATCTGCTAATTCCTTCTGAGTTAAGTTTAAATTTGTTCTTTTATCATAAATATATGTCCCATATTCAAAATTAAAATTATTAATTTTCATTAGATTGCTACCTTCTTCACCGGATTTCTGATAAATCAATAGTACCATTTATCTATGTAGAACTCAAACGAACTATTCTGAAATTTCTCGATATTAATCTAAGTTTGTCCTTTTTTAGACTTTTTAAGATAACCTTGATTTTATTTATACATTATTGAAATATCTTATGAGTTATAATGCCAATTACTAAAACATCTAACCTTTTACCCTAATTAAAGTGCTAATACGCTTCTAGACTATCCTTAACTTAACTACCAGCTGCCCGTTTAATTAAGCAGGACATTAAAGACTTTATTGAAGTATGTTTGGTCAAAATTCAATTCCAATGAAACTACAGTTTATATTTATAGCAGGTTGGCCTACCCTGATAATAAAAAAGAAAAGCTGCCAATATAGGCAGTTAGCCAAACTCTTAGCTCTCGCAAAGCAAATAAGTTAGTAGTTTTGCTTTTGTCTTTCCTACAAAAACTATTTTTTCTGTTTCTTGATACCGACCATTTTGAAAAAGCACCTTTGTTAATTACTTAGTTTTACTTATACATCGATACCCTCAAAATGTTCAACATCCATTTGCTTTAAAGCGTTTAACAGTTTGTGCCTCCAATAAAAAGTGTAACCCAAGTAACCCCTACGATTTCATCCGATTTTCTCAGGAATATCCTTTGAACATAATAATCTTATATTCGTGTTCCGTTATTCCCAATGGTCTTTTCTTGTTTGAGTTGAGTTTTGAAATATACATTCTCCTTACAGGATCAGGACGATAACTTTTGCTTTTAAGGTTCCTTACTAAATTCTCAATGTTTTATTCTAGATTTTCACTGTATTGTTCTTTAGTTGTACCATTAATCCCGGTTGCCTTTTTGTTAGGTAGTTCATAATGACATTGAACCAATGCTTGCTTTATTTAGTAGTTTGCTTTCCTACCATGAAATATGAGAGCAAAACATGATAAACCGATAACCCATTTTTATCTAAGTCAGAGATAATTTCTTTATATTTGTCAGATAAACCTTCATGAAAAATAGACAAGGGATTTAGACAATTAGTGCTCAATACTTTTCCTTCCTTAAATGATTTAATAATGCTGCCTTTCACGCTAACTGTTTTCATTAAGTCCATTGCTAACTTTTGGCTTCTGGTTGCAAATGGAACAATACAACCACCATCTTTGTTCCATAACCGCAAGTCCTTTTCCTGATTTGACATTTTAACGTATCTCCTTAAGCTAAGATTTTCTTTTAGAAAATTGGGGAAATTTTTTAGGAAGTAAGAATTAAAGAGCAGAATACCCCGAAAAGCCAATAATCTACAAATTGGTTGTAATTAGAACTCTAATAAAGAAAATAGGAAGAACTTTTTAGAGATAAAAATTTTACACTAATTGGAAAAACTAAGGAATTACCTCTCTTTAAATAAGGGCAAATTAAAGAAATACTAGGCATAAGCTTGCTTAACTAATATTGGCAGGAATGTTAAAGAAATTGTCGAATTAAAGAAGTATATTTATAGTTATAGCACTAAGGCACCGCCTAAACTTAACTTCAGAAAGGATACAAAGTAAAAGATGCGTGTAGATTGGGAACTAAGATCAGAAAACCTAACACTATTTAAATTAAGCATGGAAACAGATCATTTTTATTCTGCAAGTGACACATTTGGCGCCAAACTCGTGTTGGGAGTCAATATTCATCCCTACTTTGGATTAGACTCCCGAGACCTTTTGTCAATTGGAGGAGAGATATATTGGCAAACGGACAACGTCAATGTTCCATCCACCTTCCTGATTCCTGAACAACCCTTGAATTCGGGAAGACCAATCATCATTCCGATGACTAGAGAAATAATTCAACAAATTGAAAAGGTCAGAAACGGTGGACCAGTCTCTTTTCAGATTGCACTACATGGCATGTGTTATGTTGCTTCGGACCATGACCATCAAACCAACGGACAAGTTCGATCCCTCGTTGATTCACAATTTCAAAGGTTAGTAGGACGTCCAACTATGCTAACCAGTGACCGACATACTCTCGTACAAATTCATCGTGAGAAATGGGCTGAGCTCCTTAAAGGCATGAATGTATCATCCTACAGACTCGTAGAATTGCCAACTCTTAAGCTGACGAATCGTCAAACAAACCGATGGGAAAATGTACTCCAAAGGTACGAAAGTATGTTGCAGAAAAAGCGTGTTGGGAATTTCGAAGAATGCATTGAGGAAAGCCGAAGAATTGTGGATGAGCTAGTTGCGTTAATAGGTGGGCATTTCAATCTAAACATGGGTGACCCCAAAAAGAGCGGTGATTTCGTAAACAGCTTTCATAATAAATTGGATAAGAAACTCCCTGACGACCAGCGGGATCACTGCAAGTCATTTGCTAACCTACTATTTTCCATAACTAATTTCAGTAGTCTATATCATCATGCGGGTAACCGTCCTACCGTGTTCGGAAACCTCCGTGAACAGGCTGAACATGTCGTCCTCTTATGTACAGCAGCCGTATCGGCGAGCTCCAGAATACTAGAGTGGGTCCCACCAGGTTCAGACATAAACGAATAACACCTTCTCTCCAATTATAAATAAAACAGTTCCATAAGAACCTGCTGTTACCTTAAAAAGACCGAATAGAATATCATTCGGTCTCCCTTTTTTAAAAATGTTATCTTTACAAGTAATTGCTCAACTCGTAGAAAATCCTTTACATTATTTATATCCTTGGTTTCATAATTTGGACTGGGGTAAGTTGAAATCATTGGTTCTCCGTATAGTTTTTTCTTTTCCTTGCAGTCATTACCTATTACATATAAATTATGTCTCCTCTACTCCTAAAATCAGATTATCTCAAGAAGGATTTGAAAATTTATGAATACCCCTGTATTACAGTATCTGAGCATGTGAACTGTTTCTGGCATGTATATGATATAGGTTTTGGCAGTCTGCTTTTTAATCTTTTTAAATCATACTTATTATACTAATGTGCCAATTTGAAGAAAGAACAACAAATTGGACCATTGCAAGAAGGAGGAAAATGCACCTTTTTATTGAATTAAAGGGGTAAATGAACAATAAGCTAGAATTTATCTAATAAAAGGGGATTAGTAATGAAAATAGAATTACAAAATGATTATAAAAAAGTTGTTCTCCGCAAGATTCAAGAAAAGGGCTTAAGATTTTCAGAGAATCAGAGCGAAGAAAATAGAATCATTCAATACTATTCTTACTTAAGAAAGAAAGCATTTGAAGGACCTCATCAAGTTTTTAAGTCTAAAGAGTTTTCTTGTCCTGAAACAGTAAGAAAAGGATTTGAGAAACTAGAAAACATAATAGAAATTGGTGGCGATATTCTCCCCTACTTTAATAGAACAGCATCAGATTTAACAAAATATGATGCTATGTTCTCTGATTGGGGAATAATGCACTTTCATTTGGGTGAAGAATTGATACCTGGAGAGAATTTGGTAAAAAGAGGAGATCCGGTCCTATTTGCATATATGAATGACGGTAAAGTATATTTTTTAAACATATTTTCACATGGGCACTGGTCGGATAAAGAAGTTATTCAGTTGATGTATAATAATTGGCCAGAACTTCTTGAAAAATATATAGTTCAAGTTGTCTCTGCTATTTCACCTGAACCGGATTCTAGTGATATAAAAAAACTCAGGGAAGCCGGAATAACATACTTTTTCAGTATCAACGATAGTGAAGGGGGGAAAGTATTCTTGATGCCGCCTGGTCTAGGATTAAACAGTGCAAGAAGTTCCACTAACGACACTATGGTTTTAAACAACATAATGAATCGATTAAGACACATACAAGATGAAATCATTAATAATGAAGCTGAATTAGAAAAATGGATGTCAGCAAATGGTATTAAGAAAAATCAGGAGATCACACTTGAATTAATTGACTTTAATCCAAGTGAATTAAAATTATTTGATAAATATAACGAGTTCACTTATACGGTCCACCTCTAAAGTCACTTGATGAGTGGCTTTTTCTTCTTCAGCTAACAGGAGGTTAGTTAACAAAAATTGGAATACAACCCATATATTGATAATCCTACGATATAATAGTTATACTTCTTTTTTGTTTCGCATATTATGATTATATTTGCTCAAATAGGAGGTGGTTTTGTGAAAGGTTCAAAAAAATTTTTCCATATTGGATTGGTTATCATTGCTATAATGCTATTATTGCACTTGTACGTAATCCATTTGCCTGATTTTATTGAAGGATTTATGCTTGGAAGTGGGATTGCACTTGAATTAATTGGTATTTATACCATTAAACACGATATATCTAAATTTAGAAACTTCAAGATGAAACTTAAACATGATTAACCACATAATTACTAATTCATTAGATTCATGAACGGTATCTTGTAATATAACTCTAAAGTAAGTGTTTTCAGTATAAATTAAATGTATTTTTAATTTATAAAAAATAATTGTTAAAAAATCACCAAGCAACAACTAGGCACAAATTAAAAGGGAGCCTTTTTAAGCGCTCGGAAAGAGCATGGTTACAAATTTAAATTGTCTTGTTATTTTAAATTTGATTTATTTTGACGGCCATTCTTGACTTGCAAACCCCAGATATAAAATGAATTAACCTCTCTTTCTTGGATTAGCTCAAATAAGAAAACAAATAATTATTAAAAATCCATACTCGGTAGAACTGCATTATTATTTTCATGATAAAATAATAGTTATGTTTGATAAATTTTAATTATTAATTTAGAAAATGGATTGGGTGAGAGGTCATGAGTCAAGAAGCAGTTCATCATAAGCTATATAACGGGGAGCATATCATTCATACTGAAGTAGATGATGATAATTCTTATAGCAAAAAAGAATATTTTTTGACGAGTAAAGGGCGTGTTATTGAATACAATGGTGGCTATTATTCACCTGAAAATCGTATTAAAGTATATGATCAAAAACTGGATGTTACTTCTTATTTTGATAGATTAACTCTCAAGCCAAATAATAATGCAAGTGAATTCAAGTTTTTTTTAAGTTTAGATATTCAAAGTTTTAAAGACATTTTAAAGAAGATACCATTTTCTTGTCTTGTTTTCGATATGAATACTGATTTTTTTAAGCGTCATGAAGTGGATTCCGATTACATTCCTATTAATCTGAGTTATGATTTATCTAATTTGGGTTTCAAGCAATCAGAATCCAACTTTTTGGAATGGTTTGGAAAAAAAATTAAGGTTTCTCCTGATATAATCCCGTTTTATCGGATTAAGAAAGTTGAACAGATTGATTCCTATACACTGAATCTTCATGGGTTCTTCTTTCTGAATGAGCAGCCCTATCACAAGATTGAAATTATCCATTGGGATGAAAGAAATGTGCATGACTTAAAGAATTCTATTGAGTCACACAAATCCATTTTTAATCTTGTGAGCGATGAAGTTGACCTGTATACATGTAAGGTAAATGGCTTATTAGGGGGCCAAAAAATTAAGAGTAATTCCATGATTATGGCAGTAGCTAAAATGGATGTGAAGCATGATTGGAATATAAGCAGCAGAAAAGGTCTCTTATCTTTTATTGATGAAGAAACTCAATCCTTAGTTCAAACGATTGATCTTGCTAATTGCGAATTTTATATAGAAGAACAAGAGAATAGAATTCTGATATTAACAGATACTTCTTCTTTTTATGTTGAATTGCCTGAAACTATTATCAGTGATTTAAATCAAGGTCCAAAGGAAATTTCTCAAAACAAATGGTGGTTTCAATGTGCAGAACAATCGGGTTTAATGGAGGGGCGTCATTTTAGTACAAACCTTGTAAGTCTTGCGTTCGAACCCTCTTCTATTACGTTGATTTATGATTTTTATACAAGAGATATTTGCAAGATAGAATTGGATAATCATGCAACTCTAATTGATAACAAATCTGTATTTATCGTATCTTCAAAAGACAACTCTATTACGGTCATTCAATTTTTAGAACCAAATCTCTTTGAAGCACTACCCATTAATGCGCAAGACCTCCAAATTTTTAATGTGGGGATTACACCAAATAAACTGCCTTTTCTAATAAAGCAAACGGAAGAACAGATTGAATTGGCACAATCCAATAATGATGTCTTATTAAGAATACCTAATACTAACGTAGAACAAATTCTCGTCGTTGAACAGCCTGTCGATGGGTCTGAGTTGTTACTAATTGAGATTCGGGAAATTTCTGGTGTTAACCACCAACTTTATTTAGAGGAAGAAAGTGTTAAGCGTCTTATCAAAAATACATATCAATATGTCAAAATGCCCACTTTATCAAGTGTTTCGAATGAAGATATCTTTTTTAGTTGGAGTCGGTCGATTAACGAATTAATTTTATATAATATGTTTCAAGAAATACTGACATTGCACTCACTGGTAAAGGAAATACAAGAAAAAAATATTAATTCTATGGAAAAACAGGTGAAATTGGCGAATGGATTATTTCACTCTATAAAACTAATCAAAAGGAATCTTGATCGGATTGCAACCCAATTACCTCTCGCAATTGATAACATGGAACGAACCTATTTCACTCAGGAACAGTTGCCATATGGAGCTCCCTTTCACTCATTACAAATGGGGCTTATAATGGTTGCTAATCACATGAAAGGGTACATAATGGAGATAGAAAATCAACTTGCACCTATACACTTTGCTATTCTTCCACGAGTTGACCCAGAAGAACTTCTGAAAAAAAACAAACAAAGGAATAAAAAGTCAATTGGAGCATCTATTGGACTCGGCTTATTATCGTTATTAACAGGGAATATTATGGCAGCCATATCAATTCCCACCATGATGACATTAAGCACAAGACATAGTAATAATAGTAATAAAGACCAATTAAATGCCATGAAGGAGAATGAACTCAACACTCTTGAGTTTTATACAACTCAAGCAGTTGATACGCTTGAACATGTATTAACGGTTATCATTCCGTATCTTATCACAGAAACAAATCGGAGTATATTTAATTCCTTACAAGAATTGTATCAATGGTATATCCCTTTGCTTGGAACAATAAGTATGAAAAACAAATTGTTTAATGAAATCAGTGAGCTTTACTTATACAAACAGTTGCCAATGAATGAGAATACCGTAAAATCTCGTCAAGAATTAATTTACGCGATACATAAGAGTCACTCCGATGTCGTCAATCAAACACTCGAACTGAAAGGTTGATTAATTTGTTTTACAACCCATTAAACACTGGCAGTACACAGATTACAGATCCATTTCATACTATGACTTCACATCTTCCCATGAACCATACCCTAAATAGTGAAACAATGAATCCATTTGCTCATAACAGTCATCTATCTAATCCATCTGTTCCGGGAATTCATACACATTCAGTGACAGGTCATTTTATAACACCGCATTTTACCAGCCATGGAACGGCACTTGTTCAAGGTCATATGGTTCACAGTCACCTTTCACATAATCCGGGTTTTGGCGGAGGGGATCATCATTCTTAAATAGCTATAATTATTTATATATATAGCTTAGGGGTACGTATTATAAGTTGATTTTTAAGTATCGCAATATGTTAAGTAGATCAATGTATTAAAGATTTAATTGCTAAATCCCGGAAATTCTAAATATATAATTATAGTCTTAGAAGTTGTAATCCTAAATTTAAGGTAATGGAAGTATAAAAAGCTGAAGTTTTTTTGAAAGGGGAAGCAAAAGTTAGTCTGCTTCCCTTGTCTTTTAGACACATACTAATACAAAAAGACCGATCTTGATCTGAACCCAAAAAGTTAGACACGGGGTGAAAGAGATACATCCAACAATTGCAAAAAATTAGAGATTTCTAGTAATGAAGTATATAAGTACTCGGTAGAATTTATAAATGTTTAGTTGCTCTAAATATAAAAAGAGTAACCTATTAGTCACTCCATTCCAATAATAAAATTAAAATAATGATTGCTAGAAATCTTAGTAATACTTTCCTTACTGATATTAATTTCTATCTTAGTACTGCTATTTCAATCCAAGTCGAGAATAAACTACAAAACCTCGGCTTTTCCTATTACCCCCTACTCTAAAATAAACTAACCTTTTATATACCTTCCTAGCAATGGATATCGTGTTTTCGCCACCATTATTGATACAAATTAGATTTTTTAGTAAGAGGAGAAATGTTAGGAGGAGGAGAAATGTCGGGTCCCTTGCTAGAAAGAGAAGTCCATGAACTAATGAATTTGTTAAACACTGACCAGAAAAACTTCCTAGAATCTAATATTAAACAAAGCAAAAAAAGCAAATGGTTAGAGGTGTTGGCACTAAAAAAAGGAGTAGTTTTAAATAATAAAAACGCAGATGAAATTGCTCAACAGATAGGTGATTGGGTCTTAATTGATGTCTTAGATGGAGGATATGGGAATAGACCATATAAGTGCGAATGTGGAAAGTCCTTAAGGTATCAATACATTGTATTACATCAGGAAACAGGAAAGACATATGGATTAGGAGAAACCTGTTTTGAATATTATACCAGTCTACCGCCTCAAATATTGAAGGATATTAAAACCGGTTTTCACAATATAGATTTGGAAAGAGATGAGATACTACTTAAGGTAAGGAACAAGGATTTCTTTATTATAGAGCCACTTCTATACATAAAGACATTACCAGAACAGATAGTTAGACAAAGTCAGTTGCAACTTCCGCTTACCCAAAAACAAATTGCACAAGTCTACCATTTGAAAGATAGATTTGATGCAAAACTTAAAGTGAAAAATGCTCTCAAAAGCTTAACATACAATCAGGATCAGCTTTATCAAAAATTAACCTCTTCTGAACAGGAAGAACTTATCAATAAGATAATAACTAGCGAGGGTTACAATGTATATATACCGAGTTCATTTTCAAGCCAAGAAGTTTTATCATTTAAAGACAATAACCTACCGCTATTAGACCGTCATATTAAGCAAGTACAAAGATTCCGTTACAATCAATCTCATAAGAAGGTTTCATATACGCCAACTGCTAACACACAAAAACCGGTTTACCAAGGAAATCGTTATATTCCTGAAAAGACAAATCAACAAGTTGTCAATTATGAGTCTATAATTAGCCAGCACTTAGAAAAATTAAAGCAAGTTAGAGAAAAAGAAAGTTATATACCAAGAGGATTAGTAAAAGACTGGGTGAAAATACAAGAGGAAATCAAAACTTTAAAAGCAGGGGGGAGTATTGACTACTCTTCATTTAAGCTGCGTTTATCAAATTTAGTAAATGCCCTGGGTTTGTATTAAGTGCTGAGGTCTAGCATCAAGGTACTGCAAAATTCAATTCAAATACTTTAAGAATGAGGAACAGCTTCTTAAAAAGCTATCTAGTAAAACACACAAAAGTTCACTTTCACTAAGAGGTAATAAAGTGACCTCAGAAGAGCTTGCAGAAAAAATTAACCAATTAGGTATATCCAGATTATCCGATGTTACTTGGAGCAGACAAAATGCTAAGCGATTAACTTATTGCTATAAGCTCAATGGATATTAGCACGTCTTTACAAACGCTTATACTATTTGAACAAATTTATAGGTCTTTTCGCATTCTTAATAATGAACCCCCTATCATAAATAAGGGTGGTTAAACTAGCCACCCTTCGTCTATATACCATTGTATCTTAACTTTCTATATCCGCACGTGAATTCCTCACCTGCAACCTTCCTACAACTGATAGCTGTTTGTTAGGTTAGTATCAAAAGTTAAACCTTTAATCTAAACTTTTTAAAATTTCCTACTTATATTTATTTTCTTACTTGGTGGAATAAATTAATACACTAATTATTACTGTTTATTTAAATATAAACGTTTTTTTATGTATTGCTTTTCAGGAAAATGCTGTTTGTTTTGCGGCAACTTTATTGTTTTGCCTGCTAGTTTTGATGAATACGAGCTGTTTATTTTGATTGTATAATTTTCATCAAGCATGTAAATATTCTTATCAAACAGCTTATGATGGTTACTGCACAACAAAAGACCATTTCTTACGTCTAATTTCTCTTCCTCATTAGCTACTGACCAAGGAACAATATGAGCCGCTTCTAACGCTTCCGGAATTCGAAAGCCACAAAAAGCACATTTAGAATGATAAACATCTAGTAGAGCTTTTCTAAATAAACTTTGTGCCACTCCTCTTACTTTAACCTTAGCGTACACTTCTTTCGATTTTGTCGTATCTAATAAATCAGCTGCCAATTCAGATTGCCTTCCATCTGATTGTGCATATTGAAAGGGATTTATGTAACTATGCCAATTAAAGTTATATACTTTTTTCTGACCTTCTCCAATATTGGTAACATCGTAGGCAATGAAACCTTTACCTACTTTTCCCTCTCTACTAACCACGATACTAGTTAAAGGAGGCATCTCTTCGTCCATGCAATAGTTTTGTATGTAATCCAAGAAGAAGCGACAGACTCTATGATGAACACCTACTTGTTCTGCAAGTTCTTTATAGGTAATAGGCTTGTTTTTTTCTGCCTGTTTTATTAGTACCTCCCAAGCACGAAAAGCTCTTAGCTCATGATTCGGTTGTTCACTCATTTTAAATCATCCTTCCGACAACTATTCTCTCAATCACTAAATTAGCTCGTACCTCTGCAAAGTAATACAAGTAAAACTAGATACTAAGTCAGGGTCAGCTTATATCCGTTGACTCTTTAGAGTCTTTAAAGCGGACGATGGTGAATCGCTATACCCTTTATTTGAAGCTTCCTTCCTTGCATCCTCTAAGATTTCATCAAAATTAATTTGGTTCATATTATTTAGATTAATCTTCATTCTTATTAGCGTCCCTTTGATATCACAAAAGTCTCCAAAGCTGATCAAAGGAATGTTTTATCTTCTTGCTACTTCCTTAATTCAATGGCTTACTTAAATCGAAACGAACTTTATATACTAGGTTTCCTTTAACCGTTTCATAACCTTGGCTTAACAAAAGGAACCTTTTTACGTTTTCACCGAATAAATTACTCATGGACACACCTTTCGTGCTAAAAAGCGTACTTAGAACCTGAATTTCTCCCAATGTGCATTCTTGTTCATAAACCGTCTTTGTTTGTTCTAATCGGTTTATCACCAAAACACTAATTATCTTTAATTTCATTTACTAAACCTTCTTTATTAATGATTGGTAATAACTTTTACTTTTTTTACTTCTTTCGAAAAATCTCTTTAGGAACCAATCTTCCTTGTTAAACATACTTTATATTCTCCATTTCTTAATTACATAAATATAATTTAAAACCTTACTAGACTATTATCGGGTAAATTGAGAAAACATGAAGAAATTTCAAGTTGACATAATGTATATTAAAACCCTTAAGCTTAATCAAGTGTAAAGGCCTCATCTACAGCATTACTCATTTGTTTTAATGTTGGCTTTGTATAACGTTGTGCTACAGCTACAGAATGTCCAGCAAGTTCTGCAATCATGGATATATCTAATTTATTAGACCTTGCTAACAACGCACAGAAAGTATGTCGTAGCATGTGTGGAGTTATTCCGTAATGTTGCAACAATAACTGAATAGATCGTGTGGTTAGTTGTTTTTCCCTTTGTAAGATAAACACATATTCAATATCATCTTTACGTGTATCTAAGTACCTTTTGATGGTCTTATCATACTTATCCTTCGCAATAGGAACTGTTCTTACTTTATTCCCCTTTGATTGATTAATATGAATTAAATACTTCTTAGTTGTCTCATCATATTCAATATCCTTTAATTTTAATTCAACTAACTCGCCTACCCGCATTCCTGTAAACTGTAACATATCCACAATAGCCAGATCACGTTTACTTGATGCTTTACGACTGTTAGCTATTTTTAATCTAATAGAAGCTATATCCTCAGCTTCAACCGACTTGGGAGCAAGTTGTTTAGATATGTGAGTTGTCTTGTTAATCTGTATATCTTTAATACAACTTCTTTGATCCGTATAATCTGTAAAGACTCGAATCGCTGCAAAGATACGGTTAATACTTGAAGGGTTATATCTATCCCCTTTTGTATTCTTTAGAAGACCAGATTCCAATGAATCAATGAACATTTGAATTGTTTCTTGGGTTAATTCATCCCTTCTTACATTTACTTTTGATAAGTAACGGTTAAGAATTTCGAGATCACGTTGATAGCTCTTCTTAGTGTTTTCCGCTTTCCCTAATTGAAAGATAAATTCCTGAATCAATTCGCTGTTTACATTATTCATTGGTTTATTCTTCCTCTAATTTAGTTATGCGAACTTAATTATAAGTGGAATGTAACCATCATTTGTATATATGGTGACTAGTTTCTTCTATAATATTACTTGTTCATTTAAAATAAGGTAAAATATGCAGATATGCAGCTGGAATGATTTTGTGATTTTTTAATGAGGAAAGATTATACTATCGATTGTACATTGTAGTGATAATATTAATGAATGAATGTATGGATAGTAATAGAAAATAACACTTGTATCTTTTGACGATTAACAGATGATTTCAAGGGAAATAAGACTGTATAAACGTTGATATATCAATATCTCTAACTAATCGCTATCGGCTTAACGATTGCATATTAACATGCACAAATAGTAATTTAAGAAATGGAATTTGGAAAAGCTAAATTAAACAATTAACCAATTCAATTATGTTGATAAAATAAAAATAAGCATGTCTTATCTTCATGCTTATATTCGGTTGCATTTTCTTCACTTCCATTTTTACGAAATCCAAAGTAAAGATTTTATTTAGCAGCCAATTAACCTAAAACAAATAACAATTTATAAAAAACAAAAAAGAAAACTGCAATACTCCCTAGGTTTGCAATTGAGTTAGACAAACTAATAAGTCTTCTCATTAACAATCATTGTACATACAAAAGGTACTAATATAAATATTACCAACCTCATAACCATCTCGTTCATAGGCTCTTGCATGGAACTAAGATCAATTTCCCCCATCATACACCTCCAACTTTATTATCGGGTGATTATGGGTAATTTAAAGTATAAAATGAATAAGCATCCAGAAAGGATGCTCTGTGAATTTTTATTTATCACTAAGTCGATGATATTCTCGAAGTGCTAGCTCTTCTGCATGTGCTAAATTATCGCATTTTTGTTCAAATACTATTTCATCATTACTTTTATTCTTAACCACTGCATAGTATCCGTCCGGTCTACTCGAAGCACCATAAACAAATTTCTCATGATTCACAAAAAACCACCTCCCCTTCATTTACTCAATTCAATAAGGGAAGTTATAAAACCTTCTATTTGTCACCAGCTATGTAATTATTCTTAAGTAAATCCCTAATCAAACCTCCAAGAATTTACGTACTTCGTTCAGTAACTTTCCCTATTCCTTCTATTATGTACTGTCTTCTCATCTTTTTCATTTACAGTTTTCGTGACTTTTCGTTGTTTCTTATCAGATATTATCTCTCCAACTAAACAATATTCAATTAGTCTAAGTAATTTTTTATCTTTTTATGAATTATTCTTCTAAGACTGTACTTGTATTGGCCGTTGATATATAATAATAAACTTGGAATATAAAATTAACAATTAAGGGGAAGAAAAGAAACAAATGAACATAAGAACAGGGCAACAATATAAAATTAATGAGCAGCTAACAATTCAGATAACTGAAACAGACAATACACATGTTTACTTTTTAGTCTTCACAGACGGTAAATATACAGCTAACCGAAACATGAAACGAGAACATTTAAACTTACAAGCCTCTCAATTATTGAGTGGCTTTTTTCTATGTACGAAGTATAGGAGAACACCAAAAAAGACCGCAACCTAATTTTGGTGGAATCTTTTTATTATACGTTTCTTCTGATTTTGAGTTTTTAAATATTTCTTAGGAGTAATTGATATTTCATGGTATATTTACTTTATCTAAGTACTAATACAAGGAGTATTTGGATTTTTCCAAGTTATTTCTCTCTTAATGAAAGGAGAGGCTAAGAAGATGAACAATTTAAAAGAAATGTTAGAACTATTGAGGAATTACGGTGATTGTCAAATCACACATACCATCTCAGTCAATAAAGAACAGATTATTACTGTTTGTTATAATAAAGCAGACGGCTTTTTTCAAGTTACTCACATTCCGACTTTGTTGACTAAAGAATACTTAGATATGGAATCCGTAATAACTGCTATAGATAGGGTTTTAAATAATAACTTCGAACCTAGTCGTTGACTTTATTAGCCGCTTTTTCTTTTATCTCCTTTCTTTTCGTAGACATCAGGTAAATACGTACATGGACGAATCAAGCAGTAACTTTTTTAGATTTAGCCCTTTCCAAATAGGATACATTAAACAACAATTTGTCTTTTATTAACAGTTTTTATCAAAAACCTTTCATTTGTTAGGAAAGTGTTACATAATTAGTACATAATCCAAAAGGATGTGTACCTTATGATTCAAATAGAATTAATATGCCATGAACTTAAACGACTAACGGATGATTATTATAGATGCTTTATTCCTGAGATTAAGAAAGAAATATATTCTGATATTAAGCTTTTAAGCAAGGTTTTGTACCTTAGTGATCTACCAGACCATATGGCTGATGACAACTAATATAAAGTTAATATTCATGTCCCAGTATGTGTTATTACGACACATACAAAAGGATTTTTCCTTTTCTCTTACACTCCCCTTTAGAGCCCAATAAGAAAAAGACTATTCAAGAAAGTAGAACCTATCAAAAATGACAACCAAAATGACAAAGTTTTTAAGTTCGCTTTTCATATGGATCATACCCATATTCAGGTTTTCGTTTGTAAACCACTCTTCCCAATTCCTCTTTACCGTTTTTTCCGCAAATAGTTGCTCTTACACCTACAACATCTTCGCCAATTTTATAAGAAGATTTTCCTTTAAAATTATCTGATGTCTTTACTTTTCTATCCACGTAGTTGCACCTCACATTGTCATTTTAAATATCTGGAGATTTCTAGTAATGTCTACCTAAAGGGGGTCAAAGCAACTCCGATTTATCAAAAAACCTTCTTATCCTAAAATATTAAATTATATCTATTCTAAAACCTGTTTTTAGTTAGCTACCTGGCCACGTTTAAGTAGTCATATCCTATGGGGATAAAAAGCAATCACTCCGTTTAAGTAGACATATCTATAATGATAAAAGGCAATTACCCCCTTTAAGTAGACATATCTATGCTGATAAAAGGCAATTACCCCCTTTAAGTAGACATATCTATGCTGATAAAAGGCAATTACCCCCTTTAAGCAAACATATCTATGCTGATAAAAGGCAATTACCCCCTTTAAGTAGACATATCTATGCTGATAAAAGGCAATTGCCCCCTTTAAATAGACATATCTATGCTGATAAAAGGCAATTACCCCCTTTAAGTAGACATATCCTAGGAGGATAAAAGAACACCCGGTAAACTTTGTAAAGGGTATCCATTACTATGTCTTCACCTCGAAATGCCATGTATAACGCTGTAGGAAGTTTTTAAGATTAGCACTTGAATATATATAAAATTCTTTAAGCTCCTCCTCTGTTTTCTTTGCTACAAAAGATAATACTGGTATGGCAACACTAAATCAAAATAGTGGGGTAATACCAACACTTGACATGGAAACTCTACGTGGAAGCTTTCCCGCCCAGAAAGCCAGCTAACCAATACACCTGGCTCCACCGACAAGGCTAGCATACCTGATCTCCTATGATAATCAGGCAGTATGCCCAAAATTGGTGGAAAGTCTACTAGACCTTAATTTTATTGCCCAGTTAAGTGTAGCCGATACAGAAGATAATCTTTTTTTGAACAATGTAGGAGTAAAGCCCATTTCATATCCTCCAGCTGCTGCTTATCACAGATAGGTTGAACATCCTTAACCAGATTGACCATATCTCTCTCCCCTTTTAAATCAAATAATGATTGTACGATTTATTTATTCTTTTTTATTTTATTGAAAATTGAGTGAGGACAAATAGGACATGAAAATGAATGTTCGATTTTATGTAAATTCATACATCCATAAAAAAAGACACCTTAAATAAGGTGCACAAATTTTTATATCAAATCAAGTTTAACATGACCTAATGTGACCTTAAAAGATTCCCACTCAAAAAAGGTCCGTTCTGCTTCTCTCCATAATTTTGTAATACGCATAGAATACGTACCGGGAAATGAATCAGCAATAACCACAGATCCGACCTCTAATTTTTCTTCGCTTGTCATGGTACATTCTTTTCCTTTAGTATCTCTAAAATAATAAGCATGAGTTTGTTTGAAGTCCAAGTCAGGGTGACGAATAAGCATTTATATTCCTCCTATTGTTGTAACTACTAATTTTTTATTCATGCATCAGTATAAACAGGAATTAAAGTTTGATCGAGTTTCTTCTATTATAAAGTTCTTGTATTTGGCAATCAAAAAAAGCTGCTTATGACAATATGTTTTATGAAAAAAATCCAAAAAAATACGCATGATTCTACCATGTTAGGAATCATTTCCCAATATCTTCTAGTCCGAGAAGATGCCAAAGAGGATGAATTAAGAGCAAAACCCATTAACCAAATTCCTAATACGAAATGATATTCACCCGTATTTCAAGGAAAAGAAATGGACTCGTAGATATCGAAATTGGGTAAAAGTTTGAACGTTCTGCATCCATAATAGTTTTCCGAGGGTATCTACATCATCTACAAGAAGTTGAGCAAAGGGTAAAACGATTAGAGGACGAAATTAAATTACAATCAACGGAAGGGTATCATACGTCAATGATTCAAGCACTCCAATCTTTAAAGAGGTATAGCCACTATAACAGCTACCAGCCTTGTGGCTGAGATTGGTTCATTTAAAAGATTTTCTTCTCATAAAAAATTGATGTCATACGTTGGGTTAAGTTCTAGTGAAAGTGCAAGTGGTGAAATCAGAAGGCTAGGTAATATTACAAAAACAGGCAACTGTTCACGTTCGGAATCTACTTGTAGAAGCAGCTTGGAGTTATCAGCATAAACCTGCATTAAAGGGAGATTTAAAGAAAACATACTTCCTCTATCTATTAATACTGGATTAGAAGGGACAGAGCTACAAGAGAAAAGATACAAATATTGATTAAAAAGTTAAACGCCTATTATTGATTAGTCTCCCTGCTTGATTCCAAAGAAGTTTAAACCTCCTTTTTTTATCTAGCCCGTTCGTATTATAATGTCACCAGTTATTTCTGGTTAACCAATTTTTATATGATCTAATTATGGCAGTAGCCAGAGTAGAACTTAATGGACACCGTCAGGGTAGGATAAAAAGAATATACGTTCATAATGTAAACCTTACTATACTTTTTTAAGTACTAAATTGCAGGATTTTATTAATAGTATGATCCGAGTAAAATTGATTAGCTAAGTTCGGATTTTTCGTAATATCTAAAACCGATTTACCAAACTTATGAGTTAAAGGAATCTCCCCAAAAAATAGGGTGTGTATAAATCATTTTTATTTTGGGTGAGAGGAGAAGCTCTTCTTTTAATCTTATTCATATTAAAAACTCATATTAAAAATCCCTAATGCAAATACATATTAAGATCCATTAAGGTTTCAAATTAAAAAAAGTGAGGGCCTTCATCCCTTCTTATGACTAGGCCAAATTGTTTTATCCATATTTCTTCTAAATACCAATTTTTCTAATACTATATTTCTATCTGTCTATACGGCAATCGTTCTTAAAAAATGTAAAGTGTGTAGAGGATAATTTCAAGTGTGATATAGATAACAGATAAAATTCATAGACCAAAAGACCTATATCAACTACTAGGTATATGTATATATACAATTAATAAAAAAATGGAAAGAGGGTTTTAATAAAGAAAAATGAGGATAAAAAAAGAGAACATGACAAATAGACGTTCGTTAGTGATTTTGAACGCCAGTATTTTCCAATATTCCTTTTTAAAAAAATGATATATTAGCTATTAAAAATCATAGTCTTCTGGTAGTATTCCTTGTCCTAGTAATCCCTTTGCTTTCATCCTATTACGATATGCTTCGTGCCTATTAACCTTATCATCTGGAGCCTTGTCTTTCGTTCTTTCTTTATAAGTGTATACCTGCTCTTTCTCTTCAGGTCGATTATTACTGGATAGGACTTTTTGTTGAGCGAGTTTCACCACTTTATCTTTCCCATTTCCAGCCGCCTTTTCTTCTGTAAAAATATGATTTACCTTGTTTGAAAAGTCTTTCCAAATAGGACTAGTTTTTACTGCATCTTTATAAAATTCAGCATGAGATTCATTCATATATTTATCGAACAAAACTAGTTCATCAGCATATGCTTCGGTAGTCATGTACTGTAAGAAAGCTTCTGTTTTAGACAAGTTATTCTTTTCACTGGATTGTATCGCAGCGGTCAATTCCATTGTGATGCGGGGAATCACATAATGATTCTTAATCGCTCGTCCAAACTGTTTCTTGTCCATTAAAGGTGCAAATGAATGTTCACTGTTTTCAAAAAAAGCACAGAGTGATTCCCGGTAAATTTTTATCCCTAATTGACCAAATTCTTTAAAAATCTTATGCTTTGTCATATGAACTTCTTCTAGAGCCTCTTGGGGGAATAAATCTATGCTGTAACCATATTCATAAGCAATCTTAGCCAAATCCCTCAAAGTTGAGCGACGATCGGGATCAAAAATAGTTGATTTTCTATCTATTACTTCCTTTGCTATACGAATATGGAGAATGTGAGTATCCTTCATACGTTTTTTTCGCATGGAAAGATTCTCTTTTCCGCAATACGCATAAATTTGTTCTTTAATATGTGCTGTTTGAGAGGTAAGAGTTGTGCCATTTGGTCCTAATTTGACTTCAATGAATCCTGCTTTGATTAAAGGAATAAAGTTCTTCTCCATGAGGTCATCAAAATCCTCAAAGTATTCTATCGCCAAATTCCCAGCAAATGTTTTATTTTTATATAAGCGTTCGACGGCAATAGTATGCCATCTTCCGGGAACTTTAGCAGCTAGAAGATAATAAAAGAAGCTAATAGCACGTTTATACATTTTCTTGAAAGCATCTTCCTTAAAAACTTTATATGTATTAATGTAATAAAAATCTTTATTTTCATGTGTGGTATTGCATGTGTATAAGGCAAACATCTTTCCATCACTGGTCTTACGGATCCAGCCTACCTTGACTAATCTGTCTAAAGCAGTTGGCACCAACTTTGGTGTCATGAATCCTAATTTTTTAATTTCGTTCACTGAAATATTAATCATACCATCTAGATCTGTATGCTCTGCAAGAATAGGAATGATACGTAGAGATGTTGTATTTAAAAGATTCAATTTATCCTGTTGTTGAAGTTTGTGTTTATCTAGCATTTAATTTACTCCTTTATGAACGCAAAAACCCCAAAACAAAATTAGGCCTTTGTAAAAAGACTAATAGTTTTGGGGTTTTCCCTTTTTAATTATTAATTTATTTATATATAATAACACAATCTAGTACTTATTACAAAGGAAGTAGCTATTCAATTGAAAATTTAATTATTCCACATTTTGATGGAGTTTCATCAACTTTAAAAATTTAGACTATCGATTTCTACTCTCGTTAATTAAATTGCTTATTAAATAGCAATTGTAAAAAACCCTAGAAGTGTTGATTTAACAACAATTCTAGGGTTTTTTACTTTTATTTGCTTTGTAGAATAATGTATTCTCCCCCACTTAATTGGGGGGAGTTTTGGGGGACATTTTATTCGATTACAGAATAAAAATCGTGGACAGACGCTTATAAAGTTAAATTTAGTTGCAATTACCTAGTTTCTTAATTTCATCTCTATTCATTGCTCAACCACTTTGATTTTATAAGTGTATTTGGCAATTAAAAAATGTTATAAATGGCAGTATCTTTTTTGTATGTAAAAAGAGCCAAAATACGCAAGAAGTGCATAAAAACTTGCATATTATGGGCTCTTTAAATTTTATTTCTTATTGTGTTAAAGCTCCCGTTAATTGAATATCATAATTCAATTATTTCTACCACCCCATTACCACTAGTAAATTAGGAATACACAAAAAGCTAGGTTTACAATTGAAAAGAACCTGACAAAAACTATGTGCCATCTTAAGCTTTCACGTTTTCATTTTTATCTTCTGAACTAGTTTTACCTGATTCGGATACGATCGATTTAGGTTTGGAGACAAAACGAAGTAATTCTGCCCCAATTACACCGCAGACCATCAATGTAATTACAAACTTCAATGAATCTTCATATGAAGGTTCAATGTGTGCATTAAAATCATTGAGAACATGTATACAAGCTGCCCAGAAGAGCGATTCACTCCTCCAAGCTATAACTGTATATAAGACACCCATAACGAAAATTGTAAGAAAATATAAACATACTTGGTTCATAGGAACATGTTCTACATTGAACCATTCTGACCAATGTGCAGAACTAAAAAGAATACTGACAAGTACAGTTGCCCATACAATGCCTAGCCTGTCTCGAAAGACTCTAGTAAGAACTCCACGGAAGGAGTACTCTTCTGCAAATCCAGTGCCAATAAAAGTAAGGAGAACAATTAAATTCGTTGACATCTGTAATGGTGCAAAAATAAGATATACTCCAACTGTAAATAAAATGAGCAAAAGTGTTCTAAGCAAGTTGAGTCGATAACTAGTGAGTAAAATTGTTCGCAATTGATAAGGACGAACTACAAAGATGTATAAAACAATAGGGAAAAAGGATTCCCCTATCCATGTTCCGATTAAAGAACTGAGGAGGTTGCTCCATGTCGTACCCGCATGGGTTAAAATGAATTGTTCGATGAAGGGAAATATTAATTTTAAGTACGTAACATTCCAGCCGACTACGGCAATAAGGTAGAACACTACAGTAATCAATAATGCTCTTGTTGGCAATTCGAGTGATTGCCACTGTCTCTTTTTAAATTTTGAAGAAATACCTGTCAAAAATTACCCCTTCCTTCACATCATCTCAATGAACACTTTTAATCATATAAACCTCTCCATAAATCTACATACTTTAATATTCCACTAGGACTATCTGTACTCCTTCTTCCGCTATACTGCTTCGTTAGCACAATAAGAAAAAGCTGCCAATAAGACAACAGCCGGTTTTTAGCTCTTCCACCCGTTCGTAATATAAGGTTAGCCAGATTTTTCTGGTTGACCTTTTTGCTTATGGTCTTATTATTACGGTAGTCGGGGTAGAACGTCGCACCCGTGGGACTCGATTCCGTCAGCTAAACTGTTCACCCCCTACTTGTATAAACATGTTTCAGGCTGGTTGGGACCATGATCCCGTTTAACAAGCGAACCTATGACATTACAAGGAGCTTTAGGGGTTACCGACTAATATGTATTCTAGGAGGAGGAGAAATTTATATGAATCCAGTGATTGGTCTGGATGTATCAAAAGGGGAAAGTCAAGTTCAAGCGTTTTTAGATAAAGGTAAACCATATCGTAAGAGTTTTAGTATTACACACAATCTTCAAGGTTTAGGATGTTTATTAGAGTTCCTTCAAGAAGTGGAAAAAGCAGCTGGTGGTCATCAACCTTCGGTTGTATTAGAGTCAACTGGGCATTATCATATTCCCGTTATTCAGTTTCTAGAGGAACAAAAATATGTTTATATTATCGTCAATCCTCTTATTTCACATAGAGCCAAGAGCTCAAGCCTCCGAAAGGTAAAAACAGATGCAATTGATGCTTATCATCTTTGTGAACTGTTTTATAAAGAGGAGCTAGAGCCTTACAAGAAGCGTGGAGTTCAGCTCTTAAACCTTCGTAATCTAACAAGGCAACAAGAGAGTATTGCAGAAATATCAGCGAAAACAAAGATACAGCTACATTCCTTAATTGATCAGGTCTTTCCTGAGTATCGAGGGGTTTTTGGAAGCCTCTATTCAAAGGTATCTTTACTTACTTTACTAGAATTCCCTACTTCTAAGGCAGTATTAAGTGTAAGTGAAAAAGAATTAACTGATAAGATAGCTTCAGTATGTAAGAGTCGCTCAGAGTTATGGGCAAAGGAAAAGGCACAGAAGTTAAGAGCAGCAGCCCTTCGTGATCCCTTTCAAAACAATCTCTACGATAGTCATATTTTTAACCTTGAAATCTTGGTTAAAATTGTTCTTCAATACCAAGAGCATCTATCCAATATTGCGGATGAAATAGATGCCCTCGCTAGTGAAATTGAAGAATATGAGATCCTTCAATCTATCCCTGGAGTCGGAGAAAAAATCGCTGCAACGATTATTTCTGAAATCGGAGAGATAGATCGGTTTAATGATGCCAAGAAGTTAGTTGCATTCGCTGGAATAGATCCTAGTGTGTACTCTTCAGGAAAGTTTACTGCATCGGTAAACCGAATAACCAAACGTGGCTCATGTAGGCTTCGTCACGCCTTGTATATGGCTGTTCAAAGTGGAATTCGGGATTCACGTAAATAGAAAACGACAGATGAAATCATTCCACGCAATAGAAGACTACGAGAGTTTTACGATAAAAAACGAGAAGAAGGAAAACCCTTCAGAGTAGCGATAATTGCATGTGTAAACAAACTCTTACATTGGATTTACGCCTTACTAAAAAGCAGAATCACTTTCCGAGATATAGCATAGAACCTATATCTAACTAAATACAACAAAACCTTCCAATAAGAGAATTTAGGAAGGTTATTTGGCATGGACATTTTTAGTATATCATGAGGTTATAAATCTTTTTATTGAAAAATGTTGACAAACTATTAGCTGGTTTAGTTTAAGTGTAATTCTTCACAACCTGCTCCTTAATTGAACAAACGTTTTTCCTTATTCCGTTCAACGTTTAAATCTGTTAATTTAGTTTTTCTTGTATTATATATGGAAATGAAAGAAATCTCTCCTCACTTTCTTTACAACTTAGAATAGTTAATTCGAGTGGAAATATCTCAACCTTCTTGTTTGAACCAAGCCAATTACGATTTAATCCAGAGAGGATAAATAATCCGTCTTCATTTCCTATTGGTGCAAATTCATTATTACTCTCCTTGTAAACTTCAACATTATATCTTTGAATTAATTCATCTGAAGCAAGTTTCACATCATTTACAGGAAAACCTATCTCACTAATATTAATAATATCGGTAGCTTTAAACTCTTTATGGTCATCGGATTTTAAATCGTGTCGTGCTATCAACTCAAGAATATTTCCAGACGGGTCGTAAAAATATATTGAGTGGGAATTCCACGATTTTGAAAAGATATCTTCGCTCCCATTAATTAAATTAATATTAATTCCCTTTTGCTTTAGCCAAGCAATACCTTCATCTTTTTTACTTTCGGTAATATTAAAGGCAAAGTGATAATATGGGTTTGTTATTTCTTTTGTTTGAACGAATGATAAAATAGAATTTCCTACTTTAAATGAAATCACATTCTGGTCAAAATAAATTAACGAAAACCCTAGCAAGTCAGAATAGAAGTTCTTTAATTCATTTAGCTTATTGGTATATAGTCTTATCTCTTTTATCTGCATAATATCCACCTCTATAAGTGAATTTTAAATACTCATTCTAGGTTTGGAAATATAGGTACATCGTATAATTTTTTTTTGAAATGTTAAGGTAAATAGAAAATGCTTTTAAATTCCGTCCCTTTAGTATATTTATCTGGAAAAGTTTTTTCTTATGTCACTATAATGCTTAGTTAGTGACGAAAGATAAAAAGCTGCCAAAAATGACAGCCGTAACTAAGCCTCTTCCGCCCAATACTTAAGGCTCAATGTACATTATTGATTTCTTGAAAAAAGACATTCAATAGATTTTGAATGTTAAGCCTCAATTCTGAATCAATTATTTCTTCGTTACTATCTAACTTTTTGTTGATTAAAGGAACCGACAATCCTTTAACTACCAATGCACTCATCATTGAGAGTGTCCCCACAAGAGAGTTGTTAGCTGTTGCACCCCCATCTGGGTGTGGGGAGGCACTAATAACTGCTACGGGTTTGTTTACGAGTTCCCCCGAAGATACCACCCAATCAAGTGCGTTCTTTAATGACCCTGGGACTCCTTTGGCGTATTCCGGTGTGCATATTAGAACACCATTCGCTTCTTTTAATAGCCTTCGCCAATTGGCAACAGCAGTATCAACATTATCTACATCTAAGTCGGGATTAAAATGCGGAAGTTGTGACATTTCATTATAATTAATAACGGTTCCCTGTGAAGAAATCATCGAATTAACAGCACGCAATAATGCTGAATTCAAGGATTTCTCCCTTAAACTACCTGAAATAGTCAAAATACTAACAGGAATATCAGTATTCATTTCAACACCTCTTAAATAAATTTTAACAATGTTGGGTTTTTAATATGTATCAGTGTATTCCACGTTGATATTCTAGAATCCTTCTTAAGCTAGTCGAGTAGAAGAGAACCTCTCTACCTCTCGGTAAATTGTGTTCTCCCCCCTCCCAGAACCGTGCTTGCGCAATTAACGCACACGGCTCCTCCTAGTTACCATTCACAAATATAGTTAATCTTTTAATATTTGATTTTGCTATTTCTGCTATCCTTACTAGTCTTGTTTCCATTTATCATCCCTACCTCTGTGTGTAGTAAATGTGTCCCTAGCAAGGGTGATAACTGGTAGCTAGCCTTTCCTCCATCGGCATTACCCAACTTCATTGGTACTACGCTGCTATCCGACTCCCTACCTGGCATTTGGTTTCCTTACTTTTTATCGCTTGTAAACCATACTCTTCTAAAAGAAAAGACCGGTAGGATCTCCCGAGTTGCCGTATCATATCAATGTGTAACGTGCCAAGGTCTCTGACCCCAGAGAGGTTTCATACTTCTTGCCATTACGAAGAATGAAATGTTGCTTTCTGCTGCAGGTAAAGCATCAGCCCTCTCAAATTACTAACATTATGGGGCTCAATCCCTTCAACCATTTGGCTTTCGGCCCGTTACCTAACTGTCTACGCTTAAAGACTAAAGTTACCTTTAGCCCTCCAAGACTCGCTACGAGTGAATGGCTAGTTCTTGCTCGACGGGAATCCCACCCGTTATATGATCCGACCTAGGCTCGGCCGCACACCTGCTTCGTTAGTTACACAAGATAAAAGCTGCCACAATGGCAGCCATATCTTGTCTTTTTGATTACTACTATAAACCAGTTCTTCAACCATCCCATTTTAACAATACCTGCTAGCTAGAGCTTAAGATATAAATCTACATCATTTACAATTCTTTTAACTGATTGTTTCCAAAACTCCGGTTCAGCAAGGTCTATTTTAAAGTATTCTTTGACTAATTTTTCAGCTGATATACTTCCGGTCATACTCAAGAAGTCACTAAAACTTTGTGAGAATCTATCCCCTTCTTTTTTTGATAGTTCTAACAAACCATTGCTAAAGAGGAAACCGAATGAGTATGGATAATTATAAAAAGGAACTTCTGTCTGAAAAAATTGACCATATTTAATCCAGACAAAAGGCTCATATTGAGTAAGGGCCTCACCGTAGGCAGTGCTTTGTGATTTTATTGAAACCCCTTCCAATTGAGATGGGTTTATTGGCCCTTGTAACCTTAATTCGTAAACTTGTTTCTCAAATAGGTAAGCCCCTCTTATGTTCATTAAGTAATTTAAACTTCGTTCAATTTTCCATCCAAGTAAAGCCTTTTTAAGTAGCGGTATTTTTATCTCTTGAATTATTGAATCTATAAATGACGATTCAAAGAAGATGGAAGCTGTTTCTGCAATAGTCATCTCCAAGCGATCCTCTAAAAACCCCGCAAATGGACTTTCTTTTATTTGATAATAATGCCAAGCGTGGCCTAACTCGTGCGCCAATATTCTTGCACTATTGAAGGTTTCATCATAATTTAAAGATATTCTTGATTCACCTTCACGAATAAAAGGCACACAAAAGCCTCCAATCTGTTTGGTACTTCTTTTCTCTGCATCTACCCACCCATTTTCAACAGCATTTTTAACAAATTCACCCATTTTCGAATCAATTTTTCCTAATGCAGCAGTTAGCACATCTACAGCCTTGAAGAAGTCAATTTTATATGCAATTTCCTGTGAACTGGACATCAACTGATACCACGAAATTCCAACGCCTTTATTTATTTCATTTGCTTTCGCCTCTATGTATCGATTTAATTCCGGCAAATAGTGATCAACTGCATTCCACATTGTTTGAATTATGTTATGAGATAAGCCGTTAAAGATAAATGATTCATCTAAGTAGTTATTTTTACCTTCAGCTTTATTAAGATTTAATCGTAATCCTATCATTTGATTATAAATGGTTGAAAAAATATTAGAATGTGCTTCTAAAGTATTGTTTAGAGCATTAAATACTTTTTCTCTTGTTTTTTGGTCAGAATGTGTCATTGCAATATAATTTGCATTAGTAAAGGTTAAATTTCTTTCTTCCCCTTCATAATTAACTCTCACTCTTAGATTATTTTTAACCTGATTATAGATATCTTCGTACCCTTTTAAGGCCTGTATAGTTAACCTTGACGCTGTATGTAATTCTTTTGATTTCATCATTTCAATTTTTAAATCTAAAAGGGATCGCATTTTTAAC
The DNA here is from genome assembly GCF_001636425.1 of Heyndrickxia acidicola. Lineage (NCBI taxonomy): Bacteria > Bacillati > Bacillota > Bacilli > Caryophanales > Bacillaceae > Heyndrickxia > Heyndrickxia acidicola. Next base: position 2,175,080 of record NZ_KV440953.1, read on the forward strand.
TTTAATGCAGTTATGGTTAAGTTTATCGATGTTAAAATAGAAGGATCTACTTCTTCAGTAGTCAGGCAATAATAATATGACTCAGCTTTTTCAATGTCACCAATTATATTCAATTCTGTATATTGCTCTTCTGTTCCATTTTCATCAAAATGCCCATTATTTTTTTCTAATTTATCAAGCCTTTTCGATAAAAAGTCTAAGTGGTTTATGAATGAGGTAATACCTTCTTCTTGATAAAGTCTCTCCAGATTCCATCGTGTAGGTTTTTTGGTTGAATTCAAAAGACCTCCTCCATTCCTTCTTCCATTGATCTTTTAAGAACCTAATCTGTCTTGTGAATATTCTCCATAAGGATAAACTTCACCTTCTTGTTGAACTAAACTGCCCGGTTAGTGCAACAAGGAAAGGGCTGCCTGAGTTACCCTGACTCGAATGAATTATACGTTTAGCATCAATATGTATTAGTCAGCCACACGAACAACATTAATTCTCCACATTATGTAACTTGATATAATAACTACAAGACATCCACAAGCAATGAGAATGTGTGACATCGGGATTTTCAAAAATAACGCCAATGAAGTTAGTCCATAGGATAGTGGTGTTAGTCCGAGTGAAGCAGTAGAAGTAAGCCCCATTACTCTGCCCATTTTTTCACTTGGAGTATTTTCTTGAATGATTGCAATGATTAAAGAACTAACTGAGATACAAACACCATAAACTGCAAGAGAAAATAATCCTTGAAATAAATTGTGAATCAACCCTAGAGTTAAGATACAAAAACCGGATAAAATCATTGCGCTTAATATAATCATCCCTCGTTTTTTTCGCACATTTATTATTGAAAAGACAATGGTTGCTCCCAACATCCCTAAAAACAAGGAACATTGCATAAAACTCAAGTTAAGGGCACTCGCACCTAACCTTTCATCAACAATAAGCGGAAGAGCAATATTAACTGGACCAACTATAAAAAGGTTCACAATTAGAATAATTGCCATTAAGCTAGTTAGCAAGGTATCCTTTCTTACGAATCTATATCCAGATTTTAAGTTTTCAATTACAGATTCTTCATTTTTTTGATGAATTGGAGATGAAGTATTAATAAAAAATACACTTATCCCACTTAACAATAAAAGTAGTCCGGTTACAGAAAAAAGAATAGTGAAAGAACCGATTGATAATAGTATACCGGCTAAAATTGGACTTACCATTGTGGAAAATAAGTTTGTTGATTGTAGAAATGAATTAGCTCTTGTCAGTTCTTCTTTATCAACAACTTCTGAAACAATAGACGAGTTCGCTGGATAAAATAGAGCATCTAAATTACCGAATAAAAACGCATATAAAAGCAAAACTGGGATGTTTGCGTTTTTAGTAGTAATTAAACCAACCAATGTAAACACCAATAATCCTCTTGTAATTAGTGACACAAACATAATATTTGTTTTACTATATTTATCAGAAAGAATTCCTCCAAAAAACATTAAAAACAATCGTGGTATACTGGTGAGCATAAGAATAATTCCCAAATAAGTTTTCATATTGAGTTCGTTAACTACATACCAACTCTCACCTAACAGGTAAATTCCAAAAGATAAACCTGTTAGTGTTCTTACTAACATTAAGAATATAAACTTTTTGTTTGCTATTAGAGCTTGTTTTTTTATTAATACTTGAGTATTCATTTTAATTTTCCCTCCACTTCATATCACATATATGTTATATTAATCAATATAACATATATGTGATATATTATCGAACAATTAAATTTATTTATAAAAATATAAAATGTTTCAGCTTTTAAAAAGTTGGTAGATGGATATTAAAAGTAAGGATGGTGTAATTTAATGAGTGAAGTTAATGATGTTAAGGAAGATACTTTAATGAAAAGCCAAGAGGAAGAGACTAAATTGGAATATGAGGTGGCTCAACAAATTATTTCCTTAAGGAAATCTTTAGGTTTGTCACAAAAGGAATTGGCTGAAAAGTTAAATACAAGACAAAGTGCTATATCAAGAATCGAAAAAGGTGAACAAAACATCTCTATAGGTTTGCTTGAAAAGATTGCGGACGCTCTGGGGGGTGAAGTAAAAGTATCCCTGAATTTAAACCAGCAAGATGTTCCGGCTGCTACCGTTCCATCTAGTCAAGTGAATTCAGTACAACCCGGTGGGCAAGTTAATCCAATCGGAGGAACATATCAAACCGTATCTCGGCAATACAATAATAATGTTTACTAGAACATACTTTATCACGTTTCTAGGTGTACACTTGTGAGAAATATTATCAAATATTTCATTAAAAGGATTCAAAAGTTAAGTTACCTCTCGAAGGTCGTGATGTGAACCAACTAGCATTAGTAATTGATGAATATATTATATAGTTTATATATAAAGTAATATTAATAATTGACAAAGAGAAAGGAGAGTTACCAAAATAACTCTCCTATTAATCATATTAATTTGTATTAATATCTTGCCTGATAAGTTCCATCTTCATAGACCTTATATATATCGAGAGTACCGCTACCACCATTTTTTAGCATCGATTTAGAAACAAGTTTAATAGTATAGTAAGTTCCTTTATTATCCTTATCCACTGCCCCACCTAAATCATCAAATAAAGTATCAGTATCATTTTCCTTATTTAATTTTTGTCTCAAGTACTTTGCAGCTGCTACCCCACTTGTAATCTTGACACTTTTTTTCTTTAATTGAATCTTATTGTTAGTTCTAGACTGTTGACTAGTTGAGTTATTAGAACTATTTTGAGTTGCTGGAGAAGTATTGGTTGAAGAATTACTTTGTTTAGAATTAGAGTTGCTGCCTATTATTGAAGGATTCTGATTGGAAGAGTTACCATCGTTTGTAGAAGATGAATTAGACTTGTTGTTTTGTCCTTGGTTTGAATTTTCTCCCTTTCTCTGTGATGAAGTAGGGGCTGGCCCCGAGCTGCTAGTGGAGTGACTACATCCGGCAAATATCAAAAGAGCTGGCAAAAGTAATCCGAGTGTTTTTTTCATATTGAACCTCCTTTAAATTAGAAGACTTGTTTTTTTACCCTGTTTTTCTATCTACTATTCTATATTATTTTGGAAAGTTTTGCTGATAATGGTAATAGCTTACTTGATTGGTTTGAAAAAGGGGTATTAAAATTACAAAGTGTCTACAGTTGCTGTATGTATAGTAATTTCTTTCTATTGTTTATATTTTAATGCATCTTTTACTACCAACATCATTTCTATTAATTCATCACGACTTATTAACTTAACATCAGTAGATTGAGCCAAATTAACAGCCTATTTTATAAAATGACTATTTGTGACAACCCATGCCCGATTCGCAGAATAATAAATCTTAGCGGAGACAATTTCCTGTACTGCTTTAATCCCAACGTTGTTTTTATATCTTTTGGCTTGTACAACAATCCGACCATCTCTTCCATCCAGTACCAGATCTGCTCCATAGTCATTCGTTGAAGGAGTAGTCTGAACCTTATAGCCCAATTGCTTAAATAAGACTAATAAATAACGTTCAAACTGGATACCATTTGGGGTTAAATAACCCAATTCATTTCCCCATCCATCTTGAGGATTGGGCTAAATATGGTTTCCCACCATTGTTAGGAAGCGCATAAAGTTTAGGTGGAACACCGTTTTGCGATAAACTGACATGCTATTAATAAAATAACAATAATCAAATAGAGAGCAAATCTATCCATCAAGCATCTTCACTTCTCTTTCAACTATAAACATGATATCGTTGATCCTTTTATTTTCTTATTAATAAAATGAAGAAGTTTGCTCTTATAAATGAAAATAAAAAACAATTTAATCTCTGATTAAATTGTTTGTCTAATTAATTTTATACGTGATTTTCAAATAAATCTTTATATTGCGCTTTTCGCCTATAAACCACTTGGCCGGTTTGTTCTTTTCCCTTTATCGGTGCGATAGCCTTAACACCAACAACAGGCTCACCAACTTTGTATAAGTCTTTTATTGGCAGAACCCTTTTTTGTGCTGGATTTATTATTCTGGCCATTAAAGAGCACCTCCAAATGGATAATTGATAGTTCTCATCAAATCATAATTAACAAGAAACTGTGAGCTCATTTCTTCATCATTTATTATAATAGTTGTCCCGGAAAAATCGTTACTGTTATTACCAATTTGTTACTTATAGGATAGGAGAGCATATCAAATAAGTCTTAAACAAGCGTTTTGTAGAGTTAAAGTGCAAAGTTTATACGGATAAAAGGGAAGGATTATATATCTCTCTCTTTGCCAACTAACTTCTTATACGGATCATATCTATAATCTGGTTTTCGTTTGTAAACCACTCTTCCCCATTCTTCCTTACCAGTTTTGGAGGTAAAAACCGCTCTTTCACCTTCAACAGCTTCACCGATTTTATAAGATGATTTCCCCCTGCCATGTTGTGATGTCTTTTCTTCTCGATTCAAGTAGATACACCTCCAGAGATAATTAGCTAATCAAAATGATTGTGAATTCTTTTAAACGCCTCTATTATTATACCCTTGAAAAATTCACCTATTCTAATTATATAAACCACTAGTACAAACTATGCGTATGTGTAAAGTATTTATATATGCTTATTATCGATAATTTTTACATCAACAATTTCACTTAACTTTATGTAATCTAGCCCATCTGTTCCTGACTTCAGTCTCAGCTCTTGCTTTACTGAATCTATGTAATGTATCCAACCTATATATTGGTATAATTGTGCTTTGTTAAAGTTCCTTGTTGTTTTTACACAAGTGAAAGAATAAATTACAGAACATGGATGAGCGGGTAATGGATGGAATTTTAAAGCAAATTCTTAACAAAAGTTAAAAGAGCTGCGGAAAGATATACCCGCAGTAAAAGAAGAGCAGGCCAGACTACTAAAGAGTCTTATTGATAAATTTGGTACAAATACAAAAAAATTATAAAACATGTTTAAGATAGAACAGGTGCTTTAAATAAACGCGGTTTAGAATGGAAAAGTATAACAAAGGTTATTGAGACAGTATAGCATGAAGTCCGTTGTCGTTTATTAATATTAACAATATTCTTTTACAGAGACAAAAAATTAAAATGGTCCCTAATTAGCGAACGTATTATTGGAAACCAATATTAGTTACTATTCCTAAGCTTGATGTACCAATGGATAAGTAATAATTGAGCCTTTCTTTAATATCTAAAAAAATAACGGTCGTCATATTGGTAACTATTATTAGTTACCAGTAAATTGTTTTAAGATAATATATAGCAAAAAGAGGGTACCAGTAATCCACTAATGAGGGAAGCCCTGGTTTTTTCAGAGTTTTCGTCATTAGCTCCAATATGAATATATATATGCGATAGGAAAGTTTCAAGATTATATTTAAAACGCTAATTTTAATTGATATTCAAAGGGCTTCTATTCCTCCGAAAATAGAAGTTTATCGGAAGTAAATTAATTTAACCGGTAAAATTAAAACGAGCCCCATCAAAGTGTTCCAATAAAGGAAACTGGCAAAATTTTTGTTTCACTACTAGTTGTTCACTATTGTCCGTTAATGCAAAGTTAATTTATTTATATTTTCACATTATAGAATCGGCCAGTTATATGTGCTCTAATTCTTCCTTAGAAATTCAGTTCAAGCATTTTTTCGGAGCTCCTCTCTCCTAAGATTTCGGAATATTAACATCCTCGCACTTTTCCAGTTGTCTTCCAAACCTTATTATTAACAACCAAACATCTAATGATTGATCTTGGTACATCAATTATATTTTGTATAATTATTTCCACCTTTGTTTTGAAAGGACTATCGGTTCTTAGAACAATTGGGTGCACTTAAAGTGTACCCAATTGTCCCTATGAACCCGTTCATAGACCTAACAATCTTAAATCTAGTTGTAGCAAGAGTTTTAGAAACAGAAAATGATTCCTTTTTCGGGACTAATATACTGTGAAGCGCTAACTTTTCGTCTTGTTTTTTTATCATTTTCCTTACAAAAAACATGTCTGTTTTTAAATTTTAAAAGTTGCAAAATATGCAGTTGGACGTATTAAAATACAGTTCCAAAAAAGAAAAGCACTTTATTGCTATCTATTCCCCAAATTGTCGTTCCTTCCACCCTTATAAACTGTGATATTTTATAAAATAATTAAATTAGCTAAGGGGATAAAGTCCCAGAGGAACTCCTTCAAACTTCTACTTTAAACGCCAATATTATTAATTACTGTCTCCTTTTTCCTCACCCACTACCCAAAAAAACATCCTTCAAGATGCTTAATAAAGCCAAATATTTTTGCAGTCTTTATTTTAGCCAATTTTGACTGCGAGCTTTTACAAACAAACTTTTAGCTGAGAGTTAAAATCTTACTACATTAAATAGTTATTTTATGATGTGAACTACTTCCTCTAAAATCCATTTTAGGATTAATACATTCCCTCAGAATAACACTGGTGGTCAAAGTAGAAAAGGAATAGTAAGCATAGATATTACAAGCTTTTAAACTATTGATATGTAAAATTTCTGTAAAATAATTTAATGTATGATGCAGTGAATAGTTTTTCATCAGCTTCTTTTGTTCCTACCCTCAAATGTCTTGACATTAAGTCGCAGACACTTTTTTGAAAACAGATGTAGTAGTGTTTACCTTATTTCTTCAAATTTAAGTGCATATAAAAAATTAAACTAACGGAATAATAACATTTTGAAAAATTCTACTTGGATATATATCCCTTTTAAAAATAAATGGAATAATCTTTGTCCATAATGTTAAAAAATAACAAAAAAACAGTTGAAAGGAAATTCCAATGGGTAGAAGAAAATTTAAATACACAAAAGGTAAAGTTATTATCGCAGTCATTTATGCTTTAGTAATAATTATTTTTGAACATCCCAACACGCTGTATTTCATTGTACCTGGAGCATTATTAGTTGGAGCATATTTCTATCTACTTACTTTTAAAAAGTACAATAGAAATATTCTTAAAGTAACAGACCATCTGTTTGTCGCTTTAATTTATAAATATAAGTTTTGATTTAGCCAAACAGCCTAATGTTCAGTACTTCTATTTCATGTTCAATACTTTGAAGTTTTGACAATACCAATAGTTTACTTGTAAATAAATTTTTTTTACAACCTGACAAACTCATAAAAAACCTTTGATTATTAATACATGGGTTATAAACAAAATAAAAATAGCATTTTATTTTAATCACATTAATTCATATCACAAATGCCTCTTTTTAAAAAATTTAGATACTTTTCGCTTGCCAAAATTATTTTGTTAATTTATTATGTTAATAACTTAATATTAACAAGGGAAACCCCCAATGAAGATTTATATCAATTGATATAGATTTAGTCATTGGGGGTTTTTTGTCTTCAAGTTTATCTGTTCATGAAAAGAAGTTGATACATTCGATTTAAAAATTCCAGTTAACTAGGACAATATTAAGTTTTATATTACCACTAGCTCATATCTGTAGATTGAAGAAGCTAAGATTATTCACTACCTATAGGAGGATTAAACATGACTTATAAAACTCAAGAAGAATTGCCATTATTTTTAACAGCTCATGATATTTCAAATCTGTTAAGTGTATCTGAACCAACATCTTATAAAATTATGAAACAAGAAGGATTTCCGTTAATAAAATTTGTTGGTTGCCGATCCATGAGGGTAAAACGTGATGACTTTTTTGAATGGCTCAATAGTGTAAAAGGAAATTTGAAATAAGGAAGGATACTTCAAATTGGATACTAAAAAAATAGTTAAAAAGGGCAAAAAAGGATATTACTTTCGAACTGATATTGGTAAGGATCCAATTACAGGACGAAGATTACAAAAGAATTTTGGACCATTTAACACAAAAAGAGAGGCTGAAGCTGATTTAATTAATATTAGATATCAAGTGAGAAATGGAACTTTTTTCAAACCATCTTATAAAGCATTTGATGATTTTATTAATGAATGGTTTGATACGGTATATTGCTCTGGAAAAGTCGAGACTACTATAGAAAGAAGGAGATACATTATTGGTAGTCAACTAATTCCATACTTCAAGAAAACCCCATTAGAAAATATTGACGCGCGTCAATTAGATCAATTTTTTAATGTTTTGAGAAACAATGGCCGAATTATTAAATATAAAAAAGATGGATCAGGTAATACAAATGAAAATACAAAAAAACCGTTATCAGATTCATATCTAAAAATTATTTACTCTCTTCTTAATCAAGCGTTTGCTACTGCTATAAAATGGAAATTAGTAAAAGAAAATCCAATGATAGACATTAGTAATAAACCAAAAGTAAAAGATAATAAAAATAAGGCAGATAAAGCATTCTCAAAAGAAGAATTAAAAATATTCTTAGAAGCAGTAGCAAAGAAACATGTGTACTTACCTTTTGTACTAGATGCATATACTGGAATTCGTCGCAGTGAACTTCTAGGTCTTAAATGGGATTATGTGGATTTCATTAACCATACTATCCAAATAAGTGGAACATTAAATAGAGTTAAGGGTAAAGGCTTGATATACACAAAAAAAGCTAAATCTGAAAAGTCTCTGAATAGAACAATACCAATTCCAGAAATCATTCTTAATTTACTTCGAAAAGAAAAACAATTACAAGATGAAATGAAAAAAGAATATGGAAATGATTTTAATAAAGAGAATTATGTATTTATTAAATATGACGGAACTCCAATTGCACCTGACTATTTAACGAAAGAATTCAGAAAAATAATTGGATCTTTAAATATAAAACAAACAACGTTACACGGTTTAAGGCATACAACAGCTACACTTCTTATGAAACTTAATAAAAACCCCAGAGTAATTAGTGATATTTTAGGTCATTCTAAAGTTCAAGTGACCATGGACTTCTATTCACATGTGAATCTAGAAATAATGAGAGAAGCTGTGGGAGATCTTGGGGATTTTATCGCTTCATAATATAGAAGAATGGAACGTAAACTTTTTTAGTTTACGTTCCATTTTTATTTTCCCAATAATGAATCTAGGAAAAAAAAGCACAATTTTTCAACATATGGTTTATCAATTTCTGTTAAAATAAAGACACCGCATACTACACACTATTCCAAAATTAGGATGGAGTGTAAACACTTTGGACTTTGACAAAATCATAAAGAAAAAGAAAAAAGGCTATTTTTTCCGCGTTGATGTTGGGAAGGACCGAAAGGGAAAACGGAAACAAGCGAGTTTTGGTCCGTATAAATCCAAGGCTGAAGCAAAAAAAGAACTATTAAAAGTTAAAAGTGAAATTGTATCAGGTGATTATTTGCAAGAAAGCACAGAGGAGTTCCCTGCATTTATTAATAAATGGTTTGAGACCGTCTATAAAAGAAGTGTAGAAGAAACTACAGCAAAAAGCAGAGAAAATCTAATTAAGAATCACATAATCCATTCTTTTGAACATAGGAAGATTAATGAGATTAAAAGCAATGGATATTGACCATTTTTATGATGATAAAATCGATGAGGGTTATTCTGCCGCATATATTCGTCATATGCATAACTTGTTGCGGCAAGCTTTTGAACAAGCGGTGAAGTGGGAATTAATAAAATCCAACCCTGTTGTAAATGCAAAACCACCAAAAGTAAAAAATCCTGAGAAAACGACATGGAATATAGAGGAAGTAAATAGGTTTCTTACCACTGTTAAAAATAAATCCTATGGAATTGCATATATTCTTGCCATTTTTACCGGAATGAGACGTGGGGAGATTCTAGGACTAAAGTGGGAGGATATAACTTTTGGGAATAAGAAAATTCACATTAAACGAAGTGTATCCTATGTGCAAAATAAAGGGTTGCTGGTTAAAGAACCAAAAACAAGTAAATCCAAACGGCAAATATCTATTTCGGAGCATGTGATTAATCAGCTAAAAACCCATAAAGAAAAGCAACTTTTTACAAAAGATAATATGGGTTATAAATATGAGGATAATGACTTTGTGATTACTACCGAAAATGGAAAGCCTATTAATCCGAGAAATTTGTTACGCCAATTTTATGAGATGATGGAAAAAGCCCAAGTTCCGAGAATTAGTTTCCACGATTTAAGGCATACACATGCAACCATTATGATGGAACAAGGAGAAAATCCAAAAGTGGTTAGTGAACGCCTAGGACATTCAAGAGTTGCTGTTACTTTAGATCTCTATTCTCATGTTAGTGATGATTTGCAAGAGAAAGCTGCAACTAAATTTGAACAGACACTTTTCAATCGAAATAATAGCTAATATTATTTTCCACACCTTTTGTGCAGATTTTGTGCAGATTAAATTTTCAAAGGTGGTAAGGAGATTTAAATTTTAAAAACAAAAAAGCCCGCAACCCTTGATACACAAGGACTACAGGCTTTCTCTCAGGTATGATTCTGACTGGGCTCGAACCAGCGACCCCCACCCTGTCAAGGTGTTCGCTAAGTCAACGGAAAGTCAGCGCTATGTCAAACGTTATTATATCAACGATAAGTCAACGGTATGTCACACGTATTTTTACATAGTATAACCGATAGGAACGTTACCTTGCAATACATTTCGAAATTATTTAGTCGATAACTTCTATCGCAATTATATCGCTGAATCTTATGTACGCAAGGCGGCCATCTTCTTCGGATTTCACACGAAGTTCCTTCGTTAACGGATCGACGTAATGTGTTCGCCCTATAAACTCGTATGTACCCCCATTAGTCCACGTCGTTACTTTAACAGGAAGGTTGTACTCTATTGCGTAGGATATGCGCTGGTCAAATTCTTCTTTTTGAAACTCGTCTAAGAACGGTTTTGCTTCGAAATCAAACTCTCCCCATAGCTGTCGGAGCATCGTCATATGTTCCGGAAGCATTAACGATACCCACTTCTTCGTTCCACGATCTCGAATAGTCAAGTTCGGTCATTCCCTTCGCTTGTATAACGATATTATAACACGAACATATGTTTCTATACATAAAAAGAGTCCGCCATTAATTGACGAACCCCATGAATGACGACAGACGCAGTAACTCAGCCTTACATCATTATTCTTTCATACCCATTAACTAGGTGTTATGCCCCTAGTGACTCTCGACTCTGATTTACATCAGTATCTTCCGGCCTCATTAAGTGCACAGTTAGTTTAGCTAATAACAAATAATAGCCAAAAAGATTGAACGTCTTAATTTTTGTTAACTGCTTTTTATCTATTAGTTTCTCAATCAATAAACGAGGAAAACTATTAATTATATTAAGATCTACTACGTGGTCTTGAAATATTAGTGAAGGCAAATATAATAATTTTGTATATTTATTGTTTCTTATATTAGCTTCGCTTAGACCTTCTTCTAAGTAAGTATTTATATGAAATACCGGAGCAAATAATAAAAATTTTTCTCTTTCTGAATCACAAGTATTAGATAGTAAGATACCTTTTTTATTTAATTCCCTGTCTTGTCCATCCTCATCAACATAAATAAAAGGTAATTCTGATACAATATCTCCTTGAACTAAATAATCAAATGAATAATTAGTAAATATCTCTAATTTTTCTTTCCCTTTAATCAATTGATGCAATGACTTCATTGCCTGTTCTGCAGTATATGGATTTATAGATGGGAAGAGTTCTTGAACAAAAGTTATAAATTCCTTCATAGATTAAACCTCTTACCTCTAATTGTTGATACCTTGTTTAATGCATTATAATGTGCTTCAGCCTCTTCTTTTGTAAATTCTCTAGCCTCACTAAACAATTCACTGGACATTTTATTCCAATTAAAAACACTCGTTTTAATATTATTGTTCAAAGCATTATTTCTAACAACACTACTTGTCTTTTCTATGACATTTATCATTGCTTTTTGATTACTTGATTGTAAGTATTCATAGTTGGGAGGTGAAGATGAAGTGGGTGAAAGCATAGTGATCGCTAAAGCGCTCGTTCCGAAAGTTAAAAATTTCCTCATAAATCAATCACCCCATTTAGAACTATATCATTAACTTTATTTTCAATAATGTCACTTGTAATATCAAGTATTTCATCGACTTCTTCACTTTTGGATGTATACCCTTTTTTATAATTATAAGCGTATCTATCATTAATATCTAAATTCAAAATAATTCCACGACCTGCTTCTTCGAGATAAGCTGGAAGAGCCAGCTCAGGGTTGCCGCTACCAGAATACCATCTTATGTTTGAAATGGTTAAGTTTAAATAGTACTTATCCTTTAAAACATAAGTTAGCTTTAGGTTACAATCATAGGGATTTGAGTTAGTTTGAAAATTAAGGAACTTGTTAAATATATGCTTTATAGGCTCTTCTGCCACTTCTTCTACTAGAATATCCGTTGTAAGGCCTGAATACAAAAATTGGTTATTAACTAAATCCTTAATAATTGATGTCATTGGAAAGATTCTTTCACTTAAATAAGTGTGATGTTGCTTCCATTCAGAAAAGCGTTCATCATAATTAGTTACAAATGATAATCTATCCAAACTGACATTTAATTCACTATGACCGTGATGTGAATTTGCATGAATTCTGGGAATTTCGGCTGGTGCTTGATCGGGAACCGGAATAGTATTAAACGGTTTAATAAAATAATTTTGAAGTTTCTCTTCAAAATCAAATAATTTATATCTTAGATTTTCAAATTTGGGGAAGAATGTATTAAAAGAGGTTGTTTGTATTTTCATCTAAATCACCTAATCCATCTGAATTAACTAACATAATTAATTATTAATATGATATACATATTAATGATACTTCAAACCTAGCACAGTTTATAATATTTTTTCTATAAATAAAATTAATTTCCTGCAAACTTTACTAAAATATCTCATTTTCATGCTACAGTCAAAGGTTTTATTAATATTATAATATTCTTTCTAGAAAAAATTCACAATTAATAAACAAAAAAACTTGCATTTAATCATCATTACCTTCTTTTCCAACCATAATTAGGGCAGACATCTTATCTAAAGCCGCCCCAACTGACTAATCCCTCCATAACAGCTCTGTGCCTTTTTTTCTGTGCTTGTTTAAATTCCGATTCCGGATGAACTCCCTTTTGCACGGCTCCCTTCTTACCGAAGTACTATGCCGGATTTTTACCTTATCCAATTCGCCTCGCCCTTTCTAGTTAAACAATGCTTTAATTGCTTCGAGGTGATTACCGTTACCTGAATAAACGACGCGAGGATTCAAAACGACCTTCTTCGCTCTGCGATCGTCCGTTTGAAAGAAACCGAATACGGGCTTCCCGTCCAATTTAACAGCGTTCATTGCCGTCGATAAGGTAGAGGCTTTCTGATACCCTAGTAATGCCGATAATTTATCGAGTGTAATGGGTTCAACATAGTCTGCGGTTGCTTCTTCGGGATTGTAGGCGAGAATATTAAAGTGGAAATTAACGAAGGGGAGAACGGAGTAAATAAGCGCTAAATGCTTAATATTACGCCCATTGTAACGGCTGTACAGGTCACGAACAGTATCTCGAAATAGACGAGTATGGCTGCGAGACTTAAACACACTGCTGAGCTCTTTCTTTTCCCCACGGTAAAAATAATTCGGATTTATACATAGGCTGTCGTTAGATTCCCGGATGATTTCGGCATCGATAAGGCGTTTATAAAACTCCGTAAAACGACTGCGGCTCATTTTCAACAATTCTTGTAGTCCCTTTTTCGTAATAGACACGCCGTTATCGTACTTAAGCACGCCGGTTTTCCAACCGGTATATGTCGCAATAAACATAAGGCGGCCTAACTCCGACGGGCTGAGCGTTGGAAAGGCGCAGTCCATCGTTTTGCGTGCATTAAAAAAGGCGAATACAAAGCCGCCGTTCTCCTCTTCGTGTTGAGCGAGGGAGCCGACCATATTCAGCCCGTAAACTTGCGCTTCAGTTGTTTTAAGCCTAATATCAACTATATGCGAAACGTCGGCCCCTTCCTGCGAAAAAGCTACACCGTCTCTGACCGTTAAATTCTCCGTTAACGCCAGGACGCCTCGTTTTGTTTTCTTCGGTAAATCCTTCCATAATTGATGTTCTTCGAGATGATTAGCCGCCACCTATTAAAACCCCTTTCCGTATTTATCGAAGTCTGCCAACAATTCCGATAATCGTTGTGGTGTTAGTTTAAAGGTGCTAATTAGACGTTCAACCACTGCATCGGTTAAATTACTCTTCTTTTTTTCAATTCGATTTACTTGGGCGCCAGACAAATTAATTAAATTACCCATCGCTACCTGTGTAAGACGGTATACTTTCCGAATTTTATAAAGGACATCAGCCGTAATCTTCATCTTTTCATCGCTCCTTTTTGTAAAATAAAAAGCCCGACCTATTAAGGTCGGACTATCATTCTATTGGTCTTTTGAATACCGCTTGAACACCGAGTTGGGTGCTTCCGCCTGTACCCAATCCAAGCATATTCACTAATTCCCATCCTTCTTGACCGAGTTCATTAAGCTGGTCATCCATATTTAAGCCTTTAGCCCTCAATAAGGTTTTAGCCGATCCACTGATTATAATTGTTCGGTACTCCCATTTTAGCATTATAACCACCGCTCTCTTTTTTCCATTATTGTAAAACAATAGAAAGAAATACAAAAGAGTTTTTTATCGGGATAAAACCATCGGCATTTGTTGGCGGAATTTAGTTGCGATTTTTTCGGCGAGCTCGTCGGTTGTCTTAGAGGATCGGCCGTCAACGCTAATATTAAGGTTTTGGATATGGAATCCGTTCGAGGAAGGCGAAGCTGGGATATTAACATGCGGGTTAGCAACGATGTTTTGAACGTTTTGATGCGTTTGTGTAAACGAGGTTTGTAGGCCTAGCGCTACTTTGCCGATAGCCGCTTGTAAAGTTGGCGTATGGTCCTCGACTCCGCTCGTAAACATCTTCATCATATTTGGCATCCATTGGTCGGAGTCGCTAGCCGGGCCTTTTTCTGTCGGCGAGTGAAATCCCAAGAAAGATTTAACCGTGTTAGCAACGCCTTTAATTGCATTACCTACGGCGGAAATTTTGCTTTCAATGCCCTGAATGAACATGTTTATCATGTTTTCGCCCCATTGCAACGCTTCGCCAGGTAAGGCCGCAAGTGTAGACTCTATGGAACTCGCAAGATTTTTAACGGTACTTATGGCCGCGGCCGTCCCTTGACTAAAGGCGTTTTTGACATCGTTCCATAACGTTTCTGCCGCCTGCTTGATAGCGGATATAATCGGATCAAAAAACGATTTAACGCCATTCCAGCCGTTTTTCCATATCGTCGTAACAGCGGACATTCCCGCACTAAAAATACTCTTTGTACCGCTCCATAGTGCTTGAAATATCCCACGTAAGGCAACGTCCATCCCCTTCGCTATACTTCCGAGAATCGTCCCAACACCAGTAAATATCCGCTCCAAATCTTTCCCGAAGCTACCCCATTGGAACGAAATGAGATGAACAAACGCTTGAAAGATTCCGGTTATGACTTCGAAAGTGCCTTTGAATATCTCCGTAATTGTTGTCCAAACCCCTTGAATTATCGCCTTAATAACGTTGAGGATCGTTGTAATATCCGTCTTTATTGCCGTCCAAGCGAATTGTGTGATTGTTTTAATATTGTCCCAGTCCGCTTTCCAAAGAGGAGCAAAGAACTTCATGATGCTCTTTATATTATCCATCGCTTTCTGAAAGTCCGGTGAAATTTTACCCCACCACTCTGTTACGACTTTCACAGCCGACTGCACTGTCTTGCCGATAAAGTCTAGCGATACATCAAACGCAGTTTTTACCGCATCCCAAACAGCTGTAGTCTTTTCTTGAATGCCGCCAATATCATGATCCCATAGCATCTTAAATCCTATTACGGCCGCGGTAATTGCTGCGATTGCTCCTATTACTATGCCTGCTGGCGTGGCAATAGCGCCGAGCACCTCTAATCCAGCAGCAAAGGATGTGGCGAATATCCCTACCGTTCCGATAATCGATAATAACGCACCCCCGAGCATTAAAAATGCTCCGGCAGCCAAACCGATAACCGCCACGATTTGATGAAAGTGTTTACCAAGTTTCTCCCACAAATCCATTAGGTGGTTCAATATTTGAATTAACGGAAGCATTACCGGCTTTAATGATTCACCGATTTCCTTCATAAACGTTCCGAAATGGGAATTAAGGGCCTGTACCTGCATGCCCCAACCTTGGGACTTCTCCTTTACGATTTCCGCCGTTACTCCGATTTTTCCCATCGATTTTTCCAATGCCGCAAACTTCGCCGGTGCTGTCTCTGCTACGATCGTCATACCTGATAATGCGTATTGACCGAATATCGTTTTAAGCGCAAGTTGCTGCATTTGTGGCGTAAGACCTGCGATTTTATCGTGTAGGAGTTGCTGTACCTGCACGAGTGGTTTCATATGGCCAGTTGCATCGTAGAAGATGTTGCCGCCATTCTTTGTAGTCATACCGAGTTGGTTCATCATATCCGCAGCTGCTTTCGAAGCCGGCGTTAAGTTTGTAAGCATCCGGCGTAACGTAGTACCAGCCTGTGATGATTTGATACCATGCTGACCGAGTAAAGCTATTCCTGCAGCTACATCACGGAAGGAAATACCGGCGGCTGATGCCTGCGGACCGACGTATTTCATCGTATTTAAGAAATCCTCCATCGAAATCCTAGCGTGGTGAAGTGCAGCCGTCATTGCGTCGCCGACAGCTCCGAGTTGTTTTTGCGTGCTTGGCCCAAATTCCTTCGTCAGTGAATCACCCATCTCGTGAATGATATCCGACACGACGTTTGCTGTCTCGCCAAGATCCTGCTGATTTGCTGCGGCTACCGAGGAAACGGTTTGAATACCGCCGCTCATAATATGCGTGTAATCGATACCCTGTTTAGCCATTACGTTCATAGCTTCGGAAATCTGATTGGCGCTAAAGAAACCGGTATTACCAAGCTTAAGGGCTTCGTCTGTCATCGCTTGAATCTGCTTCGTAGAAAGTTTTATTCCTTCTGGCAAATTCGAGTTAAGCGACGCTGCTGTATTCGTGATTTCTTGGTCGAAATTAACCGCACTGGAAATCGCTTCGCCGAAGAATCCTGTTATCTTTTGGCCTACACCCTCAATCATTTGACCGGCAAGTTGAAGATTCATAAAATCGAGCGATTCTTTGATCCCTTGCCCCGTTTCTTCCGCGGTGGTTTTTAGGTCGTTCAATTCGCTTCTAACTGTCTGTAAGCCGTCTCCCATCGTTTGGATACTACTTGCTATCGTTTGAACATCATCCGAGATAGTTGACGCCAATTCGTCGAATGCACGCGAAGAGCTATTTGTTGATTCATCCATGCCGCTGCTTAATGACCGCGTGCTAGATTCCAGGTCGTTCATACCGCCCGTAATCGTCCTAATCGCATCATTAATATTCTGAGATGTATCAGAAAAAGTGGATGACATGTTTACGAATGCTTTCGCTGAATTCCCTGCTTGCTCCTCCGCGTCCCGGCCTAGCGCGCTCATGTCCTCTCCCATCGATTTCATATCGCTGGTTACGCTTTTAATGCTTTTTAACATATCATCCGAATCTGTGGATACTGCCCTCGCCATCGTTCCGAAAGCTTCTTCCATGACAGCCTTTTCTTCCATCGTTTGTGATCCGAGGCCAGCTACTGTCTCCCTTACTTCTGTAAGCGCCGTTTTGAAACTTTCGAGCTCTTTACCGGAAAAAGCTTCCGTCATGGCCGCCTTTATTTCGTCGAAACTCTCCTTTAAGCTGTTGGCCAGCGACTCGATGACTGATTTGGCTTCGTCCTGCGCAGATATGACGAGGTTTAATTTTGCTTCTTTATTTCCTGCCAATTTATTCACCTTCCTTTGCTAATCATTTTGCAATGTCTTCCTGTAGGCCGCTTCTCGGTTTAAAAACAAAAAAGCCTGCTCAATACGCCAGGCAGGCTGCTGTTCTAATTCTTCAAATGACCATTTCATTTCTCGGCATAGCATGAACTCGGCGTATTCGATCGGCGCGTCTCCGTAGCCTCGCAGCGCCTTATCTACGCCGTCGATTAGTTTTTTGCTTTTGCCGCAGCCTTGCTTTCGCTGAAGTCTCGTACAACAGCCTCAATTACCTCCGCAGGGACCTCGCCGACTGTTTCCTCCGTTAACGGGAATACGATCTGTTTGTTATCGTCGTCTAGTAAATAACCACCTTTAATAAGATAGATTGCGATTTTTTCAGCTACGGCCAGCTGCGAAGAGACATCGCCTTCTTTAATTTCTTCGCTAATAGCTTTTTGTTCCGCCCATTTTAGCCGGTTGAAGCTTTTCAGTTCCACGTATTGTCCTTCGCCCAGTCCGTTAAAATCGATTCTCATAATAAAACCTCCGATTAGTTAGTTTCCGAACACGCAAAAAGGGCGCCCTCGGATTAACGAAAGCACCCTTGTTATGTACGGTAAGAGGATGTAATAAAAATTACTCCTCACTAGTAATTACAACGAAAAGGGCAAAATACAACTAAAAATATATTACAATTTCATTACAAGTTTTCGCCCCTTGGAATTCTAAAAAATTTTTCGCGAAATTTTTTTAAAGTCGTATGATACAAGTTATCTTTTTTACGGAAAGGGGGTGCCTACCCCTTTACTGATGAAACCATGCTTGATCCGCAAATCCCTGGTTCATTACGAACATTGGAGTGTCGTTTGCGTTCACTTCGAAGTACGCATAGCCTTCTACATCGCCGTTTTGGTAAAGAACCGTGCGTATATCATTCGGTATATCAAGCGACAAGAATCCGGGATCATACGTAAAACCCGACTTACTAACCGCCTTAAAGTTCGTACTGCTTAACGACAGTGAATCCGGGTTTAACTTATTAGCGTGGACCTTAAACGAAGCCAGTATGTACTTCATTCCGGACTGTGGCGCTTGATTATACGGATTCGCTGCGTGAATGATTTGCCACGCTGCATCGCCGTCAATCACATTCGTAAGAGTAACGTTGTAATTACGGAATCCATTTACGTCGTCAGCCTGAACGGTTACTTTCGTGCCGAGGGGCGCCGGATTACTATGTGACTTGCCGATGGCGGTCGGTGCTGGTGGACTTAATTTCGCCACTTGCGTCTTCAAACTGGCGATTGTTTTGTCACGCTGTGTAATCGTAGCCTTTAATGAAGCGATGGTCCGTTCCAGACTTGCAATGGTTGGCTTTGCAGTTGCGGCTAGTGCGGGAGAGGTCGTGATGAGTGCTGCGCAGGCGATTGAAGCGATTGTGATACCGATTTTCCGTTGTTTCATCGATAATTCCTCCTATTTGAGCATGATACTACCGAATTATACCATTTTTACAAGCAAATAGTTTGAGTTTTGTGAATTCTGCGCATACTTTCGTCCATCACAAGGCGTATACCTCTAAAAGACCCACGGCGCCTCTTGCGAAGGGGTGGCTGGGGGGTCAATCCTTGTCTGTCACTCACCAAATGCTTAATCCATAATGATAGCGTTCGATAGTATTCTATTAATCTGCGCGAATGAATTCGTTGTACCCTGCGTCGCTGCCCGTATTGGCCAGCCGTTAATCGTTAACAGCTCGTTCAATTGCTATCGATCTTTTGTTTCGAGCAAATCGACTATTTAGCGACTGCATAGCCCCTTATCGCATACCTGCCGTGTTAGTCCCTCGTTTGACCCCTATAAACAGCGTATTCTAACGTCTTAGATGGAACTGTTAGCCGGTTCTATTCCTTTGCTATTCGTCGCTATAATTCCCCACGTTTTAACGTCAATAATCGGTATGTATCAACGCAAATAGGCCAATAAATAGTTCCGCTGCGTGTTCAGGTAACGAGCCATGTACCGCGCTATTTAATCGGCGGCCCCAGTGTTTATAAGATGCACGTCTAAAAAGCAGCCGTTTTGCGTTTCGATAATTTATCGTTCGTTAGCTTCTGGTACCCCGACGGCCCCATAAAAAAGAGCCGCATCTCTGCCGCCCTATTTATTCCGTTCCTTTAATTTTCGGTGTAACGTCATACGTGATATCTTCGCCTTTTCTGCTATCTCCTGCATAGTCATTCCACCCTTATCATAAAGATAAAACGCGTATTCAAGTTTATCGTCTTGGACGGATGGACGGCCGGCATGACGTCCGTTAGCTGCCGCAGCTTGCAATCCTTCTTTCGTCCGTTCGGATATTAAATCACGTTCAAACTGCGCTAAACCGGCGAACATTGTAAACATCAGCTTTCCGTGTGCTGTTGTTGTATCCAACCAGGACTCTTTCAGGCTGCGTAAATTAGCGCCTTTACTTCCAATTAGCTCTACGATTTCGATAAGGTCCTTCGTAGAACGCGATAAACGAGTAAGATCGGTAATGATAACCTCATCGCCTGCGCGAAGTTGATCGAGCAAATGGTTAAGCTCCGGACGCTCTCGCTTTGTTCCAGTTACCTTCTCAAAGAATACTTTTTCGCAGCCTGCTTCTTTAAGTTGTTGCTCTTGACGATCAAGGTTTTGGTCCAACGTAGATACCCGCATATACCCGAAAATCATATTAATCCGCTCCCTTTGTTTTGGTACTTTAATTGTAACAAAAAGGGTTTTCGATGTAAATAGTTACAAACTAATTTTGTTACATATTTTTGTTACAAAGTAAACCGCGTTAAATTAATTCCGGCGACTGCTTTGAATTATTGTAACTTAAACGGTCGTTTTTGTTACACCAAACAACGTGTCATATTGACGGTCGGCCTTTTTGCGTTAATTAAATAGTTAATATAACGATAAACAGCAAATTAACCGCGATACCCCGAGGTTTTTGACGTAGGCGTCCGTGTCCGTCCAAAACTAGACGAAATGGGCCCGAAGTTAATATATGCGACATATTATGACGCTTTAACGCGGTGAAGGTTGCTAGTCTTAACGCTACGAAGGCCGATAGAATTCCGTCGTCATTTCGCCCTTAATACATTAAAACATTGCGTCGATCTTCGGCCCAAAAACCGGGCCTCGTTCACCGCTACCATCCGCCCTTTCTCTTCTAACGTTAATAAATACTATCGATATAAATATAAACGTCACAGCAGGCGGAGCTTGCGACGGTCTGCAATGTTTTATAAGGTACTTTTTGCCCGTTTATCGCTGGTCTTTTTTTCAAAGACATATATAACTGATTAAGATATCCCAAACTGGTCAAAAACCGCTGTAACCTTTGGCGCTGTAAGGTCTGTGCCACTTCGATCTTGTTCCCGAAAAGGGAGGTATTTAGCCGTTTTTGTTCCCGAAAAGGGAGGTATCGCTTTAGTGTAGTAAAGTATCCGCACCGTTGCCCTTTTTCTTATATTGTTTTACTTAGTAAAATACTTCGACACAATAAATTTTTTAACCACAGCGTTAAAGGTGTTTTTTACCTTTGACGCAATGTCTTTAAGTCTCGTTATTAATTCTCGTTATATATATCTAGTTAACACCTAAACAAACATTCCGTTACACCCGGCAATCAGGTGTAACTTAACGATTTATTCCGTGTAACCATGTTTTCGCCTCCAATCTCGCATCCTATCTGCTGCACCTTCTCGCCTACTATCGGATCTTTTTATTGCCTGCTTATAATTAGCATGCGCATCCGGAAACTTGTTGAAGAATGTTGTTTCATCCAGCGGTATTAACGGAACATAATAACCCATTTCCGGAAAATCGATTAGTCCGACTTCCTTCAAGTCCTTCAAATGTCGGCTCGTTGTGTCGGGCACCTTTCCGTATTTAACCGATAATGTCTCTACGCTGGGAAAAGCGTAGCCTTCCGCCGTGTTATAGTAATCGATAATAAGCGCGTATAAGAAGATTTTATCTGCGTTCATTTTATCGTGGTGAATATAGTGCCTTACATCGGACGGAAGTGGAACCCAATACTTGCCACCCACTCCAGGATTAGTTTTGTCGTAGACCTTTCTTCCTTCCATATCGATAACCTCCTTAAAAAATATCCCTCGAAATATAATACAAAGTGAATATATAGTGTCGCGTAACTTATACTTGATATGACGCACGGAAATTCTTTTTCGCGCACGAATCTCTTCTCATTAATTTTCAAAAAAAGTTGTTTATTCCGTGCACGCTCTGCGAAATCATAAGAATTTAGTAACTAAGCCGCGCAAAGAAAAAATCCCTTTTAACTGTATAAGCGTTTCAACTCAGACTCTTCCGAAAATAAAAAACGATCAGCAGGCCCGCCTAATGCCTCCGATCGTTCTTCGTTATGTAAAAGCGTTGTTTGCCGCCAACGCCTTATATAAGTTGCCCGCAAGCCACTCTGCTGAGATTGCCATCTCATTCATTTACCGCCAGGGTCCCGACTCATGCGCTTATCCACCGAAAAGTTGAATTGGCTCCCTTTAGTATTAAATCGTATAGAGACTTCGGGCTCTTAGCGATAATATCGGTATTATTCTCGTCCAAGTTTACGATATAAGTATTAGGTTCGGTTGTTTCTGTAGTTATACGATAAACACCGATGCCCTCGTCGTCTGAAACGAGTACTTTATCGCCAGTTAATAAAAGAGCTTCTTGCGGTTGGTCCGCCTTGCCTTCAAGTACAAAAATAACGTTAACTTTTCTCATCGCTCATTACCTCCGTTTAGTTGACCTGATTTGTTCATACCTACGAATAATCCCACCGTAAAGCATCCGATAGCCATAAAACTAACTGTAATTAACATTGTTTGTCCTCCATTCTGGCGAATATTGCTTCGGCCATTCCTACGACTGTCATATTGAGTAAATCTTCTAGTTCGATGCTCATAAGCTCAGGAAACATATCGAGATGGAATACCTTAACGGAAGTGTCGTCGTAGTTGATTTCAACGGAATCGGCGGTTTCATCCATATACGGAACATGCTCGAAAGTGACCGCCATGTTGTCCTTCCAGACGATTGTTTTATTACCGATGTAGATTGCTTTGTTTATGTCGGTCCAATATTCTTCGTCATTAAATGAATGCGGGTCGTGATTGTGATAGAGCCGCGTGATGTGGCACATAATCTTACCCCTTTCTTATTACTAATGTGTAATTATCCCTTGTCCTAATATTACTTATTAGTAATTAGAAAGTCAACCCTTATTGACGAAAAAATTTCAGATATGTAATATGTAATTAGTAATAGGATGGAGGTTAGCAAATGGTTAGCAGAACAAAATCTAATCCAAGATACAAGGCAGTGCCAAGAATGCACGAAATCAGGAAAGAAAAAGGCATAGAGACAAGTAAAGAGTTAGCGCAACTTGCAAACGTAACAGAGCCGACAATCAGCCGTTTCGACAGTCAGACGCGCTATGATATAAACGTTTTAGCATCTGTTGCTAAAGCATTGAACGTTAAGATTGATGATTTATTTATAATTGAGGAAAACAAAGAAGCCGACTCAAATTAAGTCGGTTATTTTTATGCTACATTTTGCGACAAAATAGTATATAATTACCATTGTAAGCTCGTGCGGAGTTTACATTACCTCTTTGTTGAAGTTGCTTTTCGAAGTAACTTCTTTTTTTATTTCATGACAATCGCACCTTTAAAACCCCACTGTTCGGCGGCTGCTTTATCTTTCGAGGCTCCGGCTTCAATGACTCAACGAATTGTGTAAATGATTCCGCCTGAAACACACGAAACGGGTAGGTACCGTCTATGGCATAACGGTGATCGGAAATAATGAGTACGTGCGGAAATTTCGCCATGACCCCTGAGTTAAAGAAATCGACGTATCTGTCGAGTTTTTGCTTTAATTGTTTATCTGAGTAAAGCGTTCTTTGACATTCTACGAAAAATCCAGTTTTACGATAGTTCGTATAAGCGTCAGGTTCAACCGTCCCTTTGCTCCCGTATTTCGGTTCAACTAGGAAAGTATCAACAGACCCTAGACGTCTGACCTCTTTAAATACTTCGAGAATTGCGAGCCAATGACCAATCTTAGCGCTGTTTTTCTTAACGGTGGAGTCTGGCCCGAAATAAACGTAAGGAACGAACGCCGTGGACCGTTGAATCTGACCATCACGCATCAACCGAAGCAAAACGTTATTGGCGGCTTTTTCCGGATTCTTGAGGTTGGAGAAGAAAATTTCGGCGATAGAGTCACGGTCCATCACCTTAAATTTGTTCAACGCCTTAACAATCACCACATCACGTTTAGTTAACATCTTCGAACACGTCTCCTTCCGTTAATCGGATCGGATCAGCCGCCTTTTCGATAAAGCTATGATTCTGCCAGTTTTGATCCTTGTAGGCTGCGAGCAGTTTCTCGGCCTTTTCTTCCGTTAAGTAAGGCGCTTGCAGCTCCGTCAGCTCATCACGTTTGATTAAAAAGCGCCCAGGAGTCGATTTGCTAATCCGCTCACTCCCAGGAGTTCCGATTATCTTCGCATTCTGAAAATCCGTTGTGCGAAATCCCATTCTAACGGTTAATAGACCGCGAATTTTAGTATCGAGAATGTCGTGGGAAGGACGTTGAAGGCTAAAAACGCAGTATATTTGCAACGCACGGCCTAATGACGCTAGTTGAATGAGGATACGCTTCATTTCTTTGTCGTCCATTATCATTACGAATTCGTCGATACAAAGCATGATTGCAGGCACTCTGACTGCCTCTGGAAGCTTGTTGACGTGCGTTACCCCATATTGGTTAAGCAACTCACTACGACGCCTCATTTCGCCTTCTAGGTGCCTTAGCGTGTGTGCTATTTCTTCTGGATAAATACAAACGCTTTTAACATGCTTTACTCCTCTAAAAAGGAAGAATTCGCTCATTTTCAAGTCGCCAAGAAACAGATGCAGCTCGTCGGGCGTTTTCGTTTGAATTAACGTCGATAGAATGCTTCGAAGTTGCGTGCTCTTCCCACCACCTGGCTCGCCTGAAATCAAGCAATTTGGCTCCGTCAGAGCGTCATAAGCCTGCCAGCCTTCTTTTCCTTTGCCGCAAACAATCGGTATTTCAAATCCGGAAAGCTCCGGTAATATTTCCTCCTTATTGTAGGTCAGCTTCTTAGGTAACGATTGCTTACTGACGGTCAGTGTGAACGTTTTAACCTCGCCGGAGAGCTCCGCTTTGCCAAAAGATTGCTCAAATACGTAGAAATGTTTTTGAAGTAACTTCGGGTCTATTCCGGTAGGTAGAGTGAAGGTAATTTTCGTTGAGGATTCGGTGATAGATAAGTTGCGGATTCTCGGATAAATAAATCGATCATCGGTAATTTTGCGGTAAATGCCAGCCAGCCTAAATGCAGTAATTAGTTGCCGTCGCGCCTTTAACTTTAGCCATAAGCTCATCGCAGGAACCTCATAACGGCCGAAGAATCGAGGAATAAGGCCGCAGCTACAATTCCGGCTATCGGTAGTGCCAATTTCAGAGCAAAACTTAAAGATTCCCAGCCGTGAGCCTCCGCCAGTTTATCCAACATTGCGATTGTCATAATGCTTCCAGCTCCAATAAAAAATACCGGTGTAAATAACATGATGTGTCCTCCCATTTTTCACGTAGTGCCCATTCGGATGTAATGGGTAGCTTTGCGTTTTTCGAATAGCCTGCGGAACAAGAAATCCCTCTAAAATAAATTTGTTACTACGGTAAATAACACGTCAGCAATCGGGTGTAGAATATCCCGATGGATACCAGTTTTTAACGTCTGCATTCCGTAGTCTATAAATTGGTATAAGTCCTCAGTTAGTTTAAATTGTTTCATTTCTGTCCATATGGAATAGTCAGCCACGCACACCGCTTCATGAAAAGGATTTCCGTCGATACATTCGTTCACCACTCCGTTAAAATTCGTAAATAAGTCCTTATCGGGGTGCATGTGTTGCCATGCTTGATTTTCGTACGCGCAGTGAATTTTCTTGCCGATAACGCTCCATCCTGAATGTTGTTGAATATAAGGGATAAGCTCCTCAGTATTGACGGTAGTAAAGTCTTGATTGTTAATTTTTACTTTCATGGTTTCCCCTCGCGCTCCCCTTCCATCGTCTCTCGCTTCCTCTCTCCTAACAAATTTTTGTTTTGTTCATAAGTCTATTGTCTATCTCGTACAAACACGGCAGCGTTAATAAGTAAATAATGTTTAATAACCGTTTAATGACTGTTTCGATTTCATGTTAATAGCTTATTCTTACTGTTTGTACCTATTTACAACTTTTCTTTGAAAGTTTTCAAAGTAGACTTGCATAATTCCCCTAGAATTTGTCCATAACGGAACTAGATACTATTAAGGAGAGTGTTTTTACGATGTTTGGTTTATTTGGAGGAAAGCCGCGGACACCAGTCGGTAAATTTTTAGATAAATGGGGAATTACTCAGGAGTGGCTAGCAAAAAAGACAAAGATTAGTCGCAATACTATTAGTAAAATTGCTTCTGATAATGGCTACTCACCAAACCTTAGTACGATTAAAAAAGTTATGAATGCGTTGCGAGAAGTTGATCCAAAAGCTAAAACAGAGGATTTCTTTGATATATAGGGTAGGAGTAGAAAGGAATAGAATCTAATTTGACTTTATCCTTGTTTATCAATACATACCAATGGAGAAAATAATAAAAAACTTCAAAGGGTGTATTCATAATGACAAGAGTTAGAACGAGAAAAAAAGTAGCAAAGAAACAATATACTACATACGCAGCAATAGGATTAGTTATTTTTATCTTTTTAACTGAAACTGAGGAAGGTCAACATATACTTACCTGGCTATTTAACATCTTATTGATTGGTATTCTAGGCTACGGTTACTACCGATTTTTTCTCCGCAAGAAACGCTTTACCCATATCGTCGATTTAAAGGAAGTCGACACAATGGACGGGCTTGAGTTCGAAAGATACCTCGTCCCACTTTTTGAATGCATTGGTTACAACGCTGAAGTTACTAAAGGCTCCGGTGATTATGGCGCTGATTTAATTATCAAAAAGAAACGAAAAAAATACGTGGTACAAGCTAAACGATATAGCAGCAGTATTGGAGTATCAGCAATACAGCAGGTCGTCGGGGCAATTGGGTATTATAAAGCAAACGGTGGTATGGTAGTGACAAATCAATACTTTACACCAGCAGCAGAGGAGTTAGCGAAACATAACCGAATTCGGCTTATTGATCGCGATGAGCTTTCATTCATGATTAAAAAATATCAAGGCGGATTAAACAAATGGCGGTAATAGAGTATTTTGTATTTTTCGGTATCTTACTTTTAGGCATTATCTTTAGTTTTAAAATAAAGAAATCCCCCGCGGTTTATAGTGAAGTACAAGTCCAGCGTCTTAAGTGCGAAAGTCCGATAGAGACACGACTATATAATTCTTTGGTATTTAACGGTTATTATGTACAAACACAAGTAAAATGCGGACCCTATCGCATTGATATAACGATTCCAGGTCTTAATTTAGCAATTGAGTGCGACGGTAAAGAATTCCACAGTTCACCTGAACAAAAACTCCACGATAGAAAAAAAGACGCATATTTACGAAAGCACGGATGGAAAGTTATCCGATTTACCGGACGACAAATAAACCGTGACATGCCTAAAATTTTAACTCGAATTGGAAACATGAGTAAGTAACAACTAACATGCTAGCCAATCGTAAAAGAGCGGACTATTCCGGATAGCGGTTCGCCTCTTAATCTCCGTTGTTACCACTCTCCAAGCGTTAAATAAGCAGCCGAATAATGATCGCACATTGCCACGTTTATACGAGTAAACAACAGACTTAAACGCCGCTATGTATTCAGCAGCATATTCTTCTACGGCGATAGAACGGTCTACAGACGCCTTCGCACGGTAAAGAATACCGATCGTACGGTACAGTTCATCGTCGTTAAAATAAGGCATTAAAGCTTCATAGAGTGGCGCATGGACTGCACGCTGCAAGGCGCCGTTACTGTTCACTGTTTGTTTATTTGGGTTTATGGAAGGAGATTCTTCGGTGTGACATTCCGGTGTGACAACCGTTTCATACGGCAGTATTTCTATGAGGTTGCTCGTTTGCCGCCGATCTCCCGTCTCCCTCATACGAGTTGTCTGACGTATAATACCTAACGATTCCAGGCGATTACATGTACGTATAACAGTGCGCCTGGATTTAGCTATTATCTGGGCGACCTTACTTTTACGCAGATATGAACGGCCAATTTCGACGCAGCTATACTGCGCTAATACGTCCAACACTGCGAGCTCTGTTTTAGATAATGAAAGAGCCTGGCGATGCTGACGCACGGCTTCGTTTAGTTCATCTATTGTATCGAACATTTCTCCGTCTCCTTAGGAGAGCGCGGCCCTATTATCGAAATGAAGGCATACTTAAATAAGCGTTGACTATTCCGCTTTTTTTCGATAAAATATAGTTACCTTAACTACGGGGCGTTAACGATTGCAGTCGTTGCGCTCTTTTTTATTTGTCTTCTTATCTTTTAATTTTTCTAGGTCTATTAAGTTTTTCACTTACTTCTTTTATTGGCGAATAGAGATCGTGTTGATTTTTTAATGCTTGAGAGGACAAGTGTGTGTACCGGATTATTACACGCAAATCAGAGTGTCCTAGTATCATTTGCAAATGCCTCAAATCCCCTCCCGCTTCCAAAAACAGTGTAGCGGAAGTGTGTCTAAATAAGTGCGGATGGACATTTTTTGTAATCCCCGCCTGAATAGCAAAGTCTTTTAGTCTTTTGCCAAACCTATCACGGCCCATTGGTTCTCCATAATTAGTTAAGAACAGATATTCATTATCAAAATCCACCCGATTTTCTTCGTATAATTCTTTAACTAGCCGCATTGTCCTTTGTTCCAGTGGTACTACCCTACTCTTTCTGTTTTTTGCTATACCTGCCGGAATAATGACGGTTCTATTGTGGAAATCAAAATCATTTACTGTTAGTCCAAGCGCCTCACTTATACGCATCATTCCGTCTATTAGAAGGTGCATTAAAACGTAATCCCTAAAATCCGGATAATACCGAGTATTAGGAACCTTTAAAAGTTTTTTCAACTCTTCTGCAGATAAAATTTCTATATTTTCTTGTGGCTCACTAACGTTTTTTACACCCTGCGTTGGATCGTAATCTATTAGATCCTCTTCTAGTAAGCATTTAAAAATTACCCTAAGCGTTTTCAAGCGAGTATTAATAGAGCTAGGGGCCAGTCCTTTCGTCATCGATTCCTTCGTTTTAAACCGGTGACCCTCGAATTTCACAAGCTCATCCCGCATATATGTAATATAATTCCGGATAACTTCCTTTGTGATTTCCGATACATAACGTTTGATACCTTTTACATCCAGATAAGTAGTAAAATAACCGTAATTATCTTCGTATTGACCTAGCGTTCTAGGTGCACGCCCTTCCGCTTTCTTTATCTCGATAAATGTACGGAACAAGTCATCGAGATTAGACGCCGTCTCTCTAACTCCAGATTTTAGCGCCTTATGTTTTCGACCTTTACGCATAAAAAAACACGCCTCCTTATCGGAAACGTGTAACATATCGTTTATATCGCCACCCTGTTGAAAACAGGAGCGCTACCCTGCGTCTAAGTCACCGCTATGTCAACGGAAATAAAAAACGCTATAAACGCCGGTATAACAACGTTTATAGCGAGGTATGATTCTGACTGGGCTCGAACCAGCGACCCCCACCCTGTCAAGGTGGTGCTCTCCCAGCTGAGCTACAGAATCACAATAATAGTTTTGCTGGACAATTAATAATATATTATAGAGAGCTGTCTAAGTCAATGCTTTTTATGAAAATATTTCTTCAAAGACAAAAGATTTCTAACTTTATTACTTTACATGATAAAATCTTATAGAATAGAGCCCTTACAAAAGGTATGGTACAATAGTGATAATTGAGCTAGATTGGGGGAATTGTTATGGCAGGCACGAAGGGAACAATAAAGGAAGTTATGTTTGAGAGCAGAGAATTAGGGGAAACATTAAGTATCTTGGTCTATTTGCCGGCAACCTTTTCTCCTTTATATAAATATTCTTTATTAATTGCACAGGACGGAAAGGATTATTTTCAATTAGGGCGCATTGCCCGTACGGCAGATGAGCTTTTAGAAAAACAGGAAATTGAAAACCTTATCATTGTAGGAATTCCCTATAAAAACGTGCAGGACCGCCGAAAGAAATACCATCCGGATGGCGAGCAAAATGCAGCGTATATTCGTTTTCTTGCGCATGAGCTTGTACCTTATCTGGATAAGGAATATCCTACTTACCATATTGGAATGGGACGGGCCCTTATAGGCGATTCACTTGCAGCGACTGTTTCCTTGATGACAGCAATCAAATATCCGAATATATTTGGGAAAGTGATTCTTCAGTCCCCGCTGGTCAATGATGCGGTTATGGAGGCTGTCCAATCCCACTTAAATCCACATTTACTGAATGTGTATCATATTATCGGAACAGGGGAAACCGAGGTCTCTACGACCGATGGAAGTATTCAGGATTTCCTTACGCCTAACCGGGCATTACATTCTATATTTAAGGAGAAAGGATTCCCTTATTTCTACGAAGAATTTGAAGGCAACCATACGTGGAAATACTGGCAGCCTGATTTAAAAAGAGCTTTAACGCATGCTTTTTAGGCCGTTAGCGTCATTTTATCTCAAGCTATATAAAATTTTTTGAAAAATGTTATAATCATTATATGCCTGAAAAGGAGTATATAGATACTATTATCCTGAGGAGGTCTTTTTAATGAAATATGGTGTTGCAATTTTTCCATCAAAAAAACTCCAAGATCTTGCGAATTCATATCGTAAGCGGTATGATCCCCATTACGCGCTTATTCCACCACATCTTACTTTGAAGCATTCATTCGAAGCATCAGATTCGGAAATTAAGGACATTACACGCACTTTAAACCTTATTTCCAAAAAATACAATCCTTTCAGCATTCAGGTAACAAAAGTTAAATCATTCCAGCCTGTGAATAATACTATTTACTTTAAGGTTGAGCCAACTGCTGAGCTTGAAGGCTTATATGAGGATTTATACACAGATGTACCAGGTGAAAAGCCGGAATATCCATTTGTTCCGCATATTACGGTTGGCCAGAAATTGTCAAATGATGAACATTCCGATGTATTAGGCCAGCTGGATATGCTTGGAATTGACCATGAAGAAGTTGTTGACCGTTTCGCCCTGCTTTATCAGCTGGACAATGGCTCATGGACCGTATGCGAAACATTTCATCTGGGAAGGGACTAATTTGCATTGAACGTTATCAAAGTCACAAATGAAAATGAATTAATGGATGCATATTCTGTTCGAAAGGAAGTTTTTGTCGTAGAACAGAAGGTGCCTTTAGAAGAAGAAATAGATCAACATGAAGAAGAAGCAGCCCATTTTGTCCTGTATGATGGCAATATTCCAGTTGGTGCAGGCAGATTCCGCATCGTGGAAGGAAAAGGGAAAGTGGAAAGGATTTGTGTCCTTTCTTCCTCCAGGAAAAAGGGTGCCGGCCAATTGATCATGCAGGCGATTGAGGATTATGCTCATAGCCAGGATATCCATACATTGAAATTGAATGCGCAAACACATGCCATTCCTTTTTATGAAATACTGGGGTATTCAGTCGTTTCTGATGAATTCCTCGATGCCGGGATTCCGCATAAAACGATGGAAAAATCGATTTAATCATTTAAAAAATTTAAGTCAAAACCCAATCCTGATTTCAGCGTGAAATCAGGATTTTTTAGATATACTCGTTAATGTATTGACCTGCCATTTCCATAGCAACAGTGTTTTGTTTAATGGATCCTAGAGCATTCCTATTGGGAGTGCTACTGTGCTTAAAAGTTCGAATGCTTTCTTGATACGTTTGTTCTGGAGTTTCAATTTCCTTTTTTAACAGAGAATTAAAGGTCTTTCGAACTGGCTGAATATGAAAAGGGTCTTGTTTTGTTTCACTCAGTCTGTCGTAATTGCTGTAATATTGGCTTTGCAGCATCGATACCGGCAATACATATCCCATTTTTTCACTCTCCTCCATCCTGTTCTATTTGTATATTACCCGCTATAAAGTAAAGGAAACTACTAGATAAATATGTAGGCTTATCCTTTTTCATTCCCTGATCTAAAACTTCACAGAATTAGCCCGTAATATCTTGAAAAGATGCCAAAAAAAAGAGCTTGCACCTGCTGCAAGCCCCTTCTCCTTTATTTTCCGTTATTATTGGTGTTGTTCATCATTTTTGAGATTGTTCCAAAGTCCAATTTTTTGCCATCCTGTGTTATAGATTGGACTAATTTATCTTCTAATTCTTTAGGCACCGGCCTGTTTGCAATTTGAGAAACCCTTTTTATGATTCCCCGAACTGTTTTTTCATCTTTAAAGTTGGCATTTTGTAAGGAGTTCGCTAATTCAAGTATATCTTTCATGTTGACGCCGGTTTTCTTTTCAATATTCTTAAATAGTGGGTTATCCATAAGAAATTTCGCCCTCCCTTTCATTACAATAGTGTATGAAGGGAGAGTAAAAAGGTGAAAGAAACAGGCGTAGGGATTTTATCTCGAGTTTTTTCCTATGTATAACTTTTGCAGTATAAAGGAGCAAACTGAATGTGTTTGCCCCTTTGTTCCATTTATTAGAACCAACATGTTCCGACAATGATAAGCAAAATAAATAATACAACGATTAAAACGAAAGTGCTGCCGCCGCCTCCGCTATAACCTCCATAACCGTACCCACCATAACCGCCATAAGGGGTGTAACCACCATAGCCATAATTATATCCACCGTATCCGAACATACCTTTTCACCTCGCTTTGTTTGTTTACACTATCCTATGCGAGGCTAGGCCGTAAGTATAGACATTCTCCCAGAAGCTGAAAAATTTATCAATTACCCTTTTGGCTTGAATATTAAGGCCCCTATGAAACCAAAGATAATGGCTGCAGAGATACCGGATGAGGTTACTTCAAACATTCCGGTCAAAACGCCTACAATCCCATGCTTACCTGCTTCCTGCATGGCTCCTGCCACAAGTGAATTCCCGAAGCTGGTAATTGGAATGGTAGCTCCAGCACCTGCAAAATCAATCAGCGGTTCGTATAAACCAAAGCCTGCAAGCACTGCCCCAATGCAAACTAACAAGCTCAATGTATGGGCAGGTGTCAATTTGGCCACATCAAACAGCAATTGGCCTATGACACATATGATGCCGCCAATAATAAAGGCCCAAAAAAACATCGCTAACATAGCCTAATTCCTCCTTACATATTATAAATATTCAATGGATACCGCGTGGGCAATACACGGGATGGTTTCCTTTTGCTGAAATGAAAGCGGGGAAAGCAAAGCTCCTGTAGCTACCACCAAAATACGCTTCAATGCGCCTTTCTTCATTTGGTTCAGTAAATGCCCATATAAAACACTGGCTGAACAGCCAGGGCCGCTTGCACCCGATTGAACAGGCTGCTTGTCTTTATAAATTAACAATCCGCAATCTTTAAATTTTGGGCTCTGAATATTAATTCCTTTTTGCTGAAAAAGCTCAAGAGCAACATTTCTCCCTATGGTGGCTAAGTCCCCTGTAAAAATGCAGTCATAATAGTCGGGATCGAGATTCAAATCCTGCAAATGCCGCTCAATTGTATCAACTGCTGCGGGTGCCATAGCTCCCCCCATATTAAATGGATCAGATATTCCAAGGTCCATTACTTTCCCGATTGTTGCAGAGGTTACACGTGGATGGGGCACCTTTTCTTGTTCTCCCTTCCCTAAAACGGCAAAGCCTGCCCCTGTCACGGTCCACTGTGCTGTAGGCGGCTTTTGGCCTCCGTACTCAGTTGGATATCGAAATTGTTTTTCAGCAGCTGCATTATGGCTTGATGCGCCAGTGACAATTTTTTCTGCTCCATTGGAATCAAGAATCAGCGCAGCCAGCGCTAAGCCTTCCATGGAAGTTGCGCATGCACTAAAAAGACCAAAATAAGGAATTTGCGTAGTCCTTGCAGCAAAGCTTGAAGGGGTAATTTGGTTAATAAGATCTCCTGATAAAAAGAACTGTATCTTCTCTTCTTTTATATTCAGCTTTTGAAGTGCCACTTGAACAGCGTCTTCAATCAGCACACGCTGGGCCTTTTCATAAGTGTCCTGCCCCATCCATAAATCATCGTAAAGCTTGTCAAAATCCCCAGCCAAATTTCCATTTGCTTCGAATGGCCCTCCAATAACCCCCGTGGAGAGTATGGCGGGCTTCGTGTTAAAAGTCCATGTTTGTGATCCCTGCAGCATTAAAATCCCCCCCAGATCTTTAATACCGTCCGAATCAGGGCGACTACAAATGCAGCAAATACACCAAACACAATGACAGAGCCCGCCAGTTTGAAGATATTTCCTCCTACCCCAAGCACAAGCCCCTCTGTCTTATGTTCGATGGCAGCTGAAATGACTGCATTTCCAAACCCTGTGACAGGCACTGCGCTTCCAGCTCCGCCAAATTGTCCAATTCGATCATATACGCCAAAGCCCGTCAGCAGCATGGCAATAAACACCATGGTCGCGACAGTTGGATTCCCTGCTGTTTTCTCTGTGAAATCAAAAAAATAAATATAAAAATAAGTGATGGCCTGTCCTACCAGGCAAAAGGCACCGCCTATAAAAAAAGCCCGGATACAGTTCATTAACACTGGCCTCTTTAGTTCATGCTTTTTTTGGAGCTTGTCATATTTCAATTGCTGTGGTGTTTTATTTTTATCTTTACTGGACACCGTCACTGCACCTTCTTTCTACGTAGTTTCCTTCTGCAGGGCAATAATCTGATTAAAACGTTTTTGCGCTGCTTTTTTGGATATTTTGCCTGATTCCATTTTTTCCTTCAGCCGGACAACCTCTAAGAATATTTTATAATCACTTGAAACAATAAAGGTATGGCCTGGATAGTTTTTGTCCAGATGCTCCGTCAGTTGTTTTTCCGTTTTTTCCATTTGAAATCGGTGTAAATGACGAACCTTGTAGGCGACAATCGCCTTTTTTTTCCCTTCAATAATAGCCGTATCATAAATGCTGTCAAAATTAAGTATGTCTTTTCTCAGCTTGTCGGAGACCGACCAGGTATTCTGAGTGGAGTTAGCTGATAGCTTGACAGGAGTTGGCTGTGTTTTTTTGATTAATGCCATTTTGCTCTCCTGGTTATGATTGCATCCCGCTCCAGCTATGGCAATCAAGAAGCAAATCAAAATCGATGAAAGTCTTGTTTTCACCTTAAAATCCCCTTTGCATCAAATGTTTACAGTATATTTTTAGCTAATCTCTTTTATTTATGATTAGGAAAATGAAGGAAAAGGTCTAAACAAGACACTCTTTAACAAACTAAAGGGGTCAGACCCCTTTTGTGCGTTAATGCGTTAAATTAAAAAGCTTTGCCAAATGGCAAAGCTTTTGTTCGGATGATACATGGGTTTAAAGCTATTTGATTTTCTTGGTTTTATTGCAGCCACAGCCGCCTTTTTTTATTTTTTTCCCGTTCATTTGGAATGTATTTGGAGGAGGAACCATTTGTGCCTGGGGAGGATAAACTGGAATTTTATCATTAAAGTTTTTCATTCATACCATCCTTTCGTGTTTGTCTATCACTATCTTATGAAAAAAAATACATCTTGTTCAGGCTCTAGTCCAATATCCTTCGCACTACTGTTTCAATTACTGAGCCGATACCGGCAATGGCTAAGATCAAAACTGCCGGTTCTGCAATCCGGGGAGCCAAACACCATAAGAGATACAATAAAGCAGCACACCAGATTCCTGTACACCAATAACAGCTCAGAAGCTCACCAATCCAGTGTCTAAGTCCTTTTCCTTTTATCTGGATATATGTCTCCACAGTCCCATCAGGCCCGGTTTCTTCAATTTCTTCATGGAATGGACGTCTTATAAAAGAGGTAATTTGATCATAAACAATTAAACGGGTTAAACGAAAAGAGGCAATGGACAAAAGAAATAGTGCATACCATGTTTGAACCAAACAGCTTTCCTCCCTGCATCTGTTCTTTAATAATTAGTATTTAAAGGCTGTTTTCGAATAGAATGTTGTTTTTCGCAAAAGTGTTACATTCGAGTGATGTGAGTCTGCACGGCACAGATTTACTACAGAGCCTGTGAATTGCATTATTTTTTATGTTATTTGCGAAAAGAGCCTAGTTATAAAACCAATTACTATATATATATTCAGCTGCTCTTTCTGTATATGCCAAAACTTCAACTCAAAAAAGCATCATCGCCCCTATCTTATTGCTTGTACATTCTCTTTACGGTTAGTTCGTTTGCCTATTTTACAAAAATCAGGGGGACATTCGTAACAAAATGGGGCCAACTTCAATATTCTATTAATGTAAATTAACAATAAAAAAATTAAGGAGTTGAAATATTCATGGGTTGTCATAACAGTAACAGTCACGTTAAAACTAACTGTGTATGCGATGTAGTTAACTTCATTAATGATCTTCAAGATGCTGTCAATAACGATCCCCAATGCCCAACTAACTGCTTAAATCCAGTTCTGGGTGCAAATACAAATATGATGAAACCAAACACACGTCCTTTCATCCTTTTTACTGAGGATGGAAAACCTTTTGAAGCATTTTTCAAATCAGCAGATTGCGATGGATCCGATGATTCCCTCATTGATTCGGATTATGGTAAAGGGGACCAAATTTGCAAATCTAAATTCTTTAGAGTAGAGAATGTAGATGGCTGCTGCGCAGTGCTTCGCGTATTAGAACCAAGATATGTATCCAGCACCTGCCCGCAAGTAGATTCACCTCAAAACAACTTAAGAGCCTCCAGTTCTTGCTTAACGGTTGATTTAAGATGTTTCTGCGCTATCCAATGCCTTGAAGACATCTTTCTTCCAGAAGCTTAATAACAAGTAGAAGTCGATAAGTTCCAGCTTATCGACTTTTCTATGTATAACGCAAAATGAACAGCATAGAGCTGCATGACACAAATCCTTGAGGAGAGTGCACCGTAACGTTCACCCTCCTTTAGGATTTAAAGGAATTCTTGCTTCATTTTGATTTCCAGAATACTTCCAATCGGAATATGAACTGGCTCCATATTTTTATTAATAGGATCTACCAGCACCGTTTCCTCTCTAAAGTGATTAATCACACCGATAATCGTCTCATCCTCTGTCAAAATTTCACAGATCACTTTAGGAATGTATTTTGGCTTGTTGATTAGAAACTGAACTTTCTCTCTATTATCCATTAATTTAAACGGCTTCCGAAACGCAGGGACGCGATCATCCTCTTCATGAATTTCAGTTTTTATTTTTTGTTCCTTTACCGCTAGT
Organism: Heyndrickxia acidicola; assembly: GCF_001636425.1. Classification (NCBI taxonomy): domain Bacteria; kingdom Bacillati; phylum Bacillota; class Bacilli; order Caryophanales; family Bacillaceae; genus Heyndrickxia; species Heyndrickxia acidicola. Next base: position 2,212,410 of record NZ_KV440953.1, read on the forward strand.
TCAATTACTGGCTTCTCAACGTCGGCTTCTTCAGCTTTGTGGGTTTCGGTGTGCAGTTTTATGGATTTGTCTTCAAACTGTCCTTCATGTTCTTCGTCCAGCTTTTCCACTTGAAAGGTTTTCTTTTCTACAGGAATGTTTGCAGGAACGATATGCTCTTTACTTGAAGTAAACGTGTTTTGCATATTCACTAATGTGTACCCTGAGACAGGCTGTGCAATATATAAAAGTGGAGTATTCCTTTCGAATTGAGTTTTCCTTGTACTCATTGCAATCAATCCAATCTCTTTAATTATTCAATTTATATGTATGCGCGCCTCCATAGGAATGTGCCTATAGGACATGAAGACAACTTAACAGCCTTTCTCAAAGTGGAATACACTGACCCTTTTTATTCTCACAAAATATTTGATATGATAATAAAAGTAAGCTGCAAGGTTAAAATATCCCATTTCAATATGTGGATATAGTAACTGATACTAAAACCAGGTATAATAAAAAGCGAGATAAAAAATATACAATATACAATGGAGGATAAAATGGAGGATTTACTAAAATTAAAAGGTAAGAATATTGTCGTGATGGGTGTTGCAAATGAACGGAGCATCGCTTGGGGAGCAGCACAGTCTCTTCAAAAAGCAGGCGCAAACCTGATATATACATACAGATTAGAGCGTTCCCTTGGAAAGCTTAAACAACTGCTGGAAAAATACGAGTATCCTGCGGACTTAATTGTACAATGCGATGTAAACGATGATGAAAGCATCCAAAGAGCTTTTACTGAAATTGGTGAAAAAGCTGGCGTGATCCATGGCATCGTCCACTCCGTTGCCTTTGCAAACGCGGAGGATTTAAAAGGTGATTTCATTGATACTTCAAGAGAAGGCTACGCGTTCGCACAGGATACAAGCTCTTATTCTCTTGTTGCTGTTTCCAAAGCAGCCAAGCCTTACATGACAGAAGGCGGATCCATTGTAACAATGAGTTATATTGGAGCAGAGCGTGCAGTTCCAGGCTATAATGTAATGGGAGTGGCAAAAGCAGCTCTTGAAGCCAGTGTGCGCTATTTAACGTTTGATCTTGGAAAAGAAAATATTCGAATCAATGCCATTTCTGCAGGCCCTATTCGTACACTTGCCGCAAAAGGCGTATCCGGATTCAATGACATCCTGAAATTAATTGAAGAAAAGTCTCCTTTAAAAAGAAACGTCAATCAAGAAGAAGTCGGTGATATGACCCTTGTTATGCTAAGCCATTTATCCCGCGGTGTAACAGGTGAAGTAGTGTATGTGGACTCTGGATATAACATTGTTGGATAATAAGAAAAGCGAAAGCGCCTTGCTCATCGGCGTACGAATTTCATAGTCTTCGACTGAGATAAAGGATACACAGCGAGGTCATTCTCGAGCGGATGTTGACTTATCGTAGGGAGGAGACGGAGAAATTCGCTAGCCGATAGGCGCTGGAGCTGGAAAAGAAAGATATCCATGGTTTAGCATTTTATTATTTCCTTGTAAACGACAAAAAAAGACCGTAACGGTCTTTTTTCGTTATCCTCTTCCTCGTCATGTAAACTCAAGCTCTCTCTTTAATTCTGTCACATACTCTTTTGAGCCGGTCACAATTAAACGGTCGTTTACATGAAGCTCTGTGTCCCCATGTGGAATAATGGAATCCTTCCCCCTGAATATCCGGACAAAAATGACATCGCCTGTAAACGGAAATTTTCTTAAGGTCATCCCTTCAAATGCGCGATTTTGCATTTTTATTTCAAAAAGCGCTGACTCTTGATTGGTCATAATCTTCATTACGCTGGGCGATTCAATTGACGCTCTTAATAATGCCTGTGTAGACAATAGGGTGGAAAAGACCTCTACCCCTTGCTCCCTAAGCCTTTTTTCAAGCTTTGGAGTCTCCGCGCGGGCAATAACTCTTTCAGCCCCATTTTCCTTGGCCCAAATCGCTAAGTCAGTATTTCTCTCTTCATCTCCCGTCATGAAAACAAGAATATCATCCGAAAGTATGCTGTGTTTTTTTAGCAGTTCTGGATCGTAATTTTCAACTTCCTCTACTTGAAAAACAGGCTCTGCAATTTGATAGTCGACTTTCTCCACAGGTGTATGAAACAATATCGGTTCATAAGAAGGAGACATAGAATTGGTTAAAGATAAGGTATATTGGTTCGCTCCAACGATAGCAACCTTTTGCTTAACTTCCTGAACATGCTCCGTTGGAAGCAGTTTACGAAATACGATAGGGGTAATGATACAGGTAATTACAGCCGCTAAGATAAACGCTCCGCTTATGTCTGAAGAAATAATGCCCAGCTGTTCGGCAATTTTCGCCGCTGCAATCACGAGTGAGAGAGTCGATGTCAATAAAAAGGAAGAAGCTGTAACGGTTTTCGCATCATACCATTTCCTAAGGATTAAAATAGGGAAAAATTTAGAGACAAAAAACGCTAATAAAAGCAACGGGATAAGCACTAGCAGCTTTTCATTCCCAAAAAGTTTGCCAATGTTTAGGTCTACCCCCACCATGACAAAGAAAATGGGAATTAAAAACCCATACCCAAAAGAATCAAGCTGACGAACCATTTCCTGATTAGGTGACAGAAGGGAAACGAGAGTCCCCGCCAAAAATGCTCCAAGTATATTTTCAGCACCTATAGACTCTGATAAGGCAACTAGAATAATAATTAACGTAAAAATGGCTCTTGTTCCAATTTGAACGGTTCCTTTTGAAAGTTTTTGAAATAATGGTCTGTTTTTAAGCCTTCTGGCAATGAAGTAGAGGATGACTCCGGCAGCAAACAAAATAAGCAACAGCCAGGTATTGCCTCCTCCTTTTCCAGATAAAGAAACAAAAACTGCCATAAGAATCATTGTAGCCAAGTCGGCAATTACAGCTGTCAATAATATGATTTGCCCAATACCTGTTTTTGTCAGCCGTGCGTCCTTTAATGTAGGCACTACTACTCCAAGGGAGATGGTTGAAATGATTAGAGTCATTAAAAAAGCATTTCGAATTAAGTCTGCAAAAACAAAAATATAGGAAAGAGCAATGGACAGAATTAGGATTCCCAAAAAAATAAGAAGAGCAACTTTTAAACGGTTTGGTTCCTTTTTTCCGTTCGGAAGGATTACCTCTTTTTTATTTCCTGAAAAAGCGCTGAAGTCAATTTCCAGTCCGCTTAAAAACATTAAAAATATAAATCCAAGAGTGGATAGGGTGTTTAACCACATATCTTTATGAATAAGATTAAAGCCGCTTTTCCCGATAATCAGCCCCATAATAATTTCACCAATTACAACAGGAATCACTCCCAGTTTAAAACGGTGCAGCAGGATAGGGGTAAAAAAGGCGGCAAGAATGACAATTACAACAGATAAAATGGATACCTTCTCCATTAGTTCACTCCTTTTGATGCTGTATTTTAAATACAATATTAAACTAGATTTTCCTTATAAACCGGCTTTGAACCCACAGAACAGACAAGGGAATTCTTTACAAATCCCAGGTCTTCCATTGCATGCTCGTCCTGCAGGAGTCCCGTATTTTACACTGCAATCAACGAGGAATAAAAAAACAATAATATCAACATTTATACATTCTAACAAAACTCAATGTCCATTTGTTACTGATTGTTTATAAAGTACACTATACAGACAAAAGGTCCAGCCCTTGCATTTTCCAAATGCATAGATCAAAATTTAAGAATGGCTATACAATCATTGTTTGCTTCTTGTATGGAAAAAATCCTTTGTTAGATAATATCAGAATGACATCGATTTGATAAGGAGAATGAAATGAAAATTGACATTGTCGGCGATATTCATGGCTGCTTTAAAGAATTTAAACAACTGACGTGTGAATTAGGATATGAATGGAAAAATGGTTTGCCCCTTCATCCAAAGAAACGAATTCTTGGTTTTGTTGGAGATTTAACCGACCGCGGGCCTCATTCCTTATTGGTCATTGAGACGGTTTGGAAGCTATGGAAAAAGAAATTGGGGATTTACGTACCGGGAAATCATTGTAATAAGCTATATCGTTACTTCCTCGGGAACAAGGTCAAGCTCCTTCATGGGCTTGAAACTACCGCTGCGGAGCTTTCTGTTCTCCCTCCCAAAGAAAGAAACCGTTATAAGTCCATGTTTATGGAGCTGTATGAGCAATCCCCCCTTTATCAAGTGCTGGATGAAAAAAAGCTGGTCATTGCCCATGCAGGGATTCGAGCAGAGGATATCGGAAAAATGAGCCCAAAAGTCAAAACCTTTGTTTTATATGGAGATATTACAGGTGAAAAAAACCCTGATGGAACACCTGTCAGGCGCGATTGGGCAAAGCATTACAAGGGAGATGCTTGGATAGTATACGGCCATACACCGGTATTAGAACCAAGATTTATAGGCAAGACCGTTAATCTTGATACAGGGGCTGTTTTTGGCGGCAGGCTGACTGCATTGCGGTATCCAGAAATGGAAACCCGTTCGGTCCCATCTTCCATGCCCTATGTACCGGAGAAATTCAGATCATTTGATTAAGCTATTTGATGGCCTTAATTGTTTCTAGATATAAAAGAAAAAATATTTATATGAAAACCGCGGATCAGCATTTTAAAAGAAATAGCTAAGACTGACAAGGATATTTGTCAGTCTTTCTTCAAAAGTTTTCCAAATGGTGGCGGGCTATGGAATGACAGACTTTGTTTGGTCAATGGGTGATTAAATGTAAGTCCGCTGCAGTGGAGTGCCTGACGCGAAAATTTATCCATACACCCTCCATAAAGATCATCGCCTAATAAAGGGTGGCCTAAATGTGAAAAATGGACGCGAATTTGATGGGTCCTGCCTGTTTCCAGCCAGATTTTCACATGGGAGTAGCCAGCGAATTGTTCCAGCACCTGAAAGTGAGTACAGGCATATTGCCCATCCTCCCTTACTTCCCTTTCAATAATACTTGAATCTTTTCTGCCAATGGGTGCGATGATGGTCCCCTCAGCCTCTTTCATCCAGCCTTCCACTAAGGCTTCGTAGGTCCTTTTCACCCACCCTTTTTGCTGATATTTGCTGAGTAGATGATGCATATAGCGATGCTTAGCAATCAGGACTAGGCCGGAAGTATTACGGTCAAGTCTGGTCACTACATGAACCGCTGCTTGAATTTGCCGTTTTTGGTAATACCCTAAGATGGCATTTGCTAAACTCCCGCTTGGATGCTCCCTGGAAGGGATTGTAGGCATATACGCTGGTTTATCTAGAACCAAAACATGTTCATCTTCATACACGACCGTTAGCTCGATATCTTCAATTAATAAAGTCCTGCTTGGGATCTCGGGAGGAAATTCAACGGTTAGAACATCCTTTTCCTTTAAACGGTAGCGGACATTCTGCTCTGATCCGTTAATATAAATAGCACCGCCGCTAAACTTAATATCTGTCAAGGCTCTTCGGGAAATTTCCTGAATGGCTAAAAATTCTTTAATGGACAGATGGATATGCTCTTCATCAATTATCCAGCTCAATTTAAATGCAGCCACAGCTTGCATCCTTTCTCGAAAAAAGGGTTCTTCCAATGGCTCATATCGCCACAGCTATATTATTATCTGCGCGCCAAAAGATCAGTAAAGCAAAAATCTTATACAAGCAGCTAACAACTATTTATTGGATAACAGCCTTTCCTATCGTTTTTGTTCAGTATTGATTTTATAAAGCCAAGGTGCCCTTAATCGGATATGAAGGAATCATGCACCCTTTTCCAAAAAGGTAATGGACGGAAACGCGCAAATCGAATTTTTTCATCAGCTACCCTGTATTGGATGGATTTAACGTCTTTATGAAGCAAGGTCAGATGATCAATCGTAACCATAAAATCCTGCTCCCGCACAGGCTTCAGTACACATGTATGATGGCTTGGAAAGATCAAAGGAGACCCGACTGTCCGAAATACCCTGTTATTGATTGAGGCCATTTCAGTCAGCTGAATCGCCTGCAGTGAAGGGTGGATAATGGCTCCGCCCAATGCTTTATTATAGGCCGTACTGCCAGACGGTGTGGAGATGCAAAGCCCGTCGCCGCGGAAGCGTTCAAATTGCTGGCCGCGAACCTCAATATCCATTACGAGAGTACCCTCTACACATTTAACTGTCGATTCATTTAATGCCAGGTATCTTGTTTCTTTTCCTCCATGCTGATAGCGGATAATAACTTCTACCAATGGATATTCCACAACCTGATAGGGCGTTTTTGCAATTGCAATAACTAATTTCTCTATTTCCTCCGGCACCCAATCTGCATAAAAACCAAGGTGGCCCGTATGAACTCCTACAAACGCTGTTTTATCTAGCCTTGAACTATATCGATGAAACGCATAAAGCAGCGTTCCATCTCCTCCCACAGAGATGACGATATCTGGTTCAGCTTCATCATACTGAAGCCCAAAGTCCTGTAAATACGTCCGGATTTTATGCATTAATGCATTTGATTTTGCGTTTCCTTTAGAGGTTACGGAAAATTTCATTTATGCCACCTTCTCTCCCTTTCATTCCAAGCCGTTAAAGGAGTGCACTGTTCTGTATTTTGCAGAATGCCTGCACCCTCCCCTATAACCTATTTTTTCTTATTCTTATTTTGCTCTTTATTTTTTGTAAAATAAGCCTGGGCCTCTTGAACCTCTTCCCGAATCTGAGACATTTCTTCATCTAAGCGAAAGGCCGCTTCTGCAGCCCCTTGCAGTCGCCTCTTAATTTCTTCAGGAAATAATCCTTTATATTTATAGTTTAAAGAATGCTCAATGGTAGCCCAAAAATTCATGGCAAGTGTCCTGATTTGAATCTCTGCAAGAATTTTCTTTTCACCATGTATCGTTTGAACTGGATATTCAATCACGACATGATAAGATCGGTAGCCGCTCAGTTTCTTATGAGATATATAATCCCGTTCTTCTACAATGGTAAAGTCATTTCTGCCACGCAGCATTTTCACCACCGTTTTAATGTCATCAACAAATTGGCACATCATTCGCACACCAGCAATATCCTGCATTTCTGTTTCCAGCCGGTCGAGCGGGATACGCTTGTGGGCAGCCTTATCCAAAATGCTTGCTATCGGCTTTACTCTCCCAGTTACGAATTCTATGGGAGAATGCGTGTGATCCTGTTCAAACTGCCCTCTCATCCCTTTTAGCTTTACTTTCAATTCATCTACCGCTTGTTTGTAAGGAGCTAAAAATTGATCCCAGTGATTCATTTATTTCACCTCAAAACTGAAATCAGCTATTCGAGCCGAAAATGGCTTCAACCTTTGAAACCATTTCTTCCCCATAATTGCTATTCCCTTCAATATTTTCAATTAAGTATTGTAATTCTTCCTTAAGCTGAACAAGCTCCATTCGTCCATCTTTAAAAATGGCTTCAATTGTCTTTTGATTTTCTATAGCCGCATGAACTTCAGGCCAAACCGCTTCGGGTAAATATATATATGTATAGTCTTGGTCATCTTCTGCTAAGTAAACAAACGCAAGAGAATCAGAGTCAACAATCACCCTGCCTGTTCCCTTTATATTCTGGAGAGAAACTGCATTCTCTGCAGAAAGCTCAAGGGCGTTTTTCGTCTCAGTTGCTTTTGTTAAATAGATCTTTTTTCTCATTTATAATCCCCTTCCGTGCATGTACTACCAGTTTATTTTACCATAAAGCCCCGCCATAGACTAAGCATTGAAGTTTCTCTTTTTCAAAGAGATAATAAGAAAAGCAGAAGCGCCTTGTTCATCGGCGTACGGATTCCGTAGTCTCCGACTGAGATAAAGGAAACACAGCGAGGAACGAGCTGATGTCGACGTATCGCAGGGAGGCGACGCAGTAGTCCACTAGCCGATAGGCGCTGGAGCTAGACATATAGAAAAGCAGAAGCGCCTTGTTCATCGGCGTACGGATTCCGTAGTCTCCGACTGAGATAAAGGAAACTAGATGTTGACTTATCTTAGTGAGGGGACGCAGAAATCCGCCAGACGATAGGCGTTCGATTTTCCGCAGGAGTCCTGCGCCTTTCGCTTCAATCAACATAGAAAGAGCTTTTATAGAGGGATTTAGCCGGTCTAATAGTAAGGTACTGATCATCCTGCCGTTTGATTGTCGTGACAGGCACTCACTTTCAGATGATTGGGAAGCCTTCTCGACGCTTAAAAGCCTGCGTGTCCCTTAACCCGCTTTTATAAGCAGGAGTATCACGTTCTGTTCAATTACCATTAAGTCAATAATATAAAGCTTTTACAAAGTAAAAAAAAGAAATAAGAGGTGCACCCTATGTCAAGTGAAATAGAAATTGAGTTTAAAAATATGGTTACTAGAGAAGAATTCACTCAATTATTAAAAAATTTCTCCATTAATTCTGAAGATTTCTCAAGTCAAATAAACCATTACTTTGATACACCTGACTTTCAATTAAAAAATCACCATGCTGCCCTTAGAATTAGAGAAAAAAATAGTCAGTATACCCTGACTCTTAAACAGCCTGCAAACGAGGGGCTCTTAGAAACAAACGAAAAACTGGATACCAAGACCGCAGCTGATCTATTGGAAAGCGGAGTATTGCCTGCAGGAGAAGTAAAAACGGCAATAGAACAAATGGGTATCTCTCTTAAAGATCTCGCTTGCTTTGGAAGCCTTTCAACCAAACGGGCAGAAATAATCTATCAAAATGGGCTTTTAGTTTTTGATCATAGTTCCTATTTCCAAAAAGAGGATTATGAGATAGAATATGAAGTAACAAATTTTGCAGAAGGCAAAAAAATATTTGATTTGCTTATGCAAAATGCTAACATTCCTATCAGAAAAACCGATAATAAAGTAGTGCGATTTTATAAAGAAAAGCTCCTATCCCAAAATAATTAGGCTCTTTTCGTAAACTTTGTTGCTATTTAAACACATAAAAAATAATGAAATTCACAGGCTCTGTAGTAAATCTGTGAATTACTTACGAAAAGATGCCACGAAGACTCACTTTACACGAATGTAATACTTTTGCGAAAAGCAACAATCTATGCAAAAACAGCCTATAATTAAAAATCAGGGCCTTCTCGCCACCGTCAAGGCCCCTGCTGTTCATAAAAAACAATCGGTTCGGAAGCTAACTCTAGTAAAGTAAAAGAAGACGTACACAATTACTTGAAAATGTCACAGTAAAGAGGGTAAATCATGACTATTCATAATCATTTAAAGACAGTCCCCCACCTTCAAGCATCCCAGGCTGTAACAAACCCGTTATTGCCATCTGCCAATCAGGAGCAAAATGCCAGCTCACTCTTTCAGGAATTGCTGGTAAACGCTCTTGATAATATGGAAACAAATTCAAATGGAGATTCTTCTTCTCCACTCAGTTCCTTAACCGCATTTCAAAGCACAATGCCTTTGTCATTATTGAGTTCTTCTAATTCGTCCAGTAATACCGCTTCCCTTTTAGATGGTCTATTAGGTAATTCTCTTGAAAGTGCTGATACAGGATCAACATCAACAGGTGACACTTCTTCTTTATTCGGCTCTCTTGCAGAGGGGTTATTGGGAAGTTCTCTTGATACTGCCAATACAGGTTCAACAACAGGTGAAAGCTCCTCTTTAATCACTTCTCTTGCAGAAGGGTTATTAGGAAACTCTCTTAATGAAAGTGATGATGCAGCCGCGTCACCACTTAGTGCGCTAACAGCAGCTCAAAGCACGGTCCCATTATCTTACTTGAATGAGGTAAATCCATCAGGGGAAAGCACAAATAATTCATTAACCTATACAGAATCGGCAAATGGGCCGGCAGCAGATATTGGCTCTATTATTGAAGCTGCCGCGAAGAAATACCAGATCCCTGCAAGTCTTGTAAACGCCGTTGTAAAGCAGGAGTCCAATTTTAACCCATCGGCCATTAATGCTTCTGGTGCAGCAGGGCTTATGCAGCTCATGCCATCTACAGCCAAAAGCCTTGGCGTAAATAACGTGCTCGATCCTGCTGAAAATGTAGAAGCAGGTACAAAATATCTAAAAAGCCTATTAACACGCTACAAAGGCAATATTGAGCTTGCACTTGCAGCCTATAATGCCGGGCCGGGAAATGTCGATCGCTATAATGGTGTTCCTCCTTTTAATGAAACGCAAAATTATGTAAAAAACATCACCAGCGATTTTTATGGAGTGTAATATAGAAATAGCTATGCGTAATACCGAGTTTTTAAAAAATATGAAATTCTAATTTGAGACTTCAATCCATTCAATCATCAAATAAGATAATATTCTTATCGCCTAAAAACGCTCAGGTTAATATAATCCTGAGCGTTTTTCCCTTTAACTACTTACTTTGTTAAATGCCTATATTCCCCTGTGGAATAAGCTCATTTTCCAAGTGAATAATAATAGCAAATCGATTTGTTTGTGTTATTAAATAGTGATTGCTACAATAAATATACGATATAACTTTTGATCTTAAAAACGTTGAGAAAACGACTGGCTTATGGTCATTAGAGACTTATGATGATTTTATTCGTCCGAAAGGGAACCTGACAAGACATTATAAATAGATCATACACAAACAATCTTTTATTAAAGGAGTTAATCATATGGTAGAAAAACGTATAGTGCCGTATGAAGCAATTGGGGAAGCAAAGCTGAATGAGCTTGTAGATGCTTTTTATTCAAAGGTAGCGAATCATCCTGATTTACAGCCTATTTTCCCGAGCGATTTTACTGAGATCGCACGAAAGCAGAAGCAATTTCTGACCCAGTATCTTGGCGGCCCCCCGTTGTATACTGAAGAACACGGACACCCTATGATGCGCGCACGCCACTTGCCCCATGAAATCACTCCAACAAGAGCTAAAGCATGGCTCCGGTGCATGAGTGAAGCAATGGATGAGGTAAAATTAGAAGGTCCATTACGTGAAGGGTTTTTTTCAAAATTAGTACTAACAGCTCAGCATATGGTCAATACTCCTGATAAGCCATTAGGTGAGTTCCATTGAAGGAAAACCTACAAATGAACTCAAAAAGCTGCAATCCCGAAAACAAGCCTCTGGAAATTTACGTATTTGTTGACCCTATTTGTCCTCAATGCTGGGCTTTGGAACCTATACTGCAGAAACTGAGAATAGAATATGGAAACTACTTTAAAGTAAGGCATATATTAACCGGGAAGCTTACAAACTTAAACGTAAGCTCCAAGCAGCATGAGGCCATGGCAAAGTATTGGGAAAAGGTCTCACATGAAACAGGGATGTGCTGTGACGGCACCCTATGGCTTAACAATCCAATTTCATCTCCATTTCTGACATCACTTGCCATTAAGGCCGCCGAATTGCAGGGAAAGCGGGCAGGTGCACGTTTTCTTCGAAAAATTCAAGAGGTTTTATTTTTAGAAACCAAAAACGTTTCCGAACTGTCTGTTTTAATGGAATGCGGGAAAAAGGCTGATCTCGACATGGAAGAATTCCTAAATGATATGAATTCCAAAAGTGCTGCAAAAGCCCTGCAATGTGATTTAAAAATCACTTCGGAAATGCAGGTAACGGAAATTCCATCTCTTGTTTTCTTTAATGAAAATATTGAAGATGAAGGGTTAAAGATCAGCGGATTATATCCTTACGAGGTATACGTTCAGGTTATACAAGAAATGTTAAATGAAAAGCCATCTCCGGCTGCTCTGCCACCACTGGAAGCCTTTTTAAAATTTAATAATGTGACTGCTTCAAAGGAAGTATCCACTGTTTATAACCTAACCATTCCGGAAGCAGAAAAAGAACTGAAAAAGCTGGTTCTCCAGCAAAAACTTCTTATGATCCCCGGAAAACATGGGCCATTCTGGAGATATATTGGAAAAGAATAGCATTAAAATCAAAAGAGGTGATTCAAAAGGCGATTATAAGTGGACTTTTGAATCACCCCTTTTTTATTTTTGGATATAAAAAGAAAAGGGGAAAAGAACAATTGGTGTGAATAATAGCGTGGTCTTTTTAAAAAATTTATCTGAGCAGAAAAGAGCAGGAAGGAATAATAGCGCTAGTCATATCTAGTAATACCCAATGCTCGTTTTCATTCAACGTGATTAGAGTGGAAGACAAATAACTCCTGCAGGTTAAGCAAATTATTGGGGGATGCTGTAAAAGAATGCAACGATGTGGAATCACTACCTCCTACGGAAAGCGATTATTCAGAGTGAAAATCAACCGGCAGGACAATCTGAACGCTGCCTATGTCTATGTACAAGCCCCATTTGATTTAATTCAAAGCTTGATTGGAGCGGATACGCGAGACTCCCGCGGAATCAGCAGGCCATTAGGGGACCATGCAGGAGCTTGCTATGATGAGGCTCCCTACCGCACCGCGGAAAGCGAGCGCCTAAAGTGGAAATCAAACAGCAGGATGATCAAAACGCTGCCTATATCTATGTACAAGCCCCATTTGATTTAATTCAAAGCTTGATTGGAGCGGATACGCGAGACTCCCGTGGAATCAGCAGGCCATTGGGGGACCCTGCAGGAGCTTGCTATGATGAGGCTCCCAACCCACCGCGGAAAGCGTGCGCCTACAGCGGATATCAAACAGCAGGATGATCAAAACGCTGCCTATATCTATGTACAAGCCAATTTTTGATTTAATTTAAAGGTTGATTGGAGCGGATACGCGAGACTCCTGCGGGAAAAGCTGGCCAAAGGGAGACCCCGCAGGAGCTTGCGACGAGGAGGCTCCCGGCCCCCCGCGGAAAGCGAGTGCCCACAGCGGAAATCAAACAGCAGGAAAAAAGATGCTGTATCCTCAGTAATCTGATATCATTGTACCTTTTGGGACAGCCTCTTTTTAGAATTGCCTCAAATAACCATTCTCCTGTTATTTCTTCATTACTATACCCGAATCAAAACCAACAGACAGCTTACAAATGTGAAATAAATGAATATTTTTTTTATACGAAAAGGCCCTGCAAAATGCAGGGCCTTTTTTATAAACACGAACAAAGGGGATGGGAGAAATTTTTCACGGTCAAACAAAGGGGTATATGTTTGCTTGTGATCAACTTCACATCTAATACTATATCACCGAATAATATCATTGTGAAGCAGTTTGTTCTTCCTTTCACAATATTGTCATAAAGGTGGAATTGCAACCCTTTAACAGTAATATAATGGTATTGGCATGTCTTATCTCTAAGGAATCAACATACTATATGTGCATAAGAGCGATTACTAAGGAGTGAAAATATGGCTGTCTGGATTTTTTTAAGTATGATCGTACTGGCTTTTGTATTAAATATCCTGGGACTATTAAAAGTGATCCCCTTATACATTACTTCTCCATTCCTGTTTCTTTCACTGCTATCCTTCTTTTACTATTTAAATGTAAGGAAAAGGTTTAAAGGCTTTCGTTGAAAAAAGCGCAACCGCTTTGCCCATCCACTAGCTGATAGGTGTTGGACACATACTTTTAACAAAGAAATTATAAACCTATCTTTTGAAAAAATCCCCTTTAAGAGACAGCACAGCTTCACAAAGTCGTGTGAGCCTGTCATACTGCTATCTTAAAGGGGACCTTTGTTTCTTACCGCTTATAATTATTTAGATAATAGTGTCTCGAGCTCGCCCAATTTCTCTTCAAATACTTTACACGCTTCTTCAATAGGCTCAGAAGAAGTCATATCAACGCCAGCCTTTTTTAGTACCTCAATAGGGTAATCTGAGCTCCCTGCACTTAAGAAACCAACATATCTCTTGACAGCTGTTTCTCCCTCTTCCAGTATCTGTTTGCTTAAAGCGGTCGCAGCACTGAAGCCAGTTGCATATTGGTACACATAGTAGTTGTAATAGAAATGTGGAATTCTTGCCCATTCCAAGCCGATTTCTTCATCTACAACGATATCTTCTTCACCGTAGTATTTTTTATTTAAAGCGTAATACTCTTTCGTTAACAGATCTGAAGTTAACGCTTCACCCTGCTGCTCTTTTTGATGGATTAGATGTTCAAATTCAGCAAACATGGTTTGACGGAAAACGGTACCTCTGAACCCTTCTAAGTAATGATTCAATAAATAAATTTTTTTCTTTTCGTCATCGATGGTTTTTAAAAGATAATCATTTAATAACGCCTCATTACATGTAGATGCCACTTCCGCAACAAAAATAGAATAATCACCATAAGGATAAGGCTGGTTTTTTCTCGTATAGTAGCTGTGTACACTATGGCCAAATTCATGAGCAAGAGTAAACAGGTTATTTACATTGTCCTGCCAGTTCATCAAAATGTATGGATTCGTTCCATATGTTCCTGATGAATAAGCCCCGCTTCTTTTCCCTTTATTTTCAACAACGTCAACCCAGCGGCTCTCAAACCCCTGTTTTAATACATCGAGATACTCCTCGCCTAATGGCGCAAGTCCTTCGATGACCATATCCTTTGCCTTGTCATACGGGATTTTCATGTCGACATCCTGAACCAATGGTGTATAGAGGTCATACATATGCAATTCTTCCAAACCGAGAACCTTTTTGCGTAGTTTCACATATCTGTGGAGCAAATGGAGATTTTTATTTACTGTTTCAACAAGGTTTTCATAGACACTTTCAGGTATGTTATTAGCAGATAAAGCTGCTTCACGGGCAGATTTGAAATTTCTTACCCTGGCATTAAAATTATCCCGCTTTACCTGGCCGCCCAATGTACTGGAGAAGGTATTTCTAAAATCTCCGTATGTTTTGTACACTTTTTCAAAAGCTTCCTTCCGAACCCTTTGATCCTTACTTTCAAGAAAGCGTGAATAGCGCCCATGTGTAATTTGAACCTCGTCCCCTTGTTCATCCTTAATTGTAGGGAACTCAAGATCAGCATTATTCAGCATACCAAAAGTATTGCTCGAAGCATTAAAGACCTCGGAAGCCTGCGCTAATAAAGCCTCCTGCTCTGCAGATAAAACATGGGGTCTTTGTAAATTAATTTCTTCCAATGCATGCTCATATAATGTAAGTTCTTCTTTTTCTTGAATAAACTGTTTAAGCTTGCTCTCATCGATCGAGAGCAGCTCTGGTACTAAATAAGAAAAAGCACTTGCTGTCTCAGCTCCCAAACTTTTAGCTCTGCTATCAAGTCCTTGGTAATGGGAATTAGTCGTATCCTGGTCATATCTCATATGTGAGTATGAATAAAGCTTTCCAAAGCGCTCACTTACTTCATCCTGAAACTTAAGTGCAGAAAAGAGATGATCTGCATTCTCACCCAGCGTCCCTTTAAATGAAGAAGCCTTCTGCAATAATCCCTTTACCTCATCGTATTCTTTTTCCCACTGCTCGTCCGATGAAAAAATATCTTCTAACCGCCAAGTTAATTTTTCAGCGACTTCCTTTCGAAGCGGCAGAGATTTTGTATCTGTTCCATTAGCCATTTCAATGCCCCCATTCTAAACTGTATAGATTATATAATACCTTTAATATTTTATTCCATTTTTTTGAATAATACCAATAAAATAAACTATCTTTCTTCTCTCCTTAATGCTTTCAATAACTGGTTCCTTAATTCCTCTGCTTCCATTATATTTTTTGCAAGGGAGATTGTTTTCATCATTTTATATATTCCCCGTTCTTCACGTTTTAAATAATCTAATTGAACTAATAAATCTAGATACTGCCTGATCATTTCCGTTATATGATTTCTGGAAATAAAGGGGAGTTCTCTTAAAATGAGATGCTTACTGGATACTCGGCGGTGAAAGAGATTAAGAATAAACGCTAATGAAAAGGTTTTTCCGGCTGGAATTTTAATCAAAGCATCTATCCAAAGATAAAACTGCCATTCAATAGGATGGGATTTGCATACTCCCATTCTCTCTACAGGCATCCCAATTACAGGATTAAGAAGCAAAGGATGGAGTCCATTTTTATATACTTCGAATAAAAAGGGGTCTTTTCCTGAACTTGCATAATAGATTTTCGTTTGAAGCCAATTGGATTTTTCTTTGAACCATTGAGGCAAGTCAAATACTTCATATTGCACATGATTGGTGAGATTTAATAGAAAAGGCATAGAGGGTAAGACCGTTTCAAGGGGTTGGCAGGCCAGATACGCAAAGACCTTTGTTGCGGTCAAGGGGTGAATGTGAATTAGTTGATACATACGCTTGTTAAATGGGTGGTAACTCAAAAGGCAGAAACCTGAATTCATTTGAAAGAAAGCAAATGACATTTGAAAATCTGTAATGCGGTACAATCGTTCCCTTTCTGAAAGAATTCTTTGATACGGAAATCCCCCAAGAATCCACATAGGCGTCATTCCTTGTGAATAATACCCCCTCGATCTTTCTTGCAATTGAGAGATAGGAATGACAGAACATTGGTATTCAATTGCAAATGAACGGCCATTTTTAGAAACCAGAATATCTGCTCGTTGCCGAATTTCAGGTACATAGTGTTCCAACTCAGCCACCCATCCCTTTTTTCTAAACCATAGAAATAAATCCTGCTTACCCTTTAAATGCATGGGGCTCTCTGCCTCAGTTGAACCTGGACAATGGGAATGCCGTGTATGAGCAAAATGGGGAATTTTTTGAGTACCAATTTTTAAATGGAGAGAATTTTGACATTGGGGACAATAAAATTTTCCTTTCTCTTTTAATTTCAATAGCTCTGCTGGATTCTTTATAAAAACCAAGTTTACTGCAATACCTTTTTCCGTTAGTGCAATAAGCATATATCACCTTCCTTTCCTACTCTAATTCTATCTTGCCTTTCTATATTCCTGCTTAGAGAAGCGTGAGCGCATTGCAAAACGGGTGTACGAATTTCGCAGACTTCTGCTTAGATAAAGGAAAGAATCGCTGGCCGATAGGCGTTGAAGCTACACAGAGACAACTTTGCTTTAAGAATTTATTCATCTTATCCTGCCAAAAAAAACATTACCGGCACAAAAACCGGTAATGTTTCATTTAAAAGAATTCTCTCAGCTTAGAAAATACATTCTGATCAATAATTAATTTTCCGTACTCCTGTAGCCGATGAACGGTATACGAAGATTCTTCACCGTATTCAAGAAGTATACTTAAAGCATTATCAATGTCTTCTTCTTCTTCGAAAATATCATCAGGAAATTCCACATATAAATAGTACGTGTTATTATATGAAAAAAGTTTTGTCTCTAAACTATCAAGACTGGTACGCTTGGATAAGGAGATTACGTCTTCAAAATCCCTAAACGACATGGTGAATTCTAAAGTGCCATCTCCTTCCGCATTCACTTGATCCTGAAAATGCTCATCCAGGAATTCCTCTATGCGCTCGTTAATTGGCAGATCCTTAAATTTGTCCTCTGGTATAGGAAGTTCAAATCGTTGTCCATCCTTGGAAATTTGTGCTTTGGTTACTAATACTTCCAGTCCTTTATCCAGTGCCTGCACTTGAATCCATAAAGGACCTTCGGGAACAAACTCTTCTTCATGATGAATTTCATCCATCATTTCCCAGAACAGTTCTTCGCTCCTCTCGCGATCATACCATATTTCTTCACGATTAAACCCTCTTTTTTCTATATCAACATACGATATATAAAACTTCACTGTATTTTCATTAATACGTTCGATATCCATACATCAACTCTCCCTTCTGCTTAAAGTGGTTGAAGGGACATTTCCCTTACAAAAGGCAATGAGTATGTTTCTGAAAATAAAGCTTTCAGGTATAATACCTTGTACCTTCATTTTATGATAAAAATTAAATAATTGGAAATATAAAAACTCAATTTTTAAAAAATCCATTAATACCCAGATAATAAAAGGGTATTTAAATTATTTTACCCAAGAAAACCTGATAATTCAAGAATTCTTTACCCTTTAATGAAGAAATAAAACGCCCCCAGTAACATGAAGGCGTTTTGTTTATATTATGAAATAAAATTAATTGACAAGCTTTTGAGCTTCCCTTAATTGGTACGTTCTCACTCTTCTTGGCAGGAAGCGGCGGATTTCATCTTCGTTATAACCAACCTGCAGGCGTTTTTCATCCAGAATAATGGGACGGCGAAGCAAACCAGGATTCTGTTGAATAAGCGTATAAAGTTCCTGTAAAGGAAGCGTATCAACATCTACATTTAATTTTTGGAATGTTTTAGAACGAGTTGAAATAATTTCATCCGTTCCGTCCTCTGTCATCCTTAAAATTTCCTTGATTTCTTCTAAACCAAGAGGTTCAGAAAAAATATTACGCTCTGTATATTCAATATTGTTTTCTTCAAGCCAAGTTCGTGCTTTTCTGCATGATGTACAACTAGGTGAAGTGTATAATGTTACCATTTAGTCATTCACACTCCTAATGTATTTTTTATATTGTCCCAATCTACAGGATATGGTCCCTTAGATTAAAATTAATGTAAATAAACAATATCTATTATGTATTATACAACATTTGTCTAGCAAATCATATATTTTTTCAAAAAAATGATTCATCCGTTGTACAAACATATTCCTTCTTACTTAGTACATTTTCTTAATACCACATATAAAGCCCTTTAAACCTTTTTTAAAAAAGATTAAAATGTTAGTTCTTATGGGTCAAAAAAATTTGGAATGCTTGAAAAAGAAATCTATTCTGTAAATTAATTTTTCAGCTTTCATTTTTCCCCGGGAAATACTGTAAAGAAACCAGCTTTTCCACTAAAACCTCGTTGTGGAAAGCCAAATAACAATAAGCCAAAACGGTTGTATATCTTGATAAGCTAAGCTCCTCCCAAGCTTCCACATTCCTCTTGATGTTTGGGAAATTCTTAGCCAACTAACTTGGTCCGCTTTTCCTAAGGAATTCAGCGTAAAAATTCATCACTGTTTGTTTAATACCATTATTGAATAGTGTAAACACATTACAAAAAGAGGCTGTCCCAAATACTGCAATGATATCAAGTGACCTTGGCTACAGCAACTTTTTTTGCTTGTTGGTTTCTACTGCAAGCATTTCTTTTCGCTTCAATCAAACTTTAAGTTAAATCAAAATTGGGATTGTACATAGATATAGACAGAGTAACCTTTTAAATAAATCCATATTGGGATTGAACTTAGACATAGGCAACGTTCTGATCCTCCTGCAGGTTGATTTTCACTCCGAATACTCGATTTAAGTCGGCGGTAGTGGAACCACATCGTTGCATGACTTTGCGGCATCCCCACAATAACTTGCTTAACTTGCAGGAGTCATTTGCCTTCCACTCTAATTAACGTTGAATTCAAACGATCTTTGGGTACTATTAGACTCCGCGCTATTCGTCCTGTCTGTTCTTTTCTGCTCAAATAAAATAATAGCAGATAGACAGCATGCTATATTCGCATCAATTGTTCTTCTCCATTTTTCCTCTTTCTGTCCAAAAATAAAAAAGAGGTGACTCAAAAGGCCGCTTATAACCGCTCTTTGAGTCACCCTCTAATTCTTACTTCATACTTATACTCTGGTAGTGCACAAATTCTTTTTCAGAGCAATAAACAAAATGCCCAGGAGTAATCTCTCTCATTTCAAGCTTTTCTCCATCAGTATACTGATGGACGATTGGATCATACGTCTTACGTACACGGGTACGCTCATAATCAGGATCCGGAAGAGGAATGGCTGACAGCAATGATTGAGTATATGGATGCAAAGGATTATTGTAAAGCTCATTTGCAGGCGCCAACTCTACCAGCTTGCCAAAATACATAACACCAATCCGGTCACTGATATATTTAACCATTGAAAGGTCATGTGCAATAAAGAGGTAGGTTAATCCCTTTTCCTTTTGCAGCTTCTTCATTAGGTTTACAACCTGTGCTTGAATGGATACATCCAAAGCAGAAATTGGTTCATCAGCAATAATAAATTCAGGCTCTACTGCAAGGGCGCGGGCAATACCGATACGCTGCCTTTGTCCGCCGGAAAATTCATGAGGATAGCGGTTGGCATGCTCGCGGTTTAATCCTACGGTTTCAAGCAAGCTGTAAACCTTATTATTTCTTTCAGCCTTCGTTTTAGCCAGCCCATGAATATCTATGCCTTCTGCAATGATGTCAGCAATCTTCATGCGAGGATTTAAGGAAGCATATGGATCCTGAAAAATCATTTGCATTTTTCTGTTGAATTTTTTAAGGTCTGCCTTCGACTTTTTACCATGGACATTATCTCCATCAAACAGGACCTCTCCGTCCGTTGCATCATAAAGGCGGATGATCGTTCGCCCCGTTGTAGACTTTCCACAGCCGGATTCTCCTACAAGGCCAAGTGTCTCTCCTTTAAAAATATCAAAAGAAATGTCATCGATGGCTCGAACTTCGTTTGACTTCCCCATATTAAAGTACTGTTTTAGATTTTTTATTTCCAGAAGTTTTTCTGCAGATGCCATATGTTATCTTCCCTCCTTTGTAGAAACCAGGCTGTTGTCTTGTTTAAACTGATGCATTCTTTTTCTTACAGCCAGAGGAGGCTCAACCTTAGGTGCATTAGGATGCAAGAGCCAAGTAGCAGCATAATGCGTGTCCGATACCTTGTACATCGGAGGCTGCTGTTCCAAATCTATTTTAAGAGCATATTCATTACGTGGTGCAAATGCATCGCCTTTTGGCGGATTTAATAAATCCGGAGGGGTTCCAGGTATTGCATATAAATCTTCATCATCTGAATCAAGACTTGGCATTGAGCTGATTAATCCCCAAGTATATGGATGTTTCGGATTATAAAAGATCTCATCTACCGTTCCAACTTCAACGATTTTCCCGCCATACATGACAGCTACGCGATCCGCAACATTTGCCACAACACCTAAATCATGGGTAATAAATATGATGGATGTATTAATTTTGGACTGCAAATCCTTCATTAATTCAAGGATTTGAGCTTGGATCGTAACATCCAGCGCCGTCGTAGGCTCATCTGCGATCAATACCTTCGGGTTACAAGCCAAAGCGATGGCAATTACCACACGCTGTCTCATACCGCCTGAAAATTGGTGCGGATATTGTTTGAAACGAAGCTCTGCTTTTGGAATTCCGACCATTTTTATTAGCTCAATGGCACGGCTTTTCGCTTCTGCTTTACTCATATTTTGATGCTTTAATAAAGGCTCCATGATTTGCTTTCCAACAGTCATTGTCGGATTTAAAGAAGTCATTGGATCCTGAAAAATCATAGAGATTTCTTTACCTCTAATTTTTTGCATTTTTTTATCAGAAAGCTTCGCTAAATTTTCATTATTAAAGAGGATTTCTCCGGATTTAATTTGAGAATTATGTTCAGGAAGCAATCTCATAATGGATTTTGTCGTAACCGATTTTCCAGAACCGGATTCTCCAACGATCGCCAGTGTTTCACCCTCGTATAAATCAAAATTCACTCCGCGAATGGCTTGAACTTCACCTGCAAAGGTATGAAAGGAAATATGCAAATCATTCACTTCTAATACTTTCTTTTTTATTTCCATTAGTTCCACCTCACTTTTAATCGCGCATTTTCGGATCAAACGCATCACGAAGACCGTCTGCCATTATATTAACCGTTATCATTAATAGGCTCATTACTACAGCAGGGTACAGAATCATATACGGCTGGAAGCGGAGAGTTCTGAAACCATCCTCAATTAGCGTACCAAGTGACGCTGCTGGAGCTTGCAATCCAAGTCCAATAAAGCTTAAAAATGATTCAAAAAAGATTGCGTTCGGAATAATAAACATTGTGTTGATGATTATAACACTCAAAAGGTTAGGAATAAGGTGCTTAAAAATGATAACCATATTACTGGCACCCAACGTTTTCGCTGCCAGTATATATTCCTGTGATTTTAATTTTAACACCTGGCCACGGACAACCCGGGCCATGTTTACCCAGCCCGTAATGGTCAATGCTGCTGTAATTGAGATAATACCTGGATTCAATACTAGAATCATAAGAATTACCACAACAAGATCAGGAATTCCTGATAAAATTTCTACGATCCTTTGTAAAACATTATCCACACGGCCGCCATAATATCCAGATATTGCACCGTATGCTACACCGATTACCATGTTTATAACTGCCGCAAGGAGGGCAATGTATAATGAAATTTGTGTTCCAGCCCAAACACGGGTAAATAAATCATGGCCAAGTCCATCCGTTCCGAACCAGAAATATTTTTTCACACCATTTTGCTGGTAAACGTCTACTTTATGTCCGCCTATCATTTGTTTCCCATCAAAGATCCCCAGTTTATCAAGGCCGGGCACTTTTGGCGGCAGGTTGGCATATTGCAGGTTTTGTTCATAAACTCCATATCCAGAGATGTGCGGGCCGATGAGTGCCATTATTATGATTAGAACAAGCACAACAGCGCTGACTAATGCTCCCTTATTCTTCTTGATTCGAAGCCACGCGTCCTGCCAAAAATTCAAGCTTGGCTTTTCCACCGTTTCTCTAAGTGAACTATCGATACGGGCGGGCTCGAAGTGCTCTCTTGAAATATTTTGTTCAATCATTATTTCTTCCCTCCCGATAAGCGGATTCGCGGATCAATCACACCATATAGTAAATCCACAATTAAAATGACAACAACAAGCATAACCGCAAATAATATGGTTGTACCCATGATGACACCAAAGTCATTTGTAGTAATAGATGTAACAAATTGATTACCAATTCCCGGTATTACGAAGATGTTTTCAATTACCAATGAACCCGTCATTAGGCTGACTGCTAAAGGGCCAATTAAAGTAATGATAGGGATTAAAGCGTTCCTTAATCCGTGCTTAAATGCAATTTCTGCACCGCTTGCTCCCTTTGCTTTGGCAAGAACAATATATTCAGAGCCTAAAACATCAATCATTTCCGTTCTCATAAACCTTGCGACAATGGCAAGTGGGAACATAGCGAGTGAAATGGACGGCAGGATTGTATAGGAAAAACCATTCCAGTAGCCGACAGGCAAGATGCCTAATTTAACCCCTACCCAATATTGAAGCAATGCCGCAAATACGAATGAAGGAATTGATTTTCCAACAACGGCAACAAACGTACATAAATAATCTATCCAAGTGTTTTGTTTCAACGCTGCCAGTAATCCTAGCAGGACTCCGAGCACAGTTCCTATGATCATTGACTCAATACCTAAAGTAAGGGATGGCCCGATTCTCTCGGCAATAAGTGTGGAAACATCGCGGTTATCAAATTGGAATGAAGTACCCAAGTCACCTTTTAACAAATTCAACATGTAATGTGCATATTGTACAGGTACAGGATCATTAAGACCGTACTTTTCATTCATGATATGAATTTGGTCCGGCGTAAGCTTTGATTGAGCGGTAAAAGGTGTTCCCGGCAATAGTTTCATGAGGAAAAACGTTAACGAAGCAATTAAAAACAGTGTAATAATCATATAGATGACTCGCTGTGTGATATATTTAGCCATTACTTGCACCTCCTGAATAGATAGAGTATGTTCTCTCTAAAATGAAGATTCAACATATTTCGACAATTCTGATACAGGTAAAAAGAGAGTATATGTTTTCACATACTCTCTTTTTTCACCTATCAATGTACTCTGATTATTGGCCTACAGTAACCCATTTGTAGCTGTAATCTGGACCAAATTGATTTTTTACAATTCCTTTAATAGTCGGTCTTTGAAGTACAACAAGTGATCTTTGGTAAACAGGAGCAATTGCTGCATCGTCAAACAATACCTTTTCAGCTTCCAGGTTGTTTTTCCAGTAAGCTTCTGGGTTTGTTGCTAATTTGGTGTATGCATCATTAACTAATTTATCGTACTTAGGATCAGAGTAGCCCATTTTATTTTGTTCTCCACCTGTTAAGAATAAGTCAGTAAATGTGTATGGATCCTGATAGTCAGGTCCCCATCCAGCAAACTCAATATCATAGTTCTCTTGATTATCAAGAGATAGACGAACTTTAAACGGCGGCTCTTTAATTGTTAAGTGCAGGCCTGGAAGATTTTGTTCTAAAGTACTTTTCAGGTAAGCATCCAATTTCTTAGAAAGTGTAGTGTCCCCGCCAAGCAACTCAAGCGTAACACTCTTTTGTCCGATTGCTTTCAAGCCGGCTTCCCAATGCTTTTTAGCATCTGCTGCATTGAATACCATGAACTTGCCGTTTTCATCACGGAAATCCTGGCCAGTTACAGGGTCTTTAATAAATCCTTTTGGTACTAAACCATAAGCTGCAGACGATCCGTCAGCATTGATTGTTTTTGCCATAGCTTCTTTGTCGAATGCTGTTCCGATTGCTTGACGAATATCTTTATTAGCTAGAGGAGTTTTCTTGCCATTTCTTAATTGATTGAATTTTAAGTAGAATACTGTTGGCTCTGGTAAAATTTTAGCATCTTTATCTGTTTTTTCTTGAGCTGCATATTCACCGCTAAGCTGCGCCCAGTCAAGCTTTCCTGTTTGATACAGGTTTACTGCGGCACCTGGATCTTTGATAACATTTACATTAATTTCATCAACTTTTACGTTATCTTTATCCCAGTAAGTAGGGTTCTTTTCATATGTCCAGTTATCACCTGTACCATTCCATTTTGTTAATGTGAATGGTCCATTGTACACTAGGTTATCGCTGTTTGAAGCGTAGTTCTTGCCTTCCTTCTCCGCATATTTTTGATCGATTGGATCAAATAACGGAAATGTCATTAAAGATAGGAAATAGTTGATTGGATGTTCCAAAGTAACAACAAGTGTTTTATCATCTACTGCTTTTACGCCCAATTGATCTGGCGTCATCTTATTAGCATTTATTTGAGTAGCGTTTTTGATTACTCCGCTCATCATGTACGCGCCGTATGGTGAAGCATTTTTCGGATCAATCGCTTGTCTCCAAGCGTATACGAAATCATTTGCTGTGACAGGGTCGCCATTGGACCATTTCGCATCACGAAGTTTAAAAGTATAAACTGTTTTGTCTTTATTTACTGTAGGCTCAGCTGCTGCCATTCCCAAAGTAGGTTTGTTTTGCTGATCTAATCGCATAAGACCCTCAAATACTTGGTTTTCAACGTTGTAGGAAGCAGCATCCTGTGACATATATGTATTCATTGTCGGAATTTCTGCAGTTTCCATTGTATTGAAAACTTTTTTACCACCTGTGCTGTTTGTCCCGCCTGATGTTCCTGAAGAACCGGCAGAATCAGTGTTCTTGCTTCCACAAGCTGCTAAGATAAAGCTTAGTACCAGTGACAAGCAAAGCAACAATGTCAATTTTGATTTTGTACTTTTCATAATTGACCTCCCTTTTTCTATTTTTCAGAAAAATTATTACATTGTCTATTATACATTTTTTTTCAAGATTGTACATATTTTTTTGTAAAATTATTATAAAAAAATAAAATTCGAAACATTCCGCTATTATTTGGTTCGAATTACCATAAATAATGTATTTTTTTACTTTTTTATATTTTCTCAATATAACTTAATTCGACTATTAAACTAAATATGTTAAGACCCCCGCAGGAGCTTAAGATAGCAAAGCTCCCCTGCCGCCCGCGGAAAGCGAGAGCCTTCAGCGCAAATCAACCAGCAGGATGTTTTATGAATACCGAACGCCACTATTAATGCTTTTGCCATGTTAATTGAAACGTAATATGCAATACTTTTGTTAAAAAAAATCCGAATTGAGTGATCAAGAAAAAGCTAAGCAGAGAGGACGAACCCAAACGGAGCGCCCGGTGTGGAAATCACAGGCAAAATTTCTTGAGCCTTCTCTTTAAATGACCGAATCCGAGATATTGATTATTTGGATAGTGGAGGTTATATTTTATCTGAGGTGATAATTTGTTTAAAAAACTATTGTTCTGGCTTATTCCATCCGAAATAGTGGTCTTAATTGTTTCTCTCATTAAGTATCACTCAGTAACCCTGCTTCATTATATTAATATTTCCTTCGTCATTGGAGGAATTTTCTTCTTTTGTGCTATTTTTCTTTTCCTTGCCGGCAGCGGATTTTTCGACATTTCCCATGCCTCTTTCCGAAAGGTATTTAAAAGCAGAAGAAAAGAAGAAGAGGACGAGGAACATAAGCCCCTTTCTGAAATTTTGGATTTCAATTTTTCTCCTCTTTTACTAAACGGGTGTGTTATGATTGCCATTATGCTGCTTGCACTGTTTGTTTATTACCATTAGGGATTAGGTTGCAATTAAGGGATAACTTCAATATAATATTTATAAAAAATATCCTATCAGCAGAGATAAAGAATAGTACATAAGCCGACGGCTTTAAAGAGAGTTTGTGGATGGTGTGAACAAACAAGCCAGCTTATGGAATGGACTTTTGAGCTTCAAAAATGAAAAGAGCTTCCTCTTATTAGTTTTTGGCGCATGTCTTGCGTTAAAAAGACACCATGTTACTACATGGAACTAAGAGGCTTTACAGCACTTAGGGTGGCACCGCGGAAAACCATTCGTCCCTAGATAAGAGATGAAGGTTTTTTTTTATGGATTTGCCCCTATTAAAGGCTAATTGCCCCCATAAGGATTGGAGCGAAAAACAGGCATTAGGATATAAGGAGGATTATTGGATGAAAACAATTTTTTCAGGCATTCAGCCAAGCGGTACCATTACACTTGGCAATTATATTGGAGCCATGCGGCAGTTTGTTGAGCTGCAAAATGATTACAACTGTTACTTTTGTATTGTAGATCAACATGCTATTACCGTCCCTCAAGACAGATTGGAGCTAAGAAAGAACATTAAGAGCCTTGCTGCTATGTATATCGCTGTAGGAATTGATCCCGAAAAGGCAATTCTGTTTGTTCAATCAGAAGTTCCCGCACATGCCCAGGCAGGATGGATGCTTCAATGTGTTGCCTACATCGGCGAATTAGAAAGAATGACACAGTTCAAGGATAAATCAAACGGGAAAGAAGCGGTTTCTGCGGGCTTGTTAACCTACCCTCCATTAATGGCTGCTGATATTCTGCTGTATGGGACAGATTTAGTTCCGGTAGGAGAAGACCAAAAGCAGCATCTTGAATTAACAAGGGATCTGGCTGAACGTTTTAATAAAAAATATAACGACATCTTCACGATCCCGGAAGTTAAAATTGCGGATGTTGGCGCAAGAGTAATGTCCTTACAGGATCCACTTAAAAAAATGAGTAAATCAGACCCAAACACGAAAGCTTTTATTTCTATGCTGGACGAACCGAAACAAATTGAGAAAAAAATTAAGAGTGCTGTGACAGATTCAGAAGGCATTGTGAAATACGATACAGTTAATAAGCCGGGAATCTCCAATCTTCTTGCAATCTATTCCATTTTAAGCAATTATTCCATCCCTGAGCTCGAAGAAAAGTACAATGGGAAAGGCTACGGAGAATTTAAAAGCGATTTGGCGGAAGTAGTTGTCCAAACCCTTGCTCCTATTCAGGAAAAGTATTATAAACTAATGAACTCCGAAGAATTGGATGAACTTTTGGATAAGGGCGCAGAAAAAGCCAATTTTGTAGCCAATAAAATGGTGAAAAAGATGGAAAATGCAATGGGATTAGGACGAAAAAGAAAGTAATTTCAGTTTAGATAAAGACAAAAAAAGGTGCAGGTTAAAAGCTTATATAACCATGCACCTTCTTTTCTATGTTAATTCACTTTTCTCACTATGCTCCATTTCCCACAGCTTTTCAAAAAAAGGCTGTCCCTTTACAAGATTTTCACAGAGCAATTCATGCTTGTCCGACCAGCCTGTTTTTACTTCTTCATATAAACGATTCCAAACATCTAAAAATTCCATTTCCTGAATTTCCTGATAGCCTACCGGCGACCATTCTGTGTACCAATATCGTACTTCAGCCACATTTTTGGAGCTGTATAGCTGATCAAGGGCCATAAATAATAACTGCTTGAGCTGACGTTCTTTTCTAGTCAAGCCTTTCATTAAAGAAGGTTCTGGTGAAAGTATATGATACTCTTTTG
The DNA here is from genome assembly GCF_001636425.1 of Heyndrickxia acidicola. Classification (NCBI taxonomy): domain Bacteria; kingdom Bacillati; phylum Bacillota; class Bacilli; order Caryophanales; family Bacillaceae; genus Heyndrickxia; species Heyndrickxia acidicola. The sequence goes on from NZ_KV440953.1 coordinate 2,240,319, forward strand.
TTCCTTCTTCTCTTTCAAAATGATAATTTACAGGCTCATGCTGCTCAATCATGTCGTACACTAGCTGTTCCTGCCGTGGAATCAATCGGCTCTTTCTAATTGGAATATTGTATCCTATTGTGTCTACAGCCAGGATCCCTTTGCCATCTGTTACCACAAAGCAATGTTCCAATTGAACCCGTTCATGGTTTTTTCTTAAATAAGCTTTTTGGTAGATGTCATTTAACAATCCCTGAGGCAATTCCCCTAATTCATTTTCTATGTAATGATACAATACACTTTCTACCAGAATCAGCGGAACTTGATCTAACAGTTCTATAACATCATCTCTCCGCCATTCATGAAAATAGCAAACATTGTAACCATTTTCTTCTCCTTCAAACCAATTAACCCATACATCATGAAGATACAGCATCTTAACCCCTCGCTTCACTACTGTTTGTCATTCAGTATAGGCAGTCCTAAGTTAATTTATTCCTGTTTCTCCATGAAAAGATAATTCACTTTTGCGCTGTATCCATTTAGTAATTTTCTGGACATTTTCTTTTACAGTCAAAATAAAAAGAACAGCCCTCAAGCTGTTCTTTTCAATATTATTAGTTGTTTGCTGTTGCCGGTTTATCTGATGTTACGCCAACTTTATACCACCACAGACTTGCAGTATCCGCAGTATATCCAGTTACACGGTTGTTAACACCATATACTTGATATTGATATAGAGTCGGAATTACAGGAGCTTGATCAAACATAAGCTGTTGCCATTGGTCATACACTTGTTTTCTGTAATTTGGATCCATTGCTTTGGCACTGATGCCTTCTTGTAAAAGCTTTTCATTTTCATTATTCACAAAACGAGGGAAGTTAAACAGGGATGTTTTTGAATATAATCCAGATGGATCCGGATCTGTACCTGTCAGCCAAGATCCTGCATAAATATTAATCTTCGGATCATCTTTTCCTGTATCTCCTACTCTGTCATAGAAGGTGTTGAATTCCTGCAGACGGCCATCGAGTAGTTGAACATGAATTCCAATTGCTTTCCATGCTTGGATATAATACTGAGCAAGAGGTTCTGCAACCTTGCTTCCACTCATACCAGCAAAGTTTAATACAAGTTTATGGCCTTTCGGATCTTCTCTGTAACCATCTTTGTCAATATCCTTATAACCAGCTGCATCTAAAAGCTTTTTAGCCTTTTCAGGGTCAAATGTGTAGCCTTTAATGTTATCATCATGATAACGACTGAAGAATGAAGGAATAATTGAGTTAGCCGGGAAGCTTAAACCTTGATAAAATTTTTGAGAAATAGTCTTCATATCAAGAGCATAACCTAATGCCTGGCGAAGAGATTTATTAGCCATTGGTGAATTCGGATCTGCTACAGCTACATTGTTTTTAGCATCCCAATGTCCGAGTTTAAAGCCAATATATGAATATGCATAATTTAACCGGGCAATATATTTGTAGTTTTTAGGATTTTCATTGCCTTTATAAGAACTGCTTGGGAATTCAGCAATATCAATATCTCCGTTTTGAAGGGATTTCACTACAACCTGTGGGTTCACCACTTTTAGGATTACTTTATTTAATAAAGGCTTCCCTTTGTAGTAATTTGGATTTGCCGTAAATTCCACGGATTCCCCTGGAACAATTTTTGATACCTCAAATGGTCCAAAACCAATCGGTTTCTTACGCACTTGATCCGAAGTAGCCATTTTGCTGATTGGCACGCCTTTAAAGTAATGCTTTGGCATTGCATAGGACCAGATACCTGTTAAAAGTCCTGGATTTACGTGATTAAAAGAAATTTTGACAGTTTTATCATCGATTTTTTGCAGACCGGAAATCGTTTTAGCTTTTCCAGCATGGTATGCTGCCATTCCGACAATATCCTGCGTGATTGTGTTATCGCCATATCGAACACCATTATAATCTTTGCTTCCCATTACCTCATAAGGAAAGATAATATCATCTGCAGTAAGCGGCTGTCCATCAGACCACTTTACACCGTCTTTTACTTTTATGGTAATGGATTTATTGTCGCTTCCAATTGTGAAAGTACATGCTCCATCATTGGTAATTTCATAGTTTTTGTTTGTTGAAAAAATTGATTCCTCAACGAACTGAAGTACTTCTTGGTCTGGTGCACCCGATTCAAACTCTTCACTTAAGGTACCCTGGAACGGAGTATCTGATATTAAACCGTAGTTAAGTGTACCACCTTTAATTGGAGCCTTATTGCTCGAAACCATAATCGGAAATTTGCTGGTATCAAGCTTGCCATCCTTTCCCGTTACTGAAGTATTTCCCCCTGTAGTCGAGCTATTACATGCGGCCAGTAACAACCCTGCACTAAGTGTTATACTCGCCAAAGTAAAACTTTTTTTCTTATTCAACTTTTCTTCCCCCTTTTTATCCTAACCTTTGTTTTGCATCGGCAGCCCTTTTTAAAGCTTGGCCAATAAAATTTATACACAGCATCAGCACTAAAATTAATGCAGATGCAGGTAACCATACCCACCATTGATTTTGAATGACATCTGGATCCTGTGCATAGCTCACAAGTGTACCTAAGCTTGGAGAACTTGCAGGCAAACCAAATCCCAGGAAGCTAAGCGCTGATTCAATTCCAATATTTCCAGCTAAGTTTAAAGTCAAGCTTACAATGATTATTGAACTCATATTAGGTAGTATTTCTCTGATTATAATTTTCCAATTTGGTGTTCCAAGCGTTTTAGAGGCATTTACGTAATCTAACTCCCTTTCAGCAAGTACTTTAGACCTTATTAATCTAGCTTTACCAACCCAATAAAAGGCAGACATAATTATAATGAAGGAAAACACATTATATTTAGGGACTAAAGTAACGAATACGATAATTAACATTAAAAATGGCAGCACAAGGATAAAGTCAATGATACGCATTATGACATTATCCACCCAGCCTCCAAAATATCCTGCTATCAAACCTACCACGAGGCCAATAAAACCTGTTATCAATGTAATGGACAAGCCAATGGTAAAGGAGTTTCTCCCTCCAATGATAAGCAATCCGAATATATCACGGCCTCCGGTATCAGTACCAAGCCAGTGAGCAGCGGATGGCGGTGATTCACTGGCTAAAATATCTACTTTAGTAATGGCATCTTGACTTAACACCAATGATGTTCCATAAATGGCTATTAGTATTAAAGCAAGTAATATTAAAGAAAATAATGCCATTCGATCTTTAACAATCTCCCGCCACATGATCGAAACCGCAGATGGACTTTTTGTAATTAGGACATTGCCAGGTTTTATACTTTCTTCTACTACTTTCATTTTAACTCCCTCCAGCCCTTTACTCGATGCGAATGCGAGGATCTACTGCGCTAAGAATGATGTCTGACAGCAATGTTCCAAATAAACTAGCAAGTCCGGTCAACATTACAAGTGCATTTACCACACTGAAGTCCCTTGAAGTGACTGATTGTAAAAACAACTGACCAAGTCCCGGAAAGCTGTATATCCCTTCTAGGATGATATTTCCTCCAATAACAAGTGTAATATCATACCCAAGAAAAGCAGCAATTGGAAGAATCGAATTCCGCAGGATATGTCTTGTATAAATTTTTGATTCAGGAACTCCTTTAGCACGCGCCGTTTTAATAAAATCCTTATACTTTGTATCAATAATTTCGCTTTTTAAATACTGTACTGTACCAACTGTTTGAATAATTGCCCCTGAAATAGTCGGTAGAACTAGATGGTCAATTTTATTTACATAATATGCAAATGACCCTTGTGTAAGCTGGATGTCAACACTTCCTCCTGTAGGAAACCATTGAAGTACAAACCCAAAAAGAAATAAAACCAGCAATGCAAATATAAATAAAGGGGTGGCAAAGGTTACATAATTATAGCCAGTTATCAATTTATCAGACCAAGAATTTGGCCATCGCCCACTTACTATTCCTAAAGGGATAGCAATTAAATATGTAACTATTAATATACAAATGGACAGAGTCAGTGTATTTGAAAGACGCTCGTTAATAATATCTGTTACTGGCCTTTGATTAGCATATGATGTCCCCAGGTTCCCATGGAATATTCCCTCAATCCAACGCCCATATTGTACAGGCATAGGGTCATTTAACCCCAATTTTTGTTTCATTTCCTGTAAAGCCTGCTGGCTCATATGAGGGTTAAAAGCGGCACCCGTCAAAGCATCCCCCGGCATAGCCTTAGCTAAGCAAAATATCAATATACTTAAAATAAATAACTGAGGGATCATAATAAGAATCCTGCGGATAATAAATTTGATCATTGCCTTATTCCCCCTTACGGCAGCGCTACAAGATGTGTTTTAGAAACTGGTTTCAACTGGTAGGCTTTCCCTTCTTCAGTAAAGAATTTATTTGAATGGTTATTGTATTCTTCAGAAACTTCTTTGCGGTATTTAATCTTATTCAGACGATCAGAAGGATTAATTTCCGGTATTGCAGCAATTAACCTCTTTGTATATATATGCATAGGATTGTCATATATGTCCTGGCTGTTGCCTTCCTCAACCAGCTGGCCTTTATACATAATTCCAATCCTGTCACACATATGACGGATGACACCAAGATCATGGCTTATAAATAAATAAGTTAGATTGAACTCCTTTTGTATATCCTTCATAAAATTTATTACCTGGGCTTGTACAGAAACGTCTAAGGCAGAAACAGGTTCATCTGCTATAATTAGTTGCGGATTAAGCGTCAGGGCCCTTGCGATTCCAATCCTTTGCCTTTGTCCTCCTGAAAACTCATGTGGATATTTGTAAATGCTCTCCGAATTAAGGCCGACTTTTTCAATTACCTCTTGTACTTTATGCATTTCTTCTCCTGCGGTAAGCTTATAAAAATTCCGAAGAGGTTCTGCTATAATATCAAGTACTCTCTTTTTAGGATTTAATGACGAATATGGATCCTGAAAAATCATTTGAATTTCTTTTCGGTACTGGTTAAATTCCTTTGGCTTGATAGCAGCTAAATTTTTGCCCTTATAATTGATTTCTCCGGAGGTTGCTCGATTTAGGCCTATAAGCGTTCTGCCGGTTGTAGACTTTCCACAGCCAGATTCTCCTACAAGTCCATATGTTTCTCCTTTATTCAGTTCGAAGCTGATTCCATCAACAGCTTTCACATTTTCTACAACTCTTCGAAAAAAACCACCTCGAACCGGATAATAAACTTTTAAGTTATTTACTTTAAGAAATGTCATAGTTTTGCTCTCCTACTTTTTGATCTGGGAAGTGGAAGTTTTTATAGCAGGAACATCTTACATAATGGTTCGGTTCTATCTCTTGCAGAACAGGATTTTCTTCATGTTCATTTTGGTTAATCCATGGAATACGTGACTTAAATCTGCACCCGGTTCTTGGCAATTTGGTCAACGGGGGTACAATTCCTTCTATTACATGTAAGCGGTCCGCGTCACTTTTGGAAGAGGGGATTGAATTTAGCAAAGATCGGGTATATGGATGTAAAGGATTATGAAAAATTGTATAAACATCGGCCATTTCAACAATTTCTCCTGCATACATTACAGCTACGCGATCAGCCATTTCCGAAACAACTCCCAAATCATGGGTGATTAGTACAATGCCTGTTTTCAGCTGTTTTTGGAGATCCTTCAACAAGTCCATTATTTGTGCCTGAATAGTAACATCAAGTGCAGTTGTCGGTTCATCTGCAATAATTAATGAAGGTTCACAAGCAATTGCAATGGCAATAACAATCCTTTGTCTCATCCCTCCAGATAGTTCATGAGGAAACTGCATGTACGTACGTTCAGGAACGGGAATTCCCACTTGCTTTAACAAATCCAAAGTCCTCTTCTTTTTTTGAGATGGAGAAAGCTTTAAATGGTAACTCATGCTTTCTTCAATTTGTTTCCCCACTCTCATTAATGGATTTAATGCAGATAAAGGATCCTGGAATATCATACCGATATCCTTTCCCCGAATTTTATTTAATTTTTGATCATTCAAAGATAATAAATCTATTCCATTGAAATCTATTTTTCCATCTATTTTCGTACGTTCTTTTGGATGAAGCCCCATTACAGAAAGGGCTAGAGCACTCTTCCCGCACCCTGATTCACCTACTATTGCCACAACTTCATTTTCATTAATAGTTAAAGTAACATCATCCACTGCTGCATGATAATGTTCCTGTATGCGGAATGAGGTACAAAGATTTCGGATTTGTAAAAGTGGTGTGTTCCCCATTTAACAGCCCCCTAATTTGAAAGTACTAGATGCAATATTCCAAAAAGTCTAAAGACTTATATTTAATTGATATATTTGAATAAAATAATATTACAATTAGTTTACAGTTGCAAGTGTTTTTTTAATTATCTTACTATTTTCGACAAATACGTAGGCTGAAAACCCTGTTCTATAGGGCTTTTGTTATTCCAAAAAATTTCTAATTAGTAAGTCTTTTGAAGGAATGTCGATTTTTTCTTGTGTAGAAAATGGATAATTCTTCTTATATTCCTCTATTATTTTATACCCTAGAGCATAGCCCATCATGTGTGGAACCAGTCTTTTACCGAATAGCAAATCATCATGGATTCTCTCTTTCTTCAAGACATTTAACCTGCCCTTAAAATCACTGTTCCAGAAACGCTTCAGGAGTTTATCTGAATGTCCTTTGCTCATTTTTGCTACATACTTTTCCCCGCAGTATTCTTCAACTGCATGTTCAGCAAGCCCCTCGAGCACCATGGAATCGAGCAAAGTAAAATCAAACGGCTTCTTTCTCAGTTTTTGAATTCGAGCAGCGTGATGATATTCATGGATAAACAGCGCTTCCCACTCTTTTTTATCGGCAAGTGGAGAAAGGAACAAGTATAAATCTTTTTCAATTGTAACTCCAGATTTTCCATTGGTTTGGCGCATTAATTGTCGATTCGTTACATTTATCGGAAAAATGTAGATATTCACTTCCGGGCCATTAAATATCTTTTTATATTTCAAATATAAGTTTTCAATGATTTCCCATGCCTTGACAGTTTTCAATTCTTCATAAACAACCTTGGAGTGTCCAGATGGCTGGTACATGCCAAAAAATTTTAGATAATCATAAAAGCCGCTCACTTCATCCGTTCTGAATGAGCTTGTTTTTTTCAGTAAATCGATTGGTTTATAAAAGTGTTCATCCAGCCATTTATCTGTCCTAATAACACCCATTATTTTTCAGTTCTCCTCTTCCCCTCATATTTGTTGTTATCATATGCTGAAGTAATGGAATGGGTTTAGGATTACATGCTTTCATATAATTCAAAGAAAAAGACAGGAACCAACATGTCCCTGTCTTCTGCATTATTTTTCAAACTTTTTAAATACAAGTGTTGCATTATGTCCGCCAAATCCCAAAGAGTTGCTCATTACGACATTTACATTGCCGTTTCGTGCTTCATTAGCAACATAGTCCAAATCACACTCAGGATCAGGTGTTTCCAAGTTAATGGTTGGAGGTATTTTTCCGTCTTTAATAGCCAGTACGGAAAATATAGCTTCAATACCGCCAGCAGCACCCAGTAAATGGCCTGTCATGGATTTTGTCGAACTCATGGCAAGCTTATAAGCATGATCGCCAAAGACCTCTTTTACAGCCATCGTTTCATACTTGTCGTTATAACCTGTACTTGTTCCATGCGCATTAATATAGTCTACTGACTCTGGAGATAACTCTCCATCATTCAGCGCCATTTTCATCGCACGCGCGCCGCCTTCGCCTCCAGGAGCAGGAGCAGTGATATGATGGGCATCCCCAGTTGATCCATATCCTACAACCTCAGCGTATATTTTTGCACCGCGAGCCAGCGCGTATTCCATTTCTTCCAGCACAACAATCCCGGCACCTTCTCCGATAACAAATCCGTCACGATTTAAATCAAATGGCCTGCTTGCCGTGTTGGGATCAGGATTTGTCGAAAGAGCTGTATTTGCTGAGAAACCAGCAAGTGACATTCTTGTAATAGGGGCTTCTGCACCACCGGAAATCATTACATCTGCATCTCCGCGCTGGATTGCCTTAAAGGCATCTCCAATTGAATTTGTCCCAGTTGCACATGCGGTTACTGTGCAGGAGTTAATTCCCTTTGCTCCGAGCAAAATAGAAACCTGACCTGCAGCCATATCCGGAATCATCATTGGCACGAAGAATGGGCTGACACGGCGGTAGCCGCGATTTAAAAAGACTTCAAACTGCTGCTCGAAAGTCTCCATTCCTCCAATGCCAGAACCAATCCAAACGCCAACCCTTTCAGCGTTTTCTTCATTAATGGTGAGATTGGCATCCTTAACTGCCATCGTCGAAGCAGCGATGGCATAATGTGTAAAGCGATCCATTTTACGGGCTTCTTTCTTTTCTAAGTAAGCCTCAATGTCAAAATCCTTCACTTCCGCTGCAACCTTTGCAGGATAATCTTCAGGATTCAGCCTTGTTAGAGGGCCAATGCCTGATTTTCCATCGATAAGATTCTTCCAGGTTGTATCCACGTCATTTCCAAGTGGAGTCACGGCTCCAATTCCTGTAATTACTACACGTTTATTTTCCATTTTATCCATCTCCTTCACTTAACCAAGAAGATTAAATGTTAAGCCATATTTTTTACAGATAATCTCTTCCTTTTTTCTCATTATAATGCAAATATGAATAAATCACTACTCACTAATAACTTGTTAACGTCCCCATCGCATAGCAATGGCTCCCCAAGTTAGTCCTCCGCCAAAGCCAACCAATACCAGAACGTCACCATCTTTGATATTTCCTGCTTCCAGTTCATCCACTAATGACATTGGAATGGATGCCGAGGAAGTATTTCCATACTTATGAACTGTTTTGGACATTTTTTCAATTGGCAGCTCCAAACGCTGTCTTGAAGATTCCATAATACGAATATTAGCTTGATGCGGGATAAGAAAGTTCACATCTTCTTTTGTAAGGCCTGCTTTTTCTAAAACATTCAGGCTGGATTCCCCCATTTGTCTTACGGCAAATTTAAATACTTCCCGCCCGTTCATGACAATATGTTTGTTTTCATCTTCATAAAGGTATTTTCCACCTGTGCCGTCAGCACCCAATTCAAAAGATAAAATTCCTTTACCTTCTGAGACAGGGCCCATTACGGCAGCACCGGCACCGTCACCAAACAGAACGGCTGTATTTCGGTCTTCCCAGTTTGTAATCTTTGAAAGCTTTTCAACACCCACTATTAAAACATACTTATAAGCATTTGACTCAATAAATTGCTTGGCTGTTGCAACACCGTACATAAATCCTGAGCAGGCAGCGCTAATATCCATTGCCGCTGCTTTTTTTGCACCGAGCCGCTCCTGCAGCATGCAGGAAACCGAAGGAAAAGGAGTGTCCGGTGTTACTGTAGCCACTAAAATCATATCAATTTCTTCAGGAGTAATTCCCGCATTTTCAATTGCCTTAACTGCTGCCTCATAGGCCAAGTCTGATGTATCATAGTCATCGGAAGCAATGCGGCGTTCTTCAATACCTGTACGAGTGCGGATCCATTCGTCAGAGGTATCCATTATCTTTTCCAAATCAAAGTTGGTTAACACTTTTTCCGGATTATATTTTCCAACTCCAATAATCCCTGCATTCATCGACATTTCCTTCTTTCCGTAAAAATTTCACTTCCTGCTGCTTCTACAACAGTGCATTTGTTTTCTTTCTTAATATAAACCTAAAATTCTCTTCTTATTTTGTACATAAACACCAAGAAAATTTTAAATAATTATCATGCCTAAGCTTTTATATCAATTATTATGACCTGATACTAATTATAGCAGTCTGAATACATTTTGTCATCCATCAAACATTGTCGAAAATCACCCATGACATTCGTCCATCCCCATTCCTTTTTTGTGCATATGGTGTATTGACAAAGAATAGGGGGTGTATAGCCAGATGAGTGAAGACATACAAAGAGAAGAAACCATTATGGAATCTCCAATGGAGGAAAGTGTTCAAGAGGTTGGTAATACAGTCGGAGTCCATCCTTTTGATCGGATGTTTTTTGGAAGGAGAGGCATACAGAATAGGAGAGGACTGGTCCAAAAAGAACAGGAACCAGCTAATTCAGGCTCCATAGACGGAATGCTTGACGGAATACTCAATAATGAAACATTTAAAAATATCGACTTTGATGAGATGTTAAATCATGTCGATAAATTAATGGTTTCTCTCAGTGAATTGCGCCCAATGTTTAAAAAAGTCACGCCTTTTATGGAAAAATTCCTCCAAAAGGATAAATAATTCGAAAAAGAGCAGATAAGGAGTTTAATGAAAGGTCCTTATCTGCTCTTTTATTTTTGGATAGGCAGGACCGGGATTATTTACAAAAATCATTCACCCGCTGCTTTTGAATTCTAAAAACCTGTAATGGGGACACCGTTTCAGCAACAGGTATTACTTTTACATCACTGAGGTTCTTTTCAAGAATGATTCTGTCCTCCTTATAGCCCTTTTTCAAGGCCTCAAGACATAAAAGCCAGTTTCCTTCCTTTTCACTCTTAAGCAAAAACCTGGATTTATTATCTCCTTTTCTAGATTCCTTAATTAAAGTATGAACTGCATCTGTGATAAAGATGGCATCCTCAGGATCATCAAGAAACCGGTCCTTTATATCTTCATTTAAAATCTGTTGAAACAAATAACCCTCAGGCTGCCATGGCCCAAACAAAGTTGGAACATATACCACTTGCCACTTTTGTTCTTTTATTATCTCCATACACTCCTGAAGCATTGAATAAATCACTTTATATTCATCCCTGTTATCGTTCAATAGCTGGCTCGGAGCAATGAAAACAGTTAATTCAATACGGTCTCGAGCAGATTTCATAAAAGTAATGAGATCTTTTTTTAAGAAGTAAATAGATTCTTCATCCATTCTTGTCGCATAATCAAATAGAGGAATAAAACAGGTTACTTTCTCTGGGATCATTGCTTCTTCCAATACTGGCGAAAAAGTCAGATTTGCATTTCTTCCAATCTCAAGCCATTTTTCTTCATATAATCCGCTGTCCCATTCTCCATAATCAAACGCATAAACACAGCTGCCTTCTTCCAGAAGTGCCTTACAAATTTCAAAACCAAGAAACTCTCTTGCCGACAATACCACACTGTTCAAAAAAGAGCCCCCCCTAACTCCCCGCTTACCTTATATGCTATGCTGAACAGCATAAAAAATTTTAACTTTAGTTGCTGAACTTTCCTTTTTTTTAATTGGAAGGAAATCATTAGTCAAAATAACAAGCTATAATTGTTTTTCGTATTCATGGAAAAAAGCAGCCATCTTTCTAGGAATGCCAAGACGATTTTCAAAAAGGAGATAATGGCACATTACCTGCAAATGCTCCGTCTTTCTCTTTTCGTATATCTTTTCAAGGAACTCTTTCTGCTTCGTATACATATTCCGGTCAATGATTTGAAGGATATACAGCGGAACTTCCATATCTGCTAAAATCCGGGATGAATCCTCATAATAATTGTCTATGACAAAATCCATACCGCATTCACCGTAGGCGGTTTGAATCTCCTTCAAAAGTTTTTTGTAAAAAAATATCCTGTTTTTTTCCTGGTCAATATGCGCTCTCAATGAAATGCAAGGATTTAAAAGAACGATTGACCGAAGCCTATCCTGTAAAAATGGAAGTAGCTTGATCGCCGTCAACGCACCCATCCCTTCCGCAAGGATATGGATTTTTTCATTTAAGATCGCTTTCTTCATGATTAGGTGATACAATCCCCTGGCAAGCTGAACGGAAGCAGCGTTTCCCCAATGGTTTCCATATAGGTTAGAATAGTATACAAGATAGCCGGCATTTGTTAAATTGTGAATCATGGCCTCTCTGTCTGCATTTTGTGTCCAGTAACTTGTCTCTTCTTGAACAAAGTGCTGCTGGTCGCCAATGATGAAAATCGCAAAACCATTCGGCTTTTCAGGGTAATGCACATTGCACCATTGCTTATTAAATAAAAATGATTCTTGCCTCATAAGGATGTCTCCTTCTTGCAGTATAAATCAATTTACCATATGCATAAGGATTGGTATTGGAAGAGAAAATAGCCTAAAAGAATTCACTTTATTAATAAATGGAGTTGTGGTAATCTAAAGTGAGGATTTTTGAGTTAATACCCATCTTTAATTGATGATATTTGGGGTGATAGAAATGAAATATGTCTTTACATTGATCTGGACTTTCCTTTTAGTTCAAATGCTTTTTTATGTGACAAGCTCTATGACTAATACAGGCTATAGCTTCCAAACTGCAACAATTCTTTCTGTAATCTTCACTATTCTTATTATTGCAGTCAGTTCAAGCATACCAAAAGCATCAAACGAGCATTAAAAAACCTTCCTTTGAATGGAAGGTTTTTTCTTTTTTTACAGCCTTAATGCTTAACAAGGATATCAAGTTTATCATGAGCTTTCCTTACTTCGACCGTTTGATAAGGCAGAATATTGCCTGCTATCATTTCTCTTGCAAGCTTTGTTTCAATTTGACGTTGAATATACCTTTTTAACGGCCGGGCTCCGTATACCGGATCATAGGCAGATTCCGCAATCCATTCTTTTGCTTCTTCTGTCATTTCAATTTGAATATGTTGTTCGCTCAGCCTGGATTGGAGTTCTTGAATTAGTTTAGAAATAATTCCTTTAATATTGTCTATATTAAGCGGTTTAAAGAGGACAATATCATCCACACGGTTCAAAAATTCAGGACGGAAGGAAGCTCGCAGTTGGCTAAAGACCTTTTCTTTCGCTTCTTCTGATATATCATCACTCTCTTGGCTCCTTTCGAGTAAAAAATGAGATCCCAGATTCGATGTCATGATAATCACTGTGTTTTTAAAATTGACTGTTCGCCCCTGTGAATCCGTTACCCTGCCGTCATCCAGAATTTGAAGCAGTACATTAAATACCTCAGGATGCGCTTTTTCAATTTCATCAAGAAGTATAACAGAGTAAGGTTTTCTCCTGACGGCTTCGGTCAACTGCCCCCCTTCCTCATATCCAACATAGCCTGGAGGAGCACCAATCAGCCTTGAAACAGTATGTTTTTCCATGTACTCTGACATATCAATTCGGATCATTTGATCCTCGCTGTCAAATAAAGTTTGCGCTAATGTTTTGGCCAGCTCTGTTTTTCCCACCCCAGTCGGCCCTAAGAAAAGAAATGAACCAATCGGCCGGTTTGGATCCTTTATCCCTGCTCTTGCTCTCAGGACAGCATCACTGACAAGCTGAACGGCCTCATCCTGGCCAATTACCCGTTCATGTAAAATACTTTCAAGTTTTAATAGCTTTTCTCTTTCTCCTTCCACCAGCTTGGATACCGGAATTCCTGTCCAGTGTCCGACGATAGCGGCAATTTCATCCTCAGTGACTTCCTCGCGAAGTAGTCGGTTTTCAGTTTGCTTGCTGGCCAATGCAGACTCAAGATCTCTAAGCTCCTTTTCAAATGCAGGGATTTTTCCATGCCTCAGCTCAGCAGCACGGTTTAAATCATATTGATTTTCTGCTTCCTCCAGCTCTCTGCGCATTTTTTCAAGCTGCTCTCTTTTCTCTTGAATTTGCTGAAGCTCTGTTTTTTCAGACTGCCATCTTGCTTTCATTTCATTGGCTTTTTCTTTAAGGTCTGCAAGATCTTTCTGAAGAATGGATAGGCGCTCTTTGCTTGCTTCATCCTTTTCCTTTTTTAATGCAGCTTCTTCAATTTCCAGCTGCATGACCCGGCGCGTCACTTCATCCAATTCACTCGGCATAGAGTCAATTTCAACACGAATCGTTGCACACGCTTCATCTACCAGGTCGATGGCTTTATCAGGCAAATAACGATCGGTGATATAGCGGTTGGATAATGTGGCTGCTGCGACAAGAGCACGGTCATGGATATTGACCCCATGATGCACTTCAAATCGTTCTTTTAAACCACGCAAAATGGAAATGGTATCTTCGACGGTAGGCTCCTGAACAAGAACCTGCTGAAAACGGCGTTCCAAAGCCGGATCTTTTTCAATATATTGCCTGTATTCATCCAGAGTTGTCGCTCCTATACAATGCAGTTCACCCCTTGCAAGCATAGGTTTTAGCATGTTTCCTGCATCCATTGCTCCTTCTGTTTTACCCGCGCCCACAATGGTATGCAGTTCATCAATAAACAAAAGGATGCGCCCTTCACTTTTTTTCACCTCATGAAGAACAGCCTTTAAGCGTTCCTCGAACTCTCCTCGAAATTTAGCTCCTGCCACAAGAGCTCCCATATCGAGAGCAAAAATGGTTTTATCCTTCAAGCCTTCAGGAACATCCCTGCGGACAATTCGCTGAGCAAGACCTTCCACTATAGCTGTTTTTCCAACGCCGGGCTCTCCTATTAAGACAGGATTGTTTTTGGTTTTGCGGGATAAAATTCGTATGACATTCCTAATCTCAGTATCCCTTCCAATAACAGGGTCTATTTTTCCTTCTTTTACTGCAGCAACCAGATCTCTGCCATATTTCTTTAATGTTTCATAGGTCGCTTCAGGATTTTGCGTTTCCACTTTTTGTTGCCCCCTTATCGCCATTATTTGTTTTAACAAAGACTTTTTGCTGATTTTTTGTTTATGTAGATACTCCGTAATTGGGTTGGTTTTTTGCTCCATTAAGGCGGCAGCTAGGTGTTCCACTGAAATAAATTGATCGCCAAAAGAGGTTGCTTCTTCATCCGCCTTAGCAAGCAGGTGCTGAAGACCGCTCGATATATATTGTCCAGTTAAAGTACTTCCGCTGATTTCGGGAAGCTTTTTCAATTCAGTCTCCAAAAAAGCTGACAAATCTTCTTTATTAATACCTGCTCTTTCATAAATTGTCATGAGCAGGCTATCAGGCCTTTCTAACAATGCCTTCCATACATGCGCAATGGTAATTTCAGGACTGTTCCTTTGTATTGCAAGCTGCTGGGCTGCAGCGAGACTTTCCTGTACTGTAAATGTGTATTTCTCAATATCCATCCTGTCACCCCACTAAACATCACTTATCTTTCATTTTATGCCATCTGCTGCCTTCAAAGCAAAAAGTTAGGCTGCAGTTTCTGCGATTTTCCATTTGATTTTCAAGTAGGCTCTTTTCGTAAACTTTGTTGCTAATTGACACAAAAAAATGATTTAAAATCATGATTTAGTATTAAATGATGTGAATAGCTGCCGAAAAGATGCCACGAAGACAGACAACATACGGAATGTTGTCTGGTACGTAAAGAAACAATCTATGCAAAAACAGCCTTCAATTAAGAAAAACCACCCCGAAGGATGGTTTAAGGCTTTCTTCTATATGTCCAATGACGCTCATCATTTGAAGTTTCCGGAAAATGGTCACCGGCTTTTAAACGGACACTTTTGGGATTCACAACATTGCTCCCATTTTCACCAACCTCAATATAAACTCCATTGTTTGGCGCTTTATCTCCTGAGTGAAAACGTTTCTTTTGCCCCATTCTCCTGCCTCCTTAATTCGTCTTTAGACTTTTTTATTCTATGTAAAATCACCGATTGCATAAGCATTACTTTTTTCCAGCCGACCTGTTTATTTTGCCAAATGATTTTTCGATCCAATTATCATTGTGCCAGAAAAGGACTTGTTGTTTTTTGCTCATTCGTGTGAAACGGCCCCCTTTTTAGCTCTGATGAAACATTAAAGGAAAGAAAGGAACCAGTTTTTGCTACTGGTTCCTTTCTTTCCTTTAAAATGAGCTAATATCTAAATTTAACGGACTTGCGAGAACAACACTATTTACGTTAAACCAAGTGCAATCTTCGCATATCTGGACATGCGATCCTTAGACCATGGCGGATTCCAGACTATATTTACTTCTGTATCCTTTACTTCAGGAATATCGCGAAGAGCTGCTTGAACCTGGTCGACAATTACTCCTGCAAGAGGACAGCCCATTGCGGTTAAAGTCATTGTTACAGTAAGCTTGCCTTCATCATCCAGCTCTACATCATATACTAAACCTAAATTAACAATATCTATGCCAATTTCCGGATCAATTACTTGTTCTAATGCACCATATATATTTTCTTTAAGATCTTCATTCATTCCTACCCACTTCCTTTCTAAATTTTATCTTAACAAATTTAATGCATTGTATAAAGCAAATGG
This sequence comes from Heyndrickxia acidicola, assembly GCF_001636425.1. Lineage (NCBI taxonomy): Bacteria > Bacillati > Bacillota > Bacilli > Caryophanales > Bacillaceae > Heyndrickxia > Heyndrickxia acidicola. Next base: position 2,256,519 of record NZ_KV440953.1, read on the forward strand.
CTATAACCATTTTTCGAACCACTTTACGGATTCAAGAACACCCTTCCTGGATACCTTATGTCCAGCCTGTGGATCTGTTATAAAGCCAAGTCTATCTTCCCTGCCTTTATATTCATCTTGAATGGACTCATAGAACTCATGGGCAAACTGATAAGGCACTAAAGGATCCTTTATTCCATGCCAAAAAAGAAGGGGCATATGCCGAAGCTTTTCCGTCTGATTGCTTACATCATAAGGACGTACCAGCTTAAACTGTTCTTCCAGCTCTGAATCACTGAACGGCAGCTGCACATTATTTTCTTTCAAGTGAGCAATTTGGGCTCGGGCAAGCCTTTCATATTGAGGACATCCCATCAAACTGACGGCTGCTTTTATCCAATTATATTGAGTAATAGCCCCAAAGACAGCAATCCCCCCCATGGAGGTACCTACCAAACCAATTCTTTCTTCGTCCGCCAATCCTTTTGCCACGTAAAAATTCTTTATGGTTCCTGCTTCCTCAATCAGCTGCATAACAATATGCCAAAACTGATACATCAGTTCGGATTCATTAAGGCCCGCATCCCTTTCACCATGCCCTGGTGCTTCAGGCAACACCACTCTGAACCCTTTTTCTGCATATAAATAAGCATAATGTAGATTATGTTCTTTAGCGGAAGTAAAGCCATGTAAAAAAAGGATAAAGGGCAATTTGGCATTTTGATTTGATGCTTGTACAATATGCAATAAAGGAACATCGTTGACTGTTTCTTTCGTAATATTTATCATATCTTTCTCCTTCAATAGCTAACCCTTCTAATGAGCACCATTTTTTAGTATATTGTAATTATCATCTAGTTTATCAAATCTCTTTTTCTTTTCCTAAACATATACATACAAAATCATTATTCCTTACATTTAGGCTCTGATAAAGAACAATGTTGATTAGAACTGATAAGTGAGACCCTGCAGGAGCTCGCAATGAGGAGGCTTCCCTGCCTTCAGAGGAAATCAACAGACAAGATGAACAGAGCCTGCATTTAAAAGGGAATGGGATGCTAAGGAAAAAGCGCTTGGAGTTTTTCAGGGCGCTACTTCTTAACATAAAACAGATAGAATAGAAATGAGGAGAATTCAGGATGACGAGCCCATATTTAATTGCTTTAGACTTAGACGGAACCTTGTTGACAGACAAAAAAACAATCACAGCAAGAACAAAAGAAACCATCGCAAAAGTCAGAAATCAGGGTCATATTTTTATGATTTCTACAGGCAGGCCGTTTCGCTCAAGTGTCCAGTTTTATAATGAGCTGCAGCTGGATTCCCCAATCGTAAACTTTAACGGAGCATTCGTACACCATCCATTAAACCGGGAATGGGGTATTTATCACCAGCCAATGTCCCTTGATGTAGCGAAGGACATTGTGAATGCCAGCCATAATTTTAAATTATTTAACATCATTGCAGAAGTTATTGATGATGTTTATCTTCATTATCATGATGAAAAACTGCTTGAAATTTTCTGCAAAGACAAACCCAGAATTACAACAGGGGATCTAAGAACTTTTTTACGTGAAGATCCTACGAGCTTGTTAATACACGCAGATGTAAAGGATGTACCCTCAATACGAAAGCATTTAAGCGACGTCCATGCCGAAGTAATTGATCATCGGCGCTGGGGCGCTCCTTTTCACATCATTGAGATCGTGAAGGCAGGGTTAAATAAAGCACTGGGGATTCAGCGTGTTGCTGATTATTATCAAATTCCAAGAGAAAATATTATTGCCTTTGGCGATGAAGACAATGACCTTGAGATGCTTGAGTATGCGGGAATTGGAGTCGCTATGGATAATGCAATTGAGGCATTAAAAAATATTTCTAATGAAGTGACTTTATCCAATGAGGAAGACGGAATAGCAGTGTTTTTAGAAAATTATTTTAACCTCTAATCGTCATTTATTACCTGATTATCACAACAAGACAGGGTTATACTAAGATTTGAGCACAGGTTATGTGTTCAACTTCTACTATAAGGCGGTGTTTCGCTTGGGTAAAAGGAATAAATCGAAACGTTTTGTTCAACAAGGAAAAGATGCAGTCACAAAGCACGCTGAACAATTTCCGTATCGTTCCACATACGCTGAAGCAGAAGCGCGTCAAATAGACTTTATGAAGGAATCCTCATTGGGAGGAATTGAATAATGGCAAACAGGCTTTTCCAACAAGCCAGACAATTCGTTGAACTGGCAAAAGAAGCGGCCTCTGAGGGAAATAAAACAGAACAGCTTTCTGCTGCTGAAAAAGCAAAAAATGCTTTAAGCTCAGCTTATGCTAATTCTACAACCGCTGAACAGCAGCAATTACGCGAATTATCAAATGAACTAGAGCAATTAAAATAGCTGCCAGCCTTGGCAGCTATTTTTTTGGATGGATTTCAAATTCCTTTACTGCGATAAATGGATGCCTTACTGCTCGTCCATTTATTTGTCTGGGAAGAAGACTGGCTCTTAATACGTAATGTCCTCCAGGGATGCCATCGTTCTTGGTGTAATTCCATTCAGCTTTCCACAATTTTTTCTCTCCGGGACGCAATGTAATATGCTGGATAGCCTGTAAATAATACTTTCCATGACTTTAAGTGAAAATTTTGACACGGCCATTATCATATATGGTGAAATCAAAAAATTTAGTCGTTGGAAAAACCAATGACACCGTCGTAGTCGACTTATTTTCTGCTATTAGCTCAAGCTGCAGGCTGGAGCCAGTATCTGTTGTTCGAATCTCCCATTCTAACTCCTTTTTCGAATCAAGCGGATATCCCTGGTGTTGAAACAGAAGTACAGCCAGTAATCCAATCACTTTTAAAATCGCGAAAGCCCCCTGTCCTAATGAAAGATACTCTTACTGCAGCCATATCAATCCTTTCGAAAAAATCCAAAAACGTTTGTAGTTTCTACAATGTTTGTAAAGGCCTTGTTGTCCACATCTTTTATAATTCGTTCCAAATCGTAAAGCTCATAGCGAGTAATGACAATCATCAGCATATTTCTATCTTCGTTGGAAAATGCCCCCTTTGCCGGCAGCACGGTAATCCCCCGAACAAGCTTGCTATGTATCGCTTTCTTCATCTCATCCGATTTTTTGGTAATAATCATAACGGTCAGCTTCTGATATCTTGTATGTATAGCATCAATCACCCGAATGCTTGCATATAAAGAGACAAGCGTATAAAGAGCTTTATCCCAGCCGTAAAGTGCACCTGCAGTTATAATGATGACACCATTCAACATAAAAAAATAATTGCCTACGGGTTTGTCCTTCATTCTGGAAAGCACCATTGCAATAATGTCTAATCCCCCGGTAGACGCACCGAATTTCAACGTGATTCCCACTCCAATAGCTGCCAGAATTCCTCCAAATACCGAATAAAGGAGAATATCGCCTGTAGCATGATGAATCGGAATTACTTCCAGCAGCACAGACATAAAAATGACGGATATAAAACTGTATAAAGTAAAGGATCTTCCCACCTTCATCCATCCTAATATGGCAACTGGTATGTTAAACAAAAACAGGAGCAACCCTGTTGTAAGGTGAAGCGGGGTATACTCTGTTACAATTTTCGAAATCAACTGGGCAATCCCTGTAAATCCACTTGCATACACATTAGCAGGCTTTAAAAACCAGTTCATCGCAATTGCGTTAAAAACAGCGCCTGCAAACACGACCACTAGTTTCTTGGTATGCTCCCAAATTAATTCTTGTTTCATTTTACTTCCCTCCATACGCTACAATTATCTGCTCTTTTCTATCCATTCCCATCTTCGGTTTAAACTAACATGAAATATCCTTTTTGCTTATTATTTTTCTCTCTTGGCTTTTTAATAGCTTTTTCCGAAAATATTGTGGTTTTAGGGAAAAATAGGTACACTGTTGATAAAACAATTTAGAAGGTGGCTAATATGAACGTTCGATTATTCGCTGACAGTGCATGTGATTTACCACTGTCTTTTTTTAAAGAAAAAAATGTAACCTTGATTCCTTTGCAGGTCAACATTGATGATCGCTTATATAAAGATTTAGAAACAATCGATCCAAAGGATATCTTCAAAGAAATTCGTGAAGGAAAACTGCCAAAAACGTCTCAGCCTAATCCACAAACATTCCAGGATTTATTTAAAGAGCTTGCCGTTTCAGGAGAGCCGGGCATTTATATGGCTTTCTCATCTGAGCTTTCAGGAACGTGCCAGACAGCTATAATGGTCAGGGATCAAGTAAAAGAAGACTTTCCCGATCTGGATCTTACTATAATTGATACGAAATGTGCTTCCATTGGCTATGGGCTTGTGGTTCAGCATGCAGCAGAGCTTGCTTTGAACGGAGCATCTAAGGAAGAAATTATTAAAACAGCTGAATCTAGAAGCGAGCACATGGAGCATTTGTTTACCGTGGAGGATCTGGACTTCTTGGCCCGTGGAGGAAGACTTTCTAAAGCCTCTGCTTTTTTAGGAGGTCTTTTAAATATTAAGCCTTTGCTGCATGTTGAAAATGGAAAATTGATTCCTCTCGAAAAGCTGCGCGGCAAAAAAAAGCTATTAAAAAGAATGCTTGACGTTATGGAAGAAAGAGGGACAGACCTGCAAAATCAAGTGGTGGGAATCAGCCACGGCGATGATGAAGCAGCAGCCTTGGAATTAAAGCAGCTTATAGAAGAGAGATTTGGGACAACTGCATTCTACATTAATACAATTGGTGCCGCAGTTGGGTCTCACGCCGGTCCGGGTACAATGGCCTTATTCTTTTTAAACGATACGCATTGATCCCTTATACATATTTCTATTCCCCCTGGAAATAGTAGTAGTATGCAGCACGCTAATGCATTGCTTTGAAAGGGGGATTCTCGATGTCTCACACATCCGATAATGATAAAAAAGCGCGTGATAATAATGCCCTTCGCCATGAAAAAAACATGGAGCGAGAAAAAAACCGCAAAGCGGGCAGAGATCAATACTCTAAAAAAACCGATCACTTATAAATTTTTTATGTAAATGTTAAAAAGGCATTTCACTTTTTAAAAAAAGGTGATATGCCTTTTTATGTGTTTCCAATCATTAATGGTCTGTACTGAAATGGCTTTCCTCTTGGAAAATGGGGATGAAAGTTGTCTGATGATATATTATTGTCTATAATGATGATGGAAAAATTATTTATTTTTGGAGGTTTTCCATGGCTAAAGAAAGTTCTTTTGATATCGTTTCAAATGTTGATTTGTCGGAAGTAAGCAATGCCATTCAAATTGCCATGAAGGAAATTACGACCCGTTATGATTTCAAAGGCAGCAAAAGTGATATTAAATTGGATAAAGACGAACTAGTTCTTGTTTCTGATGACGAATTTAAAATGGATCAACTGAAGGATGTCCTGTTTAGTAAACTAATCAAACGCGGCGTTCCTGTGAAAAATTTGGATTACGGTAAAATGGAAGCGGCTGCAGGTGCCACTGTACGCCAGCGGGCAAAGCTTGTTCAAGGAATTGATAAAGAGAATGCCAAAGCCATTAACACGATTATAAAAAATAGCGGAGTCAAAGTGAAAAGCCAGGTTCAGGATGACCAAATTCGCGTAACTGGCAAAAGCCGCGATGATTTACAGCAAATCATGGCTGCCATCCGTGGAGCAGATTTGCCGATTGATGTCCAATTTGTGAATTATCGATAGAAAAGCGGAGGGTAACGGTTATCGGAGACCAGCATAAGTCGAGAGCCGGCTGGTGGGTTTGCTATTCAATCTCTCAGCCGGATTGGCTTATGGTTTCAAGCCGATAGCACCCGGAGCTGGACATAGGAAAGGCGGAGGGCGTTGCTTTTCGGCGACCAGTTATACCATCAAACGTTAACATTGAAATAGATCTACACTTAAAATGATGATTACCTGTCCATTATTGGACAGGTTTTCTTTTTTATAAGCATGCTGCACGCAAATAATCATTAGTTTCCTGTTTACAATGTGTGTTTCTTTAACGAATAAACTGAATATAAGAATTTTACGGGCGAAATTTAGCCTTATTCGGACGATATAGGTAAATACACCTACTCGATACATCTAACTTTATTCATACTTTATTAAAATAAAGCATTAAAGCATCCACTTCTTCCTTTCCCTCTATTTATTCTTATTTTAACGTTAATAAGAAATGTGATTGGGTAAACTTTAATAGTGTGATGGGAGCAATCAATGTGTTGCTTCTTTATTTTTCAAATTAATTTATATTGGAGTGAGAGCATTGAGCAGCCAGCAAAGTCAATCCAAAAAAACATTGCCAAAGCAGCATCAGGATCATCAGCCAGGTACGGAAAAAGAAATGAATCCTCAGCCAGAATACATTCGCAGTAGCTATAAAGGAAGCGGCAAGCTGGATGGAAAGGTAGCTATTATTACCGGCGGGGACAGCGGTATTGGCAAATCCGCTGCCATCTACTTTGCTCGTGAAGGGGCTAATGTAGCCATTCTGTATCTAAATGAACATGAGGATGCAAAAACTACGCGAGAGCTCATTCAAAAGGAAGGAAGAGAATGTCTGTTAATTCCAGGAGATATGGGACATGAGCAGCATTGCCAGGAAGCTGTTAAGCAGGTAATTGAAAAGTTTGGCAAGCTTGATATCTTGGTTAATAATGGAGCAGAGCAGCATCCGCAGGAAAGCCTGCTGGATATTACATCTGAACAGCTCGAGAAAACCTTCCGGACCAATATCTTTTCCTTTTTCTATATGACAAAAGCGGCTCTCCCTCATCTACAAAAGGGCAGCAGCATTATTAATACTACCTCTATTACTGCGTATAAAGGAAACCCACAGCTTATTGATTATTCTTCGACTAAAGGAGCAATACTTTCTTTTACTCGAGCCCTGTCCCAATCATTAGCCTCTAAAGGCATTCGGGTTAATGCAGTTGCACCGGGACCTATTTGGACCCCGTTAATCCCTTCTACCTTTAGTGCTGACCAAGTGGAAAATTTCGGAGGAGACACTCCCCTGCAGCGCCCTGGCCAACCATCCGAGCTGGCGCCTGCATACGTTTATTTAGCCTCCGATGATTCAAGCTATGTGTCCGGGCAAACCATTCACATAAATGGCGGGGATGTAGTAAACGGATAAGAGAATACCAGTAACAAAAGAGAAAAGCCGGTTGGACTTGAATCCAATCGGCTTTTTGGCTGCAGCAGTTTGACAGCCATTATGAAACTCTTTTCTTCCCTTTGTTTTTAGCCAGTCTTACAAATAAATAAAAACCAAGCCAAATGGCGATTAACACAACAAAAAACCAATAATGTATGCCTGTTTCTTTCGTTATCAGATACACTTCAGACGATTCTCTATCCAAAACAATATTAAATTTCCCTTTTTCATTTCTCACAAGGTCTCCGTTCAGTTCACCGTGAAGCTCCGTATTGGCCGGGAACTGATTAGCATTTAAATTAACAGACTGTGATTTGCTGGTATTATTAATAGCAATGACCATGGTTTGACCTTTATATTGCCTTTGATATACACTCATACCGCCCTCTACAGCCAATACCTTCATGCTCCCTTTTGACAAGGCCGGATATTTACTTCTCAGCCCGCTTACTTGATTAATATACGAGATGAGGGTTTGGTCCGCATTAAAATTCATCACTCTTTGATTATCCGGGCTATTCCCGCCGTCTATTGCAATTTCTGATCCGTAATAAACAACCGGAATTTCAGGCTGAGTATATAGATAGGTAAGTGCGAGCTCCCATCGCGTCACAGGATATTGGTTATTTTTCAACATATCTCTCGTAAATCGATCTGTCTGTTCATTATCAAAGTAAGCAGCAAGTACAGAGGGATTCTTAAACAGTTTTTGCTCAAGGCTCCATGTCTGAAATAATGGCTGGGAAGCTGCATCAGGCTTTGAAAAAGCATTCCGTAAAGGATCGTTGAGAGCGTTGTTTAAAATGACATCAAACCCTGCTTCATCTTGAAAAGAAGCCATATCACTAGGGTTATTCGAGTTAAGTTCCCCCAGCAGTATAAATGTTGATTTTGCGGACTTCATTCCCTGCGAAAACTTTCTCCAAAAAAGAACGGAGGATTGATCAGCATTTGGAAGAAAATAACCATCTAGATCTGTTTCCCGGATCCATTCCTTCGCTCCATCAATCAGGGACTTTTCGCTGTCATTATCCGTCAACCGTAAAGCTTCGTTTTGATTTGGAAACCGCAGCCGGCTGTTTTTCGTTGTCTTATGGATCATCACATGGTTCGGCCCGGATTGTACATCCAGTTCCACAATCATCTTCAAGCCTTTCTTATGAGCTTCTTTTACCAGCTTCTTAAACTCAGCTGCAGATCCATAATGAGCATCCGGCTTTGAAAGGTCCAGAGTCTGGGGATGCCGGCCACCTATTGGGCCGCCATTAAAAATGGAGTTTAGCATCACTATTTTGAACCCCATCCCCTTAATATAATCCAGTTCATCTATAATTCCCTGGAAGTCTCCTCCCTGGTAGCTTTCTGGATCTTTTGTATTAACATCTTTTAAATCGTTTAAGGTATTGCCATCTTTAAAGCGGTCCACATTTAAATAATAAATCGGTCCTGTTTGCGAATGGTATTCTTCTTTCGCTATTGCGCTTACAGGCAGTAAGCAAAAAAGGAGAAATGGCAAAAAGATTCGAATGAGCAATTTTCCCAGCAAATTTGTCCCCCCGCGGTTCATAAAAATGTCTTTTAAAACCTCTGTTTCTTTATACATTTTGAAATATCACTTGGATGCATTCATTCGTTCTCTTTAGCACTATTTGTGCTCAAAACTATTTATATTATAAAATTCTGTAATTATTGGCTAAATCCTTTAATTTCACATCTTTTCTTCTTATGAGAGCTTCGTTTTGTTGAACTGGTGCTTTGGGCTATCCATATTTTTCAAAGGAAAGGCTTTGTTATAGGCTCTGTTGTTTTTTAGCTTATTCTTTCTTTTACTGTAAAATGAGCTAAAAAACGAGCAGAAATCAACATTGAAATTTAACACAGCCAAAAGAAAAAAGAAGGTATGAAATGCCTTAACTTTGTCAAAAACGGATGTATACATCTTCTTGGAGGAATGGCATGAATCCACAACAAAGAATGCGTTTTATTGAACATCAATCACGGGCGTTTCATATGGGGACAATTGAAATCATTAACGATCAGTGGGTCTTTTTTGATGAAGAAACAGATGAAGCTATGATGCTCGATGAGTATTTAAACCAAGAGATTGAAGTGTTCAGGCATCATAAATGGTTTAAAGGTATTCTGGCAGAGGACGGACAAATACAGCTTTTTAACGAAACTGTTTTTTTGATGGATCAAATGAATCTTAGAATCAGGAAAAAGCTGCTTTATTCCTTTGAGATGCTTTTGGATGAATACTCAGATGACACGTTTGTTTATTTTCTTCAAAATCTGAATGCTCTTGAATTTTCCATTTATGACTGCATTTATTGCTATAACCATTTATCTTTTTTTCCTGCAGAGGAGAACAAACATGGTGTAAACTTCTTGGTTTTTGATAACGGCGAGAAGATTTGCGCCGTTCAACACCATTTCAATCATCCAGAGCCGGCAAAGGAGCGTTTTGAATATACCTTAAACTGTGGCAAGAGAGTAATAGTGGAAAAGATGAATCCATATTAGAAAAGCGCAAGCGCCTTGTTCATCGGCGTACGGATTTCAGAGTCTTTGACTGAGATAAAGGAATCACAGCGAGGCCATTCACGAGCTGATGTTGACTTATCGTAGGGAGAAGACGTAGAAATTCGCTAGAAGCTAGAGCTAGACAGCAACTACAGTGGTTAAATAATTGATTTAATAAAAAAGAACCTGCATCTTGCTGGTTCTTTTTTATGTGTATTTCGTTTTTATTCTTTAGCATTGCCAGTTGATTTCCGTGCAGGCACTCGCTTTCCGCGAAGAGCCTCGCGCCTGCCGCGCCAATCAATATGAGTGAAAAATCAACATTGATCTTTCAACAGAGCCTATTCATTAAGCAAAAGGATGCCAGCCTAATGGAAGCCTAAGGCCTAAGTAGAATACAGCAAGGAGAAGGATTATGAATAGTACCCAAAAAAGGCCTGTTCCCTTCCCTTTTTTCAAGCGTATTAACAGCATCTCCATTACAGCAATAACCAGCAGGCCTACAAGCATTTTCACGCCATAAAGAGCCGGATTCAGGCTTTGGTTGTTAAAAAATAAGAGGCCTCCTGTGATAATAATCAGAATGTAGAATAGTCTGATGACCATATGGACGATTTTAAAGCCTTTTTCATTCTTGCTGTTATGTAAAAATAATGCAACGATAAATAAAATTAAGGTTATGACCCATGTGGTGATATGGGCGTCTGTGTTATGAAGCATATCGGCACCTCCTTTTTCAAGAATATTCCTTTCAATTTTCCAATCAGTTATACAGCTTATCCAAAAACATGCATGGGCAGCAGCAATAGACTGCAACCATTCCTTTTACACGTTACTTTATTTCACCACGTTTGTCAAAGTTCCAATCATCTCGACAGTGACCTCAATTTTGTCGCCCTTTGCAAGGAATTTCGGAGGTTTGAAACCTTTTCCAACCCCAGCTGGTGTTCCTGTTGCAATAATATCTCCCGGTTCAAGGGTCATTCCCTTTGATAGAACCGAGATCATTTCTCTTATCGGAAAGATAAAATGTTCTGTATTGGAATCTTGGCGAAGATTACCATTTACTTTTGTGGTAATGGATAACTGCTCTGGATTTTCAATTTCAGAACGTGACACAATCCACGGTCCCATCGGGCATGATGTATCCAGACTTTTTCCGATAAAATATTGTTTATGCTTTTCCTGAAGGTCCCGTGCCGTTATATCGTTAATAATGGTGTAGCCGAATATATGCTCCATGGCTTCATCCTGAGGGATACTTTTCCCCTTCTTTCCAATCACCACTGCCAGCTCTCCCTCATAATCCAGTTGTGAGGTCACTTCTGGATGTGAATCGATTTCAGAAAGATGTCCTATCACCGTTGTCGGTGCTTTTGTAAAAACAATCATCTCTGTGGGAATATCTGTTGCGCTTCCCATTTCAATAGCATGGTCGCGATAATTCTTTCCAATGCAGAATATGTTTTTTACCGGTGTGGGAATAGGAGCAAGAAGGCTAATGTCCTTCAATCCAATAAGATATGGCATCAATTCGTCCCGGTCCGTTTCAAGTATACCGGATATAGCATTCAAAAAAGCATCACCTTGTTTAATGGCCTCTAATAAAGTTGCAGGAAATGAAAAATCCTGGTGACGCTGTCCATAAAGTGACAAATTTAAAATGGTGCTGTCTTGATCGAATAGTATTCCAAATTGCTCTTTGCCGTTTGCGTGAAATGTTAAAAAACGCATACTTTCACTCCTATCAGATACATAGTTTCAAAGTCTAGAAAAGAGACAAGCTTTCGGCCTCCATTTGATCTTATCACTTACTGTATTTATTTCCAATAAAGTAGGCAGGCGTCTCTTTTCGTTTTGAAAAGACAGAGCCATAGGTTAAGCTGCGCCAAATTTTTTCTAAAGGGCCATAACGAAACTTTAAAAACCAGCAATCGGCTAGAATGACTAAAATAAAATAAATTCCGATTGCCAGATAGGTTCCATCCTCAATGGTTACTTGTCCGTATAGATCCAGACCATAATGATAAAAAATAAGTGTTCCGATAATGGATTGGAGCAGATAAACTGTCAAAGACATTCTTCCAGCAGCAGCAAGCGGTTTTAAACAGATGGCTCCCCACTTCCAATTCGTAATCAGCAAAATCAACGCTATGTAGGCAAAACTCAGTACAGGTCCTCCCATTTTTTCTGCTATGAATTGATAGGCAAGATTCTCAGTTAGAACAATGGGAAGCAATTTAAGAAATATGCCAGCAGCTGCAGAAAAGCAAAGTATAACCATCCATTTTTTCTGATCTCCTTTTGCCGTCTCCAACCATTTTTGCTTTGAAGCTCCTGCTCCTATAAGAATAAACGGTATAATCCCAAAAATCAAAAATATGAGATTGTCAGGACCATTTACTGCCAGCCAATCCGTCAGCCGCTGCTTCATAATAGCGCCAAGCCCCCCTGACCCATAAGCGGAAATAGAGGATTGTATATTCGTAATGTCAGCATAGATTCCTGCCTGATTGGGAGATACAAGTGCCGACCAAAGTAAATACAAACCAAATAATAAATTTGGGAAAAGAAAAAGGGCAATACCGGAAAAAAGGAGCGTTTTCCCTGAATATTTCAAGAAGCCAAGTACCAACAGGCCGCAAATGGCATAGGTGATAAGGATATCCCCAGACCAAATAAGAAAAGCATGTATACAGCCAATACATAACAGAATAACAAGGCGCCTGACTGCCACACGATAATAATTTTCACTTTTCTGAATCACTCTATCCCGGATCATACTTAGACCATATCCAAACATCATGGCGAAAATGGGGTAAAAGCTGGACTCCGCGAGAACCTCTATCCATTCATAAGCTGTTTTCTCCTCAAATCTCCACCATTCTAATGGATCATAGTATAAAAATGGGGAATGAAACGAAATCATATTGACGATATATATACCCAGCAAACTAAAGCCCCTCAGTATATCCAAAGAAAGGATGCGGTTACTTGGTTCAATAGGTCTCACCAGCTTTTACCTCCTTTTTTTTGATGGTTAAATTATTCAATAATTCACACTTTTATTTCATTATATTTCTTTTCACACTTTCCGTCTATTTAGGCGAATGAATCACCTTTCGCGCTCCTTCTCATATGATATAAGCAATAAAGCAAAAGGAAGTGAACGGCTATGCCCGGTTTTGTAGGTGCCGTTCAGGTACTGAGTATTGGTTCAAGCGGGGTCTTCCATATCGGTGATGTCTTTCAGATTCAGCCGAATTCTGTTGTTAAGACATTTGCAGGGGCTGGGTCATTTAATACAGGGGAAAACTTAAACATTAACAATCAGCAATCTTCCACCAACACATACGATATGGATGGCATTGACCAAGGAAATTATTTGAATTTATAACGTACGCCAGGTAAAAAATCCAACCATATACAGGTGATGATATGAATATCTATGTGCAGCAAAGTATTCAAATAAGGATGATAAAAATTGGCGGCATTTCTAACTCGTCTGTATTTCAAATAGGGAGTGCCGGGATCATTAAACCGGCATCGTATCTTTATAATACCGGGGGCTATACTCAGCCTGCTCCAACAGTTGGCGGGCCACAGGGACAGACAACTCCGCCGTTGTTTACTCCTTCAATCTCTCCGACACCATCAAGATAGAGGAAATTTCCCCTCGGGTTATCTCCTCTTATTCTCTTTAAAAATTGTAATGAGAGCGAGGTATCCTAATAGATGGATTTTAGAACACAATTAAACCAGCTTTATGAATATATCCACTACCAGGAAGGCAAGATTGCAAATTTTGAGAAGCTGATTGAAAAACTAAGCAACGAAATCCAAACCTTAAAGGAAAAGCCTCCTATTAACGTGGAAAAGATTGAATATAAATTTGACCAGCTGAAAATTGAAAGATTGGATGGAACGTTAAATATCGGTCTTAGTCCAACCGATTTAGGGAACATTGAGGATATGGGACTGCCAGCAGCCCAGGCCCCTACCCCTCCTCCATTTTTTAATGCACCCGAATTCAAATCTCAAGCGGCCGGCAGAATCCAGCAATATTTAAATGAAAACCTCAAAGAACTCATTCAGGATACCGAAAACCAATTAAATATGAGGTTGACCCAAGATTACCATGATTTTATTTATCAGGATCTAACAGGACAAATCCCTCAGCGTGTCGACCATTATATTCAAATGCTTTCCAATCAAAACCTCAGCAATGTGACAGAAGACCAAATCTCTAATCAAATTTTTGATCAAATGAAAGCGGATATCCAACAAGCGGTATTTATGTTTTTATCCAAACTGCCCAAAACGATGAATGGAGGAAATCAAAATGGAAATTAACTTTATAAACAGGGAATTATGTGTGGGTGAGATTAATGTTATTGGTGTATCAAGTTCGTCGCTTTTTCTTATAGGGGATGCTGATACCATTCAGCAGGCAGCTACATTCGATACGCCTGCAGAGTCCCTTATCATCGGCCCATTCGTACCATTTACACCAAGATAAGAATCATGAAAAGAAATTCATATGTTGATCGAGTTGAAGTGAATGATATTGCCATCAGTTCTTCTTTTATAATAGGTGATTCTGAACAAATCCTTTGCAGGTCTTATGTATTTGCTGTACAAAGGCAAAAAGAGATTGACTATGGCTTTGAAGGATCACTGGATCCATATCCTGTTTACACGGAGGTAATTCCCCTTCCTCCGATAACCGAGCCAGTCATGATAAAACGGGATAATTCAAGGTCTTCGATCCACGTTTCCAAAGTTGATATTATAGGTTTATCTACCTCTACTGTTTTTCAAATTGGCAATACGGGAGATGCATACTTAGAATCCAGAATCCATCATATTAGACAATTGGAAAATTCTCATGCTGCCCCGGGAGTCCCAAATGAATAGAAAAAGGCATTAAAATGATAACGGGTTCTATTTCGAAGTACGTAACTCGAAAAAGTAAGCCAAAAAGCATACTAAATAACAATCAAAAACACCGCAATTTGAAAGGTCCCAAATTGAGTAGATACGATTAAAAATCTGGGACATTTCATTTTTGCAGTGTTTTTATTGTGAATTAAATGAAAGGTCTGCTTCTGAACCCATTCGTTCAATAAACAGGAAACTAGCTTTTATTACTTTTTTTGTAGATTTTTCTTCATAAGAGTCGCCACTTGTATGTTTTCTTGGTTAGAAGTGTTTTCTAGATGCTTAATTACTAACTCTTGGCGATCCGCAGGATGATTTTGGCTTAATTTAGCTTTCGCTTCTATCTTGCTGATATTTATTTTGAACACAACAATTCCTTTACTCATCCCTTCAATATAGCTTGATTCTATATTATTTAAATTATATTGAGAATCAGGATTTTCATATTTATTCACTAAGTCATTTAAAAAATTGAATACTATTTTTCTCTCATCGATAATCTCCATCTTCCCATATAAGTGGATAGACACATAATTCCAAGTGGGTACCGCTTTCATTATTTCATACCATGAAGGTGAAATATAACAGTGAGGACCTTGGAAAACCGCAAGAACAGTTTGATTTTCAGCATCTTTCCATTGTTTGTTAGGACGAGCAAAATGACCGTATAATGCATTTTCCGATTTGTTTAAAATCAGTGGAAGATGAGTAGCATACGGTTCTCCATTATGCTGAGAAAATAAAGTTGCAAAACTATAATTCTCAATAAAATCATATATTATTTTTTCATTATCAATTTTAAAAAAATCAGGTATATACATAATGATTCCACCTTGTACCAGAATAAATATCTTTTCATTCACATTTTATAAGTTAATCTGTTCCTATGTTAGTACCAGATTACAAATATTTTAAGAGATCAGTGAATTCGTGTAGTGTTGGCAAAAATTCTCTTTATCTTGAGATTAAAGCTTTGGAGTCAAATCAATTGAATTCAATACATATACCAATAATTGGAATAGTCACTCAACATTGCTTATTCCCTTATATTCTTTGTATGTT
The DNA here is from genome assembly GCF_001636425.1 of Heyndrickxia acidicola. Lineage (NCBI taxonomy): Bacteria > Bacillati > Bacillota > Bacilli > Caryophanales > Bacillaceae > Heyndrickxia > Heyndrickxia acidicola. The sequence continues at coordinate 2,272,201 of NZ_KV440953.1, forward strand.
GGGATAACTGAGAGTACTGCACAAATAATAACATTTTCAAGCAAATTATATGGAGAGTTAAAAAGAAGAACAAATATACTGATAAAAGCGAAACTAAAAATATAATCCCTCAAATAGACTAAGATTATGAAAATTCCTACATATACTTTGTCTTCGCCCACTATTATCCACCTCCATTTGAATTCGTTTCCATTTTATTTCGAAATGCAGGTATAAAGAAATAGGAAAATAGTTAAGGTATTGTGAAATTATTGTAAATAAAATTTTTTAGAATTGTTTTATATCCTTTTACGAAAATCGTGGGCAAGATTATTAGACTTGTAAAAAACAGTCTAATATCATGTGCCATAAAGCATTGTAACTGCTTTATTTATATATGAACTTTACGCTCCGTCCATAACACCTTTATGGAATAATTCATTCAGTATACTGCAAAAAAGGACTACCAAATCTTTGCGATTGATAGCCCTTTTCCTAAGTTTTAGATATTTAGCACTTGAATACAGAAACCGGTATTGAGTCATTGCCTTTTCGGTTTTTCTTAACTCAATACAGTTGGCTGTTTTCGCATAAATTGCTGCTTTACGGACAAAGAATTTTCCCTTACGTTATCTGTCTTCGTGGCATCTTTTCGTATACTATTCACAAGTATTAATACTGAATATATATTTAAAATGGTATTTTTGTGTCCAATAGCAACAAAGTATACGAAAAGAGCCTTACAGCTTGAGCAAATGCCCTCCGTCAAAAAAGTATAAGTACTTTTCCAAAACAGGCTTTTTCCAGATCCTCTCTAACGCTTTTTGGTAGAAGTCCAACTGGGTTCTATAGCGGTCTTCAAGGATAGGTTTTGCTTGCTCAAAACCGCCTTTATAACGTTCCTCGATGGAATCAGATTTGTAATCCAATAAAATCAAGCCGCCGTCTTCCTCAATAATACAATCAATAATTCCCTGAACAAGGATGGACTGATCCCCTACGCTATCGGCACCATAAATTTCCGATGCAGGAATGGCCAAACTAAAAGGCGTCTCTCTATGGACATGTTCAGCAGTTAACAGGCTTCTGCCAAGCTCTGTATAAAAGAATTTCTCAAGCTGCTGGCAAGGAATAGCCTCCCTTTGTTCTTCGGTCAATAGCTCCTTCGATTGCATGGAGTCTAGTAAGGCGCCAATACTCTCTTCACTAGGTGTTTCCGTAAATGGGATATGCTGCATGACCATATGCATGGCAGTTCCCCGTTCTGCCGGGGAAAGAGATTTGTCCTGCATGAACTTTGGCCGATTAAAAATAGGCTTTTGATACTTTTTCGAAAGATCCGTGGCTGCAGCATCATCTCTTATTTCGTACATCCTTTTCAATTCTGATACGGTTTGCTTAGAACGCATTTTTGTTGCTTGTATATTGGAATACTTCCACAGTAGTCTTTCATGCACTTCATCTTTAAATGTTGAAGTACTATCCATTTTCTTTCCCATTTTAACATGCTCTGTCCAGCTGCCGTCCTCTTCTGCATTCAGGTTTTCAGCATCCTGCAGTGCTTGCTTTGTTAAAATTTCTGTTTGCCATTTCGATAAGTGTTCAGCCACTTCCTTATTGATTCCTGAAATGGGTTCTTGAAGAAAGGTGCAGTCACGATGCCTTAGAAGTGCGGGGCCAATCCAATCAAGATAATTAGAGGCCTGGGCACGTGAATATTCCTTAAGCAGCCATTCAGACGGCACCATGGCTGTTTTCCACTTTTCAAGCATTTTATCCGCATTTTTCACGCTGCCTATTAAATATAACTTTTCCTTAGCCCTTGTTAAAGCAACGTATAAAACACGCATTTCTTCCGCTATGGTTTCAAGCTTTTTCTTTCGTTTGAAGGCCAGCTGTGCCAACGAAGGATAGGTAATTCGTTTTTCAGCATTTGTATACTTGCATGCAAGACCATAATCTTTATCAAGCAAAAAGGAATGATTAATATCCATCATATTAAATTTCCTTGATAGTCCAATCACAAAAACCACTGGGAATTCAAGACCTTTACTTGAATGGATGGTCATCAAACGGACGACATCTTCCTGCTCGCTTAATGCACGAGCAGCTCCTAAATCATCTCCCCGTTCCTGCATCCTCTCAATAAAGCGCAGGAATCGGAATAACCCTCGGAAGGAGGTTTCTTCATATTGTCTGGCTCTGTCATGGAAAGCACGAAGGTTTGCCTGCCTTTGCTTGCCTCCTGGCAGCCCTCCTACAAAGTCGTAAAAATGCGTTTCCCGGTAAAGCTGCCAAATCAGCTCAGAAAGTGCACCCTGCCGTGCAATCGTCCTCCATCTGCTTAACCTCTCCAGAAAGCGCCTTAGTTTATCGTATATCTCTTCATCTTGCGGTTCAGGCCTTTGCGCAGTAAACTGTTTTACTGCCTCATAAAAGGTGCCCTGCTTAGAATGGATCCGAATACGTGCGAGCTGCTCTTCATTCAATCCGATAATGGGTGACCGCAATACGGAGGCTAATGGAATGTCCTGATATGGGTTATCAATAACTTTTAACAGCGAGAGCATGATGGCGACTTCTGTCGCATCAAAATAACCAATTGATAGGTTTGCATAAAGCGGGATGCCCGCTTGCTTGAATTCCTCCATTATTTCTGGAGCCCAGGTCATGGAACGTACCAAAACAACCATATCCCTGTACTGAATAGGACGTTCCGTTCCTGTTTTAGGATCATAGACCGGTTTACTTTCGTTAATTAGATGTTTAATTTTGCGAATCAATAACCTTGCTTCCAGCTGTGACTGTTCCAGCTCTGCAGCATCAAAGCCGTCGACTGTATCATTTTCGGCGGTATCATCCTCTGCTGCTAAGGTATCCGATTGATCAATGACAGATAGTTCAATCGGGAAAGCTGCAGCTTCTGGATAAGCCGCTCCTTTTACAAGCTCCGCCTGGCGGTCATAGTTGATTTCTCCCACCTGGACTCCCATGATCTGCTTGAATAAAAAGTTAGTTCCCTCTAAAACCTCCGAGCGGCTCCTGAAGTTCTGAGACAAGTCAATCCGCAGTCCGGACTGTTCTCCATCCGTTGTAAACCGTTGATATTTATTTAAAAACAGATTAGGTTCGGCAAGCCTGAATCGATAAATAGATTGTTTTACGTCCCCCACCATGAATAGGTTCCCGTCATATTCACTGTCTTTCGTAACAAGGTTTAAAATGGTTTCCTGCACCATGTTTGTATCCTGGTATTCGTCTACGAGAACTTCTTTAAATTGCTTCCTGTACGCTTTGGCTGCTTCAGAAGGCACTCTGGCTTCGCCTGCTTCCCCAGGCTCCGTCAGTATTTCCAGACAATAGTGCTCCAAATCGGAAAAGTCCACAAGACCCTTTTCTTTTTTTACTGCCAAGAACCGTTCAGAAAACTTCTTCACCAGATCAATCAGGGTTGCAATGACTCCGCGCATTTCCCTCATGTCGCGGATAAAATATTCAGGCTTCCTCGAAAACAGTTCATCCCGGACCTTTTCAAGCAGCCCTTTTGCGTTTTTTCTCAGGTCATCCGCCGCTTTAACAAGAGCTGGATCGTATTCATCCCCTTTACAGGTCTTTGCCCTGGAAAATTTCCAAACATGCATTTCAGCAAATAGATCTTCCCATGTCTTACTGCTTGCACTCATCAGCCTTTCCACGATGGCAAGGTCCTCCAGATAGTTCTCTGCCCTTGGAGAGGGACCACCTGGCTGTTTCGAGAGCTCCAACGCCTCCCTTAACATATCACATGCACCCTTTAACTGCAGGTTAATATCAAAGCGTAATATATCAGCAAATGGAAGGGAGTCAATTGTCGCATCTTCAGATATGTCATACATCTGTACCAGCTTGTCCAGCCACCTGTCGGGATTAGGATGGGAAAGTGAAAAGTCGTACAGCTTACGAATAAGATTTTGCAAGGCTAAATCACTGCGATCATTTGTAAAGGTATCCACGGCCAAATAAAAGGACTCGTTGTTTTCCTTGCCATACTCTGACTCGAATAACTCATCTAAAACTTCATCTCTTAGAAGCTCGGCTTCCGTTGCATCGGCAATTCGAAAGCCAGGGTCAATATCCGTTAAATAATAATACTTGCGAATGACCTCCAAGCAAAATGAATGGAGTGTAGAGATGGAAGCACGATTCAAAAGCGATAACTGCTTGCGTAAATGAGAGGAGCCAGGCTGCCTGTCAATGGCTTTTTCAAGAGCCTCACCAATCCGGTGCTTCATCTCTGCTGCCGATGCATTTGTAAAGGTTACAACTAACAGCTGGTCTACATCAATAGGTTTCTCTTCCGCCAGCATCTTGCGGATCATTCTTTCGACAAGGACCGCCGTTTTTCCTGATCCCGCTGCAGCTGCGACCAAGATATCCTGATCTTTGGCCATTACTGCCTTCCACTGGTCATCGGTCCAAGTGGCATTTTCCGGTTTAACCGGTATGTTTGTTTTCATACTGGGCCAGCCTCCTCCTTTATGCGAGCTAATACATCGCCTGATTTTTGCGGTGTCAACATCCGATACTGGTTATCCTCCAAAGATTGATCGAATTGGCAGACAGACCGGAATGAACAAAACTCGCATGGCGTTTTCTTTTTTAATTTATACGGCGAGATATCCACTGTTCCCGATGCAATGGCATTTCCAGATGATTCGTAGAGATTGCGAACGTATTTTTTTAAATGCTTAAATTCATCCTGGCTGGCTGTCTGAGAATGGGCGGCTAAGTTCCCATCCTTTTTTAGACCTGCTGAGATAATTTGCGAACTGCCCGTTTCAAGAGTCTGATCCATCAGCTTAATGATATCTGTATTGCCTAAAAGCAAGCCTTTCATCTTAAAGCTCTTGAAAATTTCTTCTTCAATTTCCTCCATCGTAAGGACCTTGTTGCTTGAAACAACAGGATTATGGAGATGGAAATATAAGACGCCGGCAGGGACAGCTTCCGATCCCACCAGTTTGTTTGAATGCGTCACAATGACATCCAAATACGTAAGCATCTGTAGGGCAAGGCCATAGTAAACTTCTGTCAGCTCAAGGTCACGGGAGCTTGATTTGTAATCAATAATTCTCAAGTACACTCCGTTTGAGTCCTCCGCTTTATCCACTCTGTCAATCCGACCCTGCAGCTGCATCCTAGTTCCATTCCGTAATGAGAAACTAAGCGGAGGCAAAGCGGCTTCCGGGCCAAATGCAAGCTCCATGCCAACGGGAACAAAGCCGCTCACCTTTGCGTGCTCACTAAGGATGTGAGATGCTCTCCCGATTACCTGCTCTAATTTTCTTTTTATATAAAAATGCCTGTTCGAGCTTAACAAAATTTGGTGCTGAAGCTTGGGAGCCAAAAAGTTCACTGCCTCCTTTGCAAGATATGCACACTGTTGTTTTGATAAAGAGGCCCATGTTAATCCCTGCCGCAGAATCTCCTCAGAAATCCATTTCAGCGCCCCATGGAAAAGATCTCCGATATCCGGCGCCTCCAGGCGGTAAATTTCTCTTTCCCGAAGCTTTAGTCCATGTGTCGCGAAATGTGAAAACGGACATCCATGAAAAAGCTCCATCCTTGAAACACTTGCCAATATCTCCTCGCCATAAAGGCTCTTGCTTGTAGTCTCTGACAGCGGCAAAGCCTTGTTTTGGAAGAATATACTTGATAGGACATGAACAGCCTTCTCTTTCCACTTTGTGCTTTCCACATAAAAGTTATAGACATCCCACCAGAAATCCGCAACAGGATACAGGCGTTTTTTCAACTGAAGCTGTGCTGTTAAATAGGAAATAGCCGTATTAGGGTGAGATATATAGTCTATCTGCATGTCTTCCATTAGTTCAGATGGTTCATTTACATCTAATTTTTCCTGGATATAAGGAAACATCTCTTTCAATCTTTTAATATAGGAGGATGGAAGCAAGGCCTTACCTTCCTCATTTGCCAATGGATAAGATATAAATAATTGCTGTGACGGTGTCGTTAATGCTTTGTATGCAATAAATTCTTCATCCAATAGCCTTGTTTTGCTGCTTGGAGCAATGGACAAACCTTTACTTAGAAGGGCTTCCCGATCATCATCCGCCAGTATGCCATCTTCTGTTATTCTTGCAGGGATAACTCCATCATTTAATCCAAGCATAAAAGCGGCCGTTATATTTGAAAGCCTTGAAAGCTCCAAATTCGCAACAAGAACCTGGTCCAGCGCTGGAGGTACTATAGCAAATTTCATAGATTCCAAGCCTGCATCGATAATTTTAGAGAATTGTTTTAAGGTAATAGATTGATCTCCAAGCATTTCTACAAATTGATCCATCAAATCAATGACTGAGTTCCATGCCTGATCGTGTTCACGTGCCGTTACCAGATCTTCACGATCTTCTGCTTCCAATCGCAGCTTTTCAAGCTTGCCAGGAATATCGAGCTCTTCAAGATAAAGATAAAGAGCTTCACAAAGGCTGCGTCCATCTTTTGCACGCTTCAGCCTCCTTGAAAACCTTAGGATTGGAGCAGAAATAAACAAGCGCAATTCATTTATTTCATGCTCAATTTCCCTTTCAGCATCGGTTTGAGGGATAGTTTCCATTTCCAATCCGCGTATTCTCCTGTATGGCCAGCGCTCTTTGCTAACCCATTTATCCCCTTGGATGCCGTGTGCCAGAACATAATTTTCAAGACGGTCCATTTTCTCCCGCAATTCCTGGAACCGACTTTCAAGAGGAAACAGCAAATCTGTTTTCACTGCCCTGAACACCGGTTCATAGCGCCAATGGGAATTCATTATTTCCAAGGTAGAGCGAATAAGCTCTATCAGCGGGTGATTCAGCATCGGCCTTTTTTCATCAATGAAAAAAGGAATTTCATTATCGTAAAATATGGTTTCAATCAGTTCCTGATAATCAGTCCCATTGCGAACCAGTACAGCTATATCCTGATATTTTAAACCCTCTCTCACCAGCCGCCTAATTTCCCTTGCTACACCTTCTATCTCTGCACGGCGGTTCGCTGCCTGTGAAAGAAGAATGTCTGCATGATCATGAAATGCTTGAATCGGCCTTGATTCAAAATTCCCCTCCAGAAACTTTATACTAGGGCTCCGGTAACGCAAAGTATGAGAAAGAACAGTGTCTTCTTCCACTGATATCCCGTTATTTAACACCATTTGATAAAGAGAAGAATACGTTTCTCCTGTCATTCTGAATAGATGGAGGTCATTCGGCACCTCATATCGATAAGACTGATCTGTTGTTAATGCCACCGAAACGCGGGAGCATTTCTTTGCCAGTTCGCCTAGTACAAGGTATTCCTGAGGGGTAAAGCTATGAAATCCGTCTACATAGATCTCTGCATTCTCTAGATAAGCAGACTTGTCGATAGATTCCGAAAGAAGCCTTAAATAATCATCAGCGTCAAGGTATTTACCTTGGAGGTTCCGTTCAAACTCGCTGTAGATCAGTTCAAGATCATGAAGCTTGTCAGTCAGTGCTTTCGTATGAGATTCTTCTTCTACGATCCGTTTCTTTTCAAGCAAATCCTCCGGCGCTATGCAGTAGCGCTTAAATTCTGCCATCATCATTTCAACATGCTCTAAGAATCCCGCTTTATCTGCTGCCCGATTAAAAAGCTTTAAATCCTCTTTTTTATCCTCTATTATTTTTCTGAGCAGCATATTTAACCCTGCACTGGAGAGATGGATTCTGCTTACGCCTCCCGTTTCCTGAAGGATTCGCCAGGCAAGTCGCGTAAAGCTGTAAACCTGTGAACGAATCATCCCCTCTAAGCCGGGCAATGATGCCATGCTGTATTCAGATAAGAATGTCATTTGGTCTGGCACTATATAAAGTATAGGGGAACCATTTGGTTCCTCCTTTAATTTTTTTTGTATTTCATCAAGGATGTATGTTGTTTTTCCCGTTCCTGAACGTCCAATTATAAAACGAAAGGACATGTTTTCAACCCCTTTATCTTTCCAATCGCATATCTACTATTATAATATATAAATAACCTGCACCGTGATGGGAATATTTTTGAAAAACCAAACATTCGTTCTCACTCTATCATACTCTTATTTTCGCGCTTTTTCCATCTTTCTGCCTCTTAAGCGGCAAAAGAAAAAAGCTCAAGGAAAATCCTCTCGCTTCTTTTCAAACGCCTATCTATTTTACCGCCCTTATAGCTCTTTAGTCTCCGTCAAACAAACCAAAAAGTCCTTTGGTCAGGCTTCCCTCGTCTGTTGATCCTCTTCTCTACAGCCACTACTTTTTTGCCATACCATTTTGCTTTGTATTGAAGCTCATCATCCGCCTACTCATCAGGGTACACCCTTCCCATTCCTTAAGATTTTCTGTAATCAGAGAGAGTTTACAGGAATAACCCTTTAAAAAGGTCCAGGCAAGAACTGCTTACGAGTACGCTTCAACGAAAACAGCAGATCCCATACCTCCGCCTACACATAAAGAAGCAATCCCTTTCTGTTTTTGCCTCCTCCTAAGCTCGTGAACAAGGGAAACAAGAATTCTGGCACCCGTACACCCGACAGGATGACCGAGACTAATGCCGCTTCCATTTACATTTGTAATTTCCCTGTTTAGTTTCAATTCTTTTTCAACAGAAAGATATTGGGCAGCAAAGGCTTCATTAATTTCGATCAGATCCGCCTCCTCCAATTTCCAGCCAATTTTCTTTAGTCCATTTTGAATGGCTGGTACCGGACCGATTCCCATCATCTTAGGATCTACACCGGCAACAGAATAACCAGCGATTTTTGCAAGAGGCATAAGGCCCCGTTTCTCCGCTTCCTCTTCCGCCATTAAGACAAGGGCAGCCGCTCCATCGTTTAGGCTTGAAGCATTCCCGGCGGTCACGGTTCCGTTTTTTCGGAAGGCCGGTTTTAGGCTTGATAGCTTCTCTGATGTCAAGCCTGTTCGCGGATTTTCATCACTGGAAATCTCCAGTTCACTTTTCCTGTTCTTCACTGTGATGGGTACAATTTGCTGTTCAAAATATCCCCGTTCCAAAGCATAGCTCGCTCTTTGGTGGGATAAAAGAGCAAGTTCATCCTGCTGCTCTCTTGAAATAGAGTAGCGCTCCGCAAGATTTTCCGCCGTTTCCCCCATAAGAATGTGATGTATCGGGTCTTCAAGCGTTTCCCATACAGAATCTCTGATCTCACCATGCTGCATACGCTGGCCCCATCGGTATTGCTTTAAAAGGTAAGGGCTTGAGCTCATGGCCTCTACTCCGCCTGCTATGATGACATCGGAAGCGCCCGTTTGAATTTGCATAGCAGCTGAAATAACCGCCTGCATCCCGCTTGCACATTGCCGCTGAATGGTATATCCCGGTACCGCCTCTGAAAAACCCGCCAACAAAGCTGCTGTTCTTGCCGTATTTGGCTGGTCCGACCTTTGGATACAATGGCCCAAAATAACTTCATCAATCGCGTCATTTTCCAGTTGACTGTCCTGTGCTGCTCTTTTCAGAACCGGTACAATTAAATCCGTTGGCAAAAGATCTTTAAATACCCCGCCAAATGTGCCGATAGGTGTTCTATAGGCCGATGTGATCACTACATTTCTCATTAAAACCCCTCCAATTCCTTCTCGATGAAAACGCATAACTCCTTCTTCACTTTTTCTACATACCACAGGATAAATCCTTCTGTATAAGGTATTTCTTAGGGACTCCTGTCATCCCATTCAATCCTGATAATAGAGAAAAATCCCTAAAGCTATGCCTTAGGGACTTACAAGAGATCATTCACTTAAATAATCGATAAACCACTCTTTGATATATTCCAGCCGTTTAATGCGAAGATCAGGGTTTCCACTTCTTGAAAGCTCATGATTTGACTCCGGAAAACGAATAAATTTCGTCTTCTTTTTCTGCCGTTTCAATGAAATAAACAGCTGCTCAGCCTGTTCAATCGGGCAACGGTAATCTTTTTCGCTGTGGAGAATCAGCAAAGGCGTTTGTATATTCTCTGCATATGCTAGAGGGGAATGCTTCCACAGCTTTTCAATGTCCTTTAAATCTGATAGAATTTGCCATTCTGTAAAATAATAACCAATATCACTGACGCCATAGAAGCTGATCCAGTTTGAAATGGAGCGCTGCGTTACCGCAGCCTTAAACCGATTTGTATGACCTACTATCCAGTTTGTCATAAAGCCGCCGTAACTTCCTCCAGTCACACCTAACTTTTCTTTATCTATAAAGTTGTAGTTTTCAAGAGCATAGTCCAGTGCATCCATGAGGTCCTTATAGTCGTTTCCTCCATAATCACCACGAACCGCGTCAACAAATTTTTGTCCATAGCCATGGCTGCCGCGCGGATTGGCATATAAAACGGCAAACCCTGCACCTGCAAGAATTTGAAACTCATTCATATAGGTATTGGCATACATTGCATGCGGACCGCCATGGATTTCAAGAACAAGGGGATATTTTTTCCCTTCAACAAAGCCAGCGGGCTTCATCAGCCATCCCTGTACAGTAAACCCATTCGATCCTTGGAATTCAAAGGCCTCTGGTTTAGAAAGGAGCTTATCCTTAAGGAAACCATCATTCACATGAGTAAGCTGTTTCTTTTCACCTGTTTGAAGATCTATCGTAAACAATTCCCCCGGCAGCTCAGGATTGCTGATTGCAGCAATAGCCGTATGGTCCTTTTTATTTAAAGAAAAGCCGTAAACATGCTGATCTTCATGGAGAGCAGGGTAAATTTCTCCTGATAAATTTCCGTAATATACAATGGTATTTCCATGGTCTGAAGCAGTGAAATAAAAGCTTTGATTATCCTCTGCCCATGTTACACCGGGAAGTGACGCACCCTGCTGGAAGTCCCCCACAACATAGTCTCCCACCGGTACATCCAAATCACTTGTAAAGCATAGAAGCTCTTCTGTCTTAACTTCATAAATCCAAATCTTGCTTTGTGTCGCATTCTTAAATTCCTGCCGGCTTCCTAAAAAGGAGAAATACTGGCTGTCAGGAGACCATGATCCTTGCCAGAATCCACTATCTCCCTTTGTAATGGCCTTTGCTTCTTTTGTCTCAACATTATAAAAGTAAAAATCAGATGCAAATGAAAAATCACGTTCCTCGGATAAATCTGCATGGTAGGCGATATATTTTCCGTCAGGTGACCAAGAGTCGAGTTCATAATCGCTGTTTCCGCTTGTTATTTGTTCAAGCCCATTGGTTTCAATATCAAGAATACCAATTTGAGTATAATTGGAGGCATTTAAAAAGCCGCCGCTGTCCGATTTGTACTTCATTCTATCCACTTCAAGCGGCTTAAGTACTTCTTTCTCTTTTTCCTTTTCTTGTGTGTCATGGATGGATTCATCTTTTCCAATGATCACTGAAAAAGCAAGTTTCTTCCCGCATGGAGACCAGACGGGATTTCGCGTACCATGCTTACAATGCGTTAGCTGTTTTGCTTCTCCTCCATGTGAGGAAAGGAGAAATATCTGCGGTGTTCCTTTTCGAGTAGAAATAAATGCAAGCTGGCTTCCATCCGGTGACCACCGCGGCGAATAATTGCGTTCACTGCCATATGTCCATTGTACCGGCTTCTTTTCATCTAATCTTATGTAATAGAGGTTCGAGGCATATTCCTTTTTTTCTTCGTCTATGTGGGTTTGTACGTATATAACTCCTTTGCCGTCAGGAGAAACCTGAGGATCTGTAAGTGACTTTAGCTGATATAAATCTTCTGGCTGGATACCTGTTTTGTTTCCCATACCATTTCACCTTTCCTTCTTCTATTTAGATTATTCGCCATGTTCCATTCTATTGTACCTTTTAGCTTAACTGCGGTATGAAACGAAAGACTTATTCCATTAAAATTATTTCGATAACCAAAACAAATTCCCCTCCTTTTATTCGAAAATTTCCACAAAATCTTCTTGTGGAATAGCTTTCTTATAGCTCATGCCGGTATTCCGATGGTAATTGGAACGATTGCGAGAGTTTCAAAAGGAAGACCCGCAGGACCACAGCGCTTGAAGCGGGAACTACCCGAATGAACAAAGCTAATAAATAATTTTCCAAAGTGTTTTCTTATGAAATCGTGTTTTTTGGGGAAAAATAGCGAAATAATTTACTTGATAACCTTTTATTTAATCGTTAAAATAAGTAGGAACATATGTTCTTTGTTTATTATTTTTCACTGAAAGAAGGATTGCATTATGACTAAAATACCCGAATACGACCGAGACATATTGGAGAAAGCAATATACCTGCCAATGGTGCTTACTGTATTGAATCGAGATTTAGTTGTAATTCAGAAAAGTCCTTTTAAACTGCAAAAACCTTATCTGGAATGGGTAGAGGAAACAATGAGGGTCATTCAGAAAGATCTGGCCCAAACGAAATACTATATGAAGAAACATAAAATGAAGGTGGAACGTCTAAAAAGCGATGAGGCTTTTACCATGTATATGTTTTTATATAGGGGATATGAGGAGCACCACAACTATTTCAACCCCCGCTTGCGCAATAGGACAGAGGAATTGCTCCGCTACTATTTATACGGACGGTTTGGTGAAGCACCCCTTGATTCCAAAGCTGCGAGAATGCAAACCGGGAAATGATGAAGCAACATCCTGCACACAATTGCTTCATCACTTCATTTTATTTAAAGTCCTGGCTAATTCTATATGGCCTTCTATTTTCAGAGGCCTCAAACTGCATAATCGCTCCAGGCCTTATGGGATATTTTTGATCCATGTACTGAATATGCTGCATAAAGCTGATACGCAGGCGGGATGTTCTGCTCATCTGGTTATCAAAGGAACGAATGGACATAGGTATCAATAATTTTTGTTTGTTCCGGAAAGTAACAACTGTCATATTATTGTCACCAGGCTCCCATGATAACACGTGCTCATGAGAAATCCATATGCATAGGGGATTTGACGGTGATGTAGTTGGGAATAAAAAAATACCGGTATGAGGATCCACGATGATTGGGGCTTTGTGAGTAATCCCGGTAAGTCTTCTAGATCCATCTTTTCTTCCATCATAGGAGCTTCCAAAGTACTCACAGCTTTTTTTCACAATTTCCAATGGTTTAAATGGTGAAATACATTGATTGTCAATTTCCAATATTTCTGAATACGTCTTCGAACCATAAGTCGTTGGCAGAATGGCCATCGTATGGGGATTAATCTCATATTCTTCTATTAAATTATTTTTTTTCATCAATATTATTTCCTCCCTTTTCTCCAAATTTCTCCAAGAACAATAATATCGTACCATATTCCCATGTTCTTGTGTGACTTTTTTACCATAAAATTAAAAATTTTGTCTTTTTATTTTCTTTTTTGTGTTTTTTATGGATATTTTCTTTTCAAATTACATTATGCAAGGACCCCAGTTGTTTTCAACGAAGAAAATTAACAGAGCCTGTGACGTTTTATAGTTTATTTGATTTAAAAAATTCTTTCAGCTACATACAGCCCAAAAATATTCTCTTCTTCAAAAGCTGCAAATTTTATAGTGATTTTTCCCCTTCTACCCCATATAATAATAAAAAGCCCAGGGGTGATCCTTAATGGAAAAAAAGAAATCCTATGCTGAAATTGTAAAAGCCTACGCGATGACACGAATCCAGAGTGAACGTTTTATGGAAGAGCTTTTTACAGACATGATGCTGAATGAACTCCTGCTGAGCACGAAGAAAGAACGTTTATTAAAAAAGATAGATGATGCTTTGGATAATAAGGATAAAGAGACGTTCAAGCTGTTAACAGAAGAACTGAAAGGCTTGACTAAACAATTTGGATAAGCTTTAACAGAAAATCCCGGCCAAAATAAGCCGGGATTTTTATTCTATTTATAAGACTTGTTAAGGATATATTGTTCTTCATTAACTCATTTAAACGCCGTTTCATACACCTTTCAGCATAGCTTAAAGGCCGGAAACAAAAACCCATTCAAACGAATGGGTTTTTACACGCTTTCAATAAAAATTACTTTTTCAGAGGATATTGTTCCACCATATGGATACGATCCAGCATGGTGGGATGGTCGTATCGAAAGAATTTTACTAAAAACGGAGGATTGACCTGGCTCAAACCTGATCTTGTCAAATCCTGAAACGTTTGGACAGCGGCCTTTTTATCATGGGTTGTTTTTAAAGCATAGCTGTCTGCGCGTGTTTCCTCATATCTCGAAACCCCATTTGTAATGGGACTCACTGCAAATAATAAAACCGAGGTAATAAGCAGGAACAAAGGAAGGCTGCTTAAATTGGAAACTTCCGATACCTTAAAACGTCCATTGTTTTTTTGAATGGTCCATCTCATAATATTAGCTGTTAACCATAACCCTAACAGAGTTAAAAGTGAATAACCCGCAAGGCCGTAATAAATGTGATGCTCCACATAATGTCCCATTTCATGTGCCATGATAAAAAGGATTTCCCTGTCATTTAACTGCTTTAAGGTGGTATCCCACAGGACAATGCGGGCGTTTGAGCCAATGCCGGTCACATAAGCATTTAAGGAATTGGTTTTCGATGACATATCTACTTCGTACACATGGTTCGCCGGTATGTGAGCCTTATTTGCAAGAGCAAGAATCTTTGTTTCAAGTGCCTTATCCTGCAGCGGATAAAAGTGGTTATAAAGCGGATCGATGACAACGGGCTGAACAAACATTACGGTAATGGTAAAGGGAATCGACAGCAGCCAGGCAGGAAGCCACCAACGCTTTTTAAATTTTCTCATTAAACCATATAGGACAGCGACGACAATAAACATGAGGAGATAGTTCACCCAAAAATCAATGACCTGATCTTTCATCCACTCTCCAAAGGTCTGATTTGACATTTGGTATGCCTTCGAAAACCTATAGGACACATATCCAAATGGGTAGGTTGCAATAAAAGATACAAGCGACAGCCAAAATAAATACACCGCAGATTGAATTACTTGAAAGCGTGAGGTATTCACTGCCCATTTTTCAAAGGCTCTCGAACATCCCAGGATAAGGATCAAAAAATAGAATAGCCATTCATACGGTGTGCTCAGGAAAAATAATAAATTGCGAATCCTGGAATAATCTTGACTTAATACTAATTGTCTTTTGGTTAGAAAAGTGGCCGGATCCATACTCGTTCCTTTAAGTGAATGCGGAATTGTTGAACTGGCTATGTGAAAAAGGTATACATACATTAAAATCCCAAATAAAATATAAACGCCGATTGCCCGTAATGCCCACTTTTTCATTTTTTACTCCACCCTCCTGGATGAGAATCAACTTGTTCATCCATTCTCAAAAAATAAATCTTTAAAAAGGTTTCCTCCTTGTCCTCTTTATAAATGTAGATACAAGCTTTATAAATTAGAACTATATTCTCCTCTGCACGTTAAATTCATTTTTAATAATCTTGCCCAGAAGCTAGACAAGAAAAATATCCACAGGTTTTGCATTTCATGATATTCTAGGCAAGACGCAAAAAGCTGCTATCTAAATTAAAAAAATTGGCTATTGATTTCCGCTGAAGGCACTCGCTTTCCTCTCCAATCATTAGAATAAAAACCTATATTCACCATATATAAAACCAAAAAAGGCCCTCTTTGTTTAGACATTCTAAACAAAGAGGGCGGATATCTGATTTTATCAATTTAACGAAAAAATCTACATACTTAGTATTTATTCCAGGTTAACACATCTTCAAGCGGCATACGATTTTTCACTCTGCCTGCTTTTTCCCCTTTCCCAAGAGCAATCAGCATGACAGGCTTGAAATTCGCTGGTACATGGAATGCCTCTACGAATTTACCTTCATCATATCCGCCCATTGCGACTGTGTCATAACCCATTGCTTTTGCTGCAAGCATAATTTGCATGGAAACTAAACCTCCGTCAATCATAGCTACCTGAAGTGCTTTTTCAGGTGAAAAACTGCCATATCCTTTGATAATGGAGTTAACGTAGGCATCTTTTAAATCTTTATCCATCATGCCCTCTTCAGCCAACTTCCCATAGATCTTATCTGCATTCTTGTAGCCCTCTATATCAGATAAAACGGCAATGACAGCTGATGCTTCCACTACCTGCTGCTGATTGTTGGCGATTGGAAGGAGTTCTTGCTTTAATTCCTGATCCTTAATAACAAGGAATCTCCATGGCTGTAAATTCGAGGATGAAGGTGCTTGAATGGCTGTTTCCAAAATTTCAAGAATGTCTTCATCAGGCATTTGAAACGTTGGATCATAGCTTCGCACAGACCTTCTTTCCTTTGCCACTAAAAAAAAATCAGCGCTTTCAAGCTGCAAAGGCTTTTGGTTTCCGCTCAATAAATCTTTTGCCTTTGTAAGATACTCTTCCTTGCTTAGTGTTTTACTAGACATATCTATATACACTCCTTTAACTGTTCTATTCACAAGAACAGTATATGTTTTTAACTGTTCTATTGTCAAGCACAGTTATAGGTAAAAAAAGAAACCTGCTGTTTCGCCCTCATGATTTGTCTGCCAGCAGATTTGCGATGGTTTTCTTCTTTAATCCTTCTACAATCCAGCCTTCCATTTCATTTTTTAAACTGCACAAAGCATCCTGTGTTGACGAAGTAAAACAATCCGTTGCGTTTGTATCGAGAAACCCTTTGGAAAAAGGTTCAGATCTCATGGCAAAATACACATCCGCTAACGTAATATGGGCTGGATCTTTTGCTAAAAGATAGCCTCCATCCCTGCCTTCTTTTGCCTTAATAAGATTTGCCTTTACTAAATGAGGCAAAATTTTTCTCAATAGATTGGAATGGGTCCCTAATTGTTCTGCTACCGCTCCGCTCGGGCATAATTCTTCACGATCGGCAAGAACAATTAACGCTTGTACCGCAAGACCAAACCACTTTAAACTAGAAACCTTATTAACCATTTCCTCACCTCTCTACTGCTCTAATCCTATTTTAGATATAGAAATGGCTTGTGTCAAAATGGTTAAAATAATTAGGGGCTGCCTTTTTGGCCTGATGAAAAAGAACGGCGAGCCATTCGGCCTGATGTGGCTTTTTTATTTTAAACAAAAGAGATCCACCACAGCAGACCATTTCCGTTATCATCTCTTTTATATTAATGAGTCTTATCTAAATGTTTCCTTATTATGAGATGGCCAATAAATAGCCACTTACCCCCGTTAATAACAAGGAACAGCGCCATACTTAAAAAGGATAATTCCAACTCATATCCTGCCATCTGAGTGTTTCCCATAAAACCTGCAGCATTAGATGTTTTGATAGTGGCACCTGCCATTATCAAAACATCTAATGCTGCGATATACCTGGTGGCAAAGCCAATGATTAAAGCTAACCCTCCAATTACTTCTATTCCTGCCATATATGCCATAAATCCCGGTAATCTTATACTTTGGAACCAATGGACAATATTGATAATCCTCCTCTAAACTTCATAAATCCGTGGATAAAGAAGGGTATCCCTAAACAAATACGTATAATAAAAGTTCCTATCTCTTTTTAATCGCTCTTTGTCATTTCCTTTTCCTTCAAAAAATACCAAGTTTATCTTGATAACAATCATTTTTAAACTGAGATATTAAATCAATGGAACCTATAAGTTACCCGTTTTCCCTATCACTAATCGGCTTTCCATTTACTCCCCAATGATCATCAGGAATTTCCTGCAATAGAACCCTGATTGTTTCTGGAGAGTTTCCCAGCGTCCTGCTGGCAGCTGCAGTGATTTCCGATAGTAATTCCCGCTTTATTTCCTTAGACCTGCCTTCTCGTAAATAGATGTGAATAATTGGCATTTACTAGCTCCTTTGTTAGGGCCTTACATGGACTTGCATTGTGTCCAGGCCGCAAAATTCAATAGATAGATGATCTCCATTCTCTACCTGTACCGCTTCCGTCATTCCTCCTGTCAGCACCCAGCTGCCAGGCTCAATGCCAAGTCCCGAAACAGCAAGCATGTGAACGAGTTTTATAATGGATTGGACAGGATGGCCCAAAACAGCTGAGCTTCTTCCTTCTTGAACAACCCGGTTATTTTTCTTCATGACGACATCAATTTCGTCCCAATTATATTGGCCTGGAGGTAAAGAAAGACCGGAAAGAATGAATCGAGCACTTGACGCATTGTCGGCCACAACATCCATGTGGCTGAATGAGAAGTCCTTGTATCTGCTGTCAATCACCTCTAAGGCCGGAGCTATACATCCGGTTGCCTCCCACACGTCCTGTTCCTGGACATTCGGTCCCTTCAGTTCCTTTTTCACAAAAAATGCCAGTTCCGGTTCCACACGTGGGTGGATTAAGCCCTTCAAGTTAAGAATTTCCCCAGTAATTTCCATCGATTTTAACAGTCTTCCGTAAATTGGCTGGTTTACTCCTACAGATCTTTGTTTTGCAAGGCTCGTCAATCCCATTTTCCAGCCAACTGACTGGTCGCCGGCTTCAATAGCTTTAGCTATATATTCTTTCTGGATAAGGTAAGCATCCTCCAGGGTTATATCAAGGTATTTGGATGTGATTTTTTCAAGCTCTACTGCCTTTTTTTGATGATGGGCTATTACAGAGGCAATCATGTTAATATCCTTTTTGATCATCATTCCTTCATATCCTATTCCCCAAACTGCCATACACTGTGGCTCAGGTTTCCATATCGGTAACTCCTGTGCAGTAAGGCGGCTTTCCTGCTCTCATCTGCCGCCCCCATGGCATAGAAAAGAGGAATGAAATGCTCCTTGCCAAATGGAGGTACCGCAAAATCTGCTGATGGCGCAAGCGTATTGTAGTGGAATAAAGCTTCTGTATCCCACTTATTTAAGTGCTCTGCAAGCCAATTATCAAAATCAAGTGCCCTTGATTCCACTTTTTTATCATCCGCCCAATCTAATGCCCTTAAATTATGAACCGTTCCCCCGCTTCCAATGATTAAAATGTCACTGGATCTTAACACGGACAATGCTTTTCCCACTTTATACTGCTCCTCGGGAGAAAGTATCGGATTAACGGACATGGAGATCACTGGTACATCCGCTTCTGGATACAGGAGGCGGAGTACCACCCATGCCCCGTGGTCTAAACCACGTTGGCCGTCGATCTCAAATTGAATCCCACTCTCATTAAAAAGTGCTTTAATTTCTTCCGTCACTTGATGTTCACCTCTTGCAGGGTACTCAATATTAAATAAGGCTGGATCAAAGCCTCCAAAATCATGAATAGTGGTATATTGCTGAACATCACTCACTTTTTGAATAGGAGATTCCCAGTGAGCTGAAAATAAAACCACTGCCTTAGGGCGTGGCAATGATTTTCCTAACTGATGTATGAAACTTGTATATTCGTTTTTTTCAATGGCAATCAATGGCGCTCCATGAGCGATAAATAAAGATGGCATCATCTTAACTTCCTCCTTAATCAATATGGTTATGAAGATGGTTATTTTTAAACTTGCACTTATAAATGTTTCACATGATCTAGAAGCCATGCTTGAATGTCTTTCATATTTTCGGTAGATATCGTGTGTGCTTCCGGGTAGGTTTTAAAGGTAACCGGTACACCTAACCTTTTAAAATACTCTACATTCTCCTTCCCCATTCGTACGGCAAAATTTGATCATATTCCCCATGGGATACAAAGGCATTTAAGTGGCTGCCAGTCTGAACGGGATACTCTTCCTTCACAAATAAAGGGATGTGCCCGCTGAGTGCAACTACACCTTTTATTTTGTCTCCAAGTGTTATTCCCAGAGTCATAGCAGAAATAGCTCCCTGGCTGAATCCAAGTAAATAGATCTCATTTAAATCAAGAGGATACGTATCAGAGGCATATTGAATAAATTTCGATAGCTGATCCATGCCATCGTCAAAGCTCTCTCTATGCGGCTTGCCATATCCCTGAATCGTAAAGTAGGCGTAACCGGTTGTCTGCGGCAGGTGGCCTCTTATACTAAATATATAGAAGTTTTCCTTTAGGTCCTCTACCAGCGGCAGCATATTGAGCTCATTGCTTCCAATGCCATGCATAACAAATAAAGCAGGGTATTTCTTTTCCGGCTTAACAGGATTTGGACGCCGGAGTTCATATAACATAGGGGCTTCCATTGCATCTTCACCTTCTTTTTGTATTTTTTACAAAAACAAAGTTTCATATTAGTGAACTTTTAAATAAAAAATAAAATTTGTTTTTAAATATGAATAATTGTTCTCAAAAAGAATACCAACGAACAAGTGGATTGTCAATCATTTTTTTGCTAATATGTAATTATGTTTACTAATAAGAAACTATCGGAGTGATGAAGATGAATATTGGTTCCAAGATTCGCGCAATCCGAAATAGAAAAAAAATAACAATTGCGCAAATGTGTGAGGAAACGGGACTTTCAAAAGGATTTATAAGTAACGTTGAGAACAATAATACCTCCCCATCCATTAATACCCTACAAACAATCTCTAATTTCCTGAAAGTCCCGCTCCCATATCTGCTTTTAGAAAAAGACCAACATATGAGCGTAGTTAGAAAAAAGGAAAGAAAGTCCACCGTTTCACAGGACGCTGACTTAAAGGTTGAGCACCTTGCCTCACAAGGAGGACTAAGCTTACGGCTTGTTGATTTTCCGCCCGGGACATCAACGGGTGAAAGCATTGCCCACGAAGGGGAAGAGTGCCACCTGGTTATAAAAGGACAAATCCTTGCTGAGCAGGGAGAAGATTCTTATATTCTTGGAGAGGGAGATACTTTCAGTTGGAGCGCAAGTGTGCCTCATTTTGTTAAAAATATCGGGGATGAGACAGCTGTTATTCTAATCGCAGTTTATAAAACAAATTTGGTCGAGTAATAAATGCTAAGGGAGTTTTAAAGACATTGGAAGTTTCCATGTTGATTTACTAAAACATTTTATTTAATGTATAGGAAAATGAAAAGGGTAGCGATGGGTCCGCTTTCATTTATTAATCTAAAAATTATAGGTTGGTGAGAAGAGATAATGGTAAAAGAATTTGAACAGCTAAAGCTGGATAATCAGCTTTGTTTCCTGCTTTATGCCGCTTCCAGGGAGATGACTAAACAGTATAAACCGCTGCTGGAGGCACTAGATGTTACGTATCCTCAGTATCTGGTTCTCTTATTATTGTGGGAACAAGATGAAATGAGTGTTAAAAAGATGGGAGAACTGCTTTATCTTGATTCTGGTACTTTGACTCCTATGTTGAAAAGGATGGAACAGCAGGGACTTGTTACGAGAGAACGCACCGCAGAAGACCAGCGTTCTGTTACAGTAACTCTTACAGAAAAAGGACATTCCATGAAAAACAAAGCTTCAGGTATTCCTGCAAGGATATTTGAACTCTCTGGTAACAATGAGGAAGAATACCAATCTTTAAAAGCATCTCTTACAAAGCTGTTGAATATCCTTCATCAACATAATGAATAAAAAGGTGCTTTTCGACTAGGCACCTTTTTTATACTTTATTCTATTACTTCTAATTCAACAGTTATATTGCCTCTTGTAGCTTTTGAATACGGACAAAACGCATGAGCTTTACGAACAAGCTCTTCTAATATACCGCGGTCAGCACCTATACCTTTTACTTGTAGTGTTACTGCTAATTTAAAGCCTTGATCCTCTTCATCCTTCAAAAGACTCACATTCGCCGTAACCTCGGACTCGAAGCTTATCCTTTCCTTTCTAGCTATTAACTGCAGAGCGCTGTCAAAACAAGCAGAATACCCTGCCGCAAACAACTGTTCAGGATTCGTAGCTTCTGGGATGTTTTTCTTCCTGGAAGTACCCGGCATAGCGATTTCCCATGCAAGATTTCCCTCAGACGACTGCACCCTTCCCTCTCTGCCTCCGATAGCTGTTACTGAAGAAGTAAATAATGGTTCTGTCATAATTGCTCTCTCCTTTTCTTGTACATCAAATCATTTTGGTTGTGCACAATTTAATTGTACACAATTTTTTTAAGAAATTCAATCCCCTTGCATTTATTTACATAAAAAGGCTGCTGTTCGTTCCGATGTGTCTAACCAAATAGGCTGGAAAGTTTTCCATAAAAAAACCCCTGGTAAAAACCAGGGAATAAAGTGTACTATTCTGCTTGCTTCTAGTTTACCATTTTCTCTAGGCCCCCATAACCAAGGCCATGAAGAGCATTTGCAATAATAATATATCCCTTATCGTTAGGATGGAAGTGATCTCCGGCGAGCAATTCCTTCTCCTTTCCGAAAAACAGGCTATGGATATCAGCTACCCTGCCATTTTTCCGGCTTAAGAGTCCTTCAATATTTCGGTTAAAGGCCGTGACCCATTGATCGGTGCCAGATATGCTCGTAAAAGGATTGTATAGATTCAACGCACGAATAATATACGGGTCCCTTCCCTTAATATAGTCAATCTCATGGAGAAGCTGCTGGATATTTACGTGGCAATGGTCCAAAGCCTTCATAAACTCCTGTTGATTTTTTGTTTTCAAGAATGCTTTTGCAGCATGAATAAGGTCGTTGCCCCCTGCAGTAATGGTTATAATATCAGCATGTTTAATCGCTTCTCTTATCACAGGGAACTGAACACTTTTTGCAATCTCTAGAGAAGTGGCGCCGCTTTTTCCAAATAAGTTTGGGAATATGGGAACCGAAAATGCCTGCCTGGTCAAATAAAGATAACGGGTAATAAAGCCATACATAAAATAAGAGGATCCCACTGCCGCTGTGAGCGAATCTCCGAGTGCGCAATAGCCTAATGCCCTTCTTTTTCCTGATATTGATGTATACATGTATTCACCCCAACTGGCCTTTTCTATTTATATATTCGAGCTGTGCTAGTTGGACACGAAAAATGCCTGTAGACATAAACAATGGGTGTTAAAAAAAGATCGAATACAAACTTAAAACAGCAATCGAACCTACTACCACAATGATGACATTTGCCCCTAATGCAGCCAGAATAAAGGCAGCTGCAGCCCCTGTTATTCCAAACCAAATACTGTGTTGGATCATCAAGATATTAGGAAAAATCAATGCACCTAAAATAGCGAACGGAACATTTTTTAAAATCCCTTCAAAAAAAGGAGGCAATTCTTTCCCGCGAAAGATGACAAGCGGAAGCATTCTTGGAATGTATGTAACGAGCCCCATACCAATAATGATCCAGATAATCGTACTATTCATTTGCTTCCAGCCCCCTCTTTCGTTTCATAGTTTCTACCACTTCAACTATTACCGCTGATAGAATTGTAGAAATAATAATTGCCCATCCTGTTCCAAGAATCTTATAGAAAAAAAAGAAACTATTAAAGAAGGCAGCCAAACCGGCTAGAAATACAACCTTAAAGCTTTTTTTCATGGATGGTACCAGCAATCCAATAAACATAGCGTAAAGAGCCACGGTCATTCCCTCTTGTAATACCTTAGGGAGTGCAGCACCAATAATAAAGCCAATACCGGAATTCACTACCCAGCTCAAATAAGAAATGAGGATTACACCGAATGCGAAACCTGTAGAGACAGTCTGGTCTTTGGTCGCCATAACTGAAAAGGTTTCATCGGTGATTCCAAAGGCGTAAACAGCCTTTTTCCATATCTTTTCATCCTCAACCTTGGCATTAAGGGATGCCGACATAAGCAAATGCCGTATATTCACAATAAAGGTTGTCAAAACGATCAGAATAGGATTGGTACCAGCTGCCAGGAGGCTTAATGACATATACTGGCTCGCACCCGCGAATACAACCAGGCTCATCAAGACCGTTTCATAAAAGCTCAATCCCGTCGTTTTAGACAGCAACCCAAAGGTTAAGGCGATAGGAAAATAGCCAATGGCAATACTTAAGCCACTTTGAAGTCCTTTTCTAAAGTTTGAATTACTGCTTTCTGCAGCCGATGCTTCCATACGTTCCAACCCTTCCTTTGCAAATCATTTCTTATATTCTATTTATTATATGTTTTAAATTTTTAGTATACAAGAATACTTTACTCCACTAAAGGGGTCTGACCCCTTTTGCGCTTTAAAGCCTTGAAGCAGCAGTCGAAACTAAAACCGCCATCAAGATAGCGGCTTTGATTCATTTTATTTCCCTTTAAATTGAGGTTTTCGTTTTTCAGCAAAGGCTTCAAGAGCCTCAATCCGGTCTTCTGTGGGAATGGTTAACTCATAGGCTTTTCTTTCAATTTCAAGTCCTGTCTGCAAATCCGTGTTCATCCCATTTTTCACAGCGAACTTTGCCTGCTGCACGGCAATCGGACCATTGGCCTGTATTTTACTCACAAACTGATCTATACACTCCTCGAAATGTTCTCTGTCTTCTGCGTATGTTACGATACCCATATGAAGCGCTTCCTCTGCTGTCATTCTTTTAGCTGTTAAAATTAGCTCGAGAGCTTTTGACTCGCCGATCAATCTTGGAAGACGCTGTGTCCCACCAGCACCAGGAATAATGGCAAGGCTGGTTTCGGTTAGCCCCATGAGCGCTTCCTTCACTACAATGCGGAAATCACAGGCAAGAGCAAGCTCCATACCGCCTCCAAAGGCATGTCCATTCATAGCCGCAATCGTAGGCTGAGGCAGTTTTTCAACCGCAGAAAATACCTCTCCAATTTTATAAACATTTCGGCGGACATCTTGTTCTGAGAGCGTTTTTCGTTCTTTTAAATCTGCCCCTACACTAAATGCCCTTTCGCCTGATCCCCGGAAGATGACTATTCGCACATCCTGGTTTGTACGAAGATTTTCTACTGTGCCTGCCAGTTCACACAATGTATCATAATTAAAAGCATTCATCGCTTCTGGACGATTAAGGGTAACCGTTGCAGTATGATGATGAATATCCACTAATATGTTTTCCATGAAAATCCCCCATTCTTCTAAAAGTGTAAGTATGCTCTCTACTTATTCCACACAGTTGACTGAAAAACCTTCCAAAAAGGCAGAAAGCAGAGGACACTTGTTTAGCTGGGTACCGATTTTACGGGTTAGACTGAGATAAAGGGAATGCAAAGTGCTTCTTTTCGATGTTGACTTATCCGAGGGCAAAGACAGAAGCCGTCTAGTCGCTTTAGTTAGGATGATTGAACTGTATCCTGCCAAGGCAGATTTGTTTGTAACCTTCCTGCCCGAACTGGACAACTAGTAATCAGAATAAAACAGTTAAAAAAGCAGTGAAAATATTTTCATCTTCACTGCATTCTTTTAACCTATTACGCCTGCTGGTTAAGAACCTTATCCTTCAGTGCACGCCGCAAAATTTTACCGGTTGTATTTTTGGGAAGTTCTTCTAAAAACTCGATTGATGCGGGCAGTTTATACTTAGCAAGGCGTTCTTTGCAGTAGGCTATTAACTGTTTCTCAGTCAATAACGTGTTGTTTGTTACAACAAAGCATTTAATGACCTCTCCTTGCTCGGGATGAGGAGCCCCGATAACTGCTGCCTCAACAATATCTGGATGTTCATAGAGTACTTCTTCCACTTCACGGGGATAAACGTTGAAGCCGCCAACTATGACCATATCCTTTTTCCGATCGACAATAAAGAAATAGCCGTCCTCGTCCATTTTTGCCAAGTCGCCGGTATACAGCCAGCCATCACGTATTGCTGCAGCGGTTTCTTCGGGCATTTTATAATATCCCTTCATGACATTCGGTCCCTGCACCACAAGCTCTCCTACCTGTCCTATTGGAACCTCTTCACCGAGCTCATTTACTACTTTGTTCTTTACATTCATGATGGACGTTCCAATGGAACCAGGTTTTCTTGGTCGATCCAAAGGGTTAAATGCTGTGACCGGTGATGCCTCAGATAGTCCATACCCTTCAGAGATTAAGACGTTAAACTTTGTCTCAAAATTTTTCAATAGAGCTACTGGCATAGAGGCCCCTCCCGAGATGCACAGACGAAAAGTGGAAAAATCCTTTGGATCTCCCTCCGGATATTGATATAAAAAGTTATACATAGTTGGCACACCAGCAAATACAGTCGCTTGGTATTTTTTTGACACTCTGAATATTTCTTTCGGGCTGAATCTAGGTATGATCAGCATTGTTGCACCACTGATGATTGGTGCATTTACTACAACTGTTAAACTGAATACATGGAACATCGGCAATGTGGTAATGACACGATCCTGATCATTGATTTTCAGATAGTTACTGATGTCACTTGCATTGGAGTAGAGATTCTTATGTGTAAGCATTGCCCCTTTTGGCTTACCGGTTGTCCCCGATGTATAAAGGATGACTGCCACATCATCCGTGTCAGTATCTGCTGCTTGAAAATCTGTTTTGCCTGATACAAGCACTTCTGTAAACGATTTCAATTTTGGGTGAACAGATAAATCCGGCGGGCTGGCAGGGTTCGTTTCGCATATGATATAGTGTTCCACCTTAGGAAGCATTGCCCCAAGCTTTCCTGCAAGCGGAACTAAAAGGTCCAGCGAAATAACGGCCTTTACATCCCCATTGTTGATGATATAGCCGATTTCCTCCGGAGTGTAAATAGGATTAATAGGGATGACCGTTGCCCCCAGTCTCATTGCCCCATATAAGGAGATGACAAAGTGAGGTGAGTTTCCAAGAAGAAGTGCAATATGGTCGCCTTTTTTAATACCCAGCTTACTTAGACCATCGGCAAATTTAGTAACAGCCGTATCAAATTCTGCATATGTAGTAGGTTTATCTAAAAAATAATAAACCGTTTTATCTGCATTTTCAGCTGCTGTCTTTTTTAAGTGAGAAGCTAAATTCATTTTTCCCTTCCCCTTCCTGAATGAATAATCATTCATTTAAATTTTCTAAATTAATTATAATGAAAGAATATTACATATTCAAGTGGCGCACAGATTTACTTAAAATTTTTATTTCATAGAGTTTCTCCCCTGAATCCAGCTTTAACAGCTAAGAAAAGCGCACACGCCTTGCTCATCAGTGTACGGATTTCGTCGTCTTCAAAACTGAGATAAAGGAAACACAGTGAGACTGTTTTAGAGCTGATGCTGACCTATTTCAGGGTTCACTAGCTGATAGGCGCTGGATCTGGACAGAGACGACACTGGTTAAATAATGTAAAAATTATACTTTTATATGCACAAAAACAAAGCTGCCCTGCCAAGAGGAGGACAGCTTTGTTTTAATAGATGGCTGTTTTTATATAGATTGTTGCTCTATGTACAAAGGATTATTCCGTATGTTGTCTGTCTTCGTGGCATCTTTTCGTGTGCTATTCACCTGCTTTTAATACTGAATATATATTTAAAATGATATTTTTGTGACCAATAGCAACAAAGTATACGAAAAGAGCCTTACAAGAAGAGCCTAATAGATTAATTCAACTAAGTCTTCTTTTGTTATGTTGCCAAAATAGTGACTTACATCCGTGTTTTGGATTGCTTTTTCAATTTCCTTTTTCTCATATCGGGTACCCATAAGTTTATTTTCAATCTCACTTACATCACCGACACCAAAAAAGTCCCCATAAATCTTACAATCATCAATTAATCCCTTTTGTACATCAAGGCGGATGTCAATACTTCCGGCAGGAAATCTGCGGGAATGCTGGAGATTAAAACTTGGTGATTTACCATAATTCCAGTCCCATTGCTGGTAACGATTTTTTGATAATTGATGAATCTTCTCCCAATCTTCTGAGGTCAGGGTATATTCAGGAATTTCTTGTCCACCGAAAATATTTTCAAGGAGGATTTGGCGGAACTCCTCAATGGAAAGCGGTTGATCTAAGAATTCCGATATATTTGCCACCCTGCTCCTTATCGATTTTATCCCTTTCGACTCTATCTTGTCTTTTTTCACTTTTAAGGCCTGAGTTACATGGTCCAGCTCACAATTCAGCATGAGAGTTCCATGGCTGAACATTCTTCCTTTTGTGGAAAATTGGGCATTACCTGAAATTTTTCTTTCCCCTACCTGAATATCATTCCGCCCGCTCAGTTTTGCGTCTACTCCAAGCTTTTTTAATGCTGCTATAACCGGTTCGGTAAATTTCAGGAAGTTATGAAAGCTTTCGCCGTCATCCTTGGTAATAAAGCTGAAATTTAGATTTCCAAGATCATGATAAACGGCTCCCCCTCCTGAAAGTCGCCTAACAACAATAACATTATTTTTTTCCACATACTCTGTATTAATTTCTTCTATGGTATTTTGATTCTTCCCGATAATAATGGAAGGCTGGTTAATGTAAAACAAAAGAAAGCTCTCATTAATATCCAAATTTTTAACCGCATATTCTTCTATCGCCAAATTAATACGGGGATCTGTAATTCCTTTATTATCTATAAATAACAATCCTATCTCACTCCTTTATTGCACTGCATTTTCTTTGCATATGGCTTCTACATTATGCTGCAAGATTACTATAAACAAGGAACTACAATTCCAGAGCTAGTCCCAGTGCTGCCAGCTCTACTTCACCGGAAAACCGTTCCGATGCTTCCTGTTTCAATTGTTCCACTTCTCCAAATTGCGGAAGATGTGTTAGTACCAATTTCTTCACTTTTGCCCCTTCAGCCATTTCCCCCGCCTGATAGCTTGTCATGTGGCCGGCTTGTTCCCCATTCATATCTCCATAAAAATTGCATTCACACAATAACAGATCTGCGTCTCTTGAAAAGGGAATAAAGTCATGTATAAAAGCAGAATCTGCAGTGTATACAAGAACTTGATTGCCAGCTTCAATTCTCATTGCATAACACGGAACAGGATGCTTCGTCTTCAAAAAACGAATGGAAAAGGGACCTACTTGAAGAATTTCATCAGGATGATATACCACTCCCTCAGTAATATCCCTGAAGGATAAGCGGTCAAAGCCCATTTGATCCTCTAAATGGCCGTAAATCGGCAGGGTGCCTGTTTTTTTCCCTAAATATTTTCCATTTAAAAGAGAATATTGCAATACGCCAATATCAGCAACATGATCTTCATGATAGTGGGAAATAATCACCGCATCCAGCTCTTCAGGCAACACAAATTGCTGCATGGCGGAGAAAACGGCGCTTCCGCAATCAATTAACATCTTAAATCCTTCATGCTCGAGTAAATAGCCTGTTGTGGCTTCATTCAGCTTTGGATATCCACCCCAATGGCCAATTATAGTCAGTTTCATGCCTATCCCTCCTTTAAAAATATACTTTACTGTTGCAGCGTTCTCCATTTACTATACTTCATTTTACCCATTTTCACATAATTCAAAATCGGTATAGACAAAATCATCTTTTTGTTGTTATAATACAAATCAATAAGATTATAACAGTTATATAACAAAAAAATCAGGTAAGGGAGAGGTTTTTATGTTAAATAATGTTGTTGATTTTTTTAGGAATCTGCCCCCAAAATACTGTATGGACTGTGGAGAAGAGATGGAAGAACAGCATGAATGCTACGGGAATAAGTGTACTAACTGTTTAAAAGTAAAAAGGTAATTCTGTGAAAAAGAAGCTAATAACGATTAACAAAGGCACTCATCTATAAGTCTTTATTAAAAACTTTGTACCAATGGCAATGGAGCGAAATAATTTGAAGATATACAGAGCACTTTTTAATACTGGCTAAAAAAAGACCTTAGCTTTGCCGCCAAGGTCTTTTTGTAAGGCTCTTTTCGTAAATATCATTTTAAATATATATTCAGTATTAATACTTGTGAATAGCATACGAAAAGATGCCACGAAGACAGACAACACACGAAATAATCCTTTATACGTAAAGCAACAATCTATGCGAAAACAGCCTTTAGCAAAGTATTATCTATTCACTTCCTGATAACAATCTTCGTTTTAGGCATGTCATGCATGCTTCGGGCTGTCACATGAACCTGTACATAATAAACACCCGGCTGATCAAATTTCACTGTGGCAGTATACGTTCCATCCTTTTCGTTTTTGGCATCCAGCATACTGTCTTTATCTTTCTGATTTTCCTTCCAGGTTTCATACATCACTTCATCGGCATCCTTCACCATATCTTTCCCCTGTTTTACGATGGACTTTAAAGGGATCTCCTGATTAACTGAGGCTTTGCTTTGAACCTTCAACGTAACGGCTATGGGTTCAGGCATTGTTTTCGTCAGTTCACTGCTGCTGTTTGATGTACTGCAGGCAGATGTAACTGCCATCATCACAGCCAAAATAGAAAGGAATACTATTTTCTTCATTTTTCTCATTCTCCTCCTTGCCTCATCCAAATTAGATTTCAAATTGGAAATTGATATGTTTCTGACTATTAACTCTCAGCTTTTTAACTAAAGGCTCTGTTAATTTTGTTGTTGGTTTCTTCTCCAGGTGCTCGCTTTTTCGCGGGCTGTCCTTGAGTCTCCTCTATGATTCTCAGACTACGTTGCTCCCTTCATGCGTTTTTTAAAAAGGAGTGTCGCTCATCCTCTCCAATTAACATAGTGTTAAAATCAAGATTGTGCTAAAAATAAAAATAGCTTTACCTTTAAGAGACTATTATAAAAAATAATATTTTATGATTAGAATTGCTAAAGCATTGGCGTTAAATTAAACATTTAGATTGTACTAGTAAAGAGATATTTTCATCTTATCATTATTTTAATTTTCATATCACATAAATTAAAACAGAAAATTATGAACATTTTGTGTACATAGTGTAAAATTCAGAATTTTAACCCTTCTTAATCTCATATCGTCTATAATAAAATTGGTCAGTATGATTGGGAGGGATAAAATGAAGAAATCGTATATGTCATTATTTTTGTTTCTTATGCTTATGCTTGTACTGTCAGCATGTTCTTCCGTTAATAAAGAAGGCATACCCATTAAAAATTTTTCTTTTACCGATCAAAATGGCAAATCATTTAGTCTTAAGGATTTAAAGGGCAAGGTTACAATAGTCGATTTTATATTTACTAGCTGTAAGACGATTTGTCCCCCAATGACTTACAATATGAGTGAGCTGCAAAAGAAAATTTTGGATAAAGGGTATAAAGACGTGCAGCTGGTCTCATATAGCATCGATCCTTCTGTGGACACACCTAAGGCTTTAAAAACCTATGGATTAAAATTTACAAATAATCTTTCTGACTGGCATTTCCTAACAGGCTATTCTCAAAACAAAATCGAAAACTTTGCAAAAGATAATTTTAAAGAAATTGTCGTAAAACCTGATAATGACGACCAGGTCATCCACGGAACAAGCTTCTATCTAGTCAATAAAAAGGGGCAGGTCGTTTCAGATTACTCAGGAACAAATACAGGGAAAAACCCCTTTGATGCAGATAAAATCATGAACGATATAAATGCACTTCGTTAATATGTGTAAAAAAAGCAAAAGCGCCAAAAAGGTTAGGGTGCCTAAGAGAAAATTCTTCTTTTAGCTGCGCCCTAACCTTTTTTCTTTTTAAAGTTTATTGATTTTTGATCCAATGATGCTTAAAACAGTCTACTCCTGCTTTTTAAAATCTTCATTTTAATGGGATTCAGTTGCCTGACCTTGCTCTATTAGTATGATACTTTCTTTACTGTCCCTGAGTTTTACGATGAAATAAACAAGGGTTAATACCATAAAGCTCAGCATAAATGTACACAGAATTTCTATATTGTGCCACATAAACGAGAAATCACCGCTAGAGATGACTGCTTTAAATGCCTGCAGTGAGTATGCCATCGGCAGTGCATAATGAAGATGCTGCAATCCTTGAGGCAATAATTCAAGCGGGAAGGTTCCTGCGCTTGTTGTCAGCTGCAAAATTAATACGATAATGGCCAGGTAGCGTCCCGGATTTCCCAGAAGACCAACAAGGAATTGGATAATGGCCATGTAGGTAAGACTGGTGACAATGGTGCTTATAATAAAGAGAGGAACATTTTTAACTTCAATTCCTATTCCCATCAATAAAATGGCATCTGCTATAAGGGATTGGATAACCCCTACACAAACCATTACTCCAAATTTGCCCAAATACCATGTAAATCCGTTTCTCGGCATAAGGACAGGATCTTTTATTTGATAAACAATAGTTAGTAATAACGCACCTACAA
The DNA here is from genome assembly GCF_001636425.1 of Heyndrickxia acidicola. NCBI lineage: Bacteria > Bacillati > Bacillota > Bacilli > Caryophanales > Bacillaceae > Heyndrickxia > Heyndrickxia acidicola. The sequence continues at coordinate 2,304,188 of NZ_KV440953.1, forward strand.
ACAATCCAAGCGATAAGAAATAAGGGGTTAATCCAGTACCATAATTCGGAACGGAATTCAGGTTACTCTTATCTAAGAGTACAGGATCTCCTACCATGTTGTACGTGTCATTGTTTGAATGTATGGATCCAGCCTTTTTGGCAGCATCCCCTAAGCTGTTTTTCAAATCATTTGAGCCATTGTTTAATTTTGATGTTCCATCAGCTAGCTGCTTTGAACCATCGGCGAGGCGCCCTGCACCATTTTGTAACTGTGAAGAACCATTTTGAAGCTGGCCAATCCCGCTTGCCAGCTGGCTTGCACCTGAAGCGATCGATTGAGAGCCATTAGCAGCCCGATTTAACTGCTGATTAAATTCATTCATGTTATCAACATATTTCTGCTGACCCGCATTCAGCTTCTGTGCCCCTTGATTTAAGTCCTGTGATCCTTTATACAATTGATCTATACCGTTTTTCAGTTTCACCTGGTTCTGGTTGATCGTTTCCAGACCGCTTGTTAATTGATTAAAGGAAGGCGCAATTTGCTGTTTAATTTGGTTTTGGATACCAGCTGCAGAACTCGACATCTGCTTGTTGACCTGATCTTTAAACTGGCTAAAGCCTTGATCTAATCCATTGTTAATTCCTTTAGAAAGCTGCTGCTTTAAGGAATCCTTAGAAGGTGCGTTTTGCAGCACCTGATTTTGCAGCTCCGCAAGCATACTGTCCGGTACCTTTCCTTTAAGGGAGGCAAAGAGCTGCTGAATCTGGCTGGTTTGCTGCTGATAAATCTGATCTGCTATCCCTTGTGATAATTGTGAACCTAATTGGGTTTGGAGCTGATCTAAACCGGCATTAAGCTGCTGGGTACTAGAAGTCAATTGTTGATTAATACCGGACGCAATACCATCAGGGAGCTGATTTTGAATTTGCTGGGCCCCTTGTTTTGCCTTGTCAGTTCCGCTTATTAAGGCAGGCAGGTTTTTATCGACATTTCCTAAACCATTTTCCAGTTTAGCAGAACCGCTTGCAACCTGACCTGTTCCATTCTCAACCTGTTTAGATGCATTCAGGAGCTGATTGCTGCCTGTTGCAAGCTGATTTAGCCCTTTTGATAAAGTATTGGAGACTTGTGCAAGACTGTCGGCACCTGAGCCTGCTTTATTCAAACCATTATTAAAGTCGATTGATTTTGAGGCAAGTGTCTCTAAATTTTCTTTTAATTTATTGGAGCCATCGTTTACATTTATGGCACCTACATTCAATTTACCTGCGCCATCTCTCGCTTTCGCAAAACCATTTGCCATTTGCTTCATATTTTTAAACATTTCTTCAGCATAGGTTGTTGTAACTTCTTTTGCAATGCCCGCCTTTATCTCTTTCACAGCAGAATCTTCAATCTTTGAAGAGGTATAGTTCATACTAGGATTTTGAACATACTTTAGTTCGAGCTTCTTTGGATGCTTGTCGAGAAGCGTTGTAGCATTTGAAGAAAAGTTTTCAGGTATTTCGATGACCATGTAATATTTACGCTTATTTAAATCGCTGTAAGCTTCTTTTTTGCTGAGAAAATGAAAATCAAGTTCCTTTTTTTCCTTAAGATTGTCAACAAGCTTGGATCCCAACTCAAGTTTTTTCCCTTCCATGCTGGCTCCCTGATCACTATTGACAACTGCAACGGGCAGTTTGTTCAAATGGCCATATGGATCCCAAAATGCCCAAATAAACATTCCTGCATATAAAATGGGGATTAAAAGGATGGCAGAAATTTGAACGATATCCCGAGGACTTTTAAAAATTCTTCCCCATTCTGCAAGAAATAAAGATTTTTTCATTGATGGGTGCACCTCCAAAAAATAATGACTATATTATTCATTTAGTCATTTTTAGTTAAAAATATGACAGAAATCTGTCATTAAAGGGATAATCCTTTAAACAAATACAGCTCGAAAAGCTCTGATATCTCCTCTTTTTCCAATGGACGATGAAACTGTTCCCAATCAAAGATAAGTGAAGTATAAAGCTTAAGCATAACAAAGGCAGTCATTTCCGGATTGCATGGTTTAATTTCGCCCTTGTCAATGGCTGCTTGAATAATGTTACTTATATAATTGATAATTGCCTGCTCCACTTTTCTAAGTACTTCCCTCACAGCAGGTGTTCCCATATCTCTTTCTTCTTGCAAAAGCTTAATGGTCAATTGGTGATCCTTTCGAAACTCCAACAGCTTAAACAAAGCTAAATTAGCATTTTCGTGCAGTGAAAGCTTTTTATCCATTACTTCCTCAGCTGCTACCCGCATTTCTTTAATTAACGTAGTTATAATTTCATCAAACAGGTCTTCCTTATTTTTAAAGAATGTATAAATTGTACCCTTGCCCACATTGGCAATCTTTGCTACCTGATCCATTGTTGTTGCCTTATAGCCGAATAAGGAAAAAGACTTTGTTGCTGCCTCTATAATCAATTGCCTTCTATCCACTGCCACAATCCTCACCTCAAAATATTGACCATATGAACAATTCAGTCATTTTAACTACCTGTAAAATATACCATATTGCCTTATTTCAAACAAGTAAATAATTTGAAGAAACGCACTTTAACGCTTTAACATACAAAAAGGGTCAGACCCCTTTTACGCTTTACTGTATGAAAGTTCCTAATCCTTTTTGAAAAAATAAAAAACGAATAAAAAAATGACTGCCTTTGCAGTCATTTTTATTCCCCTAAATATTCCAATACCTGTTTTACCGCTTCTTCTCCCTGGTCAATACAGTCAGGTATTCCTGCACCATAGTAAGAGCTGCCAGCAATAAAAATTCCAGGCAATTCACTTTTTATATTGCGTCGTAATTCTTCTAATCTTTCAGAGTGCCCTACAGTATACTGTGGCATAGCATGTACCCATCTGGAAACAATCGTAAAATCAGGTTTTACAGATATCCCGAGGGTATCCTTGATATCCTCCAGAACAATATGTTCTATTTCATCATCCGATAAATCTACAATCGTTTCAGCACCTGATCTGCCCACATAGCATCTTAACAAGGCTTTCCCTTTTGGAACTGCATGCGGCCACTTTTTATGCGTTAAAGTACATGAGGTGATGGTAGAGTCACTGCTTCTTGCCACCATAAACCCAATCCCATCAATTTTATTTTTTATGGCTTCTTCTGGAAATGCCATCGTAACGGTAGCAACACTTGTAGCAGGGACATGCCGGAAGGGTTCAAAAAAATCTTGATCGGGAAAAAGCGTTGGGAGAGTATAATGCGGCAATGTTACAACTACGCTGTCAACAATCAACTTTTCATCATTGTTTAAGGATATAATATAGTCATTTTTATGCTGTTGATGTTTAATTGAATCTACCTTTAATCCTTTTATGACAGAGTCAGGCTCCAGTTTTTTCTCAATGGCTTCGACCAATGATTCAAGGCCTTCTTCCAATGTCAAGAAATCATCAGAATCCTTATCTTCATAATTATCATGAGGTACACTAAAGGCTTTCTTTTTCATACCAATTAGCAGGCTTCGATACCTTTTTTCCGCTTCATAATATTGTGGGAAAGTAGATAAAAGGCTCAATTGATCAATATCTCCTGCATACATGCCTGAAACAAGAGGTTCTATTAAGTTTTCCACCACATCTGCGCCCAGGCGCCGCTTAAAGAAGCCTCCAAGGGATTGATCTCGCCTTTCCTTGGACCTCGGCAATATCAAATCTGCTGAGGCCCTCAGTTTTCCTGTGATGGAAAAAAGGTTAGAGAAAAGAAACGGCTTCCATTTTGACGGCAGGCCGGTTGCAGCACCCGAAGGAATTGGATGAAGCTTATCATTAATAAGCACATAGGTTTTCCCATTAATACTTCTGACAAGTTTATTTCCCATCCCTACATGTTCTGCTAATCTAGCGGCACTTTTTTTCCTTGTCAAAAAGGATTCAGGTCCTTTTTCAATAATATAACCATCTTGCCGGACTGTTTGAATCTTCCCTCCGAGACGATGGCTTCTTTCTATTAAATATACTTGAATAGACAGTTTTTTTTCCTTAATAGCCTGCTGTAAATAATAAGCAGTTGCTAATCCGGTTATTCCAGCACCTATAACTGCAACTTTCCGCTGTCCTTTTGGCATCCATAAGCACCTTCTTATTCGGTCATACTGCTTGAATGAGCAGTAAAGATAAAAGTAAAGAGATTATTTTTCATTTAAATGCTTCAATACAACATCTGACAATACGTCGATAAACTCTTCACGAGCATTTGGCATTAGCGGACGATAATAGGAAGCGCCAATTTCCTCTGTAACCACCTTGCATTCGTAGTCATTATCATAAAGGACCTCCAGGTGTTCCGCGACAAACCCAACCGGAATGTAAACAAAGGCTTTATATTGCTTTTTTTTATACAAGTCTCGTGTTAAATCCTGAACATCCGGCCCAAGCCATGGATCTGGTGTATTTCCGGCACTTTGCCATCCGACCGCATATTCCTTTATGCCAGCTCCTTCTGCTATCAGCTTGGCAGTTTCATTAAGCTGTTCCGGATATGGGTCGCCATATTGAAGAATTTTCTCAGGCAGGCTGTGTGCAGAAACAATTAAACAGGCATGCTCTTTTTCTTCAGGAGGCATAGATTCGTAGGTTTCTCTCACTTTTGTTACCCAGTAATCAATAAACTTTGGTTCATCATACCAGCTTTCAATAGAAGTAATCGCTGGGCCTCCAAATGATTCTGCAGCCTGCTTAGCCCGCTCATTGTAAGATTTCACGCTGAACGTGGAAAAATGCGGGGCAAGGACAAGAGAAACTGCTTCTTCAATTCCATCTTCATTCATTTTCTTTACTGCATCTTCAATAAACGGCTCAATGTGTTTTAGTCCTATATACGCAGTATATTCAATTTTATCTTGTATTTGATTTAAATGATTCTGTAGTGTAAATGCCTGATTTTCTGTAATTTTTGCAAGAGGAGAAATTCCTCCGATTGCCTTATAACGGTTTGTAAGATCGTCAAGCATTTCTTGGGAAGGCTTTCTTCCATGGCGTATATGTGTATAATATCTTTCAATATCTTCTTCTTGGTAAGGAGTTCCATATGCCATGACCAATAGTCCCATTTTCTTCTTTGCCATGTCTTTATACCTCACTTTTTATTCGCTTTGATTAAGGCGGTTTTCCCATAGATTGTTGCTTTACGTACAAATGGTAATTCCTTATTCTACCTGGTGGCATCTTTACGTAAGCGATTAACAAATTTTAATACTGAAACAGGATTTTATTGTGTCAAATAGCCACAAAGTTTACGAAAGAGCCTTTTATTTAGCTTCTGTTAATCTTGCCTGCTGATAACCGCAAATTCACTCGCTTTCCGCCAGCTACAATCAAATTATGTCCAAAATAAACAGTGATTTTTATCAGTGCCTATTATTTAAATCTTCTCATTGCACTATATTCATGAATAAAGGCAGTCAGCCTTTTAAGCGTTTCCGGCTGTACTTGAGGGAATACTCCATGTCCCAGGTTGAAGATATGACCAGGTTTTTCCAGCCCTGCATCAATAATGGCTTTTGCCCGTTCCTCTATCACCGGCCAAGGAGCCATTAAAACAGCAGGATCAAGATTGCCTTGAACTGGCTTGCTGATTCCATTCGCTCTTGCCTCTTGAATCGGAAGCCTCCAATCAAGCCCTACAACATCTACAGGGAGGTCATTCCATTCTAAAGCAAGATGGCTTGCCCCCACCCCAAACATAATGAGAGGAACGTTTTCTTCTTTAAGCTCACTAAAAATATGCTGCATAATAGGCTTTATAAAATACCGATAATCCTCCGCATGCAGAGCACCTACCCAGGAATCAAAGATTTGAATGGCACTTGCACCGGCTTTAATCTGGGCTTTTACATAAGTAATGATCATATCCGCGAGCTTATCCATTAACAAAAACCATGCCTTCGGTTCTGAATACATAAAGGCCTTTGTCTTTTTATAATCTTTCGAAGGTCCCCCTTCAATCATATAGCTTGAAAGTGTAAACGGAGCGCCGGAAAAACCAATCAACGGCACAGTTAATTGCTCCTCAGTCAAAAGCTTAATGGTCTCCAATACATATGGCACATCTTCCTTGGGATGGTGTTCTCCCAATTTTTCAACGTCTTGGAGAGAGGTGATCGGATTGCTGATTACAGGCCCGATACCTGACTTTATTTCTACGTCTACACCAATTGAAGGAAGTGGTGTCATAATATCTTTATATAAGATAGCCGCATCGACATCATATTGCTCCACTGGCAGCCGCGTAACATATGCACACAATTCAGGCTGATGTGTTATTTCAAATAAAGAATATTTTTCTTTTAGCGCACGGTACTCAGGCTGTGAACGTCCTGCCTGCCTCATAAACCAAACTGGGGTAACGTCCGTCTCCTCTCCTCTAGCTGCCTTTAAAAGAGCATCATTCGTTATTCTGGTCATTTTTTTCACGGCTTCCTTTCGGGCTGAAAATCTCTACCCATTGTATAATAAATCTTCTAAAAAAGAAAAAATCACGTCTCTAATGTGTATATCCGTTTACACTATAGTTGTTTTATTTTTAAAAGTACACTATTACCAATCAAATGTCATAAATTTGTCCCTTTTATCTGTCGAATGACCGTTTGATAAATAGTTTTATCTCAAATGTTACTGGGTAAAAGGTAACTAAGTATATAAATTTTCTTACTTGAAATACTATAATAGACATATGGGGGGATGATAGAATGAATACTTACATAACATCGGGAACACACAGCTTTATGGCAAAAATTAAAGAAGAACATTCTGACCAGGATATTGTTTTATTGCAAAATGCCCAAGAAACTTTGCTTATACACGAAACAGAGGGGAAGACCGTTTTCCAGGCTCCCAGAACGTATGAAGTCTTTGATGCCTCTGGAAATATCCACTCTGGTTTTGCTGTGATTCTGCATGTGCCAGTAAGAGAAGAAGGGCGTCCAGTATTTGAATATCAATTTAAGGACAAAGCCTCAAAGCTTGAAAAGGAATCAGGCCTCACAGCTCACAGACTATTACGTCCTATAAACGGTGATACGTATTTATTTCTGACTGTATGGGAAAACCCAGGCGCTTATTCTCAATCCAGCCTTGCCAACAACCTGGACAGCCAGGAGATTGTCGGAGAGAATCAAAGTGTACTGGCAGATCCAACCTTTGTTTCACAGTACAGTATTACTGAAAACGAAGAGTAAGCAAGAAAAGCGCAGGCGCAATGCTACAACAGCGTACGATTTCGCAGCCTTCGACTGAGATAAGAAAAACTCAATGTTAACTTATCCCAGAGACTAAACGTATAAATCAGATAGGCGCTGGAGCCAGTTAGAGATCACAATGATTAAACCTGTTTAAAAGCAGAGAATGACTCTGCTTTTTTATTTTGCTTCTGTTAATCTTGCTTGTTGATTTCCGCGGGCTGTAGTGGAGTTGGAGTTTCCTTATCGCAAGCTCCTGCGGAGGTCACACTTTGCACGCTTTTCTAAGCAGAGTCTCGTGCCTTACACCGCAATCAACGTTGTATTTAAATTAATATTGGTTTTACTATGATATTCGTTGCGCTGTTTCTTCTGCCTGTTCATTTCCGCTCAATCAATATCTCTAACTGAGTCTTTATTTTAAATTTGTTTTAGGCTATAAATTTTTGTGCTGCTAAATTTTTAATAAACCAGCCTTTTAATTTGGTGAAAATAAATTTCAATTAGAACTTTTTCAAATCCTCTATTTAAACTCATCCTCTTCCTTCTCTTCCTTTTATTTCTATATACTAAATAAAATTCCTGCTTTCAAACCTGCATTTTCTTTATTTGGTTCCTTTTATCTTCATAGGCAATAAACACTTCAGCTTGTTTAATTAATGTGACAAATCCTTTATTTATTCCCCAGGAAATGACACTCGAGCTTCTTACCTATCATGTTACTGTTACTTATCTGTATCATTGCTTTTTCGCAAATAATTCTCATAAATCATAATTTTCTCCATTAAATGTTATAATGAGTAAAACCATGCTTATGAGGAGTGAAACAGATGCTTCAACAAAAAGTTTTTGAAAAGCTGGAGTCTTATTACAATGAAATGGTTGAAATCAGGCGCTACCTTCATCAAAACCCTGAATTATCTTTTAAAGAATTGAAAACCGCCAAATACATTAGTGATTTTTATACAAACATAGGGGTACAGGTTCAAAAGCATGTTGGAGGAAATGGAGTGGTGGCGAGGATAAAAGGAAAGTATCCGGGTAAAACCGTTGCTTTGCGAGCCGACTTTGATGCGCTACCTATACAGGAAGAGAACGACCTTCCCTATAAATCTCTTGTCCCCGGTGTTATGCATGCCTGTGGACACGATGGACACACAGCTACCCTGCTTATTGTCGGAAAAGTTCTACACGAATTAAGAGAAGAGTTATCGGGAGAATATATCCTTATACACCAGCATGCAGAAGAATACGCTCCAGGAGGGGCAATTTCCATGATTGAGGATGGCTGCTTAAATGGGGTCGATGTCATTTTTGGCACACACCTATGGGCACCCGTTCCATGTGGAACACTTCAATATCGAAAAGGACCTATTATGGCAGCAGCAGATCGATTTACAATTAAGATTCTTGGATATGGAGGCCATGGAGCACAGCCCCATAAAACAAAGGATGCTATTGTGACAGCATCCCAGCTTGTTATAAACCTGCAGCAGGTTGTAAGCAGAAGAGTAAATCCTATACACTCTGCCGTTTTGAGTGTGGGATCCTTCACTGCTGACAATGCCTTTAATGTAATTGCCGATACCGCAACACTAATCGGTACCGTTAGAACCTTTAATGAAGAGGTCCGCGATCAAATAGAAACTGAAATAGAACAAATTATAAAAGGCACCTGCTTAGCTGCCGGCTGTGATTACGATTATTTATATGAACGCGGATATCCTGCTGTTGTGAATCATTCAGATGAAACAGATTTTCTTATCAACTGTGCAAACGATGTTTCAGAACTGACAAATATTGAAGAGGCATCACCAGAAATGGGCGGCGAAGATTTTGCGTATTACTTGCAAAAAGTGAAGGGTACCTTCTTTTTTACAGGAGCAAAGCCCGATGATGCAGATGTAGCTTATCCACACCATCATCCAAAATTCAATATTAATGAAAAAGCCATGCTGAATGCGGCTAAGACTTTAGGAAATGCAGCTATCAGTTATCAAACAGCTGAAAATAAGGATAAACTAGCAGCTTTTTAATGAAGGAAGTTTCACATTGATTGGCATTTTTCAATGAAGTTTTTATAAATAAGGAATTCACATTGTTGAATCCAAAGCCTGTTATTCACCATTTTTTGTGACAAAAGCAAAAAAGTTTACGAGTGAGTCTTATGGACTCTGTTGTTATAGGGCATTCAATTTAAACCTTATTGTTTCTTTAATATAAAAGCAGCCAGGCATGCTACAGGCCTGACTGCTTTTCTTGTTTTTGACCATTTTCACGTTCATTAAACCACCTGAGCCTATAAGCGTTTAAGGCTGTCTCCCCTAATTGATCCATAAGATTATAATTCGCATACGCACCCACAATGGCTCCAATTCCAGGAACAAGCTGCAAAAGCTTTACAAGATCGAGATAGTCCCTGTATTCCTGCTGAAATACCCGCCAGTCAATTTCTTCAGCATCCTCCTTGTATGTTTCCCAGTGATCTATTTTATCCATCGTCTCCATCCTGGTCTGATCACTTGAAAATGCCAGTTGGAAAACATATAAGATGAACAGGCGCTCTTCATATTGTTTTGTATCATATCCATATAATGCTGCTACTTCAAACAGGTATTTCATTTTAATGGAAAGAAGGAGCGGGAAATCTGCAAGACCCAGAAGAATACCAGCACCGCCCGTTCCTGCCCCCTCTACAGCTGCTGCTTTTTTATAAAAATTTAATTTTTCCTTTACCTCTTTATCTAATTCTTCAAGGGTGGCCGCCCGTACCGCTTTTGTTTTAGTCAAATATTCCGAACCAAATAATGCCCCCTGTACCATTTTCTTAATACTTTCAGTAATAACCGAATTGGCTTTTTCAGGAATAAGACCATTCATTTTGGTTTGCGCTTTTTTTGCGGTGCGGTTTAATAAACTGGATCGCTTCATCAATTTTCGTTTCCATAGCTCAACATCTCCTCTTACAAGCTTTTCGTATTCCATAACATGAGCCTCCTAGCGATTCCTTTATATTCTCTCACTTACCAGCCTTCGAATCCGCCCTGGTAAATAAAGCTTCACAAAAATAAACGAGAAAATAACATTAATGACAAGGGTATAAATCCCATTCAGATAGGTGCTGCTAACAAAAACGACAATGCTAAATATAATAGCCTGGATCAGCAAGCAAATCCTGAGAACTTTCATAAAGGATTCTATCTTTAATTTTGGATTTAATGGATATAGGCGTACCCAAATTTTCAAATCATGATGTTGCACCATGGGGATGAGCTGAAATCCTGTTAAATATAAGAACAAAAGAGAAAGTCCAATCAACAAGTACCTTTGATCACTTACATATAAAAGAATGGCTCCAATAATGGTTAGACGTGCAAACAATCCAAAATACGCATTTGTTCGGATAAATGTTCTGGCATATAAATAGGAAAAGGAATGAGTTTGTCCATAGCCGAGAAATTTTAATGAGAAGTCCAGCCAGCTTCTGCGTTTCACCTGCCCTTTCAGCTTTGGAACATCAGTGAATAAATTCGCAAAGCGGTAAAAGGCCATAAGCCTTTTTTCCTCAAGCTCAATTAATCGATCCCAGTTCAGGGTCTTTTCCTTTCCAGCTTTGTAAAAATAAACAAGAAGCCCTGCCATTACAGCTGCCACCACAGCAGCCAGCCATAACGGTGCATCCACTGTAATGAAAAAGATTAGGACAGCATTTAAAGCAAATCGGATGATACCATCCATAAGCAATATATTGGAATCCTGATATTTAAGCACTTGCCATTGAAGTACCAGATTCCAGTACTTCACTGCCAGCAAAATAAAGTAAAGGTAAATAAATGATCGAAAGCCATGCCTAGTGGCAGCAACATACATGGGCATCAAGATGGCAAGCCCGACCAGCAGAACATAGGCCTGTATAAAAAAACTCAATGACAGCGATTTTTTAAAATACCCCTTCAATTTCGATTCAATAGGTAAAAGGAAAACCTTATCGGCTTCCTTTAACAAGGTAAACCGCGGACTTACTGTGAGCAGAATCCCTAGGATTAGTCCCATCACCCAGCCAATTGGAAAGCTTGTATCTAATGTCTTTACCCATTGGCTGTAATAATATGCTCCACCTGCAATACCAAAAATAGCCACAAATAATAAGTGGTCATTAAAAATGTACTTCAGATAGCGCCGGAGCTCCTGGGAAAATAATTGAAGTCTTTCTCGCCACAGATTTTCAATTTTTTTCATTCAATCTCTTCCTTTGTTAGTTGAATATAAAGGTCATCCAGCGTAGCGTCAGGCATTTGGAATTCATCCTGCAATTGCTTCAGCGTGCCCTTTGCTCTTACTTCCCCATTATGTAAAATAATAAAGCCGTCACAATACCTTTCTGCAGTGGAAAGGATATGGGTAGACATCAAAATTCCTGCCCCCTTCTCCTTCATTCTCTTCATTAAATCCAGCAAGGATTGAATTCCGAGGGGATCCAGTCCTAAAAAAGGCTCATCTATGATATAAAGGCTAGGTTCAACTAAAAAGGCACACAGGATCATTACCTTTTGTTTCATCCCTTTAGAAAAATGTGCAGGAAACCATTTGAGTTTTTTGTCCAAACGAAACTCCTTCAGTAAAGGCTCTGCACGTATAAGATAATCCTCTTCATTCAGGCCGTAAGCCATGGCCGTCAGTTTTAAGTGTTCCTCCAATGTCAGTTCTTCGTATAAAATAGGTGTTTCAGGTATATAGGAAAACTGTTTTCTATACTCATCAGGAGCTTGCCTCAAGTGCTTTTGATTAATTTGCACAGATCCCTTTTTAGGGTCCATTAAACCGATAATATGCTTAATGGTTGTACTTTTTCCAGCACCATTTAATCCAATCAACCCAATAATCTGATTCTTTTCTATAGTAAAGGAAATGTCTTTTAATACTGGCTTCTTTGTATAGCCTCCGGTTAAATGCTCAACCTCTAGTAAAGGCATATTCAACATCCTTTCTTATGTACTAAAGCTCCGTTAAATTTCTAATTTGATAACTGTTCGTTTTTAGCTCAATTCACAGTAAGTAAACCTTGTTGCTTTAGTTTCCTTTATTTACTGTAACCTTTCAGCTTAGCTATAGAGGGAGTGTTTCACACAAATGACCAAAAAACAACAGAGAAGGCTACAACGTGGCTATGAAGGACTTTTCTTCGTTGATTCTAACCTGGTTTTGGCCTTCATCGACCTTATGAAGGACTTTTCTCAATGATTCTAACCTCGTTTTGGCCTTCATCGACCTTATGAAGGACTTTTCTCGTTGATCCTAACCTCAATTTGGCCTTCATCGACCTCATGAAGGACTTTTCTCACTAGTACTGCTTTTAAAAAAGCTTATACTACAGACATTTTAACATTATTTATGTGTAATCAATAGCATTGGTTATATCCTATCTTTTCCCTCTTTTAATTTCTGCTTACGCAAAATATCTTCCTGCTTTGGTTATTTCGTGTCACTTACGCATTGTGCTTAATCAAAACATTTTCCAAAGTTGTTTTTTATTTTTCTTGATGTATAAATCAAGATTATTGGTGCATCATAATATTCGAAGGGGTTACAAAAACCGCATATCGGGGTGGTTGTTAAAGACCTATATCCGTAATAAAAGCGTTTGGGCAAGTCACTTGACTGAAATGATTCTGGACAAAAACACATCAAATGAGGTGTTTATCGAAGATCATCTGCTGTTTTAAACGTCACTGTAAGGTACTTTAAAACAATTAGGGGATGGTAGCTTTGAACAAAGATCATTTATTCCATTGATATATACACACTTATGAAAATGAGGTGTTTATCAAAGGTAAAGAAGTCGATGTAAAAACCCTTTTATAACCCCCTTCACCGGGACGGGATACTTACGTGATCCCGTCCCTTTTTGTTATGAAGTTGAAATTTCGTTTGAGCCTTTTCCAGCACGAACCGAATAAGGTATAATAATATCATTCTTAATAAGCCAATACTCTCATTGGCAGCCCAATTCGCACTAAACAAGAGGAAAGGCGGCATGACCGATGTCTGATTGTATTTTTTGCAAAATTGTAAATGGAGAGCTTCCCTGCTCAAAGGTTTATGAAAATGAACATGTCCTTGCTTTCTTGGACTTAAGCCAGGTTACAAAAGGACATACACTTGTCATACCAAAGATACATAAAGAGAATATTTTTGAAATTACGCCAGAAATAGCAAGAAATTTTTATGAAGCAGTTCCTGCTATCGCTAATGCTATTAAAGAGGAATTTAATCCAATTGGGTTAAACACTCTCAATAATAATGGTGAGTTTGCCGGACAATCCGTTTTTCATTTCCATCTTCATCTTATTCCGAGATATGGAAAAGGAGATGGTTTTGGGGCGGTATGGAAAAGTCACCAGGACCAGTATAACTCAGAAGATCTTAAACAAATTGCAGATTCAATCTCCAATCATATTCACTAAAGCATCTAAAAATCCTGCATAAAATGGCAGGATTTTTCATCTTTAATTGGGAGTTTCCAATTCAATTTCATATTGTTATATGATATAATGAGTGCATCTTTCGCTGTTGGCAATGAGTGCACAGCAGGAAAGCAGCTGAGGAAGAAGAGAAGAGGAGAGATTAAAAATGAATACAAAAACACTGGTTGGGATGGCTTTACTGGTTGGCATAGGTACTGTGCTTCACGTGATTGTGCCCCCGATATTTTATAGCATTAAGCCTGATATGATGCTAACAATGCTCTTTTTGGGAATTATCTTTTTTACAGATAAGAAAAATGTGTTTCTGCTTGGCGCTGTAGCCGGCATTATTTCCGGTCTTACAACCAGCTTCCCGGGAGGCTTAGTGCCAAATATTATTGATAAATTGATTACAGCTTTTGTTTTTTACGGATTGTACTTAGCAATTGCTCCCCGTTCAACATCAGTAATAAAAATCGCTTTGCTGACTGCAGTAGGCACCCTTGTATCAGGATCAGCATTCTTGGGTTCTGCGTATTACATCGTAGGTTTGCCAGGTCCATTTGTTACATTGTTTGCTACGGTTGTGCTGCCTGCAACAGTTATAAATGCTGTTACCATGTTCATCATTTATCCAATCGTCTCGTCAATATTTAAACGAACAAGTCTTGCACAAAACTAGTGACAGAGACTACATGAGTTAAATAATGTTTTAATAGCTTCATATTTTTATCCTTAAATAAAGACGCGTAAAGACCTTTCTTAGTCTGACGCGTCTTTTTATATTTCATTTCAACATGTAGATTTATTTACTTCCCATGGAAATATCTAAAAAAGCAGCACAAGAATAATGGCGAGTCCTAAACAAATTGCACTTCCGCTCCCAAAAAGGGTAAGTCTCTGCTTTAAAACATTTTTTGAAGGATATATTCCTGGACGCTGGAATGCAAGAACACTTTTTAAAAAACCCAACAGGAAAAAAAAACTTAATAAAAACATTAAAACGATAATACTGCCCATACCTCTCTCCTCCTCACGCCACTTTTTCATCCTCGAACAACAATCCTTGTTTTAAAAACTATGCCTGAAAAAGTGTTGACATGATTAAATGGGGTAAAAGTATCCGGAAGGAATTTGAAACATTTTGTAGAAGAATTAAATAGAGAAACTTAGCTATCGAGGTGAAAAACATGAATAAAAGGCAATTTACATATGGAATCTTGATTGGAGGTACTGTAGGAGCACTTACAACCCTTCTGACTACTCCCATTTCCGGTAAGCATTTGCGTAAACAGGCTAAAGCCACTACACAGGAATGGGTACAGATGACGAAGGATATCTCGGAAAATCTAAAAGATTTAAAGAAGTCTATTACTGCTTTAACGGAAGAAGGTAAAGTAATCGTTAAAGATCTGCTTTCAGACATTAAAGTAAATCTAAACGATTGGCAAGAATCCATAGAACCCAATAAACAACACTTACACAGGGATATCTCAGAGATTCAATCCACCATTGAAGAACTAGAGCAAAAGCTTCAGGAAAATGAAATAATAAAAGAGGAATAGTTTTAAAAGATAATATCAAGAATCTTTTCAGGTCTGACAATCATTTTTCATATACTCTTTGTCAGACCTTATTTAAAGATAATTAAGTAAAAAGCAAGGTTGCCTTTTCCCTTCCATTTTCGAAATCAAATTGTAAGCCCATTCAACCTTTACAATTAAACAATTCCATAAGCAGATTATTTCCTGACAATACGTTCTAAAAATTTTGTTAATTTTTATCTTTATTAATCTTTATTTTATTGGCATAATAATAAAAAAGAGAAAAAGAAGGTGAAAGAATGAAAGAAGGACAAGCCACGCTCATAGAAGCACTGCTTTTCAGCCAAAGAATGGCACAGCTTGGAAAGGCTTTATGGAAAACAATTGAAAAAGATTGGCAGCAATGGATTAAGCCTTATGACCTAAATATAAACGAGCATCACATTTTATGGATTTCTTATCATTTAAAAGGGGCGTCTATATCAGACGTTGCAAAATTCGGAGTCATGCATGTATCTACTGCATTTAATTTCTCAAAAAAATTAGAAGAACGGGGATTGCTAGAGTTCTCAAAAAGAGAGAACGATAAACGCAACACCTATATTCAGCTTACGGAAAAAGGTGAAAACATTTTACTCGAATCCATAGAAAAATTTAATCCTGAAGACAATTCCGTGTTCCAAGGGGCACTTCCACTTCGTAAGATTTATGGGAAATTCCCTGATATCATTGAATTGATGGCTATTGTCCGAAATATATACGGAGAGGATTTTATGGAAATATTTGAAAGGTCATTCCATAATATTGGGTCAGAATTTTTCGAAGATGAGGGAAAAATTAAAAAGATAGGTTATAAGAATGAAGACTTTGCCAAGAGCTAGAGATTTTTCTCCAAAACCTCCATGAGCTCCGGATAAAGCTTCTGTTTCAGGCAGGCAATAATGGTTTCTTTTGCGTCTAATTTCGGATTCAGCTCTTCAATAAATTTTTTAAAAAGCGGGAAGAAAAAGACGAATTTATCCGCTTTTTGTTCTTTGTATTCTTTGCTCAGTGTTTCACAAAGTTTATAAAAGTCTTGAACTTCCATTTCAGATAGCTTCTCTTCAATTACTAGGGTAAAAAATTCATTCCCTTCTTTTTTTACCATCTTCATTAAAAGTCTTTGGTGAAACTTAAGACTGGCTATTTTTTGCTCAAGCAATTCTGTTGTGTTTCCCCTTACTTCCACTATGTATATTCCCCTTTGGCTTTTTCTTTTTTTACCGGACCGTGTTCATCATGCCTGTGGATTTCCACTCCAAGTGCCTGCTTGTCACCTCAATGATAATTGAGGCAAAGTCAATATAAAACTTCTCCGGTGCCTTTTCATAAGTATCATTCGTCTTTAACATATCAAATTCCTTTATAGAAAAGGCAATCTTTTATATTAAAACTCTCCTCATTTTGTCTTTTGATTTCCACTTCAGACTTTCGCTTTTTAGCGCGAGGTTCATGTGAGCCTTTAGCGCTTTTCCCACAAGAGTCTCGCGTATTCTACGCTCTAGTCTAATTAGCATCCACATCAACATTGAGCTGTGTCAAAGTCTATATTTGAAAATAACATACTTATCAAAAGCTGTTAAATTGTGAGAATTTCACTATAGTATGATTATACGCCCTTTAGCAAGGAAAGTGCACTACTTCTTATTATTTGTCAGCCTTCCATCATATTTCGCAGATTAGGCCGTTTGTCATTCATCTATTCATTATTTTCCTAGTAAGCGCATGCATTGATCATCTTCAAATGAGGAATAAGTCTATCTTTTTGGACTATTTTTATGTTATCTTTATAGATATAGGAGATAATAGGAGGGGTTTTTAGTATGGTCTCCGCTTTCATACTTTTTGCAGTCATAATTGTTTACCTTATAAATAAAATGACAAATTCACTATGCGTTCAAAAGGAAATACCAGAAGAGAGACAGCCTCAAATATTCAGGATGATCAATATTCTCATAACAATTCTTTTGGTTTCATCTTATGTAGGAATCCTTTTTACATAACGGGATTCATAATTCCCTCTTAATGGAGGGCTTGTTATTATTTGTATCATTTATAATAGGCTTTGTTTAAACAATTGGTTGATTTTCGTTCTTGCTGAAATGCGAGCTAAAAAAGAGCAGCTATCAACACAATAATTAAACAGATTCTAATAATAAAATGTCGGGTTCTGGTGAACCCGACATTTTTTTTATAGAATCAGTTAAAGCTGACTGTTAAATTTCCACATCAATTTATTATGACTTGAAATACTTAAACGGGGGTTTTAACAGATCCAAGCTGCCCCGATAATGATTAATAAAATGAACAATACCACCAGCAATGCAAATCCTCCACCGTATGCTCCACCCATCTGCACACACCTCCTGAATAGATTATTTTCCACTTTTTTAGGCATTCACATCCATTTTCTGCTTTCTGGCTAATAAGGAAAATCAACTGCGAAAAAACCAAATTATAAGCAGCTAACCCTTGTTTTGAATGCCTTTTTATTTTCTATAATGTATCTTATGTAGCATTAAGCAAATTGCCTAAAGAAAATGCCTATTTTTTCATTCATTATTTTTTAAGATTCGTTTCGTATTATCTGTTGTTGAATAGCTGTGCATAATCTTATGGTTTCTAGTCAAGATATGAAAAACAGCATAAAGGCGTTGGCTTGTCTTCTTGATGATCATCTGGAATTTCCCCTTTAACCAGCTAGGAAGAATTCCATTAGAATTCCAATATACTATTTCTCTTCTGTTTAGGTTTATGGTATAGTAGGGTTTGTAGATTTTTCTGGAAGAAATAATTAATAGGGAGTTGTTTTAAACATGAAGAAATGGGTATTATCCCTTTCACTTGCAGCAAGTATGATTGGACTGGCAGCCTGTGGAAATAGTGCAGCTGACAATTCAGCTGTTGTCAAAACTTCTGCTGGCAACATTACTAAAGACGAACTATACACTGCTATGAAAGATAAATACGGTCAGCAAGTTCTTCAGCAGTTAGTTTATGAAAAAGTTTTGTCTAAAAAGTATTCTGTTTCTAAAAGCGAAATAGATAAGCAAGTAAATCAAGCTAAACAGCAATTGGGGGACCAATTTGACCAGGCCCTTGCTCAATACGGATACAAGGACGAAAATGATTTCCGTAATAGCATTAAGCTAAGCCTTCTTCAGGAAAAAGCAGCTACACAAAACATAAAAGTAACAGACAAAGAACTTAAAGATTATTACAACAACATTAAGCCGGAAATTAGAGCAAGCCACATTCTGGTTAGTGATGAAAAAACAGCTGAAAGCATTAAAGCTCAGCTTGATAAGGGAGCAGATTTTGCTACTTTAGCCAAGAAATATTCTCAAGATACCGGTTCTAAAAATCAGGGCGGCGATGTAGGCTGGTTTGGAACTGGAAAAATGGACCCTGCCTTTGAAGCAGCAGCTTATAAGCTGAAGGTTGGACAAATCAGTAATCCTGTGAAGTCTCAGTATGGCTGGCACATTATTAAACTGACAGGCGAAAAAACCAAAGAGCCATTTAACAAAATGAAGGATGAAATTACTCAGGAAGTAAAAGATTCCAAAGTGACTCAAACGGATATTCAAAATGCCATGAAGAATGAATTAAAAGATGCTGGTGTTAAAATTGAGGATAAAGATTTAAAGAGCACCTTTGACTCTCTATCCCAGCCAGCTCCTACTTCTACTCCAGGTTCAGGACAATAAATCAAAAAAGAACAAGGCTATCCGGCCTTGTTCTTTCTTTTAGGATTTTAAGGACTCTGTTGTTTTCAACGAACTGAAAAACGAGCAATTATTAATCTAGAAATTTAACGGGGCCTCATAAATATAGGTGCAGACCTTCGACTTGTAAATCATCCTGCTTCTGTTACTTGTTTACGGCGTTCCTTCTCTTCCTCGAGCCGGTTCATGTAAACTTCTCCTTCTTTCTCAATCCATTCCATTTCATGATCCCTATCTTCCTTCGATGTCTTTATGGCCATAAATGCACTAATAAGGACACCTGCAACAACAAAATATATCCAGATTGGCAAATCCATCTTCGGTCTCCCCCTTTTCCCAGTTTGTCCTATTGCTACATTGTATGCTTCTTACAAAAAAAAATACCTCTATTATAGAGGTATTCATCTTTATTGATGGAAAGTAGGTTTGTAAAATGACCGGTTGTCGAGAGCAAACACTCTTTCTGTAAACTCTCCTGGTTTTACATGGCGCAAAGCGCGGTCCATCATATTCATTTTTGCATCCAGATTATCAATATAATGAAGAATTTCCGCTTCTTTAATCATTGGAGGCTTTGCGCTTCCCCATTCCATTTTACCATGGTGGCTTAGAACGAGGTGCTGCAGGACAACGACTTCTTCCCCTTTAATGCCAAGCTCTTCTGCTGCTTTTCCAATTTCATTTACCATGATGGTAATATGTCCAAGAAGGTTTCCTTCTGTTGTATAAGCGGTAGATATAGGCCCTGAGAGCTCAGTCACTTTTCCAAGGTCATGAAGGATTACTCCTGAATAAAGGAGGTCTCGGTCTAAAGAAGGATATAATCCGGAAATAACTTTTGCCAAGTCAAGCATGGATATAACGTGATAGGCTAATCCCGATACAAATTCATGATGGTTTTTGGTAGCTGCAGGATATACCAGAAATTCTTGACTATATTTTTTTAACAGATGCCTGGTAATTCTTTGAATATTAGGGTTCTTCATATCAAAAATATATTGTGTAATTTTCCCCATCATTTCGTCCTGGCTTACTGGTGCTGTTTCAAGAAAATCAGATATCTTCATTCCATCCTGCGGCGATGCTGGCCTCAGCTGCCGGATTTTCAATTGCAAACGGCCGCGGTAATTATGCAGTTCACCGGATACCTTTACGATTGTCTCTGCCTTATAGTTTTGTTCATCCTGATCAGAAACATCCCATAGTTTTGCTTCTATATCTCCAGTCCTATCCTGTAATATCAGAGTTAAAAAAGGTTTGCCATTGCTTGCAATTCCCTTTGTACTGTTTTTCACCAATAAGAAAAGCTCTGCTTGTTCTCCTACTTCATGTTCTAATAGTCCTTTTGACATTAAGATTCCCCCGAATTCTTCTCAAGATTCTTGTTATCATGATTCTCGATCTATTCAATAATTTGAGTATATCACATATGTTTTTCTTGTTGGCAATTGAAAATATAACCACTGCAGCACGAAAAGAAAAGCGCAGGCGCCTTGCTCATCGGCGTAAGGATTACGCTGTCTCCGACTGAGATAAAGGAAACACAGTGAGGTCACGAGCTGATGTTGACTTATCGCAGGGAGAAGACGTAGAAATCCTCTAGCCGATAGGCGTTGGAGCTGGACAATGAAAAGCGCAGGCGCCTTGCTCATCGGCGTAAGGATTTCACAGTCTCCTACTGATACAAAGAATACACAGCGAGGCCGCGAGCATATTTTATATATATTTTATATTTATCCTCTGAAAAATGGTTTATCTAGCGATTTGCATCGTTTCTGAAATATTAATCACCCCAGTTTTTGAGAATAATTTTAAAAGGTGTTCATGACAGGTAAAAAAGAGGATTTGTACCGATTCGCTCATTTCCTCTAAAAGCTGAATTACCTGTAATGTCCTTTCTTTATCAAAGTTTACAAAGCTATCATCAATAATAATGGGAAGAGGGCAGTCATCTTTTAAGATTTGAATCAAAGCAAAACGCAGGGCTACGTACAATTGCTCCGCCGTTGCCTGGCTTAGCTCTCCTGGCTCAAATAAGACATGGTCAGTTCTTTCAATAAGAATGCTGCCATCCTTTTGAAGAATGATATGATCATAGTTCGCTCCAGTCAGAATCTGCAGATATTTTTCTGCTGCTTGAATCACCTTTGGAAAACGTTCTTCCTTTAATCTGCTGAGCGTTTGAGAAAGGATTTTCTTTGATAGAGCGAGTCTGCCCCATTCCTTTGCCTTCTCGTTGAATTCCGATTTAAGCTGGTAGAATTCATGGAGTTTATCGGTAAAGGTTCCCCCTTCCTCCATACGGTCGATCTCATAAGCCAACCTTGCCAATTCTGTTTGAGCCTCTTCCGTATTTTTCGTTGTTTTCTTAAGGCTTTGCTCTAATAGAACATGCTCTTCTTCTAAATTTTGCAATGAACCGGCTTCCACCAATAGCTGAATATCTTCTTTTTTCAGTTTGTCCTTTATGATTGAAAGATGCTCCCGCAGTTTTGCCGCTTGAATGACCCGTTGTCCCTTTTCTCTGTAGCCTTCTATATCCTTTTCCTCGGCAGAACGCAACAATTCCTGGATGGACTGGACATTCGCATCATACTCTGATTGCCATTTTGTTTTCTGGATAGAAAGATCATTGCATAAGGAATTTAGCTCCCTATAATTTACTTGCTTTTCCTTCTCTATCTTTATAAGTGTTTTCAGCTGAATAACGCCCTCTTCAGTTGGCTGCAGGTCGGCCTTAATGGTTGACATAACCTCCACAAATTTCGTTTCCCACTCTTTTATTTTTCTTTTAAGATGGTCAATTTTTTTGAGAATCTCATCTTCTTTTCTCACCATTTGAATTAGTTTTTCCAAAAGATTGAAAGCGTCCATTAGCTGCTCTGAAGAAAAATCGCTCTTTAAGAAAAGACTCTGCTTGATTCCCATAAGAAGACGGTCATTTTCCTCTTGTTTTTGCATTAATTGCTTCCAGTTTTCTTTTATTTCTGTATACTTATTCTGCTGTTTTTCTAACTGAAGAATTCTTTCCTTCCATTCTTCCCTAAGCCTTATTTGAGCTGCATATTCTTCGGTACCAGCTGTATCTTGAATAGTTGAAAGCTTTGCTTTCAGCGCCCGTTCTTTGTCCTTCAGCACTTTAATGTCTTTGCTAGTGTTTCCATTATCGCTCTTCTTTTTAAGGACTATAAGATACAGGAAGGAGATGAATACGCCTGCCAAAGAACCTCCTGCAAGTAACATTTGCCTGGTCATAATCCCCGTTCCCAAGAGAATCATAAAGAAAATACATAGGATGATATAAGGTATAGATGAATTTTTTGGACTATCCTTTTCTAATTTCATAAGAAAGCTGAGCTTGTCATGGATACGTTCGTATTCATCACTCCACATTTTGTGGTTGGAGAGATTTTGCTGCTGTTCTGCCATGCGGCGAAATTGTTCTTCCGAAAGCATTTGTGCTTCCAGTTTGTCACACAATTTTTCAATTTCAGAGAGCTCTGCTCCCTCTTTTGCCAGTCTTGCATTCAAATCGTTGCGAGAGGCATTCAAAGATACATCCTCCCTTACAGCCAGACGCAGATTCTCTTTCATACTAATTCCCAAATCTATCTTGGACAACCTGGACATCTCTTCATCTTGGAAGTGGAGTTCTTTTTTTAGCTGCTGGATTTGATCTCTGCATTTTTCTAGCTCAAATGACCACGAAACAGCGGCATCCTTCCATTGGAGGACATGCTGCCAGTTCTCACAATAGTGATCAATTTCCTCCTGATGCTCTTTTATTAAAGGGTCGGGTTTGGTATTCAATAAGGGGGCATCCAGCTCGGACAATCGCATGTTTATATTGGAAAGCTCACTCTTTGCATTCCTATATTTATCTTCGAGCTTTTCCATTCTTGATAGCCCATCAATCGGAAAAGGCTCGGTATTCCCTAATGACACTAATTTACTTTGAAACTGCTCCATCTCTTTAAATAAAGGCCATTCCTTAATCAGTGCTTCCGTTTTATTGAGTCTGTTTTGCAAATTTTTGCTTTCTGCCTGTAATGCGGAAAGCATAGCTTGAAGGTCAGCCTTTTTCGAAAGCAGCAATGAGTAATCCTGGTTCTTGGATTTTGCCGTTTTTAATTCACGGTCCTTTTCCTTTAATTCCTCCAAGAGCTGGTTCATCTCAGGTTTGCGTCCACTTGGTTTAAAAAGAAGATCGAGCTGCTTTTGCAGCTGCTGTTCTGCCTGTAACATTCTGTCTGTTCCCATAGTCCCTGCTGCAAACAGATATCTGCCCAAATCCTCTGCTTTTATTTTCCCAACATTTTGAAGCCCTTGAACATTAAAGGAAAAAATAGATTGATAAGCAGACTTATCTATTCCATTAAGAATTTGTTTTAATAATTCTTCCCCGCCTGTTTCTCCATCCTCCAATTGGACCAGAACATCTCCAGCAGCCTTGCCTCTTATCCTTTCAATTATGATATGGCCATGCGAATCCGTTTCCAGTAGAATTTTTCCTCCGTAATTTGAATGGCTCTTTGGTTCGTACCGCAAATCAGAGCTTTGCTTGGTAGGAAAACCAAAGAAAATCGCATGAATGAAAGCCATCATAGTCGATTTCCCCGCTTCATTTTTTCCGAAAATCACCTGGAGGGAGTGAATATTGACAACATTCAATTCTACTATCTTCCCATATCCATATATTTGTATTTCTTTGATCTTCAAATGTCTTTCCTCCTTTTCAATGAAATTTTCTTCATTTTTTGCACAGTTCTTTGTTTTTATGACTTGGCAATATAAAAGGAAATCAGCTCATGTGCCTCTTCAAGCAATTGTTTTTGCTCCTCTTCCGATATTTCTTCCAAATATCTGCTTGCATACCTTTGTAAATACAATTCTCCTAGAGCAGCTTCAAATGCATTGCGCTCTATCAGATGCTCTTCTGTACGTGAAATTTCTTTTAGGAAAGATGCTTCCTGGTTTTGGTGAGAGACATCATTCATTTTCCGTTCAATATCATACACCCATACAAAAGCATCTTCCTCTTCTTCTCCATCCTGCAGCACATCCAAAAGCTCGCCGTTTTTCATTTTTTGTACTGACTCTTCGTCCAGGCTCCCATCGTCATGAAGTACAATTTTCAGAAGGGTTCCCTGTTCTTTCCTCCTTACCTTTTCCACCTGCTCTCTGCATTCCAAATATAGTGCAGAGAAATCGTTGATTCCCTGTATATATATTTCTGCTGAATGCCATACAATATCTGAAGTCTCAACAAACTGAAGCGAAGCAGTTTCGTCTGTTAGGGTAACCATGGTACAGCCCTTGGGACCGGACTCTTTTCGGTTGCGCCCCTGTATATTTCCCGGATAGACAATATAAGGATCTTCATGCAGGATTTGATGCTTATGTATATGCCCAAGCGCCCAATAATCCATGCCTTTTTCAAGAAGGTCAGGAACAGTAAAAGGAGCATATGGCTGGTGATCAGTGTTTCCTCCTTCAAGCTGTCCGTGTAACAGGCCAATGTGAAAATCTGCCCCTTCTGCTTGCGGATACGTATCGATCACTTTTTCCAGGACATGTCTTGTGGGATAACTGAAACCATATAAGTTAACCTTGGTGCCGTCTTTTGCCTTGTATTCAAGCTTTTCGGCCTCAGCGGAGAAGGTGTGCACATTCTCAGGCATATGAATAGTCGTCCAGGATCCTGATAAATGATCATGGTTTCCATGCAAAACGAAGATCTCTATATTATGTTCAAGAAGTTTTTCCATTTGTTTTCTAAGTCTTGCCTGTGCTTTTATACTTCTGTCTTCCCCATCGAATAAATCACCGACCAGAAGCATAAAATCAACTCTTGTCCTTATTGCAAACTCAACCATTTTTTCCATAGAAGAAAAAGTACTTTCCTGGACTCTTTTAAAAATGCCTTTAGGCAGCTTCCTTAAACCTGCATAGGGGCTGTCCAAATGGAGGTCGGCTGCATGAATAAAACGAATTTGTTTCACTTGGACCACTCCTATTTCTCGAATATACGTTCCCTTATTATTATAAACGAACATTCTTGTTTTCTAAACATTAAACATCATGGTTTTGCAATAGAATCAGCATGGAAAAAGGGAGCTGATTCTATTCTTATTATAGAAAAATAAGAGCCGAAATGGATACGGCTCTTACCACTCAATTTAATTATATTTTCGATATACATACGGATCAGACGGCTGCTGAATTACTTTCCAGCTTGTCACCTGTAAATAAGGAATGGTTCCCTGGAATTGATGATTGTAGATGGTACTTAGTGTTCCGGTTACTTGCAGCCAGGTATTTTCCTTTTCTGCTTTCATATCTTTCGGAAAATCAACCATCATGCCGTATACTCCTGCATCTGCAATACAGTGAATGATACCAAAGCGCAGGAGATAAAGCTGATTATTACTTAAATCACCGGCACGATAGACGAATCCTTTTAGCGTAATCGTTTTATTTTCATAGTTTCCAGGATAATTATAAATACTTTCTAAGGCTCTGAAATAGTTCCCATCATTTAGCGTTACATGCTGCTTAGACCCATAGGTTTTCAGGTCTGATTGCTCCATGGATGAATACTCATCTTTTCCATAATAAAGACTGGAATTCGGGCGTAAAACCTGATGATTAGAGTATGGATCATCATCCTCTATGGCTGCAAAGTGAAAACCCTTTGCTTTTACAATCGTCGAATTTAGTGTGGCGACAGGCAAAAACAAGCCTGTAATCAACGGAATGAGAAGCAGTCCGTATACAAAAACCTTTTTGTACCAAGTGTTTTCTTCATGCGAGTGATCATGGCTATGATGACCGTTGTGACTATGTCCATGATCGTGGTGGTGGTGCTCATGATCGTGCTCGTGTGTGTGATGATGATCGTGACTGTGATGCACATCTTGAATATGAGCCTTTTGGCTGTTGTGGAATAAATCATCTTTTTCAACAGGCGGCTGTACTTTCCCCTGCTTCTTTTCCAGTTTCTTTTGCTTTTTTAACTGCTTTTTAATTTCTCTTTCCTTTTCCTTCTCGTCGCCTTCCTTTACCCATTTGACCAATTGATAGATGGATAGAAATCCCATTACAAAGATCATAGAAAAGGACAGATATGAATATTTCATATTAATATATTTACTGATATTCCCAGAAACATGCAGTTGAAGAAAAAAGTACGTAAATCCAAATAAAATGATAAAGCGTATCAGAATGTCCACCTCCAATAAACATTGAGAGTGATAATGTTGGCCTCCACTCTACTAAACGATTGGCTCTGTTAAAAAACAAGCAGTTATCAATTTCGAAATTTAATAGAGCGTCTAATCTGTTAATTAATAAAGCTTGATAAAAACAAAGAGCCTATAAATACCGAAACAAAGATTAACCCAATAAGAGCAAGGACAAATTTTCTTTTAAATACATCCAGCATCATAAACAGATTTTTTATATCAACCATTGCTCCAAAAACCAGAAAAGCAATGATAGGGCCTGTACCAAACATTCCGCTGAAAGAAGACGCAATAAAGGCATCCGCTTCGGAACAGATGGATAAAATAAAGGCTAAAAGCATCATGACTAAAATAGCGGTAGCCTTTGTGTGGCCTAAAGAAAGAAGTGTGCTTGTCTTAATGAAGGTTTGCATTGCTGATGAAATCAATGCTCCGAAGACAAGAAACTTACCTACAGAAAAGAATTCGTCAATCGCATGATTAACCATATCTTTTAGCTTCTCAGAGAATTTCATATTGGAATGGTCATGATGGGAATGATCATGTGAGTGGGTAAGTCCGCTCACTTTCTTTTCAATATATTCTCTTAATTGGTTTTCCGTAAATACATAGGAAATAATAATTGAAACGACAACTGCCACCGCAATTGCCAGGGCACTGCGGTATAACGCCATTTTCCAGCTATCACCAAAAGCAATAAACGTAGAGAATATAACTACTGGATTAATGATGGGGCCCGTCAACATAAATGCCATTGCGGAATAAAGAGGAACGTTTTTCTTTACAAGCCTTTGTGTAATGGGGACAATCCCGCATTCACAAGCAGGGAACAATGAACCGATGCCTGTCCCTATTGCTATCGATAAAAATCGGTTCTTTGGCATAATTTTTGCTATCATTTCTTCTGTAATAAACATTTGGATAAATGCTGCTATGAATACACCTAATACAATAAACGGCAGTGCTTCAATAATAATACTAATAAAAATTGTATTCATTTGTAAAAAGGATTGATTTAACAAGGTTGTTCTCTCCCTCTACTTCCATTCACTAAACATTTACATTATCTCTTAAATAGTATAGCGAAGTGTATTTCATTGATTCTGACAGATTCGTACTAGTAAGCTACGAATTAAAATAAGTCTAAAACGTCTGTGGATAAGGATACTATAAAATAGAGTTTTGGTAAATGGATGCCCTTCTCAATAATTGAAAATCCCTGTCTTTCACCCTAATTTTATACTTTTATTAAGGCTCTATTAATCTTGCCTGTTGATTTCTGTTGCAGACACTCGCTTTCCGCAGGCGGTAGGGGAGCCTCCTCGCCGCATGCTTCTGCGGAGTTCTCTCCTAACACGCTTTTCTAAGCAGGAGCCTTGCGTATCTGTTCCAATCAACATTCTTCTTTAACAGAGAGCATCATGATAATCACATTCGAACTATGGCGCATGAAAATGTGTGCTCGACATAACAATAATACAATGATTATTACCAGAGAATGTTTGTTTTTTCAAGGTAACCATCCTAAAAAAAGACTTTAAAGAACAAAGAAAAGTTCTTAAAGTCTCTTAATACTGACATGATAGCTTCCATCCTATATGCGATCCCCTATGGGTCGCCGATTAACGGCGCAATCCGCTTTTCTTTGTCCAGCTCCTTGCGCCATCGGCTCGAGGTCATAAGCCACTCCGGCCAAAAGGTTAAAGAGCAAACCTTCTGGCCGGATCGTCTTATGCTGGTCGCCGATTAACGGCGCTATCCGCTTTTCTTTGTCTCATTTGCTTTTGGATAGCTGCAGCGCTTTTTTAATATTTTTTAAATAGGTGTTTTTTCCATACATTAGGACACCGCCGCGATATATTTTTGCTCCAATTAAAGCAAAAATCAGGATAGAAACAACTAAAATCAGGATTCCTATAAGTCCTTGCCAAATTGGCAGGTCAAGCATACCCATTCTCATGAACATAATCATCGGTGTAAAAAATGGGATATAGGATGTAACAGTCACAAAACCAGCTTCAGGGTTTCCCAGTCCTGACATGGCGATAAAGAATCCGATCATAACCAAAAATGTCATAGGCAGCATTACTTGCTGTACATCTTCTATTCTGCTGACTAAAGAGCCTAAAAAAGCAGCTAATGTAGCATACAATAAGTATCCGAGCAAGAAAAAGATAATGGCATACAAAATCGTTGCCGGAGATGTATTTCCAAATCCAAACACTGAGAAAAATGATCCCTGCATAGTATTCATATTTTGCTTTAACACAAGGTAGCCGATCCCCAGCAAAACAGCCATTTGGGTCAGTCCCAGTAAAGCTATCCCTGCAATTTTTGCAAACATTTGCTGAACTGGGGCTGCGCTGGATATCAAAATTTCCATTACCCTCGTCGCTTTTTCTTTTGCTATTTCTGTACCGACCATATTGGCATAGGACAATACAGCAAAATAAATGGCAAACAGCAGGACATACACAAGCCCTCTTGCCTCTGCCAGCTGTGCTGATGTTTTTCCGTTCTTCCCGAGAGTCATCTGTTTAAAGCTTACCGGATCGCTCAGTAAAGATAACTGTTGCGGCGAGAGATTCAGTTTGGCTGCCGCAACGCCTCCCTTAACAATTTGAAGTGCCTGCTCAAGATAATTTGAAAAATCAGTATCCGTAAGTGTCGGTGCTTTATATATCGCGGAAGGCAGCCCCTCATTTAAAGATAGAACAAGATATCCGTCATATTTGCCTTTAAAGACGTCCTTTTGCAGCTGCTTTTCTGAACTATTTACCTGAACAGGCTCTATGTCCTTATTTATCTTCTTTAACTGAAGGGCATAGACCTGGAAAAGTATATGACTTTGATCAATAATGGCAATTTTTTTAACATCATTCCCCTTAAACATATCCATAATTCTGCTCATATTCCCCATTAGAGTAACACATGCAATCATGATTATGGTGGTAATGATGAAGGCTTTTGTCTTCAATTTTGTCGTATATGTGTAAGACAGAATTAAAAAGAACTTATCCATGCTGGTCCCCCACCTTTTCTATAAAGATATCATTTAAAGAGGGTTCTTCCAGCTCAAACTTACGAACGAACCCTTTTTCACATAACTTTATCAAGACTGTTTGGGCGAGTTCTTCCTTTTCTAACTGTAGTACTGCTCCCTGTGCTGTTAGTTTGCACGCTGTTATCCCCTCTAAATTCTTTAAAAAGCCCAAGTCAAAATCTGCATGGATTGAAATACTTTTTTTGCCAAAGGATTTCTTAATATCCCTCAGCCTTCCGTAAACGACCGGCCTGCCATGGTGCATAATACAAAGATTTTCACAGAGCTCTTCCACGTGCTCCATTCTATGGCTTGAAAATACAATGGTTGTACCTGAGTGTTTCAAGTCCCAAACTGCACTTTTTAAAAGTTCAACATTTACGGGATCCAATCCACTAAAAGGTTCATCTAAAATAAGCAGCCGCGGTCTATGCAAAACAGCAGCAATAAATTGAATTTTTTGTTGGTTCCCTTTGGATAATTCATCTAATTTTTTTTCGGAATACTCAGGTACATGAAACTTTTCCAGCCACTTTGACAGCTCTTTTTCAGCAGCCTGCTTCTCCATTCCGCGAAGTCTGGCCAGGTACACTAGTTGGTCCTTCACCTTCTGCTTCGGATAAAGTCCCCGCTCTTCCGGCAAATAACCGATATATGGACTTGCCGAATAATCAATTTTGCTGCCATTCCATGTAACGCTCCCTTCATTAGGCTCCAAAAGCCCAAGTATCATGCGAAAGGTGGTCGTTTTTCCTGCTCCATTGGCACCTAAAAATCCGAACATTTCATTTTCTGGTATGGTTAGCGACAGCTGATCAACAGCGGTAAAATCATTAAACCTTTTTGTTACATTCTCCAGCTTTAAAACCAAACTACTCCCCCCTGGTTCCTTCTCTATAATAATTTCTTTTGTTGCTCTTCTATGTTATACGAATCATCCCTAAAAAAGATCCATTTTTTACTCTATTCAGAAATCCTATTAAATTTTTTCTATCGTTAATTCTTTATGTTAAGATAAATTGAATAGATATATGACTGCAATAGAGAGGAGTATATTTCTTGATCCATGATATTCAATTTTCTGCAGCTTCCATGCTGTTAATCATAAAAATAATTGCAATTGATATCGTCCTATCAGGAGACAATGCTGTTGTGATTGCGATGGCTACTCGTAATCTGCCAGACAAACAACAAAATAAAGGAATTTTATTTGGAACAATTGGAGCCGTTGTTATTCGAATTCTCCTTGCTCTTGTGATTGTTGAACTGATGAAAATTCCTTATGTAAATGTTATTGGCGGAATCCTTCTTTTATGGATTTCGTACAAGGTTCTAGTGGGCGGAGAGGAAAATGTAAAGGTAAAATCAGAATCCAGCCTATTAAAAGCCATTTGCACTATTATTGCTGCAGACGCAATCATGAGCCTAGATAATGTCGTAGCTCTTGCCGGAGCTTCAAACGGCCATATAGGACTCATTGCAATAGGCGTAACCTTCAGCATTCCTATCATGATTTTCTTTTCAAAGTTAATTGTACAGCTGATGAATAAGTATAGCTGGATTGCTTACATTGGCTCTGGAATCCTGGCATGGACAGGAGCCAATATGCTTTTTAAGGACGAGCAGTTCCTTAATCTAATTAATCTTGACCAAGGCTATTTCACCTACTTCCTAACTGGAGTGGTGACCATTACTGTTGTAGCCGCTGGATACGGGGTGAACCGGCGGGCTTCAAAGCGCAGGTTCCATCATAGTCATTAAACGAGGAAATAGTCCCATCCTAATAAGAGAAAACGCAGCCGGTATATGAACCGCTGCGTTTATTGTTTTGTATGTGAATTGCTGGTCTATCGATGAAACAAGATTAATTTACCTGCAGGCGATGTGCACCGATGGGTTTTTTCAAAGGCCCCCTTTTCCTTAAGCAGCGTTTCTCCTTTTTGTTTCGCCTCCTGTTCAGATGCCGCTTCAAAAGACTCATCAAGAATTTTTTCTCCATCTGGTTCAAATGCAGTTAATTTAAAAATAGCCATACCCGTTCTCCTTCCATGTTCTTTCTCTATTCACCATGAAACTCAGGTTTTCTTTTTTCTACAAACGCCTGAATTCCTTCTGAATGATCCTTGGTTTGCCTCATCTTCCATTGTGCAGCCTTTTCAAGCTCAAGGGATTTTAAAAACTTTGGACGATTTAATTCTGTATAGATTTTTTTTGTTTTAATCATGGCAAGAAGAGGTTTTGCTTTCCATACCTTCAGCAGTACTCCCAACTCGCTATGAATGTCATCTGTCACCGAATCAATAATTTCTAGATTTATTGCCTCTTCTCCTGAAAGGACTTTTCCTTCCCAAATAAGCTTTTTAGCTTTTTCCTGGCCGATCCTTCTCTCAAGTAAAAAATGACCTCCCCCGTCAGGTACAAGTCCAATTCCGATAAAGTTCATTGCGATCTTACTATCCTTTTCCGCTACGATATGGTCACATGCAAGCGCAATGCTAAGACCAAGCCCTGCTGCAGCCCCGCTTATCGCAGCAATAGTAATTTTTGGCATGCCATAAAGGGTGGTCACTAAGTCATTGATGTGGTCCATAAATGATTTAAACAGATCCTCTCCGCTCATCTGAAGCATTTCTTTTATATCGCCCCCTGACGAAAAAGCGCTTCCATTTCCTTTAAGCACTACGATTTTAACATTTGGATTAATTGAAATGGATTTAAGTCCATCAAGTAATTCTCTAATAAGAGTAGAATTCAGGGCGTTAAGAGATTTGGGCCGATTCAAGGATATATAGGCTGTTTCTTTCTGTATATCAATTTCAATTGTTTCATAAGTGGAAATCATAGTACACTCTCCTTTAACAATTTTCTATCTATAGCATAACTGAATGACCATTCATTTTTCAATATCTTTTTCACTTTTTTCAAATTTCCAGCTATTTAATTTGGCAATGTAAATTTCTTATGTTAATAACATCTTTTTCAGCTTAGCTGTATGACAAGTGAAATGAACGTTTCACTTGAAGAAACTTAAAAAAGCAGGCATTGGCAGTGAACGTTTAAAACAGGCCCTGGAAGCTTTCAAATTTTGCAGGAGAAAACGCTCATCAAGACAACTGAACCAAAAATATAAACCTGGCAAGCATATAGCTGCCAGGTTTACATTACGCTATTTTTGGGTGCTTTGTGCGGGATAAAGCTCTTCTAAAATAGCTATTTTTTTCTCTGTATATTCCTTAAAGTTTTCATTATAGGATTTGGGATCCTTTGGATTGGAGAACTGCTGAATATGTCCCGTTTTAGGATCAATAAATTTGCTCGCTGCTCCGCATCCAATTCCAATAATGGTTTGTACTTCTTCCATAATAATAATGTTATAAAGGCTTTCTTGATTTTCAAGAGAATACCCGACATTTTCAAGGTTTCCCAGGATATTTTTTTGCCTGTAGAGATAATAAGGTGCATATTGATGCTGTTTCGTCCAGTTCTCAGCCAGCGACATCATTTGTTCCGTTTCACTTCGGTCAGCCACTTTGTATTTTTCTTTATTTCTTGTCATTTCAGAAGCACGTTTAAAGGAAAGGGTATGCACTGTTAAGGACTCGGGCATTAATTTGTCCGTTTCATCCAAGGAATGCTGGAATTCCGATACCCCTTCACCGGGGAGTCCAATTATTAAATCCATGTTGATATTGTTCATGCCCATGCTTCTTGCTAAATGGAATTTATCAATGGTTTCTTCTACACTGTGGTGCCGTCCAATTGCCTTTAACGTTTCGTTTGTATAGGACTGTGGATTAATGCTGATTCGGTCAATATTCCATTTTTTTAAAATTTCCAGCTTTTCAGGGGTAATCGTATCAGGCCTGCCAGCTTCAACTGTAACCTCTCGTATAGAAGAAACTTCTGGGAAGGATTGATGCATTTCTTCATATAAAAGATCCATTTCTTCAGCCGTAATAGAGGTTGGGGTCCCTCCGCCAAAGTATACAGTTGTAATTTTGATCCCTCTTTCCTTCAGCCATTTTCCCGTTTCCCTCATTTCATAGTGGAGACCGCTTAGAAAGGAATCCACACGGCCCTGCTTGCCCAGAATGGCATACGCAGGAAATGTGCAATACGCACACTTGGTCGGGCAAAATGGGATACCAATATAAATGCTGACTTCATCCTGTAAGGTGTACAGGTCGGGTATTACCTTAAGCTGGAGGTCAACGATGGATTGCATAAGCTCAATTTTTTCATCAGAAAGCATGTATTCTTCTTTTAGTTGACTATGCGCCAGCTCCCTGTCAATTCCCATCCGCACTTTTTTGTGCATAAGTTTTGTAGGGCGTACCCCTGTAAGGACTCCCCATTTTTGATAAATGCCAGTGAAATTCTGCAACACGGATAAGTAAACATGTGAGACCGCATTTTTTACTTTTGTAAAAAAATCCTTTTCTGATAGTCCCTCTTCTATCTCTTTGGAATACGCTGCCCTATATACTTCTGAATCGCCCGATTTTACTAGGGATACAGAAACAGTTACTGTATTCTCCTTTATATCAAGGAGAATTTCTACTTTTATATCAGCATCACTATCTTGACCTAAAAAAATGTCTGTTTCCTCAAAAAATAAATTTGCTATATTTTGCAAGGGACGTTTAAATCGTTCGTCCTCCAGTCCATCTATTTGAATTTTCATGGATATCACCTTTCACCTTAAAAACTTCTTTAAGTGTACTGGAATGACCTTAGTCAGGTCAACTAACGATGAAGCTGGGTTTGAGAGTATGTAATGCTGAATGTTAGAGAGATAATAGTTGCTCGGGAGCATCCTCGGTGTTCTTGGCCTCCATTGCCTCCCTTAACCTGCTTTTTTAGCAGCTGTCTCGTGTCTTTGGGTTTTTCGCAATTAACATGAAACCTTAATAGAGACTTACATAAAAATAGGGCCATCCATTCTGCCAGAAAGGAGACCCTTTGTCATATTATTTCATTTGTTTCATTTTTCGCAAAAATTGTATTGGCTGCTGCTTACGGAAATGTTCCTTTACCATATAGGATACTCCGTTTTCATTATTGGATCTGGTTATCCAATCTGCAGCACGCTTTATTTTGGGTGATGCATTTCCCATGGCTACCCCTAAACCGGCCCACTCAATGAGCGGCAAATCATCTGGACCGGATCCGATCATGACGACCTCTTCACGGTGAATATTTAATCGATCACATATATAAAGAACACCTTTTAGCTTCGAAACTCCTGATGGTACGATTTCCAGTTTTCCATCTTCATTTTCTATACAATCTACTTCATCAAACATTGCATTGATGGCTTTTTTGCAGTCCTGACGATCTTCTGTATCTTCAAAAATCACTTCTATTTTAGGCGGAGACATGGGCGATTCAGCGAGCGACTCGCTTAATGAGTCGACGTAACGCTCTGAGTATGAAAACGCATTGCTGGTTTGGAACATAACCTTGCCTACCAAATTACTTGGCAGCTTCACTCTATTGGCAAGGGAATAATGTTCATGAACTAGCCGTATTCTGGACGGAAACTTTTCAAGGAAGCGAACTAATTCAGCACAGGATTCCTCACTGATCCTTTTTACAAACATAGGCTTCTTGAGGTCTGCAGCAATGTATGAGCCTTGATGAGTAACCAAAAAGGTATTCAGCTTGAGGGCCTTTGCAATACGATTAGCTGACGAAAAATCCCTTGACGTAACCAGCGTGACTGCAATCCCTTTACTTCCGGCATATTCAATTGCTTCCTTTGTTGTTTTATTTAAACGGCCATTACCTTGTAACAAGGTACCATCAATATTCAATGCTAACATTTTATAAAGCATGATGCTCCCCCTTATCATGGTGTCATGTCATAGAACTCATGGACTTTTCTTGTTAATATATCTTGAGCCTGCCCTTTCTATAGTTTTATGAAAAAGCCCAATATTATAGAACAAGTGCAATAGAAATAAAAGCTCTAGACAGACTCCATCGTTGAAAACCCCTGAGTAAGGGTGCTGGAGATCACCTCAATAGGATAGCAGGCATGCGTACTCCGAAACGGTCCATCTTGCCCCTTTAATGCATTAAAGGGGTCTGACCCCTTTCTTGCTTTAATGTATTAAAAGAAATTAAACAGCAGGTTATCCCTTTAAAGAAAGATAAAAGGAAACAGTCACCTGACCGTTTCCTTTTATGTGTTTATCTCATAGAACCATATAGTTCATCTAAAGGTTTCATGATGATTTTATTTAATTCATTAATAGCCATACTCATATGCTGCTCTGCATCCATCAGCTTCACAATTTTTTCATTTTGCTGGACAACAGCGGCTATGTTCTGGGCTTTTTGAACCTCTTGCTGCCCGATTTCCTGCCCCGTCATTTGTTTTTCCTGAAGGGTCATTTGGATTTGGCGAAATTCATCAAAAAGCTTCTTCGCAGCTGGATCATTGTTGACATTGTCATACATCGCTTTTAGATGCAGGTATTCCTGGCTTGTTCTCAATGCTTTTTCTAATTCATATGCATAATCATACAGATTCGTTGTAGGCAAAAATAAAACCTCCTAAAAAATTCAGCTCTTATCACTATAACAAAGTATGTGTATGAATGCGAATATGACACACACCCAGCTCTTTAAAACCGGCTCTGTTAATCCTGTCGGCTGATTTCCGCTGCAGGCAACCCCTTTCTGCAGACGGCAGAGCAGGTTCTCACATGCTCCAGTGAGGTCTCTCCTAACCCGTTTCAGCATTACTCTCGTGCCTTTCTCTCCAATCAACAAATGGGATGGCTCTTTTCGTAAACTTTGTGCTATTTCCGCTAAAAAAGTGAGTGAAACAAAATGTTCAATATGTAAACTTTTGTATAGTTTACAAAAATATTCCATGTAAACTGACAGAATACGGATATATTCAATGTAAGAAAAGCAACAATCTATGCAGAAGCAGCCATTGGGAAAATCAACAATAATCTATAACAGAACTAAATGCCAGAGCAGGGAATCGTCCAGCAAGGTTATCAAAGATAGAATTTTACGTGGTTACACTACAGTTTTTGATGAACCCTTTCCTCCTAAACGACATAGGATATCAGCAAAAGCCCATTTTTCATTCTTAGTTGCTGCACTTTTTAAAACTGTCATCGGTAACAAATGAGAAAAAACTGAGAAACCATGCCATAGTGCCAAACCGGAATGCAGTCGATTGCCGGCCGGGATTCAGGCATAAATTTTGATGCAAGCGGGGAAACGACAATGGCTCATCAAATAACGGTTATTCCTTCTTCCAGCAACAAGGGGACGTCTTCCTTCATTGCCATTTCAGAAGGACTGATGAAGAAGCTGAATATTTCAATGTCTCCTGGCAAAAAGCTTATATTAAGGGCGGGAACAGAAACAGCTGTCGTGCACTTAGCCCCTCCTTCAAATGAAACAAGTAATAATATTATTTGGATGAATAAAGCTTGTTTTCAACAACTGCGGCTGCCTTATTCCTCTTTTTCTTTTCAAGCAGCTGTCAAGAATGATTATCTCTGCATTGGGCCAGTCATCGCTATCTTAACAGAATGGAAAGCCTTTGAAGAAGAAGCAGCCCACTTTGGAACACTGCACACTTTTTGCACAGAGCTTCAGGAATATATTGAACAGTGCGGAGGTTTCATATACTTAACCAGCATGTCACTTTATCCTGGGGAAGGCTATTACTTTTCCACTGGGAAATGGCAAAAGGGCCCTGTTCCCCGCCCTGACATTATTTATAATCGAATTCATTCCCGGATTAAGGAAAAAACCACTGTATTTAAAGACTTGGCTAAACAATGGCAAGCAGATGGGATTCCTTATTTTAACGATCGTTATCTATCTAAATGGGAGATCCATCAAATCATTAATAAAAAAGAAAACCTGCACCCCTTTCTTCCCACCACAGATATTTATACAGCGCCTGTCTTAGAGGAATTCCTACACCAATATCAGGATGTCTATCTTAAGCCTATCCATGGAAGCCAGGGAAGAAATATTATTCATATTTATAGAAATGGCCACAACTATCATCTTGAACAGACGACCTTTTCGAATGATTCGCCCCTAACATTCCATTCCTTTTCTAAGCTCTTATTAAAAATTGAAACATGGCTCCAAAACAAGCCTTATATTCTCCAGCAGGGTTTGCCTTTGGCATCATTTAATGGAAGAAAGGTCGATTTCAGGCTTCTTTGCCATAAAGTAAATGCTGACAACTGGAAAGTGACCTCATCTATTGCCAGAATTTCCGGCGACCATCAATTTGTATCCAATCTTGCTCAAGGCGGGCTGCTGGAAAGACCAGCTAAAGTGTTGGAAGATATGTTTCCTAAAGAAAAAGCAAGGCAGGCTCAGCAGTTAATGTCTGAATTGGCACTCGAAGCAGCAGCTGTACTGAGTGAGAGAACAGATGGGCTCATGGCTGAACTTGGCATGGATATCGGAGTTGATTTGAATGGCAGTCCTTTTTTAATAGAAATAAATATTAAGCCTTCTAAATTAAGGGATGAGCCTAGTCCTGCAATCCGTCCCTCTGTAAAGGCTATATATCATTATTGTGAAAATAGATGGAATGAAAGGAGCTATGAACGGTGACAATTCCAATGGGAATTTTAACTCTAACACCTGAGGAGAATGATGGCTATTTTAAAGAAATCGGAAAAAGAGCTGTAGAATTTGATATTGCTCTATACCTGTTTTCTCCTTTAAATATTAAGCCGGAAAACAGCCTTATTTTTGGATATCAATTTGATGCGGATAATGCAGAATGGATAAAAACAGAGTTTAGTATCCCCCATTTTTTATATGACCGATGCTTTTATGGTGCTGACAGAGGATCAAAAGAAGCTAAAACGATCGTTTCCTGGCTGAAGGCACGCAAGGATATCACATTTTTGGGTTATGGGTTACCCAATAAATGGATTCTCTATGAGGGATTAAAAAATCACCCTCTCATTTCTCCTTATCTGCCAATGACGACGAAAGCATCATCCGCTGAAAAAGTAATAAATGAATTAAGTAAATATGAAGAAATTATTCTGAAGCCTATAGATGGCGCACATGGATATGCAGTCTATTCCATACGATCTGACGGGAAAGCTATTGTTGTAAAAACAACCAAAAAAGGGAAGATTGTGGAGAAAAAATTCGAGAACATTGAACAAATATCTCCTTGGCTGGAAAGTCTCCTTATAAAACATATATTTCTTATCCAGCCCCGATTGGATAACCGCAATAAAAATAATGAACCCTTTGATCTGAGGGTCTTTATTCAAAAGGATCCAGAAGGAAATTGGAAGGAAGTTGGCCGCGGTGTACGTAATGGAAAAAAATATGGCTTATTGACAAATATTAGTGCAGGAGCAAGTGTTCAAACCTATCATTCATGGCTGCCTACGGTTCCTTCATTTGATCATCACTACCTTTCCAATGAACTTCAGAGCCTGCTTTCCATCCTACCCATAGAATTAGAAAAAAGCTTTCACCCATTATTTGAACTGGGCATCGACATTATTATTGCCAGAGACCAATCTCTGTGGATATTGGATATGAATTCCAAACCCGGAAGGAAAATTATCAGTTTGAATCATCCAAACGAATTAGAGTCATTATACAAAGCGCCCCTCGCGTACTGTCAGTTTTTAGCTAACCAACAGTCTATTGATTCAGCAGCAATTAAACTGAATTAATCTAATTTTAAGGGACACGGACAGATAAGATGGACGAAATTTATATGGTTCAGCAAATTCGGGAAAATATTCCCTTCAAAAAGAGGTGTGATGTAATGCCTAAACGTTATAAAGTTGAATTTTTTGATCAGAACGAACCGATAATGTATTACCCAGCAAATTTTGGTTTAGAAGAAGATCCTAAAAGAATTGCGTTTGGCTCTAACATTGTCGATGCCGACTGTAAACAGCAGCCATATGACAGGAATACGCTTTCTATTAGTTCTGCATTGGCAGAGCTTTTGCAAATACCTGAATTTATAAAAACCTTATATGCATTTGAAAATAGTGATCAGCTTTTATTGGGGCCATTAGTTGGTATTT
This sequence comes from Heyndrickxia acidicola, assembly GCF_001636425.1. NCBI lineage: Bacteria > Bacillati > Bacillota > Bacilli > Caryophanales > Bacillaceae > Heyndrickxia > Heyndrickxia acidicola. The sequence continues at coordinate 2,343,549 of NZ_KV440953.1, forward strand.
TTTCCTCAGGTTTTACACCATTTCAGGAAAATCCCATAGGGGAGCGGTCCGAATTATTCACGAAGCTTTTATCAGTCCAGTCTTCCGTCGGGGTTGTCCCGTTTTTATTTGGTGAGCAGCATATTGATTGGGAAAAAGGGCAAATAGAAGGTTTTTTCCAGGGAAATTCCGGATGGGAAACAAGGAATGTTCCTTTTCCCAATGTAATTTACGATCGCCTTCCCAACCGAAAAAGTGAAAGCACACAGGGGTCTAGAGAAGTGAAGGAAAAGCTTGAAAAAGATTATCTCATTCCATGGTATAATCCAGGCTTTTTTAGCAAACTTGATGTTTACGAACATTTATTTCAGGATGAAAAGGTGGCAGAATATCTTCCAGATACCTCTCCTTTTGTTTCGTATCATCAAGTGGAACAAATGCTTTCACGATATGGGCATGTATATGTAAAACCAATAAATGGAAGTCTCGGTTTAGGTATTCACCAAATCATTTATGACCGGCAAAAGGCAGCCTATTATTGCAAGTTCCATGATACTGAAAATCGCCTTCTTAAGTACCCTACTCTTGAACAGCTGATGGACCGTGTTTTCAGGAATAAACAGCTAGATCGAATGATTATTCAGCAGGGCATCGATCTCATCCGCTATCAGCATAGACCTGTTGATTTTAGAGTTCATGCCAATAAGGATACAAAAGGTGCCTGGAAAATAAGTGCCATAGCTGCAAAAGTTGCAGGGGTAGGCAGTCCGACCACTCATATAAAAAATGGCGGAACGATTAAAACCATTGATGAGCTTTTTGCAGATTCTGGGCTGAAAAGACAGCTAAAGGAAGGATTGGAAACAGCAGCATTAGAGATTGCTGTGTCATTGGAAGAAAATTTGAATGGCATAATTGGTGAAATAGGTTTTGATTTTGGCATAGATTCCGATGGGCATATCTGGCTTTTTGAGGCAAATTCAAAGCCCGGACGATCAATATTTTCCCATCCCGAATTGAAGGAATTCGATATCCTTACACGAAGGCTGAGCCTTGCTTACTCTGTTTATCTAACTGATAGATGGCTTCACACACCTGAGGAACTATTTACATGATTACCGTTTCCTTTGATCCAAAACGCAATACCTTTGTTCATGCCAGACCAGAACTAGGGCATTTATTTTGGGGGGCTGACGATGAATTGGTGCATAACGTCAAGGGAGAAGAAATACAGGAAGAATGGACACTTCATTTTCAGGAAAAAAGAAAAAGGCTAGGTCCTCTGGTAGGAATTTTGTGCGGAAAAATGAAGAGCGGCGAGTTGATGGGCAATCGCCGCCTTTTCATGAATTTACAAAATGAACTTCAGGAGTCAGGAGGAGTTTCTTTCCTTTTTACATTGGAGGATTGTTTTGATCATTATATAGAAGGTACCTGTTATATACCCTTGAAAAAGAAATGGATTCGCTCCACTTTTCCCCTGCCCAACATTATCTACAATCGACTCCCCTCACGTCTTGGAGAAAAGGAGCAATCCTTTATACAGTTTAAGGAAAAGATGAAGCAAAAAACGCTCTCTTTCTTTAATCCTTCTTATATAGATAAATTTTCACTCTACTCCCTTTTTTCCAAACATAAAACATTATCCTCTCTCCTGCCTCCAACTATTCTTATTGACAATGATGCTTCCATATTGGATGCTTTTCTTTCAGAGCATACAGACCTTTATATCAAGCCTACAAGCAGTTCACAAGGAAACGGGATTAAGAGAATCAAAAAAAGCAGTTTTGACATGGTACATGTTACCACTGCTAAAAAGGAAGTGAGTTTCCCTACCTTTGAGGCATTCTGGAAGCACCATCAAAGTGACTCCAGGTTTACCTCTTTCCTTGCACAAAAAACCATTGAAAGCCGTTTACTAAATGGAAGAAAATTCGATTACAGAATTCTTTCTCATTATCATAAAGGACGCTATCTCCTAACCGGTATTGGAATAAGGGTTGCGAAAGAAAATGGCTTGACTACACATGTCCCAAGGGGCGGGACCCTTTATCCCTACAAAGAATTGCAAAATCCTGACCTGGATAAACAGTTTGAATGGATTGCCAATGAATGCGGTAAAGCTTTAACGAAAGAATATGGTTTTTTTGGAGAGTTTACCCTCGATGTAGGGGAAGATAAAGATGGAAAGCTGTGGCTTTATGAAGTTAACGCTAAACCAATGGCTTTTGATGAAAAGGACATTGAAGAAAATAAAATCAAAAGCTTATCAAGACTTTTTCACGAATTGACACACACTTTATATAATCGTTAACAAGGCAGCAGTGCTTTCATTTGCATAGGCTGCCTTTTTTAAAGCTTTTCAATTGCCTACGAAATACTGCCACAAAGGTGTAAAGCAATAATCTATGCGAAAACAGCCTATATGAATCTTTGATTGCATTGCGTTATAATGACTATACAAGATTAAAGCCCTTTCAATACATTTTTATTTAAAGGCTGAGTTAGATTCTTGGTGACTGAAACCCTAAAAAACTTCTGCAGGGAAAAGCGGGTGAAACGCAGTCTTTAGCTTGAGTGAAGCTGCAGTGCAGCTCATTCCCCCTCTCATTTCAGGAACCTGAAGCGGAAATTAACCTGAAGGATTAACTGCGTCTACATAAAAGCAAGGAGTGTATTTATGATTCAACATTTCCAATTCCAGTCCCTTTACTCAAACAAGCAGCTTCCAGGGTGGTCCTTTTCCTTTATTTACAAGAGAAAGAAATACACAGGCCTATATCATCCAGATGGAAACATCGAATGGAATCAAGAAGAAGCTATTCCGAATGAAGAACAATTAAAAGAGCAAATACATGCTTTAATGCTGTACCATGTTTATGATCACTAAGAAATTTAGGGAAAATTACCAGAATCCTTTTTGAGTGTTTCTTCCGCTTTATTGCTTAAACTATAAACGCGGAACGCAATTTATTCCGTTCTTTACAATGTACACTCTTGCATTTCTTCTCATGAGGAGGACGGTATATGGACAGCCAAAACAAAGATGAGCTAGAGTTCCTTCCAGATACAGTTTATGAAGGAAAAGATAAAGCCTATCTGGATGTGGATCGAATCATTAACGAAGGGCTTTCCGGTGGTTCTGTTCATATGAGGCAGGACTGCACAAACATTGAAGAAGCAGTTGAGTTTTTTGAAGAATCACAGCCGGAGGAAAAAGCGTAGGCGACTCGTTTTCTGTGGCATATAGAGACCGACAAATGGTTACATGCCGACAGGTAAAACCGTAAGACGCGGATGTTGAAAGCAGTCCTATTTTCCAATAGGGCTGCTTTTCAGTTGAATTTTAATGGTGAATCTGCTCGTTTTTTAGCTTATTTTACAGTAAAGCAAGGACACAAAAGCAAACTTGATTGCTCCCAGGCCGCCCGCGGAAAGCGAATGCCTGCAGCTTAAATCAACGAGCAGGAAGATCAAAGCACTCGCCATGTATTCCTTTAACCCCTATTTTGCATTGAAACCAATGTTGAATGTAGCGGAAAACGAGACTCAATTTTTTGCTTAAGAAGCCTAAGATGTTTAAAATAAGATTACTGAATATAAAGGCATTTTTTTATTCAGTACTAAACAAGGAGCAACTGCCTTTCATAAAGAGGAGAGACCATGATTACACAATTACAAAAAAGGTATCCAAAATCAATTTTGGAAACATATCCAGTTCTGCACCCCGGCATCACATGGTTTCATATAGAAAATGAACACCAATATCTCGGAATTCCTGATAGTGATATGACCTCTGAGGAAAAGGAGCTGCTTGGCACTCTATTCCCTATTTTCAAAGCAGAGAAGCTAATAAATCCCACAACTGAGTCACAGAACTGGCATAATTTTTTATCCGGAAAAAATGTTGAATTTCCTGTTAAAGAAGGCAGCCGATTACGGTTTATTCAGTTTGCTATTCATTCCACAAAGGAAGGGTTTGATCGAATTGCCTGGGAAGAAGCAGTCAAAAGCTTATTTTCAAATAATGTTACCCTCGTCTATCTTTCATCATCTTCCGGAACGATAATAGAAACAGCTGCCAGTTTTGTTTTATCAGAGGAAGAATTGAAATCCTCCATCGAAGCGTTTGAAAGTGATTTTTACTTTACTGTCCATTTCTTTATTGGGCCGTTTCGGGATTTAGATAATCAAATTCAGAATGATTTCTTATTTGAAAAGAAGTTGTTTGAATTTGGCAGAAGAGAAATGAGGAAAGAAAGATTATATACTCTATCTAGTATATTTCCGTTGTATCTTTTAAAAAGTGTTTCTTATAAAGCAAAAGAAAGCTGCTTCTCTCCTTTAACATCTATCTTTCAAGAAGACAAGGACATTTGGAGGACCATTAAGCTTTATATCGAGAACAATTCAAACGCGAGTCTTACAGCAAAACAGCTTTTTATGCACAGAAATAGCCTTCAATACCGTATTGATAAATTTACAGAACGCACAGGCTTTGACCTAAAGTCCTTTAAGGACGCTGTTACTGTCTATCTCGCCTGCCTCGATTTTAAAAATGAACATCAGCTTTAGTACAACTTGCCAAAAATGTTCCGTCCTTTTTGTGCAATGTGACCATAGCCTAATGAAAGGCCTTTCATTACAATAAAAGAAAGAAATAAGGGAGGGCTTTCAAATGGCTGAATTACAATTAGAACATATTTATAAAATCTATGATAATAAGGTAACCGCAGTAAGCGATTTCAATCTTCATATTCAAGATAAGGAATTCATCGTTTTCGTAGGCCCGTCTGGTTGTGGTAAATCTACTACCCTTCGTATGATCGCTGGACTTGAAGAAATTTCAAAAGGAGATTTCTTAATCGATGGAAAACGTGTAAACGACGTAGCTCCAAAAGACCGCGATATTGCGATGGTTTTCCAAAACTATGCATTGTATCCTCACATGAGTGTTTATGATAACATGGCATTTGGTTTGAAGCTCCGTAAAATTCCTAAGCCGGAGATTGATAAACGCGTAAAAGAAGCCGCAAAGATTCTTGGCCTTGAAACGTATTTAGAGAGAAAGCCTAAAGCTCTTTCAGGCGGTCAGCGCCAGCGTGTTGCCCTAGGCCGTGCGATTGTGCGTGATGCAAAAGTATTCTTGATGGATGAACCATTATCAAACCTTGATGCAAAGCTTCGTGTACAAATGCGTGCCGAAATCGCAAAACTGCATCAGCGTCTTCAAACAACAACAATCTATGTAACACATGACCAAACTGAAGCGATGACAATGGCAACAAGGATCGTTATTATGAAGGATGGTGTTATCCAGCAGGTAGGAACACCAAAAGAAGTGTATGACAATCCTATAAATATGTTCGTAGGCGGATTTATCGGATCGCCAGCAATGAACTTCCTAAAAGGAACAGTTGAAAATGGTGCCTTTGTAATTTCTAACCAAGCAAAAATTGCTATTCCAGAAGGTAAAATGAAATTCCTTAAAAACTATGTAGGCAAAAAAGTTACTTTGGGTATTCGTCCAGAAGATATCCATGATGAGCCTGTATTCATCAGTGCCTCAGAAGGTACAAAAATTTCTGCAACCATTGAAGTATCTGAACTGCTTGGTGCAGAAACAATGCTTTATTCACAAATTGACGGACAGGACTTTATTTCAAGAATTGATTCTAGAACCATTGTACGCCCTGGAGATAAAATCGATCTTGCTTTTGACATGAATAAAGCTCATTTCTTCGATGTTGAAACAGAAGCGAATATTGGTTTAGCTTAAGCTTAGCCAATATAGTAAAAAAAGCAATCGTATTATTTACGATTGCTTTTTGTTTTTATAAAAAGTTTGCATAGCTTACCGCTTTAGTTAGACTATGACCGCAATGATTACATTTATATACATGATAGCACTCCTTTTTCTTAGAGCTATCCGGATCGCCATCTACAAGCATCATCGAATCAATTTCCATGTATGGACTATAATCATCATAATAATCAAATATTCTTCCCTCTTCTTCCATGTTGGTTCCGCATTCGGGACAGAGGATTGTCAGTTCCATCACCCCATTGCAAAGACCGCACCATTCCATCCATATCACCTGCTGTAAACATTGTTATGTATAAGGTGTGCATGAATAGCTGAAAATATCCCTGCTATTGCTGCTTTAAGAAAAACGATAGCGTCTTGCTCATCCACGTACGAATTTCTTAATCTTCAATTGAGATAAAGGAAACTAGATATTGAAGGCACTCGCTTTTCACAGACGGAAGGGGAGCCTCTTCGTCGCTTGCTCCTGCGAAGTCTCCCCTAACCTGCATTCTTAAGCTGGAGTCTCGCCTCTGCAGCTCCAATCAGTGTGGATGTAAACTCAACATTAATCTTTAACAAAGCCTGTTAAATAAAAAAATTTTATACTTTTCTCCCCTACAAAAAAGGGTTAAATTACCATTATTACTCTTTGTATATTTGACTTCTAAATAAACATAATACTTAGTAACAACCGCATCACATCACTGGGTTACACCTAAGAAGGTCATAAATTAAATACAAGTCAATTTAATTTGTGGGCTGGTGCAATTCCGGCTAACCCAACCATTACAAAACTCAACTTAGGAGATGACAGAATTATGGCAAACAACAACAGCTCTAACAACCTAGTTGCTCCAGGAGCACAAAAAGCAATCGATCAAATGAAATACGAAATCGCTCAAGAATTTGGTGTAAGCCTTGGTGCAGACACTACATCTCGTGCAAACGGATCTGTTGGTGGAGAAATCACTAAACGCCTAGTATCTATGGCTGAATCTCAACTTGGCGGATACCAAAAATAATTATTAAAACATCATATTATTTGGCTATTCGGGAGGCGCCTTATGGTGTCTCCCGTCCATTTTTTCTACCAATGTTTCCAAAAGCAAATAGCTTATAAATTGGTTTGAAATAGCTTGCAGCACTTCATCATATAAAAGGGTGCCTCTTTAACCATCCTAAGAAAAACTAATCATACCTTAGAGATTTGCTAATAAATTGGACTATTTTCTCTAAAAAAATAACTGAGGAAAATGTCCTCAGCTATTGCCTTTTCTTGGAATGTCAATTATTTCTCCATTTTCTTTCTCAATCTTGCCATCTATTGTTCCTTCTGCATAATTATCATTCGCCTGCTCATGAGTCGTCGCCAGCCCTGAAGAAGTTTCATCTTCTCTGTTGTAATCATCCTTTTCAAAGGTGCGTCCAGCAATTTTTGATGTATCGAGTTTATCTTTTTTGTTGTCCAATGTTCTTCCTCCTTCTTTGCGTAAGCTGCTTTCGCATCGATTGTTGTTTTACGTATTATAGATAAATCCGTATTCTTGGCATCTTTTCGTAAACCAATCATAAGTACTACATAATTCGATAATTTTTGTGTGAAATAGCAACAAAGCTGACGAAAAGAGGCTTTTCGGAAATATCCTCTGCCTATACATTCTATTCCCTTCTTACTATTGGCTAAACAGAAATAAACTATCCAACGAAAACAACGATTATGAGGGAAGACTGAAACTTTTCCATTGGACTCTGTTCATTTTTCTAATGAACACCTATTCCTGTGCCAGCTTTTAGCAGACGGCCGTTACAGGAGACTCCTGTCACTCTGCAGCCTGCGTCGTATCCCTTTATCGCCTTCTCTAGCGGCTGGTGTCTTATTTAATTAACAATAGGATCAAATCACTATTTGGGCTTTAACAGAGACATTGGGGGCACATTGTTCTTCCTACGCTCAAGCTGTCTGTCCATGAGCCTCCTCTTCACTTAGTCCTTTAAGGTTCTCTTAATACTTACACCTAGCTGCAGGTTTCACATACATTCTCTTAAGGTTAAGGAGTTGACATTAAGAAAAAAAACTCTGCCTGTACTCTTCAAAGAAAAAGAGGATATGGTTTGCAAAATTAATCAGGCAAGTTGACCATTTTAACAGGGTCAATCCATTTATCGTATTGTTCTTCCGTTACATAACCCGTTTTTATTGCAGCTTCTTTTAGAGTTAATCCTTCTTTAAATGCTAGTTTTGCAATCATAGCAGCCTTTTCATAACCTATGTGAGGATTCAAGGCCGTTACCAGCATAAGAGAACGATTTACATTTTCCTCGATCGTATCGTAATTTGCTTCCAATCCCTGAAGGCAATGCTCGTCGAATGAAATAATAGCGCCACTTAAAAGGTGAATGGATTGCAATACATTAAAGAGAATGACAGGCTTGAAAACATTTAGCTCAAAATTTCCCTGACTTGCAGCAAATCCAATGGTGGCATCATTTCCAAATACCTGGACTGCCACCATAGTCATGGCTTCACTTTGAGTTGGGTTTACTTTTCCCGGCATAATTGAGCTCCCTGGTTCGTTTGCAGGTATGGTAATTTCTCCAATTCCGCTTCGTGGTCCGCTTGCCAGCCACCTGACATCATTAGCGATTTTCATCATATCTGCGGCAAGTGCTTTTAAAGCACCATGCACATAAACGATTTCATCATGACTTGTTAAGGCATGAAATTTATTATTCGATGACATAAACGGATAGCCCGTTTGTTCCTTTAATTGTTCTGCTACTTTATCTCCAAAAGCAGGGTCTGCATTAATTCCGGTTCCCACAGCTGTTCCTCCAATAGCAAGTGAAAGAATGTGCCTGGAGCTTTCTTCAATCATCCTTTCCGTTCTTTCTATCATTGCCCTCCAGCCGCTAATTTCCTGGCCAAGTGTCAATGGGGTTGCATCCTGTAAATGGGTTCTCCCAATTTTAATGACATTCATATAGGTATGTTCTTTTTTCAACAGCGTTTTCTTTATCTGTCTCAAAGAAGGAATAAGAAGTTTTTGTATTTCAGAATAAACGGCAATATGCATCGCTGTAGGGAATGTGTCATTAGAGCTTTGGGACATATTTATGTCGTCATTCGGATGAATGCTTTCATCACTTGCTACTTCTTGAAGGATTTCATTTGCCCGTCTTGCCAACACTTCATTTACATTCATATTGGACTGCGTCCCACTTCCCGTTTGCCAGACTACTAAAGGAAAATGATCATCAAATCTGCCATCTAAAACTTCTTCACACGCTTGGACAATTGCTTTCATTTTGGTCCTGGACAACTTGCCCAATTTGCAATTTACAACAGCTGCAGATTTTTTCAATTGTGCAAATGCCTGAATTAACTCAAGAGGCATTTTTTCTGATCCTATTTTAAAATTATCTTTGCTTCGCTGTGTCTGGGCTCCCCAATATTTATCAGCAGGAACCTTTACTTCACCAAGAGTGTCTTTCTCTATGCGATAATCCATAGTCCTTACTCCTCCTTCTTAGAGATAACTTCAGCCTAACTCTGTAAACCGAAAAAAAAGAGTCTTTGCTAATACAGCTATATTTTCCCATATTCGTGTTGAAATTGCATGAATATTGATTTTTATTTTGCATTGTAAGGCTATGCTGTCATTCAGGAGTTTGCTCTTATATAAATGTTGTGCGAAACTGTCAGTTAATTCCAAATTAGGATTTTACATAGACATAGACTTTAGACATAAACAGCGTTCTGATCTTCCTGCTGGGTTAATTTCCGCTGCATGCGCTCGCTTTCCGCGGCCTAAGGGAGCCTCCTCGTCGCAAGCTCCTGCGGGGTCTCCCTAAGGCCAGCTGATCCCGCAGGAGTCTCGCACCTTTCTCTCCAATCAACCTTTGTATTAAATCCAAATTGGGATTGTATAAAGATATAGGCAGCGTTCTAATCGTCCTGCCGATTATTTTCATTCCAAATACTCGATTTTCGTTGACGGTAGGGGACCACATCGTTGCATGCTTTTGCGGAATCCCTCTAATAACTTGCTTAACTTGCAGTAGTCTTTTGTCTTCCACTCTAATCAACGTTGAATCCAAACGAGATTTGGGTATTACTAGATATGCTTTGCGCTATTAGTCCTGCTTGTTCTTTTCTGCTCAAATAAAATTAATGAAAGAGACACCCTGCTATTATTAACACCAAGTGTTCTTCCCCTCTTCTTCTTTTGTACCTAAAAATAAAAAAGAGGGGACTCAAAAGGCCGCTTATATAACCGCCTTTTGAGTCACCCTCTTTCCTTAGTGTTTGCCGCTTAAAAAGTTTCTCACTGTATCTTCAAGATCCTTCCACCGGCCTTTATTTTCTTCTATTTTCTTTTTAATATTCTGTGCCTCTTGCTGCATTTTTTGATTAAATTCTTTAGCTCGTTCTGTAAAAGGATGGTTAGTTGTAGCTTGTTGTTGCTTGAGTATCTGGTTTACCGATTGAGCATCAAAACTTCCCGGCTTAGTATAATGAAGGGTATTTTGCATAACTGCCTGAAAGATTGGTACTACTCCCTGTTCACTTAACCCCATTAGATAGTGCTGTGGGTCCGTACGGTCATACCCTAGCCAGACGGCTCCGACCAAATTAGGGGTGTAGCCAACAAACCATTGATCTTTTGTTCCATTCCTGCTAAAGTCCACTTGCGTAGAGCCTGATTTCCCTGCAATGCGGTAGCCAGGAACATTGATTCCTTTACCGGTTCCTGATTCCACAACATTTAACATCATGGAAGTCATTTGATCTGTGACCTTTTTGGAAGTGACCTTTGTTTCCTGCTGTTGATTTTGAGCAATCACGTTACCGGTTGGTCCAATGATTTTTGTAATTAAATGCCCTTTTTCTTCTACACCGTTATTAGGGAAGGTAGAAAAGGCCTGAGCCATCTGGAATGGCGAAACTCCGTTTTGGATGCCTCCAAGGGCAAGCCCGAGCTGCCTATCCTGGTTTGTTAACGGAAGACCGAAACGCTTAACGGCATCCATCCCTTTATCAATTCCAATCTGGTCCAAAAGCCAGACAGCAGGAATATTGATTGAATCCTCCAATGCCCTGTACATTGGAACTTGTCCTAAATATTGATTATCATAATTTTGTGGATGATAGGATCCAAAGGACATTTTTGTGTCATTTAACATGGATTCCGGCGTATATCCCTGCTCCAAAGCGGGAGTATAGACTGCTAGAGGCTTCATAGTTGAACCAGGCTGCCTTTGCAGCTGAGTTGCACGGTTAAAGCCAAGAAAAACCTTCTCCCCTCTTCCACCTACAAGCGCTCGGACACCGCCTGTATGGGGATCCATCAGGACAGCACCGCTCTGAACCATCTGGCCGCCCATTCCTTGCGGGAATAAGCTGTCATTCTTATATACACGTTCAAGGCCAGATTGGATATTCTGATCTAATTCTGTATATATTTTATATCCTCTTGTTAAAATCTCGTCCTGGGAAAGGCCATATTTTGACATAGCCTCATTAATCACGGCATCCACATAGTACGGATATTTTCCCTTTAAAGGGTCCTCCCCTTTATCCTTTAGTACCAACTTCTCTGCAACAGCCGAGTTATACTGGCTGTCTGTTATCATACCATATTTCTTCATTGCTCCGAGAACCAGGTTCCTTCTATTAATGGCACTATCCATATGCAGGTAAGGGTTTAAAGCCGTTGGAGCATTGACTAGTCCGGCAAGTGTTGCGGCTTCACTCAAATCAATATTTTGAACATCCGTCCCAAAATATCTTCTCGAAGCATTTTGTATGCCCCAAGCACCGCTTCCAAAGTAAACCTGGTTGAGATACATTTCCAATATTTCACTTTTTGTATAATGTTTTTCAATTTCAACTGCTAAAAATAATTCCTCAATTTTCCTCTTAAATGTCCGTTGTGAAGTAAGAAGGGCATTTTTTGTTAATTGCTGGGTAATCGTACTTCCTCCTGCCCTAACTCCTCCTGCAGTTATATCTTTTAATAATGCACTTGTTGTTCCGATAATATCAAAGCCATGATGCTGATAAAAACGATGATCCTCTATTGCAACAATGGCATCTTGCATATTTTTTGGTACTTCTTTAATTGAGACATGGTCCATTTGAGTAGACGATATCCTACTTGCAACATTGCCATCCTTATCAATGATTTCTGTGGATTGCGATAATCCCTTTTTCAATGCAGCAATATTTACAGTACTGGCAAAATAAGCAAAAAACGCCAAAAATACCAGCAGTCCGACTGACACGATTAAAATGACAATCTGATTCATATGGGCTTTTTTCCAAAGCCGCTTTACAGCTGTCCAAATCCGCTGTAATATATCCATTTTCTTCCCTGCCCTTTCATTATGACGATAGGCTGAATCCTTCTTAGGAATCCATTTGCAATCTCTAAACAGACCGCTTCCTTTATGTCAGAGATTGCTTTTTTTATTTTTACACAATGGCGATAAAAGATACGGTATCCCATCCTTTTACGAACTGAAGCTAGAAAAAAAGATGAAAGCTCAATCTTTCATCTATGCAAAAGCATAGTATTAATAGGATAAAAAATCAATGGTAACAACAAACAGAAGTAAATATTCCCAATAAATCTATTGGCCGTTATGTTTTTTTTTAAAAGGGTATAGGTAGATTACAATGCTTTCATTAAAATAAAATTAAATGAGGTGACTGCAATGTATAACAAAATTTTAGTAGCCTTTGATAACTCAGAAACAAGCAGGCATGCACTTGAAAGAGCTGGCCAAATATGCTCGGCTATAGAAAATTCTCAATTAACCGTTGTACATGTAAACAAAGAAAGAGCTCTAACAACGACTCCCTCAATTCAGGGAGTAAGAGATGAATATGTATCATTGCCGCGTATTGATGCTGGCGTGTTTACAGGTTCAATGCCGGTCGATACTGTTCCAAAGAGAGAAAATACCCATCAAATCATCGAAGACAGTGTTGATACAGCTATTCAGCACGCAAAACAAATACTGGAGCCGCTGGGAATTAAAGCAGAATATCAGGTGCTGGATGGCCATACAGTTGATAATATTTGCGGCTTTGCGGAAAGTACGGATACCGATTTAATTATTGTTGGTTCAAGTGAAAAAAGTGCCTTTAAAAAGTTTTTCCTCGGCAGCGTCAGTGAGGATATTATGAAAAGCACGGACATTGATATCCTGATTGTAAAATAACACTTTCTTTAAAAAAGGCTTTGTTAAAGAACAATCTTGATTTTAAACCTACCTTGATTGGAGCTTAAAAGCGAAATTCCTGCTTAGAACAGCGTGTCTAAAGAGCCTCCGCAGGAGCTTGTGGCGAGAAGGCTCCGCTGCAGCGGAAATCAACAGGCAAGATGAACAGAGTCTGAAAAAAGTATACAGAGGCGGTTTGCAGACAATATTCTTGAATGCAAGCCGCTTTTTATCTTGTTTCCATAGAAAAATTTCACACCAAATCCAGCAAAACCGGATAGATTTCTGCCATACTCAACATGGATAAGTCCGTATTTGGTCTATCTTCGGGGCATCTTTTCATAAGCAATTTACAGGTTTATAACAGAGCCTGTAAATTTCATTATTTTTTTGTTAAATAGGTACCAAATTTACGAAAAGAGCCTTGTCAAATATCAACAAACTTCACGAAAAAGCCTACAGAATGATGCCACAATTTGTCATAATAAAAAGAATTCAATTTAAATATTCAAATACGCTTGTAAATATTCCAATAATTTTGATATATTAAGACTAAAATCTGTCTTGTTGATTTTGTTAGTTAATTACCATTTATACATAACCAAGTAAGGCTTTTTCCCTATTGTAAAAATTTCACTAAATGAAGATGGAACGGGGTGATAAATATGCAATCTGTCAGTGAAAGCATTTTAAACCATTTGGCCACCACAAAAGAGGAATTTTTTTCTAATTGGAAAAAGGAGATTATCGAATCTGACAAGGGAGTTTCAGAAAGCTTTGTGATCCCTAACATGGAGATGTTTTATGAAGTTATTCAGCAGTCTCTTATGTTGCCTAAGAAAGAACTCAATTATTTAATCGAAGACCTGGCAAATAAAATTGCAAAGACGAAGCTGGAAGGAAAAACAAATATAGGAGATTTTGTATACAATGTCGAAGCAGCAAAAACCATCCTTTATAAAATGCTTCATTCCTCCTATCCAAATTGGCCGCATTTACCAGAAGTTATAGAATCCATTAGTTATGCTTTTAGCTACTTTCTGTACTATACTGTGACTGTTTATACTGATAAAAAAAATCAAATTATAGAAGAAAAAAATCAATACATAACTTCTACCCATCAAGAAAGACTAACAATCCTCGGCCAAATGACATCTAGTTTTGTACATGAATTCCGTAATCCATTGACATCCATTCTGGGGTTTATTCAGCTTCTTCGTGCGGAACAGCCGAATCTTCCCTATTTAGATATCATTGAAAATGAACTTGATCAGCTAAAGTTCAGCATCTCCCAATTCTTACTGCTATCTAAGCGGGAAATCATAGAGCAAGAAAAGATAGCCTTTCGATTTAAAGAACTGTTGGAGGAAGTTTTATCCTTCCTGTATCCCCGTATCTTAGAGGTCAATGTCGAAATTATAAAAGAAATTGAAATGGATTATACTTTTCAAGGGTATAAGGACGAGATCCGGCAGGTACTGGTGAATATTATTTTTAATGCTATTGATGTGTTAGCAGAGAAAGCTATGCCTACCATCCGTATTCATCTGGCTGAAGAAAATGGTTTCATTCAAATACAGATTTCGAACAACGGTCCAAAAATTCCTGAAAGTCTTTTGGATAATATTTTTGAGCCCTTCTTTACTACGAAGAAATCCGGTACAGGGATTGGCCTATTCGTATGCAAAGAAATAATTGAAAAGCACAGGGGTACATTAACCTGCCATTCAGATGATCGATGGACAAATTTCACAATACTCCTTCCTTTAAACTAGACTCTGTTGTGCTCATATATTGAAAAACTTCGGCTCTTTTATATGATAAAAACAACAGAGCCTTTATCAAATCCTTCTTTTACTTAAGAAGATACTTTTTTACAATATACTGAAGGAATGCCCCCTTCTTTTAAAAGGGGGCATTCCTTCAGTATAAATTCATTTTCATTTAAACTTACCAGAATAATCCTAAAAAAGCTATGCTGGCAATTGCACCTAATGCAACGCCCCAACCAAAGCCAGCTCCCCAGCCCCAGCCATAGCCGCCGTAATATGGATAGCCGAATCCCCCATAATTTCTTCCTGGGAATGGTCGAAGATATACGTGGCGATTATCGACTCTATGAATGACCCCTCTGTGAATTCTCCCGTCAACAGTACGAATTTCTACCGGTTTTCCGATGCCCCCACGGCATTGATGATAATAATTCATATGTTCACCTCCAGTTATATGTCCCTACACTTTAATGTATGGTTTTGAAAAGCTTTTGAGAGGGACAAACGTACAGGGTGTTTGTCTATTTTTAATAAAACTCGTTAAATCAATGTTACTTTTACCTCCACTTGAATGGAGGAGAAGTATTCAGGATAATATGTACACCACGCTGGAGAGCAGCGGAAATCGGCCTATAGGATAAAAAAGCCTTTAAATAAGACTCTTCTCGTAAATGTAGTCCCTATTTGAGTCAAATACATGCCTAGTATACAAAAGTTAGAAAAAAACAGATACCATTTATGCAAAAACAGCCATAATAACCGGTCCGTCCATCTCCCCATGCAAAAGAAGCCTTTCCACTGTGTAGGAAAGGCTTCTTTATTTGTTATTAATAAACGTATGCTGCACCAACAATAATCAGAAGGATAAATAATACTACAATTAGAGCAAATCCAGCTCCGGCACCATATCCTCCGCCATAACCATAACCGCCATAGCCATAACCGCCATAGCCACCACATCTACCGCACATTCTTTTTCACCTCCCGGCATTTGTAGCGATAATTACCTTACACCCTTACAATATTCATTTAACGTCTATTGGTATGGACGTATGTGGAGATTTTCAACTAAAACATAATTATCATATTTCGTTTAGACTATGTTTTACGATTTTGCTTTTAACAGCTTGGAACGCAGACTGCCTTATTCTTATCAAGAAGAGATCAAAAGAAAAAAGCCTTAATTTTAGGCTTTGTACAGATTGAATGATTATAATAAAACATTCTTTGCAAGGCCCCCCGCTTACTCTGTATTACCGGTTCCCAGCTCATGTAATTTTTTTGAAATTTCAATATGCCCTTCATTGTTTGGATACAGGGAGTCTTTTGTACACCATTTTTTCTCCTGCCCTTTAAAATGCTGATGCAGATTTATAGATTGTACATGTGAAGAACATGCCCGGCATGCCATATGCTTATGAAAGTGCCTTATCCACTTTTCAGCAAGTGGATCTTCATGATAAGGATTATGAAACCCTAAAAGTGTAATCGTATAGCTTTGGTTCGCTTTTACTTCCTTGATTTTATTAATCGTATCATCAATATTATGTTTACATTGTCTTAATGTTTTTTGAAATCCTTCTTCATTGTTATCTACTTTAAAGGTTTTCACAGCATCCAAAAAATCCTGTTGTCCTGCCGATAGAACAATATAGTCACTTTCTTTCACTTTACCCAAAACAAAAGTATTATCCAGAAGCTCCATTACATCTTTCGAACGGTTGGAAGCACGGGCAATAGTGGTTACTTGAACCTTTTCTTTTAAAGAGTTTTCTAACAGACGGGCATGCCTTTGAACAAACCCTGGTGCCAAAAAAGATGCACCCATTCCTGCACATAAACCATCACCTATGGCTAAGTATTTCATGAAATCCCCCCTCCAAATATCACAAAATCTCATTAATTATATGTATTCAATAATTAGTGAGAAGCGACCCATTTTATTAAAATAGGCTTGCTCTATATAAACGGATTCCCTAATTGCTTTTATAAAGGGGGATCCTAAAAGGGAACAGCAGCAATTTTTTTGGAGGGATTGATTGGTTGGCTCCTAAATTGCTGCCTTTCATATAAAAACTCTTTTATTCTTCCCTGTTGATTTTCTGCTGCAGACACTCGCTTTGCTTTCCAATCAACAATGGGGTATAAATCAACTTGATTCTTAAAAGATTACAATATTAACCAATATTACTCACATAATTGATAAAATTTTGATGGGCAAATCCCGCAACCTGCTCCTCGCTGTAATACTTCAACAATTCATTTATCAGGTTCTGATAGCAGGATGCATTCTCCAGGCCTTTAATATAAGAATCAATTCCGTCGAAATCAGATCCAAAACCAATTTTCTTGACCCCGCCAAGCGAACAAAAATGGTCAATATGCTTAATTAGATCTGATATAAAAACAGTTCCTTCTTTTTTTACGAAATATGGACAGAAAACAACATGGATCATTCCTCCCTTAGAGAACATGGCACAGCTTTGGGAATCGTTTAAATTTCGCGGATGATTACAAAGTGCCCTTGCATTGGAATGGCTCGCAATTGGATATTCTGCAAGATCCATTACATCCCAAAAAGCTTTTTCACTGAGATGAGAGACATCTGTAAGAATTTTATGTTCATTATGGAAACGGACAATTTCCTCCCCCAATAATGTAAGTCCTCCCCCTCGAGGCTCTCTTGCACCATCTGCTGCAAGATTGGCATAATTCCAAGTCAGTCCGACAGAACGCACCCCCAGTTGATAAAGAATATGGAGACGATGAAGATCATTTCCTATTGGATCCACTCCCTCTAAAGTCAGCATAATGCCTATTTCCCCTGGAGCCAAAAGCTGAATGTCTTCCCAGTCTTTTATTTGCTTCATTTCCGAATGCTTTCCAAGAACCTCAGTGTAAAAATAATGAATTTGGTCAAGTGCCGCCTGAAATTTTTCATCAGACTTGACTTCAGGAGGTATAAAAATAGCAAAACATTGAATTTTTATTTCGCCATCAGACAATCTGTTTTTATTGGTATCCAGTTCAGGAGAATTCAAAAAAGACATTCTTCCTTTACCTTCCCACATTTTCATGAGAGCGTCACAATGTAAATCAACTATTTGCAAAGTTGCCCTTCCCCCTTCTAATCAAAGCTTGCTTCAATAAACTGTTCAAAAAGTCTCTTGGAAATGATGTCGCCATTCACTGCTAAATTTTCCGGGTGCCATTGGACTCCAAGTACAAATTTGTGTTCTTTGCTTTCAATTGCCTCAATGATGCCATCAGAAGACCAGGCCGTCACAATGAAGGGTTTAGGAACCTTTCGAATTGCCTGGTGATGAAAAGAGTTTACTTTAAAATGGGTTTGCCCCGCCACACATGCAAGTATACTTTGCTCAACTACATTTACAGAATGCGACAAATGCGTTCTTGCTGCCTTCTGTTTATGCTGAAGGATAGGGTTTGATGCTTGGCTAAAGATATCCTGATACATATCTCCGCCTGCGGCCACATTTAAGACTTGGATTCCCCGGCAAATGGCAAGCACAGGTTTATCTATTTCCAGCATCTCCTTGACCAGCTGCAGCTCTAAGCTATCCCTGCCTGGAGAAATTTCACCAAGTCCCTGAATAGGTTCTTCTCCAAAAAAGGCAGGATCAATATCTCCTCCACCGCTTAGCAATAAACCATCTATGGTTTCAGCTATCTGTCTTACGTTCTCATCAATGCCAATCGGCAGAATAACCGGAACACCGCCATTTTGTATAACAGCCTGCGGATAATCATTTGAAAGAATATGCTTGGAGTTTAAGTCTACATCTGATGTGATACCAATAATTGGTTTCATCATTCACTCTCCCACTTGTTTAGTTTTCTGAACATATGGTATGCAGTCCTCTTACGCAAAGTCTGCTCTTGCATAGATTGTTGCCCGCGTATAATGGACGATCCAGTATTTTGTCTGTCTTCGCAGGAAGCTTTTAGCCCACTATTCATAAGCCTGCACACTAATCTACTTTTTTTTATTTTTAGCATAGGCTGTTTTTGCAAAAAGTGTTTTCACGTGCAAAGGATCAATCCGTATGTTGTCTGTCTTCTTTGCATCTTTTCGTTATCTATTCAAAAATTTATTACTTAAACCAGATTTTTAATTATTTTTTGTGTTAAACAGCTAAAAGGTTTACGAAAGAGCCTTCGCAATAGCTTTATCATCTTCTCATCATTAGTTTATGTTTTTACTGGTCTTTTTTACACCAAGGTTTATCAATCTTACTAAGAAAAAGCACTTGGCCCCCGGCAAATCCGTAACCCCAACTTAAAGACATGAGTGAAAAAAATTACGTAAAAAAAAGCAAAGGCTTAGTGCCATTGCTTTTTTATTTCTTACCTTTATTTAATTTATTTTTCATAAGGGTAATCAATGTGTACACCATTTATCGCACCCGGTACATTTTCTCCCTCCATGTCTTGCATATAGCTTTCAAATTCTTTTTTTAATTTTTCAGGTGCCTCAGGTTTAAGATGCCAATTACCTGGTTGATCTACAAAATAGGGACTGTCCATAAATTCTGGCCGGATATCGGTCATATCTCCTGCACCTTCTCTCCATTATATATAACTAAAAGATCACAAAGGTTTAACTTCTAGAACTCCTATTCTTATCCGTACCCTTCTCTCTCTTTTTTAAGCACTTTTTTGTATGCTTTTTACAATCTTTGTTGTTAATGGCGGCTTAAAAAGGTTTGGTGAGCAAGCCCATGAATATTATTAGAAACAGCTCTCACTCATATAGAAAGCTATTCAAGTAAAAACAAGCTTAAAGAGTCATTTATAACTGGCTATCTGTTTTTGTTTTCATCCGACAATATATTCCATAATTTTTCTTTTCAAAGGAAATCAAGCTATAATGTAAAAGAGTATTATTTCGGAGATAAAGAGGGGCATTATGATTAGAACGATTGCCATTACTAAAACGCATCAAATTGTAAAAGGAAAGCCAATTGAAGAAATTTTATCTGATGACTATTTATGGTATTGGATTGACTTCGACCAGCCGGCTGAAGAGGAAATCGCAAAGCTTAGAAGTCCCCTTAATTTTCATCCATTGGCCATTGAAGATTGTATTCACACTCTACAGCGACCCAAGCTGGATTATTATGATGAGTATACCTTTTTTGTCATGCACTGCATTCTCCCCTACAATCTGGAGAAGGAAGAGCTTAATCTTTTTTTAGGTGAAACCTATACTGTCACCTTTCACCATTCTGTTTCAAAGGAAATTGACGAAATATGGAACCGATTGGAAGCAGCAAAGGATGCAGCGAAATGGGATCCTTACTTAATTCTATATCATGTCCTGGATAAAATTGTAGATAATTATTTTCCCATTATCTATCAATTGGAAGATGAGCTTAACCATATAGAAGCCAATTCAACAAAGCAGTCCATGGAGGACTTGCTCGAAGGCTTATTTGCGATACGCCATGATCTATTGGCAATGAGGCATTCCGTAACACCGATGAGTGAACTAGTCTATCGAATGTTAAATTCCCATCGCTTAACTGGAATTAAGAAGAAAACAGCCTATTTCTCTGATATATATGACCATTTGCTTAAAATATCCAGTTTAATTGATGCGAGCAGAGAAATAACAGCTGACATCCGGGACAGCTATTTATCCATGAATGCACATCAAACCAATAAAGTTATGAAGGTACTCACAGTTATCACGACCATCTTCATGCCATTAACACTCATAGCAGGAATTTACGGCATGAACTTCAAATATATGCCTGAGCTCGAATGGAAGCCTGGTTATTTTTTTACCCTTGGCTTAATGGTTGTCATCTCGTCAGGCATGTGGTTATGGTTTACCCTTAAGGGCTGGTTTAAATAATTTTGTAAAATAATTTTTTATTGAGAGGTGGACGCAGTAATGTATATTTCCTGTTTTGGCGACAGCATTACACGCGGGGTATCATATGCAAAAGGTCGGCTAAGAATCATTAAGCAAAATTACCCCTCCTTCTTACAGCAGTTGTTTCATACAGCACCGGAAATCATTATACAAAATAAAGGTGTTTTCAATGATAATTCAAATCTCCTAATTCAAAGGCTTGAAAAAGATATCCTTCAAGAAAAGCCTGATTTAGTTCTCATTTGTATTGGAGGAAACGATTGTAACTTTAAATGGGATGAAGTAGCTTGTGCTCCTGATGACAAGCATATTCCTATTGTCCCCATTGAATCCTACATCAAAAATGTAAAAACCATTGTGAGCAAAATCAGGGACAAAGGCATTGCTCCTATTCTAGTAACACTTCCGCCTCTTGACCCCACAAGGTATTACCGCTTCATTTCCAATACTCACGGAAATGCTATCAGCCACTGGATTAGCTTAGTTGGAGGAATTGAGCATTGGCATGGACTTTACAATCGAAGCCTTAATGCTCTCATTCAGCAGATGAATGTTATGAGTATTGACGTACGCAGTGCTTTAAAAAAAGCAGGAGATTTAAAAGGCTTGATAAGTGATGATGGAATTCATCCAACACCTGAGGGGTATTCCGTTATAAGCCAAAAAATTCACAGCGATCTCATTTCACGCATATTCCCTGCCTGCCTATGATAAGAAAAGCGGAGGCGCCTGGCTCATCGGCGTACGGATTTCAGAGTCTCTGACTGAGATAAAGGAAACACAGCGAGGTCTTTTACGAGCTGATGTTGACTTATCGTAGGGAGGGGACGCAGAAATCCGCTAGCCGATAGGCGCTGAAGCTGGACACTAAGAAAAGCGGAGGCGCCTGGATCATCGGCGTACGGATTTTAATAAAACATTTTATACTTTGTTATCCTTTTAAAAAAGACTGCACCCAAGGCTGTCTTTTTTAGTGAATTGATATTATTTTTTATGCCTATTTTCAATATATTTGTTTCTTTCTCCTCCATCAGCCAGTTCTTCTGCGAACTCTGCATTTCGTTCATCCTTTTTCTTGCCGAACTTTAGCGTGTCTTCTCCAAGATTATTGTTTGTAGCCGCCTCTTCATTCCACTTTTTCACTATTTCTCTCCTCCTGAACATAAAACATTACCTGCCTGTCTCCTTTATTGTCCATGGAAGAGATTTATTTATACATAATTAAATATAAGCTGTAATTCTGAATGATGAACGGACTCCCTTAGTGCCTAATTTACCTTGAAACAAATTAGGCATTTTTATTGCTTGGGCTGATTTTGAAATTGAACCTTCCTTATGATGCCGCATCCAAGTCTCCTGCCAGCATCCCCTGCAGGCTGAGTACGGTAGTCATCGGGGCTTTCATGAATGATAACTGATTTCCCAATAACTTCCTCTACTGTAAATTTATTTGTAAAGAATGACATCCTTGCATAGCCATTATTTGAAAAAAGAGCTGGAAAATCTCCTGCATGGTTTCCATGCGGCTGGTTATGAGGATTCCAGTGCCCGCCTGCTGCCTCGAAAGGTGTTTGAGGATCTCCTACTTCACAAGTCCCATTTTCATGAATATGGAAGCCATGAGGCCCTATTGGTTTTTTTCCGTCTTTTGCAGGCTGGTAGGCCGGAAGTCCAAATACTTCTGCAAAAACCTCTGTTCCATGAGGGTTTTCCATAAAAAAGACATTACCCTGAAGCTGACTGGCTAAGGGTCCTCCTGTAATTTTTGCAAGAGCTACCGTAGACGGGGCTCTGAATGGTACGTATGAAGGCGTAGGGTAATAATAGTATCGATTATGATAATTAACCATCGTGAACATCCCTCCCTATTTAGTGCATCTGCCTAAATAATATGAAAGGATGCTTATCCATGTGAGTTTGATTTTAGGTCTGTTAATCCTGAGTGTCGTTGTCCGCTCAGGCACTTGTTTTTCAAAGCAGGAGTCTTATGTATCAGCTCTAAACAACATGAGCATAAATCTATATTTTGTCTGCCTTCAAGGCAATTTTTGGTTAGTAATTCACAGGTTTTACGACCGAACCTGTGAATATTATCAAATAGTACTAAAGTTTACGAGAAGAGCCTAAGTCATGCATTTAGTCTTGCCTGCGGTCTTCTTTAATCCACTTCAAGATATTTGCTTCCTTCTCTGATAGTGAGCCTTGGCAGTTCATTTTTCTCAATAAACATTTGAACAGACTCAGGATTTGTTTTTGAATACTCCCTTAAAGTCCAGCCCATTGCTTTCTGGATAAAAAATTCCTTGCTGTTTGCATTTAATAGGATGTTTCTATATAGGCGTTCTTCATCTGTATTGCCTTTGTACTTAAGCTGAAATAAGATAGCTGTCCTCCTCAGCCACATATTTTCATCCACCGCCCACTGATCAATTTGCTCTATCAGCTCCGGGAAACGCGAAGCAAGCGTCCCTATAAAGTTAGAAGCCAGAGGATCAACGGTATCCCACCATGACTTGCTTGTAATGAAGCTCATCAACAATGCCAAATGAGAAGGATCCAGCTTTCTCAGAAATTTCGATCCGTAATCCAGTGCTGCATATTGATATTCCCGTTCAGAGAGTCTCCACACTTCCTTCACAAAATCAACGTAGAAATCTTTTTTAAGGATTCCTGTTTTTAAATAAAACTCCTTCATCAGATCCCTTCTTACAGGTGCTTTAATTCCCAAGAATATAAAATGGTTCTTCATATACTTTTCCATTGAGGCTGCATTCTCTTTATTTGCCCGCTCTTTAAACAAACTTTTCAATACTTCTATATCTCCCACGCTTTTTTCTCCTTTTTTGGTTTGTTTTACTGTATTCTATCGCTCTTCATAATGACACAGAAAAGGCTCTAGATCCTTAACTAGAGCCTTTACAGATACCTCTATTTTATTGTATTTTCCTTCCTTGCTGTGATAATGCAAAATAAATACCATACTGTAAATTAGTAAAGCAATGAAATTTTGAAAGGTTAAAGTTCGTCTCCGTAATAGCAATCCCTAGCTGCGGAGAAATTCCTACAAGAATGGTCTGAGTACCAATCAGGGAAGCTGATGAAGCGAGTTTGTTGAGAAATTCAATAGTATACTGGCTAATTTCCTTATTTAAACCTGTTAAATCCAGTATTAAATACTCTGCACGATACTTTGGAAGGTTAAAAAGAGTAGTCTGGATCAAATCCTCTGAACGGTTCTCATCATATTTTCCCAATAAAGGGACGACAACAATTCCTTCGAGAACGGGAATGATGGGGGAGGAAATTTCTTTTACCAGTTCATTTAACTCCTGAGTCCGCTCATCAACGAGTCTTTCAAGAGAGATAATCTGCTGTGCCTGCTCCTTTCTTGCCAAGTCATGTATATTTCGCTCAATTGTTTGTTCTGATGGAAAAAATTCAAATTCGCAATAGGGTTCCCCTTCAATTTGACTCTTGTTAACACGATACCAAATATTCATTCCATACAGACCGGTCAGCATTCCTGCAAAATGTCCAGGTATAAATGTACCGTATTGTTCTTTTCCTTGTGCTTTATTAATTTGGTATTCCCAGCTGTCTTTCATTTGAATGATTGCCTTATTCTCTTTTTGGCAAATGCTTTTAACGGTGATCTTGCCCCATCCGGCGGATGCATATGTATTAGGAAGAACTTCCGCTACCTCTTTAATGGAAAAATTTTGGCTTTTAAAATAATCCCCTACCACAATTCCCTGCCTAAAACCTGTTGTTTCCAAAACGATTCGCGCAGATTCATGGCCAGACACTTCTTCAATCGTATCAAAAAAAGATTTCATAGCACTGGAAATCCAAAATAGAACAGCCGCTTCTCCTTGGAAGTTGAAATTGCCTTCCTCCGTATTCCAGGAAAAGTTTTGTCCAGCTACAGTTACCTCTGTTATTATTTTACCTTTACTCAACTCTTCTTCCATTTACAGGTACATCCTCTCATTCTCTGTTTCTATTATAAAATTTATTTTTTTCTTGTTCCTGTTCATTTCCTTTTGGGGTACAAGATTGCCTCGGGATCCAGGGGGATTCCGAGGCACATACTCCTGCTGAGGTCTTCCCTAACTCATTTTCTATACAGGACTCTCGCGCCTTCCACTCCAATCAATCTAGTTTTACAATCTACATCGATTTTAAGAATACCTTTTTTTTATAAATTCAAACTTTCCAGATTGATGCTTTTCCTGCAGCTCCTTTGAGTCATTTGTGCATAAGCATGCTATTTAGGAAAGAATCTATACATTTTATTCTAATACACCAGGTAAAAATGTTCAAAAAAAAACCCATAGTCAGACAGTCTTTTTACCTATAAATCATTCAAAACCAATTATAAAAATTTCATACTATGCTTTTCATTTCATACTTTGCCAATGTTCACATGTAATGCTGTATAAATTGTGATGTTCCCATAAACCATTAATTTTCAGGTAATACTCCGAGAAACCGTCATATCGAAATCCCGCTTTTTCCAAAACTCGTATGGAGCCTTTGTTTCGAGGCAATACCGCTGCTTGTACCCTATGCAGCCCTGCAGATCCAAAGGCGAATTGAATAGCCAAACGAACAGCTTCTGTAGTCAACCCTTGTCCATTATATTTCTCATCCAAGGAATATCCCATTGTACAGCTTTCCCACGCTCCCCAAACAACATTGCTCAAATTAACCCTTCCAATGAGCAGGTTACTGCTATTTAAGAAAACACCAAAGCCGTAGCCTAATTCCATTTCCCAATTCTCTTGCAGCTTCTTTAGTGCTTCCCGCTGGCCTTCTAGAGTGTAGAGCGATCTAGGAGCAATGGGTTCAAAAGGCTGAAAGAACTTACTATTACGTAGTTTAAAATCCAGTAATGGCTGAAGATCATCCAATGTTAATTTTTGAATATAGATACGGTCAGAAACCAATCGCATACATCTCACCTCATGAAATTTTATTAAATGAACCTTCCTCTAAATTAACTGAGGATACAATTATACTGTTACTGTTCTACGATACCACTCATCTATTGATTAACACGTATGAATTCTCTTTAAATTAAAAAAAAGGACGTATCCAAAACACACGTCACTGTCCTCTTTAATAATTTTTCATAACTTTAATTCAATGAATGACCGGGTATATTTTTTGGTAAAATAATTTCCCAGTAATAAGCAAATGATTCCTGAAAAAATCAGCAGCAGCAAATAATTTTGCGAGTAACCATTAAGGGAGTCATCGAGCCTCTATCGTTTTAATAATAAAGCCATGCAGCAGATAAACTATAAGGTTCTTTGCCCAATAACCGTTAATTTAAATTCTGCCTTTGGTACAAGCGATAGAAATCCGAAGGTTACATCAAAGGCAGTGCATATTGGCCTGCACGTATAAATCCATCCCAGAAATGTTCCTCCCCCATTCCCGCATAAGACTGTGAGCCTAACAGCCAGGGCACTGCATCCTTAGGAAAAGCAACTCCAAAAACCACTAGCGTCACTGAAATGATAGTCAGTCCCAGCGGAAGGGAAAACTTGGATTTTTCCAGATTTTTAATATGCTCCCTATCCAGTAAAAATCCAAATAAGAAATAAGGGAAAAACACCAGGGTCCTTGACAGACTCAAATATCCTCCAATGTTCGGAAAATAACCTGCAGCAATTCCAACTGCAAAAGCAATGGCCAATCCATACCAGCGTAATCTTCCAAAAACAATAAGCAGCATGTTCCAGCAAAATAGACTTAATAAAAAGCATAATGTCCAATGCGGCTGAAGTAAATTAATATTAAGTTTTGCGTCGCCACCTTTATAATAGTAGAAAAACGAATAGATCACTTGAAAAATAATATAGGGAATTAGAACTATTTTAATAGATTTAAAGAAGAAGCCTTTTTTACGGTAGCCCTTCGAATAAAATCCGGAAATAAATATAAATGCGGGCATATGAAAAAGAAAGATGACTGAATACAAAGTGAATAAAATACTATCATTATCTTTTAACGGACTAATGACATGTCCAAAAACCACTAAAAAAATCAAGATCAATTTAGCATTATCAAAGTACTTACTTCGATTCGTAAGAGAAGCCACTTATCCCCTCCTTGCTATAGCTTTAATGCTGTTTATTAACATCCCCCCTTCATAATCTCCTTTAATCTGTCATTCTATTTTTAAATTCAACTGAACTTCTCTCTATCTTCCGTTTTAACTTTATAATATCTGTATTACAAGAGGATTAAGGGACTGCCATTAGTATAAAAAGTCCTTTATTTTTTCGTTACAGGAAAATTAAATAGACAGGCAGCCTGTCTAAGTTTATTCACACTGCCTTAAAAATTTTTGTTTCTTAAGATACTTACAGCCTTTCTTACAAAAGGATC
This sequence comes from Heyndrickxia acidicola, assembly GCF_001636425.1. Lineage (NCBI taxonomy): Bacteria > Bacillati > Bacillota > Bacilli > Caryophanales > Bacillaceae > Heyndrickxia > Heyndrickxia acidicola. The sequence goes on from NZ_KV440953.1 coordinate 2,370,637, forward strand.
ATGGAGCGCCATAATTTTCATTGCAGTAAATGACCTGCAAAATATGATTATTTCGGCTTGCTGAAAAATTTGATCACGTTTGATGGATACTAAAAACCATAAAAAAGAAATCAATGAACAGAAAATTTTGTAATGAAGATAAAAGGTCAATGAATAGGTTGATAAAGAAAAGGAATAAATTTTTCATATAGGCAATATTTTTTTTATAATATCAATGTTTGGTATAATTATATTTATAAATAATGAAAGGAGCGAACAAATGACAGAACTCGAGAAGTTGAATTACAGGCACAGATCGTTGTCCAAATCAAAAATTCTTAAAAGAGCCGTTGCCATTTTCATTGGAGCAGTTATTATGGCTGTCGGTTTGGAAATCTTTTTAATTCCTAATAGTGTAATAGACGGGGGAATTACAGGGGTTTCAATTATGCTAGCCCATCTTACAGGTCTTCCACTAGGTGTTTTTATCTTCATACTAAACCTGCCATTTTTCTTCCTTGGCCGTAAACAAATAGGAAAAACATTTGCGATTTCAACTCTTTTTGGAATTGCAGTTCTCTCCTTCTTTACTGCATTATTTACACCTATTCCTCCATTTACAGATGATATTCTGTTAGCGACTATTTTTGGCGGTATCGTTGTAGGCGTCGGTGTCGGAATTGTCATTCGATTCGGAGGCGCTCTGGATGGAACCGAAATTCTTGCTATCCTGCTTAATAAAAAATTTCCTTTTTCTGTTGGCGAAATCATTATGGTGATAAATGTTTTCATCTTAGGAATAGCAGGCTTTGTGTTTTCATGGGATCGTTCCATGTATTCCATACTGGCTTATATTATTGCTACAAAAACTATTGATGTCGTAGTACAGGGACTGGATGAATCCAAATCGGCCTGGATTATCAGTGATAAAGCAAAGGATATCGGAGAAACCATACTCGCTCGGCTAGGCCGCGGTGTTACTTATCTAAACGGTGAGGGAGCCTTTACCGAAGATAACAAAAAAGTAATTTTCTGTATTATTAACCGACTGGAAGAAGCCAAATTAAAAACCATCATAGAAGAAATAGATCCTTCTGCTTTCCTGGCAGTAGGAGACATTTCCGAAGTGCGTGGAGGCAACTTCAAAAAGAGGGATATACATTAGTAGAAAAGCGGAAAGCGCCCGTTCAGAGACGTACAGACTAGTCGGCCTCGACTGAGATAATGGAAACACGAAAAGTAATAGCTTTTCGATGTTGACTTATCGTAGGGAGAGGATGGGTTGTCTGCTAGTCTCTGGGCGCTTGGAGCTGGACAATAGAAAAGCGGAAAGCGCCTGGTTATCGTCGACCAGCATAAGATGATCCAGACAGGAAGGTTTGCTCTTTAACCTTCTGGCTGGATTAGCTTATGACTCGAGACGATGGCGCTTGGAGCTAGACAATTGAAAAGCGGAAAGCGCCCGTTCAGAGACGTACAGACTAGTCGGCCTCGACTGAGATAATGGAAACATTTCCGATATTAATTAACATCTCCTCCGAACAGATGCAATTATTTTAGCAGAAATAACTTCAACAGACCGGCAAATAAAAAGGCCCCTTTCAAATTTCGGAAAGGGCCTTTCGATGTCTATTTACGCTTTTTGTGCTTCAATTTCAATGGTGATGTTGACCTTGCTTCCAAGTAATACTCCACCTGTTTCTAACGCAGCGTTATACGTTAACCCGTAATCTTCGCGGTTAATGGCTCCACTTCCGCTAAATCCTACCTTCTCATTTCCCCATGGATCTTTTGCTGTACCTTCATACGTCACCTTAAAGGTTTCCGGGCGAGTCACCCCATGCAGGGAAAGGTCCCCTGTAACATTATATTCCCCATCATCTGTTTTTACTATTTTCGTAGATTTAAAGGTCAATTTTGGATAATTTTCAACATCAAAAAAATCAGCGGATCTTAAATGATTATCACGATCGGCATTTCTTGTATCAATACTTGCAATATCGATGACAAATTCAATATCTGCAGTTGTTAAATCCTCCGGTTCTGCATCAATTGTTGCTTCAAAGCTTTGAAAATTTCCTTTTGCTTTCGCAATAACTAAATGTTTAACGGAAAAATCAATACTGCTATGTACTGCGTCTACTGCCCATTTTTGTTTTGTCATTTTTAATGACCTCCTTAGTTTAACAGTTATAAGTGGTTTCACTAGCCAATATTCTATATAATTAAAACCAACTTACTTTATGTAAGTAAGTATACATATGATAACAAATTGTGTAAAGTAATAAAATTGAAAAAAGTAATTATTTTTATATTATTGGTTTAATAAGGTATAATGGAATCCAGGAGTGATATATATGAATCAATCTGCCATTTGTCCAAGATTTGAAAAGGCAATGAATATCTTGAGCCAAAGATGGACTGGACTAATTATTTATCAGCTGCTGATTGGACCGCAGCGTTTTTGCAACTTAGAATCTGCAACTACTATCAGTGCACGCGTCCTCTCAGAAAGGTTAAAGGACTTAGAACATGAGGGAATTATAAAGCGGGAGGTTTTTCCAGAAACACCCGTAAGAATTGAATACTCACTCACCAAAAAAGGACTTGCATTAGAACCAATTCTTAAAGGGATAGAAAGCTGGTCACAGAACTGGCTTGAAATAGAACCTGTAGAGGAATAAACCGATTTGTCCTACAAGACAATCGGTTTATTTTTAATATTGGCTTTTTATTTAACTGAGCTGTAAAAAGTGCTAATTAAAAAGTCACCATTCAAATTGAATGGTGACTTTTTGATCAATGCATAGACTTTTTAAATTGTTTTCGCAATAAAAACATGCTCACAGTAATAATAATAAATCCAACTAAAGCCAGCAGAGGTATTGTAATAAAGCCCAGCCAATTAATATATTGCTCTGTGCAGGGAATTCCAGATTTGCAAATTTGTACTTCTCTCATAAAAGGAATCTTTTGAATGCTGTAATGATAGAGAGAAATCAACATTCCAATACCAGATAACGGCATTACATACCGGTATACACGAAAATCCCTTTTATAAACAGCAACCCCCAGAATAAAAACGAGAGGATACATTAAAATCCTTTGATACCAGCACAGGGTACAAGGAACAAAATTCATGACTTCACTAAAAAACAGGCTTCCTGACATCGAAAAAATGGCAGCAATCCAAGCAATCCCCAAATATTTGCTCATCTACATACCCTTCTCTTTCGCCTTCTTGTTTACCAGGTTTATTAGGTCACTGTAGGATTGTCCTTTAAATAGTTTGCCATCAACAAAAATAGTAGGAGTACCGTCTATTTTAAGTTTATTAACATAGTTGATGTCTTTTTTCAGTGCCGCTTTATATTTTTGCTGTTTGAAGGCTGTAACCACTTTTTGAGTATCCTTATCTCCAGCGACATCCTTCAAGGTGTCTTGGAGAAAATTTAAAGAATAAACGTCTGTGCTTTCATATTTTGATCCATCAGGCTGCTTTTCATAAAGATGATCATGAAACTTCCAAAAAGCAGTGTTCCCTAACTCTATATAAACGGTTTCTGCAAATTGGGCCGCACGAGTTGAATCCCTATAAATAAAAGGATCATTCATAAAATAGTATTTTGCTTTTCCAGTTTGGACTAAATCTTTTATAATATCAGGAAAAACTGTTGCATTGAAATTTTTACAAACTGGACATTTATAGTCTCCAAACTCCACGATATTTACTGGAGCATTTTTGTTTCCCAAATAAGGTTCATTATTATAATTGAAAGTTGCATCCTGATGACTGGCAGAATTGACCTTTGCCAATAGGATGATCGTACCGATACAGACAACGACTAATCCTACCATCCAATAAAAAAATGCACGTGATGATTGATTTTTATTTTTCGTTTTATTCGCCATTTTTTCACCCTTTTTATATCAATTTTATCAGACTGCCTCTATAGTAAGCAAAGCGTGATGCCCTGCTATTAGTAAGTAAATATATTATATCAATCCTATTACGTCAAGGATAGAACATACCCGGAATCTTCTTTTTGGCGGAGCATATTTTAAGGAATAACTCCACTGGAATGAGAGAACTAAGTGTAATTTTTTTACATTATTTAACTAAATAATTTCTATTTTACTGGGAACACTATATAAATAAAGGTAAAAAAAGTATATTATATAAGTAATATTTCCTTGGAGGTGAAAAAGCATATGGACCAAAAGGCGTTTTTTTATGATGGAAGCTTTCATGTTGAAGAAACCTCGAATGAGGAGACTGTTACTCCTTCTCCATTTCCTATTACCGACGAAGTGCGCAAGAATCTGGCAGCAAATCCTTTTTCCTTCTAATTGACTGAATAATAAATTTATTAGCGAGTTTGGTTTATGGCTGCCTACACAAAGGTAGTCCTTTTTTTGTATTTGTGTGTGAGAAAGTTTTAAGAACAAGCCAGATCTAAAGGGACTAAACTCCTAATATATTTGATAATAATTTTTCTACAGAGTTAATCTGTTGACATAGCTTTTAATATGGAATATTATTATCTTGAATTAAAGATAATTCATTCCAAAATAAATTTTGGAGGTTTATTTTGTTACCCTTTGTGACAAAATAAATTATCAAATTGATAAAAGAAAGGTGTCGAAAGTAATGACAAAAGTACTATACATCACAGCACATCCACATGATGATAGCGTATCTTACAGCATGGCTGTTGGTAAAGCATTCATCGAGAGCTACAAAGAAGCAAATCCAAATGACGAAATCGTACGAGTGGATCTTTATAAAGAAAATATTCCACACATTGATGCTGACGTATTCAGCGGATGGGGCAAGCTTCAATCAGGAAAAGGATTTGAAGAGCTTTCTGCTGACGAAAAAGCAAAAGTTAGCCGTCTTTCTGAATTGAGCGAACAATTCGTTTCTGCAGATAAATACGTATTTGTTACTCCTTTATGGAACTTCTCCTTCCCTCCTGTTATGAAAGCTTATTTAGATTCAGTTTCTGTTGCAGGAAAAACTTTCAAGTATACAGCAGAAGGTCCAGTTGGTCTCTTAACAGATAAAAAAGCGATTCACATTCAAGCGCGCGGCGGCTTCTACTCTGAAGGCCCTGCAGCAGAGTTTGAAATGGGACATCGTTACCTGAACGTAATCATGGGCTTCTTCGGTGTACCTTCTTTCGAAGGAATCTTTGTTGAAGGCCATAATGCACAACCAGATAAAGCTCAAGAAATCAAAGAGAACGCAATTGCTCGTGCAAAAGACGCAGCAAAAACATTTTAATTGGTTTAATTACCCATTAATGCGTAAAAGGACAGGCTAAATCCTGTCCTTTTTATTTTTATTATAAAGGCTCTTTTCATATACTTTGTTGCTATTGGAGACAAAAAAATCATTTTAATATATATTCAGTATTAAAACTTGTGAATAGCACATGAAAAGATGTCACGAAGATAGACAACGTAAGAAAAAATCATTGTACGTAAAGTAACGGCCTATGCGAAAACAGCCATTATAAAATTTTTTATTCTTAAAAATTCAACCAATGTAGTCTCAGTTTAGCTTCAGCGGCTAGCTTATTTATACGTCTCTTCCTTCCGATAAGTCATCATCAGCTCGTGAACTTCCTCGTCTAAGGAAGTTTCCTACAAGAAGCAAAGGGACGACGAATCCCCCCTCTCGCTTTCAAAAGCTGGAACCTTAACCGATAATCAACCACCAAAACGAACAGAGCAATACCCAAGTCTAAGTAAATGGCCATTGGTAATGTAAATCTAACGTTGACTGGAGCTAAAGGCACGAGACTCCTGCGGGATCAACGGTAAGGGGAGACCCCGCAGAAGCGCAGCGACGAGGAGGCTCCACTACCGCTCCGCGGAAAGCTAGTGCCTGCAGCGCAAATCAACCAGCAGAAAGACTACGAAACGTACACCAATATGCAAGACGCATAAGCTATTCTTAAGTAAGCGAATCTTCTTTTTGCATCTGTACAATTCTTGCACTGATATTAGCTATTAAATGAAGGATGGACATCAGGACAAGGCCAGAAACAATCAAAACCATAACAGCTGAAAGTTTTCCAGTCAGTATGACAGTAATAGTGGCCAGGATGACTAGAACAAAAGCCAACAGCAAACCAAAGACTAGTTGATTTTTCATTTTTTTAAGTTTTCTTAGCTTAGCAATGCCATTTATCGAAATATCAGGAAAACAGACGTTCTCCCTTTCCGCTTGAAAGTAATGCCATCCAAGCCATTCAGCAGTGTGTGTCCAGCCTGCTTTTTGAAAAATATTAAGATACTCCTGCTTATGTTTACTCCTTATCCACTCATAATCCGTTCTATATTTAAATCGTTGCTGGTTAGTTTTTTCAAAATAATAGTAAAAATAGCGGCAGCCTTTTAAAATCCAGCCGTTTCTGGCCATTTGTTTCAGCCAGTCTTCCTCCTTTTTAATTTGCCAGGCAAAAAAAGGTTTAAAAACTCTTTTTTTCATTATTTCCCTTCCTCTAAAGCTTAGTTTATATCTTATATTTTATTATATAAAGCCCTTTTCCTCCATCCATTGAAGGGCTATTTATGAACATATTGTTTATTTTTTTCAAGGCTATTTCGGAAGCAATTCATAATTATAACGCAGGACCCGTTATCTTAAGGCTATACAACAAAGTTTACGAAAGGAGACTTTAGAAAAGAACCTATTGTATTAGAAGCTGGAACAATCGGAGAACACAATAGTAGAAGAACAAGAAGAATGTTATACAGAATGGAGACAGTAGGTGCCGGGTTTTTAAGGAACTGTTAACTATATATCCATTGATAAAACAGCGAAACCCGGATTATAAGAGTTTAATTCAGTTCAAGTAAGACAACAATTTTTCCAACCTCCAGCTCCGATACTGTCATTTCCGCTTCCTCATCAAGGCACCCATAGCTTGCTAACAGATGCTTCAGATCATCATGGGTTTCCCCATAGACATAAGAGGCTATTGGAGCTGCGGCCAGGATATGGCCAATGCCGGGATTAAGCAGCTGGGGAAGAATAAAAATACCTCCAAGACCAGCAAGCAAACCTGATAGTATGCCGAGGAAGCGGTGGCTGATTGCCTGTTTTTCTGAAACCTGCATGGTCTGGGTAATGACTTCCATGTCATGAACAGCTTTTGATACGACAGATATTTGACCGCATTCAAAGCCTTCCAGCAATAAATGATAGATATAGCTGATCGTTTCCTCAGCAGTATAAAATGAACCGACTTTTTGCATATCCATCCACCCTTTTCCTCCTTTATCAATTCTTTCGACTGCAGGTTTAAAACAACATCCCTTACCACTTACTCTACCTTTTTAAACAGGATAACGTATTTCTTTTACAACTTTATTGTGTACATATTTCATCTAGATAACAAAGTTTTACAGTTATGCCTGCTCTTCTTAAGATTTTTTTCATGATATTGAAAAATAGTGTATGAAATCCAAAAAGAGGAACAACCTATAACTAAACATTTATAAGGAGATGATAAAATGAATAAAATCAGAGTGATCATTATGGCCCTAGTCGTGGTATTAGCCGCTGCCGGATTTTCCTCCGTTCATGCTCAGGAAACAGCAAAGCAGCAGCCAATGGAACAACAGCATGTAAAACTCACAGCAAAACAAAAAGCAGAATTGGCAAATCTGACAAAGGATTTAATGGAAAAGAAAAAACAATTAGTGAGTAAATACGCCGAATTTGGTGTAATTCCGAAAGAAAAGGCTGACAAAATCATTGCCCATTTAGACAAACGTTACGCTGAAATGGACAAAAATGGATTTATTCCTCAATGGAAGCATCATCATGAGCATCATCAGCATCATCAAGATTAATTAAATTCTTGGTTGAATGAAGAGAAATTTCAAATCAAAGGGGAGTGACTTTTTTGTCACCCCCCTTTTTTCTTTTAATGAACCTTTAACTGTATTAGATTGCCTGAAGGATCGTGAACAAAGTAAGCTTTGTTTTCCTCTTGTATCTTTACTTTCATGGAACTTAATGTTGAAATGATATGATTCAATGTTTCTTTATCACTTAAAACAATAGTGAAATAATGAAGTCCTGCACTTTTTTTCGATGGTGCGGGTATTCCTTCACCATTCCAAATGTTTAAACCGATGTGGTGATGATATTCTCCTGTCGATATAAATAAGGCATGATTACTAAGCTTTTGGACAATATTAAATCCAAGGCCACTTACATAAAAATCCCCTGCATCCTTTAGATTTGCTACGTGCAGATGAATGTGGCCCATGATTGTGTCTTTCGGCAAACCAAGCCATTCCTTTTCTTTCCCCTGCGCAAGCAAATCTTGAGCCTGAATGGGCTCTGTCGCCATTACCACTTGGCCCTCCGTCCATTCCCACTCCTCAGAAGGCCGGTCTGCATAAACCTCAATACCATTTCCATCAGGATACTGCAGATAAATGGCTTCACTAACCAGATGATAAGATGCTCCCTGAATTGGATATCCAGTCCTTAGAAGGTGGTACAAAAACACACCCAGCTCTGAACGGTTTGGCAACAAAAGCGCGAAATGGTAAAGTCCTGTTCTTCTTGATTCTTTCGGGAGCACACCCTCAGGCTGCTCGAGCGTCAACAGAGGTTGATAACCATCTGCTGTTAAGAGAACTTTTTGTTCAAATTGCTGTAGAATTTTTAAGCCTAGTATACCCTGATAGAATACAATCGATTTTTCTATATCCTCTACTATTAAGTTAATGGATGCAGCAAAGATATTGGGGGGCTGGTGAAATGTCATTTTATAGTATTCCTTTCTATATTAACTTACTTTATGTAAGTAACTATATATTTGATAATACATTACGTCAAGCAGTAAGTTCCTCCTAGTTTATATAGTTTATTGATTTTTCAGAATCTATGAGGTTATTATCCAAAAAAACGGGTATAGATAGTTAAATGGAGAGGAGGTGATATTCATGAGATGTGATATCTGTGGAAACAAAGGAATGGTTAACGGAGTATATTGTAAATGCGGACATGGAATTTATTTAGCTATTGAAAATGGGGATTACCATGGAGATTCAGAGTATGAAAAAATGCTTGCTGACACATATATTCGGTATGAAAAATTATTTAACGGGTTAGGAGAATATCAACAATGCGTGTAAAGCAAAATACTTCGTAGCGGGCAGGAATCATTAAAAAGAATCCTGCCTTTTGTTTAGCATATCCTTTTTGTGTGCTTTGGTGCAGTTTCTCAATGAATTAGTTAATAAAATAGATTAACCAATAAGTACATATTTATTCATTGGACATTTTTCACTTTCTAAGCAAATCCAACCTATCCATAAACCCGCCATTTTTTATACTTCTTCTTATTCTTCTTCCGTTTAAATCTTTCAATTCCTCATCCTTTTCCTTTTTGTACGATTATTACCATCTATATTTCGTCGAACTTGTAAAAAAATAAAATGGGAGCTACATCCCACAAGGAGGCGATAACATTGATAAAAGGAAAGAAAAGGCTGTTTGCAGCACCTGTGCTATTGTTGGGCCTTGCTGCCTGCAATCATCAAGGGAACAACTCTGCCATGGATAATACCCGTGATGACAGAGCTTTGCGTAATGTCAGTTATAATGAAGGAAATGTACCGCATCCCTATCATAGAGGTGTAATTACACACAATCAAAATGATAAAACCAGGTACCGCTATCCGGATAGGCTTGTAGGGGTAAATATATCTGCTATGGATACTAACCAGTCAAGCTCGGTTTATCCGCAAACAAAAGCAGTGTTAACACAGGATGCTAAATATGAATCAGTACCGGTTAATCCAGAGAATGCGATAGGCTTTCAGGCAGGCCCCATTCCGGGAGTACAGGCAGGTATATCTCCAGGAGGAAATTCAACAAGTCAAAATGGGGGCAACCTCGCAAGTCCTGGAACACAGAATCAGTCTCCTGCCCAAAATAACGCTTCTATTGGAAATATGGCCAAGCAGGTAATTGATTTAACAAACCAGCAGAGGAAACAAAACGGACTTCCTGCTTTAAAAGCAGATAAGCAATTAAGCGGAGTTGCCGATAAAAAGGCAACTGATATGGAGCAAAACCACTATTTTTCCCATACAAGCCCTACCTATGGGTCTCCTTTTGATATGATGCGCGATTTTGGAGTAACCTATAATACCGCTGGAGAAAACATTGCAAAGGGACAACAATCGGCACAGGATGTAGTAAATCAGTGGATGAATAGCGAAGGGCATCGCAAAAATATTCTTAATCCTAATTTCACTAATATCGGTGTAGGATATGACACAAATGGAAATTATTGGTCACAAATGTTTACTGGTAAGTAAATAAAGAAAAAGGAAATCGGAGCTGGAAAGAGGAAATCTTAGCTTTCTTCCCGGTTTTCTTTTTTTTATTCCCTTGCCGGCTAATCTACGGAAAAGCGTTTAAAAATCACACCTGGCCGGGTTTATCTTCCTCTTGTATTTCAATGTATTCGCTTCCTATAAAGCCTATCACATTAAAGCATACCAAGCATTTTTTCACCTTAGGCTGTTTTCGCATAGAATGTTGGTTTTCGTACAATAGTATAAAATTACGCCAGGTTTCTAACCGATTTTGGCGAAAATTTAATTTTGTATAGTGAAACGCTGTTTTACCCACTTTTTCATTATAATAGCAGCAAAATTTTTTTATAATTAATATCTTAGCGGCTAATACTATCCGCAAATGTTTTAAGCACTGTTCCTAATCCTTCCTTTGAAAAAAAATAGAAACATGTAAAGGTAGTTATAACCATGATGGTTTTAAAAGGGATTCCACGAATCTTTAGTAAATATTTGCTTATGACCCAAACAATGAATAATGGAAGAATAAAATAGTGAAACATCATATCCATTATTCCATTTTCTAAAGCATTAAATATGCTGTGCATCTGGTTGCCTATTTCAGTTGGCATTCCTTTCACCTTCCTCATAACAAATAATTCGACAAGGACTATTGATTTCCTTTAGATTTTTCATGGTACTCTTGGACCATTTTGTCAAAGCATTGGAATAGGACAAACGTATTTGAAATCTTATATAGAAAAAAAGCACCTAATAATAAGGCGCATCAACTGTTTTCTCTTTTATTACACTCTATTTTTTCATCAATGAGTTTGACCATGTATTCTCTAATATAAATTTGTTTTCTTCTTTCTCTATCAATAAAAGAATATAAAATAATGAGAACAAGCCCGATAACGGCTCCTGCCGTTTTTAAAAACCAGCTTCCTGAAAGCTCCTTAAGAAAAAGAAATTTTGTCGGTATTTGAACAATAAACAAATAAACAATAAGCGCCACAATCAGTCCGATTGTAAAACCTCTAAATCCAAAATAAGAATCGGCTTTTTGCTGTGCTTCAAGATGTTTTTTCATCTCAAGAAAGACCTTCTTCTGTTCAATATTCCATTTTCCGTAATATTCCTCTAATACCAGCAGATCAAAATAAGCTTTTCTTTGCAGCTTTTCATAGTTTGCATGTTTTCTTAGAGCTTTAATTTTTATTGTCAAACTTTTTCGCTTCTTCATACTTGATCACCATAATCACTATAGTGTATTCATAATTAAATAACAATGATCTAATTTTACCATCACCAGTTTCTGCTGGTTAATAATGATGTTTACTTTTTCAAAGATTCTTTTAACCTTGGTGATATTTGTGCTCACAAACAGTTAAAACAAGAGGATTAAAGTACAGACATGTAATACAAGAGAAGAGCAGTTAAAAAACAAAAAAAGTGGCGCAGAAAATAGGATAATGCCGCTTTAACACTAGGGGCTGACCCCTTTAATGCTTTACCGAAATCAATCATCACCTTTTCCCTTCAATCAGACTGTTACAGCCGCAAAAAACCACCTTTTATCATAAAGGTGGTTTTTACATGCGTATAGTTATTACTCTCCAACCACTTTTCCCAGCACCTTGGACATTTCCAATACAGATATTTTTTCAACAAGGCGATAGCTTTCCTGATTCAGCCCATCGATGATGACTCTTGTTCCATGCTCCTTGTATTTGATGATGACTTTGTCTATTGCGCCTACTGCTGTATCATCCCAAATATGAGCATGTGAAAGATCAATAACAATTTCTTTCACATTTTCTTTAAAATCAAAAGCATTCACAAAATCTGTAACTGATGCAAAGAAAAGCTGTCCTGTGACTTTATATATTTGTCTAATTGAATTGCTGGACATTAGTTTTACTTCTATCTTTGAAATTTTCACAGCAAAGAAGACAGCACTTAAAATTACGCCAACCAGTACCCCAATCGATAAATTATTAGTGGCAACGACAGTAATAACTGTAATGATCATGACGGCAGAATCTGTTTTTGGCAATATGTGTAGTTTAGTTAAAGAGGACCAGTCAAACGTTCCAATACACACCATAATCATTACTGATACAAGAGCCGCCATCGGAATTTTAACTAGGACATGATTTAATGCAACGATTAAAACCATTAGAAAGACAGCAGCTACAAAAGTGGAAAGTCTTCCCCGCCCTCCAGATCTTACGTTAATTCCCGATTGCCCAATCATGGCGCAGCCGGCCATACCTCCGAACAATCCCGAAACAATATTGGCCATTCCCTGGCCACGGGCTTCCTTATTTTTATCACTGTCTGTATCCGTAAAATCATCCACAATTTGCGCTGTTAATAGGGATTCAATTAACCCTACTAGAGCTATTCCAAATGAATATGGAAAAATAATAGCAAGAGTCTCAAAGTTCATCGGCACATGCGGAAGCAGAAAGCTTGGGAGAGAAGGGGTAATTTGTCCTAAATCTCCCACAGTTCGTACGTGAGCTCCTGTTGCAACCGCAATAATAGTAACCACAATAATGGCTACCAGTGGTGAAGGAACAACTTTTGTCACCCGCGGAAACAAATAGATAATGGCAAGACCTCCTGTCACCATGGCATACATTACCCATGTAGCTCCCTTGAAATGCGGCAGCTGAGCCATAAAAATTAGAATGGCTAATGCATTTACAAATCCGACCATAACAGAACGGGGAATAAACTTCATTAACCTGGAAATTTTCATTGATCCTAGTATAATTTGGATAATTCCTGTCAAAATAGTTGCTGCCAAAAGATATTGGAGGCCATGGCCTCGTACCAATCCCCCCATTAACAAGGCCGTTGCTCCTGTAGCAGCTGATATCATCGCAGGTCTTCCCCCAACCAAAGCTATAACAAAAGCAATACAAAATGATGCATATAAACCTATCATCGGCGGGACTCCCGCAATAATGGAAAAAGCGATGGCTTCTGGTATTAAGGCTAATCCCACAACTAACCCGGACAAGATATCCCCTCTTACATTGCCAAACCATTCATATTTAATTTTATTAAGATTCAAAAACAACTCACTCCATATGTTCAAAATTTGATGACTTTCAACTCTCATGAAAGTCGGGGCCGTTGATAACGAAAGCCATTATAACATAAACTACAAATTGAAGAAAATGTAATTACATGGATACGTTTAGCTGGCACTTGTACTTGGTACCACTGTTTTATCTAAGGTTGTTCTTGCACAGATTACTACTTTTCGTGCAATGGACAAATCCTTATTGTTATTCATCGAGCATAGTTTTATTTAAAAGTTTCTATATAGAGCTTAGATTGCAGCCAAGTTTACGAAAAAATAATTGTTTTCCTTAAACACAAAAAAAATCAGTAACAAATAGCTACCAATCCTTAAAGAAAGATTTAATGTTTTTATCTTTTATCTAGATTTTCCCGCACATAAGGACCAAGATAAAGCCCGTTAATACCCCAGACAATATTCATTATTTTCATGGGTTGAGGATTTTTAAAAATATCCACTAAAATGACCAGTGCTGAAATTATCCCAACAAAAACACAGATATAAGCTATTGTGATGAGTAAACTCACTAAATGCCCCTCCTATAAACAACTTTTCATTTAGGATACCCCCCTACCCTAAATGAAAACATCTGATTTTTATTAATAAAATATTCCAGATCCTCCAAAATCCCGTTGTTTATACTATATTTATATGATATGTTCACTAATGGAAACAAACTAACTGAAGGAGAACTACACCAAATGAATCATTCCAAGAAAGCATTGTTTACCAGTCTTATCGTCGCATCTTCCGTTTTATTTGTAGGATGTGCACATACAAATACATCTGTGGCTTCGGATAACAAAGTTGCTGTTGAAAAACATACGAATTCTGAGGATCAAACAAAATCAGAGAGTTCCAAAGAAGCAACTGCTGAACAAACAGCAGCCGTTGAGAAAAAAGATAACGCTACAAAAACAACTACTGCAAGAAATCACGTGACAGCAAACCAAGACAAAGCTACAAAGATTGATACAAACGACAGTGTGCAAACAAAAAAAGCACCAGTTAGTTCATTAACCTTTCATATAGAGGAAAAAGGCAAATATACACCTCAATTTCCTTCATCTTGGAAAACATCTTCTTCATCTCCATATCAGGCAGCCATTGATGGGAGAGGTGAAAATGCAGGAGAAGAAGGGCAAGGAACCATTCTAGTGGAAAATACGGATACAGAACATACTACTCTATATTCTTTAACAGGTGCGGTAGCGAATTCACAAACACCTAAATTTGTGGAATGGAAAAATAACCATATTCTATATGTTATTATTGGTTATCCATATGGAACTATTTCTGAAGGCGGGAATCTATATGAATTAAATATTGATACCCATGCCCTTACTCCTGTAATAATTAATTTACCTAAAAAAGAGGAGATCATCTCTGTATATAAAAATAGCAATAACGTTTTTATGTATAAAAAGAATGTATATACAGATGATAATTTCACAAAATCTTATATAGTTGAAGGTAAAGTTCCAGAAGGACAAAACTAGTTAGACATTGGTTAGATATAAATACAAAAGTGAAGGCTGTATCAATAATTATTAAGTAGTTACTGATACAGCCTCAAAAAAAAAACAATAAACAAGTTTCCCTAAAAATATTCTGTGACACTAATATGAATTCTAAAACTCCAATTCTTTGGACAAACCTGTAGAAGTCTTCTTTTTTTTGCCAATCTCCTTATAAAATCCAATCAACCCACTCCATTACTTCGTACACTTCAAAAGCCTGAAGATTTGATTTAAACAGCTGACCTAACTCGGCTTTTAGCCCTTTAGCCTTTCCACCTATAAATATATCAAACCTCTCTCCACGTTTAAGAACTGCACTATCATTTACCACAGGTTCACCGCATCCAACAGGACAGCCTGAATATGATGGTTTAAGTGTGACAGGTACCTCCATTCCAGCGATCCTGCTGATTTATCTCATAGCGCCGATAAATTATATTCAATCCGCCTTTTCTTATTCAAAGTAAAAATAAATATAATTTTCTTAAACAACCCTATCGAGATATGTAAAAAGCCAGTGACAGCTGATTATAAAAAAATCTGTCACTGGCTATTATTTTTACATGTTTAAAGTTTTACCTTTTGTAATCTTAGAGCATTTAAAACAACAGAAACGGAACTAAAAGCCATGGCTGCTCCTGCAAGCCAAGGAGCGAGAAATCCATATGCGGCTATTGGAATTCCTATTGCATTATAAGCAAGTGCCCAAAACAAATTCTGTTTAATATTGTGAATGGTTTTTTTACTCATAAATATGGCATCTGCAATACTATTCAAATCCCCACGGATCAACGTTATGTCTGCGGCTTCCATTGCTACATCAGTCCCAGTACCTATCGCCATGCCGACATCTGCGGTCGCAAGTGCTGGTGCATCATTGATACCGTCACCTACCATCGCCACTTTTCTTCCTCGTTGCTGTAATTTTTTAACCTCTTCTGCTTTACCGCTTGGTAAAACTTCTGCAATGACATGATCAATTTCGACTTGCTCGCTAATATAGGACGCGGTTCTTTTATTATCACCTGTTATCATGAAAACCTCTAATCCCATGTTCTTTAGTCGGTTGATGGCATCCTTAGAATTTTCTTTAACCGTATCTGCCACCGCAATGACCCCTGCATATTCCTGGTTCACTGCTACGAGCATAACCGTTTTTCCGTTTGATTCCAATAGGTTAACAGTGTCTAGAACGGATGTAAATTCAACTTTGTGTTGATTCATTAATTTCTGCGTTCCAATTAATAGTGAATATCCGTTTACAGTAGCCTGAATTCCATATCCAGGAACATTTTCAAAGGACTCTACTTGAGAAAATACGGTTCCTTTTTCTGTCACACCCTGAACAATAGCTTGCGCTACTGGGTGTTCTGATTGCCTTTCGGCAGAAGCAATTAGTTGAAAAAGCAGATTCTCATTAAAACCATCCTTTACAACTACATCAGTTAAAATTGGTTCACCATTAGTTACAGTTCCTGTTTTATCAAGAACAATTGTGTCAATATCATGTGTTTTTTCCAGGTGTTCTCCACCTTTAAATAAGACACCAATTTCTGCTGCTCGACCTGAACCTGCCATAATGGACGTTGGGGTGGCGAGACCTAATGCACATGGACATGCAATGACCAATACGGCTATAAACTTTTCAAGAGCAGAAGGGAAATCACCAGGATTTACCCAGATAAACCAAGTTAAAAATGTAAGAGCCGCTATTCCTACGACAATAGGAACAAAAACACCTGATATTTGGTCAGCAAGACGTTGGATTGGTGCTTTCGATCCCTGTGCATCTTCAACAATTTTTATGATTTGAGCCAGGGCAGTTTCCTTCCCAACTTTTTTTGCTCTAATCTTTAAATATCCATTTTTATTAATCGTTGCCCCAATTGCGTTATCGCCAATTGATTTATCAACAGGAATACTTTCACCTGTTATCATGGATTCATCGACGGCAGAATTACCTTCGACAACTACACCGTCAACAGGTATTTTATTTCCTGGCTTAACAAGTACAATGTCGTTTATCCCCACTTGATCAAGAGGAATCTCTAGTTCGACTCCCTCCCTTTCCACTAACGCTGTTTTGGGCTGTAATCCCATCAGCTTTTTAATCGCTTCTGAAGATCTTCCTTTGGCTTTTGCTTCAAACAGTTTCCCAAGAAGAATTAAGGTAATTAAAATAGAACTTGTTTCAAAGTACAGCTCGGTTGATCCCTGTGAACCGATTGAAAGGATTGTTAAATACAAGCTATAAAAGTAGGCTGCTGTAGTACCAAGTGCAACGAGCACATCCATATTGGCACTTTTATTTTTCAAAGCCTTGTAAGCTCCGATATAAAATTGTTTTCCGATAAAAAATTGTACGGGTGTTGCTAGCACTAACTGAACCCATGGATTCATTAATAGATTGGGAACATAGATGAAAGATGTAATGCTGAAGTGACTCACCATTACCCATAATAATGGGAGTGATAGAACAGCTGAAAAGATAAATTTGTTTCTTTGCTTCTTAATTTCTTTTTCTTTATGATCAACGGCTTTATCTCCGCTGTTTTCATCTTTTAGTGAAGCGTCATAGCCCAAACTTTGAACTTTCTTAATAATATCTGCTGTTGAAATTTCAGATGAATTATATTCAACCGTTGCATTTTCCAAGGCAAGATTTACGTTGGCCTTCGTTACCCCATTAAGCTTATTTAACCCTTTTTCAATCCTGTTAGCACAAGCAGCACATGTCATGCCTGTGATCATAAAATCACTTTTATCCAGCTCGACATTGTAACCAAGATTTTTGACTTTCACTTGGAATTCTCCTACATTTGTCACTTCAGGATTAAATTTAATTTTTGCATTTTCTAAAGCAAAGTTTACATTCGCTTCATTTACACCTTCAACCTTATTTAATCCTTTTTCAATTCGATTTGCACAAGCAGCACACGTCATTCCGCCAATTTGAATTTGAACTTCTTTTTCTTTCACACTCATATTATTTTTCACCTTCCTTCATTATACCTCATAGGGGTATATTTTATTAAAAAAGAAAACATGCATTAAGCATGCGCACGTTCCTTGATAACATCATATCCTTGGTCATCAATGGTTTCTTTGATCGTATCGAGTGAAACTTTTTCTATATTGTATTCTATATCTACTAAACTTTCGCTTAAGTGTACTTTTACCTCTTTAACACCCTCTAAAGCACCAACACTTCCTTCAACTGCTTTAACGCAATGACCACATGACATTCCTTGTACTTCTAAAGTGATTTTTTCCATTCATAACACTCCTTTATTTTTTTAATAACCGTTGGACAGTTCCTAAGAATTCATCCAACACATCTGTATCTCCTTGATTAAGCCGATCCAGTACGCATCCTTTTAGATGACCTTCTAAAAGAATTTTTGCTACACTATTCAATGCAGATTGCGTAGCAGCGATTTGATTAATGACATCATCGCAGTAAGTATCTTTTTCAATTAGTCCTTTTATTCCTCGTACCTGGCCTTCCACTCTATTTAGACGTGTGACTAAATTTTTCTTAATTTTATCAGAATGGTGGCTATTCTTGTCACTGTGTTCTAGAGGACGCTCAAAATTTTCATTATTTTCCATAACAATGCCTCCTTTATATATTCATTTTACCATACCCCCCTACCCTATGTAAAGGCGTTAATTAGAATTCATTTGTACTATACAATTTCACATATCCCCTTTCTAAAGAGTATAAACCTGTTAAAAGAGTTCCCATTTTAAGAACTAATATATATTCTTCCAATATTTCTTATTGACCTTAACAATTATAAACAGTTATGATGTAAGTAATAATCAATTGATAACGATTATCATTATCGTATTTACATAGGAGGATTAAGAATGCACAACAAGATCATCAACATCAAAACAATCTTAATTACCGTTTCAGTGCTTGTTTTGATTGGTGTTTTGGTTTGGCAGGGAGTTTATTTCAATGGAAATCCTGATCCTACCGCTAAGCACATCTCTCCAACAGCTGCTGTTATCAATACCGCCATATTAGTGTTTAGAGAAGGACTAGAAGCTATACTTGTTTTAGCCGCTATTATCTCTGGGCTCATTCGTAAAAAACAAGATGATTACTGGAAACCGATTTCTATCGGAGCAGGTGTTTCATTCATTGCCACTCTTGCTACTTGGTTTATCGTTGTTGCAATCATCTCTTCAGTCAATGCTTCACAATTAAACATACAAGCTTTTACAGGAATTTTAGCAGTAGTTGTTTTATTAATTATTCTTAATTGGTTCTTCCATAAAATATATTGGACTGGTTGGATTAAGCTTCACAATAATAAGAAACAACAATTGATCGGTCAGAAAAATACAGAAGTATCTGCAAGCGCATTCTGGTCTCTATTTATAGTTGGTTTAACATCTGTCTATAGAGAAGGTTTCGAAGTTGTGCTGTTCCTACAAAACTTACGATTAAAAGTGGGTTCCGATATTATTCTTCAAGGTACTTTAATTGGATTGGCTTTCACTATGGTTGTAGGAGTACTAACCTTTTTGTTCCAGAAGAAATTGCCTCACAAAAAAATGCTGGTATTTACAGGAGTACTTTTGGTTATGGTTCTTGCCGTGATGGTGGGAGAAACCGTACAAGAAATGCAGCAGGCTGGATGGATGAGCACTAC
This sequence comes from Heyndrickxia acidicola, assembly GCF_001636425.1. NCBI lineage: Bacteria > Bacillati > Bacillota > Bacilli > Caryophanales > Bacillaceae > Heyndrickxia > Heyndrickxia acidicola. The sequence continues at coordinate 2,390,241 of NZ_KV440953.1, forward strand.
ACAAATTGGCTTACATTTTCCTGATTGGCTTGGAGTATGGTTCTGTGTCTTCCCTAACGTTGAAGGATTATCCCTTCAAGCAGTTGCAGTCGTTTATGTTGTGGGTTCTTATTTCTTACAACGTTATCTTACTAAGCGGAAAGCATTAAAAAAGTTAAGTTCAGTAAAAACAGCTTAAGATGTAGTAGAACAAAAAGGAGCAACTTTTTTAGTTGCTCCTTTTTTATATTACAAGAGCACGTTGGATCAAATAAAAAGCAATACCTTAGAATACCTAGGATTTTTAATGAATAAAAATAACATGGACATACTTTTACGTAGTCAAATCATAATTAATAGGGGGTATATAGTGTAATGCATGGAGCTGGAGCTAACAAAAAATCTTTTGGACATCAAAAAGTAAATGTTCAAAAAAGATCGACGAATCCCCCAAGAAATAAGAGTGGATATTTTTCCATCATCTTATTAGTATTGACTCTTTTTATCGTTTTAAAATTATTGCCGCTAAATACTTTTTCGTTTATTTCCCACGTCAATTTATCTCATTTCCAACAATATCAAACCAGTACAAAAAAAGTTCCAGAGCGCTCAAAAACTACACATCAAAATACGGACACAGCTGGGCAAGTTACAAATCAAATAATTAAAGAGTTGAAATCCCAAAATTATGATGTCGTTTATGTTAGTGTGCAAAATTCACCAATCACCATTGATATGGTCATTCCATCAAGTGAAGAAAAACATTATTACGATATTAAAAGCCTTGTTTCCACTATTCTTCACAATGATCAATTATCAACTGCCAAGTTGAATATTCACAACTATAACGATGAAAAAGAAGACCTAACTAACTTTGATAATTTGATCAATCATTAACGATAGATTAGTTTCTAATTATACAGAACCTTCCTTTATAATATCTCAAAGGCTTCATCACCAAGAATAAAACGCGTCAAGTAGACAGTGGAAATAATAAAAAATACTCTAAGCGGCTTTAGCTCTATATTCCATAGGGCTAAGGCCGTTTAGTCGTTTTTGATATCGGTCATTATTATAGAAATGAATATATTCATCTATCGCGTTAGAAAGCTCTTCAAAGGTCGAATATTTATGTAAGTAATACTTCTCAGATTTCAAGGTGCCTCAAAAGGATTCCATAGGTCCGTTATCTATACTTCTGCCTACTCGTGACATACTTTGAGTCAACTTTATCTATTCTTCGTATAAATCCATTTCTCTCACCGAAATCATTTACATGGACATCATTTCAAAGTCAACAGATTTTAGATTCTTACTTACACATCGTACAATCAATTAATGTACGACAAATAAAATGGACTAGTTACCTACTGATATAGACTCTATACAATATATAATTATTCTGATAAATTGATATCGAAATTCGATATCGAAGTACGAAATGAGGTGATAATATCGAGGAACGTGTTCTACGAAAATTGTTTCTTGGATTTATTCAAATTCACATTTTGCATCACGCAAAAATGGAACCCATTTATGGCATGTGGATGTTAGAGGAATTAGCGGAACACGGATACAACTTAAGTGCTGGTACGTTGTATCCCGTATTACACACGATGGAAAAGGAAGGTCTTCTATTTAAAGAAAATCGGCTTGTAGAAGGAAAAATCAGAAAATATTACACCACAACCACTCTCGGTACGGAAGTTCTTGATGAAGCCAGAAAAAAGGCATACGAGTTGTTTAAAGAGATTAAAGATTAGGGGGAATGTCAGTTGAAACGGATATTGGAGGTTTTAAAGGTTTCCACCCGATTAGGACTCACATCATTTGGAGGACCAATTGCACACTTGGGATACTTTCATGAGGAGTATGTAAAACGTAGAAATTGGTTAGATGAAAAGAGTTATGCAGATTTGGTTGCTCTTTGTCAATTCCTTCCTGGACCTGCAAGCAGTCAAGTTGGAATTGCCATCGGTATTCAACGCGCTGGATTGATCGGTGGGCTTATGGCCTGGATTGGTTTTACCCTCCCCTCTGCCATTACACTAATGGTGTTTGCTTGGGTACTTAAAGGACTAAATATCCAGCACGCAGGTTGGTTGCATGGTTTGATGATTGTAGCTGTTGCTGTTGTCGCTCAAGCGGTCTGGGGAATGGCAAGTAAGCTTGCAACAGGGAGATTACGAAGCACGATTGCAATACTTTCCGCTATCGCTACACTATTGGTACCTACATCCATGATTCAAGTTCTTCTTATTATTGTATCAGGAATCATCGGATGGAAATTCTTCGAAAAAAATGCGTCACAAGAAATCCAACCGATAAAAATTCCGATTAGCCAAAAAACAGGCATTACTTTTCTTACGCTATTCTTTGGATTTCTAATTGTTTTACCTCTATTAAGACTGGGTATTCACAATCAGGGATTGGCAATGTTTGATAGCTTTTACCGCGCAGGGGCATTAGTTTTTGGTGGAGGTCACGTTGTCCTGCCGTTATTACAAAGAGATGTAGTGCCAACAGGCTGGATGACAAATTCACAATTTCTAGCAGGTTACGGAGCAACACAAGCAATGCCAGGTCCTTTGTTTACCTTTTCCTCCTACCTTGGTTTTGTGTCAAAAACGTTTCCTAACGGCATTACTGGCGGTGTGCTAGCACTCATTGCCATTTTCCTGCCTGCATTTTTACTTGTAGCAGGTGCACTTCCCTTTTGGAATACCCTTCGTTCTAGACCAGGATTCCAATCAGCACTTGCTGGAATCAATGCATCTGTGGTCGGTATCTTAATTGCTGCCTTATATAACCCTGTTTGGACGAGTGCAATCAAGACCCCATATGATTTCTGTCTAGCACTCATCGCATTTGGTTTACTCATGATTTGGAAACTTCCGCCTTGGATTGTTGTAATTATTTCTGCACTTGGCGGGATCGTAATATCCGCTCTTGCTTAGGAGATAAATCCACAAAACAATTTATAAATGGTCGATATATGTTTAGATTACCTATCAAAAATTCATATCTGTGAAACAATGCTTACTGAACAGACGTTAGTGCAACAAAGAAAAAAATTCAGTTTACACTGCACCTCTAACTGGTAGTTACGGCTAACAAATGGGGTGCAGTTCAAGGTAGGTCTCTGTTATGTATCAAATTCATGTTAGTAATTCATCTTTTTAAACTTAAATTTCTTCTTTTGGAATAATTCCTGCTTCTTTGTGTTCTCCAAGTTTTTTTACCATTGATATCGCATCATCTTTTTGCTTCGTTAAAGGAGAAAATATTTGTGATGAAAAATTTGCAGGATTTAAAATTTTCGTCTCATGATTGAGAAATAGTTGGGAGTATTTGCAGAATCCCAATTTTTTCGTTTGACTCAAAAATTATGGTTAACTTGAACCTCAGCAATTTGAGCATATGTCAATTGAAATATTTTTGCCCCAAAAGGTTGACCAGTCATCATTTCCGTCTTGATAATAATAACCCTTCTGTCTATACAAATAAGCGCCTCTTTACAGGCTCCCTGAATGTTAGCTCAACTTAAATGGAGGGTGAATCCAGTTTTATAATGTTTTCACTAAAAAAGATTGGTAACAAATAGCTACCAATCCCTAGAGAAAGATCTAGAATATTTGTATCTAAGTCTTCAATTATAGATATTTCCTTTGCACCGCTCTGCCATCGTAGCTAAAGACCATTTCCTTGCCTTCTACTACAGATTCCATATGCACACTCCTGCCCCAAAGCTGATGGATATACGGCAAAACCTTTTCAAGGTATTTGAGATCTAATTCCACCCCTTCATACCAGTGCTTTAAATAAAGTTCCCCATTACGCAAATAGTCCCCATCCAGGACCGTAATGTAAGGAAAACCTCCGTTTACCCGCATGCTTACGAGCTGATCCCGCACATTTTTCCATTCCTTATCAATTACTTTGTAGTCCCTTCCTTGTTTTTGGAATAAATACATGTCTTCCCTTGTGACTAAATCCTTGGTCAAATAATTTCGCAAAAAAGAGATATCCGATTCAACTTCCCTGACCTCAAACATTTTCTCCCTGCCGGAATTGGGCTTTTCCCCCAATTTCTTCATTTCTTCAGTCGGGTTATTCCAGCGCTCTTCAATATCCTCAAAAATCTTAATCCCCAAATAATAAGGGTTAATCCCTGTTCTGGATGGCTGTACAACGCCTGCGTTTAACTTAGCAAACTCAATGGCCTCATCGCTGGTAAGGTCCAACTCACGCAAAATCCGCTGATGCCAGAACGATGCCCAGCCCTCATTCATGATCTTAGTTTCAAGCTGAGGCCAGAAATACAGCATTTCTTCGCGAATCATCGTCATGATATCGCGCTGCCACTCCGTTAGTTCCCGGCTGTATTGTTCAATAAACAGCACAATATCTTTTTCCGGCTGAGGGGGCAGTTTCTTTTTTCTTTTCTTTGGAGGTTCTTTTTTCTCCTTTGAATCCAATGACCATAAATCATCATAGGGAGAAGACTTTTCACGCTCTTCCTCTTCCCATATATCCTCGTCGTCAAGCGTCCAGGCCAGCTTTGGCCGCATTAATGAAGGATCAATATGCTCTTCAATAGCCAAAACCGCATCAACAAACGTTTCCACTTCCCGTTTACCGTATTTCAGTTCATAAGCACGAATCCTTTCAGCTGTGGCAGCCATGCTTTCCACCATATCTCTTTTTGTATTTCCAAAACGAATGTTATTTTTAAAAAAGTCGCAATGTGCCAATACGTGGGCTACAATCAGTTTATTTTGTATAAGCGAATTAGAATCCAGCAAAAAAGCATAGCATGGATTCGAATTGATGACCAGCTCATATATCTTGCTTAAGCCTAAGTCATATTGCAGCTTCATCTTAAAAAACTGCTTTCCAAAACTCCAATGGGAAAATCGAGTAGGCATCCCATAAGCACCAAAGGTATAAATAATATCAGCTGGGCAGATTTCATACCTCATTGGATAGAAATCCAGCCCAAAGCCAGAAGCGATTTCCGTAATTTCAGCAATAGCATATTCCAATGCCTTATGCTCACTTTGATTCACTCGCCATTCCCCCTTTTTTCTTCTTAAGACAATGTATGAAAAAAAGAAGGAAATCATGAAACAGGAAAAGCGAAACTTCCTCCAGTGGTATTCTAAAAGCAGGGGCTGCAACGATTAAAGTATTTTTTTCCAAACGGGGGAAATCAATTTCAAAATGGCTTTATGACTTTATCATGCAAATAGTCATTTCAATCAGCCCAAAAAGGATTTGGCTATAATACCAAATCCTTCTCAAATTTTATAATCTTTTATTCCCTTGTGCACCAGCATGCATACCAGCTAGAAACACCGGCAGTATACTAATAAACAAAAGGCACGATGATAAAATAAAGACCCATTCAATTCCGGCATGCTGCAGCAGCCATCCCGCTCCCAGGCTGGCTAAGCCAAATACAAGTGTTGTAATGGCTCCCTGCGCGGCAAATACATTTGGAAGCTTATCAAGAGAAGCTTCGGCTTGTATAAACGTGTGTAAAATAATTCCTTTTACTTGATCAAAAAAACCAAAAAGCAATGACAAAATAAGGGCAAATATGGAATTATGGGTCAGCCCGAACACCGCTGTTACCAGCGCGGTCACAAAGCTTGATACCCAGAAAATCCTTACCTGCCTTCCTGCTATCAACGAATGAATTTTTATCAAAGCAAGACTGGCAAAAATAAGCCCTGTACAAAAGGCGCCATTGATAAATCCCCACCATTCTACACTTGTATGAAGCTGTTTCTCCACGTAAATATATAGAATAGCCGCAATCCATACCACACCTGCTGCTGACTCAAGAAGATAAACCATCTGCGTGAAGCGTAAAGGTTTGTTTCTCCATAATTCATAAAAACCCTCTGTTACTTTTTCAAAATAACCAGTGACAGTTTCTCTATGAGCAGACTTCTGATCGTTCATTATCACAGGGATGGTCATCATAAAAAAAGTACTGATAATGTAGCATACACCAGTTACCAACATAGTTCCTTCAGGCTGAATAATGGCAGTCATCATCCCTCCCGCAGTCCAGCCGGCAAATTGAATGGCTTGGTCAAGTGTAGAAAGGAAGCCATTTGACTTAAGCAGGTCTTCACGCCTGACAATAAATGGTACCAATACATTGGCAGCAGGAAGCGCCCAGCCATCCAGAAACGCAATGAGCGCAGCTAAAATAAAGATGGACAACAGGCCGTCATAATGCATAAAGATTAAAAAGAATAAACAAAACAGAAGTATGGTTTTTAACCCCTGTGTTCCTGCGAGAAGATTTTTTAGTGTATATCGATCCAAAACAATAGGGGCTATTATGCTGCTTAAAAATTTCGCGAAGGTGATAATAAAAGGCACCAATGCCATTTGAACTGCCGAGCCGGTTAACTGATACACCACCGCAATTAAGGCGACAATATACAGAACATCTCCGAGATTGGCACAGGATTGACCTACCCATAAATACCGGAAGGCTTTATTACGCATTTCCTTTCCTCCTTAAAAATATTTAGTTGATTAAATGAAGGAAGGAAAATCACATTGGACATTATCACCTTTCTTAGAATGGGAAGAATCCCCATTCTCATGGTTTAAATTACCTTTATTATATCATGAATGTTCATTAAGGCTCTTTGCTATTAATTTGATGCTTTTACTTTCAAATAACTAATTCGTGTTTTGTCCGTACTTGCGTTCAACTTTTCTAAATCAATTCAATGTTAAATGCAGAAGTTGCAAAGAACGAACTAATTTAACAGCGGATTATTCTTATACTCGCTGATCAAAATTCAGCATAATCTCCAACTTTTACAGCGACAAAAAAAAGCCTAACTACATACACTAACATCAACTCCTTAAATAAAGGAGGGGCTGACGAATGGTTTATGTTGATTATGATCGTGCCCTTTATTACACCCATCGTTCCGAGTGGGATAACCTGCTGATTTTAATGGTAAGGACAAAAGACGATTTACTATCGAAGCGAATTGAGCATCTTCTGCATGCGTACCATTTTTCACATGATTATAATGTTATCGAAAGGAGTTTATATTCACTCCTCCGCTATATTGATCATGCAAATGGTGCCTTAAAAACAACACAAGAAATTACCGGGGATGGTTATTTATACACGTAGGCAAGATGGCTGGGCTGCCATGAAGATCCAAACAAAAGAAATCCACCAATAAAAGCCTGCTTTTAGGGTCTCCTAAATGCAGGCTTTTTATTAGTGTTGATTTGGACACACTGGGGAATATAGCGGATACACAAGACTCCTGCTGTAAGCACCCTATCCGTCGTTGCATCTGAAGCCAAAATCAACAGGAAAGATTGTTAAAGTTCAAAACCAGCTCCAAACATTAAATTAACAATTCATTTGCGGGTTTTTTAAACATACTAAAAGCGGAATGAAGCGATCGAACCGACATTTCAAATTGAGAATAACAAAACGGAAACGTAATGTCATATTCCTCAAGTATCGCTCGATTACGATTAAACAGTACTTCATAATCAACTGCATCTTTTTTAAAAATTCTTAATTCTAAAATCGTAATAATTGTTTGTAAACTGGCTATCACTCTGTAGGAACCCTTTAATGTACTGAAATAATCAAATCGGCATGAGGAGGGACAAAGGATATTCAAATCCCTAAAATTAGCAATTTCTTCACCAGAATAAAACTGCGGAAAAATTTCTGTATACATATATTCCATTAGTTCAATTATTTTTTGTTGCTGCTCATCCGTAGATGCATATAAAATTTTCACTCTTAACACACCCTTATCTAATGTAGCTTATCTCCCATTTTTTTTTCTAAACTATTCACAAATAACTTGTGTGCGAATCAAGGTATTTCTTTGTATAATAAGTATGGCAATTAGTAGGAAGTACTCTGTTTAAAAATTGGAAATATGATGAACATTTAGGTAAACACGTTAATTTATATAGTGAATATATCACACAATTCAAGACGTTAACCGTGGTAATTATGCCCATAAGAAAGGAATTATTTTATGGAGATAACAAAAAACGGCACTTTATTCAATGTTGTTATACCAAAGGAATTAAATGGTTTTACCATTGAAAGAATCCTTAGAGAATATTGGCCGACGCCCAAAAAGCTGCTCCATCAAATTCGAATGGAGAAGTCCGTTATGATTAATGGCGATTACAAGAGCTGGACTGCCCCTTTATCTGCAGGAGACAAATTTTCTATAGCCATCTTTAAGGATGAAGATCCAGGTGTTACAGCCTGGAAAAGACCTATTGATGTATTGTTTGAGGACGACCACCTGCTGGTTGTCAATAAGCCGGAAGGAATGGATACCCACCCCAATAATGATGAACAAACAGATACTTTGGCTAATGCGGTTGCTTATTATTATGAAAAAAACAATATATCCTGCAGAGTGCGCCATGTCCATCGCCTCGACAGGGATACCACCGGGGCTGTCCTTTTTGCTAAGACTGCCTGGAGCCATGCTATCCTGGATCACATGCTGACTGAAAGAAAAGTAAAAAGAACATACTGGGCACTGGTACATGGCTTTTTAAATCCTGACTCTGGTCTAATTAATAAAGCCATTGGCCGCGATCGACACCATCCTACAAGGAGAAGGGTATCTCCATCTGGCCAGCACGCCATTACCCATTATCATGTGTTAGATACTATTAAAAAGGAAAAACTTTCACTAGTTGCATGTACCCTGGATACTGGAAGAACTCATCAAATTAGGGTTCATATGAGTTTTTTAGGGCATCCTCTGGCTGGCGATACATTATATGGAGGGAAACCTATCTATCAAAGGCAGGCTCTTCATGCACGAAAGCTTCAATTTGTGCATCCTTTTACTAAGGTAAACATAGAGTGTACTGCACCTTTTCTTGATGAACCTCCTATCTTTGAAGCCTTTCTTAAATAGCTCGGAAAGAATCGTATTCAAAGTGGATTAAGCTTCCTTTGATTTAAAGTACTTACTTTTTTCATCGTCTAATAATGAAATTTATTAAGCCAGTATATTTAGGGAAAGACTCTTATCGTAAAAATATCTTACGAAAAGATGCAACGAAGACAGACAACATACGGAATGATGCCTTGTACGTAAAGCAACAATCTAAAAAAACTCAGATATCCGCTTTCCGATAGGCACTGGAGCTGGACAGAGAATAAACCGGATAAGTATTTACCGAAAAAAGGAAACAAACTAAAAACTTTGTTTCCTTTTTCCATCCCTTCCTTGTGTTACCAATTAAGAAAAGAACAAAAAGGGACATCTCTTAATACTCTGCTTCCTTTAGCCCCATGGAAATATATTTCATTTCCACATATTCCATCATTCCCTCTCGCCCGCCTTCTTTTCCCTGTCCAGATTGTTTTATTCCGCCAAACGGCGCTTCAGCCGCTGCAGGGAATACATCATTTATCCCAATAATTCCATACTCCAGCTGCTCCATGACCCGCCATGCCCGATTAATATTCTCTGTAAATACATATGATGCTAATCCGTAGCTTGTCAGATTAGCTTTTTCTATGGCTTCTTCTTCACTTGTAAAAGACTGGATAGGCACTACAGGACCAAATGTTTCCTCTTTCATTACCAGCATCTCGTCCGTAATTCCTGTTAAAACGGTAGGCGTATAATAGAAGCCTTTTAAATTTTTTGAAAGAGATGGACGATTGCCTCCTGCGGTGATGGAGGCTCCCTTATTTATTGCATCCTGGACATGGCTTTGTACTTTTTCAAGAGCATGATTGTCTATCAATGGCCCTATCTCGATTCCGGTTTCCAGTCCATTCCCCATCTTCAATTGCTTCACTTTTTCAACGAGCTTTTTTACAAAATGATTGTAAATGGATTCTTGGACATAAATTCTGTTTGCACAGATGCAGGTTTGTCCAGCATTTCTAAATTTACTCATGAGCGACAAGCTTACAGCCTGGTCAATATCTGCATCTTCAAAAACAAGAATGGGAGCGTGGCCCCCCAGCTCCAGAGAAAGCTTTTTTACATTATCGGCACTGCTCCGCATTAGATGTTTTCCCACCTCTGTGGATCCCGTGAACGTTATCAGCCTCACATCCTGTTCTTCCAGCCATGCTTTTCCTATTGAAGCAGGATCACCCGTTACCAGGTTTAAGACTCCTTTTGGAAGACCAGCCTCCTCAAAAATTTTCACAAGCCCAACTGCTGATAACGGCGTTTGTTCTGCCGGTTTTAAAACAACCGTACAGCCGGCTGCTAACGCTGGACCCAGTTTTCTCGCAATCATAGAGCTGGGAAAATTCCATGGAGTAATGGCAGCAACGACTCCTATAGGTTGAGGAATCGTAAACAACCTTTTCCCCTTATTGGAGGAGGGGATCATTTCTCCGTATATCCGGTTTGCTTCTTCTGCATACCAGAGCAAGTAGCTTGCAGCAGAGGCTATTTCTCCTCTCGATTCAGCCAGGGGCTTCCCTTGTTCCGTTGTTAAAATAACGGCTAAGTCCTCCTGCCTTTCCATCATGAGCTGATAGGCTCGATATAAATATCCGGATCGCTCCCTTGCTGTTTTAGCCGACCATAAAGGGAGCGCGTCCTTTGCGGCCTGAACTGCGAGCCTGGCATCCTTTTCATCGCCATATGAAAAAGACATGATGTGCTCAAGTGTTGCCGGGTTTAAAACGGCTTCTGTTTTTCCTCCGGCGGCCTCTCTCCAAACGCCATCTATAAAGATGGTGTTTTCTTTTATACCGTTTATCTTCATTTTTCGCGCCTCCCATAACCATATTCTCAAGGAATCAATCATAGAGTTTATTCAAGATTTTGCTGCTGCCTTATCGACTTCAAATGGCCAGGCAGGAAGCATTTTGTTTAAAGGCTTATCTTCCCTGTAGCCTAATACATATTCCGCTTGCATAATGGTATGGATTTCACGTGTTCCTTCATATATAACGGGTGCTTTTGAGTTTCTTAAATAACGAGCAACAGGATATTCATCAGAGTATCCATACGCCCCGTGGATTTGGACTGCATCATCCGCTGCTTTATTGGCATAGTCACACGCCTGCCATTTTGCCAGAGACGTTTCACGTGTATTTCGTTTCCCCTGATTCTTCAACTCACCAGCCTGATGAACCAAAAGCCTGCCAATTTGCAGTCCTGCTTCCATATTGGCCACCATTTGCTGAACCAGCTGATGCCTTCCAATTTCTTTCCCAAAGGTCTTTCGCTCTTTGCAATACTTAACACTTGCTTCCATTGAAGCCATAATAAGTCCGCAGGCTCCTGCAGCAACTGTAAACCTGCCGTTGTCCAGTGCTGACATAGCGATTTTAAACCCTTCTCCTTCTTTTCCCAGTAGGTTTTCCTTCGGCACTCTTACACTGTCAAAAAATATTTCACCAGTGTTTCCTGCGCGAATGCCAAGCTTGCCTTTTATTGCCTTAGAAGAAAAACCAGGCATTGTCCGTTCTACAATAAAGGCAGATATGCCGTGATGATGCTTACTTTTGTCCGTATAAGCAAAAACTAAAAAGTGGTCTGCAACATCACATAGAGAAATCCATGTCTTTTGTCCATTTAAAATGTAATGGTCTCCGTCCCTCACTGCTGTCGTATTTAAAGAGGCTACATCCGATCCTGCACCAGGCTCTGTCAGCCCGAATGCTCCCACCTTCACTCCGTTTGCCTGTGGAACGAGATACTTTTGTTTTTGCTCTTCTGTCCCCCACTGCAGCAGTGTCAGACTATTTAAACCAGTATGAACCGAAACAGCTGTCCGATAGGCCGTATCTCCTCTTTCCAGTTCTTCGCATACGATGGCCAAAGAATTATAATCCATACCGCTCCCACCATAAGCCTCCGGTATACAAACCCCCATAAACCCTAATTCTGCAAGCCTTTTCATGACAGCGGGTTCAAAATGGCCTTTGGCGTCCCACTCTGCAATATAAGGGATAATCTCTTTATCGACAAAGCTGCGTACCGTGTTTCTTAGCATTCCATGCTCTTCTCTTAATTTAGCTTCCATTTTTCTTCACTCCTCAAATGATATGGTGTTCTGCGAATTCTTTCACTTCTTCCTCAGAGTATCCAAGCCTGTCCAAGATTTCTTGCGAATGCTCTCCTGGAGATGGCGGATGGTGCTTCATTGTAACAGGGGTTCTTGATAGCTTTAAGGGAGTTCCCACAAGCTGTATAATTCCTGCTTCGGGATGTTCCATTTCTACAATCATTTCACGTGCTTTTATTTGAGGACTTTGGAAAACCTCCTCGACATTGTAGATCGGTCCGCTTGGAATTCCGTTATCATTGCACAAATTTTGCCAGTGGCGGGTGGCATTCTTTATCAAGATATTCTGCAGAATCCCAACGAGTTCCTCTCTATTTTTTACTCTGTCGGAATTCGTACGGAAACGCTCATCAGATGACAGATGAACAAGGCCTAGTAATGAGCAGAGTTTTTCAAATTGAGAGTTATTTCCTACTGCAATCACCATTTTCCCATCAGAAGTATCAAAGGTTTGATAGGGTACAATATTGGCATGATGGTTGCCGAGAGGTTTAGGAATGGAGCCCGACATCAAGTAATTGCTTGCAATATTCACAAGCGATGCTACTCCGCTATCAAATAAAGAGATATCAATTTTTTGCCCCTTACCTGAACGGCTTCTTTCAAGCAAAGCTGCCTGTATGGCAATACACGCATTCAATCCAGTCAAAATATCAGTAATTGCCACTCCTGCTTTTTGCGGCCCTGATTCCTTGCTGCCTGTAATACTCATAAAACCGCACATCGCCTGAATAATAAAGTCATATCCTGCAAGCTCTTTATATGGACCTGTTTCCCCAAACCCTGTAATAGAACAATAGACAGCCCGGGGATTCAATTCGGATAGTACATCATAAGACAGCCCAAGACGCTCCATCGTCCCTGTTTTAAAATTGTGGATAATGACGTCTGACTCCAAAGCAAGCTTTTTGATAATTTCCTTTCCCTTGTCCGCTTTTAAATTAACAGTCAGGCTTTTCTTATTGCGATTGGCACAAAGATAATAGGCGCTGATATTATTTTGAAAAGGAGGCCCCCAGTACCGTGTATCATCACTTCCTCCCGGTGCTTCCACCTTAATGATTTCGGCGCCCAGGTCCCCCAGAGTCATCGTACATAATGGGCCTGCTAAGACTCTTGTTAAATCAAGCACTTTTATACCACTTAGTGCGCTGCCCATGCTTCATCACTCCTCACATGCTCTGATTAATAGATTACGGATGCAAGAAATCCTGCTGCAGATGGAAAAAGGTGCGAATAACTGGCTGTCCCATTTCAATATATGATAAGCCTCTTCTTTATATTTCTGTTTTTTCACAAGAAAAGCGGAAGCGCCTTGCTTATCGGCGTACGAATTTCATAGTCTTCGACCGAGATAAAGGAAACACAGCGAGGAACGAGATGATGTTGACTTATCGCAGGGAGATGACGGAGAAATTCGCTAGCCGATAGGCGCTGGAGCTAGACAATGAAAAGCGGAAGCGCCTTGCTTATCGGCGTACGAATTTCATAGTCTTCGACTGAGATAAAGGAAACACAGCGAGGAACGAGATGATGTTGACTTATCGCAGGGAGATGACGGAGAAATTCGCTAGCCGAAAATGTACTCCTTTAAAGCACTAAAGGGGTCTGACCCCTTCTTCGCGTTAATGCATTGAAGTGAAATTCCTCAAATTATGGAGGAGTAATTATTTTTAAATGCACGCATAATAAAAACATGCATTTGTTTACAATTAGAGAATTGGGGAAGTAATCAACTATCTGGGGAACTTTTCTTTTATTAGAATTACATGGAGAAGATAGCTTTCACTTTCTGAAGTTATTTGCAAAAAATAATAAAGCTTTTCATTTCTTTGTTGGATCAGTTCTAAAAAAATTCGACATTTTTCTTTTATCTTCGAGTAAAATCAGATAAAATAAATCTGTTTGATAATTAAAGCTTTAAATACAGGAGGCTTATTCATGGTTTTTAAAAATAAAAAAGACAAGTTTGCCGTTCTTCTGGGAAACATTGCGGAAAATCTTCGAGAAAGCACAAATTATTTTGCTGATTATAAATTAAATAATGAAAGCGATCTTAAGATTTTTGCACAAAAGATGAAGGAATACGAAACAATAGGCGATAACTTTGTTCACGAAATGATCCTTGAGTTAAACGATGCTTTCATCACACCTATTGAACGAGAAGATTTGTTGGCTCTAACTAACAGCCTGGATGATGTGCTGGATGGAATTGAACAATGTGCTGGTCTGTTTGAAATGTACTCCATCACTCATGCAGATGAGTTTATGCTCAGATTTGTGGATGCTATCCGCAATGCCGTTATCGAAATTGAAAAAGCCATTGAATTAATGTTTAATAAAAAACTTCCTGCGATGCGCGAGCATTCCATTAAAATCAAAGCATATGAGTCCGAATGCGACGATGTACTCAGAGAATCGATCAAGCATCTATTTACTAATGAAAAAGATCCCATTCGCCTAATTAAATATAAAGATATTTATGATGACCTGGAAGAAATTGCAGATAACTGCCAAACTGTTGCCAACACCTTAGAGACCATCATAATGAAGAACGCGTAGGCCAAAATGAGCAGTGTTTTTATCGTTACCTTAATAATTGTTGTCCTTGCTCTATCATTTGATTTTATTAATGGTTTTCATGATACCGCTAACGCAATTGCTACCTCGGTCTCTACAAAGGCCTTGAAGCCGAGGCATGCAATTGTCCTTGCAACATTCATGAATTTCCTAGGTGCTCTGACATTTACCGGAGTGGCAAAAACCATTACAAGCGACATTGTCGATCCCTTTAAAATACCACATGGCTCTGCCGTCATTATATCTGCTTTGATAGCTGCTGTTGCATGGAATCTTATTACATGGTATTTCGGAATCCCCAGCAGTTCTTCTCACGCGATCATTGGGGCTATTGCCGGTGCTGCCATTGCAGCAGAGGGTTTTGGATCTTTGAAGTATGCAGGCTTCTTAAAAATTATCGAGGGTTTACTTATTTCTCCCTTTCTTGCCTTCTTCATTGGATTTATTATTTATAGTATTTTCAAGGTGGTATTCAGGCAGTTTAATCTGGCAAAAACAAACCGTAATTTCAGGATTGTTCAAATTTTAACTGCTGCTCTTCAATCCTACAGCCACGGGACGAACGATGCACAGAAATCAATGGGGATTATCACGATGGCGCTGATTGCCAATCATTATGTGACATCCAGCGATATTCCTTTATGGGTTCAAGTTGCCTGTGCAGCATCCATGGGGCTCGGAACCTCTATTGGAGGCTGGAAAATCATTAAAACCGTCGGTAAAAACATTATGAAAATCCGTCCTATTAATGGGGTGGCTGCAGATATCAGTTCTGCTTTAATTATCTTTGGTGCCACCTACATACATTTACCGGTCAGTACAACGCACGTCATCTCTTCCGCTATTCTGGGTGTGGGTACTTCTCACAGAGTCAAAGGGGTAAAATGGGATACTGCAAAACGAATGGTCATTACATGGATCATTACTCTGCCAATCTCTGCTTTACTATCAGCCATTATTTACTTTATAGCCAGCCATTTTTTAACGTAATAGCTGGCTCCCGCTTCATAAAGGACGGTTCTGAAGCATGGGGCCCTTAACCGGCTTTCCTGTAAAAATAGCGCCGCTTGCTATAATTATCCTATAATTAATATTAGCAAAGAGCTTTAACAAAGCCGGCTAAAAAGAAAGAGCTCCGCTAAATAAATCCGGAGCTCTTTATTTTTTGTTCTATTCCTCCAGGTTCTTTTCTTTCTTAGCAACCTGGCCTCTTAAATATTCGATAATCTCTCTTCTGGTAATAATCCCTATGAATATTTGGTTATCATCCACAACAGGAACAAAATTTTGATCAAGCGCTTTTGTAATGATGTCTTCCATTTCAGCATTAACCGAAATGGCTTCGTTTCGACGATGAAGGGGGACATCCTTGAGCCACACCTTTTCAATATTTTCAAAATGGAGCTGTGGAGTATTTTTTATTTTCCATAAAAGATCCCCTTCTGTCAGCGTCCCCATGTATTTTCCTTTCTTATCTACAAGAGGAACAGCTGTAAATCGATGATACTCCATTTTTTCGAGTGCTTGTCTCATTGTTGATTCAAAATGGATATACGCTAATTCATGTTTAGGGATTAAAAAAAAGGCAATATTCAACTTCATTCTCCTTCTTCTCTTTGCATTTACCTTTTAAATTATAATTCAACTTTCTTAGCTTAAGATTAAAAATTCATTAAACCACCTAGCTGGATTCATACATTTTTTCCCAAAACGAGATATTCCCGAAAAGAGGAAAGAGCATAAAAATGCAGTTGCTAACATAACCTTCGCTGCAGAAACTTCGTCAACGCATACGGTACCGAATTACACAGCCTACATATTTTATCACTCTTCATTATAATAGTAAGTGTTCTGCGCTTTTTTCGAAAGCGGAAACATATGTATTTCTATACCCATTATGAAGTGATTGATATCATTTGATTGAGATTTCTTATGATTTTGAATGAATGCTCCGTATCCATGCTCAATGTTATAAAAAAACCTTTCGTATATTATTCACAGACCGGCTTTGGCGCATAAATAAATTTATGCAGAGAAAATGAATGGAACAATTTTTCTTTCCTGCATAAGAAAGACTGACTGCCGCATTAGGAGTCAGTCTCCTTTCGGTCCGTCCATATTAATCATCATGAAACGTATCTCTAGCCAGCTGCATTATCCTTTTTTCTAAAAATAAGCAGTATATAAAGCTACTGTTACTTATTTTCCCCCACGGACAAGCAACGAATTCATGATACGATCATTGAAAATGAAAGAGGTTCAAGGAGGGACAGCATACCGCCCCTATCTAAATATTTATACATGCGGCTTCATTTTTCCTATAACAGTTTAAAATGAAAATTTGTTCTCCTAGGCCTAGTATACAGCCCCACAATTCCTATTTAGGATTTCACATCAAACTTTACTTCTCATTAAAAGCTCCATATACGCAGCAGCCTATTATTTCACTTAATATTTACCATAATGGACGAAAACCTCACACCGGCCTTTTTAAAAAGATGCATGGCGGCCAGTATCGGAATGATTAAACATAACAATCTTTGCTTCTGTAATATCAAAAGTAAAAAGACATTAACGGAATCAGCCTTTTTTATCATTACTTAATCTTTCACACCAAAGGATATACAGAAATAAAAGAATAAATCCTCCGAAAAGCAGTGAAACCATCCATAAGGCCAACATGTGATTACCTCCGTCATATAGTGAAAAATGTTTTACATTCTGTATGGCTATGTTTTCGATAGACTCTTTTTGTGAAATTTGTTGCTATTTGGAAAAGGGTTTGATAAAGAACAATATTGATTGGAGCGGTAAGAGCCAGACTCTTTCTTAGAAAAGAGTGTTAAGATTCAGCCGAGGATCCTCCCCTAACGCCAGCAGAAAGCGACTGCCTACATCGGAAATCAACAGGTAAGATTCACAGAGCCTTGACAATGCAAAAAGTTTTGCACTGAAACTTTCTGATAGTTTATCAAAAGATATATCGAAGCCGGACAAAATACAGATTTACCCTTTATACGTGAAAGCAGCAATCAATGCTACAACATTTTTTTGAAAAGCAATCGGCTTTTTCTCTTCTGAATTATTTTTCCATTGCAGATTATTTGAGTAACAGCAAGGCTCAGATTGCCCTCTTAAAAAATAGACTAATGCATACTTTCTCCAATGGCGCCAAGGGGGAATCTATTTATTTCCATTACATGAAATAGATTAAAAATCCCCTGTTTTATTACCATCAGGAAAAAAGCACACAGTAGTCTACCTAATGCCCAGCCAGCGTTCGCTCTCTTTGCATTCTGTCTTCTCTGCATCGTTTTTCTTGAAAATAGGCATAACAAAAGACCTGCTTTTTCAACCAAGCTGCTCTTTTACTGTTTTCCCAATAAAAAAAGCCCCTTGTAAAGGCGGTCTTTATGACCCCTTCGCATTAGCCGACGAAGTTAGCTGACGGGTAGGATGGCGAAAGAGAAAATCTCATCCCTTCTGCAATGCTGCAGAATTAACCCCAAAAAAATGGTTCCTCCGTTCTCCAAAAGGAGATTAGGCCGATTCAGTTGTTTTGTTCTATGCGGTAATTTTACTTACAAGGAAATTTATTGTAAAACACTATTTTTAATCAAAATTGCTCAAAATAATGCTTATTCGAGCAAAAAGCGCATATTTTTTTATAATATCTAACATTTACAAGCAAATGCTCAAAATAGCTACTGTAAAAAATTTATATTGACATTCTAATTATCAAAGTTATATATTTTCCATTGTACAAACGGATTGGGGTGAAAAAAGAAAAATGGCATTGTCTAAGAAGAAGCTTGAAGTAGAACTATCAGAGGCATTTATAAAGCTACACCGTGATCTAATTGGGCGAGGCCCTCAGGAAATAAAAACCTATATTGTCCAGGATATGATCATCGCAAGATTCAAAGGCGTATTGACGATTGAAGAGAAACACCTTGTAAGCAACCAGTACGGGAGAAAGCTTGTGAAACAAATGAGACAGGTACTTCGTGAGATGCACAGCGAGGAATTTGAAGAAATCGTCGAAAAGTATACAGACTGCACTGTTTTATCCAGCCATAGTGACATTAGCACCAAAACAGGTGAAAGAATTGAGGTATTTATTTTAGATCACAATCTGGAAAAACTCCTGGAACAAGAAAGCAAAAAATAATAAAATTAAGCGTTTACAGCTTATTTGTATTCTGTCATTTCCTACATCAAGGCTTAGTTAAGTCCCTACTTTTTTCAGTTGAGCTGAAAAACAACGAGTCCTTTAACAAAGCCTAAATAAATAATCGGATCCATCCTTTTGAGGAAAAAAAGGATGGATCCTACTTTCCTACCCTGTTTACGGCTTTAATAATAAGCAGGCTTATTTGGCATACTACAAAATAAGGTTTCCACTAAACTTATTCCTTTTAATCGGTTAAAGAAAAAAGTGAGTGATTAGCTCATTTATTTGTTAATGTGATTATTTCTTCCAATACGCTTTTAAAATCCTGATGTTTTATTGTGTCGGCATGAAAGCTAGAATGACTTGTGACGGGATTAGGGATGACAATGCAAGACAAACCTGCCCCCAAAGCAGATAGTGACCCATTAACTGAGTCCTCAATTGCGACAGCCTCTGAAGGGTCTACCCTTAATTTTTTTAAGGCAAGCTCATAAAGCTCTGGATCAGGCTTGACTCTCGATACCTCATCTCGAGTGCAAATGGCATCAAATTGATTTAATATGCCAAACCTCGCAAGAAAAGGCTCAATCCACTGTTGTCCTGAACTTGTTGCAAGTCCAATTTTCAATCCTATTTCTTTTGCTTTTTCAAATAATGTTGAAAATCCCTCTCTAGCAGAAATGGCCTGAACATGTTCATTGACCCTTTCATTTAATTGTTGATTAAACTGTTTAATATCAAAACTTTCGCCAACAGATTTTTTGTAGTAGACATTAATTCCATCCTCATGTGTTCCAATAAATCGCGCAAATACTTCCAGCTCTAGTTCAAATTCATACTGTTCTAGAAGCAGCTTTTTGGACTGTTCATACCATACAGATTCTGTATCAATAATCGTACCGTCAAAGTCAAATATAATTGCTTTCATGTTTTCTCTCCCTTTTACATTTTTTACATATATAGAATAAAGTATATTTTTTATGCTTCAGGATAAGTAATAAGTAAATAATAAAATTTAGTTTTATTATCGCCTTCCTGTTCTCACCTCTCAACTTTTTTATCCAAAATCTTATTTTCCCTTGCAACACACTACAAAAACGAATATTATATAATCTGTGTTTAAAAAATGTTCGTGTTCCGGAGGTTTTACTTCATGTTTAAATTAAAGGAAAATAACACCACTGTCAAAACGGAGATAGTTGGCGGTTTTACTACCTTTTTAACCATGGTATATATTGTGATTGTAAACCCAGCCATACTTTCTAAGGCCGGTGTTCCTTTTGATCAAGTATTTATGGCAACCGTTATTGCTACAGCCCTTGGTACATTGTGGATGGCTCTTGCTGCGAATTATCCGATTGCCATCGCACCAGGAATGGGGATGAATGCCTACTTTGCTTTTTCAGTCGTAGGAAAAAATGGGATTACCTATGAAACGGCATTTGGTGCTGTATTTGTTGCAGGGATTATTTTCATCATTCTATCTTTAACCCCCTTCCGTCAAAAATTAATAGAAGCTATTCCCGAAAATTTAAAGCACGGAATCACAGCGGGTATGGGATTGTTTATTGCCTTTATTGGGCTTCGTATGACTGGCATTATAGCTGCCGATCCGGATAACCTGGTGAAGCTTGGAAATTTGCATACTACATCTGCTGTTTTAGCCATTATTGGACTTGCTGTAACCTTAATTTTAATGACTCTTAATGTTCCAGGAGCTTTGTTTATTGGCATGATCGTTACAGGTCTTATTGCCTTTTTTATTGGCGACTTGAAATTTACAGGAGTCGTATCCATGCCTAAAATGCCGTTAGGAGTCGTAATTCATAATCCTTTCCATGCATTTGGCGATGTTATCCATCATAGTTTATACGCAGTTGTATTCTCTTTCTTGCTCGTTACGATCTTTGATACCACAGGAACCATGGTCGGAGTTGCCCAGCAGGCAGGTCTGATGAAAGGAAAAACACTGCCTCGCGCTCGCCAGGCTCTGCTTTCCGATTCTATTGCCACTACAGTTGGGGCTATTTTTGGAACCAGCCCAACAAGTGCATTTATCGAATCCTCCTCTGGTGTTGCGGCTGGAGGTCGTACTGGACTTACTTCACTGACAATCGGTATTTTATTCTTGCTTTCCATGTTTTTTGGACCATTAGTCAGTGCTGTTTCCGGTTTATCGGCGATTACAGCTCCAGCGCTTATCATCGTTGGAAGTTTAATGATCGCAAGTGTTTCTCATATTAAATGGGGAACAATTGATGATGCCTTCCCTGCCTTTATCATTATTTTAAGCATGCCGCTTACATCCAGCATTGCAACAGGAATTTCTTTAGGCTTTATCTCATACCCTGTACTGAAGCTGGTAAAAGGAAAGTGGCGGGAGGTTCACCCCTTAGTTTATATTTTTGCCGTGCTGTTCTTGTATCAGCTTATCTTCTTGTAATTCATAATCGGACAAGCACTGGTTAAAAACGAAGTTCGAACAACAGCCTTGCAAATTTGCGAGGCTGTTTTTTATGGCGAAAAATATAGAGGACACAGATAATCATTTCAAATGTTCGTTATGAAGAGCTGGGTGAAGTTTTAGGCTTTTGTTGGAGTTATGGTTCTTTATAGGGTTTAATAAAGGACTTTGCGCGCTGTACTCCTCTCCCTTTCGTCCTTCATTCCCTCTATGAAGGACTTTTCTCACTTCTCTCCTCTCCCTTTTGTCCTTCATTCCCTCTATGAAGGACTTTTCTCACTTCTCTCCTCTCCCTTTTGTCCTTCATCCCCTCGATGAAGGACTTTTCTCGCTTCTCTCCTCGTCCTTTCGTCCTTCATCCCCTCGATGAAGGACTTTTCTCGCTTCTCTCCTCGTCCTTTCGTCCTTCGTTCCCTCTATGAAGGACTTTTCTCGCTTCTCTCCTCGTCCTTTTGTCCTTCATCCCCTCGATGAAGGACTTTTCTCGCTTCTCTCCTCGTCCTTTCGTCCTTCATCCCCTTTATGAAGGACTTTTCTCGTTTCTATTCTCGACCTTTCGTCCTTCATCCCCTCGATGAAGGACTTGCCGCGCTGGACACCAGCGCGCTATTTCCTTTATCACTTGTAAGAGATAGGCCAATATGTAAATGCCCCGCACTCTGCACTAAAAAAAGCAGGCAACCAAAATGGTTGCCCGGCCTATTAATTTTTATATATTATTGCCGCATACCTACACGGTTAGCGAGCTCTCTCTTTTTCGGCTTTTGATGAATAGACAAACCTGCCATATCCTCCATTGCCTCCAGAATTCCTTCGTTAAAACTTGGATGAGGATAGCTGGGGAATAGAAAATCTTCATCACGGGCTACCATCTCCCCGCCTAACACACCAGCTGAAATTAATTCGATAGCCCCTTCGCCTATGATATGCATACCCAAAAGTCGTCCCGACTCTGATTCCTTCACCAATTTTAATAAACCATCCCGCTTACCTGTTAATACTGCATACCCATTTCCATTCAACCGGTATTGTCCCGTTTGAATGGAATATCCATATGTGGCTGCTTGTTGTTCTGTAAGGCCTGCATACGCAATCGGAGGACTAGTGTGAATAACACTTGGAATCCATGTAAAGTCTGTTTCTGAAGGGATGCCGCAAATGGCTTCAGCTGCTGCCTTGCCTTGCTTAATGCCTTTTATGGCAAGAAGAGGAGCACCCGTTACATCTCCTGCAGCATAGATAGAAGGTAGGTTCGTTTTGCATTGCTGGTCTACTTTAATAAAACCTTTTTGATCTGTTAAAAGTCCAATTCTATTTAGACCAAGGCTTTCCGTATTTCCTTTCCAGCCTTCACGTACGTACATATACTCAGCTGTTAATGAATTTAATTCCCCTTTTTCATTCCTGAAAGTACAGGTAATGGCTTTCTCGTCCTCTGCTAGAGACAGATCCGTTACGCCTGAATGAAATTTAATTTTTTGTTTCTTGATCTGGCGGATTAATTCCTTCTCTATATCCTTATCAACAGGAAAATGCTCTTTTTTGTCCATAAGAATAACAACCTCTGTCCCCAAAGATGAGTAAGCAAAGGCCGCCTCGAGAACGATATAGTCTATCCCGGCCAATATAAGTGTTTCAGGTATTTCATCCAAATGAAATACATGCGCGGAGCTAAGCTTTCTTTCATACTTCACTTCATCCATTTCCCGTGAAGCTCCTGTGGCAACAATCGCTTTTTCAAATTGAACAATATCGAATTGCTGTCCTCTCTCAATTGCGATACGGTCTTCTTCAAGAAAGTGTGCATCTCCATAGATAACCTCAAGCATGTTTTCCTTGCATAAAGCCTCTACCCCTTTACGCAGCTGCTCTACAACCCCGTCACGATGTTTACGAAACACCTCAAAGTCCATTGTTGCCTGGTCAAATTGTATACCTATCTGTTTCATGACATCTGTATGTTTCAGCTGTGCCGCAGCATAAGCCAGCGTTTTGGAGGGAATGCAGCCTTCATTCAAGCAAATTCCGCCAAGCCTATTTTTTTCTATAAGCATGACATCTTTTCCTAATTGTGCTGCCCTTATCGCTGCCGTGTACCCTGCCGGCCCTCCACCAATTACTACAACCTGCTTTTCTTGAATCATTTCCCCTACAACCATCTCACTTCAACTCCAATAACATACTTGCAGGATTTTCAATCAGCTCGCTAAAATAATTTGTAAAACCAACTGCAGTTGCACCGTCTGCGACACGATGATCAAAAGACATCGAGAGATTCATCATCGATCGAATCACAATTTCATTATTCCTTACAACTGGCTGCTGCTTTGTTTTATGGAAAGAGATCAAAGCCACTTCTGGAAAATTGATAATCGGTGTTGCACCTATCCCGCCAAGCGGACCTACATTGCTCATGGTAAAGGTTCCACCTGAAATTTCGCGGGCTGTCAGTTCATTGCTTTGTGCTTTGTGAATGAGCTCTTTCATTTCGGCATGAATTTCGAGTATGCTTTTTTGTCCGGCTTGGTGAATTACAGGAACAATTAACCCTTCTTCCGTATCGACTGCGACTCCAATATTGCACTCGCTATTCAATCGAATCAATTGCTGTTCCTCATCCAGTCTTGCATTAAAAATTGGAAACTTTACAAGGGCAAGCTGAAGAGCCTTTATAAAAAAAGCAGCTACAGAAATTGTTTTCCCCTGGTCCTTCCATTCGCTTCTTAAAGAAATGAGCCTGGTAACATCCACCTCTTCAAAATGAGTAACATGAGGAATGGTGTAAAGTGATTTTGCCATTTTAGATGCAATTTGTTTTCTGCGGCCTTTAAAAGGCAATGTCTTCTCTACAGATTGGGATTCAGGCAAAATTGGAGCGGGTTCCATTGTTTCCATTTCTTCCTGCATTACGGCTGGTTTTTCATGCTTACGATTTACATAACCGTATACATCCTCATCTGTAATGCGTCCAGCGGGCCCTGTCCCCTTGATCTCACCCAAATCGATTCCTAATTCTCTTGCTATTTTCCTTGTATAAGGAGCTGCTAATATCACTTTCTGAGTAGGTGCCTGACTTAAAGTTACGGACAATTCCTTTTTTGTTCCCGAAATCACATTCCCAATCTGAAAGGCAACAGGCTCCTTCTTTTCCACTTGGTTATTTTTCATCCCCGAGCCAGAATCAATAAGCAGGAGTGTTGTACCAACATCCACATTCGTACCGGCTTCTACCAGAATTTCTTTCACCGTTCCTGAAACAGGGGAAGGAAGCTCAGCGGTCATTTTGTCCGTTTGAACTTCCACTATTGGCTGATCGCTTACAACCTGATCTCCAACTTTCACAAAATAAGCAAGGACCTCTCCTTCTGTCATGCCTTCTCCAATATCATGAAGCTTTACCTCTATCAATTTAATCACCAGCTCTCTTATCTTTATCGAATGTACTTTTAAAAATGGATCGTTTTTTCAATGGCTCTGAGAATTCTTCCTTCGTTAGGCAGATAGTGTTTTTCCAAGGAGTAAAAAGGAACCGGAACGTCAAAACCTGTGACTCTTTCTATCGGTGCCTTCAAATACAGAAAGGACGTATCCTGTATAAGGGATAGTATGTCTGCGCCTAATCCGCTGGTGGCATGCGCTTCATGGACAATAACCGCTCTGCCTGTTTTTTGGACGGATTTAGCAATGGCTTCCTTATCTAATGGATACAGCGTACGCAAATCAATGACCTCGCAATGTATACCTTGAGCTCTAGCCAGTTCGGCGGCTTTCATGGCTACCGGCACCATCGCTCCCCAGGCAATGAGAGTAAGGTCTTCCCCTTCGATAATGGTGCTTGCTTTCCCAATTTCAATGGTATATTTCTCAACCGGCACCTCTTCTTTAAAGGCCCTGTAGGATCTTAAGGATTCTAAAAACAAAACAGGATCCGGATCTTCTATGCTGGCAATTAATAAACCCTTTGCATCGTAAGGGTTTGATGGACAGACCACTTTAATTCCCGGCATATGAGTAAAAAGAGCTTCTACACTGTCTGAGTGAATTTCTGGTGCACGGATCCCCGCCCCATATGGCGCCCGAATGACCATTGGTACATGAAAATGCCCCTGGGTCCGCATTCGGATGCGGGTAGCATGTGTCATAATTTGCTCAAAAGCAGGATAGATGAATCCCAAAAACTGCATCTCCACAACAGGAATAAATCCATTAATGGCAAGGCCTATCCCTGTTCCAACTATGCCCGCTTCACTCAAAGGCGTATCAATAATTCTTTGTTCACCGAATTCTTCAAGGAGGCCCTCCGTTGCACGAAAAACGCCTCCATTCCTGCCAACATCCTCTCCCATAACAATAATTTCCTTTTTTTCAGCCATCATGGTTCTTAATCCATCCGTCACCGCTTGAACCAACGATAATTTCTTTGTTTTTTCAGTCGCAATCATTGATTAACACCTCTTAGGAAATCAAGATAGTCTTCTTTCTGTTCTTCAATGGTCCAAGTTGCTTTTTCAAAGACATGATCAAATAAATCTTCCACATTCGGCTTAGGGAATGCTTCCATTTCTGCAATAGCCTCTTCAATTTCTGCAGCGGCAGCCTCTTGAACCTTATGGGTCCATTCTTCATCCCAGATCCCTGTATTTTTCATATATCTTTCCAAGCGGACAATAGGATCGCTTTCTTCTCTTTTCATTTCGCTTAGACCTTGGTCGCGATATTTAGTCGGATCATCTGTAGTGGTATGTGCTCCATACCTCCACGTAACAGCTTCAATTAAGACGGGTCCTTCTCCATCCCTTGCTTTTTCAAGTGCCTTTTGAGTTTCAAAATAAACGGCCAATATATCATTTCCGTCTATCCTTATGCCAGGGATGCCATAAGCTACTGATTTTTGGGCAATCGTTTTTGAATTCATCTGTTTTTCTATTGGAACTGAAATGGCGAATTGGTTATTTTGATTAAAAAAGACAACAGGTGCTTTAAACACACTGGCAAAATTTAAGCCTTCATGAAAATCCCCTTCTGATGTGGCGCCATCTCCAAAATAGACAATGGCTGCATTTCTCGTCCCTTTCCACTTTTCTGCCAGTGCAGCTCCTGTTGCATGCGGCAGCTGCG
This sequence comes from Heyndrickxia acidicola, assembly GCF_001636425.1. Lineage (NCBI taxonomy): Bacteria > Bacillati > Bacillota > Bacilli > Caryophanales > Bacillaceae > Heyndrickxia > Heyndrickxia acidicola. Next base: position 2,416,652 of record NZ_KV440953.1, read on the forward strand.
TCGCAATCGGAACTGCCGGCGGAAATATTTTTTTTCCTTCTGGCGGAATACATCCTTCTACTCTTCCATTCCAATACAAAAGGATCGTTTTCAGGGAATGTCCAAAGGTAATGGAAGCGGCATGGTCGCGGTAGGTTGGAAAAAGCCAGTCCTCACTGGAAAGAGCCATCGCACTTCCCACCTGCGCAGCTTCCTGTCCTTCAAAGGGCGCATAGGTTCCCAGCCTCCCTTGGCGCTGCAGGCTGATTGCTTTACGGTCAAACGTTCTGGCCGTTATTAATTTTTGATATAGCGCTTGAATGAAATCTTTTGATAAGAAAGGCTTAATATCCTGATTTAATAGATTGCCCTCCGTGTCGAGATAGGATATAGTTTTAAATTGCGTCATCTCTTATTCCTCCTTGGAAGCGCTTAATGTTTAATGTTCCACTTTGGCCGCTTATGATGGGAAAAGAAGCTGTTTCTCTGCTTCCTTGCTTCAATTCTGTTTTCAACAAAATGGTTTGCTGCCTCTACCGTAGAGATTCCATGGTTTTCGGAAGTTTTATAGATTTCCAATAAAGAAGTATAGATGGCCTTCGTTTTATCCATTACCCTCTTCTTGCTGGGACCGTATAATTCATCGGATACCTGAATCAACCCTCCAGCGTTAACAATATAATCAGGTGCATAAAGGATGCCCTTTGCCCGAAGCGCATCACCATGCCGGCGTTCTTCTTTTAATTGATTGTTCGCTGAACCTACCACAGCTTTCACGTTTAATCGTTCAATAGATTCGTCAGAGACGATTCCGCCAAGGGCACAAGGAACGAATACGTCTGCCTCGATCCCATATATATCATTTCCTTCCACTTCTTTAATGGCTTCATTCCCAATTCCTTTGCCAAATTTTTTTAATTCTTCTACCGCAGCAGAATTGATATCTGAAACATAAAGGGATGCGCCTTCTTCAAGCAGCTGAACAGCCACTTTGAATCCTACTTTGCCTAGTCCTTGAATAGCGTAAGTTTTTGTGCCGATCTCATTGGAACCGTCCAATACTTGGTTGGTTGCCTTTATTCCGTAAATGACACCCTGCGCAGTAGGAATGGAAGAGTCACCGCTGCCCCCGTATTCTTCAGGGATGCCGACTATACAGTTGGTTTCTTTCATAGCATGAACAAAATCCTCTGGTGAAGTTCCCATATCCGTGCCTGTATAATAGCGGCCGTTAAGTGAATCAATATATTGTCCCAGAGATCTGAAAAGCTCAGGAGTTTTATCTTTCCTGGGATCCCCTATGATCACTGTTTTGCCGCCGCCAAAGTCGACATCTGCAGCAGCACATTTATACGTCATTCCCCGTGACAGCCTTAGGGCATCATTTAATGCCTGGTCAAACGATGCGTAGGGATACATTCTGCAGCCCCCTGTTGCGGGACCAAGTGTTGTATTATGTATAGCAATAATTGCTTTTAGCCCTGTTTTTGGATCATTGCAAAATACGACCTGTTCATGCTCCGATATTTGGTTAAATAAATCCATTTCTATCTCTCCCTTTTTCGCTTTCTTTACTAGGGGTAATTGACTAGTTTTTGATTCCGGATTCCATTAATTTGCGATGAATATCCGCTTTTTTTAGTACGACCTGTTTAACCCGGCCTTTTCCAATCAATCCTTTTTCGTTCGTTGCTTCCGTTTCTGTGATAATGACGTTCTCCTTCACTTTTGTTAGAGTTGCCTTTATGTTCACAATGGTTCCGGGACCAGTTGGAGCAATGTGCTTGACCTCAACCGCTCCGCCGATTCCTTCCTCATCCTCCTCTAAAAAAGGAAGGATGATTTTCCTGGAGGCCCACTCCATGTGATAAACCATGGAAACAGTGGAATAGGCCTCATGTACAATCTCACCCTCAAATTGGGCAAACATTTCCGGAGTAACAGTAAATGTAATATTGGAAGTTCTGCCTATTTCCATTCCTGATTTCATCTAGTTCCCTCCTTTTAAATTACAGGTGATTGGTTTTTTTTAGGCTAAAAACGTCCGTTTCGCCCTTTCAGCTCAACTAAAAAACTGACAGTTATCAACTAAAAAATGGAACAGAGTCATTTTAAAAAGATCTGCAATAATTGCTTTCATCGAGCTTTTTAGAAACCGCTTACATTTTCAAAAAATTACTTTGTTCTTCCTGCTGGTTGATTCACGCTTCAGGCACTCGCTTTAAGCTTGCGGTCGGGAGCCTCCTCGTCGCATGCTCCTGCGAGATCTCTCTAGTCTCGCAGGAGTATTTTGCCTTACGCTAACAAAGCCTTAAAAATGTCTTGTATTTAGTATTACTTACTGCAGCACAGTGTTAATTAGTTTCTGTCCGCCTGATTTTTAACAGGGAGGACTCCCGCCAGTTTTTCAAGCTGTGTTCTGTATTCTGCTTCTATCTGATCCAAGAGCTCTTGAACAGATGGAATATCCTTTATAAGACCTGCAATTTGTCCGCTGTTCATAAACCCGTCTTCTTCATTTCCTTCTAAAGCACCCAGGCAGTGCTGCATTTCAGTTGTCGCTTTTTCATATTCTTCTAGACTTAATCCGCTTTTTTCTTTGACAGCAATCCGCTTTGCAAAAGGGCCGTCCAAGACTCTCCTAATTCTCCCCAGTGTGCGGCCGATAATGATAGTGCTTGTATCTCCCGCTCCTACTATCCTTTCTTTATAAGCACTTGCAAAAGGAGCTTCCTTTGTGGCTATGAATCTTGTACCGAGCTGCACCCCCTGTGCTCCCAGGGAAAAGGCAGCCAGCATTCCTCTCCCGTCTGCAATCCCTCCTGCAGCCACAACTGGAATGGTAACAGCGTCTGTTATTTGCGGAATAAGAACCATTGTTGTAGATTCATAGGGCGAATTGATTCCCGCTGCCTCCACTCCTTCTGCAACAATTACATCGGCTCCCGCTGCTTCAGCCTTCAAGGCATGCTTTACACTTCCCGTTACCGCCATCACTTTAGCACCTATCTGATGAAGAAACGGTATGTATGGAACCGGATTGCCGGCAGACAGGGAAATTACCGGGATTTGATACTTTTCTGCAAGCAGCATTAACTCCTTTGTATGCGGACTGACAGATAAAGCTATGTTTAATGCAAAAGGCCGGTCCGTTCTAGCCTTGGTTTCTTGGATTATTCGTTCCACCTCAGCAGGCGGCCTGGTCCCTGCACCGATTGTACCAAGCCCACCTGCATTGGAAACAGCCGAAGTAAGAAGGGCATTGCTGATATTTCCCATCCCCCCCTGGATGATGGGACGGTCAATTCCGAGTATTTTCTTTAAATCCATAACGAGGCTCCCTTCTCTGCCACTATCCTTCTATCATAAGAGGATGCTGATACATATTGTATTCCTTGTCTTTTCTATCAAGCTCATTCCCCTTTTGAAAGACAGATTCGAAAAATGTTCCCGAAGGCTTCGCAAGTAAGCGGTAATAGTCACTAAAAAGGCTGGCTGCCTCATTTCCCAGCCACTTTTCTGGCAAAAGCTCTTCTGGCAAGCCGGGATCGATGAAAAGAAATTTTCTATATTCATGAACGAGCCTTGTTCTTTCTACAAAGCATTCTGCCTCCGTCATCTCATTGTTTTTCAGCTTTATGGCATCTTTTTCGTATTGATTTTGATAGCGGCGGATAAAATCGGAATAATGCTCGTTAATTTCAGAAATATCCCAGCATGCATTGAGTAAGCGCTCGTTCTGATGAGGCCCATCATAATTGGATATAAAGTAATGGACATATTCCTGAATACCATATTTATCTACTAAGCTATATACCTGCTTCGTTAGGTCATTAGGTGAAATCCATGTACTGTTGGACAAATTACCAAAACCGCTCCATACAAGCTCCTTGCGAATTTCATCGCGTATGTTCCTTTTTTCTTCTGGTATGGAATAGATCAGCATTCTCCACTTTCCATCCCATTTCTCCGGACTCAGCTTAAAAATTCTTTTAGCCGCTTCCTCCATTCTTTCCATGCCGCGTTTTGTTAAATAATAATAGCTTTTATTTCCGCTTTTTCTTGAATCGACCCAGCCTTGCTTATACATCCTTGACATAGCTGCGCGGATTGACTGTTCATTATGGCCAAATTCCTTTAGAAGCCTAATCAAGCTTCCAATCCAAATCTCATTTCCGTAATGGCGGATGTAATCGCCGTAAAGTGTAAAAATCATCGATCTCGTATTTAATTGGCTGCTCAATTCAACTTCACTACCTTTATTATCTATAACTATTTTTCAGATTACTGGTTTTCTATAATAAGGGATATTCCCTGCCCTACACCTACACACATCGTTGCCAGGGCTATTTCCATGTTTCTCCGTTTCATCTCATAAAGGAGTGTAGTCAAAATCCTTGCTCCGCTGGCTCCAAGAGGATGGCCAAGGGCAATGGCCCCACCATTTACATTTACTATGGCAGAATCCAGCTCCAGCTGGCGGATGCACTCCAGAGATTGAGAAGCAAATGCCTCATTCAGTTCTGCCAATTGAATATGGCGAATGGTAATTCCCGCTCTTTTAAATGCTTTTTTTGTAGAAAAAACAGGACCGAGGCCCATTAGTGCCGGCTCTGTTCCTGCTACTGCAGAAGCTTTTATTTTTGCGAGCGGCTTTAGTCCGAGCTTTTTCGCTTTGGATTCACTCATGAGCAGCAAGGCTGCTGCTCCATCATTCACACCCGAAGCATTCCCGGCTGTGACCGTTCCATTTTCAAATAAAGGCTTCAATTTCGAAAGCTTCTCCATTGTGGTATCAAACCGCGGATGTTCATCCTCTGTAAACTCTATTATATTGCCTTTTCGATCCTTCCAGGAAACGGGAGCTATCTCCTGCTCAAATTTCCGGGATTCTATTGCCTTTTTTGCTTTTATTTGGCTTTCATAGGCAAAAATATCCTGACTCTCCCGGCTTATACCAAACTTTCGTGCCACGTTCTCAGCAGTTTCCGGCATGGAATCTGTTCCATACATGGCTTTCAGCTTTGGATTCACAAAGCGCCAGCCGATTGTGGTATCAAACATTTCCATATTGCCTCTCGGAAAATCATGTTCGGGCTTCGCCATTACAAATGGCGCTCTCGACATACTTTCTGTTCCTCCGGCAATGAAAATATCACCATCACCTATTGCGATGGCTCTTGCTGCATAAATAACCGCATCCAATCCAGATCCGCAAAGCCGGTTGACGGTAGTAGCTGCTGTTTCAATTGGAATACCTGCCAGCAGGGCAGACATCCTCGCTACATTTCGATTATCCTCTCCTGCTTGATTGGCATTCCCCAGCACCACTTCTTCTATTTCCTGAACCGGAACAGAGGGATTGCGATCAAGCAGCGCACGTATGGCATGTGCCCCAAGGTCATCCGGACGAACATGCTTTAAGGCACCTTTATAGCGGCCAATCGGAGTTCTAATAGCATCAATAATAACAGCTGTTTCCACTTTCATTCACCTCTTTCAAAAAAGCTCTGTCCTTCTAGGACTCTGCATTATCGTGATAATCGTAGACACCGCGTCCAACTTTCTTTCCAAGCCTGCCCGCTTTCACATATTGAATAAGCAGAGGAGCCGGACGATATTTTTCCCCCAGTGTCTGATGGAGATAATTCAAGTTGTGCAGACGGGTATCCAGCCCTACCAGGTCCGCCAATTCAAATGGTCCCATCGGGTAATTTAATCCAAGCTTTATCGCTTTATCAATTTCCTCAGGTGTGCCAATGCCCTCCTGAAGCATATAAAAAGCTTCGTTTCCGACTAATGCACTGATACGGCTTGTTACAAATCCGGGAAATTCATTAACCAGTACTGTCTCTTTCCCCATTTTTTTAGCTGTAGAACGTATAATTTCTGCTGTTTCTTCATTCGTTTCCAGCCCTTTTATTATTTCAACAAGCGGCATTTTATGGACGGGATTAAAAAAATGCATCGCTGCCACTTTTTGCGGCCGGCTTGTAAACGACCCAATTTCTGTCGGACTCATGGTTGACGTGTTGGTGGCAAAAATGCAATGGGAACCTGCAAGGCGGTCTATCTCCTCAAATACTGCTTTTTTAATCTCCATTTTTTCTGGAACTGCTTCAATAACCATATCCGCATCTTTTACAGCCAGTTCAAGGTTTGTTTCCAGTGTGAGCCTTTCTTTTGCGGCAGCTGCTTCCGTTTCAGTAAGCTTTTTTCTAGCAATGCCCTTGTGAAAAATCAGATTGATTTCTTCTCTTGCGTTCAGAAGCATTTCTTCCTGAACATCAAAAAGCTTAACAGAAAATCCTGCGGCAGCTGCTACATAGGCAATCCCTCTGCCCATGACGCCTGAACCAATGACGGCAATCCGTTCGATCATTATCCATTCCCCCCTCCTGAAAAAGTATTGTTTTAGCTGCCTTGAAACCTCGCCTTTCTCTTTTCTATAAAGGCTTTTACCCCTTCTTGATAATCCAATGTTTGGCCAGCTATCGCCTGGGCATACGCTTCTTTTTCCAGCATTTCATAAAGATCTGCATCCCAGCTTTGCATGAGGTAGCGTTTAATCAGGCCAATTGCTTTTGTCGGCATGTTTGCCAGGCGTTGAACAAATGTATGAACTTCTTCCTCCCAGGTGTCCAGGGGAATCACTTTTGTTACCAATCCATAATCCTTTGCCGTTTCAGCAGAAATTTTCTCTCCTAATACGGCAAGCTCTAGGGCTTTTGCATGGCCGACCATCCGGGGCAAATAATATAAATTTCCTGAATCCGGAACCAGACCTACATGGATAAAAGCCTCGAGAAAGCTTGCTTTTTCGGAGGCCAATCGGAAATCACAGGCAAGCGCAAGGCTCATACCGGCACCTGCAGCTGTTCCATTAATTGCTGCAATCACCGGTTTTTCAATGGCGGCCAGCTGCTGAATCATCGGGTTATATAGTTTGCGAAGTACGTCTCCAAAATCAGCTTCCTCTTTCACAGATTGAAGATCCTGCCCTGAGCAAAAGGCACGTCCTGCGCCTGTAATGACAATCGCCCTTACTTCAGGGTCCCGGGAAGCCTCTTTTAAGACCTTTGTCACTTCTTTATTCATTTGCGCATTAAAAGCATTGAGCACATCCGGGCGGTTAAGAGTAATCCACCCGGCTCCCTCTTTCACTTCATATAAAATGGTTTCGAATGCTTCCCTTTCCATCCCTATCTCCCCTTAAAATCCGGTTTTCGTTTTTCCATAAAGGCTTTCATTCCTTCTTTTTGATCCTCTGAGGAAAATAGCAGGTAAAAATTCTTGCGCTCATACTGCATGCCTTCATAGAGAGTGTAATCGACTGCCTTGTTGACTGCATCCTTTATTAGTCTCACTGAAAGCGGCGGCTTATCAGCAAGGGTATGAGCGTATTTTATGGTCTCCTCCCACAGTAATTCTGCAGGCATAACTCTATTTACAATTCCGTATTTCACCGCTTCTTTACATGTCATCATTTCTCCAGACCAGAGCCACTCAAGTGCCTTTGTTCTCCCCATCAGCTTTGTGAGCTTCTGAGTACCGCCCGCACCCGGCATCACTGCCAATTTGATTTCCGGGAAGCCAAACTGTGCATCCTCACCGCAAAATAGAAGATCACAGGCAAGCGCCAGTTCAAATCCTCCTCCAAGAGCAAAACCTTGGATTGCTCCAATCAATGGCTTTTTGAAACAATGAATTCTGTCCCAGTCAGCAAACTGATTTAGCATTTCCAGGCTTACAGAAGTATCCTCGGCCATCTCATCAATATCTGCCCCGGCAGCAAAGGCCCTTCCATTTCCAGTCAGGACCACTGCCCGTATATCTTCATCCTTATCCATTTCTTCAAGAGCTTGCGTAATTTCACTGACCATCTTTCGGTTAATCGCATTCAGCTGCTTGGGCCGATTAAGTCGAATGATTCCTATTTTCTCTTCTTTTTCAACCTGGATAAAGGCCGGTTCACTCATTGACATCCTCACCAAACATAAATGTGGCTAAATCTCCTGCAAAAGACATCACGTCCTTGCCTGACGCCTTGGATTCTTCTGTTTTTGATGCCTCCTTGAAGGCTTCCTTGCTATCGTAATACATAACGTTCATCAGATAGTAAGGGCTTCCGCTTTTAAATTTTGTGACTTCCATTTTTCTTAATCCCGGAATTTTCTCCGTTAACGGAATATGTGTGTGAAAATAGTGCTCATCAAATTCGGCTGGATTTTCTGGATTTTTAAATAATGCGATCATTTTATACATATTGTTTCCCCTCTCATTTTTACATATTGGTTAAAATGGGTTTCATTGCTTCAAAAGGATTGCGGCAGGTTTTGCAATAAAGAATGCTTCTGCAGGCTGTCGGCCCAAAAAGATTTTCCATCATGGTATACGGTGATCCGCAATAAGGACAATCCACTTCCCAAATGCCGCTTTCCTTCAGAAACTCCGGAGGCGGTGCAATCCCGTATTTCTTCAGTTCTTCCCTTCCCTTGTCGGTAATCCGGTCTGAAGTCCAGGGAGGGTCGTATACATACTCGACTTCAACTACCCCTGCTTCCTCCAACCGACCAACCTTCTCTTTAATGTTTTTTCGGATAATCTCCAATGCGGGACATCCTGTAAAAGTCGGTAAAACATAGATGGTTACTCCCCTATCATGAAGATGGACACTGCTGATCATTCCAAGATCGACAATACTGACAGAAGGCATTTCAGGATCTTTTACTTCCAGAAGGCATTCTAATACTTTATCCTTTCGTTCCGTCAACATGCTCATTTCACCGCCTTTACCAGGATGCCTGGGGATCCAAGGCATACACCTCATTCAGTGTATCCAATGCCTGATTTAAATCTTTGGAATGTGTACCGGCTCTTCCATCCCCCTGCTTCATTTGCGGTGATCCGGGATAAGAAAGGCCTGCATCTTCAAAAACCTGTTTCATTTCCTTTTCCCAGCGGGCTAAAAAGGCGGAGGGCTCCTCAATCAGTCCGAAGCCGGCCATTAAACGTTCATCAGGCCCACTGGACAACAGTCCCCCTATCTCTTCCCAAGCCTTTTGAATGGCGGCACCCATCCTTGTTTTTCCCTCTCCCCCGCTTAAACAAAGCTGATTGAACCAAACCTTCCAATGCATGATATGGTAGTACAGCTCCATCTTCATTTTTGCTGCAGCTGTGACCAAAGGCTGATAGGAAGACTTTTGGAGAGATTCCAATTTTAATTTTTTATAAATGTCATAGAAATAGTGCCGGACAACCGCAAATGCCCAGTCGTATCTTGGTTCTTCCAAGTAAGTACCCGATCCGTTTGCAAGCTCTGTAAAAATCGCATTCTTTCTTTCGCTTGCAATGCGTCCATGTGCCAGACTGTCGGCACTGCCCTCACCAAGTTCCTCCAAAAGCTGGTAATACATTACTGCATGCCCCATCGTATCCTGATTAATAGAAGAATAGGCGATGTCCTCTTCGATATGCGGAGCTAGCCCAAGCCACTCAGATCCGCGGAATGCAAGCAGGAAATCATCGTCTGCCAGCTGATACAATAGCTCTGTCAGGGCTTTTTTATAATCATTATTTTGGATTGCTTCCTGTGCTGTTTGGATTTGGTGCACCCTGTTCCCCTCCCCAGGACAAAATTTCTTTTTCATCCAGTACTTGTTGTTCATATTGCCGCCACTTCTTTTTCAAATATCCATATCCCTTGGTCAGGCGGTATTCTTTGTTATCAAGTCGCTGGAGCGATGCCTTTTCCTCCGGGTCAAGTTTGCGTACATCCGACCTTTTGACAACCCAAATGTCGACCACCGGCTCTCTCCGCATAAAATTTTCTTGTGCCATCACGATTGCCACCTCATGATTCGGGGCCAATAGGCTAAATTGATGCTGGAACTCCGACTTGAAATTTCGCTTGCTGAAAACCTCAAAAACTTCATAAAATGAATGCTTTTCATCTGTTTTTTTCAAGGTAACCCCACTCCTTTGGCTTATGGATTCGCCAGTGCCTCTCGGACCCACTGGTTATTTTCGTATGCAATTTTTCTCAGCCTAAGCCTCGACTTTGACATAGGACCGTTATTGGCAATAATATTCTTGAATTCTGCCCAATCAGGCTGCCGATAAATCCATTCTCCTTTTTCCTGATCGAAATACATCGTTTCATCCGGAAGCTGTAATCCAATAGCAAGTACTCTTGGAACATATTTCGTGAAGAAATCCTGCCTGAGCTGTTCATTTGTCTTTGTTCGAATCCTGTACTTGATTGTTAGGTCCTGTTTAGATGTACCCGTGGTTTTAGCCGTGGCAGGACCAAAGAACATCAATAATGACTCCCACCAACGGTTAAGGGATTCCTGAAGCATCTTCTTCTGCATGCCTGTTCCTTCTGCAAGAGCCATAATAATCGATTCACCATGCTGTGCATGAAATACCTCTTCTGCGCAAATTCTGTGGAGGGCACGGGCGTATGGCCCATAGGATGCCTGAAGCATATTGGTCTGTGTCATAATGGCTGCCCCATCCACCAGCCATGCAATCATTCCTGCATCGCCCCATGTAGGGGATGGCATGTGGAAAACATTATGAAACTTCAATTCTCCTGTAAATAAATCCTCCATTAGATCTTCCCTGCTTTTTCCCAGAGGCTCGAGTAAATCCTCCACTACCCTTAGCAATAGCTGTCCATGCCCCATTTCATCTTGAACCTTTGCCATAATTCCCAATTTTTTCTGAAGGGATGGCGCTTTTGGCACCCACTCTTTCTCTGGCAGTGCGCCCATAATTTCACTAATGCCATGCATGGAAATCAGTTTGATTAGAACCATGCGATAATCATCCGGCATCCAATCATCGGCTTCTATCTTGTCTCCCTTTTCAATCCGTTCCATAAATCGATCCATTTTTTCCTGCTCTGTCAATTGATTAAAACCGGCTAGACTCATGTAAATCTCCTTTCTGTTTTTCTATTTTGATTACTTCCTGCACTATTTCCTAAAGACATTTACTGTAAAAACCGTCTTATAATGTTGCCTTTAATGACTGTTTCCGCTGATCGACAATTCGGACTGCTTTTCCCTCAGAACGCGGAAGGCTTTTTGGGGGATGCAGAATAACTTTCATGGAAACTAAACACTTTGACTTCATGATTTCTTGTATTTCCATTTCCAGCCCTTTGATTAGCGGATTGAAAAGATCACAGCCCGCTGCACTATACAGGTCTTCCGTTATTTCTGCGTGAAGCTCTACTTCATCCAATGTCGCACTTTTTTTCAAACACACCTGGTAATGCGGGGCAATATTCTTTACTTGTATGAGATAATGTTCGATTTGAGATGGGAAGACATTAACTCCACGGACAATCATCATGTCATCTATGCGACCCTTTACCCTGGACATTCTTGCAGTTGTTCTGCCGCATTTGCACTTTTCTGTAGTCAGAGAGGCTATATCTCCTGTTCGGTATCTCACAATTGGAAACGCTTGTTTTTTTAAGCTTGTAAATACAAGCTCTCCTGCCTGACCCTCCGGAAGCGGCTTCAATGTTTCCGGATCGATTACCTCAATTAAAAATTGATCTTCTGCCAGATGCAGTCCATCCTGACCTTCACAGCATTCCATCGCCACCCCAGGTCCAAGCACCTCACTTAAACCGTATATATCACATGCTTTAATAGCGAACATTTCCTCCAGTGTCTTTCTCATTTCTTCAGACCATGGTTCTGCACCAAACATGCCAATCTTAATGGAAGATTTTCTTGGATCCTTTCCAAGCTCTATCATTCTTTCGGCAATATTGAGAGCGTAGGACGGGGTTGCAGATAAGATAGTCGGCTGCAGGTCTTCCAATATCATAATCTGTCTATCAGTATTGCCGCCAGATATCGGAATGACCGTTACACCCAGCTCTTCAGCACCATGATGAAGACCAAGCCCGCCGGTAAACAAACCGTATCCATATGCATTTTGCAGCATATCTCCCGGCTGTCCTCCAGCTATAGAGATCGCCCTTGCTACAAGCTTTGCCCAGTTATGTATATCCTGTTTTGTGTAGCCCACGACCGTTGGCTTTCCGCTAGTGCCTGAAGATGCATGGATGCGGGCAAGTGTATTTGTTTTTACGGCCATAAGGCCAAATGGATAGTGTCTATGTAGATCCTTTTTCGTGGTGAAGGGAAATGATTGAATGTCTTGAAGTGATTGTAAATTCTGAGGTGTTAGATTCAATTCTTGAAATCGGCTGCGATATAACGGTACATGTTCGTATACGCTTATTAGAGTTGTCTGCAAATCTTGAAGCTGCTGTTTTTCAATGAGGTTTCGATTTGCAGTCTCCATTTCATGCAATATCATATTCACCCTCCTTGCGTCCATAGTACACATTATTCGTATGACGTATTTATTCCGTCTATTACAAATAACGTCATATATATTTAGCATAGGCCTATATGTAAGCGCTGTCAATTATTTTTTTCTGAAAGCTCTGTTAATCTTCTATGTTGAAAACTGCTCTTTTTTAGCTCATTTGTTTGAAACTATAGTAAGGAACAAATAAAGAGGCTGTCCCAAATGGTGCGGTGATATTGTGACATTGGCTACAGAAACTTTTTTGCTTGTTGGTTTCCACTGCAAGCATTTCTTTTCGCTGTTAATTAGAGGGGAAGGACAGAAGAATCCTTCAAGTTAATCAAGTTATTGGGGTATCCCCCATAAGCATGTAACGATGTGGTTCCACTACCGTCCACGGAAAGAGAGCCACGCAATGGAAATCAACCCAGCAGGACAATCAGAACACTGCCTATGTCTATGTACAACCCCATCTTTGATTTAATTCCAAGGTTGATTGGAGAGGAAGGTGCGGGACTCCTGCGGGATCAGCCGGCCTTAGGGGGACCCGCAGGAGCTATGACAAGGGGGCTCCCAGCCGCGTTGAATTCAAACGATCTTTGGGGATTACTACATATGCTCAGCGCTATTCGTCCTACTTGTTCTTTTCTAATTTTCAACAGAGCGACACTATGCTAATATTCGTACCAATTGTTATTGTCCCCTTTTCCTTATAAAAAAGAGGTGACTCAAAAATCCGCTTAATCGCATTTTGAGTCACCCTCATTATTTGATACACTTTTCATTACATTAATTGAACAACTTTTTTGGAAAATGCAAGAAGAATCAGGCCAAAAGTAATGGTAACCAGCCCAATCAAACCAAACACTTCCAAGTACCCAAGACTTGCAGTCAATCCGCCCAGCTGGCCAGCAAGAATATTTGCAATACCCGAGCTTGCAAGCCATACACCCATTAATAAGGATGCATATTTTGGAGGAGAAATTTTACTGGTTGTCGACAATCCAACTGGTGAGAGAAATAATTCACCTACTGTTTGGAAGAAGTATGTCACAATAATATATAAGAGGTTTGCTTTGTTAACAATATGGTGTTCATCGCTGCCTGTTTTCATGATCGCTAAAAGGAGGACCAGATACCCAAGACCTAACAGGATCATACCAAGACCCATTTTAACTGGTACCGGCAAATCACGATTAGATCTGGAAAGCTTAATCCATAATGCTGAAACCATTGGTGCAAAAATAATAATAAATAAAGGATTTACAGATTGAAACCACTCTGTCGGAATGACAAAGCCAAAAACATCACGGTTAACGAATTCATCTGTATAAACAGTTAAAGCACCGCCGGCTTGTTCAAATCCTGCCCAGAAAAAGATAACAAATGCTGTAAGAATCACAACGACTGCCGTTCTTTGCTTTTCCTTTTTTGTTAAAGGTGCAGTAATTTTTTCACCTTGTGTTTCCACTTTACGCTTAGCTGTTGGTTTTTTCCCTATGTCTCCAAGATAACGATTTCCTAAGGCATTGAACAGAACTTGTCCAATGACCATGCCAATGGCAGATGTAAGAAATCCGTATTGATAGCCTGATGCAATATGTCCATTATGGTTAACAGCAAATAATTTATCTGTTATAAATCCTATAACAAGAGGGGAAAAGAATGCCCCCAGGTTAATACCCATATAAAAAATCGTAAATGCTGCATCTCGGCGCGTATCTTCTTTGTCATAAAGCTCTCCGACGATAGTGGAAATATTCGGTTTGAAAAATCCATTCCCGATAACTAGAATAATCAGTCCCGCATAAACCGCCGCCTGGCTGTGATGTGCGAACAAAACGAAATTTCCAAGTGCCATGACAATCCCGCCAAGGGTAATGGCCAGCCGCTGTCCAAGAAAGCGGTCCGACAACCATCCGCCCACTAACGGAGTTAAGTATACAGCACCTGTAAAAAATCCATATAAGCTTAAAGCAAAGGCCTGGTTCATTCCTAGGCCGCCCTCGACAAGTGATTTAGTTAAATAAAGGACAAGGATGGCTCTCATTCCGTAATAACTAAAACGTTCCCATGCTTCCGTTGCGAATAATAGATAAAGACCAGGAGGATGTTTTTTCTTCCTATTTCTGGAATCCAGTTGTTTCTCTAATGTAGTTGCTTCCATTCAGGGACCCCCATAGATAGTTTTTTGGCATAATAATAATCATAATGTGAATTAACTAACAGTCAATAATATATTGAGATAAAATAAAATTAGAATGATTTCTAATTAATGAAACATTTTACTTACGACTTTAATTATTCTTATATAATAATATCAACCAATTCCATCCAAGATTAAATATTGTATAATACGTTTAAATTACCATAAAGCTTTAGCTTACGGCTGTTAATGGTTGGCTCTAGGTTTCCTGCTGGTTGATTTCCACTTCAGGCACTCTCTTCAATCAACTTCGGATTTAACTGGGTTGTACTATGATATTGGAAGCGCTTATGTTCTTCCTGCTTGTTGTTTCCATCTCCAAGTACTCATTTTCCGCGGGCTGTGCACCACCTATGTCGAAAGCTCTGCGGATTTTTCCCCAACTAATCAGGTGCCTTGTATATACCGCACCAATTTGGGTGTAAAATCAACATTGATCTTTAGCAAAGGCTCTTTTCGTAAACTTTGTTACTATTTAACAACAAAAAATAATGAATTTCACAGACTCTGTAGTAAACCTGTGAATTGTTTAGAAAAGATGCCACGAAGACTCTCTTTACACATAATTTAACATTTTTGCGAAAAGCAACAATCTTTGCGAAAACAGCCTTAGCAGAACCTTTTAAAGTAGTAGTCCTTTCAGTAACACAATATTTCACTATGCCATTTAAACAATTCTTCTTTTCGCGTAAACTTCCAATTGATTTGCTCTTATCATTTGCAATATCCATCTGGATAACAACTTGTTTTTAATGGAAGATGAATTTAATCAATATTATTTGTTCTTAAAAACAGATAAAACACTGGTTTAGTATGTAAACTGTTGAATAATAGGCAAAAGGGATTCGGATGACTGACTAAATAAGGATTTATCCATTTGCATGATTAGCATGAATCTATGGCAAAAGTATACCTCCATAAAATTGCATAATACGATAAACAGGACAGCCGAGAAATTCTCGACTGTCCTTATTCTACGCATATATCCCTGTTTCTTCTTCCTTTTTAAAAAAGCTTTTCATCGCATGGAACACGTCTGCTTTTTGTTTCAAAATGTAATAAAGGAACTTTTCATTTTTTATATTTTTATAAGCTGACATGAGTGTCGAATGGCGATTGTATTGATTGACTTCCCCGTAGCCAAACATATTCGACACCTTCATCAGTTCTTCGACCAGCTTTACACAGCGTGCATTATCAGAGGTAAGGTTATCCCCGTCTGAAAAATGGAAAGGATAAATATTAAATCGTGAAGGGTCATATTTCTCTTCAATCAAGCTTAATGCCTTTCGGTATGCTGATGAACAAATGGTGCCGCCGCTCTCACCCTTAGAGAAAAAGTCTTCTTCAGAGACCACCTTTGCTTCTGTATGATGTGCGATAAATTCAATCTCCACTGTTTCATATTTTGTACGCAGGAATCGTGTCATCCAGAAAAAGAAGCTTCTGGTCATGTATTTTTCCCAGATTCCCATGGAGCCGCTTGTATCCATCATGGCCAGTACGACTGCCTTTGAATCCGGCTTTTGAATTTCATTCCATGTCCTGAATTTCAAATCCTCGGGAATAATGGGATAAAAAGCCGGTTTCCCGCTCATGGCATTCCGTTTGAACGCAGTCATCATTGTTCTTTTTTTATCAATATTGCCCATAAGACCTGTTTTTCGAATATCATTGAATTCAATGTCTTCGATGTTATTAAGATCCTGTTCCTTTCTTTCCAGCCTTGGCAGCTCAAGCTGCTTAAAAAGGGCTTCCTCCAGCTCCAATAAAGACACTTCTGCTTCATAGTAGTCTTCCCCAGGCTGATCTCCTGCCCCCTCGCCTTTTCCGGGTCCCTTCTGAGGTGCACCATCCCTTGCTATAACATCTCCGACCTGACTGTCTCCTGTCCCCTGGCCTACATGCTTATTTTTATCATAATTGTAGCGAATCTTATACTCATCCAATGAACGTATCGGAATTTTGACCACATCACGACCGTCTGACATGATAATGCTTTCTTCCGTTATTAGATCAGGCAAATTATTTTTGATCGCTTCCTGGACCTTTTCCTGGTGACGAACCTGATCATCATGCCCTTTCCGGTGGAGGGACCAATCTTCTTGTGAAATAACAAACGGTTGATGCTCTGACTGTGACATGCAATGCCCCCCTAAAAATTTTTCAATTTTAATCACATACGACAAGCGTCTTGCATAAACTATTTTGGCTATCTAAATCCTTGTAGAATGTTGATTACTCTATCCTATGCAACAAGAGAAATATATTTACAAAAAATTGCGACTTTAGTAAAAAGGCCCAGAGGAAATAGGACAAGCAATTAGTGTCAACATCCTGGTACAAGCATCTCAAATGGGTGACGGCAGCTTCCTGGTGGATTTTCATGCGCAGGTCTTGTCAATGGGTATAAGAGGGCAATATTTGCAGGTAAACGAACGATACATTTTATTAAGGATCTTTCCATTACCTTTGTTGCTATTTGATTTGATAAAAACAACAGGTTCAGAATTAAACCTGTAATTAACCTGCTAAAAAGGCGTATGAAACAGCCGTTTCACACGAATGAGCTAAAAAACAACAGATTCCTCTACCAAAGCCTACTAAAAAATATTACATTCTTATGATGAAACAAAGGTAGGATCAGGATCCTACCCTCTTCAATCTATTTATCGGTTTAGCAGGCTGCCGACATATCGCAGCAGCTCATTGGCAGATGTGGAATTGTATCCATACTCGTCTATCAAACGTACCACGACTTCATTAATTTTCTTCAATTGCTGTTCATCTGGCGTTTTTGTCGATGTAGTGATTTTTACGACATCTTTTAAATCGGCAAACAGCTTCTTCTGGATTGCTTCACGCAAGCGGTCATGGGAATTATAATCAAATCGTTTTCCTTTACGTGCATAAGCGGAAATTCTTATTAAAATTTCTTCTCGGAATGCTTTTTTAGCATTTTCCGAAATCCCAATCTGTTCTTCAATCGAACGCATCAGCTTTTCATCTGGATTTATTTCTTCTCCTGTCAGAGGATCACGCAGCTTTGCTTTATTGCAATAAGCTTCTACATTGTCCAAGTAGTTATCCATAAGCGTTTTAGCAGACTCTTCATAAGAATAAACAAAAGCCTTCTGCACTTCACTTTTTGCAATGTCATCGTACTCTTTTCTTGCCAGGGAGATAAAATTCAAATACTTTTCCTTTAATTCAGCGGTAATCGATGCATGCTGATCGAGTCCTTCCTTTAATGATCTGAGGACATCCAGAGCATTGATGGACTGTACTTCCTTCCGGATGATTGTGGACGAAATCCGGTTAATGACATATCGGGGATCGATGCCGCTCATCCCTTCCTCCTGATACTCTTTTCTCAATTCATCTATATCAGCTGAATTGAATCCTTCAAGGCTTTCTCCATCATACAGCCTCATTTTCTTCAGCAGATCAATATCCCCGCGTTTGGGCTCTTTCAATCTTGTTAGGATGGTAAACATCGCAGCTACTTTCAGTGTATGCGGCGCAATATGCACATCCGCCACATCACTCTCATTAATCATTTTTTCATAAATTTTTTCTTCCTGTGATACCTTTAAATTATAAGGTACAGGCATGACAATGATACGGGAATGAAGCGCCTCATTTTTCTTATTTGAGATAAAAGAACGGTACTCCGTTTCATTTGTATGTGCCACAATCAGCTCATCGGCAGAAATTAATGCAAATCGCCCTGCTTTAAAGTTTCCTTCCTGTGTCAAAGACAGGAGATTCCACAAGAATTTTTCATCACATTTCAGCATTTCCTGGAATTCCATTAATCCACGGTTGGCTTTATTTAATTCACCATCAAAGCGGTAAGCTCGCGGATCTGATTCAGACCCATATTCAGCAATCGTAGAAAAGTCAATGCTCCCTGTCAGGTCTGCAATATCCTGTGATTTAGGATCCGACGGGCTAAATGTACCAATCCCAACCCGCTTGTCTTCAGAAAACAGAACCCGCTGAACCATAACATCTTCCACTCTGCCACCGTATTCCTGTTCCAGTCTCATTAAGTTGAGCGGCGACAGATTGCCTTCAATCCGAATGCCGTATTCCTTATAAAAATCGTCCCTGAGATAATGAGGAATCAAGTGAAGAGGATCTTCATGCATTGGGCAGCCTTTAATAGCATAGACAGCTCCACGGTCCGTACGGGCATATGCTTCAAGGCCTCTTTTCAGCATTGTAACAAGGGTGGATTTACCGCCGCTTACCGGCCCCATTAAGAGCAAGACCCTTTTACGTACATCCAAACGTTTGGCTGCGGGGTGAAAATACTCCTCAACCAGTTTCTCAAGTGCTTCTTCCAGCCCAAATAACTGATTGTTAAAGAAGCTGTAGGACTTTCTTCCATTCACTTCTTCTACTCCGGCATCGTTAATCATATTGTAAACTCTTGAATGAGCCGATTGTGCTACCCATGGTCTTTCCTTAATTAATTCCAAATACTCCTCAAATGTCCCTTCCCACTTCAGCTTCTCTTCTTGTTCACGATAGGTATCGAGTCTTTTTAAAATATCCATATTTTCCTCCCCTTATCACTTGTTGAGAGACGAGATTAATATACTCTATGCTTCCAAGCAAACGAACATGAATGTTTTAGTAAGACAGCTGAAATTTGAATATGTTCGGCCATTATAAAAAAGATGATCAGCGCTTGAAAAAAGGGCTCGCTGCACTTTTTATTCTTTTGATGGCTTTTTTAATTTTTTGGCAACTGCTTGTTTTTTAGCTTATCAGGTGAAACGGCGGCTTCAAACAAATGAGTCTAACAAATCTATACCGATAACAATAAATTCAATTGAACAATAATTAATTTTCAGAAAAAACTTACTATTACCATACACACCGGATGGAAAAAGGTGCTATAATTTATTTTAGTACGTCTACATTTTAAAAGGAGGCTTATTTCATAAATGAACACATTTATTATCATTCTGGTAACGATAACATTTTTATCTTCTATTTTTACTGCTGGATATGAAGATAAGCCAGGCGTGAATAAGCAATAATCCTTTTCCAGCCATATAAAAAAATCTTCCACTTGGGAAGATTTTTTTATTGAGTGAGTTTCGATTTATCCAAGCTCTGGATACCCCTGCTGCCGCAGCGCTTCATAAATTAAAATGGCGGCAGTATTCGATAGATTTAATGAGCGGATATTGGTATTCATTGGAATTCTTAAGCAGTAATCCTTATTCTGTTCTATGAGCTCCTGAGGCAGTCCAGTTGTTTCACGGCCAAACATAAAGTAATAATCGGCCTGAACATTTGAAAAGTCGAAATCAGAGTGGGCCTTTTCGCCAAAGGTTTCAATATAATAAAACTTTCCGCCTTCATTCTTTATAAAGAATTCTTCCAATGAATCATAATACGTTATATCCACAAATCTCCAATAATCCAGACCTGCCCGTTTCAGCATCTTGTCATCCGTTGAAAAGCCCAAGGGGCGAATTAAATGAAGCTTTGTTCCTGTTCCTGCACAGGTTCTTGCAATATTACCAGTATTAGCTGGGATTTCCGGTTGATATAAAACTACATGATTTGCCACAAATGTCACCTCAAACATTTACTCTGCATTTCTTAAAAAGTCTTCTGAATCAGTAGCAGCACTAAAAAATTTGCTGTCTATTTATAAATTTTATTCACTTATAATAGAAAAAAACTTGTATTTTATATTGGGGGTATAGGCAGTTGAATCTTCATAAGCCCAATATCTCGCCCGGCTATTATACGTGTGCGCGTTCACCAGCGGCATTCCGTTTGCATCCTTACCCGTTACCACCGTGTTATGATCAAAGCGGCCATCTCCCTGAAAATCATAACAGATAACATCTCCTAATAACAGCTCCTCAGGGGATTGAACCTGCCTGGCATGCAGGCCTTTACGGGAGCTGGCAAGATATAATCTCAAAGAATTGGCAACGGCCCAGCTAAAGCTCCACTGACTATTTTGAAGCCACCAGCCGTGACCTTTGTTTGGATATCCTCTCATGGGCGATCCGCCGGCATGCAGGCATTGTGAAATGAAATTTGTACAGTCCACCTCAAAGGTTTTATATGCTGGATTATAGCTGTTCCACCACTTTTCTGCATACTGGACTGCTTTTCGGCGGTCATAATAGAAGCCCCTCATTTCACCTGCCATTTCCTCATGGCTATCATTCAAAGACTCTTCTATTGATGGCGCAGGCACAGAGAAATCAACTGTTTTTTCATTATCATTATACAGTCGATCCTGATAAAATGAGGCCTCCCGGTGTTCAATAGCCTCTTCAATATACAGCTTATTTTTCTGTTTAATTAGAAAACGCATGTGCACGTCATAATCAATAAGGGAATGTCCCTCCTCTTTATGCACTCGCTTAATTTTTGCATTTGCATCGACTTTTACTAATTCGGCATTTCGTTTAGATAGCGAGTCAATCTTCTTTTCCACATCTGAGTATGTAATATCTCTGCAGGAACCAACAAATTGATCCAGCCTTCTTGCCAAATGGATTCTCAGTTGTTCTTTCATGCTGTCCCCCTCCTTTTTCTAGAGGCTTTGTTAAAGGATTCTGCTGTTTTTCCGGTCATTTGTGTGATACGTACGTTTCTCACAAATGAGCGAAAAAAACAAGCTTTATCAACATAGAAATTTAACAGTGCCTTTCTATAAATATGTGAAAAAAGGAAGGAGCAACACAAAAAATTGTGAAAAGACTACTCTAGTTGGCCATTGCTTTCTGAATTTCCTCTAATACTTCTTCGTCTCTTTCAGATTGTTTCGCAGCTTCCAAGGCAGCAATTACCTCTTCTCCGCCAATTCTTCCAAGGGTCCATGCCGCCGTTCCGCGCAAGACGGGACGCGGATCCTTTAATAATACTTCGATTAAATCAGGAACCGCACTTTCTTCTTTAAAATGCCCCAATGCAATGACGGCATTTCTCTGGATAGGCTTTTTACCTCTCCATGAACCTGACACATGGCCAAAGGTTTCTTTAAATTCACGGTTTCCCATGCTCAGAAAAGGGGTTAAGAGAGGTTTCGCCAATTCAGGCTCCGGTTCCATCTCCTCGTGCAGGTGAAAATCCATCCCCTTATTCTTAGGACACACCGTTTGGCACGTATCACAGCCATATAAACGATTTCCCAATTTGACACGATATTGCTCTTCGAGAAATCCTTTGGTTTGAGTTAAAAATGCGATGCACTTTTGGGAATCCAGCTGACCCGCCTGCACCAAAGCACCTGTCGGACAAGCATCCAGGCATTTCGTGCATGTTCCGCATTGATCCTCCATTGGCTGATCGGGATCAAAAGGAATATTTGTAATGGTTTCTCCCAGATACACATAAGAACCAAATTCAGGTGTAATAATGGAACAGTTTTTTCCGCTCCAGCCGATTCCTGCACGCTCAGCTACTGCTCGGTCCACCAGTTCCCCGGTATCCACCATTGATTTAAATCGGGCATTCGGTACTTTAGAGAGGATAAATGTTTCTAATTTTTTCAGTTTTTCCTTTAAAATGGTGTGGTAGTCAACACCCCAGGAGGCCTTGCAAAAAACTCCCCTGCGCTCTCCTTTTTTTCCTTTTGGGGGATCCGGCAATTTGGAAGGATACGCCAATGCAATCGCAATAATCGAACGCGGCTCTTCCAGAATCAAAGAGGGTGTCACCCTTTTCTCCAGGTCCTTCTCTTCAAAACCAGACTGGTAATTCAGCTCCTGCTGGCGGATCAGCCGATTTTTCATCTCAGTAAAGGGGTCCGCTGTGGTAAAACCAATTTTATCTATGCCGATCGATTTACTATATTCAATAACTTCTTTCTGCAGCATGGTAATATTCATAGCACTCATTCACCTCGTTTCGCTATTATTTTATCTATGGTGTTATTTAATATTAATAATGATTAAAACTCCAGGTTAAGCAATAAAATTTGTGAACAGCTTACGATAAGATTCCCCGAAGACAGGCAATATACAGAATAATCTTTTGTACGTAAAGCAGCAATCTATAAGAAAACAGCCATTTCTTAAGACCATTTTAGAACGGTTCAATTGAAATCAGGTCGTTATCTATAATAAACTATTTTAAAAAGAATTTGGAGGTGGAAAGCTTGGAAATACATATAGAAGATCCATTATGCCGTATCATCCCTAAATTTAAGGCTGGGATTATTGAGTATAAAGATATTGTTGTGGGGGAATCTCCTCAAATGCTTAGGGGGCGGCTCCAATATTTTCAGGAATCCCTTTTCCTGGACCTGGACAGCCAGGCAGTTACAGAGCTTGAAGGAATTATGGAATGGAGAAGCCTATTTAAAGCTACAGGGAAAGATCCTAACCGTTACCGGCATTCTGCTGAAGCTTTATATCGGAGAATTAAGAAACAAAGCTATTTGCCTACAGTCAACACGGCGATTGACATTAACAATCTGTATTCCCTCCAATGCCAAATTCCTATTGGGATTTATGATGCAGACAAGCTTAGCGGCAATATTTCCATCCGTGTGGGGACATCCGGAGACTCCTATGATGGGTTAAACGGGAGATCCAATTCATTAGAGAATATAATTATTTCCTCAGATGATAATGGCGCATTTGGAAGCCCTTTTGTGGACTCTGCCCGAACAGCCGTTACTTCTTCAACCCAAAATGCTTTACAGATAGTGTATTTGCGGCCATCAATGGATATGGAAGAAGCCCTTAAGCTATTAAATGGGATGAGCAAGCTCTTTTTCCAGTTCCATGGGGGAGAAAGCAAAATATCGATTTCAGGATGCTAGAATTTGAGGCATCCTTTTCTCTATTTAGAAAGACGAGTGATTTAAAAGCAGGCAAAAATTAAATCATTTTACATGTGCTGATACCTTCACTCTATACAATGCTGTTTTTGCATAGATTGTTTCTTTACGTACAAAGGATTATTCCGTATGTTGTCTGTCTTCGCGGCATCTTTTCGTAAACTATTCACAAGTTTTAATACAATCATTTCTTTTGCATCATATAGCAACAAAGTTTACTTAAAGAGCCTTATACAAAAAAGAAAACAAATTAAAAAACGCAATACCTCGTTCTGCTTTGGAAACGAGATACTGCGTTATGCTCAAGTATGTATGGAGCGGGTGATGGGAATCGAACCCACGACAACAGCTTGGAAGGCTGTAGTTTTACCACTAAACTACACCCGCATATTTAATTTTTTACAAGTCTTTGTTTCAACTATTTTAATTTACAACAAATTTCGTCATATTTCAAGTTTTTTTTCAAAAACGGTTTAACCTTTAATATATTACTTGGATTTCTCTAGCAAAGGATTTATATACATTCACTGGTTAATTTAAGTATTCCCAAAAGATAGAGCTTCAAATAGGGGGTTTTAGCAATTCTTTATGATGAGTCTATGATAATAATAGAAGCTTTAGAAGCAATTCATCAAAAAATGTTTCAACAATAGCGTTATCATGGTAACTAGGCAGATTCCTGCTTGCATCCAAAAAACAATACACCCTTTTTTCGTAATGGCAAAAAACGATTATTGTAAATTTGATGCCCTGGTGAAGAGTGCGAAAGGATCATGCTTACAGAGACTATAAAAAACGAGGCTGTCCCAAAAGGTGCAATATCAAGATTGGGATTGTACATAGATATAGGCAGCGTTCCGTTCATCCTGCTGGGTTGATTTCCGCTGCAGGCACTCGCTTGCCGCGGGGCGGTTGGAGAGCCTCCTCGTCGCAAGCTCCGAGGCCACTGAAAAAGTCCAAGAATTTTTCACAAAGGTATTTTCCTGAAAAATACAGCCCTACTTTGGTTTATGAAATGCATTGTAAACATTATGTTATCCCCCACTTCTCAAGTGAAAAACACTTGTTTTTTGGGTTTTGGTTTTTCGAAAATTGTAGTTTTTTATTAAAAAGAACTTTTTCAGTGGCCTCGCAAGCTCCTGCGGGGTCTCTCCAAACATGCTGATCCCGCAGGAGTCTCGTGCCTTCCTCTCCAATCAACTTTGAAATAAATCTTAATTGGGATTGTACATAGATACAGTCAACGCTCTGATCTTCCTGGAGGTTGATTTTCACTCGTGTTGCCTGTTCGTTTCTGTCAAATTAATTTTTAATAGAGACACCATGTATCATTCGCACCCATTGTTCTTCTCCCTTTTTCCTTTTTCTGTTCCAAAATAAAAAAGAGGTGACTCTATCGTATTTTGAGTCACCCTCATTTTTTTCCAATGCATATTTATCTCCAAAAGCTTGCATCCTTTAATTTTTTGGATAAGCAGTCAGGCACAAATCTTCGCCGTATTGTTCTATCTTCTCAATTCGAAGATCTACGGCTTCCCCCATTCTTTCTGGATCACTTCCAGCAAAAGGAGTAAGAGAGTGAAGTCCTCCCAATATTTTAGGTGCAATGTACACAATGAATTTATCGATCAGCCCTTCTCTTAAAAAAGCACTGTTCACCCGGCTTCCGCCTTCCACAATGATATCCGTAATGCCCTTTTGATAAATCTCGGCCAGTAGCTCCTTTAGGTCGAGGCCATGTTCATTTCTGGAAAGGAGAAGGATTTCAACACCTTTTTCCTCCAATGCCTTTGCCTTGACAGGGTCTGCATCACTTGCGGCTGCGATCCACGTACTGGCTTCAGAGCAATCTGTTAACAAGGCATCTAGAGGAGTTCTTAGTTCTGAATCCAAAATCACTCTTACGGGATTTTTTCCTGCACCCGT
Organism: Heyndrickxia acidicola; assembly: GCF_001636425.1. Classification (NCBI taxonomy): domain Bacteria; kingdom Bacillati; phylum Bacillota; class Bacilli; order Caryophanales; family Bacillaceae; genus Heyndrickxia; species Heyndrickxia acidicola. The sequence goes on from NZ_KV440953.1 coordinate 2,441,941, forward strand.
TTCCAATCTGGTTGTTAACCTTGGATTATCGGCAAGCACTGTGTTAATCCCGACAAGAATGGCATCTGTTTGATGACGAAGCTCATGAACATTTTTTCTCGCTTCCTCACCAGTTACCCACTTCGAGTGCCCATTGTATGCAGCTATTTTCCCATCCAGCGTCATGGCTGCTTTGGAAATCACAAAAGGCCTTCCGGTGAGCATATTATGAACAAAACGCTCATTAAGCCTTTTAGATTCCTCCTCTAATACCCCTACTTCCACTTCAATGCCTGCTTCGCGAAGGAGGCGAATCCCCCTTCCTGCTACCTGTGGATTCGGATCTTCCATCGCAATTACTACTCTTTTCACACCGGAATCCTTAACAAGAATGGCACAAGGCGGGGTTTTCCCATAATGCGAGCAGGGTTCGAGTGTCACATAAAGGGTGGCACCCTTTGCATGTTCTCCCGCCATACGAAAAGCATGAACCTCTGCATGAGGCTCCCCGGCCTTGCGGTGAATCCCTGTTCCGACAATTTGTCCATCCTTGACGACTACAGCGCCCACCATAGGATTAGGATTAGTTTTGCCCTTTGCTGTTCCTGCCATATCCAGTGCGAGCCTCATAAAATCGTGATCTGTTTTCATCCAATAAAGCTCCCCGCTGTTTTTTCAGGTATATGCCCTGCTTTTTCAATTTTTGTTTTCAGGTAATGCTGATTGAATTCCGAGATATCCCCCCATAATGAAAGGTGATCCTCTGCTGATAATCCTCTAGCTACGAGTGCAGCGAGCTTTTTTGGATTATTGGTAATTAAGGTAACGGGTTTATTTCGAAGGTAATTTAATACACTTAGGGCATCATCATAGCTACGGATGTCGTCATCAAAGCCCAGGGCATGGTTTGCTTCAACTGTATCATATCCCTCCTGCTGCAGAAGGTAGGCAAAGGTTTTGGAAACCAGCCCAATTCCTCTTCCTTCATGATCCGCAAGATAAAACAGAGCCCCGCATCCATTTTCTGCAATCATTCTCATAGACTGCCGCAGCTGATATCCACAGTCACATCGTTTGCTGCCAAATATATCTCCCGTATGGCAAATGCTATGCATCCTCACAAGAGCTTTATCAGCATTTTCAAGGTCACCATACACCAAAACCGAAGACTGCTGCAAAGCGGCAAGATTTTTCTCAGACAAGGACTCAAGAACTGTTTCTTTGTCCATTTTTTTATCATCAAGAGGGAGCCAGGTATACCAGTTAAAATGGATAACTTCATCATCGAGCTGAACGGGGAGTTTTACTGGACCTACCAAGCATAAGCTTTTTTCCTCTCCCCTTGAAATGATGGTCATTTTATTTGTAAGAAGGTCTTTAACTTCCTTTGCTATCATTTCTATCCCCTCTTTTACTTTTCTTTTCTTTTCATGTGTTGTGTTTGCTGACTTACTTTATGTAACTAAGCGTACAATGGTACTGACGAAAGAGTCAAGTTATCCATATATATGTACACTAAAAGTGGCTGACAGCTTAATAGAATGAAAACGTGCATAAAAAGAGGTTGGCCCAAATGATGCAAATGATATCAAGGGACCCTGGCTACAGCAACTTTTTTGTTTGTTGGTTTCCACTGCAAACATTTCTTTTTGCTTCAATCAACCATTAAGTTAAATCAAAATTAGGATTGTACATAGATATAGGCTGCGCTCTGATTTTCCTGCAGGTTGATTTCCGCTGCAGGCGCTCGCTTTCCGCGGGCGGCCGGGAGCCTTCTCGTCGCAAGCTCCTGCGGGGTCTCCCTTTGGCCAGCTTTTCCCGCAGGAGTCTCGCACCTTCCTCTCCAATCAACTTTTGAATTAAATCAAAATTAGGATTGTACATAGATAAGGCTGCGTTCTGATTTTCCTGCAGGTTGATTTTCACAACGAATACTCGCTTTTCGTTGGCGGTAATGGAACTACATCGTTGCATGCTTATGGGAAATCTCCTAAACTTGCTTAACCTGCAGATGTCTTTTGCCTTCTACTCTAATCAACGTTGAATCCATACGATCTTCTGGTATTACTCGATATGCTCAGCGATGTTCGTCCTGCTTGTTCTTTTATGCTCATAAAAATTTTCTACATACGGACCCATGGTATTATTCGAATTAATTGTTCTTCTCCCCTTTTTCTGTCCAAAAGTACAAAAGAGGTGACTCAAAAGGCCGCTATAAACACCTTATGATCACCCCATTCAGATTCACTATTGCGCGTTAAACCATGAAAGAGGTCTGACCCTTTTATCACTTAAACGCACTAAAGTCATTCCTCTTTTGCTCGCTAGTGGTGTTATTTGACAATCCGAATGGTGAAGAAATCCCTAATGAGCCAAGGCCCTTGAGGAAATCCAAGACTGATTTGCCAAGCACCCAATCCCCATAGTTTGTAATCACGCACAAGCTTGAATTTTCTCCTTATACTTCGTGTATCTTCAAACCAAACAACATGCCGCAAGCCCTGATCATCCGTATAGTGGAAGTATGGAGACTGGTATTCTTCTGAATACTGAATAGGTGACCCTGTTTTCATAGCCAGTTCCACAGCCTGCTGATTGGAAACCGTTTTGGCTGAGGTCTCCGGACTATATGGAATAACCCAATCATATCCATAGAGAGGAACCCCCATAAGAATCTTATTTCTCGGCACTCTTTCAAGAGCAAATTCAAGGGTTCTGATAACCTGGTCTATTGGTGCAACAGGACCTGGTTCACTCCCTAAATAATGCCAGTCATACGCCATGATAAACATGAAATCGACAGCTGAGCCAATGGCGCCATAATCGAATCCTTTAAGCCAGGGAATATCCTCACTTGTTTTTGCAGGAACCGCAATGGAAAGTCGCAAGCCTTTTGTATGCAAACGCTCTTTTAAATCATGCAAAAAACCAGAAAAACGATCACGGTCCTCAGCCCTGACACCTTCTATATCAATATTCACTCCACCGTAGCCTTTTTCCGACACAAGAGCGAAAATATTTTCAATCAGCCTATTTCTCGCTTTCGGATTTCTCAGTACCTGACTGGCTAGCTGCGGACTAAAACCAGCTTGGGTAAGATTTGTTATGGTCGCAAGCGGAATGGTTCTGCTTCTCCATGCTGCTTCAATGGCCCGCAGATCATTTAACTCGCTTAGTGATCCCTCACTTGTAAAATGATATTCAAAAAATGGATAATAAGTTAAGTATGGAGCAAAATCCCGAATCAATTCCTGGTCATGTGGTGTGCCGGTAATATATATATACCCAAGTGTTGAAATTTTGGTTTGAGGTATTTGGGGCAGTTTCACCTTCATACCTGGCTGCAGCATAGCAGGGCTTATGCCAGAGTTTGCCTTTTTGATCTCTTCAAGTGAAACAGAGGCTGCAAGCGCAATCGAAAACAAGGTGTCTCCCGGCTGCACGATATAGATTTTCGAATTCATTAGTAAAGCTTGACCAGGGACGATATTGAACTCTGCCAATCCATTGACAAGCCGAATGTTTTCAGTGGGAATATCAAATTTTTTGCTTATAGAAAAAAGCGTATCTCCTGTTTTTACAGTATAGACAAACATAACGATCCCCCCTTTGTTATATTAGTCTATTTCCGTCTTTTGTCCTCTGTGCCATGAATTCTTCTCCTAAACAATTAACATGGCCCTCACCGAATCCATGCTTCATGGATTCTGCTGGCAAAATGGCCATTACTGTAGCTTTTCCATTTCCGCTCATTTCTGAAAAAACTTTTATTTTAGGTTTTGGCCATTCCTTTACTATAATGAAGCAAATAGGGAAAAGTTTTTCGGAAACAGGGGGAAAATATGTATAAGATTCTTGTCATCATTGCTGGGTCTATTATTGTAGGATTTGCGTATAATTTTTTTCTCATACCTCACCATATACTAAGCAGCGGAATAAGCGGAATCGCCATTATGCTTGGTTTAATTACTCCCATTAATACAGGTATATTAAACCTGCTGCTGAATCTCCCACTCTTAATACTCGGATTATTAAAGTTGGGCAAAAGATTCATTCTTTACACAATATTGTCTGTTATTACCTTGTCTGTGAGTCTCTATGTCATTCCCGTAAAAGAAATATCTACAGAGCCGATTCTTTCCTCGTTATTCGGAGGAGTATTGACCGGTATCGGAATAGGCTTAATTTTCAGGGTTTCCGGCTCATCCGGGGGCTTTGACATAATCGCAATGCTATTGGCTAAGAAAAAAGATTTCCCTCTCGGAACCATAATATCGGCCATGAATGGGATTGTCATTCTTGCAGCAGGCTTTGTATTCACATGGGATGCTGCCTTAAACACAATCATAGCCATATATGCGACTGGCAAAGTGATTGATGCCATCCATACAAAACACATCAAGCTGACATTAATGATCATTACAAAAAAAGGGGAAGAAATGAAGAAACAGCTTCTTTCCAATCTTTATAGAGGGGTTACCATCCTGGACAGCGAAGGCGCTTATTCAGGGGAAAACCGCAAAATCTTAATTACCGTGATTACACGTTATCAATTAACCGACGTAAAATCTATTATTAATCAAATCGACTCAAGTGCATTTGTAAACATAACGGAAACAACCGAAGTAATAGGGTCGTTCCATCGAACCTGAGAAATGAAGAAAAGGACAAAGACTGTGCTTAATCTAAAGCGCAGCCTTTGTCCTTTTTATATGGCTCTGTGAAATTTCTATGTTGATAACAGCTCATTTTCTTTTATCCAAGGCTGTTTTCGCATAGATTGTTGTTGTTTTACGTACAAAGAATGATTCCTTGAGTTGTCTGTCTTCGTGGCATCTTTTCGTAAGATCTTCACAAATTTTAATAATGAATATATGTTTAAAATGATATTTTTGTGTCCAATAGCAACAAAGTTTACGAAAAGAGCCTTTACCAATTAGATGCTAATACATATCCCTTTTTGTAAAAACAGTAAAAGAAACGATTAGTGATGCAGCCATCCATATAAAAAGAACAGCCATTGAAAAGCCAAGTGTCATTCCTTCAATAGGAGGCTTGGTTCCGCTTACGTAGTCGGTAAGCTCCAGATTCACCATAAATAAGTACTTCGCACTCTCCCAGGAAGACACCATATTGGTAAGGATGGCACCTGCAATGAGAGCAGCAAGCATCGTACCCATTACAGCTGCAGTGCTCTTGATTAAAACCGAAAGCATAAACGTTAAACTGCCTACTACTACACACACAAACCACACCAGCCCAAATTCCATCAGAATGTATACCCATTGAGGGATGAGATGGACGTGGTTTGTCAGTAAATCCTCTCCCTTTGTAGTAAATCCCGTCAGCATCGGCATGTTCCATCCTCCATAGCCAAAGACAATCCCGGATATAACATAAGAAAGTATAGCTACACACAGCACAATGAGTGAAACAGACAGCAGCAAGGCAATGTATTTACTTAATAAAATTTTCCACCTTTTGACCGGCCTTGTTAAAAGGAGCTTCATGGTTCCTCCACTCGCTTCAGATGACACTATATCAGCAGCCACCACCATCACAAGCAGCGGCAGCAATAAGTCGATTGAATTTTCAGCGAATACTCTCATGAACGTGGGAGCTCCCGGGGCGCTCGGATTAATATTGTGATCAAGATAATACTGATCCTGGCTCAGTTCAATCTTCAAAAATTGCGCCCAATCAGACTGCAAGGTGCTCGAGCTGAGCCTATTTTGAATGTCTACAATGTCCTGTTGAAGATGGACCCTCCAATCCTTTGTACCAAGCTTCTCCATTGCAGATTTATTCTGTTTATACTGTGCATATGTAAAAAGAGGAACAAGAATAGCGACAATTAAAATAATAACAAACAAACGTTTCTTCCGAAAAATTTTCAACTGCTCATTATAAATGAGATTCATCATGGCTGCCGCCTCCTGTCAATTCAAGGAATAGGTCTTCAAGAGCTGGCAGCTTTGCAGACATTTCTTTTACTTGCACCCCGGCATCTACAAGCTTTTTATTCCACTCCGCTACTTCCTCCTCGTTGTATAGTGTAATGAGGGATCCATCTGCATCAAGCTTCACCTCTGTTTCCTCTTCCAGAAGAGCTTTTGCCAATTCAAGGGGCTCTACCCTCCAAATGACTTTCTCCTGCTCATCAAGAAGTGCCTCCACTGTGTCTGTTCTAATAATTTCTCCATCTAGTATAATGGCGACTCGATCACATAAAAGCTGAACCTCACTGAGCAAATGAGAAGAAACAAGTACACTTAACTTTTCTTTTTTCGCCAAGTACCGAATAAACTCCCTCATTTCCCGTATACCGGCAGGATCCAATCCATTGGTAGGCTCGTCCAATATTAATAGATGAGGTTCCCCAAGCAATGCCTGTGCAATCCCTAAACGCTGCCGCATGCCTAAAGAATACGTACTGACCCTGTCATGGATGCGTTTTTCCAATCCAACCAGCTTAGCCACCTCCATCAGCCTATGTTTCGGAATTGAAGGATCCATCCTTGCAAAGTACTCGAGATTTTCCCAGCCGGAAAGATAGGGATAAAGTTCAGGATTTTCTACAATGCAGCCCAGTTTTTTCATTGCCTCTGTAAAATTTGTCTGAACATTTTTTCCGGATATAAAAATTGAACCTTCTGTCGGCTTAATAAGCCCTACCAGCATTCGAATGGTAGTCGTTTTACCTGCACCATTCGGGCCTAAAAACCCAAATACCTCACCGGGAAAAAGCCTGAAGGAAATCCCCTTAATAATTTCTCTTTTCCCAATTGTTTTCTTTAAATTGTTGACTTCCAATGCTGGGATGCTGCTCATTTGTTTCCCTCCTGGCTAAAGGTAATCAGCGATGCTACTCTTTCCCCTATCAATTTATAGCCTGCTGTATTGGGGTGGAATTTGTCATTAAAGAGATAGTCGTTTACATGGAGTTCAAACAAATCAAATGTCGGTACATAAACGATCTCCTTATAGTTAGCTGCTTCATTTGCAGAGTCTGTATTCCACTGCCGTACGATGGAAGAAGTCAATTTCGACTGTTGCAGATCATTGAACGGATTGTAAAGCCCTATGTGGAAGACGGTCGCCTGCTTATTAATTGAACGTATTTCGGAATAAATACTGTTCAAATTGACCAAGTATGATTTTTCAATCTTTTTCATATAAGACGTGTCTAAATGCGTCAGAGCATTTCCTCCCTGAAAAAGATCGTTTCCCCCAATGGTGAAAAGGACAATATCCGCCCCTTTTACTTCTCTTTGTATTTGCGGCTGTTTTAATTGTGCGAGCAAATTAGCAGTCGTTGCACCTTTTACAGCTACATTCGTTAAAAGGATGGGCTTCTTGGTTTTCGTTTTTAAATCATTGATCATATAGCCGATGTAGCCTTTTCCTTCAGGATCACCCGTTCCTCTGGTCAATGAATCTCCAAGTGCTACAATATGAATCTGTTTACTTTGACTGCTGCTTTTACTTTCAGGCATCTTCAAAGGCTTTACCGGTGCATTCGCTGCTCCTGCACTAACAAGCTGGTCCTTCATTACCCAGCCAAGACCGAAAAGGAAAACAACTGTTGAACATAGTGAAATAAATATAATGGTAGTAATCAGACGTTTCTTCATCCTGCATCCCCTTCGTTCAATAATCTTTCCATATTGCGCTAAACTCTTATTGCAAGACTCCGCAGGAAATCAACAGACAAATTTAACAGTGCCTTCCCTTTAAAAGGGACTGTCAGAATCTTAATATTGTTCCACCATATCTATCCATTTTACAGTAGTTTTCAGAGAAATTAAAAAAATAGACTCTTTTATGTTGCGTGTCCCATGGTTGCGAATCAGTCAAACTTAACAAATGCGCTTTCGTAAAAATGTTTCTTTACGTACAAAAGATAATTCCATATGCTGTATGTTTTCGCGGCATCTTTCGTAAGCTATTCACACGTTTTAATACTTTTAATTGTGTTAAATAGCTATAAGGTTTACGAAAAGAGCATTAACAAAAAGTAAAATCGCTTTAAGGATTCCCATTCTTTTCTTTTTTATTCTCTTCCAAATAATCTTCCATTAATTCTAAAAACGTTTTTAACGCTTTGGTTTGAAATGGTGAGTTGGTCAAAATTGAAAAATGGCGTTTAAACGGAAGGCCCCTTACCGGAAGCATGCTGATATAACCATTCTTCATCTCTTTTTGAATGGTCCAGCTTGATAATAAAGAAATGCCAAGACCCGCTTCAACTGATTCCTTTATCAACTGTGTGCTTCCGAATTCCATAACCTGTTCCGGTTCTATTCCATATTGATAAAATAGGTTTTCCGCGGCCTCCCGTGTACCTGACCCTTTCTCCCTCAGTATCCAGGTTTCCCCTTTTACTTCGTGTATATCAATTTCACTTTTTTCAGACAAAGGATGCCCTGGAGGTGCAACTAATACCATTGAGTCCTCTGCAATCTTCCTTGTGTCTACACGGCTATGCTTAAATTGTCCTTCAATAATGCCTATATCCAACTGATGATTCTCTACCAGCTCTGCTATTTCCGATGTATTGTGGATAGTGATAGCAGGCTGAATTAGGGGATATTGTTTTTTTAGCCTGGCAATGATGTGTGGAAGTATATATTCTCCAAAAGTATAGCTTGATCCGATTGCCAATGGGCCCTTTGCCTTCATTGTTAAATCATCAATTAATCCCTGCATTTTCGTGTGAAGTCCAAGAATTTCCTTTGCATGGTGGTACACAATTTCTCCCGCTTTGTTTAAACGGACATATTTATTAGACCTTTCTAACAGCCGAGTCCCCATTGTTTGCTCCAGTGTACGTATGTATTGGCTGACTGCAGGCTGGGTCATATGAAGCTCTTCTGCAGCCCGTGAGAAATTCTGCTTCTCTGCAACCGTCACAAACACATAAAGATGCTGATCCATTTTTTATCCCCCTTCAATTATAACTATTTACTTATTATCCATATTATAATAAATTATTTCCCTTATTTAATGGGTCGATTTAAAATTGTAGACAGCAAATACATTGGGGGAAAAAACATGGAGAAATTTCAAGAACATCACAGCTCGAAGGAAAAGCCTTCGAATTCAACTTCCAGAATACGATGGATTGCCGGTGTTGCCTTTACATTTTTAATCGCTCTAGTGAGCTTTATGCTGGCAGAGATTCCGGTTCTTCAGCATATCGGCCCTCTTGCCTGTGCTATTTTCATTGCCATTATGTATAGACAGTTGTTTGGTTATCCGGAAGCTATACGCCAGGGAATTCAATTTTCTGCTAAGAGGCTTCTGCGGCTTGCTATTATCCTATTTGGCTTAAAATTAAATATTAATCTGATCATCCATCAAGGAATGGGCATCCTTCTGCGTGACGCCTGTGTCATTGCTTTTGCTATAGCCGCTACCGTTCTGGCAGGCAAATTGCTAAAAGCAGAAGCTTCACTTACACTATTGCTGGGAGTCGGAACAGGTATATGCGGAGCAGCTGCCATTGCTGCAGTATCGCCTATTCTAAAAGCAAAAGAGGAAGATACTGCAATGAGTGTAGGGATTATAGCATTAATTGGCACTATATTTTCTATTGTTTACACTTTCATTCGCCCTATTCTTTCCATATCCGCTCTTCATTATGGAATTTGGAGCGGAATCAGTCTGCATGAGATTGCCCAGGTGGCCCTTGCAGGTGCACCTGCAGGTCCCAATGCCTTAGCTGTCGCCTTAATGGCAAAGCTAGGGCGTGTTCTTCTTCTGATTCCTGTGTGTTTTATTTTCATGTTTTGGATAAAACGGAAAAATGCGGACTCAGAAAGTAAAGCAAGAATTGAATTCCCATGGTTTTTAGTTGGATTCATTGCTATGAGCTTGTTTGGGAGTTATGTTCTTGGAAAAACAGTTCATGTACCCAATACTGTTCTTGTTTTTCTGTCAAATGCTACGACATTTATTTTGACTTCTGCTATGGTAGGCCTTGGTTTAAATGTAAGCCTTAATGATTTGCGGACACGAGCCCTTCGTCCACTTGCTGCCATGACGATAACGTCCATTTTGCTATCGATCCTTACTTTCTTTATTGCTTAATAAGATGTTTTAGCAAAGGCTCTCTTCGTAAATTTTGTTGCTAATTGACACAAGAAAATGATGTGAAATCAGGATTTAATATTAAAAGATGTGTATTAGTTACAAAAAGATGCCAAGAAGACAGACAACAACGGAATGAGTCCTTGTACGTAAAGCAACAATCAATGCGAAAACACCCTTAACAAAAAACTACCCAAAAAATAACATTATTACGAGCTTGAAGCATCAAGCCATAACTGCCCGCTGGTAATCTTTATTGCCTTATCGTTATAGAAAAAAGAACACATTTTCATGCGCGATGGTGCCAATTTATTTAGCATGGTCGCCTCTGTTAAATTTCTGATGATTGCTCTTTTTTCAGCATATTCGTATGAGAGCCCTATTACATGAACGTGCTAAAAACACCAGAACCCTCTAACAAAGCCTAACTAAAAATCAAATTTTGCATAATACCAGCTATGATAAATGACCTATTTTTCATATTTTAAGCCTATTTTTCAAGAAAAATCGCAACTTTTGTTATCCAATTGCGTCTAATGATATAACTGTTTAAGAAAGACATTTCAGGGAAATAAATGGTAACAACTATAGGGGGTAAAAAATGTGAAAAGGGCATTTATTCTTTTTGCAGCTTTGGCATTGTCACTGGCGGGCTGCAGCTTTTCTTCATCAACTGGGAGCAGCCAATCAGATAAAACCAGCCAAAATAAATCAACAGAAACAGCCAACAGCCAGAATGGAAGCACAGGTCAAAATAATGGATCGGATTCTTCCAGATCGAATCAGTCCTCTTCAAGCAGCCAAACGGCATCCAATAGCAGTAGCCAAACTTCCACCAGTAATGCACAAACCTCTTCTAATCGGACTTTAACGATGCAGGAGGTAATCAAAGCGACGGAACAACAACTAAAAACACAAGTACCAGTACGTTTGCCAAATGCACTTCCCATGGACAAAGGATACCATCTTACAGCAGTAACTGAGTCTGACAGGACGCATTATTCTGTGACATTTTATGAGTCAAAAAATCCGATTCCGATTAATAATAGCAAGCTGACAAACGGAAACGATGCCATTAAAATTGGTACGGTAAAAGGGACTCTTTATAAGACAGATGCCCAGGCAGGGAGTTATATTAATTACCAAGACTTTAAGAAGTTTGAAAGCGGGAATCCTTCTACCAATTTGGGGTATGGCATAAAAGGCTATTTTGATGCAGGGGCTGGTTCTGAGTATCTTGGATGGAATGAAGGCAGATGGTCCTTTACTGTCCGTGCACGAACCGTCAATGGCAGCATCCTTCATACGGCAGGGAGGCAAATTGTTGCTTACCTGGAGAAAGAAATGCTTCCTCCGCCACATAATATAGGGGCTGGAGAATTTATTGCTGACGAACTGGCAAGCCGAAATCAAAGAATAAGCTGGCAAAATAAAAATGTCATTTATGAAGTTTCGGATACTAAGGATGCTATGACAGCCCTTAAAATTGCAACAGCCTTTTAAACTTACCTTTTGAAGGAAGCCTCATATTAAAGGCTTTCTTTTTTTATGCAAAGCTGAGTCCTTTTACAAAGCCAAGGCAGAAATAAACAAGTGAACTTGATTCTGAATGAAGGTACTCGTCACTTGATATTATTGGCCGGGAAATATCATTTCTTGCCTAATCGCGGTACAAATAAAGCAAAGTGTCTTACTGGGCTCATTTTGCATAGGATAATGCAAATATGATGAAGAAGGTGATAAGCATGCCAGGAGTGGTTGGATCCATAAGTATCGGGAATGTATTCAGCGGGGGCGTTACAGGCTTCGGGGACATAGCAGTCATTACACCAAAAACCTCCTCGAAAACCGTGACGGGTGCAGGAGCCTTTAATACAGGCAAAGCGATTAATGTAACGGATGATTGCTCTAATAATCTATTGTTCGATATTAACGCTGCTGATCAACCTACAGTAGGAAATCTGTAAATTAGCGGAGGCGCTCCTAATTGAGCACCTCTTCTTTTTTATTCAAAAGGCACTGTTAAATTTCTATGTTGATAACTGCGCGTTTTTAAGCCCATTCCAAAAATATTAATAGAGACGTTCTTTGTAGCCCGCTTGAAGACTTTCAGCAATCACCCTATCATTATATCCGGGAAGCTTTGCATGATCTGATAAAATTTTTGCAGCAGAAGGCAGCAGTCCATTCTCAAGCCAGGAATCCATCTCCCATAGTTTAGAACGTTTAAAAGCCTTTGCACAATGAATAAAGCATTCCTCTACCTCAATAGCAATTCCAAGAAGGGGCCTTTTGCCCTTTACCTCCATCTTTTCGAGCAATTCATCATCCTTTATGATAACAGCCTTGCCATTGATTCTAAGCGTTTCTCCAAGACCCGGTATCAAAAAAAGCAATCCTACATGAGGGTTGGTGACAACATTGCGGAGGGAATCCATTTTTTTATTGCCCCGCCTTTCGGGAATCACTAACCATTTATCGTCTAAAACAAGGACAAATCCAGGTGAATCTCCCCTTGGAGAAGCATCACATTGGCCATCGCTGTCGGAAGTGGATAAAACTAAGAAGGGTGACTTTGAAATAAAATCCCGGCAATGGCCGTCTAAGCTGGAAATCACCTTGTTTTTTACCAATTCACTTGGAAAACCAAGCAATGCTCTCAATTCTTCCTCTGTTTCTATTACATTCTTAAAAACTTTACGTGCTTCCACATGCTTCACGCCTTTTTAAATATGCTTGTTTTTGCATAGATTGTTGCTTTACGTACATGTAGGATCATTCAGTATGTGGTTGTCCCCATGATATTTTTCATAAGCTGCTCAAAAGCTTTAATACTAAACTTGAATTTCACAAAAAAAGCCTTAAATATTTGCAACCCTTTTCATTACCATTATAATCCTACCTACTCTATTTATCTTTAAAATTTTTCTGAATATAAGCTTCTTCTTCTTTATTGCTCAGCTTGCCATACGCTTTACCTACATTGCCCCCCTGCAGCTTCCAAAAGTAGTTATGATCCTCAACAATATTCGAGAAATCCCCCTTTTTCCAGTTCTCTGCGATCTTTAGCATTTGGTCTTTATCAGTAAAGTCACTTGACTTCAATACAGAGAGTACTGCATCAATATTATCCTGATCCATCTCAACTGCTCCCCATTTTTCATCTGCCTTTACTTTTTGATGTGTCATTTCATGCATCACTTCCACGACTGCCTGCTCCGAGGATTGATCATTTATGCCTAAAGCTTTTTCCACTCCATTTAAATCAGCAGGCTTCTTTTCCTTGTTCAAACCTTTGCTCTTTTCTTTTACATTCGAAAAAGAAGCAGCTTTATCTACGTTTGTATTATGAATAAATCCATAATAAACAGTTGCAAAAATGATCGCTAGGGCCAAGACTGACAGAATTCCGTACATCCACTTTTTCATTCTCTCACTCCCCTGTCTCTAAAAAATTCAACCTAATCACACTTCTATTATTCTCCCTGCTCTTTAATTTTCCTTATAAAACTCAAAAAAAATTTTAAAAAATTCGACTCTGTATCATTTCATAGCTATTTAACAAACACCTGCAGCAGAACAGGACTCTTCCGAGAAAAAGGTTTAATGAGACCACGATACATAATTTATAGTAAAATTTAAATATGGAAAAATATATAAATGAATACCCTTCTGTTTTTTTACTTTTTCTGAGGGAATAGAGTATTATGACGTCTTCAGGAGGGATTTGAATGACAAACGATCACAAGGATAAGGACCTTGAGGAGTACGAAAAAAAGATATTAGTCGATCAAAAACAAGAAAATGAACTTAAAAATCCTGGACAGCATCCTGATGAGCAAAACCGCTTGAAAGACAAGGAAAATAGAAGATAGCGAAAAGGGAACAGCTATATAGGCTGTTCCCTTATTTTATAACCGGAATAATAAGAGTCATTTGAAGGTAGTCCTTAATAGCTTTTCATTACTTCCCATTACCTTTTTGTGATCATAATATCAGGAGAGCTATAATGGATTAATAACACTAATTAAGGCTTTTTCAGTGTTGCTATTTGCGCTAAAAAAGTTTGTTTCATGAACATTTTCAAAAAATTATCATTAACTATTTATTGGATGATTTGAAATAAGACAAAAAATATATAGCAAGACGTAAAGATAAAAATAATAGCATAGGGAATTCGTTTTAAGTAGATTTCTGAAATGCCTCTAAACAAGGATATTGAACCTAAAATAAAGATCAAGTAAGGAATGATTTCCACACTATTCGTAAGCATTCCATAAATGGCTAATATGATAACGAGTACAGCCAGGAAAATCCTCACGCTTTTCATAAACATCCCCTCTATCCTTAGAATAGAAATCTAAGAAGCTCTTTTAAATTTGTATGCGTTTACATTTTGTATGTAAAGATTATTCCAGCAATAATACAAATATTCCTAGGTTATTAACACGCTAGACGGTAGCATTATTCGGATAGTCTTTTTTACCTTTTAGTTATTGAAACCTTCGGAAGAAAGGGATTTGTCCTTAGTGAATGTGAATTGGGGATTTTAAAATCGACAATGAACATGTAAAAAATGCTCGTTTCTTAAAGGAGAAGTCATATGGATAGAATCAGCTGTCTCAATCTAAAGAGGATAACACCAAGAATGCGGAGATTAAAATGGTTTGATGGGATTTAATAATGAAGGATGCCCTTGCAGATGACAGCCTGCAGCCTCACCTTGGAAAAGCCGAGATCCGACATGGAAGAAAAAAAGTTCCAGCGGGAAGAAATTTGAAGGTTTTTAAAGCTGAGGTTTCGTTTACCGAAAATTTATATAATGGTGGTTTAGGAGCCTTCGCGGCGTTGTGCTCCAGCATGGTCCTCCTTAACCCACCCTTCCCGAAGGAGTCTCACGTCTGTCGCACCATGGGATTCTGATCCATAGAAGGCTTTAGAAATGACATCTGCTTGGGTCTCTTCATCCAGCCTGGTAATTTCACTCATTCTCTGTTGAGACAGTGGCTGAGAGATGTTACGAGGTATTTTCGCTTTTTTTATAAGAGCTGTTTTGACAAGTTAAGGCATTTATCCAAAAAGTTACGGCATTTAATGAGATTTTCACCGCATTCCTTTGAAAAGCTACTGCATTTATTTCAATAATAAATGTATTATGTTAAAAGTTGATGTGTTCATACATGATCGACTCTAATCGATCGGTCACGGCGTTGCATAATTATGGGCAAGTCTGGCATTATCCGTCATTAACAACATTTTCTTTATTTTCCACAACATTCTTTCCACTCTTTGCAACAATACTCATTTTACATTCAACATTTTGAATGATGAGCATCCAGGACCACATAGCCCTGGATGCATTTTTCTTAATAAACGGCATAAAGGTACAGTTTCATTGTCCTTACTTTAGTGGAATCCAAATTTCAGAGTATAAATCCGGGCTCGCAGGATCTTCATCCGAATATACTTCCAATTCAGGAGTTCCCGCGTGCTCATAAGAATTCGATGGAAACCACTCTGAAAATATTTGTTTCCAAGCGTTTTGCATCGCATCCGGCATAGGGCCATGAACCTCAAAGACTCCCCATTTAGAAGCTGGGATATCCAGCATTGATAATCCTTCTGGAGTTTGCCCGTCATATTCAGTCGCTATCCAATATTCCATTAGATGTTCGGGTGAACCATCCTTCTTGGCTGCACACACACCAAGTACACCTCGCAGCTTCCCATTGTTGAGTTTGAAAAGGAGATCGTTTGTACCGTCGTAATGAGCCTCATCCCACATTTTAGGTATTCCGTTTAGGTTCTCACCATTTACGGTTGAAAATTCCCTCTTTATCCCTACTACCTGAAAACTCTCTCTTTCAACAATTTTGTACCTCATCGGTTCTGCCCCTTTCAGACTCACCTGGATAACCAGGCGGTTACAAGAATTGAGCATTCCGCTTTTCCTGCGGCATCACTAGGGGTGATTCCGTGCTGCCGGCGGAATGCTTTTGAAAAAGCTTCAGGAGTGTCGTAGCCATACTTTAAAGCCAGATCAATAATTTTGTCATTTGTGTTCATTAGCTCTTTTGCTGCTAAGGTTAACCGTCTTCTCCGCAGATATTCCCCAACCGTCACATCCGTCAAGATGGTGAATGTGCGTTGAAAATGAAATGCAGATGAATTTGCTTGTTTTGCAATATCCTCTATTGAGATATCTTCGAGTAAGTGGTCTTCGATATAATTGATTGCCTTCTGTAAAGCTTCAACCCTTCCCATATAGCTCCTCCTTGTTTATATAATACTTGCCAAAGCCATTGAATACCTGTCATTGAATGCTTTGTTCAGACCTTTTTTTAAATCTAGGTTCTGTTATAGGACGCTGTTGTTTTTTAGTTCATTCATAATTTGGCTAATCGCATTTCTTATGAACGGTTTTAGCAGGAATATCGTTTATCTGCTCCAAACACTATAAAATTTAAAATCAGACTTGTCCTTAACGGGTTCCATTTATACTTCTCCATAAAAAAATGCCGCCGAAGCAGCAGGTATATCTATGATCGAACTCTATATTTAGAGCAATTAAACATATATCATATTCGACAAAATGAACTTTTTTCCTTTTTTGCTTTATAAAACATGCTATAGATTCCCATCTCCTAGCATTCTATATACAATTACAGCCGAGTAGTGAAATTTTTGAGAAGATTCTTTATAACAATAGAAAAAATAATTTACCTGAAATTGATGTTTCACCCACCCAGGGAAAATTTCTATCTATGCTTGCAAAAATTAAGGGAGCAAAGAACATCTTGGAAATTGGGACGCTTGGAGGATACAGCACCATTTGGCTTGCACAAGCTCTTCCTGAAGATGGCAGCCTTATTACATTAGAGTTTAATCCCGCTCATGTAAAAGTTGCTCAGGAAAATATTAAAATGGCTGGAGTGGAGGATAAAGTAACAATAATAGAAGGATCTGCACTTGATACCTTGCCGACCCTTCATCATAAACAAGCGGAAGGCTTCGATTTCATTTTTATCGATGCTGATAAACCCAATAATCCTCACTATATAAAATGGGTCCTTCAACTAGCCTCTCCAGGTGCCCTGATTATTGCTGATAATGTCGTCCGAGATGGAAAAGTGGTAAATGAAGACAGCGAGGATGCTAATATTCAAGGTATCAGGGAATTCATTGACATCCTATCATCTGATACGCGTATTGATTCTGTCGGGATTCAAACAGTCGGGCTGAAGGGGTATGATGGTTTTATTATTAGCCGCGTAAAATAGTACATTTTTGTTTTTAAAAGACCTTATCGATTGTAAGCATATAAAAAAATGGATGCGGCGCCTGCATCCATTTTTTTATATGCTCTTTGGCAAAAACCAATCTAAAAAAGTGTCTTTATTACAAAGAATGGCTTCCCAATTCATCGACTCAATGATTGAGCTAATGTTTTTTTCTTTAGCCAAAAATAGAGTAAAACAAGAATCATATACACTCATAAAGGCAAAATCGTTATTTTCATCGGTAAGCAGCAGCTCTCTGTCTGTAATATTACAGATCTCTAACGGAGTCGTATCCTGAATAACCAACTTTCCATTACGGTGGTAGATTGGTTCAGAGAACAATATCGTTTTAGCCTCTTTAGAGCCAAGAACTGACAGGATGTCCTTTAATAATAGAGCTGGCAGGCTGTCTTCCACTGGGATATAAAGGTTAGGCCTATAGATGGAGTTTAGTTGATCCTTTAAATCCTCTCTGGCCTGCTCTTTTCCAAGGGCCCCGAGCGCTGTTTTCAGTGCCAGCTCCATATCTTCATACGTGCTTATTTGGCATTTATCCATTACCGTTCTCCACATAACAGGAGTACCGAAACTCAGTATCTCTTCATCACTGGGATAAATAATTTGATAAGGATACTCCCTTTTTGTGTCTTCCCAGCCATCAGGCATTTTGACAAAAGGATGTAATAAAATTGCCGCAGATTCAAAGGGCTCGGGGAGCTGTTTTAAAATTGATGATGTATTATTGAACTGAATATACTCTAACATCGCTGTTTAAATTCCCTTCTTTTCAAATTCTCTAATCTATTATCCCTTTTAAAGCTTTCTTATTCAACTCCCCTATAGATGGAAAATCTTAAGATTAGTATTGTCCACGCCCTGCTATAAATGTACGAATGATGTGCGTTACCATAGGATTATATTTTTTCTGGCTGCTAGAAGAATAGACAATAACCACATCATAGCTAACGCCATCTTGAATAATCGATTTTTTATATACAATATTGCTTCCAGCTTTATAGGAAATGGCAAACCAATTGCTGCTTACTTTTTGGTAAGAAACAGAACCCGCTGCCTCTGAAAGAGCTTGTGTGAATTCAGATTTTATAGTATCTCCTTCCATCACATTGATGCCAGATGCAGTAATCGTGCAATTTCCATCACTAAACTCCCTGCCATCATTATTTGCAGGAGCAGCACCTTCTTTAAAAGTATCAGGGTATTGTACTGTGAATCCGAAACGTCCATTAAAATATGTTTTATAGGTAAATCCGTTTGGCAGAGAAACCGTTGATTTAACGGTATTATTTTTATTAGCCGTTGTTCTTGTCTGTTTTTCTTTGTTTTTATACGTTTTGATTTGTTTTAATAGCTCCTCTGTTCGATTCTTTTCCTTTGCCAGTCCCGTACTTCCTTTGGTCTTTGCTAAAACTCCTTCTAAGATTCTTTGTGCCTCATCGTATTTCTTCTGGTCAATGTATCCCTCAGCGGTGATGATTTGGCTTTCTGCATTATCCTCTTCTTTTAAAAGAGGCGTTTTTTGCTGCAATGCAGCTGTATGATTCTTTGCTGTTTCATTTGCCTTCGTTGTGTTTTCCTGAGCGGATGCCTGTTCGTTGGCAGTGGTCGTACAGCCAGCTAACAGCATGGTTGTGACGGACAGAGCAAACAACGGTTGAATGATATTTTTCACTTTTCTTCTCCTCTTTACTGTAGAATTTTATGGTAGTATGAAAGCGATTCAATGGTTTTTACATCATTTGGGTCTTCCCTTTCTTGCCTTGAGAAAATCTTTAATTAGAGGATTTCTTCACTTATATCCCACCAGCCTTCATTTGCGCAAATACTACGGCTGACTCATTTGTATGCCTTCTCCATATCATATGACTGTTGCCTTTGCCCCAATAGTCCCTTAGCAAATATTCCGGCTCACCCAGTTTCTTTTTCCACACATATTGTGCATTGGAATATCCGCTGTCCAAACAAAATGATTGGATTCCTCGGCTTTGCAGGGTAAGCTGCATGATTTGAAATAGGAGAGACCCTATTCCTTGTCTTTGGTAGTCTGGATCAACAAATACCGTCCCGATTTCAAACCACCCTTTCAGCTCTCCATTTGTGCATGCAAGAATCAACTCACTTGCAGGACCATACTCAATGCAGCCGATTACTTTATTCTTTTTATAATCATTGGCCAGCCAAAAAAATCGATCCTTACCATTACTCTTAAAGTCAGATTCCAAGTAACTTTTCTTGGTTTCAATTTCGTTTTTTATATCTTCCTTCATTTTTGATAAACCTTCACGGGCAAATGTATCCCTGATCACCTTACTAAAGAATTGATACAAATCTTCCTTATCAGCAAGTACAGGTCTTCTGACTTCTATTTCACTCACTCGTCACTCCCCCTTTGCTCACGGTTAATTAAACTTTAGTGGCAGGCTCATCATCACTGTCCTCCTATTAAACCCTAACTTTTCATAGAGTTTAATGGCATGATTCCCTTCATAAGCATTTAAATGAATCTCCGCATATCCTTCATTTTTTAAATGATCAATTCCTTCTCCTATTAACCTTTTGGAAATTCCTTTCCCTCTAAACTCCTCAAGAACATATAATTCATAAATAAATCCATTTACTTCATCATTAAATTGGTTTTTAACTGATCCAATTAGAATCCAACCCATGATTTGATGGTTTTCTATTGCTGCTAAGTAATAGCTTCCTTTTTCTATAAGCATTAGAATGATCTGTTCCAGTCTTTCCTGATTGGATTCTATTTGTCCCAGCGTGCCTTCATACAGAGATTGAGGGGAAAGCGATAGAATTTGTGTAAGCTCGTATTCGTTTGGTTTTCTTATATCCATAAATAGTATCCATTCCTCTCTCTTTTAATTAGATAAACGCTTTGATTAAGTCAAACAGAAATACCTCTTCTCATTTAAAGAAAACAAATGAAAAGACCTCATATCTATTTCCTCATGCCTATACAACTTCACTCCATCCTCCAAACCAAATAAGTTTTTAGGGAGGATTGGAGTTGAATTTAACAAACCTCATATAAAGATTTGTTTTTTTTCATATTCTTCAAAAAGGCGGCGTATTCCTCTTTCTTTAGTAAACACCTATACGAAAAGGGCTGCTCTGTCGCAGCCCTCCATTTATATATTGCGTATTCCATTTCCAAATGACAATGAACGTTATTTACTTTCTTTCCAGAACAGCGAAATAATTCCCTTCATTATCAGCGAAGTTAAATACCCTGCCAGATGGCATCGTAACAATCTCACCTACTGTCACACTTTTATCTAAAAAATCTTTATAGAGTGAGTCCAGATCATCAGAAAAAAGCAATAATGAAGGTGCAGAAAGATTAAGTTCTGGTGACATTTCGGCAATGAGTGCCTTATTGTGAAGAATTATGCTCGTTTCGGCTTCTTTTGAAGGTGCGAGCTCTATCCATCTAAACCCCTGCCCATTATCTTCAACTGTCACCAAGCTAAAACCCGCTTTTTCAATCCAAAATTTCATTGATTCATCCTGATCATTTACATATAGCATTATCTGGCCAATTCTATTAATCATTTTAGCTCTCCGTTCTTAATATTAAACCGCTTTCATAAACTGCTGTATTTTAACTAAGCTATTAAATATTTTTTCCTATTATATACTATTGCACTATTAAAGCACAATGTTGATAAGAATGGATTCCCAAGACTCCTGTGGGTCAAGCCAGAAAAGGGAGACCCCGCCGCAAGAAGGCTTCCGGACGCCCACAGAAAGCGAGTACCTGGAGCGTAAATCATCTAACAAGAAGAACAGAGCCTTATTATTAATAACGGTGCTGGCAAATTTCTTACTAAGGATGTATCTCAAAAGAATTGATTAGGATTTGCACCGTCCCTAATTCTCGTCAATTTGCGGGAGGCGGATCTGAAAGGTTGTCCCTTCTCCAATTTTACTCTCTACATGGATTGTTCCTTTGTGGATATCAATAATTGATTTTGTTATAGCAAGTCCAAGTCCAGCTCCTCCGAACTTGCGCGAGCGTGATGAATCGACCCGGTAAAATCTCTCAAATAGGTGGGAGAGATGTTCCTCAGATATTCCGCTGCCGTTGTCTTCAACCTCCAGGACAACACCATTGGACTCCTTTTTTAATGTAATCATAATGATACCCTTTTCCGGATTGGTGTGCTGCACTGCATTATGGTACAAATTCAGAATAACCTGTTTCATTTTGTCTCGATCCATTTTCATTTTTACATGCGGTGCAATGGAAAAGATCACATTTCTTTCGCCTGCAAGCAATCGAAGCTGCGATTCCATTTCATTAATTAATTCATCCAGGTATCCTTCCTCCATTTCAATGGCTGGAATGCGATCAAGCTTAGCCAATAATAAAAGATTCTGAACCAATTTGTTTACACGTTCTGATTCACCCAGCATCGTTTTCAAGACTTTTTTCAATTGTTCCGGCCGGGTAACCGCTCCTCGAAGCAGAATTTCCAAAAATCCATGAATGGATGTCAAAGGAGTCCGAAGTTCATGCGAAGCATCAGCGATGAAACGCCGCATCTGCTCCTTTGCTTCCTTTTCTCCTTCAAAAGAGATTTGAAGTCTTTCCAGCATCCCATTAAAGGAGTCCGCCAAGCGGTCAATTTCAAGCTGTCCCTGATGGGCTGGCACTCTTATATTTAAATTGCCTGAATTGATTTGTTCTACCTTGTTTCCCATATTTGATAAAGGAATAAGCGTACGGCGCAGAACAGGCAAAAAAGTAAGCAGCCCCAGCACGAGCGATATGCAGGACAAGGATATATAAATGATGATTTGGCTGGTCAGAATATCTTTCAATGGACCTGTATCAGAACTCAATTGAATGACACCCTGCAGGTTACCCTGAAATCTTAGGGGCTGAAGAACGATTAATTGATTCTGTCCCTGCTTGTCTTTTACTACCTTGTAAATTAATTTTTGATTTGAATGGCTTACATCCATATAATCCTGTTTGGGTAATGCAGGAATCGAGTCGCCTTGAGGATTTTTTGTTAAAAGTATACGTTTTCCACTCCCGTCCGAACTCACATACATCATGCTAACACCAGGAGAAAAAATCATTGGATGATTAGGCCTGTTTTCCTCTGAAGAAAGAATGTTTTCCATAAGTATCATCTGAGGGATGGAAAAAAACTGACTTTGTAAACTCATCGCTTTATTTTGATATAAAAAGTGTTTCATGAACATAAATTGCAAAAGTCCGATCAGAAGCAATAAACCCGCTAGGATAAATAACGAACGTGACAGGAGCTGCAGGCGGAGTGACTGAAAGAAAACGTAACGTCTTCCCTTTGCTGTTTTTCCACTTGTCATGGAATATCCACCCGATACCCTGCACCGCGGAGAGTCCGAATCAATCGGTGCTCCTTATCGTTCAGCTTATCTCTTAAAGAACGGATATACACTTCTACAATATTTTCTTCACCACCAAAGTCATAGCCCCATACTTTATCTAAAATATGCGGTTTTGAGAGAACAAGCCCATGATTAATGACTAAAAATTTGAGAAGTACAAATTCCGTTGCAGAAAGCTCCAAAATTCTGTTTTGATAAATAATTTCTTTCCGCCTGTCGTTGATACGGAATGGGCCAATTAATACTTCATCCAGTAAATGTGGAAAATGATTTCGGATTCGGGCATGTATGCGCGCAAGCAATTCTTCAAAACTGAAAGGTTTAATCATATAATCATCGGCCCCAAGTGTCAGGCCTTTCACACGATCATCCACTTCGTCCTTGGCTGTTAACATGATGATTGCCATATTCCCCATTTTTTTAAGCATTTTACATACTTCAAAGCCATTCATTCCATGCATCATCACATCAAGGATGGCGATATGCGGCTGGAACTGTTTTGCGAGGTTAACGCCAGTCAGACCATCCGGGGCAGTCTGTACATCAAAGCCTTCACTTTGCAGTCCTAATTCCAAAAATTCCAGTATGGATGGTTCATCATCTATTAACAAAATCTTAATTCCCTTTATTTGCATGAATCGTGTTCTCCTCATTTTGCAGCTTTTAACCTTATTATATCTCTATTATTTACTCTTGGCTTGAACTGAACTGAATGGAAGCTGAAAACCAGCCGAAAATTTAAAGGGCACAATGATTAACCATTCCTTCCATTACGGTTAATCTACTACACTTGCTTTTTTAAAAAAAGCTATGTTTTAAATCAATGTTAAAAATTGATATGTTTTTTGGCGGTATCCTATAATTAAACCACATTCATAGAATAGGAGGTCATAAAAGGCAAGTATACCAACTTTAAGTTCAGATATTCAGAAACTATCCCTAACCCAGCATGAGCAATTATTTTGTTACTTGGAGGAAATTCTTGTAATAGGTTCACAAGTAAATCAAGTTACACAGGAAGTTAAGGAATTAGATTTGCCAAGGGAAAAGTCTGCCCTCATTGTAATGCTGAAACTGTGTTCAGAAGCGGAAAGTATAAAGGGAAACAACGATATATATGCAAATCCTGTAATAAGACTGACTTTACAAACTCTGCTACTTATAAGAGTAAGTAAACTTTAGATAAATGGCTTAAATATGCTAAATGTATGATTACAGATTATTCTATTAGAAAGAGTGCTAAAATTGTAGAGATTAATATTGCAACAAGTTTCTTTTAGAGGCATAAAATACTTGTTTGTATAAGGGGATTTTTTGGTGTAGGCTTCGTTGAAGGTATAGTTGAGGCTGATGAAGTATTCTTGGCAGAGAGTTTTAAAGGTACAAATCTTTCTAAAATGAAAAGGAAATTTCGTAAAAGAGGTTATTTAAAAATAACAGAAAAGTAGCAAAAATCAAAAACTTTATGGGTCAATGTAATGTAGCCAACGCTCATAATAACTGATTTTAAAAAAAGTCAGCCGATATTCGTTTAATTATAACATTATATGGAAATCAAAGTTATCACTAGCATTATAGATAAACTATAATTTAGTGCAATCTTGTATTTTACTACGATTTTAAGGAGGCTTTTATGTCAGATATTATAATCAATTTACTTGAGGAGTCAGATGCACAGGAACTTTTTACATTCGAACTTAAAAATAGGGCTTTTTTTGAAAGAGTAGGTTTCCCAAGAGGAGATAACTATTATGAATTAAATAATTTCAATACACTAATAAAGGAGTCAATCGAGGAACAAGAGAAAGGATTAATAAGTATGTATTTGATAAAGAATCATAACGGAGTGATTCTTGGCAGAATAAATTTAGTATCAATAGTAAGAGGAAGCTTTAATAAGGCTGAACTCGGTTATAGAATTGGTGAGGAGCATCAAGGGAAGGGGTATGCAACAAGTGCAGTAAAACTTATTTTAGATGAAGCAGTTAATAATCATAGACTTCATAGAATAGAAGCAGGAACATCACCTGATAACATAGGTTCTCAAATAGTATTAATTAAGAATGGCTTTCAATTTGTTGGACGTTATAATAAATATATTTATAAAAATGGAAAATGGTGTGATAGCATATATTTTGAAAAAATACTTGATTGAATATATGCTGTCAAATGCGGTTAAGACGCATTCTTCTTAAAATTAACATTAAGGGCAATCAGAATGGCTTCCCTTAAAAATTGATATATTATCAACACTATTTTAAAACATAGCCTTTTAAAAAAATTTCACCCACTTTTATTGCTCTACAAGGGGCGAGACATGGAGTAGTGAAACAAAAAAATAAAGCCCTTGCTAAATTTAGCAAAAGCCTCTATAAAAACTAGTATATTTATTGATTTATTTTTCGAAATTTAATGAATGGAAAAGAGAATAATAGCAACTAACATGCCAATAGTTGTTATCACTCCGGCAACTACTGCAAGCGGCCAATATGCACGTTTATGTGTATCCTTTGCAATGGAACGAATCAGTGTCACTACATAGCCGTTATGAGGCATAGCATCCAAACCGCCAGAAGCTAGTGCTGAAACACGATGCATGGCGCCTGGATTAAGTCCCATCTTGGTATAAATAGGGGTCAAAATTGGAAGTGCAATTCCCAGTCCTCCTGAAGCGGAACCCGTCACCCCTGCAATCACCGTAACTCCAATACCAAGACCCAACAATGGTGGCCCAGGAATGTGAGTGACCGCATAAACCACCTGATGGAAGCCCTGCGTGATTGCAACAACTGATCCAAATCCAACAACAGCACAGGTATTAGAAATTGCTGTAATGGATTCCGAGGCGCCCTCTGCCAGTGAACCCCAAAATTGGCGAATGAAAGGAAACATTAATAACCAAGCCATGATAATACCGCCAACCATTGAATAAATCGCTGCGATTGACGATTCAATATGATATCCATTTGTCAAAACAGCCAAACTAATCACAACTACTAACAATGGAATCAAAGCCACCAAAAAATTCGGCCGTTTTTCTTTTTTAAAAGAAACCGTTTCTGCCGCTGCTGCCATTTCATGATGAGCATTCGTTAAGATATTCACTTCAGAGGAATGTTCCTCAAAATGCTCTCCGCGTGCAACTGCTTTTTTCACTGCATGTAAAAGGTAAGTACATCCTGCAACAGCAATCCCCGCCGCTACAATAATCCCTATTACCCCGCCTGCCCATGGAGTTGTATGGAAAAACGTACCGGGTATTAAGTTTTGAATTTCTGGTGATCCAGGCATAGTCATAGTAAAGGAAACTGATCCGAGCACAATTGCAGCAGGTATAAAACGTCTTGGTAAATTTGCTTCCCTAAATAACGATTCAGCTATTGGGTAAACCGAAAATCCAACTACAAAAAGCGATACACCACCATACGTCATGATAGCACAAGTAAGCACTGTTGCAAGTATTGCCCATTTCTTCCCCAGATACTTCATAAGTGCGTTGGCAATGGAATCAGCAGCTCCCGTATCAGCCATGACTTTACCAAATATAGCTCCGAGTAAGAATAATATAAACCATGATGCGAAGAATCCTGTAAACCCTTTCATATACGTTTCCATTAAAACCTTTGCGACATTTAGTCCCCCCGTTACTGCAACGAAAGAAGACGCAATGATTGCCCCAATAATAATGTTAATCCCTCGTAAAGTCATCCAGGTTAGCAGTCCAAGTGCTACCACGAGCAAAACAATCTCCATTTATGGATCCCCCTAAAAATAGTTTAATAACAATAATTTTTATTTATTTGCATTTGTTATTAGAAAAAAAACTTCATTGCAATTCCCCAATCTGGGGTGTTTCATTTGTCGTGTGCCAATTTAAGGGCTTCTTGTTCGGTATAATCATTTCAGTCAACGCTAATTTATCCGGTTATAATATCGTAAAAATTACGGCGTTCATTTAATATTAATGGATTAGAAACGGACAACCATTGGGATTTCTTTTCCTAACATACCATTCTATTTTTTCAGATAATTTACTGATCGTGAAATTATATGGATTGATTAACTTCTTCAGCTTGCATCGCATATTGTTGATGGAATAAGGACTAAGACTCGGGTGATTGCTGTAATTTTATCAGTTGTTGGTATACCTAAGAACGTTAGCTTTATTGGTGATTATTGCTGACGGGTTTGTTTCAGCTTAGCTGATGTTTCTGAACTATATTGAACTTTAAGCTTTCCTGCTAACAACATTATTAGTGTGTCTATAAAATCAAGGCCATTTTCTAAAAAATGCATCACCCCCTTTAAAGTTGTATTAGACTCGTTGACTTTAAATACTACTTGACCTCTCATGTGTTAATCACATCAAATGTAAGCGTTATCTTTTTATTTCAAATGATAATCAACTGTTGTGATTATTTATTATCTACGCTAAATTAAATAGACCCTTACTCAAGAAACAAATCAGACTACAGTCTAATTTTAATAATTCTAGAAATATTCTGTCAACAATTATTTTGGAGGTTTTTAAAAAATGCTTGAACCTAAAAAAAAGCAACGCAGAGGCGAAAAAACTCGCGAAAAAATTTTAATTACATCTTTAAAACTTTTTAGTGAAAAAGGTTATGACAAAGTGACAGTAGATGAAATAGTAAAAAAAAGCGGCACATCAAAAGGATCCTTTTACCAACACTTTTCCGCAAAATCGGACATATTCTTAGTGAGATTCACAGAAGTCGACGATTACTATCGCAAAGTATTCCACTCTTTCCCTGATGACATGGATTCTTTTGAAAAACTATTTATTTTCATCCAGAAATTAATGAGATTTCTAGATGAAGAAATGGGCAAAGATCTTATGAAAGTCATATACAGTTCTGCGTTAGATTCAAAAGAGCATACATACTTTTTAGATCAAAACCGCTCACTCTTTCAAATTATTCGATTATTACTTGAAGAAGCGAAGGAACGAGGCACCATTAAAACAGATCAATCCCTAGATGACACCTCAACACTGATTATACAAAGCTTAATGGGAATCATTTACCATTGGGGGTTACACGACTCTGATCGCAGTTTAGAATCGTTAGCCATTCCACTTACAAAAACCGTCATCGATGGGCTGCAGAAGCACTTGTAAAGAGATATTTCGATTTTTTGACAAGACCTTGCTGCCAATTCTTTTTTTTAGTTGTTTCTTCTTTCTTAATTGTTTCCATCATCCCAATCTTGTAATAACAAAGGACACTAAGTAACAGTATTTTTGCTGTCACTTAGTGTCCTAGAGTGTCTGGATTATATTCACATCTTTAATTTCCAAAATAGCTGACTTTTTATTCATGCTCGATAAAACTACTTATCTTATCTACTTGTCGTGAAGCTTTAAAGCAGGTGTATACATTGTGCCTGAGTATATTCCATCCAGGAAAACAAGTATTCCAAAGGTTAAGAGTTATTAAAGATTTAGAGACTTCATCCCTTTTTCAAACGGCTAGTTAGTTCTCCAAAAATTGTTTAATAGGATCTACAAATTTCTCATATTCTAAAAGAGCTGCCAAGTGGCCGCAATCGGTTGTCACTTCGAAATAGTGTGCTTTTTTTCCTAACCTTCGTAATCGCTCTATCAAATCCCTGCTTTCTTTAGGCGGCAGCAAAAGATCACTTGAAACCGGCACCGCTAATACCTCCGCTTGTACTCTTTCTAATGCTTTATCGTAGGACTCGTAGCCATTTTCAATATTGAACAGTTGATTAGCCCTTGTAATATATAGCCAATGTTCAGGATCTACATCCCCTATCCGGCTTTCAATCAAATGATCCAATTCTTGAAAATATTTATGCGGTTGTTGATCCCAATCCCATTTGGCCAACGGGTCCGAAATAGGTAAGGGGTGCCCCCATAATTGAGTCGCAGCTTCATATGATCTGTTTTGAAGAGTCATCATTTTTACGGCCAATCTGAGCCCTGCTTCAGGTGAAATACGAATCGCATCCACCCCTATCTGCAGCGGTATCACACCGGTATAGGCAGGCATACGTCCTCCACTGATTACAGAAATGACCTTTTGCATTGAACCTGGATAATCAACAGCCCATTGTATAGCCTGCATTCCACCCATTGATGGCCCTGCAACGCAATACATTTTTTCTATGCCCAAGGATTTTACAAGTTCATACTGCACCCTCACAAAGTCCCGTATGGTTACTTGGGGAAAAGATAGACCATATTTTTCTCCAGTGTGCGGGTTTATAGAAGACGGGCCTGTCGTAATTACATGAGAATTGTTCGCATTCACATTGCACAGTACGTCCGAACTGATAATAAAATAGCGATTGGTATCAAATGCTTTTCTAGGGCCAACCATTGTGTCCCACCAGCCAGGTTCGGCATTTTCCGGTTCATTGGCATATCTGCCGGCAATATGGCTGTTCCCGCTAAAAAAATGGCAAATTAAAATAGCATTTGAATGGTCTTCGTTTAGTGTTCCATAGGTTTCATATCCAATTTGGATTGGCAAGCTTACTCCAGCTTCAAAAGTGAATTCGTCCAAGCTAAAAACACGTTTTTTAACGATCATAAAAAATTCCCTCCCAAAAACATAAAATATGTATTTGAAGTATTTTTATAAAAGAACTAAGCAGAAAAGCTTATCACTAATTTTTCTATTCTTCTTAAGTTTCTCATATTTAAAAGGGATAACCAACTATAAAGTGCTAGTACAAAAATGTCCCACTTGCAATGTGGGCAGACTTTTTATTGGAACTTTTTTTGGCAGCAACTAACCCATCACGCAACATTCGCAAATAGACTCACTTCACCATTTCTCACTCGGGAACAATTTTCTGGATTTCAGAGATGTACCAGTTGACAAAGCCGCTCCAGAACCAGATGGCGCATCCATGTATATTCC
The DNA here is from genome assembly GCF_001636425.1 of Heyndrickxia acidicola. NCBI lineage: Bacteria > Bacillati > Bacillota > Bacilli > Caryophanales > Bacillaceae > Heyndrickxia > Heyndrickxia acidicola. The sequence goes on from NZ_KV440953.1 coordinate 2,471,615, forward strand.
AAAGCAGGTACTCTCCTTATCTGAATTTTAATAGAGAATAATCATGTTTTATAAGACTAACGAGCTCTAGATATATTCATGTTTAGACATATTTTTATAGATTAAGGAGTCAATTCCGTCTGCAAAATTGGAAAAAAGGTATAGGCAAGAATAATGCTTATGATGGCCGCTACAACCATAGCTAAGCTTGCAAACGTTCCTTCCAGCTCTCCCATTTCAAATGCTTTTGAAGTTCCGGCTCCATGAGCACCCATTCCAAGGAGCAGACCTTTAGCGGTTGAGGATCTGATTGAAATCAGTCGAATTAATATTGGTCCTAATATACTCCCCGTCAGCCCTGTTATGATTACAAATACAGCCGTCATAGTCGGTATCCCCCCAATGGTTTTTGAAATATCCATTGCAATTGGGGTGGTTATGGAACGTGGAACCAAACTGTTAATGAGATTTGGGCTCAGTTTCATCCACAATGCTATAAGGAATGAAGAAACGATGGCTGTAAATGAGCCTACTGCCAGGCTAACAATAATTTCAACCCCATGTTTTTTTAGCAGCTGAAAATGTTTATACATAGGAACGGCAAATGCAACAGTTGCCGGACCCAGTAATTTTGTGAGCCACTTGGCACCGCTATTGTAAGTTGGATACTGCGTATGAAAAGCCATTAGCAGTATAATCAAGACAATCGGGCAAATTAATATGGGCGAAAGCAAGAGAGATTTCCATCTTTTATAAAGCTTTTTACATAAAACAAATATAACAACAGTTAGGATAATACTAACGATCGGCAGAAGCAGTTCCACGTTTTCCACCCCTTCTAAATTTAGATAAAATTTCAGCTGAAAGACCAGTAAATGCCATCACCACCAAGGTGCTTAATATAATGACTAATACAATTTTAATTCCTTGAATCCCCATAATTTGCTTGTATTGAACAATGCCAACTGCAGAAGGGACAAAGAAAAGAAGGAGCTCAGATAAAAGCCAAGTAGCGCCAAGATCCACCCACGCCACTTTGATCACTTTTAACGACAGTAGTAAAAATAATAAAAATAACCCAATAATACTTCCTGGTATTGGTAAATACAGGACACTTGACAGAAAATTACCGATGATTAAAAGAATGTAAAGAAAGCATACCTGCATTATCTTTGTGATAATCTTCATTTTAAATTCTCATCCTTTATATTGTGAAATAAATCACAAATGTATTTATATAAAAAAAGAGTCATCTAGCAATGGATGCCTCTTAAATTTTACAATCCACTTTCCATAAATTTGTCTAAGATTGGTTTGTACCGATCTTTTTTTATATGTTAGTAGCTCTCTTAATAAAGACTGTTTTAGCATAGATTGTTGTTTTTCGTAGAGATACTAATCCATATTCGTTTGTCGTCGCGGCATCTTTTCGTTCATTGAACAAAAGTATACAGCTTGAACCTTTTGTTTAAGAAGTTTTTAGCATAAATAGAAACAAAGGTTACAAAAAGAGCCTAATAAAATCAGTAGTTTTAGTTATAATCTACGTTACAGCATATTGGGGAGCAGCTCTCTACTGGATTCCGCTCACACTTCAAATGTAACTCATTAATTTTCATTCGTAAAATACATAAAAATAATATAATTTATTCCTTTTTTTTATAAATGAATTGTTTTAAATAAAGGCTCTGTTATTCTTGTTTGTTGATTTCCGCTTCAGGCACTTCTTTTTCTCTTGCGTAATGTTAATAAAAAAAGGCATCCTAAACTTCATTCAATTTTTAAAAGATTGATTTTGATGATCACATCATTTCAGAAGCGGACGTGAAAGAAGATAAACTTCCTGTCAAAAAAGAGATGTTAGTTAGTTAGTTAGTTATATTTCTGCTGCTTATATTGGGGTAATCGTTTGGTGGTTAGAAAATGATATGCCATGCTCCCCTTCTTCTCTGGCTGAACAGATGATTCAAATGAATGCGCAAGGTCCTTATCAATTATTAAAACAACATAGGAATCCTTGATCATTTAATAGCCTTAAAACATGACTGACTGATATTATCCATTTCTAAATTTAAAACTGCAGAAAAAAAACGTTCCAAACAAAGTTACTTTGGGACGTCCTCTAAGCATTCACTGATCATTGTCAAAATATTAGAGTTTACACATTCTTAAACACTTTAAGCTACATACCACCCGATACGCTAAGGGTTTCTCCTGTTACAGCCGCTGCGCCATCGGATGCAAGGTAAATAGCTGCCGCCGCAATTTCAGATGGTTCAACAAATCTTTTTAAATGCTGTCGATCTAAAATATGTTTATGAAGGGCTTCATTCTCTGATATTCCATCTTCTTTCGCTAAGGAAGCCAGTTGTTTCATCACTAATTCTGTTTTTACTGCACCCGGCATAATCGCATTCACAGTAATTCCATCGTTTGCCGTTTCAATGGCTACCGTACGTGTTAGGCCGACAACCCCATGCTTCGCAGAAACATAGGCTGATTTAAATGGAGAAGCCATTTTACCATGAACAGAGGAGATATTAATAATTCTTCCATACTGCTGTTTCTTCATAAAAGGAACAATATACTTGGTTAAGAGGAAAGGTCCCGTTAACATGATGTCTATTAACTGTCTCCATTTTGCCACAGGAAAATCCTCCACCTTGTCAATATGCTGAAGCCCTGCGTTATTTACAAGAACATCGATGGTTCCCCGGTCAGTTATCACCTGATCAATAAATCGCTTAACCGATTCATCATCCGCCACATCCACCTCATAGCCTTTTGCTTGGCTGCCTAAATTTTTTGCACTTTCAACGGCTTGTTCAAGATTCAAATCACCAATCGCAACAAAATCGCCATTCTTAATAAAAGCTTCTGCAATAGCATACCCAATTCCTCGAGCTGCACCTGTTACAATTACCGTTCTCTCTTTGTGTTCAGTCATTTCTTATTCCTCCTTAGCATGTTCTTAGAAAGGTCATTTTTTTATCATTTCTAATTGTACTGCTCGGTGTTTTATTAGTAAAATACATAGAAGGAATATAATTAATGCATATTAATTATAAATAAAAAACTGAGGGGAGATCTTCTTAGTGGATATTCGTCAGCTTGGTTATTTTATAGAAGTCGCTGCACAAATGAGCTTTTCAAAAGCTGCTGAACAACTAAATATTAGCCAGCCAAGTCTTAGCAAAATGGTAAAAAATCTTGAGGATGAATTAGGTACAGTCTTGTTTGATCGTACCACAAAAAAAATGGAGCTTACGGATGCAGGCAAAGTGGTTATTGTACAGGCAAAGGAGATCATGAAACTTATTCGTAATTTATCCTCTGACCTTTCTGATGTAATGGAAATAAAAAAAGGAAGCATTAAAATTGGAATTCCACCTGTCATAGGTTCGCTTTTTTTTCCTAAGTTAGTAAGTGATTTTCAAATGTTATATCCCAAAATTGAAGTGGAACTGGTTGAAAAAGGAGCAAAAAAAATAGAAAAATTCGTAGAGGAAGGTATTGTGGATGTTGGAGTTGCTCTCTTACCGGTAGATGAAAGTTTATTCGAGATATACCCCTTTGCGTCCCGTGAGTTAAAGTTAATTGTTCATCCAGAGCATCCTCTGGCAAATTTAAATCAGGTTTCCCTTGTTGATTTAAAGAATGAATCCTTTATACTGATGCGTGAAGACTTTGCTTTACATGACAGAATTTCCGAGGCCTGCATACAGTCTGGATTTGAGCCAACCATCTCTTTTGAAAGCTCACAATGGGATTTTATTAGTGAAATGGTTGCAAACAGGCTTGGAGTAGCCATCTTCCCGGACACTCTCTGTGAGAAACTTGATTCAAAGCGGATCAAAGCTGTATCCATTGTGAATCCCGGCATTCCCTGGAATCTGGCCTTAATATGGCGTAAAAATAAGTATTTATCCTATGTGAGCAAAGAATTTATTCATTTCTTCCGCAATACATTTCAAAATTAAACAAATTTATAATTTTACTAAAGAGGTCAGCTGCAGCTGACCTTTATGTTTCCCTATTTATAACTATTACGAATAAATTTCATTCTCTATATATATTTAACCTCTAAGATCAATAGATGTAGAGTAGATAAAGAACGATAATATGAAAGGATGAACAAAACATTATGCTGAAAAAAGATGTCCGAAGACAAATCACTACTCCATTAGGCGGGCCTGCTTTTCCCCCAGGACCTTATAAATTTCACAACCGAGAATACCTCAACATTGTGTATCGTACAGACTTAGATGCCTTAAGGCGGATAGTTCCTGAACCGCTTGAAATTGAAGAGCCACTGGTAAAATTTGAGATAATGTATATGCCGGATGTGACCGGACTAGGCTGTTATACAGAGTCAGGCCAAGTGATACCGGTTAAATTCAATGGTGTAGAAGGAGAATATTTACATTCCATGTATGTAGATAATCACCCTGCCATTGCTGGGGGACGTGAAGCTAGTGCTTATCCAAAAAAACTTGGAGCTCCCCGGTTATTTATCGATTCTGACACATTGGTCGGAACACTGGATTATGGAAGCCTGCGTGTAGCAACCGCTACGATGGGATACAAGCATTATCCACTTGATATTGAAAAAGCACGAGAAGAAATCACGAAGCCTACCTTTATGCTTAAAATTGTACCAAATTTCGATGGAACCCCTAAGGTATGCGAACTCGTTCAAACCCAGATTACGGATTTGACCATTCATGGCGCTTGGACTGCCCCAGCCCGTTTGCAATTATTCGAGCATGCACTTGCTCCAATGGCGGACCTTCCTGTGCTAGAGGTAGTACATGCCTCCCACATTTTAACGGATCTTACCCTTTCAGCGGCAGTTCCAGTTTATAATTATCTTAATGAAAAATAAATCAGCAAAAGGTTTATTACTTGAAAGATTAAGACCTTCTTTCAGGTAATAGACTTTTTTCATTTGATTAAAAATATTTTAGGCTCTCCGTTAGGTATCTATGTTAATCACTTCTAATTTTTTCTCACTCTTATTTTGTCACTCAAGATTGACTCCATTTTATTTTCATGTTAATTTGTATACGCAAATGAATAAAAGGACTGAATTAATTGATGGAAGAAGAACAATTGCTCATTCATTGTTTATATTTTACTGCAAGCCGTTTTGCACGCAATATGACCAAATTAGCAGAAAAAACGTTCGATATAGATGGTCTTGCTCCTTCCTATTTGTATATGATTATGACCATTCATTTTCACCCAAATATAACTCAAAAGGAACTATGCCAAAGACTTTCGATTGCTCCTTCAACAAGTACACGATTTATTGATAAGCTTGAAAAATTGAAGCTTGCAATCAGAAAAACTAATGGGAAAGAAACAATGATTTCTTTAACTACAGATGGAGAAGCAGTCAACAAACAATTTCGAGATTCTTTAAAGGAATTATTTTCAGGCTACTCTCAAATACTAGGCAGGGAATTCAGTTTGGAATTAAGCAAAATGCTTTCTGAAGCAAGCAGCAAGCTGGAAAAAGAACTGTAATGCTATCATCATCTTCATTTGCATATACAAACAATACACCATGGAGGTTCATAATGTCAGAAAAGATTCTGCTTATTGTAGGGGCAGGACCAGGAATCAGTTTGAGCACTGCCCAAAAATTTGGCAGAGAAGGATTTAAGGTAGCCCTAATTGCCCGCAGTTTAAAAGCATTACAACAATATGAAAAAGACCTTCATCGTGAAGGAATCGAAGCGAAAGGATTTCCTGGAGATGCATCCTCAGATGTATCCTTAAAATCCGCGATTAAGTCTGTTATACAAACATTTGGGCAGGTGGACGTTCTTGTTTACAATGCTGCTTCAGCAAAATCGGGAAAACCAACGGAATTAACAGCTCAAGACTTGGTCCAGGATTTTTCAGTCAGTGTTGCAGGTGCACTTACAAGTGTAAAAGAAGTCCTGCCGCATATGAATAAAGGCAGCATCCTGCTGACAGGCGGAGGAATGGCCCTCTATCCTTACGGAGATCTTGTTTCATTATCCATCGGTAAAGCGGGGCTGCGCTCTCTTGCATACTGCCTTCATCAGGAATTAAGCGAGAAAGGCATTTATGTGGGAACATTGACGATTAAAGGGTTTGTTCAAGAGGATACCTATTTTTCGTCCCATTATGTTGCCGAAGCCTTTTATCATATGTATGAAAAACAAGAAGAGATTGAGTTTATTTTTGAATGTGAATAAGCTTTTCTTATAATTTTGCCCTGTTAAAGATCAATGTTGATTTTACACGCATATTGATTAAGCGGAAATCATCAGTAAGATTAACAGAGCTTATAATTTTGTTAAACTCATCATCAATAAAAAGAAACAAAGGATAGAAAGGTGATAATAAAATGAAAACGTTAGTTATTGCAGCGCACCCAAACCTTGGAGAATCGAAGGTAAATAAAGCATGGATGCAGCGTCTCCAGGAAGAAGAAGATGTTACTGTCCATGATTTATATGCCCACTACCCTAATTTTAAAATAGATGTAGAGAAAGAACAGCAGTTATTACTAGAGCACGACCGCATTATATTCCAATTTCCTTTCTATTGGTACAGCTCTCCTGCTTTATTAAAAGAATGGCAGGATGCTGTATTAACATATGGTTTTGCCTATGGGTCAGAGGGGAATAAATTGCATGGAAAAGAGCTGATGCTGGCTATTTCAACTGGCGGTCCAGCTGAGGTTTATCAGGCTGGAGGCTATAATCATTATTCTATAAGTGAGTTGACGCGCCCATTCCAAGCGACAGCGAACCTTTGCGGCATGCATTTCCTTCCTTCTTTTCTCTTACAGGGTATGATGACTCTTACCGAAGAAAAACTACAAGAGAGCAAAGAAGCACTTGTTGCCTATATAACAAATCCAAACCTGCGAACAGTGCGTTAAAGAATCCAGCAGGCCAAACCTGCCTCACAATTATACTAAACAAAAATACAGCCATCCCCTTTTGTATGGCTGTATTTTTGTATTCCCCTCACTATTAAAGCTCTGCTTTATTCCTTAATGGCAGCCAGGATAATACATCCTGTATCGTTTTATCCCAATAGCCCCACTCATGTTCACCAGGACCGAAATTCGAGGTCAAATCGTACTCTGTTTTTTCACACATTGTTTTAAAACGGAGATTATCCTCATATAGAAAATCCTCTGTACCACAGCATTGATATAATAAAGGCTTTTGTTCATTCCTATGTGTTTTTTCTACCATACTAAATAGATCATTTTCTGTTCCAGCTATATCGTCATCTCCGTACACTAAATGGAAGGTTGCCTCCCTTTCCGGGGTTTTCATGAGACTCACAATATCCGTTACCCCTGATAAGCTCGCCGCAGCACTAAACTTGTCAGGATGATTTAATGCCCATTTAAAAGCTCCGTATCCCCCCATGGAAAGCCCTGCAACAAAGTTATCCTCTCTTGCATCGGACAGCGGAAAAAAGGACCTTGCAAGAAACGGCAGTTCCTCTGTTAAAAATGTCCAATATTTATTTCCATATTTCATATCAGTGTAAAAACTTCGATGAACCTGAGGCATAATAACCGCTAATCCAAGCGGGGCAGCATATCTCTCAATAGATGTCCGTCTTGTCCAAATGGAATCATCATCACTCAATCCATGCAAAAGATATAATGTCGGATGCTTATCTCCTGCTGCTTTATTTTGCATCCCAATTTGTGTTCTCGTTTGCTGAGGCAAAAGCACAGTCATTGAGGTACTTAACTCCAATACCTCTGAAAAAAATTCACACTTGATAAAAGCCATATATATCCCTACTTTATTATTATTTTTACTTCCATAAATCTATCGGACTAAAAACGAATGCATTTAGGCATCTAAAGAATCCAGGAATCTGAATAAATGAGGTACCCTCTCTCTAAAAAATTGATAATGGTGTTCTGCTCCGTAAACCACTTTAAAGATTCTATTAGGGAGCTTTTCAGCCAAAACATCAGCCACCGCTTCGTTAGATGCTAAAAATTCTTTATGAATGAATTCTCCTTTTCCTTCTCTGTCTCCGCAATCCATATAAAAGCTTTGAATCCCTGATAAATCTGATTCTATTACAAACTTTTCAATATCCTCCTGATTGCGCCAAAAAGCAGAAGACAAGACTGCAACATGTTTAAAGATATCAGGATACACACACGCCGCATAGGTTGAAATTAATCCTCCCAAAGAGATACCCGATATGGCTGTACAATCTGTAATGGTTCTATAAGTGGAATCTATGTACGGCTTCAATTCATTCACGATAAAGTCAATATATAGTTTTCCTTTTCCTCCAGCTGAGCTCCTGTAACCCAATATTTTTTCACTATGTTTGCCATTCACCCATGGACAATACTCATTTATCCGTTCCTTGCTATTTTGATCGATGGCAGCCACTATAACCTCTACTTCATTATCATTCAAATAATCTTCCAAGCCCAAAGACACGCCTCCAACCGCCCACTCATCCCTGAAAACATTTTGTCCATCATGCATATACAAAACGGGATATCTTTTGTCTCGCTTATCATAGTTTTTAGGCAAGTAGACTCTAATACGCCTTTCTTCTTGAAATGCAGAGATGTTTATTGAAAAAATGTCCAACAAAATTTGATGGCCTCCCTATTTATTAAGGTATCTGCCCCTTTTTAGGATAAGATCCATTTTGGTTTGTACGCTTCGATATTCTGCTGCAGATATTCTGGCTTATTTTAATAAATTGGCTTTCTATTCCATCTGCCAATCTTTCTTTTCCTAAACTCATTCTTCGTCATATATAAAAATTCCTTCTCCAACACGAAGTTAATAAACTCAACAAAGGCTGAACTGATAAAAGCTAGCACTATTATCGCTTTTCACTTTTAATTTTTAGAAAAGTTTGACAAAATGATTATTTTAATACTTCGTATAGGTACTCCTGAGTCGCCAAGATGGTTAATAAGCGCTTTAAGCATATTACGTGCGAAATGTATTTTCCTCAAGTAACATATTCTACACAGAAGGAAAGGCTAAAAGTATTTATTTCAAGGAGGTTTGGTTTATGTCATTAGAAGGAAAGCGTGTGGTGGTTTTAGGGGGAACATCAGGAATCGGCCTGGCTGCTGCAAAGGCCTTTGTGAAAGAATCGTCTCATGTCATTATTGCCAGCCGTTCATCTGAGAAGTTAACGAAAGCAAAAGCTGAAATAGGCTCTGATGTGGAAGGGTATGAAATTGACTTTCGGAGTGAAGAAGGAGCCAAAAACTTCTTTAGTAAGGTTGGTGAATTTGACCACCTAGTTGTTACCGCAGGTGAAGGTGCAATGGGGCACTTTAGTGAACTTCCTGTTGCCGCTGTAAGAGAGGCCTTTGACAGCAAATTCTGGGGTCAATATATCACAGTCAAGTCTGCCCTGCCATACTTAAATAACAAAAGCTCCATCACGTTAACTTCCGGCGTCTATGGTTTACGGCCGCCGCGGGGTGCCAGCACTTTGGCAGCCATAAATTCAGCCGTTGATGGATTAGTCCGCGGGCTTTCAGTCGACCTTGCTCCAATTCGGGTAAACGTTGTTTCACCAGGTATCGTGGATACCCCGATCTATTCAGGAATGCCTGCAGAACAGCGCAATAAAATGTATAACTCTATGAGTCAGCAATTACCTGTTGGTCGAGTCGCACAGCCGGAGGATATTGCTGCCACATACGTATACCTGGCGAAAAACGGTTTTACAACGGGGACTACCGTCCTGATCGATGGCGGAGCCCATTTGATATAACCCACCTATTGAAAACAAAACAGGACCGCCCGCTAACTTTTATGGCAGTCCTGTTTTTTATTGGAATCCTAAAATTACATTACTTTTAAAATCCCTCTCAATAGTTAATACTTATTTTCCCGATTTTCTTGTTTTTTGTGATTATTTTTTTCACTGCTCCTGCTGACAATTTCTCTAAGCCCGCCTTCGTCACCTTTAGCATTGATGATTTCAAAAAGCTGGTTCAGCCCTTCATTGGATTCATCTTTTGGTGCTTTATCCATCATATCTCCTCCTTTTGCCTTTAGGATGACCATTTTTCACATATTGTTTCACTTAAAAAGCATTTCATAATAGGAAGAGATCTTTATTTCTCCTGTACAGCTCTTTAAATACCTCATAGCGCTCGGCATACAAGCTGCTATTTTTTTTAATTGGCTCTATGATTTCTGCATGGGTGTGAATCACCTTTTCACAGGCCTCTTCCACAGATGGATACAAACCGATGCCGACACCTGCCGTAATGGCCGCTCCTAAACTGGCTTCTTCCCTTGTTTTGGTTGTATAAATAGGCTTGTTGTAGACATCTGCCTGAATTTGAAGCCAAAGCCTGCTCTTTGCACCGCCTCCGGATGCCATCACTTTATCTGCTTTTATCCCGAGAGACTCCATGATTTCAAGTGAATCCTTTAGTGAAAAAGCAACGCCCTCCATCACCGCTCTGACCAGATGCTCACTTCGATGGCCAAAAGCTAGCCCAAAGAAAATTCCTTTTGCATTAGGATTTAAGTGTGGCGTCCTTTCACCTGTCAAATACGGCAAAAAAATCAGTCCGTCACTACCAGGAGGCACACCTGCTGCCATTGCCTCCATTGTTCCAAAGTCCTTTTCTTTCAAAATATTTGTTTTGAGCCATTCCAAGGACAGTCCGCTATTTAAACTTGACCCTTGTATATTCCATGTATTCGGTTTAACATGGCAAAATGTATTGGTCCGAAGTTTTGAATCATATAAAGGCTGATCCGTCATTGCAGCAATTTGTCCGCCTGTACCAATGTTTGAGGAAACCATTCCCGGATACACAAGTCCATTTCCTACTGCGTGCATAAACTGATCACCGCCTCCAAACACAACCGGTATTCCTTCTGGCAGTCCGGTTTCTCTGGCAGCACGCTCCGTCACCTCTCCCGCAATATCAAACGGTTCAAAACATGGAGGAAATAATTCCTTTTTTAAATCTAATGTATCGATTAAACATTCCGCCCATTTCCTTTCTGCCACATTAAAGGCAAGTGTGCTGGAGGCATCGGTCGCTTCTACGGCCAGTTTTCCTGTTAAACGAAAGCGAATATAGTCCTTTGGCAGGAGAACTTTATCCGTTTTACCATAGCTTTCCGGCTCATTTTCTTTTACCCATAGTAAAGAAGCAACAGCAAAGCCGGTTGAAACGGAGTTTAGCATTTTACCAGCTGCTTTTTCTTCTTGAATTAGACGATTAATTCTTTCTACTTGGGATTTTGAACGCTGATCAGACCAGATGATTGCTGGTCTGACACTCTCTCCCCTCTTACCCACCATGACCAGCCCGTGCATTTGTCCAGAAAAGCCAATGCCGCCTATCCGTGAGGGATCGATGTTTTGTTCCAGTATTTTTTTAAGTACATTTTTTGTAGATGACCACCAAAGCTCAGGTGATTGCTCTGCGTACCCTATTTCAGGAACATCAATTTGGTATGATTTCTGTGCCTGTGAGAGAATATTCCCCTCTCTGTCCATCAAAATAGCTTTTACACTCGATGTTCCTAAGTCAATTCCAATTAAATAATTCATCTTCTTCTCCCTGCCAATTTTACGTTTTGTATGACTTTCTTTTCTTCAATTATAAATTGATTACATGGAAGAATGGAACGTCACAGGGAAAAATTAATCTCTCCTCTTTACCAGAGGACTATTCACCTTTCAAAAAATAAAATATGTTAAAATTTAGTTATACTACTTAAACGACTGGAGCGATCACAAAGGACTGTATATTCTCTGTAATCTTACATGCACACAAGAAAAGAGCTAGCGCCTTGCTCATTGGCGTACGGATTCCGAGTCTTCAGCTGAGATAAAGGAAACACAGCAAGGTTATTCACGAGCTAATGTTGACTTATCTTAGTGAGCGGACATAAAAATCCGATAGCCGATAGGCGCTGAAGCTAGACAAGAAAAATATCCACAGGTTTAGCAGTTCATAATTTCCTAAGTAACAAAAAAAGCTGCTGGTTTAATAGCAGCTCTTCTTAAAACTTATATCCGTTTCAATCTCCAAACTCAATTTCTGTGTCAGCATCAAGCTCTTCATAACTATATTCCTCTTTACAGTCTGGATTAAGACAAATCCAAGTGGATAAACCTTCCTCAATCAAAGTTTCCTGTCCGCAAACTGGGCAGGATCTGTCCCCTATGTTTAAAATGTCTCTCATTCATATACCCCCTTAATATTGGATCCCTTTATACCCTTCTTTACTAAATATAACCACCTATTATTAAGAGTATGTTTATGAATTGTTTAATAAATTAAAAAATCTGCCCAGTGGACAGACCTGTTTTATTCATTGATTCAACAAATGCTTCAGTCAATGTTGATTGTATATCTACATGGGATTGAGCTGAAAAGTGGGCACACCATGCCTTTTTGCTGATTGATTTATGCTTCAGCCATCAGAAACTCCTGCAAACACCTTTAATTCCTAACGAACTTCCTTCCTCACTACTTCTTGAATAGGCAAATCAGCCTTCACTCTTTTTTTCATAGGATAATAGTAAAGAATAAGAGGAATAACCAGCCCTGTAATCCATGCAATGTCCGTACCGCCCAGTGCTTTTGAGACAGGCCCTACATAAATGGTTGTATTTACAAAGGGAATTTCAAGTACAACCGAAACCAAATAAGCAAAGATGGCTATCCAATTAAATGTTCCGTATTGCCCATTTGGATTAAATACATCCCAAACACTGTATTCACCCTGCCGCAAAAGATAGTAGTCTATTAAGTTAATGGCTGTCCAGGGCACCATAAAATACGAAAGCAGCAGAATGAAATTCTCAAAATTGTTAAGGAAGTTGCCATTACCCCAGATTGATAAGACAGTGCCAATAATGGCAGCAGTTAAAACAAGCCAGAATCGAACCTTTGTCGTTGCCTTTAGCTTCGTAAATGCTTCCAATGTTGTAGTAATGGACATAAATGCCCCGTATAGATTAAGCACATTGACTGCTAAAACGCCCAGAACGATGACCAAATACATAATCACCGAGAAATGAAGACCAATCAGATTGGCAAGGCCCAGGCTGGAATTGCTTAAGAATTTAGGGATAAGGGCAGTCAGAATAATGCCTAGGGTCATCATCCAAATCGTTCCGATCGCTGTACCTGCATATGTATACGCAAATGTTTTTAATGATGGAGTATTACTTGGGAGATATCGAGAATAATCCGCTACATATGGTGCATAGGTTAATTGCCATGTAGCTGCAATACTGACCATTAATAAAAATGTGCCCGGTGTAAAATGCCCCGGAGACCAAAGATGTGCTGGCATAGGAAGACGAAGCGCTTCTATTGTTACAAAAACAAACACGACGGCAAATATAATAGCAAAATATTTCTCCATTTTGTGGATCAAATCATAGCCAAAAAGGGTAATGACAAGTGCTATGATACTCAACAGGACAATGCCCCCATTTACCGGGATGGAAAAAGCGCTGCTAATGGCCTGGGCACCTAGAACTCCGCTGCTTGCAAAAAATCCAATATACATAAGGATCACTACACAAAGCGGAAGTACAGCGCCTACCACACCAAATTGGGCACGGCTTTGGATCATCTGAGGGATTCCCAGTTTGGGTCCCTGAACCGAGTGCGAGGCCATAAAAATAGCACCAAGAAGATTCCCTGCAATAACCGCAACAATGCCCCAGAATGGGCTCAAACCGAACTCAATAGCAAGAGCCCCTGTGACAAGTGTAGTAATCTGCATATTCGCGCTAAACCAAATGGTAAACAAACTGCGAACATTGCCATGCCTTTCTTCTTCGGGAATAAAATCGATTGTGCGTTTTTCAATATTCATCAAGCATCCCTCCTCATTGTAAAATGTTCACCCGGCTACGAGCAAGCGCTTTCATTTTTGATTACTTTAAAAGCACTTACCTTTAATCAGGCTTAAAACAATTTTCTGAAACTTATGTATATCTTACCATCTACAGTACACTCATTTAAACAATTATTGACCGAATTATCTTAAAATTACGTTTTCAAAAACCCCCAGCTCTACTGGTCCCTTCTTTTATTCTGTTTTCATTTTTTTGAGCAAAAAAATGAGCTGATTCTTTTCTTCTTCCGTTAATCCTCTTATTAAGTGTTCATTGGCTCTATCTAAAATAGCCTGGAGAATGGGACGGAATTCAAGTCCCTTTTGGGTAGGATACAGGCGGTATGAGCGCCGGTCCTTCTCATCAATCAATCTTTTGATATAACCTGCTTCCTCTAAGTGCTTGACTGCGCGAGCTGTTGTAGCCTTATCGAATTTTAAATCCTGTGTTAATTGATCCTGATTGATTCCAGGCTGCGCAAAAATCGCTTTTAAAAAACTATGCTGTCCGCCTCCTCCAATTTGAAAGGGCTTCAGTTCCTTTACTAGATTTTTTTGATTCTGACGGCTGATAAGCGATATCCATTTTCCGATTGGTTCTTTTTCCATGTTCGATCTCCCTTAAGAAAGTGTTCTAAAAAAAATTCTAGCTTAAATTAGTTGCATCTGCAACAATTGTTCATTACACTATTATTATCAAATAGTTGCATTCGCAACTAACTTAACGGACTGAGGTGTTCAGCTTGAGCTCGATTGGACTAACGTATCAAGAGGATGAAAATATCCAAAAAAACCGCTGGAAAATTCTTATTATTTTGAACTTATTTGTCTTTATGTCAACGCTGGACGGCAGTATTGTCAATATTGCCCTGCCTGTCATATCTAAGGATTTGAGCCTGCCAATTGCGAAAGCAGAATGGATCGTCAGCAGCTATTTAATTGCCATCTGTACCATTATTCTTTTTTTCGGAAAGCTTGGTGACATCCTGGGAAAAATTAAAGTCTTTAGAATAGGGACTCTCATTTTTATTGTCGGTTCGCTGCTAAGCGGCTTTAGTTCCTCGCTTTCCATGCTGGTTATCTTCCGTGTTATCCAAGCACTAGGCGCATCCATGACCATGGCTAATAGTCAGGGAATTGTTACCGATATCTTTCCTTCCCGAGAGCGCGGAAAAGCTTTGGGGCTCATTGGAACATTCGTTTCTCTTGGAAGTATTGCCGGGCCGAGTCTAGGAGGGGGCATTGTCTCTGCTCTAGGGTGGCAATATATTTTTTGGGTTAATGTTCCCATTGGCATAATAGCCATAGTTTTAGGATGGAAGCTGCTCCCTAAAGATTTAACTATGCTTAAAACAAAAATCGACATTCAGGGGAGTTTACTATTTGCGGTATTTGTTATTTCGCTTTTTTCCGGTCTTCTTTTAGGACAGCAGACAGGTTATTCCAACCCATTGATTATAAGCAGTTTCGCCCTTGCCCTCATTGCTTTTCTCATCTTCCTTTTGGTTGAGAGGCATAAAGCTGAACCGATGCTCCATCTGCCCTTATTTAAAAACCCCTTGTTTACAGTAAGCATTTTGTGCGGGTTTTTAGTATTTGTAGCAAATTTCTGTTTTAATATCATTTCACCCTTTTATTCGGAAAATATTTTACAGCTTTCTCCGCTTAGCTCCGGTTGCTTATTAATGCTCTTTCCGATTACGATGGCAGTTACTGCCCCGCTTAGCGGCGCATTATCAGACCGGATTGGATCGGAGCTTCTGACATTTTTAGGTTTGCTGGTCATGGTCATGGCCCAAATCGGACTGGCTACTCTTCACAACGGGAGCCCGGTCATCTTTGTAGGAGTCTTAGTAGCCATGCTTGGCTTAGGCAGCGGGCTGTTTCAATCCCCTAATAATTCGCTGGTGATGTCTACTGTCCCTCGTACAAAGTTAGGGATTGCCGGAAGTGTCAATTCGCTGGTGCGCAATATTGGGATGATAGTGGGAATTTCATTAGCCACTACCACCCTGTTCAGTGTAATGAGCCAAAAGGCTGGCCATCGTGTAACAAGCATGATTCCGCATCGTCCTGATATTTTCCTGGCAGGAATGCATGTTGTGTTTATTGGATCTGCTTCCATTTGTCTGGTATCCGCTTTATTAACAGGATGGCGCTTATATAAGAAAAATTCTGTTCCTTCTTAGTCTAAAACTAAAACAAGAAAGAAGCCCATAACCGCTTGTGATTTGGGCTTCTTATATATATTTCCACCTATTATCGATATTGACTGTGCTCTGTTGGTCATGCTGGGTTGATCTCCGCTATAGGTACTCGCTTTCCGCGGGCGCGGCCGGAAGCCTCCTCGTTGCAAGCTCCTGCGGGGTCTTCCTATGGCCTGTTGATCCCGCAGGAGTCTCGCACCTTCCTCTCCAATCAACCTTTGAGTTAAATTAAATGTAGGATTGTACTTAGATTTAAGCTGCGTTCTGGCTAACCTGCTGGGTTGACGAGACATCGCACACTCAAAAGTCCTTCATCACCCTCATGAAGGACTTTTCGCGTCCGCTGCAGACGTTTTTCTTTTAATAAGGCTCTATTCGTTTACTTTGTTGTTATTTGGATAAAAAAATATCATTTTAATATATTTCCAGTAGTAAAACTTGTGAATAGCACACAAAAAGATGCCATGAAGACATACAACATACGGAATAATCCTTTATACGTATAGCAACAATCTATGCGAAAACAGCCTCTAATAAAGACCTTATAAAAAATTTGCTTAATCTATTTGGTAAAAAAGCTTTGTCGTATCCAGCACAGTTTTTGCCACTACTTCCACCGGTATATCTTTTAATTTTGCAATTATTTTAAGGGATTCTTCCATCATAGCGGGGTGAGTCATTCTCCCATGAAAGGGCCCTTCAAATGGCCATGGCCCGTCTGTTTCGACCATGATTTGTTCTAACGGATAGGCGTGAACTAATTGCTGGATTTCTTCTTCATAAACAACATCTGGTGTAACTGAAATATAATATCCATTATGTATCATTCTGGTTATCGTTTTTTTATCTCCTTTAAACCAATGGAAATGGGCTTTTTTTACTGAGTGTTTTTCCAAAAGTTCACATACAATTGGAGCATCCTCGTAGACTGCATGAAGGACAACCGGTTTATCCCACTGTTTTGCTGATTTAATGAACATCTCGAGTATGTGAAGGTATTCATCATATTGCCGCTTAGTAACCTTCTGTTGCTCTCTTAGGTAATAGGGAAGGCCAATCTCTCCAACTGCCGCCATATCTTTATGATGCTCAGCAATCCAAACCAGCAGCAGTTCCACTTGCAAGGGGGAAGGCAGCTCCTGCTCTGGGTGAAAACCAAATGCAGGCTTAACCTTATTGTATCTTTGGGATAATTCGAAGTTTTTTTTACACGAGTGCAGGTCCCATGACACAGAAATAAGGGCATCAATAAATGGAGAGTTCTCTATTATGCCTGCAGCATCCTGATCTGTATAGTGGTCTAGATGTATATGTGCATCAATCAATCTCATTCTTTTCAACTTCCCCTTATTTTACTTTGGTAAATGCTTAATTTTCTAGCGGCTCTTACCTTAATTTGCAGCAGGCAGTATGACGGTAAAAGTAGTGCCTTCATTCACCTTGCTTTTTACCCTTACATCACCATGGTGGTTATCAATAATTTTATAAGTAACCATAAGCCCTAGCCCTGTACCTGTTTCTTTAGTGGTAAAAAAGGGGTCACCCAAATGCGTTAACTGCTCCTCAGCCATCCCTATCCCTTTATCCTGAATAGAAATTCTTACTGCTTCATCCTTATTTCCACCTTTGATGGTAACTGTTCCACCGCAGGAGGAGGCCTCAATGGCATTCTTTATAAGATTTATAAATACTTTTTTCAGATCTGTATTTATCCCTCTCACCATCATTCTTTCCTTTGCCAGCCTTGTTACGATCTTTACAGAACTCTTGGATGCTTGACGGTCTAGGAGTGCAACTGCATTTTCCAATAGGTCTTGCATATTTATAGTGGTAAAATCTGAATTATAAGGCTTAGCAAGTGCCAGGAACTCACTGGAAATAACATCAATTCTATCTAATTCGCTTTTCATGATTTTCAGGAATTGCCTGTTAGGCACCGTTCCAGAGTGAAATAGCTGGACAAACCCCTTTAACGAGGTTAAAGGATTCCGGATTTCATGAGCGATTCCAGCAGCGAGCTGACTGACGAGGTTCATCTTTTCTGCTTGAATCAAAAGTTCCTCCGCTTTTTTGCGTTCCGTCAAATCCTGGATAATGAGTTGGTCTGCGAGCTTCCCTTTATAAATAATAGGGATTAAAACCATTTCAGTATGTATTTCTCTGCCATCAAGAGTTTTCCAAACACTGATAAATCTAGTCTGCTCGCATGCTTTTATGGCCAGCCTCCTATAATCATCATGAAACTCTGGCAGAAGCATATCATCAACACTTTTCCCCAAAAGCTGTTCCTTTGTTTCAGCCCCAAATAATTTCTTTCCCGCTTCGTTTATAAAAACCCATCGTTCATCCTGTAAAATGGCAATCCCATTCGTTGAGGATTCAACTAATCTCTGATACTGCTTTCTAGTATTCTGAATGACTCTTTCAGCCTGTTTTCTTTCCGAAATATCCCTGCAAACTGAAAGTGTAAACTTTTCTCCATCGACTCTAAGGATATGAGTCTTTATTTCGACAGGTATACGGCTTCCATCCTTACAAATATGCATCGTTTCAAAAGTAATCGATTCATTGCTGTTTATACGCTTAAGAATATCCCTAAGCTCTTCCTTTTCATGAATATCTATATGAGAAGGAAACATTCGCAGCATTTCTTCCCGAGTATAGCCCAGCCTTCTGTATGCAACCTCATTTACTTCAATAAACTCACCTGCATTCCCGTCATCGTCAAGTTTCAAATAATAGACTGCATCTGAAATATTATTAAACAGCTGTTCGAACTTTTTCTCGCTTTTTGTATAATTTTTAATTTTTTCCTGGTAAGCATTCAGCTGTAATATAAGCTTTTCATTTTCTTGCTTTAACTCCTCCATTTCATCAAGCAGCTTGATGTTTGTTGGATTATATTCAGACTTTCCGTCTTCCAAAGTATCTCACCGACTTCTGCATTTTCTAATTATCTCTATTATAGTGGAAATTTTAGCATTAAAATCATGGAAATATTTTATAGTTCCCCTAAAAAATGAGAATGAATTCTTTAAGACATATGTCTCCATAACTGCTCGTTTTTTAACAAGGCTCTTTTCGTAAGCTTTGTTGCTATTTGTATAAATGAATCTAGGATACACATTGTTCAGGCTTGAAAACAAAGTGACGGAAGACGAAAAGATGCCACGATTCCTCACTTATTAAGATTTAACACTTTTGCGAAAAGCAACAATCTATGTGAAAACAACCATTAACAAATCCTAACAACAGAGAAAAGCTGCTGGGACTCCCCCCAACAGCTTCTTCTCAACCAGCATTATCATACGGGACATTTTCCATAGCATCTTATTTATACAGCCACCTTTTCATCTTTCTGGCTGCCTTTCTTATCATCCACTTTACTAAATATAAAAGCTAGAATGGAGCCTGATATGTTGTGCCACACACTGAAAATTGCACTTGGGACAGCTGCCAGGGGGGAAAAACTTGCGGAGGCAATCGCTACTCCCAAACCTGAATTTTGCATACCTACTTCCAACGCAACTGCTTTCTGCTTAGCCAAATCCATTCCGAACAGGCGTGAAAAGAAAAAGCCAAGACAATAACCAAAAATATTATGTAAAACAACCACAGCAAATATTAGCAGTCCAGTTTTGGCGATCTGAGGCTGGCTGCCTGCAACTACTCCCGAGACAATCATCACAATCGCTATAACCGATACCAGCGGCATCGCCTTCGTACCAGCTGAAGCCTGTCTCCCGAAGAGTTTCTTTATTAAAAACCCAAGGCATAAGGGAACAATAATGACTTGAACGATAGATAAGAATAGAGACTCCACACTGACATGGACCCATTTACTCGCAAATAATAAAATGAGTAACGGCGTGACAATCGGCGCGAGGATGGTTGAAACGGAAGCAATTGAAACGGCTAACGCCACATTTCCCCTTCCCAAAAATACCATTACATTGGACGATGTCCCGCTAGGACAACAGCCTACCAATATAACGCCTACCGCTACTTCTTTTGGCAAATGAAGACCTACTGCTAATAAAAAGGCCAATAATGGCATGATAACAAAGTGTCCGACTACCCCAATAGCGACCTCTTTCGGCCTTCGAAACACCTCTTTGAAATCTGAAGCGGAGAGGGTCAGTCCCATTCCGAACATCACTATTCCTAATAATGGAACGACATACGCCCCAATCCATTTAAAGTCGGAGGGTACCAAATAAGCTAAAACCGCTACTAGAATCACCCAAAAAGTAAATGTCGTGCCTGCAAAACGACTGATTTTCTCTATTGTTTTCATAATAGCCTCCTGTTTTTTATGAAATAAATATAATTTTACTACAATATATAAATTTCTCAATAATTAAATAATTCAATTGAGTTATATGTGAAAAAGAGCATATATTGACCACTGGCCAAAATATGCTCTAATATTTGTTACTATTACACTCTGTTAATTTGCTAGTAATGTTTATGGGATGTTTTTGCTTTTACTGCTGTTATCTTGCTTGTCGCTGAAAATCCGCCATCTACTGTCGTAGCAGTAATCACAGCTATCCCTGCCCCTATAGCAAACACTTTACCTTTTGCATCTACCTTAGCAACATGCTCGTTACTGGAAGACCATGTCACTGTCCGCAAGGTTGCATTCTTTGGTGACACAATGGCTTTTAGCACAGCCGTTTTCCCAACCGTTAGCGTGACAGCCGGATCAAGAGTGATTCCTGTTGTAGCTGTACGGTCCTTTACAATATATTTAGAATCATATGCATCCTTTAATTTTTCTTTATTAATATTAACAGAAGTATACTTATTGACAAGTATGACTCCTGATTGTGCCGGCACATTCACCGTAATTGAACCATTTTGGACTTTATATTTCTCTGCTTTATTTAAAGCATTTGTAAAAATTGTACCGTTTAAATTTGAAGAAACCTGAAGTGTAAGGCCCTTAATTGAAGCCGCTGCTCTGTTGACTGCAATAACCGCATGGCTAGAGCCGCTGTCTCTTGTGTAAGCTAGTACGTCTTTTGAATGGCTGCTGTCAACCTGAAGAGGAGAGATGTCTCCGGTTCGAAGGACAGAATAAGCACTTCTTATATTCGCAAGCTTCGCATACCATTGGACTAAGTCCTGGTTTCCTTTTCCCCATTCCATCGGGCGTCTGTCATCAGGGTCCCCCGCACCCGGCATTCCAAGCTCATCTCCATAATAAATGGTCGGTGCTCCCGGATAAGTCATTTGAATAAGCGGTACCAGTTTCATTTTCGCAAGAGCAGCTGCAGAAGGATTTGATGCTACAGCTTTATCGTTACCAATTCCATCAAGATCTGAAATGATTCTTTCAGTGTCATGCGAATCCACTATATTCATCAGTGCATCAAATGCCTGTTTTGGATATTGTTCTCTCATTTTTTCCAGATCATTCATGGCTTTAACTGCATCGCCAGTACCTGTAACAAACTCTTGTACGGCTCCTCTGAACCTGTAGTTCATTACAGAATCGAACATATTTCCAAGAAGATATTTGGAGGAGTCACCCCAAATTTCCCCGATGATTACGTCATTGGAATCCAACCCTTTCACAGCCGGTCTAAGATGCTGCCAGGTGTCATCCGATACACTGTCTGCCGCATCCAGCCTCCAGCCGTCTGTACCTTTTTTTAACCAGTATTTTGAATCAGCATTCGGGCCGTCGATCACATCCTTCGCCCATGAAGAAACATTATGCTCCGAGTTATTCAAAGCTTGAATTTCGGGTAAGCTGCTATCACCATTCCATCCATTGTATTTGTACACGCCGGAAGCGTCCTTCGAGTTTTGAATAATGAACCAGTCTTTATAATGGAAATCAGTAATTCCCATAGCTTTCAGATTCGACTGCACTTTATTTTCGGCAGCCTGCTGCGACATCCCGCTATTTGCATTCATCAGGTCGTACACTCTTGACCAATATTGATAGGCACCAATCGGTTTGCCTTTTTGCACATACTTTCCATAACGATCAAAGTAGATGGAGTCATCCGATACATGGTTAAATACGCCATCCAAAATTAAATGCATGCCCAGCTTATGTGCCACTTTTACAAGATTCATAAAGTCATCCATATGGCCAAGCATAGGATCCACCACCTGATATTCCCTTGTATCATAACGGTGGTTGGAGCTGGCTTCGGAAATTGGATTAAGATACAAAGCATTCACACCTAATGCTTTTAAATAGGATAGCTTATCCTCTATTCCTTTCAAGTCTCCTCCAAACACATCATTATTCCAAATGCCATCGCCTACATTGGCCTTGTAGTTCGGGTCAATAATCGGATTCCCATTGGAATCCTTTACAATGTTGCCATTCGCATCTCTCTCATATTCTATATTTGGATCTTCCGGTATTGAGTTCCATTTTCTAATAAATTCAAAAGGAGTCGTACCTCTTGCCAGTTTATCTGCATAATCGTTGCCTGTATCCCCGTTGAAAAAGCGGTCAGGGAAAATTTGATAAATAATAGCATTCTTCATCCAATCCGGGGTCTTAAAGCTTTGATCATAGACTGTCATGTCATACTTGCCGACTTTTCCAATATCTCCTGCCATGCCCGGACCGTAATAGCCATCGTCATCCCCATATGCTTTTACGTCCGATCCATTGGTTACGGCAAAGTAATACTGGTATAGTCCGATGGCACCTGTTTTATAATCAACCGTCCACCTGTCGTATTGACCCTTTTTGTCAGGAGCAAACGTACCATTCTTATGCATATCAAGAACCTGGGCTCCATTACCGGATAATACAATGAGCTTTGCTTCTGTTACATCGTTCTTTTTTGCCTGCAGATTAAAAGTGACCTTTTTATTAGAAGCAATGGCTCCATAAATACTCTTAAAGGCTGCATCCTTGGAATTGAAAAATAAGCTGGAACCATCAATCTTTTGGGAAGATAAATTATTAAATACAATTCCTGTCACAGCATCATAGCTTATCGTGACTTCCTTGGAGGCATCCGTAATTTTAAAGGGATTGACCTTAATCGTTTTGCTGCCATCGCTTATAACAAAATCGTTATAGTCTCCCGCTGGCAATGTAACGGTATAGCTGTAGACTCCGGTTAAATTATAATCTTCAAGAACCGCGTTTACCGGAACACCAGTACCTGTTAAAACCGGAGCCGCTACAGTATACGTAGTGGTGTCCACAATATTATGAGTCGTATCAGAATAATAAAAGGTTACATCCTCAGATTTTGGTACTGACAAAGCAATATTCGCTCCATCACGAGCTGCATTCGCCCCATAATTTTCTGCCCATGAACCACCTAATGCTACCTTGTACTGATAGTTCCCTGCAGGAACATTTTTTAGCGTAATTTTATACAGGCCATTGCCTTGGTACAACATTCTTGTCCTTGTATCGTCAGGAGCCCAGGCATTCGCTCCGACCGCAGCCTGAATATCCCCCACCAGAACGACTTCCTTCCCCCCGGGCTGTTCTGTAAGGGCTTGTACGATTGTTGCATCCTTTGTGACTGTGACTCCATCTTTCTGTCCTGTAATGGTAATGGACAAATGATCTACTCCTGCAGGTAGAGCCTTAGCCGTTAATACACCATTTTCATCAATGTCCGCTGCATTGCTTGGCGAAACACTCCAGCTAACTCCGGTCAGATTCTCATCGCTGCCATCTGCCTTTAATCCGACAGCCTGGACATTCACCGTGCCTCCTTGTTGTATTTGGCTGGGAACACTGACAGAGTAGAATCCAGGAACAAATACAAGCGAATTCCCGCCTGCTGATTGATTCGGATTTCCCGGATCAACCGTCCAATTTGAACCATTTATCACGAATTTGTATTCATGCTTTCCAGGAGCTACTGGAGGTGTTGTTACACTCCATAGATTGTTAGCATCCTTTGTCATGGGTGATGCCGTTACGCTCCATCCATTCATATCCCCAGCTAAATTCACGGAATTCACTGAGCTGTCCCCTTGATAATGGAAAACAACAGACCGGTCCGCATTTACTGTCGTACTGGCACTAAGCATTGTATCCGCCCTTTCTTTCATTCCAAAATAAGGAACAAGGCTTATAATAAGCAAGCAAACCATTAACCACCTTACTATTCTTTTAGCGTTCCCCAACGAAAATCCTCCTCTTAAAACACGTTTTTTTAAAAAATATCAAACAGAGCAGTGAATGGCCAGTACTGACTCCTTTTTCTTTCATTTCATTGCGAAAACGTTTGCACAAATCAATGAAGCCCATAACTCTTTCACTATCAATAAAGAAACCTATTTTTCAGCAATCACTCTCCTTTAAATAAACGAATTAAGAAAACGTTTGCACAAATCAATGACATTAGTAAGCGGTTTCATATTGTGTCGCTTAATTTTAGCATCAATTTTTAGAACTTTCAATCAAGCGTTTTTTTATAGATTAATAGAAAAAAGAAATACCTTCTGCTTGGTAAAAATACAACGATCAAAAACAGAGGGTATTTCTCTTATTGTTTGGTTAAATTACTAGGTTCTTTTCGCAATCTTCATCTATTGCTTAAAAAAACTTCCCCATTTAGTTACGTTTTTCCATAACGATCTTCAATTTTAAATACCTTCCAAATTGCGTATGAAAGTCCCCAGGCCAAAAGAAAAATAATTGTCAAAATATAACCCATCCAGCTAATATCCAAATATTGAATCCATCGCCAGCGAGTATTATCCAAATTTGAAAATTTTAAAAAAATTTGAACTAGTTCTATCAGACCAATGATTAATGCTGCTACTACTGATATAGCAGTAATCGTTATATTGTAATATACTTTGCGCAATGGTGTTGAAAAGGCCCAGTGATACGCATGAGTCATAAAGATGCCATCCGCAGTATCCATTAAGCTCATCCCCGCAGCAAAAAGAATCGGAAGAGAGAGAATCCCAATAAATGGCAATGTACTTTTGGCTGCTCCAGCAGAAATGGCTAGCAGTGCCACTTCGCTTGCCGTATCAAAGCCGAGACCAAACAAAAAACCGATGGGGAAAACATGCCAGCTCTTCTTGACCAAAGAATAAAGCGGACCTGCAAAGCGTGCCAATAAGCCACGGCTAAGTAAGAGCTGCTCAATTTTCTCCTTGTTATAGGTGCCTTTGCGCATGCTAATAAAAGCTTTTTGCAAATCAAATAGAATAAAAGCATTTAGAATACCTATTATCACTAAAAAGCACCCAGAAACTGCTGTACCAATAATCCCGCCCATTTCTTTCCATTGAGGCAGCTCCTTTTGAGCCAGCTGAACAGATATCCCGAGAAGAACAGACATTAAAAAAACAATACTCGAATGACCTAAAGAGAAAAAAAATCCAACTCCAACTGGATTTTTCTTTTGTTGAATTAATTTTCTTACCGTATTATCAATTGCAGCAATATGGTCAGCATCAAATGCATGCCTTAAGCCAAGCGTATAAGCAATAAAGCCCATTCCGAAAAGGAAAGGATGACTTTTCGACCCAGCCGCCAAAAAAATAAAACCTATTATATGTAATAAAAAGACCATTGTGCCATACAAAACCCAGCTTGTTTTTATCATCTTTTTCAAAATGCCCAAATCAACACATCCATATAATCTTTCTTTGCTTTTCCAGTAACTCCAATTAGAAAACAATTTTAAAGCTTTCAAAATCAGCACTCTCTGCCTAATACCTTCCAAACCTGTTCATATACCTTCTTTAAAGGGACTTGATGGTTCTTTGCGATAAGCTTACAGTCTTCATACTCAGGAGCGGTTTGAACCAATTGCCCATTATGAATTCCCTCTTTGACCCTGACTGTTCCCCATTCTGTTATAATTTCTCTTCGTACTCTTTCTAACCGATGCACGGTTATTGGATAATACCGGATTCCCAGAGTAGTAGTTTCCCTAAATAAGATTTCCTTCATTTCATTCACTTTTTCTATGGAACATAGCATCTGAAGCAAAACACCTGGTCTATTTTTTTTCATATAAATAGGTGTATAGAAAACATCGTTTGCTCCAGCGTCAAGCAACAAATCCATTACAAACCCTAACCATTCCCCAGGTATATCATCGAGATTAACTTCCATTTTTAACATATGCCCGTCGAGGTGTTCATTGTCTGGCGGGTGATGAAAAACCATTATTCATTTCCCCTTTCTTATCACAATAATTGTTATTCACCAATAATAACGCGCAGTACATTTGGGTGTTGTGGAAAGCTCTTTGTACCCGCTCCATATCCAATGGATGTTATCCTCATAGAAGGAATTGAACAAAATTCTTCGGCAAGAACAGCTGCAATTGCTGCCCCGGTTGGTGTTGTCAACTCAGCTCTAATTTCAGAGCTTTCAATAGGTATCCCTTTTAATAGATCAAGTGTTGCTGGGGCAGGGACGGGGTAAATACCATGATCAATGTGAATTTTCCCAGTACCTACAGGAATTGGAGAGCATTTAATACTGGATATTTCTAATTGATGAAGTAAAATAGAAGCCCCTACAATATCTATTATTGAATCAACCGCTCCTACCTCATGAAAATGTACCTTTTCCAATGGAATTCCGTGAATGCGACCTTCTGATTCCCCAATCACTTTGAATATTTTTAAGGCAGTGTTCTTGACTTGATCCGAGAGCTCAGATTGATGAATTAAATTTACAATATCCTGATAGGCACGGTGCTGATGACCATGATGATGACCATGATGATGACCTTGGTGTTGTTCATGATGGTGATGGTCATGATGATGATCATCATCATGGCGGGCTTGCCCGTTCTGATTAGATTGTTTATTCTCTGCTTTTGCTATTTCCACCTCTTCATGGCTTTGGTGGTGATGATTGCGGTCATGTTCTTTGTCTAGTTCATGATGATGAAGCTGTGAATTATTAATTAAACGTACATCAAACTTAGTACTGCTGATTCCATTTTTTATTACTCTTTTCCATTCAATCTCATACTCTTCTTCTATTTGAAGTTTTTTTAATTCTTCTTCTAAATACGAAGGATCTGCTCCTGCATCAATTAATGCACCAATAACCATATCTCCACTCATTCCCGAAAAGCAATCAAAATACAGTGTTTTCATTTTTCTCTGCCCCTTTTTGTGCCAATTGATGAATTTGTACTGCGTTATATCCACCGCCAAAGCCATTATCAATATTTACCACGCTGATTCCTGAAGCACATGAGTTTAACATCGTCAGCAAAGCCGATAAACCATTAAAATTTGCCCCGTACCCAATGCTGGTTGGTACTGCAATAACAGGATGCGAAACCAGCCCTCCCACTACACTCGGGAGTGCCCCTTCCATTCCTGCGACAACCACCGATACTGTTGCATTCTTTATCTCTTCTAGATGGCTCAAGAGACGGTGTATCCCTGCTACACCTACATCATAAATGCGATGAACATTACTTCCTAGAACTTCTGCAGTTATAGCTGCTTCTTCTGCCACTCTTAAATCAGACGTGCCAGCACAAATGACGGCAATATACCCATTATTACTTTCTTTTTTTTCAGCAGGATCATTTCGAAATAATATTTGGGCCGTTTCATTGTATATTAATTCAGGGAACGTTTGCTGGACAGAATGAGCTTTTTCTTTTGAGATTCGTGTTACTAACACCTTATTTCCCCTTGAACTTAATGCACCAATAATAGGAATAATTTGTTCAGGCGTCTTACCTTCTCCGTAAATTATTTCTGGAAACCCCTGCCTCTTTTTTCGATGATGGTCCACTTTTGCAAATCCTAAGTCTTCATATGCAGCCAGTTTCTCCTTTGCCTCCTGGACACTAAGGGATCCATTCTGAACTTGTATTAATATCTCTTCGAGCATATCCACTGCCTCCTGCTGAAATCTTTTTCTCCTCTATTTCCCAATCCATTCACCATTGCTTAAATAAATTAGCAGCTTTAATGGGTTGAAACCGGCCAAAAAAGCCTCAATCTATTTATATAAATCCTTAATAGAAAAAGCCTTGGACTCATTCCAAAGCCTTTTTTATAAACTCCATCTACTAAAATTTTTATTTGACACCTTCTAATACTTTGTTCATACTTCCACTTTGATAGCCAATTAAATCCAAAGTAATATACTTATAACCATAATTTTGAAGCTGATTTGCTATTGTAATATGATTTTTCAGTATAATTTCCATATCATCTGGCTCCACTTCAATTCTTGCAATATCTTGGTGGGTTCGCACACGGACTTGGCGAATTTGAAGTGACTTTAGAAAAGCCTCTGCTTTTTCGACTTTTGTTAACTTCTCTTTCGTAATGAACTCACCGTAGGCAATTCTTGATGAAAGGCAGGCAAACGATGGTTTATCCCACGTCGATAGTCCAAATTTTTTCGATAGCTCTCTTATTTCCTTTTTAAAAAGGTTAGCTTCTTGCAAAGGTCCTCGTATGCCCTTTTCCTTTGCCGCTTGCATACCGGGTCGATGCTCATTCATATCATCTGCGATAACTCCATAAATGACATTCTGAAACCCGTTCTCTTCCATCACAGGAATGATATGATTAAATAAGCTGCTCTTACAAAAGTAACAGCGATTTTTATTATTTTCTGCATAACCCGGAATAGTAAGCTCAGACGTTTCGATTACCTTGTGAGTGACTCCGATTTCTCTTGCAAGTACCTTTGCCTCTTCCAGCTCAGTTGACGGATAGGTTTCAGAGTCTGCTGTTACAGCAAGCACGTGTTCGGTACCGAGCACTTCTACAGCTGCCTTCAATAAGAAGGTACTATCGACTCCTCCAGAGAAGGCAACGACAACAGACCCCATCTCTCGAAGTATTGAGGATAGTTTTTCGTATTTTTCTGCTAGCATGGTCTTTGCTCCTCCTTCTATTAACCTTTTATTTTTGTTTCTCAATTTGACAGTTTTCTTTTCCATTTCATTTAAATGGTCATACTTCCAAATCCTCCGTCAACGCGAACCAACGTACCTGTAACGAAACTAGAAGCTTTTTCAGATGCAAGCCACACAGCAGCGCCTTGTAATTCTTCTGGATTTCCAAAACGGTCCATAGGGGTATGCCTCATAATGGATTCTATTCGTTCTTCGTCAAGGATTTTCCTGTTTTGTTCAGCAGGAAAAAAACCTGGGATAATAGCATTTACCCTTATGCCATTTGGAGCAAGTTCCCGAGCCAAGAACTGGGTTACACTGTTAAGCCCTGCTTTTGAGACAGAATAAGTAAACACTCTTGATAAGGGAATAGTTGAAGACACAGAAGAAATATTAATGATGCTGCCTTTACGTTCTTGTTCAATCATTTTTCTAGCAAATATTTGGCAGGTTATCACAATCCCTTTTAAATTCACTTCCATAATGTCGTCCCATTCGTTCATACCAAGATCAAAAAATGGAGTGGTACTATTTTTACCAGGTGCATTTAAAAGAATATCCCAGCCGCCAGACCATTTCTCAATTTCATCCGCTGCCTTTTCCAGTGAACTCACTGAGCTGACGTCGGCTTGAAAAGATTTTGCTTCTCCTCCTGCGGCTGTGATTTCTTTTACTACTTCCTCCGCTTTTTCCACGTTACGCCCAACAATCGCAACTTTTGCACCTTGCTGCGCTAAACCTTTTGCCATGGCTGATCCCAGTACACTGTTTCCGCCGATTGCCACTGCTGTCTTTCCTGTCAGGTCAAATAAGTCTGTCATATCCTCTTCTCCTTATTAGCTAAAATAGATTTCCCGCTTTATTGAAGGAAAGTTCATAAAGATTTGAAATTTGTTCCATATTCTCATGCTTACCAATTTCCTCAAGTATTGCTTCCGATACCTCTATTTCACTTATTTCTAATGTGTTTTTTATACGTACCAGCTTTACATTTTCAAAGTCTAAGATATTGCAAGTTTTAATAGCAGCTTGAATTGCTTCACGATCATTGGCCAGGGTGGTTGCGATTTTAGTTGGGGCTACTACTGTTGATGTCAGCCCATTGGCATATGTACCCTCTCTATCCATTTTGTCCACTAAACGCTGTGTGGTAAAATCTGCTGTGCCAACCCCATTTGCGTTCCCCTCTGATTGAGGAGTTAAATCAAGTACTACCATTTTATTTACCTCGGGTCCTCCATAAGCATATGGAGTTGGATATCTGCCTGTTATATTGGGATCCATCCCATCTCCGCTGATATTCTTTCCAATTTCATCTATAACCAGAACATCCAATTCCTCAAAGAAAAGCCTTGGCAGTAATGCCTTTGCCCTTACCTGTAACTCAGGTTCCTTTTCGATAATTTCTTCTGGAGAAAGTACTTCTACGATGGCCACTTTATCAAATGAGTTTTCAATAGTTGCCACGCCAAAAAGCAAAGGTTTTTCTTTCATTATTACCTTAGCCATAGCTGGTACATTTTCTGCCATATACTTAAATCCCAATTGGTGGCATGCTTCAGCACCTTTTTGCTTTCCTAAACCGATACTAATCATTTTCATGATTCCACTTTCAACAGGGCCTCTAAAAGCGGTATGTGGTTTTATTCGGTTAATCACGATGATTCCATCTGCCTTTGAAGCAAACTTATCTACATAGACAGGGAGCTTATTTGGCAATTCACCTACTTTTACAACTTCCATGGATGAACGAATCTCCGCTCCAACACTTTCTTTTGTGATCCCAAGATGTTCTAGAACAGCACGCTGACCTTCTGCCGTCGCACCGCCATGACTTCCCATACTCGGTACAATAAATGGTTTTGCCCCTAATTCCTTTAAGAATTTCACAGTAACCGCTACAATTTCCACAATACGATCGAGTCCCCTGCTTCCAACTGCAATTGCAATTTCCATTCCTGGGTGAATCTTATCTTTAATATGTTGTTGATGTAATTTCTGATTTAATATCAAATCAAGATCATCAATTTTTCTATCATCAAAGTTTACTTTTACTTTTGCCATTTTTGGAATAGGAACATCTTTGAGCAGCTCTTGGAGAATACCCACTGACAACACTCCCTTTTATCAAAAAGTTTAGCACCTACAGACCAAATGTAATCCCTTTCATTACAAAGTAAATAAGAGGACTTCTCATCCTGATTTATTAATTCGTTTACTAAACAAATTAATAATCATCAGTATCTTATCATCATGGTTACTTTCCGTCAATATTCCAAACCCTCTATTCATCTACTGAAGCCAGGCCACTAATTTCAACCTGCTTTTTATGGCTAATAAAAATTAAAACGGCAAGCGCGTATTCCTGCCTAGAAATTTTTGGGTTAAGGGCCCCCTTCAGATGCATGTGTTTAGGAAGCTCCTCTCCCATCCGCCGAAGAAATCAACAGACAAGATTAATTGTTTTTTAATTAAACCATTCTGCATACCCTTGTTCTCTCAAGTAATTAGCGGATATCTCCAAACAGTCAAAAGGATCTCTTCCATATGTATCATCTTGTTCTACTAAAAAGTACTGTACTCCGCTCTCTAGGCCTGCTTTCATTATTTCTGTTATATTGAGGTTTCCTTCACCAAGCTCTGCAAATTCAATAATGTTAGTAAATTTTTGATTAAATTTAGTATGATCACTCATGTCTTCTTCGGTTAAATCCATGTGACCAATCCGATAATCTTTTAAATGGATAAGTGAGACACGCCCCGCAAATCGTTTGATAACCTCGACGGGATTTTGTCCGCCTCGTTGAATCCAATGAACATCCAGCTCATAACCGAGTTTGGATGTATTATCTTTCATAATGTCCAATAAGCATGCTCCATCATATTTCTCGAATTCAATATGGTGATTATGATAATATAATTCTATTCCGTATTCCGCCAATTTATTTGCCATTGCCTCTGCATCTTGTATGTATGTCATCACTTTCTCTTTATGCCCCATTAAATTTACCGGCATCATACCTATACGAATAAATTTGCAATCCAAGGCTTTACAGTCATTAACAATTTTTTCGAAATGACTTTTTAATGATTCACCTGGCATCCCTGGCATTGTATCTAAAGGAGCCGAAATCGATGTAATCTTGATATCAAAATCTTTACTGGCTCTTTTTAGTTCAGATACATTTTCTGAGGTCATTGGTATTTGAGTTACTTCGGCATAATTATATCCCAATTCTTTTATTTTTCTCATGGTTTCATATGCGCCTATTTCAGCTACCTTGTTTTTAAGATTAAACATTTGCACACCGATTTTACCTTTGATTGTCATCTTAAAAAACCTCCATTATGATTTCTTTTTTCTGTTCAGAAGACTTGCGAATGGCGTCAATCATTTTTATAGAAGGAAGAGCATCCTTCACATGCACATAGTCATGAGCATTTTGAATAATGCAGTCATAAAAGCGATTAATTAACTTTACGTGACTTGCTCCATAATAAAATTTTGAACCAGGCAATTTGATATCTTCCGCCAGATCTTCTCTTTCGCCGTTTTCATGTATTCTCGTTAATATACTGTCTTTTATCGAAAACTTAGCTTTCTCAAAAAGAATCTCCAATTCAACGCTGGAGTTTTCTGCATTCGCAATAGTAGCAAAAAATAAACCCCTTGCTCCGTTCTTAAATTGAATATGGGATGAAGCTGTATCCTCTACTTCAATGTCATATTGCAATAATTGACTAATTGTTCCTCTGATATCCTCAATATCTCCCCCGAGGAGCTGCATTAAATCCAAGGTATGGATAGATTGATTAATCATTACTCCTCCGCCGGCATATTTCATTATTCCTCTCCACGGTTTAGCCTCATAATATTCTCTCGGTCTAAACCAGGTTACTAGTCCTTTTACACCTAAAACGGTGCCATAAATTCCTTTTCTTGCAATTTTAAGCAGCGTTTCAAATGATTCATTATAGCGATTTTGAAAACAAACACAAATTTTTACATTTGAATTCTCTTCTTCCAATTTTAAAAGTTCCATTCCTTCATCCGTATTTAAAGCTAATGGCTTTTCCTGAATTACATGAACGCCTTTTTCGACACAGGCTTTTGTTACGGGATAATGCAGGTAATGCGGTAAACAAACATGTACACAATCCAAAGCTTCACTTTCAAGCATCTGCTGATAATCAGTATAAAAATTTACTTTAGGATCAAAACCATTCTTTAAGCCTTCATTTATATCGCAAACCGCTGCTAAATAGGCATTCGGGTTTGCTTGTATAGCTGCAAGATGAATACCTGAAATATCTCCAAGTCCTATCACCGCTACCTTTAACATCGTATCCTCTCCCTTATAGGCTAACCCATGGCAAAAGAAGCCATGGGTTAGAGCTCATTCTATTCTATATTTTTATTGGGGCCTTCTTTTCTTCCGCAATCTTTTTATTTAATTCTTTAAGATATAATTCTTCATCAAAAGGAATCTCTACTTCTTTCCCTAACCAGCTTGACAAATGAATAGCATTTGCAAGTGTTACTCCATGGATGCCATCGCTGCCTGGTGCTAATAAAGGAGTCCCATGAACGATATTTGACGCAAAATTTTCCAAAACCCCAATATGCTGGCTTCCCCAAACGCTTTCAAACTCAATGACTTCTTCGCTGTACACATCATCCAGATTTGCACCGCTAAATATCTTGGCAGCTTCTGCCCAGCTAATGCTGTCACTCATTTCAGATTCAGGTTTAGCAAGACGTTTGATTGTCACTTTTCTGCTATCATCGACTATGATTTTTCCTTTGTCTCCTAAAATTTCAAAGCGGTCTGTACCTACTGCATCATGTGTACACGTAATAAAGACTCCTGTGGCCCCATTTCCATAGTCAAGCATAGCAGTGACTTCATCTTCCACAGATATGTTTCTTTGATAACCGTACTTAATATTGGAATAGACCTTTTTAGGCATACCGCAGATCCATTGAAGTAAGTCTATTTGGTGAGGAGCCTGATTGACAAGGACACCACCGCCTTCTCCTTCCCATGTTGCTCTCCATGCGCTTTGGTCATAATATCCCTGCGGCCTCCACCACGTAGTAATAATCCAGTTTGTGCGGCGGATCTGTCCTATTTCGCCACTATCAATGATCTTTTTCACTTTTTGATAGAGTGGATTGGTACGTTGATTAAACATAATCCCGAATGTCAGTTCCGGCTTAGTTGCTGCAAATTCATTTAATTCGCGAACTTGTTTTGTATAAACACCTGCCGGCTTTTCTACTAATACATGAATATTTCTTTTTAAAGCTGCAATCCCCATTTCAGGATGCAGATAGTGAGGAACACAAGTAACCACTGCATCAACATCCCCGCTCTCGAGCATGTCGATATAATGATCATAGAATGGAATATCCGGATACTTTTCATCAGCAAGAGCCTTTTTAGCAGGATCACTGTCACAAATAGCTCCAAGTACCATGTTCTCCACTTTCCCTTCTACTAAAAAGCCCGCATAGGTTCCCCCTTGTGCTCCAAGTCCAATAACACCCATTCTAACGTCAGCCATCAAAATTCCTCCCTGCTTTCAATTGTTTTAAGTATATTCAGTAACGCTTCATATTGAATTTTATATGCACTGGCACCATTCAGTCCGTTCAGATTTTTAATATACTCTGGTGCTTCCTCTAATTCTAAATCCTTTAAAGAATCGAAGAGGACAAGGTGTGGTTCAAGTGTTAAAAATCCCTTATATCCGCTTTGAACTGCCTGACTAAGTATTTCCGGTATTTTCCCATCACCTTGTCCGCACACAACATTCTGACCGTCCGTTAGAACTGCATCCTTAATATGTATATATTCAATCTCGTCCTTTAACAGCTCGTAGCATAGCTGGGGATCCTCACCACATTGTATGAAGTTGGCAAAATCAAAAATAGCTTTAAAGCGTGCAGAGCCTACCTCTTTCAAAATATCTTTACACCTTCTAGCAATATCTCCAAATATGTCTTTTTCATTTTCATGTAATAAAATAACATTGTGCTTTTCTGCAATCGCTGAAAATTCTTTTAGCTTTCTGATAACGTCATTCCTATAGTCATCTGGATTATCATCCTGCGGAATGAAAAAGCTGAAAATCCTAATATAATTACAATCTAGCAGATTACTTATTTGGCAAAGGCTCTCAAGCATAACCTTCTGCTTGTTAAACGCTTCTTCGTCAGTAATTAATATTTTTCCTATGGGGGAACCAATAGAAGAAACACCAATCTCCGCTTTCTTAAGCCTTGGCAATACTTGATCTTTGATTTCAGCTAACGAAAAATCACCAATATTTTTCCCATCAATGCCACGTAATGAAATGTAGCGCATTCCCAAATTGGCAACAACCTCTAGTTGTACGTTAAAATCAGATGAAATTTCATCTGAGAATCCCGAAATTATCAAATTATTATTCATTTACGCCTGCTCCTCTCAGTAAGTTCAGCTAAAAAGAAATGAACAATCACGATTTCATCATAAATGATAACGCTTTTTTTCACTCGTAAATTTTTGCGATAAACAGTAAAATTACTAATATAATTTTCTTTTCCTAAAACAGAAATTAACTATTCACAGATTTGGAGTGTTTTTCATGAATCACATAGAAGAGGAAATTAATAAGATTTGTAATTTTGCCTTTCATTATTCAAATTTAGACACTCTTTTTATCGACTCACACTCTCAAATAAAATGGGATTATTCCTATCATCAAGTGCCAAAACCTCTCATGTATTTTTTTGAGAATATGCAGCTGCGCTTACATCTTCATGATGACAAGTTCTCAGACGATATTTTATTCCATTCAACCCCGTATAAGCTCAGCTTTATCTCTGCGAAATTATTTGAAGAGCAGAACTATATTGGAAGTATTGTTGTAGGGCCCTATCTTTTAGAAGAACCTTCAGCTCTAATGGTTCGGGATATTTTATTAGAAAATCAATTATCTATTTCATTAATGCCTATAATGGAACAATATTATATGTCCCTCCCGATAGTAGGAACATTTAAAGCTAAGAACATCGCTGAATTTTTAGGGTATCTTGCTGTAAACATGCCACAAGCTCCTTCCAAGGTCCTTAGTTTTACAGATATAAACTATAATTCTCAAAGAGAATACACTTTAATCCCAGATTCTATAAAGCAGAATAACGAGCACTCTATTGCTCATATTAATGCAAGATATCGTTCAGAAAAGGACATGATGTTTGCCATTGAGAGTGGAGATTTGGAGAAATTAGAAAAAATAATGGCCAAAGAAATGTACTTTTTCTCAAAAGTTCCTGATCGAATACCGAATGATCCCTTACGATCTCGAAAAAACTTGTCCTTTGTAACCAATACTGTATTAAGAATAGCTGCTGAAAATGGCGGACTTCATCCAGTTTACATTGATAGCATCTCTAGAAACTTTGCCATTCAAATTGAAAAAACAACTACCATTCAGCAGCTAACTGAGCTGCGAAATAAAATGTATATTGAATATTGCAAGGCTGTTCGTAAGCTTTCCATTAAGAAGTATAATCGAGTTATCATAAAAGCAATTGATTTTATCAGAATGAATCTGGATCAAAATTTAACACTAGAAAATATAGCCAGTGCCGTTGAATCAAGCCCTTTTAAATTATCTAGACAATTTAAATTAGAAACAAGTCAGTCGATTACAGAGTACATTAATAAACTTAGAATAAATGAATCCCTAAAGCTGATGGAGAATGAAAATCTCTCTATTACAGATATCTCTCAAATAGTTGGTTTTAATGATGGGAATTATTTCACAAAAGTGTTCAAAAAAATCACTGGTCTAACACCCTCACAGTATCGAAACGGAAAAAACAAATAGACTCATTTTATAATTTAAATGAGCTAATTTTTGGTACCCATATTGGTGGAGCTGGCAGATGCGGGACTCCTTCTGCACACAAGCGGACGACTGCAGCGGAAGGCACAAGACTCCTGTGAAAACGCTAGTTAGGAGTAGAACCTGCAGAAGCTTGCTATGATGAGGCTCAGCAACCCTCCCCGCGGAAAGCGAGTGCCTGCAGGAAAAACAGAGCACAACCATGTCTTTGTATAATCCCATTACAGATTTTAATTCAGAGCTAATTGGAGTGAGTGCTTGAAGCCGAAAATAACAAGCAGGAAGATCAAGGCACAATCAATCACTATGTAAAATTCAATGTTGAATTGATACCAAAGTTGATTGGAGCGAAAGGCACGAGACTCCTGCGGGATCCAGCGTGTTTGCGGAGACCCCGCAGGAGCTTGCGACGAGGAGGCTCCCTGGCCGCCCCGCGGAATGCGAGAGCCTGCAGCGCAAATCAACCTGCAGGAAAAACAGAGCACAACCATGTCTTTGTATAATCCCATTACTGATTTGAATTCAGAGTTAATTGGAGTGAGTGCTTGAAGCCGAAAATAACAAGCAGGAAGATCAAGGATTCAGTCTTCTAATTTTATTTTTCGAAAATATTTGATATTTTTTTAATTAGTTTATCAAACTAACTAATTATTATTGGTAGCATAACATCATCTATAGAAAGCGTCAATATAAAATGTAAGCGCTATTATTATTTATTTCTGTTAATCTTGACTGTTAATTTCTGCGGTAGGTGCCTAGCGCCTGCCGCGGAAATCAACATAGGCATTGTTCTGCTCCTGCAACTGTAAATTAAGTATTTAGTATAGTGTAATTCAAATTTATCCTTAGTTTGATCTTTCCATAAAGAATCTTTCTGCATTATAATAACTGATATTTTTAACCATATTTTCCGCCAATTCCATGTCGAAAGGCATTAATCCCTTTTCTAGCCATTCGCCAAGAATATTACAGAGTATTCGTCTAAAGTAATCATGGCGAGCATAAGAAAGAAAGCTCCGAGAGTCAGTTAACATACCAATGAAATGACTTAATTGACCAACATTCGCCAAATCTTTCATTTGTTTTTCCATACCATCAATATGGTCATTAAACCACCAGCCAGAACCAAATTGAATTTTCCCAGGTATTCCTTCTTCATAGAAATTCCCTGTCATTCCAGCTAGTACAGCATTATCCTTTGGATTTAAATTAAAAAGAACTGTTCTTGGCAAGGCTTGCTCTTGATCCAAAGCGTCGAGAAAATGGGATAACCCCTCTGCGATATTCGCTTCTCCAACTGAATCAAAGCCAATATCTGATCCAATAAGCTCTCTCATTTTTGTATTATTATTGCGCATTGCACCCATATGGAGCTGCATTACCCATTGCTTTTCTGCGTACATTTTCCCAAGCTCTTTTAATAAAAACGATCGATATGCTACTAATTCTTTATATGACAGCTCTTCACCGTTTAATCGCTTATTAAATAAAACTTCAATCTCTTTCTTATTCGGCTCTATATACTCCATCTTTTGAATATCATGATCCGCTGCCCGGCAACCATTTTCATGAAAGAAATAAACCCTTTGTTTAAGAGCCTCCAAAAATACTTCTACAGAATTAATTTTTACGTTTGATACTTCCTCCAACTTTCCAATCCAGTCTTTAAAGCTGGGACGTTCAATAAAAAGTGCTCCATCTGGACGGAATGTCGGTGCAATAGTTGGTTTGAATGAGGTATCCTGATTTAATAGTTGATGAAATTCAAGAGGAGAGTTTGGATCATCGGTTGTCCCTATAAATTTAACATTTGACCTTTCAATAAATGCTCTTGGCCGGAATTCTTGATTTCGCAGTTTTTCATTACATTCCTCAAAAATCTCGCGTGCAGTTTTAGAATTTAGTATTTTTTCAATTCCAAAAAACATTTTCAATTCCAGATGAGTCCAATGATATAAAGGATTACCAATTAAATTTGGTACTGTTTCTGCCCACGCTCTAAACTTTTCCCAATCATCAGCATTACCCGTAATATATCTTTCTCCAATGCCCTGCA
Source organism: Heyndrickxia acidicola (assembly GCF_001636425.1). Taxonomy (NCBI): domain Bacteria; kingdom Bacillati; phylum Bacillota; class Bacilli; order Caryophanales; family Bacillaceae; genus Heyndrickxia; species Heyndrickxia acidicola. Next base: position 2,510,520 of record NZ_KV440953.1, read on the forward strand.
TCCGCATTACTCTCCACTTATAATGGTCTCCTCCAAGCCATAGCTGAGTAATACTTTGATACGGTTTATTTTCCCACACTTCTTGCGGATCCAGATGACAATGAAAGTCAAAAATGGGTGCTCTTGCTGCTGCCTTTTCATACAATGTTAGGGCAGTCTCAGACTCTAACAAAAAGTCGTGCTCCAAAAAGGCTTTCATAAATATTCTCCTCCATACGCGTAATGTAAACCCTTACAAAAAGACGTCTAATTAATTCGTTTACTAAACAAATTAAATATATAAACTAAATTATCACTTTTAAATACCTGCGTCAATGAACATTTTTGTAATTTTTGCATTAACAGCTAAACTGGTATAATAAGATTATTAGTGTTTGAAATGGAGGACTTAAATGGCTATTGGCGATGCGGCTTACATAAAAAAAATAAATCGCTCTCAAATTGTACAGACCATCTTTAAAGAAGAAATGATATCACGAGCGGATTTATCCGATATCACAAAACTAACAAAAGCTACCATCTCTGCGCAAGTTGCGAGTCTGTTAGAAGATGGGCTGATCGTAGAATCACAGCAGGAACATAATTTTGTTGGAAGAAAACCGATTATGTTGTCTATAAATGATAAAGCAGGCTTTGCATTGGGAATTGACTTAGATTATGGTCATATTTCTTTTGCCTTGTCAGATCTTAAAGGGCAGCTTGTTTCTACTGACACAATTGAAACAGATACAAAGAACTATTCCTCTGTCATTCAACTTTTAACTGATTATATAAAGAAATATGAGCTTCAATCCTCAGAAAGCAGATACGGACTGGTTGGTATAGTAATTGCCATTCACGGCTTAGTGAATAAAGATGAAACCATACATTTTATTCCCCGATTAAATTGGTATGACGTTGACTTAAAAAAAGATCTTCAAAAATCAATCTGTGTACCAATCTATATAGAAAACAATGCAAATGTTTGTTCATTTGCTGAGCGGGTTTTTGTGCATCACGAAACAGACAACCTAGTATCTGTAACCCTTTACTCGGGAATTGGCGTAGGTATTATGATGAATAATACACTGTTCCATGGCCAAAATGGATTTGCAGGTGAAGCAGGACATATGATCATTGTACCTAACGGCATAGCTTGTAGCTGTGGAAATAAAGGATGCTGGGAAAAATACGCCTCTGAATCAAGTATATTCCAGAAGCTCTCGCAAAAAATGAATAAAGACAATTTAACCTACAAACATATTCAGAAATGGATTGATGAAGGGGATAGCAATGTTCAACAGCTTATGGAAGAAACCATTTATTATTTATCAATAGGTTTAAATAATTTGATTAACATATACAATCCTGAAATAGTGGTGCTCGATAGTGAACTCCTGCGAATGTATCCTCAAAGTTTATTAAAAATTAGAGAAAACCTAACATCATCTGTCAGCCATTACCGAGATATGGTGATATCAACATTAGGTAAAAAATCCAGTGTCTTAGGTGCTTGTGCCCTTGCCATTAAACAATTTTTTGATGTGCCTATATTAAATCTATCTTATAGTGAAGAAATGAGTCTAAAATAAAAAGTGGTTTTCTTCTTTTTATAAAAAAGAAGAAAATCACTTTTATTTTATATATATGGTGACTTAACAACCATTCTTACTTTAGAGAGACATGATGTAAGTCATTATATATTCTTTAAAAGAGGCTGGCATACATTCTCTATGCCCACCAAGCTTAGCAAAGTTAAAAAGATTCTTTGCACCCCATAAAAGGCATCCTTTGGATCATAGTATTCTCCAAGTGTATGACAGCCGCCAAATTCCCCTCCTCCTCCGAGCGTCACCGCCGGTATTCCCAGGCTGATGGGTACATTTGCATCAGTGCTGCTCGGTTCTTCCAAGGCAGGCTCAAATCCAAGTACTTCAGAAGATGCCAAAGCTGCCTGCACAATCACACTGTCCTTAGGCTGCGACCCAGCCGGCCTGTCTCCCACTTGTTTGATATGCACTTGGATTTCATTGGTTTCCCAGCGCTTATTCTCATCATTAGCTGATTTTTTTAGGATATCTTTTACTTTCTCTTCTAATTGAATAAGGGAATCAGTCGAAACGGAACGCATATCAATCAGCATTTCAGCATGAGCAGAAATGGTGTTGACAGATGTTCCGCCACCTATAGTCCCCACATTAAAAGTTGTTTTGGGATCTGCTGAAGTTTTTATATTACTTATGGCTGCAATAGCCCTCCCAAGTGCATGGATGGCACTTGGCTTTCCAAAATCCCCAAAGCTGTGTCCGCCGTGACCTGTATAGGTAACATGGTATCTTTTACTCCCTGTTCCAAGATACGTAATTCTTTCCGGACTGCCAGGCTCTATGGAAATAAAGCCAGCAATATCCTTGTTATTTTCAAATAATGCCTTTACACCATTTAAATCGCCCAATCCTTCCTCTCCAACTGTTGCACCAAATAAAATATCCCCTGTTGTATGGATATCTGCTATTTCAATGGCCCGTAACAGTGTAAGAACAGAGGAGAGCCCCCTGCCGTCATCTGATATTCCTGGTGCAAATACTTTGCCCTCCTTTATTTCCGCTTTTACAGATGTCTCTTCTGGAAACACTGTATCAAGATGCGCACAAACAACCACTTTAGGCCCATTTCCACTGCCCCGGCGAATTCCAAATACGTTTCCCTGTTTGTCCACTTCCACCTCTTCAAGCCCATATTCTATTAATCTCTTTTGAAAATCCAATCCGCGCTCCCTTTCCTGAAATGTAGGAGCCGAGATTTCTGTTATGGCGATTTGCTCCAAGGTAGTATCATCGTTATCCTTTTCAAGAAAGTTAAGTCCTATTTTTACATTCGGGTCTTTCATTAATGCCTCAAAAACCGATCTTGTTCTTTCAGATATTAACTCTGCAGAATTGCCCTGTCTGCTATTTGAACTGATTCCCATTTATTTGCCTCCTAAAAATAAATGTATAATCATATATTCTTATAATTCTTGAAATTTAACAAGAAATTGCTCTTGCCCCTCTTTTCATTCATTACAAATTAAAAAACACCCCGCAGGATGCTTTGTTTCAATCTAATGGCTCTAAAAACATATCTATTCCAGCAATAATTCCTTTTAGATATGTTGCTTTTTTCGTGTAGTTTCCTTTTTCCGCTTGCTCTAGCTGAATGATATATTCCTTTCGGGCTTCAGATGCTTTTACCATCATCATTTCTAAAGCATCCATTCTCATCTGATCTCCCCCACTTACTACTTCACTATAGTCTTTGTTCATCAGATATCCTCCCTTTTTACTTAATCATTCAACAAAACAAGTTCATTTCCTCTTCCTTATTCCTGCTCATTCTAATTATTTTTTTGCCGCTCGATCTTTTTATCATAAAGCTCATATTTATACGCACTAAAAAATAAAAAACCTGCATAAATTAACAGAATGGCTAAGAGAGCGACCACTGCTAATGTTTTTATTTTTTTCAACTTACTGCCCCTCCTACGTCTGCATGGTTTAGAACGGCATTTCTCCCCTTTCATGCTTTATCTTCAGATGCTAATAGAATCTCTTTTCATTTTAACACACATCTCTTTTGCTCTGCCGCCTGTTCAACAGGCCAAGCCAGGCAAGGGATTTCTTCGTCAACTTCTTGTCCACGCCCTCCGTTAATCTTTAAATAGTTGTTTATTATCATACTGATACTTTAGTATTCTTAAAAACGTCCAACACATGAATAACGTGAACCATGAAAAGAGACTGTCTTCCATAAATTCCATTTCGTGCTTCCAAATCGTTAAAATAACGGTAAAGGAGCCAAAATTTAATGAGAGAAAAGAAATCACAATCCAAAGACGGATGTGTTCAAAAAAGAATTTTAATGCCTTGTCCGTAAATTTTTCCATTCGTTAACTTCTCCAATTGTATAGTATGTAATCCGCTTTTACAGAAGGAGACCCGCTCCTTTCCCACAAATAACCATGAGCCTAAAACAATAGTATCCATAATTTTCTTTTTGTTAATTCGACAATTACAGTCAATTTCCTGCGAATCCACATTAATTTGTATATAAAAATAAGTAAAAAATGCAAAAAAACACAGCTTCTGATTCCAATTTTGCTTTGGAAAAAACAGCTGTGTTTTTAATCGTTTTTAAGATAATATTCGTTGTCACCAACGTTTAATGATGAAAACCATTATCGTGCTTGGTCTGATGCGGCAAAGATCCCTCTACCGAATCCAAATATTCAATGGCTTGTTTGAGATTCATTAAAAATAAGTGTGCAAGATCCGTGGAAAAGCCATTCCGAACCACTATCCGCATAACCGTAACTTCTTCCATACCCGGCGGCAGCGGATACGCAGGCACTTGCCAGCCATAGGTGCGCAATTGGCGGGATAAATCATAGAGATTCCAATTTGGTGTGTCCCCTTCTTTCAGCTTCCAAGCAAACACGGGAATATCAGAACCATTTGTAAGAATTTCAAAATGCCCCATCTCTTGAATTTCCTTGCTTAGAAAATTTGCTATCAACTGACAAGTTTTTTGCACCTCATAGTACCCATCTTTACCTAATCGTAAAAAATTGTAATATTGCAGGAGTACTTGTGCCCCTGAGCGGGAGAAATTCAAAGCAAAGGTGGGCATGTTCCCCCCTAGATAGGATACTCTGAAGATAAGATCATCAGGAAGGTCTTCCGCTTCTCTCCAAATTACCCATCCGAGTCCTGGGCAGACTAATCCATATTTATGCCCTGATACATTAATGGACTTTACTCTCGGTATTTGAAAATCCCACACAAGATCCGGCTGGAGAAAAGGTGCAATGAATCCTCCCGAAGCAGCATCCACATGGATTGGGATATCTATGCCAGTACGCTCCTGATAATCATCTAAAGCTTTCGCAATTGCCTCTACCGGTTCATAAACCCCTGTGTAGGTCACACCAAGAATGGGCACCACACCAATTGTATTTTCATCTACAGCACTAAGAACCCCTTCAGGATCCAAGTAAGGATGCTCAGGACTAACATCAACATATCGAGGTTCCACTTCCCAATAGTTTGCAAACTTCTCCCAAACAACTTGAACAGCAGAACTAAAGACAATATTAGGTTTATCAATCGGCTTTCCTTGGCTCTTGCGTGCTTTTTGCCACCGGCGTTTTAATGCAAGCCCTCCAAGCATACACGCTTCGGAAGATCCAGTCGTCGATACGCCCAGTGTCGTATGCGGCTGAGGTGAATGCCAAAGATCTGCTAAAATCCGCACACAGCGTTCCTCAATTGCGGCTGTCTGCGGATATTCATCCTTGTCAATCATGTTTTTGTCATAAGCATCTTTATATAGGCGCTCAGCCGCAGGCTCCATCCAGGTCGTAACAAAAGTAGCAAGATTCAGACGGGCATTTCCATCTAAAGAAATTTCATCGCGAACTATTTGATATGCCGTTTCGGGCAGCATCCCTTGATTGTGCATTTTAAAACGAGAAATGGCCTGTTCTCCTTGGCGGGAAAACAGCGGATTTACAGAAAATTCGTGAGGCAGCTCTAATTGCGAGCGATGCGGGTGCCATTGTGGCATAATGTATCCTCTCCTTCAATGAATATGAATGCAAATGTTCCCTCAAATACAGGCAAATTTTAAAAAGCAGATAACCCCTCTTTGGCCATAATTGTGGCAGTACCGCCAAATTCGTTTTGTGAAATATTGGGCAACTAGCTTTGCATGAACTAAAAGAGACCCCTCCCCCATATGTACTGCCCAGATAGAACTTATTCGCCGCCAAAACATCTTTTTAAAGCGGAAGACGGAAAGTTCTAGAAATTTCATCCTCTATTAATATGAACCTCAAATGACATTTTCATTCCAAATATGAAATGGGTCAGTTCCGCACTTCTGGATATTTCTATAATCATAATGCCGTCCACTGTATGGATTCGTAGAGATTTACAAGCAGAGCATAAAGCAAAAACCCAAGAACATCTGCTTGGGCTTTTGGCTATCAGGATGTGATTATTCCTGGATATCAGGTTTTAATATTTGAGCTGCTTCAAGAACATCTCCTGGTTCCTTTTCAATTTCTTCAATTTCGACTGATCTTGTATGAGCAGTATGGCTCCATTCACGCTGGTTCTTTTTAATAAACCCAATAATGGTCACAGGTATCCATGATAAGCCAAAAAGATAAGAGAAAACAAACCAATGAAGTTTCTTGCCTTTCTTCTCCAGAAGCATAGCAACAATCGGTAAAGATAAGTAAGCAGCCACAAAAACACCATACACCCACCCGTTAAACAATAATGACCGGTCCATGATATCGCCTAACAGCCCATCCGCCTTATAAATTCCGGTAATAGAAAGGAAAGCGGTAATCATTAAAATGAGAGTAAGCACAGCTCTTGATGGCATAAGCAGATAGATAGCTGAATCAATCAGCATCAGCTTTCTTTTTTTAATCCCTTCCACTATCAAAGGGACCGTGTATTTCGTCATACAATCAAAATGGCCTTGCATCCATCGAATTCTCTGCTTAAAAGATTGTTTAAATCCAAGGGGTTTTTCGTCATATAATTTTGCATCGTGGGCCCAGGCTACTCTCTTGCCTGTTTTTAAGATATATCGCTGTGTAAATTCAAGATCTTCCGTCAGTGATGTCGCACCCCAGCCAATTTCCTTTAATACCTTTGTAGCGACCGTTACACCTGTACCGCCCAGCTGAGCAGTCAATCCAAGATATTCCCTGACAAGCTGATAAATTCTATTTGTAGACCAATAAGCAAAGGAATAAGATTTCGTTACCCATGTATCGGTAGGGTTCTTCGAATCTAAATAAGCTTGTATCACTTCATGGCCTTCCATAAGTTTAGAATTAATAATTTGTAAAAAGTCTTTTCCTACCAAATTATCCGCATCAAACATAGCCACGGCATCGTAAAAAATGCCCTTTTCTTCAAACTCCCAAAGTCTTTCAAACATCCATTCAAGGCCATGTCCCTTTCCCTTTTTTTCGGGTACATTCCTTTCCATGGCAGTCACGCCTGTCTTTCTTACTACGTCAGCCGTGCCATCTGTACAATTATCACATATAACATATACATCATAGAGATGCTTTGGATAGTTTAGATTCTTCAGGTTTTTACAAATCTGGCTTATCACTTTTTCCTCATTGTGAGCTGCCACCAGAACAGCAAATTTGTTCTTGGGTTCTTTTATCTCTGTTTTTTTAAACTTGCGCAGTCCTGCATAGCTCATTGCAGTTTGATACCCTACGAAGAATAAGGAGACAAGCTGGACTCCGAGCAGAAAGAAATACACACTATTCTGTATGGCTTCTGTCCATCCCGCTGTGAATATTCCATATATAAAAGTAAGGGCGAGACAAAATAGCAACAATAATAAAATCATACGTAAAGCACCTCTGTTTCTTAGAAGTTATAGGCCTTCTGCTATGTAAATGGCTGCCTTGATTCTTTAATAAGCCTTTGCTAGAAGCGAACATAAGTGAAAAACTTGAATACACAGCTGAAATACTCATGTAAGACCTTTTTTATTTTTTGCGAAGGCCATTATAATTATTCAGCAAAAACATCATGGAAGCTGCTAAAAGGTTAACAAACTTTCCCCCAAAAAGAAGAAGTTTTGAAAAAGGATAGAACGTAAGGGCACAAACATAAACAAACCGTTTCCCAATACTTTGAGAAACGGTTATTTAAAAATTATTCTGTTATTAAATGATTACAATTGATTGATTTGAGAAACAGTATTAAAGCCAATTGCGGAAGAAACCGCTGCTCCCGCTCTAACATTCCTTCATTTAACGGCCATTGCGTGGATATTTCCATTTAATAAAATCATGAATTTGTTTGGTGCGCAGCCCTTCCATCAAAAGCTCAAACAATACATCCCTGTTCATTCCTACTGTTATGGAATCATCTACTCCTTCATGAAGAACCAATGTATTCAGGACACCATTATTATACTCTTCTAAGGCTACGAAGCTCTGATAGGAACTTGTAGTCAATAAATACACAATTGAATTGCTGCGGTGAAAAGAGGTTGCCACCCCCTTTTCTTGAAAACTGCTCTTTCGAAGAATTTGTTTTTGTCTTTCCAAATCTTCTTGTGCCTTCATTTTCCATGCATTCCTGGCACGGGCTGTTAATTCATTAAGATCAATCTCCAAAATAGCTGAAATGTACACAAGGTCGATGGCTGTCAGCTTATTTTCCTTCAGTCTGAATTCAAAAGCATCATAATCCCCAATGCTGACAGGGATTGTCAGCACTAATTGATCATGCAGCCACTTAGCTGGCTTTCCCTTTTTATCCAACTCTGTCTTAATCATTTTTGCTACATCCATGCTGCCTATTTTCTCCTTTTATTTTTTTTCTGACCTTCGCACTTCTGCACAGAACCCTTAAATTCATTAAGGCTCTTTTCGTAAACTTTGTTGCTATTTGTATTAATGAATCTAGAATACACAGGATTCAGGATTGAAAACAAAATGACTGAAGACGAAAAGATGCCACGATGCCTCACTTATTACGGATTTAACACTTTTACGAAAAGCAACAATATATGCGAAAACAGCCTATTAAAAATAAGGTTGAGGCTTCCTGCAGAATAGATCACGACTGCAAGCTGATTTATCGAATAAAATTCTTCTGTAAAAATTTCAACAAGTACATATTTTAGTGAAAAGTACTATCTTGGCCATGGATATTATCTTTTTTGGTAAGAAAGTTTTCTCATCATTGTAAAGAACAAAATCTCCCATAACCTAAAGATGTTATTTCAAATTAAAGCGGAGTAAGTTCTATCACCATTAATCTTAAACTAAATTTCATTTTTATTAAATGGTGAATAATGAAGCTTCTATAAAAGGTGAGCCCATTTATAATTTATCAAAGACTATTAAAAAAGAAAGAATGACCGAAATCATTCTTTCTTTGACGTAGCATGCAATTTTTTCTGCCTTTTTAAAAAATGAGTCTATAATTTTACCACTAAAATATACGTTGAACATAAGAAAGGGAATCAAAGTTATAACTGTTTATTTCTCTAAAAATTGCTTTATAGGGTCTATAAAATCTTCATATTCCAAAAGCGCTGCCAAGTGGCCGCAATCGGTCATCACCTCGTTATAGTGTGCGGTTTTTCCAAGCTTTTGCAGCCGCTCTACCATATCCCTGCTTTCTTGAGGAGGAAATAACAGATCGCTTGATACTGGCATCGCTAATACCTCTGCCTGCACTCTTTCTAATGCTTGTTCGTAGGAGCCGTAACCAATTTCAATATTGAACAATTGAATAGCCCTTGTAATATAAGTCCAATGTTCAGCATCTATATTTCCTATCCGGCTGTCAATTGAATGATCAAGTTCTTGAAAATAGGTATGCGGTTGTTTTTCCCAGTCCCAATTTGTAAGCGGACCGGAAATCGGTAAAGGATGTCCCCATTGCTGTGTAGCAGCCTCGAAGGATCTGTTTTGAAAGGTCATCATTTTAATAGCCATTCGTAGTCCTTCTTCAGGCGATATTCGAATAGCATCTATCCCCATTTGAAGCGGCATCACACCTGTATAAGCAGAAATTCGCGGTCCGCTTATTACAGATATCACCTTCTGCATCATGTCAGGATAATCAACAGCCCATTGTATTGCCTGCATTCCTCCCATAGATGGACCGGCAACGCAATATAGTTTTTCTATGCCCAAAGATTTTAAAAGCTCATACTGCACCCTGACAAAATCACGTATAGTCACCTCTGGAAATATAAGACCATATTTTTTCCCGGTGTCTGGGTTTATAGAGGAAGGACCTGTTGTAATCACATGAGGATTGTTAGCATTAACATTGCACAGTACATCAGAACTGATAATAAAATAGCGATTCGTATCGAAGGCTTTTCCAGGACCAATCAGTCCATCCCACCAGCCGGTTTCTCCATTCTCTGGTTCATTGGCATATTTACCGGCAGCGTGGCTGCTTCCGCTGAAAAAATGGCAAATCAAAATGGCATTTGAACGATCTTCGTTAAGTGTCCCATAGGTTTCATATCCTATCTGTATCGGTAAGCTAACTCCCGCTTCAAATGTAAATTCATTCATGCTAAAAGTACGTTTTTGAATTATCATAAAAAAACCTCCTACATCCTAAAAACGATTATGATCTGCTCCTCAAGTTATTATCTTCTGCTATTTAAATTCTACCGCCCAGTTTTGCACGAGTAAAATACATAAAAAGAATATTATGAATGCAATTTAATCATAGTTTGGAGGATAAAGGAGATGTTCTTTTTATTATATTCGCCAGCTTTTAGAACACTATTGAGCTTTAACAGAGCTTACATATGAAGATATGAATGTATTAGATACTTCCCTAAGTGTATTTAACACACTACCTTTATGTTTAAAAAGATGGCTTTTAGCTTGTAGTCACGCCTGTGCTGGAATAAAAATCCCTCAAGTGTATTTTTATTTGAGTATCGAATTCTTGCCTTTCGTTCTGATATAAAAAGGAGAGCTCACCGAACAAATAGCACATATTCTCAGTTCATACCTATATCATTCTATTCGAAATCTTGTCTTCTTCCTGCCTTTTCTACTCTTTGGATGAGATGATAGTACATCAATACAATGAATAATAATATAGGATCCAGCAGAATTGAGTACCACCACTTCCACCAGCCATAATGGAAAAAACCCCAAGGCTCTGGTAATAAGGTAAACAGTTCATAAAGAAAAATGCAGATAGTCCAAAGAAATATATAGAATACTTTTCGAAGTAAGCTTTTTTGAAAAGGAAATTGATTTAAATAAACAATGTTGATTGGCGGCACTAAGAAAATATAAGGAATCAGCCCTTTCCATTCGATTGCTTCTTTACTAAAGTACCAATATCCCTGATGTTTGATTAATACAACCACATCAAACCATTGGTGGAAAGCAAATGAAAATACCCAAATATGGAGGATTTGATTAGGGGTTAATCGGGCATGAAATTTCATAAAGAGATAAGCCGCTATCAAAACTGAAATCAATAACCCAATCACCTAATTTCCTCCTTTCTGTTCAGATATTTTATAGCTTCCTTACAAGCTTTCCTGACCTTAAGATAATAGTGACACCATTCGATTCGCCGCCCTCTGCATAACTCTTATATGGGAGACGTTGATGTTAGTACGAATGGTAATATTCTTTTTTTCTTTTTCTTTTAGTGTAACCTCGTATGGAGGGTGATAATAATTCATCAGACTATTGAATAATACGTGATCGTTATATTCTTTGCTGTCATAAAACTCAATTGTAAACCTCACATTTTTACGGCTATAATTGACAATCGGAAGCTGGCAAATTCCAGTCATCATATCTTTATGCCTCATTCCAAATGGGCAATGACTATTGGATCTATTATAGGAGAGTGCATAAATTCCATTAGCAAAGCTTCTCTGATACACTGTAATTAGAGCAGACGGCAAGAATAAAACAAGAATAAAAGCGAGGATAGTCGTTCTGAATATATATTGATCCAGAGAGTTAACCAAAAGAATAAGCCCTGCAATGAGCAGGAACAGTGCAGTTATCCCCGTAATCTGTAAATGATTTATACTCCAGCGGGATGTGCAAAAGGGTAAAAATAGCTACGCCCAAAGGAGCCGAATTAGGAAATGTAAGGGCTAACAGGTCCGCAGCCGCTAAAAAAGCTACAGCTATATAAAACAATTTCTTACTGCTTATCATAATACCCCCATATTTTTCCTTTTTTATTCATTTTACCATATAACAGAGGGGTATAGATTCAAAATTGATATATTTTCAATACATATATTGGTTATTATATCCATTAAACAAACTTTTTAAATAAATAAAAAATGTGTAAGGCGGGAAAAGATTGAATTCCTTTTCTAATGATCAATTTACTCGCTTTCATTTTATAGTTATCTTACAATATAATATTAAGCTGCAATGCTGTAACTAGTTTGCCTGGCAGCTATGCTGAAAGGCGTGTGAAACAACCGTTACACACGAATGAGCTAAAAAACAATAGATTTCTTTAATAAAGCCCTTTTAAGAAATATGACAAATAAAACTGCTCTTTTTCAGGAGTAGTTTTTCTTTGACAAATATCCTTTTTAGAATAATCAGCTTGGAAATCGGCATTGTAAGGCAGAACCTGAAAAAAAGGCTGTTTATGCAACATATATTTTTATAAAGAAGATTTAATTAATGAATAGTGCCTGATAAGCTAGATCCACATGCTGCAAGAAGCATTGGAGGACTATTCGGAGAAAGGAGAACGATGATGCAATTTCATTCCAAGGGCACCGTGACCTAATTAGAAGTGTATTTTTGGAAGGCTAAGCTATGTAAAGCTTGTTCAATCTGCTGTTGAATGAAGCAGGGGAAAATACGAAGGGTAATCTGTCTACCAATAAAGCTCCTTTAATAGAGTTATACAGTTATACAGGGAGGAGTTAATCCTTATCATTTTATTATGGGAGCAAAGGCACCTCTTCCTTGAGATGCAGGCGACAATCCCTGGAACTGCTCCTGGGTATATGACCATGACCAGGGTAAACTAGTAAAAGTACAAACCTCAAAAAAGAAAGCAAAAAAAGTACACTAAATAACAAACTTTTCACGTTAGCGGTGTTTTTCTTGTTAATCAAATGAATGTCCTAGTTCAACTCACCCGTTTGTTGAAGTACATTTCCTCACAAAATTTATGGCAATTAAGAACTAACCGGAAAATTAGCTATTGTCCAATTAAATTATAACGCCAATTATTGCACCGCATAAAGCTTCCTGGAGGATATTCAAATTCGCATTCAGAGATAAACTGAAAATCAAGCTTCCGACAAACTGCATTAGAAGCAGGATTATCAATCGATGGGAATGCGTGGATGTATTTATATTTGTTCTCACTAGATGCTTCTACAATTGCTAACCTTACCGCTTTTGTAGCTATTCCTATCCCTTGATAAGAGGGTAGAACGCTCCAACCAGTTTCATATACATTTTCATCATTCCAAGTAGCTTGCCAATACCCTACAGAACCTATTGGTTCTAATTCTGGTAACAATTTAATGCTGAACATACGTCCTCTATTTCCCAGTTCAAGATATCGTTTATGTCGATTTAAAATCTGCTCTTTACTCTCAGGACCTCCAAGATGCTGCATCATTTCTGGAGCGTTTATAAGAAAAAGTAAATCAAGGTCATTATCCTCCCATGTCTTTATCTGAATGCTATGATTACTTGCTTCCAAATTTTTTTCATCCCCTTCACCACTTATTATTTACTCTTTCTTTACATAAGTTGCCGGTCACTGTTTGGCAGCTCTTTCTTTTTGTGCAGAACGGGGAGGTTAGTTAAACAACCATATCATTAAAAAGAGGATTTTTAGCCAGGATAAGAAATGTAATTTTATAAATCTTAGCTATATCTTGATTAGTCATTTTGTCTAACAAATTCTTTTCTAGTTCTTCTTTAGTTGGCAGCATAAAAAATCACCTCGATACTTTTATATCTTGGTGATCGAATTTGTAAATATAAAATCAATATTTTATTAATTCAAACGAGTCCTCTATTCAATTCCCGAAACCGTAAGGAGAATGGCCGAACAGATTCTGTTGGAAGTAGAAACCAATGTGAAAGCCCAGTTTCCGAGTGCAGCCCATATGTGTTCCTGGGCCGAGCCGACCTTGTACCAGACCAGAATGAAAGTGCAGGTAAGAGGAAATCAGCCAAGACCAAAAAAGGAAACAAGTATTTAAGTTCTGCATTAACGGAAACAGCTCATTCATTTCGTTAGGACCAATCAACGCCGCTCCAAGAGGATTGCAACTTTCGCAACAGAACAATTTGGCCGAGATGATACGTATCATGCATCATGATATTGCTGAGTAAACGCTCAATAGAGTAACTGTTAGCTGCATACGGAGCTGTTAACTTTTCATCGTCAAGGTCCGCAATGACCGTTTTTAATTTATTCATGACTTCATAAAGGCGCTGCACTGTCTGGTCCCACCCAATTTCGTCTTCTGGATTCCCCGGGTTTCCAAAGGTTTCATCATTGCCTTCTGCTTTATGCGGATTCTCTGTGCCCTTAATTCGATGGATCACGTCTTCATTCCAAAATATCAAGTGGTTGACAATCTGCCAAATCGAATTGCTGATTCCCGAACTTGTCCATGCTGCCTCAGCTGCGATGACTCCATGAAGCGCCTGATCCATGGATGCAAACCACTCATTCTTATAGCAATGCATGTCGAGTTGTTCTAAAAACATTTTGGCTACAACTTGCATAAAACCAATCTCCTCACTGTTTAGTGTAATCTTTCAAAGTTAAAAGACATGAAAAAATCTGAGTTATAGTATAAATTAATCGTTACTAAAAAGGTATAAACCAAAACCAAGCGTATCCCTTCCATATTGCAGATACATTTCTCTCCAGCTTCTAATTCTCTCCAATATGGCAGGCTAATCCCAATCTTCCGGGTGACGATAACAATAATCCTCAATCGATTTCGAAAACAACCATTCATACGCATCAAAATCATCTTCATTTACTACTGTCGTCAATATAACGAAAAAATGTTCTCAATGAAATCCTCCAATCATTTATTTTGAGAATACAACAAAACCAAGTTCACTAGGACTTATTCTACTCATCCAGTTTAAATTCCTTCATCATGTACTTGACTACGATCTTTATTCTCTCTTTAAAGTACAAAATAATATTTTCAATATCTGATTGTGTCAAATCAATTTTCTGCTTTTCAAGCCCAATTCCATCCATCGCTTTTTAGAAAGAGGAAAACACATTTCTGCAGTATTCAATAGTAGCAAGTTTTAATTTTTTCAACATACAATGTCTTTCAAACTTTTCTATAGCCTCTTCATCTGTGAGCGACCTTTTTAATAATTTCTTTTCTTCAACTGTAAGTTCATTTGAACGTCTCAAATTAATCCCTCCACTTCGTACGATTCATCTCGTATGATTTTCTTCAAAATAGTCGTATGCAAGATAACAAAAAAAGACCTCCAACAAAGTGTTGAAAGTCTTTTGATATAAGGCTTGGCTACCTTATAAATGATACCGGTGGTCGGGGTCGAACCGACACTTCCGAAGAAACACGATTTTGAGTCGTGCGCGTCTGCCAATTCCGCCACACCGGCATATGTTTATGGAGGCGGCAACCGGATTCGAACCGGTGGTAAAGGTTTTGCAGACCTCTGCCTTACCACTTGGCTATGCCGCCAACATTGGAGCGGAAGACGGGATTCGAACCCGCGACCCCCACCTTGGCAAGGTGGTGTTCTACCACTGAACTACTTCCGCGTTTCAGGAAAAATACTTCCTGAGGACTGGGCTAGCTGGATTCGAACCAACGAATGACGGAGTCAAAGTCCGTTGCCTTACCGCTTGGCTATAGCCCATCAATAAGATATTATATGTTCTGTATTATATCATATGGGGCGGCTGATGGGAATCGAACCCACGAATGTCGGAACCACAATCCGATGCGTTAACCACTTCGCCACAGCCGCCATAATATTGGCAGGGGTAGTAGGAATCGAACCCACACCAAAGGTTTTGGAGACCTTCGTTCTACCTTTAAACTATACCCCTATAATGGTGGAGGGGGACGGATTCGAACCGCCGAACCCGAAGGAGCGGATTTACAGTCCGCCGCGTTTAGCCACTTCGCTACCCCTCCAAATAATGCTGGTGCCGGCCAGAGGACTTGAACCCCCAACCTACTGATTACAAGTCAGTTGCTCTACCAATTGAGCTAGGCCGGCATGAATGGTGGCTCAGGACGGAATCGAACCGCCGACACAAGGATTTTCAGTCCTTTGCTCTACCGACTGAGCTACTGAGCCAAATGATTTCCAGCAATATGTATTTTATAAATGGCGGTCCCGACGGGAATCGAACCCGCGATCTCCTGCGTGACAGGCAGGCGTGATAACCGCTACACTACGGGACCAGATTGCGGGGGCAGGATTTGAACCTGCGACCTTCGGGTTATGAGCCCGACGAGCTACCAGACTGCTCCACCCCGCGATAATATCATGGTGGAGGATGACGGGTTCGAACCGCCGACCCCCTGCTTGTAAGGCAGGTGCTCTCCCAGCTGAGCTAATCCTCCAATGTATCTATTAAATTAATTAATTGGTGACCCGTACGGGATTCGAACCCGTGTTACCGCCGTGAAAGGGCGGTGTCTTAACCGCTTGACCAACGGGCCATAAATATATTATGGCGGAGAGCAAGGGATTCGAACCCTTGAGACAGCGTTGACCGTCTACACGATTTCCAATCGTGCTCCTTCGACCTCTCGGACAGCTCTCCATATAAGTGGCTCCGCAGGTAGGACTCGAACCTACGACCGATCGGTTAACAGCCGATAGCTCTACCACTGAGCTACTGCGGAATAATATCAGCTTGGCGACGTCCTACTCTCACAGGGGGACAGCCCCCAACTACCATCGGCGCTGAGAAGCTTAACTTCCGTGTTCGGGATGGGAACGGGTGTGACCTTCTCGCTATTGCCACCAAACCTTTAAGACATATATTATTATACATGTTTGTGAGAAAATATCAAGTATAAATTTGAAAATTATTCTCTCAAAACTAGATATGAGAAACCAAGTAATAACGTTGAATCGTCTTTTATATTGTCCAGCTACAGTGGAAGGTTAAAAAGCAAACCTTCCTACTCCTAGTTCCTCGAGGTCATAATCTGTATTGCTCTGTGGCAAAAGGCGCCACGCCGCAATCCATCTTATGCTTGTCGGAACTAAACAGTCGCTTTCGCTTTTCTATTTGGTTAAGTCCTCGATCGATTAGTATCCGTCAGCTCCATGTGTCACCACACTTCCACCTCGAACCTATCAACCTGATCATCTTTCAGGGATCTTACTAGCTTGCGCTATGGGAAATCTCATCTTGAGGGGGGCTTCATGCTTAGATGCTTTCAGCACTTATCCCTTCCGCACATAGCTACCCAGCGATGCCTTTGGCAAGACAACTGGTACACCAGCGGTGCGTCCATCCCGGTCCTCTCGTACTAAGGACAGCTCCTCTCAAATTTCCTACGCCCACGACGGATAGGGACCGAACTGTCTCACGACGTTCTGAACCCAGCTCGCGTACCGCTTTAATGGGCGAACAGCCCAACCCTTGGGACCGACTACAGCCCCAGGATGCGATGAGCCGACATCGAGGTGCCAAACCTCCCCGTCGATGTGGACTCTTGGGGGAGATAAGCCTGTTATCCCCGGGGTAGCTTTTATCCGTTGAGCGATGGCCCTTCCATGCGGAACCACCGGATCACTAAGCCCGACTTTCGTCCCTGCTCGACTTGTAGGTCTCGCAGTCAAGCTCCCTTGTGCCTTTACACTCTGCGAATGATTTCCAACCATTCTGAGGGAACCTTTGGGCGCCTCCGTTACTCTTTAGGAGGCGACCGCCCCAGTCAAACTGCCTGCCTGACACTGTCTCCCACCCCGATCAGGGGTGCGGGTTAGAATTTCAATACAACCAGGGTAGTATCCCACCGACGCCTCCACCGAAGCTGGCGCTCCGGCTTCAAAGGCTCCTACCTATCCTGTACAAGTTGTACCAAAATTCAATATCAAGCTGCAGTAAAGCTCCACGGGGTCTTTCCGTCCTGTCGCGGGTAACCTGCATCTTCACAGGTACTATAATTTCACCGAGTCTCTCGTTGAGACAGTGCCCAGATCGTTACGCCTTTCGTGCGGGTCAGAACTTACCTGACAAGGAATTTCGCTACCTTAGGACCGTTATAGTTACGGCCGCCGTTTACTGGGGCTTCAGTTCAGAGCTTCGCTTGCGCTAACCCCTCTCCTTAACCTTCCAGCACCGGGCAGGCGTCAGCCCCTATACTTCGCCTTGCGGCTTCGCAGAGACCTGTGTTTTTGCTAAACAGTCGCCTGGGCCTATTCACTGCGGCTCTCTCGGGCTTGCACCCTACCAGAGCACCCCTTCTCCCGAAGTTACGGGGTCATTTTGCCGAGTTCCTTAACGAGAGTTCTCTCGCTCACCTTAGGATTCTCTCCTCGCCTACCTGTGTCGGTTTGCGGTACGGGCACCTTTTTCCTCGCTAGAGGCTTTTCTTGGCAGTGTGGAATCAGGAACTTCGGTACTATATTTCCCTCGCCATCACAGCTCCGCTTTAATGATAAGGATTTGCCTCATCATCAGCCTAACTGCTTGGACACGGCAATCCAGCGCCGTGCTTACCCTATCCTCCTGCGTCCCCCCATCACTCAAACGGAAAAGAGGTGGTACAGGAATATCAACCTGTTGTCCATCGCCTACGCCTTTCGGCCTCGGCTTAGGTCCCGACTAACCCTGAGCGGACGAGCCTTCCTCAGGAAACCTTAGGCATTCGGTGGAAGGGATTCTCACCCTTCTTTCGCTACTCATACCGGCATTCTCACTTCTAAGCGCTCCACCAGTCCTTACGGTCTAGCTTCAACGCCCTTAGAACGCTCTCCTACCACTGACACCTACGGTGTCAATCCACAGCTTCGGTGATACGTTTAGCCCCGGTACATTTTCGGCGCAGAGTCACTCGACCAGTGAGCTATTACGCACTCTTTAAATGGTGGCTGCTTCTAAGCCAACATCCTGGTTGTCTAAGCAACTCCACATCCTTTTCCACTTAACGTATACTTTGGGACCTTAGCTGGTGGTCTGGGCTGTTTCCCTTTTGACCATGGATCTTATCACTCACAGTCTGACTCCCAAGAATAAGTATTTGGCATTCGGAGTTTGTCTGAATTCGGTAACCCGATGAGGGCCCCTAGTCCAAACAGTGCTCTACCTCCAATACTCTTCTCTTGAGGCTAGCCCTAAAGCTATTTCGGAGAGAACCAGCTATCTCCAGGTTCGATTGGAATTTCTCCGCTACCCACACCTCATCCCCGCACTTTTCAACGTGCGTGGGTTCGGGCCTCCAGTAAGTGTTACCTTACCTTCACCCTGGACATGGGTAGATCACCTGGTTTCGGGTCTACGACCTCATACTCATTCGCCCTATTCAGACTCGCTTTCGCTGCGGCTCCGCCTTATCAGCTTAACCTTGCATGAAATCGTAACTCGCCGGTTCATTCTACAAAAGGCACGCCATTACCCTGCATAAATGCATAGGGCTTTGACTACTTGTAGGCACACGGTTTCAGGATCTCTTTCACTCCCCTTCCGGGGTGCTTTTCACCTTTCCCTCACGGTACTGGTTCACTATCGGTCACTAGGGAGTATTTAGCCTTGGGAGATGGTCCTCCCAGCTTCCGACGGGATTTCACGTGTCCCGCCGTACTCAGGATACACTCAAGAGGGAACGAAGTTTCAACTACAGGGTTGTTACCTTCTTTGACGGGCCTTTCCAGACCTCTTCATTTACCTCGTTCCTTTGTAACTCCGTATAGAGTGTCCTACAACCCCAAGAGGCAAGCCTCTTGGTTTGGGCTAATTCCGTTTCGCTCGCCGCTACTCAGGAAATCGCAATTGCTTTCTCTTCCTCCGGGTACTTAGATGTTTCAGTTCCCCGGGTCTGCCTTCAGTACCCTATGTATTCAGGTAAAGATACTACCCCATTACGGGCAGTGGGTTTCCCCATTCGGAAATCTCCGGATCAAAGCTTACTTACAGCTCCCCGAAGCATATCGGTGTTAGTACCGTCCTTCATCGGCTCCTAGTGCCAAGGCATCCACCGTGCGCCCTTACTAACTTAACCTATAAAAGGTTTTTACTACTAAAATGGAAAAAATCCATAAAGTGGCGATTCTCGGTTATTTGCTTGGTTATTTCTCTTATCTAGTTTTCAAGGAACAATGTTTTGAGAGATAGTTCCCTCAAAACTAAACAAAAACAGAAACGTCTTTTTATGAAGCGAAGCTTCATTTTCCTTAGAAAGGAGGTGATCCAGCCGCACCTTCCGATACGGCTACCTTGTTACGACTTCACCCCAATCATCTGTCCCACCTTCGGCGGCTGGCTCCAAAAGGTTACCTCACCGACTTCGGGTGTTACAAACTCTCGTGGTGTGACGGGCGGTGTGTACAAGGCCCGGGAACGTATTCACCGCGGCATGCTGATCCGCGATTACTAGCGATTCCGGCTTCATGTAGGCGAGTTGCAGCCTACAATCCGAACTGAGAATGGTTTTATGGGATTGGCTAAACCTCGCGGTCTTGCAGCCCTTTGTACCATCCATTGTAGCACGTGTGTAGCCCAGGTCATAAGGGGCATGATGATTTGACGTCATCCCCACCTTCCTCCGGTTTGTCACCGGCAGTCACCCTAGAGTGCCCAACTGAATGCTGGCAACTAAGGTCAAGGGTTGCGCTCGTTGCGGGACTTAACCCAACATCTCACGACACGAGCTGACGACAACCATGCACCACCTGTCACTCTGTCCCCCGAAGGGGAAAGCCCTATCTCTAGGGTTGTCAGAGGATGTCAAGACCTGGTAAGGTTCTTCGCGTTGCTTCGAATTAAACCACATGCTCCACCGCTTGTGCGGGCCCCCGTCAATTCCTTTGAGTTTCAGCCTTGCGGCCGTACTCCCCAGGCGGAGTGCTTAATGCGTTAGCTGCAGCACTAAAGGGCGGAAACCCTCTAACACTTAGCACTCATCGTTTACGGCGTGGACTACCAGGGTATCTAATCCTGTTCGCTCCCCACGCTTTCGCGCCTCAGCGTCAGTTACAGACCAGAGAGTCGCCTTCGCCACTGGTGTTCCTCCACATATCTACGCATTTCACCGCTACACGTGGAATTCCACTCTCCTCTTCTGCACTCAAGTCTCCCAGTTTCCAATGACCCTCCACGGTTGAGCCGTGGGCTTTCACATCAGACTTAAGAAACCGCCTGCGCGCGCTTTACGCCCAATAATTCCGGACAACGCTTGCCACCTACGTATTACCGCGGCTGCTGGCACGTAGTTAGCCGTGGCTTTCTGGTTAGGTACCGTCAAGGTACCGCCCTATTCGAACGGTACTTGTTCTTCCCTAACAACAGAGTTTTACGATCCGAAAACCTTCATCACTCACGCGGCGTTGCTCCGTCAGACTTTCGTCCATTGCGGAAGATTCCCTACTGCTGCCTCCCGTAGGAGTCTGGGCCGTGTCTCAGTCCCAGTGTGGCCGATCACCCTCTCAGGTCGGCTACGCATCGTTGCCTTGGTGAGCCGTTACCTCACCAACTAGCTAATGCGCCGCGGGTCCATCTGTAAGTGATAGCCGAAGCCATCTTTCAATATCCCCCCATGCGGAGGAAGAAGTTATCCGGTATTAGCCCCGGTTTCCCGGAGTTATCCCAGTCTTACAGGCAGGTTACCCACGTGTTACTCACCCGTCCGCCGCTAACCAAAAGGGAGCAAGCTCCCAATTGATTCGCTCGACTTGCATGTATTAGGCACGCCGCCAGCGTTCGTCCTGAGCCAGGATCAAACTCTCCAAAAAAGAGTTGATATAGCTCTTAAAGTTGTTGTCTATATTAAGACAAAGAATTAACGTTGACGTTTCTGTTTTGTTTAGTTTTCAAAGAACTATGCATTCGCTTTTGTGACAGCGACTTTTTAATCTTATCATTTCCAAATCGCTATGTCAACAACTTTTTTCATTTTTATTTTTCCGCCGCTGCTTTTGGTTTAGCTCAGCAGCGACGTATATAAATATAACAAGTAATTCACCTATCGTCAACACAAAAATGATATTTTAAGATAATTTTTTCAATACCCTATAATGTCTATGGAAAATCCCAGGGCCTTTTGTCGTCACATTTATAACCTGCACAAAGTTTTTCTCTATTAAAAACTCCAAAAGAATACTGAGATCCACATTATAATGCTCAAGATCCGGATGATTTAATAGCTCATTAATCGTCCATTCATCATGATCTTCCATAACCTCAAGCAGGTGTGCAGCACCGAAGCTTGTACGGGAATGAATCAGAAACTCACTTGCTATAAATAGAAGCTCAAGTCTTTTTTCAAGAGATTCTTCGCTTGTAAGCAGCTCCTCATACAGCTTAAATATTTCAGGTTCAATCTGCCTGACCTGGTTCCATACCGTAATTTCAGGATGAAAGCCATTTTCAATTACAGCTAGACGTGCAAGATGGTGGAGAGCATGAACCACATAGTTATACGCATCCAAGTGCTGTCCATTTTCAAAAAAGGCTTTGCCTTCCATATACCGGCGTACGAGCTTGGCAAATTCTAAACCAATTTTTATTTTTCTTTCATAAAACGGAAAGTCTCTTAATTCATTTTTTAATCCAGTCATATACTCATTGCGGTCAAAAAGAATTTTGCCTTGGGTAATCCATTCTACAATCTTCCGATTAGAACCAAGTAGCATCCATTCCTTTAATTGGTCTTCCCGGACAATATGCAAAGCTGCTTTTTTGTTATCATACGTGTAATTCTTAATAAAGTAAGGTGTTTCAAGCTCTTTTACGATAACTAAAAGAACTGTATCAAACGTATCTGTAATGGTTATCTCGTGAAGCTTCTTTTCAATGCTTAATATTGACAGCGTATTTGCCTGGCTCGCCCTTTCTTGATAAATGGGCCGAAGGATGTCCTCCATCTTCATTCCTCCAACATATCCTTAATGTAAGATATACTTCGACAATGATAAAGTATTTCCTCCTATTTGAAAAGTCCATTTTCAGCACTTTTGATTTAGATTTAATTTTTCGAATTTTGTGTTATAGTTACATAGAGGAGGGACTCATGTGGCAAAGTATTCTAGCAAAATTAATAAGATCCGCACCTTTGCTCTCAGCCTTGTATTTATAGGATTTGTAATCATGTATATCGGCCTCTTTTTTAAAAGCCATCCAATCATTATGAGCATCGTTATGATTTTAGGGGTTCTCGCCATTTTGGCCAGTACCGGGGTCTATTTCTGGATCGGAATGCTGTCTACGAGAGCCATTCAAGTTGTTTGCCCCAATTGCCAAAAGCCAACAAAAATATTGGGCAGAGTGGATATGTGCATGCACTGTAACGAACCATTGACCCTGGACAAAAATTTAGAAGGCAAGGACTTTGATCAAAGCTATAATCGAAAAAGCAGCCAGCAGCAATAAATAGGAAATCATTTCACAAAAAGGCTTTGTTAAAGGACTCTGTTGTTTTTTGCTCATTCGTGTTAGCTAAAAAACGCGATGTTATCAACATTGAAATTAAACATAGCCCACAAAAAAAGAATTGCTGTCCACGCAATTCTTTTTTTCTAATCTGTATGGAAATCGGTCATGTTCAGCTAAATTTACTAAACGTTTTTAGCATGGCGTTCAAAAAATCCGCATGCTTAATGTACGGCTTTGCTGGTGCATTCAGGACAGGTACCGTAAATCTCCATGCGATGATGGCTGATCTTAAAACCGGTAACATGAGACGCTAGTTGCTCCACCTCATCCAGTCCTGGATAATGGAAATCAACAATCTTTCCGCAGCCCTCGCAAATAACATGGTAATGCTCTGTTGTCACAAAATCGAATCGGCTGGAGGAATCTCCGTAAGTCAACTCTTTTACCAGCCCAACCTCTCGGAACACCCGCAGGTTGTTGTAGACAGTAGCCACGCTCATATTAGGGAATTTGCCCTCAAGTGCCTTGTAAATTTCATCAGCCGTTGGATGGGTCATAGATTGAATAAGGTATTCTAATATGGCATGACGCTGAGGAGTAATGCGGACTCCCGTTTCCTTCAACGTATCAATTGCTTCTTTCATTTGATGTTCAGACACCGCCATGCACCTCTTTTCTTATTAAATATTTATTCTAAATTAAAAGTTGTTATAATAAGTTTACTCATGACCTGAATATATGTCAATGATTTGAAATGTAAGCCCTAAGCCTGATGTAAATTATTTTCCTTTGTGCCGAGACGAGCATTCACCATCCTTGCAGCAACAAATAAGAAGTCTGAAAGGCGGTTCAAATAGGCAATTGCAAGAGGATTGACTTCATCAAGAGTGACGGCACACCTTTCTGCTCTTCTCACGACAGTTCTCGCATAATGAAGGCCTGCACCAGCCTGATGCCCTCCAGGCAAAATAAAGTTCTTTAGGGGTTCTAATTCTGCATCCCATTCATCAATGGTTTTCTCCAGTGTATCTATATCCTCCTGAGTAATTTTCCATTTGACTTCTTTCCCAGCCGGGGTGGATAGTTCTGCTCCAACGTGAAAAAGAGCTGTCTGCACTCTGTGGAAAATCTCCAAAAATGCTTGGTCATTCTCTAAGGCGGTGCCCTTTACATAGCTTAGAGCCAGTCCAATCATTGAATTGGCCTCGTCACAGGTCCCATACGCTTCTACACGGATATCATTTTTTGCGATTCTTTCACCGTAAACTAATGAGGTAGTTCCTTTATCTCCGCTTTTAGTATAGATTCTCATTATTAATACCCCTTCTCCTGATCCACTACATTTTTAAATTGGCCCTCTTTATTACTATATGTATGTAGATTGTGTTTAAATATTTCAAATGCTCTTGGTAAATAATTCTGGCTGTGGCTTGATATATGAGGTGTAATCGTTAAATTCTCGATTTTCCAAAATGGATGTGATGCGGGCAGCGGTTCCTCCTGAAACACATCCAAAAAAACATGTGCAATTTCCCCGTTATCAAGAGCCGTTTGCAAAACCTTTTCCTCTACTGCATCACCCCTGCCAATATTAATAAAAACAGCCGTCTTTTTCATCGCTTCAAAATGTTCCATCTTATAAAAGTGAGTGGTTTGGGCTGTACTTGGCAAAATGGAAACAAGGTAATCGGTTTTTTTCAAACCCTCATTCATCGTTTCGGCTGTATACATTTCATCAAAATTAGCCGTCTCCCTCCCATTACTATTCATTCCCAGCGTATGCATGCCAAAGGCTTTGGCCAGCCTGGCAATTTCCTGTCCAATTGCCCCCGCACCTGCCACCATCAACGTTTTACCATGGACCTCCTGAAGAGGTAGGTGAGTGTTCCACTCTGACTTTTTTTGCTGCTCCCAAATAGTGCGGAACTGCTTTTCATGCTGAAGGATATATCCAAAGGTAAACTCGGCCATCGGAATTTTATGAATTCCTCTCGCATTTGTTATCATGATTCCTCGTTTTTTAATGGCTTTCCACGGCATTTTTTCAAGTCCGGCGGAGGTGACCATAATCCATTTAAGGTCTTTGGCTGAATCTATATCCTCATTTTTTAAGTCTTCCCCAAACGTAATGAGGATCTCGGCATCCTTGATATCACTTGTTTTAAAATGCCTCTTTTTTATAAAAGTAAACACTGTATCTGGGAAGGACTGCTGAATATCGTTCTTTATTTCATCTGGGGGGTTAAACGTACATACCGCTTTCATTTGTCTGCCTCTCTTCCGTTGCATTCTTACTTTTATCTTACCATTGAAGGCAATATTGTGAAAATAATGATTTTACTCCATGCTTTTTATCCAAGGTTTTGTTAAAGGATACTGTTGTTTTTTAGCTCATTCGCGTGAAACGAGCAGTTATCAGCATTAAATATTAACACATCATTATCCAAAAAAAGAGGACCGATTGCTCGGTCCCTAATGTTAGACTATCTGAGGAGGTATGCCCTAGTATAAGGTATGTCACTAGCGACCTTTTGAATGGACAAATGCCGCATATAAGTAAAAATAGGCTTTATTTTTCAGAAAGGTTCTCTTTTATGAACTGAAGTGCCTCTTCTACATGGCCATCCACTTTTACTTTTCTCCACTCCTTCACAAGCTCGCCTTCACGATTAATAATAAAGGTGGATCGTTCAACTCCCATGTATTCTTTGCCGAAATTCTTTTTAAGTTTCCATACACCATACGCTTCAGAAGCTTTATGCTCTTCATCTGCTAAAAGTAAAAATGGCAGACCATGCTTTTCAATAAATTTTCCGTGCCGTTCAAGAGGATCTGGGCTTACCCCCAAAATGACGGCATCCAATTCTGAAAACCGCTCATGCTGATCCCGAAAATCGCAGGCTTCAGTTGTACACCCAGGCGTCATATCCTTCGGGTAAAAATAAAGAACTACGTGTTTTTTGCCTGTATAGTCAGACAGCTTCACTGTTTCCCCATTGCTTGCATGCAATTCAAAATCTGGTGCCTGCTTGCCAATTTGTATTGAAGTCATAGTAAATATCCTCCTTCATTCGTTATAAGACAAGCGTAACGGAATCAATAAAGGAAGGCAAATTATTGCTTTTTACTAACTGGGCTTTCCTCATAACCAAACATGGATTTAACCACAAAGGCCGCTGGCAAAGTGTATCCGAGCAATGCCTCCAGCACTACAAGGAATCTCCCAAACCCATGCGGGATAATATCGCCAAATCCTACTGAGAAAAGTGTCATAGCACTCAAATAAAGACAGGTGCCGAATTTGCTTGGAAAATTGCCTTCCAATGGCGCATTATGCTCCGTAATAATCGGCATACCTTTTACTTCACAAAGCATGTATAACAGGCCGAAGCCCATCATAATGATGCTGTAAGTAAAAGCAAGAAAAAGAAAATTTTCGAATGAGAAAAGCTTGTACCTAAGCTTAGCAGGCATAAATAAAGTTCGAATGCTCATTGCAATACAAAGAATGACACACAACATCAAACCATACACCATATGCTGTTCTCCCTTTTTTCCAATTAATTTATCTTACGATTCCACTGACCGTTATATGAAGAAAACCTTGTATTATTTGGAATCGTTTTACGTTTTCCAGAAAAAGAGCGGCTACTGGACATCACTATGGGGAAGGCATAAAATGAAGTTTGAGTTTCTCAATAGGAGGTTATTCTATGAATTTTTCGCAATCTGAACTTTTACATAATGAAGCACAAAAACACATTGTAGGAGGCGTCAACAGCCCTTCCCGTTCCTACAAGGCAGTTGGCGGCGGTTCTCCGGTTGCCATGAAGCGCGCAAAAGGCGCTTATTTCTGGGATGTGGATGATAACCGTTATATTGATTATCTTGCCGCTTACGGTCCCATCATAACAGGACACGCCCACCCGCATATTACTGAAGCCATTAAAGAAGCGGCTGAAAATGGCGTACTATACGGCACGCCGACTCCCTTCGAAGTAAAATTTGCAGAAATGCTGAAAGAAGCAATTCCAGGCATGGACAAAGTCCGTTTCGTTAACTCAGGCACTGAAGCCGTTATGACGACCATCCGTGTGGCAAGAGCTTATACTGGCCGAGATAAAATCATTAAATTCGAAGGCTGCTATCACGGACACTCAGACCTTGTGCTTGTAGCGGCAGGCTCCGGCCCATCTACTCTTGGGACTCCGGATTCAGCAGGGGTTCCAAAGAGCATCGCAAAAGAAGTAATCACGGTACCATTTAATGATATTAAACCTTTTAAAGAAGCTCTTGAAAAATGGGGGCATGAGGTTGCAGCTGTTCTGGTTGAACCGATTGTCGGCAATTTCGGGATTGTAGAGCCAAATCCGGGCTTTTTAGAAGAAGTGAATGCACTTACCCATCAGGCAGGAGCATTAGTCATTTATGATGAGGTCATTACTGCGTTTCGTTTCATGTATGGCGGTGCTCAAGACCTGCTTAGTATTACACCTGACTTAACTGCATTAGGAAAAATTATCGGGGGCGGCCTTCCGATTGGCGCTTATGGCGGGAAAAAAGAAATCATGGAGCAAGTTGCCCCGCTTGGACCTGCATACCAAGCAGGAACCATGGCGGGTAATCCAGCGTCCATCCTCTCTGGTATTGCATGCCTTGAGGTGCTGAAGGAAGAAGGAATTTACGAAAAGCTTGACCGACTTGGCGCTATGCTTGAAGAAGGCATCAGAGCTGCTGCTGCTAAGCATAATGTGACCATTACCCTTAACCGTTTAAAGGGTGCTTTGACCATTTATTTTACAGACGAAAAAGTAGAAAATTACAAGCAGGCGGAAGCTTCAAACGGTGAAATTTTTGCACGGTTTTTTAAATTGATGCTGCATCAGGGAATTAACCTTGCCCCGTCTAAATATGAGGCCTGGTTTATCACAACCGCCCATACGGTAGAAGATATTAAAGAAACGCTTCAGGCTGTCGATCATGCGTTTTCACAGCTATAAACGTAAGATACGTTTTTAAAAACCTGAAAAGTCCTGCGATATTGCAGGACTTTTTTAATTGGAAAAGAATATGATTTCAAGGGAAAGGGAAAAATTTAGGCTTGAAATTCTGGAAAAGACACTGTATATTACTACATTATTGTTTAGTATTTCATGATTGTTTTATACACCCTTCATTTGGATATAGGAAGTAATACTAGACTCTGAAGATTTTTAAAGTATAGAGAGGAATATATAAATTATGAAGCTTGGCGCCCGCATTATAAAAACGGGGATAGCAATAACATTAGCTTTATTTTTAGCCCAGCTGCTCCATTTACCTTCTCCTATGTTTGCTGGTATTGCTGCAACCTTTGCCATAAAGCCCACTATCTATCGCTCTTATCTGTCCATTGTTGAACAGATACAGGGAAATGTGATTGGGGCTGTTATTGCCGTTGTCCTGGTAATATTTTTTAGCAATCACTTTTTAATCGTTGGTCTTGGAGCCATTTTGACGATCATTATTATGTTAAAGCTTAGGCTGGAAAACACAATTGGCTTGGGACTCGTTACCATGATTGCCATTATGGAATCACCCGGCCAGCATTTCCTGCAGTTTGCCGGAATACGCTTTTCGACGCTATTATTAGGAATTCTTTCTTCTTTTATCGTTAATCTCGTGTTCATGCCACCAAAGTACGAAAATAAGTTATATTTACGAATTTCCAATATGACAGAAGACGTTCTGAAATGGATGCGTTTGACCTCCCGACAGGAATCGGATTACCATTTATTAAAAAATGATATTAAGAAATTTAAAGAGCGCTTAAACAAAGTAAATGAATTTTATACTCTTTATAACGAGGAACGGGGTTATTTCCAAAGAGTAAATAAAGACAAAAAACGAAAGCTTGTTATATACAAACAAATGGTATTTGTATTGCAGCTGAGCTTCAGCATTTTAAAAATGCTGCACCGCTTTGAAAACGATCTGTGCCAGATGTCTGAAAACATGAAGTATCTCCTACAGGAACGTGTAGATTCTCTTTCAAATGAGCATGAAAAGCTTTTGCTCATGTTTTTGGGAAAAGTTCGGCCTTTGACTGAAACCGAGTCAAATTTAGAGATGAGCCAAAGTGAGGATTTGATGAATCTTTTTATTTCTGAGATTAAAGAGCATCATATACAGGATCAGGTACAGACATACCATCTGATGAGACTGCTATCCACCATCGTGGAATACCAGGATGAACTTAGACATTTGGAAATCCTCATTGACAGCTTCCAAACCTACCATCACGGAAAAAACGAAGTGGAGATACAAGAAGGAATGGATGAGTAAAGACAGCTGTATTGTTAATGGATTATATAAGAAAAAGAGAACGCCGGCGAAAGCTGGCGTTCTCTTTTTTCTCCCTTTTTCATTCATACATATATTAGGGAAACGGAGGAAGAATATTGATTAAGAATAATGCAAAGGATGTTTTAGAGGATGCTGGGAAAAAAGAAGGTCATTCTGTTAATGGTAGTTCTCCCTTGGTGTTCCCTCCCGTTTCTTGGAGTCAGATCGATTAAACGCTATCTTCCTGGAGCTTTGTTTATGAGCTGCTTTCTTTTGGCAGAAGGACTTATTGCTGAAAAGAAGAGATGGTGGAGGTTTTTTGGTAAGTACAAGCCAAATGTCCTGGGAGAAATTCCATTAATTATTGGTCCCTTTTTCATCGGCTCCCTTTGGATACTAAAATACACTTACGGTAAATTCAAGCGATATATGGCAGTTAATACGATAGTCGACTCTTTTTTTATTTACCTGGTTCTTATTTATTTTAAAAAAATTAATTACGCTTCACTGGTTAGGCTAAAAAAATTCCAACTTTCAATGATTTTCTTAATAAAGTCCATTTCAATGTACGGCTTTCAATTCTTATTCGAAAAATTATTTACCAGACCAAAATCAAAATCGACTTTGCCGGATGATTGAACACTTATCACTTTGAAGCATTTGGGATTTTTCGCTTA
Organism: Heyndrickxia acidicola; assembly: GCF_001636425.1. Classification (NCBI taxonomy): domain Bacteria; kingdom Bacillati; phylum Bacillota; class Bacilli; order Caryophanales; family Bacillaceae; genus Heyndrickxia; species Heyndrickxia acidicola. The sequence goes on from NZ_KV440953.1 coordinate 2,540,665, forward strand.
AATAGACAGAAATGCACAATCATACATTTTCCGCTGCTTTCGTATACCACACAATCCATTAATTAAAAGAGGGAGCTGCTTCATGAAAAAGTTTTTTTACGTGACAATTATGATTCAAATTTTCACGACATTGCTCTCGATTCGATTGAATCGGAAAAAAGAAAATAGACAGGATCGAAAATTGTACTTTAAGTTAATGCTAGGGGGATTTATTTGGTCACAGCTTCAAACAGAGTACCTCATCCTCCGCATTAAAAGAGACACTGAAAAAGCTGCTCAAAAGTATCATTAAAAAGTTTAACTCAACTTTTTTCTTGGTGAGCAGGCTATCCCTTCTGGTTTTGAAACATTATTTCAACCCCTGTCTCTTATTATTCCTTTCTCATCTTATCCTCAGGAGCAATTCATCTGCCTTCTTCCGAACACAACCAGATTGGAGATACACTAACGCAAATGGAGGTACTTTAGATTTTGGAAAAAAACATGAAGTCGGTTTTTTAACGATCACTACAATGATTTCCTTATTCCTTCTTCCTTTGTCCATCATAAAACGTCCCTTCAAGGATTGGATCATTGTGTATCTTGTGAGTGTTATTGGTAATTCCCTTGCAGATCGCTATCTTGTATCCAAGGGATATTTGGAATATAAAATACGGCCTTCCCAAAATTGTTTTCCCACCACCTTCCCTTTGATTGGATTTTCTACCCGTTATTATTGCTTTATTACAATCAATGGACACTTAACAGCAAGCCGTTGGGGATATTCCTCAAAATACTCCCTTTCGCAATTCCGGAAGTGATTATTGAAACGATTGCCGAACGAAAGTCGAATCTAATCACATGGAAAAAGGGCTGGACTTGGTACCACTCGTTTACGAGCCTGGCTATTAAGTTTTTGCTTTGCCGGCTTGTAATCGCCGTTATTCGAAAAATAAATAATAAAACTCTCTCTATTTCTTAGGAAAAAAAGCCATATAAAAAGGACGTGAGTCTATTCACGTCCTTTTTATATGGCTACTTGGCCTAGACATCCAGCTGCTGGATTTGGAACAAATGAAAATAACTTCCCTGTTTTCCCATTAGCTCTTCATGCCTTCCCATTTCTACAATTCTGCCATGCTCAATCAGAATGATACGATCGGCATGCGTTATAGTCGATAGACGGTGGGCCACGATAAAGGTTGTTCTGTCCTTAGCCAGTTCTTCTAGCGCCTCCTGTATCAGATGCTCACTTTCCAGATCAAGGGCCGATGTAGCTTCATCAAGAACCAGAATAGGAGGGTTTTTTAAAAATACCCTGGCTATAGCAATCCGCTGCTTTTGCCCCCCGGAAAGCTTAACACCCCTTTCACCCACCTGTGTATCATAGCCGTCTGGGAGATTCAAAATAAATTCATGGGCATTTGCAGCTTTGGCAGCAGCAATTACCTCTTCTTCTGTGGCTCCTGGCCTTCCCAGCATAATATTCGCTCTTACCGATTCACTAAATAAGATGTTATCCTGCAGAACCATTCCGATTTTGTCTCTTAGGCTTCTGACCTTGAAATCACGGATATCCGTTCCATCTAATACAATTTTCCCCTGTGTAACATCATAAAAACGGGGGATCAAACTAACCAGAGAAGACTTTCCGCCTCCGCTCATACCCACCAATGCTACAGTTTCACCCGCTCGAACCTTTAAGTCCACGTCCTTTAGAACAGGATCCTCCTCTTTATCGTAGGAAAAGCTTACATGCTGAAAGTCCAGCTCCCCTTTTACATGTTTACATTCAACTGCTCCAGGCTTATCATCAATATCGTATTTTTCATCAATTAGTTCAAACACACGATCCATAGAAGCAAATGCCTGCGTAAGGGTTGTACCAGAATTAACCAGACGGCGCAGCGGACTGTACAGATTATCAATATAAGCGATAAAAGCTGCCAAAGTTCCGACTGATAAATGCCCATGGATAACCTGATATCCAGCATAAAAGATAATAATGAGCGGGGCAATATCTGTAATCGTATTTACTACAGCAAACGATTTGGCTGTCCAACGGGTATGCGTAAGTGCCTTATCCAGGAAGTTGCTGTTCTTTAACGCAAACTGTTCCTGTTCATGATCTTCAATTGCAAAACTCTTTATAATCGGCATCCCCTGAACCCTTTCATGCAGAAAACCCTGAACCTCTGCGAGAGCCTGTGACCGATCTCTTGTATATTTACGGAGATTTCCAAAAAAGTATTTAACGGATCCTCCGTACAATGGGAAAACAATAACAGAAATCAACGTTAATCTTATATCCATCCTGCACATCAAGATGATCGTAATGATAATGGTAATAGAATCAAGCCAAACGTTCATTAATCCTGTAATGACAAAATCCTTTGTCTGCTCCACATCATTGATTACCCTTGAAATCACTTCACCTGCACGGGTATTGGCATAAAACTTAAAGCTCAGCCTTTGCAAATGAGTAAAAAGACTATCACGGATATTATAAAGAACTTTACTTGAAGTCCACTGTGCATAATATTGCCTATAGTACTCTACCGGCGGCCTTACAACAATAAAAATAACCAGCATAACGGTCATCACCAATACAAGCTTGGATGACTTTTCTGCAATAGTCATATGATGATTATTAATGATGTCATCAATGACATACTTAATCAGCTGCGGAATCAATAATGGAATCCCAAATTTAATAATTCCAATAATGATCGTTCCAATGATTTGAATTCTAAATGGTCTTACAAATTGCAAATACCTTCTCATACTTCCCACTCTAAAAACCTCCGATATTCTCCAATCCTTCTTCTATATTGTACTTCCTCTACCATTGCGTCTGTGGATCCCTTCTCCAACTCTACTCACGCACGATGAACAAATGCTCATACTAAATTTTATACTTGTCCATCAAAAAAGCCTGTTGACCATAACACCAACAGGCAGAATCTCCATTTAAAAGGTGAACTATTGCTTATAAAAAAACACAAAAACACTATTGGCGATAAGTTAAATAACGCTCATACCAGATATCAATAAAATCAGGTGCAAACGGGCCTTTTCGCTGCCTTATCCATCTGACAAGGTTGTCAACATTCCGTTTTAAAATATGATCTATAACATCAGGATACCCCATTTGTTTGCGATGATACTCATATTCATCCTCATCCAAAAGGGTATAGGTCATATCAGGGAAAACCTTGATATCCAAATCATAGTCAATATATTTTAATGCCTCACTGTCATATACAAATGGGGATCCAAGATTGCAATAATAATATATACCATCTTCCCGTATCATGCCAATGATATTGAACCAGTGATCCGTATGGAAGTAGCAGATGGCTGGCTCCCTTGTTATCCAAGTCCTTCCGTCCGACTCTGTTACAAGCGTTCTGTCGTTTCCCCCGATAACGATAGACTTGGACCCCTTTAAAACGGTAGTCTCCTCCCATATACGATGTATCAGGCCATTATGTTTATAACTATGTATTTGTATTTTTTTACCTTCAACTGGAATCCCCATTTCTTCTCCCCTTCTTTCTTTATTTATTTTTATAGGAGGCCCCGCTTCCAATCCAATTTTTAGTACGAAAAGCTGGTTATGTATGTGTAGTACCATTTTTTCCTTAATAATATGTATAATACCTGTTTCTAAAGCTTTTCCCTTTTTTAAAACAGGTAATTCAATCCGTTCCTGTTAAATCATAAAGTTTTTACTATTATAACGGTTTTCAAGGATTTTTAAAACAAAAAGAGCCCATTTCCCAAGGGCTCTCTAAGCAAATCTGTTTTCGCGTAGATTGTTGCTTTAAGTAAAAAGAAAAGTTTCGTTTGTTGTCTGTCTTCTCGGCATCTTTTCGTAAGCAGTTCACAAGTTTTATTCTGAATTTGGTTTTTTGTATAAAAAGCAACAAAATTTACAAAAAGGGCACTAAGCAAAAATCTCTTCTTCAACTGCTTTATTTACCGGTGCAATACAATTTTCAGCATTATTTCAATATATGACGAAAAGAGATGCCCCAAGGAATTATCCAGATAATGATCCTGTAAAGACTTTAAGCGAATAGCTTTTGCTTATGATAGGAGCGGATCACTTCATCCGTCTGCATTTCAAAGGTTTTTTGTATTTCTTTTAGTTCATTTTTCATTAAGATAATTTCCTTTTTAATGCTGTCCAGCCTTGCGGATTCCTCCAGCTCCTGAAGTTCTCCCTCAAGCTCTTGGCATCGTTCAATCTCGGATTGCAAGTACAAAAGCTTTTCCATCGTTTTCATTTGGTCCGAGACAAGCTCATTGAATGCTTTCATTGCTACAAACCACCCTTTTCATTAGCCCTTTTATACATCAATTCGCTCAGAAATAAAAAATCCCTTTGACTAGTTATGTCATAAAAATAATGCTTTTGTCGAAATAGGAATCTGGCAATAAGAAAAGCGCAAGCGCCTTGCTCATCGGTGTACAGATTTCAGAGTCTTCGACTGAGATAAAGGAATCAAAGCGAGGCCGCTCACGAGCTGACATTGACTTATCGTAGGGAGGAGACGTAGAAATCTGCTAGCCGATAGACGCTGGAGCTAGACAAACATTAAAAGGGCACCATCTGATAGGTGCCCTTTCTTCATGCTTATTGTTGGCCGAATTTGCCAGCATTTTGAGACTTGCGAGATTCAGCTTGTTGGTTTTGTTGTTTTACTTTTTGAACGCTAGTTTCACTTCCGAACTCAGTTCCGTATTGGCCTTGAGATTTTTGTTGGCCTTGTGCAGAACGAGCGTTTTGCTGTCTTACTTCTTGAGCGTTTGTTTCACTTCCGAACTCAGTTCCGTATTGGCCTTGAGCGCCTTGTGAAGATTGTGCATTTTGTTGTTTTACTTTTGATACGTTAGTACCTGCTTGAGTTTTTCCCATTTCTTTTGCCATTGTAATCACCTCCACGTAAATTAATGTAACCAAAGCCGGAGGTGCTTATGTGTTTTTTCGACAAAAAATAAAAAGAATAAATTGGGAATTGTTACTTGCTGAAAGAATAAGGCTTTCGTTATAACGCTCTGTTGTTTTTTAGTTCATTTTACATTAAAGAAAGGAAACCAAAGCAAACTTGTTTGCTTTGGTTTCCTTTCTCTTTACTGTATTTTCAGCTGAGCTGAAAGGCGTCTGAAACGGCAGTTTCACACGAATGGCTAAAAAACGAGCAGTTTTCAACATAGAACTTTAACATAGCCTATTTTTTAAAAAAGAAACCTTTTCTAGAGAGTGAGCGACCTTCCTCCGTCCACAATAATCGTCTGCCCTCTGATCATTGATGCATCCTCCGATATTAAAAATTTCACGGCCTTCACCATGTCATCAATTTCAACCATACGTCCTGCTGGTGTATTTTTTCTTGCATCCTCCAACATTTCCTCACGATTAGGAAAATGCTTCAGAGCATCTGTATCAAGGGCACCTCCTGAAACTGCGTTTACCACTATATTTTTAGGACTTAGTTCAACAGCAAGGTAGCGGGTTAATGCCTCTACAGCTGCCTTGGAAACGCCAACTGTCGTATAATTTTCCAGGACGCGGATTGAGCCCAGCGAGCTTAGGCTGACAATCTTGCCTCCGCCGCCCTTTTCCATTAACTTGGCTGCCTCCTGTGCACAGAATAACAACGCTTTACTGTTAATATTCATCGTCCAATTCCAGTGTGTTTCTTCAAGCTCCATTGCTGGGCGCAAAACCCCTGATGCAGCATTCGAAATGAACACATCCAGCCTGCCGTATGTATTTTCAATTTCTTCAAACATATGTTTAATTTTATCGACATCGCCTACATTTGCTTTTACCAGCAGCGCCTTTCTTCCAATCCTTTCAATTTCTTCCACTGTTTCAAGGGCTGCCGATTTACTGCGGGCATAATTAATTACTAGGTCATAGCCTTCCTTAGCCAATTCAATTGCAATGGCTTTCCCTACTCCACGGCTGCTTCCCGTTACCAATGCCACTTTGTTTGTCATTTATACACACCATCCTTCACTTTTAAATAGTTCTATTGTACAGATAGAAGGAATGAATCACAAACATTGAGGGAATATAAACAGAGAAAAACCGTTCACATATGCTTTTTCCTTTTAATTTTGCCGTGTTAATCTTGCCTTTTGAATTTCGCTTCAGGAGCAGGGGAGCCTTCTTCTTGCATGCTTCTGAGAGGTATCCACCTAAAACGATTCCCCTAACCAGGAGTCTCGCTTTTCATCTCCAATCAACATATGTCTCAAATTAACATTAATCTGTAACAGAGCCTTTAATTTAATCAGCTTAGGCCATGATCAGGCCCGAAAGGAGTTTTCAATATGCATGATGGACGCGATATGACGGAGCTATCAATGATTTCAATAACGGATTGGTCTGAGGAAGAGCTTTCCTTCTTTCATTATTCCCTGCAGCAGATGGTTCCTTATCTGAATGCAGAAGGCCAAACCATTCACAGGGAAATAATAGAGGAAATTGAAAAGCGGGGAGGATTTAATCACGGTTAAGTCAAGAAAAGCGGAAGCGCCTTGACCATCGGCGTACGGATTTCCTAGTCTTCAACTGAGATAAAGGAAACACAGCGAGGCTTTTCACAAGCTGATGTTGACTTATCGTAGGGAGGAGACGTAGAAATCCGATAGGCGCTAAAGCTGGACAAAGATTAAATTGGTTAAACAATTTTCAAAAAAAGTCTTCATTAAACGACACTGTTGTTTTTTAGCTCACGCCTTTCAGCTAAGCTGAAAGGCGTGAAACGATAGTTTCACACGAATGCACTTTAAACTGCAGACTAACAGATAATTATTGGAAATAAACTCCTAATAAATAAGAAGGATTTTATCGTGATTTCCATTAATCACATCTAATTCCTATCAATAGCTGGCAAGCTAAGAATTTTTTTTATCTAGATTCCTTTCATTGGCCATGCACCATTGAAAGGAGCCCAAATACAATATCGTAGCGCCCAGATTTAAAGCTGAAATCTGTATAGACGGTCATAAAAGGCTTTTAAGAATTGGTAAAGGAGCTGTTCGGAGGGGGCAAGTTTTCTTGTGTTCGGGGTAATGAGACCTACAGATCGTGCAAATTTTGCATCACTAATTTCAGCAGTTACAACACCTCCAGGCAAATGACTGGCAAGCGCAAGTTCTGGCAGAATAGCAATTCCGATTCCTGCTGAAACCAACCCTTTAATTGTATCCATATCCTCTCCTTCAAAAGCAATGGCAGGTTCAAATCCTGCCTGCTCACACGCTTTATCAAGAAATTGGCGAATGGGCAAACCCGCTCGGAAAGTCACAAAGCGTTCTGAACGCAGCTGCCCAACTCGGATAGAATGCTGCTGTGCAAGAGGATGATGTTCCGGCATTAAAAGCAGAATTTTTTCAGTAAATAAAATATCCCCTTTTACTAATGGCTCATCCTGGGGAACAGGAGCTGCAAAGGCAATATCAACTTCACCCCGTTCCATCAGCTTTAACAGGTAGCCTTGCGTCCCTTGCAGCAGCTGAAATTGCAAATTAGGATGCATTTCCTTAAATTGTGAAAATACCATAGAAAAGGTTTGAACCGATAAACCTGTTGAAAATCCCAGCTTTAATACTCCTGCATTAGGATTTAAATATTCCTCCACTTTTTTCTTGGCTTTATCCAGCTCAAGTAATACCAGCTCCGCATGTTCAAGAAAGGTTTTGCCGATTGGCGTTAATTGGACATTTCTGCCTTCCCTGTAAAAAAGCGTGACTCCCAGCTCTGCTTCGAGCAGAGAGATTTGCCTGCTCACCGCCGATTGTGCTATATGCATTTCTTCAGCAGCCTTCGTTACATGCTCACGCTTTGCTACCTCAATAAAGTATATCAATTGGCGTAATTCCACTACTCCACCTCAAACGTTCTAATCTTTAGATTGTTTTCATCTTTATTATATATTGTATAGATTAATTAACATAAAGTAAAATTTGAATCATCACACTTTTCGGACAGAATTTGTTATGGAAGGAATGTTTGAAATGAGACTAAACTTACAAAATCAGCATACCACCGGGCTTTACCGTCCACAATATGAGCATGATGCCTGCGGTATTGGCTTTTATGCAGATATAAAAGGACGTCCTTCTCATGAAATTATTACGACTGCTCTGGAAATGCTTGCGAGGCTGGATCACCGTGCCGGTAAAAGCTCAGACAATGAAAGCAGTGACGGAGCAGGAATTCTTCTGCAGATTCCTCACGAATTTTTCATCAAAGCCTGCCCCTTTCCACTCCCCGAACAAGGCAGCTATGCTGCTGGAATGCTTTTTATGCCGCAGGATTACCAACTGCAGAAGGACATTTTAGCCGCTTGGAAAAAGGAAGCAGGCTCTTTAGGGCTCTCTTTTATAGGTGAAAGAGCAGTGCCTGTAAATCCCAATGTAATAGGTACAGCCGCCAGGAAAGCCCAGCCGCAGATCACTCAGGTTTTCCTGGAGCCATGTTCAGCACTAGAAGAAACACTTTTTCAGAAGAAGCTTTATCTGTTGAGGAAAAAGGTAGAGAAGCAGTTTCCTTCTATTTTATATGTAGCGAGCCTTTCCAATCAAACGATTGTGTATAAGGGGATGCTTTCTGCCGAGCAGCTGCCTTTATTTTATCCTGATCTTGGCATGGAATTATTTAGTTCTTCCATCGCATTAATTCATTCGCGCTTCAGCACGAACACTTTTCCCAGCTGGGACCGTGCACACCCCAACAGGATGCTGGCACATAATGGTGAAATTAACACCATCAAAGGAAATGAAAACTGGTTCAATGCAAAGACAGCTTTATTGGCAGAAGAACTTACAGACCTTCCAATTGAAGAGATCACCCCTATCATACAGCCTGGCGGAAGCGATTCCGCTATGTTCGATAATGTATTGGAATTTATCACTCTAAATGGGATTTCTTTGGCCCGTTCGATCATGATGATGGTGCCGGAGCCATGGGAGCAGCAAAATGATATGCCCCCTTTCCTTAAAGCCTTTTACCAGTATCACAGCCAATTGATGGAGCCGTGGGACGGACCAATGGCACTCGGCTTTACAAATGGAAAACAAATTGGGGCAACACTCGACCGGAATGGGCTGCGTCCAGGAAGATATTATCTAACAAAGGATGATAAGGTGATCTTTTCCTCTGAGGTGGGGGTAGTCGACATTCCCGATGAGATGATTCTGGAAAGGCGCAGCCTTAAGCCTGGAGAACTCCTGTTTGTTGACACCGAGCAGGGACGTATTCTTTCGAATGAAGAACTCAAAACCCTTGTCAGTACTCAAGAACCATACAGTGAATACAGCGAAAGCTCCGTTCTCACCCTTAACAGCAAAAAAGAACGCCTTGCCGCTCTTCCCGGACATCAGCCAGAACAGCTCCTATACCTTCAAAGGGTGTTTGGATATACGTATGAAGAAGTGACAAAATCCATTAAACCTATGGCAGAGGAAATGAAGGAAGCCACTGGTTCCATGGGTCTGGACACACCTTTAGCTGTTTTGTCAGAGAGGCCGCAGCTTCTCTATCATTATTTTAAACAGGGATTCTCCCAGGTTACAAATCCGCCAATTGATGCCCTAAGAGAAGAATGTGTCATTTCCACTTTAACGTGGCTGGGAGCACAGTCCTCCTTTCTTCGTCGCAGTGAAATGGACAATAAACGCATTCTATTGGAACACCCATTCCTTGATACCGAGAGCTTTTTTGCAATCCAAAACAAACAAATTAAAGCAGCTGAAATAAAGATAGCCTATTCAGCAGCTGATGGAGAAACCCGTTTAAGAACTGCATTAGAAGAGCTCTTTACGCAGGCAGAAGAAGCGATTGAAAAAGGCGCTGCCCTTCTTATCTTATCAGACCGGCTGAATGATACGCTGGACGTTCCAATGCCGGCTTTACTTGCAACATCTGCCCTCCATCATTATTTAATAAAAAAAGGATTACGGACAAAGGCAAGCTTAATTCTGGATTCCGGGGAGCCCCGCGATCCACACCATATGGCCATGCTGCTTGGATACGGAGCGGATGCCATCCACCCCTATTTAGCGTTTGAAACACTTAGAAGTCTTGTCCAGGAGAAGCACTTGTCCTGTTCGTACAAAGAGGCAGTACAGCATTATCTCCATGCTGTATTAAACGGTGTTGTAAAAATTATGTCCAAAGTGGGCATTTCGGCCATCCAAAGCTATCGTGGTGCTAAAACCTTTGAAGCCATTGGAATATCAAGCGAAGTTACGGAACTCTATTTCACAGGAACCCCGAGCCAAATAAGCGGGATTGGATTGAATGAAATTGCCGCCGAATCACTCTCCCGCTATCAGCAGGCTTTAAATGGTTTTAAAATTGCTGACCCAGCATTAGAAACAGGAAGCGAGCTTCAATGGCGGAAGGAAGGCGAACATCATCAATTCAATCCTTTAATCATTCATACACTGCAGCGTGCCGCACGTACCAATGATAAAGAAGTTTATAAGAAATTTACAGAGATGCAGCAAACCGGTCCTTTTACGACCATCCGCAGCTTACTTACTTTAAAGAGCAGCCGACAGCCAATCGAATTGGAGGAAGTAGAGTCGATTGAAGTCATTTTTAAACGCTTTAAATCAGGAGCGATGTCATATGGTTCTTTAAGTAAAGAAGCACATGAAGCATTAGCCATCGCAATGAACAGAATCGGAGGAAAAAGTAACAGCGGCGAGGGCGGCGAAGAGGATAGCCGTTATACACTCGATGAAAATGGAGACTCTCGACGGAGTGCCATTAAACAGGTTGCCTCGGGCCGTTTCGGTGTTACAAGCCACTATTTAACAGAATCCGATGAAATTCAAATTAAAATGGCACAAGGAGCAAAGCCGGGTGAAGGCGGCCAGCTCCCCGGAAGCAAAGTATATCCTTGGATTGCTGAAGTAAGGAGATCCACACCAGGAGTAGGGCTTATCTCCCCTCCTCCCCACCATGATATTTACTCAATTGAAGACCTTGCTCAGCTGATTCATGATTTGAAAAGCGCCAACCCATACGCACGCATCAGTGTAAAGCTTGTGGCAAAGGCTGGTGTTGGAACCATTGCAGCAGGCGTAGCAAAAGGGCTGGCTGATACCATTTTAATTTCCGGCCATGATGGAGGCACAGGAGCTTCCCCTCGTTCCAGCATAAAGCATGCAGGTGTACCTTGGGAGCTCGGGCTGGCAGAGGCTCACCAGACGCTGGTGTTAAATGGCCTGCGAGATCGGGTTACCCTTGAAGTCGACGGAAAGCTCATGTCAGGACGGGATGTTCTCATCGCTGCATGCCTTGGTGCTGAGGAATATGGATTTGCAACTGCTCCTCTCGTTGCATTGGGCTGCATCATGATGAGAGCCTGCCACTTGGACACATGTCCAGTAGGTGTTGCTACACAGAATCCTAAGCTGAGGGAAAAATTTATGGGCAGTCCTGACCATATTGTAAATTATTTAACGTTTATTGCAGAAGAAATTCGTGAGCTGTTAGCTGAATTGGGTTATCGAAGCTTAAACGAGCTTGTAGGGCAGACTCAGCTCCTCCGCATAAAAGATGAAGTACAATCACATTGGAAAGCGAAACATTTGAACCTTGAGGATTTGCTTTTCAAGCCTCTTTTAAAAGAAGGAAGCTTTTACTATAAAGCCCAGGAGCAAGAGCATCAACTGGATACACGATTTGACCAAAGAAACCTCCTTCCTGTTTGTGAAGAACTGATATCAAGCGGACAAAAGGCAGTATTCACCTTCCCTATCAGAAATACGGACCGGACAATCGGTACCACTCTGGGATATAGCATTTCAAAGGCATTTGGAGCAGCCGGCCTTCCAAAGGATACGATTGAACTGGTTTTAAAAGGATCAGCAGGGCAGAGTCTTGGGGCATTTATTCCAAAAGGCTTGAGCATTATCCTTGAAGGCGATGCAAACGATTATGTAGGGAAAGGGCTGTCCGGCGGAACAATTATTATCAAGCCTGGAAGCAAGTGGGACTTATCTCATGCCCATACCATCATTGGAAACACGACCTTTTTCGGAGCGACATCAGGCGAAGCCTATATACGCGGAGGTGCAGGACAGCGCTTCTGTGTTAGAAACAGTGGTGCATACGCAGTTGTAGAAGGGGTCGGCGATCACGGATGCGAATATATGACTGGTGGCCGTGTTGCTGTCCTGGGCCCTGTCGGCAAGAACTTTGCTGCAGGTATGTCCGGCGGAGTCGCTTATATTTATACAGGCCAAGAAGCTGGTGACACTTTTGATAAAATTAACCGTGAGATGGTCAGCGTTGAGGACAGCTTAACGGATCAGGATTGCGTTGAACTCTATCAAATGATTGAAAAGCATTACCACTATACCTCCAGCCCCATAGCCGGTGAAATTTTGAGAAATTGGAGTACAGCCTTAAACCAATTTTTAAAAGTGATTCCACTTGAATATAAGAGTATGACGAATATGATCGATATCCTTCACAACCGTGGATTGTCCGCATCAGAAGCTGAGCTTGAGGCTTTTCGATTAAAACAAAGCAATGTTGTTCTGGATCCGGTTGAAGAAGCTGAAAGCCTCAGTACAGAACTGAAGGGCTAGTTTGCAGGGATGTTCCTTGCAAGCTGGCTTTAACCTAATAAAGGAGTGAAGAAATTGGCAGCGAATACGAACTTCTTAGACATAAAAAGAGAAAATTTCAAGGAAGCTCCTCCCGCGGAACGTGTACAGAATTGGCTGGAGTATCAAAAACTTCTGCCTGCCTTCAAACTGCAGCAGCAGGCTTCCAGGTGCATGGATTGCGGCACTCCCTTCTGCCAGATGGGCACTGTCCTGCAGTCCGGCACAAGCGGATGCCCTCTTTATAACCTGATACCCGAGTGGAACCAGCTTGTAAATGAAGGCAAATGGCACGAAGCCTATCTCAGGCTTGCCAAAACCAACAATTTCCCTGAGTTTACATCAAGGGCCTGCCCTGCTCCTTGCGAAGGCTCCTGTACTGCCGGCCTGGCGAGCGATCCAGTGACCATTAAAAGTATTGAGAAAGCCATTATTGATAAGGCTTTTCAAGAAGGATGGGTCACTCCCAGACAGCCAAAGCTGAAAACAGGCAAAAAAATTGCTGTCATCGGGTCCGGACCTGCCGGTTTAACAGCAGCAGATGATTTAAATCAGGCAGGTCATTCTGTCACTATCTATGAGAAAGCAGACCGGTTTGGCGGGCTGCTTATGTATGGCATCCCCAATATGAAGCTTGATAAAAACTCAGTTGAGCGCCGCATAGAGCTTTTAAAAGCGGAAGGAATCCAATTTATAGGCAGCACTGAAATTGGCAAGGACATTTCGCTTGAAGAATTACAGACTGCTTACGATGCTGTTCTTTTATGTATTGGAGCAGAAAAACCCCGCGAGTTAAGCATAGAAGGCAGCCATTTAAAAGGAATATATGCGGCTATGGATTATTTAACTTTAAGCACAAAGCATTATTTAAACAAGTCCGAAGAAGAGCCGGCTATCAGCGCCAAAGGAAAGCGAGTGGTGGTAATAGGCGGCGGGGACACTGGTGCAGATTGCGTGGCAACGGCGATTAGACAAGGCTGTAAAAGCGTTGCACAGTTTGGTAAATACGGCCAGCTTTCCACCACCAGGGAAGCACATAACCCTTGGCCCGAAAACCCCCAGGTCTTTACGCTTGATTATGCTTACGAAGAAGCAAAGGACGTCTTGGGAGAAGATCCCCGCCAGTATTTTATTCAAACAAAAGCCTTTATCGGAAACGAAAATGGCGAAGTTGCCGCTCTGGAAACAATTCCGTTTAATCGATTTGATACGTCCGATGCTGCAAGCCGTATTTGGGAAGCTGAACTTGTTCTTATTGCTATTGGCTTTGAAGGGACTGTATCAGAAAACCTTTCGGCTATCGAAACGCGATCCAATCGAATTAAAACAGCTGACAACAGTTATCAGACAAACGTAGAGGGTGTTTTCGCTGCAGGTGATGCACGCAGAGGGCAAAGTTTAATCGTATGGGCCATGCAGGAAGGGAAAAAAGCAGCACAGGAAATGGAAGAGTTCCTTTTTAACAAGACTGTTCTCGCATAGATTGTTATGTTAAATAATACGAAAAGAGCCTTTAACAAAGTGACATTTTAAAAAGGTTATATGTTTGTGAGCCGGGTTAAAAGCTCGTTTCGTACTTTTTTTATATAATACTGATAGAATAACTTCGTTAAACCAGCTGGCCAATAGGAGCTGGAGCCAGACTATTAAAATTCTCTGTTAAAACTGAACAAAAAGAGGCCTTAAAAAAAGCCTTTAATAAAGAATTTCATTCTTATCCAAAAGTCAGATTTACTAAAAAAGCTTGGCCAAACCAAGCTTTTTTAAATCTTTTATGACGGCATTTCCAATTGAAGTGCTTGATAGGCTCTCCACATCTTTTGATGAGAGACTGGAAAGGCATACTCTGTTAATTCATCCGGTGTAACAAGCTTCACGGTATCCGTTTCTTCCACGTCCCCCTGCAATGTACCCGCAAAAACTTCAATATTCCAGGTTAAGTGCGAAAATACATGATCAATACTTGTGAAAGAGCCTGTTTCAATCTTTGTATCTGCTTTATATTCATCTGATAAATAGCCTTTTAAAGTTGTTCGCGGCGAAATAATCGTGTTTTTTTCCACATTGGGGAATTCCCACAGATTCGCTAAAAGGCCGTTTTGGGGACGCTTATGAATTAAAATTTTCCCCTCATCATTTTTTAGCACCCCTGCTATCAAATCCACATGTCTGGTTGATTTCTTTCTCGTTTTTACAGGCAGCTCTCCAGTCGTTCCTTCCTCAAACGCATGACAATGTTCGCGCACCGGGCACAGCAGACAGGATGGTGATGTTGGCGTACAAATTAATGCCCCCAGCTCCATTAATGCCTGATTGAAATGAGAAGGATTTTCATGTGAAATAAGAGCACGTACTGCTTCTTCAAAGACCTTTCTCACAGAAGGCTTGGCTATATCCTCCCAAATGGATAATATCCTCGACAGCACCCTCATTACATTTCCATCTACTGCAGGCTCTGCTTTGCTATAAGCAATGCTTAAAATGGCTCCTGCGGTATAAGGACCTACCCCTTTAAGCCTGGAGATCTCGGCTGGTGAATCAGGAACCATCCCTCCATAAAGTTCGCGGACTTCTTTCACTGCTGAATGGAGATTTCTGACACGTGAATAGTAGCCAAGACCCTCCCATGCCTTCAAAACGCTTTCCTCATCCGCAAGGGCAAGGTCATCAATTGTAGGGAACTTTTCCATAAATCGTTCAAAATAAGGAATCACTGTATCAACTCTTGTTTGCTGAAGCATAATTTCAGATACCCACACCTTATAGGCATCTTTGTCCTTTCTCCATGGTAAGTCCCGCTGTTCCCTGCTGAACCATCCAATTAAATCGTTTTGAAAGGCTGTTATATTAAAATCCTGTAAATGGTTTAACGGTGTATTGGACACAAACATTCCTCCATATGTTAGAAGGCCTGTTTTTTTGGGAATAATATTTAGTATCCTTGAAATTGAACATTTTAAAGAACCTATATGTCCTTTTATTTACAAGGATATGTTTTAAATTGATTCATCCCTTTTCTAAACAGGCTGAATATAAAAATTAAGTGGATACGAAACTTTATTAATGTTAAAATCAAGGCGATTCCAGCCAGATAACAGAAATAAAAAAGTGTCGCGTTTATCACCTTATTACCATAACATGTTTTTAGTCGAAAACAAGATAAATGCACTATTATACAAGGATTGTCATTCTCCTTAACAGGGAATCATTTAATAACCAGCATTCTTACAGTGAATAAATAATTTAGAATGGTCCTTTTCGCTTTATATAAGGCTGCTATTGCATTGCTGCTTTACATACAAAGAATAATTAGTATGTTGTCTGTGTTCGCGGCATTTTGACTCAAATAACAACAAAGTTTACAAAAAGAGCCTTACCTGAAATTGAAAATTCTTAAATAAGGATTAAATAGGGATGCTAAATAAGGGAGGAAACTACCTTGGATACAGGAACCCATTTGGTTATGGGATTTGCATTAGGCGGCCTGGCAACGTTAGATCCTGTTATTGCTGACAGTACGGTGAATTTCCATGCTGTTCTCGCTGCAACTGTCATTGGTTCGCAAATTCCAGATATTGATACCGTCTTAAAATTTAAAAACAATGCAGTTTATATAAGAAATCATCGAGGGGTCACTCACTCCGTACCTGCAGTGCTTTTATGGCCAATCTTAATCTCAATCTTTATTCATTTGATTGTGCCGGAAGCAAACTTTGCCCATCTATGGATGTGGTCTTTTATCGCAGTATTTTTACATGTCTTTGTTGATATTTTTAATGCTTATGGAACACAGGCTCTCCGCCCTTTTTCCTCCAGGTGGGTGGCATTGGGTGTAATTAATACCTTTGACCCTTACATCTTCAGCATCCATGTTGTAGGACTGTTTTTGTGGATTGAGGGCGCAAATCCCGGAATTACCTTCTTGGTCATGTACTTCATTATTTTCTTATATTATCTGTCCCGTTTTTATTTTCAATCAAAAATACGGCTGTCAGTACTGGAGATTATTCCTGAGGCAGAAACCATAATCATTGCACCGACGATGCGATATTCCCACTGGAGAATTGCAGTTACGTCAAAAGATACTTTTTACGTTGGAAGGGGCTATAAAGAATCTGTTACGATTTTGGATACCTTTAAGCGAAAGCCCGTTCCGAACACCCCTATTTTTCAAGCAGCAAAAAAAGACAAAAATATTTCAGCTTTTTTATCCTTCTCCCCTGTTTACCGATGGGAAGTAAATGAACGGAAGGATGGGTATGAAGTACGATTTATTGATTTGCGCTATCGAAGCAACGGCCATTACCCATTTGTCGCTGTAGTCAATTTGAATGAGGATTTAACTATAACCGGCTCTTACACAGGCTGGATCTATAATTCCGATAAGCTGAAGAAAAAACTTGACGTTGCACCGCGTTAATTCTGCCAAATCGTCCAAAAACTGTACGGGTAGAATTTCGCCCTAAATGCAAATACTATTTTTACGCGGAAAGGTGTCAATGCAACCGCCTTTTCGCGATATGGATAAACTTTTAGGAGGTTTCTTCATGAGGAACAAAGCTAAGGGCTTTCCATATGGGAACGATAACAAGTTTGAAGGCGAGCCGCGTGCAAAAGCAGAGTATGCATCCAAACGGGCAGATGGTTCCATCAATACCCATCCTCAGGAACGCATGAGAGCATCCAGCCAGCGTGATCAAGATTCGGCAGATCTTTTTTAAGTATTTTCCGAAGAACTTACACACTTGATGGAAAGGGGCTTTTGCAATGGGCAGAGAGCAAAACACTCACTTAAACAGAAGTGCCAGTCCTTTTAACAGGGGATGGTACAGGCCAAAGCACGGGTATTCACAGGCAAATGGCCAAACAACCCAGACACAAAACTTGATTATCCTCAAGCGTCAAACACGAAAACAAGCGTAAAAGGGTTAGAAAAGGAATCGGACATTTCTCCGGTTCCTTTTTCTATTTTTCTGTACAAACTCAAATAATCGAATTATTCTTAATTTAAATACTCCATAGAATTTTTAGACATTATCAAAAAGTGTTTGATCATAGGAAATGATTTTACAAAGAGGAGGATTCGAAATCTAATGCCCTTGAACGAGGAGTATCAGGGGATACATACACAGATAAATAAAAAACCAAAGGAGCGTAATAGTATGGAATTTCCTGAATTTCATTTAAACAGAATCCTTTTAAAGGAGATTACTCTGAAGGACTCAAAAGCCTACTTCAATATAATGAAACTGGATGCTGTAACTCAGTTTTATGGAATGGAAAGTTTAAAAACAGAAGAAGAAGCTGCTGCACTCATTCAATCGCTCGCTGAATTATACGAAGCAAATCGGGCCATACGCTTTGGTATCTTTTTAAAAGAAACGAATGAATTTATAGGTACTGCTGGATTGAATAATCTGCAATTGAAAAATAAAAGGGCAGAAATCGGCTATGAACTCCATCCTGATTATTGGAGAAAAGGATATACATCAGAAGCAGTAAAAGCCATTTTGCAATACGCTTTTTCGGATTTAGATTTATATCGGATTGGCGCTGTGACCTTTCCGGAAAACAATGCTTCACAATCTCTTCTCATCCGCCTTGGTTTTCAACAGGAAGGACTTTTAAGGGGATACCTTTATCAGCATAATCGTTCAAATGATGCCCTCATCTTTTCACTTTTACAGCCAGAGTGGAAAAAAATAATCAAATGGAACCAAGATAAGTGGAGTTGTAAAAATCATGCCATTCGGTCTCTGTTTTCCTCGAATACGCTAATCAGTAAACAACACAAAGCAGAATAGAGGATTCCCCCCTCCATGCTTTGTGTTGTTAAACAATCTTTACCAAGTTTTTATCTAATAAAAAGGCTTAATGGACACTGTTGTTTTTTAGCTCATTCGTATGAAACGGCCGTTTCACACGAATGAGCTAAAAAACGAGCAGTTATCAACACTAAAATTTAACACAATTAATAAAAAATAATTTTCACACTGTCAGCAATGACTGCCTTTTATTTCTGGCTTATCTGGTTATGTTAATTTTATAAGCATCGATATCGGCAAAGCTTCCTGGTTTTGTCCGCCGGTCATTCTGTAGCCCCAGGCAAAAACACCATCGATATAATCAATTTTAAAGTATGCTCCTGGGTCCCCTTTTATCCGATACACTTCATCAGCATGAAAATCATCCGGATTAAGCAGGTATGATTTTGCCATAATAATTTTTCTTTCAAGCACTGCATACTCATTCACAATGCCCAGTTGTTCCGCCTTGCGGGCTTTTTCAGTTAAACCTGCAATTTCTCGTGTTAATTCATATTCCGACATTTCACTATATCTTTTTTCTCTTTCCATTTTGACACCACCTTGTCCTCTTCTAGTATAATGAACTCTGCGGTAATAGAAAAGCGGAAAGCGCCCGATTACCGGCGACCAGCATAAGACAGCCTGGCTGGAAGGTTCGGTCTTTAACCTTCTGGCCAGGCTGGCTTATGACCTAGAGCCGGTGGCGCTTGGAGCTGGACAGAGAAAAGTGGAAGATGCCGTTTAGCGGCGGACAGACTGGGCGAGTTTGAAAAATCACGGAAAATTAAAACAGTAAAAACGACTTAACTAAAGGAGTTTAACACGATGAAGACAGCAATTGTAACAGGCGCAGGAACAGGTCTGGGAGCTGAACTGGCAAAGCTTTATGCAAAGGAAGGCTTCTTTGTCTATCTTATAGGGAGAACGAAGTCAAGCCTCGACACTGTATGTGAGGAAATAAAAACAGAAAATACAGGCTCTGCAGCAGCTGTTTCTCTTGATATCAGAGATATGACAGCGATTGAAAATTTTGTAAAGTCGATTCCTCAGGACCATGATGTTACCCTTCTTATTAATAACGCAGGAGCAGGCCGCTTTGGCCCTTTTCTGGAATCAAAGGAAGAGGATTTAACACTCTTGTTTGAAACCAACACTTTCGGAACCATTTACATGACGAAAGCAATTCTCCCTATTATGCAGAAGAATAACAAAGGAACCATACTTAATATTATCTCTACAGCTGGACTGCGAGGGAAAAAAAATGAATCCCTTTACGCGGCGAGTAAATTTGCTGTAAGAGGCTTTACAGAAAGCCTGAAAAAAGAACTAGAAGAAACAGATTTACGGATAATCCCTGCTTATATGGGCGGAATGGACACTCCTTTTTGGGATACAAATGATCACATCTCAGACAAAAGCCGTCTTCGTTCACCATCAGAAGTTGCCCAATTAATATATGAGCAAAGTCAAGTGACGGATGAAATAGTCATTGAATCGAAAAAATGAGAGGATGTCTACTGCTGAATGAGAATAAGACAATCTGGTCAGGGAAAAACAGACGTAAGGGGAAGTAAAATTTGATATGGAAGCTGCGAAGTGTATAAATGGGATGTCCGGTAGCCTTTTAGCCTCGATATTGGATGCCTTACCAGAGCCTTTGCATGATCAGCAATGGCTCTGGGGATTTAATCTACCTCCCGGTCATCCACCTGAGCATTTTCTTCAATAAAACGTTCGATCAATTCAATAGGGAAGCCTTTGCGATAAAGAGCTTGTTTCATTTTCTGTGCATACTCAAAGCCCTCGAACTTTTGAAATCGGCGATGAGCCTTTCTCCCCTGTTCCATTATAGCCTCCCATTGTTCATCCTCTCCTTTTTCATATGCTGCCTCTTCAAGGACAATGTTTATGGTATGATGCATAAAGCCCTTGCGTACAAGCACCTGTTCCATTTTTTGCTGAACCATTTTTTCAGCAAGCTTTCGATTTTGCTTTATCGTTTTTACTGCAAGAGCCATTGCATTCTCTACTTGCAGTTCGTTTGAATATTCTTCTAGTGCAAGCTCAATTTCATGCACATTTATCCCTTTTGCCTGCAGTTCCTGTTTAAGGATAACCGGTCCCTTTTTAGCGGTATTCATTTGAGTACGGACATATGCTTTTGCAAATTCCAAGTCATTTAAATAGTTTCGTTTGAATAACTTGTGAATAACCTCTTGAATAATGGCTTCATCCAGTTCACTTTTCTTTAAGTAATCCCGCACTTCCTTCTCTGACCTCATACGAAAGGAAAGAAATTGAATAGCACTGTTTACCCCTTTGCGGATATCATCCTGGTATTCAATTTCTGTTAAATCCAGGGCACTTAATTCTTTCCCTTTTGACAATTGAAATCTTGCCAGTACATCGGCATCCACACTAAATGCATACTTTTCATCGATAAAAAGATTAAAACGTTCTGTATTAGTTTTCTGAGCAGAAATTTTGGTTATGATCGGCATTTCACCTTCCCCCTTCATTCTCTATTTTAACATGAATGGTTCTTATTAATGCTTCCTTTAGCTTCATTAACAGCCAGGTTGTAAAAATAATGTTTCCACATAGATTGTTGCTTTACGTACAAAGTGGAATTCCATATATTATCTGTCTTCGTGGCATCTTGTCGCAACTAGTCACGAGCTATTACTGAACCTGGATTTTCAATCATTTTTCAGTGTGTCATATATCAACAAAGGTTACGAAAAGATCCTTTATAAAAAGAAGCTCTATTTTAGGCTTTTTTAAAGTATTTTTCACTTTCCATAGGAAATACTAGAAGATGAATCTGTGCTGAAAGGATGATAGAAATGCCAAAAGACAAAAGAGTAAAAAGTAAAAGCAACTTAACTGCTATGCAATCCGTTACATATTCCCATGAGTTTAAAAAAGCTGACCGTGCAGGCGGGTACGCTGACGATTATCGCAAATAATTACCTGTTTGAAAATTCCCTTTCAAGAGTACTCTATTAGTGCGGACCGATTACAGGTTATCGCACTATACTTGAAAGGGGTTTTTCCTTTGGCAAAAGATAAACGAAGCCTTCCTCAAGTACCCAAGAACTTAAAGTCGGACGGACGGGATGTAGAATACTCCCAGGAGCTGGCCGATCACGATGACCTCGAAGCCCAGGCTCGCTCTGAAGCCGCAGATAAACGCGCTAAAAAAAGAAAACAATAGTGTCTGTATGAATCTTTTGGAACAGTGTACTAAAAACGGTATAAAGAGTCGCCCCTGAATTCTGTTTTCAGGGGCGTTTCTTTTTTAAAATGCCTCTGTTATTAAAGAACACTGTTAATTGTAAACCTATGTTGATTGGAAGAGTGAATACACGAGACTGCTGCTTAGAAAAGCGTATTAGAGGAGACCCCGCAGAATAATGCGACCAGGAAGCTCGTGGAAAGCGAATTCCTTCAGTAGAAATCAACCCAGCAGAATGAACAGATCATAGAAAATAAGAAATTTACCAATGTAGTCTCTTTCTAGCTTCAGCATCATTTCCTACTGCTATATCAACCAATTTCCCTATAATTAGGACATGGGACTTTTAAAATCAAGATAAATTTCTATGGTAGAAATTGATAATTTGCGACAAAAACTTGTAAATTTCATTAGTTTTTGTTTATAAAGGTGCGTTTTGAAATGGTGGATAAGTCGCACGTTTCACTTGTTAATACTGTGTATAACTAATCAAAACCAAGGGATTTAACCACCAAAACTGTTGATAACTATGTGGATACTGTTATTAACATCAATTTAGAAAAGTCTATTTGTTCAAATTTTTAAAAATTGGTCGTTTTATTTGTGGATAAGTATTTGTCGAAAGCAAATGAAATATTTATTTGAATCTTCGTCTTTTTCCTTTCATTCGCCAATTATTTTAAACTTATTTTTCGGACTATTTGCCTACTTGAAACTTATTCCACTTTTTAAAAAATTTAATTATAATAAAAGGGCAGTCTATATTAGGGAGCTAGTATTATGAACATTGGCACTAGAATACACTTTTACCGTCTTAAAAAACGAATGACTGAAGCCGAGCTGGCAGAAGGCATTACGACCGTCGCATACCTCAAATCAATAGAAAAAAATGAGCAGACCCCACCTATTGAATTAATGAGCGGTCTTTGCGATAAGCTCGAGATTCCCTTTATGACAAATGTAAATGAAACTTTAATAGAACTGTTAGAGAGATGGAGGCGATATTTGGTCCTTAATCATAAAGAAAAGGCAGATGAATTGCATCAGTCTATTCTCAAATCCATTTCTGACCAGGATGAATTCAAACTTATCTTAACGTACCATACCTACTTAATTCGTTACCATCTCATTCATTCCAATCTGGAAGAGGCCCTTGAACTAATCGAGCAATTAAAGCCTTTTCAATTTGACTTGCCTGATGAATTGAAATTTGCCTTTCATAAATGCTGCGGAAATTATTTTTATTATCACCAAAAGTATACAAAAGCAGTTCAAGCCTTTAGCCATGCTAAAAAGTATTTAATTTCAATTCGAAGCCATTTAAAAGAAGAGCAGGCTGATCTTTACTATATGTATGGTCTGGTACTATCGAGGATGAGAAAGAATACGCTGACCATCTATTATATTGAAGAGGCGCTCTCCTTATTTCAAGGGACCTACCAATTCAAACGCTGCACCGATTGCCACCTCTTACTGGGCTTGGCTTATAGAAGAGTTCAGGATTATTTTGAATCTGCAAAACATTATAACTGGGCCAGGGAGCTGGCTGAATCTACTGGATATATGTCTATTCTTCCTAAAATTGATAACAACCTGGGCATCCTTAAGTCACAAGAAGGAAACTCCAGCCAGGCCATTTCTTTCTTTCTAAGAAGCCTTGAGCATCCATCTGATCCTAAGCGTCCTAAAAGACAGGATACCTTGAATACTATTCTTAATATCATTAAAGAATACTACATTATTGGCTGTTTTGAACAAGTAAACAAGTGGCTGGATGAAGGTTTCCGGCATGTGCTGGACCATGAGGACTATAAACAGCAAATGATTGAACTGAAATTTTACAAGTATATTGCCGACGGTTTTCCTTCTGGTTTTGATGTTTTTGTGTTGGAAGAAGCAATTCCGTATTTTAAAGAAATAAAGAAATATCATCTCCTAATCCTCTATTCAAAAACACTGGGGGATTATTATAATAATCGGGAATTGTATAAAGAGGCGGCTGCATCCTTTGCACTTGCAAATTCAGCATATGAAAAAATACTTGCACTTTAGGAGGCTGGGACATTGAAAGGTAAAAAAGCAGTTGTTAACTTCCATGCCCTAGGGAAAAAAGAGACATACCAACTTGGATGGGAAGAGCAGTATCCACCAATTAACGGTGAAGGAATCAATTTTTGAAAGAAAATGATGATAAAAAAGGATCCTTGCATTTTAAAAGCAAGGATCCTTTTTATTGCTTTAAAGCACAAAAGGGGTCAGACCCCTTTAGTACTTTAATCCGCAAAACTCCTCAATCTTGACTATTGCGATAAAGACAGTTTCACCCTTATTTCACTTCAAGTCCTTTCGATGCCTGAATCAATGCCTGAATGGCTTCGAGATCATTCTTTTGAAACAACTCAATGATTCTGCTTCCTACCACAACTCCATCACTGGCATCTCCAAGCTCCCTGACCTGTTCTGGTGTGGATACTCCAAATCCAGCGAGAACTGGGACTTTCGAGTACTGCTTAAGCTTTTTCAAGTAGAGTGCAATTCCTTCACGAATGGACGTTCTGGCCCCAGTAATTCCAGTCACAGTTACTGCGTATAAAAACCCTTCCGTTTGTTTAGCCAGTTTTTCTAAGCGTTCATCCGGGCTGGTAATAGCAGCTAATCGGATAAGGGAGATACCATATTTATCCAGTTCATCTGCAATAATTTCCTCCTCTTCATACGGCAGGTCTGGAATAATTAAACCATCCACCCCTGCTTCTACACATTCCTGCGCAAATATCTCCGCTCCATACACATAAATAGGATTAAAATAACTCATCATGACAATAGGAATGCTTCTAGTGGATTTACTAGCCGTAAGCTCTGCCAGTATGCCCTTCAGGGTTGTTCCTGCTTCAAGTGCACGAATTCCAGCAGCCTGGATCGTAGGGCCGTCCGCAACAGGGTCGGAAAAAGGAACCCCCACTTCCACCACTGTCGCTCCGCTTTCCTCTAAAAACGTAAGCCTTTCTCCCAATATCTCAAGGCCTCCGTCCCCTGCCATAATGTAAGGGACAAATGCTTTTTCATCACGGTCCAACACTGCTTGAAATGCTCGATCAATTCGGTTTTTTCCCATTTTCAATTCCCTCCCAATAAGCCTTTTACCGTTTCGACATCCTTGTCACCGCGTCCTGATAGACAAATGACAATCGTTTCATCCTCGTTCATTTCTTTCGCCAGTTTCTGTGCATACGCAATGGCATGAGAGCTTTCTAGAGCAGGGATAATCCCTTCGGTTTGTGCCAGCAATTTAAATCCATCCAGTGCCTCAGTATCTGTAATTGATGTATAGTGGACACGTCCAATTTCCTTTAAATGGCTGTGTTCAGGACCAACGCCCGGATAATCCAATCCTGCAGAAACAGAGTGCGCCTCCTGAATTTGACCGTGGTTATCCTGCAGCAAATACGTCATAGTCCCATGAAGGACACCAAGCTTTCCGTCCGTCAGCACAGCTGCATGTTTTCCGCTCTCAATGCCGGATCCTCCAGCTTCAACGCCATAAAGCTTAACCGTTTCATCTTTTATAAAAGGATAAAACATCCCCATTGAGTTGCTTCCGCCTCCAATGCAGGCAATGACTGCATCCGGGAGTTCTCCTGTTTGGTCAAGCATCTGCCTGCGTGTCTCTTCTCCAATGACACTCTGGAAATCACGGACAATCTGCGGGAATGGGTGAGGTCCTACGACCGAACCTAAAATATAATGTGTATCTTCCACATGTGTTACCCAGTAGCGGAGTGCTTCATTTACTGCATCCTTTAATGTTCCGCTTCCCTGCTCCACGCTGCGGACTTCTGCCCCTAATAGCTCCATACGGAAAACGTTCAGCTTTTGCCTTCTAATATCCTCAGCCCCCATAAAGACCACACATTCCAGGCCGAGAAGTGCACAAACAGTTGCAGTTGCTACGCCGTGCTGGCCAGCTCCCGTTTCTGCCACTACCTTTTTCTTTCCCATCCTAAGTGTTAAAAGCGCCTGCCCGATGGTATTGTTGATTTTATGAGCACCAGTATGGTTCAAATCCTCCCTCTTAAGATAGATTTTTGGGCCGCCAAAGTGCTTTGAGAGGTTTTCCGCATAATAAAGCGGTGTTTCACGGCCGATGTATTGAGTGAGATAATAGTTTAATTCCTTTTTAAACGCTGGATCAGCCATCGCTTCTGTATAAGCTTTTTCTAATTCTAAAACAGCTGGCATTAAAGTTTCAGGTACATATCGGCCTCCAAAAGCGCCATAATGCCCTTTAGCATCCGGTTGTGAATAAGTAGAAGCAGTTGTTGTCATTTTCCTTCACTCTCCTTTAAAAGTTGAAAAGATTGCTTTGCATTTTTTATAAACGCTTTAATTTTCTCCAAGTCCTTCTCTCCGTTTGTTTCGACTCCGCTAGAAACATCTACTGCACCAGGCTTTACTGTAAGAATGGCATCAGCTACATTCTCGACTGTTAGCCCTCCGGCTAACATTATTTTTTCTTTTGGTATAGACAGCTGCTCTGTCAGACTCCATTCAAATGCGGTTCCATTTCCTCCTCGGTACTTGCCGACCGGGCTGTCCAGCAGATAATATGTTGGGGAAAATGCCTCTATTTTTTTAAGATCTTTGTCCTCACTCATTTCAAAGGACTTTATTGTGAGAAGCGATATTTTTTCTTGAAACTCCTTTGTTTCATCTCCGTGCAGCTGGATTACATCCAACCCCGCTGTACCGGCAATTTCTTCGATAACTGAAGGAGACTCATTTACAAACACACCAACCTTTTTCACATGAGCTGGAATGACCCTTCCAATTTCGGCAGCCTGTTCAGGTGATAGACGGCGTTTGCTCTCTGCAAAAACAAACCCGATAAAATCTGCTCCTGCCTCTGCTGCCGCCATTGCTGCTTCTTTGCTTTTAATTCCGCAAATTTTTACTAGCATACTTTAACGACTCCCTTTAATAGGCACTAGGTAAAGAATACGGTACCTTTAAGTCTTCAATTGTTTTTTTTATATCTCCTGAACGCATAAGCGTCTCTCCTACCAGCAATCCTTTGGCCCCGCTGTCTCTTACTTTCTCTGCATCCTTCCTGGTTTGAATTCCGCTTTCACTGATCAGCAAAATGGAAGGATCCTCTACTAGATCTGCAAGACATTCAGTCGTTTCAAGGCTGACTTGAAATGTTTTTAAATCACGGTTATTGATGCCAATAATATTTGCCCCTATTTCCCGTGCAACGATTAGTTCCATTTCGTTATGGACCTCCACCAATACCTCCAAATCCCTACTTCTTGCATAATCATATAAACTTTTCAGCTGTTCTTTCGGCAAAGCAGCTACAATGAGTAATATAATGTTTGCTCCATAAGCTTTGGCGCGGTCAATCTGTACTCGGTCAATTACAAAGTCTTTACATAAAATAGGAAGGCTGACGGCCTGCCGTACAGCATATAAATCATCCATTGTTCCTTTGAAAAAGGCCTGGTCGGTTAACACGGAAATTGCACCCGCTCCATTCTCCTCATAAAGCTTTGCCTGTTCAACCGGGTCTACGCCTGCATTAATGTCACCCTTTGAAGGGGATGCGCGTTTGATTTCTGAAATAATGGACATTGTTTTTGATTGTTGGAATGTCTCATAAAAAGAAGGGATTTTCTTTTTCGGAAGTGCCTCCGGATAATTTTCACCCTGTTCTTTTAACAAGGCTACCTCCTTTTCTTTTTCCTTTAAAATCGTATCCAATATGGTCATTTTATATCACCTCATGTGCAAGTTTTGAACTGTAGTTTACTAAATATTGAAGCTTGCTTTCAGCTGCTCCGGAATCAATACTCTCTCTTGCCATGTTAATTCCCTCTTGGATGGTTTTTGCAGCGCCGTTGGCGAATATGGCGAGGCCTGCATTTAAAAGGACCGTATCCCGATAGGCACCCTTCTTTCCTTGAAGGACACCGAGCAGGATTGCTGCATTTTCCTTTGCCCCACCGCCAATAATCTCTTTATGCTCATAAACAGGAAGGCCGACATCTTCAGGGGTTATCACTAATGGAGTGGTCTTCCCCTTTTCCAGGAGTACTAAATGATTCTCACCGGATAGTGAGGCTTCGTCCATGAAACCTGCTCCATTTACAATAAGTGCGCGTTTCCTCCCCATTTTCTGAAGCACCTTGGCCATCATGTCCAGCATACTTCTGTCATAAATTCCAACAAGCTGTGTATCCAGTTCCAGGGGATTTGTCAGCGGACCGATTAAGTTAAACACAGTAGGCACTTTAAGATCCTTTCTGATTTTCATAATTCGTTTTAAAGCCGGATGAACATAAGGAGCAAACAGGAAGGCAATTCCATTGTCATTCAACAGCTCCTCAACAGCATCAGGCGGAAAAGACAATGAAATACCTAAATGCTCCAGCACATCGGCACTTCCTGTGCGGCTTGAGACACTCCGGTTTCCATGTTTGGCTACTTTAATACCTGCTCCCGCTATAACAAATGCAGAAGTAGTGCTGATATTAAAGCTTTGCGAACGGTCGCCGCCTGTTCCGCAGTTATCCATTACACTCATGCCTGTGTGCCGGATTGGAACGGATTTTTCACGGATTGCCTCGACCAGTCCTGCTATTTCATCCGGTGTTTCTCCTTTTAGCTTCAGCGCCGCAAGAAAAGCTCCCATTTCACTATCCGTTGTTTCTTCTGAAAAAAGATTCCGTGATGCTGACACCATTTCATCAAAAGGCAAATTCTCCCGGTACAGCAGCTTTTCAAGAAATTGTTGCATGTTGGGCCTCCTTTCGAATTTCCTTTAAAAAGTTTTGAATAATCATCTTGCCGCCCTTTGTCCCTATTGATTCCGGATGAAATTGGACGCCGTAAAGCGGGAAGCCATAATGTTTGATAGCCATTACTTCCCCATCATCCATGGAGCGTGCCAGCACCTTAAAAGAGGGAGGAATGGTTTCTTTTTTTACCACGAGAGAATGGTAACGCATGACCTCAAGAGGCTGCTGCATATAGTCAAAAATTCCTGTTCCCACATGTGTGATCATGGAGGTTTTTCCGTGCTTGATTTCACGCGCCTGCTCTATTTCAGCTCCAAATGCTGCACCGAGGGCCTGATGTCCCAGACAAACCCCAAGGATGGGAACCTTTTGATAAAAAGATTGGATGACCTCAATCGTTATACCGGCATCCTCCGGCTTTCCTGGTCCAGGAGAAACGATTATGGCTTCAGGTTTCAATTTGTCAAGCTCTTCAACTGTCATCTCATCATTCCGGACAACCCTTACTTGTTCACCGGTCTCCGCGATATATTGATACAAATTATAGGTAAAGGAATCATAGTTATCTAACAGTAAGATCATTGATGTGCACCTCCAAAAGGGATTTTGCTTTATTCAAGGTTTCGGCATATTCAAGCTCAGGCACTGAATCATACACGATACCTGCTCCTGCCTGAACATAGGCATAGCCGTCTTTTACAACGAGTGAGCGGATAGCCAAGGCAAAGTCGACATCCCCATTTACATTGATGTATCCTATGGCACCCGCGTAAGCATTCCGCTTTACTGTCTCCAGATCATTTATGATTTGCATGGCCCTGATTTTCGGGGCACCCGATACGGTCCCGGCAGGCAGGCAGGAAATTAAAGCATTCAGCCCGGTATACTCCTCATGCAATGTTCCCTGTACTTCGGAAACAATATGCATGACGTGCTGGTAGCGCTCGATTTCCATATACTTAGAAACCTCAATGGATCCAGGCTCACATACCCTGCCAAGATCATTCCGGCTCAAGTCCACCAGCATTTTATGTTCCGCCAGCTCCTTCTCATCCTCCAGCAGCTCCTTAGCCAGCTTTTGATCCTCTTCCATTGTTACTCCTCTCGCTCTTGTACCAGCAATAGGGTTCGTGATAACTGTCCTGCCTTTTGTTTTAATCAGGCTCTCAGGAGAAGCTCCCAGCAGAACATGGTCCTCATAATCCATATAAAACATGTAAGGGGATGGATTTGCCTTTCGAAGTTTTCGATAAAAATGAAACGGATCCGTATTCATTTCACTTTTCAGCCTTTGAGATAAAACGATTTGAAAAATGTCTCCCTGCTCAATATGCTTTTTAGCTGTTTCTACCATGTTTACAAAGTCTTTTTTTTCAATGGCGGGTTTAAAAGCCATTATGGAATTCTCAAGATCTTCTTCATCCTTTTTATTTGTGTAAATCATTTCTTTCAATGCTGAAAGTCTTGTTTCAAGCTCACTCTCAGATCCATTCAGTGCAATAAGATAGATGGTTAAATGTTCATGGTCAAAAACAATGACATCCTGGTATAGCGAAACATGAAAGTCAGGAATACCTAGTTCATCATGCGGGGTACGGCCGATATTTTCGTACTGCCGAATGACATCATATCCAAGATACCCAATGAATCCTCCATAAAACGGAAACGGGAGATCCAGCTCCTGATGAGGAAGATGTGCCTGTATCACTTCATGAGGCAGACCCTTTGCTATCTGGATGCTGCCATCTGTATGATCAAGAATCGTAATGCCATTCATGTCTCCTTTAATTTCCTTGATTGGATTCAAGGAAATAAAGGAATATCTTCCGTTTTCCTGATGTTTTAATGAGCTTTCCAAAAGACATTTTTTTCTGCCTCTCAGCCGGTTAAAAACCGTTATGGGGGTAAGAGTGTCTCCATTTAGCTTCAAAATTTTATATTGTGTATGCTGTGTCTGTGTCATTTTTCCTTCTCCTTTTATCAGGATTTTTGCTGCTGTAGTAATCCAGAAATAAAAAAAGTCCTCTATAAACAAAAGCTTTTGCCTTCGTTTATAGAGGACGATACAGATCGCGGTGCCACCTCTTATTGCAGGATATAAAAAGATATAAAAAGAATCCTGCCTCTTTGTTCAGGTACGGGATGATTTTGGTTCAGCCGATACCCTATCCTTTTAACGGGGGAATTCCGTGTCTCCCTACTCCAATTCAGGAAACCTCTCATAAGACCATTCAATCTCACTCCACATACCGGACTCTCACCAATGCCGGCTCTCTGTAATGCTTTTAGTGAAACCTACTCTCCTTAATCAATGATTTATATATATGAAATTCGCTAGCCGCTGAGCTAGTATTTTTTTCCTTTAAAATACAAAAGGGTCCCTCATCCAAAAAGGACGAGGAACCCGCGGTACCACCTTTATTAGCTGAACGAACAGCTCACTTTGACAATATCAGGCAAAATAAACCTGCCTTAATATCCGTCTCTTATAACGACGAGACTTTCGCCAAAGCCTACTGCTCCTTTGAGGTTCGGTTTGGAAGCTCAGAAGTCCATTCATCTAGATTTCCACACTGGTTTGCACCAACCACCAGCTCTCTAAAGTGTCCATTTAGACTACTACTCTCCATCATTGCCTGAATCTATTTTTAAAATTTACTGTTTCATTTGATTTATTGGTACTAATGTTATTACGAATTAATTTCTTTGTCAACCATACTTACTTTATTTTTTTATGTTTTTTTAAACCCCTCTAAATGCCTGGCCGATGGACATACATCAAAATTCCCGGATAACAGGCACCCTGCATACACTGCTTCTTTACTATGGGAGTTATTTCATTGCAATCCAAATGGTCCATCTTTCTTTTTCCTGAAGCGGGAATTCCCCCTCTGCTTTTTCCAGAATCTTATCTGCAAGCACTTCAAGCTGTTGATCGTTCAATTCAAAAAGAATGGACCGGCCCTTTCGATCTAAAATTTCCTGTCTCAGTTCTTCTCCGGATTGATAAAGTTTTCTATTTTCCCAAAGTGTAAAAAATTCAACTTCTCTAAATCCTGATTGAAATAATGTATCATGTACAGTCTCAATAGAATGTCTTCTGGAAATATCCTTCTTCTTAAGCTGAGGGTATATATCAAAAAAGTATCCTCTCAGGTGCTCTGGACTGCCTTTCACCAGACAATCCTCCGATGTCCTGTCTTGTATAATATACACACCTTCATCCTGTAAGATGCGTTTTGCCTCCACAAAACAATCCTTTAATTGACTCTCTGTAAGATGGTGAATCAATGCTCTTTCCAAAATGACATCTACTTCTTGATCCTTTAATTTTGTATCGCTTGCATGGCCCAGCTGAAATTCAATTTGAGGGTACGAATGGCAGTTACTGCGGGCTGCTGCCAGCATGTTTTCAGCTATATCGATTCCTATAACCCTTGCTGCACCAAGCTCTGCCAGGGCAATGGAATAAATACCTCCTCCTATTCCAATGTCGGCTGCAGTCTTATTTTTGATGTCCACACGCTTTCGAATGGCATCTTTCCAATTGTCCCCTGCTCCGCGATTAGCGTAAGTGTCCTTTTGAATTCCTTCAAAAAAATCCTTTTTCATCAGCCATCACCTCTGATTAAATTTTACCACTCCTTACCAATACCCACTAATCGTAAAAAGTGATATCTTCTCATAAAATTTTCTTATATATGACAAGCCCCCGTGTAAGCTGAATATTCAGAATTGTAGGGGTCAGACCCCTTTTACGCTTTAGTGTAACAGTGTAAATTTGTTGTTTAGTAGTATTGTATAATGGTATTATATTTTATTTTTAAGGTTGGTGATTTAATTTGAAGAAGCAACACTTTATTGGCGGCAGAATTGCGAAAACAGGTATTGCCGTCTTGTCAACTGCACTCATATGCAATTGGCTTCACTGGCCTGCTGTATTTGCAGTTATTACTTCTATCGTTTCTATTGAGCCCACAGTAATGGATTCTATAAAAAAAGGATTAGTCCGGTTTCCTGCCTCCGCTATTGGATCAGCCTTTGCTGTCCTTTTTATTTCCTTATTTCACGATTCACCCATTACCTACGCAGCTGCTGCTGTCTTTACTATATTCACATGCTACAAGCTAAAGCTTCATGATGGTCTGCTTGTTGCTGCTCTTACTTCGGTAGCCATGGTGGATGTCATACACAGCAATCTTATTATTGCTTTTTTTATACGTCTTGGAACAACTACTATCGGCTTAGTTGTATCTGCATTAGTAAATTTTCTCATTCTGCCCCCGAATTATTCGTTAACGATTTCAAAACGTATTACTGTACTATTAGCGGACACAGGAAAAAATCTAACTGCTATTATTGACACACTTTTAAACTCAGAAAATGATT
Source organism: Heyndrickxia acidicola (assembly GCF_001636425.1). Classification (NCBI taxonomy): domain Bacteria; kingdom Bacillati; phylum Bacillota; class Bacilli; order Caryophanales; family Bacillaceae; genus Heyndrickxia; species Heyndrickxia acidicola. Next base: position 2,573,523 of record NZ_KV440953.1, read on the forward strand.
TTTTACATCCTGTAGATTCATTCCTCCATGCAAGGGAGGAATTGGATAAGTCTGAAAGGCTTTGTCAGTTTCAAAAAGAGGATTGGCGTTTTCACCGTTTCACGGAGGTGGAATATCAAGCTTTTTATATAGATGAATATAAGCTTCAGCAATTAAGGAAAATTCATTATCATCTGGGAAATCTCATGTTTATACCAAAACAGCCTTTACGATGGACAATGGACCAAAAAGAGAATATTGCCTCACTTACAGAATCTTTGGTTAATGCCCTTAGAACCCCTGCAACTATGTATAACAATTTGCACTTAGTAAAAGAAGCACGTGCGTATTTTAAAACTCTTATTCTAGAATTAGAGGCAGATGAAAGGGAACATTCTGCAGGGGTTTTCTCTTCTGAATTTATCATTCTTTATGAATTGCTTTCTATTTTTGAATTAATAGAAACTCTTTACAGCAAGCCACAAGGCTCTGCCTCCTTTTCCAATGCTTAGAACATCCTTTTCGTATAAATTCACTTAACGTACAACGGATTATTCCGTTTGTAGCGTGACTTATTGGCATCTTTCCGTAAGCTATTCATAAATTTCATACAAACGTTGCATATTTAACGGATTTTTGTGTCAAATAGGAGCATTCGTAACGAAAAGAACCTTCATAAAAAATGCTATATTCTACCTAAAAACTACTAAACATTAAAAAGCTGCTGAGTTAACTCATGTCAAAAATCTATGCAAAACAGAATCAGTCTGCCAGCTTACGCTAAAAAGAACAAAACCTTTTTTGCTGTTGAATCGTATACATAGATGTACTACATACAAATAAGGGGGCCTTATATGAAAACATCCAAGAAAGCATCCGGTTTTTTAGGGGGCATTTTCGTTCTTCTGCTGTCAAAGCTTAAGTATCTCGTTGTCGTACTGAAAATTGCCAAGCTGCATACCCTTCTTTCCCTGCTTCTCAGCATTGGCGCTTACGCTTTCATATATGGCTGGAAGTTTGCCATTGTATTTGTTTATTTGCTATTTATTCATGAAATGGGACATCTTATAGCGGCAAAACGAAAAGGCTTGCCGACAACAGCCGCTGTCTTTATCCCCTTTATGGGTGCTCTTATAGGTATTAAGGAAAAACCAAAAACGATTAAAGATGATGCCTATATTGCCTATATGGGGCCGCTCGCTGGATTGCTGTCCATTCTTCCGCTCTACTTGCTGTATTTTGTAACTCATCAAGGATTTTGGATGGTTATGATACAAGTTGGCGCAATGTTAAACCTATTTAACCTTATCCCAATGATGCCTCTTGACGGCGGCCATATTGCAAGAATGTTAAGTAAAAAACTCTTAATTGCAGGGCTGCTTGGTGTATTGGCCATGGCTATTTTCAGTCCGGACCCCATCCTGATTTTACTGCTCATTTTTGGGACCATCCATATTTTTACCATGCGTAAAGAAGGAAAGGAATTAGTAGAGTTAAAAATCTGGCAGGACGAGTTTAAAATGGGATCCTTGCTTTGGGAAGAGCTTCTCCACGAGTATTCTTATTTGGAAATAAATGAAAGGCAGCTGTGGTTGAATCGCAAAATTTATGAGTACAAGCAGGAAATAGCACAAATAAAATCATTGTTCGAGGCTGCGAAAAACTGGGAGGAACAGTCTGGGTTTAACGCAAAAGCGGAAGCCATCCAAGGAGTTGTCCAGCAGCTGGAATCACTATATGACAATGATTCTACGGAACAAATTGTTCAATCAAAATTTAACCAAATCAGTGAAGAAGTGAAGAAACAAGAAAGTTATGAAAAAACCTCGCCCAAGGAACGATGGCTCACTTTTGGTGCCTATCTTCTGCTCATTGTCCTGTTATCAGGGAGCATGGTGTATTCTATGCACATGGTTGAAATGCTTAACATTCACCCATTTTGAAAAATGGATAAAAATTATCTTTTGAGAGAGAAGGGTTAAGCATTGTACTCATCGAAATGACTGCCCTTCTTTCTTCCTTCATTGGTTTTTATACAGCTTTATTTCACATGACTATACACAGTCTAGTCTGGAAAATAAGGGAAATTACCCGGCCGATGCTCCTTATACCTTAGACAACGGCTGGAAAACCGTTTTTTATGAAGGTTCAGATGGTGAAACAATTAAGTTAATAAATGGAATAACTCAGATTAAAAGAAGAGTTGTTCATACCTCATATAGAGGCTGCAATGTATTTTGAAGAACTTCAATCGTTTTGAAGATGATGGACAAATACTACAGAATAATCACGGGAAAAGTCATTTATACCAGTGATGAAGGACTTTTATCATCTTTTATTCTCGCGAAAAGTTCTTCATACCTGCGATGAAGGACTTTTATCACCTTTTACTCTTGCGAAATGTTCTTCATACCCGCGATGATGGACTTTTATCATCTTTTATTCTCGCGAAAAGTTCTTCATACCTGCGATGAAAGACTTTTACCACCTTTTATTCTCGCGAATTGTCCTTCACACCTGCGATGAAGGACTTTTATCATCTTTTATTCTCGCGAAAAGTTCTTCATACCCGCAATGAAGGACTTTTATTACCTTTTACTCTTGCGAAATGTTCTTCATACCCGCGATGAAGGACTTTTACCACCTTTTATTCTCGCGAAAAGTCCTTCATACCTGCGTTGAAGGACTTTCACCACCTTTTATTCTTGCGAATTGTCCTTCACACCTGCGTTGAAGGACTTTTATCATCTTTTATTCTCGCGAAAAGTCCTTCATACCTGCGTTGAAGGACTTTTATCACCTTTTACTCTTGCGAAAAGTCCTTCATACCTGCGATGAAGGACTTTTATCACCTTTTACTAGTCAAGTCCACTATTATGTGTAAAAAGCATGTTCAATGGATACCACGAATATACGTCTGAGTATGGGGTTTTGGTTGAGGAGGGGGCTAGCCCCCTCCTCAATCAAAATCTTCTTACTCTAGCTTTCCTAGTTAAGCTTTTAATAAAATGTCCTTATTGAGGATGCAGGAATTTTCGGTTACCTAGATCTAAAGTATCGGCATAGTCCATCAGTACAGCTCCAATTAAGCGGAAGGCAGACTGGTGATTGGGGAAAACCCGAATCACTTGTTCACGCCGTCGAATCTCTGAATTTAATCTCTCCAGCACGTTTGTCGTACGGAGATGGATGTGGAAGTCCTCTGATTCTGTATAAAATTGTGTGGCATCATCAAAGCCCTCGTCTAGAATAAGAATGGCTTTTTGGTATCCCTTTTGTTCTTCATATGTGGCCATAAATTCGTCTTTAAGCTTTTTAGCCTCTTCCAAATTAGAGGACTTAAAGATCGCCTTTAATTGAGAGCGTGCCTCTTTCGAGTCCTTACGGGGCATGGTTTGAATCATGTTTCTCAACATGTGTACGGTACAACGTTGCCAACTGGTGCCAATGAAGGCTTTGGTAATGGCAGCTTTCAACCCCTGATGAGCATCTGAAATAATTAACTTTGGTGACTGAAGACCTCTGGATTTAAGGGATTCAAAGAATTCTCTCCAGTTTGTTTCACTTTCGGAATGATCCACCTTTAACCCAATGATTTCACGTTTGTTTTGTTCGTTGACACCCATCGCGATGTAGACCGCCTTAGAGACAACCTTATTGTGCTCCCTAACTTTAATATACATGGCATCCACGAAAAGATAGGGGAAGTACATGACATTTAAAGGCCTGTTTGCCCAGTCATTCACCAATGGATCCAGCTTTTTGGTTAGATTAGAGACCATGGACTTTGAGATAGATTCTCCGCAAAGCTCTTCCATAATCTTCGTGACTTTACGAGTGGACACCCCGTTTACGACCATCTCCAGCATAGACAAAAGCAAAGCCTTATCACATCTTGCATACTTCTCAAAGACGTCCGTAGCGAATTCGCCATTTCTTGTCCGAGGCACTTTAAGACGGATTTTTCCAACGTTCACAATCATTTCTCTCTCATAGTATCCATTTCGATAATCGGTCCGTTCTGATGAACGCTCATGGGAATTTGCCTGTATATAGCGATCTCTTTCCATTTCCATATATTGATTCAATACAAGGACAATAGAGGATTTCACAATATCGTTTAGATCTGATTTTCCGATCTCCTCTTTAAGTTTATCGAAGTCTAGTGTAAAATTAATTTGGGTCATTATCATGTCCTCCTGTTATGTTTTTTCGTGGTAGAAAAACATTGTAACATGGAGGGCTGATATGGCCCTTTTCTTTTTACACAATTATATAGACTTAATCCTTTTACTCTTGCGAAATGTTCTTCATACCCGCGATGAAGGACTTTTATCATCTTTTATTCTCGCGAAAAGTTCTTCATACCTGCGATGAAGGACTTTTACCACCTTTTATTCTCGCGAAAAGTCCTTCACACCTGCGATGAAGGACTTTCACCACCTTTTATTCTTGCGAATTATTCTTCATACCCGCGATGAAGGACTCTTATCACCTTTTATTCTCGGTATAAGTCCTTACACCAGCGATAAAGCCTATCATTAATACACGGCTTCCTCAAAAAAAGAGGACGGCAGCACCGTCCTCTTTTCATTCATCATTCTATTAAGCATACTCTATGATTTTGCCCATTTCTGCTACCCACTCATATTGGCGCACTCTTAGCTCAAACAGAGTCAGCGGATCACGGTATACTTCAGGATTTGCATTCATTTTTTCGAGCATGTCTTCGTCTTTCGTAATTTCACGCTTAGCCTGCTCCACATTTTGATTCAGTACATTCAAAGAATTTCTGAAGAACATGGTTATATCACGGGCAAGCGCCTGTTCAAATAACTCAAACTGCTGAAGAAACTTATCGGTGATGGAAGCCGTTGCTTCCTGATAGTCCTCATTTTCTACAAATCTTTTATACCTTGTATAAAGCATGGCTTTGTTTTGTCCCAGGCTGCCAAATAATTTCCCTGCACTCTTCAGCAGAATTTGAGATGGTGTATGGCGAAGCAAAATATTTACTTTTTCAAGATGTAGACCGCTAGTCATCCTGTCAGCATCTCTCCGCCAATCATCCAGGATCTTGAAGTCACATTCAAGCGCAATCCGCTCTTCGCCATAAAGAGCGTTAAAGCTCTCGCTCATTTCTTCTAAATATGTTTGTGCTTGATAAAGTTCTCCATTGGAAGATGCAATCCATCCCTGAATGGATTGATAGAATTTCGGCAATACCGTTTCCTGTAAGTAAACATGGACTCTTTTATTCATTTCCTCATTCAACTGTAAATGTATCTTGCGGAAATCACTGTCTTCTGTAATATATTCTGAGGATCCGCGCAAAATTTTTGGAATTTCATCCTTTAATTCCTGCTTAGTCTCCTCAATGATATTACGGAAGGATTTCTTTATTACGTAGTTTTTCTCTTTTTCCATATCTCCTACTTGATGAATGGCACCATTAATTTTAGACACCATTTCTTTATTCCACTTAATTGTATCTGAAAGCTGGTTCTCTATTTTTACACGGGTCTCCAAAATGGTAGAAATCGCCTTTCTCACAAAATATAGTACCTTGTTTGCTCTTTCCTGAGAGGCATATCTTTCATGTATTTGAGACTGAATGAACCGCGTAATTTCCAGAAGCTGCGTACTGCTGGCATTGCGGGAAGAATAAGCAACGACCTTTGCATTAGGAAAATAGGCTGCAGCCCTAGAACGCGTATCTTCTAGTACCTGAAGCATTTCCTGTTCATTAATGGTGCTTTCGGTTTGATTTAAAATAAATAAAACTGGCAGCAACGGATGTCTTTCTTTCACCTGAAGTAAAAGATCACATTCTGTATCCGTTAATGGAGTATCCGGATTTAAGATAAACAGCAAACTATCCGCCATCGGCAAATAATCGAACAGTTCCATGCGATGTCTTCTATTTTCGTTAAAAGGCGGAATATCAACTAAAACTGCGCCATTTTCCTCTAAAAAGGCAGACGGAATTTTAAATTCTATCAATGCATTCTCTGCATCATTTCTTGCATTCAACGCAGTTATTTGATCAAAATCATCCAGAGAGGAAATGGGATTAATTTGGCTATCCGTTACCTCATTCATCTCTGCCTCTTCATGATTTTTAAGGACGATGACAGTAGATGAAGGCATTTCCAACAAATCTTCTCCCAATACTGAATTAATAAATGCCGATTGCCCGCTGTTTGATGCACCAGCAACCAATGCGTGCTTAGCATTTACGTCAGCAAGCTCCTGAATGATCCATTCCAGCCTATGACCTGCAGATAGATCATGCTTAGCAGCCCATATATTCAATACATCAAAGAGATCAAGAGCATCTCCTATGACATCGATTTGTTCATTTGACTGCATGAGAATTTTTTCAGCTTCCTGTACGGACGATAAGCTGATGCTGCCTTCGAATAGCTCTCCCCATGATAAAACAGCTGCTGATGCAATAAGGGCGTTTGAAGCTGTAGAGATTTTCAGCCAATTAACGAGATAATCAGGTATGATATCCTGCAAATCACGCATTAAGTAGCTTCCGCTGATAAAAGCAACATAATCATCATAGTAAACCTTAGTTAATTGATTCCATGAATCGTAATGATTGGTTTCAAGCGGCATAAAAAGACGGTTAAATCCTTTAATCCAGGCAAAATAGTTGCCATTTTGCCTGTAGCTTTCCCATAAAGAAAGAACCAGCTGTTCAAAACGGATTTGATCTATGTCATAAAGCTTTAATAAAACCTCATCAAAATAACCCGGAGGCAATTCCGCGGTATATCCCTTATCAATATAAGACTTCAGTGTATCAAACCATTGGACTGAATCCGTACGCAGTGCCTCGTTGACAGCAAGCTCAACTGCATTTTTCCAATCTTTTTGTTCGGCAAAGAAAGATCGTGCAATATCGGTCACATTTGGATAATCAGGATTCAAGGAAATGGTCCCTTTAATTTCCCTGACGGCAGTGTCTAATTTGCCCTGCTCTATGTATATGGAGAAAAGCTGTAAGGACACTTCTGTATTCAAATCTACATTGACAGATGTAACGGATTTGTATACATCCTCAGCTGTTTGCAGCAAATTTAATTCTAAATAGGCATCAGCCATATTTTTCTTTGCCCAGGGCTCCAGCTCATTCCTAATGTTTTCCCATTTAAAAATGGCGGCTTCATAATCTCGGTTATGAAAATATACCTCTCCTTGTGCATAACGGATATATGACAAATCAGACATTTCTTTTTGCTGTTCTTCCATATATGCATTTCCAAGGATCTGCACCGGATGGCTGCCTTCAGCCTCTTCTACAAACCTTTCAAAATAAGTCTTATTGATTAGTTGCTTCTCAATCGTCATTTTGATCCCCCGATTATCGATTTCAATAAACATCCTTTAATAATCTAGGCTGTATTCGCATAGATTGCTGCTTTTCGTACGATAAATAAATTACGTGATGTTCCGTTTTCACTGCAACTTTTCACAGACTAATCACAAATTCAAACCTAATCTTATAATCATTTTATCGAATCACAACAAATTTTACGAATGGAGCCTTATCCTTTTTCATCTCTCCAAACTCTATCCTTACATTTTAACAAAGTTTTAATGGGGCAAAAGTTTCATTTTACTTTCATTTCAGCGACAAAATTCAACAGATTTTGTAAAGAAATTAAATATTCTTCTTCATTTCTTTACAAATAATTGCCTTACCATCTTTTCAAGCTGTATAATTCTTTCTTTTTTAATAACCTTTTTCCTATATCAATAAACGCTCTGAAAGGTGTGAAGAATCTGTTTTGCAGTTAAAGACGTTTCTTAGCTTGTAGCTTTACGTACATTGCATCATTCCGTATGTTGTCTTTCTTCGTGGCACCTTTAAGAAGCTATTTACAAATTTTAATACTGAACGCACATTTTTAATTTGTGTCAAATAGTTTCTACTTATGCCGCGGGAAGCAAGTATTCGGAGTGGAAATCAACTGGCAGGATGATCAGAACGCTGCCTATCTTTGTACACTCCAAATTATGATTCAACTAAAAACGTTGATTGGAGCGGAAGGCGCGAGACTCCTGCGGGATAAGCTGGCCTTAGGGAAACCCCGCTGGAACTTGCGACGAGGAAACTTCCCGACTGCCCGCGGAAAACGAATGCCTGCAGCGGAAAGCAACCCAGCAGGATGATCGGTGCAAAACCAAGGTTTCAGCTCAATCCCAATATTGCTCTATATGAAAAGTAGATTGAAGGGAAAGCATGAGACTCCGCCGCCCGTGGAAACAGTGCCTGCAGTGGAAATCAACTAGCTTGATAAAGTTGCTCTCCCCATGGTCACTTGATAAGTATTGGAACTTTTGGGACAGCCTCATAGAAAATTAAAAGAGCCTTATTGAAATAGAAACTATAGTAGATTTGTTGAAACCCGGGTGGCAAATTCGTAAAAGCTTAGGTAAACAATAGGACGGTCTCATTTGTTTTAAGCACCATTATATGATGCAGAAGTCCATTAAGGCCGCTTTAATGCTCTGATTTTGTCTTAGGGAAAGTGTATAGAAACATTTTTCAGGGTAAACAATACTGCTATGTAAAAACACATGTTTGTCGGGTATTCTTATGAGGAATTCAACCGTACTCTTATTGCTACAAGCTTTTCATGAAGGAATCAAGAAAAGATATGCTATAATGTCTACACAATGTGAGAATTCCTTCTATAATAATGGTTTTCTTTCTAGGTATTCCCTATCATTCAGGCAAAAGAATACCCCTACAGAATTAGAAGTAACCGAAAGGAGCGTAAAAATGGCTACAGGCAAAACATTTAGAGGATTTATTGGTACATACACAAAAGGGGACAGCAAAGGCATTTATACTTTTACATTTAATACAGAAACAAAAAAGCTTGAAGATGTAAAAGCGGTCGCTGAGCTTGGCAACCCTACCTACTTAACCATCAGCCCAGATAACCAATATCTGTATGCTGTCGAAAAAGATGGGGGCTCAGGCGGTGTTTCCTCTTACTCAGTTAATTCAGAAACGGGAGAGCTTGAATTTTTAAGCAAGCAGCTTCTTGAAGGCGCATCCCCTTGCCACATCAGTGTAAAGCATGATAACAGCACGATTGTAACTGCTAATTACCATAAAGGAACCATTGAATCTTATTTAGTAAAAGACAATGGAAAAGTAGAGCCTCGTCTTTCTGTCGATGAGCATCAGGGAAGCGGCCCAAACAAAGACAGACAGGAAAAACCCCATGCCCACTATTCCGGTTTTACACCAGATGAAAAATATGTTGCAGCAATTGATTTAGGAATAGATGCAATAGATACATATGAAGTAAAAGAAGGGGTGCTAAAGCACGCCCACAGACTAACGGTTAAAGCAGGAAGCGGTCCCCGCCATTTGGAATTCCATCCAAACGGAAAATTTGCATATGTCATGACAGAGCTAAGCTCAGAAGTCATTGCCCTTCAATATAATGAAGAAGATGGAAGCTTTAAAGAAGTTCAATATATCTCAACCATTCCAGCAGACTTTACAGAAAATAATCAGGGCAGTGCCATTCATGTTTCTGCTGATGGAAAATTTGTTTATGCTGCCAACCGAGGACATAACAGTATTGCTGTCTTCCGGATCCATGAAGGAAACGGAGAGCTTGAACTTGTGGAAATCACTTCTACAGAAGGGAACTGGCCAAGGGACTTTGAGTTTGATCCAACGGAACAATTCCTTGTTGCCTCTAACGAAGAATCCGGTAATCTTGTTTTGTACTCACGCAATACGGAATCAGGAAAACTTTCTGTTCTTCAATCTGATGCAGTAGTTCCTTATCCAGTTTGTGTGAAATTCTTAAATTATTAATGAGTAAAGCCTGGATATCATTTATCCAGGCTTTATCTGCTATCGCAATGAATAAACCAGTGTGCTTTCCATCTGGCACCTGTTCTTAAGCAAATCACAGGTTTTCATACAATACCTGTTATCTTTTGATAAGCAGATTTATTTCTGCTTCAATGTATTCCTTTTTTTCTATCATCAGAATGAATGAATCGGAGAAACCTCCTATAGCAACCTTTTTAAAAACAAACACAAAAATTAGAAGCTGCCCGAATGAAAAAAACGCTGCCCATTTCATATCCCCAGGTTTCCAAAATTCTATCTGCAATAGGGCTTTTCCAATCCTTATCATTTTTTTCCAGCACAACATCTCTGCCTTCCTATGGTTTTTGTTTCTTCCTGTACTTTGGAAAATATTTAGAACTGAATTCTGTTCTAAATATTTCTTCATGGAAACTCACTGTACACAGAAATAACACCAAAAGCAGCTGCCCATTTGATTATATAAAAAGCCATATGAATCACCAAACCGGCAGTTTATCTGAAAGAATTTCTTTTAAAGAAGCTTTACATTACAATCCTTATGAAGAAGCATTTAAGGCTGCCAATCAGCCTTGCCAGGTAAGCTTTGGTACTTGGTATTCTTTTCATTGTTGAATACATCGAGCAGGCAAACAAACCTTTCCCATATTCCCCGGGCAATTTTTGTAGAAAAAACCAGAATTCCCTTTGAAAATGTGGAATGGCTTTTTTTTGGCTCTGGTGAAATCGGTGATTTTTACGTAAAATTACTCCTTTATAAATGGTTAATGAATATTGAAACAATTGTACTTAAACACACTGGTGCTGGCTAAATTAAGATCAGGTGCTTGGCAATAAAAAGACCCGCCAATTTACAATGGCGAGTTTTGCTTTTTATGACCTTTGTCATGTTAAAACGATTCTAATGTTGATGCGAATTTTTCAGAAAAGCACCTCAAAAATGGAACTCTTTAAAGAAAGGGATATGCCCTTTAAATTTCATCCCCACAAAAAGGTGAAGTTTTAAATAATCACTACTATTCATGTGGTATTGGCTATTCATAAATAATGCTACTAATTATTTATGATTTATCAGATGAAGAATTACGTTCTGAGGGGGCTAAATGATCAATATGAATTAATTAGTGATTGGCTATATCGCAGTTCCCGCGCGGTTAGACCGCTAAGTTTCTTTTCCCAATTTCCTTAAGACCTGCTCGAATGAACAGGAAAACAACCACCCAGGAAATAACCATTAAAAAAAGCTGGACAAGGGGATACATCCCGAGGGTCGGGGAGTCCCAAATCGCATGCATGGCAACCACTAAGATAAAGACACGTAAGAATTTAAAATTTAACAGCATGTTAAATTTGAAGTGTCGGTCCCTTTTTGATCGGCAGAATGCTGCACCGGTCAAAGCCGCCCATGCAACATGCCCTCCCGGGGCAAAGATGGATCGCCATAGGATGGTGTTGTAGAGGTTCGGTCCGCCTCCGGAGAGAAGTGCCCTAAGAGCATATCCGGATGTTTCAAAAGCTGAGAAACCCGCCCCAATGGCAGCCCCTATGAGAAGACCATTTAGAATATATTTGTATTTACGGAACCGTACAAACATAATCACCGTTACAGTTTTGGCTGTTTCTTCCACTATGCCAATCGCAATGGGATTGGTATTGTGTTTTAATATATCAAAAAACACGAGTGCCGCCAACATGGAGAGAATCCCTCCAATAAACACGAAATAAATCACTTGATAAAAGGCAATATTTTGCGGAGCGTTCATTTCCCAAAAGAAGATGAGTATTGTAAATGGCACAGCAAAGGCACCCACAATAATCAATCCAGGCAAAAAATTTACATTATTAAAATAATTAAGGCCTATATAAAAACCTGCAAAAATCAGAAGTGCTATGATGAATACTCTGGAAAAAAGCCAAGGTTTAGGCCATGTGTCTTTTACTTCCGAGAGTTTAGGCGTTGTGAGAGCAGTTCCTACGATAAACAAACGTTCAGCTTCCAAATTGCTGTGTTTACGGAAGACCCGCGAAAATATGTTATGGAATTTCGGCTGAATCGACCTTTCCGATTTTGGCACAAAATCTACATAATGAGCAAACTCATAAAAAAAACTGTTTTCATCCTCACCGTTATTCTTTTTTAAAAACCTCTCGCCACAATTTACGCAAAACGATACTTCATCATGGTTGGAATAGTCACAATTCGTGCACTTCAAATTCCTTTCCTCCTCAGGACTCAGTTTAATGCAATGCTCGTACCTATTGATAGTAAACGATAGTAATATTCCACAAATTTTCCTACTTTATTTATAATTTCTCTTTTTGAAACCGTTTCGTCTAGAGGAAGGGTGACAAGCGTCAAACTGGACCAATTGTAGGCCTTGTCAATTTTCATAATTTTCACAAATAAAAAGACCGGAACAGAATAGAACTATTTTACTTTCTATTGCCCAAGTGTTAATTAAGGGATGTATGATCTCTGGAATGCAAGGTTCCACGAAGCCATATCCTTTGTTCCCTTCATTGAAGAGAGACAGTGCCAAACTGCTCCAACTTTATTGCTCCAATCGGCTGTCCTCTCCCAGACCTCACTATTTGATTGCAAAAGGAGGATGTTTAAGAAAGGCTCTTTTCGTAAACTTTGTTGCTATTGGGCACAAAAATATCATTTTAAATATATGTTCAGTATTAAAACATGTGAATAGCATATGAAAAAATGCCACAAAGACAAACAATACATGGAATAATCCTTTGTACGTAAAGCAACAATCTATGCGAAAACAACCTTAAGAAAAGAGCACTCGCCTTGCTCATCGGCGTACGGATTTCATAGTCTTTGATTGAGATAAAGGGAACAAAGCGAGGCCGTTCACGTGCTGATATGGACTTATCGGAGGGAGGAGACGCAGAAATTTCGCTAGCCAATAGCTAGACAGAGATTACATTGGTTAAATATTATTTTAATAAAAATTCTATGCTTTTCTCTAAAATAAGCCTCCAATTAGGAGGCATTAGTCTTCATAGGAATGTCATTCCAAAGCTATGATTTTTCAGCAAGTGAACATAACATGGTAATGGATGTCCCTGAAGCTCCGCACTCTATAAATCCCAGCTTCTTATACAAGTGAACTGCTTGATGATTTGCGGGATCAACACTTAGGGATAGGGCAGCGTATCCGTCTCTTTTTGCCTGTAAAAGAATCGCTTCCATCAGCTTAGTGCCTGCCCCCATTCCTCTTGCTTCTTCTTTTAGCGCAATCCCCAGTTCAGGAATACAAACGTCTACGAAGCCGTATCCTTTTTCAGTTTCACTGAATAAGCGGTACCACGCTGCCCCTATAGCCTCGTCATCATTATTTATTGCAATAAGTGCCCGATCACCTTTTCTTCCCCACCCCTCACTGTAATTTTTTAAATGTGGCAGTTTAAGAAGAACTTCTTTGGGAGGCTTTTCTTCAGGAATATACATTGATTCATAGAGCATCTCCATTAAAAACACCTGCTCATTTTCTGCAAGTTCCCTAATAGAAACCATCGCTTCCATCCCCTTTATTTAATTTTTTTTACCAATAAATTCTGATTTACAACAGCTGTGACAGCAGCTGCCAGTAAATCCATTAGAGCCAGCCTTTGCCTCTTGCAATCCTTATTGCCTCTATCCGGTTTTTGGCATTGAGTTTTTGAAGGATTTCAGACATATAGTTTCGAATGGTGCCAGATGATAAGAATAAAAGCGAAGTCATTTCCTTTGTGGTTTTTCCATCAGCAGCCATGATGAGGATTTCCTGTTCCCTTTGTGTAAGCGGATTTTCCTCCCTTATCGCCTCAAACATTAATTCCGGGCTGAAAATTCTTTTTCCCTTCATTACTCCTCGAATAGAATCTGCCAGTTCATCGACAGATCCGTCTTTTAGCAAATAACCATGAATGCCTGCTTTTACTGCACGTTCGAAATATCCCGGCCGTGCAAAAGTGGTAAGAATAATCACTTTTGCTGAAGAAGACTGTTTTGAAAGCTCCTCGGCAACTTCAAGCCCGCTTCGTAAAGGCATCTCAATATCCATTAGACAAATATCAGGCTGGAGCTTCATAATAGAAGCAAGGGCATCCTCGCCATTCTGCGCCTGTCCCACTACCTGCATATCCCCTTCAAGATCCAGCAAAGATGCCAGTGCACCCAGCAGCATTCTCTGGTCCTCCGCGATAAATAATCTAATCATCCTGCAGAGTCCTCCTTCTTCGCTTTTTGTACAATGGGGATATTCAGCTGTACGACTGCTCCCGAATCATTGAAGCATTGAACTTCTCCATCAATTAAGGCAAGCCTTTCCTCCATTCCCATCAATCCGTTACCTGCATTTGCCCTGTTCCCAAATCCCACACCGTTATCCTTAATTTGAATAAAAAGACGATCCATTGTTTGCTCTATTGTAATTCTGCATCCTGTAGCATAACTGTGCTTAACGATATTAGTCGCAGCCTCTCTTATACACATACTGATCATATTTTGATAGAGAAGAGGAATGCTGACTGAATCAAGCCTGCCTGCTGTTTCATAATCAATCCCTGCTGCCAGGAATATCTGCTGCAGCTGTGAAAGCTCTTCTGAAAGGGATACCGCCTTCATATTAGAAACCATCCCCCTAACCTGTTTTAAGGCCGCCCTTGAGGTTTTTTCTATTTCCTTCGCTTCAGCCTGTGCCCGTTGGGGATCCATAATAGCAAGCTTTGCGACAAGCTGGCTTTTTAACGTAATGAGTGAAAGGGTATGGCCAAGCGTATCATGGAGATCACGGGCAATCCGTATGCGCTCCTCCCTTTTCACCAACTCTTTAATTTGTTCGTTCGCCTGATCAAGCTTCTGCTCCAGTTCCTGGCGTGCATACATCGACCGCATTCCAAAAGGAGTGGCCAGCATCACAATGAAAAACGGAATGAAATACCAGATCCCTTCAACCTTATAAGCTATTTCAAAATAGATTAAAGGTAATATTAATATAAAGAACAAACCAATAAGCCATCTTCTAAATTTCTTTTTATCCTTGAAGTATGCGATAAAATTTGCAGGGTAAAAGCCTAAAAAAAGGCAGCCTGGATTGTAAAAAAACGTAAAAACAAGAATGATGGCCATTTGTATACCCAGCCATACCGAAAAATTCCAGGTTTTAGAATCCAAAAAATACAGTTTGCGATAGGACCAAATAAATACAGCAAGCAAGCCAAAGCCCAGTACTTCCTTCAGAAAGGATGCCTGCCATATATAAAATGCAGGCATTAATAAATAGCACAGAAATACATACGGCAAAATTCCCATTCTTGGAGGAAAAGCTTGAAAACCTTTTATCCGGTTTTTCAACATGCATTCATCACACCGCTTCTTGTTTTCTTCTAATATATTTTGATAATAGCATGAAAAAGACAAAGTAGAACACCAGAATAATCATATTTTTCCATTCAGGAGAATGTCCCTGAATGATGTCCCAGGCACCATTTCCGAAATTGTAAGAAGGCAGCCATTCGCCAATCCGCTGCATCGTTTTTGGCATTACGCTTAAAGGCATCCATAGCCCTCCTGAAACAGCCAGGGCCATGTAAAGGATATTGCTGATTCCTGCAGCAGTGTCCACTTTTTTCATACTGCCAATGACGGTTCCAAGTGCAAGAAAAGGGCAGGATCCGATCAAAATCCACAAACCGCTGAGCACCCATTCCGCAAAGGTCAGGTGGATATGATTAATAAGTGCTCCGGCAATATATATAATGACAATGGAAAGCATGTGGATTACGGTCTGGCCCATCATCTGCGCAAAGAAATAGACATTATCCGGAAGCGGAGTCAGTCTCATATACGTCGACCAGCCCTGGGTACGCTCTTGTACCATTCGTATTCCCAGTGTCATAATGGAAGAACCCATTACACTAAAAACGGTCATGGACATTAAATAGTGAGCCTGCCACTCTGTTTGATTGGACGCTCCTGTGTTCACCACCCTTGTAAAAATGAAATAGAACAAAATAGGCATGCACAATGACCAAAATACAAAGTATCGATTGCGGAGCACTCTCTTCATCTCCGCCTTGCATTGCAGCTGCAGAGCTTTCATTTAAATGGCCCCCTTTTGACTTACCGTTAATTGTTCAAATGCCTCTTCGAGTTTTCCGCTTTCAATTTGGATATCGCGCGCTCCTATTTTTTCTTCAAACAGAAGATAAAGGATTCTGTCCGTATCGTCTGTGTGTATAATAACCCTGCCGTTTCTCCGAAAAATATGCTTAACACCCGATACCTTTAAAAAAGCTTCCAGTGAAACGGAGGGATCGACAATAAAGGATATCGTTTTTTTCTTAAGCTTTGCTTTTATCTGCTCTGGAGATCCATCCTCAATCATTCTCCCTTCCTTAAATAAAAGGATTCTGCCGGCTGTATCATCTGCTTCCTCAAGGTAATGTGTAGTAAAAATAATGGTTTTTCCTTGATGGGCAAGTGCATGAATTGTATCCCAGAAATACTTTCTTGCAATGGTATCCATTCCTACTGTCGGTTCATCCAAAACAATTAAATCCGGATTACCAGCCAAGGCAAGGGCAAAGCTCAGCCTGCGCTTTTGCCCGCCTGAAAGCTTCTCTGCCATTGTTTTTAAATCAGACTCTGTCAGACCTGTTAACCGGACCAGGTCTTCCATCGCCAGCGGCTCGGGGTAATAATGGCGCACCAGATCCAGTAATTCACTTACCTTTAAACCAGGCATTACACTGACCTCCTGAAGCATAATTCCGATTTTTTCTCGCACTTCTTTTAAATCCGGGCGCTGCCCGAATAAAGCAACCTCTCCTTCAGAAGGATGTACAAGCCCCAGAAGCATATGAATCGTCGTTGATTTTCCTGCTCCATTCGGTCCCAGGATTGCAGTGACCTCTCCTTGTTTAATTGAAAAGGAAACATCGTCCACCGCTTTCTTCCCATGAAACATTTTACTTACATTTTTCACAGATACTATTTCTCTCATCAACCATCTACCTCCGTGTCAACTTATAGCTTAAGTTTAAATGGAATAATGAAAGCATTTAAGTCAATAATGTCATGTCTTTTAAATGACAATTGTCATTTTCATCATGAAGATTTATTCCTGTTTATTTGTGAATACTAAGCGGTACTGTTTCATTTTTATGCGAAAACAGCCTTAAGGAAAAATAAATAAAGGGCTATTTGGCAAAAGCAATCTGTAAATTTCAACTTAACACTTTTAACAATTGGCTGTGTTAAATTTCAATGTTGATAACTCCTCGTTTTTTGCTCATTTTACATTAAAGAAAGGAACCAAAAGCAAACTTGTTTGCTTTTGGTTCCTTTCTTTAATGTAATCTTTCAGCTGTGCTGAAAGGCGTGTGAAACGGCCGTTTCACACAAATGAGCTAAAAAACAACAGTATTCTTTAACAAAGCCTAACAATTAAAATTGCGTTCAGCTTGTCTCAAATAGCCTTTTTATCGGCCTTAAATATTCCCATACTAATGAATGATTACCTTACTTATGTGAGAATCTACTCGCCAATATTTTCTTCAAACCACTCCTGCAGCTCATGCAAAGCCGTAAAAGTAAATATCTCCTCACCATTCCAGCCATGGTCGGTCCCCGCTTCTCCCCTTAACATAATTTGCCCCTCATTTTCCGAAAGCAAGATAGCATAGGGATGGCCGAGATGGATATATCGAGAATCCAAATCTTTATCGAACCAATTTTTGCTTTTTAAAAATTCTTCATAGTGATGTGACATAGAAAACTCCTTCCAGCTGCTTTTCCTTTAGTTTGTTGAACTTCTTAAAAATTATTAATCTTTATGGCTCAGTTAAAACCCTCGATTAATTTTTCCGATTGCAGATTGGAGCAAAAATCAATATGTAAAGTAAACCGACTAGGTAAGTTACCAATTTTTTAAGTCTCCTCAATTGATTGACAAATCAAATAATGGCTGATATTCTTATCCATAATCTTTACAATCGCTGACGAGAAGGAGTAAGAAGTGACCCTTGTTCACCAGAGAGCCGGAAAAGGTGCAAGCCGGCGTTCAAGACACCTCTGAAAATCATCTCTGAGATTCAAGGCCGAATGAAAGTAAGCCTTGACGGATATTCCTCCGTTATCATGGAAGGCGTATGTATGTACGTGACTGAGAGCTGCAGATGAATTTGCGGAATATGGGTGGTAACGCGAGATAACTCGTCCCTATTTTGGGGACGGGTTTTTATTTTTGGCTTTGTTAACGCTCAAACTGATTTTCCCTCTATGAATG
This sequence comes from Heyndrickxia acidicola, assembly GCF_001636425.1. Classification (NCBI taxonomy): domain Bacteria; kingdom Bacillati; phylum Bacillota; class Bacilli; order Caryophanales; family Bacillaceae; genus Heyndrickxia; species Heyndrickxia acidicola. The sequence goes on from NZ_KV440953.1 coordinate 2,591,667, forward strand.
CTGCGGAATATCACTTGTTTTTAATACAATTAAAGGAGTGAGCACAGTGAGAAAAAAAGACACCTTATTTATCGGACTTATGTTATTTTCCATGTTTTTTGGAGCCGGCAACTTGATTTTCCCTCCATTCTTAGGATTAAATGCCGGTACCTCGTATTGGCCGGCTATAGCAGGGTTTATTGTTACAGGAGTAGGGCTCCCCTTTGCAGTGCTGGCTGCGGTTTCTTTGGTCAAAGGGGGCGTTCAGACCATCGGAAGACGCGTTCATCCTTTATTCAGCACCATTTTTACAGTAGTGGTCTATTTGTGCATCGGTCCTTTTCTCGCCATTCCCCGAAACGCCAATGTTGCGTATGAAATGGGCATCAAGCCACTTCTTGGAGGAAAGGAATCTTCCTTATTTCTATTGCTATTTACTTTCCTGTTTTTTGCATTAGTCTATTTTGTTAGTTTAAATCCAAAAAAAATGGAAAAGTACATGGGAAGGTGGATTACTCCGGTTCTTCTTTTAGCTATGATTGTCCTATGTATAGCTGGATTTATCCATTTGCACTCTTCATTGCAAAAACCATCATTCAATTATAGCAAGGGAGCTTTCTTTAAGGGCTTCATTGACGGCTATTCAACTATGGATGCTCTAGCGGCCCTGGCCTTTGGCATTGTTATCCTAACCACTATTCAACAAAAAGGCGTTAAAGACCGTAAACAGCTTACAAGGTATACTCTTGCATCCAGCCTCGTTGCTGGAACTGCACTGGCTTTAGTATATGTGGCGCTTGGCTTAATTGGGGCTAGGATGGCAAGTACAGGTACATATGCATCTGGGACTGAAATCCTTACAGCCGCTTCTACTCTGTTTCTTGGTCAGCAGGGAAAATGGCTGTTAGGCCTTATCTTCACATTAGCCTGTTTCTCCTCGGTAGTGGGACTGACATCTGCGTGCGGCCAGTATTTTTCTGCGCTCGTCCCAAAAGCTTCATACAAAGGAATTACCCTTACAGTCGCTATCGTTGGCTTTTTGTTTTCCAATCTTGGATTAGAGCAAATCTTAAAGGTTTCTGTACCGTTTCTTGGCATGGCTTATCCTTTAACGATTGTTTTAATAGTATTAACCTTTTTCCATCGCAGCTTCAGAGGGTCCAAACATGTATATAGAGGAGCTATGTTCTTTACAGGGATTTCAGCAATCGCAAGCGGGCTGAAGGATTTTGGAATCAGTCTTGGAACCCTCTCCTCCGCTTTGGACATGCTTCCTCTTTCGGCATACGGTTTAGGCTGGATCACACCTGCTATTTTCGGAATACTAATTGGAGCTTCTTACCGATTTATTGAAGCAAAACTATTTCCGGGGAAAGACAATGGAATCAATGTATCGTAAGAATAAAAGCGGAGATCGCCCGTTTGCCGGCGGCCAGCATAAACCGGCCATCCTGGAGGTTTGCTTTTAACCTATGGGATGGCCGGTCTTATGCCCTCGAGCCGGTGGTAAGGAAGGATTGATTTTTATCCTTCCAGATTGTAGCTGGACAGATAGAAAAGCGGAAGGTGCTGATTAGCGACGTGCTGACTGAAGGTCTTCGTCGGGGATAAAGGAAACTGGATGTTGATTTATCGCAGGGTGAAGACAGGGAGTCTGCTAGTAGCTGGCATCTCGAAATAAAAAGATGGAAAGGCCCGGATCGAGGCAGCTTTCCATCTTTTTTCTTTACAATTTATCATAAACTTTTAAAGTAGTCACTAAATACAATTCCGGCAAATCCAAGATATTCCGAACATGGTCTGAGTGTTTTCCACATCGTTGAATATAGTATATACATGCTGTTCTCTCCTTTATAAAGTATTTATCGGATTTGAACGCCGAGGAAGCCATTCTTCCAAAAATTCCGGCAGGTTTCCAGCCTTTGCCACCATATGGGTATGGCCTCCTTCCAAAAGCTTGTAGGTTTTATCTGTACTTGAGACCAATTCCATAATAGGAGCACTTTGTTCATGGGGTACAAGACGGTCGAATTGCGAGGATGCCACAAGTAAATTGGAATGAATATTTGTTAGGTCAACTTTTTTCCCTCTCACCGTGAGGTTTCCATTGATCAGCTTATTCTCTTTTGCAAAGTCATTGAATAGCTGCTTCATGGCTGCTCCTGTAAAAGGAATATGTCCTTCTGTCCAACTATTAAATCTGCGCCATTTTTCTACATATGCTGGATCGTGGGATTTATTCAAGAGAGATAAATAGGGACTGAAATACACTGGAGATGTTATTAATCTAACACCCGCTTTGATGAACCCTGCTGGCAGTACGCCAAGTGAATCCATCACTTCATCAAAGCTTACTCTTCCCGATCTGATTGGCTCAGCCCACTCCTCAAAAAATGGGACTGAATGAAAATCAAATGGAGCAACGATCAACACTAGATTTTGAATGGGCTCATCAGCTATAGCAGCATAAACTGCTGCAAAGGTTCCTCCCAGGCAATAGCCTATAACACTTATTTCGCCTGCACCTGAATGTTTCAGCACCCGTTTTGCTCCTTTTTGAATATAATCTACTATATAATCATCCACATTAATATCGCGGTCTTCATAGCCGGGAGAACCAAAATCAAGCAGGTATACTTCAAATCCGCTTTCTGTAAAAGCCTTTATTTTGCTTCCAATTGGCTGCAAATCGAGAATAACAGGCTGGTTTACAAGAGAATAAACAAGGTACACAGGTGTACGGTATTTTTTTTCTACAGCAGGATAGTACCATAAAACTGCTTTATTTTTCTTCCAAACTGCCTCTCTCGGAGTATTGGCTGTTTCAGGCTCCGGATCCAGCCAATGACTAAAGAACCCTCTCCACCTGGCGTATTCTTTTTTGAAATCTAATGTGCTGAAAGTAAAAGAAGCATTTTCATTGTTCTCTTCCTTTTCTGGGGAGATCCTCTCCTGGTTAATTGCAGCCTCCCCTGTCACATGATCCTCATGGTGCTGGTTTCGATTTACTTTACCTTCCATCGCTTCCTTTTCTCCTTTTTTTCTGTATCAAATGCTGCTTATATGTCTGATTCAAAAATGTATCGCTGTTCTTTTTCCAACGCGTAAGGTGCATTTTTAATATTTCATCTTTAACAAACGAAAACGTGTCTTCATCCTGTTTCTCAGCTGGTGCTTGTTCTTTTAACTGTCCTTTCATGCTTTCGATTGCTTTGGATAATTGGTCGATCTGTTCTTCCAGATGGTCGATTTTTTCTTCTGCCTGAATGATGAGTTTTGCAGTATTGGCTACATCGTCCTTAGTAGGGAAATTTAATTGTAAGGAAAGAAAATTTGCATAGTAATGAAGTTTTTTTATCATTTCTGAATAGAACTTCCCCGCCGCACTTGCACCTATAATCACTTTTTCATGATTGAGGTTTTCCTTGATCCAATCGTTAATTTCCTGCTCCAGTTTAAAACCTATTTTTTTTAAGTCATCATACAATTCCTGATGGTCATTATCGCTCATGCTCTCTCACCCTCTCATTATTAAACTAAGCTGCTTATGCCTCCATCTACTACCAGCACATGGCCCGATACATAATCCGAAGCTCTTGAGGCTAAGAATACAACCGCTCCTTTAAGATCGTCATCATCGCCAAAACGTCTGGCCGGTATTTGCTTTAATATGGCCGTATTCGATTCAAGTATTTTTTTACTAATTTTAGTAGGGAAAAATCCTGGAGCAATGGCATTCACCTGTATGTTATGCCTTGCCAGCTTTGCAGCTAAGTCCTTTGTGAATGTCATTACTGCTCCCTTGCTTGTGTTGTATGCAATGGTATCGAGAAGCTCTGGCTGGGTGCCTCCAAATCCTGTAACGGAAGCGATATTCACGATTTTTCCGCTGCCCTGTGCCATCATGGCTTTAGCAGCAGCCTGACTAAATAAAAAGACCGCCTTCATGTTGACATTCATGACTTTGTCCCATTTGTCTTCAGGCAGTTCTAGAGCAGGGGCAATCCAAGAGGTTCCGCTGTTATTCACCAGGATATCGATCTGCCCAAATTCTTTTAATGTTTCATCGATGACATGCTGAATATCCTGCTTTTTTGTTACGTCGCATTGTACAGCCAGGGTCTTTACTCCTCTAGACTCCAATGACTCGGCCATTGATTGGCACGCTTTAAGGTCGCGGGAGCAAAGTACAACATTGGAACCGGCTTCAGCGAGAGCAGCTGCCATTTGTGCACCAAGCCCTTTGCCGCCTCCTGTGACAATAGCCGTTTTTCCTTTTAGATTAAACAATTCAAATAAGTCCATACTGGTTTCTCCCTTCCTAGTAATATACTGTGCTGACTATCTTGCTTTAATGAAAGTTAAAACCCTGATTTTTTTAAGATTTTTAATTCTTTATATTATAGAAAGGACTTTATTAAGACGTGTACAAATTGAGCGGTTTGCCCGAGCATATTTTAGTCCAGCCTCCAATAATGGATGAAACATGGAAACTGTGACTCGGATAAAAAAGCTGCATATCCAATCTATGAAAGCAGCAAACTAAAGAACCGTCTATCTATTTCTTTACTACATTAACGCAAAAAAGGGGTCTGACCCCTTTTTTGCGTTACCATGCTAAAGTATCTGCATTCAGATTTATAGAAAAAAGCCCGCATGCATGCAGGCTTTTTTGGGTTCATCAGCTGCTTTCGGCAGCAGCTTCAATATTTTTGAATTGATTATAGAACATGTTGTAATAAATACCCTTTTGACCCAAAAGTTGGTCGTGGCTGCCTTTTTCCACTATTTCACCATGATTAATGACCATAATGGTATCGGCATCCCTGATGGTATTAAGGCGGTGGGCGATAATGAAGCTTGTGCGCCCCTGCATAATCGTTAATAAAGCATCCTGGATGTGAAGCTCCGTTCGGGTATCAATACTGCTTGTCGCTTCATCCAATATAAGAAGGGACGGTCTCGCAAGAATAACCCTCGCAATGGCTAAAAGCTGGCGCTGCCCCTGGCTGAGATTTCCGCCGTTTTCGGATAATACGGTATCATATTGGTTTGGCAGGCGCTTAATAAATAGGTCGGCGTTGGCAGCCGCTGCTGCCGCTTTGATTTCTTCATCTGTTGCATCAGGCTTACCGTATTTTATATTCTCCCGAATGGTTCCAGAAAAAAGATAGGTATCCTGCAGAACAAAGCCAAAGCTTTTCCTGAGACTGTCTCTTGTGTAGTTTCTGATATCGACTCCATCTATATAAATCGTACCGCCGGTTACGTCATAGAAACGGGTCAATAAATTAACAATCGTTGTTTTGCCAGCTCCGGTAGGGCCGACAAGAGCTGTGCTGCTCCCGCTGCCAGATGTAAAGCTAACATTTTTTAAAATGGACACCTCCGGACGATAACCAAAGCTGACATTTTCAAATACAACCTCTCCGCGAGGGTTTTTCAACTCTATTGCACCTGGAATATCCTCAGGCTCTTCTTTTTCATCAAGAATTTCAAATACCCTCTCAGCTCCTGCCACACCTGACTGCAGGACATTGAAGATATTGGCAAGATCATTTAATGGCCGGACAAATTGCCTTGAATAGCTAAGAAAGCTCGCGATGACCCCAACTGTAATATGCCCTTCTACAGCCAGAAGCCCCCCTACAATGGCAACAATCGCAAAGCCGAGATTATTAATGGCGTTCATGATTGGCATTAGAAAACCGGACCAGATCTGCGCCTTTAATCCCACTTCCCGAAGAGTCGCATTGACATCCTCGAATTCCTGAATGGCTTTTTCTTCATGGTTAAAGGCTTTTACTACATGGATACCCGAAATGGTTTCCTCAATATGACCGTTCAGCCTTCCCAGCTGTACCTGTTGGTTTTTAAACATCACACTTGTTTTTTTCGCAATCGTTCTTGTTAAAAGAAAGACCAATGGTACCGTAATAAGACTGGCAAGTGTTAGAAGCGGGCTGAGGATTAGCATCATCAAAAGCGATCCAACGATTACAATAACACCTGACATGAGCTGTGTCGTGGATTGAGAAATAGTGTTGTTTACATTATCAATATCATTTGATAAGCGGCTCATTAATTCTCCATGGGTCCTGGTATCAAAAAACGATACAGGCAGCTTTTGAAGCTTTCCAAAAAGGGATTTCCGCAAGCTCTTGACAATACGCTGTGCGACTCCAGCCATCAACCAGCCCTGCAGGAAAGTCAGCAGACCATCTCCAATATAAGCGGCAAAGAGGCTTACGATTGTAATGTCTAAAATTCCCCAATCTACTTTGCCATGATTGGCGGACATGCCGTCAATCGACTTTCCGATCAAATAAGGGGCAGAGAGGGTCAGCACAGAATCAACAACGATAAAAACAAAGATGATGGATAAAAGCTTCCTTTCTCTGCCGAAGTACGCCCAAAGCCTTCTTAGTGTTCCTTTGAAATTCTTAGGTTTAACAACAGGAGCCCCTCTGCCCCCATGTCCCCGAAATCCTCCAGGTCTCCCCGGAACGGCCGGCATGCCGGGGGCTGGCTGCTGGGTCCTGTTTTGATTTTCATTCGCCATGCTATAACACCTCTTTTCCAATTTGAGACTGATAAATCTCCTGGTAAACCTTACAATTTCGTATGAGCTCCTCGTGACTGCCTATTCCGGCAATCTCGCCGTCATCCAGGACAATAATGACATCAGCATCAATAATGGAAGTAATCCGTTGAGCGATTAGCAGGCAGGTTAAGCCGCTGGCATATTTTTTAAGAGATGCTTTAATTCGTGCTTCAGTCGCCATGTCGACAGCACTTGTGCTATCATCCAAAATAAGGATTTCCGGTTTTCTGACAAGTGCCCTTGCAATGGAAACACGCTGTTTTTGTCCGCCAGAAAAATTAACACCGCCCTGACCGAGCCTAGTATTGTAGCCTTCAGGGGTTTCTGAGATAAAATCATGTGCCTGTGCCATGCGGGCGGCTCTTTCCACCTCATCCATGCCGGCCATTTCTTTGCCCCATCGAATATTTTCAAGTACCGTTCCGGAAAAAAGAGTTGTTTTTTGAGGAACAATGGATATTTTCTCCCTTATCCTTCTCGGATCCATATCCTTGATGTTCTCCCCATCTATTTTAATCGTTCCTGCAGAAGTATCATAAAACCTCGGTATCAGGTTAACAAGGCTGCTTTTACCCGAACCCGTAGAACCAATAATTCCAACCGTTTGGCCAGGCAGACAGCTAAAGCTGATATTTTTTAAAACTGGCTCACCGCTTGCACCATTATAAGCAAATGAAACATTCTCAAAATCAATTCTTCCTTTTTGCACTATTTGCCTGTTTTCTGCTTGTTCCTCTTTCCAGGTCATATCGTTTTGTTCAAGGAACACTTCATTAATTCGTCCTGCGGAAGCCCTTGCCCGAACAAACATATTAAAAACCATGGAGACCGTCATAAGGGAAAAAAGAATTTGAGTCATGTAATTAATAAAAGCAATAATGTGGCCAACCTGCATTTTCCCAGTGTCCACCCAATGACCCCCGAGCCAAAGGACAGCAATAATTCCTAAATTGACAGTTATCATAATGGCAGGACTGAAGACAGACATCACCCTTGTTGCAGCAATCGATTTATTTTTGTATTCCTCATTGGCAGTATTAAATTTATCCACTTCATAATCAAAACGGTTGAAGGCTTTTACCACCCTCACCCCTGATAAATATTCACGCATGACGCCATTCACTTTGTCCAGCGCCCTTTGCACCCTCATAAAAAAAGGAAAGCCGACTTTCATATTAATAATTATGAATATGGCAACGATAGGGACTACTACCCCAAGGACAACGGAAAGGCTTGGATCCAGCCTTATTGCCATAAATAAGCCCCCGATAGCGAGCAAAGGAGCTTTTACAAAAATTCTCATGAGCCCATTCACGAACATTTGGATCAATGTGACATCATTTGTTAATCTAGTGACTAATGAAGCACGGTCAAATCTGTCGATGCTTTTAAAGGACAGACCCTGAATCTTTCTAAATAAGTCCGAGCGCAGATCTGAGCCGAATCGCTGTGAAACATTACTTGAAAGGATATTCCTTGTTGAGGCAGAAACTGCACCTACGGCAGTAATCAACAGCATAACGCCGCCGTTTTGCAATACATAATGCATATCCTTATGAGCGACACCCACATCCACAATCTTTGACATAATGGTGGGCTGCATTAAATCGCACAAGGCTTCAACCATCAGAAAGATAATAGCAATGACAAATGGCTTTAAATACTTTCCCATGTATTGAGTTAAAAATCTCATCCTTCTCTTCCACCTTCTTGCAGTTGTTTTTTCCTCTTTTGATGCAGCTCAATATAGATGGGCTGTTTTCACATGAATTGCTGCTTTTTCTTATCATCAATAAAATCGTTATGCATCAGTCTTCTCTTCAGAAAATTTCCAGACTGAGCCAATGTTTTATTACCTTATTCAAGTCATTCAGCAGCAAAATTTATAAAAAGAGTTTCATTATAAAACATACCTCCATTCCGCTAAAAAGTCATCTATTTTTTTCGTTCCCCTAAATATAAAAAAGATGAATATTTAAGTATATGTTCTATATAGGTGAAAATTAGATTTTTCTTATAAATTAGCTGTGGGACAGAAGGGGAACCTCCTCGGCGTACATTGCTCCTGCGAGGTCTCCCATTGCCTGTGTGTCCCGCAGGTGTCTCGTTTATCCGTTCCAATCAGCAGAACAAAAAATTAAATTCAGCATAAATATTTTTTCCCGTGAAATGAACTCTTGTGGCAGAGGGATGACCTAACACAAAAGACCAAAATCACCAAAATGAACGATATAACCAAAATATTGTCTGATAATTCTAGGAATTTTATACTAAACATAACATTCCATTCACTAAGCTGCATTTTAAATTTTGTAAGCGTTTCATTTAAAGCTTATAGTGGAGCAGAAAACAAGAGCTGCGGGAAACTTTCGAAAGAATGGAACTTCCGAATATAATCCTCTAGCTTGTAATCTCTTGTTATCATGCTAAAAAAAAGGAGGGACCAATATGAGATTCAGCTTTAGAAGTCTTACTACACAGGTTTTGATTGCCATTGTTCTCGGTATTATCTTTGGAGCTATTTTTCCGAAAACTGGTGCTAACCTGAAGGTACTGGCTGATATTTTTGTCAAAATGATTAAGATGGTCATTGCCCCTATCATCTTTTTAACCATTGTGGTTGGTATCGCTGGTATGGGGGATGTAAAAAGGGTCGGAAGGATTGGAGGCAAAGCAATCCTTTATTTTGAAATCGTTTCTACCTTCTCACTTGCAATCGGCATTCTGATTGCGACTGTTTTCCATCCGGGATCAGGCATGCATGCAAAACCCGGACATGCGGATATTTCCATGTATACCAAACAGGCTGCCGAGAGCAGTCATGGTGTGATGGATTTTATCATGGGGATTATCCCTGATAACTTTGTAGGCGCCCTTGCAAATGGTGAGCTGATCCCTATTCTTTTCCTTGCCGTCCTATTCGGTATTGCCCTTTCAGGATTAGGGCAGCGTGGTAAGTCTATTGTAGAGCTGTTTGAAAAATTAACAGATGTATTCTTTCGAATAGTGAACATTATCATGTATTATTCTCCTATTGCTGCATTCGGCGCTATGTCGTATACTATCGGCCAATTCGGTATTAGTTCACTAAGATCATTAGGCACATTATTCGTATTAACTCTTGCTGCTATGGCCATCTTTATCATAGTAGTCCTTGGGTTAATCGCAAGGTTTTATCGTTTTAATATCTTCCATTTTATCGCTTATATTAAAGAGGAAATTTTTCTCGTTTTGGGTACTTCGTCTTCGGAATCAGCCCTACCACGCCTGATGGAAAAGCTTGAAAAATACGGATGCTCCAAATCAGTTGTAGGGCTTGTTGTCCCGACAGGTTACTCTTTTAATCTCGATGGGACATCTATTTATCTTTCCATGGCTGCCTTGTTTATTGCCCAGGCATTCGACGTACATTTAAGCTTCGGGCAGGAGGTCCTTCTTCTCGGGGTTCTAATGCTGACCTCTAAAGGTGCTGCCGGCGTGACAGGCTCCGGATTTGTTACACTTGCGGCAACGCTTGCAGCATTCCCTAGTGTGCCAGTGGCAGGAATTGCTCTTCTATTGGGCATAGACAGATTTATGTCGACGGCCCGTGCATTAACAAATTTAATAGGAAATGGAGTTGCTGCCGTTGTTGTATCAAAAACGGAAAAAGAATTCGATGACAGGAATACTATTAAACCTGAAGCCGATCCTTCTATTCGTGCCCATTCCTAAGTTTCTAAGTACCGCAGAATGAAACCGCAGTCATTTTTTGAAGCACACGAAACAAGTACGTTATAATAAAGTAAATCTGTGTAAAAAGGAGACATTCTATGCAAACCATCCGAGTGCTGATTGTCGAGGATGACCCAATGGTCTTGGAAATAAATGCTGAATTTGTGTCCAAGCTTGAGGGCTTTAAAGTCATTGCAAAAACGGGATCCGGCACAGAGGCGCTTTCCTTTTTAAAAACGTTTTGTCCTGACCTTATACTACTCGATTATTTTTTACCTGATATGAATGGTCTTGCACTGCTTCAAAGAATTCGTTCACAGAGCTTGCCCGTCGATGTCATTATGCTGACGGCCAATCGCGATTCCCTTCATATTGAAGAAATCTTTCGTGCAGGTGCTGCAGATTACATTGTTAAGCCCTTTCGATTCGAGCGATTTCAGTTATCATTAGCACAGTATCGTAAAATGAAAAAAAAGCTGACAGAAAGCCGCTTTCTTAATCAGGATGAACTTGATGAGCTCCCACGCACTTTTTCAGGCGAGGTTTTTGCCGTAATGGATGAAGGGCTCCCAAAAGGGCTAAATGAAAGAACCATGCAGCAAATCCTTGAATTTTTGCACGATCAATCCTCTCCCCTATCTGCAGAGGAGATAGCCGCAGGAACAGGACTGGCACGTGTCACAGCAAGAAGATATTTAGAATTTCTCCAAAAAAAGGGCGAAATTCAAATTGAAGTACAGTATGGATCTGTTGGCAGACCTATCAATCGCTACAGGATTTAAGCAGGAGTAATGCACATCATGAAAGAAGAAAAATTTGTGTTAAAGAAAAAGTCTGCATTATCACTACAGACAAGAATTGCTCTTTTGGTATGCAGCGTTGTAGCTCTTTCCCTGTTAGTAACGGATTTCCTGATGAGTGAGGAAATCAGCCGCACTACTCAAAAAAATCTGGCTGAAAAAGCAACTAATATCGCCAGGATTGTCTCCCACTCTTCTATTGTCATTAATGCTTTAAGCAAGAAAACAAATGAACAGGATATTCAAAACTATGCCAACGAGCTAATGCATATTACACAGGTACAGTTTATAGTGGTAATGGACATGCATGGAATCCGTAAATCCCATCCGGACCCAAATCAAATTGGTAAGCGATTTGTCGGCGGTGATGAGGGCCCTGTCCTCCATGGAAAAGAGAATGTATCCATAGCAAAAGGGACTCTGGGATATTCGCTTCGTGCTTTTTCTCCTGTTTATTCAGAAGATGGAAAACAAATTGGTGCCGTTGCAGTGGGAATTTCATTAAATAATGTCAATAAGGATGTTAAAAACAGCCGATATATGATTTACGTTGCAATTGTTTTAGGCATTATCGTCGGAATCATTGGCGCTTTATTTTTAGGCAAGAAAGTAAAAAATACTATGTTTGGCTTAGAGCCTTATGAGATTGCTAGATTGCTTGAAGAGCGAAATGCAATGCTGCAATCCACAAAGGAAGGCATCATCGCCATTGACCAAAACACGTGTATAACGCTGATTAATAGTGAGGGACTTCGTTTGTTGAAAGAGGCAGGAATCGTTGAGAATCCTGTAGGATGCTTAGTGGACTCCTGCTTTCCACAATTGCTGCTGAAAAATATTCTTGAAACGGGGATTCCAAAAATTAATGAGGAAATTCACTTATCGAATATTACACTCTTATCAAACCAGCTTCCCATCATAGTCGGTCACTCCATTGTCGGAGCTGTTGCAACTTTTAGGGATAAAACCGAAATGAACCATTTAGCAGAGCAGCTTACTGGTGTTAAGCTTTATGCAGAAGCCTTGCGTGCCCAATCACACGAGTTTATGAATAAGCTTCATGTTATACTTGGGCTTGTCAATCTTAAACATTATGATAAACTTGCAGACTACATAACTTTTATTTCGGACCATCTTCAGCAGGAGGTTGGGTATATTGTAAAAAAAGTCAAAGATCCTGCGTTAGCCGGGTTCATCCTTGGTAAAATAAGCTATGCAAGAGAATGCAGCACAGAGCTTTTATTTGACGGTCAGGGAGTTTTGCCGGAACCTCATACTCCGGAATTGACCCATGAATTGATTACGATCCTTGGTAATGTAGTCGACAACGCATTAGAAGCTGTTTCGGGACAAACGGAACGACGAATTGAGATTTTTTATGAATATCTGGATGGCCAGCTGTCTTTTGAGGTCATTGATAACGGTCCTGGTTTATCTGAATCCATAGCAAAGCAGGTATTTATGAAAGGATTTTCTTCAAAAGGCACTAATCGGGGCTACGGTCTGTATCTCGTAAAATCAAGTATTGATAAGCTTCATGGAGAAATAGAACTTTTTTCAACTGCAGAAAAAGGAACTAGATTTATCTTTACTATTCCTTATATAGCAAAAGAAGTATAATCTTTATAGCAAAAAATTAAATTAAATGAATATAATCATACCTTCTTGCACAAAAAAAACGTAAAATAGAAGGGTAAACAAAAATCTAACTTTAACGAGAACCTAGGGGAGGCTAACATGGCTATTACAAGTGGTACGAGTACACACATAATTATGCGCTTACAATTAGATAGAGAAACTCACTCTTTCAGCGAGATTGCTAACTGTATCAGCATCGCTGGCGGAGATGTTATCGGTATTGATGTCATTTCATCAACCAAGACACATACCGTACGCGACATTACTGTAAACGGTCTTGATTTAACCAATAGTAAATTGCTAATAGACTTAATATCCAAGCTGCGCGGTGTCAAGGTTATTAACATCTCTGACCGAACGTTCCTTATGCATCTTGGCGGAAAAATTGAAACAGGCTTAAAAAGCAAAATTAAAAACCGTGATGACTTATCCAGAGTTTATACTCCGGGTGTAGCAAGTGTTTGTACTGCTATTGCGGAAGAACCGGACAAGGCCTATTCACTAACCATTAAACGAAACACAGTAGCAGTTATTTCAGATGGGACAGCCGTACTAGGTCTTGGAAATATCGGTCCAGCTGCAGCTATGCCGGTTATGGAAGGAAAGGCTCTTCTTTTCAAACAGCTTGCAAACGTGGATGCGTTCCCTCTTTGCCTGGATACCCAGGATACTGAAGAAATTATTCGCACTATAAAAGCTGTAGCTCCTGCATTCGGAGGAATCAACCTTGAGGATATCGCATCTCCGCGCTGCTTTGAGATTGAACGCAGGTTAAAAGAGGAGCTGGATGTCCCTGTTTTCCATGACGATCAGCACGGTACAGCTGTCGTAATTCTAGCAGGATTAATTAACGCATTAAGAATTACAAAGAAAAAACTTGAAGATATCAAAGTTGTCATTACCGGTATTGGTGCTGCAGGGATGGCTTGCTCCAAAATGCTTCTATCCGCCGGGGTTAAAAACATTATCGGTGTTGACCGTATGGGTGCTATTAACCGAAATGAGAAATATGACAATATTTACTGGACTGAATATGCCAATATGACAAATCCGGACAACCTTAGCGGTAACCTATCCGAAGTCATTGAAGGCGCCGATGTCTTTATCGGCCTTTCAGCTCCCGGCATCCTAAAAGTGGAAGATGTTAAAAGCATGGCGAAGGACCCAATCGTATTTGCCATGGCAAATCCTCTTCCAGAAATTGATCCAGAAAAAGCTGAACCATACGTAAGAGTAATGGCGACTGGCCGCTCTGATTTCCCTAACCAAATTAACAATGTTTTATGCTTCCCTGGAATCTTCCGCGGAGCATTGGATTCCCGCTCGACTGAAATTAACGAAGAAATGAAGCTTGCAGCTGCACATGCAATTGCCTCAGTCGTAAGAGATGAAGAGCTGAACGAAGCCTATATTATACCAAGCGTCTTTAACGAAAAAGTCGTAGAAAAAGTTCGTGAAGCCGTAATTAAAGCTGCACACGAAACAGGAGTTGCGCGCCGCGAACCGCGTGAATAAGTAAAGGCTCTTTTCGTAAACTTTGTTGCTATAAATATAAATGAGGATACACAGGATTCAGGATTGAAAACAAAATTGCTGAAGACGAAAAGATGCCACGATGTCTCACTTATTACGAATTAAACACTTTTGGGAAAACAGCCTAAGTGAAAAACGAGAAACGCCTTGTTATGTGACAAGGCGTTTTTTTACAGGAAAGTACATTGAATGAACATTGTAAACCTTAGATTACCGCTTTAAATAAGAATGGAGTGAGTAAATGAAGATTGTGGTTGCACCAGACTCATTTAAAGAAAGTTTGACTTCCATAGAGGTAGCTCAATCGATAGAAAACGGATTTCTAAAGGTTTTTCCAAATGCAGAAATTATAAAAATTCCTATGGCAGACGGTGGGGAAGGCACTGTTCAGTCACTTATTCATGCAACTGGCGGCAGCACACATTCTGCTTCGGTATCAGGACCGCTCGGGGAACCTGTTAATGCTATTTACGGAATTCTTGGCAATGGAAAAACAGCTGTGATTGAAATGGCGTCAGCCTCTGGCCTCCATCTTGTCCCATTTAATAAGAGGAACCCGATGTTTACTTCTACTCGCGGAACCGGAGAATTGATATTATCTGCCCTTGCTCATGATATTCAGCACATCATCATTGGAATTGGAGGCAGTGCAACCAATGATGGCGGCATGGGCATGGCAAAGGCACTTGGAGTCCGCTTTACCGATCATGAAGGAAATGACATTGGGGAAGGCGGAGGAGCATTAGCAAAACTTGCAAAAATTGATGTCTCCGATTTGGATGAGCGCTTGTCCAACGTGAAAATTGAGGTTGCATGCGATGTTGATAATCCGCTTACCGGTCCAAAAGGAGCTTCTGCCATTTATGGCCCCCAAAAAGGTGCAACTCCAAAAATGGCAGATTTGCTTGACCATTATCTGGCTCATTATGCATTTGTTATTGAAAGGGACCTTGGCAAGCATATTAACAATATTCCAGGTGCTGGGGCAGCTGGCGGTCTTGGTGCAGGACTGCTCGCATTTTTACCATCGATTCTTAATAAAGGTGTTGATATAGTAATGGAGGCAGTTGATTTGGCAAAGCATGTAATGGATGCAGATATTGTGATCACTGGGGAAGGAAAAATAGACAGTCAGACAGTCTTTGGCAAAACACCGATTGGTGTCGCAAGAATAGCCAAGCAGCTAAATGTTCCCGTCATCGCTATAGCTGGAAGTATAGCAGATGACTACAGTAAGGTGTATGAATATGGATTAGATGCAGTCTTCAGTATTATACCCGGTGTGGTTAAGCTTGAACATGCTTTTTCCCACACTTCTCTCTATATAGAAAACACTGTCAGAAACATTGCAAGGATACTGAAAATGAATAGAGCATGAACTTACCATGGACAGGACTCCGGAGTCTTCGAATGAGAAAAAGGAAACACAGCGAGGTTATTCACGAGCTGATGTTGACTTATCTTAATGAGGATACATAGAAATCCGATAGATGATAGGCGCTGAAGCTAGACAAGAAAAATATTCACTGGTTTAGCATTTAATAATTTCCTGGCAATAAAAAAAGCTGTCAAGATGTTCAGGACAGCCAAAAAGATGCTGGTTGATTTCCATTTTAGTGACTGTAGCTGTACCTCCTCTTTGCAAGATCCTGCGGGGTCTCCCTTACAAGAATATCCCGCAGGAGTCTGGTCTATCCGCTCCAATCAACCTTGATTGAAAACGAACATTAGGTTTTACTCATATGCGTACTGCTGTTTGTCTGCCTGTTCACTTCCATTTATCAACATAGATTTTTCAGAGGCCACCCTAATATGTTCTTTCTTCCATATCGATTAGGCAATACAGATTACAATAGGTTGGTTTGTCTTGATACTTGAACTCGTATAACGTTATTACCAGGGTAGCCTAGTCTAATACTAAATAGAAAAATATAGAACCCCCCCTACATTTCCCATTTTTTATTCAGTAATAAAATAAGGGTGACTCCAAAAGCTGCACTATGCAGCTCTTGGAGTCACCCTATTTCTTTTAATCTTTTTTAATAAAAGTTTAGTACATTTACTAACGGGTATTTATTACTAGAAGAATCTATTGAACGATACGACGTACTACTCCGTTAAATACTGATTTCCAATATGGATTATCCATGGAATCGATGGAAACACCGCGGGAGCTGTTGTCGTCAAGGAATGTTCCATTACCTAAGTAAATGCCAACGTGTCCGTTGGTCTTATAGGTGTCGAAAAATACCAGGTCTCCCCTTTGCATGTCAGAAGCACTTACAGGTGTTCCATATTGGACAAGCGTATCAGTCGACGCTGAAGTGATAGGCCCTAAGTCTACGCCAGCTGTTGCATAAGCCCAGTGGACAAATGATGAACAGTCGAATGAACGGTTTTGAATATCCGTACTGTTTCGTCCGCCGCCCCAATTATATGGCGATCTTCCGACAATGCTGGAACCAATACTGATGGCTGCTTCAATTGTACTGCTTCCTCCCTGGCTAACCTGAGGAGCCGGTGCTGGATTAGAAACTTGAGGAGAACTTGATTCAGGTGCCGTATTGGAATTCGATTGATCCGTTGATTGAGAACCAGATGAAGCGTTTTGTTGATTTTGAGCCTGCTGCTGTGCTTGTTCTCGGGCTTTTGCTGCCTGCTGTTCTTTTTGAATAAGAGCTAATGCTGCTATTCGCTCTTTCTCCTGTTCAGCCTCAGCTGCTTTTTCTTGGTTAGCAAGATTTGCTGCTTGTCCTTGCAGGTTCCCAAGATCTGCATTTGCATTCATATGCTGCTCTTTTAATTTTTTCAAAAGGCTATTCTTATCGTCTAATTGATATTTCAGCTGGTCTTTCAGGTCTTGCAGCTCATTCATGCTGGCTTGTACTTTAGCCAATTTATCATTCAATTGCTTTTGGGATTCTTCCAATGTTTTTTTATCAGCCTGCTGCTGTTCTAGTATGGAGTGATCAGCATTGACGATTGTATTGACAGCCATTACTCCGCTCATTAATTCACTGAAGCTTTTCGCTTCCAGCACAACGTCTATGTATTGAGAAACGGTATCACTGCCTTGCTGAATAGTACGGGCTCTTTCTTTTAAGATCTGGTTCCGTTCTTCTATACGTTTTTGTGTCTGAGCTATTTTTTCTTGCAATGCTGTAATTTCTATTTTCGTTTCCGCTAAAACATTCCCTGTATTTGTAATTTCGGCATTGGTCTTTGCTACTTTGGCATCAATTGCCTTCATAGCATCCATCATTTGCTGTTCTCCAGATTCCAATGACTGAATTTCTTTCTTTTTATCGTTTATCGATGCGTTTACCTTAGATTGTTTGTTCTGAATGTCCAGCTTTTTTTGTTCGATTGAAGTAGAAGCAAAAGCAAATTCATTTGAAAATGGAATTAGTGCACTGCTTGTTCCTATAATGGCTGCCAAACTTAAGGAAATCACTTTCTTTTTCAATTTTCTCTTCTCCCCTATTCAACTGTACATCCTATTAATGTACTTTTTTATATTTTTATAGCCGCGCTAAATTAAATGTAATATATTGTAAAATAATGCGTTTTAAGTCAAAATCATGTTGTTAAATATATTTCTATGTACTTATTTGTCTATTAAAAGAAATAATATTTGTCTATTAAAAGAAATAAAAGGATATTTATGTACTTTTTGCTCGTTTTTTATCCTTTACTAACTAACTCTTCCATATTATAACGCTTTAAAGTTTCATTACCAGACAACCTATATTACATTTTTCTTTCAATTATGTTACAAACGGACGGAAAGTGACAAAACATTTCTCTCTCGCTACTTATTGAAAATTCTAATTATTTTTTAATGCAGTTTTGATATAAAAAGAGTAAAATAAATACACAAAAAAAGACGGTTAGGATTTCCTACAGCAATCTTTTCGTTTTTAAAAAAAGAATATATGGTAATAGTAAAAGAAAGGATTAAATTTCTACAGGAAAGGAGAATTCAAATGGAAGTGAATGAAGAATACGGTTTCTTAGATGATCTATTTGTGCCTAAAAAAGATAAACCGGCTAGAAAGTCAGATTTCATTACAGAAGAATTTATTCAGTATGTAGAAGAAAAAATGAAGGAAGAACAATAATTGCCGCTTTTTTAGCCCATCACCCTATCTTCAATTGCCTAATCCACAATGATTTGGCTTATACTCTTACGAAAAGAGTACTGTCGTGCTGTCTAATTCCTATTAGAAAAAGAACAGAAAAGTGTTACCAGTTATCCCTGAATAATAATTCCATTTTGTGAGATGATAAAAATGGGAGGTAATGACGATGACTAATAAAAACTCAAGAAATGAAGAAAAAGAAAATATGCAACCACGGCAATCCGCTCATTCTCTTGGATTAAATCCTAAAGAACAGGAAATGAACGGGAATTACGGAATGGTTGAAACGGATGCTGAAGATGCAGGGTCTTTGCATGATGAAGGACAAAGAAATCAATCTTACAAACAATAGTCCCATTCTTCCTGATGAACTGGCAGATTCGACAAATTGAATTGGAGGCGGCTCTTTTTATAAGAAGCCGTCTATTCATCGTTCTTCCGTTTAGTTCCAATCTCTAGTCAATACACCCTTACCTATAATCTAAATTAATCTAATTATTTTTATTTTAGTCTCTGATAATCATTCGTATTGATTTCCATTCCGGTCGCTCGCTTTCCGTGGGTGGATTGGAAGCCTCCTCGCCGCTTCCCAATCCTGCGGAATCTCCCTTAAACCCGTTTTTCAAACCAGGAGACTATCGCCTTACGTTTCAATCCCATTGGGTCAATATTAACAATGTGCATTACAGAGCCTTATTCTAAGCCCTGTCCGCTTCTATCCCTTACCGAATAGGAATTCTCCCATAGAATAAAGTATCTTAACCAAGAGGAGGTGCGAATTATGGGTTGCTATGGAGGTTACGGTTATGGAGGTTACGGTTATGGAGGCTATGGAATGGGTTCTTCTTTTGCCTTAATCGTTGTCCTTTTCATTTTGTTGATTATCGTTGGAGCTACAATGATGCGATAAGATTGTAGGTCTAGAATTTCACTCAATGGGACGTATGACACGGCCCATTGAGTATTTTTATAAAATCTCTGTAATTCTTTCGAAGCAGCAGAGTTCTTAACTAAATTTTTTTTACTTTTTTTAAGGCGTTTTATCCTGGGATGACAGGGTATGTAAAATACCATTCATACCTGCAATAGGAGGGAGACTGATGAAATCTCTTGAAAAGCTTTCAGATGAAAGCCTTCTTACTACTTACAAAAAAGCACGCGGTTTTAGAGTGAAACAAGATTTCCTAGATATTTTAAAAGAAGAAATTGCAAAAAGAAATTTACATATAAAATAGCCTTCTCCATTGGTTTTTTTTCAGAAAGATGATGTTTGAAATACAGGTTTTTTCTTAAAGCTGGGCGTTTGGTATATGATTTCTCATGGCTCTTTTGGTAAACTTGTTGCTATTGGACACAAAGATATCATTATATATATATTCAGTATTAAAACTTGTGAATAGCACACGACAAGATGCAACGATGACAGACAACACACTGAAGCATCCTTTGTACGTAAAACAAGTATGCCAAAACAGCCTTTCTCAAAGAATAGGGTTTAGTGTATCGAAGCAATCCTATTGAGAGTCAGTATGCCGGATTCGTCCATAACATTCCATACAAAATGGGCTACTAAAAAAAGATGCGCCTTTAATAATAGACGCATCTAATCCATAAAACTAAGTCTCTTACCTAAGAATCCAAAGTAGATTCAGCCGTGCTCCTTGAAAGCAAAACGCAAAATAAAATGGCAGCTAACTCGCATAATGCAATAATGAGTCCCATTGGGAATGCGGATTTCCCTTCACCAATTCCTACAAGCGGGGCCATAATCGATCCGAGTACGAATGGAAGAAGTCCAAGCAGTGCTGAAGCACTCCCAGCCGATTTTTGCTGATTCTGCATAGCAAGCGAAAAACTGGTTGTTGAAATTATTCCGACACTTGAAACCACCAGGAATAGCGGAATTAAAATGCCGATAAGGCCTGCGTGAATAGAGACCATAAGCAGGAGAACGAATCCTCCTAACCCCGCAATGGCGAGCCCTGCTCCGAGAAGTGCGGATTCCTTTATGCTGCCTGCCAATTTCCCAGTAATTTGTGATGCCAGAATAATCCCTATTCCATTTATGGCAAAAATAATACTAAACATTTGAGGTGAAGCACCAAATAATTTTTGTACAACGAAGGGGGATCCTGAAATATAGGCAAACATGGCTCCCATGGCGAATCCCTGTGCCAACGCATAGCCCATAAACATACGATCCTTCAGGAGATTTCCAAAAATTAAAAAGGTATCTCTCATCCCGCCGCTTACCCGATTTTCTTGTAAAAGTGTTTCTTTTACCCCCAAAACAGATGCTGCCAGCATAACAAGACTTAACACACAAAGAACGATAAATACGCCTCTCCATGAAGTATATTTGAGCAGTTGTCCCCCGACTACAGGAGCTAATATAGGGGCAACACCATTTATAAGCATTAACAGGGAAAAGAATTTTGTCAGCTCGGTTCCTGAGTACATATCACGGACTATGGCACGGGATATGACGATACCGCCTCCCCCTGCAAGCCCCTGCACCAGCCTTAGTAGGACAAGTACCCAGATAGATGAAGCAAAGCTGCATAATAGGGAGGCAGCACAATAAACCAGCAGAGAAAAAATAAGAGGCATTCTTCTTCCCTGCCTGTCACTTAAAGGACCTATGAAAAGCTGTCCCCCTGCCATTCCAAGTAAACAAGCGGTGATACTCAATTGCGCCAGTGATGCCTTTGTATGCATATCATCTGCCAATATAGGCAGAGAAGGCAAGTACATGTCCATAGATAATGGACCAAGCGCAGACAATGACCCTAGTATAAGTGCCATCATGAGTCGATTGGTATTCCTTCTGGTACTAACATTTTCCAACGATATCCTATCCTTTGCAAGTTATTATGTATTGTTAATAATAACACTATTTTTGTTGAAGTTTTTTAAAAACTCAATTGTTACTATGACATCCTTTCTTTTCCCTTTTTAATGCATAAAAAATTAGGCTCTGCCATCCTGCCTGTTGATTTCAGCTGCGGGCGCTCTCATTTCGCGGGCAAGTTAGGGAGCCTTCTTCGCGCATGCTCCCGCGGGTTCATAAAAAATGGCTGTGCTAAATTTCAATGTTGATAACTGCTAGTTTTTTAGCTCATTTTACAGTAAAGGAAGGAACCTTTCAGCTGTGCCGAAAGGCGTGTGAAATGGCCGTTTCCCGCGAATGAGCTAAAAAACAATAGTATCCTTTAACTAAGTCAAAAAATAAAAAAGCGGCTCTGCACTAGAATGCAGCCGCTTCATCAAATTTGTATATAGGTCTTTATTAACCGTATGTCCATATCAGCTTTGAATGCTAAATGGCACGAGCCCTAACTGTTCCAGCTCCATCATCGCAAAGTTGGCAAAGAAAAGTTCACCTTGTCTCATATATTCGGTGTAGGACTGCCAAATAATATCCTTTTCCTGCTTAATCAGTCCCATTAAAAGCATTCTGAAAGGAAATTGGATTTCAGGAAATTCCTCATCATTCTTCTTAATATAGTCAGTATATAACTGGTCGGCGGTTAAATAATCCTTCTGTTTGGCAAAGTAATAAATTTGTTCAATTTTAGACAGCATACTGACATCAACCAATTCCATTTGATTGTGTATGCACTTGGCTAAAGCGATGTATGTACGTGTTTTTTGCTGAAGCTCTTTCAAACCCAGACTTTCATAATACACGGCTGCTTTATCCATGTTAAACAAGCAGGATTCAAAGGATTCAAAAAGATAAGAGACTCCCCTAGTGTAATAGCTTGAAGCCAAGAGCCTCATACTATCTTTGCTTTTTATCATTTTATCTGCTACTGCGCGGCATTTTTCTAGCTCATTGGTTTTAAGATAGAGCCTCATTTTTATTTCTTCCTTGCGCTGTTCGTAACGAAGAATCAGGTACTTTTCACATGTCAGTTGACTGATTAGACTATCCAAAAGTGTGATATACGATTGTAAAAGTGTGTAAGAGCGCAAATCGTATAAGATATAGGACTCCAAAATTATGATTAAATAGGTGCTCTCTGTGGTATTATCAGATTTTAGGATGGAGAGCCTCTCCCTGAAGTCTATTAAACTGATTTGCGATGTCTTACGCTTATAAAGAAGCTCATAAATTTTAGACACAGCCTCCAGGCTTCGATTCTTAGAGTCCTTGCATTTTTCAATAAGCTCAGCCAAAAATGGCAGGTCATTTATTTCATCTGCAAATTCCAGCAGCATTCTCATATTTTGAGGCTTTGTTGCTCTTTTTGCAAAATCAGTCATAATTTCTTTAATATCCGCCGGCTTCTTGAAGTATCTTTTAGCAATGTTCAATAAGGTATCAAACTTAACTTCGTGGCATCCTTCTTTTTCATCTAGAAAATCGATGAAATTTGTCATATAGCTATTCGATAATTCCAATTCTTTTGCAATGACCCTTAAAGGCGTTCCCTTAAAGATCTTTTCATCTATCAATTTTCTTCTTAAATCGAATAATGTAAGCATCCCGTTCTACCCTTACTAGTAATTTATTCCTATATTCTACAACATTATTAAACATATTGAAAATAGTTTATTTTGATTTTTCCTATCCTTCACATTATTATTCCCTTTTTTTCCGGACAAAGCAACACTTGTTTATTTATCCTCTGGCAGGGAAATAAAATAGAAAAACAACATATGGAGGAACCTATGAGTATAGAAAATGTACGGCAATTTCTCTTTAAAGATGATGGTATTATTCCTAACAACCCTTACCTTCCTGTATTAGTTTATCCAGGTGCATTCACTGGCAGGGAGGAAGAAATTGAAGAAACGTTTAATCGCAACAACTGGAAAAACAGCTGGGTCAATGGGGTTTTTGATTTTCATCACTACCACAGCAATGTTCATGAAGTCCTTGGTGTTCGTGAAGGGCAGGCTACACTTCAAATTGGCGGTGAAAAAGGAGAGCAGATTGAGATTCAATCTGGTGATATTCTAATTCTGCCTGCCGGAACCGGCCATAAACGGTTAACATCCACCACCGATTTCAAGATAGTTGGCGCATATCCAAATGGGATGGAGTATAACACGATGACAGAAAAGGATGAGGATCGGCTGCTTTCATTAAAAGATATTCCGTGTGTGCCTCTTCCTGAAACTGATCCCGTTTACGGGCTTGAAGGCCCTCTTCTCTTGAAATGGAGGTATAATGAAAAGGATTGAAATCCATGTAAAAGAGGCTGTCCCAAATGGTGCAATGATATTAAGTGACCTTGGCGACAGCAACTTTTTCGTGCTTGTTGATTTGCACTGCAAGCACTTCTTTTCACTTCAATCAACCTTTGAGCTAAATCCAAATTGGGAATGCACATAGGCATGGGCGGCAGTGGAACCCATATCGTTTCAAGCTTTTGCGTGATCCCCCCAACAACTTGCTTAACTTGCAGAATTCTTTTGCCTTCCACTCTAATTAACGTTGAATCAAACGAGAATTGAGTATTACTAGATATGCTCAGCGCTATTCGTCCTGCCTGTTCTTTTCTGCTCAAATAAATTTCAACAGAGAGAAACCATGCTATTTCGCACCAATTGTTCTTTCCCCCCTTTTCCTTTTTCTGTCCAAAAATAAAAAAGAGGTGATTCAAAAGGCAGCTTAATAACCACCTTTTGAGTCACCCTCTTTTATCTTAAAGGCTTGGGTAAATTTTTATGTTGATAACTGCTCGCTTTTCAGCTCATTTTTCAGCTTGCTGAAAGGCGTGTAAAACAGCCGTTTCACACGATAGAGCTAGAAAACAACTGAGTCCTCTAACAAAGCCAATTTTTTAAAAAAACAAAAATCCTAAATACAAATTTTGGCTTTCAGATCTCCTGCACCCGTTATTTGCAGCTAAAAGAAACAGTGCCTAATTTATCGAATTGTACCTGAATGGTATCACTCGGTTCAAATGAAATAGCTTCTGAAAGTGCTCCGCTTAAAATAATATCCCCTTTTTTTATCCCTTTTCCCATCTCCCCCAGTTTATTCACTGCCCATGCTACGGCTGTTGCGGGATGTCCCAATACTGCTGCACCGGAACCGGTTTGAAGCACTTCTCCGTTCTTTGACATTACCATTCCAATTTCCTCTAAATTCAACTCTTTTGGATTTGTCCATTTGCTGCCAATAAAAAAGCGGGACGATGAGCAATTATCAGCAATTACATCCGTTAATGTAAAGTTAAAATTCAGATAACGACTGTCAATAATTTCAATTGCAGGCGCGACAAATTGGGTGACACTCAGCACATCTTCAGCTGTTACATCCTTTCCGTGTAGATTTTCTTTTATCAGAAACGCAATTTCCGGTTCTGCCTTTGGATGAATGAATTCTTCATATCTCAGCTGCTCCCATTCCAATGCGAGCATGTCATCTGTTAAATAACCATATATAGCTTCGTGAACCCCCATCATTTCCTGCTTAGCTTTGCTTGTCAGCCCAAGCTTAAGGCCAATACGCCGGGACCCATCCTTTTCCCTTTTTTGAATAAGTTTTTCTTGAATAGAATAAGCATCAATAAAATTGATCTTTGGATATTTTTCTGTAACCTTTACAACCTCACGACGATCTTTTTCAGCTGCATACAAATATTCCACAATTTCCTTGTCCATTCCTTTTGTTAACACCAGCTTCTACACCCCCAATTTACCTTTTGCCAACTCTGCTGCTACATCCAGTATCATATCTTCTTGTCCGCCGACAACTTTCCTTCTTCCCAGTTCGGTTAATATATCTCTCGCGTCTAAGTCAAATCTCTTAGCTGCCTTTTGGGCATGCAGCAGAAAACTGGAATACACTCCGGCATACCCAAGAACCAGGCTGCCCTTATTAATTTCTATAGGCTGCGGTATGATTGGACCAATGGTATCCTCCGCAAGATCCATCATCTTGTAAAGGTCAATTCCAACATCGCACCCCAATCTATCTAAGACGGACACTAATACTTCTGTTTGTGTATTGCCCGCTCCTGCTCCAAGGCATCTGACACTTCCATCAATTCTTGTTGCTCCTTCTTCAATGGCAATAAGGGTATTCGCAACAGCAAGTGATAAATTATTGTGCGCATGAAACCCGACCTCTATCTTTAAAGATTCATGTAAAGCTGCAATTCTTTCCCTTACTTGATGTGGTAAAAGCGCTCCAGCTGAGTCCGTAACATACACAGCTTGTGCACCATAGCTTTCCATCAATTTTGCCTGTTCCACAAGTTTCTCAACAGGTGCCATGTGGGCCATCATAAGAAAGCCCACCGTTTCCATTCCCAATTCCCGCGCAAAATGAATATGCTGGGCTGACACATCTGCTTCTGTAACGTGAGTCGCAACCCTCACTAGTCCTGCACCTAATGAATGGGCTTCTTTTAATTCATGAACCGTACCAATCCCCGGAATCAGCAGTACTGCAATTGATGCCCGCTTAGCCTCCATAGCAGCTGCTTCAATGAGCTTCATTTCATTAATAAGAGATTTTCCATATTGAAGAGTAGATCCTCCTAAACCATCTCCATGACAAACTTCAACATAATGCATACCGGCATCATCCAGCTCGCGTACCACACGGCGAACCTGAGCATCCGTAATTTGATGGCGCAGGGCATGGCTGCCATCGCGCAAACATACCTCTGTCATTCGAATGGGCTTATTACTCTTTCGCTCCATCCGCACTCACCCCCTCTTTTTTAATCATACATTCTGCGTGTTGTTCTGATTGTTAAGATGACTTGCAAAATTTTCTGCTGCACGAGTGGCTGCAGATGTCATAATATCTAAATTTCCTGCATAAACCGGAAAGTAGTCCCCCATGCCCTCTACTTCAATAAAGACAGTAACGTGACTTTCTTCAAATAAAGGCTGCTGTTTTAATCGATAACCCGGCACATATTCCCTAACCACTTCAACCATCTCTTCTATTGATTCCGTAATCTTTTCCCTATCCATTTGTTTTACTTCACAATAAACGGTATCCCGCATTAAAATTGGAGGTTCTGCGGGATTTAAGAGGATGATGGCTTTCCCTTGGTCAGCACCTCCCACTTCCTCAATCCCTCTTTTTGTTGTAATGGTAAATTCATCAATATTAGCACGCGTGCCGGGACCTGCGCTTTTACTTGAAATGGTGGCAACTATTTCCGCGTATCGAACATCTGCTATACGATTGATGGCATGAACAATTGGTATCGTAGCCTGCCCTCCGCAAGTAATGAGGTTTACATTAAGTCCTTGTAATGGGGTTTGTAAATGAACTGCCGGGCACACAAATGGTCCAATAGCTGCTGGTGTCAAATCAATGACAACCTTCCCCATTTTTTCAAGTATCTTAGCATGGTTAATATGAGCCTTTGCGGAGGTGGCATCAAAAACGATATCAGCTAAATCTGGATTTTCTTCTAAAGCTGTTATCCCGTTTGAGAAAGTACGGTATCCTCTATCTTTCGCTCTTTTTAACCCGTCTGATTCTGGATCGATACCCAGCATGGAGGTAAGTTCAATGACATCACTTCTCTCCAGCTTATACATAAGATCCGTCCCAATATTGCCAGATCCAATAATGGCTGCTTTTATTTTTTTCATTTATAACACCCCTTACTTAAAAGTAACCGTAACAGATCCTAATACTCCAAAAAGAGCAGAGATGGAATCACCGCTTTGTACCTCAATCGCTTTTGACAGAGCACCGGGAAGAATGAGCTCGCCAGCTTTCAGAGGGATATCAAATTCTGATAATTTATTGGCAAGCCATGCAATGGCATGAGCCGGATGGCCTAAAGCTGCTGCCCCTGCCCCAGTTGCTTGAAGTCTTCTGTTTTTGTAAAGCGTCATTCCTACTGTACGCAGATCAACTTCTTCTACTTTAATTCGTGATCCCCCGATAACTACTTTGGCAGAGGAACCATTGTCTGCAACTGTATCAGCAAGCTGAATATCCCAATTCTCAATTCGGCTATCGATGATTTCCAGGGCTGGCGTGACATATTCTGTCGCCATTAATACATCTAAAAATGTAATATTAGGTCCCTTTATATCTTCACCCAGAATAAAGCCAATTTCTGCTTCAATTTTTGGACTGATCATTTCCCCTGTTTCTACTATTTCGCCATCGGGTACAGTCATATCGTCCAGCAAATGGCCATAGTCCGGTTCCGTTACTCCTAACATCGATTGCATTGCCTTGCTTGTTAGGCCAACCTTTTTTCCGATAATCTTTCTTCCAGTATTCAGTTTTTTTTGAATAACCTCCAGCTGTATACGATAAGCATCATCTGTGCTTAATGCAGGATAGCTTTTAGTAAGAGGCAGTATTGATTTTCTACTTCTCTCTGCTTCTATTAAAGCTTCTGCCAGGTTTTCTACAAATAATTTCATATTCTCACTCTCTCTTATGAACGTGTATTTCATTTCTATCCGTAATGTAATGTTTTAAGATACAGAATGTTTATGTTTTATAGCTTTAACGTAATAGTTTTCGCTTCCGTATAAAACTCGAAGCTGTGGCGGCCTCCTTCACGTCCAATGCCGCTTGCTTTTGCACCTCCAAAAGGAGTTCTGAGATCCCGGTAATACCAGCAATTAATCCACAGCAACCCGGAATGTACACGTGACGCCACTCGATGTGCACGGCGAAGATCATTTGTCCAAACTACACCCGCGAGGCCGTAGATGGAATCGTTCGCAATCCGGACGGCTTCATCCTCAGTTTTAAAAGGAATCACCACTAATACAGGCCCAAAGATTTCTTCCTGTGCCACCTTCATCTTATTATCTACATCATAAAGGACGGTCGGCTCATAAAAATTACCTTCGCCATGGGAGACGATTTTCTTGCCCCCAATTGCCAGCTTAGCTCCTTCAGAAAGACCATGCTGAACATATTGATCAACGGTTTCCAAATGGCTCTTAGACACTAATGCCCCCATATCCGTCTCTTCACTTAGGGGATTTCCAACTTTGATTTTTCTAACAGCCTTCACAAATCTTTCAATAAAAAGATCATAAATGCTTTCTTGAACGAGCAAACGGGAGCCAGCCAAACAGATCTCGCCTTGGTTTCTAAAGATAGCATCAATGGAACCGGCTACAGCTTCATCTATATCGGCATCTTCAAATACAATATTGGCTGATTTCCCTCCTAATTCAAGCGAAACAGGTATTAATTGAGAAGCAGCATTTTGCATGACAGTCCTTCCCGTTGTACTATCCCCGACAAAAGATATCCGGCGTACAGACGGATGCCTGGTCATCTCCGTACCAACCGTTCCCCCTGGCCCTGTTAAAATATTTAAAACACCAGGAGGCAGGCCTGCATCATTCGCAATTTCTCCAAGCATGACTGCACTCAGCGGTGTATAGGAAGCAGGCTTCACTACTACCGTGTTTCCTGCTGCCAAAGCAGCGGAGGCCTTCCAGGTCATTTGCATGAATGGCAGGTTCCAAGGAATAATTAAACTGGTCACCCCTGCAGGTGCATATTTTGAATAGGACATATATTTTGCCTGGTCATAATGCTCGTGATGGATGTAGTTAGCCATTTCCGCGAAAAAGCGCAAGTTCGCGGCTGCCCTTGGGATATCAAACCCTCTGCTCTCTTTAATGGGCTTGCCTACATCAAGTGTTTCGATAAGCGCAAGTTCCTCTACTCGTTCTAAAACAAGGTCAGCCATTTTACATAGAATGTTTGACCTTTCTGCGACAGGCATTTCACTCCAAATCCCACTTTCAAAGGTTTTTTGAGCGACTTCAATCGCATGCCTTGCGTCTTCTTCATTTGCCTTCGCTACCGATGCCAGCTTTTGGTTGGTAGAAGGATCAATGGTATCAAACGTTTCTCCAGAAAAGGAATCCGTATACTCCCCATTGATAAACAGCTTTGCATCTTTTATAACCCTTTGTTTCGTTCCATTCACGGAATACCGCCTCCTTAAGCTTCTACTTCCAGCACCATTTCTACTTCCACTGCATTACCATGTGGAAGCTGAGCCATTCCTACTGCGGATCTGCCATGTTTTCCTCTTTCGCCAAAGATTTCGACTAGCAAATCCGAGGCACCATTCATGACCTTCGGCTGGTCAATAAAATCCTGTGTGCTATTGACAAATCCCAGTATTTTCACAATCTGCTTTACCTTGTTCAAATCACCTATCTCGTGTTTAACCACGCTCAATAGATTTAACATGCATTGTCTGGCTGCTTCATAACCTGTTTCAATGGAAACATCTTTGCCCAGCTGGCCCCGGTACTCATCTGTGCCCTGCCCGGAGGTAAATAGAAGATTTCCTGTTCTGACACAGCTTATATAATTGCCCGATGACGGACGAAGAACTGGCAATGCCAGTCCCAGTTCCTCCAATTTTTGTTCTGGTGTCTGCATAGATATGTTCACCCCTTCACCCCAGCTTTAATTGGAATATTCAAAAACCGAAGGGCATTTCTCCAAAGCATGGCTTCCACTTGATCCTGATTAAGCCCATGCGTATCATCAATCACTTTTCCCGGAGGAACCTCTCTTAATAAGAAGGGATAATCAGAGCCCATCAGGATGCGATCATGCCCGAAAAGATCAACTAAATATTTCAAATTAATAGGATCATTCACCAGCGAATCAAAATAAAAATTTCTAGCATAATAGCTTGGCGGATTGTTAAGCAGTCTCAGGTGAGGCCAAACCTTCCAGCCCTGATCCAGACGCGGAAGAAGATACGGAAGTGATCCGCCGCCATGGGCAAAGCAGATTTTTAGACCAGGGAACTTTTCAAGCACTCCTCCTAAAATCAGGCTTGCTCCTGCCAATGCTGTTTCACTGGGCATTCCTACTGTATACATTAAATTATGGCGCGGCGTTCTTTCTTTCCCCAACGTTTCCCATGGATGAATAAAAAGTGGAACCTCCCACTTCTCAGCCATTTCAAAAAAAGAAATAAGGGAGGAATCATCCAGATTGTTACCGTTTACATTTGTACCAATCTCAATCCCTTTTAATCCTAATTCATGAATACAGCGATCCATTTCACGCGTTGCTACCTCGACATCCTGAAGCGGAACCGTACCTAAACCTACAAATTTATCAGGATATTGACTTACCGTTTCCGCAATAAAATCATTTTGGATGCTGGCAAGCGTTAAAGCTTCTTCCGCAGGAGCCCAATAAGAGAATGTAACGGGAATAGGAGACAATACTTGTATGTCTATTGATTCACGTGCCATATCAGATATCCGTTTTCCCGGACTCCAGACTTGGTCGGTGACTTCTCTGAATACCTTACCTCCTACCATGATATTGGCTCCGCAAGCACAAGTTCTTTCAAGCATCGGCCACCTATCACCCGAAAGATGCCTCGTCAAATCCGTAAAATTTTCCGGAATGATATGCGTATGAAAATCTACTCTCATTTCCATTCACTCGCTTCATTCGGCATTTCGTGTCCACACTGTTTGCAGGTCCTTAATTCCAGGCTGCCATTGAAAGCAGCAATAGCTTCTTTCACCTGAACTTCAATATTCGTTAATTGTATTGTCACTCGATGCATTTCATGATCGCATTGATCACAAAACCAAACGAAGTCTTCTAATTCCCCTTCAGCTCGATTTCTCTCAATGACAAGGCCAATTGTATCCGCAACCCGGTGAGGTGAATGAGGTACATTTGCAGGCAGTAAAAACATTTCTCCTTCTTTCACCTCAACAACTTCTCGTTTTCCTTCAGCATTCATGACTTCAACATAGCAGCTTCCTTGAATTTGATAAAAAATTTCTTCAGAAGGGTCCACATGGAAGTCGCGCCTTTTATTTGGTCCTCCAAGCAGCATGACCATTAACTCAGCATCTTTCCAAATTACCTTGTTGTTTACAGGCGGTTTTAGCTGGTCCTTGTTTTCCTCAATAAATTTCATTAAATTAATCGGTAAAAATGCTCTGTTAATTTCTGTCTTCATCTTCCAATTTCCTCCTTTATCAATAATTGTTCTTTGATACTAATGGCTTGATCACTTTTTAAAGCTTTTTGCATCTCTACGATTTCTTCTGCCAAACGAGAGATCCTTTCAAGTAAATCCGGATCCACAATTTCGTTATTTTCGTTAAAGTGCTCATGATTGGCGTAGACATAGCTTGGTGCTACAAATGCCCGAAAAAATCCGGCAATTGGTTTCAATTGGTTTTCTATTACGAGATAATGCTGATATGTCCCTCCATTTGCAACAAACCCCATGACTTTATTACGAAAATCCCGAGGATGGATTAAGTCAAAAACATTTTTCAAAACACCTGGGATGGAGCCTTGAAAGATTGGAGTGCCGATCAAATAAAAGTCTGCATTGGATACCTTCTCTATGATGCTTCTTGTATCCTCCGAGTAAGCAGATGGGGGCCGGCCATCACAAAATTGGATCGTATAGTCCATCAAATCCAAGTACTCTGTTTCTACTTCTGGATAAGAAAGCTTGACTGTTTCTAATACCTTTTTGACAAGAATTCCAGTTTTGGCACCGATAATTGTGCCAGAAATGCCTAACAGCTTCATAGGTTACACTCCCTTTCTGGTAGAGCTATCTTACTGGCACTTGTTTATCCCAAACACTTGTCTTCAGTGCGTCTTCTACCAAGTTAAGCGAGCGTTGGCGTTTATAGTTGTTATAGAATATTCCTTTTTTCCGGACTGGGTCTCCGGTGTAATAACGTTCATATTGAAGCAATCGCTGACCGAAAGCTTCTCCGCATAGATCCCATGCCAGTTTAAATAAAGCAACACGTTCATAGGAGGATACCCCTTCACGGCCCACATAATATTGGTCCATAGCCTCTTTTAATTCATCCGTTTCAAAATCAGCTCCAGTTGGTGACATTAGGAGGCCGCCGGCACCAATTGTTTGAATGATTTCAATCGCTCTGGGATACATGGTTGGGAGCAGTCCCCTGATTGTTTCAAGTGCTGTATAATCAGGCATTGCTTCTCCATTTTCGGTAATTGTATATTCAATTTCAGAGACTCGCAGTAAGGCGCGGATGGATTCAAGAGATTGAGCTAGTTCTGCAAGGTCATTTTGAACATTTAAATAAATGTCTACCCCTATGGAATCTGCCAGCTTCATTGCAACCTCTGTAGCAAATTGCAGCTTGACCAAGCCTCTTACACCTGACTGATGTGCTGGCTGCTGTCCAGCTCCTGTCTTTGGATACAATAAATTGGCAGCTTCAACATTGTTATAAAGGAAGACTCTGTCCCACGGTACAACTACGTCATCAAAAACAAGTAAGGCATCCATTTCTTCAAACCTGGAAGCGAGAGGATGATCAAAGAATGAACGGGTCCCGTCCTGCATTGGTTCCCTGCAAATAATTCGCAATCCTTTTGTATCAATCGGAATTGCAAAAGCAAGTGCATATCGCTCATCTCCAGGTTTAAAGCCAGGGAAAGAATAAATAATGACCTCATCTGTGATGGGAGCAAGCGTAGCCAGCATTTTTGCCCCTCTTACCACGAGCCCTTCAGGAATTTCCTTGACAGCACCGAGATGAGTATAAACGTCTTTTTGCTCGTGGGATGATTTGCTTCGGTCGTTTTGCGGATTAATAATAGCATGTGTAAGAAATAAATCATTGTCACGAACATATCGATAGTAATTTTGAATATTCCGTGCCCAATCTATATTGTATTTTTCAAAGAAACTGGAATTATAGTACATTGAAGTAAGAACTACATTTAAAAAGTCCGGTGTCCGTCCCATTAAACCAAATGTAGCTTTTGCAAAAACTTCGAAAACAGCTTTACGCTTCATTAAATCCTCGTAGCTTTTTGGAACCAAAAATGAGTTATTTACTCTTTCTCCTGTCTCATCACAAATATGTGTAATTTGATCCTGGTAACCAGGATCATGCTGCATATTATAGAGCCTGGCAATTTCCAAAATAGGCTGCCTAAAAACCGGCTCCTCCATTAAGTTTGTGATTTTCCTTCCAGATAGCCATATCTCAGGTTCCCTTGATTTAAGCGCTTTCAAATATTGATTCCCTGTTCTTATTCCCATAGCTGCCTCCTTGTTATATGATAATTTAGTAGTTAGCTAAATTTTAATCCTAAGCTTGAAGTCAAACTGTAACCTATTTAACATTTTCTATTAAAAATTGGCTGTGTCTGCTCATTTTTTTTGCTCATTCGTGTGACCCCCCGTTTCACACGAATGAGCAAAAAAAACAACAGCGTCCATTGACAAAGAAAAAAATAAAAAAATTAAATTGATCAATCTCCATATGGACTATTTCTTTAAAGACCAATAAGATATAATTGAAAGCCATTCAAAATGATCTACTCATCCAAAAGATGTTAGGAGAGAATGATATGGTTACTTTATATGATCAGGATTTTAATTGGGATTCTTATTTAAGGTTTGGAACGAGGCAGTTTTTCAAGAAAAAAGAACGCATATACACACAAGGGACTTACGGAGATGGCTTTTATTATCTATTAAAAGGAATCGTCAGAATTGTAAGTACCAATACCAGCGGCAAAGAGCGCACGCTGAACATTGTTATACCCGGCCAGCTTATAGGCGTACAGACACTTGATCAAAAAGAGCATTTCACCACTGCCATTGCCATTACGGATTCCGTTGTTTATCATTTTTCATGTGAACAAATGAAGGGACTTATCAGAGTCTATCCTGAACTATTTAAGTTATTTTCTCGTACCGTCATTCATAAAATGAAAATTCTTTTAGACAGGATTAATTTGGATGCGCTTACATCAGAACAAAAAGTAGCCTGGCTTCTCTATACGATCTGCTATGAATTTCACAGTCTTGAAGTTCCTATCCACCAGCAGGAGATTGCCAGCTGCACAGGACTGACTCGAATTACTGTTTACAAAATCATAAAGCATTGGCAAGAGATGGGCATTGTCGATGTCCTTCATCATAAATATCATATAAAAAAACCAGATTTCCTAAGAAATCTGGTAAGGTAAATCACTATTTCTTTCTGTGACTGGCAATTTCTTTTATACTTCTAATATCGAGTAGTTGAATCTTTCGTTTTTTCAATTCTATTAAATTTTTTTCTTTCCAGCTCTGTATCACTTTATTCACAGTAATACGGGACTTTCCTAAATACTTGGCAAAAGAAGTTTGATTTATGGAAGCGTTTTCATTTTCGTTATAAAGCTTTAATAAATAGTAAGCCATTTGCTGCTCAATCGGACACTCAATAAGTGAAAGAATTTCGGCAAGGGTCCGCAATTTGTAGATAAGTGAATCTGTATAGATAACAGCCGCATCCGGATGCTTTGAAACTATTTGTGAAACAGCTTCGTCTGAAAAGAGATAGAGAACGGATTGGCAGGTGGCGGCAGCACTTGTTAAATATGGTTCCTTTTGAAAACCATGTTCTCCAAATAGCATTCCAGGTGGAACCATATTAATAATCCGTTCATCTCCTTTATCAGAAAGAAGTGTAATTTTTATTTCACCATTTAATAAATAGTAAAATCCTTTTCCTTGTTCGCCTTGTCGGTATATCATCTTATTTCTTTTTACTTCCAATCGTTGTCCATATTCTAAAAATGGCTCCCATTTGCAGAGAAGTTCTTTCATTTCATCACCTTCTTTATAATCTTTATTTTTACACTATACTTCAAGTTGTTATAAGCTAAATCCCTGTTAAATGCTTTTGGACTTTGCTGCTCACTTAGTACCGCTGTAGATTCTAGAAAAAATTAGGATGATATACGGGCCTTCTGTATTCTTTAGGTTTAGCAATAAAGCCCCTTTGTGTAGATAAACGTAATGGTTTGGGCTATTTCTTCTACTGTTCCTTGATGTTCGTTCCGTACAATCTCCCATAGATACATTTCATTGGTGAAAAACCATGCTCTCGCTACGATATGTGGATTAAGCTCTGATCTGGCGAGACGTTTCTGACCGGCATATACAATATCCTTTGAAATCCGCTGAATGAACCTTTCACGGATTGCCTTCCATTTATCCGAAACCGCTGCAGAGATTCCAATTGCCTGTTCAAATACCTGCATCATGTCACGCTCGGTTTCTGCCATTTTCAAAAAAGCGGCTGCCTGTGCCTGAATAATTGTCTCTGCTTCCTTTTTTGATTTTGGAAGAAAGGAAATCTCGGCAATTTCATAGAATTTCTCCATCACGTTATCCATGAGCACGATCAATATATCCTCTTTTCCCTGGAAATGAACATATGCAGTTCCATAACCAATATTGGCTTTTTTAATCATTTGAGATATTGTTGCCTTCTGGAATCCTTCTTTAAGAAACACATCTTTTGCAGCTTCTAAAAGCTTTTGTTTAGTTTTTATAGAACGGAGATGCCGTTTATCCTCCACT
Organism: Heyndrickxia acidicola; assembly: GCF_001636425.1. Classification (NCBI taxonomy): domain Bacteria; kingdom Bacillati; phylum Bacillota; class Bacilli; order Caryophanales; family Bacillaceae; genus Heyndrickxia; species Heyndrickxia acidicola. The sequence goes on from NZ_KV440953.1 coordinate 2,627,422, forward strand.
TTTTGATCAGTCATTGTGCATGCCCCCTCTTCCCACACCTTTAGCATAGGTTGTTTTCAAATTGATTGTTGCTTTTACGAATAAATGATAAATCTGTATTTTGTCCACCTTCTTGGCATCTTTTCGCAAGTTTCATCATTTTACAATCAGTCTCTGGTATTTAAAAAGAGACTTAGCATATAAGAGTTATAGCATAAATAAAGAGAAATTTGCACAAACATATATAAATTTTATTAAGGTTTTAAATTTTCTAATAATATTATTGACACTATGTCATATTTATTGATATGATTTGCCTTGAAAATTTCATTAATGAAATGGGGGATTATGATGGGTTCAACTTTCTTTCACGCTTCTTTAGAATATGCACAACAATTGGACAGAGAAGATTCACTTCGCCGCTTCCGCGAAGAATTCTATTTAAGGCCTGATACCATTTACATGGACGGCAATTCACTTGGTCTTCTTTCAAAGAGAGCAGAAAAGACCCTCCTGGAATCACTGGAGGATTGGAAGCATTACGGAATTGACGGATGGACAAATGGAACTCATCCATGGTTTTTTCTATCAGAAAAATTAGGAGAGAGTATAGCTCCGCTCATTGGTGCATCTCCCGATGAAGTGATTGTAACAGGCTCTACTACAGTAAATCTGCATCAGTTAACGGCCACCTTCTACAAACCCAAAGGCGAACAAACGAAAATCCTGGCAGACGAACTCACCTTTCCGACGGATCTTTATGCCCTTCAAAGCCATCTTCGCACGCGGGGCTATGACCCTGATGAGCATTTAATATGTGTGAAAAGCCGTGACGGACGGTTAATTGAAGAAGAGGATATTATTGAGGAAATGACGGATGAGGTCGCTTTAATTATTCTTCCTACTGTCCTCTATCGAAGCGGTCAAATATTGGATATCAAAAGGCTGACTGCTGAAGCACATAAGCGCAATATCCTGATTGGATTTGATGCCTGCCATTCCATTGGAGCCATTCCGCATTCATTCAGCGAGTGGGACCTTGACTTTGCCTATTGGTGCAACTACAAGTATTTAAACGGCGGACCTGGTGCGGTTGGAGGCTTGTATGTGAATCGCAGGCATTTTGGGACCAGCCCTGGATTAGCCGGATGGTTCGGATCCAGAAAGGATAAACAGTTTGATCTTGAGCAGACGTTAACTCACACAGAGTCAGCCGGAGCTTATCAAATAGGAACACCTCATGTTTTAAGTGTGGCCCCCTTAATCGGTTCCTTAGAAATTTTCGCGGAAGCAGGCATTGAAAATATTCGGAGAAAATCTCTTGCCATCAATCAATATTTTATGGATTTAATTGAGCACGAATTAGCAGATTTAGGCTATGTGATCGGTAACCCGCGGCTTGACCATCAGCGAGGCGGCCATGTCAGCCTTGAACACAAGGAAGCAGCCCGCATTTGTAAGGCATTAAAAGAAAACGGCGTCATTCCGGATTTCCGCTCACCGAACATTATCCGACTTGCTCCTGTTGCCCTTTATACTTCTTACGAGGATGTTTGGAAAGTGGTGCAAACCCTAAAAGTGATTATAGAAGAAAAGCAGTATGAAAAGTTTTCAACTGGGAGAGAAATCGTTGCTTAGTCATTTCTAATTAAAATCGGGCCAAGGAAGTGAAGGATAATGGAGAAGAATGAACCAGGGTATCAACAGGGTTTAAAGCGTGAATTAAAAACAAGCCAGCTTACAATGATTGCAATGGGGTGCGCCATCGGAACAGGCCTGTTTCTAGGGAGCGGTCTTGCCATTCAAACGGCAGGGCCAAGTGTACTGGTAAGCTATGGAATTGGTGCATTTATTGTTCTTCTTTTAATGGGGTGTCTCGCTGAAATGACCGTTGCGCACCCCTCTTCGGGATCTTTTGGGGTTATTGCCGAAAAATATATTCATCCACTGGCAGGATTTCTTGTGCGGTACTCCTACTGGATTGCCAATGTTCTGGCGGTTGGAGTTGAAGTAAGTGCTATATCGGTTTATATGAAGTATTGGTTTCCAAGTGTTCCCGGGATCGTTTGGATTTTGGTTTTTGGAGCCGTTCTCCTTTATGTAAACGCTACCGGCGTTCACACCTTTGCTACCTTTGAATACTGGTTTTCACTGATTAAAATAGGAGCGATTATCTGCTTCATTCTTCTTGGAGCTTATGTATTATTCAGCTCCTCGGGAAATCGGCATTTAGGGCCGCATAATTTAGTGGATAACGGCGGATTTTTTCCTTTTGGATGGAAGGGAACATGGATTGCTGTCTTCATCTCCCTCTTCAGTTTCCTGGGTACTGAATTGATTGCTGTAACAGCAGGGGAAGCAAAAGACCCGGATACAGCTGTCCCAAAAGCATTAAAAGCAACAGTTTTTCGGTTATCCACCTTCTATGTGCTGACACTTGCTGTCATGCTGATGATTGTCCCTTGGAAATTAGCCGGTGGAGTGAATAACAGCCCGTTTGTCAAAGTAATGGGGATTTTAAACATTCCTTACGCTTCCGGAATCATGAATTTTATTATTCTCACTGCAGCATTATCAGCCATGAACAGTCAGTTATATGCATCCACAAGAATGATGTTTTCATTATCAAAGGCGCAATTTGCTCCCGCTTTTTTAGGGAAAGTAAGCAAAAGAGGCGTTCCTCTGGCAGCAGTGGCTGTATCTGCTTTGGGAATTGTATTGGCTGCAGTGGTCAGTGGGATCTTCCCTAGTTCTTCTTATGCCTTTATGATGGGAATATCGATGTTCGGCGCCATTTTTACTTGGTTGATGGTTTTCATTTCCCATTTATTTTTCAGAAGGATGTGGGCAAAAAAAGGCGGCAGGAAATTGCCTGTAAGAATGATCGGTTTTCCCTATTTAACACTCTTAGGAGCTGTTCTTTTAGCAGGTCTTATGATTACCACTTGGTTTACCGATTTTAAAATTTTGCTTCAGTTTGGTATTCCATGGTTACTCCTTTTAGGGATTGCCTACTTTTTATTAGCAAGGCGCAACAAGGGTGTCGATTTTAAAGAGGAATCAAAAAAATCCGAAAATGAGCAATTCAAATAATACCTTATGAAAGAGGAACGAGAATGGGAAATATAGAAAATCAATCTCAAAGCCACTCGGCAGCGTTTGAAAAAGAAATCCAAACAAATTTTCAAAAGGATATGTCCTATGGTGATTATCTTCACCTCGATCAAATCCTATCAAGCCAGCATAGGCTTTCCAGCCATCATGATGAAATGCTGTTTATTATCATTCATCAGACAAGTGAGTTATGGATGAAACTCATTCTGCATGAGCTTCATGCTGCCACCCAGTGTATCCTCCGAAATGACCTGGAGCCGTCCTTTAAAATGCTCTCACGCGTTTCGCGGATCCAGCAGCAGCTGATTCAATCGTGGAATGTCCTTGCCACTTTGACCCCATCCGAATATATGGAATTTCGGGATAAACTAGGTCATTCTTCCGGCTTTCAGTCCTATCAAAACCGGTTGATAGAATTTTCCTTAGGAAACAAGAATGCACATACCCTGGCAGTTTATCAGCACCAGCCCGAATTATATGAGCAATTAAATCAAGCTCTTCACGAACCAAGTATTTATGATGCAGCTATCCATGCTCTAGCTGCACATGGACTTTCTGTTAATGAACAGGCACTGAATAGAGATTGGTCTAAAAACTACGAGGCGAATGAAAGCGTAGAGCAATCCTGGCTAACCGTTTACCGCCATACCGGACAATACTGGGATTTGTATGAGCTTGCAGAAAAATTAGTTGATATTGGCCATCAACAGCAGCTTTGGCGTTTTAATCATATGACCACTGTAGAAAGAATTATTGGACACAAAAAAGGTACCGGCGGTTCTTCAGGCGTCACTTACTTAAAAAAGGTACTGGATCAGCCCTTTTTCCCTGAATTATTAAGTCTTCGAACAAAGCTTTAGAATGACGTAAAACCTATTAGCGGAAAACGAGAGTAAATGGATTGCGAGGGTAAGCAGATGAAAAAATGGCTTGATATATCACAGCCGCTGGAGCAAGGCATAGCAGTCTGGCCTGGAGATACTCCTTTCACCTACAAAGTCAGCTGGAGCAAGGAAGAAAGCGGCTCTGTCAATGTCGGGCAAATTCAAATGAGTACACATACCGGTACACATATAGATGCCCCTTTTCATTTTGACAATAAAGGCAAAAAAGTCATTGAACTAGATCTTGATTTATATATTGGTATGGCACGTGTTGTTCATCTTCCCACTCCTACGGCAATTGGCATAAAGGAGCTTTCTCATTTGGATTTAAAAGGAGTATCACGCCTGCTTATAAGAACAGATGCGTGGAAGAATCGAAAGGTTTTTCCGTCTACTATCCCTCCTATTGAACCTGGATTAGCATCGTTTCTTGCCAGCAAGGGGGTTCGTTTAATTGGTCTTGACCTTCCTTCCGTAGATCCAATCGACAGCAAGGAGCTATTAGCCCATCATGAACTGACTGAGCACGGAATTCATATTTTGGAAGGCCTTATTTTAGAGAACATCCCTCCAGGAGACTATGAATTGGCTGCACTCCCGCTTCCCTTAGCAGAAGCCGATGGAAGCCCGGTAAGAGCGGTGATTAGAAAAGCGGAGGACGACGTTCAGCGCCGTACGGACTAGATGGCCTCGACTGAGATAAAGGAAACACGAAAAGGGGACTTTCGATGTTGACTTATCGTAGGGAGAGGATAGATAGTCCGCTAGGCGTTGGAGTCCGGAGCTGGACATCAAGAAAAGCAAAGGACGACGTTCAGCGCCGTACGGACTAGATGGCCTCGATTGCAAAGCTGCAGAAAACACACAAAAAAGATGATTGCCAAAAACAGCGATCATCTTTTTTTCTCTAGAAATTCACTTCCGAAAACATTTATCATACAAGAGCCTATTCATCCTTAAGATATTTTGCAAAGAAAACAAGCAGGCCGATTACAACAATCATAACAACCGCAAATCCTATTAAAAAAAACCAGTTATACGACTCAAGCCCCATATTCATGTTACATCCTCCTAACTTTATAACCCCTTACAAGTATACTAAAATTACTGCCGGTTTCCTGTGAAAAATTATTGAATTAATATCTCCCTTTATACTTTATCCTTTTTGCTCCATTTATAAAACACATTAGAAGAACACCTAGAAAGAAATACTCATGATTCGCTGACTCATCCCTTGGGTAAAAATATTTCCTTATGCTCCACACGCTAGTGCTATGGAGAACTATTTTTAAGGGATATATTGCATTAACAGTCCATACCATACATCAACAAGGTATTTAAATAGAATCCAGAAAGCATGTAAACTTTAGGAATTACTTTTTGATAAATTCAATCAGACTTTCTCTTCAAGTATTTGCTTTCGATACTGGACAGCAGTCAGTAAGCTATATCCTCTTAGTTTAGGTGTCATATTATCGAGGAGTGTAACAGCCTCTTCCCTTTTTCCATCATAAACAGCTCGATCAACTCCCAACATGTTTATAAGGAAGGAGTCTTTTATCTTCCTCTTATATTGGTTATACCCATCTGTGTTCCCTTCCTGAATTGCAATATAGGACAAAGCGTACCACGTACTCTTATGCCCACCCATTTTTATAATAAGCTTTTTTGCTTTTCCATATTGTTTACGTTCTATTAAGAGCATTAATTCAGAGTTGAGCTTTAATTTTTTTGAACGAATTTTCTCCTTTGCTTTTTCCCCATTCGATAAGTCGCCATTAAGAAAATAGTAAAGAAATTGCAAATGTGGTGCTTTGGATTTTTTTAGGTAAGCCAGCATTTTCTCTACATTTTTCCCTAATATAAGCGGGTTTCTATATATAAAAAATACTAATAGCACTGTTAACAGACCGTACATAATCCAGATGTTAACCTGAAAATATCCCAATAAGCCAGCAAACAAAACGAGACACATAAAAAATTTAACCATTACATCCTCCAACAAAAGAATTTATGTCAATTTTACCACACCATTTTTCAATAATAATGAATGTATTATAATTTCACTTCCATGAAAGTCCTTATTGAGCATAGCGGATTTGATATTAGATGACTGTTTTATGAACTCAGCATTAACACGTTCTGCTATTTCTATGACTCCATCAGGAACCGTCGTTAAATACATAAAACGGCGCAATTACCACGTTTTAACCCTGATTTGAATTTAGATAATGTTGACATTGCATTTACCCATTTTCGCAAACTTTATAAAGAACTTTTTACGCTCCCATCTTGCCTCTTTCTACCTTCATCCCCTCAACTTGGACTCGGCCTTCGTAAGCCCAATGAAGGACTTTTCGTGCTCTTCTTGACCTGGTTTTGGTCTTCATAAGCCCAATGAAGTAATTTTCGCGCTCTTCTTAACCTGGTTTTGGTATTCATAAGCTCAATGAAGGACTTTTCACGCTCTTCTTAACCTGGATTCGGCCTTCATAAGCCCAATGAAGGACTTTTCGCGCTCTTCTTGATCTGGTTTTGGTCTTCATAAGCCTGATGAAGGACTTTTCGCGCTCTTCTTGACCTGGTTTTGGTCTTCATAAGCCCAATGAAGGACTTTTCGCGCTATTCTTGACCTGGTTTTGGCCTTCATAAGCCTGATGAAGGACTTATCGCACTTCACTCCTGCCACTTTCGTCTTTCATCCCCTCTATGAAGGACTTTTCTCCCAATCCTCCTACTCCTTTCGTCCTTCATTCTAAAGGAATCAAATGGTGTACCGATATGTACACCAGAAAACGCCAAAAGAGTTCCTAGGCCGTTAAAGAAACGCACTTGATTGGGGGTGTCCGAAAAAAAAGCGTTCCTTCTATAAAGGAACGCCAGCAGTTTTGTTTTTTATTGAGAGGTTGCACCATTTCCATTCCAGTAATATTCACTGAAGGCACGGGAGAAAGCGTCAACCGCATTATCCAACTCGGTCATATTATTGTCCACTCCGCCAAATTCCAGCAGGATTGAACGGTTAGACAGATCTTGATTATAAATACCATTTCCTTCACTCTTTGCTTTGACGAATATCCCTCTGCTTAGTCCGGGATACAGTTTCTCCAATTCACTGTTCAACCCTTTTGCAAAGCTTAAATTGGCTTCATAGTTTTGATTTTCTTGTCCGATAATAATATCAATTCTTGCATAGGACTTTCCATTAATTGTGGTAGTCGTAACGCCTCTCCTTTGTGAATCACGGTGAATGTCAATTAAATATTTTAACTGTTTATCGCTTCCCATTGCTTCCTCAACGTGCTGTCGGGAAAGTTCATAGGCATTGGCATAGCCCCAATTTCTTTGCTTAAGCTGCTGACCCATATTACTTGTATCATGGTCAACGCCAATTCCTTTGTTAATGAGGTCATCTGTTAACCTTTGTCCCACTGCTACTACATTTACGTTGTTATCCGTGCTGGTGGCGTTATTTGGGTTTGTCACACCATTTAACAAAGGAAGAAATGATTCCCAGCTGTGGGTATGATAAATATAAACGACTTTTTTGAGGTTTTTTTGACTTGGAGTCGTTTGATTCGAGTTATTGGTTGAATTATTTTGTTGATTATTCGTTTTATTTCCTCCTGAATTCGTTCCATTCTTCAAAATCTCATTGCTGGAATCCGGAAGTGTATCATATGGGATTGTTTTTAAATTTGTCCCCTTTCCGGCAACTGCAATCTCGGTGTTATAAATATCTAAACCCGGAATCTCTCTTCCCAGCAGTGTAATGGAGTTTGAGGGATTAATATTGGTCGCAAGGGTAAAGAGAATTTTGGAAAAGGACAACGGATCTTCTTCCTTTTTATTGGAATAGATGGCATGGTTTTCACTTTGAAGCATGTAGACAAATAGATTGGAAAAGTTTATTTCTCTAAGAGAATGCTTCATTTCTGATGATGACAGGCTGACAGGTGCTCGGACCAAACAGGCAATAAGAAGAAAAACAGCAATTACTCCCAGGAAGACTCTGCTGAATAGGACAATTGGATGAACGGCGTTTTGATTTTCTTGGTACATATGATTACCTCCTAGTACTAGTAATCTATGATGAGCACAAGAAAAATAGAATCTATTATTTAGGAAAGGCTTGTTTGTTGTCTTCAATAAGAATGCTGCGTAAATATGTAGAAATGGGATCAATGCTAGGACCCGAGCCAGAAATAAACATTATGGGTTACATAATATATAGTTTTATCCTGCTGGTTGATTTGCTACTCCAGGCTTTTATTGAGATTTGGGGAGTGCTTTAAATTTTCCTGCTGGTTGATCTCCACTACAGGCACTCGCTTTCCGCTCCAATCAACTTTGGAATCAATCCTAATTTCAATTATAAAAGAATACGAGTGTGCCCTGGTCTTCCTGCTAAGCTCGTTTCGGCAGTTATCAACATAGCTATGAACCCATGTTACGTAAAAAAGTTCCGTATTTTTTCTTTAAAATCGTTCTTATGTATTTCAAATTGCTTTTGCCGGTGGCCATTTGCTCCTGATGGATGTGGAAAATCAAATAAGCACTGCTCTTTTGCAAGTCTCCCCTCTTTAACATACATATTTAAGATATGATCTACTGACTTTCCGAGAGGAATGATGAAGGGCCGATTTTGAGATAGGATAACTGTTTTCAATGTATCTCTGGCGTATTTCATTAAAAGAGGACTTTTATAAAGCACGGGATTATGGCCATTGTAATTTTGGCTATTCACAAAAACAGGAAATTTTATTAAAGAGGTTGTATGCAGCATGCAGCTATTAAATAATTCCTCCGCCGAAGATAAGCCAAGATATTTCGAAAGCTGCAGGTCATCTAGCATACCTACCAGATAAGTGCGCATGGATCCATAAAAACGAACTTCTCTGTTAACACGCTTTAATAAAAGATCATATGGCATATCCTCCTCCAGATAGTTTTTAGCCAAACTCATAGCTCTCGCCATTTGGGTCCATCCTGGCGTAATCCCTATGATCAATACTCTTGCATTCTTATTGACATACTGATTATGCGGAGAGTAAAAGATCTCAATGGACCCTTCCTTTTCAAGTAAAAAATCATTTATCAGCAGATCCTTTTTTGTTGGAGTATTTGGGATTCTTCTTATCTTCTCAGCAAACTCGTCAAATAATTGCATACATCCACCCCGCGTTTCCTTTTATCATCCAGTTAGGAGATAGCTTAGCCATTACATTAAGGCTGCTCCTATTCTCCATATTTTACCCGTATGCTCATAGATTAAAGTAAATTTATTTATGAAATGGAATTTTGGTCTATTCTTATGTTTTTTCTTTTCATACTTATTAGTGAAACATTTTAACAATATTGTTATCAGGAAGGAAACATGTAAACCCGTCTTCTTTTTACTGAAAATTTTTTATTCATCCCAAAAAGTAAAACTTATCATGCTATACTTTATTTTAAAATACGCCGTTTCAGAGGGAAGGAAATTGCATGATTAAAATCATATCGGATAGCTCCTGTGATTTGCCGGAGCATTTGCTAAAAAAATATGATATATCCATTGTTCCGCTTGTTATAACATTGGATGGAGAGGTATACCGGGAAGGGGCAGATTTAACTCCAGAGGACTTTTTCCGAAAAATGTTTTCATCTACTGAGCTTCCCAAAACCTCACAGCCTTCGCCTTCTTCTTTTGCAGAGGCATTTTTAAGGCTCAGGGAGACTGAGAATCAACAGCTTCTTTGCCTTACTATCTCTTCAGGATTGAGCGGTACCTATCAATCAGCTTCTATTGGCAAAGGATTGGCTGAAGCCGATGTATATGTTTTTGATACTCTTGCCGGTTCTCTGGGCCATGGACTTCAAGTAATCCGGGCAGCTGAGTTGGCACAAGCAGGACATTCGATAAATGACATTATTCGAGAGCTGGAGGAATACCGTAACCAAATGACAATCCTTATTATGCTGGACACGCTTGAGAATATTGTAAAGGGCGGACGCTTGAACCGATTCCAAGGATCGCTTGCAAAAATTCTGAACATAAAAGTGATTCTGCAGGGGAATCAGGGAGAGGTTGAGATTTTAGAGAAAGTACGTGGACGGAAAAAGGTTCACCAACGATTGTTTGACATTATTAAATCAAAAAAAGATGATTTTTCCACTACTGTCTTCGGCATCACCCATACAGGAAATTTGGAAGAAGCAGAGAAAATTCGTGATGAAATACAAAAACAATTTCAGCCAAAGGAAATCTTATTCCACTACATGGGGGCTGCAATGGGGACGTATGCTGGAAAAGGCGGCATGATTATCTCTTTTTAATACAGTTTGACAGTTTTAAAGGAACATCTCCATAGCTTGACGGATTGTTATCTGTTATAAACATTAAAAGTACATGAACATGAGTGCCATATTGTATATGAATATGACACTCATTTTTAATTGGTGTTAAGCGGTTTGTATGGAAATTACACTGAGATTCGCATAGGATTCAAAAGAAAAACCAGCAGATTAACTGAAGGCTTTTCTTACACATCTACCGGAAGCTCTATAGTTAGAGTCAGCCCTCCCTCTTTAAAGGCTGCATGTATATGTCCCTGATGGAGCTCGACGATTCTTTTGGCTATTGGCAGTCCAAGCCCTGTGCCATTCTTGCCGCTTCTTGATTTGTCGCCTGTATAAAAGCGTTCAAACAGTCTGGATGGATCTTCGGCAGAAAAAGACTCCGTTTTATTAGAAACAGAGATTTGTGCCTTCCCGTCCTTTTTACTTAACACCACACTCACTGCAGAGGGTTTATCACTATATTTCTGGATATTGCCAAGTAAATTATCAAATACCCTTACCATCTTTTCGGTATCCATACGAACCATAAAGTCCTCATCTAAAAACTTACGGTGAATCTGCAAACCATCCTGTTCAAAAATAGGCTGATACTCTCCCATCATTTGCTCCAGCAGTACTCTTAAATCAATAGGCTCTAGATTTAATTGAATGTCGGGACTTGATAGTCTCGTATATTCGAACAGTTCATTCATTAATTTTTCCAGCTTTTTTGCCTTACTTTCAATGATGCCTGTATACTCATAAAATTGTTCCGAGGTAAGTTTGGTGCCGTTTTTAAGCAAATCAATATAGCCAAGGATCGATGTGAGGGGTGTCCTTAGATCATGGGATACACCTGTAATCAAATCATTTTTTGTTCTTTCCATTGTTCTTTCATTTTCAAATTTCCGCTTTAATTCCAGGGACATGGCATTAATACTCTCTGATAACTGTCCCAGTTCATCTTTGCCTTTTACACGGATGGCTGCCCCCAAATCACCCGCTGCAATGCTCTTGACGCGTATGGATATATACCTGATATAGGCTATTTTTTTTCGGATTAATAAAAGAAAAACAAGTATAAACGTAATGATGGAAATGGAGACCATGGCGAAGCTCATAAGATTATACTGAAGGATCCCCAAATCCTTGCCATGAGCATAGTAATACATCATAAAGAATCTAGAAGTAACAGCAAGCACTAATATAGAGAATACGTAACTAATTCCAATAGAGAGGAGAAGCTTAATACTAATTTTTTTGATTCTAAAGCGTCTTATCATATCTTGTAGCCTACTCCCCAAATGGTCTTTATATAAATAGGATGTTTGGGATCATCCTCTATTTTTTCACGGATTTTGGTGATATGAACCATAACTGTATTATCACTGTTAAGGAATTCCTCTTTCCAAACAGCTTCGTATATTTTGCGGATGCTTAATACAAATCCCTTATTCCTCGCCAGGAGTTCAAGAATGTCGAATTCTTTTGGAGTCAGTCTAATTTCTTTATCATTCACCCACGTTTGCCGGGTATCCGTATTAATAAGCAACTGGCCGATTTCAATTCTGCCCTGTACTTCAACCCCATCTGCATTATATTTTTTAAATCTTCTGAGCTGGGATTTCACTCTCGCAATTAGCTCTAAAGGATTAAATGGCTTAGTAAGATAATCGTCTGCCCCTGAAGCAAGACCCTGGATTTTATCCATATCCTCAGATTTAGCAGAAAGCATGATAATCGGCATGCTCCGTTCTTCCCTTATTTTAAGACATGCTTCAATTCCGTCCATTTCTGGCATCATAACATCCAGAATCACTAAATCAAACCATTCTTTTTCCATTAAATCTAAACCCCTTAGGGCATTGTCTGCTTTTACTGTTTTATATCCCTCATTTTCCAAGTAGATAGAGATTAAATTCCTGATTTTCTCATCATCATCTATTATTAGGATTTTAGTTTCCAATTCTGCTCCTCCCTGCTTTTTTACCTCGGTGCTCCTTTACAGTTTAAGACATAAGCAGGAGGCATATTTCGAAATTCATGATCGACCTCGATTTGATTAAAAAATCCGCGGATCATCTGCATTTTAAACAATGTATACTGAAAGGTAATAAATCTGCCTGTACCGCCAAGAACTTTCCTGGTTTTTTCTAAGATAGTATTGGACACCCCGCTTGGCAAGCTGGCAAATGGCAGCCCTGAAACAATATAATCTACATGGGAAATTTGATGCTTGGTTAAATAATCATCAATATGTTCAGCTGACCCATGTTCAATAAAGACATTTTTTTCTTCTCCAAACTTGGACTTTAACAGCTTGTAAAACTCTTTGTTCGCTTCAATAAGCAAAACAAAGGTTGTTTCCTGTCTGTTTTTAATTATTTGTTCTGTAAAAATTCCCGTTCCAGGTCCGTACTCCACAATACAACTCGTTTGATCAAAAGCAATATCCTTCACCATCTTTTTGGCAAGAAAATGCGAGCTTGGCCAAATGGCGCCTACTGTCCGTGGTTTCGTTAAATATTGTATGAAAAAGGCAAGACTTTTCATCATCATAACACCTCTTTTTATAAATTGGATAATCCTATCATAGATAGAAAACCTAAAGAAAAAGCATGGGAAAATCTTAAGAATTCTTAAGAACGCTCTTATACCTCCCTGCAGTAACAGACGGCTAGAGCATTTCCTATCACCTTAGCTTGCCCCTTAACTATCTCCTTATGTTAAACACCACTCCGCAAACCCTTTAGGAATGATATTCATTAAACCAGTAATGACTGGAAAAATAGCAGAAAGCAGTGTTACATGAGGATTTAGAAATCTATACAAAAATGTCATTGTATTAAAAAGAAAAGCATAGACCACGTTTCAGGCATGCTGCCCTTTTAATGGTCTATGCTTTCAACAGCTTCTTTTTTCGGTGTGCAAAAGTGTAATCTTTATTATCCAGCATAAAGATATTCTTTTATAACAACCTATAAAATCTGTTTATTCGTAAGCAATAACATCCCGAATTTGAGTTTTTGCCATATTACGTGCAGGGAATATACTGGCTGCCAGTGCTATAAAACAAGACAAAAAGAGCCATTCCCATATGCTGATATAGGAATAACAGTAATCCAGCGGCGTTTGAAATAATGAATAACCTACTTCATCGGAAATACTTTTGCTGATCGGGAACGACAGCAGAATTGCACTAAACCAGCCACTCAGTGCAATGACCATGCTTTCTGCCGTTACGAGAAAATATAACGATTTATCCCCAGCTCCAATGCTGCGCAATATGCCCACCTCTCTTTTCCTTTCCAGGACATTTAGGCTGATATTCCCCATTAGTCCAACTACTGCAATACAGGCAAGTAAAAAAGAGAACATGGAAAGCAGTACCAGTTCAATGTTAAACCTAACCTCAAGCCCCTGCTGAAAGTCTTTTGTACTTTTCATTTGGGATACATTCACTTTATTCGCGTTTAATTGTTCTTTTACTTCTCTTGCTATTTTTTCTTTGCCCTTCCAAACAGCAGGCTTGGCTGTAATGTTAATCAGCATAGTTGAATCCTTTAATTGAAAGCTTTGAAGAGTTTCTGGACTGATGTAAGAAACAACCTCTCCGGCAGCCTTTCTTGCAAGACCTGCTATTTTCAACGGTATTTCCTTATTATTGATTCTAAATTTCAGCTTGTCCCCTACTCTGATTCCTGGATCCGTTCTCAAAATATTTGTGTCCAAAACAATGGTATGCTTATCTTTAGAAGTAAGCCAGGTTCCTTCTGCCATTTCAGGATCTATCATCTGCGTTGCTGTCTTTGGAGCCAGGATCATGAGATCACTGCTTTTCAATCCATTTCTTTGCTTATAAGATCCTGAGGCCATTCCCCAAAACTCTGCTTTCTTTACTCCTTTGACTCTTTGAATGATCTTCTGCAGCTTTTTCGTGCCAACTGGACTTTCCAGCTCCAACTGGTAATCATATTTTGTATAGTGAAGCGACTGCGCTTTTGTTTTCTGCATAGAAGAGTAAATGGCAGCTACCGATATGATCGTCGTACCTGTTAAAGCCAGCGTACCCAATGTCAATGCAAGCCGTCCTTTTTTTCTAAAGGCATTTCGAAACGCGAGAATATGAGTAGACGAAATAAAATGAGGCCACCTTCGAATGTAAAATCTTTGAAAAGGCTGTGATTCCTCACCTCCCTGTATGGCCTCCCGTGCTGAAATCCGGCTGCCCTTATAAATTGGATAGAAGGATACCAGCACCGGGACAATCACTCCAATCAAGATTTGGCTGCAGACAACCTGAGAAGACAATCCTATGTAAGAACTGGAAAAATTGAGCATTTCCATAGAATGAGCTGTTATATGCCTCGCTCCCCATATGCTTGCAGGTATACCTACACTTAGAGATAAAAAGCTATAAAAAAGGACAGTGCTTGTGTACATGGCAAAAAGCTGACGGGGTGCTGCACCAATTACCTGCATAATCCCAATCTGTTTCAGCTGTCCCTTTAACAGTGACATTACTGTATTCATAACCAGTCCAATAGAAGCAATAAAAATCAGAAAACCAAATTTAGTAAAAATTAAAATCATCGAATGGACAATATCATATGCCCAATGGCGGCCTTTTTCTGTGATAACCGTTGAATAAACAGGAATTCCAGAGGTTTTAGCAAGAATTCTAATTTTCAATGCAATATCCCGTAGTCCCCTGTTTCCGGCTTCCCGCTTGTCCACTGCAATAAACAGCGTATTCATCTTGTTTGTATCCGAGAATTGCTTTAATTGATTTACCGGAATGTACATAAACATATTATTTGATAACAGGGCCGTCATTTTACCAGAATCATATACAGTCCCTGCTATTTTCATTAAGTGTTTTTTTCCATTTGAAGTTTCAATCCAAATCGAATCCCCTATCTTCAAATGGAAGTGGGCAAGAGAGGTTTCTTCTATAAGCACCTCTCCCGCCCTTGGACTGGTGCTTCCTTTTCTAAAATAAAAACGCTCAATTGGCATATGCTGAAAATCCATAGCCAACAAAACGCCATGGTTCCAGCTGCTGGTTTGAGATCCAGTACTTGTTCCTTTTTGAAATTCCACAGGAAAGACTGACTTGCCGACAGCTTCTTTGACTCCCTTTATGCGTTCTGTTTTATGAAGAAAGTCTGCTCCAAAGCCTTCGAGCTTTAAAACTATGTTAGCAGGGCTTGATGTTTTATATCCGTTTTCCATCCCCTTAGAAAGAATATAATTCGTCTGACCAATAACCCCTACACCGATAATTCCAAGGGATATAGAAAGCACCACTAGCAATGTGCGGAATTTATCCTCCCATACATCATGGAGTATTTTTTTCCAGCGGGGGCTAAGCATACGGCTCCAGCCTCTCCTCCATGGAATGAAGCTCGCTTCTATCCACTCGGTTATCCACTTTTACCTCACCGTCTACAACCCGTATCTTTTTACCTGCCTGCGATGCAATGCTTAAATCATGGGTAACAATTACAACGGTTTTTCCCTCTGCTACTAATTCCTTAAAGAGACCCAAAACAGATGCGGCGGTTTTTTCGTCAAGACTGCCCGTTGGTTCATCCGCTACAATTATAGGGGGATTATTCGCTAGTGCCCGGGCTATCGCTGCACGTTGCTGCTGTCCTCCAGATATTTCAGATGGATACTGATTAGCCTGCATTTCAAGGCCCACTCGGCTAAGAAGCTGATATGCCTTTTCTCTCCGCTCTTTTCTTAAGTAGCACCTGCAAAAATCCATGGGCAGCATTACATTTTCAAGCAGGGTTAAACCAGGGAGCAATTGAAAAAACTGAAAGACGATCCCGATATGTAATCCCCGCCATTTCGAAAGCTCACTCCGCCGCATTTGTCCGAGATTGGTATCAAGAATATACACTTCTCCTGAAGTAGGATGGTCAATTCCTGTCATCATATTTAGCAAGGTAGATTTACCGCTTCCTGATTTGCCAATAATGGAAACAAATTCTCCTTTGTCAATGGTTAATTCCGCTCCCTTAATGGCTGTAAATGAGGCTTGGTTCCGAGAAAAGGTCTTTACCACCTTTTTTAGTTCTATTATCATGACTGCACCTCTTATAACTCAAATTCACAATTCTTAACATCTTTTTTCCATCTGCCTTATCTTTACCAATCACTGCTTATTTATTAAGAACTATGCTTTGTTAAATTGGAGCCGTAATGAGAGGTGTTTGAAAAGCCCATTTCACCCGAAAAAGCTAATCGTTCTGTAACTACCGAAGAACTCAAAAAGCTGATTTTGTATGCCCGTGTCTTACCTGCATACAATAAAAATCATAAAAAACTCGCTGTAGCGAGTTTTAATAGATAGATGTATAATTACTTCCTTTTTATTTTTTGCTATATCTAACTGTCTTCTCCTTGTGTAAGCTGTCCTGATAATTCCGTGAGATTTTCTGCAATTCCTTTTAATTTATGGATACCTTCAAAAATATGATCCATTGAGGACTTTGTATCAAGAGAGGAAGCCCTCACATTTTGCATATCGGCGCCAATTAAAGCGGATTGATTCGCTGCGCCTTCCAAAGAGGCGGCTACTTCCTCAGAACCCGCAGAGATTTCTTCTGATGCCGCACTCACCTTTTGAATTTGATTAGTTAGTGTTTGTATACTGGCATAAATAGTTTCAAAAGCAAATCCTGCCGCCTTTACAATTCCAGCGCCTTCTCCTACCTCATTTGTTTCCTTTTCCATTAAACCAGAAAGGGAGCCTGTTGCTTTATGTATATTCATAATGGTAGCAGTTATTTTTTTTGCCAATTCTTCAGTCTGCTCAGAGAGGTTTCTCACTTCCTCTGCCACTACAGCAAAACCTCGCCCGTTTTCCCCGGCCCTTGCCGCTTCAATCGTTGCATTAAGGGCGAGTAAGTTCGTTTGAGAGGCAACCCCCGATATAATTTTGGCCATCTCATCCACCTCCACCAATTGAACTCTAAGGTTTTGCATAGATTCTGTTACCTCAATGGCAGACTGCTCAATATCTTCAAAGATAGAAACGGTATTCTTAATATAGACACTTCCCTCATTCGCTTTTTCAAGCATCACTTCTGCTGTTTCAGTAGCCATGGAAGCCGATTCGGCCACTTCGATAATTCCTGACGAAATATGCTCCATCGCCGCTGCACTTTCACGGGAGGCTGCAGCCTGTCCGGCCATTCGTGTATCTATATTGGTTACTGCATTTGATATCTGGTGCGTAGATTCAACGGCTTTTTCAGCATTGATGGTTAACCTTCCTGCATACTGTGCCAGATGATCAGAAGACGCTATTAGTTCCTTAAGCAGCTTTTGGATAATCTTCTGCTTCTCCTCTTTATCTGTTTGCAGCGAAGCCGTAATGCCCTTATTCGTTTTAATCTGTAAAATAGTAGCGAAACAAGTAAACAGCAGGAAGACCGCATGGATGGCTACCATTCCAAATGAATAATCATGCCGCCCAAAAACAACGTCAGGAAAAAAGAAAAAACCGCCAATATGCTGGAGAGCA
The DNA here is from genome assembly GCF_001636425.1 of Heyndrickxia acidicola. Taxonomy (NCBI): domain Bacteria; kingdom Bacillati; phylum Bacillota; class Bacilli; order Caryophanales; family Bacillaceae; genus Heyndrickxia; species Heyndrickxia acidicola. The sequence goes on from NZ_KV440953.1 coordinate 2,645,260, forward strand.
AAAATAAGAGTTGAAATAATTACCAGCTTCATATTTTCATAAAAAGCAATAATGGCCATGACCATAAAGATGGAGAAGTGAAATTCCACCATACCATTCGCACCCGCTACCATGGAAATGCTCGCAAAGGTCATACAAAGCGCTAGGATAAGAGGGAGTTGATTATGGTGACTTCTCCAGTATAAAACGAGGCTTAATAAAAGCAGCAAGAATGGAGATGCAGCAATTCCAATTGTTACTAGAGGAGAATAAGTCGAAGCTCCATCCATTCCTCCGCTTATATATGGGTATATGAAGTGGACAGCGAGCGACATGATACAGGCAATTGCAGCGAATAAAAGCATTAATTTATTTCTTTTTACAATCATTTTTACTCTCTCCGTTCTGGGAATTTACAAATTATGTGTTGTACACTTTTTATTATAATAGTTGTACAAATATTATACAAATTTAAAAGTACCAATTTTTTCTTTTCAAGATCGTTCATTACTATCCCTTGATGTTTTCATCCGAAATAAATCAATTCTTTTTTTTAAGTAAAGTGGAAAATCAGATTGGTGTTCAATTCTCATTGAGCTTTCAAATAGACATTAGATGTGCTTCCATCCTTCCTGCTGGTTGATTTTCGCTTCAGGCACTCGCTTTCCGCGGGTGGCCGGGAGCCTCGTCGCAAGCTCCTGCGGGGTCTCCCTAAGGCCAGCTGATCCCGCAGGAGTCTCGTGTCTTCCGCTCCAATCAACATTATGTTCAATTCTACATTTAGCTTTCAAATAGACATTGGATGTGCTTCCATCCTTTCTGCTGGCTGATTTACCCTTCATGTAATCACTTCAATCAATATTAGGATTATATTCAACACATTTGCCGCTGCCCTATGCCTGCCGATTTGAATCAATTGTGAGTGTCATTCTAAAGAAAGGATAACCATTATTCCGCTAAGTTTTAGCGGTTAAAATGATTTTTTCCTTTTCTTTTAAAAAGAAATGTGGTATAGTAAACTAGCGATGAGCTAATATGCATAAGACGAGATTGACGCGCCTTTATGGCAATGCACAATGTGGAGTGCTGTCTCTCGCCGCATTACGTACAAAAAGACGCCTATTCGGCGTCTTTTTTCTATGATATGGATACCATTTTACTTTCTAGTAATATTTTTGTTAGGCTCTCTACAACCTCAATATTGATTACTGTCCCCTATTTAACAAAGCCCTTTAAAAAACAGTCATAACGGCATCTGCATCAATAGTCATGATTAAAAACCGCTTTCCATTAGATGATTGGATAGTTCTTTATGAATGCGAAGCAATGACTGGATATCTTCTTCTGGCATTTTATCTAATGCGAAAAGCATAGCCCTATAAGATAATGATTCTTTACTGGATTTTTTTGAAACTTCTTCACCTTTATTCGTTAATTTTACCTTTACTTCTCTGCGGTCTTCCTCAGAAAATCTTCTTTCTAACAACCCCATGTTAACTAATTTATCTATGCCCACACTAACTGTACTTTTTGGAGAAATAAGTTTATCAGCCAGCTCCTGCTGCGTTAATTCAGGAAATGCAAATACTGTATTAAGAATGGATAACTGTTGTAAGGAAAGTCCAAATCCTTCAGCATTCTTTTTTGTTAATTTTGCAGTAGTTTTGTTAATAGCCCAAAATGATTGATACACTTCCATTACCTGCTTAACTTTTGGATCGGTAAAATTCAACTCCATTATTCCATGCCTCCCAATTGAATAGTTCAATACTAAACTGTTCAAAAATAAATTGTTCGCCTATAATCTATTTTACACTATTTCTATTGGACGATTTTATTTGAAGCAGCTCTTTCAATAAGAAAATGTTGCGATGGTGAAATAAATGAGGTTCATTTTTGGAGGACACTTCTAATATTTAGCGGTATGAATGCCCCTAAAAAATTCGAAAGTTGTTGCTGAAATTCATAGGTTGCCATTCATATAGGTGCAATCAAGAACTCTTCCATCTTACTAAAGTCCTTTTTAAACTGCCGATTTTACAAAAAAGCTAAAAAGCTTTCTGTATCAAAAAACCTTCAGTAATACTGGACATACCTCTTCCATAAAATGATTGAGAAAAGGGGGCCAATACGTTGATCATAAAATGTGTACCTCTGTTCTTATTTATTATATTGCTTGCTGGCTGTATGAAGGAGACTGTTCATGCAGATCTTTACACCTATATCCAGTACAACTTAAAGGAAGTTATACCGTTAGAAAAGAAAGCAGTGGAGTCCTATCAATCTGTTACAGGCTCAAATTATACGAGCGATCAAAGCTTATATACTACTTTAAATCATGATGTCATTCCAATGTATGCAGATTTCGTGACCCAATTAAAGGCAATCCATCCCGAAACAAAAGAAGTGCAAGATATCCATCATTTATATGTTAAGGCTGCCAGCCTCCAGCTTCAGGCATTTAGTATGATGTCAGAGGTGCTTATTAATAATGATCAAAGTAAAGTGCAAGAAGTAAACAGCATGCTTGAAGATGCAAGAAATATAATGAACAGGTATATGGACAGCCTGAATAAGCTGGCGAATAAACAGCATTTAACGTTGGAGGATTATGATGTTTTCTCGACTATATAAAAAAGCGCAAGGAGCCTGCTTATCGGCGACAAGCATAAAACAAGTCGGCTTGAAGGTTTGATTTGAAAGCTTCTACCAGGATCTGGACAAGAAACATCTACAATTTTAGTAATTTGTAATTTCACGGTAAAAACAAAAAGGCTATCCACAATGACAGCCTGCTTTTATCTCATACACTCGATAAGCTATATCAGAAAGAAGCTTGCATTTTTAATTATAGAACAGGATTACATTTAGCCTTTTTTAACGCTCTTAAATTTCCAATAAATAATTCAGAGGATACCCATTCTTTATATTTCCTAGGTACCAAAATTTCTTCTGTATTAATGTCTGTGTTTGACAAAGTAATCAATTCGTTTAAGTAGTCCTTTAACTTTGTTATATCTTCTGTTACACCAACTGGACCGTGGCCAGGAACCACTTTTTTAACATCAAATTTACTCATTCTATTTAAGGTGTTTGCCCATTCTAGGGGGTTCGACTCAGGGAAGATGGATGGATGAGTCTCAACAAACAATAGGTCACCCATAAAAATTATTTTATCTTCAGGCAAGTACAGGATAGAATCACATTCTGAGTGTCCGGTGCCAAGTGATGATATTATAGCATTTCGTTTTGTTCCATATATGGTGAATTCGCTCTTAAAGGTATATTGCGGCAATACTAATTCAAGGGTAGGCAATGATAATGCTATCTCTCTTAGGAAATTTATATTATGTTCTAACTTCTGATCTGTGGAAATCTTGCTTTGCTGGAGGAGTGATTCTATATAATGATTCAATCCAGATATATCCTCTTTTTGTTTAGCAATTCTTTTGGGGTGATTTTCTTTCATTTTTTGAAGTGTTGTTTCACTAGCTAATATGTTACTGTTTTTAAGGATTTGGTTTCCTCTAATATGATCACCGTGCCAGTGGCTATTAACAACCCAAGAAACTGGTTGTTTTGTAATTCTTTCTGCGATTTCCTTTAAATCTCCTGCAGCTTGCTGCGTGTTAAACGTATCAAAAACAATTGTTTTATCTCCCAAATCTATAATTCCTGCATTTGCAGCTGCTCCGCCGCCGTCTTTTGCAATTGCTGCATATACACCTTCCTGTATCTTTTCAAGTCTAAAGTGTTTTGAATTAATTTCCGGCATAAATCAAGTCCCCTTTAAAAAATGGCTCAGTTAAAGGACACTGTTGTTTTTTAGCTCATTCGTGTGAAACGGCAGTTTCACACGCCTTTCAGCAGAGCTGAAAGGTTATAGTAAAGAAAGGAACAAAAAGCAAACTTGTTTGCATTTTGTTCCTTTCTTTACTATAAAAATGAGCTAAAAAACGAGCAGTTATCAACATTAAAAGTTAACACAGCCTAAAAAATAGAAGTCACAGTTATGTATATTCTACTTTATTTTTAATTATTCCTTCTTTTACTAGCGCGCCCCTTTCGTGATTTTAAACAAATTCAAATAAATGTGGTTCCAACGCAATAAAATGTGACATCCAACAATCCGAGTTCTCAGTTCCTATTTGGTGATTATTTTTGCAAACACGGTTATTTCCGTCTAATCCATCATATCCACAGCACCCATTTAGTTTGCTTGTATCAGAATGATAGTTAGTGTTGATTAAATCCGTTAAGTTTATAATAATTAAACCCTTAGTATTAATATCTTGTGCACCAGTTTCAATCCTAAAAAATCCTAAAAAATCCTTTAGGTATGTAATCTTCACCATCATTGTTATTTAATAAAGCTAAATCTTTTAATGCTGTTATCTCTTTAGAAATCTCTACTTTACATTTACGGCAAACTAGCCTCATTTGAAATAAATCCCCTTCATAACTCTAATACTGAAAAATATCATTATTTTTTATTTATACGTTACCTATTGTCCATCCTAACTAATGTTGTCAATTGCTATGTTAAATTCATAAAAAACTCGCAGTAATTTTAATAAAGAAAAAATGACGTATACCAATTTATACGCCATTTCTTATTAAGAAAGTACCCGAAAACGAATTCCTGTAATACTTACAAACCAGGTTTTTTTTAAGGTTTCTTATATTTTATTAGAGATGAAGAAAGTCTTCTTTTACTTTTTCGGCTGTCCTTTCAATATCATTTGCCACCTGGGGAATCATAAATCCTACGAACAATGGCGACACAACATACCTAGCGACAATTTTACAAACGATATACTCTCCCATGTTATAAAAAAATAAATTGTAGCTGTCACATTTCGATTCTGGATTGTCTACTAAGAATCGGACAGCTGTCTGAATACAATCCCCCATCGTTTCTACTTTTTCCATATCAAACAGCTTAACATTAAATTCTCGGAAGCCCATGATAGGGAAACTGGAAATATTAAATTCGACTGAATTGTCTTTATAAATTTCCACTCCTTGAAAATATTTAGGCTCTATTTTACTTTTGTAGTCCACATCCTCAAGAGCAACGATTTGCATATGAGGATGGCGAATGGTGCCTCCCGAAAGCGGACCATGGTTCTTATAAAAAATAACAGACTGATATTGCGGGTCCTTTTCCAATTTCAGCCAGTGACGAATACCAAATTTCAAAAGCTTATATAAATGTTTCTTATCATAAAATGAAAGATTGCCAAAGCAATCATCCGTCTCGATTAGCACAAGCTGAAGTGTTTTCTGCAATGTAGGATATTTGTTTTTAAGCAGAATAATTGACTCATCCATTTCAATGATGTTTTGAAGCTCACTAGTTTGGCAAAATGGACAGGCTGTGTTTTGATTGTTGACAGTAACCGGTTTTTTCTTTCCTATTGATGACGCAAAATAAAGCTGCGACATTGAATCATCTCCTCACTCATTAACTTGAAAATAGGCTCCTGAAATTTCAGCTGCAGGAAGGGGTTTATCCCCGATAAACTTCATTAGAAAAGGGCCTTCTCCATGTCTTTCGAGATACTCAGAAACTCTATTATTTTTGCTTGATGTAAATATGAGATCTCCACCATTCAGAACAAGCTTGTGTGTTTCTTTTTCCTTTTCAAGAGGAGACATCCTTAGCCCGAGGCAATCAGCCCATCTATTGGCAGTCTTATAGCTGTCGTGAACAGCAAACACAACCTCTTTGAATGTTAAATTGCTGATGGAATGAGCTTGCTGATTTTTAGCAAGATCCTGTTTTCTTTCTTCGTCTGACTGATTCCATTGAATGAAGAATGGGTATGGGAGTTCATCGTTAGAAGCTTCGATAAATAGCATCTTCCATTGGATCGTGATGCCATCTTCCCTTGTCCTCTTTCCAGGTACAGGGCCATGTATCTTAAACCCCAAGTCTTTCATTCTTGCAGCAACAGAATCAATTTCATTTGTTCTAAGCGCAATTCTTCCAAACCCCTCCCTGTTCGGAAGCCATTGGACTGCTTGCTCAATTAAGTTATTTTCTAATGCTGCAGTTTCAGCAATAGTACGATGATTGATCCCCAGAAATTCGAGGTAGCTTAAACCAAAATAGCTTAAAGCGTTAAAGGTGCCCCAATGAGCATGCTCGCCGCCCTGAGAGACTGAAAACCCTTTTTGTTTTAATGTTTCAGCGGTCACGATCGGATTGTTTGTAAAGTGCACCAGGTGATCAAAAGAAAGGTTCATTAGAAATCACTCCTTTTATGCTTTATACTTCTATTTGAGTTAATAAATATTTTTTAAATACAATATTGTTCATATTTGTTAATACTTGCAATATTGATATATTAATGGTTTTTCAATATGATTATGCTAAATCATTTTATTTTATAGTATACTTTATTTAATCTATTATACCATCGCGGCCATGTCCGCATTTTCCTTCTGCTATTACATTATGGGAAAGAGTTGATCCAAATTGAAACGGATACTTGCAATCAGCGATATTCACGGCTGTTACAATGAATTTAAAGAGCTGCTTTCGTTAGCGAAGTATAATGCTTCAAGTGATCAGCTTATTTTATTAGGGGACTACGTAGATAGAGGACCGAACAGCCGTGAAGTGGTTATGTTTATAAAAGAACTCGCAGAAAAAGACGGTGCGATTGTTTTAAAAGGGAATCATGATAAAATGTTTTGCGATTGGCTTGAAGATCCGGCCCGGAACGAAAATCGTTTTTTTCGCAACGGAGGAATAACCACTATTGAATCCTTTCTTAGGGACAAAAATGTAAGCGCTATCTCTGAGGGTGGAATAAGAGACTACTTAAAGATACAATACAAGGAAGAACTTCAATTTCTATCCTCTCTTCCTTATTATTATGAATTAGAACAGTATATTTTTGTCCACGCAGGCATTAATCCAATCCATACAGATTGGAAAAAAACAATGAATGATGATTTGATTTGGATAAGGGATCCCTTTTTGTTTACTGACCATCCTTTCCAGCAAACCATTATACATGGACATACCCCAGCGATAAAGCTTCATAATAAGGCAAATATCTACTACGGACATAATAAAATTTGCATTGATGGCGGCTGTGTGCTTGGATACCAATTGAATTGCCTTGAAATTCTGAACGGAACATTCAGCGAATACTTTGTAAAAACTGCCGTACCAGCTCCATTTTTCTGATTGATCATACTTCATCAGTTTCTTTTTTCTTTGGCACTGTGACAAATCTATGTTGACTTTATCCCCAAATTGATTGGTCAGGACTGAACAGGCAGGACAAACTGCGCTGTGCAAATCTGAGTAATACTTAATGTTCATTAGAATTCAACGTTGATTGCAGTGAAAGGCCTGAGACTCCTGCTCAGAAAAGTGTGTAAGAAGAGACCCCGCAGGAGCTTGCTATGATGACAGTCCCGCTACCGCCTGGCAAAAGTGAGTGACTGCAGCGAAAATCAATAGGGAAGCTTTGCAGAGCCTTATTTTTTAAAAATGGAAAAAGGAAATCACAAGCGCTTGCTCATCGGCGTACGGATTTCATGGTCTTCTATTGCGATAAAGGAAACATAACAAGGCAGTTCATGAGAGTTAATGCCTACTTATCGGAGGAGTACTAGAAGGACGCTGGAGCTAGACAAAGGCTGGATGGGTTAACTACTTATCTTTATAAAAGGCTCTTTTCGTAAACTTTGTTGCTATTGGGCACAGTAATATCATTATAAATATGTGTTCAGTATTAAAACTTGTGAAGAGCTTCCGAAAAGTTGCCACGAAGACAGACAACTCAAGAAATAATCCTTTGTACGTAAAGCAACAATTTATGCGAAAACAGCATTATAAAAAGCCGGGAGAAACTATCTTCTCCCGGCTTTTTGCGCGATGGGCTTTCTTTGAATAAGAAGCCATATTCATTATTATTATTGACCAATTGTTTTTTCTGAGGATCTGCCTGTCAGCTTGCCAATAATGGACAGATACAGAGAAACAATGGCATTCACAAGCGGATCCAGAATTGGTGCCAGTTTAGTAATAACAAAAGTAACAATAAAGGCTACTACGATACTTCCAACTACGTCGAATGGGTAGTGAATGCCGCAATAGATACGGGAAAATCCTGTTAACAGAGCTAATATTAGCATCAGCCCGCCTATTTTACGATGGCGTATAAGCATGAAAAATGCAATAGCGAAAGAGCCAGTCGCATGGTCACTAGGGAAAGAAGCATCAGCAGCATGAGAAATGAGTGTGTGAACATGATGAGCTACAAATGGACGCTTCTCATAATAGATATGTGAAATGATTACATTTGCAATAAGTCCAACAATCCCTGTTATACCTGCATATAATGCATCCCTTTTGTATGATTTGTTTCCAAATATCCAAATGAGCAGCAAAGCAATTGCGAAAATATAAATAGCTTTATTTGTACAGAATATCATAAATGCATCAATTACATGATTATGTCCGGCCAATCCATGGATGTCTTTAAATAAACGATAATTCAATGTGTTTCCCCTTCCTATCAAAATAATGACTACTTGATTTATCTTATAACAAAAAGACTAGCTGTTGTGCAAAAAAGTTCAAATTCCTTTTAAAAACTTTTTACAAGCTTCTTTTCGTACATTTTCCTGCGCTATGATAGAACGAAATAAAATCGTTTTGTATAGAAGGAACAAGCACAATGGCTGCCTAGTAACTTTATAAAAGGCTTTGTTACAAGACAATGTTGTTTTTTGGCTCATTTTACAGTAAAGAAAGGAACCTTTCAGCTTTGCTGAAAGGCGTGTGAAACTGCTGTTTCACACGAATATGCTAAAAAACAGCAGTTAACAACATTGAAATTTAGCACAGCCTTATAAAAATAGTTATGTTTGCGCAGGTAACCATTACAAAATGATTCTCTGCTAATTTTGTCTGTTGATTTCCTCTTTAATCGCCCCATTCACTATCAATTGTGTGCTTTAACACAAAATAAAGAGAGGGCATTGCCCCCTCTCGCGTAATATAAATATCCTTCTCCATTAAGGTATATACTGCTCAGTAATCTTTGTTATAACGCCATTCTTTATTTCTAAATGGAACGGAATACTATGATACTGATTGCGTTTCTTCAGAAAGTTTAAGAATTGAGCCTTTGTCACTTTTTGATTCCACTTAATTTCATCATTATAGGTTTGAAGTACATATTGTGCGTTTTTAGAAATTGAAATGGTGCGGATTCTCGGGTTCACATTCCGAATATAATACATATCTGGAGCATGCTTCATATATTTACTACACTTGCAATCCTTCAAAAACTCTCTGTCTGCCGCTTTTCCAAAATACCACTGAATATAATCAAAACGTCCATACATATGATTGCCTTTACTATAGATTCCTGTGATATAAGTAGTTTGTTTTTCAATTACAGGCTTCCTGGCTACAGTCTTAGCTTCAGAAACAGAAACATTTGCAAACAACGCTACTGCTGCAATCAATATAAAAGCTGCTCTTTTTAGCATTTAACTCCATCCTCTCACCTTTTGCTCTATTAATATGGTATGAAAAAATATATCCTTTTATACTTATCTATTGCTACTTTAATACCCCTATCTTATATAAGTATTCATTAATAATAGTATTGGCTGTGGAATCATTTTATTTGAGAATCCTGTCCTCCCAATTTTATTTTTCCTTTGGCTGTTTTCGCATAGATTGTTGCTTTACTTACAAAGGATTATTGCGTGTGTTGTCTGTCTTCGTGGCATCTTTTCGTATCCTATTCACAAGTTTTAATACTGTAAAATTTACGAAAAGAGCTTTCCTTTTAATAATTAGACGCATTAAGCTCACGAATTGTTTCAATATTTTTCTAAACATTTTACAACATATTCCCCGTATTTTTTTAGAAATATGTCCTTTACCCTTTATTCGTCCTCTTTAGCAGCGGAACGTCTCTATTTGTATAGAATTTCTACAATAGATTGTTGCTTTTATACACCCTAAAACGCATGATTGCCAAAACAAAAAAGAGAGCTCACTTGTGGTAATTGCGGCTCTCTCATGGTTATTTCATTTCAGTATTATACTAATAGATATATGTCCCAATTGATTCTTTTTCCGGGTCCCAAGTAATCAAAGCTTTTTCGTCATCAATATCCATGAGCCTGATGCTGATTGGAATATAATCCGGCAGCGCCTTGTTTTGGAGCTCTGAGGCAAGATACTGCGTCATTGCTTCTACAAGAGGCCGGTCCGCACCTGGAACTTTTATGTCAATTTCCAGATTGGTAAGCTGTTTATCAACATAAAGACCCTCTCCTACCATTGTATAGTTGGCATCTGGAAAATTGGTTCCAAAATCATCCTTTAAATTCTGAAACATGTCCGATGTTCCCTTGTCCAGTGTACTTGTTGAGGAATCTGGAAACGGATAGTACTTTCTGTCCACACCTGACCAGCTATCGATAGATCCTTCACCTGTATCCACAAAGGCTTTTTCAAAGAAGTATCCCGGTACAATGCTTTTATCAGTATCTGCCGTTTGATACAGGGTTAAAAATATAGGAACATTGGGAACGATATGTTTGTTCCTAAGCTGTTTAATAATACTTTCCCCAATGTTTTCACCCTCTTGGGTAAACGCGCTGTCGCCGACGGTCACACTGTCGCTGTAAACCAGCCCCTGGGCATCCGTATAGCTGACCTGAACCGTCTTATCCAAAGCAACCGCAATAGATACCCCCGCCGTCTTTCCGCTTTTATCCAGATAATCCTGTTCAAGGACATAGGATAAGATAGGCGGATAAGCTTTTTCTAATTGCAGGGAATCCTTATTCCCCGGGATTTCTGGATTAAGACCATTGGGATTTGATTTTGACTTTCGATTTACCCACTCATTTAAATTGGCTTTATTGATGTACTTTCCTACTTGAAGATAGTAATCCTGAGGAGAAAAGTGCTCCTGTGATAAATCCATTAAACCCGTATCTAATTCATCAACGTCCAATGGATTTCCAATATTCTTCAAAATGAGTCCGCGTGTGTCACTCGGTGTGGAAGATTGCTTTGTCAGGTATAACTCTTTCCCTTGGACGACTGGCTTCTTTTGTGCTGTTTTACTTGAGTTCGATATCTTATTATTATTGCAAGCAGTTAACATGAATATGACTACTACAAGCAATCCAATTGCCGCTTTTCGCATTCTAATCCTATCCTTTTCACTAAATTCATACCAGTGCAGTCTTTTTCTTTAGGGCGATGTCTTAACGAAGGCTGTTGCTGTTTTTTAACACTTTCTTGTTAAAAAACGTGCAATTTTCAACGTTGAAAATAATAAAGCCATTTAAATGAGAAAAGCTGCCTGCTTCCATTTATTTTTATATCTGTATGTATCTATAATGCATGGTGATTTAAGAGGTTTTAAGTAAAAATCCTCCCTTTCAAAGATATCATAGTTAGGCAATTCTTTCATATTTTTTCTACATGAAAAATACTGGAACATGAAAATTATCGCTTTAGCTCACTAAAGGGGTCAGACCCCTTTAGTGAGCTAAAGCAGAAAAGCTCCCCATCCATTAAGGAGGGGGAGCCTTCATTTATATAATTATAAGTGGATTTTTAGTTTACTGAAAGAGACAGTTCCTTTTCTTCCACTTCTTGCTCTTCTGGAGAGGTCTTTCGGATAAAGAAACCTAAAACAAAGGCGATAACCGTTAAAATCGTAGCGATGTTAAAGGCATCGTTAATTCCCATTACGGCTCCTTGTTTCAAAGCGAGTGCAGCATGATACTTATCAGCAGGAAGAATGTGCTTGTCTATAAAAAGCTGTTTTGCATGTATAGCCCCTCTATTTGTCATAATGGACACAAAGAAAGCCATTCCAACTGCACCTGCTACCATTCGCAGTGTATTCACCATAGCTGTTCCATACTTATTCATGTCGAGAGATAGTTCATTTAAGCCTGCAGTAAAAATAGGCATCATAAGTATAGACATTCCAAACATCCTGGCAGTATAAACGATTACTACATACGTAAAGGAAGTGTCTGTTTTTAGTTGTGACAGTGCATAGGTTGTGATAATCGTGATGGCCAAACCGGAAACCGCGAGCCATTTCGCCCCATAGCGGTCAAATAATCTTCCCGTAATGGGAGACATGATTCCCATGACAATTCCGCCCGGCAATAGCATTAAGCCTGAATCCAATGGAGAAAAACCTCTAACATTCTGCATATAGATAGGCATTAAAATCATACCGGAAAACATGGCCATAGTGACAATCACATTAATTAGCGTCGTTAAAGTAAAGATTTTGTAACGGAAAATTCTAAATTCCAATATTGGATGGCTTACCGTCATTTGTCTCCAAACAAACACCAATAGGCTTATGGCCCCTGCCACAAACATGATCAATACATCAGCACTTGTCCAGCCTTTCGTGCCAGCCTCAGCAAATCCGTAAAGAATCCCGCCAAATCCAATTGTTGATAATACAACCCCTAGGACATCCAGCTTTGGACGGCTTGTTTCTGTTACGTTTTTCACCATAAAAATGGACAATAAAAAATTTAACAGTGCAAAAGGAAAGATAATGAAAAACAGTACTCTCCACGAATGGTGTTCCACAACCCATCCTGAAAGAGTAGGGCCTATCGCTGGGGCAAAGTTCATTGCAACGCCGAATATCCCCATTGCAAATCCGCGGCGGTTGGGAGGGTATAGTGTGAAGATAACATTCGTAATAAGCGGAAAAAGAATACCTGCACCAATTGCCTGAATAACCCTTCCAACCAAAATAATGGAAAAGCTCGGAGCAATTCCGCAAATCAGAGTGCCTAATGCAAAAAATCCCATCGAAGAAAGGTAAAGCTGCCTTGTAGTGAATCGTTCCATTAAAAAGGCGGTAATCGGAATGACAATCCCATTAACCAGCATAAAGATTGTGGTTAACCAGTTGGCGACACTCGCTGTAATGTGAAGTGAATTCATCATTTGAGGCAAGGCAACATTGATAAGAGTCTGATTTAAAAATGCTACGACAGCCCCTGCAATCATAATGCCAAAGATGGAACGTCTGCTGCGAGAATCAGATGAAGTTTGATGAATATCCATTTATTGTGATGGACCTCCTTGAAGAATTGAAAAATATAGGATGATTACTTAGAAATATTCTGCTGGCACCCTTATACTTTTACACTGGTAAACTCAAATAAAACTCCCGCTTTATAGCGGGAGAAAAGTATAAAAATAGTGCTAGATTCGAATATTTAGTGACACAAAATATTTGATACTAGAACTATATTACGGATTAGAAATGCTTTTGTCAACAAATTGATTCTGGTTTATTAACGCTTTTATTAAGACTCCTTTGATACATTTTCGCGAGTCATACTCTTGATTCTGCAACTGCAAACCAAAGGAATAGATTACTGCGAAAGTCCCCTGGTTCATCCTCTCTATCTTACGAAAAACAATTCTAGGTTTGCGACAAATATCGCCCGATTTAGACGAGTTTCTTCATTAAATAATCCAATACTAAAAAAGTGTTTCTGTAAACAATGCTCCAGCTATATAAAAATACACCTTTGCTGCCTTGACATTCCTCTTGAAGATGTTAAGATAATTAACAATCTAACGGTCTTAGAGAGGAGAAAAAACATGCTACAATCGAAGAAGATTGCCTTTTTGGGTGCAGGATCCATGGCGGAAGCCATGATTTCAGGAATAATAAATAAAGGTGATATACCTCCTAATACCATTACCGTTACAAATAAAAGCAACCTGAATCGACTGAACCATCTCCAAACGAAATACGATATAACCATTATGGATAAGGAACATATTCCCTTTGAAGAAATGGATGTCCTTGTTTTAGCCATGAAACCTAAGGATGCAGAAACTGCCCTTCATTATATTCGTGATAAAGTGGCTCCCCATCAATTAATTCTGTCTGTCATAGCCGGCATTTCATTAGATTATATGGGCAGTTTTTTTAAAGAAGGACAGCAGCTCATTCGGGTAATGCCCAATACCTCTGCCATGATAAGTGAATCAGTTACAGCCTTTTCAACTGGCAGCTATACAAATGATGAGAGCATCTTAACGGCTGAGGCACTGTTAAAATGTATAGGTGATGTATATCAAATTCCAGAAGAACATATGGATATATTTACAGGAATTGCTGGAAGCGGGCCTGCTTACTTTTATTATTTAATGGAGCATATAGAAGAAGTTGCTATTGAAAATGGACTAGACAGGGAAATTGCCCGAGAAATTGCTGCAAAAATGATTCAAGGTGCAGCTAAAATGATGATTCAGCAGGAAGATACTCCATCACAGCTAAGACAAAAGGTTACTTCACCAAATGGAACAACAGCAGCCGGACTTAAAGCATTAGAACAGTACGGAGGAGGAAAAGCCATTTTTGAAGCCATCCAAAATGCTGCAAGGCGTTCAAAAGAAATCAGTTCAGAACTCCAAAGGAAAGATGTTATTCTCTAACACAACCATTGTAGAACAGCCAGCTAATGCCGGTCAGCATTTGCTGGCTGTTTTTCAATCCCCATGGTAAAAATCAATGTTGATTGATTGGATAAGATGCACAAATCTCAGTATGAAAAGCGGATTATGCATAATTTTGCTATCACATCCAACTAACTTAAAGGGGATTACACACAAAGACAGAGGGAATACTATACAGCCTGAGAAATTGTAAATGAGGTGAATCATTTGATCATTCTTGGAAAAAATCATGATCCTCTAGAAAATGGCAATCTAATAAAACAAACCCATGGTTATTCGTTTGATATAGAGAAAGCATTAAAAGAAACCAGGCTGTTATATGAAGAAGATACACATTGTCCCCGCCCTATAAACAAAAGGTTAATCCCTCTCCTTTTCCGGCGAGTATTTCAGAAAACAGTTCAATATGAGTATACCGAAATGCCGAATACACTACTGGATCAGGAAGGAACCCCCGTTCCATATTGGAAAAGCCAGTTAGACCAGGAATATACCAATCTATCAAAGGAAACCAAAAGAGAAGTAAATGTAGCAGATTTTGGCGCAATAGGCGATGGAAAAACCGATAATACAGCAGCTTTTCAAAAGGCAATTGGCAAAGGAAAAGTGAAGGTAATTGTTCCTGAAGGGGTCTTTATCATAAAAGGGCTCCGTTTGCCTTCCTGGACATTTCTCGAGGGCATGGGAAAAGGTGCTACTACCATAAAATTGCACCCCTTGGCCCCAAAAAGCAGGAGACTAATTACCAACATGCATTATCGCCGAGGAAATCATCATATTCTTGTTCAGAATCTAAGCCTTGACTGGAATGTAGAACGTCTTAATCATAATGAAAATTCAAGTACAGGGAGCAATCGATCCAGCTGTTTAACGTTCGCTAATGTGAAATACGGATGGGTCAGGAATACAGAGGCGATCAATCCAGGCCTTCATTGCTTTGATATTACTTCTGTACGGTACAATTATTCTGGTGACGGCAACAGGGCTTCCCGCGGAAGTGAGTTCATTTGGATGGACCAATTGACCGGCTATGGTTTTGGAGATGACGGAATTACCACACACCACAGCCAGCATATCCTCATTACCCATTCCCATATGTGCGATCCCAGTGGAAGGGCACACAAAAAAGGCTTTTCAAATTCTAATGGTTTTGAAATTGATGATGGCTCTCAAAACGTTTGGCTTGTGAACAATTCTTCAGCACGCTGTTTTGGAGGCGTTGAAATCAAGGCACACCATAACTCTTCTGCAGCGAGTAATGTACAAATTATTGGACACTTTTCTTTCCATGATAATCGCTCTTATAATTTCCGCCATATAGGCCACCATTACAAGGAACATCCAGAATCCAAAACAGCCTACAATATCATGGCTACCAGTATTGTGGCGATGGCCCCTGTGTTTTCGGATCTTTATACTGATTCAAGTCCACGTGGGATGGTCATCTCTGCCTATCGAAATGTCGCAATCAATCATTTCACCTTAATTGGCGATCGGAATTATGATTATAAAAAAAATCCTGTTCTTGCTATACAATATCGTGCACAAAATATTAGGCTTCAGAATGTTTCATTTCGCGATTTTAGTACAGCAGGCACAGACCTGAAAGTATTCGGAGGAGACAATCATGCAGATCAGGTTATTCTTTCAAACATAACTATTGACCATTCCTCTCCCAAAGGAATTGATATTGGTGCAAACGTCCATGCATCGATCAAAAATGTAAAAGCTGACTGCGAACAAGGCGAATATGGAATGAAATCTGTAAATCCAGTGGCACACGCCTCGTCTCTCGAGATACAGGGATATAAGATTCCTATTTCAATAGCCGGAAAAACATCCAATAGAATCTTATAGGTGCATTGTTGTATTGACATGCCGTTTTAATGTACGATAAGATATTTTTTTGATCTTATTCCTCACGTGGTTCGAAACCATCCCACGTTAAAAAACTAAGGAGTGGAATCTTTCAATGAACACAAAAACACTTGCTGTAAACGGCATTGTGGCAGCTCTCTATGTTGTAATTTCTTTTATTATTCAGCCTATTGCCTTTGGCCGTTTCCAATTTCGCGTTCCCGAAATATTTAATCATCTGATTGTTTTCAATAAAAAATATTTCTTCGGAATCGTTATTGGCGTCTTTTTAGCCAATTTATTTTTCTCTCCAATGGTCGCTTATGATCTTGTTTTTGGAGTAGGACAGTCTGCCATATCTCTTTTAATCACGATGGCTACTTCCCGTTTTATCAAAACCACTTGGGCCAGGATGCTCGTAAACACTGTAGTGTTTACTATAACAATGTTCCTGATTGCACTGGAGCTTCATCTTGCCTTTCATCTCCCTTTTATAGCTACATGGCTTGTTACAGCTATCGGGGAATTTGCGGTATTGGTAATTGGGGCACCCATTATGTATTTAATTAATAAAAGAGTTGATTTTGAAAAAATCATAGAAGCCTAACAGCAGGCTGACTCAAAAAGGCTAACATCAAACGCCTTAGAGTCAGCTTTTTTTATACCTTTCCTTTTCTTGGACAGCCGAAAAGCATTTTTCTAAAGAAAGGAAGACAGTTTACTAGTTCTGTCTTTGTCCATTCTGATAACATAGAATGGAAGAATATGAGACGAGGTGACAGCATGGCAAAAAGAAAAGTAGTCATAACACAGAATATTGATGAAAACTATATCAATGCAATACGAGAGCTGCTGCAGGATTGGGAGGTTATAGCCGGAAAGGATTCTTCTATCTGGAGTAATCATATCAAGGATGCAGAAATCATTGTTGGCTGGAAGAAGGAACTAGCATCCAGTGTATCGGAACAGGAATCAAAGGTACGCTGGATTCAAACCTGGAGTGCGGGCGTTGATAGCCTTCCGCTCGAAAAGCTTGAAGCCAGAGACATCCAATTAACCAGCGCAAACGGCGTGCATGCTTATCCTATTTCTGAAACAATCTTTGCTTTAATGCTTTCACTAACAAGGAAGATTCCTGAATATGTTCGGAATCAACAAAAGAAAAAATGGGACCATAGCGGTCTGAAGCTAGAAATTCACGAAAAAACAATCGGCATTTTGGGAATCGGCGCTATTGGTAAAGAAACCGCTAAAATAGCAAAAGCATTTGGTATGAGGGTCATTGGTGTACGCAATTCCCTTAAAAATGAAGAAAATGTGGACAAAATAGCTGTGATGGATGAGCTTCATTCTGTACTGCCAGAATGTGATTATGTAGTCAATACATTGCCCTTAACAAATAATACCCGCAATGTCTTTGGGGCAAAAGAGTTTTCTCTTATGAAGATTTCAGCCTTCTTTATTAACATCGGACGCGGGGAGACAGTAGTTGAAAAAGAACTCATACATGCCCTGCAAGAAGAGCAAATTGCCGGTGCAGGATTGGATGTCTTTGAAAACGAGCCACTGGATCAGGCAAGTCCTCTTTGGGATATGGAGAATGTTATCATAACGCCTCATACTGCCGGCTCTACAGAATATTATGATAAACGAGTGCTGGAAGACATTTTTATTCCAAATCTCAAAAACTACTTAACAGAAAGCAAGCCCTTTATCAATGTAGTAGACTATGGAAAAGGGTATTAAGAAAAGCAGAAAGCCCCTGCTTTTCCGCAAATCAATAGGAAGAGGCTGACTCAAAAGGCGGTTATAAGCGGCCTTTTGAGTCACCTCTTTTTTATTTTTGGACAGAAAAAGGAAAAGGGTAGAAGAACAATTAATGCGAATATAGCATGGTGTCTCTGACAAAAATTTATTTGAGCAGAAAAGAACAAACAGGTTGAATAGCAATGACATCTGCAGAGGAATTCAATAGCAGAATGATCGGGGCACTCCACCATATCTCTGTTAGAGCCAGGAATAGAAACGAATCCAAAGTTGATTTGAGCGGATACACGAGACTCCTGCAGGATCAGCGTGTTTCGGGAGACCCCGCAGGAGCTTGCTATGATGAGGCTCCCCAACCGCCCCGCGGAAAGCGAGTGCCTGCAGCGGAAATCAACCAGCAGGATGATCATACCGCTGCCTATATCTATGTCCATTCCCAATTTGGATTTAATTCTAAGGTTGATTGAAGCGGAAGGCACGAGACTCCTGCGGGATCAGCCGGCCTTTGGGAGACCCCGAAGGAGCCTGCTATGATGAGGCTCCCAACCGCCCCGGGGAAAGCGAGTGCCTGCAGCGGAAATCAACCAGCAGGATGGTCAGAACGCTGCCTATATCTCCTCTTATGTAGCGAAGATATGGAAGATTCCATACCTTCTCAGATAGTCTTATTGTCTTTTTACATGTGACCATAATAACCGCCATGGCCCATTGGGTGATAATAACCATGGTGATAACCAGGATAATAGGGATGATAATGGTGATGGTAATACGGATGGTGACCATGATAATATCCCATAGGTTGAGAATAATAAGGATGGCCAGGATAATGGCTGTATCCCATCGGCTGATAAATATATGGAGGCATACACTCACCTCCTCTCATTTTTTTCTTTATACTGTATGTGCTTCTTTAAATTTTGGAGGCTTTTCTCATTTAAAATTGGGCTGACGCCTATGAAATATTTTAAAAATCATCAAAATTACTCTATTATATTTCAAAATTATTTCAACGCACCGCTCCTCTTCCATAACGGCGGAATCAACCCATATTATTCCGTTTTTTTGCGGGGTCTTAGCTTAAAACTGCTGATAATCAAGGAATTAATTTGCTATAAGTTAAGTTTTTGTGGTCTTTTCCTGTAAAATCCAACTATTGAACCATTTACTTTATGTTAAATTTTCATGACAAAAACGATTTTGTTTTAATAGTTTTGTAACCTTTCCTTGCGTTTTTTATGATATAAATGTAACTACGAAGAAAGGGGTTGTTTTATGCAGTACATAAGACGCAGTTTTGTCACATTTTTAACAATCGTATTATGTATTTCGGCCACCATCGGAGTATACGCAAAAACAAATCAATCAACATTACATAACGCACAAAATAAGCTTGAACAAAATCAAACATTGATTCAAAACAAGGAAGCACAAAAGCAACAAGTTAGCCAAGAAATGAATCAAGCCCAGCAAGAATGGAACTCAATACAAGCTGTTATAGATAAAAATAAACAAGATGTTGCTGTAACTGAGCAAAAAATAAAGCAAACCAATCAATTAATTGAACAGAAAAAAGAAGAGATTGTGAAGCTTGAGGATAAGGTCCTTGCTCGAAAAAATATTATTAAAGAACGTCTGGTTGCACTTCAGCAAAGCGATAGAATTAATATTGTCATTGACACCCTGCTGAATGCTGATAGTTTTGGAGACTTTGTAAACCGTATCAGTGCCGTTAGCACTCTGTTTAATGCAGATGATGATATTATTAAAGAACAAAAAGACGACATTGCCAAAATACAAGAAGACAAAAAAGCCATTGATAAAAAACAAGCTTCTCTTCAAGAGGATCAATCTCAATTGCTTGCTAAGCAAAACGAGCTTCAGGCAAATCTTAAAGCGAAGCAAATGAAATTAAACGAGCTTAAATCCAGTTATTCCAGCATTAATAAGGATTTATCTGCTGCAAATCAAAGTAAATCCAGCCTGCAGGCTAAAATCAGTGACATTCAATCCGCTTTACAGAAAGAAGAACAAGCTGCACAAGCACAAGCAAAACAGATTGCAGTACAGCCGGCAAACCAGACCCCGCCACAATCCGTTTCAAATGACAGCAGCCCTTCTGGCAGTAAAGAATTTTATGTCACTGCAACAGCATACAGCCATGATGATACAAAAGGTGATATCACCACACTAGGCTATAATATAGCAACCAACCCAAACATGAAGCTTATTGCAGTTGATCCAAGTGTCATTCCGCTTGGCAAAAAAGTATGGGTAGAAGGCTACGGAATTGCCATTGCTGGTGATACGGGCGGAGCCATTCAAGGAAACCGCATTGATATCTTAATGCCAAACTCACAGGCTGCCCTAAACTTTGGCCGCCAAACTGTAAAAGTTATCATTTTAAATTAGAAAACAAAAAAACAAGTCAGATGTCCCGCAGACACCTGACTTGTTTTTTGCCTTTATTTTAAGATAAGAAGTGAAATGTTTTATTAAATCAATTATTAACATAGGGTAGTCTCTGTCCAGCTCCAGCGCCTTTCGTCTAGTGGATTTCTACGTCTCCTCCCTGCGATAAGTCAACATCAGCTCGTGAACGGCCTCGCTGTGTTTCCTTTATCTCAGTCGCAGACTATGAAATCCATACGCCGATGTGCAAGGCGCCTGCGCTTTTCTTGTTAGCTAAAAAAAGATTGAATTGCCCGGATGATACGGGTCCATAGCGATAAACTCTGATTTTGTCTGGTGTTGGGCACAGTATTAATGACAGAAGAATTGGAAGAAGCTGATGTATTTATTACAGAACTTGAGCTTGAATCTGTATCATTGGTTACAGCCGTTTTCACAGTCGGTGTCACCACTTGTTTATCAAAAACCAAAACATAGGTTTTACGTTCAGTCCCCTTTGTCACAACGATAGGAATGATCGTTTTAGCTTGGTCTGCACCAATGGCAATGGTATCATCACTGCTTCCCTGAATATCAGCGGATGCCCCGCTGTCACTCGGTACAGCTTGAATAGTTACCTTATCAATATCACTTGTTAATGCAATATGGTACGTATACTCATTCGGTTTAAACTCCTTGTTCCAGGTACCTGCTGAAACCGTTAATCCTGATAGATTTGCTGCACTATTTACCGTTTGATTGTTTTGAGAGCCGCCTCCTGCTGTTCCCAGGAAACCAGCTGTCCTGCTATTTGCATTCGTGATGGTGCCTGCACTCATATTTTGGTAGTGAGTCGTGTATTGACTGCTTTTACTTCCACTCCCAAAGCTTCTTTCTGAACTGTTATGGCTGGCAGGAGCAGACTTGCCCTTCCAGCCTGTATCAGAAGAGGGCTTTCCTTTTGGGTTCCCAGAATAGCCCCCCGGTTTCCCGGAATAGCCCCCTGCCCCTGGTTTTCCTGCCCCTTTTCCATGCGACGGAGAAGGATTACTGACAGGCTTCTTTCCATGCCCGTTATCCGTACCAGGAGAAAGAACGGCCCGTACGACTGAAAGGGTATACACTCTCTCTGCTCCATTTTCGGCCGTAATCTTAATATTTACGGAAGATTTGCCTTGTGGAACATCCACTTTTATCCCATTACCTTCATCCTTTTTACCATTTACCGTAACACTGGCCGTGCTGTCTTCGAGCTCTGTACCAATAATAAGAGAAGAAGTATTTTCATCCAGATTAACATCGTAAGCAGTGACGTTTGCTTGGAATGAAGGCGATAGTTTTCCTGCTGAAATCTTTATATCTTTAAGAATGTTATCGCTGCTTTTTTGCCGTGTAACGATTAGCTGATAGGTGGATGTTACGACTTGGTCACTGCTCTCTATTTGGATTGTAAACTCGTTTGTTCCTGTTTGCAGGGGGAAATCAGATGCGAGACCATTTTGAACTTCTTGATCATTCACTTTGATCATTGCTTGTGGATCTCCGCTTTTTAGCAGCAGGCTTATTTTGTCTGTATTATTAACCACAGTATCGGTATATGTAGCTGGTTGAGAAGAAAGGCCAAGCTTACTCCCATTTACTTCAATATCCGTTAAAGCTTCTGGGGACTCTTGTGTACCATCCACATTTGAGCTGCCGTTGCCTGTCCCTGCAGTTATTGATCCTGCTGTGCCTGAAGCAGCCGTATTCGGTATCACAGAAGCATACGCCCCGGGCACCGAAATTGTTCCAAATCCGACCAGCGACGAAACTAATACCACCTTTACGCCATTACTCACCAGTTTATTTGAATTCACTTTCATCTCTCTCCATTCAGCCCATTTGTTTCTTTCATGGTATCCTTTCATCCTTAATTTTTTCTTAAATTCACCTAGGGATTAATGTAGCAAATTTCGACGGTTTTCCTTTTGACTTATATTGATAATTCCACCTTTATTATCTATATTTTGTTCTTAATAAAATTTTAACGTTACATTCACTTTTTCTTCATTTCTCTTTTTTACACTTATAAATGGCAGGACGGCAATAGGGGCCGTCACTTCCGGCAGCGAAGGATGGGGCTGGCGGTTTTCATTTTAAAAAATATACACGGTTTTAGGAAATAGAAGCAGCTGCTTCCGGCTTTTCAGCAAACATGTCTATGCTGCAGGGCTGTGTGAAATGTCTTGTTTTCTTATTAAAAAAAATTGATAAAAAAGGAAAAGCTTGCCCAATAATGGCAAGCTCTTCTTTATATCTCGG
Source organism: Heyndrickxia acidicola (assembly GCF_001636425.1). Taxonomy (NCBI): domain Bacteria; kingdom Bacillati; phylum Bacillota; class Bacilli; order Caryophanales; family Bacillaceae; genus Heyndrickxia; species Heyndrickxia acidicola. Next base: position 2,668,079 of record NZ_KV440953.1, read on the forward strand.
CAATTTTTAAAAAACAAAGACTATTTATTAAAACCTTGCTTTTTTCTACGTCTGAATCCCTTTTCTTCTCAGCCATGATGAAGCATCAGTGTGATATAAAGCCCGATTAAAGCTAAAAGCAAAGTAGGAATGGTAAGAATAATCCCTGTTTTAATATAGGTACCCCAAGTGATTTTCACACCTTTTCCAGCTAATATATGGAGCCAAAGAAGTGTTGCAAGCGAGCCAATCGGTGTCATCTTTGGCCCCAGGTCTGTCCCAATAATATTGGAGTAGATAAACCCTTCCCGCATAATGCTGCTCACATGGACACCTGATATGGCGAGCGCATCAATTAAAACAGTCGGCAGATTATTCATGACAGAAGATAAAAATGCGGATACAAAACCCATCGTCAGTATGCCCGCAAGAAGTCCATGATGTGAAGAAGCCTCAATCAGATCACCAAGCATAGTTGTCAACCCGGCATTACGAAGCCCATATACGACGATGTACATACCAATTGAAAAAAACACTATGGCCCAAGGTGCATTTCTTAGGACAGCCTTTGTATGAATGACAGGACTTTTCCGGCTCATTACCAGAAAAAATATTGCGACAACCCCTGAAATAAGCGAAACTGGAATCCTGTAGGCTGGTCCGATAAAGTAGCCGATTAATAATATTGAAAGCACCAGCCAGGAAAACCTGAACATTTCTTTATCTTTAATAGCTTTCGAAGGTTTTTTTAAAACCGATGGATCAAATGATTTTGGAATACTTTTTCTATAAAAAAGATAAAGGAATAGCATGCTTGCCCCTAGTGAAAACAGATTGGGGACAGCCATTTTTGCAGCATACTTCAGAAATGGAATATGAAAAAAATCTGCTGTCACAATATTTGTTAGGTTACTGACTACAAAAGGAAGTGAAGTAGTATCCGCAATAAAGCCGCTTGCCATGACAAAAGGGATAACCATTTTCAAGTCAAACTTCAATTGTTTGACCATGGTAAGCACAATCGGTGTCAGGATCAGGGCAGCACCGTCATTTGCAAATAAGGCAGCTACAACAGCACCTAATGTCGAGATGAGAATAAACATTTTTTTGCCGTTTCCTTTGGCAGCATTAGCCGTATGCAGCGCTGCCCATTCAAAAAAGCCAATTTCATCTAATATGAGGGAAATGATAATGAGGGCAACAAAGGTCAGCGTGGCATCCCAAACAACATCAACCACCCTTACTACATCGTGCAGGCTCACTACTTTAAAAAGCAAAGCAAGAACTGCCCCGCCGCATGCAGACCAGCCGATAGAAAGACCCTTGGGCTGCCAAATAACAAACAGTAACGTCAATAAAAAAATAATAATAGCAGATATAATTGTAAACATACTAAAACTCCTGACATTTAAGTTCATACTATATAGCTTTTGCCAGTTAATTTTCTACTAAAAAACCTGACCTTATGCAACCAAATTATTGCTCTATTAATATTAGATTGCTTTTTTGATTCCTGCAAGTAAAGCTGTTGGATTTGATGCTATGGGTATTGAAACTTTATATCCACAATATTTGTGCTCCCAAACAAATAAAGGGAACAACAGCTATTTGTTGCTCCCTTTGTTTCCTGATTATTTGCTTCTTAACCGTACTTCTGATTTAATACGAATGTTTGTCAGCAGCCTCTTAGCTTATTATATTCGCTTTCCAGTACAATAATGGGCAATTCGTAAAGCTGTTTATCAAACAGCTTATAAATACCATTTTTAATTAGTTCATTGATCAATGTGCCTTTCTTCTTTTCATCCTTTACAGCCATTCTAAATCACCTTTCTGTCTTATATGAACATTCATTAATTTTAATGTAAGAAAGTGTTTTTTATTATATAAGTCCCATAATCTTTTAAATTAATTACACCAAGGTTATCTTACCCAACTTAAAACTCCCTTAATCCTTTTAAAGTAAAATTTCTCTCAGCTATTTTGAACATAACGCAGCAGATTATAAGCCTCTTTACCAGCCAAGCTTGCTAATTGTTCCCAAATCATATCTCTTTTTATATCCAATTCAACTATTTTTTTGGCTAATTCAATGGCTTCTTTACTTATCATACTAAGGTTTCTCCTTTCGTTCTTTGCCTCAGCTAATTATCCCTGCCATATCCCTATGTCTATAAGGCGATGATTATTCTTCTGATTGCACAATTTTCTGTTGACAGAATTATCTTAACTTATAAAGAATAGTTCTTCACTTGATGTGTAAGAGTGTCTTCCCTTGTTTTTTAAAGGCTGTTTTCGCATAGATTGTTGCTTTACGTACAAAGGATTATCCATGTGTCCTTTTTAAATGATGTTAGAGACTCTTGCTTTTTATGTTTTGGCTTACATCAAGGGCTTCGTTGTTTTGACACCCTTTATAACTTTGGCACGTTTTCTTTTCCTCATCAAAACTTTGAATTTGCTGCTAAAATGCTGACACCCCCGGACTTCTAACAGCCAGGGGGGAAATGTATATTCGATAACAAGTCATATTCTAAGTGTATTTACTAAATCGATCATAGCTTCAAAGTCAAATGCTTTTGTTTCCTTCGCCCTCTCCGCACATGCTGCTATACTGGCTAATGTCTTTACACTTTCACTTGGATAGCTGCCTACTGCACTTTCTGCTGAAAGCATGACAGCATTTGTTCCATCCAATACAGCTTGAAACACATCTGTTACTTCTGCCCTGGTTGGCAGTGGATTTTCCACCATTGACTGGAGCATTTGAGTTGCGGTGATAACAAATTTCCCTTTTAGTCTGCACTCATGAATCATTGCTTTTTGCAAGAGCGGAATCCACTCAAATGGAAGCTCCACCCCAAGATCCCCGCGGGCAATCATTACTGCATTTGCCTCATCGCAGATTTCTCTGAAATGATGAACGGCTTGTATGGTTTCAATTTTTGCTATTAATAATGGACAGACTTTTTTCATACCATTTATAAAGTTTCGCACTTCCTTGAGATGGTCTGCTCTACGGACAAAGGAGCAGGAAATAAAGTCAACATCCTTTTCTACAAGAAATTCTATGTCGCTTTTATCCTTTTCTGTTATAGCAGGCAATTGTGTCTCTATTCCCGGCAGATTCACTCCCTTATGCGAAGAAATTTCACCGCCTGATGTAATTTCAGCCGAAACAGTTGTTTGGGTGACATCTTTTACTTTTAATGCCACTGCTCCATCATTCATTAAGATTCGATCCCCTCGCTTTACATCCTTTACTAGTCCCTTATAATCGACACTGGCTTCCTTCTCATTGCCCGCTATTTCCTCAATCGAAAGTGTAAATGGATGCCCTGGCTGCAGCATTACTTTTTCTCCCTCAATTTGTCCCAGTCTTATTTTAGGACCCTGAAGATCTGCGAGAATCTTAATTTCTCCTTTATTTTCACGGTTTAATTCTTTTATAAAGCAAATCACCCTTGCATGGCTTTCATGGCTTCCATGTGACATATTCAGCCTGGCAATAGTCATCCCATGCCTCCAGAGACTTTCTAGAGCTTTTTTGCTCTCACTGGACGGCCCAATCGTACAAACTCGATCAATGGTCATTTTCTCTCTCCTTCATTCAGATTGTACTTTTATGTTTCCCGAAAGCCGCTTTTTATTTAGCTAAAATATAAACTGTTTTCCTTGGCAGAAAAATAGTTTATTTACTCAATTATTATTTAAGTAAAATAATTATTTCGAACTATGACTCTTTACACAAATCTTCTCCTTTCATACCCGTATTTATAAGAAAAAAGGTCAATCACTTATTCCCAATTTGGGGCTTTATGCCATTTTTTTGAAAGATAACATACAATTATTTGAGATTATCTTTGGAAATCTCTACCATTAAAGTGTGTTTTTAAAAGATTGATGGGACACATGCCTAGCCCGAGTGATCTTTGGTTTACAACATCATCGCAAAATCATATTAAAGAAAGAAGGCAAGTATATGTGTGGTATAGCAGGTTGGGTTGATTGGGAGCAAGACCTTTCAAATCAGCAACAGGTAATTAAAAAAATGGCTGATTCTATTATTCACAGAGGGCCTGATGCTGAAGGATTTTGGATATCTGAACGAGCTGCTTTTGGCCATAGAAGGCTAATTGTCATTGACCCTGAAGGGGGCAGTCAGCCAATGCTTTATAAAGATGGAAATCATACAATTGCTCTTACCTATAATGGAGAGCTATATAATTTTAAAGAGCTTCGTATGGAGCTTGAAGAAACTGGACACCAATTCCAAACCTCATCTGACACAGAGGTACTCCTCCATGCTTATTTAGAATGGGGTGAATCATGTGTTACCCGTTTTAATGGGATTTTTGCTTTTGGCATTTGGGATGAAAGACTTGGCCAGCTTATGCTTGGACGTGATCATTTAGGTGTTAAACCACTGTTTTATACAGAACGCGGAAGCTCAATTATTTTTGGTTCTGAATTAAAAGTACTTCTCTCTCACCCTTTTGTTGAAGCTAAAATAGACAAAGAGGGTCTGGCTGAGGTTTTTGCACTGGGTCCAATGCGGACTCCAGGTATAGGTGTATTTAAAGAAATTAAAGAAGTACGTGCAGGCCATTATGTAACCTTTAAGGCAAATGGGGCTGCTATAAAACAATACTGGAAGCTCAAGAGCAAAAAACATACAGACAATATCGAGAAAACTGTTGATACTATTCAGACTCTCTTACAGGATACGGTCAACCGTCAGCTAGTTTCCGACGTTCCGCTTGTATCCATGCTCTCTGGAGGACTTGATTCCAGCGGTCTTACTGCTTTAGCTGGAACCAATTATAAAAAAGAAGGGAAAACGCTTCATACCTACTCTATTGATTTCGTTAATAATGAGCAGGATTTTAAAGAAGACTTTCTCCGGCGCGATCTTGATGAGCCTTGGGTAAAACGGGTTGCCGAATATGTTGGAACCGACCATCACTCGGTAGTATTGGGAGCGGACAAGCTTGCTGACAATCTCCTTGTTCCAATGAGAGCGCGTGGATTTGCCGGGAGTCGGTGAATTAGAGACGTCCCTTTATCTTTTATTTACTGAAATGAAAAAAGATGCAACAGTGGCTCTTTCAGGTGAATCTGCAGACGAAGTTTTCTCAGGCTATCCATGGTTTCATCAGGAGCAGTTTTTAAATGCTGATATATTCCCTTGGCTGGTAAACCTTGGCTACTTCTCTGAAATCCTTTCAGATGAGATAAAGGAAAAGGTTGCACCGGAGGAATATCGCCGAAAAAGATACCAAGAAGCTAAATCTGAAGTTCCTTTTCTAGAAGAGGAAGATGAAAAGCAAGCCAAACAACGGCAAATGTCCTATATGTTTATCACACGATTTCTTCCGTTCATGCTTGATCGCAAGGACCGTGCCAGCATGATGACAGGCTTTGAGGTTCGTGTACCGTTTTGTGACTTCCGTCTGGTAGAGTATTTATGGAACGTACCTTACGATTTGAAAAGCATTGATAATATAGAAAAAGGCATTCTCCGCAGGGCTTTTGAAGGCATCTTGCCGGACGATGTGCGCAACCGCAGAAAAAGCGCATATCCAAGCACAAAAGACCAGCACTATCTACAAGCTGTCAGTCAATGGATGCTTAGAATTCTCGACGAACCATCTTCCCCTATTCTTGCTTTCATTAATGCCGAAAGAGTAAGAACGATTGCAGAAGGTAAGGATCAGCAGATTAATGGTACAGAGGCAAGAGGCTTGCTTGACTATCTTATTCAAATTAACAGCTGGATTGAAGAGTATCAAATTGAAATAACCTTATAAAGAATTAAATTTCGAGGGTGACTCAAAAGGTCAGATACAAGTGGTCTTTTGAGCCGCCTCTTTTACTATTTCTGAACATAAAAGAAGGCTGTTTTCGCATAGATTGTTGCTTTTCGCAAAAGTGTTAAATTCGTGTAAAGTGAGTATTCGTGGCTTCTTTTCGTAAGCAATTCACAGGTTTACTACAGAGCCTGTGAATTTCATTTTTTGGTGTTATATAGCAACAAAGTTTACGAAAAGAGCCTAAAAGAAAAAGGGAAGAGAACGGGGATATCCCACAAAAGCTTGCGGCGGAGTGGGTTCCGCTATAGCCAGCAGGAAGCGAGTACTCGGAGTGGCAATCAACCGGCAGGACGATTAGAACTTCTGCCTATGACTTTGTACACTCCCAATTTGGATTTAACTCAATGGTTGATTGGAGCGGAAAGCGAGTGTCTGCAGCGCAAATCAACCTGCAGGAAGCCATTACTAATGAATAAATTTATTAAGCAATGTGGTCCCTCTTCAGCTCCAGCTCCTATCGGTCACTCACTAGAGCTCCTCTTACCAATGCAGGTCTGTCACCACCCTTCAATCGTTTTGCTTCACTGAATCTTTTGTATGACTCATGGTCCTTTTTAGACAGCAGCAAAGTGAATAAGAATCATTTTCTGAAGAATGGTGTTGAAAGATCAGGAGATAATACTAGCAGAGAAATGTTAAATAAGGAGTTGGAGATATGGATTTACATAGCGGAAAATACTATTGGCCACTTACGCTGAAGGAGCCTCCTGCATACCCATCTTTAGAAGAGGATATTACGTGTGATGTTGTTATAATTGGCGGGGGAAACTCAGGTGCTCAATGCGCTTATAGTCTTATGAAATCAGGCCTTGATGTCGTGCTTGTTGATAAACGTAAAATAGGTACCGGGAGTACAAGTGTGAATACGGCACTTCTTCAGTACCTTGGAGATAAAATGCTCTTTGAGCTAGTAAATAGCTTCGGGGAAGAAGCATCCATTCAGCATACAAAGCTTTGCCAGGAAGCCATTCGGGATATTGAGTCAGACTCTCAAAACATGGACATTGACCCGGATTTTAAAAGAAGGGACAGCCTATATTATGCGAGTGATCATGCCGGTGCAGAAAAACTGCAAAAAGAGTTTAGCTATCTTTCCAAACATGGATTTTCAGCCGACATGCTGACAGAAAATGAAATTAGCAAGCGCTATCCATTTCGAAAAGAGTCTGCCTTGTATATCTATAACGATGGAGAGATAAATCCCTTTAAGTATAATCATGGGCTTCTATTAAAAGCTCATCAAAATGGAGTACGCATTTTCGAGGAAACAAGGATCAGCGGCCAATCTTTCCAAAAAGATATCGCAACCTTTCATACCGATAAAGGCCATTCTATTAAAGCACGTCATGCCATTATTGCGGCAGGCTATGAAGGGCTTGATTTTAAAAAAGAAAAGAACAGTATCCTCACCAGCTCATATGCAGTTGTAACTAATCCAGTGGACAGCTTTGACGGCTGGTATAACCAAACACTGATTTGGGAAACAGCCAGGCCATATATCTATATAAGAACCACCTTTGACAATCGCATTATCATTGGGGGATTAGATGAAAATACAATGTACCCTGATGCACGTGATTCTAAAATTCCCAATAAAAAAGAAAAGCTCATAAAAGAATTTAATAAGCTTTTTCCAAGCATTGACGTAAGGCCTGAATATTACTTAGGTGCTTTTTACGGAGGCATGCACGATGGCCTTCCAATCATCGGAGAATATGAAGAATATCCAAACTGCTACTTCTTATTTGCTTATGGGGATAATGGACTGGTTTACAGCAGGGCAATGGCAAAAATCATTGCGGAAGTTATAGTGAAAGGCTCCCATCCGGCGTTGAAGCTTTATCATCACTCCCGCCCCTTTATGATGTAGGCCAACACCACAGGTTGTTTTCATTATTGACTGTTTTTGCATAGATTGCTGCTTATCGCAAAAATCTTAAATTCTGTATAAATTGAGTCTTCGTGGCATCTTTTCGTAAGCAATTCACAGGTTTACTACTGAGGCTGTTTGTGTTAAATAACAACAAAGTTTACGAAAAGAGCCTTATTATTTTCCGGATGAACTAACAACGTAGTTTAAGAAAGGATACTTCCTTGCGAATTGGAAGATCCTTTTTCTTTTTGTCTTTTAATTTCCAGCACACTATTTTCCACTCCGCATAATTTAATTAGGTATATAACCATATAGGAAAGGACTGTACCTCAATGCGGGACTATAAATCCAGTGCTCAGCATCATCTCCAAGAGGCATCTATGTATGATTCTTTGGCACAATACTATAAATACTTAGATCCTTCCAAACACATACATTATTACCAAATGCATTTAGCAGCCATGCAAAAGGCGCTAGAGAATGACCGTGCCTATAAAAAAAGCGCTTTGGTCAGGGTTTTTCATGCGTCACCCGATGCACCAGCCGTTGATATATATGTTGATAACAAGGCTGCTTTACGAGGTGTGACCTTCAAGCAGGTAAGCAAATATTTACAGCTCCAGGCAGGGCGCCACAAAATTGAAATTTACCCTGAAGGAGAAACAAAGTCTCCTATTATCAGTAAAACGATTACCGTAAAACCAGGTGTTTATTACACTGCATCAGCAAAAGGAGCAGTTGATCAGCTAGATTTACTGGTCGTTGTGGATGAACCGGCAGCACCTTCAAGAAGAACAAAAGTCCGTTTCCTCCATCTTTCACCAGATGCTCCAGCCGTTGATATTGTACTGGAAAATGGCCAGACATTATTTAAAGGCATATCCTTTGGTGAAGTAACACCCTATCTTGAACTTGCTCCTTCCATGGTAAACCTGGAGGTTCGTGTTTCAGAGACGGGCCAAACTGTATTAATGATTCCAAATATTAAGTTGAGTGCTAATCGTTCCTACACTGTCGCAGCAATTGGGTTTGCCGGTAAAGAGCCGAGGCTTGAAGCAATGGTGTTAAAAGGATAGACCCTATTTCCTCAGCTGTATGGAGGAGCTTGTACCAAACCCAAAGGTATTCAAACAACAAACTTGAATGCCTTTTCCTGTTTTGTTTTATCTTCGAAATGAAGCTATTTTTATTTACCACGCATCCTTTTTCTTTGTAATCATCCCCATGATGTTTCTTTTTTCATCCCACTCCAGAGTCTTTGATTCTGTAAAATTTTTTGCGTATAGAATTGGACGACAAACAGATACTGTAACTGTACATAAAAAAGGAGGCTGTAATCATGGACGCAAAGAGAGCACAAGAAATTTCTAATACATCCAGCATGACAAAGGTAACCTATAATGGAACCGACGTTTACATTGAGCATGTGGATCAACAAAACGGCTTAGCCACAATTCACCCTCTTGATAACCCGAACCAAAAGCAAAGTGTGAATGTATCAAGTTTGGAAGAGCGTTAATTTAGGCTGATAGTATGAACAGTCACTAAACATGCCCCTGCTTCCTCACATCATAAAACCGTTCAAAGCCATGAAATGGCTCATTGACCAAAGGGCATCATATTGTAAGGGTTCTGTTTAAAGTACAATCAAAAACATCGCAGTTTTTTGCGGTGTTTTTGATTGTACTTTCCAATAATTTTACTGTAGTTAGATTTTTCTTCTGTCTGCATCCATTTTATCTTCCTTTTATGATTTTTAAGATGGTACTGTTATTGTGGCTCACTATTGGCATTGATAAACGAGTTATGGGAAGACAACGACGAAGAGGCTCCTCTATCGCCCACGCCGTAAAGCCAATCTCTAATGCGAGTATCAACCTGCAGGAAGAACAAGTCTTTAAAATTGCATATAAAAGATTAGGCACCCTTTATAAAAGCTTGTTAAATGATATACATTTTAACAAAGCATAAATAAAAGGATGCCTATATAGATTATTATTGCACTTTTATATAACCTGGTTTGCTTTTATTGTTTGACGCATCCACTGCATAGACGGTCAAAATAGTCCCTGCTTTTTGCTTTGGAATGGCAATGTTAAATTTTCCGGTTGCCGCTGCTTTGTCTGCAGCAATCTTTGTCTTACCCCTATATACCAAAACGGTTGCCCCCTTCTCGGAATGTCCTGTTACATAAACAGAACTCTTCGTTACCTTATTAATAGAAGGCGGAGCAGGAGGAAGCTTGTCTAATACTTTAACTGGAAGGCTGGTATAACGGATACCCTTGATGGTAGTTTCAACTACCTTTAATTCCTTCCCTTGGCTCTGCTTTGGAATCGAAATCTTATAATATCCCTTGGAATCTGCTTTACCTGTTTTAATGTATACGCCATTAGAGTAAATTTTCAGCGTGCTCTTTGGCATTGATTTTCCCGATACATATAACGATACATTGCTGACAGGCTGCAGAGATGGTACATACAGCACTTTTTTTACAGTAGCGCTTCCAACATTTCCTGCCCGATCTGTTGCCTGAACAGAGATAGTGCTTCCTGCCGTCTGTTTAGGAATTCGGACTGAAAACTGACCTTTTGAGTCAGTTTTGCCTGCAGCAAGGAACTTTCCATTGCATAAAATTTTTACTTTTGAGTAGGCCTCCGTTTTACCGCTTATTGTAACAGATTCACTATAAATCGGTGAAAGCACAGGGGCAGCAGGTTTTTGTTTATCAATCACAAACTTGATTGTTTTTTTTGTTGCTACTGGACTGAAAGCACTCTTTTGGTTCATGGCCAAGAAATTATTTACACTTGCCATTCTAACATTACTTGTGTTTGTGCTTGTGCTTACCTGATAAGAGCCGTCCGTTGTCACCGTTGTAGCTGACGAAAGGTTCTTCAGAGTTTTCCCATCTGACAAACTAACTGTACTATTGGATGGTACGCCGATCTTCACACTTTCATTAAAATAAGTTGTGTCGAAATCCTGATCGGCTGGCTGCTGGTCGTTTACAGTTATCCATCTGTAAGCATTGTAATAGTAAGTACCTGTGTTCGAATTCATTTCATGAAAATGCCAGCTCGGTACAGAGTATGTGAGTAAATAGATACCATCTGAACTAGAATCAACTGACCCCTTCATAACAATATCTTTTGTCCTGTCACCTTCCGCATTGGACAAGGCTTTTACACCCGCCATTGGATCAAAGTCAGTCCCTCTTTGAAGAAGCCCTGAATTTACCCCCGTATAAAAAGGCAAAATTTGTACAGTTGGCAATGACGCATCCGGCTTAATAAAGGTTGAATTTCCAACTTGATCCTGTAAATAGATTTGGTCTATATAATAAGTCCCTTCGGAAGCATAGGCAGGCACCTGCAATTGTCCTGTCCATTCGTTATTCGTGCTGCCAGCCCTGAGATTGCCCCAAAAGACATCATTTGAGTTTTGGGTATTTTCGCGTTTGAATGATACCTGTACAGCTTTAATTCCGGACCCTACATCCTCTCCATTTACAGTTACGCCCAATAAATCGCCAGGGTATAGCTTATTCTCACCAACAGTAACAGAGTTGAATACAGGTCCTGAATTATCTGTAATTCCACCTGATATGGTCAATTTAGCATTCGCAAGCATGTCTTGATTATTATACCAATATCGAATTTCATTTCCCGCCTTATCTGTAAGAGAGAGATCACCGATATCGTATTCCCCGTTTCGCACATTCTTTGGTATGGTTATTTCAGCTTCATAGTGCCCCGTTACATCGTTATAGTGGAAGCCCGCGAAAAGGGAGGATGGATAATCGTTTGTTTCAATATGCCTAAAACTAACAGAACCATTGGATAACCCGCTTTCGTCATTATACTCGATTGACACGATTACCTTATCACCAGGCTTCGCTGTAGACTGGCTAATTTTTACGGATGTAAGCTCTGGAGGCGTTGAATCTGTTTCTCCATCCAGCATACTAAAACTTAAATTTGATATCAAAGGTGTCCCGCTTCCATAGGTACTACTATTCCCGGCATTATCATACAGTGTAATACTCTCTACATACCAGTTTCCTTGAAGCATGCCATCCGTTCTATATGAAAACTCATATGTATTATTTCCGGTATAACGCATCATGGAGTAAATGGTCTTGCTGGAAGAACCATTTGCCAAGGTAATATCAGCATCTTCAGCGGGGCCTGACTCATTATCGTTTTCGACCGTAAATTCCATCTTAATGGTATCGCCTGAATGGAATTCCTTCTGATTGATTGAAGCTGTCTTAAGAATTAGCGGAGTGGTATCACTATCAGCTTTGGAAGGTACCACGCCAGCCAGACTTAAGGCGAGTATAAAAATAAAGATCAAATTTTTTCTTAACATATAGCAAATCCTCTCTTAGCAGATGGCTTGTTTCCTTTTTAGTCTCTGCTCTGTAAAAAAAGATGTTGATTGAGCGAAGGCGCGAGACTCGTGCTTAGCAAAGCTTGCTAGTGTCTCCAGCGAAAATCAACACGCAAGAATAACAGAGACTTATTTTTACACTTAGAAAAATTCTGTTGGTTTTTGTAAAACGGCTGGTTCACACACCTTTAGCAAGCTGAAAGGTTACAAAAAAGACAGGAAACTAAAGCAAAATTTTTGCTTTTCGTTCCCTTCTTTCCTGTAAAATGAGCAAAAAAACGAGCAATTATCAACATAATGCCTATACTTAAAGGGTAATTAAAAACAGAGATAACTCTCCCTCTATTTTTTCTTTATTTCAGCCAGTTCCATCGAAATGCTCTGATCATCACCTTTAACATTGATGATGCTTTTAATCATACCAACTGACGGCGCAAAAAAGTTGATTTCAGTGGTTTCACCATCCGTTATATTGACAACAATAACCTTTTGAAATGTTCCAGCTTTCACTTTAACCGTTTTGTTTATTCCTGTGACGGTCGCGTATGCTTTCGTTCCGCCCAGACTTGAAAATAGCCACTTTTCGCCTACTTTAATGGGATATTTTAAGTCTGTTGACGTTGAATTTTTAATAAAAGGAATCTGGGTATATAACCCTTTAGCGTCTTCTTTTTCCCAAGAAGCAATGGAGTTATTTTCATACCATTGATTCCAGCCATTATTCATACCAGCAAATGTGTAGGTAACAGTATCTCCAAAGTTATCCTTGTAGACGTATTTTTTGGCTGTGTTCATTTTGTAGCTTACTGCCTTGGCAGATGTGTAGAAATGAAGATAGCTAGAATAGATATATGCTTTTTTACTTTTGTAAACGATCTGTGCCCAACCATATTTCGTTTTAGCATAAACAGTCACTTTTGTCCCCTTTTTCAATACCCCAAGCTTTTTAGATGAAGTGGAGGCTTTTCCCCTCACATTTACATCCTTTGTCACCATTGCATACTGCTTCACAGCAGCACTGGCAGCCGATTGAAAAGATAATCCTGCGATAAACACAAAGACCAATAACAAGCTTACTATTTTTTTCATACTACTCCCCCCATTATATTAAGTTTAATACTCGTCAATTTTAACACAGTAAATGGTAAAATAGTTATTTATTTTATTTAACGAAATTTCCTGGAATTTTAGTAATATAGTTGAGAATAGTGCTAAGCCTTGGAATTCTTAATCGTCACGATTAGTATGAAAGATCCTTCTGTTATTCCAAACTTCACTGTAATGAACAAAGGTTCCCTGTGATGGATCTCCGTTTCGTATTAAAAAAATCCTGCGATTTAATCGCAGGCCAAGGTATTGATGTCCCTATTTCTTCTAGTGAAGTAAGCAATCTGAACACATAATACTTTAATATAATGTGCTTTCATTTAATTTCACTTATAGATCGTCAATTGTAAGTGTCTTTCCATCCCTGCTGACAGAATACTTGTGATTACCAAAATCAGAAACATAATCAAAACTACCAGAAGCTTTAAAGTCCTTATCATACTTAGATTGAAATTTATAAATGAACGGAAGCATTTTCTTGTAAGAGTAAAGAGAAACCGTATCGTATTGCCCGTTTATATGATTGATATCTAGTTTAATAATATTTTTTTGCTCCTTGGTCTATTCTCTATTAAGTTGTTGATAATCATATGCAGTAAATATAAGAAAAATAAATACAAAAGTGAAATAGAGAGGAAGAAACAATACTATGATAGTAAACCCCAGACCGCAACTTTTGAAAATAATTCGTACACGTTACTGCTAACGCAACAATAGCCAGAACATCATTAAAAATCTTTCCTGTTGTAAAATCATTCTTATCCCAAGCAGAATAAATAACATAGCCATTAACCTGCAGCATCAACATAATTTCCCTAAGCAGAATATAAAAAGCTGAATAAGCCATAATGCCAAAAAGAATTTTACTTTTTAATCCATTTCCTTTTAATTTCGCTATTCCCCTCCTATATTACTCCAGTCTGACGAACTAACCTCCTTTTCATCTAATAACAAACCAAAAAATGCCGCCATTTAGGCAGCATTAAGCGTTTTATCCTTTAATGAGCTTTAAAACTCAATGAGGTCTGTGTCTGGAGGGATATATCCAAGTTGTCTGCCTATTTTTACAATTTGTCCTTTATGGTGAAATTCATGTGTAATGGTATGCGTAAAAAGCCATAATGCAGATATCTCCGCACTTCCACCCTTCTCAAAGGATACATGTAGGGTTTTATCCCAATTGCCTTTAAATTCATTCAAAAATTTAAGAACAAGATCATCAATTCTCCTAAAAACTTCGCGCATCTCCTGTATATCATTAATGGAATCTGGTCTTATTTCAGAAAGAGATGTACCAAGAGCTCGCTTTCCCAACCATACCCGATAACAATCGGCTACATGCGCATGCAAACTGCGGATAGAGTCTCCGCCAAAACTCTCAAGTTCTTTCACATAATCCGTATGTGACAAGGTTTCACAATAACGAAATAATGACTCCCTGGTTCGACGAATCAAATCATACTGGCTTTCTAATACATCCATCCTCTCGCTCTCCTTTTCGGGGGTCATTTAGGGTGCGTTTTATACAATCTGTTTTCACTATTATTTCTCTTTCAAACCCCGTAATTCCTGTTTTCATATTGATCTGATGAGTGAAAAATCCAGAATACCCTTTCCAGAGTTTTGTCATGCGCAAGAGTTAGTAATGAAAAATTATTCGGTGAACACCACCCGTATTTTTATCACAGTATCAACATAGAAATTGAGCAGGATCTTTTTTAAAATCCTATTACCGTTAATGTACTAATGATACATTGTTCCAACCTTTTCAAGATCACTTAATAAATGTTTAATTTCCTCTGGACTTAGCCTTATCGGCATTTGGTCATATAACGTAATGACTTGTCCATCCTTATCACCTTCGTGCTCCTGCAGGTAATGAAAGAGAGCCTTTAATTGATTTTCCTTAATTGTAGATTGAGTGTTAAAATGCTTAATCGTTTGTAACGAAAATTCGTTCATTTGTTCATCAAACTCACCAGAAATAATGCTTCCTTTTAAAAACATTCGTCCACTCCTCCAATGGCATTTCATTTTTTGATAGTATAACCTTAAAAATAAAACACTAGTAATGAAGAAGAATAAATACAGATAAATAATTCCCTTTATATTGGGACAACAAATGAACTAGATAATCGACTCCCTTAACGGTTATTTTGGTGCCAACCCTTCCTTTTCCTATCTGGACAAACCCTTTTTCCTTCATGCTTTCCAACTGCAGCTTTATCTTCTGTTCCTTTTTATTTTCCAATAAATAAATATAAGGTAATGAAAATCACCGGGAGCTAAATGAATACGCCAAAAAGAACAACCTCTATTTCCGCAGCGTTATTATTCAGGCAAAAGCCAATTCTGATTTGACATATCTTATTAAATTTATAGACATAGTCAAATTGGAATGTTTATGTTGATTATCTAATAAATGGGTTGAAATAACCTCCTAGTTTATGTAATAATTCTTTTAATTAAAGATAATTTGATTCGAGGTAATCACCATTGAAAAAACTGGATGATATCACTAAAGAAATAGAATTATTAAGAATTGAATTAATTGAAGCAGGTCTAAGATATGGACTGAATGCACCCGAAACCCTATATTTAAGCCAAAAGCTGGATAGTCTTTTAAACAGGCTTATCATCATCTAGTCTCCCTTACAACTATTATCCGCTTTTCAGTTCACTCAATTGCAAATGTATGTTTTAAGGCAGGATGAAGACACTTAAGCCATTATGCAAATAAAGGATTCTGGCACCTTCTGAGGATCTTTTTTATGCATGATGGCCCGCATTCTGTCTTGTTCAATGTAGCTCTATACCATCTTTTTCGAGGGCGGTTCAATTTTCCCTAACCAGACTCCCCAACATAAACCTTACATATTTCCTCCCATTATTAGATTAACACCAACCATGATCTTTAACAGACCCAACTCATAAGGGAAAGTTGCTAGTCATAGCAAGGAGACGATAATTAATTTGACCATGAAAACTGCAGCTATTTAACTTGAATCTCTTCTTTTCATCAAACAACTTAACAAATAGGATAGGAATTTGGTATTATTTTTAATGGGAGACTTAAGTGGAGGCTATCGGAATGAAAAATAACAGTGAATTATATCAATTTTTTCTAGACAAAACATGGGATTTAACAGAGGCATGGTATAAATCATTAGACAAAAGTGACCCATCTGGGGTGTATGCTTCTACTGACCCAGATGTAATAAACGCGACCAAACAGCAAAATTATGCATTTCATAAACACATTTCCGAAATCTTTATCATAGACGAAGAAGAGTTTATTGCTAGACTCGAGACATGGATCCTTGAAGTTACACAAGATGAACAGCATCTTAAAACTCCAATTCACTTTATCTTAAGAGAATTTTTCAGAACACAGGAGCAATATTTGGACTTAATGGACGATTTTGCAAACCTGCACACCACTTATACTCAGCAAGAAATAGATAGTTGGAAACGCAGGATTATTACTACTATGGATAAGGTAATGATCTGGTTTGTAGAAGAAAACCATCATTTCTCAATGAAAAGACTTCAATCCCAGCAGGAGATGATTAAGGAACTAAGTTCTCCTATCATTGTCATTGGCAAAAAAACAGCCTTACTCCCTCTTATTGGGGATATCGACACATCCAGGGCCAAATATATCATTGAAACTTCCTTATATCAATGTGCCAATAAATCTATCAGTCTTCTATATATTGACTTATCTGGTGTTGTAATGATTGATACAATGGTTGCACATCAGCTTTTCCAATTGATTGAAGCTCTAAATTTAATTGGTGTAAAATCCATTCTCTCTGGTATACGTCCTGAAATAGCTCAAACAGCCATCCAATTAGGACTGGATTTCAGCAAACTTACAATAAAATCATCTCTTCAGCTCGTAAAAGATGAATAGACGTCCCTTAATAAGCGCTCCTTTTAAAGGGGCTTTTTATTTTGACTTTTAAAATATGTGAATAGCTTACGAAAAGATGCCACGAAGACAGACAACATACGGAATTTTGCCTGGTACGTAAAGCAACAATCTAATGCGTAAACAGTCATTTATAATCAACTGCTATACTGCTTTAGGAGTGAATTTGGTGGAAGACAAACCGAATGAGGTACCATATGCCTCCAAGTATGTATTCAAAAAGTATCATAGTGATATCCAAGAGCAGATCCCACTTTGTATAAATAGGTTCTCTTTCTCCCCAATTCCCTTTTCGTTTTTTTCTTTCAAGTTTTGCTTCTTTCTTTTCATCCAATTTTTTATTCATCCTCATGGTTTATCCCCTACTGATTAATTTTAATAGGTGTTTTCTATTTTAAACATTACATAATTTCACACTACATAAAAAGGCTTTTTAACAGGAAAGTTTGTCTACACTATTAATTCACTCCTTGAATAAGTGGAGGTGATTATTAGTGTGCGATAATCAAGGTCAATATGAGATATATGATGCACAACAGAAAATTCTCAATGGTATGGAGGATTTATCAAAGGCAGCGAGCAATTTATTTCGAATCCCCGTCTTTTTCAGCCATCAAAACCTATTATCTCTTGGTCCCGCCAACCCGCCTTTTACCCAGCGGCAGGAATTTGTTATTCGTATGTTTAATGAAATAAAAAGCGTCCTACTTTTTCCCAGAACAATTCCCAACACGGATCAATACCCTGACACCACAATAGAAAATATCCGCCGTATGGTCATTTCTAGCTACGGGATGGCAGCAGTACTTCTATCACCCAACTCACCTACCGCACAAAAGGAACCGTATTCTCCTTTTCTTCAAATTGAGCCTTCTATGGGATACCAATATGGCCTTCCACTGCTTCTTGTAAAAGAAAGTACCATTCCAGCAGGCGGTATTTGGGGAGATGCAGGTCCGCTTGCCCCATTTACTCCCATTACTTGGTTTTCCAATACCACTACGGTAGATGAATTCTTTTCTAGTGTCCAATGGAAAGAAGCACTTCAGAACTGGGCAGGCCAGGTTCGAAGCGGTTATTTCATTCAAACTCAGCCGGAATTCAAGTATACGTGCAATGGGAATTAGTAATGTAAAACAGGCTTATTGAATAGGGTTTTAAACTCATAATATTATGAAAGGAAGAAATCCAAAAAATGATTTCTCCCTTTTTCTATCCTGCTTTTTCTTTAATCTTCCGTCTCATTCATTATTCTTTTTAAAATATAGCAGCTTCCATTTTCAGAAAAATACAAATATTTTCCCTGCATCCTATTAAAGGTGACCTCTTGCTTATCATAATACAGCTTCATTACTTTTTCGAATTTCTCCATTGTATCTTTTATAGGATTAATAATAATATCTTCCGTTTGTTTGACTGCAATAAACCCCTTCGGTTCCCCTTTTCTTTCTGGCTTTAATTCAGCTGCCCAATCACCATTTAATAAAATCTCAGCTGCAGTTATTTTTCTTTTCCTGTTTTGAATAGACCAGGCGTTCCGGCAGTTGCAGCGGTGAATCTTGGACTTCATTTCCCTCTCCCTGCTTTCCAGGCTGATTTTTTAAATGCACCATATTAGAGATTTTATTCGTCCAATCATAAAAATATTTATAAATTTTGCGAATCTATTCGTTTTTGGCCACCCTCTTTTTAAATCTTGGGTATGTCAGAGGACTCTATTGTTTTTTAGCTCATTCGTGTGAAACGGCCGTTTCACATGCCTTTCAACACAGCTGAAAGGTTACAGTAAAGAACTAAAAAAGAGCAGCTAACAACATAGAAATTTAACAGAGCTTAACTTAAAGCATATAAAACATGCCGGTACAAATTACACGGCAAACCAAATAAAAAGCAGCGCCGCTCGGCCACTTTTCCTATGACCGAAAGCACTGCTTTTTTTTCCGTGAGATTAGGTTCGAGAGCAATCTACATTCAAAACCTAAATACGAAAGCCCTGCCTCTCTTTCATCTTGCGATTCCTAGATCGCTCCAGTGAAAAATAAGGTTTTGACTTATGGGTAAATTTTATTTTACGCAGTAATACTAAATGGGAACATCGATTAATGTGAGAAAAAATAGAATGGTAAGCGTAGAGGGTTATATTCTATTGCGGAAGGCAAATACGATTTGTATTACTGCTTTTATCTGTGCAGCAACTCATGCACGTATCTTTCTTTTACATGAACAGAAGTGTTCTGTACATTAGATGTTAAAACTTAATAAAATTTACTACTAATACTCCCGAAGTTTTTGTTTAAATTTCTCAACTAAATTCAAACAAAATGCAACGTTAATTATTATATCATGCACACAAAAGATGTCAAGTCTATTTAATTTAATCCATCACACTAAAGCACTAAAGGGGTCAGACCCCTTTAGTGCTTTAGTGCACAAAAAAATGTGTTCAGATGCTTGAAATGAATCTGAACACATTTTTGGATAATAGCTTATGGCTTTGATGGTTTTTTCGCTGTAAAGGACAAGAGGATAAGCAGTACCAATATTACGAGCGTTACACTTGTACCAATGATATTATCCTTATTAAATAAAAACGAGATAAAAATCAGCAGCAAGGCTGCTGCACCGAAAATTGTCGTATAAGGAAATCCTTTTATCTGAAAAGCAGGGATTTCTTTATATCCTTTCCGAAGCTTGAGCTGAGACAAGCAAATGGAAATCCATAAAAGCATAACCGTAAAGCCCGGGATGGTCATTAAATAGCCGATAACCTGGCTCGGTGTTAAAAAGGCAATATACACACCAATTAGAATCAGTAAGCCCGTTAAAACCACACCATTAATAGGAGTTCCATTCTTCGTCAATTTTAAAAACCATTTTGGAGCTTCACCGCTTTGCGATAAAGTAAACAGTGTCCTGGAAGTAGCATAGATTCCTGAATTGGCCGCTGATAATACTGCAGTAAGCAATACAAAGTTCATTACGTCAGCAGCTCCAGGCAATCCTGCTTTACTAAATACCTGTACGAAAGGACTATCTTTCCCTGTAACGCTATCCCATGGAATCAGCCCGCAAATAATGGTAATAGGCAGAACATAAAAGATAATTACACGCCAAACCGTTCCTTTAATAATTTTCGGCATGACCTTATCTCCATCTTTTGTTTCTGTCACGGCGACCCCGATTAACTCTGCTCCTCCATAAGAGAACATGACCACTAAAAAGGCGCTGACCGTTCCCCCTATTCCGTGAGGAAAAATGCCGCCATGGTTTGTATAGTTTGAAATTGGATGACTTACGTCGCTTTGAATTACTCCCAGAATCATAAGAAATCCAAGAACAATAAAGGCAATGAGTGCAAGAATCTTTACACCGGCAAACCAGAATTCAAGCTCACCATAATATTTAACGGAAAATAAATTTACACAAATAACGACAAGTGCACAAATTAATCCCAATATCCATAAGGGAACTGACGGGAACCAATATTGCAAAAAGCTGCCTCCAGCCAATAATTCAACCGTTGTTACAATTACCCAGTTTATCCAGTACAGCCAGCCGACTATAAAAGAAAACCTAAATCCAAATGCTTTATGGACCAGGTGCTGAACATTTAGTTTGGGATAAGCAACCGCCATTTCTCCCAGTGCTGCCATTACAATAAACAGCAAAACCCCGCCTGCAAGATAAGCCAGTATAACACTTGGACCGGCAATTGATAGTGTATCTGCACTCCCTTTAAATATCCCCGTACCAATCATTCCTGCCAGTGCAAGAAATTGAACATGCCGGGGCAATAAACCTTTTTGTAGCTGAGATGACTTTTTCTCCATGCTGTGTCTTCCTCTCTCTATTGTTGATGGCTTTTCCGCCTAGATTTCTGCATTACGTACAAACCTGTTAAGTGCCAGGAATTCGTACGCTTTTTACGCTGGAAATGTGCTTCAAATCCAGCTTCAGTACGGCTTTTCCCAGGGGATTTACTTAACGTCATTTCTATCGCTATTATCGTTTTCCAAATAAAAAAATCCCCACCGGAAGCCTCCAGTAGGGACGATTGATTTCATCGCGGTACCACCCTAATTGCAAGCATTTTTTTGCTTGCCTCTTCATTAACATAACGGCTTCTAACCGTCTTTTCCTCATGATAAGATCATTTCGAAAAAGAACTCCAGGAGTGTAATTCATTTATATTTCCTTGCTGGCTTACACCGGCCGCCAGCTCTCTTGAAAAGTCAATATAAACTACTAAATCCCTTCAACGCTTTTAATCTATTCAATTCGCTTTAACGCTTTTATGCTTTTATGCTTTTAGGCGCTAAAGTACTTAGATAAAAATATCACCTTCCCTTTTACCTGTCAATGGTAGGTTTATCAAGTATGAAGATAATTTTACATTTTAAATAGTATCAGAAATTTCTCCAATTTAATTACATGTAAACAATTTCCCCAGAAAAGTTATGATTCGTCTTTACTCTTAATACTTTGTCTATAAGATGAATTCTTTTTAAACTTGCTGTTTTCGCTTAGATGTTGCTTTTCGAACAATGGATAAATTCGTATTTTGTCCATCGTCAAATGCAACAAAGAGGACGAAAAGAGCTTCAATCTTTTACTCAACAGGAGGAAACGATGGCAATCTGCTTTGATGCTGAACAAAAAACCTTTCATTTGCAGGCCAAGGATACCAGTTATGTGATAAAGATTTTGCGAGAGGGCTATCTTGGCCATATGTACTGGGGAAAAAAAATAAAAAAGTACCATGAAAGCAATCCAATACTATTTGTGAATCGAGGATTCTCTCCAAATCCCGATCCCAATGACAGAGCCTTTTCTCTTGATACCATTCCACACGAATATCCTGCATACGGAAATGGTGATTTTAGGGGTCCTGCTTATCAAATTCAATTGAAAAATGGATCCACGATAACAGATTTACGTTATGCCTCCCACTACCTTTACAAAGGAAAGAAAAAGCTCGATGGACTGCCTTCGACCTATGTGGAGAGCGAGGCAGAAGCGGACACACTCGTAATTGTTCTGGAGGATGCACTTATTGGTTTACAGGCTGAGCTATCTTACACCGTATACAATCATCTGGATGTCATCACTAGAACGGTACAGCTGAGAAACAACGGCAATGAATACGTAAAAATCCTTAGAATTTTAAGCGCCAGTATAGACTTCAGAGATCATGAATTTGATTTACTAACCTTGCATGGCGCCCATAATAATGAGCGAAATCTGTCAAGGCGGCCATTACACTCTGGAGTCCAGGCAATCGAAAGCAGAAGAGGTGCGAGCGGTCCGCAGCAGGATCCATTTTTTGCTTTGCTGCGAAAAAATACAACCGAGGACCTGGGTGAAGTATTTGCTTTTAATTTTGTTTACAGCGGTAATTTCCTGGCCCAAATTGAAGTAGATTCCTTTCAAAATAGTCGTGCCTCTATGGGGATTAATCCTTTTGATTTCACCTGGCTGCTGGAGCCGGGAGAATGCTTTCAAGCCCCTGAAGTTGTGCTGGTGTATTCTTCTTCAGGGCTTAGCGGGATGTCTGCTGCCTTTCATCAACTCTATAGAACACGCTTATGCAGAGGAAGACACAGAGATCTCCTTCGGCCTGTTTTAATCAATAATTGGGAAGCTACCTATTTTAACTTCGATGAGAAAAAAATAAAAAAACTTGCTCAAGAAAGCAAGAAGCTTGGGATTGAATTACTTGTTCTGGATGATGGATGGTTTGGTAAACGGGATAATGATAAGAGCTCTCTGGGAGATTGGGTTGTCGACACACACAAGCTTCCGAACGGCCTCGGTCCCTTAGGGAATTATATAGAGAGTCTGGGAATGGAATTCGGCCTATGGTTTGAACCGGAAATGGTTTCTGAAGACAGCCAGCTTTACTCTGAGCATCCAGACTGGTGCCTTCATGTTCCCGAACGTCCCAGAACAACAAGCAGAAGCCAGCTGGTGCTCGATCTCTCGCGTGCAGACGTTTGTGAATATATTATTGATTCTATTTCAGCCATTCTTACTAGCGCTCCTATCAGTTATGTAAAGTGGGATATGAACCGCCACATGACCGAGATAGGCTCCTCCCTGCTTTCACCTGACAGGCAAAGGGAGACTGCTCACCGCTACATGCTGGGACTCTATCAGGTACTTGAAACCCTGACTGCAAGGTTTCCCGATATCTTATTTGAAGGATGTTCAAGCGGGGGCGGCCGCTTTGACGCTGGAATGCTTTACTATATGCCGCAAACCTGGGCAAGCGATAATACGGATGCAATCTCACGTTTAAAAATACAGTATGGAACAAGTTTGGTATACCCGCCTATTACGATCGGCGCTCATGTATCTGCCATTCCCAACAAACAGATGGGGAGAATTACTCCATTGGATACAAGGGGATATGCAGCGATGTCAGGAAACCTGGGGTATGAATTGGACGTTACAAAATTGACAGAAGAAGATCGCCAGGAAATAAAACAACAGATTGCCCTTTATAAGGAAATACGCCATCTTATACAATTTGGCTCCTTTTATCGAATTCTCAGTCCTTTTGAAAGGAATAGTGCTGCCTGGAACTTCATTTCTGTAAGCCAGGATGAAGCAGCAGTCTTTTATTTCAGGGTCTTAGCCATGCCGGCAGCACCAATTCAAACACTAAAGCTGAAAGGACTTCACCCTGATTATCTTTACCAGGATATTAAGACAAAAAAAGTATACGGGGGTGATGAATTAATGTACACCGGATTGACCCTTCCAAATATGAAAGAGGACTTCAGGAGTTTATTTTGGATAATTAAAAAAGTAAACGGCTAAGAATCAGAGTCCACTAACAGAGACTACATTGGCTAAACAGGAAATAACCTAAAATAAAACGTAACCCTTCATCTAAAATCTGGAAAGGTTACGTTTTTTCAAATGGCAATTCCCTTATCAATTATTGAATTTAGCAAAACCTATTAGTTAATTTGATTTTTCCGAATTACTTCCTGATACCATTTATAGCTTTCCTTTGGTGTACGCTCAAGTGTTTCATAATCGACATAAATAATACCAAACCGTTTTGAATACCCAAATGCCCATTCATAATTATCCATAAACGACCAGACATAGTATCCTTTTAGATTCCCATTTTCTTCGATGAATCGGTGTGCGGCTGAAAAATGATCTTGGAGATACTTAATTCGGTCATGATCTTCAACCTTCCCATCCATTTTTTGATCCTGGAATGCAGCGCCATTTTCCGTAATATATAGCGGTATATCTGTATACTCTGTTTTGATGCGGGTTAATAAATGATAGAGGGATTCCGGATGAATACCCCAGCCCATGTCGGTCACATTTTCTGTTTCGCTAATGTTCGCTGCTCTTAAAATATCATCATTTTCATCTTCTTCAATAATGCTGTGAGTATAGTAGTTAATACCCAAAAAATCCAATTGGCCGGATATCGAATCAAGATCCCCCTCTTTTACAAAGTGAAGGGGTCCAAATCTTTTTTCATATAGTGCCATCATGTCTTCCGGGTAGTTCCCTTTAAAAATCGGATCCAGGAACCACCTGTTGGCAAAACCATCCGAGCGCTTAGCTGCTGCAGCATCCTTTTGAGCATTTGTTGCAGGTACTGCTGGTGTCAAATTCAGGGTGATGCCAATCTCACCGTCCAATCCCATTGAGCGGAATGCTTCTACAACTTTGCCATGAGATAACAGTAAATGATGCGACGCAATTAATGCTTCATTCCAATCTGTACGGCCAGGAGCATGAACACCGAGCGCATAACCCAGAAATGCTGCACACCATGGCTCATTATGAGTAATCCAGGATTTAATTCGGCTTCCAAAAGCTTCAAACAGCACATTGGCATACGCTACAAAGTGATCGACTGTTTCGCGATTGGTCCACCCGCCTTTGTCCTGAAGCCATATTGGCAAGTCCCAATGATAGATTGTGGCAGCCGGCGTGATTCCCTTTGCCTCTAATTCATCTAATAAGCGCTTATAAAATTCAAGACCTTCAGAATTAAACTTTCCTTCCTCAGGAAAAAGCCTGGGCCATGCAAAAGAAAAACGATAAGACTGAATTCCAAGCTCGTCCATCAGCTGGACATCTTCCGGATATCGGTGAAAATGATCGCAGGCAATCTCTCCGTTTTGTTGTTTGTAAACCTTTCCCGGTTGACGGGCAAAACGGTCCCAGATAGACTCTCCTCTTCCTTCTTCATGTCCGCCGCCTTCAATCTGGTAGGAGGCAGTAGCTGCCCCCCACTTAAATGATTCTGGAAATGCCTTCATTGACGCTCACCCTTTCTTATTTAAGTGGCTCTGTTAAGTATCTAATTTGATAACTACTCGTTTTTTAGCTCATTTCCTATGGGCTGAAAGGAAATGAGCTACAAAACAATGGAGTCCTTTCATAAAGCCGATTAAACATATGAAATTTTTTATTTAACCAAAGAAACCTTATATGTTTCTTTAACCCCATTGTTCCTTTTTATCCAAGTGGTGGCAGGCTGCAAAGTGGTTTTTTGTAGGCTGCTCCAGTGCCGGCATCCTCTCTCTGCAGACATCAGTGGCTAATGGACAGCGATGAACAAATGGACAACCCTTTCTGCCAATAGATAAATCTGGAGGGTCATTACTCATATTCGTCAGGTCTATTTGGGAATCACTTCCTGGTGTCGCTGCCAGCAACAATCGGGTATAGGGGTTTAAAGGGTTTTTAATTAATTCTTTGGAATCCGCAATTTCCATAACCTTTCCGCCATATAAAACCATAATTCGGTCCCCAAAATAGCGTGCAGATGCTAAATCATGCGTTATATATAAATAAGACAAGCCCAGCTCTCTTTTTAAATCATTCATCAACTGTAAAATTCCTGCCCGTATGGAAACATCCAGCATGGAGGTTGGCTCATCTGCTACAATGAATTGTGGATTCACCGCCAAAGCTCGGGCAATGGCAAGACGCTGCCGCTGCCCGCCTGATAATTCATGAGGGTGTTTTTTTCGAATTTCATTCACGGGTGTTAAACCAACCTGAAGGAGCAATTCGGTCACTTTTTGGTCTAATGCCTTCCCTTTATATCCCTGATGCCTCCTTAATGGGAACATTACATGGCTTTCGATGGTTTTAACAGGATTCAATGACCCGAAAGGATCTTGAAATATCATTTGTGCAACTCGCCTATATTCTTTAAGCTCCTTGCCCTTTATTTCATTTACCTTTTTCCCAAGAACCGTAATGGTTCCATCTGTGGGCTTCAATAATCTGACCAATGCCCGTCCTATGGTAGTTTTGCCGCTGCCGGACTCTCCAACTAAAGCCAGTACCTCGCCTTTTTTAATTTCAAGGTTCACCTTGTCAACAGGTGTAATAAATTTCTTTTTACGCTCGCCGCGGACTGGATATTTTATAACGAGATCCTTAACCTCTACTAATGCAGATGACTGATCCAAGAGTCCTACACCTCACTTTGAACTGTGTCATATAAATGGCATTCAATCGCTCTGCCATCAACATACCGGATTTCGGGCCTGACTTTCTTACATAAATCATAAGCAGCCGGGCAGCGCGGATGATAGGCACACCCGCTCGGAAGATCTACCAAGTTCGGTGGATTTCCGGCAATCCCTTCAATCGTTACATCTTCTGCTGTCAGCTGAGGAATTGCCTTAAGCAGCCCCTGAGTATATGGATGATGTCTCTCTGGTTGTTCGAGCGACTTGCTATCTGTCACTTCAATAAATCGCCCGGCATACATAATAGCAACCTTTGAGGATAGCTCAGAAACTAAGCTGAAGTCATGGCTGATAAATAATATGGCATACTTCTTAACCCTCTGTATTTCTTTAATCTTATCCAGAATGGAACGCTGCACCACCACGTCCAAAGCCGTTGTCGGCTCATCCATAATAACAAGCTTGGGATCAAGAGCAATGGCGATTGCTATTACGACCCTCTGCCTCATACCGCCTGACAATTCATGTGGATAACTTTTCAAGTGCTTCGGATCAATACTAACAATATCCATTAGTTCCAATGCTCTCTTTTTGGCCTCCATCTTTGACATACTTTTATCATGGCTAAGGAAAACATCGAGGATTTGTTCTTCAACGGTTAATACAGGGTTTAAAGCGTTCATGGCACTCTGAAAAACCATTGACATTTGGCTCCAGCGAAATTTTCGCAAGTCATTTTTATGCATGCTGTACACATCTTTTCCCATTACCTTAATAGTTCCAGAGGTTAAAACGGCATTGTTTTTTAAAAGACGCATAATGGCATTTCCCAAGGTTGATTTCCCTGAACCGGATTCACCTATTAGACCCACAATGGTATTTTCGTAGATTTTAAGAGAGACATCATTCACGGCATGAACCATACCAGCCGGTGAATCATAGCTCACTGAAACATTTTGAAGTTCAAGTACGGGCTGCTTTTCTTCCAAGGTTCTTCCTCCTTTTTTGTGACTTCAAGCGAGGATTAGTTATTTGATCAATAGCAAAATTCATAAGTACCAGACTGAGTCCAACCATTGCAATTCCAATACCTGGAGGAACAAACCACCACCATGCGCCTCTTAGCAAAGCAGCATTAGAGCTTGCCCAGTACAGCATTGTCCCCCAGCTTGTAGAATTGATATCTTCAAACCCTAAATAAGCTAAGCCGGCCTCAGCCAAAATAGCTCCTAATGTCGCAAACATGATATTACCTGCAATAATAGACATCATATTCGGACAGATTTCTGTAATCATAATTCCAAGAGATGATTTTCCGGACATTTTTGCAGCCGATATAAAATCTCTGCCTGCAAGCGTCATGGTTTGGGAACGAAAAACACGAGCACCCCATGCCCATCCTGTTAAAGCGATGATTAAACCATTTATGAAAGGAGTGGAAGACTTTAAATAGGCTCCAATCACAATAAGTAAAGCTAGACCTGGCAGTACCAAAAATAGATTGGTAAAAAAGCTGAGAATCGCATCTGTCAAGCCACCTTTGTACCCCGCGACGACACCGAAGATTAAACCAATAATTGTAGATAGAATTCCGGCACCAAGACCGACTATCATGGTGGTTCGCGCACCATATATAAATTGTGAATAAATATCCTGGCCTGTGTTCGTTGTTCCAAACCAGTGGCCGGCAGCAGGCGGCAAGTTAGGATCGAAGACGGCCGCACTAGGCGAATAAGGTGCAATGACCGGAGCGAAAATAGCCATAATTAAAAAGATTAAAAAAATAATAAATCCAGTTGCCGATTTTCCATTACTGAAAAACAGCTTAAATGGCATTGACACCCACTTAAAATAGTTTGTTTTTGAAGTTTTAATATTCAATTGTGAAGTTGCTGGTGTGACCTCTGCCTTCATCCCTCTACTCCCCTTCCAGTGCGAATCCGCGGATCCAGGCGACTATACAACAAATCAACGATTAAGTTAGCCACAAGTACAGCAACTGCAATTAAAAGAAAAGAGGCCTGAATCATTGGAAAGTCCTGTGATTGCACAGCAGATGTCAGTTGATTTCCAATTCCCGGATAAGAAAAAACCTGTTCCGTTAAGATAGAACCACTGACAACATTTCCGATGGCAATCGCGAAACTGGTTAATTGCGGAAGAATGGCATTTCGCGCAGCATATTTAAACATTAAACGCTGCGTGCTTACTCCCTTGGCTTCGGCAAACGTGACATAGTCCTCTCCGAGCGTGTACATCATATTATTGCGCATTCCCACAATCCACCCGCTTAATGATCCAAGCAATAACGTAATCCCCGGCAAGAAAGCATGATTTAATATACTGATTAAAAAAGTTCCGTTAAATCCCGGCGATAGGGACGGATCATAACCGTGAGCCATTGGAAACCAATTAAGCTTAAAACCAAAAATAAATACAAAAATCAAGGCAACCCAAAAGTATGGCATGGCTTGAAAGATCATGGATACGACGGGCAGGGTATTGTCTAAAAAGCCTTTTCTCTTCCATGAAATATACACACCTAACGTTGTTCCAATCAAAACAGAAAGCAGCGTAGAAATTCCCACTAACCCAATTGTCCAAGGCATACTTCCCCGAATCATATCACTTACAGGTGTTGGGTATTGCATGAAAGACAATCCCCAATGAAAAGTCAGCAGACCGTGTAAATAATCAAGATATTGCTGCCACAAGCTGGATTGGCCTATCCCATATGCTTTCTTCATCGCATTCAGTGCAGCAGGCGTCAGCTGCCCCTGGAACTTAGCAAACATGGCATCAGCAGGATCACCGGGCATCATGCGCGGCAGAATGAAATTAATCGTAATCGCAGCCCATAACGATAGAACAAAAAAACCGAAGCGATTGATAACGTAACGCATTTTCTCCCCCCTGTTGTTCTTAAAATAGGAGGAAAAGGGCAAATGCCCTTTTCCAATATGACAATTTAGTTATTCGGCTTTAATTTTGACAATACAATTGCCGGAGCAGGCCAGTTAAATGGAGCCGGATTCGCATACGGGTCATTTTCAGTTGGCCAGCCTGTGAAATTCTGTGTTCTGTTTTCATACCAAACCGGCCCGTTCACTAATGGAATAGTTGGCATTTTATCAACCATCACATTTTGAAGATAGTTAATTGCCTCTTTCTGTTTCGCTTCATCAGTAGTTCCCTGGAATTTCTTTAATGCAGCATCTGTTGCAGGATCATTCCACTTTTCCAAGTTCCAGCCGCCATGGCTGTTTAGCATATCCTGGTATTGCTTATACGGATCCGGACCTGAATTGGTCCATGAAATAGCCAAGTCATATTTACCGCCTTGAATATTTGTTGAGTATGTTGCAAACTCAGGCTGCTGAACTTTAACATCAATGCCTGCACTCTTTAATTCCTGAGAAATCAGCTGTGCCATTGTAGCCCAGTCCGTCCAGCCGGAAACCGTTTGGAGGGTAAAGGAAAGCTTTTTGCCGTCAGGTGAAACAAAGATGCCGTCACTGCCCTTCTTATAACCAGCATCCTGCAAGGTTTTCACTGCAGCATTTGTGTTAAAGTCAAATTTCAGTTTGTCTTGCGGAATACTTGGATCAAGCCATTTTTGATCTCTTGGCAAAATTAAGCCCGTTGTACTGGAAAGCGGATCATAACCAGATGCAGCCTGGTCTGAAAGCTTCTTGCGATCAATCGCTAAGCTTATAGCCTTACGTACATTGACGTCTTTTAAAATAGGATTGTTCAAATTTGGATAAAGAGTAACGTTATTGCTTGGAGGAAACCAATATTTGTTATGGTCTTTATCTGCAGAGACATACACTTTATCTGCACCAGGAATAAAAATACCTGCCCAGTCAAGCTCCCCCTTAGTTAAAGCCAATTGCTCACTATCGTTTCCACTGTATACTGGGAATTGAAGTTCCTTAACGGCATACTCACCGT
Organism: Heyndrickxia acidicola; assembly: GCF_001636425.1. Lineage (NCBI taxonomy): Bacteria > Bacillati > Bacillota > Bacilli > Caryophanales > Bacillaceae > Heyndrickxia > Heyndrickxia acidicola. The sequence continues at coordinate 2,698,661 of NZ_KV440953.1, forward strand.
CATAGAAGTTGGGGTTTACCTTCATTTTATAAAGCTGAGGTGAAAAGGATTCTAGTAGATATGGGCCAGTCCCAATGGCAAGCTTCTGAGTAATTTTTGCTTTGGAAGGGTCGCCAAGATCTTTCCAAATGTGTTGAGGTACAATGTCTACTCCTAAGATATAGGCTTGGAAAGGCACATCCGGCTGGGCAAAATTAAATGCAACTTGATTAGTCCCTTGTTTTTCAACCGACGTTACTTCCTTCCAAATACCTGAAGTATCGGCAGCCGGGTCTTTTTTCAGCAAATCAAATGTAAACACCACATCATCAGCGGTAAACAGCTTGCCATCGGACCACTTCACATTGTCACGAAGAGTCGCGACTAGTGTTTTATTCCCATTTGTCCATTCATACTTTGTTGCTAGCATTGGATTATCCTTACCGCTAACAGGATCTAAATAATCAAGTGGCTGGAAAATTAAACCGTTTGTCCCGCCCATAGCAGTGGTTGAAAATGGATTAAAGTTTTCTTGCCACTGACCGGCAGGTGATAAGCCGATCACTAATGGCTTGCCATTTTTAGAGGTGGTTCCTGTATTTGTATTCCCTGTGGAATTTGTCGTTTTATCAGCACATCCTGCCAAAACAAAGGTGAGAGCCATAAAGACCGTAATCAATAATGATGCCAATCTTTTATTCTTCATTTTTTTCCCTCCTATTTTTTTGCGAAAGCGGTTTCGGATTTTTGTAAAGCATTTTCTTTTTTATCAACTATTGTTGACCCTTACTCGTCCCAACACCTCCTTACAATGAATTTAAAGACTGCTGCAAACGGCTTGTTGTTAATCAGTTTATTATCCTTGTAACCGTATCACGAATCACTAATTCCGTTTCAATCGTAAACGGACTGGAAGAGTAATGCGGAACATTCATAAGCCTAAGCAGTTCCTTTGCAGCCAATTGGCCCATTTCCTCTTTCCTTTGCCTTATGGTTGTTAGTTTTGGAGTAATATATTTTAGTAGAGTGATATCATCAAACCCTATTAAAGAAATATCCTCTCCTATTTTCAAACCTTTTTCCCTCATGGCTTCCATTGCACCAATTGCCATCATGTCTCCCGCACAAAAAACTGCAGTAGGTAGACAGCCGCTTTCTATCAATTGTTTAACGGAAAGATATCCGCCTTTTTCGGAGAAATCACCTGGAAGAATCCATTCTTCCATTATAGGCAGCTCGTGATATGCCATCGCTTCTTTAAAGCCAATTAACCGATCGAGGCCCGGTTTTGTTACATAAACATCTGAAATAAAGGCTATTTTTGAGTGGCCCATTTTGACTAAGTAATCAATTGCCATTTTTGCCCCTCCTATATTGTCGGAACAAAGATAATTGGCATTCGGCCCTTTTAAATCCAAATCGATTGACATACAAGGAATGCGGCTTTGTACAATTCCCTTTAAATTTGGATCGTTACGGGGGACACCCAGCAGAAATAATCCATCGACATTTCTATTTTTCGCTCGTGCTTCAAATGTTTCCGCCTGGTTATCAGGATGATTATTTGCAAAAAACATTAAGTCATAACCGCTTTCGCCAATGACATCTTTAAAGCTTGCCAGTATGTCTTGAAGAAAATGATGCCGAAAGCCCGTGTTTAAGTGATCTTGAAAAAAAACACCCACCGTTTTAGATTTCTTTGTTGCCAGCCCCCTCGCAATTGAATTAGGCTGATAGCCCGATTCTTCTATAATTCGTTTTACTGTCTCAATGGTACTTTTCCCTACATCTGATCTTCCGTTTAAGACCTTAGAAACCGTCGCCGCTGAGACACCGGCTTTTTTTGCAATATCATAGATTGTTAGCATTTTTTACTCCTTCGAAAGCGGTTTCGTTGATACTATTATTTATCTAAAAATTCAGTTTGTAAAGGTTTTCATAATATTTTTTTTATTATGAATTTTTTTCTTACAATTGAATAAAAACTCAGGCTGCTCGTTTTATTCTTTAAGCCAGCGTACCAGCAGCCGAGAGAAAAAATATACCTTTTCCATTTTTGTTTTTTAGCTCATTTTACAAAAAAAGAAAGGAAACCACTGCAATCAAGTTTGCTGTGGTTTCCTTTCTTTTCTGTAACTTCTGAGCTAAGCTGAAAGGCGTATGAAACGGTAGTTTCACACGAATGAGCTAAAAAACGAGCATAGAATGTTAACAGAGACCATCATGCTAATTCAAATTCACACCATGACGCAAAAATACCTGTTCTTTTGCACATAACAAAAAGGCAATCATGATTACTAGAAGTTAGTTTAGCTTGATGCTTTAAAGTCGCAACACAGTTATTTTCAAAGTAGCCACTCCAATAAGAATTATGGAGCCAGCCTTTTGTATTTTGCTTCAAAAAGCAGGTAGGCACCGTAGGCAGCAAGTCCAAGGGCGACGACTACTAAAAGTACCGTACCAAACGGCTGCTTGGCGACTTCAGCCAGTGCGCCGTCCAATCCTTTTGTTTCATGAGGATCTGCCTTAAATGCAGTTCTGAGCAAAAAGATGCCAATGATGGCAAAAACCACCCCATGAGCAGAAATTCCAAACTTTCCGGTATATCGTACAGCATTCCATTCTTTTTTGTTCATCTCATGTCTCTTAAGCTTTTGGGTGAATTTTTCTTTGTAGGCATTGTAAAGACTATATAGACCCACACCAATGAATACAGCTCCAATTATGGAAATCATTGTTTGTCCAAAAGGCTGAGCGAGCACTTTTGCGGATAAGGTCTGATATTTTTCGCCCGATGTGCTCACACTTGCTCTAATCATCATTTTAACCGCACTGAAACACATCCCAAAATAGATCGCTGCAATGATCAAATAACTGATCCTTGCCATCCATCCTTTAGCGTCCTTCCCTTTATGTTCAGGATCGAAAATTGCCATTATAATCTGCCATACTGCATAGCTGGCAAGGCCAACAGCCAGGGCTGCAAGCAGGACTGATCCAAAGGGCTGCTTGGCAATCGTGTAGAGCGCCCCTGAGGAAGTCGTTAGTTTGCCGTGGGTTCCAAATGGTGTCATGACAGCAAGAACTCCAATCACAACATAAACGGCTCCTTTAGAAAGATGTCCAAAGCGGGCCATCCAAATAATCCAGGGTGCAGCCTCCTCCTTATATTCTTCGGCTTTTCTTTGAACATGTTCTTTTTCCTGCGAAAAGTCTTTTTTCATATAAGGGCCCCTTTCCAGATTTCTATGTTCTTCATACCCATTTTCTCCAGCTTTTGAAACGATTAGATCCCCATTCCCTCTCACTTCCACAATTTACATAGGATGTGTCCTTTCAGCACTCAAGCTTCTTCCGTTATTTTCTTTCTAATAGAGTAAGTAGGCGGTTAAATTTTGATCATCTTTATTCTGAGTGTTCATTAAACTCATCGAAGTTAGACAGGTTGGTTTTTATAGAAAGAAAAAAGGGCATATGGTAAGTAAATGTTTGACGGAAGGGGAATGAACATGTTTGAAAAAAGAACTGGAGAAATCCTAACAAATTTATTATTGCAATGGGGCGTGGACCATATTTACGGTTTGCCTGGGGATTCAATTAATGAATTAGTGGATGATTTAAGAAAAAAAGAAACGGAGATTGATTTCATCCATGTTCGTCATGAAGAAGTGGCTGCGCTGTCCGCTGCTGCGTATGCAAAGCTGACTGGAAAACTTGGGGTTTGCCTTTCCATAGCTGGTCCTGGAGCCGTCCATTTATTGAACGGACTTTATGATGCAAAAAAAGACGAGGCTCCCGTGCTGGCTTTAGTGGGGCAGGTAAAAAGCCATCTGGTGGGAACAGGCGCTTTTCAAGAAATTAATCTTCAGCAAATGTTTGAGGATGTGTCTGTATACAACGAACAAGTAGAAACAGCCGAGCAGCTTCCTGATCTTTTGAATCAGGCCATAAAAACAGCTTACACTCAACGGGGAGTAGCTGTTCTGGTCATCCCTGACGATCTTTCTGCAGTAAAGCAAAAAGAGATTCAGCACCTTACGTCCGCTATTTTGGAAAAACCTCAAATGATTCCTTCAGAGAATTCACTTATTCAGGCTGCTAAATTGATTAATAAAGCCAAGAAGCCTGTTATCCTGGCCGGCAGAGGCTGTATGGATGCGAGAGAGGAGCTTCAGCGCTTTGCAGAAAAAATTGGAGCACCCGTTATCGTAAGCCTTCTTGGAAAGGGTGTTATACCGGATATGCATCCTCACAACCTGGGCAATCTGGGTCAAATCGGCACGAAACCTGCCTATAATGCGATGCAGGATACGGATCTTTTGATTCTGGCCGGGACGTCCTTTCCATTCCGGGAATTTTTGCCTAAGTCCGCACCAGCAATCCAAATTGATATGAATCCTATTAAAATTGGCAAGTATTATCCTGTCACTCTTGGAATTGCGGGCAATGCTAAAACTGCCCTGAGCTGGCTGACCGAACACACAGAACCAGCTGATGACCCAAAGTTCCTTCATAAATGCCAGGAAGAAATGAATGCTTGGAGAGAGGAAATGCAAAAAGATGAAAATGCATTCAGTACCCCCATCACTTCTCCCCAGGTGATAATGGAGCTTCAAAAAATAATGAAGGATGATTCCATCATCTCCCTGGATGTCGGAACGATCACTGTTTGGACTGCCAAGCATCTAAAGATGACCAATCAAAAGCTTGTCGTATCAGGGTGGATGGCTACTATGGGCTGTGGACTCCCCGGTGCCATTGCTGCCAAAAGAGCATTTCCCAACCAGCAGGTTATTGCGATTTGCGGGGATGGAGGCTTTCAAATGGTCATGCATGACTTTGCCACTGCAGTAAAAAACAATATGGCGATGATTGTCATCATTCTTAATAACAGTGCTCTTGGCCTAATTAATTATGAACAAGCCTCCATTGGCCATTTGCACTATGCAACTGATAATGGTTCCATTGATTTTGCCGAATTTGCGGAAGCCTGCGGCGGAGTCGGAATTAGAGTAGAAAAAAGAGAGGATTTGGCCAATGCCCTTGAGCAGGCTTCTATATCCGAAAAACCTGTAGTGGTGGATGTTTTAATCGAAGATATTCCGCCTCTCCCTGGTAAAATATCCTATCATCAGGCCATTCATTATTCAGAATATGTAATCAAGGAACTCTTTGTAGAGGGTAAATTTGAAATGCCTCCGATTCGAAAAGGGATTAAACGCCTTTTAAACTAAGCAGTGGCTCTCATTTAAGATAGTCAATTCCTGAAAAACGAGCACTTATCAACCTAAAAATACCTAAATAATAAGACAGAGAGGGTGGTTCAAAAACCCGTACTATACCGTTGAATGGAGTCACCCTTTTTTTACTACTGAATAAAAAAAGGAAAAAGGAAAAAGGTAAGGAAATTTTTCTATTTAGTTTTTGACTAGGCTACCCAGAAAACATCAGTACGCATATCTGAGTAATATCCAATTTTCGTTTACAAGCAATATTAATTGGAGTGGAAAGCGAGTGTCTGAAGGGGAAATCAACCTGCAGGAATGAACAGGGCACTTCCCATGTCTATTTTAAATCCAATTGTTAATCTGAACCCAAAGTTGATTGTAGTGGAAGGCATGAGACTCCTGCGGGATCAGTTGGCCTTAGGGGACCCCACAGGAGCTTGCTATGATGAGGCACCGCTACCGCCACTAAAGTGATAATCAATCAGCAGAAAAAAAGAGGCTGTATCCAAGGTCTTCTGACATCAGTGGACCTTTTGGGACAGCCTCTTTTTTTGCCTTAAAGCCCGTGGCCATAATTTTAAACATTCTCCCTCAATTCAATTGGCCAAACTAAATCCATTGCTCCATGCCCATGGTCAAATGATAAAAAAATACATTACCACTCTTAATGAATTTCAATCCGCTCTTATGTCCGCTGTCGATTTCCCTTTCCTTCTTTTTTGGAAAGTACTCCATTTATTTCTGCCATTACTGAACACGCACCACCATTCGACAACCCTCTCTACATCTAACACAAAACGTCAAATTACCCATTAAATATACAAATTACAAAAAATTGGTTGACTACAAATTGGTAAATATTTAAAATTTAATAGATCTCTTAAAATTTTACTACTTTCTACCGATATAACTAGTAATATCACATTTTCTCTAACATATTTCCATTTTATGAACGAAATATAATACTTTATTCACATATAAAAAGAACCAAAATATTAACGAATTAATTCAAAGGAGAATAGGGCGAAGAATGAAAAAACTCGGAAAAGCACTGATATTGTCTACCAGCATCGTGACTGGGGCTGCATCTATCACTTTTTCTCCACTTCAAACGATGAAGATAGAAGCCAGCAGTTCAATTTCGATAACCAAAACCTCTTTTCAAACAATTACGAGCCTCCCAGTACATTCTGGGGCAGGAACCAGCTACAAAAACATCTACACAATTCCCAAAGGAGGAATTGTCAGTGCCACTGTAAAAAACGGCAGCTGGTATAAGGTATCCTATATCTACTCTTCCAAAGGGAAAAACACTGTAAAAACCGGTTGGGTGAACGAAAATTACTTAAAGGAATATAACCAATTGATTTCTGAAAAAAACTATTATGTATCCAATAAGACCGCTAACCTTTACCCTGCTCCCAATACAAGTAAGAAATGCACTTATACCGTTTCAAGCAATAATGGTTTTTATTCTACCCAAAAAGTAGTAAACAGCATTGGACAGACCTGGTACCGCGTTACATTTAACGGCAAAACCCTTTATATAAGCAGCTCATATGTCACGAAAAGCTCTTTCGTTTCATTCTCTCCTCAAAAATACAAAGCGGTAAAAGAAACGTATGTTTACCAAGGACTTGGAAATGCCTACAAGAAGCTAAAAACCATTCCAAAAGGTGCCATTATTACATCTGCCGGGAGAATTGGAAACTGGTATGCTGTAAGCTATGGAGGGGCAGCCGGTTTTATAAACAGCTCTGATTTCAGCAAATACTCACCAATAACCTATAAAACTACCAGTACCAATACAACCTATTATTTTACGAATAAGACCGTAAAGTTTTACCCGTCTGCTGACCTTCTGCAGGCAGCAGTTTATTCGGTGCCAAGCTCCACAGGTTTTGCCTCTACTAAAAAAGTCGAAAACAGCCTTGGACAAACCTGGTATCAGATTTCCTATAATGGCCAGGACTTATACGTCCAAAGCACGGATGCAGAAGCAGCAACAGCTAAAACTTTTTCACAACTTCAGTTACAAGCCAATCAGAACACAGTAATATACCAGAGCTTTGGAAGTGTATTCAAACCGCTTGCCACCATTCAAAAAAACGAAAAAATTAAGGTAACTCAGAAAATCAACAACTGGTACTTGGTAAGCTATAAGGGTATCACAGGCTATGTGTACAGCACCAATTTTTCTGTATATACACCTCCTGTAACCTATCAGGATACTCCAACAAGCGCTGCCTATTATTTTACGAATAAAACGGCTGTCCTGTATTCTTCTCCGGACACAAATAGCAAAACTGTGGCTACAATGGATGCCAATAATGGATTTGCATCTTCAGTCATTGGGACAAACAGCGAAAATAAGGATACCTTTTATAAAGTTAGCTTTAACAATCAAAACTTGTATGTAAAAAGTACGGATGTAACAAGCAGTTCATTCACTTCATTTACATCTGCACCTTATCAGGCAAAGGTGGATACGTATCTCTATCAGTCTTTTGGAAACGACTTTAACAAACTGATAAAAATTCCAAAAAACACAGTTCTTAAAATCTCAAAAAAAATTAATAGCTGGTACAGTGTCAGCTATGGCAATCAAACGGGCTATGCCTTTAGCGGTGATTTTTCAGCCTATACACCTCAGGTTACAGAGCAGGCCATTACGCCAACAACATACGATACGACGACTTCCCTGAATGTTAGAAAATCAGCTGATGCCAGTGCCGATCTGCTGACAACGATTCCCGGCTCCACCATTGTCATTGCCAGTGCTAAAACCTCAAACAATTGGTATAAAGTAACCTATAACGGCAAAACCGGCTATGCCAGCGGAAGCTATTTAAACCAGGTTATTACGGGGGATCCGCTAACAGCACATGACGGCTATCAATTTATTGATTTGCGCACGCATTCCAATGTAACCGCAGCTCAAATCAACAATTATATTGCAAGCTATGTAGAATCGACGGGAAAGAAAAGTATCTTAACCAATAAAGGTCAGGCCTTCATAGATGCCGGGAACAAATATGGAGTGAATGCCCTGTATCTTGCGGCACATGCAATTCTTGAAAGCGCCTATGGAACATCAACCATTGCATTGGCAAAAAATAATCTGTTCGGCTACCATGCATACGATGCCGATCCTTTTATTGCTGCCTACAAATTTTCCTCAGTGGAAGATTGTATTGATTACGCTGCAAGGGTCATTAAAGTTAACTACTTAACACCAACAGGAAGCTACTATAAAACGCCAATCCTTGGCTTCAAGACTACGGATATGAGCAATACACGTATAGATGCTAATAGTATAGGAATGAATTATTACTATGCCAGTGACCAAAACTGGGGAAAATCGATTGCTCGTCATATGCAAAACATTCTTGCATATAACAAGAATGATTATGCTGACGCGCAGCCGGATACATCAGTTCAAACTTACCCTGCCATTCCGGTTGCAATGGAGGTTTTCCCTCCCGGTGTAACTGCCATTGCAAAGAAGAATTTAACCTTGAACAGTGCAAAGGGTATATTAGACAATGTAAAAACACTGAGCTCCGGCTCTAGCTTTACCTTTGTTGAAAAGACCAATGATGATTGGGTGGAGCTGCAAACAGGCGGTCAAACCTACTGGACCCATGATATTAACTTTTACACATTTAAATCTTGTCTTTCAGTTAAGAACCTTGGAAGAGCCACTACTTACGGATTAAATGTACGCACAGGCCCGGGAACCAGCTATCCAAACGTACTAGACCAAAACTCAAACAATATATCCATTGATCCAACAGAATACATTTCTATTAACCTTAATAAAGACGGATCCCTTGCGATGGACAGTACAAAACAATGGTACAATGTCACCCTTGCAAATGGACAAACCGGCTGGGTAGGTGCAAAATACGTTACATTTGAGCTTCAATAAGGACTGAACACAGCGTTGTCGTTCACGATTTGATGTTGGCCATTCGTCGGCCAATAAGTGTTGGAGCTAGACAGAGACTACATCGGTTAAATACTTTATCCTCTTAAAAACTCCGGAAATTTTCATTCCGGAGTTTTTTATATAGATTCTTTCCCATTATTCTAATGACACTGCAGCATTTTCTTTCAGTGTAATTACAATGTTAAATATTAACATATAATTTGTGAAATTTAGCAAATATATAAATAACCATTATTCTTAGAAACATTATGCCAGCTTCAAAACAAATAGGGATAAAGTGGAGATAACAGCAGAGTTAAGAAGAATTCGCATTACATTGATTTTTATAGCCATTTTCATGGTATTTACAGGACAGAGCCACACGGTAACAAATGAGGGACATGACAACGAAAACCCAAATTTAAATTTATCCAACATGGTTCCGCTTGAAAATGGGTATTTCGGGGTCTTATCCGTTGATATCTAGGGTTCTTCAAAAGTAGTAGATATTTATTTTTATGATAAATAGAAAAATGAACTGATATTTAAAAAAGAAGAAAACCTGGATGACATCAATAATTCCTCACCCCAATAAGAGGAGTGAACTTCAGAAGGCTGTCCGTCTTTTCGAAATATCTATCCCTAACCACTACTTCTTGGACGTGCTGGCATTACAAGCTGATCCATGTTGTAGACCCTTTTTCCACTTTTCCTTCTCACCCATCGCCCTGTCACAATCTTTCCACATCCTAAAACCCAACATGATTGTGTAAAATCCCTTATAATAGTAATGATATAAATAGAAACAATACTATTTGCTGTTTATCAAGGAGCTGAACAAAATGAAAACGGCAGTTGTAATTGGCGGGGGAATTACTGGTCTTTCCGCTATGTACTATCTTCAACAATTAAAGCATTCTCTCAAAATAAATCTTAAATTAATACTAGTAGAAGAAAAGTCTTTGCTTGGCGGTAAAATTAGTACCATTAAAAACGATGACTTTATTATGGAAACAGGAGCCGATTCCATTGTAGCACGTAAAGAGGGAGTTTCTGAGCTAATCAGCGACCTTCAATTAGAGGATGCAATGGTAAACAATGCAACCGGAAAATCCTTCATCTATCACCAGCAGAAGCTTTTGCCCATTCCAGATGATACTATATTCGGCATTCCTATGAGCAAGGAATCCCTTTTTAGCAGCGAATTGGTTTCTGAAGAAGGAAAAAAGGAAGCATTAAAGGACCTCACCACCCAAAACAGCTCATTTACAAAGGACAGCTCTGTCGGCGAATTTCTCGAGGCTTTTTTAGGAAAAGAATTGGTTCAAAATCAAATTGCACCCGTTTTATCCGGTGTATACTCAGGAAAGCTGAATGAACTTACACTGGCAACAACGCTCCCCTATCTATTGGAGTATAAAAATAAATATGGGAGCATTATAAAGGGATTGGGTGAAAACAAACAAAAATTCCAATCAGGCGGCAATAAAAAGTTTGCCTCTTTTAAAGATGGACTCTCAGCCATTATCGACAGACTTGAAGAAAAAATAACCCCTGATGTGGAAGTTTTAACAGAAATGAAAGCCACAAAATTGGCACGGCGTGAAGACGGTGGCTACGTCATTTCATTTGAAAACCATGAAGAGATTGAAACAGATTATGCGGTATTAAGCATCCCCCATAATGCAGCAAAATCCCTTCTTCAGTCAGATGAGCTTGAACACCATTTTAATCAGTTGGAAGACTCTTCTCTGATCAGTGTTTATCTTGGCTTTGATATTCCGGATGAGCAGCTGCCTGCAGACGGAACCGGATTTATCGCTCCCGAAAACAGCGGATTGGTATGTAATGCTTGTACCTGGACGAGTCGAAAATGGACACATACGTCCAAGCACCACCGGCTATTATTAAGATTATTTTATAAAAATACGGACCCCGATGCCTTTATATACCTAAACCGACTGGATGAAGAAGAGCTGATTCGTGTCGCCCTAAAGGATATTGAAAAAAGCCTTGGCATAACAGGAAAACCAGTTACAGCCGAAGTAACGAAATGGGATCACCAAATGCCAAAATATCATTTGAAGCACAGAAAGACAATAGAAGCGCTCGACTCCGCTATGTCTGCTGAATTTCCAAATGTCATTCTTGCTGGCTGCTCTTATTATGGAGTGGGTATAGCGGATTGTATTAAAAATGGAAGGGAAACGGCTCAAAAGATTATTGATTCCCTGACCGTTTAAGGTTAGACCCAGCCTATCAGTAAACTTACTGGCAGGCTGGGTCTTTGTTATATTGAAGTTTAATAGCAAGCATTACAAAATCGAATGGTTAATAAAAGGAGGTGCCTAAGATGATAGAAAGATATCCAAAAATAAATAATTAATCAAGGTGAAACAAAGCCTTTATAAGTGATATTCCCTATTTCTTCCCTTCCCAGTGAAAGGAAGTTTCATCTCTTTAAGGAGGTATTTCGCTATGGAGTTTGAGGATAAGAGGAAAAAGTCACACAACTGGCGATTCGTAATTGTATGACTGAATAGATTGGAATAATCATTTAACGATTCTAAATGAGCTGTTTTAGATACACTATGGCATTTCCTGCATATCCATCTTCCATTTTTCCGCTGCATAGGAAGATTGAAACATTCGGGACAGTAAACGCCATTTTCAATTTCTCTTTTTTCGATATTGAACTGTCTTAGTACATCATACTCAAGGGGCTCATGCTTTTTTATCAAAACTCTTGAAAGCCTGTTCAGTTCTTTTTTGGTTAAAAGCACCATTTTATGTACTCTTTCAAACGTTTCAATCTTCGATATCATGCTTGCACTATGTGTAATAATAGGATAATTTTCAGGAGGACGGGAAGTCTTGATTATGGTAGAGGGATTCGTAATCACAATCAGTGTTTTGATAGGAACATCAGGGAATTTATTTGCGGAAAGCCACTGTTTTAGCTGTCTGTGATGTCGTTTAACCTATGATATGGGGTCCGAAAAGGCTTCTTCCTTACCATTAATTGTACGGATTAATTGGTTAAAATGATCATCAAAGATGATGCTTCCACTGATATTTTTGGCTTCAATAATAACGAGAAATTTAGAGGACATTAAAAGGGAATCCACTTGAAAATAGGAGTGTTCATTATTGTTAAGACGCAGATCATGTAATATTAAATAATTCTTTTCAGGCAAAAACTTAAAATGGTAATCTAACGATTGCTCTCCGCGATAACCTGCATAACTCTTTGCCAATTCCTCTTCCATAAGCGGCCGTTTTGGGTGAGTTATCGGAATCCTCCGCAGCAAAGCTTCTATTTTTTGAATTTTTATAGGGATTTTTCGCTCTTTTACAACCACATATTCAACTCCTCTCGATTAAGTCTATATAATTGTGTAAAAAGAAAAGGGCCATATCAGCCCTCCATGTTACAATGTTTTTCTACCACGAAAAAACATAACAGGAGGACATGATAATGACCCAAATTAATTTTACACTAGACTTCGATAAACTAAAAGAGGAAATCGGAAAATCTGATTTAAACGATATTGTGAAATCCTCTATTGTCCTTGTGTTGAATCAATATATGGAAATGGAAAGAGATCGCTATATACAGGCAGATTCCCATGAGCGTTCATCAGAACGGACCGATTATCGAAATGGATACTATGAGAGAGAAATGATTGTGAACGTTGGAAAAATCCGTCTTAAAGTGCCTCGGACAAGAAATGGTGAATTCGCTACGGACGTCTTTGAGAAGTATGCAAGATGTGATAAGGCTTGCTTTTGTCTATGCTGGAGATGGTCGTAAACGGGGTGTCCACTCGTAAAGTCACCAAGATTATGGAAGAGCTTTGCGGAGAATCCGTCTCAAAGTCCATGGTTTCTAATCTAACCAAAAAGCTGGATCCATTGGTGAATGACTGGGCAAACAGGCCTTTAAATGTCATGTACTTCCCCTATCTTTTCGTGGATGCCATGTATATTAAAGTTAGGGAGCACAATAAGGTTGTCTCTAAGGCGGTCTACATCGCGATGGGTGTCAACGAACAAAACAAACGTGAAATCATTGGGTTAAAGGTGGATCATTCCGAAAGTGAAACAAACTGGAGAGAATTATTTGAATCTCTTAAATCCAGAGGTCTTCAGTCACCGAAGTTAATTATTTCAGATGCTCATCAGGGGTTGAAAGCTGCCATTACCAAAGCCTTCATTGGCACCAGTTGGCAACGTTGTACCGTACACATGTTGAGAAACATGATTCAAACCATGCCCCGTAAGGACTCGAAAGAGGCACGCTCTCAATTAAAGGCGATTTTTAAGTCCTCTAATTTGGAAGAGGCTAAAAAGCTTAAAGACGAATTTATGGCCACATATGAAGAACAAAAGGGATACCAAAAAGCCATTCTTATTTTAGACGAGGGCTTTGATGATGCCACACAATTTTATACAGAATCAGAGGACTTCCACATCCATCTCCGTACGACAAACGTGCTGGAGAGATTAAATTCAGAGATTCGACGGCGTGAACAAGTGATTCGGGTTTTCCCCAATCACCAGTCTGCCTTCCGCTTAATTGGAGCTGTACTGATGGACTATGCCGATACTTTAGATCTAGGTAACCGAAAATTCCTGCATCCTCAATAAGGACATTTTATTAAAAGCTTAACTAGGAAAGATAGAGTAAGAAGATTTTGGTTGAGGAGGGGGCTAGCCCCCTCCTCAACCAAAACCCAATACTCAGACGTATATTCGTGGTATCCATTGAACATGCTTTTTACACATAATAGTGGACTTGACTCTCCTCTCCTACTAATAGAAGATCTAATCTCTTTGTATAGGCAAATAACCTCCTATATGCGTAAATTTAGATGAATTTTTTCAGCCTAGTTCAATGAATCGGGTAAAAAAGTGTGATATTCGGGTAAAAACACACCTTAATCGGGCGAAAACTGTTTCTAATCGGGTAAAAATTAACGTTAATAGGGTAAATTGGGTACAAAGACCTATAATTCCGCACTATTCCATACTGCATTCTACACTCATACTCACCGCTCCAATAAGTCCAAAAAATTAACCCCAACCCGCTCCACTCCGTATATAAAACACGCACAAAAAAGGAGTAAAATATCATATGTTTGATGATTTCGGTACAATCTCACACTTCGGACCCATTTTTATCGCTGCCATCTTTATCATTGTCATGATTGGTATTCTGGTGCCCATCATTGGATCTATTGCCCAATGGAGTAAAAATGAAAAGGCTCCCCGCTTGTCCGTTTTGGCTAAAGTAAAAACAATGAGAACAGAAATAAGGAGAAATGGAGATCACTTTGACATGCATACCCATACTGACCACTATGTAACATTTGAGGTGGAAAGCGGTGACCGCATAGAATTTTCTTTGACCGGGAGAGAGTATGGAATGCTGGCTGAGGGCGATTATAAAACATTATCCTTCCAGGGAACGCGATTTTATGGATTTGACCGGATAAGGAATCCTCTGCCTAAAGAAAAAATCTGCAACTATGAGAAATCCTATTCACATTAGTGCCTGGAGAACCAATCCAACAGGCACATTGAATGGACATAAAACTGACAGCATATTAAAACTACTCCTTCAGCTCCTGAATCTTTTTCTTAATTTTAGAATTCAGCACGAGAAGGGGATCATCTGTCTTATTGTACTTTGGCAATTTGCCTGATGCTTTTTCTAAGATAAGCGGGCTCTTCTTTTTTTTATTTTTCACCTTCATTTGCTCCCATCAATAGTTCAATAGTTATAGTTTATATTACTGGTATAGGCGAAAAATGGTGATTCCAATCCAAACAAAAAAGGCCAGATTTTTGTGGCCTTTTACACGCGCCCTGTCCACCCGCTTTTTTCTTTAAGATGGCCCAGCGCTTCTTCACTTTTTTTAAATAATTCTTTTGTATGTAGAGCCAAAGGAACCTTAGGAAGAGAAGTATCAGGCTGTTCTACAAAAAAAGGTGATTTTGAATTTTCCTTTTGCTCTTTTTTAAATGCTGGTTTGTATACTTTTGCCATATGCCTCATTCCTTTCCTGTCTATTTACTATTTTAACAAATCCCCTCTATCACTACTATACCCAAATGCCTATATTATCACTCTTTTACGTACCATGTATGAATAATCGCTAAATTAATCAGATAGTCAAAATCAATTTGCAGGACTGGCTCCTTCCAGGAAACTACTGCAATGACCACGGGATGAATTTTTTGTGTAAAAGGAATGAGTACAATTTGTGTATCCAGCTGGACAATGATTTCTTCATTTAACATTTCAAGCTGCTCTTCCTGGATTTCAACCCCAAGGCTGATACCGAGATCCTGCTGAAAGGTCTCATCATCTTTTTTGCATATGACCGTTATTTCCTGCCTGCATTCCTCGCCGTAAGTAGACAAAAAGCTTTCCAGGCTGTTTCGGTAATCATCAATATCTGTCCAATCCTGTTTACTAAAGGCTGATTTATCGACGCGGTCCAAAATCGTCGTAAACAAATGGCTCTTGCTTTTTGTCTTGACGATCACCTGTTTCATTTCTTCATTTACATTCTCTACTTCACTGACTACGCCGAGCTCTGTCCCGCCAATTTTTGAAATGGTGGGTGTAAGAAAAAGGGCTAAATCCACGAAAATGAACATTCCTGCATACAGTGTATAGGTCTGCCAATCTGCAGAGCGGAATCCTTTGTCTGAAAGAAGAAAGACAATGCCCACGAGAAACAAGAAGTACCAGGTGCGCCTGAGATTTTGCTTGTATTGCCGAAAAAAATTAGGAAATGCCCAGCTGCAGTAAAGCATCACTGCTGCAAAGCCAATTAATAAATACCATTTATGCGACTGGGCAAATATGAAAAATGGCTTCCCCCAATAGGCATTTAAAATACACACTACGATGATGGCTGCAATAGGTACAATAATCTTCCATACTAGCCACGTTCTTTCCTGGCTTGGTTCCTCCACGGTTTCTCCTCCTTTGTTAAGCATGAACAATATCTTTTTGATAATTGAGGCATGAAGGCTTCTTTATGCAGCATCTCAATCCCCAGCCGTAGATTACTATACTATATGTCGGGTCATTTACAGACATTCAATGTCCTGCTTGGTCCTGCATGAACATTTTATAAAAAGGGTTTTGCCATATCTGAAAACATTGATACAAAACCTCTTTCAAAAAGTATACATCACAATACACTTTTTTAAAAAAATTCAGATATATTCACTTCTATTAAAAGACCCCGGATCAAAACAGGATCCGGGGTCTCTCTCTGTAACTGGCTGTCATGGACGGGCACACCACGTTACATTTATCACACCATTATAATGCACCAGTAGTAAAAGGTGCCGAATCAAGAGGAGTTTCAATGATAACAGGGTGTTTCTTCGGATTCAGCCACTTCAGAATTTTTATCACATTTTGCTCAGAGACGGCTGTACAGCCAAGTGTATAGTTCCCCTTTTGAATATGGAAAAAGACGGCGCTTCCCTTGCCTGGTATGCGATTTGTATTATAATTAATGACAAATCCGTAATCGTATTGAGGAATATACATTTTCTCGCTTTGTTCATGTGTCTTCTTTATCGATTGAAGAGTGTTATAATATTGGGATTTTGGATTATCCACCCAGACGCTATCGCTAGTCAGTCTTATATATTTTAGTTTTGTACCAGGATTCGCTTGTCTGCCAAATGCTTCGGTAATGGTAAATTTCCCAGTAGGAGAGCCTACTGAATTCTCATTAAAATTTGAGACAAAGCCACTTTTGCCAATAATTCCACTGATATTCAGCATTTGAACCCACTTTCCATTCGACTGTTTATCAAAGGTTTGGACAGTTGCCTGGCTCGTCCCCTTGCTTGGTGTGGTTACAAGAATAAGCTGCTGATTACTTCCAATTGTTTTAAACTCATTTGCAATGGTACTGGATGTAGCCCGCTGAAGATAGGCAGCACTCGCATATGCCGATTTTCCCTGGAAGGTAAAAGAAGCCCAGCCATTACTGATAGACTTTACCTGTATAATCTGATTGCTTTTTAAAGCTCCTAGAATATGATTATGAGTACTTGGGCCAGTCCTTACATTCAATAGGTTTGCCTTAACCTGATAGGTTCCTGAGCTGCTGGCATCTGATGTTGTATGCATCTGAATAAACAATGACAAAACGAATATAGCTGCCATCATTTGTTTCAGCCAAGATTTCTTCTTCATTTTTTTCCCTCGCTTTAATAGATTTACTAATTGAAAGTATACTATAGTTTTTGCAACCCTAAAATGGAACTATACTACTATGATCCATCTGTTATCTGTTTATAAAAGGCTGTTTTCGCATAGATTGTTGCTTTACGTATAAAGGATTATTTCGTGTGTTGTCTGTCTTCGTGGCATCTTTTCGTATGCTATTCACAAGTATTAATACTGAATATATATTTAAAATGATATTTCTGTGTCCCATAGCAACAAAGTTTACGAAAAGAGCCTTATAAAAAGGCTGTTTCATTCTACCTGTTGAATTCAAATCATCATAGTGCTTTAACTCTGACTTTGGTATTGCCTTAATCATCCTGCCGGTTAATTCCTCTCGAAGCACTTGTTTCCATTACGATTGATTCAATAACGAGTAAAAAATGCAGCAGATCCTATGAAAAAAGAGAAGGAATAAGTTCCTTCTCTTTTTTCGTATAGATTATTGCTTTTCGTACAATAGATAAATCCCGTAATTCGTCGTGCACCCTTTCGTAGACGAATGACAAGTTTAATATCAAACCTGTTGTTTTAATTATCTTTATTTTGTTAAATAGGAGCAATGGCTGTGAAAAGAGACTTTTCGGTCAAACCTGATTTACAGCATGGATGCTATCCACGATAGCTTTGGCTCTTTTTTCTATGTCTTCGGGCTTACCGCTCACAAGACTTCCTCCAGCTCCTACTGCAATAGCCCCTGCTTCAAGCCAATTCTTTGCGTTGCTTTTCGTAATGCCTCCTGTAGGAATGAACTTTACTCTAGGAAAAGGTCCCTGCAGGCTTTTCATATATTCTGGGCCAAAAACAGAAGCGGGAAATAGCTTAAGTGTTTGAAAGCCTTCGTTCACTGCAGCTAAGATATCTGTCGGCGTTAAAACACCAGGTATATACGGTATGCCCTTCTCTAAAGTCCATCTTCCTACCTCTGTATGAAATCCAGGACTAATGAGAAAGCTTGCTCCTGCTTCCCATGCCAATTTGGCCTGTTCAAGCGATGTAATTGTTCCTGCCCCAATGATCGCCTCTTTTTTATCGGCAAAGTACTGAATGACCTTTTCTGCCTCCGGAATGGTAAAGGTAATCTCCAGGACTTTTATGCCGCCGCGCAATAATGCTTCTCCCTTTGCAATGGCTTCTTCAACATGTGATGCCCGCAGAACCGCTATCAGCTTTTTATTTTCGAGCAATGATAATAAAGTGGTCATAGCAGCCTCCCCCTATTCCAAATTATTGTGCCGAACAAATGCCTCTTCATTTCCGGACTTCTGGCCACGGACAATGGCTAGACAAACTGCATCAAAATAAATATGGACAGATTGATCAAATAACGAGCTTAATGGCTGTTCACTAAAAAGTTCTCCTTCTTTACGATACTTTGTAGCGGCTGGAATATGAATGGTACATTCGGAGGCATGCGCGAGTTTAGACTTTTGGTCACTGGTAACTACCACTACCATGACACCATTATTCTTTGCTTTTTCTGCCATGCCGACAATAGTGCTTGTCGTTCCGGAACCGGAGATTGCTATTAAAATATCTCCTTTCTGCACGGACGGAGTAGTGGTTTCGCCTACTACGTACACATGTAATCCCAGATGCATCAGTCTCATGGCGAAGGATTTGGCCATCAACCTCGAGCGGCCCTCCCCCAAAACAAAGATTCTTTGGTTAGTGGATAATACGTCCACTAATTTCTCTACATTGCTCCGATCAACTTTTTTAAATACTTCTTGAATCTCATTTAAAATTGTTTCAATTGCTTCACTCATGACAATGCCTCCCATGCTTTTCTAATTTCCCGTGCTGCTTTTTTAGGATCCTCTGCTTTTGAAATAGCGGACCCTACAATAAGGACATCCGGATTCAGCTTTTTTAATTCAGCCAGTGTATCAATCCCTATCCCGCCAGCAGCCGCTACTTCCTGATGCCCCGATACAGATAGTGAAACCCATTGAGCTTTTCCTCCATGCTCCTGTTGGTCCTTGCTGATATGCTTGCACACTACTACATTGTCAAACTGCTCAATGTATTTCAGATTTTCCTCTAGTGTATTCAATAAATCGATCATTACTTTTTTTCCAAAACGCTCTGCTGTTTCGACACAGACATCCAGCGTTACGGCTGGTGCAGCCCCCATAACCGTTGCAATATCAGCTCCAGCTTGAAAACACATTTCAAATTCGTATTTGGCATTATCAAACGTTTTAATATCGGCAACAATGAACTTATTTGGAAAACGCTTTTTCATTTCCTTAATGCTTTTAACGCCAAACTCTTTTATTAAAGAGGTTCCTATCTCAATCCAATCAATTTCCTGCTCGGCCTTTTCAGCAATAGCTATTGCTTCTTCAATAGTTAAACGATCGAGTGCCAATTGTATTTTCACTTGACAGCCACCTCTTCTTTTACGTAATCCGTTTTAGTTAGTAAGGACTTTTTTTGTGTACGGACTGCCATTGTCAAGATTACAGAAACCAAAAGAGCCCCTGCCATAAAGATATAGCTTGCAGTCGCACTGCCCGTCACACCATTCAAATAGCCAACTACATATGCACCTACAAACGAACCGAGTGCTCCCATACTATTGATTAGGGCATTCGCTCCACCTGCCACTTTTTTAGGAAGTAGTTCGGGAATAATAGCAAAAAACGGACCATACGGAGCATACATAGCACCGCCTGCTATGGCTAATAAAACAAATGAAAGCCAAAAGTTCGAAGTCCCGACCACGTAGGATGCGAAGAATGCCACCGTACCAATTAAAAGGGAAACCCAAACAAAAGTTTTTCGATTCATCGTTTTATCAGAGAAATAGGAAACCAAGAGCATTCCCAATGTTGCAAGTACATAAGGAACGGCGGATAGCCAGCCTGTTTGTACTATACTGAGGGTTGAACTGCTTTTAATAATGGATGGAAGCCACATTACGAAACCATAGACCCCAATGCTCCATGCAAAATATTGAATAGAGAGTAAAATAACCGTTTTTGAACGAAATGCTTCCTTATAGCTGGTCATTCGGCTAAAGCCTTCTTGCTCTTCCTTCATAGCATTTTCAAGGTCTTGCTTTTCCTGATTGGTCAGCCACTTGGCATCCTTAGGCCTGTCATTAACGAGTTTCAGCCATACGAAAGCCCAAATGATGGCAGGCAGGCCTTCAATTAAAAACATCCCTCTCCAATTAAACGCTTTCAATAAATAGCCTGAAACTATGGACATCCACAATACCGTTACGGGATTCCCAAGTATTAAAAAGGTGTTGGCACGAGACCTTTCCCTTTTTAAAAACCAATGGCTTAAGAAAACAAGCATCGAAGGCATTACAGCGCTTTCAACCACTCCAAGGAAAAACCGGATAGGATAAAGCCAAGCTACGTTGTGCACAAGACCTGTAGCAGATGCTAAAGCCCCCCAAAAAAGCAGGCTCCAAAATACTAACCTCTTGGCACTTTTATTTTCAGCATAGTGAGCGCCTGGTACCTGAAAAAAGAAGTATCCAAGAAAAAACAAAGCAGATAGAAAAGAGGCAACACCTGTAGTGATATGCAGGTCTCCAGCCATTCCTCCGGCTGCACCGAAGCTGTAGTTTGCTCGATCAAAGTATGCAAGACTATAAGTAATAAACGCAATCGGTATCAAATAGAAAAAACGCTTTTTTGCTGCTGTATTTTTTTGTTTCATACCACTGCACCCCTTTTCATAAATTGTTCAAGTTCTGTTCTGGTTGGAAGTCCTTCCTTGTCCCCTGCAGACATTACAGCCAGAGCCCCAATGGCATTTGCCCTTTGAACGGCTTCAAAATAAGATAAACCATCAAACAAACCGCTGATTACACCAACGGCAAACCCATCTCCGGCTCCGACCGTATCTGCCACTCTCTCCACTTTTATACCGGGAACGATCCCATTTTCTTGCTGTGTCGCCACATAGGCTCCCTCTTTGCCTAATTTTATTACTACAAGCCCTACTCCCTTATCTAAATAGTAAGCGGCAATATCCTTCGGTTCCTGGAATCCTGTCAGCAATGCTCCTTCTGAGATACCAGGGAACAGCCAATCGGCACGGCATGCAAAGGATTGGATGACTGAGATCATTTCTTTCTCATTTTTCCAAAGGGATGGGCGCAAATTAGGATCGAAAGAAATGGTCTTCCCTTCTGTTTTGGCTTTCTTTAAAATATGCTCAGCAAGCTCTCTGACAGGATTTGAAAGCGCAAGAGGAATGCCTGTCATATGATAATGGCGTGCCGTTATTTGAGCCAGTTCCGGAAAGTCCTCGCAGGACATTTGATTGGCTGCTGAAAAGCTTCTGTAATACTGAACAAAGGGATCACCAGCCTCCACTTTCTCCTTCAGCTGGAAGCCTGTCAGTTTTTCGCTGTCTCTTTTAATAAGAGAAATGTTCACTTTTTCTTTTTGCAGCTCTTCTATGATATAGGTACCAATTGGATCGATGCCCACTTTACTCAGCCAGGCTACATTAAATCCCAGTCTTGCCATACCGATGGAAACATTCGTTTCAGCCCCGGCCAGTTCTTTTGTGAATTCCTTTACTTTTGATAGATTTCCCTTAGTATTGGCCATGAACATGCCCATGGCTTCGCCAAATGTCAGCATGTCAAACTGTTTCATAATGGGCTCCTCCTTCAGTAATCATAGAATAATAGTCTTTCAAGCTGCGAGTATCAACAGGAAATTCCACTGCAATCGGCGTTGCATTTGAATGCCCCTCCTGCAGCCGTTTCCATTTAAAATTTGTATGAGGAGAAATCGCAACCGTTGTGAAGCCGTCTTCTGCTTGAACGACTTCTTTTATATGAATATACTTTGTGTGCGCTTTCATTTTCTCGATTGCAGCTGATGGATCCTCCTTTACGTACAGCCAGTTTCCAATATCACACGTAAAGTATATAGAAATAGCTTCCTTCTCGCAGCGCTCAAAGAATGCCGCAAGCCTTTCGACTTTTCCACCTTCTTGTGTCTGATCATTTTCAACGGTTATACAGTATCGCCCGATTGCTGTTTCTGTAAGCACCCTTAAATCCTCCATACAGCTGTCAGGAGTATAATGGCCCAGGGAAAACTTAATGAGTTTCGCGTCCAAGCATTGCCCCTCAAGTAAAGCCTGCTTAATTTGCTCTGTATTTAACCCTCCATTTAAATTAAATAAGGGAATGGGGCATGAATAATATCCCACTAATCCTATATCATTCAGCATCGTTTTAATATCTGAAACGGAAGGAAGCTCTTCTTTTAGCAGTTCTCGGCGTATTTCCACTCCTGAAAACCCGGCCGCTTTAATCATTTTAAAAAGGCTCTGGTAGCCCTCCTGACTGACTTCAGCAGCAGTGAAGGAGTTCATCGTAATCAAAACATCAACCACTTGTATTCCCCCTTCTTTTTTGGTACCGTTCCCATTAATCTTTAAAAATTATGGTACCGCTCCCATTTCCATTCATAAAGAAGAATCAATTATTCCTCTTTATGAAAGTGTTTTTTAACGGATGGGGTTGAACCCCTTTTTATCAAACTTGCATGATAAGATAACGTTTGAGGCAGCATTGGTGTGCCATTAATACGTTTTATTATCAATTCTGCACAGGACTTTCCAATCTCACTGGTAGGCTGTTCAATTGTTGTAATACCTGAGTAAACTGCGCTTGCCCACTCCGGATTATCAAATCCGATGAGCGCTACATCCTCCGGAACCCTCATCCCTTTGCTTTGCAGCGCCAAAATAACTTTTAATAAAATGACACTATTTGCACAGAATATGGCTCTCGACTGAGACTGCGTTTTCCCGAGGAAATTCTCAAGACACATCTCCAGCTCATCATCCTTCTTCAAGTCTGCCACATAGATATCCTCAAGGCTTGGATGGTGGACATCTGTAAGCTTTAACGCTTCCTGGAAAGCATGAAATCTTTCTTTACGCACGCTAATATCAGTAACTGGTTCAGTAAACCATGCAATCCGTTCGTAATGTTGTGATTGCAAATAGGATACTGCCTTGTATGTCGCCTGTTGATTATCAATTCCAACTAGATCAAACGAAAGCTCCGGAACCTTTCTATCTACGAGAACAATCGGTGTATTCCCATCATTAAAAAGCTCTTCAAGGAATGGATTGGTTCCGCCAGTTGTTTGAATAATAAGCCCGTCAATCCGGTGCGCCTGCAGCATAGAAATGTATTCCTTTTCCTTCTGCGGATTGTTGTCTGTGTTACATATTAAAAGAGCATAGCCATTCTCTTTACAGACATCCTCAGCCCCTCTAAGAATGGCGGTTGTATAAGGATTTGTAATGTCTGCTACAATCGCACCAATGAGAAAGCTTTTATTCCCCTTCAATCCTCTGGCCATGTGATTAGGCTTATAATTTAATTGTTCAATGACTTCCTGAATTTTTCTCTTCGTATTTTCCGATAATTCATGAAAACGGCCGCTTAAGTACCGGGAAACAGTTGATTTGGATACCCCGGCAGCCTTTGCAACATCATAAATTGTAATTTTGATTGGTTCTTTTTTTTCCATCTAATCATCCATTCTGTTTATGAAACCGATCCCATAAATCTATTTTAGCAAACGCTTTCATCTTGTCAACTAGTAAAAAACAAAAAAATCCTCCTTTTTCTGCGTTACAAATGCTTGTAAGAAAAGCGCAAGCGCCTTGCTCATCGGCGTACGGATTTCAGAGTCTTCGACTGAGATAAAGGAAACACAGCGAGGTACGAGCTGATGTTGACTTATCGCAGGGAGGAGATGCAGAAATTCGCTAGCCGATAGGCGCTGGAGCTAGACAGAAGAAAAGCGCAAGCGCCTTGCTCATCGGCGTACGGATTTCAGAGTCTTCGACTGAGATAAAGGAAACTAGATGTTGACTTATCGCAGTGAGTAGTCGTAGAAATTCACTAGCCGATAGGCGCTGGAGCTAGACAGAGACTACATTGGTTAAATACTTTATCTAATAAAAAAATTTATACTTATCCTTCTTCAAAAAATAAAGCATGCTGTATCTTTCTATCCTTTGAATATTTTCCCTGGATTCAATATTCCTTTGGGATCCAGTATTTTTTTAATGTCCAGCATGATATCCAGTGCGTCTCCATGTTCCTTTCGCTGGTATACAGCCTTTCCGATTCCTACACCATGTTCGCCTGTGCATGAACCTCCGCGGCTTAAAGCATAATCGACTAAATGGGCGTTCAGTTCTTTTGCTTTTTTCACCTCTTCTGAATCGCTTAGGTTAATCATAATAATCGCATGGTAATTTCCATCACCTACGTGTCCAAGCAATGCGCCATCAAGACCCGTTTTTTCAATCGCCAATCGTGCATCCTTTATCGCGCCCACTAGCTCTGAAATAGGGACGCATACATCCGTAACCATCATTTTTTTACCTGGGGACTTATGGGCAAAAGCATAGGCTAAATTGTGGCGGACTTCCCACAGCTTTGCAATAGCCTTTGAATCTGCTTCAAACAAGAATTCCTCACAAAGATTTTCTGCTGCAATTGATTCGGCAAAGCTTACATCATGCTTTACGCCAGCCTCATTGCCGTGAAATTCAATAAATAATGTAGGCTTAACGAGATAATCTGTTTGATTGTAGAGATTGACCTGCTTAATTGAACGGTCGTCCACTAATTCAATTCTTGCTACTTGAATGCCGGCTGACAGAATATCTACTGCCGTACGGACTGCGGCCTCTGTACTTGGAAAAACAGCCCGCGCAGCCGTTGTCACCTCAGGTATTCCATGAACTTTCAGGGTTAATTCGGTGAATACACCCAATGTCCCTTCAGAACCAGTAAATAAGCCGGTAATATACAATCCGGAAGATGACTTAGCCGTCATGCTTCCTGTATGAATCATCCGGCCATCTGACAGGACGACCTCTAAATCTCGAACCTGATCACGCATAATGCCATATCTGACAGATGTAGTACCACTCGCATTTGTTGCAGCCATACCTCCGAGAGTAGCATCCGCACCAGGATCTACGCTAAAGAAAAGACCATATTTTTTTAGCTCTTTATTTAATTGAGTCCGCGTAACACCTGGCTGCACACGTACCAGAAAATCATCCGGCCGGACTTCCAAAATCTGATTCATTAATTGAAAATCAAGTGAAATACCACCTTGATACGGAATTACATGTCCTTCGAGGCTTGATCCCAGCCCAAATGGTGTCACAGGTATTTCATACTTATAGGCAAATCGCATAATTTCTCGAACTTCCTCAGCATCCTTTGGAAATACAACAACATCCGGCAAATGCGGTATATGATAGGATTCATCCTTGCTATGCTGTTCCAGCACTGTAGGATTGACCGTTACCTGGTCTTCCTGCAAAAGATTCTTTAATTCACTTATCCATGTTCCATGCATCTTATTCATACCGTATTCCCCCTTGCAGCCAATTTTTATTGTTCCGCTATTTCCGATTTTGATCTAATGTGTAGCAGCGTTTCAAACTATTACTCTTTGAAATCTGCCTAATCGAACATAAAATATTCCATTTATGTTTGTTAGTAAATCATTCACTGCATGCTCTATCTTTATTATAAATTTCAAGAATTCAAACTTAAAGAAAAACCGGAAGCATTTTCATAGATTCTATCTATATACAGAATAATATTTAACCATTTTACTTCAGGTTTTTAGGGGCGTAATATTATAAGGTAAAGTAATTATTTGGAACGAGCACATATACTAATTGCTTCGCTGGTAATTCCAAATAAGAAAGGAAGCATTAAAATGGAAGCGAAAAAAGCGAAAGAAAGCAGAATTATTAATACCGCACAAGTGCTGTCTTGTGATTTAAATAATTATAATACTCTATTTGGCGGAGTTTTAATGAAGAAACTGGATGATGCTGCAACCCTTTCAGCACGCAGACATTCACGTGTAAAAGAGTGTGTGACAGCTTCAACCGATTCTATCGATTTTCTTTGCCCAATTCATCAAACAGATTCTGTTTGCGTGGAATCTTTCGTCAGCTATACAGGAAGAACCTCTATGGAAATCTTCTGTAAGGTTATTGCAGAGGACATTGATACAGGTGAACGCCGAGTTGCTGCTACTGCCTTTTTAACCTTTGTAGCACTTGATGAAAATAAAAGACCCATTGAAGTCCCGAACGTGATTCCAGAAACCGAAGAAGAAATCTTTATCTATAATACAGCCAAGGACCGTGCCGAAGTACGTAAGATGAGAAGAGAAAAAAGTAAGGAATTAGCAAATTATATCTCCCTAAAAAAACCTTGGGATCTGTAAAAGAAAGGCGGGGGGACATTGATAACACTATCCAGTTTAGATGATTTGAAAGCTGCTCAAAAGACTATTGGTCAAGTGAAGCAAAACTACCCCGTACTTTTCGAAAAACTGCTGCACGCCGTGTATCTTACTCGTGCACTCCAATTTAAATATCAATATATGGGAAATCTCCTTTTTGATGAAGTTCCTTTAGAACCCACACCGAAATTTGTACAAGCATCCATTCTTCGCTTATACAAAAGAGAAATTCAAGTTATAAAAATTGACGAAAACATCGATGTTCTTCATGAACTCTTTAACGAGTTTAAACAGACAGGATATGCGAAAATTAGTCTCTTAATTATGGGGAAAAGCCCTGAAGCTGTAATTGGTACCCTTCTAATTTAAATAACAAGGGGCAGGCAGAAAGAAGAGAATCTTTCATTGTTGAATCCACCTCTTCTCCATTACTCCCCATTATTAAGCTGTACAACGATCTCCAATTTAACCATGCGCAAGCTTTCTACTTAATCTTTGGTCTTTTAGTCGAGGAAAGTTTGACTGACCATGGTGCGGCGCCTTTTAAAATAATGGCCCTGATATTCTTGCCTGCTGATTTCCGCTCTAGGCATTCGCTTTCTGCGAAGCGCTGGAGCTAGACAGAGACTGCATAGGTCAAACAATTTTTTTTACTTTTCCATAAAAAAACCTGACTCCAGACACTTCAAAAAGTGTGCTGGCAGTCAGGTTTTTTAGGCTTCCACTTACCATTGCTATTATGAATGATCGTCATCCTTCTTAGACAGTGACTGCAATGCTTTGCGGAAAGCATCATCATTCATGTTTTTTTTCACCGGCTTTTCTTCCTCTTGAGGGTGCCCATATTTAAATTTCACGAGGGCCTCTCTGTATGCTTGATCATTAATATTATCCATTGTTACTTTGCCGGCATGCTTTTCAGACCGTGTCTGAGGGGCAGGCTCGTGCTCAGCTTCTTTCTGGTCCAATTGATCTACAGGAATTTCTTGCAGGGATTCAGTATGAGCAGCGGACCGGTTCTTCTCGACACGTGATGTTACATCAGACTCATCAGCCGTTTCAGGAGATTGGAGCACTTCTTCCTCGACTTCCTTATGCTTGTTATCAGCAAGCTTCTTTCGTTCTGCATTCTGTGAAGAGTAACGAATATTGATAATGGACATTACTGCAATAACAATAATCGCAAAAATGACAAACATTACTATAATCATCATTGTTTGCCATCTCCATTTAAAAAGGATCCAGTCACCTGTGCCACCCTTTTTCCTAAGGCTCTTCCAAGCTGAAGTCCTTCATGCGAAATGATTTCCTTGCTTTCAATTGGACAGGTAACACCTACTCCGTAATAGGATCCATATAAAGCATTTTCCGGAATATTTCCTGGAAGGCCTACCAGTATCATTCCTTGATGAAGCATGGGTGTAATCAGGTTTAAAAGAGTTGCCTCCAAACCGCCGTGTGTAGTAGCAGTGGTACAAAAAACGGCTCCTATTTTATTGATTAGTTTTCCCTGTGCCCATAAATATCCCAGCTTATCTATCCAATTCTTCAATCCTGAGCTAATGGTACCAAAATGTCCTGGACACCCCCAAATAATCGCATCCATTTCTGGAAGGGCATATACATCCGCCTCATCAACATGCTGAAAAAATACTTCTGCCCCTGGGACTGATTTGGCACCCTCTGCAATCGAGCGTGCTAACTCTTTTGTATGTTCGCCTTCACTATCATATACAATACAAATCTTCATGTATTATTCCTCCTCATGCTGTGTATAACCTTTTATTTCAAATCATTATCCGTTTTAAATAGTTGTTAGAAATAAACATGCTGAATAGTGTATGAAAAGTCATTGCGTTAATTTTCACATTATAGGTTTAGATATTTAGAAGAGAATTAACCATATGTCCTAAAACATCCATCTGTGAAAAACACATGAAATATGAATTCCCTATCTCAAAAAGAGGCAGGGGATTATTTTGAAATTTTAACCTCTGCATTCATACCAGGAAGCACTTTGTCCGATACCTGGCTAAGAGAAATTTTCACCGGCACTTTTTGTGTTACTTTCGTATAATTGCCTGTGGAGTTTTGGTCTGGCAAAACGGAAAATACTGAGTTCGTCGCATAGCCAATTTCTTTTACCGTACCATCAAACGTTGTGCCCGGGTCGCCATCCACTGTAACATCCACACTGTTTCCTACTTTTACATCCTTCAAATCATTTTCCTTTATATTTGCAACGATATAAAGATGGTCCATATCAGCTTCTTGCGCCAATACCTGGCCTGCTTGTACTGTTTGGTTTGTTTTTGCTTCATTTTTAATAATTTTACCTGCCATTCTTGCAGTGATAGAAGTGGAAGAGCCTTTGCCCGATGCCACATTTCCCACATTCGTATTATCTGAAACATTATCTCCTTCGGATACATTCCATTTGGATAATACGCCCGATGAAGGCGAAACAATTTGCATCATATCAGCGGAAACCACTGCATCGTCTGTTTTCACATAGTTTTCGTTCTGGTAATAAAAATAAATGCCCATTACAACTAATGCGGCAACGACCACAAAGCCTATAATATTCGTAATGAGTAATCGGCTGTTCATATAAAATTCTCCTCTCAATATAAAAAATCAAATAAATTAATTGGCTGTTTCCTGGCTTCCCTGTTCCTTTGGTGCCGGAAGCATCATTCTCTTTGGCTTTTGAACAAGCGTACGTCCTTTACCCGTAACAGCTTTTCCTATGGAAGCCAAAAACATAATGACACCAATTCCAAGCAAAATAGCAAATAGGTTATGATAGGCTCCTAAAATGGCTGCCCGCTTCGTATTAGCAATCAGCTCATATGAGGCCATGTTTTTTGCCATAGTGGCCGGAAGCCCATTCTCCATAAAATGCTTGGTTAGATTAACAAGCTCTGCATTGGTTTCTGAATCATTTTGGCCTAAATAGCTTCTGATATTGCCATAATGAAGAGCATTCTCAGTTGTGATAAACCATGCCAGCAATGGAGACATAAGAGCACCAATAAAATTCCGGATAGAATGCAGGGTAACCGAACGCATGGATGCTTTATGGATATCACCAGCAAGCGCGGTTCCCAATGCCCCAGATACAAGAGTCATACTAATTCCTGCGCCAAGCACGGCAACTTGGAAATAAAGGGTGTCCAATGTCACAGCCGGTGTAATAAAAATCCAATTACAGCTTACATAAATGACCCCAAGTGACCCGATCATACCCAAAATGCCTGCACCGAGTATGTCAAAAAGCAATGTCTTTAATACGGCAGTCACTAACACGCCAATAAAGAACCAGAAATAGAAATGTGCAAGATATTCATAGGGCAAATCTTTATTGTTCCGCAAAAATCCATTGATACCGGCTAACGCAAAGATCAATGAAATATGCGAAGCAACAGCCATTACAGTTCCTGAAATCGGCTTAGCTGCTTTTAAAGAACTAAATGGAACAATAGGTGTGCTGGCTTTTAAATCAAAAAGGATAAAGACAACGACCAAAATAAAAGCCATTAAAAAGAACGGCCAGACATATAAAGATGTAAATCCCTTTTCCACCAAGTTGCAAAGCGGAATTGATAAAACGATCATAAGCAAAGTAAGAATGAACACACCGGTTTTATCAACAGGCGTGTGTTCCTGATGATGATCATCATGCTTTGGCAGAGCAACTGAACCTACTGCAAGACTAAGAACAGATGTAATAATATTTAATAGATAAAGCCAGCGCCATGCGTCTAAACTGAGAGAGACGGAACCAAAAAATGCTCCAACTGCACTGGAACCAAAGAGCCCTGAAATGACCATTAGCAGGAATACATTACGAATCTTATTAGGAAACGATCTGAGACTGACAGGCAGAATGGTTAAGAACAGCATCCCGGCACTTAATCCCTGAATAATCCTTCCGATTGCCAGCACCTGCAAATCAGGGGTTGTGGCATTAATGATGGAGCCTATTAAAAAAATAAGTACAAAAGTTAAGTAATTTCTTTTCAAGCCCCACTTTCTTGTCAAAATCGGGCCAAATGGCACTCCCAGTGCAAAAGCAATATTGGACAGGATAGATGGATACAGCAGGTAATTTGAACTTGCATTAAGACCGTTTTGCACAATCCCCTGATTCATCGTATACGCAAGATTTGAAAAATATTGGGGACCAATTGCGAAAATAGTTAAAAAGGATATAACTAAAAATTGGGGGACCGCTACTCTATCCGTCTCTGATATTGAGGTATTGATCTTTTGACTCATCGCGATTCCTCCTTTCATAAAGTAATGAGTCGTTATAACTGGAGCATCACTTCATTGAAAATAGTATTTGTATTTTCAAACTAAAAAAATTCCCAATATGGAAATTTAATATTGCATCTAACAAGTTGTATTATGCAATATGTATTATACAACTTTTACAAAATAATTCAATGATTTTATGATTTTATGGTTTTTCAGTTTATTGCGATTCAATAAAAAACTTTGGCAGGCTAGTATTCGGATTTTAGTCTCTGCTACATCTATGCTGATAACTGCTCGTTTTTAAGTTCATTTTACAGAAAAGAAAGAATGAGCTAAAAAACGAATTCCAATAATAAAGCCTTTGATTAAAAAAAGCTGATGACCTTTTGGTTCACCAGCTTTTATTTTCCCCATTTTCGAAAGTCAAAGTTTAATCGGGTCAAGTTCGCCTCCAGGCTTTCCAGCTCATCCTGTGACCAGTCCTGCAGAACCTCTGAATAGAATTCAGACCTGGCTTTTTGTACTTTATGCAGAATCTCCAACCCTCCTGAAGTAATTTCTACAAGGCTGATTCGTCCATTTTTTATATCAGGAGATCTTTTTATATATTTTTTAGACTCTAACGCAGCAATCTGTCTGCTGGCAGTAGATAAATTTAACATCAAATGCTCAGCTAGTCCATTAATGGACAAAGGACTTGTGTTCTCCAATACGCTCAGCAGCATGTATTCGGAACGATCCAGCATTCCAAGTCTTGGGCTATAGGCTGTAATTAATCGTACCAGCAGGGCAATTTCATACTCTATGGATTGTATTGAGTCTTCTTTCAATTATTTTCCCCCCTCTTGCAAAAGAGCGATTACAAAATAACGTATTCTCTTTGCAAATTGGAAACATGTCTTATTTACTATCATAATAGAAGAAATAAAAATAGAAAAGAGCAAGAGAATCTCCCCTCACCCTATACAGATTATTTATTCAAGCTATTTACTATTTACTCCTAATATTGGTGGCATCTTTATGTAAGCTATCCATAATTTTAATAACGAAATTTGGCATTAACTACTTTTATTCTGTCAAATAGCAAAATTTCACGTGAATATCCTTATCAAAAGGATTTGTTAAAGAACTCTGGTGTTTTTTAGCTCATTCGTGTGAACCGGTCGTTTCACACGTCTTTCAGCACAGCTGAAATATTGATCTAAAAAATGAGCAGTTATCAACATAGAAGTCTAACAGATCCTGTGAAAAAAATAAGAGCCTATTTGGCTCAAAGGTAACGCTGCTGTTATTGTCTTTTATGCAAATACTTTTAATACGATTTAGGCAAGATTTTTCACATAAATGGCTCTCGATGATTGAATGATTCTGCAGCCCTCTAGGTCTTGTTCTGAAATCAGTCCTAAATGAAGAGCAGATTGAATTTTTTCTTCATCTGGCTTTTTGACCGTCTGAACCAGCTCGTTCAATCTTAGTTCCTCCAGGCGCTTTACCGTGTTATCCTCATCAAATTTTTCTGTCTTTCGAATTTGCCTTTCAAGTTTAAAGCTTCCGATGGTCACTTCCCCTTTTGTATATTGACCTACAGCATAATCGAAATATTGATTAAACACATTTTTATATTTGTCCATTTCCTTTTCAATCTCTTTTTTCTTTGCATTAAGTTCAAAATACTCTGCAAGCATTTCCTTTGTCACCATATAATCCAATT
The DNA here is from genome assembly GCF_001636425.1 of Heyndrickxia acidicola. Lineage (NCBI taxonomy): Bacteria > Bacillati > Bacillota > Bacilli > Caryophanales > Bacillaceae > Heyndrickxia > Heyndrickxia acidicola. Next base: position 2,731,338 of record NZ_KV440953.1, read on the forward strand.
TCACTTGTTTCCCCCCATTTTAAGCAGCTATTACATTTTATTAAGCCTTGGAAGGGATTATGACTGATGAATGCTATACGTGTAAGCAGGTTTCATATCCTCTTATGTATGTGCTCACTTCTTTAAATCAGTCATATAAACATAAATCTGATTGGGTAATAATGATTGTTGAGGTATCCTTTCATAAAAACAGCTGCGGGAAGATTTCGTGGTTATTGATTAAGAATCATTTTATCAAATGATCACATCCATGTTTGAAAGAAATGAATGGTTGTAATAACATAGATGGGAGTAGCAGCTTTGCTGCTTCTTCTACGGCAATGAGTTTCTTTGCTCATACAATGGAATCATGAAACCAGTTCCAGTTTCCATGATTTCAATGCTTTTTTGGTTTTAAAAATCGGCATTGGGCATGTCAGACCTGTTCATCCAGTACCATGTTAAATTTATATCACCCTCACCCTATTCGGTTTTCCCTTCCCATGCAAGCATTCCGCCATCCATATTAATTACCTTGAATCCACATTCTTCTAATAAAGCAGCTGCTTTAGAACTTCTTCCACCTGAACGGCACACAAGAATATATTCACTATTTTTATTTAAATCGTGCTTGCGAAACTCAACTAAGCCAAGTGGAATATTGATAGCCGATGAAATCTTTCCTTCCGCCACTTCCTTTGTCTCTCGTACATCAATAATATTCAGTTTTTCTCCATTCTCCAGCTTTTGCTGAACTTCTTTTGCCGATAGATGCTTCATCTTGTTTATTCCTCCTTTGACCAAGGCTTAAGTTAACCCTTTTTTCATGGCATTTTCCTCATAGATCTATTCGTAAAATGGATAAACCCTTATTAAATCCTTAAAACCACTCTGAATTTAGGATTACTGGCTTGGAACAAGCCCCCAGATAAAAACGTAATAAATACCAAAAATCAGGAAAATAAAAATAAGGGAGACAGATAAAAAAATCACCATAATTCTTGAAAAGCGGAACGTCTGATTATTAATATCTTTCCCTTTTTTAAAATAACTGAAGGTGCTAATGATCAAAGAAATGATCCCCACGAAAATGGAAGCCAATCCAATAACCTTAGCCAATATATCTCCGATAACAATCTTTTGTGTCTGGGTAGAAAAATGAAGATTGGTAATTAAAAAGCCAACCCCGATGATTGTAATGTTTGTACGGATCCAGGCAAGATACGTGCGCTCATTCGCAAGGTGCTGCTGAATATATTTTGATTCTCCAGTTTGTTCTATTTCTTTCATTTAGTATCCCTCTTTATAAAAGGCTATTGTCGTATAGGTTGTTACTTTACGTACAAAGAATTCTCTGCTTCCTACGTATAATAGTATTTTTAAAATTTGCATAGCCATTAATTCATTATTAATTGCATAAAATGCAGATTATAGTAATCCCTATACTTGATCTCTTTTACTTAAACCAGCCCTTCTCCTTTAAATGTGTTATCGCTTCAATTCTGTTCTTTACTCCCAGTTTTTCAAGGATAGCGGATATATAATTTCGGACTGTGCCTGTTTTTATACTAAGCTGATCAGCAATTTCCTTTGTGTCTTTTCCATCTGCTATTAAATCCAGTACCTCTCTTTCCCGATCAGTAAGCGGATTCTCCTCACTATAAATATCATCCATTAATTCGGGTGCAATTATTCTTCTGCCTTCCATTACACCTCGAATGGAACTCGCCAGTTCTTCGCTAGGACTGTCTTTTAGTAAATACCCTCTTACTCCTGCTTTTAAAGCCCGCTGAAAATAACCTGTGCGGGCAAATGTGGTTAAAATGATGACTTTGCAGTTCAGGCCCTTTATTTCTTCAGCTGCTTCAAGTCCACTCTTGCCAGGCATCTCAATATCCATAATACAGACATCCGGCTTGAGAGCCTTTACAAGCTCGATCGCTTCATCCCCGTTGGAAGCTTTTCCGACAACCTCCATATCTTCTTCAAGATTGAGAAGTGATCCAAAGGCTCCAAGAAGCATTTTCTGGTCTTCAGCTATAACAATCGTTATCATTTAAAGCCCTCCTAGTCTTTTTGCTTCACATCATTTGGTACCTTTATGATTAATACGGTTCCTTTTTCGGAAAAAAGCTCCATTTCTCCGTTTACAAAATCGAGCCGCTCTTTCATGCCGCTTAACCCATGGCCCCTCTCTTTATTTCCATCTTTAAATACCCCGTCATCGCTGATTATCAATTCTACCTCTTTCCAAGACTGGTTTATCATCACACTGCATTTGGCCGCACCGCTATGCTTAACAACATTCGTTACAGCCTCTTTTAGGCACATACTTAAAATATTTTCAGTAAAAAGCGATACATTTGTCAAAACTGTAGACCCATCAATCTCCAATTCAATCCCTGCTGCTTTTAAGATTTCCTTAATTTGCAGAACTTCCTCTTTTAACCGGATTCCTCTCATAGAAGAAACCATTTTTCTTACTTCATTAAGCGCCGTTCTGGCTGTTTGCTGAACATCCTTTAACTCCGCTCGCGCCTGCTCTGGATCCTTATAAATTAGTCTCCTTGCCAAATCACTTTTTAAACCGATAAGCGAAAGCTTTTGGCCTAATGTATCGTGGAGATCCCGTGCAATTCGCTGTCTTTCTTCTAACTTTATCAGCTCTGATATTTTTTTATTGGCATGTTCAAGTTTTTCCACTAGCTGTCCCTTTTCCTTCCGATTCCTTATGTTTAAGGGCAGGAGGATGACACTGATTCCCGTAATAATCACGAATGGCAGTTGCTTTAAAATTAAAGCATCCTGTATAAGGATATTATAGTTGATTGAGACCGTGGTACTGACAAGAAGCACAATATACAGAGAGGTAAACGCTATCCGATCTTTTATATTTCCTATATAATAAGCCAGAAAAAAAGAAAAATAAACATAGCTGTAAAGACTGGTAAAGGCTGTTGATATACCAATTAAAATAATGCTCCATAAATAAATCGTCCAGTTTGAAGCGGTAAAGGCAAAGCGGTAAAAGGCAAAAAATAAGAATGTAAGGAGGATTCCTGCCAGCATTTTAGCCAGAGAGTCCGCTTGTAAAATAAAGTAGAAGGGAAGGATACAGAGTATGGTCCATATATAAGGGGCTATACCATTGTTCCGATAAAATGTGGTTACCTTTTTAAACATTTCTTTACCTCTTTTTCCAGTAGATTCTCAAATAAATTCCCCAAACTATATCTATTGAAATTATCTTACCCATTCCTATCTTACAGGCTTTCTGTATGAGAACTATTTTTTATGTATTCTATATACAAACACTGCCCGGATAATGGGAAATCCGGGCAGTATGGAATAGGTTCTATTCATTTAAAGCTCTGTTTCTGGTCTAGCCTGTATCTTTTTATTTTTTAATTTAACATATCCCTTCAATTCTTTAAACCCGATAAACCTCTTGTTATTCTCATCCCAAAGGCGAAAGGATATGGAGCGGAGGCTTGTTGCCAAGGTAATTGTTGGAACATTTTGCAATGGCTTAATATCATTGTGTACAGCTTCCAATCGATAATTGGGCACTCTTGGGCTTAAATGATGGATGTGATGAAACCCGATATTCCCCGTAAGCCACTGAAGAATTTTAGGCAGCTTGTAAAAAGAGCTTCCTTCGACTGCTGCTTTTACATATTCCCATTCCTCATCACCCTCGAAATAAGAATCCTCAAACGTATGCTGTACATAAAAAAGCCAGACACCTGCTGAGCCGGAGATTAAGAAGATCGGCACTTGTACCAGCAGGAAGGATTGCCAGCCAATTGCAAGGCAGAGCAAGACTGCCAATGCAGCAATACAAAGATTCGTAATATACGTATTGATACGTTCCTTGCGTTTGGCTCCTTTTCGATTAAACCGATTTTTCAAAAGAAATTCATAAATAGGACCTAATCCAAACATAACAAATGGATTTCGATATGCACGGTAACAAAGCTTTTTCCAAATAGGCGCTGACAGGTATTCATCCACTGTCAGCATCCAGATATCCCCTGTTCCACGCTTATCAAGATTACTGCTTGTGGCATGGTGAACAGAATGGCTGTGCTGCCATTGATTGTACGGAAACAACGTCAATATTCCTGTAATCGTGCCCAGAATTTTATTCGCACGCCGATTCTTAAAGAAAGAGTGGTGGCAGCAATCATGAAAAATGATAAAGATTCTCGTTAAAAATCCCGCTCCTACCACAGCAAATGCTAATGTCAGCAAATAAGAAACCGACAAACTCTCATATGCCAGAATCCAAACGATCAAAAAAGGAACAATGGTATTTATTATTTGTCTTACACTTCCCTTTGTATCGGATCGCTCATATGGCGATGTTAATTTTTTTAAATTTAAATTGGCTTTTTTTGTTTTATTCATCATTTCGTTTCCCTTCTGTTGCAGGATAAGGCTCATTATATAAGAAAGAAGAGAAACCGGGCAGACATACCCGTCATACATCATGCATGATAAATGTCATGTATAAGGGATCCACCCCTACAGCCGCCTCGCTTTACTGTGTTGCTTTTTTTTTAGATTCTGCTAAATTTCTATGTTCATAACTGTTTTTGTCAAGAGAATGGAAAAAAATCAAAACAAAAATTCCTTTACCAAGGTTCTTTTCGTATACTTTGGTGCTAATGGGCACAAAAATATCATTTTAAATATATACTCAGTATTAAGACTTGCGCATAACACACGAAAAGATGCCAAAAAGACAGACAACATACGGGATGTTCCTTTTTACGTATAGCAGCAATCTATGAGAAAACAGCCTTTCGCAAAGACAGACTTTCAAAATTGTTTAACCTTCGCACTTAACAGGAATAGGTTACTAAATCTCTAAACTTAGGTGGTCAATCATGAATGAGAATCTTTATAATATAGTAATTCATTCTATGCTTTTCAAATTTATTGCATATTCCCTTCTAATAATCCTTCTAGGCTTATCTTTTAAAGGAACGGCTTTATACGCTTCAGCCAAAAATTCGGCTTTAAATGAACGATTTACACCGGTATTTCTATCCTCCGTAAACTGGCTGATGTACTACAGCATTATACTCTTGTTTCTTTTTATCTTTTCTAAGAAAAAATGGCTATTCTATCCTCTCTATTCACAGGGCGGAGTCAAGGTTACCCTTTTCCTGGTGATTATCGCTATCATGTTAGTTTCACTTGCAAGCAGGCTGGTAAAGCTGCTTACAAGATACATTTTAACCCCTGTTTATAAGCATTACGATGTGGACAAGGGATTAGGATTTACCTTTAATCAAGTTATTTATTATGTTGTCATGCTGCTCGCGGTGTGGATCAGCTTCAAAAGTGTTGGTATTGATTTAACGGCTCTTGGTACTGTTTTCAGTGTGCTGGGGATCGGGATAGGCTTTGGGATGAGAAACATAGCGGGGAACTTTGTCTCAGGAATTATTATGCTCTTTGAGAGACCTGTCGAGGTAGGTGAAGTCATTCAAATTGATGATACAGTGGGCAAAGTGGAAAAAATCAGGCTCCGATCCACCCTCGTGAGAAGCGCGAAGGAAGGTGCGCTGATTGTACCGAATCAATATTTTATAGAACAAGTGATAAAAAATCGGACGGGGGCTGAAGTAACGGCCCAGGTGATGATTAGCGTGGAATACGGGGCTGATACTAAAGAAGTTGAACTCCTCCTCTATAAAGCAGTAAAAAAAGTAAAGGATGAACAGGCAGGCATTCTAAAAGCGCTTGACACATCCATTCGCTTGATTAATATCCGCGGGAGTGCCATAGATTTCTTAATTGAACTGCCCGTCATGAATTTAGATGTAAAAGATGAAATTGAAAGCAGGCTCCGGCACTCTATTGTAAAGCTATTTATGGAGAAACAGATTCGGCTCGCTACTTATGTAGCATCCCAGCCTATGGTAAAAGAATGAAGATGATACAAGCCTAGATAACTTTTCCCGTGTATGGCTTGGCTGGCATACGTAGAAAATCATAGAATGCAATGTCTTCCACTCTCGTAAGATAAGCATGCAAGCTTTCTGCCATCATCAAATTAATGATGGGCACTTTTTCATTAATAAGAATGATGGGCTTTTGCATGGCATAACCGTATCCAACTTCAAATGCAGTCCCGCTATCCACATTGGATCCTTCAAAATCAAGAATGACCACCATAACGTCAGCCCTTCTTAAAAATTTCAGATCGTTATGGAACGTTGCTTTTCTCCATTCCATAGAACCAAATGTGAGCTGCTCAAACTGATGATATCGCGCAGAAAAAACATCCGCAACATAAGGATTCCGTTTTAAAGCCTGTTCTAAGCGGTATATGCGGTCAACCTGATCTTTGTTAAAAAATGGACTGGCAATAAATACTCTTATTGTCCTTTGGGAACTGTGTTCCATCTATATCGCTCCTTTTTTCTTCAACATTTTGAGCATGGAGATCTCCCGCCCAAAATATTCTTTTTCTACATATATGAAAGAACAATCCCACAGGTGTCTAAGAGTAGGATGCAATAGTTAATCCAATAATCTTTAAGCTCCCTGAAAACGCAATATTGATATTTTACAGATACGCGAGGATCCTGCTTGGCGGGTGAAGGGAGACCTTCAGGAGCAAAGAGTCAAAGAACCAAAGAGGCTCTCGCACCGCCCACGCAAAAAAGCGCCTGAATCAGGAATATACAGGCAAGAATAAAAGAGCCCTTATGTAAAATGCTTTTCCAGTTTAAATGAAATTTTCTCGAAATAGCTGACAACATGTTGAAAGAAACAATCTGCTGCATAGGAGGCATGCCTCCGTTTTGAGCGCGCAATCCCAATGGTACGTTGAAACACCGGATTTTTAATGCGCAGCAAAGATACTGATTGATGGGGAGAAATAAACCAGGTTAGCGCCGGTACAAAAGCTACCCCAAGCCCCTTTTGGACGAGCCTTGCAATTAAGAGAGTCTCATCCCCTTCAAAAGCGATTTTCGGGATAAATCCTGCCTCCCGGCAATAGGCATCCGTTACATTCCTAACACCAATTCCTGTATTCGTACTAATAAATGACTCGTCCTTTGCTTCAATTAGATCAATACTCTTTTTCTTTGCCAAAGGATGGTTATTAGGAACCATGAGAAAAACTTCTTCAGTCAATAAAGGAGTCCATTCAATATCCGTACCTTCTATCGGCGTCGAAGAAATTCCCATATGAATGTCACCCCTTTCTATCAAGGACGCCATGGATGAATTTCCAGCAATCAGCTGCTGAAAATAAACATTAGAATGCTCTATTAAGAACGAGCTGACAAGCTCTGGTAAAATACTTGGAATGGAAATAGCAAGCTGTACGGTTCCCTGATGAAGTCCCGAGAGGCTTTGCAATTCCTGCTTTCCTTCTGTTATTTCCATAAATACACGGTCCACCCTTCTTAAAAAGGCTTTACCATAGTGATTCAGCTTGATTTGTCTTCCCTCCCGGTCAAATAAAGGGACACCGAGATCTTCCTCAAGCCTTGAAATCGTTTTACTTAAGGATGGCTGTGCGATATTCAACTCTTCTGATGCTCTTGTCATATGTTCCAGGCGAGCAACCACCTGAAAGTACTTCAGCTGTAAAAGTTCCATCATTCCCTCTCCAATACATAGACTTAAATATATTATTTTATAAACAATTATGTATTATACACTATCGATAATCTATTATATACTTTCAACTGTACTCCTATTAAAGGAGTTATTCATTTAAATAAAGTACAGGAGGCTGTCTTTTATGATAAATCATTATTCCAAGCAATATATAAATGGTGTATGGCGTGAGGGGAAAAGTGAAACCGTCTATAACGATACTAATCCTTTTAATGATGAGGTACTGACATCCTTTAAGCTTTCTACAAAAACAGATGTAGATGAAGCGTATGAATCAGCCCTGAAAGCTCAAAAGGATTGGGCAAAAACTTCTGCAGAAACAAAAAAAGCGATCTTTTACCGTGCTGCAGAAATTTTTGAAGAAAAAAAAAATGAATTCGTTCAAGTTATTGTCCAAGAAACGGGAAGCTCAGTATTAAAGGCAACAGGCGAAGTTATTAGCATTATTGACATGATTAGACATGCGGCAAGCTATAGTGACAGAATGGAAGCCCCTGATGTTCTTTTATCATCGATGCCAGGGAAAGAAAGTCTTGTTTACCATAAGCCTGCCGGTGTGGTGGGAATTATTAGTCCTTTTAATTATCCACTTTTCCTTTCCATGCGTGCAGTTGCTCCAGCGTTAGCTGTAGGAGATGCAGTAGTATTAAAACCGGATCTGCAAACTCAAATATCCGGCGGCTTTATCATTGCAGAGGTCTTTGAGCAGGCAGGTCTGCCAAAAGGAGTCCTGAACGTCATTTCATTTACTATTGAAGAAGTAGGAGATTACTTTGTAGAGCATCCTACTCCTCAAATCATATCATTTACCGGATCAACAGCTGTTGGAAGGCATATTGGCGCTCTTTGCGGCAAGCATTTGAAAAAAGTGGCCCTTGAACTGGGAGGCAACAGTCCTTTCATCGTACTGGAGGATGCTGACATAGATCAGGCAATCGATGCAGCCATTTTTGGCAAGTTCATTCATCAGGGACAAATCTGTATGATTACAAACCGTATCCTTGTACAGCGAAGCCTTTACGATGAATTTGTCAATCGCTATGTACAAAGAGCAAGCGAGCTGCCTTACGGAAACCCCATTGATCAAAAGGTAGTAATTGGACCTATTATCAATAATAATCAAATCAATAAAATTTTAAAGATAGTTGAAGAAGGAAAGAAAGAAGGCAACCGCTTAGTGCTGGAAGGAAAACGGGCTGGGAATGTTCTCACTCCATTTGTTTTTACTGATGTAAACAACGATTCAAAACTGGCTCAAACTGAAATATTCGGACCTGTTGCCATCATTATTCCTTTTGATACAGAGGCAGAAGCTCTTCAAATGGCGAATAAAACAGAATATGGCCTATCCGGTGCAGTATTTACTCAAGATATTGAACGAGGAATCGAATTCGCCCGGCAGCTTGAAAGCGGTATGGCACATGTAAATGACCAGACTGTTAATTCTTCACCAAACGCGCCGTTTGGCGGAGAAAAAGCCTCAGGACTTGGCCGCTATGGCGGGGAATGGGGATTTGAAGAATTTACAAGTGTAAAATGGGTTACTGTGCAAAGAACACCTAGAAAATACCCGTTCTAACGAAAAAGCCTGCCCTTGTTAAAAACCGAAAAAGGACTATCCACTCGCGGATAGTCCTTTATTATTATTGTTGTATCTGGCGTTCAAGCATACGCTTTTCTATTTTCAAGTCGATTTGCTCTAATTCTTTTTTAGTAAGATCTTTTTTATTTTGTTCAATCAGCTTCCTATATGATGCCAATCTTTTTCTCGTAATCATTTGGATTGTCCTTTCTATTTTCCAAAACCTTTCTACTAAATCCTGCTGTTTTGGAGTGTTTAAGGGATTTCCTTGTATTGCTCAGCAATCTTAAGCCTCTACATGTATAAACTATATCTTAGTTTTTTTAAAAAACTATGAATTTCATGTTAAAAGATGATGAATTTTTGACAGAATGCATATATCTGCGTTTTATGAATTTTCACTGGTTATTTACGGGCTCTTTGCAAATGTTTAAATCCACCAATTTGGTTAGATGTTTTGGTATGAATTACACCCGTGGGCAGCAGCCTTAATTTTTAATATTGAATAGGTGCAGAGCGACTTGCACTTGTTGAGCAAAGATTGATATTGCACCTCAGGCTGTTTTTATCATAATGCTGAAATTCAAATTGATGCTTTTGCTTTATGAACGGCTTTATTGAGTTACCTCCTGCTCGTTTTGTCCTTCATTAACCTCATGAAGGACTTTTCTGAACCCCCATTCTCACGTTTTGTCCTTCATCAACCTCATGAAGGACTTTTCTGAACCTCCATTCTCACGTTTTGTCCTTCATCCCCCTCATGAAGGACTTTTCTGAACCTCCATTCTCACGTTTTGTCCTTCATCCCCCTCATGAAGGACTTTTCCGAACTTTCACACTCGCGTTTTGTCCTCCCCCTCCTTAGAATACTTTCCTTAAATTTCGGTAGACTGCTTCAATGAATTTAAACAAAAGCGAAACAAAAAAGCAGCATAATAAAGAGCTCACTCTTAATCATACTGCCAGTGCTATTATATACACGACATACTTCATACCTGCTCTTGCTTTAAAGGCTTATATTGATTCCGCTGACGTCATCTCACCTCTGTTTGTTTCTGCAACATACCGATAATACTTTTTCTATTTTTTAGCTTGAATGTTTTTTTGTTGAAGTAGTTTCGCAGAAAAATACTTACGTGCATTTGGGGTTAAAATGTGCAAGGTTTCCACTTTAGTTTCTTCACGATTGTTCTCTTTGTTCTCAAATTCTACAATGTCACCATTCAAACTTTCTGTCACCTTTTTAATTCTGTATCCTTTTTGAATTAAAAAATCAATCCGATCTCGCTCTTGCAGAAACTGTTGGTATTCGGACATTTATACAGCTTCCTCCCTTCATTCTATTTTTCTTGCTTAAGTTGGCATATTCATAGAACCTTGTTCAACAGCTACCCTTTCATGTGCATCCTATAGTTGTTGCTAAATTTTTTTTCATCACTGGGGTTTTTGTTTTAGTTGTTTTTCGCATAGTTTATTGCTTTACCCCTATGCCTGTCTATGTGTCGTCTTTTCTTAATCTATACAAGTTTCTATACTGACGTGTCAAATAGCAATAAAGATTACGAGAAGAACCGTTGTTATTTAATCACCGTTTCAACCCGCCCGGATACAGTGCCAAGGGCTCCCTGACGTTCATTCCATGTCATCGGCGGAAGTTCACTTGGTACTTCAATCATATCAATCGCACCATCAACAGGACAAACAATAGAACATAAATTACAGCCAACACAATCCTCTTCTCTTACTTTAAGGATGCCGTTCCCATTTTCATCCTTCAATAGATCAATGCATTGATGGGAGGTATCTTCACAGGCAATATGACATTTGTTGCAATTGATGCATACATCATTATTAATTCTCGCAACCACGTTATAGTTAAGATCAAGGTCTCCCCAATCAGAATATTTTGGTACAGCTTTTCCGACCAAGTCCATGACAGAGGCTATACCCTTTTCATCTAAATAATTCGTTAACCCTTCAATCATATCCTCTACAATTCTAAAACCATGGTGCATAGCAGCTGTACAAACTTGAACACCTGTTGCCCCCATTAATATAAATTCTACTGCATTTTGCCAGTTTGAAATCCCACCAATTCCAGATATAGGGATGTTAATCCTTGGATTTCTTGCACATTCACCTACCATATGTAACGCAATTGGTTTTACGGCAGGACCGCAATAACCTCCATGAGCACCTTTACCGCCTACATGTGGAATGGTATTCCAGGAATCAAGATCAACACCAGCTAAACTGTTAATCGTATTTATCATACTTACAGCATCAGCTCCGCCCTTGACTGCAGCTTCAGCCGTAGCTGTAATATCTGTTATATTCGGTGTCAGTTTTACAATGACAGGGGTTTGAGCGACTTCCTTTACCCAATATGTTTGTTTTTCTACTAATGCCGGTACTTGACCTGAAGCAGCTCCCATTCCTCTTTCAGCCATTCCATGCGGACAGCCAAAGTTGAGTTCTAGGCCATCTACGCCTACGTCTTCAACTCTTTTAACAATCTCATGCCATTTCTTTTGCTTTGGTTCTACCATTAGTGATGCAATGATAGCATGATCCGGGAAACGCTTTTTTGTTTCGTAAATTTCCTTTAAGTTTACCTCCAGCGGACGATCTGTAATTAATTCAATATTATTAAACCCAGCTACTTTTTGGCCATTAAAACTAACAGCTGCAAATCTAGATGAAACATTTAATATTGGATCACCCAGTGTTTTCCAAACAGCTCCTCCCCAGCCTGCTTCAAAGGCACGTTGGACCTGGTACCCTGTGTTTGTGGGGGGGGCAGAAGCTAACCAAAAAGGATTTGGTGATTTAATTCCTGCTAAATTAATCCGTAAATCTGCCATGACCTTACCTCCCTTTTATCAAATCAATCAGTCCAATGCTGTTTTAACCAAAGATTGATTCAGAAATTGATGAATGGCATAAGCACTTTCTTTCCCATGCTGTGCCGCCGAAACGACCATTGCCTCTCCTTGCCCTTTTCCGAAAATGACATCCCCGCATGCAAATACCCTCTTATTTGATGTCTGATAAGTGGCAGGATTAATGAATACAACTCCACCGTCATGTTCAAGATTAAACTGTTCAATTAGTTCAATATATCTTGACTGTCCATTTGCTTTTATTACTGTATCTACCTCAAGAGTAAATTCAGATCCCTCAATTGGAACAGGGCGGCGGCGGCCATCTTCACCTGGTTCAGCTAACTCCATTTTGATGCATTCAATTCCTTTTACCCTTCCATGTTCATCTCCTATAATCCTTAATGGGGCTGTCAGCCATCTAAATTCAACCCCATCTTGTTTAGCGAATTCATATTCAAACTCATAAGCGGTCATTTCCTCGATTGTTCGTCTGTAAAGGATTTTGACATTTTCAGCCCCTAGACGAACTGAACTGGTTGCTGCATCAATCGCTGTGTTCCCTGCACCAATCACTGCTACCTTTTTTCCAATAAGCTGGTTTGATATCGGTTTTGTTTTCGTTTCTTTGACAAATTCAATTGCGTCAAATACTCCTGCTAAATCCTCTCCGCTAATACCCAATGCTGGAACCTGTGACATGCCTACGGCTAGAATGATAGCGTTATAGTTTTTCAAAATTTCTTCTACTGTTATATCTTCGCCTACTTTTGTATTGGTTCGAATTTCAACATTGAGGCTCTCAATTTGCTTAACTTCCCAGTAGGAAATGCTTAAAGGAAGCCTAAATGAGACAATTCCATATGTGTTTAATCCTCCAGCCTTCTCTTCTGCTTCAAAGATTGTGACATCATAACCCAACAACGCCAGTTCCCTCGCAGCAGACAAGCCAGCTGGACCTCCGCCAACAATCGCAACCGATTTACCATTTTTCTTACCCGGTTCGAATAGAACCTTTTCATTCTTGATGGCCCAGTCTGTCGCATAACGCTGCAGGTTGCCAATCATAATCGGCTTAGTAGAATGATTTAGGACACAGGCCCCTTCACATAATTCCTCAGTCGGACAGACACGGGCACAGCTTGCTCCAATCGGATTTGCAGATAAAATAGTCTTAGCAGATCCTTTTAAATTGCCTGAAGCTATTTTCTTTATAAACGTCGGAATATCAATTCCGGTTGGACACGCTTTTATACAAGGTGCATCGTAGCAGTATAGGCATCGATTTGCCTCTTCTACCGCTTCCTGCTTTGTTAACTCCGGATTTATTTCTTGAAAATTCAGGCTCAGGTCTTCAAATGATATTTTGGGACGATTTGCAGCACCCAATTTTCATAACCTCCTTCATGGACGAATATAAGAATTTATTTAGAACTTTCCTTAGCTTCGCAAATCATCTACTTCATTCCATGTATTCTTTATTCCCATGCCCAGCCAGTTTTCAGGTCTTTATCATGTATTACAGCTTTCCCTATTGGTTTCAAATTTTGTCTCAATCTTCCACGTTAGTATGGGGCACTATAAAGAAGGCTGTCCTCATAATCAGACAGCTTCTTTTGTGAAAAATTAAATATATAATTCTAGATTTAAATATTTCCTCTATTTTCTTTAAACGTTTTAAACAATTTTATACATTTCATTTTTCAATGTTCTGACGATGAACTCTAAATCCTCTTCAGTAGAAGATAGCGGTGGTGACAAAGTAAGAATATTATTATATCCGGCAACCGTTGCACCGTTTTTACCAATGATCAAACCATTTGATTTGCACCAAGCGATAATTTGATCTACTTTTGATACGTCTAAAGGCTTCTTCGTTTCTTTATCCTCTACAAGTTCAATTCCCATCAAAAAACCGAAAGATCGGATATCCCCAACAAATGGGTGATCTTCTATGTCTTTCATTTCTTCTCTTAATCGTTCACCAAGATAACGAGAACGTTCAATCAGGTTTTCCTTCTCATAAATCTCCAGGTTTTTCAAAGCGAGTGCACAGGCAGCAGGGTTTCCTCCAAATGTGTTGACATGCCGGAAATAACCATACTCTTCGGAACTCTTAAATTTTTCGTAGAGGTCTCGCCTTACCGCTGTTGCTGAAAGAGGGAGATATCCACTCGTTAAACCTTTTGCCATAGTGACTATATCCGGCTTGATATTAAAGTGCATATGGCCGAATTTTTTTCCGGTGCGGCCAAATCCACAAATAACTTCATCTATAATGAGGAGAACACCGTACTTCTGACAAATTTCCTGCACTTTCTCCATGTAAATCGGATCGGGAACGAGAACACCTCCACCTGTAATAGCCGGTTCCATGATGACGGCTCCAATGGTTTCTTTCCCTTCCCAAATGATTGTTTTTTCAATTTCCAAAGCACATTGCAAATTAAATTCTTTAACCGATTGCCCGGCAGGACGGCGGTAGCTGTCGGGGGGGCTGACATGTATAAATCCCGGGGCAAGTGGCTCATAATTGAATTTCCGAACCGCCTGTCCTGTTGCAGCTAAGGATCCCATTGTATTACCGTGATAAGCACGATACCGGGATATAAATTTATAGCGGCTTGCCTCACCATTCTGCTGATGATATTGACGAACAATTTTAAATGCTGTTTCATTCGCCTCCGAACCACTGTTTGAAAAGAAAATGACATAATCCCCTTCTAACCATTCGTTTAATTTTTCAGCTAGTTGAATGGCCGGAAGATGACTTTGTGAAAGAGGGAAATAGGGTAATGTTTTTAATTGGTCATAGGCTGCCTGGGCCAGCTCTTCCCTTCCATAGCCAACATTCACACACCATAAGCCGGACATGGCGTCCAAATACTTTTGACCATTGATATCGGTAATCCACGAACCTTTTCCTTCTACAGCAATGGTTGGTGCAGATTTTTCACTATACGGAGCCATATGGTGCCATAAATATTGACGGTCTTTCTTAATCAACTCTTCTGTTTTATTCTTTATCATGGACATTTTTCTTGTCCTCCCTTGTTATTTTTCTCTCATCCAAGGCAGTATTCAATCTGTTCATCCGTTCGCCTTTAAATCCAGCAGCTCGGTAATGGCACCTGTTCTAAAGGCCAATCTTATAAATAACGTGCAGTCAGCATTTTTTTCCTTGTATAAAATTCAAAACCATCTGCCCCATTTACATGTAAATCGCCATAAAATGAATCCTTATAGCCCGAAAATGGAAAGAATGCCATTGGTGCTGGTACGCCAACATTTACGCCCAGCATTCCTGCATGTATTGTTTCGCGAAACTGTCTTACTGCGGCTGCACTGTCAGTGTACAAACAAGCACCATTCGCTAATTTTGATGCATTGGCCAAATCGATTGCTTCTGTTAAATCCTTTACTCTTACGACGGAAAGTACAGGTGCAAAGATTTCATCCTGCCAGATTTTCATTTCCTGAGTGACATGGTCAAAAATAGTCGGACCGACAAAATAGCCTTCTCCATTAACTGCGTCATCCTTACGTCCATCACGAACAAGCACAGCGCCCTGATCGACACCAGACTCAATATAATCGATTGTCCTTTTTTTATGTCCTTCACGAATAACCGGTCCTAAGAAAACACCTTCATCAAGGCCATTGCCGATTTTGATTTCATCTGCCAATTCTGCCAATTTATTAATCAATTCATCTGCAATCTCTTCTTCTACAGCAACAACTGCAGCGGCCATGCAGCGTTCGCCTGCTGAGCCAAAAGCTGCATTCGTAATTTCTCTTGCTGCTAGATTAAGGTTTGCGTCCTTTAATACAATGGAGTGATTTTTGGCACCTGAAAGAGCTTGAACACGCTTCAGGTTCGCAGTTCCTTTTTTGTAGACATATTCTGCGACTGGCTGTGAACCGACAAAGGAAATAGCTTTGATGTCTTTGTGCTCAAGCATACTGTTTACGACATCATGCGCCCCGTTGACAATATTTACAACTCCCTTTGGAAGACCTGCTTCTTCGATTAATTCAACCAGTCGCGCTGCAAGAAGAGGTGTACGCTCGGATGGCTTTAATACAAATGTATTTCCGCAGGCAATGGCAATGGGGAACATCCAGCATGGAACCATCATCGGAAAGTTGAAGGGGGTAATGCCTGCCACCACCCCAAGCGGGTAGCGATACATGCCGGATTCAAGACTGGTAGCAATATCAGGGAGATTTTTACCCATCATGAAGGAAGGTGCTCCCGCTGCGAATTCTACACATTCAATCCCGCGCTGTACCTCTCCCATCGCCTCTGAAAGACTTTTTCCATTTTCAATCGTGACCAGTTTGGCAAGTTTCTCCCAATTATCAACTAGTAGCTGCTGATACTTAAATAAAATACGGGCTCGTTTTGGAACGGCTGTCTGTGACCAGGTCTTAAATACTTCATTTGCTGCATAAACTGCACGATCAACATCTGCCTTTGTAGAAAGAGGAATTTCTGCGATTACTTCCCCAGTGGCTGGATTGACAACCCTTTCTTTCTGATCAGAAGTGGAGTCGACCCACTCGCCTCCAATATAATTTTTTAGATATTTTACATTTTCAGTGAAAGTTGTCATTTGCAATCTCCTTTTATCAACTTAATATATTAAATTAAAGAAATAAGATTCTAACATTTTTATTATTCTTTATATAGCTATAGTTTGATTATTTACTATTTGTTTAATATTGGTATAGGCCAATTTATGAGCTTCAGCAACAGCCTTGAACGTTACTTTCCCATCTATCAAATTAATCCCTTTAGCTAAAGCTGTATTTTCAAGTGATGCTTTACAAACCCCTTTGTTGGCAATTTCCAATCCATATGGAACGGTAACATTTGTTAGCGCAATGGTAGATGTACGCGGAACAGCGCCTGGAATATTAGCCACCGCGTAATGTATCACACCATATTTTTTATAGGTTGGATCGCTATGTGTTGTAACCCGATCAATTGTTTCGATTGACCCACCTTGGTCAATCGCCACATCCACTACTACCGATCCTTCTTGCATCGACTTAACCATTTCTTCTGTTACAATTCTTGGTGCCTGTGCTCCAGGAATCAATACGGCACCTACCAATAAGTCTGCCTTTCTTACTGCCTCGGCAATATTGTAAGGATTGGATATCAATGTATTTAAACGTCCTTGAAATTGATCATCTAATTTTCTTAAGCGTGAAGCACTTATATCAAGTATCGTTACATTTGCTCCTAAACCAACGGCCATTTTTGCAGCATTGGTCCCTACTACGCCTCCTCCAACAATGACGACCTCTGCTGAAGCCACACCAGGTACTCCGCTTAAAAGAATACCTTTTCCACCATAAGGCTTTTCTAAGAATTGGGCTCCGATTTGGACCGACTTCCTGCCCGCAACTTCACTCATCGGTGTTAATAAAGGAAGGTAACCATTATCCAATTGAATTGTTTCGTAAGCAATAGCTGTTACTTTCCTTTCGAGTAATGCTTTTGTAAGATCATATTCAGGAGCAAGGTGAAGATACGTAAATAGTATCAATCCCTCATGAAAATAATCATATTCCTGCGGAAGCGGTTCTTTCACTTTCATAACCATATCTGCAGTCCATGCTTCCTTTGCTGAGAATACTATTTTCGCTCCAGAAGCAATATATTCCTCGTCGGTGAAGCCACTTCCAAGACCTGCGTCTGATTCTACCAAAATCTCATGATTATTTGCCTTAAAAGCTGATACCCCGGCTGGTGTAATACCTACTCGGTTTTCATTGTTTTTAATTTCTTTAGGCACACCGATAATCATTTATTGAACCTCCCCTCCGTTTTTTTGTTAATATTGACAATATATAAAATTTTGTTAATAATTCCATTAGACACTATGTAAAAATGTAAAAGTGAGTTCTTTGCAAAGTTACCTTCTATCCTTCCAACACACCACTTCTGTTTACAGGCTATTATGTACATTTAATAAACTATTATTAAAGGTTTAATCCTAAGGGAAATAGGTGTTTTGAATGAAATATTTACAAGAAATTGAAATATTATTATGGGGATTTGAAAGGACGGGGCTATGGAGACAAACGATATCTTAACTATTGAAAGCGCTTTAAAAAATACTCTTTTTAAAGACGCTCAGGTCATTGCAGGAAATGGCGGTTTACAGCGCAATGTACGCTGGGTCCATATACTTGAAGTATTGGATATTGAAGCATTAGTCCATGGTAATGAAATGATTCTGTCAACCGGAATTGGCTTCACAGAAAACGTCACAAGTTTTGTATCTTATCTAAATAAATTGATTGAGCATAATGTATCATGTCTTTGTTTAGAGATGGGACAATATCTAAAATTTATTCCTAAAGAGGTTATTGAAATTGCGAATACTAATAATTTTCCTTTAATTATTTTCACAAAAGCCGTTCGTTTTGTAGATATTACACAGGAACTTCATACACTTATCATTAATCACCATTACAGTATGCTAAAAAATCTTGAAAGAATATCGCGAGAGTTCTATCGTTTGACACTTGAATCTCAAGGGACTCGCAATGTTTTAGAATTGCTCCACTCTAGCACGAAATACCCGATCATTTATCTTCCTTTTCAAGAAACTCCGAAATTTATACCGTCCTTACCCTTACATAAACAAAATGAACTGCTCCTATTTTTAAATACACGTTTACCAGCCTTGGATTCAAACGAAGATGAATCTGTGTATAGCTGGAAATTTAACGATGACACCCTTTTAATTCGGCCTGTGGGAGCAATGGGGCAAACTTGGGCATACCTATGCCTGGTGAAAAACCAGGAGCCAACTGAATATGATTTCCTATTACTAGACTCTGCTTCCCTATCGATAGCCCAAGATTTATTAAAAACAAGGTACATCGAAGAAAGACAACTTCATACAGAGAATCTATGGGTAAATGATCTTTTAAATAACCGGCTGAAAGATGAATTACTTATAAAAACGCAGTTAGGTCAACACTACAAATCGTTTAATGAATTGGAGTTTTGCGTTTGCATTATCGAATTACAATTTCTCGGGAATAAAAAAGAGGAAATGATCGATAGCTTCAGCCAATCCACAGGGCTTCATCTTTCAATGATTGTTAGGTCTATTTTTAAGCAGCATTCATTCCAGCCATTTATTACTTTACAAAATACTTGTTTAGTTATTCTCGCTATTAATATGTTACCTGCAAAACAAACAAGAGACACTCTACATATGAAACACCGGTTTAATCATATATTAAAAGAAATTGAAAATACCATAAACAGAAAAAAAACGAATAAGTTTGAGTTTTGTATAGGAGTTGGCAGTTCATATACTGGTCTGAAAAATGTTCATATTAGCTATGAAGAAGCTACAAAATCTTTATTCTTAAAACCTTTTTATAAGTCTTCTATTATTTTGTATGAAGAGTTAGGTGTTTTTCAGCTTTTATTAAATCTTCAAAAGGAAAGTATGCTTGAATCCTATATTGCGAATCACATCGGCCCTTTAATTGAAGAAGATCGGAAGAAAAAAAGTGATTTACTGAGAACCTTGCAGGCGTTTGTGGAAAGCAACGGCTCAAAAAAGCTGGCAGCAGAACAACTTCATATTGTAAGGCAATCACTATATTATCGTCTTGATAAGATTAAGGAGCTTTTAGGAGAGGATTTCATGTCTTCTCAAAACCGTTTAGCTTTGCAATTAGCGATACAGGCATACCAATTTTTAAATACTAGTAAGCTTTAAATGCTTCAATCAACTTTGGGTTCAGTTCAACTTTGGGCTTTTACTCTTAATTGCGCAGTGTTCTGTTTTTCCTGCTGGTTGATTTACGCTGCAGGCACTCGCTTTCTGCTCCACTCAACTTAGGGAAAACCCACATAAAAACTTAATCAATTAAAAATACACGGATTTTCTTAATGTATATAAGCCTACTTGTTTTTTTTCACAATTTGTCTAATGATTCATCTTCAAGCACAAAATTATAATTTATTTAACAGAAATTTCAGTTATATGGTGCTGACAAAATTAAAGAAAGGATTTGCCATGAATCACAAATGGCTTACTCCAGTTAGTCTGGGCATTATATAAAATTACACAATTGATGAAATGATTTGAAGTGATTTCAAATGTTGGTTTCTTTCCTCGGCAATGTAATTAATTGTATAGACATTTCTACCTGACAATCAAGGAGGTCAAAGTGATGATTTCTTGCAATAAGGATAGGTTACGTGAAACATTAGAAACATTTAGTAGATTTGGAGCTACTAAGAATCGGGGTGTCACGAGACTTTCTCTTTCAAAAGAGGATATAGCAGCCCGAAATTACTTCTGTGATTGTTGCCAAGAATTGGGTATGGATGTTTATTATGATGATATGGGCAATATTTACTCTGTATTGCCAGGTAAAAGGGATGTTCCTCCCATCGTTATGGGCTCACATCTGGATTCTGTTGAGAAGGGCGGCAGGTTTGATGGTGTCCTTGGTGTGTTATGCGCGCTTGAAGTCGTTAGAATATTCCATGATTATAAGATTGAACCTGAAATTCCGTTGATGATTGTGAATTTTACGAATGAGGAAGGCGCAAGATTTGATCCAGCCATGATGAGTTCTGGAGTATTAACAAATAAATTTGATAAAAATAAGATGCTTCAATCGAGAGACAAAGACGGTGTTACCTTTGAATCAGCCCTTAAAGAAAGCGGATATGAAGGCAGAATAGAAAATCGCTTAAAGGAAGCATCTGCCTATTTAGAACTTCATATTGAACAAGGCCCCGTATTAGAAAGCAAACAAATTGATATCGGTGTGGTAGAGGGTGTCTTAGGGATGGTTTGTTATGAGATTACGATTATGGGAGAGTCAAATCATGCAGGAACCACACCTATGTCGATGAGAAAAGATCCTCTTTTTCTTGCAGCTTCTGTTATTTCAAATCTTCGTAAAAGCCTTGGAGAAATTGATGAAGATCTGGTATACACAATGGGAAGGGTGATTGTATCGCCTAATATTCACACCGTTATACCAAACAAGGTTGTATTTACACTGGAAGCAAGACATCAAAGTTCAGAAATAGTTAAACAGGTTGAAGACATCATCCGTTCTCTTCCAAAAGAATCAGAAGGATGTACAATTCAATCCGAAAAGCTCTGGGGAAGGGATACCGTCGTTTTTAATTCCACTATTTGTGATCAGGTGAAATCATCATGTGAGAAGCATCATTATTCCTATCAACGAATGTACAGCGGGGCCGGTCATGATGCACAATTTATCGCCAGCATCATTCCATCAGCCATGATTTTTGTCCCAAGTGTGAATGGGAAAAGTCACTGTGAAGAAGAAGAAACAAGCTACGAGGATTGTGTAAAGGGTGCGAATGTGTTGTTAGGAACTGTTTTGGCTCTTCAAGAAAAATAGCCAATTAAGGAGGAGTTTATGTGAAAGTCCAAATGGACAACAAGGGTATTGTCACATTAACAGACGACACAAGCCAAAAGCTAGAATCTGGTTCGATGTGGAATGAAGATTTACGGCCAACGACAAAGCGGGAGCATTCCTGGACAACTTGGAGCTTTGCCGCATTATGGATAGGTATGTGCTTATGTATTCCATCTTATACCATGTCAAGTGCGATGATTTCGGTTGGCATGAACTGGTGGCAGGCCCTCTTAACCATTTTTTTGGGGAATTGTATTATATTAATTCCGATTTTATTAAACTCTCATGCTGGTACAAAATTCGGGATTCCATATCCCGTTTTTGCAAGATTATGGTTTGGTTCAAAAGGGGCACACATCCCTACAGTGACTCGGGCAATTGTGTCAGCCGCTTGGTTTGGAATCAATACTTGGATTGGAACGACCGCCATTGATACTTTACTGGGAGTTGCCATCCACTCTTGGAGCCGGATTCCCTATCATACAGCAATCGTTTTTGTTGTGTTTTTGCTTCTAAATATTATGGTTGGTTTTAAAGGCCCCCAGGCTATTAAATGGCTGATGATTATCTCTGCTCCAGTCGTTGGGATTTCGTCCATTTTCCTTCTTATTTGGGCCATTAAAAGCGCCCATGGTTTAGGACCGCTTTTAACCACGCCTGGTAAATTTAATACACCCGGTTCATTTTTCAAGGTGTTTTTCCCATCTTTAACGAGTGTAATTGCCTTCTGGGCAACAATGGCATTAAGTATTCCAGATTTTGCACGCTATGCTAACTCACATAAAGCTTCTGTAATCGGTCAAGGTTTTGCTTTACCTTTAACCATGACCATTTTTTCCTTCATCGGTATTTTCGTTACATCAACCACGGCCATTATTTTTGGCCACACGATTTGGCAGCCAGTCGAGCTTTTGTCTAAATTCCCAACACCGGTCGTTTTTATTGGAGCCATTCTCGTTGTAATGGCTTGCTTATCTATTAATGTAGGAGCCAACCTGGTAGCTCCAGCAAGAGCGATAGAAAATATGTCTCCTAACCGCATTTCATTTGGTTTAGGTGTCATTATTACTGGTATTGTTGCAGTTTTCATGCAGCCTTGGTACTTGATGTCAAACTTCAGTACTCTTTTATACAGCTTTTTAGGAACATTAGGAGCTTTTCTTGGCCCTATTGATGGTATTGCCATCGCCGATTACTGGGTCATACGTAAACGAAGATTGCACTTAGGGGAACTCTACTCACCAGATGGCAGATACACTTATACATCAGGATTTAATTGGTCTAGTATTTACGCATTTGCATTAGGTGTTATCATTCCTGCCCTTGGACTCGTTATTCCTGCTCTATCGTTTCTATGGGAAAACGCACTGATCTTTGGTTTTGTGATTTCAGGTATTTGTTACGCCTTGTTAATGCGCAATGATAAAAGTTTGCTTACCAAAGAAGAATACGATGCAATCACCATCAACTCAGAGGATGATACAGTTTACGAAGTTATTAATAAATAGATCTCTGTTGATTTCCACTCCACTCGCTCGCTTTCCGCGGGAGGTGCTGGAGCTGGACAGAGACTACATTGGTCTCATCATTTTTTTAATAAACATTTCTTTACTTATCCAATGAAAAAGGAGAGATAACAAATGAAAAAAATTATTAAAGGCGGAACCATTGCAACAGCAACTGATCTTTTTAAAGCGGACATTCTGATTGAAGATGAAAAAATTACTCAAATTGGTTTAAACCTTTCAGCAAAAGATGCAGAAATCATTGATGCTTCAGGAAAATATGTTTTTCCAGGCGGTGTTGACCCTCATACGCATTTAGACATGCCTTTCAATAATACTGTAACGGATGATAACTGGGAGACTGGAACCATTGCAGCTGCTTTCGGTGGAACCACCACCATTTTAGATTTTTGTTTAACTGCAGGCGAGAAGAATTTAGCTGATGCCGTAAAGAAGTGGCATGAAAAAGCTGCAGATAAAGCGGTTATTGACTATGGTTTTCACCTTATGGTAAGTGAATTAGATGACGCCACCTTAAAGGAATTGCCTATCATTCTCGAAAAAGAAGGAATTACATCAATCAAAGTATTTTTAGCGTATGCCAAGGAATTTCAAGCAACGGACCGAACCCTCTTCCAAGCCTTTAAAGCTGGGAAACAAAACAATGCTGTCATAATGGTCCATTGTGAAAATGGTTCGGTAATCGATGAATTAGTAAACGAGGCAAAGGCCTCAGGGCATACAGACCCTATATATCACGCCTTAACAAGACCGCCTGAATTAGAAGGAGAAGCTACGAAACGCGCTATTGAACTGGCGCATATTGCCGATGCTAAACTCTACGTTGTTCATGTGACCTGTAAAGAAGCGGTGGATGAAATCATTAAAGCAAGAGAAAAGGGATATAAAGTATTCGGTGAAACCTGTCCCCCTTACTTAACACTCGACCAAACAGAACTGGAAAGACCAAATTTTGAGGGCGCCAAGTATGTTTGGTCTCCACCACTTCGACCTAAAGGACATCAAGAACATTTATGGAATGCTCTAAAAGCCAAACAGTTACAGACGATTGGCTCAGATCAATGCTCCTTTAACTTCAACGGAAAAAAACAACTTGGCAGAGATGATTTTTCTAAAATTCCAAATGGAGGACCTTTCATTGAAGACCGTTTTAGTGTTTTGTACTCTGAAGGTGTTCATAAAGGTAGGATTACCATCAATGAATTCGTAGAAAGTATTTCTACTAATGCAGCCAAAATATTTGGTTTGTTCCCTCAAAAAGGAACAATTGCCATTGGATCAGATGCAGATATTGTTATATTTGACCCAACTATTGAACGGGAAATTTCAGCAAAAACACATCACATGAACGTGGATTATAGTGCATTTGAAGGAATGAAGGTAACTGGTGAGCCTGTCAGTGTACTCTCCCGCGGAAAATTTGTGATTAAAGACAAAACATTCGTTGGCCAATTGGGAAGCGGTAAATACTTAAAGAGAACAAGCAGCCCTTTCACCGAAAAGAAGAGCAAAGCAGTAGCTTCAACTAAATGATGTCTGCAGCTTTATTCAATTAGTCTTAGCCGGAAACGAACATGCGCCCTTTACATTTGCCGCATATTCGTTTCTTTTTTGTTTGTTGTATAAAAAATGGTTCCTAGCTTCCCCTTTATGATGAGTACACTATATTATCTCCTAGAATAGCTTTTGTTCATTAAATATAAAAAACGGAATAAACTAAAATGGATTGTGTTAAATACTCTTCAAGAGCCATTTAGGGGGAATGCGTTTGTTAACTAAAACATTGGTCATTAAAAGTGAAGCTGGAGTCCATCCGCAATCAGCCACTGTCCTCGTTCAAACAAGCTCAAAATTCCAATCAGAAATATACCTTGCTTATAAAGAGAAAAAGGTTAATTTAAAATCCATTATGGGTGTTATGTCCTTAGGAATTCCACCTGGAGCAGAAATTAAGATTGAAGTAACGGGTGAAGATGAACAAGAAGCTCTTCAATCTGTTAGCGATACGATTGAAAAGTTAGTTTAGTATAATAAATTTCATCCATTATTACTCCTGTCAGAAACTATGACGGGGGTTATTTTTATATACAAAACAATACAATCACCCGCTTAATCAGCTAATGCATTTTGCCCCCTTCTTTCCCTTTTCGCAGGTTAACGCTATCTTTTTTATCATCCAGATAGAGAATAGTCATGATTTGTCTTTTTAATTAATATAGTATAACTAATATTTATAAATAATATCTGACTCTCTTTATATCAAAAAATACAACCGATTCTTTTCTCACGTGTCAGACATGGACAAGTTCTGAGGAGGGTTCTCTTTATGGGTTCTATACTTCATTCAAATACTATGCTGAATATTGCCGTTGTGTTTTTGTCTATACTCGGTATTCTTGTTAGTATTCTTAACTCAAGAATAAATAGGGAAATGAAACAGAACGATTATCATAAAAAGGTTAAGAGCATTGTGAATACGATTTATGAGGATAAAATAACAAAAGGTCCTCAATTAACGGGGCTGGAAACAGACTTCATCAATCAAGGAAATACTGAATCTGAAAAAACAAAATTAGAACTAGCCGTCCACCAATCCCTGATGTCTGTTCACCAAAAACAGGCTTTAATGCACTCCAGAGTCCAATTTTATATCGGTATCTTCATGTCTGTAATAGGATTTGTTTTCTTCATATACGTTGTCTTTATGTCAATAAACTCAAGTAATAACAATTTGGGGATGGGAATCCAGGTCACGGGAAGTTTAGTTTTTGAAGGGATCTCTCTTTTATTTCTAAAAGAATCGCATAGACTTAGAGAGAGCTCTAAAGAATATCATGATAATTTATATGAAAGCAATAAACATCAGGAAGCGATTAAAATTGTAGATTCTATAGAAGACCTAAACATACAATCTGCTGTTAAAGCACAGCTATCTTTACACTTAGTCGGTGTTAATTCAGATAATGTAGATATAACTAAAATTATCAAGTCACAAAAAGAATAACCGCTATGCAGCGGCTATTCTTCCGATTGGAAAGATCCCTTAAAATATTGAGCACGTTATAAAACAACTTATTCCCCTCATCTCTGAAACCAATCCGCTCCCTCATCCATATGGACAAACGGGATATCCGTATCTACATTGCCCATTATCCTTTTTTTCTGTACATCCTTCCCTCCCAGCCATTCGGCAAAATCAAATTCTAGAGGCTCTTGATTGCCGCCAAGAGAAATCCATGCCTTCATTTCATTTGGAAAATAGGCAGACGTATGGATAGTTCCTGCCCAGCTGCTGTAAAGCTTTGAAAAAATTCCTTTATCTGTATCATTAAGCAATTTGAATGCATCGCTTGCGCTTAAAGTATTGGCTTGCCGCTTCCTAATAATCTCCAGCCGCCGAATAGAATCGCCTAAATGGTTTCGGTTTTCGTGTGTCATATTTTCAAAATGATTCGTGCATGCCTGTGACCTTCGAACTTCAACACCACGTGGGGAAGTTTCAACTATAAAGGTCTCTCCGCTTTTATCAAAAACAACATAACTAAACGAATGCCTATGTGGAATCTCTTTTAGTAAATCCGCTGCTTCGTGAACACTGGCACATGCCTCCAGCACCAGTCTCCCAATCATGCAGCAAATGAATCCATCCCCGGGGTTCTTACGATGCATAAAATTATAGCCTATCGCCAGTCCTTTCTCATTCATTCCGTCCATCCTGCCTGTTACCCGCTGGCTCGGACCCAAAATGGCATAACCTTGATCAGTTGGCTGAAAAAAAACATATCTCCCTTCATATGTCTTTGGATGATAGTCATAATTACGGATTAAATAATTACTTCCTGTTACAATGGAACACCCTGAACGTACGTAATCCAATCGATAGCCGCCAAACTCCTGAAGCACCCTCTCCATAGGCCAATCAAGAGCTGCCTGCAATCCCAAAAGCTCTTCCCAAATACCTGGGGCAAACCTGGTTATGGCTTCCCTGATCTCATCTAATTGCACTTGAAACCTCGGTTTTCTGACAAGCCATTGGTTTTCACGATTGATTACGGTGACAGAGTCTTTTGCGATTTCCCCTTGCATCACTCCAAAATCATAATGCGTTCCACGAAATTGGATGATTTCACTATAAATCTCTCTCATGCTTCATCCCTCTCTTTTTGTCATTCTAAAATGGAATCATTGTGCAAAGCTTTATTGCCTATCTGCACTAAAATAATAGTAATCCATTCAAACCTGATTTGCGTGCGAAAAATGTTAAATTGACTGACACCATACAGATATACCTATTGTGCGAAAGTTTAAATCCATGTGAATTTCAGCTTGAGCCATAATTATCGATAGAATAACAAAATAATAGGGAATCTGCCACATGATCTGCTTAAAAAAGAGGTTTTTTTACGACTCCATTTTCCGCATGTTTAGGACTTAAAATGAACGTAATAAACTGTATAATCAACTAAAATAGAGAAGAGCCCTTCCTTTAACCTTCAGGAAGGGCTCTTATCAATTGCTGCAGATTACAAATCATTTTTTTGTTCTGATCTTCCATTATCGCTTCACAATCTAAGCTGGACTTTTTATTGTCTGGTATCATTGGCACGAATGAAACGCTTTTTATTTAACTCTTCGGGCTGCTCATTAGACTCAACTCCAGTAACTTCATCATCAAGCTTGCCAGCACCGAATGATGCATTTCCAACTCGAGGGTGGTCCTCTTTGTCAATTTCTCCTCTTGTAGTACGGAAATCAGCGTCCTCGCTGATCGTACCAGGTTCTCCAGCGGACGTGCTCGTATCATAATTATCATTTCCCGTATTCCTTGTATCTAATTTTATAGTTGTCCTCCTGCCTGCACTTTCATCGGTTTCAGCTGATGTACCAAGAGGAGCTGCTGTGTTTTCGGCAGATCCCAAGCTTATAGTGTCTCCTAACGTAGTGTCTTTCAAAGCTCTATTTGAAACAGGGTAATTAGAATCTGGCAGATTATCCTCTGTTCGTAACTCAGGGTCTCCCACTGGAGAATCCTCAGGACTTACTGGTGCAGCAGCATCTTCTACTGCTACAATAAACTTGCCTTCATTTAACTCTGTAGTATATGAATTCAATTCATCCTGTCGTATATCCAGGCTTTTCAATGGGTTTCCGTGTCCATATGAATCATTCATTGTAAAATAATCTTTTATTTTCTCCCATAAGGATTTATTGTGTTCATTATGACTTCCATTTGCATTTTCTACATCTGCTCCTGTGTGCTCTTCTAAATAGTCCGTATCACGGCGGCTCGTAATAACGGAAATATTATCCCTATCATAGCCTCTATAATTTAAGCCCTCGATTGCATTCATTGTTTCTTCTGGCGTTTCGTATACACCTACTACACTTTTGGTCACTTCGTCTTCCTCCTTCGGGTTATCTTAACAGTTTTTCTTTGCCATTTTTTTACCCTTTGGAGCCATCTCTAAACTGGATAATCGTATTACATTTATAATACATATTTACACTTTTAAATCACTAATTCTCATAATATATTGAAAAAAGTTATTTTAATAAAACGAATTGAATATTTATTCTATGCATTGTATAATTAATCATGTGTTTAATAGATTAATTTCATTTCAGAAAGGGAAACAACTATGCAGCCAATCGAAAAGAAAAAGCTCGGAGTTTTAGGGCTTTCGATTTTAAGTATAAATACTATTCTAGGACTTAAAAATATACCTTTTGCCTCAACAATAGGTCCGTCGGCGATCAGCTACTGGGTGATAGCGGGACTGCTCTACTTCATTCCAATCAGCTTAATGGTAGCAGAATTATCTACTGCCTACCCCGACCAGGGAGGCGTAAGTGCATGGGTAGAGCGAGCATTTGGCAAAAGGGCTAGCTTTTTGAGCAGCTGGTTTTACTGGGTTGCCAATTTCACTTATTATCCATCCTTATTATTAGGGGTAACAGTGAATGTTGCTTACGCTTTAAACAGCCCTCAACTAATTCACAATACATGGGTCACTACCACCATCGCTGTTGTCATTTTCTGGGTCATTACTCTGCTCACACTCCGCGGTACAAAAATGGCCGAAAAACTAGCAGCTGTTGGTGCACCTATTGGTGTCATCGTGCCTGTCATCCTGATTTTCGGATTTGGTTTAGCGAGTATTCTATCAGGACATCACTCTGCAACACAATTTACCGCTAAATCTATAATGCCGAACAATCTGTCTCTGGATTCTATCATGTTTTTATCTACCTTGATGTTTGCATTCTCAGGAATGGAAATGCTCGGGACCATCGCAGAAGATGTAAGAAATCCGCAAAAAACATTTCCCAAAGCCATCTGGATTGCGAGCATTATTATTGCGGCCGCGTATATTCTTGGAACCATAGCATTCCAGTTTGTCATTAAAATTAATACAGATCAAACTGCAACGGCACTGTACCTTTTTGCTGATCAAATCACAAAAGAGTTTCAGCTTCCATTCAAGTTATCGCAAATCCTGGGAATATGCTTTGTTATTTCCATTATCGGTGCCCTGTCCTTTTTAATTTTAAATCCGAGTGTTATGTTTCATGAAAGCGGAAAGACCATTTTGCCGAGCGCCCTTAATAAAACCAATAAAGCAGGCATGCCTTCTTCCCTGATTATATGGCAGGCTGTAGGTGTCACCATTATACTGCTATTGACTGGTTTCGTTCCGACTATATCAAGTGCCATCAATATGCTTATACTAATGGCTACACTCGCATTCTTTATTCCATATATCTTTCTAATCACAGCCTACATTAAGCTGAGGATGACAGACAAAACAACCTTTAGACCGTTTCATATAAAAAGCAATGCGATGGCGTATATCGTTGCAGGAGTTGGCTTGTTTTCAGTTATTGGCACGATTGCCCTAACTCTGATTCCTGCCCCGCATACAACGTTTTCCCAATATGCTCCTCTTGTTATCGGCCCTGTATTCTTTGCCATTTTAGGAGTTTGGTTTTACTTTGCCGGAACAAAAAACAAGAGCAAAGCAGTGTTAAAAAAAGCAAGCTAATATACGAAAAGAACAAGCGCCTTGCTCAGCAGTGTACGGATTTCAGAGTCTTCGACTTAGATAAAGAAAACACAGCGAGGTCATTTGATAGGCGCAGGAGCTAGACAGAGACTACATTGGTTAAATAATTTATTTAATAAAAAAAGCGGTTATTACTTGGTAATAGCCGCTTTTTTTATATTAGCTTTATTACATAACTATGTTGATAACTGCTCGTTTTTCAACTCACTTTTCAATAAAGAAAGGAACAGCGCTTTATATGAAGGGCTTTTTATTATCTATAAGACCCTGTTTTAAATGAATTTAGCTGTATGCTTTCCCTTTTAATTTTTGATCCAGCTTTTCAAAGGCACTGCTCAATAATTCTTTTGGAATAGCAGCATACTGGTCTCCGATGCTGAGTTCAAAAGAACAAATCCCCTTCTCGCTCTCATTTAGATAGCTCGTAATACCAATTCCCGTTTCGTCATATACTTCCAGCAATAGAGGCTCAAGCTTGTTTTTAGTCATGTGAATATGCACGTGGAACATATTTGAAACAGGCACTTCCGGAAGAGTAGATACATGTGAGCATTGATTAAAGAGTACAGCAAGCTCTTTCGCCTGTTGATAATATTCATCCATTTTATCCACTCTCTTATCAAAATAATAATCAGCACTGATAATGTAAGGGTAAAGACTAATTAAATCCCCTCCATGGCGCCTTTTCCATACCTTCGATTTCTCTGTAAATTCCTTGGTGCCTGCAAGAATGGCACCCGCGATTCCTCCAATTCCTTTGTAAAAAGAGACATATACGCTATCAAAAAGGCTGCATACTTCAGCTGCTGTTTTTTGATAATACGGCAAAATTTCAAATAGCCTGGCTCCGTCTAAGTGCAGCATTATCCCTTTATCCCGGCAATAAGCTGCTATCTTTTCTAATGTTTCATATTCAGGAAGCTGGCCGCCTATTTCCCTCTGCGGCAGCTCCAGCAATAGACAGGCAATTTCCTCTTCCATACCCATAACATCTTCCAATTCTATCAGCCTTGTTTGATCGGCTAACAACACTGGCTGGATATGATGCAATTCCTTTAATCCGTCTTCCTCATGGATCTCCAAGTGACATAAAGGATGATAGGCTACCTTGTTAAGCTGTTTCTCATCACACCAAATTCTTAAAGCGATTTGCTGTGCCATCGTTCCGCTTGGAAAAAATACAGATGACTCCATACCAAGATAATCTGCAATTTTTTCCTGGAATTTCTCAATTAGCATTCCCTTTCCGTATACGTCACTTTCTATGTCTCCAGCAACATTACTAAAGGCATCCTTTAGTGTTTGAATATTCCTCTTGCCATTTCCGCCTATTGGATACTTAGCCTGCTTAAACTTTTCCAGTAAGACATTTTGATTATTCATGCCATCTTCTCCTCTTCCTCACACATTTATAGGAACATATCTTTAGTATAAAGTAAAAATTCCAAATAGACATAAAAATATGGGACACTGCTTGAATGTAAGAGGCTCTATATATAGATATTTTAATATCTCAGTACAGCGGAGGAAAAATCCCCTTACCTTAGCCTATAAGAATTAGGGAAAGGAAGTGATTTATATGAAACAATTTCATGCCTGTACACGTAAATACAGCAATAACTGAGAGGGGAAAAGTATATAGTAAAGTTCTTTATTGCTATAGAGGTTGTAAGTATTATTATTTCTGGAATTTTTATTGGAGCTTGGATGAATGGGCAGCTGTAATGGGCTAATTTCCACTCTGAAACCAATAGCCATAGAAACTTCCGAACAAAAAAAACATTAATTTCTGTTTTAGTGGGAATCATTTCTTTAATTGCTGCCGGGCTAATATACTTTTTTGTAAAAACAAAAAAGGACCTAAAATTTGAAGTACAAAACTTGAAGTAAAAACAGCAAACTAAATAACATTTAAAAACACCGCTTTTCATTGAAAATGTGTTTTTAAATGTGATTAAATGGAACGTACTTCTTCAACTCACGGGCCCAATCATTTAAGGATATTTCTTCACAATCTTTGTCTTACATCTAAAAAAGGAGCAGCCATAGCCCCTTCCAAAATCAATGCCAATTCTTATCAATTATATTAAAACTCAAATTTCACAGGTCTTAAAAATAAATCCTTTAAAGTTTCTTTTGGATCATTATTGTTAAATATAATTTCATATACCGCATTACAAATTGGAAGCTGAATGTCATAGTGTGTGGATAATTCTTTCAATGCCGTTACTGTTGAAACACCTTCTGCCAGTTTTTCAAACCTCTCTCCTTGAATAAATCCTTGCCCAAATTTTCTATTGTGACTATCTGAGAATAGTGTTGCTTCAAAGTCTCCTAAATGACTTAATCCATATACAGTTACATCATTGCCACCCATTGCTCTGACTAAACGGGAAATCTCTCTTGTTCCCCTTGCCATAAGTGAACCTTTTAAACTGCTATTATTTAATCCATCTAACATTCCCGCGGCTATACCCATAACATTTTTAGCAGCAGCACCAATCTCATTTCCAATAAGGTCTTGTCCATAGTAAAACCTTATTAAATCACTATTCAACTCTTGCACAATTTTTTTAGTTACTTCAATATTTTCGGAACCGATAACCATGCAATTAGGTATATCATTTACAAAATCCTGTACGTGTCCTGGTCCTACCCATACTGCGATATTTGCGGTTTTTCCAATCTCTTCACCAAATACTTGGGAAAGTCTTTTCCCGCTGGAAGCTTCTAATCCTTTCATACATAAGATGAATGTTTTCCTTTGCATTTTGCTTAGTCTACTTAATTGTTTTGCAAATGAGCGCAATTCCTGAGCACTAATAGAAATGATAATCATTTCAGCATACGATATAGCCTTCTCTAACGACATACTTAGCTCAATATCTTTTGATAAAGTTAAGTAATCATTTTTTCTAGTTTCTTGTAATCCAATAAAATTCCTTGAGTTTTCACGTCCCCATAACATTACATTATGTCCAATCTTATTGGCATACCAAGCCAAAAAGGTTCCCCAACGCCCGCATCCTAAAACTGAAATATCCATTAATTCACCTCATCTTTTTGTTCCTACAGTTTCCATTCAAATTCACTTTGTTTCCCTTTGAAAAAGGATCCATTAATCGTTAATAATAGCTATGTTATATTCGACTTGCTTAATAAAATTTCCTCCCATTTAGTTACAAATCATATCTTTCTTATGCTACTAACATCACGTTTATTTAATAATAAAAAATGCTGCCAATTAGGCAGCATTGAGATTTTGTCCTTTAATAAAATCTTATAATCCAATGAGGTCCGTGTCTGGGGGGATATATACAAGTTGTCTGCCTATTTTTACAATTTGTCCTTTATGGTGAAATTCATGTGTGATGGTATGCGTAAAAAGCCATAATACGGTGAGTAAAAAACCTTTATTTCAATAAAAAAAGGGACATCTAATTCATTTGCAATTTGATGTCCCTTTTTCATGCATTTTATAAACTTGTACTTGAAAACAGAACCCCTAAATTAAATAAGTCATTTTTCGGCATAAAAAAAACACTTTAACAGTGTATGAGGTTTGAAAATATAAAAGTAAAAAGAAAGAAAAACGCGCCTTAGAGGATTCGAACCTCTGACCCACAGCTTAGAAGGCTGTTGCTCTATCCAGCTGAGCTAAAGGCGCATCATAATAATCAGTGGCTCCGCAGGTAGGACTCGAACCTACGACCGATCGGTTAACAGCCGATAGCTCTACCACTGAGCTACTGCGGAAGAATAAAAAATGGGCCTAAATGGACTCGAACCATCGACCTCACGCTTATCAGGCGTGCGCTCTAACCAGCTGAGCTATAGGCCCATAATGAAATTTTGGAGCGGGTGATGGGAATCGAACCCACGACAACAGCTTGGAAGGCTGTAGTTTTACCACTAAACTACACCCGCATCATAAGCACTGGAGGCAACACCCGGATTTGAACCGGGGATAAAGGTTTTGCAGACCTCTGCCTTACCACTTGGCTATGCTGCCTTAAAAATGGCTGGGCTAGCTGGATTCGAACCAACGAATGACGGAGTCAAAGTCCGTTGCCTTACCGCTTGGCTATAGCCCAATTTGAATGGGGCGGCTGATGGGAATCGAACCCACGAATGTCGGAACCACAATCCGATGCGTTAACCACTTCGCCACAGCCGCCATAATAGGAACTTTACAGGGGTAGTAGGAATCGAACCCACATCAAAGGTTTTGGAGACCTTCGTTTTACCATTAAACTATACCCCTAAATGGTGGAGGGGGACGGATTCGAACCGCCGAACCCGAAGGAGCGGATTTACAGTCCGCCGCGTTTAGCCACTTCGCTACCCCTCCAAGATTTAAAATCAAAGGGTATATATTCTATTTAATGGTGGCTCGGGACGGAATCGAACCGCCGACACAAGGATTTTCAGTCCTTTGCTCTACCGACTGAGCTACCGAGCCGTATTGATTTATAAATGGCGGTCCGGACGGGACTCGAACCCGCGACCTCCTGCGTGACAGGCAGGCATTCTAACCAGCTGAACTACCGGACCATGTATTGCGGGGGCAGGATTTGAACCTGCGACCTTCGGGTTATGAGCCCGACGAGCTACCAGACTGCTCCACCCCGCGACGATAATATAAACATTATGCATTTTTTAATATGGCGGAGGAAGAGGGATTCGAACCCCCGCGCGGTGTAACCCGCCTGTCGGTTTTCAAGACCGATCCCTTCAGCCAGACTTGGGTATTCCTCCATATTAATTGGTTTAAATCAGGACTAACCTGAATTTTATATGGTGGAGGATGACGGGTTCGAACCGCCGACCCCCTGCTTGTAAGGCAGGTGCTCTCCCAGCTGAGCTAATCCTCCATATAAATGGACCCTGTAGGACTCGAACCTACGACCGGACGGTTATGAGCCGTCTGCTCTAACCAACTGAGCTAAGGGTCCAGTATCGCTATTATTGAAAGGATGGACCTTTCTAATAAAAGAATCAATACACTTTATAGCGGCGGAGGGGATCGAACCCCCGACCTCACGGGTATGAACCGTACGCTCTAGCCAGCTGAGCTACACCGCCATATTTCATTATAAATGGAGCCTAGCGGGATCGAACCGCTGACCTCCTGCGTGCAAAGCAGGCGCTCTCCCAGCTGAGCTAAGGCCCCATATTAGTGGTCGGGAAGACAGGATTCGAACCTGCGACCCCATGGTCCCAAACCATGTGCTCTACCAAGCTGAGCTACTTCCCGTAAAATGGCGCGCCCGAGAGGAGTCGAACCCCTAACCTTTTGATCCGTAGTCAAACGCTCTATCCAATTGAGCTACGGGCGCTTAATGAAAAGTTATTTTGCTGCCGCAAAAAACTTTGGTGCCGAGGACCGGAATCGAACCGGTACGGTAGTCACCTACCGCAGGATTTTAAGTCCTGTGCGTCTGCCAGTTCCGCCACCCCGGCAAGGGTGTTTGGAGCGGAAGACGGGATTCGAACCCGCGACCCCCACCTTGGCAAGGTGGTGTTCTACCACTGAACTACTTCCGCAAAATTTCAAATAAATGCGGGTGAAGGGAGTCGAACCCCCACGCCTTGCGGCGCCAGATCCTAAGTCTGGTGCGTCTGCCAATTCCGCCACACCCGCATATTTAAATGGTGAGCCATGAAGGACTCGAACCTTCGACCCTCTGATTAAAAGTCAGATGCTCTACCGACTGAGCTAATGGCTCAAACAATGAATACCTTGATTTATAGTATACAGCCTAAACCTTGTGGCATCTACGACGTCACAATCTCAGGATGTCTTGCAAGATGCAGCTCGATTGGTACGCTGATGATAATTCAGTGAAGATTATTCATCGTGCTCTACCGACTGAGCTAATGGCTCGTACTAATTTCCATAAAAGTGGTGCCGGCCAGAGGACTTGAACCCCCAACCTACTGATTACAAGTCAGTTGCTCTACCAATTGAGCTAGGCCGGCTAATAATGGTGGAGGATGACGGGTTCGAACCGCCGACCCCCTGCTTGTAAGGCAGGTGCTCTCCCAGCTGAGCTAATCCTCCATATGGTGACCCGTACGGGATTCGAACCCGTGTTACCGCCGTGAAAGGGCGGTGTCTTAACCGCTTGACCAACGGGCCAACTTTTTAATGTTGACTGCATTATCTAAAATAATGACAGCCTGGCAATGTCCTACTCTCACAGGGGGACAGCCCCCAACTACCATCGGCGCTGAGAAGCTTAACTTCCGTGTTCGGGATGGGAACGGGTGTGACCTTCTCGCCATAATTACCAGACCGTATTTAATTAAGGATTGCTCCTTCAAAACTAGATATGAGAAACCAAGCATAACCTTGAATCGTTTTATTTATTGGTTAAGTCCTCGATCGATTAGTATCCGTCAGCTCCATGTGTCACCACACTTCCACCTCGAACCTATCAACCTGATCATCTTTCAGGGATCTTACTAGCTTGCGCTATGGGAAATCTCATCTTGAGGGGGGCTTCATGCTTAGATGCTTTCAGCACTTATCCCTTCCGCACATAGCTACCCAGCGATGCCTTTGGCAAGACAACTGGTACACCAGCGGTGCGTCCATCCCGGTCCTCTCGTACTAAGGACAGCTCCTCTCAAATTTCCTACGCCCACGACGGATAGGGACCGAACTGTCTCACGACGTTCTGAACCCAGCTCGCGTACCGCTTTAATGGGCGAACAGCCCAACCCTTGGGACCGACTACAGCCCCAGGATGCGATGAGCCGACATCGAGGTGCCAAACCTCCCCGTCGATGTGGACTCTTGGGGGAGATAAGCCTGTTATCCCCGGGGTAGCTTTTATCCGTTGAGCGATGGCCCTTCCATGCGGAACCACCGGATCACTAAGCCCGACTTTCGTCCCTGCTCGACTTGTAGGTCTCGCAGTCAAGCTCCCTTGTGCCTTTACACTCTGCGAATGATTTCCAACCATTCTGAGGGAACCTTTGGGCGCCTCCGTTACTCTTTAGGAGGCGACCGCCCCAGTCAAACTGCCTGCCTGACACTGTCTCCCACCCCGATCAGGGGTGCGGGTTAGAATTTCAATACAACCAGGGTAGTATCCCACCGACGCCTCCACCGAAGCTGGCGCTCCGGCTTCAAAGGCTCCTACCTATCCTGTACAAGTTGTACCAAAATTCAATATCAAGCTGCAGTAAAGCTCCACGGGGTCTTTCCGTCCTGTCGCGGGTAACCTGCATCTTCACAGGTACTATAATTTCACCGAGTCTCTCGTTGAGACAGTGCCCAGATCGTTACGCCTTTCGTGCGGGTCAGAACTTACCTGACAAGGAATTTCGCTACCTTAGGACCGTTATAGTTACGGCCGCCGTTTACTGGGGCTTCAGTTCAGAGCTTCGCTTGCGCTAACCCCTCTCCTTAACCTTCCAGCACCGGGCAGGCGTCAGCCCCTATACTTCGCCTTGCGGCTTCGCAGAGACCTGTGTTTTTGCTAAACAGTCGCCTGGGCCTATTCACTGCGGCTCTCTCGGGCTTGCACCCTACCAGAGCACCCCTTCTCCCGAAGTTACGGGGTCATTTTGCCGAGTTCCTTAACGAGAGTTCTCTCGCTCACCTTAGGATTCTCTCCTCGCCTACCTGTGTCGGTTTGCGGTACGGGCACCTTTTTCCTCGCTAGAGGCTTTTCTTGGCAGTGTGGAATCAGGAACTTCGGTACTATATTTCCCTCGCCATCACAGCTCCGCTTTAATGATAAGGATTTGCCTCATCATCAGCCTAACTGCTTGGACACGGCAATCCAGCGCCGTGCTTACCCTATCCTCCTGCGTCCCCCCATCACTCAAACGGAAAAGAGGTGGTACAGGAATATCAACCTGTTGTCCATCGCCTACGCCTTTCGGCCTCGGCTTAGGTCCCGACTAACCCTGAGCGGACGAGCCTTCCTCAGGAAACCTTAGGCATTCGGTGGAAGGGATTCTCACCCTTCTTTCGCTACTCATACCGGCATTCTCACTTCTAAGCGCTCCACCAGTCCTTACGGTCTAGCTTCAACGCCCTTAGAACGCTCTCCTACCACTGACACCTACGGTGTCAATCCACAGCTTCGGTGATACGTTTAGCCCCGGTACATTTTCGGCGCAGAGTCACTCGACCAGTGAGCTATTACGCACTCTTTAAATGGTGGCTGCTTCTAAGCCAACATCCTGGTTGTCTAAGCAACTCCACATCCTTTTCCACTTAACGTATACTTTGGGACCTTAGCTGGTGGTCTGGGCTGTTTCCCTTTTGACCATGGATCTTATCACTCACAGTCTGACTCCCAAGAATAAGTATTTGGCATTCGGAGTTTGTCTGAATTCGGTAACCCGATGAGGGCCCCTAGTCCAAACAGTGCTCTACCTCCAATACTCTTCTCTTGAGGCTAGCCCTAAAGCTATTTCGGAGAGAACCAGCTATCTCCAGGTTCGATTGGAATTTCTCCGCTACCCACACCTCATCCCCGCACTTTTCAACGTGCGTGGGTTCGGGCCTCCAGTAAGTGTTACCTTACCTTCACCCTGGACATGGGTAGATCACCTGGTTTCGGGTCTACGACCTCATACTCATTCGCCCTATTCAGACTCGCTTTCGCTGCGGCTCCGCCTTATCAGCTTAACCTTGCATGAAATCGTAACTCGCCGGTTCATTCTACAAAAGGCACGCCATTACCCTGCATAAATGCATAGGGCTTTGACTACTTGTAGGCACACGGTTTCAGGATCTCTTTCACTCCCCTTCCGGGGTGCTTTTCACCTTTCCCTCACGGTACTGGTTCACTATCGGTCACTAGGGAGTATTTAGCCTTGGGAGATGGTCCTCCCAGCTTCCGACGGGATTTCACGTGTCCCGCCGTACTCAGGATACACTCAAGAGGGAACGAAGTTTCAACTACAGGGTTGTTACCTTCTTTGACGGGCCTTTCCAGACCTCTTCATTTACCTCGTTCCTTTGTAACTCCGTATAGAGTGTCCTACAACCCCAAGAGGCAAGCCTCTTGGTTTGGGCTAATTCCGTTTCGCTCGCCGCTACTCAGGAAATCGCAATTGCTTTCTCTTCCTCCGGGTACTTAGATGTTTCAGTTCCCCGGGTCTGCCTTCAGTACCCTATGTATTCAGGTAAAGATACTACCCCATTACGGGCAGTGGGTTTCCCCATTCGGAAATCTCCGGATCAAAGCTTACTTACAGCTCCCCGAAGCATATCGGTGTTAGTACCGTCCTTCATCGGCTCCTAGTGCCAAGGCATCCACCGTGCGCCCTTACTAACTTAACCTATAAAAGGTTTTTACTACTAAAATGGAAAAAATCCATAAAGTGGCGATTCTCGGTTATTTGCTTGGTTTTTCTCATTATCTAGTTTTCAAGGAACAATACTCAAACGAATGATCAACTTCGAATCTCTTCGTCAGCTTCACTCACTCTCATCCTCACGTATTGTCATACGCTCCGGTGATCGCTCGTTCGCTTCCTAGACCTTCTCGCTGCTGATTCGTTTGATGGTTTTGAGAGATAGTTCCCTCAAAACTAAACAAAAACAGAAACGTCTTTTTATGAAGCGAAGCTTCATTTTCCTTAGAAAGGAGGTGATCCAGCCGCACCTTCCGATACGGCTACCTTGTTACGACTTCACCCCAATCATCTGTCCCACCTTCGGCGGCTGGCTCCAAAAGGTTACCTCACCGACTTCGGGTGTTACAAACTCTCGTGGTGTGACGGGCGGTGTGTACAAGGCCCGGGAACGTATTCACCGCGGCATGCTGATCCGCGATTACTAGCGATTCCGGCTTCATGTAGGCGAGTTGCAGCCTACAATCCGAACTGAGAATGGTTTTATGGGATTGGCTAAACCTCGCGGTCTTGCAGCCCTTTGTACCATCCATTGTAGCACGTGTGTAGCCCAGGTCATAAGGGGCATGATGATTTGACGTCA